>JBIIAO010000006.1:0-38855 GCA_044239865.1 Flavobacteriales bacterium
CATGGCTCAAAATGTTCGAGCTTGGGGTACTTATTACACAGGTACCGGACAAGTATGGCCGAACGGAGAAGAAAGAGGTAATTCCTGTATTACCGATGCCGCAGGCAATGTTTACATGGTTGGATTCACAAGTTCAAATTCAGATATAGCCACGGCAGGAGCGCACCAAACTGTATATGCAGGTGGTCCCATCGTATTTGGTACAGGAGGTTATGATGCGTTTTTAGTAAAGTTTAATTCAAGTGGAGTAAGACAATGGGCTACATATTATGGAGGGAGCCAAGATGATATGGGAATATCTTGCGCTGTTGACGCTTCAGGGAATGTTTACATGATTGGATCTACAAGTTCCACTTCAGGAATAGCAACGGCAGGAGCGCATGAAACTACAATTAATGATGGCTTTTTAGTAAAGTTTAATTCAAATGGAGTAAGGCAATGGGGCACTTATTTCGAAGGTAATGGTAATGCCTGCACTACAGATGCTTCCGGCAATATATACATAGTTGGATTAACAAATTCCACTTCAGGTATAGCCACAGCAGGGGCGCATCAAACTGTGATGTCGGGCAGTGGTGACGCTTTTTTAGTAAAGTTTAATTCAAGCGGAGTAAAGCAATGGGGGACTTATTTTGGCGGTGCTTCTTCTGGTGCTTCCGGAATGGAAAAGGGAATATCCTGCGCCACAGATGCTTTAGGTAATGTCTATATGGTTGGGCAAACGCCGTCCACTTCGGGTATAGCCACAACAGGGGCGCATCAAACTATTTATGGCGGAGGTTCTTGTGATGCTTTTTTAGTAAAGTTTAATTCAAGCGGAGTAATGCAATCGGGAACTTATTATGGCGGCGCAGGAGTAGATATAGGATATTCGTGCGCTACCGATGCAACTGGCAATGTATATTTAGCTGGTGATACACAACAAGAATTCTTGCCTGCATCATCGGGCATGACCACAATAGGAGCGCATCAAAGTGCTTATGGTGGTGGTTATAGTGACGGATTCTTAGTAAAATTTGATTCTAACGGTCTAAGGCAATGGGGAACATATTATGGTGGTAGCTTATTAGATGTTTCATTTTCATGCGCTACCGATGCATCAGGCAATGTTTACATGTCGGGTAATACACAATCTAGTTCGGGCATAGCCACAGCAGGAGCACATCAAACTACAGTTAATGACGCCTTTTTAGTTAGTTTTAACTCAAGCGGAGTAAGACAAAGCGGTACCTATTACGGTGGTATCAAAAATGTCTGCACTTCCGATGCTTCAGGTAATGTTTACATGACGGGATATACACATTCTAGTTCGGGTATAGCCACAGCAGGAGCGCATCAAACCGATAATGGAAATAATGGTTACAGCGATGCTTTCTTAGTAAAATTTAGTGGCATAAGTTTGGGTATTAATGAAACTATAAATGATAAATTATTTTCAATTTACCCTAACCCTGCACAAAGTTTAGTCAATGTAAAAGCTGATGCCAAACTTATTGGCACTTTTTACACTATTTATGACAACACAGGTAAAGTAGTTTTATCAGGAACAATAAATTCTGAAAACATTAGCGTGGATTTAGGGAATTTAGCGGCAGGTATTTATTTATTCAATTTAGGAGAAAACGTGAAACAGACATTTAAAGTAATCAAGGAATAAGCCAACCCTTAACAGCGTGCAAGCGCCATAACCCTGTCGCAGGCGCAACACAGGGTTACGAGCGCCTGCACGCAAACCGTTATGTGCAACCCTAAAAGACAGATTAAACTATCGTAGGAAGAATTAGTCAAAAAAAATAAAAAGACATGAAAAAAATATTTTTACAATTCATTTTGTTTATTTCATTATCCAATTTGACTTTTGCTCAAACGAATATTTATGACAGTATTTTTGTTGGAGGTCGTTGGAGAACTTTTTTAACTCATCTTCCAACAGGATATAATACTTCGAACAACTACCCATTAGTTTTAGCATTTCACGGTGGTGGTCTATTAGGTTATCAATCCATTCAATATCAATCTCGTTTATCTCAAAAATCAGATACTGCAGGTTTTATTGTTGTATATCCCGAAGGAGTAAAAATTGCAGGAAATAGAACTTGGAACGCAGGAGGTTGTTGCGCCCCATCAACAACACAAAATATAGACGATGTTGGATTTGTAAATTCTTTACTAAATAATTTATTTGCAAACAGACCAATAGATACAACTCGTGTATATGCGACAGGTTTTTCAAATGGTGCATTGTTGTGTTATCGACTTGCTAACCAACTAACAAATCGATTTGCCGCCATAGCGCCAGTTGCAGGTAATCTAATGTATTATCCTTGGAATCCTGCAAGATCTATCCCAATAATTAGTTTTCATTCTTATCAAGACCAGAATGTAAAATATTTTGGAGGCGTAACAATTGGTTCAACTGGAACATATTTTCCACCGCAAGACAGTATGTTTAATATAATAAGTACAAATTATTCCTGCGGTATTTTAAAAGACACCTTATTCCACAACACTAGCCAATATGATCATTTCAAATATTCAAACTGCTCCTGTAACGCAATAATAGAGCAATTTGTAAGCTATGACGGGGAACATTCTTGGCCTGGTGGACTTTCTTCAGGAACTGTAACTGTCAGTAATCAATTTAGTGCAACATATTTAATGTGGCAGTTTTTTCAGAATTATACCACAAGCTGTTTAACAACTGGAATTGAAAATATCAACGAAAAAAATATTAAAATCGAAGCATTCCCAAATCCATTTTCAGAGAAGATTGAACTAACTAACACGACCGGTAATGAAAATTTTACTCTTATCAATTATTTTGGTCAAGTTATTTGGACAGGTAAAAATATTGAACAGCAGAATTTTTCATACTTAACAAATGGTCTTTATTTCCTTAGAATTGACAATAGAACAATTAAATTAGTGAAACAATGAAAAGAATATTGTTACTAATCTGTTTGAACTTTATTATGCTGACTTGTTGCTTCGGACAAACAGATATTTACGACAGCATAAACGTTGGCAACGTTTGGAGAAAATATAATATACATTTACCACTTGGATATAGTTCAAACACAAATTATCCATTAATACTAGGTTTTCACGGAGGCCAACAGGCAGCGACAAGCTCACAGGGTTGGACAGTGTTTGCATATCAGAGTAAACTTTCTGAAAAGGCTGACAGTTCTGGTTTTATTGTTGTCTATCCCGAAGGAAGAGTTTTCAATCAAAATCGGTCTTGGAATGCCGGTAATTGTTGTCCACCTGCAATGAATCAAAATGTTGATGATGTTGGCTTCATCGATAATTTATTAGATACCTTGTTCTCAAATTATCCAATTGACACGACTCGAGTATACGCAACAGGTTCTTCAAATGGCGGTATGCTCTGCAATAGATTAGCTTGCGAATTGAGCCATCGTTTTGCGGCTATTGCACCCAATGCATGCTCTCAAATGTATTTTCCTTGTAATCCAACAAACAAAATACCTATAATTAATTTTCATTCAAAAGTTGACCCGATTGTATTTTACAATGGTGGTATGGGTGGTGCTCCTCCTTTGACAGCTATATTTTTCCCATCACAGGACAGTACAATGAATTTATGGTCACAGAAAAACAATTGTCAATCAAGAGACACAATTATAAATGGCAATGGAACGAATTACGACTTCATTAAAATACATAACTGTTCATGTAATGTAGAAATTCATCATTATGCCACCACTGACGGTAGTCATAGTTGGCCAGGCGGAAATCCGAACAACAATCCTGTATCAACTCAAATTAGTGCGACTGATTTACTTTGGTCTTTTTTCCAGAATTATACATTAGGCTGCTTGACAACTGGAATTAACGACTTAAACGAAACTAAAGAAGCCATCAAAGCATTTCCGAATCCATTTTCAGACAAAATCAACCTGACAAACACGACTGGAAAAGATTTTTTCACACTAATTAATTATTTTGGTCAAGTTATTTGGTCAGGAATAAATATTGAGCAGCAAAATTTTTCATACTTATCAAATGGTCTTTATTTCCTGAGAATTGACAATAGGACAATTAAACTAGTGAAACAATGAGAAGAAGGGCAGCACATAACAGCACCTACCCAAAAGTGGCGGTTCAGTGGTTAAATCAAGCTTTGTGCTCCTATCAAACTTTTGTGCTGGTTGACAGTGGAGTGCTCCGAAATCGCCACCTTCGCCAATCTGCAAACCGTTGAGCGTCACTTTTAAAAACCACGACTTCCAAAGTTTAACAATAATTTAATGATCTAAAGAAAAATCAGGGGTGCATTAAAAAAATCAACCGTAAAATTCTAAATAATGAAAAACACAAAATTAACAATACTATTAACTTTAGCTTTCTTATCGCTTTGCTCATCAAAAACTAAAGCTCAGGATGTGGGACCAATAAAAGATACGATTATTAAAGGTGGCCGCCCGCATATGGTTGAATTTATCATTAATGGAAATGGAGCAATACCCAACGGCAGTGGCATCCAATCTTCTTTAAAATTTAATCCTGCTATCAACATAAACTATTATCTCTCAAAGAACTCATTTATAGGTCTGGATGGTAGTTATTTAACAGCCAATCCCACTTTCAATATGGATGATTATGCAGCGCCATTTGCAAACAAAGGATTTGCCGATATTATCAAGGATAAAACAAAATTCACCTCAACATCCTTTTTGCTAACAGGGGGCTATGCTTTCAGGGCAAAAGCAGCTGCGGCCAAAGCTAAAGAATTATATTTAAGATTAGGTGCAGGCTTATCGTTAAACACTTTTCCAAGCCAAACAATAACCCAGAATTTTAACGGAACCACCGATGTGATTGCAAGGTACCAAACAACTGCAGGCTACAGCAAAACAAACTTAATAATAAAACCAGCTTTACAATTTAATTTCTGGATCACACCAAATTTTGGAATAACCCTAAACGCCCAATACCAAATGTACTTGGGAAATAAAGATTTTTCATACACTTATAAAGACTTAAACGGAATCGATTTTAATGCTGTTCCTCCAACACCTACAGATGTTTTAAATTTTCAAATAAATAATGCCCCAATCATTACAGAAACGGCATCAGGTATTACAGGTAACTTAAGTTTCGGAGGGGGTATCGTTTTTAGGCTTAAAACTAGAACTAAGAGTAATCAAACGAATGAACGAATTCCTAAAACTAGAACTAAGAGTAATCAAACAAATGAACGAATTCCTAAAACTAGAACTAAGAGTAATCAAACGAATGAACGAATTCCTAAAACTAGAACTAAGAGTAATCAAACGAATGAACGAATTCATAAAACTAGAACTAAGAGTAATCAAACGAATGAATGAATTCTTAAAACTAGAACTAGGAGTAATCAAACGAATGAACGAATTTCAGGTGGAGCCAGAATGTCTGGCTTTAATATCGGTGGATATACATCAGAAAAAGATTCGATAACTGTAAGCTCTCAAGATTTCTTGGAATCAGGGTTATCGAGGATTCATTTCATTCACCTCAAAAACTAAGCTTATTGACCACTATGAAAAAACTCTTGGTGCAACGCATATTGGCGGACTGGAAGAAAAATGCCGACTTCAAAAAATGCTTAATCAAAACGAATACCTCGGAAGAAAAAAACTCCCATTGTCTAATTTCATTCAAACTCAAATTCACACGTCAAGAAATGATAATCAATAATTTTTTCAGAAATTTATTTCTTGCCGCCGCTCTCTCGATAGCTTTCGGCCTTCCTCAAACTATCACCGCCCAAACCAAAATCGAAGGGACCTACGATCGAAAGCAAAAGAAGTTTATTCCGACAAACGAAATCTATCGCATTTACGATTTCAGAGATGGGTTGGCGAATTTTCGAACCAACGATAAAAAGGGAATTATTGATACGTTGGGCAATGTAATCGTGCCGATGAAGTACGACGAAATTGAACCGTTCATGGACGGTGTGGCGCGCGTAGAAATTTTCGGGGACTACCCTACCCATTACGGATACATTGACGAACAAGGAAACGAAGTGCTTCCTGTTATCTACACAGATGCTGATGATTGGTTCTACCGCAGTATGCGATTCTCAGATTTAATTGTTGTTGGAATAGATCAGAAATACGGGTGCTTCGATAAGAAAGGAAAAAAAGTCCTTCCCCTGGAATACGGTGGCATTGGAAACTATTCAAGCGGATTAGCCACCATATACAAAGACGGAAAAATGGGGTGCATCAACAAGGAAGGAAAGATTGTCATACCGATTATTTATGAAAGAATAAGCGACTTCGGATTTGAAACAACTACCGTTCAAAAAGACGGCAAATGGGGAATCATTAACAAAGCCGGAGAGGTCGTACTTCCTATTATCTACGAAGCTGAAATTCGTTTCAGCGACGAATTAGCCATTACGAAACTCAATGGGAAATTCGGTGCCATCACGAAAACAGGAACTATCCTCATTCCCTTTCAGTTCGAAAGCCTCGCTTACTTCCGTGAAGGACTGGCACATGCCATTCTAAATGGCAAGCACGGATTCATCAATGAAAAAGGAGAAACCATTATCCCCTTCGAATACGACTGGGCTGGAAATTTCAACGAAGGATTTGTCATTGCGAAGAAGGACAACCTTTGGGGGCATTTAAATCTTGAAGGAAAAATCACCACTCCCTTCGAATATGAATTAACCGGCGACTTCAACCGTGGACTTTCCAACGTGAAGAAAAATGGAAAATCGGGAAGAATCAACACCACCGGTAAAATTGTTCTCCCCTGCAAATACGACGGCATTAACGGCTCCTTCTCCGACGGCAGAATGATCGTGAGCATTAACTTCCCCGAAGGAAGAAAAAAAGGATTTGTAGACGAAGCCGGCAACGAAGTTATTCCGTGCATTTATTATGATGTAAAAGCCTTCACAAGTGGAAAGGCGAATGTGCAAAAGGAGAAAGATGGAAAGTGGATTTTCATTGATGTGAATGGGAAGGAAGTGAAGTAGTAAATTTGTTGGGTCGATGTCAGCCTTTATACTGTTTAACAACCTTTGTTTTGACCCGTGGTTGAGAAACTAAAAGAAATAAGTAAGAATCATTCATAATGGAACAGAGGAAAACGAAGGTAATTATTGAAGATATAATACAATCTGTACATTTTTTACCTAAACCTATTTTGGAAGATGTACTGCGGTACTTTCAACATTTAGAATACCCTAAAAACTATTTCTTACTGAAACCGGGCAAGCCTTGCAAGCACATTTGGTTTATGACAAAAGGCGCCGTAAGATACTACTACACGAATGAGCAAGGGAAAGAAATAAATACATGGTTCAGCATGGATAGCCAAGTAATTGCAGATACTTCGAGTCTTGTCAAAAATGTACCATCTCAAGAAAGCATTCAACTGTTAGAAGATAGTGAAATGTATTCCATTGAATATACTTCACTGCAAACCTTAATTCAAAAACACCATGCATTTTCACTTTGGTATATTAAGTTGGTGGAGTTGCATTACATAGCACAAATTGAAGATAGACTTACAGATTTGCAATTTCTAGATGCAAAGCAACGATACCAAAAATTGTTAAGCCTATATCCAGATATTACAAACCGAATTAGTCTTGGTAATATAGCGTCCTACCTGAATATTACTCAGGAAACACTAAGTAGAATCAGGTCTGGCAAGCCCTAAACATTTTTTGATTTACATCAAAAGTGCTCAGTAGTAAACTTCTCAATTTTGCAGCGAAACTATCAAGTCAAACAAAATTGAAGTAATATGAATGTAACTCCCTTTTTTGAAAACTTCATCGATGCATATATCGAGCAGTTCAGTTGGTATTCAGCATTTGCTTTTCCTTTCTTTATCATTTTTTGGATAGTAGGCAAAAAGTATTTTAAAAAAATAAGAATTCAGGAAAAGGAAAGAGCAAAGCTGCGACATTTCAAACACGACCTTGGATACTCAGTAATTACATTTTTTGTTTTTGCAATTGTGGATGTTTGCATTCTATACTTGGAAAGCAAAGGATATACAAAAGTGTATTTCAACATCAGCGAATATGGCTATTTGTGGTTAGGGCTTAGTTTTTTCATTGCACTCTTTCTAGATGATATGTTTTTCTATTGGAGTCACAGAGCGATGCACTTGCCAAGATTTTATAAAATTTTTCACAAGGTACATCATGAAAGTACCGACCCATCACCACTAACTGCTTTTGCTTTTCATCCCACGGAAGCTGTAGTTGAATACTTTGTCGGCTTTGTTTTACCGTTTATACTTCCACTGAATTTTGGAGTATTAATTGCCTGGCAAATCTTCTCCATGTTAAACAATGTTTTAGGTCATTTAGGTTATGAAGTTTACCCGAAGGGTTGGGTCAAATTCCCACTATTGAAATTCAAAACTGCATCAACGCACCACAATATGCACCACCAATTGTTTAACGGCAATTATGCTTTGTACTTTACTTGGTGGGACAAATGGATGGGTACAGAATTTAAAGACTATGAAACTCGCCACGAACAAATCTTTGAAAGAAAAAATAGTAAAAAATCAACCGAAGACCAGTATTCACTTACCGTTTCTGAACGAGAGTTATCTGCAATCAAAAAGCAAACTAGCAAAAACGCTTCACAAAAAGCATAAGTTTCCACAAATGTTTTTGGTCAATCCTATGAATTTGAGACAGAAGAAGGCAAAACCATTTTGTTAATCAGAAAGAACACTCATTTTTTTCAAATGAAAAAACCGATTTTAGTAGCCATATCACTATTAGTTACAATTCATATTTGTGCTCAAGGAGTTCTTGAAATATTGGGGGGAAATAAGCACGCACATTACATAAACTATTTCGATAAGGATTTGGATAGTTCTGCAAAATGGAACTTTTTTAATCTTAATCGCTTTACAGTAAACTATGAAGACAAAGCACTAAACACGGTCTCTATTGAGGGACAACTTACTTATCAACTCAAACCTTGGCTGGGAATTTCAGCAGGAGGTGGTTTTTATGGTGAATTGTTTGTTCCTGCTATTGGATTAAGTCTTTCTTACATGAATAAAAAGGAAGACTTTTTTTTTCAATTGTATCCAACTGTAGTTTTTGTAGAAGGACAGGTAGCACCAAGTGTTTTAGGTCTCCTAATCTGCACTCCAAAATTCAGTAAAAACTGGGGGCTTTCTTCACAAATTTTATTTTCCGCTGATCCGTTTGAAGTAGCTCAGATTATAAGAATTGGTGCCGATTACCAAGAAAAAATTCAGTTTGGGATAGGTGTTGATATGACGCAAAACTTTGAATCAAAGAATTTAAATTTTAACTTCGGACCGTTTGTTAGATTTACCTTCTGATTCTGCAAGAGATGTAAAGTAGGAATAGCTTTATCTTGAGCTAATTATGGATTTAGAATTTATCTTTGGCATTAAAAGTAAATGAAATAGAATAAAATACGAAGAACAACCTGTTCCATTCTTGAAGAATGAATCAAACCATTTACTCCGACGAAAACGACAATGAGATTCGATTCTCTGAAATAAAGAAAATCGAAAGTGACGTTGCGTTCAAGGGGTTGGGAATAAAATATGTGGCTTCGGGTGAAGAGACTTATTACGCCAACGGCAAAAAGTTCATGGTGCGTGAAGGAGAATACATCATCGGAAATGACTTTACCAAGTCCATCGTTCAAATAAATCAAGAAAAAGTAGTAGAGGGTATATGCATTGACATTTCCACTCAAATTGTTTCCGATGTTGCTGAGTATTACGATCTGCAGGCCTCTAACCTGAAAGAGTTCCTGCTCTCAGATCAATTCTTTGTAAACAGATACAACGTCAAAAACACTAGCATCGGATATTCACTTTCAGAGATCAACAAGAAAATTAAAAACGGAAGTTTCGCGAATAGTCTTCAGGAGCAAGAACTCTTCTACAGCTTGGCGGAATCGATCATTACGGATCAACGCTTCATTTTCGATCATCTGAACAATCTCGACTTCAAAAAGAACATCACCAACGAAGAAGTATTCAGATCTATTCTTCAAGCGAAAAATTTCATTGACGAACACATTACTGAGAATCTATCTCTCGATGAGATTTCATTAAACATTGGAATTTCGAAATACCATTTCATTCGCGTATTCAAGCAAGCCTTCGGCGTCTCGCCTTACCAATACCAAAAAAGAATCCGACTCGATCGCGCCAAACTTGATATTACCCAAGGAATTAGCATCCTGGAAACAGCCATAAAATATGGCTTTTCAGATGCTCCCACTTTTTCGAAAGCGTTCAAGCAGCAATTCAACCTAACCCCAGGCGCTATTCGAATTAGCAATTTTTGACAACTCCGTTTTTTAATTAAAACTTTTCTTTGTCGAAAATTAACTTATGCCTCGTTTCATTCTGTTTTTGCTTTTTGGAATTTCATTGTTCCAAACTTCAGCGCAGCTCACTCGCAAACCATTGTTTGGCGCTCGTATTGAATACGTCAATGAGAACGCAACCTCCGGTTGTAAAGTGGTGCAGGTCGTTAGAGGCACCAGCGTTGAATTGAAGCTTCAAGAAAACGACATCATACTTAAAATCGGAGACAAAGATTTCAAGTCTTCGGAAGAATTCACGAAGCTGTTTCTCAACTGCACACCCGGACAAGAAGTTCAACTTTCTGTTCTGCGCGGAAAAAAGAAAATCACGCTAAAAGCCAAAGTCGTTGCTCGTCCATTCGAGACCGACGACAATGCGGAAGTGATTTACGACGAAGCCAATTTCAGAGGTGGACAGTTGCGTGTGATCATTAACAAGCCATTCAAAGAAAACAAAATGCCCGCCATGCTTTTCGTTCCGGGATACACGTGCAGCAGTATTGACGAGCTCACGAATGACCATCCGTATAAACGAATTATTGATGCTTACGTTGATGCTGGTTACACGACCATGCGTATTGAAAAAAGCGGGTTGGGCGACAGTAAAAACACGCCGCCTTGCGAGTCTTGTGATTTGTTGGATGAAATTGAAAACTTCGAAGTCGGATTGAAAAAATTGAAAACTCTTCCTTATGTAGACACCAATCAAATCATTATTGTTGGTCATTCCATGGGAGGAATAATTGTTCCTGCTATTAGCGCAAAAAACAATGTTGCTGGAGTTGTCGTTTATGGCACCACCGCCAAGTCTTGGTTTGAATATCAATTGGAAATGTATCGCGTTCAAAACGCATTGGCCGGAATGAATCCAATTGAAGTGGAGCAATCTGTGGTTGAGCAGTACGATTTGAATTACAGGTATTTCGTTCAGAAGGAAAGTCTTGAAGAATTGGCCAAAGATGCAAAAGCAGACTCTGTATTAAGAAGCGTTTGGGGGTATGATGGAAAAGGAAAAATCTACGATCGCAACGCTGAATACTGGAGACAGATACAAGACTATCCGCATTTGGAAAATTGGAAGAACACAAAAGCGAAAGTTTTGGTTCAATTCGGAGAGTCGGATTTCCAAGCCTTTTCGAAAGCCGATCACCAGCAAATCGTGAACACTGTAAACTATTTCCACCCCGGAAATGCAACGCTCATCTCCTACCCTTCTACAGACCACTACTTCGCGAAATCGGGCACTATGCAAGAAGCGTATGACAAATTTGTGAATGGACAGATTCAGCAATTGTTCGATGAATACAATCAAGAAGTTGGACTATCAGCTGTGAAATGGAGCAATGAAATACTCTCGAAGAAAGATGAAGTCATAGTAACTGAAAAAGGATGGAAAAAAATAAATACTGAACGTTACCCGGGCAAGCAAGATGACATAACATTTATCAATGAAAAAGAAGGTTGGTATGTAAACGGATACGGAAGTATTTATCATACGCAAAATGGTGGCGAAACTTGGGAAAAGCAATTGGAAAAGAAAGGGACTTTTTTCCGCTGCATTGCCTTTGTGGATAGTTTACGCGGATTTGCGGGAACGGTTGGTACAGATTATTTCCCGAATGTAACAGACACCATTCCTCTTTACGGAACAAGCGATGGTGGCAAAACCTGGAATCCAGTTTCGTATGCCGGTCCTTATGTTAAAGGTCTTTGTGCTATGGACATCGTAAAAGAACAATTCATCAATCATGGAAAAACCGATTATAAAGTTCACATCTATGCGGTTGGCCGTGTGGGCTCTCCAGCAAATCTGATGGTGTCGCACGATGGAGGGTTAACCTGGACATCTAATAGCATGAACAAAGACTGCAAAATGCTCTTCGACATTAAAATGTTTGATAAGAACAATGGATTTGCTTGTGCAGCGTCTGATGAGGATTTAGAAAAATCAAATGCTGTTATCCTAAAGACCAGTGACGGAGGAAAATCATGGAAAAAGGTTTATCAATCTGAGCGTCCATTTGAATGCACTTGGAAGGCCTCTTTCCCAACAAAGGACGTTGGCTATGTAACCATACAATCTTATAATCCCGACTCCAATGTAAAACAACAACGTATTGCGAAAACTACTGACGGGGGAAATACATGGAATGAAATCAATTTGATTGAAGATGCTGGAGCAAGGGAATTTGGTATTGGTTTTATTGACGAAAACCACGGTTTTGTAGGAACGATGAACAGTGGGTATGAAACCAAAGATGGTGGCCTTACGTGGGCTCCAGTGAACCTTGGAAAAGCTTGCAACAAGATCAGAATTTACAAAGATGCCAGTGGGAAAGTGTATGGTTATTCTATTGGTGTGGATGTAATGAAAGGAGTGTTTGAGTAACAAATTGAGAAGTTAATCGTCACTATCAAAAGAACTATTAATTTAAAGAATATGAAAAGTCGATTTCTCCTCGTGCTTACGTTGCTATTAAGCATGCACCAACTCATCGCTCAAACTACAGCGTCTCAAAAAATGGATGAGTTCATAGAAAAAAAAGCAGATGGCTTCAACACATCATATGAAAACAGGGATGTAAAGACATACAACGCATTGCTTTCCGAATATCTGTCGATATATGAAAAATTATCTACTGATGAGAAAAAGAAAAACTCCTACATACTCAACAATATCTACTACACACTTTCTTGCACTTATTCCCTCTTAAACGATAAGGCATCAGCAGTTACGTATTTAAAAAAAGCAATTGAAGCTGGTTATAACGATTACGCCCATGTGCAACTTGATACAGACTTCGACAATATCCGAAACGAGAAAGAATTTCTGGAACTCAATAAAAAACTGAAGTCTACCGGCGACTATCTTTCTATTCTAAAAAGAGCCGGTAAATACAACTTGTCAGACAATAGACCAGTCCCTGCATTCAGCTATCAAGCAAGCGACAATGCAAACCTTGTGGCATTGCGAAAAGGATTCAATCTCGATAGCATAGCCGGACAAGGTTCAGACGTGTTGCAAATTTTAAATCTCATGCATTGGATTCACGATTTAGTTCCTCATGATGGAATGAATGGAAATCCGGAAGTAAAAAATGCAATGAGCATGTTGGAGGTCTGCAAAAAGGAAAGTAGAGGATTAAATTGCAGAGGACTTGCATTGGTCTTGAATGAATGCTATTTGTCTTTGGGTATTAAATCGAGAGTTGTTACGTGTTTACCAAAAGACAGTCTGAAGATTGACCAGGATTGCCATGTCATTAATTCCGTTTACTCCGAATCGCTTAAAAAGTGGATTTGGATAGACCCCACATTCGATGCTTATGTAATGAATGAAAAAGGAGCACTGTTAAGTATTGAAGAGGTTCGAGAGCGTTTGATCAGTGACAAAACCCTCATTCTAAACCCGGATGCCAACTGGAACAATCAGAGCACACAAACCAAAGAAGACTATCTTGAAAATTACATGGCGAAAAATCTATACATACTCGAATGTCTATCATCTAGCGAATACAATATGGAAACAAGTGAAGAGGGAAAAACCTTCAAATATATTAAGCTTCTTCCATTGGATTATTTTGAACAAACCCCTGATAAAACAGAAGAAAAAGGAGAAAAAAGCAATTCGCTTTGGATTACCTATAAGACCAATAACCCGAATGTGTTTTGGGAGCATTAATGCTTCTCAATCTAGCCTTCGACCCTTTCAACCCAAATCAAACATGGAAAGAACGTCCACTCTGGCAAAAGGCAGCACTGATAATTCACCTCGGGTTATGCGCAGCATTCTTCGGATATGAAATCGGATTCGCTGATCGCGGGTAATAACAAGACACTTTAACATCACGTTAGTGACAATTTTTGCACCGTCATAAATCAGAATATATTTCTTGTAACAATTTAAATATAAATTCGTCTTACGTTTTTTACAACACATAAATATGACGCCCAAATTCAAAAGAAGATTAAAACGCACCTCGATAGTCCTAGTAGTATTATTTGTATTAATTACCAGGTTTTTTGCGTCTTCAGTTTTAGGAGAGCCATTCTTTGGTGAAACAATAACAAATCTGTTCAGTGCAAAAGAGAAACCAATTCTTTTATCACCAGAGGATTTAGGAATGTTAAAAAGCGCTATTCATCCTATTACGATTGAAAACACTAAAAATGACAGTTTACAATTTGATTTTTTAAATGAGAAACTAAAGGACGTTGACGTTATAGGACTTGGAGAAGCAACTCACGGAACAAAAGAGTTTTTTGAACTCAAAAACAAGATTTTTAAATATTTAGTTGAAAAACAAGAAGTAAGACTATTTGGAATTGAAGCAAATTTCGCCGCCTGTTATGACATCAATAAATATGTTCTAACTGGAGAAGGAAATGCAAGAGAAGCATTATCAAGAAATGGCTATTGGGTCTGGCAATCACAAGAGGTTTTAGATTTAATTGAGTGGATGAAAGATTACAATAAAGACAAAACATCAAATCAAAAAATTCAATTTTATGGTTACGACATGCAAGATGCTACATCTTGCATTGTCTGGCTTGAGAATTATCTAAGTAAAAATAGTCCTAGCTTTAATAAGAATCTGCTACCTGAAAAATTTGATGAAAACAAAGCTGCATTAGGAGAGTTAGACGATGAAGCATTAGACGAAATGCAAAAAACAAATTTGAATAAGTTAGAGAATCTTGAAGAATTTGTTTTGAGCCAAGAAATAGAATTGTTTAAACAGGATTCTGCAGACTATAATTTCGCTAAGCAAACCATTGCTGTACTTAGACAAAAATTAAATTATTTCAGAGAGCAAGATTTCAATACTGCATTTTCGTTTAGAGATAGCTCGATGACACAAAATATAAAATGGATTAGAGAAAGCAATAACAATGGAAAAATAATGCTTTGGGCTCATAACGGACATATTGGAAGAGGCTCGTTTTCTGAGGACTTTAAATCAGGTAATTGGATGGGAACGTATTTGAATAACTTATATGGGGAAAAATATTACAACATTGGTTTCAGCTTTAGTGAAGGTGGCTTTGTTGCACAGAAGCCTTCATCAACAAATATTTTTTACTTAATGTACAGTTTTACAAAAAGCATCTTCCATGATGAACCTTGGCCTGTATCGAATAACTACGTTAAGCCACATTCGAAAAGTTATTTAACAAATGCTTTTTCACAACTGGAAACACCAGTATTCTATATCGACTTAGACGACATTTCAAATAATAACAACCTAATTGATTTTGTAAATAAAGATTATGAGCATTACGAAGCTGGAGCAGTCTATATCAATGAAAAATCTGCACTTTGGTCAACCAATCTTTATGAATATTTTGACGCCATAATATACGTGGATAAAACAAAGCCCGCAGAAAATTTTAACTTGGGAAAAATTGCTAAATAGAAAACCAGTCACTAACAGCGGATTCGCTGATCGCGTTTAATAACAAGACTCATCAACATCATTAAAATTCAATAATGAAAACAAAACTAGCCTTCCTGATTCTATTGATTTTTGTATCAATTAGCAGTCAGGCGCAATTACTCTATAAAATCGAAGGCAAAGACCTTCAAAAACCAAGTTATATCTATGGCACGATTCATATCATGCCGAAAAAACAATTTGCAATTTCTGAATCTATAACTACCGCTTTAAAGGAATGCGAATCTCTCGTTATGGAAGTGAATATAAACATGGATTTAAAAACACAAATAGATGCAGCACAACGTTCTCTGTTGCCAGACGGAAAAACAATTGCGGACATTACCTCTGCTGAAAACGCTCAGAAAATAAGACAATTCTGCATCGACAGTTTGCATTGGAAAGAGTCAAAATATGTGCGAATGAGCAGACTCACTCCGTTTTTTCTAACGTCCATTATTCTTCAAGATTTGATAGGCAAATCAAAAAGCTTTGAAGTAGAGCTGAACAAACTTGCCGAAAAGAATAAGATGACAACTCTGGGTTTAGAAACTATTCAGATGCAAATGGATCTTGTTAATGACGTTCCTTATGAAGAGCAAATAAAATTGCTTTTAGAAGGACTCACGACAAACAACAGTGAATACAACACAATGCTCAATTGCTATTTAAAACAGGACTTAAATAAATTAGGAGAGTTAATGAACGATGCTGAACTCTCTCCAGAATTCAACGCTAATTTTCTAGTAAAACGCAATCAAAATTGGATACCCCAAATTTCTAAAATGGTTCAAGAGAAACCCATTTTCATTGCCGTGGGCGCCGGACATTTGCCGGGAGAACAGGGTGTTTTGAAGTTGCTTCAAGAGGCTGGATACACAGTTTCGCCAATCAACTAAATCGACATGAAATTGGGAATGAAAATTTCGCGAGTGTGGAATAAGTCCTTGTCTTTTTTGAACTTTAATGCAACTTAATTGTCTTAAAGTTGTCTATTCTTTTGGAAAGACAAAAAAATACAACCCAAAGTTACCTCTACGTTATGAGTAGTAAAACAGCTTGCTTTTTAATTCGACATAGCCAAAAGCTGTTTTCCTTATTTCTGTTTTTCTGTCTAGGCTCTTGTGCTAATAAATCAAACGCCCAGACACTTGATTATTACTATATTTTTCAGTCGACGGATACCTACACAGAACTTACCAACGATGTCGTTCTTTTTTCTGGAAATTTTGACGATGCCGTATCTGGAGCAATTTCTACATTACCCGTGACCATGGGTGTGCAAGCGCATCTTTCCTTATTCATAAGCACCAATGGTTTTATGACCTTGAGTGCTGCTCCAACTGCAAACAACTACGATCCACTTTCACAAGGTATTTCAACACCAGTAATTTCCCCCTTTGCTACCAACCTTGAGGGAATAGACGGCACTTCAAAAGTTAGCTACACAATGGACTTTCAAGGCATTCGGGTACAGTGGAAAAACGTGCGTAGAGTTGGATATGTTGGAGAGTCTTTTTCTTTTCAAGCGCGCATCATTAACCAAGCCTATTCAGGTTTTGGATTCGGAAGCATTTCATTTATTTACGGAAATTTTCAAGGTGTCGCCGCACCCCAGACTCCGGTGCATGTTGGTATTCGGGTAGGTTCCGGAACTGCTGCATCTACCTACTCAACGCGATCTGTTGACCCTGGAGCAAGTTGGAACGCCGCCTTGTTCGGCCCCTCGTCAGCTTCAACTTGTGCCTTCCCTTCCAACAATACTTCCGATGGCATTCCGGCCCTAGGAATGAAGCACGAGTGGTTTTTGAATGTAAGTTACCAAACAATAACGAATCCCGACGTTTCCACTCTCTGCAACGGTTCGGGCAATGTTGTGATATACTCCAATTACGACGGTGGCACACTGAATATTAATGTTGATCAGAACATACCAAACCTCAAGATAGGCATCTGCACCTATGAACCGGTGCAAGTAACTATAAGCGGACCATTTGCAGGAAATGTAACGAACGTCATTTACGCCGGTTTCAATTCATCACAAGGCAACAACAACTGCGGGCTGGGTATTCCGACCACTACCATTTCCGGCGTAGCTCCTTCGATAACTCAGATACTCACAGCCCCGCAGGTGGGTTATGAACCCCTGCATGCAAATGGCTCAGGGGGCTGGGGAGGTCCTTTCAGCGGGCCAGGTGTCATGGTCGGAGTAAGTGGACAATGTGATACACTTTATGTGGCCGGCGGAGGTAACACTCCCGATGAAGTCGTGTATTATTTTCTAACCGCCTTCAACGATGACCTGCTGTTTCACCACACTCAATATCAATGCTGGCTCTCTGAAACCTACAACATTTCAGATGGAGGTACCTGTTGCATAAATCCGCTAGTCCCTGCATGGACAATTGAAATGCCTAACGATATTACCTTGTGCTACGGCGAGTCTTTAACCCTTGGACCGATAGCGACTACAAACGGACAAGCCCCGTTTACTTATGAATGGACCTTCAACAACACAACCGTTTGTCAAGATGCCAGTTGCGATCTCATTGCAACCGAAGATGGACAAGCGTGCGTAACGATAACCGATGCGAATGGACAAACTCTTTCAGATTGTTTTAGCGTATCTGTAGACCCGCAAGTATTGATAGCACTGAGTGTTTCAGACACAGCACTGTGCATGCCCGCGCAGTTCACATTAACAAACGACACAGATCCAAGCACGTTTACTTCACAGCAATGGTCCATAAACGGCGCACCCTACTCAAATCAAAGCACTGTAACCTTCACACCTGATCAGCCCGGTGCATTCGATGTTATGCTCGAAGTATCTACGCTCAACGGCTGTACTTACGATACCTTGATTAATGATTACATTGAATCGTTTCCACAACCCGTGGCCAATTACACCACCGATCCGCTGATTTTATATCCCGACAATACAGACATAACGCTCATTGATTTATCCGCTGGAAATATTGAATCATGGCTATGGACAATCTCATTGCCTACTGACGAAATCGTTAGCACTGATCAGAATCCTGAATTAAGTCTTCCAGCTAATTCCGAAGGAAATTACTCACTGGAATTAGAAGTTACTACAGCAAACGGATGCACCGATTTCACCAGTGGTTCAATTATCATTAATGAGTTATTTAATTTATATGTACCCAACGCATTCACACCGAACGACGATGGCCTCAACGATGTTTTTCAGGTGGAAGGAACAGGGATAAACGCTTCGAACTTTCAGCTTGATATTTTTAATCGTTGGGGAGAAGTTGTTTTCTCAACCACAGACCCACAGCAAGCTTGGACTGGCGGGGCTAATGGAAGCAGCTTTTACAGTCCCAACGGAATCTATACGTATTGCATTTCAGCCTATTCAATGAATGCTGGAGAGCGATTCGAGTACAGAGGATTTATTTCACTCATTCGCTAAAACTTTCGGTTATGAAGCTGCTCGCCTCAGTCATAAGTTTTTTCATCATTTCATTTGCCGTTACAGCTCAAAAAGAAGGTAACGTTTGGCACTTTGGTTATGGCTATGGTCTTGACTTCAACTCGGGTGAGGCGGTTCAGATAACAGGGGCAATGTCCTCGATCGAAGGATGCACGGCCTATTCCGATTCAGCCGGTAATCTCCTTTTCTATTCCAATGGTGGTGGTCGTACAGCAGTTAGCGGTCAGGACCCTGGGCACATCTGGAACAGAAACCATGAAGTCATGTATGACATGCAGGGAATTGAAGGTGGTGGATTTAGCGCTGCGCAATCGTCGGTCATCATTCCCGCTCCAGGCGAACCTAACATTTACTATTTGTTTACTGTTGATGAAATAGAACATTACATCGATGCTACACCCGAGATCTTGGCGTTGCAGCCGAACGGCAGAGGTTTTCGTTATTTCAAAATAGATATGTCATTGAACAATGGCTTGGGAGAAGTCGTTGAAGCAGATGTTCCCTTATATGATTATTCATTCGAAGGGCTTTGCGCCATTCGCCATGCTAACGGCATAGATTATTGGATACTGATCAATCAAGGAGAGGACGGAATAGGTGTGTACAGTGTTACCTCGGAAGGCGTTACACTGTCTTCTGTGTTTGAAACCGATACGCCACAGTCAGGCATCATAAAAGCCTCGCCCATTACTGGTTATCCGGAACCGCTAGTTCTCGCTGTTTACAGCAAAGTTGTCATCTCTAGCGGTCAGATTTTGGATTTCGATTTAAATACGGGCACATTGTCTGATCCGGAACAATTGCCCTTCGTCGGTTCTGAAGCTTTTGAGTTTTCGCACAGCGGCCAATACCTATATGCCACCTCCACGGGTCTTGGAACCGGCACACAGCAATTGGTACGTTACAATTTTGCCACCGCATTTGAACAAGGAATTAGCGTTGCTTCGACACAAGAAGTGATTGCACCAGACATAACAGCATATTACATGCAAATGGCGCCGGACATGAACATCTATTACAGTTGGTTCGATTTCTCTGGTGTTACCCACCTTGGAACCATCAACTGTGCAAACACCGATTCACCTGCAGTTACACCCGAAGTGTTCAGTTTTAGCGGCGGCTTTGATAATTTATTTGTTTCGCTACCCAATTTTCCTTCTTGGATTTTTTACAGCCCATATATCGATTTCATAGAGTGGGGTCCTGACACCGTGTACCTCTGTCCTGGCGACTCGATTATACTTGATGCAGGCGTTGGCGATTACTGGGAATGGGGCGGCGATTGCTATAGCGGACCTGAAAGCACTTGGCCCGACAACAACACGCGGTACTTCACCGTAACACAACCCGGAACCTATGTAGCCTGTGTAAATGGCCCCTGCTCAAACGGCAGTGGAGCCGATGGCTGTGATTCTTCCGATCAAATCACTGTATTGCCTTGTGAAACAAATCCAAACATCTCATGCGACCTATTCAGCTTACCCGATTCGTTGCAAGTATGCGCCGGTGATACCCTGCAACTTGAAGCAGACCTCAGTCAAATAGCTACATACTCGGGACTTCAATGGTTAGGAGGTGGAACATTCATTCCTTCCAATACGGTTGCACAACCTCTTTATGTTCCTTCGGCACAAGAAATAAATGCCGGTTTTGCTAATTTAACGCTACAGGTTTTCTTACAGGAAACAAATTCCGTAGGCGGAAACTTCCTCGCCTACGATCACAGCGGTGATGATATTATTTTCTATACGAACACCGCAGACGGCAGCGTAAATATTATTCAAAGTAACACAGGGAACGATTGGACAGCCATGGGCTTCCGCACTGCAACCAACACATTGTATGGAATCTCCAATATTGTTACGGCACCTGCTCTTTCGTCTGTAGACATTAACACGGGAACGGTCACTCCAATATTTTCCTATACCAACAATCAATTTTACGCAGGAGACTACGACAATGTCAATGACCTGTTTTACGTCATTGGTATTCCCGAAATAAATAGTGGCGAGCCTTTGGTTCAAACGCTTTACACCATTGATGTCAATACGGGAGCACTCACGACCATTGGTGATTTGAATTTGCTTGCCCTCGACAATTTCTTTGTTGCGGGAGGCGATGGAATTAACGGACTGGCCTATGACCCTTCCCTCAATGTCTTGTGGGCGACAACTGCAAACGGGGCCTTGTTTGAGATTAACACCAACACTGCCGAAGCTCTTTCAGTAGGCAGCACTGTTACGGATTTAAGAGGCCTTGCTTACGATTACAATGCCAATGAATTGTGGGGGATTAGCACAAATGGCACGCTCTATCATATCGATAAGTTCACTGGAAATTTAATTGAACAAGTGGTAAGCCAAGAACCATTAGGCTTTGTAACTACACTTACCTACGCCCTACCCAGCAATGGATCGGAAACGATATGCGCCGACAATACCAACGTTGTGATTCATAATGGGAACACGCTAGATCTCGGAAATGATGTGACTATTTGTGAAGGCGAAACAATTGTGCTAACCGCTCCTGGTTTCGACTCTTCCACTTGGCAAGACGGAAGTATCGGTGAAAGTTATGCTGCTAATCAAAGCGGAACATACATCGTTAATGTCATCGATATCAATGGATGCCTCTTCAGCGACTCAATTATAATCAACGTGAACGAAGCTCCGTTTGCTGACTTTATTGCCAATCCGCAACCAGCGACCATTGAGAATACGGAAATCACCTTCACCTCAACAAGTACCGGTAATCCTTCAACGTACAACTGGAGTTTTGAATTCGGGACACCCACTGCATCTTCAGTAGAAAATCCAGTCATCAATTTCCCGGCAGTACCCGGCAATTATGCTGTCTCGTTAATCGTCGAAAATCAAAACGGTTGTGTTGACACATTAAACACATTCATTCAAATAGACGGTGCAGGAAACTTAACGCTGCCAAACATCTTCACTCCCAACAACGATGGCGATAACGACCGTTTCCTTCCTTTCGAAGAATTCCCTGGAAGATGGCAACTCACCGTATTCAACCGCTGGGGCACAGAAGTCTTTAATACAAGTAACATAGCCATCGGTTGGAATGGAGGTGACTGTATTTCTGGAACCTACTACTGGATCATTGAACCACTTGAAGGTCAACAAGGTGAAGGCAAGTCTGGATTCGTGATGTTACTCCGAGACTAATGTCCATCACCTTTCGCTCCGCGAACCTTTCATTCATGAACCTTTCGAGAATCGAATCTTTCCAACCCAACCTAAGCCCCGCTTTAGTATCTTCGCTAGCGGTATTTCAAACCATATTTTAACACATGAAAAAAGTAATTCTCTTTGTTGCTTTACTCAGCACTTTCGCTGCACAAGCACAAAACATCAAATTCATTGAATACGACTTGCCAAACGGTTTGCACGTAATTCTTCACGAAGACCACAGCACGCCTATTGTTGCTGTTACTGTTCTTTACCACGTAGGTTCGAAGAACGAGCAAGTAGGTAGAACAGGTATGGCCCACTTCTTTGAGCACTTGTTGTTCGAAGGTTCAGAAAACATTGGTCGCGGCGAATACGCGAAATACGTTGAAAACGCTGGTGGCGGACTAAACGCAAACACCACGCAAGACCGTACCTTCTACTACGACCTTATGCCAAGCAATCAGCTTGAACTAGGCCTGTGGTTAGAAAGCGAGCGCATGCTTCACGCGAAGGTGGAAAACAAAGGTATTGAAACACAACGCGAAGTAGTGAAAGAAGAAAAGCGTATGCGTTACGATAACCAACCATACGGAAATCTTCTTCCTGAAGCATTGAAGCACGCTTACAAAAAGCACCCTTACGCTTGGTCTCCAATCGGAAGCATGGAAGACTTGAACGCCGCGAAAGACGAAGACTTCGTAAACTTCTACAAAACATTTTATGTTCCGAATAACGCGGTTCTTTCCATCGCAGGAGATATGAATGTGGAAGAAACGAAAAAGCTTATCGCGAAATATTTCAGCGATATTCCAAAAGGAACAAACCCTATTCCTCGTCCAACCGTGAAGGAAGACATCAACACCGGTGAAGTTCGCGATACCATCTATGGCAAAGACGAACTGGCTATGATTGTTCAAGCCTACCACATTCCTGCACAAGGAACTCCTGAGTTCTATGCTGTAGACATGTTGAACACGTTGCTTTCAAACGGAGAGAGCTCTCGCCTAAACAAATCAATGGTAGATGAGCAACAACTTTCCTTGTATTGCGGTGCATTTACCTTCAACCTTGAAGATCCGGGATTGACGCTTGCATTCGGATTAACCAACATGGGCGTAGACCCAAAGACCTTGGAAGACGGAATGAACAAAGAGTTCGACAAAGTGAAAGAAGAATTAATTACTGAAAAAGAATTCGAAAAACTTCGCAATCAAGTTGAAAGCACATTCGTATCTGGAAACAGCACCGTTGCGGGTATTGCAGAAAGCCTTGCGAACTACCACACCTACTACGGAAACGCAAATTTGATCAACACAGATATTGAGCGTTACATGAAAGTAACACGCGAAGACCTTCGCAACGCCGCTCGTAAATACTACATCCCCGAAAATCGTGTGGTGTTGTATTTCTTAAACGATCCAAAACTTTCTGCTAACTAAGATTCGAACGAAAATGAAATTCATATATACACTCCTTGCCGCATTGCTTGTCTCTACAGCCATTGCGCAGCCTTCAAAGAAAACGACTCCTAAACAGGCTCCGCTTGACAGAAGTATTGTTCCTCCACCAGGTCCTGCTCCGAAAATTCAAATCGGAAAAGCAACGGTAAATAAATTAGACAACGGAATGAAAGTGATTGTGGTTGAAAATCACAAGCTTCCTAACGTAACGTATTCGCTTTCGTTAAACCTTACACCTATTGCAGAAGGAAACAAAGCTGGATATATTTCTATCGCAGGAGATCTTCTTTCTGCAGGAACAGAAACGAAGACGAAAGCGCAAATCGATGAAAGCATTGACTTCATTGGCGGATCACTCTCTACTTCTGCTTCAAGCGTTTCAGGTTCTTGCTTAAGCAAGCACAGCGAAACGTTGCTTGCACTTATGCAAGACGTGTTGCTTCACCCAAGCTTTCCTGCTGAAGAGTTAGAGAAAACAAGAAAGCAAATGATCTCTGGTTTAACCAGCGAGAAGACCGATCCAAACGCTGTTTCAGATAAAATTGGAAACGTTGTGCGTTACGGTGCGCGTCACCCGTATGGCGAATTCATGACCGAGAGCACATTAAGCAACATTACCCGTGAAGACTTAATGGGTTACTACCAAACGTACTTCTCGCCTTCTGTTGCGACATTGGTAATCGTAGGTGATGTTACGCCTGAGCAAGCCTTTGCGCAAGCGAACAAATACTTTGGTGCTTGGACAGGAAACGCTGTTCCAGTAAGGACCTACCCTGCTCCTGCTGAATTGAAAGCCAATCAAGTGGCGTTCGTTGCAATGCCAGGTGCGGTGCAAAGCGTTATTGACATTACCTACGCGGTGCCTTTCAACATTACCTCTTCAGATTATTTAGCGGCAACGGTATTAAATAATATTTTAGGTGGAAGTGGATTCCAAACACGCTTAATGCAAAATCTTCGTGAAGACAAAGCATACACTTATGGTGCTTATTCTTCTATGAGTCCAGATGATGTAATTGGAAATTTCAGCGCAGGAGCTAGCGTGCGTAACGAAGTTACCGATAGCGCAATTGTACAATTGTTGTTGGAAATGGATCGCTTGTGTAACGAAGCTGTTTCTGCTGAAACATTGAAATCGGCGAAGAGCATCATGTCTGGAGCATTCGCTCGCCGACTTGAAAACGCAGGAACTGTTGCGCAGTTCGCTTCCAACATTTCAAAATACAACTTGCCTGCTGACTACTACGAAACCTACCTCGAACGTTTGAACGCCATCACTGCGGAAGACGTACAGGCTGCTGCTAAGAAATACTTGAAAGCAAACAACTGTTACATTTCTGTAGTTGGAAATAAAGACATTCTTGAAAAATTAAAACAGTTCAGCAAAAGAGAGGTGATGCAATTCAACACAGACGGAAGTGTATCGAAAGGAATTATCCCTCCAGCCGCTGGAGTTACCGCTGCTACTGTTGTTGAAGCCTACTACGCTGCAAACGGAGGCAAAGACAAGTTTAAGAAAGTGAAATCAATAAAGCAAGAAGGAAAGATGAGTGTTATGGGAACTTCCATTAACATGGAAACCTTAACCCTCGACAACAAAATGCTTCGTGTGGAAATGAGCATGGGACCTATTAAAGTTTCCACTCAAATTTTCGACGGAACGAATTTAGTAGTGAAGTCTATGGGCAAAGATGCGCCTGTTGAAGCATCAGATGTTTTGAAAGCGAAAATGGAAGCGGACTTCTTCGTTCGTGATCACATGGCTGATTTCGGATATTCGTTAAACCTTGCAGGAAGCATCATGCGCAACGAGAAAGAAGTGTATATACTTGAGACCTTAGACGAGAAAAAGAAAGTGGTGAAGACAGAGTATTTCGACAAAGCGTCTGGACAATTGGTTTCAACTTTAGAATCAAAGGAAACCGAGCAAGGCCCAATGACTTCTGAAACAAACATCAAAGAATTCATGACGGTAGAAGGAATGACTTTTCCGAAAAGCATTCAATTGAATGCTGGCGGACAGGTGCTTGACATTACCATGGAGAAAATTACCATCAACGGAAAAGTGAGCAAGAAAGCCTTTAAGGTAGACTAATCTGAAGAATGAAAGAGAACACTAATTGCATTGTATCGCTCGAACGCGCTTCTATTTTTCAAGGGAAAATATGCGTGTTAGAGGATATTGACTTCGAAGTATTCGACGGTGAATTCGTTTTCCTAATTGGTAAAACCGGAAGCGGAAAATCGAGTTTATTGAAAACGCTTTATGCCGACATTCCATTGAAAAATGGAAAGGGTGAAGTGTGCAATGCAGATTTGCGCAAGCTTACACTGAAGCGCATTTCAGAACTTCGTAGAAAATTGGGAATCGTCTTTCAGAATTTCGAATTGCTCACCGACCGTTCGGTTTCAGACAATTTAGAATTTGTTTTGCGTGCAACGGGATGGAACAAAAGTTCCGCCATTCACAGTCGCATAGACGACGTGTTGGAACTCGTTGGACTTTCAGAAAAGAAACAAAAAATGCCTTTTGAATTAAGTGGTGGAGAACAACAACGCTTGGCTATTGCCCGAGCGTTGTTGAACTCGCCGCATCTCATTATTGCCGATGAGCCAACCGGAAACCTCGACCCTTCCACTGCCAAAGGCATTTTAGATTTATTGAAAATGATTAGCGAAGGCGGAACCGCTGTGGTTATGGCTTCGCACGATTACGATGCCATGCGCAAATACAGCTCGCGCATTGTTCTGTGCAAAGGAAAAAAACTTGTAGAAGCTCCGCGTCCAGAAGAAATTGAAGAGGCCATCGCCTAACATTTCCGTATGCAATGCTCTGTCATTATCCCCACCTTTCGCGACAACCGAATTGCAGCAGCATTAGCCAGTATAGCTCTTCAAAAAAACATTCAACTCGAAGTCATTGTTGTCGACGGCGCCAATGAACCCGAAGCATTTCAATCACTTCCTTCCTATTCTTTTCCTGTTCATTTCATTCACGAAAAAGACAACGGGGTTTACGACGCCATGAACAAAGGAATTTCAAAGGCGCAAGGAACTTGGATTTACATCTTAGGAAGCGACGATGTTTTGGCGAATGATAACACGCTTTCGAATTTAATTTCTCGCGGTTCCCAAGCAGACATCATCTTTGGAAATGTTGAAAACACCGGGCTTTCACATAGCGCTACTACAAAAATTCACATTCCTTCATTTCCAAATGGGATGATCTGGAAGCACACGCTTCACCAACAAGGTGTGCTCTACAGACGAGCATTATTTCAAGAACGAAACTTCAAGACATCGTATCAAATCCTGGGCGATTACGAGTTTCATTTCCACCTGAAAAATAAAAATGTAAAGGTTGAATACGTGAATGAAACCGTGGCGCGTTGCGATGCAAACGGACTTTCAAAACGTTATGTTTGGAAATTGTATAAGGAAGAAATTCGGTTGAAGAAAGAACATTTGAATGCGCTGGAATGGCTGATGGTTGTGCCTTTCGTGATTTCGAAATACGTCTTTAAAAATCTTACGAAGTAAGCGACTTCACACGGTGACCTTGTGGCGCATCCATGAAGTGCTGAATGAATCCTGCGCTCAATTCAGATGTGTTCAACGGAATTAAACGATCTTTCAAATCGTCTACAGACGAGATGGTATCTATGTGCTCATTTATAAATCCGTATCCTTTCGGAAGTCCGTCTTCAACCAAAACAAAAACAAATTCGCTGCCGTCTCTTCCGCGGTGCGTAAGAATAGCATGTTGTGGGTTGAAGGCCATTTTCATGGCCGCTACCATGCGTTCGTTGTGTTCTTCAAGACTCGTCAATTCTTCCTCGCTGAACATGCCAATGGCCTTCAATGAGAATCCGTGATAGCTGCAAAATTTCACCAACCATTTGTTGGCTTGTGGTAAGGTTGGAAAAATACGCAACGGCGTTTTTTGTCCCGATAACTGCGCCGCCATTAAGCGCAAATAACCTTGTTGATCTTCAAATTGAAAAAGTCCAACTTTCGGGCGCTTCTTCTTTTGCGCCGCGTTGTATTTTGGAGCGTGAAGACGGATCTCTTGGTCTTCCAACAGAAACGCAACCAACTCGGAAGAAGTCTCTACGTAATCGATGTGATGGACTTCATTCGAAAACGAAACCTTCTTTTCTGGCTCTCCGTTTTGAAAGTGCTCTTTAATGCGCTTGCGAATGTTCTTCGCTTTGCCAATGTATATAGGAGTTCCCTTGTTGTCGCGCATGTAATACACGCCCGTTGCCTTGGGCAGCTTGTCTATTGTGTCTTCTGGAAGGTGATGCGGCAGATATGCTTCTGCATGCCCTCTTCCCAACATGGAATTCACATCATCTAATCCAATCTCTTCAATAACCTTATCGAACAACTCTGCAGTGGCTTTGGTGTCGCCCATGGCGCGGTGTGCGCTGGTGTTGGTAATGTTCAACTCGCGACACAAATTGTCGAGGCCGTAACGGGTCATGTTCGGAAACGCTTTACGCGCCAAACGAATGGTGCACAAACGCTGGGGTGTCCAGGCATAGCCTATGGCATTGAACTCTTGCTTAATGAAATTAAAATCGAAGTTTACGTTGTGCGCCACGAATACCGCGTCTTTCAGCAGGTCGTAGATTTCATCGGCAACATCTTCAAAAACCGGAGCCCTCTTAAGCATCGCATCTGTAATACCGGTGAGTTGTACTACAAAAGGAGGAAGTCTTTTTTCAGGATTGATAAGGGTTTGATACGCATCAACGACCTTTTGTCCGTCGTGAAGTAGAATAGCAATTTCTGTTATGCTACCTTGCTCAGCCCTACCGCCGGTCGTTTCAATATCTGTTATTGCGTACAACATCTTTTCTCCGTGGGCCCGAATTTCGGCTTATTTTTGAAGACAATCACTCATTGTTATGAAAAAAAGTTTCTTGTTCATATCTCTTTGCTACTTCACAGTAGTGTTTACCCAATGCATGGCTCAAGATCGCGACGAGCGCAAAGGATTTCGCTTCGGGCTGAATATGGGCATGTACTTCCCTTCGAAGGTTTCCGCGAACTATTACAACGGAAGCGGTTTCTACAACAACAACATTGATCCGAACGGGGTGCGCATGTATAGCATTGAAGATCGTTTAAATCTTACACCACAGGAGACGCAGTACATTACTTCGTACTTCAACGCAACCGGGTTTCAATTTCCGCGCGATGCGTATCCTACCGCTATGCGCTATAATGGCGGATTCAACATTGGCTTTCAGACGGCTTATGACTTCAACAACAAGTCTTCACTTATTTTCGATTTGAATGTCTGCAAGGTGAAGGCGAACGACAGGTTCACCATGCAATTGAATGGCACTTCTGCCCAACAGAATGGACAAACCGACATTCGTATTTTCAATATTCAAGGAAATGAACAGCGCTTGCAGCTTGGCTTAGGATACAGAACAGGGTGGGCGTTAAGTGGAAACGGATTGTACTTCATGCAGTTTGGAGGAAGTATGTTGGGGACAAAGGTGATTAACAACGTTGCTATTCTCCCAGATCGAAATTACGAATTAATTATTGGTGCCGCGAATCCCGCACAGATGATCAACTACCAACCGCAAACCGGCATCGGCTTCGGATATTATTTCAGTACTGGATTTTTCCTTCCGTTAGGAGAACACAAAAACGCCGAGCTTTCGCTGGCGTTCGCCAAAGACAAGATTATATTAAATGCAAATGAATTCAAAGGGTGGAACAAAATGCTCACCTTCTGTTTTTCTATTTAAGTTGAAACGAATCGGCATCGTTCAATGCCGAGAACTTTTCGCGAAACGCATTCAAATCTTCCAATGAAAGTTCTTGGGTTAGTTCGCCTCTGAAATTTACAATGGCTGAATCTCCGCTGTAGGCATGTCCGTTTCCGTCTTCCCCAATACGATTCACACCAATAACGTAGGCTACGTTTTCTATGGCGCGCGCTTTCAACAAAGTCTTCCAGACTTCGGCGCGAACGCTCGGCCAATTCGCGACATATATCATTAGATCGAATTTCGGAATTCCCTTTATCACTTCATTTCGCGTCCACACGGGAAAGCGCAAGTCGTAACAAATGTTCAGCAGAATATTCCATCCGCGCCATTCCACCAGGCACTGCTCCCCGCCTGCTTCGTAGTGTTTGTGTTCACCTGCAAAAGAGAACAAATGGCGTTTGTTATACGTGGAAACTTCTCTGCTTGGACGAACAAAAAATAAACGGTTGTAGGCCTTCCCTTCCTCGCGTACAGAAAGACTTCCAACGATAGCAGCGTTCAATCGTTCGGACTCTTCCTTCATCAATGCAACACTCGGAAACTCGCCGTTCACAAGCTCTTCAGAAACAGCTGTGTTCATGGTGAAACCTGTAGAAAACATCTCCGGAAGGACAATCAGATCCCATTGATTGGGTTGTTGTTGTTGAAGAAGCGCCTTGAAATGCGCGCGGTTTTCTTCTTGATTTTCCCAATGCAGGAACGTTTCGAGTAGTAGTGACTTTAGTTTCATTTGCATTCGAAGTTATGTGAAATAATAATAAATCAAGTATCTTGGCTTCATGAAAAAATGGATCTTTCTTTCAATTGCAGCAGTAGCTGTTGGATGCGCCGCTTCAAAGCAAGTAGCAATTACTGAAGCCGATGTAACTTTAGCAAAAACAGAATTCTCTGGTGTTACACTTGCTGAATTGCAAACTGGACAAGTGTTGTACACGGAGCATTGCCAAAGTTGTCATGCGTTAAAAGATCCAGCATCTGAAGGCGTTCGCGGTTGGAAGAAACATGTTCCGGAGATGGTTGAAATGGCGAACAAAGACAAAGCGGCTGGTCTTGACAAGAAGGAAGAACAGGCGATTCTTCGTTATGTGATTACGATGGGACCTTTGAAAAAATCGTAGATTTTTTATTCCTACTTCGTAATTCCTATTTCATAATTCCTACTCCGTAATTCCTACTGCGTAATTCTAAATCAAGAATAACAACGCAGTTCCAATTATACAATAGGAATAAAATCTCCGATTTTCCAATTACGCAGTAGGAATAAATCCGAAGGATTTCCAATTACGCAGTAGGAATAAATCCGAAGGATTTCCAATTACGCAGTAGGAATAAATCCGAAGGATTTCCAATTACGCAGTAGGAATAAATCCGCAGGATTTCCAATTATGCAATAGGAATAAATCCGAAGGATTTCCAATTACGCAGTAGGAATAAATCCACAGGATTTCCAATTATGCAATAGGAATAAAATCTCCGATTTTCCAATTACGCAGTTCTAAAAGCTTGGAGCCGCAATCGTTCTAAACTTCAACTTCGAAACTTGCATAGACTTAGGAGTCTTGATGCTGTAGCCGAGGGTGACTGTTTTACTTTCTCCAGGTGCTAACTTTATATTCCAAGAAAGTTTACCGGTGTTCTTCTCTAATTCGGCGCCAGAGATTTCCAACATGGCTACTTCAATTTCTCCATCGGAAGAAATAGGCAGTTGATCTTCCAACAAAACATTAATCTCCTTGTCTCTGTTGTTGCGAACGGTTGTTTCGAAATAAAACGTTTCTTTTTCATTGTTGCCCAGCAATTGGCGTTTGCTCAGCTCAGACTTCTGTTTTCGCGCCAAAGCTACGCGCTTGTCTCTTCCCAACGAAAGTGAAAGCGTGTCATCTACAGAGGCTGTGTTAATGAAACTCTGTCCCAAATACGTACCTGCGAAATAAACACTAGCCTTTCCACTCACTAAATTCAGCGCGTTCCAACCAACAACCTTGGCCGTTAAGAATGCGTCGGCATCTTGTTTCGGAACAGCATAATGCATGAAGGTTGCTGGCAGGGTGAACGACGCAACGTCTACAACATAAGGTTTGCCGTCTGCCAAAATAGTGTACGGCAATTCAATCTCGAATTCTGCACTCAACTCTTGAACGGCCACTTGCTGAAAGGCTACCTCTCCACTACCACCTTTATCCTCCTTCTTCAAATAATCACTACGATTGCTCTTCATGACCATAACAGACTCCAAATTCTTTTGGACTCCTGCAATTCTTTGTGTCGACTCTGCTATGTCCCAAGTCTCTAAAGTTGGCTTTTCAGCTCCTTGAAGAGGCTCGCTCGTGCTTAAAACCATTAACACTTCTGTCCAATCCAATCCTGATTTGTTGAACACATTCGCGTGATAATCGAGCTTAACGGGATCAATGGCATTCTCTGCACGAACATCATACTTCGGCGCCCAACCGGCATTGCGAACCAAATACTTCAAGGTGAAGATGGCTTCTCCTCTCGTCTTCGCATCCAACACAACTGTTACTTCTGAAGTCGGAGGATTCTCTTTTGCGTTCATCTCTAACAATTGCGCAGTATAGCCGGCTGACTCTTTAATGAGTTTGCGCTCTTCTGCATCTGCTTTCAACAAGAAAACATTGATTTCGTTGTTGCGCTTACGGAAGAAATCGGCAGCCTTTTCGATCTCTGCAATAGGAACGTTGTTCGATGTTCCGCCAATGGCTTCGTTGCGAAACAACATGTCACGTTCCTTTGCATAGACACTTTTCTCTGCTCGAAGCGTAGCCAATTTCTCTTCCACCAAAGCCGACTTCTCTTGCAATTCTGCAATCTTCGCATTCGGTGTTTGCTCTTTCAAATAGTTGTTACGAATGGAAACACTTTGAAAAACCACATTGCGGTTGTTGCATTCCAACACCACACTTTCGGGTTGCATATCTGCGCTTAAACCCGTAAATACTACTGTCTGCTTCCCTTGCGAAACCTGCGTTTCAGCCGTATGCACCAACTGGGCACCTTGAAGGTACACTGTTACTTGTGTAATATTCGAGGACACATTCGCTTGTGCGAACATTCCAATCGAAACAAAAAACAATGCGCTAAATGCAAATAGATTTTTCATAATTAAAATTTATATTGAAGAGAAATTTCGTGATTCAAATGTTGAAGTGATTTGTGCTTGTCGCTTGCGAGTCCCGTGTAAACACAAACAAATTTTCGGAAAATATACATACCTCGAACGTATGCTCCGCTGTGAACATTATCCCATGTTCTTACTCCCATTCCAACGGCATATTTCCGAGTTGAAAAATTAAGTCCTGCTTGGTATTGACGAAGCTTCGATTCATCTTCGAATCCGCGCTTGTAGATTCCTGAAAAAGCTAACGTTGCCTTTCTCGATAGATTCAGAAATGACCATCCCACTTGCGTGCACAACACCTGCGAAACATTTTTCACTTCGTTACCGAAAGGCATGACTTGAAGGTCATTCGATTTATAGGACAAACCCACCATGAACTTTCCAGCTGGATTGCTCATGACGTTCAAGCCGAGGGCATATGCAAAACGTTGATTGTCATAATTTGAAAACTCCGCGCGAGCTCCGAATCCCACGTGCAAATTGCTACGTGTGGTGTACGAATGCGTTGCGAATTGAAGGGCTGCCGCATTGAAGGCGTTTGAATTCTGATAAACATCGACACCCACTGCAGAATAGATCTTATCTAAATTCATTTGACCTTGTATTCCCCTTCCACCAGACGATTGATAATAGGCGCCTGCTTTGTTATAGTCCATGGGTGAAACCACAAACGATGGATTTTCACAGGGCAAAAACGACATTGGATTCAACGAACGGAATTGTCCGTTCGCATTCAGCGACAATGAAAATAGTATGAGGAATAAAATGCGTCCCATCGTTAGCGAAGATAAGCCTTCAATCGCTTGGCTGCTTCCAACAGTTCGTGATCTTCTTTCGCAAAGCAAAAACGCAAACGTTTTTCTGTACTTCCGTTTTCATAGAAAGGTGAAAGTGGAATGCTCGTGACCTTCGCTTCTTTGTTCAACTTCACCGCGAAATCGAAATCAGATTCACTTGAAATTTCACTGTAATCGAGCACTTGGAAATATGTTCCTGCGCAAGGCAATGCTCTCCAAGAGCTGCCCGCGAGAGCTTCCACAAATAAATTTCGTTTGCGCTCGTACATGCGCGAAATCTCTGAATAATCAACCGTCTTCATGTATTCGGCAATGGCGATTTGAAAGGGAGCGTTGCAGGTGAAGACATTAAACTGATGTTGCTTTCGAAATTCAACCATCCACTTCGCGTCGCACACGGCATAGCCCAATTTCCAACCAGTAGCATGAAACGTCTTCCCGAAGGAATACACCAACATCATGCGCTCGCGCAATTCTTGGAACTGCGCCAAGCTCTCGTGCTTTCTTCCATCGAACACAATGTGCTCATACACTTCATCGGAGATGACGAACACATTTGTATCGCGAACCACTTCTAAAAGTTTTTTCGCATCATCTAACGTATTCACCGCACCAGTAGGATTGTGTGGGGTATTCACCAACATCAATTTTGTTCGGTCGTTCATGGCGGCCTTCACTTTGTCCCACGGAATGTGAAAGTCTTCTCCTTCCAATTCAATCCAAATAACTTTCCCTCCATTCAACTCTACCGCTGGTGCATAACAGTCATATGCCGGCGCGAAAAGGATTACTTCATCTCCAGGGAAAATTAATGTTGAAATGGCCGTGAAGATGGCCTGAGAAGCGCCGGCCGTGATGTTCACTTCCGAATTCCAATCGTAATTGCAACCGTGACGTGCATTGAGTTGTTCTGTAATTATTTGTCGAAGAACAGGCATACCTGGCATTGGGGCGTATTGATTGAAACCGTCCCTCATAGCCTTGGTAACCAAGTCTATTAATTTTTCATCGATTGGAAATCCTGGGAATCCTTGTCCCAAATTCAAAGCGCCTTCTTGCACAGCAAGAGCCGACATGGTTGAAAATATGGTTGTGCCTACGTTTGGCAGTTTCGATTTCATGGAACGAAGATAAAGACGACGAACAGTTGCATCACACTTTACACCATGCTGAAAATGAAAAAAGCCGCTTGACAGCGGCTAATTTATTTTCCCGAAAAAGAAAACTCTAATTGCAAATATTACTTTAATTACATCTTTATAATTACAAATTCAGTTCTTCTGTTCTGTTGATGCGATTTTTTAGAACAAGGCGATTTAACTGCTCCCTCGCAGGGACAGTTCACTTTCAATTTAGACTCACCGTATCCTTTACCGTATATTCTCTCCGGATTTGAAATTCTCTTCTGTATGTATGCTGCCGATGCTTTCGCGCGGTTATCAGATAGTTTCTGGTTGTATTCAATACTAGAGCGACAATCGGTGTGCGAACCTAACTCAATAACCATTGAAGGATTTTCGTTCATCACCTTTACTATCTTTTTTAGCTCAACTTCAGCATCAGCTCGAATATCGTATTTATCGAAATCGAAATAAATCGGGTTAATTTCAATAATCGATGCCAGATCTATACCAACGTTAATTTTATCCATGGTCAAGTCTAAAGACTCGTGAACATTAACTCTCCCGCCTTGGGATATGTTATATTCGAAAGTCAAAACCTTTGTCAAATAACCTTCTTTTTCAAGTTGTATTGTGTAGGATAACTTTTCATTTATTTCCGTTCCTTCAATTTCCTTTTCCGCATCCCCTGTTTTTGATGTTAGTTGATCAATAAATACGCTATTCGTTTCATTATTTGTAACTGTAATTTTCACACCTTCAAGCGGCAGCAAAGATTTTGAATCTGTGACTAAGCAATACATAAATAATTCAAATTCCTTTTCAAGGTTTACATCCCCGTTAATAACTGTAACATCATCCGCTATGTTTTTTGTAGTTACCGAACGTTGATTATTCTGCTTTTTTTCTACGCCACTAACAGCTACCACGTAATCTGAGTTAGTGTCTACTTTAAACGTATAAGAACCCGAATTATCAGATTTCACAGTACCAACAACGACACCCTTTTCGTTCAGTAAGTCTACATTGGCGTTCACAAGCATTTGACCTGTTGCAGCGTCTCTCGCAATTCCAACAATCCAAAGTTGTTTCTTTATTGGTTTAATTAAGGTATAAGAATATATATCATCATCTCCCTTTCCGCCCGCTCTATTCGAAGAGAAAAACCCTGTTAAATTGTCTTTATTCATGGTAAATGCGAAGTCATCAGATTGCGAGTTAACAGGCATTCCCACGTTTTGAAGTTCTGCGCCTTCGGTCGTCTCCATAACAAATACATCTAGACCGCCAAGACCAATGTGTCCGTTCGAAGAAAAGAACAAATCACCATTAACATTGAACCAAGGGAACATTTCCTGACCCTCGGTATTGTATACTAAACCTAAATTTTCAGCCTTTCCAAATGTACCATCTGGATTTATTGTTGCCTTGTATAAATCCGCACCTCCAAATCCACCTGGCATATTAGAAACAAAATACAAATCCTTCCCGTCATTTGAAATCGATGGATGACCTACTGAATATTCTTTTGAGTTAAACGGAAGTTCCTCTTCATTATTCCAATTACCCTCTTGATCTATTGTTGCGCGAAATAACTTTAAGTTCTGAATACCCTGTTTGTCTTTTCGTTGTCTTCCTCTAGCGACATTGCTTCTTGTGAAATAAACGTATTTCCCATCAGATGAAAAGCACAAGGGGCCTTCATGAAATCTTGTATTTACCTTTTTGTCAAGCAATGAAACATTTGACAATTCATTTATACTATCAACATCGGACTTGTAAACATCTAAATATTGTGATTCATTCCATGGCCATTCGTATTGAATGATAACAGGTTTTCTTCTCGAAGAAATAAAATAAACTTGCTTTCCATTTACAGATGGATAAGCCCCAAAATCTGAGACCGATGAATTACAATTTAAATTTTTAATTTCAAAACGAGCTCCCTCCCCCTCAATCTTATCAAAATATGTCGTGTTATTTGCATAAGACAAACCTCTTGAGTCATTTGAAGACAGCTGATTCACCTTGGCCATCCATATATCACTCTCCGAATACTTTCCATTTTGCTTTAAAGCTTGAGCGTAGTAGAAAAAGTCATCTTTCGTGGCTTCTGGACTATTAATCATTAACGCGAAATCATTTTCCGCTTTAACGGTATTTCCCATCAGATAATAACATGTTGCCAATTTCGACTTGAGCGTGGGGCTGTCTAACTCGGAACCAATCAACTCTTCGTATAATTCTGCTGCAAAGGAATATGCCAGTTTATCGAAATAATTATTTGCTTTCTTAAGCTTCCCCGCTTGTCCAAAAGAAGTAAACGCCACTAAGAAAAGGGCAATTACCAAGCATTGTTTTTTCATAATCAAGTTGTTGTGTTAAATTAAAAAAAGCGAGGAGAACGAAGTCCCACTTTTTTAAATACAAAATCATAAGACACTAGCACTTCATACGTCCCATAGTTATAATTTCTTATCGCTTGGGTTCCGAAGTCTGTGGCTATTCCAAGTTTGAATTGCGGAGTGATTTGAAATTGAGTGAACAATCCAAATGCGGCATTAAGACGATACATTGCACCAAACCAGAATTTTTCTTTGTAAATTCCAGCTACGCTTGCATCTATTCCTATTGGACTATTCTCCGTTATTTTCACCAAAGATGTGGGTCTTAATTTCCAATCTTCATTCAAAGGAATAACACCTCCTACAATTCCAAAGTAATGCCTTCTTTCAATATTTGTTGTGCTTATACCGTCATAGCTTCTTTCAAGCAATCGTGGACTGCTTCCACCTACAAAGAATCGAGGAGATCGATAATAAATACCAAAGCCAAAATTCGGATTGATATGATTTCTTGCATTTTGAATTAAATTTGGATCACTGGCTTCTGTCGTTTGTAGTCCAGATGTTGAAACGGATATCACATTCATTCCTGCTTTTAAACCGAAGGACAATTTCCCCCCTCTGTTGTTAACTTTAACAGTGTACGAATAATCCCCGTAAAACATTGTCTGTTTTGTAGGACCTATTTTATCACTTACAAACGTAAGTCCCAAACCAATTGACTCTCGTGTCAATGGTGTATTCGCACTCATCGTTGTTGTAACTGGTCTTCCATCAAAGCCAACCCATTGCTCTCTGTGAATATCTGTTAAATTAAATACACCTCCGCTTCCTGCATAAGCAGGATTCACGAATAGCATATTGTCAGAATATTGTGTGAAGTGCGGATCCTGTTGTCCAAATGCGGGCATTGCTAAAACTCCTGCAATTGCAACACTTAATACTTTAATCAATTCTTTCATGTGGTTGATTTTATAATGGCGCCCAGTGAATATTCACTGAGCGCCTTTTTTTTTATCGCTGTAGATAGATATAACCTTTTAGTACTCCAACATTCTCATCCATGCTGTCAAAGACATAGTAGTAGGTGGCGGTTGGTAAATCCTGGCCGCCCAACGTGAACGTGCTTTGTGTGGTGCCATTCCAATTATTTTGGTAATTAGATTCTTGGTACACTAACACACCCCAACGATTGAAGATTGATATTGTATTGTTTGGATATAATTCGATTCCTTCAATCACGAAGACATCATTTATTCCATCTCCATCTGGCGTAAATGCCTCGGGTATAACAACATCGCACGCTACAGGACTACATGAATTGAATGGGTTACTTCCACTATTCACCTCCTCAAGGTTGGATATTCCATCGTTATCACAATCGGCATCGTTCCATGCAGTGCTCGGTGCTGCGGTTTGACTAGCAATCAACAAAGAACATGGATCCAAAGCATTCGTGCCATCTACGATTTCTGTTCCGTCAATCACACCATCGCCATCAGTATCTGGATTCAATGGATCTGTTCCGTCTGTGATTTCCTGACCGTTCGTTGAACCGTCGTTATCGCAATCGGCATTGTTCCATGCGATACTTGGCGTTACCGTTTGACTAGCAATCAACAATGAACATGGATCCAAAGCATTCGTGCCATCTACGATTTCTGTTCCGTCAATCACACCATCGCCATCAGTATCTGGATTCAATGGATCTGTTCCGTCTGTGATTTCCTGACCGTTCGTTGAACCGTCGT
>JBIIAO010000017.1:0-4585 GCA_044239865.1 Flavobacteriales bacterium
ATTCAAGTTCTTTTACGATTGCACGGTAACGAGCGATGTCAACTTTTTGCAAATAATCCAATAAGCTTCTACGCTTACCAACCAATGCAATCAACGAACGTTGTGTGCCGTAATCTTTTTTATTCTTTTTTAAGTGCTCAGTTAAGTGAGCAATACGGTAGGTGAACAAAGCGATTTGTCCTTCTGAACTACCAGTGTCTGTTGCAGATTTACCGTGTTTAGCGAAAATCTCTTGTTTTTTTTCTGTTGTAAGGTACATGCCAATACTTTTTTAGTGATTATTATGTGAGCCTCCAAGTAAATATTACTTTTCTTGAAAGTGGGGTGCAAAGATACGAAATTTCTTTTCGTGAATGCAAGATTTATTTTAAGTGACTTAAGGTAAGCGCCAAACGCTTCTTCATTTCAGTCCGTTTCACAATATAGTCAAGGAATCCGTGCTCCAAAACGAACTCTGAACTTTGGAACCCTGCCGGTAAATCCTTCTTAATGGTTTCCTTCACCACACGTGGTCCCGCAAATCCAATTAGAGCCTTAGGTTCAGCAATGTTTAGGTCGCCCAACATCGCGAACGATGCAGTAACTCCGCCAGTCGTAGGGTCAGTTAAGATAGATATATATGGAAGTCCTGCTGCAGCCAACTGTGTCAACTTCGCGGAAGTCTTCGCCATTTGCATCAAAGAGAATCCAGCTTCCATCATGCGAGCGCCACCTGATTTCGAAATGCAGATAAACGGACAATGTGCTTCAATGGCTTTATCTACGCCGATCGCAAATTTTTCTCCAACAACAGATCCCATAGAACCGCCAATAAAGGCGAAGTCCATACAGGCGACTACCGCATTCTCATGTTCAATTTTGCCAAAGCCAACGCGCAATGCGTCTTTCAGTCCAGTTTTCGCGATGGTTGTCTTAATACGGTCCTTATAATTCTTCGTGTCGGTGAAAGTTAAGGGGTCAGCGCTTTTCATGTGCTCAGCTATTTCAACCCACTCATGCTCATCAAAGAAGATAGAAAAGTACTGCAACGAACCAATTTTCTCGTGATACTCGCATGCCTCGCAAACCCAATCGTGTTCAGCGTGCTGCTCACTTGTAACGACATGCTTGCACTCTGGACATTGGTACCACAACCCCTCTGGAATTTCCTTCTTCTCTTGATTCTGCGTGGTAATACCTTTGTTTTTTCTAGTGAACCAACTCATTCTTTTGAAATTTGATTAGACCGCAAAAATAGGTAATTCAACTTTAATACGAATCAAAACAATTTGCTCACATTGAAATAACTTTTTGACCTTACATTCGTGCTCTAAAAATTTACGTGAAATGTCCATTAACCTGAATTCAATTCTTCAAGCATTAGTGCCTAAAGACAAGAAGTGTTTTCCTCTTTTTCAAGCGGCGGTTACGAATGCCGTTCGCACAGCTAAAGTACTGAAGGAATCATTTGAAGTTGATAGTGTAAAACGCATGCAGCTTCACAGTGAGATTTATGATTTGGAGCACGTGGGAGATGATTTGACAGATGCTCTAAAGTTAGAAGTTGAGGCCAATTTCAATGTGCCTTTCGATAGAGAAGAGGTTTATCAATTAGCCATAGTAATTGATGACATCGTTGACGATATGTACGGAGTTTCCAAGCGCATTGAATTGTACAAAATTCACAATATACCCGCTGTTTTTGCTGAAATGGCACAAGTGATTTGGGACAGCACGAAAGTGTTGGAAGAGTTAATGGAAAACTTGAAGAAATTCAGATATTCCGAATCGGCGAGAAAAAGAATTGCTGCAATCCGCGAACTAGAGCGTAAAATGGACGAGCTTCAGGAGACTTCTATCGCGAAGCTATTCAGCGATGGAGCCGATCCCATAGAGCTAATTAAACAACAAGAAGTTTTCGGACTCATGGCGCGCGCTGAAAAGCGTTGCGAAGAAGCCGCAAGTATTATTGAATCTGTTTTGGTGAAATTCAACTAAGCCATGCAAAAAACTGTCTGCATTACGGGAGCAAGTTCCGGATTTGGAAAGTACACCGCTGAATTATTTTTGAAAAACAACTGGAAGGTAATTGCCCTGGCAAGAAGAATAGAACCTTTGAATGAATTGAAATCGCTTGCATTAAGCGAGGGTCAAATACTTGTTCATTCTTTAGACGTTCAAAATGAAAAGGAAGTCACGGCGTTTTTTCAATCATTGCCAACTTCCTTCAAACACATCGATGTTCTTTTCAATAACGCAGGATTATCTCGTGGGAAAGACGAATTGATTCATGCCAATTTAGATCATTGGGAAGAAATGATCGATACCAATATCAAAGGATTTTTGTACGTCGCGAAAGCGGTATTGCCTATCATGAAAGAGCAGGGCAGTGGTTACATTATTAACACCGGTTCTGTCGCGGGAAGAAATTCGTATGTAGGTGGAAATGTATACGGCGCGACGAAAGCGGCTGTTAAAATGCTTTCGGAGAGTATGCGTCTGGAAGCCGCGGCGTATGGCGTGCGTGTGGGAGAGATTGCTCCAGGCGCTGCAGAAACAGAATTCAGCATGGTGCGTTTCGATCAGAATAAAGAAACATCCGATGCTGTGTATAAAGGCTTCACTCCATTGAACGGACAAGACATAGCCAACACTGTTTGGTTTTTATCGAATTTACCTGAACACGTCTGCATTCAAGAATTGGTCATTATGCCAACGGCACAGCCCAATGCGAATGTGGTTTATCGAAAATAAAATGCGATATTTTTTTATAGCAATTGTTAGCATCGCATTCGCGAGCTGCTCACCGAAAGAACAAGTAGATCTTATTCTTCACAACGGAACTTTTCACAGCCTAAATGCCAACAACGAGAGCTACGAAGCTGTTGCTATTCGCGATGGAAAAATAGTGGCTGTTGGTCCGGAAAACGAGATTCTCAACGGGTACAAATCTCCTTCCATATATGACATGGAAAAGAAACATATTTACCCTGGTTTCATAGATGCACATGCCCACTTGTTGGGTTATTCACTCATGAAGAATGATCTTGATTTAGTTGGAACAACTTCATGGAATGAAATAACGGAGAAGTGCAAGAACTTTCCTGTTAAACGAGCAAACGGATGGTTAATTGGAAGGGGGTGGGATCAGAACGATTGGACATCACAGTCGGAAGGAGATGTCCGTCCAGACGGCATTCCAACCAATTCAGCATTGAATAGTTTATTCCCACAAACACCTGTTGTGCTTATCCGCATAGACGGACATGCCGCTATAGCCAACGACGAAGCCATGCGAAGGGCAGGGGTTCAGGTAGAAAATGGGGTGCTGTTAGACAACGACATGACCAAAGTTTTGAATGCAATTCCACTTGCTTCGAATAAAGAAAAGGCAGCACTATTAATGGAAGGGCAAAGTGACTGCATTGCGGCCGGATTAACAACCATAGATGAAGCTGGAATAGATACGGACGATTTGAAAATAATTGATTCGTTGCAGAAAAGTGGAACCTTTAATTTAAGGGTTTATGCCATGTTGAATGCCTCGGACAAAGACTTCCAATATTGGATGGAAAGAGGTCCGGATACAGCATCTTCCATGTTGAAAGTACGCAGCATAAAATTCATGGCCGATGGTGCGTTGGGCAGTCGAGGTGCTTGCTTGAAAAAAGCGTATGCGGATGTTCTTACCACGAAGGGTGCTTTGTTAAATGATGCGGGTTATTTCAGATTCAGATTTGCAACGGCTTATGCAAGAGGATTTCAGGTATGCACACACGCCATTGGCGACAGTGCAAATGCGGTTGTGTTGAAATGGTATGGCGAATTATTGGAGGGAGTGAACGACAAGCGGTGGAGAATTGAGCACGCTCAGGTGGTAGACTCGTCCGATTTCGCGTTGTTTCAGCAATACAGTGTAATACCGAGCGTTCAGCCTACGCATGCCATTAGTGACGCTCCCTGGGCTTTGTCTCGTTTGGGGATTTCGCGTTTGAGATATGCATACAACTATAAACGATTGTTAGGATATTCAAACATGTTGGCCTTGGGAACAGATTTCCCTGTGGAAGTCATGGATCCTTTGCGTACGTTTTACACCGCTGTTTTCCGAAAGGAATATAAAGATGGAAGTGAAACATTCTCAGCGAATGAATCGTTAACAGCCATTCAGGCGTTATATGGAATGACGGTTTGGGCGGCGGTATCTAATTTTGAAGAAGCAGAAAAGGGATCGATTGAAGTTGGAAAGTTGGCAGATTTCACGGTGTTGAATTTAGATATTTTGAAGGCATCTGAGAAGGATATGTTACGTGCGAAAGTGGATCAAACCATTATAAACGGTGTTGTTTTTCGCGGTGGCAAACGATTGTCCTAACAATAAAGCAAAAAAAGTTTTGTGTATAGGACATTATATTTGAGTGCATTGCGTGTTAGTCGGAAAAATAAATAGAAAATATTTTACTGAAACACTTGCACGGGTGAATATTATGAGTACTTTTGCGTCCGCTTTAAAGAAACAATGTGACTTTAAGGTTAAGAAAAAGTTTAGTAAACGCATCAACGAAGGTTGAGAACGGGATTAAATAAAATAGAAAAAGTTCTTTGA
>JBIIAO010000010.1:0-13124 GCA_044239865.1 Flavobacteriales bacterium
GGATAGATTCTGTAATAAAGTGACGTTGCGGTTAAATCGCATCCGTTACATTTCCATACATTGTGCTCTGCACCTTTTAAGGTCAACTGATTGGAGCTTTCTGCAAAAACACCTAGGTTGTTCCCGTTAAAATCAGGATTTCCTGTTGTTGCCTTTAAATCGTAAAAAACGTTACTCCCTCCATTCAGTGAGAGCACAACAAACGTATTGTTGAAACCTGCTGTTTGGGCTGTGCTTTTTTCGGAAATGACAGAGGCCAAGAATACTAGGAGGAAAACCAAAAATGGAGTGACCTTATTTTTTACTCTATTATAAAATTCATTTTTCATATTTGGACGAATCAATGGTTATGAAATCTAATCTTGTTTTATGTGTTTGAACGTTTATTGACAAACAGTAACACATGAACCACTCGGAACCATTTTAACATTGATGACATCCCCCGGGGCTAATCCAGTAGCGGAATACGTTGATTGATTCGCTCCCGAAATGGCTATACCGCCGTTGTACCACTGAAAAGTTGGATTAGTCCCACCATTCACAGGCGTTGATGTAAAGAGTAAAACACCCCCTGGACAAGCGGTTGTACCTGTAATTGAAACAGTGGCGGTTAACAAAGGGTCTTCCGTCACAACCACAGGAGTTCTTGAAAGACTTATACAACCATTGCTACCAACTACCTCTAAATAATAAGTCGTGGTGCCCAATGTCAATCCTTGAGATGTGCTTAATGATGTTCCGCCCGTTGAGGCCGTGTACCATAAATATGAAGAGCCTGCATTACTCGAATACTGAAGCGAAGCAATCGTTGAATTGCTAGTTTCACAAAACTGCTGTGGACTAGTTGCTGTTGGAGCAATCGGTGCCTCCAATACGGTTATAGTTCCGGTGGCATTCAAACTTCCAAAACCACCAGTTAGCGGAATAGAATAACCAAATACACCCGAGACAGTTGGTATGCCAGATATTGTGATGATATTAGAACTCCAAGCAGCAGTAACCCCTGAAGGAAGCCCTGTTGCAGTTCCAATGCCTGTTGCACCTTGGGTGTTATGGGTTATCGAAGTCATAACTGTCCCTTGACAAAGCGTTGGAGTGCTGCTCGCCGCTGAAACTGAATTTGGTGTTGAGAAATTACTTGTAAGAGACCAAGCGCTCGTCGATGATCCGCAGTTCGCTCGGTAATAAATATCATAATTGGTTCCTGCTTGCAATCCAGTAACAGTGTATGAAGCATTCGGTGCAGATATAGTTACAGTTTGGTTTGAAACCAATGTTCCTAATCCTAATGTAAATCCAACCGGACCGTATTCAAAATCGTATGAAGACGCAGAGGAACAAGAAGTTGCCCAAGTCAAAGCGACTGAATTCGATGATGCTGTAATGCTAGAAACCAATCCTGGTGAAGGACAAGCCGGGGCCGGAGCAATGGTAATCATATAATCCTCAATTTCACCGTACCCAAAACCTTCATTATTACCACAAGGAGTAATTGTAACACCACTTGTTTGGTTATAAACTTCCCTAATTCTCAATAGATGCTGTCCCGCTGGAGGCGTACAAGCTAAGGTCACAGGAAAAGATGCCGATGAACCCAAAACTCCAACAAATCCAGACCCTGCAACAGTTGATAAGGTATAACCTATTCGCTCTGACGCTTCGAAAACTAAATTGTCGTTGTAATCGATCCATGCCGCGTAGTTTGCGGCATACTGACCTGCATAAACAATGCAGCTGTATGATGTGCTTGGCTGTAAAGTCGTTGTCAAAGCAGCATTGGTCGTATAATTTGAATAACCCAAAGTACCACTCGGGCAGCCGGTACCTGAATTATTGTCCAACGTGTTCAAAATCACGCGTGCAATTACGTCACCATCGGTACATCCGTAAGTCATTGTTGGAATACAAGCAGTTAAAGTAACCTGCACAGGATCAGAGGTGCCTGAATTTCCCGCGCACGTCACTACGCATCTAAACCAAGTGACAGAAGAAACGGTCGCAGTGTAGGTAGACGATGTTGCGCCAACTATATTCGTGTATGTGCCTGTTTGAGAAGTTGATGACTGCCATTGGTATGTAACCCCAGTTCCAACAGTCGCGTTTTGCAGTGAAAGATTGACGTTTCCGCTAGGCGCTGCAACAAACGATGGAGATGAAATAGTATTCCCTGGAGTTGGCGTTCCTGAACATACAGGAACTACGCAGGAACCACTGTAAACGGCGTTCAATGATATACCAGCTGCATTTCCAGAAATATCAGAAGTAAATTGAACTGTAATTGTTTGTCCAGCGGAACTAGTAAATGGTGTAATTGTTCCAGATCCACTATAGGAGGCAATTAATGTTCCTGCAGTACCTGTGCCATTATATATTCGGAGATAATCATAATTAGCCTCAGTTGCATATGTTCCTGTCAATGAAATTACAGAAGTAGAGCCTAGGTTATTGTTTAAAACAATATAACCATTTGCATAAATTGAATAATCAGTTGAAGCACCGGCATGGTCATAAATTAAAGTACTTGTTCCACAAGCTACAGATGATGAACCTGAGATAGGAATATTATTTGCAACTACTGCAGTAACCTGCACAGGTGCAGAGGTACCGGTAGTAACACCCGAGCAAGTAACAATACATCTGTACCATGTAGTTGCAGAAACAGTTGCTGTATAGGTAGCTGCAGATGTACCAATATTAGTCCAAGAACCAGTGGATGTTGGCGCACTTTGCCATTGGTAGGTGAGTCCTGATCCCGTTGGAGGCGTTGAAAGTGAAAGATTTACAGTAGATCCTGTTGCAACACTTGCGGAGGAAGCGACGGTGTTACCTGGAGATGGAATGCCTGAGCATGAAGATGCTGCAGCTACTGTGAAAGTATAGTCTTCTGTTTCACCTGTAATTGCAACCGGACATGAAATTGGTGATGTAGAATTGTAATCAATCACAATTCTCATTCTATAGCTTCCTACAGGAGTGCCTAATGGTATATTAATTGTTCCGGTGTAAGGACTGTAATTCCAACCTGTGGTTATTCCAATTTGCTCATTTGCATCTAGAAAATCAAAGTCATTGTTCCAATTAATCCAAACTCCTACACCAGCGCCGCCGCCAGTTGCACTATGCGCCACAGAAAAACCTGTACCTGTTCCAATGCTATTGCTTGCAGATTGAGCAGTGAAATTCCCGTAACCTGCATTTGCTGCAGTTGCATTCGCAATATTAGTTGCACCGCCTGTAGTAGTTACGTTTGAAATATAATAACCTGAAGTTCCTGTTGGTGTGCAATATCCACTGGGTGCTCCACAACTAATTGATCTTGTTCTGTTAACTGAGGCAGCTCCACATCCCGAGTTGGTGTGTGTGTAAAAACGATAGATACCGGTCGCAGTGCATGTCCAATTAATACCAGCACTACCACTAACGCCAATAACTCCCACCAACGGTGCAGCACCATTATTATCGACTGTAATATAATCCGTTGTGACTGAACTTCTAAACGTATATGTAGTACCTGCAACTAGATTAACATTTGAATATTCACCGGCCCAAGCATCAGTCACGATATTTGCAAACGCACCATTGCAAGCTGGTGTGAACGCAGTTGAGGGCCACAAACCATTTATTGCTGTATAACATTGAGCATGTGAACTTTCAACTAGAACTAGTTGAACCAGAATTCCCGCAGTGAGAAGGATAAATTTCTTCAATAAACTTTCAGATTGGTTCGTTGCGGTTGATACGCTCAACTTCACGTTCGACGCGCTTTCTGCGCGAGATAAAAAAGAATACAATGACTTCATGCCAGTTGCGATTTAGTTAAGAATTTTAGTTATCGGTATGTGACAATTTCGAGAAAGTGTTTGCTTTCAAAAAATCGCTGTATTCCAAATATAGAAAGGAAAATGAGAAAACCAAATTCTTTTTAACAAAAAAAGTTGTGATTCGGAGTAAGATTAAATTCGGTTTCCAGATCTTCCAACGGACCTTTCGAAGAACCTTTCAAAGAATCTACACCGTAATCGCTCTGACCCCTGGCAATTCAATGCCTTCCAGTGATTCCAACATAGCGCCGCCGCCGGTGCTGACGTATGAGACGTCGTTGGCTAAGCCAAACTGATTAATTGCGGCTACTGAATCGCCGCCGCCGACTAACGTGAATGATCCGTTCTTAGTGGCTTCAACCAAGGCATTTGCTACCGCAATCGTGCCAGCTGCAAAAGCCTCCATCTCGAACACACCCATTGGTCCATTCCATAATACTGTTTTAGACTGAGCAATAATCGCAGCGAAATGCTCACGCGATTTCACGCCAATATCCAATCCCATCCATCCCGATGGAATGTTCGCTATGCTGCACTCCTTGTGATTTGCATCGGCCGCAAAGGCGTCTGCAATAATCGCATCGGTAGGCAAATACAAATTCACATTCTTGTTGCGCGCCATCTCCATAAGTTCCAACGCCAAGGCTAACTTGTCGTCTTCCACCAATGAATTTCCAACTTTACCTTTTTGCGCTTTAATAAACGTGAACGCCATTCCACCACCAATGATGATGTTGTCTACGGCATTCATTAAATTCTCCAAAATAGCAATCTTACTGCTGACTTTGCTTCCGCCGATAATGGCGGTAACCGGAGAAGCATTGCCGTTCAAAACACGATCAATACTTTTCACTTCATCTTCCATTAAATAACCGAAATATTTATCGGTTGGAAAAAATTTCGCAATAACTGCCGTCGAAGCGTGCGCGCGATGTGCCGTGCCGAAAGCATCGTTCACATACACATCTCCCAACTCTGCCAATTGCCCTGCGAAGAATTCATCTCCACCTTCTTCTTCCTTATAGAAACGTAAATTTTCCAACAACAGAATTTCTCCTGCCTTCATTTTCTCTACCGCATGCTTCGCTTCTTCACCCACACAATTTCCAGAAAATGCAATGGGCTTGCCCAATACATTCGATACTTCTTGTTGAATGTGTCTCAACGAAAATTTATCTTCCGGACCTCCCTTCGGACGGCCCAAGTGCGACATCAAAATCACCTTCGCTCCGTCTGAAGACAACTTCAAAATGGTTTTCGCTGCTGCGCGAATACGCGTGTTATCTGTTACTTCAAACTTATCGTTCAAAGGAACATTGAAGTCTACGCGCACAAGCACCGCTTTGTTCGCGAAGGTGTGTTGATCTAATTGATACATGCTTATTTCTTAACTCGCTCGTGATAATGTCCGGTTGAAGTGTCAATGCGAATCTTGTCGCCCACTTCAATAAACAATGGAACACGCACTTCAACATTTACATCAAGCATTGCTTTCTTCATAGCATTTGTTGCAGTGTCTCCGCGCAAACCTGGCTCGGTATACGTAATTTCATATTCAACCAATGTTGGAAGGTCGCACGTCATAGGCGCTTCGTCTTCCGCATTGAACATAACCATACACACCATTCCTTCTTTCAAGAATTTCGGTGCGTTAATCATGGTTGCAGGAATAGTGATTTGCTCGAAATCTTCCGTGTTCATGAAGTTGTACTCATCGTCTTGAAACAAGAACTGATATTCGCGTGTTTCAATTCGAACCACATCCATCTTCACTCCAGAGTTGAAGGTGTGATCAACGATTTTTCCGTTGTTCAAATTCTTGATTTTCGTTCTTACGAAAGCCGGACCTTTTCCTGGTTTAACGTGTAAGAATTCAATGATTTTCCAGATATGTGAATCCATTCTGAAACACATTCCGTTGTGAATGTCTGCGGTAGTTGATGCCATCTTTATCTATTATAAAATATTTTTTTGTTTTATTAAATCCAATTTTAATTGGTCTTCCACGAAGTGGTCATCACAACTTGTTGTGTCATCCGCGTCGCGGGTTAGTACGCCCACTTAACGTAAATCGCTCCCCACGTAAATCCACCGCCAAATGCGGCAAGTACGAGGTTGTCTCCTTTTTTCAATTGAGATTCCCAATCGCAAAGACAAAGTGGAATGGTAGCGCTTGTGGTGTTTCCGTATTTGTGAATGTTTATCATTACCTTCTCGCTGCCTACTCCCATGCGGCGTGCAGTAGCGTCGATAATTCTAAGGTTCGCTTGGTGAGGAACCAACCAGGCCACATCGTCTGAAGTAAGGTTGTTCTTTTCCATGATTTCAGCAGACACATCGGCCATTCCCATTACTGCAGCTTTGAAAACGGGTTGACCGTCTTGGGTAATGAAATGCTCTCGGTTGGCAACGGTTTCAGCGGTAGACGGATTAACCGATCCACCAGACTTTTGATATAAATAATGTCTTCCGTTTCCGTCTGTTTTCAGAATACTATCCATGATTCCGTTGTCGTCTTCGGTTGGCTCGAGAAGCACTGCTCCTGCGCCATCTCCGAAGAGCACACATGTTGCGCGATCGGTGTAATCAACGATGCTCGACATCTTGTCTGCTCCTACAACAACAACTTTTTTGCACTTTCCTGTTTCAATGAATTGTGAACCTGTTGCTACCGCAAAAAGAAAACCTGAACAAGCCGCGCCTAAGTCATATCCCCATGCGTTTTTCGCTCCAATTTTATCGCAAATAATATTTGCAGTAGCCGGAAATAAATGGTCTGGAGTCACGGTTGCGCAGATAAGCAAATCAATGTCCATTGGAGAAATCCCGCGTTTCTCGCAAAGCACTTTCACTGCTTCAACAGCCATGTCACTAGTACCCAATCCTTCGCCTTTCAGTATGTGACGCTCGGAAATACCTGTTCGCGAGCGAATCCACTCGTCGTTGGTATCTACCATTTTCTCTAAATCGGCGTTTGTAAGAAGGTCGGGGGGAAGGTAACCGCCTATTGCGGTAATGGCTGCTCTCATGTGGTTTGTAGATTGAAGTTGCGAAGATAACAAATGCGGAGCAAGATGCTGCGCAAGATTCTGCGAAAGATGTTACACAAGATACCAAATGCTGAAGCAAGATTCCGCGAAAGATGCTACGCAAGATATCTTCGATAAGATTTTGAATAAAACACGAAAACCTCCGAGTAGAAGAATTGCTTTAAAACAACTACTCTACCGAAGGTTCTACGAAGTTCTACGGAACGTTCTACGAAGTTCTACGTTCGTTAACGAACGTTAGGCTTCTTTCTCTATTAGAACTTTTCCTTTGTAGTACAACTTCCCTTCGTACCAGTGTGCGTGGTGGAAAAGGTGTGGTTGACCAGTAGTAGTACAAGTAGAAACGTTAGGTGTTTCTAATTTGTAGTGTGTTCTACGCTTCGCTTGACGCGTTTGGGAAATCCTGTGTTTGGGATGTGCCATGGGTTCTTATTTAAAAAGTTATTCTTCCTCGTCGGAAGGATCAAATTCATCGGTATCAAAATCTTTCAAGTCTTTCCAGATGCTGTCTGCGTTTTCTTCTACTCGGTATGTATTCAAGGCTCCTAAAACAACTGGGTTACAGTCGGCTTCTTTGTTATGTATTCTTCTTGAAGGAAGAGATAACAATGCCATTTCAAACATACGTCGTTTAATATCCAATTGGTATTCACTTGGTCCAAGTGTCCAAACATCGTCTTCGTCGGTGTTTGTCTTGTCTCCAAATTTCACTAAAAGGTGATCAACGTTTTCAACGTGAATCCAAGTGTCTTCGGCACATCTGTCGCAGGGCAACAAGACTTCTCCTTCAACCTGCAAATCGAGGATAAGCATGTTTTGTTTTTTGTCTAAAGTGCCTGTGACATTCAGTTTTGATTCTTGAATTTCACTGTCGGGAAAGTCTGCAAAGAACGTTTTATCCAGTTGGAATTCTAACTCATGCGTTCCAATTTTCCAGCCTGAAAAGTTCAGGATATAAAGTGAATCTTGCATAGATAGATTTTCAAAAGGAGGGCAAAGATACGTTTCTTTTTTGGAAAAACAAGATTTTTACACACTTTGTGTGATGACCTTCTGCGAAGGATGACACATTTCATGTGATGACGGCGCAGCCGATGACGGACTTCGTCCGATGACCGCTTCGCGGAGCGTCATCCACGAAGTGGTCATCCGGAACGGTCATCCACGAAGTGTCATCCACGAAGTGGTCATCCGAAACGGTCATCACGAAGTGTCATCCACGAAGTGGTCATCCGGAACGGTCATCACGAAGTGGTCATCCGGAACGGTCATCACGAAGTGTCATCCACGAAGTGGTCATCCGGAACGGTCATCACGAAGTGTCATCCACGAAGTGGTCATCCGGAACGGTCATCCACGAAGTGGTCATCACGAAGTGTCATCCACGAAGTGGTCATCCGGAACGGTCATCACGAAGTGTCATCCACGAAGTGGTCATCCGGAACGGTCATCACGAAGTGTCATCCACGAAGTGGTCATCCGAAACGGTCATCAAAAAAACTCGTTTTTTTGTCGATTTAACATATATTTGCCCTCAATTCAAACGAAAAATTCAAAAAACGATGAATATTACTCAAATTCAAGATCTAATCAAGTTCGTTGCGAAAAGTGGCGTAAGCGAGGTGGAAATCGAGCAAAAAGATTTCAAAATCACCATTAAGACTCCTGGAAAAGGAAAACAAGAATTCGTTCAAGTTGCTTCTGCGCCAATGATGGCTGCACCTGCACCAATGGCTATGCCAGCGTCTGCGCCTGTGGTATCTGCTGCTCCGGTTGCTCCGGTTGCTGAAGCTCCTGTTGCTTCGAATCTTATTGAGATCAGAAGCCCGATGATTGGGACGTTCTACCGCTCTGCTTCTCCAGATAAACCTGCATTCGTTGAGGTGGGTTCTGAAATTCATGTTGGAGATAAAGTTTGTATCGTTGAAGCCATGAAGCTGTTCAATGAGATTGATTCTGAAGTATCAGGTAGAATCGTGAAGATTTTGGTGAACGACATGTCGCCGATTGAATTTGATCAGCCTTTATTTTTGGTTGAACCAGCATAATTGCACTTAAACACTACTTCTCATGTTTAACAAAATATTAATTGCCAATCGCGGCGAAATTGCGCTACGAGTAATTCGTACGTGCAAAGAAATGGGTATCAAAACGGTTGCTGTTTATTCAACTGCCGACCGCGATAGCCTTCATGTGCGCTTCGCAGATGAGGCTGTATGTATAGGACCCCCTTCAAGCAAAGAGTCCTATTTAAAGATTTCTAGCATTATTGCTGCTGCTGAAATTACCAATGCAGATGCTATTCACCCGGGATATGGTTTCCTTTCTGAAAACGCTACCTTCTCTAAGGTGTGTAAAGAAAATGGAATTAAATTCATTGGTGCCTCTCCGGAAATGATCGACTCTATGGGTGACAAGTCATCGGCTAAAAAGACGATGCGCGATGCAGGAGTTCCTACCATTCCGGGTAGCGATGGACTGATTGAAAGTCTTGAGCACGCGAAAGAATTGGCTGGTGGAATTGTTTATCCTGTTATCTTGAAAGCTACCGCGGGTGGTGGTGGAAAAGGTATGCGTGTGGTGAACAGCGAAGACGAAATGGAAAGCGCATGGGAAATGGTGAAACGCGAAGCCGGTGCTGCCTTCGGAAACGATGGTATCTACATGGAAAAATTCGTGGTTGAACCTCGCCACATTGAAATTCAAATTGCAGGCGACCAATACGGAAAAGCTTGTCACCTTTCAGAACGCGATTGCTCTATTCAAAGAAGACATCAGAAATTAGTGGAGGAAACTCCTTCTCCATACATGACTCCAGAATTGCGCGAGCGCATGGGTGAAGCAGCAATTAAAGCTGCCCTTGCCGTTGGATACGAAGGCGTTGGAACAGTAGAGTTCTTGGTAGACAAAGACCGCAACTTCTACTTCATGGAAATGAATACGCGTATTCAAGTAGAGCATACCATTACTGAAGAAGTTATAGACTACGACTTGGTGAAGGAGCAAATTAAATTAGCTGCTGGAGAACCTATTTCTGGAAGAAATTACTATCCAACCATGCATGCCATTCAGTGTCGTATTAACGCTGAAGATCCATACAAAAACTTCATGCCTTCTCCAGGCAAAATCACCGACTATCATTGTCCTGGCGGCCACGGTGTTCGCATAGATGCTCACGCCTATGCTGGATACGTGATTCCCCCGTTCTACGATTCGATGATTTCGAAATTGATTACCGTTGCTCAAACACGTGAAGAAGCCATTGCGAAAATGCAACGCGCTTTAGACGAGTATATCATTGAAGGAATTAAGACCACGATTCCTTTCCACCAAAAACTCATGAAAGACGAGAAGTTCCGTTCAGGGGATTTCACGACGAAGTTTTTGGAAGATTGGACGATGTAATTACCAGCGGAGCTGGATGACACAACAAGTTGTGATGACCTTCTTCGAAGGATTACGGCGCTGCCGATGACACTCTTCGAGTGATGACGATTTTCAATCGATGACGCTCCGCGAAGCGGTCATCCCGGAGGGTCATCACATAAAATGTGTCATCCACGTTGTGGTAATCCGGAACGGTCATCACGCAGTGTCATCCACGAAGTGGTCATCCGGAACGGTCATCCACGAAGTGGTCATCCGGAACGGTCATCCGGAACGGTCATCCACGAAGTGGTCATCCGCAAAGCGGTCATCGCGCAGCGTCATCCACGAAGTGGTTTAGCTATTGAGCTTAAGCACCGCCAAAAACGCTGCTTGTGGAACTTCTACAGAACCAACTTGACGCATGCGTTTCTTTCCTTCCTTTTGCTTTTCAAGAAGCTTGCGCTTACGCGAGATATCACCGCCGTAACACTTTGCAGTAACGTCTTTACGCAAGGCGTTAATGGTTTCGCGAGCAATGATTTTCGCGCCAATGGCAGCTTGAAGTGCTATTAAGAATTGTTGTCTTGGGATAAGTTCACGCAATTTCATGCAAATTTTCTTACCCAATTCGTAAGCGTGGTCTTTGTGAATAAGAGCACTTAGAGCATCTACTTGATCTCCGTTTAAGAGTATATCTAATTTCACTAACTCACTGCGCTGATAACCAATTCTGAAATAATCGAAGGATGCATATCCTTTCGAAATGGTCTTTAAACGGTCATAGAAATCGAAAACGATTTCTGCCAATGGCATTTCAAAAGTTAACTCAATGCGGTCTGTTGTTAGATACAACTGATTGGTAAGCATGCCGCGTTTTTCAATGCACAAGGTCATGATTGCACCAATGAATTCAGTTTTGGTGATGATTTGAGCCTTAATGAATGGCTCTTCAACGTGAGCAATTAAGTTCTGCTCTGGAAGTTCAGACGGATTGTTAATCTCTAACTTTTCGCCTTTCGTGGTGTAGCAGAAATAACTAACGTTTGGTACTGTTGTAATAACAGTCATGTTGAACTCACGCTCCAAACGCTCTTGAATAATCTCCATGTGCAACATTCCTAAGAATCCGCAACGGAAACCGAATCCAAGTGCCGCAGAACTTTCGGGTTCGAACACCAAAGACGCATCGTTCAACTGTAACTTCTCCATACTCGCACGAAGCTCTTCGTACTCGTCTGTATCTACCGGATAAATTCCAGCGAATACCATGGGCTTAACATCTTCAAAACCTTGAAGAGCTTCAGGAGAAGGGTTAGCAAGGGTTGTAATGGTATCTCCGACTTTTACTTCGGTGGCAGTTTTAATTCCAGAAATAATATATCCAACATCGCCAGCAGCAACGAAGTCACGCGGCTTCAAATCCATACCCAATACACCCACTTCATCGGCAAAATATTCTTTGCCTGTGCTCATGAACTTCACCTTGTCTCCTTTGCGAAGAACTCCGTTCTTAATTCGGAAGTAAGCAATAATTCCACGGAATGAATTGAATACCGAGTCGAACACCATGGCTTGCAATGGAGCGTCAACGGTTCCAACCGGACCAGGAATACGCGCGCAAATGGCATCTAAAATTTCGGCAACGCCCTCGCCTGTTTTTCCGCTTGCGGCTAAAATTTCATCACGCTCACAGCCGATTAAATCAACAATTTGATCTTTCACCAACTCGGGGTCGGCGTTCGGAAGATCTATTTTATTCAGAATTGGAATAATAGTTAAATCATTTTCCAATGCCAAGTACAAGTTAGAAATGGTCTGTGCTTGAATTCCTTGGGAAGCGTCAACAATAAGAATAGCGCCTTCGCAAGAAGCAATGGCCCGAGAAACCTCGTAAGAAAAATCTACGTGACCGGGAGTGTCGATCAAATTCAACACGAATTGTTCGTTGCCAATTTTGTGCAACATTTGAATCGCGTGCGCCTTAATGGTAATTCCTTTCTCACGCTCAAGATCCATATCGTCTAGCGCTTGCGCTACCATCTTACGATCTTCAATGGTCTTGGTAATTTGCAACATTCTATCTGCTAGGGTCGATTTCCCGTGATCAATGTGCGCAATGATGCAAAAATTTCGAATATTTTTCATGTTCTTTCTAAGACCTACAAAGTTACATCGAAAGCTAGGTATAAAACAATGAAAAGAAAATACTCCGAAAACAAAACTGTTCAAGGGAACATTCTATTATTTTTGTTACCCATGAAAATTTTGAAATCCCTTTTAGTGGTTGCTCTTGGAATTGCAAGCACAGGAATATTTGCTCAGGAAGAGCACTTGTATTGTGGCGAGCGCGAAAATCGCGTGCGCATGTTCGGCATGTATCCTGAAGCCGAAGGAATCGCCCGTCGTGCAGGAGAAGCCCTTGAAACTTACACCGAAAATTTCGTTGATAATGCGCCAGAGCGCGGGTCACAAACCATTTATACCATTCCTGTTGTATTTCATGTCATTCATAACAATGGAACAGAGAATATATCAGAGGAGCAGATTTTAAACGGTCTTTCTATTTTAAATCGCGACTTCGCCATGTTGAACTCCGATATTAGCCTAGTTGTAACCGCATTTGAAAACATAACTGCCGATATAGGTATTGAATTCGTGTTGGCAACCAAAGACCCAAATGGCAATTGCACACGAGGAATAAATAGAATTGTTTCACCACTTACCTCTGATGGTGGACAAGACATGAAGGATCTCATCATTTGGCCGCGAAATAAATATTTAAATATTTGGATTTGCCTAGATGCTGCTGGGGCTGCTGGTTATACCAATTTACCAGGTGACGTTGCTGGATTTTGGGGAGCTGGTACAGATGGTATAGTGGTGC
>JBIIAO010000011.1:0-11958 GCA_044239865.1 Flavobacteriales bacterium
GGAACAATATCGCTCATTCAAAAGGCGTTCAATTTTAGGAGAACGGGCAAAAATAGTTCTCTTTTTTAGTAAAATCATTATTGCTATGAAGAATATCCCAATTTTTATTTTTGGTATGCTAGTATCGACATTCGCTTATTCCCAGAATTCGGATGGTGAATGGGCATTCAACGAGTTGAGAAAAAATAGCATGAGCGAGTATGTAGTCATTTCAGAGTATCAGCGTTTGCCCGAATCTTTTTCTATTCGCACGGATTTAGGTAGTATGAGTAGCTACAAGACCTTTACGGAATTTGATTTTTTTCATTCCACCGATAAAGTTGATTTGCTTGGTGAATTGCCAATTGCCGTTCACGAGGTGAATCACGGTATTACCAATGGAAAAGCATACACGGAGTGCAATAGACGAGGGCTGCAAGGATTGAATAACAATTATTATTTCTATACCCCAGCCGGGAATGAAATTTTAGTACGAAGTAATCTTCGATTCTTCCCAACGGGGCGCATCATTCCGCTGATTCCTCAAGACAAACGAAGTTTCCGATTTGACACGTATGTGGAAGGAAATACATCGACACAAACCGATGGTTTGCTTGGTTTGCTCGATGAATTCAACTCATATGCTCATTCTTTAGCAACAGTTTATATGTTGAAGAAATCGTACATGGAAATACCGGGGATGGAATTGAGTCATTATATCTCTTGGAGACAAGATATGCACTCATACGTTCAATCGTATTATGAGTTTAAATATTTCGTTTTACACTACCTGCTTTATGCGAAAACAAATGAAAGAGCGCTTTATACAGAAATAAAAAATAGCCCAGATCTTATGTTGGCTATTTCAACCATTAACAGTGATTTTTTGAGAGTAGTTGATCAATTCAATCAAGAGGATCAAGTGGCTGGTCCAGCTTATTGGAAAAAGAAAGGTTATTCCGTCCTAAAAAATCCTGAGACTGGTTATGAAAACTATAAACAGGGTGGCAGCACCATAGGTTATGGCTGTAAAATGGACGACAGAGACAAACTTTTACCGGAGATTAATTCGTCGAAATTCAATGAGATAAAAGCTGAATTTTCTATTCGTTAGGATGAAACGGGCGCATAATAATTTCGCTCACATTCACTCCTTTCGGAACTTCAATGGCATTCATAATTTGCTGAGCAACCCATTCAACAGGCATTCCGGCTGCAAAGCTCGGACGGAACTGCTCAAGTAATGCTTCGTTCTTCGTTTGCTCTACAAAGGGGGTGTTTACAGAACCTGGGCTAATAGTAGTCACACGAACTTTTTTCGCCAGCTCTGTTCGAATGCTTTCGCTTATAGCAAATACAGCATGTTTTGTAGCGCTATAGACTCCGGAATTTGGAAATACAAAGTGAGAGGCTAACGACCCAAGGTTTATAACATGCCCGGTAGATGCTACCAAATGCGGAAGACAGGTATGCAGTACGTTCAAAACGCCCTTAATATTTACATCTACCATCGTATGCCAATCTTCCAACTTTGCATCTTCTAACAAATCGAAAATACCAAGCCCAGCGTTATTCAGCAGCACGTCTATACCACCCATAGAATCAACAGCAGCAGCAGTCATAGCTTTTACTTCTTCAACATTCGTAACATCTGTTTTCAAGAAAAAAGTGTTGGGATTCTTCGACGCCATTTCGGCTAAGACAGCTTCATTTCTTCCGGCAATGAAAACTTGGTGACCATTTTTAATCGCCAATTCATAGGTGGCAGCACCGATTCCGCTTGTAGCGCCGGTGATTAAGATTCTTTTTTTTGTCATTATTTCTGAGCTCTTTTGTAAAGTATAAATGCGAGTATTCCGAAAATTAAATTTGGACACCAAACAGCTAAATCTGTGGGAACCCCAAGATTCATTGCGCTTACCGCGGTAATTCTTGAGATGAATATAAAAATGAATCCGATAATGATTGCGATTGCCAAATGAAAACCAATACCACCCCTTGCTTTGCGAGAAGCTATGGATGCACCGATAAGGGTTAGAACTAAAATTGAAAATGGCGCTGCGGTTCTGTTTTCTTTTTCCAATTCGAATTTTGCAACATTGCCTGATCCACTCAGCTTTTGATCTTCAATAAACGCATTCAATTCAGACCAATTCATGGTTGCTACAATTTCGGAACGTAAGCCGAAATCTTCCGGAAGAACCTCCAGAACAGTATCTAATTTTTGTTTGAAGTAAACCTTCTCGGTGCTGTCTTTGAAGATTCTAACCTGCCCGTTGGTTATGCTCCAAGACTTTGTTTCAGGCTTGTAATTCGCAGAAGTAGAGATAAGTTTAAACGTGAGTTCGCCGTCTTTCCATCGCTCCAACGAAAAGTTGCTTCCACCTAAATTACCTGGATTGTATCGTTGGAAATAGGCAATAAGACCGGGTTCAATTTCACGATGAATGTCCTTGTCTTGAATCGTTAATTGCTCTTTCAGGTACTTTACTTCGAATTCGAATTTTCTTTTGTTCGCAAGAGGAACAAGGTAATGCCCGAATATTAGGGAGATAGAAATGAGTGAAAACGCAACGATGAAGTATGGTCTTAAAATACGGTTGTAACTAATGCCGGAAGACAGCATTGCAATAATTTCTGATTGCTGAGCGAGTTTACTTGTGAACCAGATTACAGTGAGAAAAATAATAAAGGAACTCAGTAAATTTCCAAAGTACAGGCAGAAGTTGAAGTAATAATCGAAGATAATTTCCCAGAGTGTTGCTTCCGATTGCAAAAGATCATCAATGTTTTCGCTAATGTCAAATACAACGGCAATAATTACAAAGGCTCCAATCATGAATAGAAAGGTTCCTATGAATTTTTTAATGATGTATCTGTCTAATATTTTTATCACAGGCGAACGGAGAGTCTTTTCACGGTTTCATCTTTCCAAGCTGCGAATGTACCTTCAATAATTTTTTCACGGGCTGTTTCAACCAAACGTAAATAGAAATTAAGGTTGTGCACTGATGCAATTTGAAGCGCTAAGATTTCATTTGCAGCGAATAAATGTCTGACGTATGCTTTCGTGTAATAGGAATCTACATAACTATCGCCTGATTCATCAAGTGGAGAAAAATCGTTTTCCCACTTTTTGTTCTTCATGTTAATGGTTCCATTCCAAGTAAACAGCATGCCGTTCCTTGCATTGCGCGTAGGCATTACACAATCGAACATGTCAACACCGAGAGCAATGCATTCCAAAATATTCGCAGGAGTTCCCACACCCATTAAATAGCGCGGTTTGTCGGCAGGAAGAATGGAGCAAACGAGATCAGTCATTTCATACATCATTTCGTGCGGTTCTCCAACACTCAATCCGCCAATAGCATTTCCAAATGCTCCCTTGTTCGCAATGTATTCAGCACTTTCTTTTCGAAGGTCAGGGAATACACTTCCTTGGACAATTGGAAACAGTGCTTGCTCGTGACCATACAACGGCGTGGTTTCATCGAGTCTTTTGAAACAACGATCTAGCCATTGATTGGTAATGTGAAGCGATTCTCGCGCATATGTTTTGTCGCAAGGGTAGGGAGGACACTCATCGAAAGCCATAATAATATCAGCACCAATGCTACGCTGAATATCCATTACATTTTCAGGTGTGAATGTGTGTTTCGACCCGTCTATGTGCGATTTGAAAACAACCCCTTCCGTATTTATTTTTCGGTTCTTCGATAAACTGTAAACTTGATATCCGCCGCTATCGGTTAGAATAGGGCCGTCCCAATTTATGAATTTGTGCAGCCCGCCGGCCTGTTCTAGAATTTGTGTTCCCGGACGCAAGTATAAGTGATAGGTATTTCCTAAAATAATTTGTGCCTTCACGTCTTCTTTCAAGTCCTGCTGAGTGACAGCTTTCACGGAACCAATAGTTCCTACAGGCATGAAAATAGGAGTTTGAATTTTTCCATGTGGAGTCTCTAAAACTCCAGCTCTTGCTTTCGATAATATGTCCTTCGCCTCTATGTAATACTTCATTTCTTCTTCACTTCAACTTTTGGTTTGTCTTCGAACACCTTGGTTTCAATTTGTGACAGGTGCTGTAGCCAACGTGTAATTTCACTCAATTCATTTGAAGTAATATTTACGGAACCATTCTTAGCAGAGGTGCGCTCAGTCCATTTGATATGATTTTGCTTAATTGAATTTGTTAAACGAAGTTCACTGTTTGATTTCGTTGATTGATAGGATAAGTAATTTGATTTTTGAGATAAATTCATACGGTCAAGAGTCATCAGTCTTGTTTGAGCATCTTCACCGAACATTCGAGCAGCTAATAAATCTTGTCCAAATTCTTTAGTAGGGAAGTCTAAGCGATTCAAAACAACACCAGCGAATTTTTCTGGATTACTTACGCTCGCATTTAGAGCAATGTATCCTCCCAATCCTTCTCCAATGATAAATGTGTTGTCTTTTATCAGACTATAATCTGTCGTGAGTGATGTCAGAAGTAGTTCAATATCTTCAGATAACGAACCTACTAAATCAGAATAGGCAAAACCAATTTTAGGTCTGTAGGCATACCTTGTATTCCAGACGAAAACAGCATATCCACTTTGACAAAGATGCTGAACCGTTGGGTTGAATTCGTTAGAAGAGTAGGGAAGAAAAATGTTTTTCGGAATATAGATTACTAAAGGGTAGCTGGACTTCTCTGCTTTTGTGGGAAGGTACATACGGCCCGATTGCGGGGTAACTTCTCCGGTTTGAATTTGCACTACTTCACTTGAGATAAAAACAGGATTCTTGCCGTCGAATTTATCTGATGATACGGGATTAGCTTGATTGTTCTGCCAAATGAAATACTTTGGTTTTGTAATCTCTCCTTGAACGCAGAATAGTATTGTATTGTTCTTCTCAACGTAATCTAAAATTTGAACGGAAGACCCTTTGTAGCTTGCGGTAGCAAAGCCTACTATTTTTTGGAAAGTACCGATTTGTGACACTTGATATTCTGCCGCATTGATGCTATTAGTGCTTAATACAATATCATTGCCATGCACAAAAATATCTGTGCAGCTTTCACCGGTTTTGTTATTCAAGGGCTTTATCCCTGTTTTAGAAATCGCACATGCATATGTGTTTAAACTTTGAAAATTTGTAATTCCATAAAACACATCTCCGTTGGTGTTGCATCCTTTGGTTTCGAAGTAGTATCCTGAAGAAAATTCAAGTAAGCTTTTTCCGATTTTTTCGTTCTCGACAGCATAAATGTGCGAAAGCATATTGCTGTGAACGGCAACTCCGACAATTCCTTTTGACTTAGAAAAATACCAGCCGAATACTTCTCCAACGATAGTTCCAGCGTCGGAATATTTTTTAGAACTGATATCGAATTTCTGTATTGTAGAATTCTCTCCTTTTTGAACACTGAAATAAGCAGCATTAGCTGTAGATCCAATGTATTTGTTGGAAGGAATGGTTGCAATGATTTTACTTGTTTCAATTTGAATTATTTCAAATGTTGGCGATTCATTGAGGATTTCTAGAGCAATGAACTGGTCGTTAATAAAGAATACCCGTGAAGCATTCTTCACATTGGCGGAATTTATTTCAGTGCTTTTTTCAGACAGAATATCTGTGATTACTAATGAATTTACCCCTCCTGACAATTGAAGTTTAGCAAGCTTATCTCCAGATTCATTGAGGTCGAGAGAAAGAATTTGAGGCTCACTGAAAAAGAAGGTTGAAGGGTATGGCACATGCGGAATAAGCACAGTTTTGGTTGGATTGGCAGATGGGGGGCTTACTTGTAGGCCTTGGCAAAATGAAACGAAAGAAGCTAAAACTCCTAACGAACAGAGGAAAATCGAAAGTGTCTTTTTCATGTTTCAAATTTAGTGAAGGTTAGGCAGAATGAAGTTATTCACATTCAAAGAGTCCTGTTTTTTATAATTCTAACTGAAAATGACTTTTTAGTTCGGATTAGAGGGGGTATATTTGCTCAAAATTGTAAAAAATCACAAACCACCCCCTTAAAATTAGGGGGCAACGACAAAAAATATGAGTTTAAGAAAAAACGCACAACAAGAAATCAATAGCCGAGTGCCTCTGCCACTAGCTCCGAATGGTCAACGCATCAGCGAATATTTCGGTGACAATGTGTTCAATCCTCACAAAATGCGTGAATACTTGCCAGAAGATTTGTACGACAACTTAATGTCTTGCATTAATCAAGGAACTCGCATCGATAGAAATGTTGCGGATCATATTGCAGCAGGAATGAAGGAATGGGCAATTAGCAAAGGAGCTACTCACTTTACACACTGGTTCCAACCTTTAACTGGAGCAACCGCTGAAAAGCACGATAGCTTCTTCAAGCCGTTGGGCGATGGAAGAGCCATTGAGAAATTTGAGGGTACCATGCTGGTTCAGCAGGAGCCCGATGCTTCTTCATTCCCGAACGGTGGAATTCGTAACACCTTCGAAGCTCGTGGTTACACGCTTTGGGATCCATCATCTCCAGCTTTTATCGTAGGAAACACTTTGTGTATCCCTACCATTTTCATTTCATATACAGGACACGCTCTTGATTATAAGATGCCGTTAATCAAAGCGCTTCAAGTCGTGGATTCTGCAGCAACAGCTGTTTGTCAGTATTTCGACAAGGACGTAAATAAGGTGAACACCACCTTAGGATGGGAGCAGGAGTTCTTCTTAGTAGACTCTGCTTTACACAAGGCACGTCCAGACTTAGCGATGACCGGACGCGCATTGTTCGGACATAAGCCAGCTAAAGGACAGCAATTGGAAGATCACTATTTTGGAAGTATTCCAGAGCGTGTGTTGGCATATATGAAAGACTTCGAATACGAAGCTCATTTGTTGGGTATTCCTGTAACAACCCGTCACAACGAGGTTGCGCCAAATCAATATGAGGTTGCTCCAATGTTCGAAGAAGCGAACTTGGCGAACGACCACAATCAATTATTAATGGACTTGTTGAAGAAGATTGCTCAGAAGCATAACTTCAATGTGCTTCTTCATGAAAAACCTTTCGAAGGTGTAAATGGAAGTGGAAAGCATAACAACTGGGCACTTGCAACGAATACAGGTGTGAATCTTCTTCGTCCAGGAAAAAACCCGAAGTCGAACCTTCAGTTCTTAACGTTCATGGTGAATACAGTTGCTGCTATTCACGAGAATGCAGATGTTCTTCGCGCTTCTATTGCTACGGTTGGAAACGACCACCGCTTGGGAGCCAACGAAGCGCCTCCTGCAATCATGAGTTGCTTCCTCGGAGAACAGTTGAACGCTATGCTTGATAATCTTGAAAAGAACATCAAAGCTGGAAAGATGACTCCAGAAGACAAAACGGAATTGAAGTTGAACATTGGAAAATTGCCACAAGTTCTTCTCGACAACACTGACCGAAACAGAACTTCTCCTTTTGCTTTCACTGGAAACAAATTTGAGTTCCGCGCTGTGGGTTCAAGTGCGAACTGCGCCAATGCAATGATCACGTTGAATACAATAGTTGCGAACCGATTGATTCAATTTAAGAAAGATGTCGATACGCGTATTGCAAAAGGAGACGATAAAGACGAAGCTATTTTGAAGGAACTTCAACGCCTAATCAAACAAAGCAAGGCCATTCGATTTGAAGGAAATGGTTACGGCGACGAATGGGTAAAGGAAGCTGCGAAGCGAGGCTTGTCGAACTTAAAAGATACTCCTGCGGCCTTGAAAGTATGGAAAGACAAGAAGGTAATTGCCATGTTCGAAAAGTTGAACGTGCTTACCGGAGAAGAAATTCATGCACGCTATGAGATTGAAGTAGAGAACTATGCTCGTCGTCGCGAGATTGAAGCGGAGATTGTGGTAGACATGGCTGTGAATCAGATTATTCCTGCAGCTTTAAGATACCAGAGCGAGTTAATTCAAAATGTAACAGGAATGAAGGCCATTCTTGCCGCAAAGGAATTTAAGACATTAACGAAGACGCAATTGGATTTAATTACCGAGATTTCTCAACACGTCAACAGTTTGAAAGCTTGCACCGAAGGAATTGTAGTTGAGCAGGGTAAAGTGAATCACAGCAATACAGAGAAAATGGCAGATATATATTGCCATAAGATCAAGCCGTTGATGGATGCAGCTCGTGATGCCGCCGATGCGTTGGAGCAGATTGTGGATGACAACACTTGGCCAATACCGAAAATGCGTGAGCTTTTGTTCACATGCTAAGGGATTGTAGATATTTTCGATTTTGTAGGGAAAATTGACAATTTTGATTATTTTCGCAATTACTAACTTTTAACTAGACTAAAACATCGCGTATGAGATTTTTCAAATCTTTCTTGGTTTTGTTTATTTGTTTGTCATTGGCAACATTGGCAAATGCTCAGAATAAAAAGATTAAACAAGCAGATATCGAGTTTGCTGGACAAGGGTATAACAGTGCCGCTAAGTTGTACATAGGTGAAGTTACCAAAATCAAGAACATTGACGAAAAAGCTCGTGTTCTATACAACATTGCAGAGTGCTACAGAAATACCAAGCGCTATGGAATGAGTTTGGACTATTACGATAAGGCAATCAATGCGAAGTACGATAAGAAAACAGCAGATGTGTATTTGAATTACGGAATTGCATTGCAGGAAATGGATCGTTTGGAAGATGCCGTTGTTCAATACAATAAATACAAGGAAAGAGGTGGAAACGGTGCAATGGCAGACATGCGCATTCAGACATGTACAAACGCAGCGACTGCTAAAAAATCAAGTTCAAAATCACGCTATGTTGCAGAGAATGTTGATTTTTTAAATACCACAGAAGAAGATTTCGGCTTAGCATACGCTTCGAAGAAATGGGATGAATTTGTATTCACTTCGGCTCGTAAAGAGTCTGTAGGAAGTGGTTTAAGCCCTATCAATGGAGATGAATTTAAAGATGTCTTTGTAGCGAAGATGGATAAGAAATTCAAGTTTCAAGGAGCGCCAATGCCAGCAAGCATAACAGTAAACACGGAGAGTCATGAAGCAGCGGGTGCTTTTGATAAGGATTACAAAACGATGTTCTTTACTCGTTGTGGATTCGATAAAAAAGGTAGAATGGGCTGCGACATATACACAGCAAATAAGCAAGGAGAAAATTTTGCTGCTGCTGAATTGATAGATATTATTAATAGAGAGTCCGATGACTCTACTCGTGTTGGTCAACCTTGTTTATCATTAGATGAGCAAACCTTGATTTTCGCGTCAAATATGCCAGGAGGAAAGGGAGGAAGAGATTTGTGGTACATGACCTTCGATAAAAAAGCGAAGAAATGGGGGAACCTAACAAACCTTGCTTCTATCAATACTGTTGGTGATGAATACTATCCTTATTTGGGTGAAGACGGAACTCTTTATTTTGCATCAAATGGTTACCCAGGATTAGGTGGTTTGGATATTTTCAAAGCAAAGAAAACCGGGGAAATGACCTACACAGATGTAACTGCAATGCCATCACCAATCAATTCAGCTGCTGATGATTTCGCGTTCATTATTGACAAAAAGCCAGTTGCAGATGGTGTGTTAATGGAAAATATTTTTGCTTGTTACATTTCTTCAAACCGTCCAGGTGGAAAAGGAAAGGATGATATCTGGCACATTTACGAGCGTCCTTTGGAATTCACAATGACAGGTACTGCTTACGATAAGAAGTCAGGTAACACTTTATCAGGTTGCAAAGTAACAATTGTCGGAACAGACGGTTCAACATACAATGTTGTTACCGATGCAAATGGTAGTTTCTTCTTAGACAAAACAAAAGTTAAGATTGAAACGAAGTACACCGTTGACATTCAGAAAGAGAATTATATTGGTACTGCTGATAAATTCTCTACAAAGGGAGCAAAAGAATCTACGAACTACCAACAAGATTATTTCTTAATACCTGTTGAAATTGGAAAAGAATACCCAATGCCTACTGTATTGTATCCTTTCACTAAATCAGAATTGTTGATCAACGATGAAGTAAACAGTGCAGACTCATTGAGTTATCTGTTGAACATCTTAAACGAGAACCCAACATTTGTTGTTCAGTTAGAATCACACACAGATGCTCGCGGTGATACACCAAGTAACGACAAACTATCTCAAGCTCGTGCAGAGACTTGCGTGAAATACCTTACTTCTAAAGGAATTGCAGCTGATAGATTAGTTGCAAAAGGAAAGGGTGAAAGTGAGCCGCGTACAATTAAAGAAGGTGATCGTTTGTCTCCGGAGACTTTCACTGAATTCCCAGTTGGAACCATATTAAATGAGGCGTTCATTGGCGCTCTCACCGACAACGAGGCTAGTGAGCGCGCACATCAGTTGAATCGTCGCACAACATTCAGAATCCTAAGAACGGACTACGTTCCAAGTAAATAGCAATTAAACTAATGAAAGGGCTGACACTCGCTGTCAGCCCTTTTTATTTATATATGAGTCAAGCCGAAAACAGATACAATAGCAGAGGAGTAAGCGCTTCCAAAGAAGACGTTCATGCTGCTATTAAAAATTTAGACAAAGGTCTTTTTCCAAAGGCCTTTTGTAAAATTGTGCCCGACTACCTAACCGGAAGTGAAGAGCATTGCATCGTAATGCATGCCGACGGTGCGGGAACGAAGTCTTCTTTAGCCTACATCTACTGGAAAGAAACAGGAGATCTTTCTGTGTGGAAGGGAATATCACAAGACGCCATTGTCATGAACATAGACGACCTTTTATGCGTAGGTGCCATTGATAATATTTTGCTGAGCAGCACCATCGGAAGAAATAAAAATCTTGTTCCTGGTGAAGTTATCTCAGCAATCATCTCGGGAACGGAAGAACTCTGCAATGAATTAGAAAAACACGGCGTAAAGATTCACACCACAGGCGGAGAAACCGCAGATGTGGGTGATTTGGTGCGTACCATTATTGTTGACTCAACCGTTGTTTGTCGCATGCGCAGAGACGAGGTGATTGACAATGCCAATATTGCTGCAGGACAAGTCATTGTCGGTTTGGCGTCTTATGGACAAACATCTTACGAGACAGAATACAACGGAGGAATGGGAAGTAACGGGCTTACTTCTGCACGTCACGACGTGTTCTACAACGGAATTACTGTGAAGTATCCAGAGTCTTTCGATAGTGCAATTCCAAAGGATTTGGTTTATTCAGGATCATACACCCTCACCGATTATGTGCACGATTCGGAATTGAATGCAGGAAAGTTAGTTCTTTCACCAACAAGAACATACGCCCCAATAGTTAAGCGAATTTTGTCGAACAGAAGAGATAAGATTAAAGGAATGGTGCATTGCAGCGGAGGTGGACAAACGAAAGTGCTTCACTTCACCAACAATGTTCACATTGTGAAAGACAACATGTTCGCTATTCCGCCGCTGTTTAAAATGATTCAAGAAGAATCGAAAACACCTTGGCAGGAAATGTACAAAGTCTTCAACATGGGACACCGTATGGAGTTTTATACCGATGAAGAAACCGCTTTGGAAATTATCAATTACGCTGATCAGTTTGGCTGCGCAGCGCAAATCATTGGCCGTGTGGAAGCAGGTGAAGGAAACACATTGGAAATTCGTTCCGAGCACGGAACATTTCAATATTAAATCGAAAGTATGGAGTTGATAGATCGTTTGTCGGCTATTTCAGATAGATACAGTGAAGTGGGAAAGAGCATCACCGACCCTACGGTTATTGCCGATATGAAAAAGTATCCAACGCTCATGCGCGAGTATCGGGAGTTGGAAAAAATCAACATTGTTTACCTCGAATACAAAAAGGCGCTCGACGATTTGAAAGGCGCTAAGGAAATTCTGTACAGCAACGAAAGTGCCGACTTGAAAGAGATGGCACAAGAAGAATACAACGAGTTATCTCCGAAGATTGTTGAAATGGAAGAGGCCATAAAGTTTCTTCTTATTCCAAAAGACCCCGAAGATACCAAGAACGTTATTGT
>JBIIAO010000018.1:0-3601 GCA_044239865.1 Flavobacteriales bacterium
ACCACTTCAGCCCCAATTCCGCCTATAATTTTATCGATAGACTTCCCGGGCTGTGCCCAAGAAACTGCAGAGAATGCAAAACATATGAGTCCTAATAAAACTTTTTTCATTCTCTTATCATTCTATTTTACCTTCCGATTTCGCTTTCTCGTAAAGGTCATTTTTCATTTTCTGTAACACCTCTTGCTTCCGAATATTCAGCAAGATACTTGCAATATTGTTCCGAACCATTTCTAAAGGAGCTTGATCACCTGGCAGCAAGTATGAACTCACTTTAAACCAAAATATTTCACCATTCAATACGATTTGTTGCGTTGACGTAGTTTGGCTCAAAAACACCGAACGGTCTGCTATTGCCATTGGAATTAATTTAGCGAACTGTTCCCAATTCATAAAGACGTCGGGCTTGTTGTAGTATTTCGCTCCGGCTTGCTGGCAAAAGGCCTCCCAAGTAGTTGCGTCTTCCGAGGCAAAGGCATCAGACATTTTCTGAGTGTTCTCTGTGTTCTCTGAAAGTGAACAGTATTTCAATTTCAAAAAATGTTCATTGACCTTTAAAGAGGATTTATTCGATTCGTAATAACTCTGAATTTGATCATTCGTTACAACGGTATCCATATTTTTTTTAATCCAATCTTGCTCGAAGGAATAGATGAGCAAGGACTTTCGATAATCTTCAATTCTTCTTTCAACGGAAAGTTTCTCTTCATCAGACATCTTTTCCGCTTCTTGCAAGACCAATGCGTCTTTCAACCACGATTGAATAATTTCTTGGGCAAGGGCTGTTGAATCTTCAGCCGAAATATTATTTGGAATTCGCTCGCGCAATTCTTCCATGGTAAGCACGGCATCTCCAAAGTGGGCAACGCCATTTTGCTCTGAATTACCACAGCTGCTTGCGAGAACAACACAAAACGCTGCGATAATAAAATGTGCAGCTTTCATATTTACTTGGCAATGGAATGAAGCACTTCTGTGTTAACCTTGAAAGTGTGTGTTTTACGCAATTCTTCCACCCACATTTTGTCAAGGAAATTTTGATATTCCGAAGTAACGAGACCGCGGGCTTCTGACAATTTTTTTGGAGACTTGTTCAACAACTCTTCAATATCAACCACCATCACTTGTCCGTTCATTGGAACATTCACACTCAATCCTTCCGTCCATTTAATTTTTCCCAACACCTCGCGATCTTCACGTGCGAATAATCCACCTTCGGTTTGAAGGTTTAATTGAGTTCCTTGATTCAATTCAGCTGCTGCTTCAGAAGGCGACTTTCCCGACTCGAGCATTTTACGAAGTTTGTTCGCTATCTCGTCGTTTGCGCAAGTGTAGAGCACAACCTCTGCGCGGTCTGGCCACATGAAGCTCGCTTTATTCGATTCGAAATAAGAATTTAATCCAACGGTATCTTTCACCGCTTTCGACCAAACCAATTGATCGGTTAATTCAAACAATAAAATTCCTTCACGGTATTCTTTCATCAATAAACGGAAAGCAGGATACTTCTCTTCAAGATGTGCATCTTCTTCACGCATAAGTTTATCTTCAGCAAACATCTTCGCTTCGTGCTTCACGTAGTCAACCGGATTCAAATTCGTGTTTGCTCCTTTACGCGTAATCATGGTTTGATAGAAATCGTTCACGGTGTATTTCGTTCCAGAAACTTCACAGAAAACCTTTTTCAATAAACCTTTGCGCGCTTTTAACTGACCTACATACGTGCTGCTATCAGCCTTTGACGCTAGCTTATTGATATACTTCTGATTGTAAACGAAGTTGTATTCTTTTCCAATTTTTGAAAGGAATGAGTTCTTTGTTTTTTCCGCGCGAGCGTCTTTCGAAACTTTTGCTTTGATGTCTTTCGACATAGACTCGAAAGAAGCCAATGGCTTATAAGCTAAGCGCTTCACAATGTGCCAACCGTAAGAAGTCTTAAACGGACGTGATACTTCTCCGTCTTCTTTCAATGCGTATGAAGCCTCTTCAAATTCTGAAACCATTTTGTTCGTGCCGAACCAAGGAAGTTCTCCGCCTTTGTTTTTCGTTGTAACATCTTCGCTGTACAATGCACATAGTTCTTGGAAGGTTTGTTTTCCTTCTAATGCCTTTTGATAGATTTCGTTAATCTTTGCTTCTGCCGCAGGATCGTTCGCATCTTCTTTCTTCGGCTTCACCATAATGTGTGCAACATGAATTTCTCCACGTGCAGGACGGCGACCCGTTACTTTCAACAAGTGATATCCGTATTGTGTGCGAACCGGCATGGTCACCTCACCAATTTTCGTGTTGTAAGCCGCAGATTCAAAAGGATAAACCATTTGGAATGCCGTGAAATAGCCAAGATCGCCATTGTTTTTTTCTACCGATTTATCGGTGCTGTATTTTTTCGCAGCCGACTCGAAAGATTCTCCAGCAAGAATCTTCTTGCGAATGTCCATAATCTTGTTGTATGCTTTCAACGTATCAGCAGCCAACGCGTTCGGCTTGCATTCAATAAGTAAGTGACTTGCGCGCACCTCTTCTTTCAAATGCGCATAGGCCTCTTGCATAAGTTCGTCTAATTTTTCTTGGTCAGTCAGATACGGACGAGCCAATTGCGCGCGGTATCCTTGCAATTCATATTTGAATTTGCTTACCGTGTCTAGTCCAGCAGCTTTCGCAGCGTGAACCTTCAATTTGAAGTTGATGAATAGTTCCATGTATTCGTCAAGTGACGCTTTCGTAACAACAGAATCACGGTTGTTCTTTCTGAAAATATTTTCAAATTCTTCCAACGAAACATCTTCTCCGTCTACACTAAGAACAGCAGGAGAGGTAGCTGGGGCCTTTTGAATGGGTTGCGCATTAGCGCTGAACCACGCTGTGCAGATGAACACAACACTTAAAAGTAGAGCTTTTGTAAAACGCATTTGAGTTGAATTAAACATGATTATTTATAACTGTAATTTGGTGCTTCTCTTGTAATGACTACATCGTGCGGATGACTTTCTTTGATACCCGCGTTTGTAATACGAATGAATTTGGCCTCTTGAAGTTGGGAAATATCCGATGCCCCGCAGTATCCCATACCGGCTCTAAGTCCGCCAATGATTTGGTGCATCACTTCCATAACTGAACCTTTGAAAGGCACACGCCCTGAAATTCCTTCAGGCACCAATTTCTTAATATCGTCTTCCGCATCTTGGAAATAGCGGTCTTTCGAACCGTGTTGCATGGCTTCCAACGAACCCATTCCGCGGTATGATTTGAATTTTCTTCCTTCGTAAATAATGGTTTCTCCAGGAGACTCTTCGGTTCCAGCAAGCATAGAACCAATCATGATGGTTGAAGCTCCTCCTGCAATTGCTTTCGCAATATCTCCTGTATATCGAATTCCTCCGTCTGCAATCATGGGTACGCCTGTTCCTTTTAAGGCTTCAGCAACGTCAATAACCGCAGTTAATTGTGGAACACCCACACCTGCAATCACACGGGTGGTGCATATTGAACCTGGTCCAATTCCAACCTTCACACCATCGGCACCGGCTTCTACCAAGGCTTTCGCAGCGGCGCCCGTTGCAATATTTCCAACTATAACGTCAATTTTATCGCCGAAAGC
>JBIIAO010000001.1:0-974357 GCA_044239865.1 Flavobacteriales bacterium
TCGAGTACTACTGGGGCAGTTTTATCTATAGTTCCGGCAAGTAAATGTTTTGAAAGAATATTCAACACGTCTTTTTGAAGAACACGTTTTACGGGACGTGCGCCGAATTGCGGATCGTAACCTTTTTCGCTGAGCCATTCCAATGCTTCAGGAGAGACCTTCAAAACAATGTCGTTCTTGCGAAGACGTTGCGCTAAAATGTGCAATTGAATGGTTACAATCTCTCGTACTTCTTTTCGCAGTAACGGGGGGAACATGATCACTTCGTCTATTCGATTTAAGAATTCGGGTCGAAGTGATTTCTTCACCACTTCCATCACTTCTTCTTTTGTTTTTTCGAAGAGAGCCGTGAGATTCGTTTTGTCATCGACGTGATTGTAATTTTCTTGAATAATGTGCGAGCCAATGTTACTGGTCATAATCACAATCGTATTCTTGAAATTAGCCACGCGACCTTTGTTGTCGGTTAATCTGCCATCATCTAAAACTTGAAGTAAAATATTGAACACATCTGGATGTGCTTTTTCAATCTCATCGAGCAACACAACAGAGTACGGTTTTCTACGAACGGCTTCTGTGAGTTGTCCGCCTTCATCGTATCCAACATAACCAGGAGGCGCTCCTAACAAGCGAGACACGCTGTGCTTCTCTTGAAATTCGCTCATGTCTATGCGTGTCATTGCGTTTTCATCGTTGAATAAATATTCGCTCAACGCCTTAGCCAATTCCGTTTTGCCAACTCCTGTTGTGCCTAAGAAAATGAATGATCCAATCGGACGTTTTTCGTCGCTCAATCCAGATCTGTTTCTTCGAACAGCATCACTCACGGCAGCAATGGCTTCTTCTTGTCCAACCACACGCTTATGCAATTCCTCTTCCATCCGAAGTAATTTCTCGCGCTCACTTTCCATCATGCGCGAAACAGGAATGCCTGTCCAAGCTGCAACCACATCGGCAATTTCTTCCGGATCTACTTCCTCCTTCACCATTTTGGTGTTGGTTTGAAGTTTCTGAAGTTCGTCGCGATCGACTTCAATAGCCTGTTCTTTATCGCGAATTTTTCCGTAACGAATTTCAGCAACCAACCCGAAGTTTCCTTCGCGTTCTGCCTGTTCTGCCTGTACTTTGAAATGTTCAATGTCTTTCTTCGCCTGCTGAATTCGCTCTACAACATCTTTCTCTGCTTTCCATTGTCCGTACAATCCGTTGCGCTCTTCTTGAAGGTTGGCTATCTCTTCTCCAATTTCATTCAAACGCGCAACATTGTTTTCGCGCTTAATGGCTTCTCGTTCAATTTCAAGTTGAAGAATTTTGCGTTCGATTTCATCGAGCTCAACAGGCTTCGAATTTATTTCCATCCGCAACCGCGAAGCGGCTTCGTCAATTAAATCAATGGCTTTATCTGGAAGGAAGCGATCGCTGATGTATCGAATAGAAAAATCTACTGCAGCAATAATGGCGTCGTCTTTTATCTGAACCTTGTGGTGCGATTCGTATTTTTCTTTCAACCCACGAAGAATAGATATTGCGTCTTCGCGACTCGGTTCGTTGACCATGACTTGCTGAAAGCGACGCTCAAGTGCTTTGTCTTTTTCAATGTATTTCTGATATTCATTGAGCGTAGTTGCGCCAATGGCACGCAATTCTCCGCGAGCTAAGGCAGGCTTTAATATGTTCGCCGCATCCATGGCGCCCTCGCCACCGCCTGCGCCAACTAACGTGTGAATTTCATCGATGAATAAAATCAACTGTCCATCGCTTTCTTGTACTTCCTTCACCACCGATTTCAATCGTTCTTCAAACTCACCTTTGTATTTCGCGCCGGCTACAAGCGCGCTCATGTCTAGGCTGTAGACGGTTTTGTCTATGAGGTTTTCGGGAACGTCTTTGTTTATGATGCGGTGCGCAATGCCTTCTGCAATGGCTGTTTTACCCACGCCAGGTTCACCAATTAAAATCGGATTGTTTTTCGTTCTGCGCGAAAGAATTTGCAGTACGCGACGAATTTCTTCATCGCGACCAATAACAGGATCGAGCTTCCCATCCTGCGCAAGTTTGTTTAAATTCTTGGCGTATTTTTCCAGCGACTGAAATGTTTGTTCTTGGGTGGAAGACGTTGCGCGTTGCCCTTTGCGCATGTCGAGCAGCAATGCTTTCAAATCTTTGCTATTGACACCGCGGTCTTTCAGCAATTGCGCAGAAGCATCTTTCGTATCCATCATTCCCAAGAGCAAATGCTCCACGGTAACGAAGTCGTCTTTCATGTTTCGGGCTTCGGCGCTTGCACGCTGAATCATGTCGGTTGCATTTCGACTTAAATTAATTTCACCACCGGAAACCTTCGGAAGTTTTTGCAATTCAAGTTGAACGGAATTGTTCACAGCTTCAAGAGTGGTGTTGAATTTTTTCAATATAAATGGAAGAATGCGATCGTCTTCTTCGAGTATTCCTTTCAACAGATGCAATCCGTCTATACTGCCGTGTCCCATGGACATTGCTATTTGCTGCGCACGTTGAACGCTTTGTTGTGCTTTAAGTGTGAATTGTTCGAAGTTCATTTTTCTAAATTAATTGCAGCGGTGCCTTCAATAGCCTCGCCGAGGAGCAAATTCGGAAATAATTTCCGAATGAATACTGATTGAAGTGTCTAAAAGACAGATTGCTATTGAGTTTCACGACGAAAAGTCGTGATTGTTATCAGCTTGCGCAGCATCTTATTTACAATTTTATTTAAAAGTAGAAATTCCAGCTATTAAACCTATACAAGCTAAGTTAGTTACCAAAATATTGATAACCGCCCACCCGAATTGTTGTTGTTGGAAGAGTTGAACCGTTTCCCAACTGAAGGTGCTAAATGTGCTCAAACCACCGCAGAGTCCGGTTGTTAGGAAGAAGAGTGTGCGCGGAGAGATATTCGATTTGTTTGCTAAAGCGAAAGTGATAGCGATAATAATCGCTGCTGAAATGTTGGCGAGTAAGGTTCCAATTGGGAGTGAAATATTTCCCATTTTGAATGGAAGTCCAATGAGGTATCGAAGAACAGATCCAATTCCTCCGCCAACAAAAATGAGAACGAGCGTAATTGCGTTCATCGTTTAATGAATGCGAATAGTTTGTAGAAGACGTATCCGAACATTCCTCCCATAAACCACCCCATAAGAATGTCGGTAGGGAAGTGAACACCCAAATAAATTCTCGAAAGAGAAGTAAGTATCGTTGCCAGTATCAAAATTGTTTTCAAGCGGTAATGCCTTGGCAGCGCGAGAAGCACGAAGAACGTAAGTGCTGCGAAATTACTGGCGTGAGAAGAGTAAAATCCGAATTCGCCCCCGCGATAGTCTTTGCCAATGGAGTCCTTGGCGTAATGCAATTCTTCTTGAAGTTTTTCCGTGTGTGAAGGGCGATGTCTCTGCACAGTAGGTTTGAAAATTCGACTCGAAACCAAGTCGCTCATTCCAACTGAAAGGGAAGCAAGGATGACTGCATAAATGCCGAATTTTTTCCCATGCGTTGTCACGAATTGCCAAATGATATAAATGAAAAGAGGAATCCAAATGAGGGTTCCGCTTATCACAAGCATTGCCTTGTCTAATCCATAAATAGAAAGTCCATTTAAGGCCTTTAGCAAAGCAATGTCAAGTTCAATCATGGGCGTTAAGCGTAGAGCTTAGTTATTTCGTTTGCGTAATTACCCAGAATATTTTTGCGCTTCAATTTGAGTGTAGGCGTAATTTCTCCGCTTTCAACAGTGAAGGGTTTTGAAATCAAATGAATGCCTTTGATTTGCTCCCAATTTCCGAAGCCTTTGTTCATCTCTGCAATGAATGCTTTAATCTCCTTGTTTAATTTTTCATTTTGAATAATCTCTTCATTCGATTGTGAAGCCAATTCAGGGAAGTGAATTTTTGCATAAGCGCAATCGACAACGATGAGTGCTCCAGGGAATTTTTGTCCGTCACCAACGACCATGCATTGCTCAATGAAGTGCGATTCTTTCAATGCGTTTTCGAGTACTTGCGGTGCTACGTATTTCCCTCCGCTTGTCTTGAAGAGCTCTTTCTTTCTATCCGTTATTTTAAGAAATCCGTCTGTAAGAATTCCAATGTCTCCCGTGCTGAACCAACCGTCGTTCAAGACTTCCGCCGTGGTCTCAGGATTTTTGTAATAGCCCATCATCACCTGCGGGCCCTTCACTAAAATTTCACCATCTGCGGCGAATTTCACTTCCGTATTTGGAATAATCATTCCAACGGTACCGGGACGATACATGTTGGGCGTGCGCAAAGTATTTACTGAAACAACCGGAGACGTTTCAGTCAATCCGTATCCTTCTTTAATTGGAATTCCCGCTGCTGTGAAGAATCGAGCCAGTCTTGGTTGAAGAGCAGCCGATCCGCAAGCTACTGCACCAATCTCGGTGAGTCCCAATGCTGCTTTCACCTTACTGAAAACAAGTTTCTGTGCAATTTTCAATTTGAATTCATACCAACCTCCATTCGCACGCTCGGGTTCCCATTGAAGAGCAAGTTTAACGGCCCATTGGAAAAGTGATTTTTTTATTCCTGAATTCGATTCGCCTTTGGCAATAATACCGTCGAAGAATTTTTCGAGTAGTCGAGGAACTGCTGTGAAAATATGTGGTTTGTTAGCGATTAAATCTTCTTTGATATTGTCCATTCCGGTTAGCGTAATGCTCACTGAATTGTCAATGTACAAGTAGTGGAGCATACGCTCATAAATGTGACAAACAGGAAGGAAACTCACGCATCTTGAATTACCTTTCTCTAGGTATGGAAGACGTTCTACGCAGTTCTCTACGTTGGAAGCAATATTCATGTGCGAAAGCATGACACCCTTTGGAAGTCCTGTGGTTCCTGAAGTGTAGATAATGGTTGCTAAATCTTCCGTCTTGATTTTATCTTTTCTCGATTGAACCACCTTGGCGGAATCTTCGTTCAGAGAAAACAATTCTTTCCAATGTTTGGCGCCTTCAATTTTTTCAAAAGTGAAGACGTCCTTCAAAGAAGGGACTTGTTGGCGAATGTTTTGAATTTTCGTTAAAAGCTCTTGGTTCGAGACGAAGCAAATGGTGGCCTCACTGTGATTCAATATGTATTGAATGTCGTGCTCGGTCATGGTTGGATAAATGGGCACGTCTATAGCCCCTATTTGTAAAGCGGCGTGATCACAGATGTTCCATTCGGTGCGACTGGCATCGGTGATAAGCGCAATTTTCTGTCCGGGCTGAATGCCGTATTCAACAAGCCCGTTGCTGAGTTGATTTACAAAATCAATAAACTTCCGAGTGGAATAGGTTTCCCATTCTCCGTTGCATTTGCTTCGGAACATAACGTCAAGTGGAAGATGCTCCAGTTGATCGTAGGCAAAATCGAATAATCTGTTGTACATGAAACGAATATACTAAACGAATTCCTTCGCTAGACGTTCTGACATGTAATCGAATAATTGTTGGAAGGGTCCCTTCACCATCATTTCCATAAATGGATTAAGGGTAGCGTCGCAATCTTGATGAGCAGTGGTCGTTGCTCCATTACTTTTCAACTTCGCTTTGAGCACGAAAGGAAACGGACTTTTATCAGTTGTTTCAAAAGTTGTTTCAGCATCTTCAGTAGTTAAAACAGCGCTTACGCGTTTCAATTCAATGGTGTAAACATTTTGAATTTTGAAGGAACACGAATCTTCGGTGTTGCTCCAATTTGAAATTTTATCTAACGGAAGTAAGCGCTGAATGTTCGGCATGTTTTGCAAGTACGCGTGCACTTCCGCTATGGAAGCATTTACTTCAACACTTTTGCTAATGAACTTAGCCATTGGATTGAGATTCAAGGTATGCAGCGCTCCAAGCAGCTGGATTCTCTCTCCAAACTTTTAACGTATTTAACTGCTCTTCTGTGATGTATTCCTTCTTCAACGCTTGTTGAAGTAGAGCGTGATAATCTGTAAGCGTGTGCAATGGAACATTAGCATTTTTAAATGCCTCTTTCGCAATTTCGAAATCATAAGTGAAAATAGCCACCATACCCAAAACGTCAAGACCGGCTTCGCGCAATGCCGCTACTGCACTTAGGCTGCTGTTTCCAGTTGAAATAAGATCTTCAATGACAACTACTTTTTGATTTGGCTCTACAACTCCTTCCACTTGATTGCCTAGGCCGTGCTTCTTAGCTTCACTGCGGACGTATGCGTATGGAATTCCCATTTCTTGGGCTACCAAAGCGCCAATTGCAATGCCTCCTGTGGCTACACCTGCGATAATATCTGGAGTTCCGAATTTTTCTTGAATGGCGTTAACAAATTGCTGACGAATGTGTGTTCTGCAAACAGGGAAGGAGAGGGTTTTGCGGTTGTCGCAATAAATAGGAGACTTAAGTCCGCTTGCCCAAGTGAATGGGGCTTGAGGTTTCAACTCAATTGCCTTAATTTGCAAAAGATAGTCAGCTACTTGTAATCCTACTTCAATATTTGAATCCATGTCGCGAAAATACAACGTGTATCACCTCGAAGAACTATTAACTTTTTCACAAGAGGGGTTTGATGAGTTTATTAAAAAACGCAAATTTATTCATGCAGCAGGTGGATTGGTGCAGAATATCAACGGTGATTTTTTGTTTATGGAACGAAATAACACCATTGATCTTCCGAAAGGAAAATTAGAGAAAGGTGAATCTGATGAGGATGGCGCACTGCGTGAGGTGGAAGAAGAAACCGGTGTATCTGGATTGGAAATCATTCGTCCGATAATCGAAACGTACCATACCTACACCATGAATGGGAAGGATGTTGTCAAAAGAACGGCTTGGTATTTAATGCACGTTGAAGGGTGTCCCACACCAACGCCACAGGTGGAAGAAGGAATTTCTTGGGTGAAATGGATGAGCAAGCAAGAAGTGACTTCATACATTGAGGAGGGTTATGCTTCTGTCAGAGATGTTTGGTATTCAGCCAATATTTAACCTTGTTTTGTCGTTGCGTTTAATGAATAAAATTATTTTTTCGATATGAAAGTTAAAAATTTCGCTTTAGTTGTTTTTTCAGTTCTTGCTTTTGGAGATGCGAATGCGCAGCAATCCAGTTATACTGGGGTTCCAATTGGAGGTCAAATTTGGATGTCAACAAATTTGGATGTAACCAAGTTCCGTAATGGCGATAAGATTCGTCAAGCTCAATCAGATGAAGAATGGGAAGAAGCCGGCTTCGATAAAAAACCGGCTTGGTGCTACTACAATTTAGAGAATGACACTGGCGGCACTGATATCGTAAAAAGAGGAATTATGTACAACTCGTTTGCAGTCAATGATAAAAGAGGCTTGGCGCCGCTGGGGTGGCACATTCCTACTGAAGGCGAGTGGAACAATTTGCAATTTGAAGTCGAGATTCAAGGACCAGGAATTGCATCCTTATTTTCAAATAATCTTTGGTCTAGTGCAAAAGGCGAATTCAACTCATTGGGAATGAATATAAGTCCCGACGGTTGGAGAGATGTTGGCTGTGGAGGTCTTGATCGCGATGTTACTTTTTGGGCTAAGAAAGTTAGCGACGAGGACACGCCAACTGTTGGTTTTCATCTCGAAGAAGAATCAATAGGAAAAATGGACTATGGCTCCACGAACTGGATTATGGGGCATTATGTCCGATGTGTAAAGGATTAATAGAATCCGTTATAACGTCTTCCAACCTTGAGCACTGAGCTTTACAGAACCGCCACCGATAGTCATCAATAGATTTTCTCCAGCTTTTTCTGTAGCATGTCCGATAATGCTAAGGTTTGGATTTCCTTTTATTTTCTCGAAGTCGTTTTGTGAAACCGTAAACAACAATTCGTAGTCTTCACCGCCGTTTAATGCGCAAGTGGTTGGATCAATGTTATGCTCTTTCGCTGCGTCGCGTGTTTCAGGAGCAATGGGTAATTTGTCTTCGTAGATGGCAAATGTGCACTCGCTCTCTTCCGCAAGATGAAGAATCTCAGAGGATAGTCCGTCTGAAATATCAATCATGGCTGTTGGTTTAACTTCAAGTTTAGCTAATAACTGAACAATGTCTAACCGTGCTTCAGGCTTCAGTTGACGGGCTAATATGTAATCGTAATTTTCTAAACTCGGTTGAGCAGTAGGCGCACTTTTGAACACTTCTTTTTCGCGCTCTAAAACCTGTAACCCCATATAAGCTCCGCCTAAGTCACCAGAAACAACCAATAAATCTCCTTCTTTCACGGTGCTCCTTAGAGCAATGTCTTCTTTGTTCGCGTAGCCGATAGCTGTAATTGAAATAACACATCCTGTTGGAATAGTCGTCGTGTCTCCACCTACCATATCTACTCCGTAGGCATCGCATGCAGCAAGTATTCCTGAGTAAAGTTCTTCAAGAGCTTCCACAGAATATTTATTGCTCACTGCCAAACCTACGGTGAATTGGGTGGGCGTTGCATTCATGGCGCAGATGTCCGAAAGGTTCACCACAACGCTTTTATATCCGAGGTGTTTGAGGGGAGTGTACATTAAATCGAAATGCACACCTTCAACCAACATATCGGTAGTCATGACCAACTGTTTTCCCTCCATCGGTTGCATCACTGCTGCATCATCTCCAGCATCGCGAATAGTTCCTTCGTTTTTCGGAAGGAAATATTGAGTCAAGTGTTTAATGAGTGTGAATTCTCCGAGAGCTGACAGTTCAGTGCGTTGTTGTTCCATTTTGCGAAGATAGTAGGTTAGGCACTCAATCGAATATCCAGCACTTCCAACTGAATAGTACTTTGGCCGTTCCAAACGTTTTCATTCAACTGAAAAAGGAGGTCAATTTCCTTTCCTTCCAGAATAGGAAAAACCCAATCGGCCATTTTAAAAGCGATGCCTTTCATTTCTGAAACATTTGCTGCTTGCTTCACATGAAGTTGCAGGTGATCGGCATGAGCACCAACAAGTTTCGTGAAGCGTGCGTTCTTAATGTTTTTCGAAAGGAAAACAGGACGTAAATTTTCAGGACCATGCGGTTCTAACGGTTGAAGAGAATCGTAGAGTGAAACAGAGATTTGATCGAATTGAATTTCCGTGTCGTACAGATGACATCTTTCAATTCGAATGTTGTTGGTGAATTCTCTCACAGTTTTGTCGAAAGCTTCGCGAAAGACAAGAAAGTTTTCCGATTTTAGTTTCAATCCTGCTGCCATGCTATGTCCGCCAAACTGAATCAAATGATCTGAACAGGCAGAGAGCATGTCATACACATCGACGCCTTCAATGGAACGAACGCTTCCCGAAAGATTGCCGTCATCTTCGACAAGCACAATAGTGGGCTTGTAATAATTTTCAATAAGTCGCGATGCAACAATTCCAACAACACCTTTGTGCCAGCCTTCTTTTTTCACAACGGTGGTGAAGCTGTCTTCATAAAACGAATCAGATTCAATTATGTCGAGAGCCTCTTGCGTAATGTTGCGGTCGAGGCCTTTTCTCTCTTGATTGTTCTTTTCAATTTCTGCAGCGACAGTCTTTGCGTTTTCTTTATTGTTGGCGAGGAGAACTTCTACTGCTCTTTTTCCAGAAAAAATTCTGCCTGCAGCGTTTATACGCGGGGCAATAAGGAAAACGAGGTCAACGACTTTCAAAATCTTACCACTGTGTTTTGCGTTCGTGAGAAGTTCGGCTATGCCTGGACGAAAGTGCGTATTGATCTCTTTCAATCCGAAATGAAGTAGGACGCGATTTTCAGAGGTAACGGGAACAATATCTGCTCCGGTGGCGACTGCTACTAAATCAAGAAAGGAATAAGCAAAGTCTAGCGGTTCGTTGTGATGAATGAACCAGGCACACATGACTTTGAATCCGACTGCACATCCGCACAGTCCCTTGTTTTCGTAGGTGCAATCTTTCCTTTTTGGATTTACCACCGCGAAGGCTGGTGGAAGAACCTCTGGGGTGTGGTGGTCGCAGACAATGACGTCTATTCCATATTCATTGCATTTTTCAATACGAGGTCCGTCTTTAATTCCACAGTCAAGCGTTACAATGAGTGAGAAATTATTTTCATGGGCGAATTCAACTCCTGCATCTGAAAAACCATATCCTTCCTTATATCTATCTGGAATATAAAAGTCGCATTCGAATCCCTCGTGCTTCAGAAAACTGTAAAAGACTGCAACGGCCGTTGTGCCGTCAACGTCATAATCGCCGTAAACCAATATTTTTTCATTTTTTTCTTTGGCTGAAACCAATCGAGAGATGGCTTTGTCCATGTCTTTCAATCCGAATGGATCTAAAAGCTGATTTATTTCAGGATGAAGGAAGGACTGCGCTTGCTCTGCGTTATGAATGTTACGTTGAAGTAAAATTTCAGCGAAAGCTTCGGTATTCTTTAGGTCTAGGGCAAGTTTCTGAATTATTTCTGAGGAGAAATTGCCGCGTTTTTTCCAGATGTTTTCTTTTAGGTTGCTCATTGCGGGCAAAGTTAGTTGCTGAACACGTGCAACCCATTTTCATTTTATGCGGTCTTTTCGTATATTCGTACCCCAAACCTTTTAAAGAAATGAAGAAATCTTTACGTTCTGTTCTTTTGCTCATGAGCATTTTCGCAATGTTCGTGCTGAACGGCTGTCTAAATGATGACAATAAAATTCCACCAAATTGTTATGACGGAATTTTGAATAACTCTGAGCAATTGGTCGATTGCGGAGGTCCGAATTGCGAGCAGTGTGACCACTGTATCGATGGTATTTGGCAGCCGGAATATGGCGAAACATGTGTAGACTGTGGGGGAGAATGCGGACCATGTGCTCCATGTTCAAACTGTATTCAAGACGGTGATGAGGCAGGTATCGACTGTGGTGGAACGAATTGCGGCCCTTGCGCTGCATTGTGCGCCGATGGATTACTAAACGGAACTGAAACACAAGTAGACTGTGGTGGAGCATATTGCGAGGCTTGTCCAACTTGTACCGACGGAATAATGAATGGAACCGAAATTGGTATTGACTGCGGTGGAACAAACTGTCCTCCTTGCGCAACAGACGGTAACTGTACCAATGGAATTATTGACGGAGGTGCTCAAGGTGAGTTCTGGACTGACTGCGGTGGTGTTGACTGTATGGCTTGCGATACAGTCATTACGTTCACTGCTAACGGTGTTAACCATGTGGGAGTTGCTTCATCATGTACCTTCAGTTATGCAGGTGGGGTAGTTACTGTAACAGGTTCTACACTTCAAGGTGGAACAATAGCATTTACAATGGCTCAACCAGTTGCAGGATGGGTAAGTGGCTCTGTTATTAATATGGCTACTTCAACAAACCCGGCTAGTGTTATGGCATTCACAAATGCTTCGGTTGCGCACAGCACCGCATTCGGAACCTCAACAGCTACCGTTAACGTAGTTAAGTTCAGATCTACTCCAGCACCAGGTGGAATTCGTTACACCTTCTCAGGAACGTTAAAGAACTCAGGTGGTACTTCAACTGTAAACATCTCGAACGGTCTAGTTATGGTGCCTTTGCAATAAGAAAATAACTAAATAGAAATATTGAAAACCCTTCACAAGAAGGGTTTTTTATTTCACCGCTAATTTCGTTTCTTTGCACCCAATTTAGCAATGATCTAAACATAAAAACATGCATTTCGAATTATCAGAAGAACAATTAGCCGTTCAAGCAGCCGCAAGAGATTTCGCGCAGAACGTATTAAAACCAGGGGTTATAGATCGCGACGAGCATCAGCGATTTCCAACGGAAGAAGTGAAGCAGTTAGCGGAACTTGGATTCATGGGTATGATGGTAGAACCACAATACGGCGGAAGTGGCATGGACACGTTGTCTTACGCGATTGCGATGGAAGAGATTTCTAAAGTAGACGCATCGACTTCTGTTTGCATGAGCGTAAACAACTCGTTGGTTTGTTACGGTCTTCAAGCATACGGAAACGAAGAGCAGAAAGAAAAGTTCTTGAAACCATTGGCGAGTGGAGAAAAAATAGGAGCGTTCTGTCTTTCTGAACCAGAAGCTGGGTCAGATGCGACTTCACAAAGAACGACTGCCGTTGACATGGGTGATTACTATTTGTTGAACGGAACGAAGAACTGGATTACCAACGGAAGCACAGCTTCTACGTACATCGTAATTGCTCAAACCGATCCTGAAAAAGGACACAAAGGAATTAACGCGTTAATCGTTGAACGCGGAATGGAAGGGTTCATCGTTGGAGCGAAAGAAAATAAAATGGGCATCCGCGCAAGCGACACGCATACGTTGTTGTTCAACGACGTGAAAGTTCCAAAGGCAAACCGTATTGGTGAAGACGGATTCGGATTCAAGTTTGCGATGAAGACGTTGAGCGGAGGACGCATTGGTATTGCTGCTCAAGCTTTAGGTATTGCAGCTGGTGCTTACGAATTGGCTTTGGCTTATTCGAAAGAGCGTAAAGCATTCGGAAAAGAAATTTCACAACACCAAGCCATTGCTTTCAAATTGGCTGATATGGCTACGGAGATTGAAGCTGCACGTTTGTTAGTGTACAAATCTGCTTGGATGAAAGATCAAGGTATGAACTACGATGAGGCAAGCGCTATGGCGAAGTTGTACGCATCTACTGTGGCTATGAAGCATACGGTTGAAGCGGTTCAAATTCACGGTGGATACGGATTCGTGAAAGAGTACCACGTAGAGCGTATGATGCGCGATGCGAAGATTACACAGATCTACGAAGGAACAAGCGAAGTGCAAAAAATTGTCATCTCGAGAATTGCACTTTCAAAATAAACGCATCTGAATTTCATTAACATAGGGCTGTTGTAAGACAGCCCTTTTTGTTGGAATTCACTTCCATTCGAAATCTATTTTCGTAGGGAAGCATGAACCCATTCAAACATACCATTCGTTTTGCGCTTGCCTTAATTATTCTCGCTGCGGGAATAGGAGGAATCTATTATTTTTTGAATCGAACTCACGCCGAATGGACGAGTCCATTGGCCTACATTCCCTCGAGCGCAACAGGTGTTGTAGAGTTGAAGAAGATTGAGGCATTCTCTGAAGCCATAGATTGGTCTGCAGAATTTTCTTTGAATGAAGGAATAAGTCGAATGCTTCGTGAAGTTTCCGAAGCCCCGCAAGGATTGAAATTCGAAAGTCAGTCGGTTTGGATTGTAGAGAATGAAGGCAATGACCTAATCATTCTTCCTGTTGGATATGGTGAAGAAGGACAAGCGCTCGCTGCAAAATGGAATGCGAAATTTCCGGAATTGAAATTTCTTTTTCAAGAACCTTATGCCATTTATGGAAATGGGAATATTGATCTTCCCGCAGAGGGAAGTCAGCTCGATGATTCTCCGTCATTCATGTGTGTGAAAGGAACAACTTCTTTCGATTCGAATTGCCATTATTATTTCAAAGTAGATAAGGACTGGACAGCCTTAGACGACATGCGTGGAAGTGAATCGTCTATGACTGCCGGATTCCAATGCAAGCCTCTCAACATACCTGCAAATCAGTCAGGCTTCACCTTCCAGAAAGTATTTACAAATGGAAGAACCAACACCAGTTATTGGTTTAAGGCAGTTCATGCTGGAAGTTCATTAGCGTTGCTGACATATCTCGACTCTCTTCGTCCGCAAGACGCCCGCAATGCATTCATGAGTCTGCGGATGGAACAAGAAGCAAAGCAGAATGCTTCGTTGGTAGACTGGTTGAATAACAACGCCACTGGCGAATTGGCCATGGCCAATTTCGGAAGCGATACGCCTGATGCCAGTGGAATGATATACGCTTTAGGTTTGAAATCGGACAGTGTGAATGTGGGAATATTATTCTCGGACTCAATTGCGTTAGCTCCGGTTCGTGAAGCAAACGCGGCAGAGCTGTTCGCAATGGATAAAGTTTATCCGAGCGAAGTAAAATACTATGGTGTGAAGTATAAGAACTTTTTTCTCTTCGCGGAGTCGAAGGAATTGCTTGTGGCGCATCAGCAATTACTGAGCACTGCAGGTTCCATTTCAACAAAAAATTTCCCTGCATTGCCTTCAGGTGGAGTCATTACTGGAAGCGACTTGCAATATTCAAGTACCCTTTCTTCTAAGCTTGGAAATGGTTGGCGAGTTTGGCATTACTCTTCTGTGGCCGATAAAACTCAAGTAACTTTAGTTGGAAGAGGAGGTGTTCAAAAGGAAGTTCCCGAAGTTATTCTTCCAGATACAATAATTGTCGCTCCTGCAGTTGCGACCACTCCAGCGCCTGTTGCAGAAACAGCAAAAACCAAATCGGTGACGAATCACATTACGGGGAAAACTGATCAAGTGAAATATTCCGGTTCGAAAATCGAATGGCTGGTGAATGGAAAAACAACTTGGTCGGTAACGCTGTCTGCGGAAATTCGCGGAGTGGAACAGATAGACGCGTTCAAAAATGGAAAGAAACAGCTCTTGATTTTGACGAACAGCCGATTGGAAATGTTAGACATAAACGGTAAAAATGTCGTTGGGTTTCCTGTTGTTTTGTCTTCGAATCCTTGCACGAATTTGTGCGTGGCCGACTATTCCAACGCGCAGGATTATAGAATTTTCTTCGGTTGTTCCAACGGAACCGTTTACAATTACACTTCGAATGGAAAAACCACATCGGGCTGGAATGCGGCGAGTATGAAGAACGATTTGCCTTCTTCCATTCAATACAAAAAAGTAAATGGACAAGACGAAGTCCATGTAAAGCTAACAAGCGGGAAAACAACAATCTTGAAACGTAACGGCGCAGTGAAACAATGAAAGCAATTTATTTAACGAAGTTCGGAAAGGCTCATGAAGCTTTCGAAATAAGAGAAGTCGCTGATCCGATTTTAGGTGAAGGTGAAGTGTGTGTGAAGGTGGAAGTTTCCGGATTGAATTTCGCTGATGTGTTGGGAAGAAAGGGCTTATATCCCGCGCTTCCTGCGCCTCCTGTGGTTATGGGATACGATGTGGTTGGAGTTGTTGAGTCGGTGGGTGAAGGAGTTTCTTCAGGCTGGATTGGAAAGCGTGTGGCTTGTTTAACGCGTTTCGGTGGTTATGCAGAAAAGGTTTGCACCGCCGTTACAGGTATTGCAGACCTTCCAGATTCTATTCCTTCCAACGAAGCTTGCGCCTTGGCAACGCAGTACGTGACTGCGCTTTACATGTGCGATTTCCTTCAACAAACAAAAAAAGGAGAGCGAGTGCTTATTCATGCAGCTGCTGGTGGAGTAGGAACCGCGTTAATTCAATTGTTGAAGGAAAATGGATGTGATATTTTCGCTACAGTGGGCAGCGATGAAAAAGTGAATGCCTTAGCGAAACAAGGCGTTACCGCAGTGAATTACAATTCACATGACTATGAAATTGAAATTCGAAAACATTTAGGAACTGCTAATCTAGATGTGACGTTCAACAGCATTGGTGGAAAGACATTCAAGAAAGATATGCGTTTGTTGGGAGCAGGAGGAAGATTGATGTTGTTCGGATTTTCAGACCGAACGAGCAAATGGGGAGGGAAGTTGGCTACGCTAAAGTTGGTGTTCGACATGGGAAGACTCATTCCTTTATTGCTTTTAGGAAAGAGCCAGTCTGTTCTTGGTGTGAATATGCTAAGGGTAGCAGATGAACATCCTGAAATCGTTGGAACCCTCTTGAATCAGTTGGTTCAGATGCACACTTCAGGGAAAATTAAACCCATTATAGGCGGAGAATATTCGTTCGCTGAAATAGCAAAAGCACATCAATTTTTGGAGAGCCGAAAGAGCTCAGGAAAAATTATTTTAAGGTGGTGAATCACCTAACACTCATTTTCTTATACATTCGCCAAGAATAAATTTTATATGTCTACTCAACACAAACTTTCTACCGCAGGATTACTTGTTACACTCGGTATCATCTACGGTGACATTGGAACCTCTCCACTTTATGTAATGAAGTCGATTGTTGGTGATAAGCCCATTACTGAAATGCTTATTTACGGGGGTATTTCTTGTGTTTTTTGGACGTTGACGATTCAGACCACCATTAAGTATATCTGGATGACCCTTCGCGCCGATAACAAAGGTGAAGGCGGAATATTTTCGTTGTTTAGCTTGGTGAAGAGAAGAGGGAAGTGGCTGTTTTGGCCTGCAATGATAGGGGCAGCAACTTTGTTGTGTGATGGAATTATTACTCCACCGATTTCAGTAGCATCTGCTGTAGAAGGATTAAAAGTTTTTGATGAAGGAATTCCGGTGATGCCTATTGTATTGGCCATCATTACGGGTTTGTTTATGATTCAGCGTTACGGAACAAAATTGGTAGGTGTGGCTTTCGGTCCGATTATGCTTGTTTGGTTTTCCATGCTTGCGGTTTTGGGAGTGTACAATGCGATGCTTCACCCTGAAATTTTCAACGCCTTGAATCCGAAATACGCCTATGATTTATTGGCGAATTATCCGAAGGGATTTTGGTTGTTAGGAGCGGTCTTCCTTTGCACGACAGGTGCTGAAGCACTCTACAGCGATTTGGGTCATTGTGGCCGAGCGAACATTCGGGTGACCTGGATTTTTGTGAAGACAGCTTTGGTGTTGAACTACATGGGGCAAGGTGCATGGCTTATGCAACAAACAGAGCTTACAGGAAGAAATCCGTTTTTTGAACTTATGCCCGAGTGGTTTTTACTTCCGGGAATTATAGTAGCAACATTAGCAGCTGTTATTGCTAGTCAGGCGTTAATCTCAGGTTCGTTCACCCTCATTGGAGAGGCTATCAACTTAAACTTCTGGCCACGTGTGGCCATAAAATTTCCAACGGAGACGAAAGGTCAATTGTACATTCCTAGTGTGAACTGGTTGCTGTGGGCCGGTTGTATTGGTGTAATGCTTTACTTCAAAGAGTCGGCGCACATGGAAGCGGCATACGGACTGTTCATTACTGTTGCCATGCTTATGACAACGTTGTTGTTGTCTTACTATTTGATTTATCATCGCCATTGGCCGTTCATCTTGGTTGCAGGAATTGCATCGCTATTTTTCGCTGTTGAGGCTTCGTTCTTTATTGCCAATTCAGTAAAACTGAAAGAAGCTTGGATGATGCTGATTGTTTACGCAGGAATTCTCATGGTGATGTATGTAACTATTCGCTACCGTAAATTCAGCAATGAACGAATTGGTTTTATTTCTCTAGATCCATATATAGATACGCTTAGAAAACTTTCAGTAGACGTGAGTGTTCCAAAATATTCTACGCATTTGGTTTACATGACCAAGGCGAGTTTTACGGATCAAGTAGAAAAATTGGTGATGGATTCTATCTTAGAAGGAACACCTAAGAGAGCTGATGTGTATTGGTTTCTGCACGTAGATCGCACCAATGAGCCCTATACCATGGAATATGAAGCGCAAGAGCTCGTAGACGATTTGGTTATAAAAGTGAATATTAAATTGGGCTTCCGTGTTCAAGCGAAAGTGCACAATTACTTCTGTTTTATTCTTCAAGATTTAGCCACGAAGAATCACTTCAACCGCATTCAAAAACCAGAGCCTTACGGTTCCTATAACGACAGTATTGACGTTCGTTTTGTGGTACTTCAGAAATATTTGAGTGTAGAGAATGAATTGGGAGTAAACGAGAATTTCATTTTCGAAGCACATCAATTTCTGAAGAGTATTTCTCTTACCGATATCGATGCATGGGGTTTGGAAGAAAACAGAACCTCGGTTGAAAAAGTTTCAATGGTTGTAAAATCGGGCGAGCGCTGTTACTTGAACATGCGCGGACACAAGGCACAATCTTAGATTTACATCATCTCGGAAAGCTCTAACCAGCGCATGGTTCCGTTGTCTATTTGATTAGATAAGGCACCCAATTCCAACGCTGTTTTTTCCATCTGAATGTGATCAGTGGCTTTTAAAAGCTCGGCTTCAAGCTGAGCTTTTTTCTCTTCCCACAAGGGCAAATTCTTTTCGAGTGTTTCGAATTCGTGCTTCTCTTTGAACGAAATTTTTCCAGCAGGTTTTTTCTTTACTTCTTTGATGGAAGGGGCTGGCTCTTCTTGCTTCTTTGCTTCGGCAAGGCTTTCTCGCTTGGCTGAAGCTTCGCTCAACACGGCTCGGAAATCGAGCGTGCTGCCTAACAAATCATGCACGTTTCCTTTTCCATCTAAAAGAAATAAATGATCGACCAATTTGTCTAAGAAATATCTGTCGTGACTTACAATGACTAGGCAGCCAGGGAAATTCAACAAGTAATCTTCAAGCGCCGAAAGTGTGAATACGTCTAAGTCGTTCGTAGGCTCATCGAGAATTAAGAAATTCGGATTCTTCATTAAAACAAGTAGCAACTGCAAGCGCTTGCGTTCGCCACCGCTCAGTTGATCAATGCGGTTGAAGTGCATGTGCTTAGGGAACAAAAATTTCTCGAGCATCTGCGATGCGCTAATGGTTTTGCCTTTTGCAAGTGGAATGTAATCTGCAACATCGCGAATACACTCTATTAGGCGCTGCTCTGGTATTAAGTGAGAAGAAGACTGCTCGTAAAATCCGAACACCACTGTTTCTCCGTTTACAATCTTTCCACCATCGGGTTCCATGCGCTTGGTCATGAGGTTCAGGAAAGTAGATTTTCCACAACCGTTTCTTCCAATGATACCAATGCGTTCGTTCGATTTGAAGACGTAGTCGAATCCGTCCATGACTGTTGAATCGCCCATAGACTTCGTTGCCTTAATGAACTCAACCACCTTCGAACCCATGCGGGTAATGTTAATTTCAAGATCCAATTCTCCGTCTTCTGGCTTGCGTTTCAATTTGTCTTTCAACTCTTCGAACGAGTCCATACGACTTTTGCTTTTTGTTCCGCGGGCACGTGGCATGCGGCTCGCCCATTCGGCTTCGCGACGGAAGGTGTTTAAATTTTTATCGCGTGAAGCCGATTCAAGCTGCTCACGCTCTGCTTTCTTTTCAAGATAATAAGAAAAGTTTCCTTTGTATTTGTATAGCTCTCCGTTTTCCAACTCGAGAATTTCATTCGTAATGTTTTCCAAGAAATAACGATCGTGCGTTACCATGAACAAGGTCATGCGTGCCTTCGTTAAATATTCTTCCAACCACTCAATCATATCTAAATCCAAGTGGTTGGTAGGCTCATCTAAAATTAAGAAGTCTGCTTCTTCCAACAGCACACGAGCCAGTGCAATACGTCGGCGCTGACCACCGCTCATGTTTCCCATTTGCTGGTTAAGGTCAATGATGTTAAGTGCACCAAGAATTTGTTTCGCCTTCGCGTCGTAGTCCCACGCGTCAGAGTGCTCCATCATGTCGTGCGCTTCTTGCAATCCGTCTCCTGTTGCAATAGCAAGGTCGTAAGCGCGAATGGCTTTGGTCATGATGTTGTCTGCAGCGAAGAGGAAATCAATAGCGGTTCCGTTTGCATCGAATGCTTCGTCTTGAAGCAAGATGGCCCATTTAATTTCTTTGTTGAATGTAATTCGGCCTGCATCGGGTTCGTCCTTTCCCGCTAACATGTGCAGCAGCGTTGACTTGCCTGTTCCGTTCTTCGCAACTAACGCAACTTTTTGTCCCTCTTCAATACCGAAAGAAAGGTCTGTAAACAATTCACGAATACCGAAGGCCTTCGACACATTTTCAACTGATAATACATTCATGGCGCGAAGTTCGTTGAATTTGTTCAATTATACCACAACACATTCTACTGCAATTGTGTTATTTTCGAAGAGTGAAATTTTATACATCTCCATTTTCTGACATTCCATCTGGAAAGTTGTATCGCATTCTTGCCTTGCGATCAGATGTTTTTGTTGTTGAGCAGAATTGCGCTTATCAAGATTTAGATGGGAAAGATGAACAAGCCATATGGGTTTGGGCTGAAGATGAGAACGGCAATGTTCATGCTACAGCGCGCTTACTTCCTGCAGGAATTTCATACAAGGAGATTAGTATTGGTCGTGTTTGTTCTTCTCTGTCTTCTCGAGGAACTGGTCTTGGAAAGGCGCTCATGAAAGAGTGTTTGGAACAGTGTGAACAGATTTGGGGAAAGGACACCATCACGATTTCAGCCCAACAATATTTATTGAAATTTTACAATGAATTGGGATTTGTAGAAGAAGGTGAAATGTATTTGGAAGACGATATTCCACATTTGAAAATGAAACGCAAAGCATGAGTATTTCAATCACGAAATACAACATTCACGAGTGGTTCATGGCCATGGGTGTGTTTTGTATGAGTGTTTATTCGAAAGGAGTGACGGTGTTTTTAGCGCTTGCTTTTTTAGCCATGGTCTTTCAAATATTTTCCGGAGGAAGGAAAATTGAATGGCGAGGTTTCAATGTTTGGGCATTTATTTTGTTCGGAATTTTTTCTGCATTTCTGCTCAGTGGTTTTTGGAATGAGTGGAATCACAAAACGGCTTTGTCTGAAATTGAAACGAAAATTTCGTTCGTGGCTTTTCCACTCTTGTTTTTATTTACTTCGAATTCCATTCTTCACTCATTGAAAAGGTTTCAATGGGCTTTGGTGATTGGTTGCGTTTTCTTCGCGTTGATCTGTCATGTGCACGCAACCTACGGTTTTTTTGAAACAGGATTGTGGGAAGAGTTTGTGTATGGAAGACTGGCTTGGACGTTTCATCCGACATACTTGGGATTTTTCTATTTGCTTTCAATGGTTTTTTTAGCATCAGAATTCCTTGATTCCAAAAGTAAGCGTTACTCGAAATTATTATGGATTGGAATTGTTTTCTTTTCCATAGAAACCGCATTCATGGCTTCTCGCGCTGGCTTCTTAGCGCTGTTTTTGTTCTATGCAATTTTTGCTTTTTATGTATTTCGAAATGGAAAAAACAGAAAAAAAGCAGTTATCGTTATAACATCTTCATTGGTTTCTTTTTTAATGCTTTTTTTTGGTTTCTCACCTATTTCTGGGCGAGCGAAAGAGGCTGTGGTAAATTCGAAGTCATTAACTGAAACGAAGAAGGAAGAGAAAGTGGCTAGCACGAGTGAACGCATTGTTAGTTGGGAAACGGCGTGGGAGTTAGCACTTGATTATCCACTGGGAGTGGGAACAGGTAATTGGAAGGCCCATTTCAAGGAGCGCTATACTTTGAAAGGAGCGAACTTTGCGGCGCAACATTCTCATCCTGCGCACAATGCCTATTTGCAGATTTTGGTGGAATGGGGTTGGATTGGATTGTGTACCTTACTAGCCTTGCTTTTCGTCGGACTTAAGCGCGCTTGGGAATTAAACGACCTGTTTTTTTTAATGTTCGTTTTAGGGGTGTCGTTTCATTTTGTTTTTGAAAGCATGTTAGAACTTCAGCAAGGTCTTGTTTTCATTGGGTTTTGGCTGTTTTTCTTGATTCATAGGAAATCGAATTCAAGGGTCTCAGAGTCCTGAAAAATGACTATTAGGACAAGTCCTTTATTTTTCTTAAATTCGTTGCGAAATTTATTAAAATGGCAACAATAGAACTGAGGTTACCCAAAATGGGTGAGAGTGTCGCAGAGGCGTCTATTTTGAGTTGGTTAAAGAAGGAAGGCGACCGTGTTACCGCGGACGAGCCTTTGGTTGAAATAGCAACAGATAAAGTGAATAGTGAAGTGCCATCTCCTGAGGATGGTATACTTGTTTCTTGCCGTGTGAATGTAGGTGATACCGTACAGGTTGGACATGTCATTGCAATTATTGAAACAGGAGATGGAGCGAGTGCACCGGCGCCTGTTTCGGCTGCCGCACCTGCAATAACAGAAGTGGCAGCAGCACCAGCTTCGCCCGTGGCTGTTTCTTCAGGAACAGCTGTTGTTTCTTCTTCAGATAGATTTTACAGTCCGTTGGTGAAGAACATTGCGAAACAAGAAAACATTTCGCAATCGGAATTAGACAGCATTTCGGGAACAGGACAAAACGGTCGAGTTACGAAGGAAGATTTGATGGGGTATATTTCCAACAGAGGAAATAATGTTGCTCCAATTCAAGCGGCTCCACCGGTGCCTGCGCCAGTTGAGAAATCAGTTGAAGCTCCTCGCGTTAAAGGTCCTACTATATCCGTTGGTCCGAACGACGAGATTATTGAAATGGATCGCATGCGCAGACTTATTGCCGATCATATGATTATGAGCACGCAAGTTTCTCCACACGTTACGTCCTATGTAGAGGCAGATTTGACGAATGTGGTTATGTGGAGAAACAAAGTGAAGAAGCAATTCGAAGCGAATGCAAAAACGAAATTAACGTTTACTCCAATTTTTATAGAGGCAGTAGCGAAAGCTATTCGTGATTTCCCTGGTGTGAATGCAAGTGTAGATGGAAATAATATTATCATGCGCGGCGACATTAACATTGGAATGGCTGCGGCATTGCCTTCGGGAAACTTAATTGTTCCAGTAATTAAAAATGCAGACCAGTTGAATCTAGTGGGTATTGCGAAGAAAGTAAATGACTTGGCCGAGCGTGCTCGCGCAAATAAATTAACTCCAGATGAAATACAAGGTGGAACATATACCTTGACCAACGTTGGTTCATTTGGAAATGTAATGGGAACGCCCATTATTAATCAGCCGCAAGTAGCTATATTAGCCGTAGGCGCAATTCGCAAGAAGCCAGCTGTTATAGAAACTCCACAAGGAGATGCCATTGCCATTCGCCACATGATGTTTTTATCACATTCTTACGATCACCGAATAGTGGACGGCGCATTAGGAGGACGTTTTGTTCGCCGCGTTGCAGATTATTTGGAAGAATGGGATGTTAATCGTGAAATATAATTTTTGAAAAAAAAGTAAACCTATGAAAACTCGTTTCTTTTCCCTTTTGATCGTCGTGTTGTCTGCTTTCAGCAGTGCGCAAGCGTCTTCTAATGTTGGTAATCCAGAATTTAATGCAGCTTTTTCAGAAGCAAATAAATTAATGGAAGAAAAATTTTGGGATCAAGCTTCAAATGAGTGGAGAAAGGTTTTGGCTATGGATGCTGAAAATATCAATGTAAATTACAAATTAGGCTACTGCTTATTGCAGACAGAGACCAATAAGGTTGAAGCTTTGAAGTATTTGGAAAAAGCTACCTCGAAAAAATTGAATTCTGGCTATGACCCCTTCGATCCAAACGAGAAAGCCGCTCCAGTTGAGGCTCTGTTTTATTTAGCCATTGCACAACACTTGAATATGAAGTTTAGTGATTCTTCTGAAAGCTTAGAGCTCATGAAAAGTCAAATTAATAAAAACCATAAACTGGCTGCCCAAATTGACCGAGCATTGCAAATTAACGAGTTTGCTAAACTTCTGGTTGCAGGTCCTAAGAAATACACCATTACGAATGCAGGCGCAACAATTAACGGTGTATTTGCTGATTTTGGTCCAGTACTTTCATTTGATGAAAGTAGCATGTTCTTCACAAGCAGAAGACTTAGACCGGATTCAACCAATGCCAAAATTAAAGACTTTATAACTGACAAGTACCGTGATGATATTTACGTTTCCTTCAAAGGAAGAGACGGGAAATGGGCCCTGCCGGAATTGTTGAATTTGAATTCGGATGATCATGATGCGACTATTTCTGTTTCTCCAGATGGAAACACGTTGTTCATTTATAAGGATAGTCTTGGCGATGGTCAAGTAATGTATTCGACTCTTTTGGGTGAAACATGGAATGCTCCGGTGAAATTATCGTCCAATATCAATTCGAAATACTGGGAAACACATTGTACTATTTCTGCCAACGGAAATGAATTGTATTTTGTGTCAGATCGTCCAAACGGCATTGGACAACGCGATATATATAGATGCGACAGAAATCCGAATGGTTCATGGGGAATGGCTCAAAATCTAGGAAATGCTATCAATACAATTTATGAGGAAGATGCTCCATTTTTGAGTCCTGACGGAAAGTATTTATACTTCGCATCGAAAGGACATTCAACAATGGGTGGATTCGATCTGTTTGTAAGCGAGCGTTTGCCAGATGGAACGTGGGGAGCGCCTGAGAATATGGGTTACCCATTGAATACGGTAGATGATGATATATTCTTCCAACCGATGGCAGACGGGAAGCGTGCTTTTTATAGCTCAAGAAGAGATGGCGGATTGGGTGATTTAGATATCTATGAAGTCTTGATGCCAGTTAAAAAAGGAGAGCAATTGGCAAGCTTGAAAGGTGTTTTCAAACCGGCTAAGGGAAATAGCTTGCCGAAGGAGGGTCTGAAAGTGGTTATTGTAAATACCAAGTCTAACGAAAAACAAGAGTCGTTGGCCAAGAATGACAATGGCGAGTTTTTAGCTGTCCTTCAACCTTGTTCTACATATTCAATAGACTATTTGAATGGCATTGAAAAGTTGAAATCTGAATCGTTAACAGTGCCCTGCGATGGCGAGAAGCATGACTATACAAGAGAGATACAGTTATTGGCCAAGAAGGATGATATTGTATTTAATAAAGAAGATCCAATTCAAACTAAGATCGACGCGGACAAGACTTACGCTGAATACTCACACTACTTCCTTTATGGTAAAAGTGATTTTTCCACCCAAGAAAAGGAATTTGTAGAGTTCATAGGTAACTGTCAGAAGGTTATCGATCAAAAGGCATTCGTAACGATAGTTATAGAAGGTAGTGCATCGAACGTCCCAACTGTTGAAAGTAAAACGAATACTATTCTCTCGAACGAACGTTCGGTTAATGCTCAGACGGCATTGACAAAGGCTCTTTTGAAGAATGGATATATTGAAAATGTTGACTTTAAATTTGAAAAGCCAATCAATGTAGTTCAAGGAAAGAAATTCGAAAACGATGCGTTGAAAAACAAATCGGAATACGAAAAGTATCAGTACATCAAAGTTAAGGTTCAATAAAATAATTCATGCTTCACCTAAAGAGACCGTTGGTTTTTCTTGACCTGGAAACCACCGGGACCGACGTTGCGAAAGATCGCATCGTAGAAATTGCTTTTGTAAAAGTTTTTCCGGACCAATCTCTTGAGACTATTCCAGAATTTAAAGACACCAAGTTTTTAATCAACCCAGGAATGCCTATTCCCATTGAATCTTCTTTGGTTCATGGAATATACGATGCAGATGTGAAAGGCGCTCCGCTGTTTTCAGATTGCGCTCCCATGTTGAGTGATTTCATTGAAGGATGCGACTTGGCGGGATATAACAGCAACAAGTTCGATATTCCATTGCTTGCTGAAGAGTTCCTTCGTGTGGGTATTCCGTTTACATTGGATGGAAGAAATACAGTCGATGTGCAGATTCTTTTTCATAAACTTGAGCCAAGAAATTTATCGGCTGCTTTTAAATATTACACCGGAGGAACGTTAGAAAACGCTCACGCTGCTCTTATTGATACTCAGGCTACCTACGAAGTGTTCAAGGGTATGTATGAAAAATACAAAGACGATGAGCGAGCACTTCCAACAACCATTGAAGAGATTGAGGCATTGAGCAGTTACGGAAAGCGTGCTGACCTTATTGGTAACCTTCAATACAACGAAGAAGGCGATATGGTATTCGGATTTGGAAAACACAAAGGAGTGAAAGTAGCAGACGTACTTACGCGTGAGCCGGGCTATTTCGGTTGGATGATGAATGCCGACTTCCCGCTTTACACGAAGGAAGTCCTTCGCAAGTTCCGAAACAACATGATGGCATAAAGCTATGCGAGTTGCAGTCCTCGTCTCGAATGATCTAACATACGATCAACGAGTAAGTAAGATTTGCGATTCCCTTCAACATAAAAATTGGGAAGTACGTCTGATTGGCGTGCTTAAATCTGGAAGCAGCCCACTTCAGCGCAACTATTCAACGCAACGATTAAATGTCTTTTTTAGCAAAGGACCTTTGTTTTATTTCATGTTGAACGTGCGCATGTTCTTCTATTTACTTTTTCATAAAACCGATGTTATTTGGGCGAATGATCTCGATGTCTTGTGGCCGGCGGTATTGATGAAGAAGCTTCGCGGCACAAAAGTCATTTACGATTCTCACGAGTATTTTACAGAGGCGGAAGGATTAACCGGAAGAGACCGAATTAAAGCTATTTGGACGCGCATTGAAGAACGCTGCATTCCGCATGTAGATCTTTTTATTACGGTGAATGAAAGTATTGCTTCCATCTATCGAAAGAAATACAATCGCGAAGTTTTAGTTCAGCGCAACATGCCTGTTTTGTTGAAAGATGAAAGTGAACGGGAAGCGTTGTTTGAAGTGAAGACTGTGGTTCTTCAGGGAGCTTACATAGATCCCGATCGGGGTGGAATGGAATTGGTTGAAGCGTTTCAGTATTTGGAAGGCATTCAATTGCTCATTGTTGGAGCTGGAAGAGATTTAGAAAATATTAAAAGACGAATTATTGAATTGCATTTGGAAGAAAAGGTTAAAGTTCTTCCCCGGATGTCTTATTTCGATTTGAAGAAGTTAACGCAACGCGTTCACCTGGGTGTTTCGCTAGACAAGCCGTTGCACTTGAATTACACGCTTTCTCTTCCAAACAAATTATTCGATTACATTCATGCCGGAGTGCCAGTGCTTGTCAGTAATTTGGTTGAACCAGCGCGCATAGTGAACGAATACCATGTAGGTGAAGTTGTTGAAGAAGTAACACCGAAAGTTATTGCTGAAGGAATTCAGAAAGTGCTGAACTCCGCTTCATACAACGAGTATAGAGCTGCCACGAAAAAAGCAAAGTCGGCGTTGCATTGGCAAGCCGACTTCGATAGACTAGATTTCTCTATAATTTATTAGAACAAAAATCCGACAGCAACTCCTGTGCGGACAAAGTATCCAACGTATGGACGGAAGGCTTCGTTAGGTGCTTCCACAAAAGGTTCGCTGGTTGACACACGCGTGTCTCCGCTATTCCAGATGGTTCCGAAGTTTACGTCGATACTAATTTTATCTTGGAAAATTCTTTGGTAACCGAATGACATTCCAACTCCGCCTGTGTTAATGTTGCGTTTGTTGTAATCGTAGATAGTCATGTAAGTAATGGGGTCGTATCCCACATAAATTTGTTCAAGCGCTTCCATGTATTGGTAACGAGCGAACATAGAAAGGTAAATTCCTTCAGGAGCATTGTATTTACCCATGTAATAACGGAATTCCGGAGTAATGGCAGCGCGGGTAATGAAACTGCTTGCAAAACCATCGCTTTGATCTTGATATAAGACTCCCAAAACGAAGCTTGATCTTACTTTCGTCTGATGCTCGAAAGACACATTAGCTGTGCGCATGATGGGAGAAGAAATATCCAACTTAAGGATGTTCTTTTTTTGTGCTGAAACCACGCTTGAGGTCAATATCAACACGATTACGAATAACTTGCTTATAAACTGCATATATTTTTCTTTTTGTATGAATAAATTTAGTGCAATTTCGCTAAGTCGAAACGAAAAAACTATGACAAAAAAGTTTAACATCATTTATCTCAGTTTAGCTCCAGTATTATTTGGGCTGAGTTGGTTTATTTCTCGTGAACTGTTCAACCACTTCATGAAGAACAAAGGAACAATTGATAACCCTGCTAAGGACAATTCATTTGTCTTCGCGTGTGGATTTTCTTTCCTGTACCTTCTGGTGTTTTTTATCATACGTGACCTCTATCCGAAAAAAAATAACAAGTCGTAAATACATTACAAGATCACACAACAAATTTGTCAAACAATTAAAAATTAAAGAAACATCATGACTGAGATAAACAAAGAAAAATTGAAGGCCCTTCAATTAACCATGGATAAGTTGGAAAAGACTTACGGAAAGGGTGCGGTAATGAAATTGGGCGATAGCGCAGTAGAAGCAATGGAGGTGATTCCTAGCGGATCATTGGGTCTTGACCTTGCCTTAGGCATAGGCGGATTTCCGAAAGGAAGAATTGTAGAGATCTACGGTCCAGAATCTTCGGGTAAAACAACCTTAGCCATTCACGCGATTGCGGAGTGTCAGAAGATGGGTGGTATTGCTGCTATCATCGATGCCGAGCACGCGTTCGATAAGTTTTACGCTGAAGCGTTGGGTGTTGATACCGAGAATCTTTTAATCTCTCAGCCAGATAATGGTGAGCAAGGTTTAGAGATTGCCGATAACCTCATTCGTTCAGGCGCCATTGACTTAATTGTCATTGACTCTGTAGCTGCATTAACTCCTCGTTCTGAGATTGAAGGAGAGATGGGCGATTCAAACGTAGGTGTGCAAGCACGTTTAATGTCGAAGGCTTTACGTAAGCTTACAGGTACCATTAGCAAGACCGGATGTTGCTGCATCTTCATTAACCAATTGCGTGAAAAGATTGGTGTCATGTTCGGTAACCCAGAAACAACAACAGGTGGTAACGCATTGAAGTTCTACGCTTCGATTCGTTTAGATATTCGTCGCTCTACTCAGTTGAAAGACGGAGAGAACGTAATTGGAAATCACACCAAAGTGAAGGTTGTAAAAAACAAAGTTGCGCCACCTTTCAGAACGGCAGAGTTCGACATTATCTACGGTCAGGGAATTAGCCGTGTAGGCGAGTTAATTGACATGGGTGTTGATTTAACCATTGTGAAAAAAGCAGGTTCTTGGTTCTCTTACGGTGAAACCAAATTGGGACAAGGACGCGATGCGGTGAAACAATTGTTAGACGACAACCCAGAATTAATGGCTGAAATTGAAGGCAAAGTGAAAGCAGCTCTTGCAGCTAAAACTGCATAGTCTTATTTCACAGACAAACAAAAAGAGGAACCATCGGTTCCTCTTTTTTATTTCCACCAAAATGAAATTATTTAATGTATCTCCAGTCTTGATTGTTCTTAATCGTTTTCAACGAATGATAGATCAAATGAATAACAGCTTCTACGTCGTCTTTAGCAACCATTTCAACTGTCGTGTGCATGTAGCGCAATGGAAGTGAAATAAGCGCACTCGCAACGCCCGCATTGCTGTAAGCAAAAGCGTCGGTGTCTGTTCCCGTTGCTCTGTAAACAGCTGCACGTTGAATGTCGATCTTATTCTTTTCAGCAGCTGTAATAATGTGCTTCAATAAGTTGTTCTGCACAGCAGGGCCGTAGCTCAATACAGGCCCTTTGCCGCATGAAATATCTCCGCTCATGATCTTGCTCATCATGGGAGTTTGCGTGTCGTGACACACATCTGTAACAATGGCAACATCCGGATTAATGCGATGTGCAATCATTTCAGCACCACGCAATCCAATTTCTTCTTGAACTGAATTCGTGAAGTATACACCGAATGGAAGTTTGACTTTGTTTTCTTTCAGCATACGTGCTACTTCGGCAATCATGAATCCTCCTATGCGGTTGTCTAACGCGCGACCTAAGTAGTAGCGATCGTTCAACACCATGAACTCATCTTCGAAGGTGGCAACGCAACCTACGTGAATGCCTAGTCCTTCCACTTCGTCTTTTGTTCTAGCGCCAACATCTAAGAAAATATTTTTCATGGATGGAGCCTCCTCTTTCTCCTGACGGACGTGAATCGCCGGCCATCCGAATACGCCTTTCACCAATCCTTTTGGGGTTTGAATATTCACTCGCATGGAAGGCGCAATCATGTGATCGCTTCCGCCATTGCGACGCAAATAAATAAATCCATCTGGAGTAATGTAATGCACGAACCACGCGATTTCATCGGCGTGAGCTTCCACCACAACTTTGTAAGGAGCATCTGGATTAATCACACCAACCACGGTTCCGTAGGTGTCTACGATGTGCGTGTCGATATACGGACGAATGTAATCTAACCACATTTGCTGTCCGGGTGTTTCGAATCCGGTTGGAGCAATGTTGTTAATGTATTTCTCTAGGAATTCATGACTTTTCGCATTCAAGATGCTCTTCGGTTTTTTTGTAGCCGGTGCTTTTGTTTTCTTTGCCATTGCAATAATTTGTATTTCAAAAATAGACTTGTAATAACCCGTGGTGAATGTATCAAGAAAATAGTTTAAACAAAACAGCGGTGAACAAATCGCGCACGCGTGAACTTGTTCAAACAGCAGACGGCTCGTTCACGTTGTTTATTCCGGAAGTGGAAGAGACTTATCACAGCACGCACGGCGCGGTGCAAGAATCCATGCATGTTTTTATTGAAAGTGGAATGAAGGCCTGCGACAAAGAAGTGATTCGCATTTTGGAAGTGGGCTTGGGAACGGGATTGAATGCTATGTTAACCCTTCAAAATGCAACAACAAAAATCGACTACTCCGCGCTTGAGCCTTATCCGTTGTCGAAAGAAATATTGAATGAATTAGCTGCAAGTCGCTCAGATCAATTCGAAATGAAATTTCATGTTTCGAATGCTGGCGAATGGATTTCACTACAAGAAAATTTTTCATTTATTCGAATGGAAGTGGGGTTGGAAGAATTTTCTTCCGAAGAGAAATTCGATGTCATTTATTACGATGCCTTTGGTCCGCGCGTAGAACCTGGCTTGTGGACGCTAGAGCGCATGCAACAATGTTTCGATTTGTTGAATGATGGCGGCGTCTTGGTTACCTATTGCGCGAAAGGCGAAGTGCGTCGCAATCTTCAAGCAGCGGGGTTTGTTGTTGAGCGGTTGGCAGGACCTCCGGGGAAGAGAGAAATGCTAAGAGGGGTGAAGCCCCTCTAGAATGTTTTCAACGAATGCCCTGCGGGCGAATGTTCTTTGAACGAATGTCTGTGACGATTATACAGATTTAAAAAATCGCACTCTCATTCTGTTTGTCATTCTCATTCTGAAATCCAGAAACAGAAACAGTAGGAGAAAGAGAATGATGTTTTTCATTCTATCATTTTCTTCCAATAAACCGAACAACATCCGCAATACCAATGTGGTATTTGCCTTCACTGAGTTCGACGAGCAATTCATGGAATCAGGAACAGAGATCCGCAAGATTCAACAAATTCGATCGTCATTTGACGAGTTGTAAATAAAATCATTACCTTTAGCTAACAGCAACAATCTTCGCCTATCGCATTATAAAAGACAACATAACTTGAGAAGACTAACATACATATTTACAGTTTTAACTCTGCCAATTTTATTGGCGAGTTTTGCGCCTGCCGATAAATCAGCTCAATTATATTCTATTCCGACACAGACTATCAATCTTTATAAATTACTTGCTGACAATTCAAGAACTTCTACCCAAACCATTAAAGCATTTCAAATCAGCGAACAGGTTACCTACAGGGAGTATAAAGACTATTTAAAATCTGTAAAAAAGGACTCATCTGCAACCTTTTATTTAACTCAACTACCCGACAGCACTATTGGTTCAGCTGAGGTATATAAAGAATATATAACCAGTGTCGAATATGACAACTTTCCAGTTCTTGGTATCTCATGGGACAACGCAATGAATTTTTGCAAATGGAAAACGCAGAAAGAAAACAAAGACGGCATTCAAGTTATTTACCGTTTACCAAACTGCTCGGAGTGGTTAGCAGCGTATTCCTATTTATCTGAAAATAAGATCAAAAACGATTTTAATAAAAATTATTCTGATTGGCTAGTCAATTCATTTGACGAATCTTTTTCCCGCTATGCAAGCGATACTTCATCCAGTCAATTTATTTACGACTGGTTGTATTTTTACAAAAGCAAAGACTCAGTTTGGTTGAATCGTAAGCTGGTAATTGGAAATTCATATTTGTATCAGCAACAAAATATTTTATTTTATTTATTTAGTTTCTTTGCAAATGAAGGGTATAGGCAAATTGGTTTTAGATATGTAGAAGAAACGGTTTCAGATTCACCTGAAACAGGTCAAAATGGGAAGAGTATTGCACAATCACTAATAGAACATTGGGGTCTGAAAAATAAATGAAACAAACTTTATTAATAATATTTCCATTCATATTCCTTTCATTCGTTGCAAGGGATAAGATGAAGCGCTCTTATGAGTCGAGTGATTTTAAATGCTCTTACGAAACAACTGATGGGCGATTAGACGGCAATTATGTTTCTTATTACAACAATGGCCAGAAGAAATCAGAGGGTAAATTTGCAAACAATTATCGAATTGGTAAATGGACTGTTTGGGATTCTACAGGCAGGATTCGAATGCAGCGTGACTATACAGACGCGTTTACTTTCAAAAGAATTATTCCTAAAGTTGCAAAAGACAAAGTAATTAAACTTCTAAATGTTCCGCAATACTCTCTGAAATACAATAAAGACGGCTTCATAGAGTATTTTTATTTAAGAGAGCGAGCCGTTCTTTATTTACACCGGAAATGGCGATTTGTAGCACCTAATGAAAACAGACTGCTTTTTGAGAAAGACAAATTGTTTTCCATACTTAACAAGAATATATTTAATAAAAACATAACTCCTTACAAAGTTACTGATGACGAATTTCAGGAAGAACTTTTGGTAACAGATTTAGACACATCCTCAATTGAAATTATTGGCTTCAAAATAAAAGAGGCCTATTTTTTTGATAGCGAAAGACTTGTTTCTGAAACGCGAATTATGGGAATATGTCCGGTTGGATTCAGCAAGCTTAAACAAGACACCGTTGACTTGTATTGGGTTTATTTTCCTTATATAAGAAAGTATTTAGCTCAAGAAAAAATTCAGCAATCTGGACTTCCTGCTAAAATTAAAACCTTTGACGACTTGTTTTTTTATCGCTATTTCTACGGACAGATTTATAAGGAATCAAATATTTACGACAAACCAATTTCAGCATACAAGAGTGGAAAGGAAATAGAACAAGAAGCTGAAAAAATTGAATTAGATTTAATTGAAAGTGAACACGACATTTGGATAACATTAACCGAATGACGGAAAGAAAAACAGCATTAGGTAAGTTAAGAGAAGTTAAGATAATCGGGTCGAAAGATCTTTCGACCCTAGGTAAGAGAAGGTATGAGCGGTGAAGAATGTCTTTCAGACGAATGCCCTCCGGGCGAATGTTCTTTGAACGAATGTCTGGGACTACCTAATCATGAAGATGTGCGAGTATTTGAGACACGAGTCCATCCATTTTAGAAAATGCAAACCATCTTTTTCCTAAATCCTTCAATGACGCGCCAAGATGATAGAGTTCTTTATCATCGAGAATGATAAATCGGTCGTGAGAATTTTTAAGAATTCTAATTTCAATAGGTTTGTATTGGGCATTGTGTTTTTCCAAATCGAGTTTCAATTGCTCTGTGATCCTTTCAGTGTAAATGGTACAGGAAACTCTTCTGTTTCTTTTTGAAAGCTGCAGCAATGTGGTTTCATCTATGTAGTTATCGATGAGAATAAGGGATCTCTTGGCTTTTGCAATCAATTCGCTTGAAAAGATGTACGCATCGAAGATTTGATTTTGGAAGAAAATACCCGATTGAGGAAACTTATTTTCAGATATGAAATTAAAAATTTCGTTGAATTTGTTTTCTTGATTAATAAGTCTCGTTTCAATTTCACTAACTCGACTTTGCAATGATGGTGAATGTTTCGTGCTGGCACGTGAATCGATAAACGTTTGGATAATTTCAATGTTGATATTTAACGCTATTTCACTATTTAAAACACCTGATAACATTGCCACTCCGTACTCTGTGAAGACATATGGTAGTTTTCTTAATCCCATTTTTTTCAGAATTGGATGTCACAATTTGTGACTTCCAATTATCGAATTCCTCAGAGGTTAGCTGAAACATAAATTGTTCAGGAAATCTATTTGCATTACGCTTTACAGTTTGATTTAGAACTCTAGTTTGAACGTTATACAACCGAGCCAAGTCTCTGTCAAACATAACTTGCTTGCCACGAATGATGAATATTCGCGATTCAATTTCCGACTTAATAAGTTTTTGTTCCATTTGACAAACATATTTCTGGGATTTGGAAAACGCACTAACCTTTATATGCAGTTTATATGCAGTTTATTCCGGGGAAGAATGTCTTTCAGACGAATGCCTGCGGTGAATGCTTCGCGAATGTCTTTGAAGAAATTCCCATTCTCATTCTCATTCTGTTTCTCATTCTTTTTTGAACCTATTTCCGGCTATTCGTTCCAAGCTTTTCGCTGCGCTCAAAGGCTTTCCACTTCTATCCGGGGTATAGAAGAATTGTTTTGTACAATTAATTTCTCATTTTCCCTTTTAACTACCTTTATTAAACCACAACAGACCATCGTCTATCGAGCAATAATGACACGTGTTGAGAAGGCTTGTATGGCGCAGAAGTTAGTTATGAGCAATAGGTGCAAACTGTAATCGGTAAGTTATAAAGAATTAGACAATTATTAATAAATGAGTATATTTAAAAAAATAATAAGTGGAGACCAGAACTCACTTTAAAAAACGGGGCGAAATCCGAAAAGCCATAAGAGTAAGAACAAAATTTAAAAGATAATAAAATGAAAAAAATATTTTTTCTAACAACAATGTTGCTCACTTTTGGATTTGCGAATGCACAATCGACAGGTGTTTTTGATGGAGTTTGGGTTGGACAAGGTATTCAGCTGAATAATAATGAAACTTGGACAATCAAATTAACGGTTATTGGGGAAAACATAAATATTGAATACCCTTCTTTGGGATGTAGTGCTAAATTGACAAAATCGAAATCAGAACAAAATAGACTTTATTTATCTGAAAAAATTATCGACGCAAATACTTGCGTAGATAACGGTAAAATAGAACTCGAATGGTTAACTCCGAATGAAATTAGATTTAAATGGTCTTTTTCGGATGGAACTCCAGGATCATTTGCGACTTTATATAAATTTTGATTTAATAAGGAGGAAGCCGAAAATCCGATTAAGAGTAGGTAAAAAAATAAAACCTGTAAAATGAAAAAAATCTTTTTTTTAATTATTATCTGCATCAGCAGTCAATTAGCCTTCACCCAAACATCCAGACCTGTTAATGTAATGACATTAAACGGGACTTGGGATTTATATGAAAATTCTAACGGAACAATTGGAAATACACCTGACCAAAGCATGAATATTATGACTTTTGATGGTAACAAAATAGTTGTGCAGGGTATTTCACCGGGTAATACCTATTGGATTGGATTAGGAGAACTTAGAGGTTCTGAAGGATATTTTGACTGGAGATTCAATGATGGTCGTTATGGCCAAACAACCTTCAAGGTCGATAAAAATGGGAATTTGGATGCACTAAGTTTAAGCTTTACGGTTGAATATAAATATTTAGCGAAAAGAAGTGAATAAATTGTAGATTAAACCATCCCTTAACAGCACCTAAAAGAAATTGGCGGTTTTCCCGGTAGTTATCGGGACGCCATTTCTTTTAGCGGAAAACCGTTATTGGAAAGGTTACACCACTATACAACGGAGAAAGCCGAAAATCCGATTAAGAGTAGGCAATATTTTAAAATTTAATATTATGAAAAAGTTTGTTTCTGAAAACTGGTACAAATTGATGATTGGTTCATCATTATTAATGGCATCATTTGGATTTATGGTGCATTCTGTTTCGCCGGCTATGGCCGATAACAGTGTAGAAAAAATGAATGCTAATTCAAATTACAAAATGGTTCCAACAAATGCAGATGGATCAATAAATGTAAAGTTATCGGATGAGCAATTGAATAAAATTATTCCTAAAAATGCGGATGGGAGTATTAATGTAAAAATGTCTCCGAATGCTGTAGTGGATGTGAATTTAGTAGGTATTGTAGGAACCGCTCCTGCCTGGCTTAAAACGAGTTCTGGAAATGCTTCATTATGTATATCTCCACCTGCCGGCCATGGTGCTGGTGATGGTTGGGGCTGGAGAAGGGATTAAATACCATCCTATACCGCACATTTGCGGAAATGGCGGGTTTAGAGGAAATTGAAACATTTTGCTTCAAATAATCTTTGGTGGTAAAATGAAATATACTGAAGCTAAGTCCGCCACAACGCAAATCTGCAAACCGTTATGGGCAAGTTTAAGGCAACATTGCGGGCAAATGCGGGCTAACCAAATAAAGTGATAGGCAAAAAAGTGGAGACAAGAAAACCACTCTAATAACAGGGAGTAATCTGAAAAGCCATAAGAGTAGGAACAAAAATTTTAAAAAAAACAAAATGAAAAATTTATTGATTTTAGCAACGATGTTGCTGACTTTTGGATTTGCTAAAGCACAAGGTACATTATATAATGTATGGGGTGGTGGAAGTAAGGATAAATGTATTGGAATTTATGAGGAAGGTAAAGTTTACTCGGTTTGGGGTAGCGGAAGTAAGGATAAATGCATCGGGATTTATGAGGGAGGTAAAATTTATTCAGTTTGGGGTGGCGGAAGTAAGGATAAATGCATAGGAATATATGAAGGAGGTAAAATTTACACTGTTTGGGGAGGTGGTAGTAAGGATAAATGCATCGGGATTTATGAAGGTGGTAAGATTTACACCGTTTGGGGAGGCGGCAGTAAAGATAAATGCATAGGGGTTTATGAAGGGTCAGATTCAGGTGCAGCAGCGGCAGCCTTTATACTTCTTTTTTAACCAACCAATAACAGCGCGCAAGCTTTAAAAAAGAATTCAAACAAGGCGAAGCTTCAGCTTCGCCTTGTTTATTTTTAACTTGAATTCTTTTAAATAATTGGCGACTACCTCTTCACCGCCTCCAACGCAAACACCAAAGGAACCTTATTCCCGAAGTGCTTCACACGAAACTTTCCAGGTTCGAATTCTTCGGAATGTTTGAAGCAATTGTAGGGAGAATAATTGAACTCTTGAAACTGAGTAAGCTGAAGGCCTTGTGAAAGCAGCGATGTAAGCACTTCGCTGGTGGAATGATTCCAATACGCGCAAGTGATTTCAATTTCAGAGGTGGGATCTGCGTAGGTGCCGGTGCTGGTTTCAATGTCCGGACCTGAATTGAAATAATTGTATCCGACCGTTTGAAATTCATTGTCGAACATCCACATCACCGGATGAAAATCAGCAAAGACAAATCGACCTCCAGGCTTCAAGAAATGAGAAACAATTTCAGCCCAACGATCTAAATCGGGTAACCATCCAATGGTTCCGTAACTGGTGAATACAATGTCGAATTTTTTGTCTAAATGATTTTTCAATTCATAGACGTCGCAACAAATAAACTCCGCGTCGAGCTGAAGCTTTTCAGTCAATACTTTCGCTTGATCAATAGCCGCATCTGAAAGATCTACTCCTGTTACTTCAGCGCCCATGCGGGCAAGCGAGAGCGAGTCTTGTCCGAAATGACATTGCAAATGCAAAATAGATTTTCCTCGAATGTCGCCAAGCATATTCAATTCAATTTCATTCAACGAAGATTTTCCTTTCAGAAATTCTTCCACAAAATAGAATTCAGATTGCACGTGAACAGGCACTCTCTTGTTCCAAGAGTCCTTATTCATTTTCACATAGTCGAAGTTTTCCATTAGCCAATTCGTTTAACAACACTTGCATTTATTTTTTCATAGAACTGATGCGGATGCTGCGTGCGCCAATTCACTTCATTCAAATTTCCACCCGATACAAAATACTGATCGATATACGCTTTCGAAAAATCCTCCAACACGTGATCGCGGAAATTCACCAAGGCAATCCATCCGTCTTCGTCGTTCACATCTTCAAACCATTCTTCGTAATAGCAATCGTCGCTGGTGTGGAAGTTCAACACATTTTCACCAATGAAAATGAATTTCGTGATTCCTTCGTTAATCAAATGATCGGCGAACTCGCGCTTCAAAAACATAATGTCGTTGTACAACAAATCGTTCCACTCACCAATCAATTCCACAATCGCATAACCCTCAACGTAGTGGGCGAAAAGCAATTTCACAAACAGCGTCTGACTGCCAATGTTGTCCCATTGCGGATGAATATAAAAATCGTAAATCTTGTTGCTGAATTCGAATTCAGAATACTCCTGATTGTAAAACGGAGAAAGCTCATCTTCCTCAGCGCAATACAATCCTCTCCAATTATAATAAGGCTCTAACGTGTGCATGTTACTTTTTCAATGAATCAACGGCGAATCTAACGCTTCCTTCTTTCAACAACAGTGCTTTCGCTTCTTCTGCATTCAATCCCGTTTCTTCCATCACCATGCGCGTTCCGCGATCAACCAATTTGTAGTTGGAAAGTTGCATATCAACCATCTTATTTCCCTTCACATGTCCCAAGTGAATGAAGGTACACGTGGTAAGCATGTTCAACACCAATTTCTGCGCAGTTCCGCTTTTCAAGCGCGTGCTGCCCGTAACGAATTCAGGACCGACAACCACTTCAATCGGAAACTTCGAAACAGCCGCAACAGCCGATCCTGCATTGCAAACCACGCATCCCGTTGAAATGCCTTCTTCGTTGCATTTCTTCAACGCACCAATAACGTAAGGTGTTCTTCCCGATGCAGCAATTCCAACCACCACATCGTTCGTGGTTATGTTGAAAGCCTGAAGATCTCTCCAACCTTGTTCTTCATCGTCTTCTGCAAATTCAACGGCTTTGCGAATGGCGCCGTCACCACCGGCTATTAGACCTATTACTCTTCCGAAGTCAACTCCGAACGTAGGCGGACATTCAGAAGCGTCTACAATTCCCAACCGTCCGCTCGTGCCTGCGCCCATGTAGAAAAGTCTTCCGCCTTGTTTCATTTTCGAAACAATTTCAGCAATAAGATTTTCAATTTGTGGAAGTGAGGCAGCCACGGCCTCTGGAACAGAGCGGTCTTCTTCATTCATTCCCAACAATAATTCGGAAATGCTTTTGTTTTCTAGGTTATTGTGGTTACTCGAAGATTCGGTTGTTGACATGGTAAATGTTTTTCACAACGAAGGTAAGAAAGGTGTTCACAACCCGTTTCATTTAGAATTAAATCTTAGTGAGTGATTGTTTATTTTCGAAAGAGTAAAATGCAAATTTATATGAAGAAAATTCTTGGGTTAATGTTGGTGCTTTTCACTTCGGTGACGGCCTATACGCAATCAGATTCAACCATCATAGGTGATGTAGATGTTGCTGCAAACGCAGCGAAAATGCTTAGTGCGGAGCACGAATATGTAACAGGAAATATGCGTGGGGCCCTCACGATTTTCCGTGAAGTGTTAGCGAATGATCCAAGGAACTACAAGGCCCAACTGGGTGAAGCGGAATGTTATTACAACTTGAAAAAATATCCGGATGCATTCAAATCATTGGATAAAGCAACGAAAATTAAAGCCGGTGAAGATAGGAAGGAGTTGATCTTGTTTTATGCCAAGTGTTATCACAGAACAGGAGAATTGGACAAGGCGATTGAAAAATACAACGCTTATTTGAAATTGGAAAAACCCAAATCTTATGAAGCGGAAGAGGCAACTAAGTACATTCGTGAATGTGAATTCGCTAAACGCAAAATGGAGAAACCTGCGGATGTTACCATAACTAATTTAGGAGGAGTCATTAATTCACGTTTGGAGGAATATGCGCCAAGTATTACTGCAGATGGAAAAATGATCGTATTCACGTCACGTCGCGACAATACCACTTCTCCGCCAGAGCGCATGGGAAAGAATATTGACGAGAAAGGAGACTATAAGTTTTATGAAGATATTTATTACAGTGTTATTGATTCAGTAACCGGTGAATGGAGTGATTGTGAGAAATTGCCAGGTTCGGTAAACACCAATTATCACGATGCCGTGTTGAGCATTGTTCCTGATGGATCAATGATCTATGTCTATAAGAACGATGGCGAAAATGCAGGAGATATATTCTTTTCGAAAAAAGGAGAAACAAAATGGCGCGAGGCCGAGCGCTTGCCAAAGAGCATTAATTCGACGTATTTTGAAGGAAGTGTTTCTCAGACCGCCGATGGTTCGAGGTTGTACTTCATCAGTGAACGTCAGACAGGTCTCGGGCGTGGTGATATATACTATTCTGAAAAGTCGGGTTCTGGTTGGGGAAAACCAACGAATATGGGGCCAATGATTAATACTCCTTACGACGAGAAATTTGTGTTCATTCATCCAAATGGAAAGACCTTGTTCTTTGCTTCCGAAGGTCATCTGGGCATGGGTAGTTATGACATCTTTAAAACGGAATTGGTTAACGGGGTTTGGACGAAGCCTGTTAATTTAGGGTATCCGATTAACACAGTGAATGAGGAGTCTACATTCTCACTTACTTCGGATAATAAGAATATGTACATCGCGGCTGAGTACCGCGATTCATACGGGGATCGTGATATTTATAAAGTTGATATTTCGCGTTACGCTTTAATGAGCGAAGGATATGAAAAAAGTGTCTACGCTCAATTAATTGCTATTGTCGTGGATGCTAACGGAAAACCAAATAAAGGTGTTAAGATTAAAGTGGAAGATTTGGATTCCGGTGAAATTCAAAATGGAGAAACGGATAAAGCTGGATATTGTCGTGTGAATGTTCGAGGTGGGAAAAGCTACAAGGTAACAGCAGAGAAAGATGAGAAGAAATTCTCAGAGGAAGTGAAGATGGAAATGAAGAACAGCGGCGAGACAATTCTAAAATGGGAAATTAAACTTTAATTGCCTAACTGCTTGAATTGAGAAGTGAAGGATTTTAAATCCTTCCACCAAGAATAATCTTTTGCGTAGATGGCGTTCATTTGTTGGACGCCATCTTCGTTTAGAACAACCGCGTTTTTATTCGGTGTAAGAATCCCCGATTTTATTTTTGGAAGTTGACTTGCAAATTCAGCACTTACTTTTCCATAACCAACCCACGATTTTTTTCCAACAAAAACGTTCAGCGCATTGCTGAAAGCCACCATCGGTTTTGCAGTGAATAGAACAGATGGAAAAAGAACAAGTGTGAAGAATGAGCTAATGAAATCGAATGCGCGTTTTTGACGTTTGTTTAGTGTGTTTGAAATGGAGTTCACGGTAACAAAGAAACCCTCTGTAGCGCTTTGTATATGCTGACTTCCAATGATGAATAAACTCTCGGGTGGTGCAATTTTAAATTCAAGTTGAAGGGAAGAAAGCGTGCCCATTTCCGAAATAATTTCACTGCTGCTTAAGTCTTTCGCACAGAAAATAACTTCTTGAATTTTGTGAATGCGAACATATTCGAACAGCGAAAGGCTTCTTGATTTTTCAGAATTCATTTGTTCGAAAGATGCAATGGGATAATCGATCTGATGCAAAAAAGTTTGAACGCGAGTTCCTTCTTCTTCCGAACCAATGAGCAAAATTCTCTTCTTCGGATTTCCTTGCCAGTTCCATTTTCCTGAAGTGATTTTGCTGAACAACGCGTGTATAAGGGGAAGCGAAACAATAGCAAACAAAGCGCTTAAAAGAATAACGATTCGCGAAAAGCGAATGGTTTCAGGAAGAAGCGAGTATATAAGCAAGGTTATTATTGAAACCAAAAGAACGGGCTTAAGTGTGCGCTGCGGGAATACCGGTCTGTCGTAGGCGCCGTTCAGCCAATTTCCAATTAAGGTAAATCCTGTGATTACACTTGCTGTAATGAGTATGAGTGAATCGTCGAAATTTTTCGATTGCCATTGCGAGTAGTGATCTGCGAAGGTGTAAATACCTAAACTTAAAACTGCCGCATCTGCCAGGGGTAGAAGGCTTGCAGTAACAACGCGCGATACAATGGAAACCGAAGCGCGCAGCCATACTGCTAGCTGAATGAAGAACGAAAACCACTTTGCATGTGACGCGGAAAAGTGTTTGCGTGCAAAGATGATCATGGCATTGTAAAACACGTAGACATAATTCAAGCTGCCTTTCTTCGTGCTTTCTCCTTTGTAGTGAATAATGCTGGTTTCAGGAAAATAGTAATTCTTCCATCCGCCTTGAATAATACGCCAACTGAGGTCAATGTCTTCTCCATACATGAAGAACGCTTCGTCAAGCAATCCCACTTGATCTAACGCTTTCTTCCGCATGAACATAAATGCGCCAGCGAGAATTTCAATCTCACATGTCTCTTCGTAGCTGAGGTGTCCTAAATAATACCGATTGAATTTTTTACTTTTCGGGAACAGCTTTGAAATTCCGAAGATTTTGTAAAAGCTTGTTTCCGGAGTGGGAAGTCCACGTTTCGATTCAGGAAGTAAAATTCCTTTTCCATCTACCATGGGAACGCCCAATCCGCCTGCTTCTGGATGTGCATCCATGAAGTGAAGCACTTTCGAAAACGTATCTTCTTTTACAACGGTATCTGGATTCAACAAAAGAATGTATTCTCCTTTGGCAATGCGCATCCCTTGATTGTTGGCCTTTGAAAATCCAGTGTTGTCTTTGTTCGCAATGAGATTCACCCAAGGGAATTTTTCTTCCACCATTTCGTTCGAACCGTCAACGCTGTTGTTGTCCACCACAATTACTTCAACTTCAATTCCGCGCATAGCCGCGTAAACCGAAGCGAGGCATTGTTCAAGGAAATACTTGACGTTGTAGTTTACGATGATGACGGTTAAACGCATGTTGCGAAGATACGTTATCTAGCTATTCGCTTTTCCGTAGGGAACACGTTGTTGAAGACTTCTTCCCAATGTAATCTCATCGGTGTATTCGAGCTCTGCGCCTACGGCAATGCCTCGCGCAATGGAGGTGATGGTTATTGGAAGTGCAGCTAATTTTTTCGAAATATAAAATGCCGTTGTTTCTCCTTCCATGGTGGCGTTGAACGCGAAGATGATTTCAGAGACTTGATCACGCTCGCAGCGTTCCACTAGGCTTTGAACCGTTAAGTCGGAAGGGCCAATGCCGTCCATGGGAGAGATAAGTCCGCCTAACACATGATACAATCCGTGAAACTGTGAAGTGCCTTCCACCGCCATCACATCGCGAATGTCGGCAACCACACAAACCGTTTGCTTATCTCTTCTGTCATTTGCGCAAATGCCACAAAGTTTGTCGTCTGAAAGGTTGTGGCAATTCGAACAAAATTGAACATGCTGTTTCATGAGTTGAAAGGAAGAAGAGAAGCGCTCCACTTCATCGTTCGACCTGCGAAGAAGATCGAGGACCAGACGAAGCGCTGTCTTGCGACCAATACCTGGCAACGAAGACATTTGATCAACGGCAGCTTCTATCCATTTCGAACTTGAACTCATAGCAGCGAAATTACATGCAGTTGTTCGAAACCTTTTCAATAAACAAAAAGACTTTTCAAAAAAATCGATTAATTGCAAAGAAAAACGCGCATGTCTCCTCTTGTAATTGCTTGTGTTCTTATTGTGTACTTCATTGCTCTTTTTGCGGTGGCTGTTGTCACTTCAAAAAAGGCTGACAACGCCTCTTTCTTCAAAGCGAATAAAAGTGCTTCATGGGTGTTGGTTGCTTTCGGAATGATAGGCACTTCGCTTTCAGGAGTCACTTTTGTTTCTGTGCCAGGAACGGTAAGTATTGTGGGTATGCAGTACTTCATGATGGCACTTGGATTTTTCGCTGGATATTTTGTCGTGGCTTTTGTGCTGTTACCGCTCTATTACAAATTGAATTTGACTTCCATCTACTCGTATTTGGAACAACGCTTTGGTTCTCCTTCTTACGAATTGGGCGCCTTGTTTTTTATTCTTTCGCGAACAGTAGGTGCCTCGTTGCGTTTGTTCCTTGTGGTGAACGTGATTCAGTTTTTAATCATGGATGCGCTCGGAGTTCCTTTTGCTGTGACTGCTGGAATTACATTGCTCATGATTCTCGCGTACACATACAACGGTGGGGTGAAGACAATTGTCTGGACAGACACCCTTCAAACATTTTTCATGTTATCTGCCTTGGTGGGATGTGTGATTTATATTTTGAATCAACTCGGCGGTTGGGACGCCGCATGGCAAGCCATTTCTAGCACGAAGGCGACAAGCGGATTGGATTTGGCCTATGTCTTTAACGGCGATGTGTTGCACAAGAAATACTTCTTGAAGCAGTTTCTGGGCGGAGCGTTTATCACCATTGCCATGACCGGATTGGATCAAGAGATGATGCAGAAGAACATTAGTGTTTCGAATTTGAAAGACTCGCAGCGCAACATGATATCGTTCAGTGCAGTTATGGTTGTTGTGGTTGGAATGTTTCTTTTTTTAGGCGCGTTGCTCTTCGTTTACATGCAGCAGTTTCAGTTTGAAAAAGCCTATGTAGGCGATGCTATTTTTCCGAACATGGTTATGCAACATATGCCTCCGATTATGGGGCTGTTGTTTATTGTCGGATTAGTCAGTGCGTTGTTTCCCTCGGCAGACGGGGCTATTACGGCGTTAACGGCTTCTTTTTGTATTGACTTGCTTCGCTTTTCGAAGATGGATAAGACAGAAGAAGAGAAGGCGAAGATTCGCAAACGCGTGCATTTGTCGTTTACGGTGTTGTTCTTTTTCATTGTGTTGTATTTCCGTTGGTTGAATGAAAAGACAATCGTAGATCTGCTCATGGATTTAGCCGGATACACCTACGGACCGTTGCTCGGATTGTTTGCTTTTGGAATACTTACGCAACGCGTATTGATAGGCAGCAAATGGAATGTGGTTGTGATTTGTTTGCTTTCTCCGGTGCTGACTTATTTGCTTGCACTCAACAGTAAGGCGTGGTTCTTCGGTTACGAAATGGGAGCGGAGAATCTAATTGTGAATGGTGCAATAACGTTCGGCTTACTATACTTGCGAAGCCGATCGCGTCAAAATCTTGCGTAGCATCTTTCGCTAGAATCTTGTGAAACATCTTTCGTCAGAATCTTCGATTAGATACACTTAAAATAGTCGAAAGGCTCTTTGCAGTCTTCGCATTTGTAAAGCGATTTGCAAGCGGTGCTTCCGAATTGTGAAACCATGGAAGTTTGCGAAGACTTGCAACGCGGGCAGCGCACATCGCGCAGTTTACCCATGAGAAGATTTTTATCTGCGCTGCCCTTTTGCGGCGGCGCAATGCCATATTCTTCCAACTTAACACGAGCCTCTTCGGTCATCCAATCCGTTGTCCACGCCGGAGAAAGAATCGTCTTCACATCGAAATATTCAATATGCATTTCCACCAACATTTCACGAACGTCTTGCTCTATGGCATGCATAGCAGGACAACCTGAATAGGTTGGTGTAATGAGCACAATAACTTTGTTGTCTTCAATCTGAACATCGCGAACAATGCCCATTTCAACCACGTTCAAGACGGGAATCTCGGGGTCTTCAACTTCTTTCAGGAATTCCCAAATTTCTTGAATCGTGTAATTCATCTTACCACTTTGAATTCGGATACGCGCGTTGCACGAATTGCAACTCACTCAACAAGTGCCCCAAATGTTCTGTGTGCTTTCCTTCACGTCCGCCTTTGTGCATCCAACCCGAAACAGGCATTTGCAAAGTCGCTTCGTTCAAAGTCGCTTGCACATTTTCCATCCAGGTTTGATGAAGGCTTTCCACGTTCGGACAAATGCCCGATGCAGAAATATCAGTATCGTTTGTATTTGGAATAAACCATTCGCCGGTGTAATTCCAAATATCGTTAATGGCTTTTTGAATGCGGGCATGACTCTCTTCCGTGCCATCTCCCATGCGCAACACCCAGTCGCGACCGTGTTGCAAATGGTAGCGTACTTCTTTCACAGATTTCAATGCGAATTCTTGAAGGAAGGTGTTGCTCGATTTTGAAAGTTCATTCAGATATAAATTATACCATTCCGAATACAAATACTGACGCGCAATGGTAAATGCGTAGTCTCCGTTCGGAAGTTCCAATGCTAAGAAGTTTTTATAGTCCCAAGCATCGCGAAGGAATGCCCAATCGTCTTCCGTTTTCGCGTCGCCGCTGGTTTCAGCCACATGCTTGAATAGGAGGGTGGCTTGTCCAATGTAGTCTAGCGCCATGTTGCTTAACGCAATGTCTTCTTCCAACACTGGCCCGTGTCCGCACCATTCAGCAAGGCGTTGACCAAGTATAAGGTTGTTGTCTGCTAAGTGCAGAGCGAGTGCTTCTTCTTTCTTCATGATTACATGTGTCCGATTTCGTCAGGAATGTCGTAGAATGTTGGATGACGATAAACCTTGTCGTTTGCCGGATCGAATAGTGCGTCCTTGTCTGCCGGAGCAGAAGCAGTGATTGCAGTGCTTGGAACCACCCAGATGCTCACGCCTTCCATGCGGCGGGTATAGACATCGCGTGCGTTTTCAATAGCCATTTTAGCATCGGTAGCATGCAAACTTCCAACGTGTTTATGCGACAATCCGCTTTTGCTGCGGATGAATATTTCCCATAGGGGCCAGTTCGACGTACTCATAAGTTCTAATTCTAGTCACGAATTTAATCCCATTCACCTTCACAAAAATCAGTTTCCACAATAATTCTATATTTGTGAGGAAAATCATTACGCAAATCCTATGTCAAATCTATCTGTAGCCGAGTTCCAACAAGTGTTTCCCGATATCTATGAACGTGAAACGGCAGAAGCAATTTTGGAAATTGGAAAACTTAAAAAGTTACGAGCAGACGATTGGATGGTCGACATTGGAGACCCGATTGTGTACATGCCATTATTGTTGAAAGGACAATTACGCATTCTTCGGGAAGACGATGAGGGACACGAGTTGTTGCTCTATTACATTCGTCCTGGTGAAACCTGCGCCATGTCACTCACCTGCTGCAGTGGGAATGCGGTGAGCAATGTTCGTGCGATAGCAGAAGAAGATACAGAATTGTTGCTTTTGCCCATTCAGATTATTGACGAATGGACCACGAAGTATCCTTCCTTCAAATCGTTTATTCTGAAAACCTATCAAAAGAGATTCGAAGAATTATTGAATACCATTGATAGCATTGCCTTTCACAATCTTGATGATCGCTTATCGCAATTGCTGAAGCAGAAATCAGAAAAAGAGGGAAGCGAGTTGAAAACCACCCACCAAGAATTAGCGAATCAATTGAATTCTTCTCGCGAAGTTATCTCGCGCTTGCTGAAGCAAATGGAGCGAAAAGGAAAAATTCAAATGGGAAGAAACAAGATTATTCTTTTATAATCCGCTGCGTTACGATTCCGTCTTTGCTGGTTATTTTAATCAAGTATATTCCTGCTGGAAGGCTTGATAAATCAAGTGTTTTCTTTTTATTAAGGAAGGAATCTCTCAAAACGGTTTGTCCGGAAATACTCATCACAGTCAACTCTTTTCTTCCGCCTAAATCTGCATTGATTTGAATGAAACCGTTTGTTGGATTAGGGAAGATTTCAATTTGCTTCATTAATTCATTCACGCCAACTTCGCATTCACCCGCGGTGAAATTGACTACGCCGTGGTAATAGATTGCTTCGCAAGAATTTCCATAAGTGATTCCATCGCAACCGCAAACCGGATCGTAAATGGCAATACAATCAACAGCATTATTAATTAGGGTTGAATCTATGCATGTACCAGATTCTCCGCAAGTGCTTAGACAATCTTCAAGTGTGCTGTAAAAGGAAGCCGAGTAGTCTATGTTTCCTGCAACGTAGCCGCATCCGCTGTATCCTGAACAAGACGTCCCGTTCGGGGCGAAGCCAAGAAACATTTGGCAAAGGCCGAAGTCTAGTCCACTGACATTGCTGCAAAGTGGGGCTTGTTCAATGCAGGCTCCTTCAGTGTAAGTCAATACGCCGCCGAAATTAATGGCTTCGCACGCATTGGAATATGTTACGTTGTTACAACCACAAACGGGTAAGAAGACTGCAGGGCAAATCGCATTCAAATCAATAAGAGTAGAGTCAATGCACTCAATGAAAACAGTGGTGTCTTCAAGGCAGGAAGCGTTGCAGGCATAAGTTGAAGTGAAGAATCCAAGTGAGTAATCGATTCCATCTGAACCGATGTATCCGCAACCGCTAAGAGAAACACAACCGCTATCGGTCATGGCTATTCCAAGAGCCATGTCGCACATTCCGAAATCAACGCCAGTTGGAATAGGAAGACAAGTTAAACCAGCACATTCTCCGTCAGTCCATGAAGTTACCCCACCGTAATTCGTTGCTTCGCAGGTGTTGCTGTATGTGTTTCCATCACATCCACATACGGGAGCCCAAATAGCAGGACACATAACGTCTAGGTTAATGAGTGTGGCATCAATGCATTGAGCAGAACTTACCAGAGATCCAAGGGCAAAGCAGAAGGCGAGAATGTGTTTCATGTTGTTTAGAGAAGTGTTTGTGCGAAAAGGTTGTTCGGTTGGAAAAATAAAAGCCCTCTCGGGCTTTTTAGTATTAGTCTTCTTCTTCTTCTTCAGATTCATTTGAATCTTCTGCATCGTCTGAAGTATCATTGTCATCATCGTCCTCATCATCTGAAGAGTCATCATCTGATTTGAATCCGTCCAGGTCATTTAAATTCAATCCGTCATCGTTTCCTTCGTCCTCCTGAACCTTCATGTTCTTGTCAATCTTGAACAAGTAAATAGTGTCTTCGGTCCGAATCTCAAGTGCTTTAATAAAAGCTCCTTTTGGTGTAGTGAAAGATACCAGATGTTCATTTTCAAAACCATTCGGATAAGCAGCTTGAATTAAAGCTGCATGCTCATCTGTGATGTTGTTGTAATCTTTAATAACGCGTTTCATAATTCTATAAAAACTCTTAGTGATTTAATAGCCAAGCAAAAATAAGAGGAGCAACTATAGTTGCGTCACTTTCAATAATAAATTTAGGAGTGTTAATATCTAGTTTACCCCAAGTAATTTTTTCATTCGGCACCGCGCCGCTGTATGATCCGTAGCTGGTTGTGCTGTCTGAAATTTGGCAGAAATATCCCCAGAAAGGAATGTCGTGCATTTCCATATCTTGGTATAGCATAGGAACTACACAAATAGGGAAGTCACCCGCTATACCACCTCCAATTTGGAAGAATCCAACGCCTTTTCCGCCAGAGTTCTTGGTGTACCAATCTGCTAACCACATCATGTATTCAATACCGCTCTTCATAGTGGTCGGTTGAATTTCGCCTTTGATGCAATAGCTCGCGAAAATATTTCCCATCGTGCTATCTTCCCATCCTGGACAAATGATTGGAAGGTTGCGCTCTGCAGCAGCAATCATCCAAGAGTTCTTCGGATCAATTTGGTAGTATTGTTCCAACACTCCGCTCAATATCATTTTGTACATGAACTCATGTGGGAAATAACGCTCGCCTTTTGCTTGCGCATCTGCCCAAAGTGCATGAATGTGTTTTTGCAATCTTCTGAACGCTTCTTCCTCAGGAATACAAGTGTCAGTAACACGATTCAATCCGCGCTCCAACAAACCCCATTCTTCTTGCGGAGTTAAATCTCTATAGTTCGGTACACGCTCGTAATGATCGTGGGCAACCAAATTCATAAGGTCTTCTTCCAAGTTCGCACCTGTGCAAGAGATGATATCCACTTTTCCAGCGCGAATCATTTCAGCTAATGAAATTCCAAGCTCTGCAGTAGACATAGCTCCTGCAAGCGTAATCATCATTTTGCCACCTTCCGTTAAGTGTGCTTCGTAACCTTTGGCTGCGTCAACCAAAGCCGCAGAGTTGAAGTGCAAATAATTGCTCTCCATGAACTCACGCATTGTAGAATATTTTCCCATAGTGTTTGCGAAATTCGAACATCAATTCGAATTTTCAATAAAAAAGTTTATGATTTTTTTTAGGCCTGAAATGTTGAAAGAAAAAAGCGAATTATGAGATGGCCTTCTCCGTGCGTTCATTTACTAATTTCACAATGTGACGAATGGTGCGACGCTTTATGATTCGCTCCAATTCTTTATCGGTTCCTTCGTTGACGAGGTATTGAAATTTGAATTTCACGAGTTCACTGGTTACGGCAAACACTTTTAAATTGTATGACCCCGGTTTGATGTTCGATTGAAATTCGTTCATGCCTTCAACAATCTCGCTTTCGAGCGTCACAACGTCATTAATTGCGAGAATATCAATTTCGAAATCGAGACTGGTTTTCTTAATTTCTCTTCGTGTGTAGTTTACAATATCTGAACTGAAAACAACACTGTTCGGAATGTAAATCAAATCATCGTCTTCGTTAATGATGTGAACACTTGAAAGAGTGATGTCTTGAATTTTCCCTTTATGAAGACCAATTGAAACCTCATCGCCAATGTTCACCACACGCGCGAAGGTCATGTACATTCCATTGATGAAATTCGAAATATAGTCTTTCGCAATTAAGACAATCGCGGCTGCAAGCAGTGACAGGGTGGTCAACGCTTTTTCAAGAGAAATGTTTAAAACAGCCAACAGCAAAAGCCCTGCATAAAGCGCGTAAAGAACAGTTTTAATGTGTCCTATACCGTAAAGAAAATTATCTCGTTTTCCAACCAATTCTGAGCGATAGAAAAGCACCACAATCTGATGAATGATATCAGTTATTAAAACCGTAATAACAATTCGGAAGACAGACTCTGCCATGTAGGCCACATAAGAAAACTGCTTCACGAAATCGAGAATGCCATTCTTATAGGTAAACGCCGATATTATTAATATCAGAACAACAATAAGATGAATGCCGGAGTTTCTTTTAATCATTGTAATATCCTAAAATTTCTAAGATGTCTTTTGGTTTTTGCTCGGGAGCGAATTCTTTGTACTTGATCTTCCCCTTTGCGTCTCTATCTATTAAGATATGCCTTGGCTGAGGAACAAGGCAGTGGTGAATTCCGCCAAAACCACCAAGTGTATCTTGGTAAGCACCTGTATTGAAAAATCCAATGTACTGGTCTTGATCTGGATAAAATCTCGGTAAATAAATCGCATTCGTGTGCTGCTCAGAATTGTAATAGTCGTCTGAATCGCACGTCAATCCACCCAAGAATACGCGCTCATATACTTCGTCCCAATTGTTGAGTGGAAGCATGATGAACTTTTTGTTAATCGCCCAGGTGTCAGGCAATGTAGTCATGAATGAAGAGTCAATCATGTTCCACTTCTCGCGATCGTTTTGTTCTTTTTGATAAAGAATTTTGTAAATCGCTCCGCCACTTTCTCCAACGGTGAATGATCCGAATTCAGTGAAGATATTCGGAACAGGAACTCCAGCATCTTCACAAGCGGCTTTGATCTGTCTTAAGATTTCAGTTACCATATACTGATAGTCGAAGCTGAAAGCGATGGAAGTTTTAATGGGAAATCCGCCACCGATGTTCAAGCTGTCGAGTGTTGGACAAATCTCACGCAACTCGCAATACACTTTCAAACACTTCACCAATTCGTTCCAATAATAGGCGGTGTCTTTGATACCGCTGTTAATGAAGAAGTGAAGCATTTTCAATTTCAAATTCGGATCGTCGTGAATGACTTTCTTGTAGAACTTCGTGATGTTTTTGTAACCAATTCCCAATCGTGAAGTGTAGAATTCGAACTTCGGTTCTTCTTCACTCGCAATACGAATTCCAATGTTTAAAGGCGATGTAGCTCGTTCTTTAAACACATTCAATTCATAGGCATTGTCTATAACTGGAATAATATTCTCGAATCCGTTTTCTTTCAAATCTAAAATGCGCTGCACGTATTCTTCCTTCTTGAATCCGTTGCACACTATTGTTTGCTCTTTCGTGATTTTCTTCAACGTATATAAACGCTTGATCAAATCAATGTCATAAGCCGAAGATGTTTCCAAATGAACTTTGTTCTTCAACACTTCTTCCAACACGTATCTGAAGTGAGAACTCTTTGTGCAATAGCAATAATGGTATTCACCTTCATAGCCGACTTCTTGCTTTCCTTTGTCGAACCACTCTTTCGCGCGATTAATGTTCTCCGTAATTTTCGGCAAATAAGTAAACTTCAAAGGAGATCCGAATTTCTTCACCAAATCCATCATAGGAATGCCGTGAAAAACCAATTCATCATTTTCCATTTGAAACTCTTCCTGAGGCCATTCAAATGTCTGGTCAATTAAATCTTTGTACTTCGTGTTCATTAGTCGATACCGCGCTTAATATTTTTTGCAATTTTAGTGTGTAAATGCTTACGCAAAGCCATTTTACAACCATTTCTTTCGAATAGAGAAAATAAACATTCCAACGCCCACGATGGCCATAAGTCCGAGCGCATAGAAATACCCGCTGTGCCATTCCAATTCGGGCATATTCTTGAAGTTCATTCCGTATACACCGGCTATGAATGTAAGTGGAACGAAAATGCTGCTAATAACAGTGAGCGTGCGCATGGTGTCATTGGTTTTCTGTCCCAATTGACTGTGGTAAAGCGAAAGAAGATTGATAAGCGTTTCACGATACATGGCAATGTTTTCAGATTCGAGCACAATGTGATCATAGAGGTCGCGATAGTATTTTTTATTTTCGTCTGAAATATCTTTCTGCATGCTGTTGATTGCTTCTTTCAGGGGATCAATGCTTCGCTTGAAATTCATAATGCGCTTTTTCATTCGCACGATATGGCTCAAAACAACTGGTTTAGGGTTATTCAAGACAGATAACTCAAGAACTTCTATCTCGTTGGTTAGCACGTGGCTGTATTGAATGAAGTTGTCTACGATATTGTCTAGAATTAAATAACTCAGATATTCTGCTCCTTTCAAACGTATTTTCCCACGACCACTGCGAATACGTTCGCGCAGCTGATCTAGCGTATCGCCTGCGTCTTGCTGAAAGAACAACAGTGTATTTCCCGTCACAATCATACTGAATTGCTCAGATTTCACCCCGCGTTTTTCATTCGGTTCCATCATCTTTCCACAGATAAACGCGCAGTTGTTTTCCAACTCGAATTTTGGTCTCCCATGGGTATTCATTATGTCTTCGAGTACCAGTGGATGAATATTGAATTGAATGCCGAGTTCGCTTACAATGTCCATTTCATGAACCCCACTTACACAGATCCAATTCACACCTTCGGGCTTTACAACCTTGGAAATTTCAGAAACCGAAAGGTTCAAAATCTCTTGAACGTGCTCTTCCGTATAATGAATAAAATCAATTTGAACCTTCTCTGTTTTTGGGTCGCCGATATAAACTAACGACCCTGGATCCATACCAGCTTTTGAAACGTGCATGTTTTTCTTGTGAAGATACACTCAACATTTCATTCTGAATAAATTTTAATGCGAACCTAGGTCGCTTGGAAGTTTAACGTCATCTTCGTATCAATGGAAAATTCGAAACACGTTCATCTGATTGCCATAGGCGGAAGCGCTATGCACAACATGGCTATTGCGTTGCACAGAAAAGGATACTTAGTTACAGGAAGCGACGATGAGATTTTTGAGCCGAGCAAAACTCGCCTGAATAATTTAGGTTTACTTCCAAGCGAAATGGGTTGGAACGCAGACCGAATTCATTCAGGAATTGAAGCAATCATTGTTGGGATGCACGCACGCATTGACAATCCAGAGCTCATTCGCGCGCAAGAATTGGGATTGAAAATTTATTCATATCCCGAATACATCTACGAGCAGTCCAAAGAAAAAATTCGTGTCGTTATAGGTGGAAGTCACGGGAAGACGAGCATAACCAGCATGATTCTTCACGTCTTGAATGCCTTGGGAAAAAACGTCGACTACATGGTGGGCGCGCAACTCGCGGGTTTCGATTGTATGGTGAAGTTCACCGAAGAAGCCGAAATTGCAATCATTGAAGGAGACGAGTACTTGTCTTCGCCAACAGATTTACGTCCGAAGTTTCACTTGTATCACCCGACCATTGCGGTCATGAGCGGCATTGCATGGGATCACATCAACGTGTTTCCAACGTTCGAAAACTACGTTAAGCAGTTTGAAATTTTTGCTGAAAAGATTGTTCCTAACGGAACGCTCATCTATTGCGAGTTAGACGAGGAGGTGAAGAAAGTTTGCGAAAACGCAAGGAAAGATATTGCGCTTAAACCCTATGGAACCTTCGAGCACGAAGTGCGCAACGGCGTGACGTTCATTCGCCACAACGGAACCGAAACGGCCATCGAAATTTTCGGCAATCACAACCTTCAAAATTTGAATGCAGCGTTTTTAGTTTGTGAAAGTTTAGGCGTAAACGCGGGAGAATTTCTTCGTGCTATTTCATCGTTCACAGGCGCAGCAAAACGGTTAGAGTTGGTTGGAAGAAATTCGCACTCGGCGTGCTACAAAGACTTCGCACATTCACCTTCAAAATTGAAAGCAACAACAAACGCGTTGAAAGAACAATTCCCGAATCGGAAGTTAATTGCCTGTATGGAATTGCATACCTTTTCCAGCTTGAATAAGAATTTCTTAAGTCAATACGAAGGCGCCATGGCCGCGGCCGACGAAGCGTTTGTGTATTTCAATACGCACACGCTTGAGCATAAAAAACTTCCGCCCATTTCAACAGAGGAAGTAGAGAAAGCCTTTGCTTCAAAGAACGTAAAGGTCATTAACGATTCGAATGCGTTGCTGAATATTTTGTTGGAAATGAATTGGGAAAACGCAAATTTGTTGCTCATGTCTTCCGGGAATTTCGACGGATTAGACTACCAAGATATTTGGAATAAAATGCATGCTTGAGATTAGGACAATCCTACATCAAGAAGCATCATCACAATGAATCCACCAATGAGTCCGAGCGTGGCCACATCGGTGTATTTGTCTTGTTGCGTTTCCGGAATTACTTCTTCCACCACCACATAAATCATGGCGCCTGCCGCGAAGGCCAATGCATAAGGGAGCACAGCGTGCATTTGAATCACAGCGAGTGCACCAATGACCCCGGCGATGGGTTCTACAATTGCAGAAAGTTGTCCGTACCAAAAACTCTTTCTTCTTGTAAGACCCATTCTTCTTAGCGGAAATGAAACCGCAATTCCTTCTGGGAAATTTTGCAATCCAATTCCAATAGCGAGTGCAACTGCTCCGCCAATGCTCGCCTCTGGAAGTCCGGCTGCAACACCGCCGAACAACACTCCCACAGCCAATCCTTCTGGAATGTTGTGAAGCGTAATAGCCAAAACCAAAAGCATGGTTTTGTTTAATTTGGTTTGAACACCCTCTTTCTTTTCTTGCGGAAAATTCAAGTGAAGGTGTGGAAGGAATTTATCTAAGCCGAATAAAAAAAGCGCTCCCATAGCAAATCCAATGGCTGCAGGAAAAGCTTTGGTGAATCCTTCACCCGGACTCATTTCAATAGCCGGAGCAAGCAGTGACCAGAAGCTGGCTGCAATCATAACACCGCCCGTAAATCCAAGCATTCCGTCGAGCGCGCGACGATTTAAATCTTTCACAACAAACACAAGTGATGCCCCTAAGGCGGTGACAAACCAAGTAAAGGTTGTTGCAATAAGAGCTGCATAAACGTATCCGTACGGACCTCCTGTTTCAATGAGGTTCTGAAAGAAATTCGTTATGCTATTCATGTTTACAAAGGTAGCGTTATTTTATTCGAACACAACAGAGGCGAAGCTCGTTTTACTTGCACGTGCTTTCGCCCATTTGTGAAAGTCGAAGTACGTGAAGAACAAGGGATCAGTCTTTTTTATGGCAAGCAATTCATTTTCCAACCAGCCCCAGAGTTCTTTGTCTTCGATGCTTTTGCGCTTTTTGAGTGTTTCATTAATGAATTGAAGTATTTTCTTCTCCCCTTCGAACGCTTTGTTGCGCGTGATTAAAAAGCGCTGAACATTTCGAAGTGCATATGGAATATAGCGTTCGTTATTCAATTCAATTTGAATAATTAAATTGAAGACTTGCGCAATGCATTGCAAGTGCAGTAGTTCGTTTGCAGGTGCGCTTTGCAGAAAGCGTTGAATGAAGCGCTCAGACTCTTTGAATTCTTGCTGAATGAAACACACCACAGCGCATTGGAACCAGACATGCGCTGAACGAATATCGAATTCTATAGCAGGTGAAGAAATATTTTCTTTGTGTTGAAGAACATAGGCGTAGGCACCTTCATTGTTTTTCTCAAGCAAGAAAATGGTAAGCGCAGTGCTATGAACCAACGAATTGTTTTCGTTTTCCTCGAAGCAGGATTCAAGTTGCGAAAGAAAATTCGCAGCCTCTTTCACGTTCTTAAGTTGAGCGGAAATAACCGCAGCATTGGCTAAGGCATTGCGATGAATGCTCTTGTTCTCGTTACCGTTTAACTCGCAGTTTTTTAACAAAAGAAGAAGCTCGTTGATGCAGTTCAGACTTTCCGAAGGTTTCCCAAAACTCAAGAGAATGGCTCCTTTAAGTTGAAGCGATTTTATCTGAGCTTCCAATGAAATAGGAGCCAGGGATTCAATATCGGAAAGAAGTTGTTCGTTGTTCGCATGTTCTTCGTTTTGTCTGGGCTGACCATTGGTGTAGTAACCCGCGAACCACGACCATTTCATAAAGGCAATTTCTTTTTCATTTTGAATGGAAGAAAGAACCGCTTTCATTTCTGAATAGTTAGCGTTCAGCAATTCGTAACGCTCTGCTGCCGGGTTGTTCAAAGATTCAAGGATGCGCTCTTTCCATTCGTTCAATTCCAATTGAAGGGCAGAGAGTTCGTTTTTCCGAGCAATTTTCAGTGCAGAATTCACAAGCTTATCTGCTTGTTCGAAAAGTTCACGCATGTAAAGGACTTCGATACTTTGAAGCAGACGCATCACTTCAGCGCGGGCTGTAGCCTTGTGATGAAAACTGGCCAATGCTTTTAATACGGCGTGATAGAGTCTATTCTTTGCGATTGAAATAGCATCGGTAATTGGAGATCCCTTCAAAAGCTTGAATAATTTGTCTTCGTCGTAAGTGGAAAGTTTTTCCATGGCATCGAAAAGAACACGGTGTTGTCCATCTTCTGCCATGGGTTGTAGACGGAAATAGCGTTTCTCTGATTTGCTCAAACTCTTGATCAATACGAAGAGTGCGTCTGATGCTACATTGGCCATGGCGTTTCGTTTTAAGGTTGACTACAAGTTCTAATTCTTTTTTGAATAAAAGAGGCAGTCTTATTTTTCGGTATTCATTTCAAGAGTTTCGGTCATTCTCTGCGTATTTTTGGCAAGCATGCTCTTTTATAGAAAGAGGGCAATACTACAACCAGAAATTCGTTCGAGCATTCGTGAAAAAAAATAGAGTCGTTCAATTGTTTTTAATACTTGCGCTCCTTGCTACGCAAGACGCATTTGCTCAATTCAATACGGGTACATGGAGAGATCACCTTCCTTATGGGAATGTAATTGATGTGTGCTACGATGAGATTAACATGGTTTATTCCGCAACGCCCTACGCCATTGTTAGTTACAACCCCGCAACATTCGAAGTAGAACGTTGGTCGAAGGTTAACCGCTTGAGCGATGTTGGAATTTCAGCAGTGGAATACGATGCCTATACGGACGCTGTGATTGTTGGCTATTCCAACGGGAATCTCGATGTGTTGTTGGAAGATTCTCAATTCAATATGCCCGATATTAAGTTGAGCAATATTGTTGGCGATAAACAGATCTATGATATTCTTTCATACAACGGATTACTTTATTTAAGTACGGGATTTGGTGTAGTGGTCATAGATTTAACCGAGCGCGAAGTTCGCTCGACCTATTTCTTGGGTCCAAATGGAGAACAGCAAAAAGTGAATGACGTCTTGGTGTTGAATAACGAGATCTATGCTATCTCGGATAGTAAAGTTTTAAAAGCCAGCGTAACGAATCCATTCCTTGCTAATTTTCAAAACTGGACTGAAGTGACTGATTGGCCAACTGCTGGTGCCTATGCAGATGCTACAGAATTCGCTGGGAATTTGTTTGTGCATACCGTTGATCAAGCGAACGATAAAATTTACAGGAAAGATTTGAGTACCGGAACATGGAGTGTATTCTCTGAATTTGGAACTATGCGTTTTGGACGCATTTGGAACTCGGAGGATTACTTGTGTTTAGCAGGCGAGTGGGCGGCCATTTGCTACGATGAACTTCTTTATTTGGCCTATAATATTTCAGATTTAGAGGGTAGTGCAATTGCACCAAACTTTGTCATTCGCGACATGCAAAACACGTTGTGGGTTGCTGATAAAGGGAGAGGACTTGTTGGAAGGAAGGGCAATGGTCAAGATTTGACAATACTTCCAGATGGTCCGGCTTCTGCTGAAGTTAGAAAAATGAATGCCTATGGCAATAATCTGTGGGTAGCGCACGGAGGAATATTTCCTTACGGAGGAAATTTGTGGCGGAATGGAAATTACTCGGGCAGAGTTGGTGACAAGTGGACAACATATTTACCGGGAACAGGAGCAAATTCAACACCGGGAGTTTCAGACATGGCCGACGTGGCGATTGATCCCTTAAATAACAACCGAGTTTTTTATGGTTCTTGGGAAGAAGGACTTATTCAACGGGCAACAGATGGAACACTAACCTACTACAATGTTGAAACGGGTAACAATCCGTTGCAAGGTTCCGGTTTTACCTGGGCTCCCGGATGGACTGGGGTTGGCGGAGTAGCTTTCGATCCGAATGGAGTCCTGTGGTTAACCAACAGTTATTCAACGAAACCTATTCAAGCGGTTGACCGCGAAGGAAATTTCATAGCTTATTCCTGCGCACCTTATGTAACAAATGATGATTGGCTGAAAGACATTATGCCAACGCGTGAAGGGTACATTTGGGCCATTGTTGCAGGAAGGGGAATCGTGGTGCGTGATCCGAATGAAACAGTTTCCAATGCTTCCGATGATGACATTACATTTTTATCGGAAGCCGAAGGCGCGGGCGGATTAGCCAATAAAGATGTGTATTGCATGATAGAAGATTTAGATGGGGAAGTGTGGGTAGGAACATTGCAAGGGCTTTCTGTATTCTACTCGCAATCTTCGTTGTTCTCTGAAGATCCATTAGACGGAGAACCTATACTAATTACACAAGACGGAAACGTTCAAAAGCTTCTCGATACTGAAACGATTACTTGTATTGAAATTGACGGAGGAAATCGGAAATGGATTGGAACACGAAACAGCGGTGTGTATCTATTCAGCCCCGATGGGTTGCAACAAATTGAGCATTTTACGCAAGAAAACAGTCCACTTCCAACCAATTCAATTTCAGATATTGCAATTACTCAAGAAAACGGCGAGGTATTCATAGCAACCGAAGAGGGAATGGTTTCTTATTTTTCTACCGCTACGATTTTCGATCAGGAAATGAAAAACGTTCGAGTTTTTCCTAATCCAGTTTTGCCTGAATTTGATGGAAATATTTCGGTAGACGGTTTAGCGTATAGCAGCAGTGTTCGAATTACAGATGCTGCCGGAAACGTTGTGTTTCAAGGCGAAAGCGAAGGTGGACGTGTTTTCTGGAATGGAAAAACCACCGACGGACAACGTCCTGCTACAGGAATGTATTACGTCTATTGCTCGAATCCAGATGGAAAGAAAACAGAGACCTTACAGCTCACGTTTATTCATTAAGCCTTCGTCGTCACACACGCCTTCACAAAAGAGATGAAGAGTGGGTGAGGAGTCATTACTGTGCTTTTGTATTCTGGATGAAACTGAGCGGCTACGAAGTAAGGGTGATTCTCTAATTCAATAATTTCAACCAATCCACTTTTCGGATTTGTCCCAACACATTTGAAACCGGCCTTTTCGAATTTCTCCATGTAATCGTTGTTGAATTCAAAACGATGGCGGTGGCGTTCTTCGATATTTATTTTTCCGTAAGCCTTTTGTGCTTTAGATCCTTTCTTAAGGGTGCAAGGGTAAGAGCCTAAACGCATGGTTCCGCCTTTGTTCACAATGCTCTTCTGCTCTTCCATAAGGCAGATAACAGGGTGCTTCGTATAGGCCTTCATCTCTGTGCTGTGGGCATCTTTCAAACCAAGCACATTGCGAGCGAATTCAATCGTAGCGATTTGCATGCCCAAACAAATTCCGAAAAACGGAATGTTGTTTTCGCGAACGAATTTAATGGCTTCAATTTTCCCATCGATACCTCTAGAGCCAAATCCGGGTGCAACAAGCACTCCGTCTAGTCCCGTAAGTTTCGCTTTAACGTTTTTATTATTTAACCCTTCAGAATGAATCCACTCAATGTCAACGGCACATTCAAGTGTTGTTCCTGCGTGAATGAAAGCTTCTGCAATACTCTTGTAAGCATCTTTCAATTCAACGTATTTTCCAACTAAACCAATGCGAACACGCTTCTTCGGATGCTTAAGTTTGGTTAAAAAGTCGCTCCATTTGTTAAGATTGGGTTTCTTCTTGGACTTTAAGCCAAGCTTGCGCAAGACAACCAAATCTAATTTTTCTTCCAACATCATAAACGGAACGTCGTAAATCGTATCGGCATCTATGCTCTGAATAACGGCATCCAACGATACGTTACAGAATTTTGCAATTTTATTTCGAAGGATAGGAGAGAGTTCGTGCTCTGTTCTACAAACCAGAATGTCTGGTTGAACGCCATTTTCCAAAAGCATCTTCACGCTGTGTTGCGTAGGCTTGGTTTTCAATTCACCAGCTGCCGCCAAATAAGGAACAAGCGTCAAGTGAATGTTAATGCAATCGTCTTCGTATTCCCACATGAGCTGACGAACAGATTCAACATACGGAAGCGATTCAATATCGCCAACGGTTCCACCAATTTCAGTTATGACAACGTCATAATCATGTGCGTTCCCTAAAAGTTGAATGCAACGCTTAATCTCGTCGGTGATGTGTGGAATAATTTGAACGGTCTTTCCCAAGTATTCGCCACGACGTTCTTTGTCGATAACGCTTTGGTAAATTCTGCCGGTTGTAATGTTGTTCGCTTGTGAAGTTGGAATGTCCAAGAAGCGCTCGTAGTGGCCCAAATCAAGGTCGGTCTCTGCACCGTCTTCGGTTACATAACACTCGCCGTGTTCATACGGATTCAGGGTTCCTGGATCAATGTTTATGTAGGGATCTAGCTTCTGAATGGTTACAGAATAGCCTCTTGCTTGAAGAAGTTTGGCTAAAGATGCTGAGATGATTCCTTTACCCAGAGAACTGGTTACTCCGCCGGTTACGAAGATATATTTGGAACGTTTTGAGGATACCGCTTGCTTTTTTTGCATAACGGGAGACAAAGTTAAGCCATTTGTTAAGTCAGATGCAACTTTACTTTAAGGAAACCAATAAAAGTCTTCTTTTCCGCAGCCCTGAATCAGTTGGTTCCATTCCGTTATGTCGAGTTCAATTTTCACAACCGCACCTTTTTTAAACGGATGCTGCATGCCTGTTAGAAATTGCGACAGGTTCGAAACACCTGGATTGTGTCCAACGAGAACCACATCGTTCCATTCTGTTGGAAGAAGTTCAATGACTTCTAGCAAGTCTGAAAGTTCAGCGTTGTAAATTCTTTTTTCTAAATGAAGAATGGGCTTGTGGCTTTGCGTGGTACTCAGCGCATGCGCGGTAGAGTAGGTGCGAACGGCAGGACTCACGATCCAGTTTGTTGGAAGTTGTCCGAGGTGATTTCCTAAAGCCAAGGCCTGAAGGTTTCCGCGTTCTGTTAGCGGTCTGAAGCTGTCGGGCTGACCGAATAGATCTTCCGCTTCAGCATGACGGATAATGTAAAGTGTTTTCATTACACGTTGTATTCTCTTCCTTTTACGTTGAGAATTTTGGTGTATTTCTTCAGGCTACGAAGAACAATGAAAACGATGAATCCGCTGAATAAAGCGGTGTGCCAAAACGGAGTAAGGATTTCCTTCCAACCGAAATATCCGAAATGTACGTAGTTCTTCAGTGCGTCTAGCAAAGCGAAGGAAATGAATACCGCGAAGAAGCCGTTGTATTCGCGTTTCAAAACATTGCGAAGTGAAAATTCTACGGGTGCAGATTTCCAAGAAGAAAAGCGAGGGAAGAAAGGCGGAGTTCTCTCTGTCCATTTGATGTAGACATCTCCGAATTTATTTCGAAGGAAGAATTCTTCCGCGAACATAATGCGTTCGTAGTACAACCAGAACAGTAGGCAAGAAGTAAGGGTGAACCACCAGTTTCCAACATACATAATAATACCCAACCACATGAAGAAGTTACCCAGATAGAGTGGGTGACGAACAATGCTGTAGATGCCGGTATGGTTCAGTTCGTCTGCCACTTGACCCTCTTTGGTGTTTCTTCCTGAAGTTCCTTTCGGAGTATATCCTATTGTTAAAACACGAATCAATTGTCCGAAGAACGAGATGCCCAAACACGTCCAAGCCCACGATTTATCGAACAGTGGATTGTCGGTGTCCATTTCAAACCAGATAACTGAAGCTGCTAAAACATACAATACCAAAGGAAGAAAGCTGCGCCAACGAAATAGCCAGTTCCCACTTTTGTTCATCTCTTCAATAAGCGCCATAGTAGAATTTTATGTCGCGAAAGTACGAATCAACTTCGTTGTTTGAACTACGTTGTTTGAACTACGTTATTGGAAAATCGAAGATTTTATTCCTATTTCATAATTCCTACTTCGTAATTCCTACTTCGTAATTGGAACTTCGTTGTTAAACCCTCGTCGAAGACATTCGCGAAGCATTCGTCCTCAGGACATTCGTGCTTGCACATTCGCCCTTCGGGCATTCGCCTCCGGCATTCGTGCTTGCACATTCGCCTCCGGCATTAAAGCATCTTCAACGAACCCATCCCCCCATCTAACCCAAGCACCTGTCCTGTCATCCAACTGCTCTTTGCACTGAGCAAGAAAGAAATGGCTTCAGCCAAGTCGTTGGGTTGGCCAATGCGGCCTAATGGATGACGCTTATTTGAAGCCTCAACTTTTTCTGGGGTGTTGATGAATTTTTCGGCCAATCCTGTTTGTGTAAGCGATGGAGCAACAACGTTCACGCGAATCTTCGGAGCCAATTCTGCTGCTAAACTTTTGCCCAATCCTTCCAATGCGCCTTTCGCCATGGCCACGCTCGCGTGGAAAGGCATGCCCAACTTCACCGCAACCGTGCTGATGAATACGATAGATGCCGACTCTGATTTTTTTAAATAGGGAAGAGCCAACTGGGTCGCCTTCAAGGCACCGTAGGCATTAATATTTATGTCGGAAAGAAATACTTTGTGAGAAATGCGATGAGCAGGAAGTAAGTTAATCGTACCCGGACAATACACCAATCCGTCGAGTACTAACCCTTCGGGAAGGTTCAGTGATTCGTCTTCAATGTTCCAAACAAGACTATTTGGGTGGGAAGACACCTCACGTGAAGTGAAATAAACAGTGTTCCCTTGCGCTTCGAGCAATTCAACGATGGCAGCACCAACTCCTTTCGCTCCGCCAATAACTAGATAATTCATTACTTGTCGAGATTAACGTATTTCAAAAATTCATTGCGGGTTGCTTCATTGTTGAAGGCTCCTGAATAAGACGAAGTCACAGTTGCACTGTTGAAGTCCTGCACGCCGCGACTGCTCACACACAAGTGAACAGCATCGATAAGAACCGCTACATCTTCCGTTTCCATCACACGCTTCAACTCTTCAGCAATCTGAATGGTTAAGCGCTCTTGCACTTGCGGACGCTTGGCGAAGAACTGCACAATGCGATTCAATTTAGAAAGTCCAATAACCTTTCCTCCTGAAATGTAAGCCACATGAGCCTTTCCAATGATCGGAACGAAATGGTGCTCACAATTTGAATAGAACGTGATGTTGCGTTCCACCAACATTTCCTTGTACTGATATTTGTTTTCGAAAAGTTTAACCGCTGGCTTATTCGCTGGATTCAAACCCGAAAAAATTTCCTTGATGTACATTTTCGCAACGCGATGGGGAGTTCCTTGCAGAGAATCGTCGGTAAGATCAAGTCCCATGATATTCATGATATCTCGAAATTTCTCTTCAATCTCTTCAATTTTTTCTTCATCGCTAAGCAAGAAAGCATCTTCCCTCATAGGCGTCTCTATCGTGGTCATCACGTGCTGATCTCCCATTTCATCTATCTGTATCGCAATCAGCTCTTTTTCTGTGTGTATCATTTTTTTCTATTGTAAAGTTTAAACCACTTAAACTGAACTTTGTTCGAATCCATTATATTTGTGGAATACCTAAACCTTGTAATATGTCACTTTGGAGGAAAAAAGATTTAACCGCAATGCTCTCAGATGCAGAAGGCGGAGAGAAATCGTTAAAGAGAACGTTGGGCGCCTTTCAGTTGGTAGCTCTTGGAGTTGGCGCCATTATCGGTGCTGGATTGTTTGTTAGAACTGCAGCTGCAGCTGCGGAGGCTTCTGGAAATGGAGTAACCCTTTCATTTATTGTTGCCGCTATTGGTTGTGCTTTCGCTGGTCTATGTTATGCTGAATTTGCAGCAATGATTCCTATTTCAGGAAGTGCTTATGCTTATTCTTTCGTAACCATGGGTGAGTTAGTTGCCTGGATTATCGGTTGGGCACTTGTTATGGAATACGCGCTGGGTGCGGCTACCGTGTCTATCGCCTGGAGCGAATACTTGAATAATCTTTTTGGAGGAACCATTCCTTACGAATGGTGTCACTCGCCGTTTGAAAGTATCAAATACTTGACCGGAGACGCTATGAATCAAGCAATCGCTTTGATTCCTGATTTGTCGAAGTCTGTTCACCACGGAAAAGTGATTTTGTCTGCAGAGCAATTGGAGAAGCTTCCAACGTTAGCCGGTTCTGTTCAATCATCATCGGGAATTATTAATGCTCCGGCCTTAGTGATTCTATTTATGTTGACTTTGCTTCTTATCAAGGGAACCAAAGAATCTGCTTTCGTAAATGCAATCATTGTGTTCTTGAAAGTGGCTATTGTATTGGTGTTTATTGTTATCGGATGGCAGTTCATTAATCCGGCACACTACACGCCTTATCTTATCCCAGAAGGAGTAAAAGGACACGAAGGGTTCTTCGATTGGGGATGGGGTGGAGTATTGGGTGGGGCGGGAATTGTATTCTTCGCCTTCATTGGATTCGATGCGGTTTCTACTGCAGCGCAAGAAGCGAAGAATCCAAAACGCGATATGCCTATAGGAATTTTAGGTTCGTTGGTGGTATGTACCATATTGTACATACTATTCGGACACGTACTTACAGGAGTGGCACCTTGGTCAGACTTCGGTGATCCTGCCTTAGGAAAAGAAGCGTCTGTTACCTACACGATTAGCACTTACATGAAAGGATACGAGTGGTTGGCAACAACCGTGAATGTGGCTATTTTGGCAGGATTCTCAAGCGTTATCTTGGTGATGTTAATGGGGCAAAGTCGTGTGTTCTACTCAATGAGTAACGACGGATTGTTGCCAAAAGCATTTGGTGAATTGCACCCACGCTTCAACACGCCTTACAAAGCAAACTGGATTTTATTCGTGTTTGTTGGATTGTTCGCGGCATTTGTACCGGGCAGTGTGGCGGGTGATTTAACGTCATTCGGAACCCTATTCGCCTTCATTTTGGTGAGCGCTGGAGTTTGGATTATGCGTGTGAAGAACCCAGAGTTTGTGCGTCCATTCAAAACCCCGTTGGTTCCATTGGTTCCAATCTTGGGAATTTTGGTTTGCACAGCCATGATCGCATCGCTCGATTTACAAACGTTGAAAGTTGCAGCTATTTGGATGGCAGTTGGGTTGTTGATTTACTTCGGTTATTCAAGAAAGAACTCCCACCTACATCCTAAGAAATAAGGATATATGTTGACTTGAAAAGAGCAGCTTCGGCTGCTCTTTTTGTTTGTAAAATATGTTGAACATTAAAAAGCCCGGAACGTTTTCCGAGCTTTTTAATACCTTAACCTAAACCTTAACTAAAACTTATAACGAAAGAATATCGTTATGTCATTAATAACGCTTAAGATTGAAAAAGGTTTCAATAAGTTGAAAAAAAATTATGTCTTCTGCTTTTCTCGCTTCGCAGCAGGGAAAAGAATGTTGTTTAATATAAGTCTGTACCCCGCTGAATTCGGGTGAAGTGAGAGGTCTGTCGGTGGGTCGCCTACCCGGTGCTGGTAGTCTTCTGGGTCATGTCCGCCATAGTAAGTCCATTGCCCTTGGCCCAATTCACCGTGAATATACTTCGCGCATTTGATGTTTTTTGATTCACCCATTATAGTGACTTCGCTTCTGATATATCCTTCACGAAAGGAAGTCGTCTGTCCCATAAACCCATGAATAACTTGTGTGTGGTTCTGTGTAAGTATCGTTGGAATGATATCCCACTTCGCAGAGAAATCGAACAGCGTGAAGAAGTCATTTTCTTCCTTCACCTTCAAATGATCCTCTGTTCCGTCTATGTTGGAAAACTCATAGACCATAGGATCCTTAATGATGTTGTAATTCTGAAAGGCAAAGCCTTGAGCGAAATTCAATTTCTTTTGCGCATTCGGATCACTCGGGTCACCGTCGAATACACTTTCCACCATATCAGTCCCTTGAGCCGCAAGCGCAATGTCATAGGAGTCTGTACCGCTGCACATGGTGAATAGAAATCCCCCGCCTGTAACGAAATTCTTAATGTTAACCGCTACTCCACGCTTCATCTCAGAAACCTTGCTGAATCCGAGTTTTGCAGCAGTGGCCTCTTGATTTCTTACTTCGTCTCTATACCAAGGCGCCATATTGTATGCTCCGTAAAACTTTCCATATTGACCCGTGAAATCTTCATGATGAAGGTGAAGCCAATCGTATTCAGGGAGTTTTCCAGTTATAATTTCTTCATCATAAATATTCGTGTACGGAATTTCAGCATAGGTAAGTACCAACGTTACTGCATCGTCCCAAGGCTGCTTGCCTAGCGGAGTGTATACTGCAATTTTCGGAGCCACTTCCAACTTTACCTTTTCCATGTTTACTTCAGGATCGGCGATCTCTTGGTAAATGGCTTGAACTTGCGCGTCTGCTATGACTTGAAAACTTACCCCGCGTTCGGTGCATTTTTTCTGAATGCTTGGAATGTTTTCCATCAGAAAACTTCCACCTCTATAATTCAGCAGCCATTCAATCGGAAGCTTTTGCTCCAAAACCCAATAGGCAATGCCGTATGACTTAATGTGGTTCTGCTGCGATTCGTCCATTGGAATAAGCAACATGCCCGCATAGCAGGAGTTTCCCAATAGGGCAAAAGCTAATATTACAAGATATTTGCGCATGCTTCAAAGATAGTCACGACGAAGAACAACGCAAAGCATAATAAATTGTGTGTGCTTTTGGTTGAAAAGTCGGTTTGACCTTCCTCATGCGAATGGCTAACTTTGCAAATAAAATAACCACACCATGAAATTTTTCATCGACACAGCGAATCTTGATCAAATTAGAGAAGCACAAGACTTGGGCGTTCTTGACGGAGTAACCACAAATCCTAGCTTAATGGCGAAGGAAGGAATCTCTGGAACAGATCGCGTAATGAAACACTACGTTGATATTTGCGAAATTGTAGGGGACGGCGATGTAAGTGCTGAAGTGATTGCTACTGATTTCGAAGGCATGGTGAAAGAGGGGGAAGATTTGGCTGCTTTGCACGAGAACATCGTGGTGAAAGTTCCAATGACAAAAGATGGAATTAAGGCAATTCGCTATTTCACAGACAAAGGAATTCGTACAAATTGCACATTGATATTCTCAGCTGGACAAGCCTTGTTGGCTGCGAAAGCAGGAGCGTCGTATGTGAGTCCATTCGTGGGTCGCTTAGATGATATTTCTACAGACGGAATTGATTTGATTGAACAAATCAGAACCATCTATGACAACTACGGTTTCGATACTGAAATTCTTGCAGCTTCTGTTCGTCACCCTATGCACATCATTGCTTGCGCTGAAATTGGAGCAGATGTAATGACAGGTCCATTAAGCGTGATCTTGCAATTGTTGAAGCACCCGTTAACAGACATTGGATTGGCTCAGTTCCTTGCCGATCACAAGAAGGCTGCTGAAGCGAAATAATTTTGATTTCCATATCAGACAACAACGCTGATTACACAGCGGCACAGATTATTCGCAAGCAAGGCGTTTGTATTCTTCCCACAGATACAGTTTATGCTTTCGCGTGTGCGTTGTCAGATAAAAAGGCAATAGAGAAAATGGCTCAATTGAAAGGCGTGCGTTTAGATAACGCGCGCTTTTCTATTGTTTGCAACGACCTTTCTCACTTAGCCACATTCACCAAGCCCATTTCAACACCGTATTATCGCGCATTGAAACGACATACGCCGGGCATGTTTACATTTTTGTTGGAAGCCAGCAGCCTCGTCCCAAAACTTTTTACTTCACGCAGAACCACCATTGGTCTTCGTGTTCCCGATCACGATTTTCTTCAACGCGTGCTTACCCAACTGGGTGAACCCCTTGTGGTTTCTTCTGTTCATAGAAAAGCCAACGCAGAAGAATATCCGCTTGAAGCCATCGATCTTGAAGAAGACTGGTCTAACGATGTGGCTGAAATTTTCTTTGAAGACTCTTCGAAAATGTTACTTTCTACGGTCGTAGATTTTTCCGGATTGAATCCAGTGGTTGTTCGCCAAGGGGCGGGGGAGTGGAATCCCTGAACAATATCCATAAACAATTGCTCGTTCGCAAGTTTCATAAATAGCCCATGCTCACGAAAGTGGTCTTGGTAATTTCACATTGACAAATTGTGACTATGAGAAAAATTGCACTGGGTTTTGTATTACTTCTTTTGAGCGCCACTTCTGTGTTTGCTCAAAAGTCTTACGAAAAGGTTGTGCCTGAGCGAATCTATCGCGAAGCACTGAATCTTTTCGAAAATGAAAAATTCGTTCCAGCGAAAGAAGCTTTCGAGCGATATCTTTCAGTAACATCTGGAAACGACGGTTATAGAGCCGATGCAGCCTACTACCAAGGTCTCTGCGCCATGAATCTATTTCACCCAGATGCAGAATACTTGCTCACCACTTTCGTTAGAAACCATCCCGATTCGCATTGGTGTCAGAGTGTGTATTTGGAATTGGCGAATTTCAAATACAAAAGCAAGTCCTACAAACAGTCACTCGAGTGGTTCGATAAAGTCGAGGAAAAACAACTTCTTGCGGAAGAGAGCCCTTCCTTCTACTACAAACGAGGTTTTGTGAAATTCGATCAAAAGAAATTTGCAGATGCTCGTGTAGATTTTGCCAAAGTAAAGGATGGGGAATCTGAATTCGCGGCGGCCGCTACTTATTACTACGCTTATCTGGCTTACACCAACAAAGATTATCAAGTTGCATTGGAGTCTTTTCTAAAGTTGAAGGAAGACAAAGATTTCAAATCCGTGGTGCCTTATTTCATTTCGCAGATCTATTATTTGCAGAAGCGTTTTGACGAATTATTGGCCTATGCGCCGCCCTTAATCAACTCTGAAGAAAATATCAAAAACAACTATCCGAATGCGAACGAAGAAATTGCACACTTGATTGGTGACGCTTATTTTACGTTAGAAAAATATCAAGAAGCTCTTCCGTATTTAGAAAAATATCACATGTCGTCAACAGCAAAACCTTTGGCGCAGGATTATTATCAGTTGGGTTTCTGCTACTATCGAAACAGTAATTTCGAGCGTGCCATAGATGCATACTCACACTGCGCTAAGGAAGATTCTCCCACGTCTCAATTGGCCAATTATAACATTGGAGATTGTTATTTAAAGCTTGATCAAAAAGAATACGCAAGAACAGCGTTCGAGGCCGCTTCAAAACAAACACATAACCTCGATGTGCAAGAAGACGCTTTATTCAACTACGCGAAACTGGCGTTCGAACTTTCTTACAACCCATTTCACGAAGCAATTTCAGCGTTTGAAGGATATTTGGAAAAGTATCCGAACTCTGCACGTCACGATGAAGCCTACGAATTCTTGTTGAATGTGTATTTGAAAACCAGGAACTACGAACGCGCATTGACTTCCTTGGATAAAATGAAAGTGAAAGATATTCGTGCGAAAACATCTTACCAAATTGTTGCATTTAACCGCGGTGTGGAATTGTATCAGGCAGAGAGTTTTTCGAAGTCAGAAGAGTTTTTTACAAGGTCACTTCAATATCCAATAAACACCTATCTATTGGCACAAGCCAAATATTGGATGGGAGAAATTAATTATCGTCAGAATAAATTCCCTAAGGCGAAGGAGTATTATCAAGCCTGCATCGCCGAGCCGGCAGCCTTCAATTCTGAGTATTACGCTTTAGCGAATTACAGTTTGGGATATACGTTTTTCAAACTAGGTGTTGCGCAAAAAGATTACGACGCTTCTAAACCTTATTATGCGAATGCGAACACAGCGTTTAGAAAATATGTCGACTCCAATGAAGCCGATGAGGTTAAAAAAGGTGACGCATACTTGCGAATTGGTGACTGCTTTTTCGTTTCAAAGAGTTATAAGCAGGCCATCGAAAGCTACTCTAAAGGCACACCTGCACAGAAAGACTACATCCTTTATCAAAAAGCATTGTGCGAGGGTTATGAAGGAAATAATTCCGGTAAAATTAGTTTATTGAAGTCACTTGTGGATTCAGATGTTAATTCGAAATTCAAGGTAGATGCCGCATTTGAACTCGGAACAACATACCTCACCGCGGGCAAGAATGCAGAAGCAAAAGCGGTGTTCCTCCAGCTCATGGCCGACGAACCCACCTCCAATTACACAAGAAGAATTTTAGTAAATCTTTGTTTGATTTATCGCAACGATGAAAACGATGCGAAGGTTAAGTCAACGTGGAACACCCTGTATAACAACTACGGGAATGATATAATTCTTCTCGACGCCTTAGAAATTGTTAAACCGGTGTTGATTGACGATGTTGAATTTCAAAATCAGATCACTCATTTAGCGGTTGCCGATGTAAGTGCTTTGGAAATTGAAGAAGGTGTATTCACGAAAGCTTCGGCACCCGCATACGCAGGAGAATGCGCAAAGGCAAAGGGTAAGCTTGAGTCGTATTTAACACAATATCCGCAGGCGGTTCATGCGGCTGAAGCCAACTTCTTATTGGCCGATTGTTTCAAGAATGAAGGAAATAAAGAATCTGCAATTGTGTTTTATGAAAATGTAATTGCTTTACCATTCTCTGATTTCACTGAAGAGGCTTTAAACAACGCAGCAGATATTCGTCTTCAACAAGGAGAGTATGCGAATGCAATTGGACACTTATTAAAAATTGAAAGTGCTGCTGTTTCGAAGAAGAAAGTTGAGGACGCGCAAATGGCATTGCTTGTTGCGTATTACAGCATTGAAGAAATGGGATTGGCCCGAGAGTATGCAGATAAGGTAATTGCAGACGCCTCTGCTAATGCCGACAATCGAGCGAAGGCTTATCTGTGGAGAGGTAGAATGAAGATGAAAGAAGAGGAGTTTGCAAGTGCATTGTCAGATTATGCTGAAGTTGCCAAGCGTGGAGGAGAGGGTGCTGCCGAAGCAGCTTTTCAAAATGCATTTGTAGAATTCAAATCAAATGAATTGTCAAAAGCTGAGAAATCGATCTTTAAAATAATTGAGAAGTATGCGTCATTTGAAAAATGGAGCTTTGAAGCTTTACTTCTTCTATCCGATGTTTATGTGGCTAAACCAGATTACTATCAAGCTAGAAAGACCATCGACGCAGTAATTTCCAAATCGAAAAACCCGGAAATATTAGCGCGCGCTGAACAGAAAAAACTTGATTTAGAAGAATTGGAAAATCCGACGCAAAGGGCTGTGGAAATTCCTATTGATAACACCGATGAGAATATTCAAAACGATGAGTTCCATGAAGAATAAATTGAAAAAAATAGGAGTGTTAATGGCGTGGGCTTTTGTCTGTGTCCAAGCCAATGCGCAACCCAATACGCAAGTAGACAGTGTGCTTATTCAAAGTGCTTCATTCGAGGGAGATTTGAATATTTTCTTGCGCGATGCAAATAAGATTTCCAATCAACCATTCGTTATTGAGACGGAGACGAATGCTTCGCTAATGAAGTACAACATGCTTCCGACTCGTTTAATTTCGTTTACGCAACCCGCAACCATACTTTCGTCGAGTTTTCCCAATGTTGGAAAATTGAAAAAGTTACAAAACGGTTGGGTAGACGTTTCATTTGGAAGCTATGTTACACCCAAGGTAGATGCATATTACACTGATGGAAGATCAAAGAAAGGAGACTGGGGAATTCGCTACGGTCATCAAAGCGCTCATTCCAATTTCGAAGTGTTGTCAGGCGCCGATCTTCCCACCACATTCAGTGAGAATAATGCAACGTTATGGGGAAAGCGTTTTTTCAAGAAGACTGTAGTCGATGCTAAAGTCAATTGGAATAGAAATGTCACAAACTGGTACGGAATAGATTCTTCACAGTTGAATTATTTTCCTGATTTTTCTATGCTGAAACAAACGATGAACGTTTACACCGGAAAATTAGGTATTCAAACGTTCGATAGAGATAGCAACGATTTGAATTGGTGGGGAAAGGCCGGATATCGCCTTGCTTCTGATGCGTTTAATTCCAACGAACATTTTGTTGATGTAAGCGGCGGAGCAAGCAAGCTCGTGAAGACGGAAGTATTCAGCGGTGAGTTTGGAATTACTTACAATAAATTCAATTCAACAGGAGTGAATTGGTCTCCGGATTTGGCGAATGAATACGATAAAGGCGATTCATTGAATGCAGCGCGTTCATTTGATAATGCCATTGTGCGATTCATTCCTACAGCATACACGGTTTACAAAGATCTTCGGGTGAAGATTGGAATGGGATTGTACATGCAATCTCGCGGTGAGCAGCGTGGGCATTTTTATCCGCAAGCGGAAGTGAGCTACAGCATTCTGGATGGAATGTTTGTGCCTTACGCTGGAATTAAAGGATCATTGGCGCCAACCACTTATTATGGATTGTACACACAAAATCCATTCGTGGTAATTCAGCCACAATTGCTGAATCAGAATAATAAGTTGCAGTTCTACGGTGGTGTGAATGGATCTATTTCGCGCCGCGTGAACTACAGTGTGGGCGGTGAATTGAATAAGATTGAAAATTTCGCTTTCTTCTTCAATGATAGCTTATTCTCGAGAGGAAACATGCAAGGTGTTCTCTACGATGACTTACGTGTTGCAAAAGTAAAAGGTGAGCTTGAGGTGTTAGGTGGAAAGAAATGGAATGCCAAGGTTGGCGGTTCTTATTCGTACTTCGAAACCAATCAGCAATACGCATGGCAGTTGCCAAATCTTCAGTTTTCCGCTGAGGCATCTTATAATTTGAACTCGAAGTTCAAATTTAACTTACAAGGAATCTATTACGGAGAGCGCTGGGCGAAGTCGGTTTTACCTGTTACAGGAAGAGACGCTGCATTGCAATCAGACTTGGCTTATGTTTATAAAATGAAGGCGTTCGTAGATGTGAATTTGCGCACAACCTATACCTACAATGAGCGCCTTTCGGCTTATTTGCAGTTCAATAATATTTTGGCGCAGCGATATGCTATTTACAGCGGAATTCCGACTCAACGCTTCTTTGCGGCAATGGGGGCATCTTATTCTTTCTAAAGTAGCAATTTGTTAACGAAATGTTCATAAAACAACGGGGGCTTCGGCCCCCGTTTTTTGCTACAGCAATGGGCCTTTCGTAACTTTGGTCACCTTGAAAAAATGGGCTTGCCCCAATCTTCAATCTGAAATAAAAAAGTTAGATAATTAATAGTCCTACGAGAGAATGAGTGAAGAAATAGAAAATACCCTTACCCCCGGTTATACCGCTGACAACATTCAGTCGTTAGAAGGAATGGAGCACGTACGTATGCGTCCCGCTATGTACATCGGAGATATTGGAACTCGAGGCCTTCACCACTTGGTGTATGAGGTTGTCGATAACAGTATCGATGAAGCGTTAGCTGGACATTGTGATACCATCAATGTATTCATTAATCCAGATAACAGCGTTACGGTTAAAGATAACGGACGTGGTATTCCTGTTGACATGCACAAGAAGGAAGGCGTTAGCGCACTTCAAGTGGTAATGACCAAGATTGGTGCGGGTGGAAAGTTTGATAAAGGTTCTTACAAGGTATCTGGTGGTCTTCACGGTGTTGGTGTGAGCTGCGTGAACGCACTTTCTATCGCGTTGAAGGCAGAGGTTTTTCGTGAAGGTAAAATGTATGTGCAAGAATACAGCTGCGGAAAGGCATTGTATCCAGTGAAGGAAATAGGCACCACGGAACTTCGCGGAACCACGGTAACTTTCCTTCCAGACAATACTATTTTCGATACAGCGGAATACAATTTCGACACATTAGCAAATCGCCTTCGTGAACTTTCATTCCTGAACAAAGGCATTCGTCTTCACTTAACAGATGAGCGTGTTGTAAACGAAGACGGTTCATTTAAAACCGAAGAGTTTTACAGCGAGGCAGGATTGATTGAAATGGTGAAGTATTTAGATGAGAGTCGTCCGACAATCATTGGAACCATTATTCACATGGAGCGCACAGACGGTTCTATTCCGGTAGAAGTGGCCATGACGTATAACGATTCTTACAACGAGAATGTATTCTCGTATGTAAACAACATCAATACCCACGAAGGTGGAACACACTTGCAAGGATTTAAGCGCGGATTAACCTCAACGTTGAAAGATTATGCAGACAAAAGTGGCTTGTTGGAAAAGGCGAAGGTGGAAATTGTTGGAGACGACTTCCGCGAGGGATTAACGGCAGTTGTATCTGTTAAAGTTCAAGAGCCTCAGTTCGAAGGTCAAACTAAAACTAAATTGGGAAATAAGGAAGCTGTTGCTCCTGTATCTCAAGTGGTAAGTGAAATGCTTCAAGCCTATTTGGAAGAACATCCAACTGAAGCGAAGGCTATCGTTCAGAAAGTAATTCTAGCAGCTCAAGCGCGCATTGCCGCGAAAAAAGCGCGTGAAACTATACAAAGAAAAGGAGTAGGGTTTGGAGGTGGATTGCCAGGTAAATTGTCAGACTGCTCTGAAAAAGATCCGAAGAAATCTGAGTTGTTCTTAGTCGAGGGAGATTCGGCGGGTGGAACTGCTAAGCAAGGACGCGACCGTGTGTTCCAGGCCATTTTGCCACTTCGTGGAAAAATCTTGAACGTGGAGAAGGCGATGCAGCATCGTATTCTTGAAAACGAAGAGATCAAGAATATGTACACCGCTTTAGGCGTTTACATAGGAACTGAAGACGACAGCAAAGCATTGAATATTACGAAGCTTCGTTACCATAAGATTGTGATTATGTGTGACGCCGACGTAGACGGATCTCACATTGAGACACTTATTTTAACCTTCTTCTTCCGTCACATGAAAGAGTTGATTGATAATGGAATGATCTACATCGCAACCCCACCGTTGTATCAAGTAAAGAAAGGAAACAAAGGTGAATACGCATGGACTGAAGAACAACGCGATGCGTTGGTTAAAGAAATGCGAGGAGCCGGTTCTGAAACAAGTGTTAACGTTCAGCGATACAAGGGTCTTGGAGAGATGAATGCTGAGCAATTGTGGACGACTACAATGGATCCAACGACAAGAACATTACGTCAAGTTACCATTGACAACGCTGCGGCGTGTGACCAGATATTTTCGATGCTTATGGGCGACGAGGTTCCACCTCGTAGAGCGTTCATTGAAGCGAATGCGAAATACGCGAAGATCGACGCGTAACCACACTCTCTCTGCTTTGCGGCGGAGCAGGGTGACCTGCAAGAATAAGGGCCTCCGAAGGAGGCCCTTATTTATTTCAACGAAGTTGAAACTATTTCAATTTGTCGTTATTCAAATGTCGCGTGCCATCGCGCTCTGTTTTCTTTACCATATTTTTTTCGAAGGCTTCTTGCAAATTGATTCCTGTTTGATTTGCGAGGCAAATCAGTACAAAAAGAACGTCGGACATTTCATCGCCAAGGTCTTTGGCTTTGTCGCTTTCTTTTTCACTTTGCTCGCCGTAGCGGCGAGCAATGATGCGAGCGACCTCACCGACTTCTTCGGTTAGCATAGCCATGTTGGTGAGCTCGCTGAAATAGCGAACGCCAACAGTCTTAATCCATTCATCAACTTGCGCTTGAAGCGCATTCAAATCTTTTTCCATCAATGTCCTCCGGCCATTTCACCGATTTGAATGTTCTGCTTCTTTAAAATTCCTTTCACGCGATAAGCGTAGAAGGCTAGGTATGCAAAACAAGCAACTCCAACGAAGTACGAATACTGAATGCCTAACACAGCGTCATCCGACAAAGCACCTTGTGCTACAGAAACAAAACCACCGCCCATAATCATCATAATTAAAAGGCTCGATCCTGTGTTCGTTCTACTTCCCAGTCCTGCAATTCCAAGTGTGAAAATACACGGCCACAATGTGCTGCAGAACAATCCAACAGACATGAACGCAAATACGCTAATCATTCCAGATGCGAAAATTCCAACCAACAAGGCAGCAATACCCAAAAGTGAATACATGAGCAACTGCTTAATCGGATTCCCTTCACTTATTTTATCTGCTACAATTAGTACCAACACTAAACCCAAGTACGGATAGAAGTTCGCTACAGGATGCCCCGCAATGGCATTCACCATCATGAAAATTCCGAAAGCAGCGAACGGAAGTATGATATTCAATTTGCTTTTCAACGATTGTGAAATATTGAAAGATCCTGCAGCACTTGTCCAACGTCCAATCATTAAACTCGCCCAGAACAAAGAAACAAACGGAGCAATGGCGCTCTCTTCGGTTCCCAATTTTTGCTTCATGAATTCAGGAAGGTTACTTGCAGTAGAAACTTCAACACCTACGTACAAAAAGATTGCAAGCATACCCATTGACAATTGTGGGTACTTCAAAATAGAAAGTAAACTTGCATTGTCGTCGGCAGACTTCACAGTTTCAATTTTATCTGGAACAGAAGAGAACTTAAACATCACTGCTGCTAAAACGAAAGCAGCTCCTAAAATCAAATATGGAATTTGAACCGCTTTCAAGTCTAACGTCGTTGGACCAGATCCTATTCCGCCAAAGATTGCGAACGATACAATAACAGGCCCTATCGTTGTTCCAACGTTGTTAATTCCACCGGCTAAACTTAAACGTTGATTCCCTGTTGCTGGATCTCCCATTTGAATGGCTAACGGATTCGCAGCAATTTGTTGAAGTGAAAATCCAAGACCAACAATGAACAATCCCGAAATAAGCAACTCGAAAGATGCGGTGTTCGATGCTGGAATAAACAACAAGGTTCCGCATGCGGAAATCAAAAGTCCAAGCGCTAATCCGTTTCTATACCCCAACGAATTTAAAATGTCTCGCTTCATGATTGCCGAAATAGCAAAATACAAAAGTGATCCAACGGTATAAGCTACGTAGAAGGCAAATGAAATTAACTGCGACTGCATTTGAGTAAGGTTCAAAGCTTTCTTAAACACAGGAATTAAAATGTCGTTGCTAGCTGCAACGAATCCCCAGAAAAAGAAAATCGAAATTAAGGTTGCCAATGCGCCTTTAGGTGCTTTTTGCATGTTGTTTTGGTTTAAGGTTTAGACTGCAATATAATAATGTAATTTGTACAATAAGTAGAACATTTGTTATTTCTTGTTCTTCCGAATAATCTCTTCCCATTTTAGCTGAATACCTTCGGAAGGCAAGGGTGTGTAATTGAAAGAAATTTTCTTTTTGTAATTGGTCTGAATGGCAAATGGAACGGTTTTAATCTCCAACTCGTTGGAAATTTTATAGTCATTTCCGCCGTACAATGTAGTGAGGTTAGATAACTTCAAGGGTTGCACGGCTTTCAAGTAATCGGCATAGGTACTATGCATGCCAATGGCTATGATGCGGAAATCATTTTTGTATTTGGCTGAAAGTTGGTTCAATAAGGCCAAATCTCGCTGAGAAGATTTGTTCGAGCGAAAGAAATAGAGGTACATGTTTCTATCACATTGTTCACTGAAAATCCACTTTTCCCCTTGGTCATCAACTAGCGTGAAATCACTGATTTCAGTTTGTTCTTTTTTTGAAAGTTCTTTTTCAAGATTTTTTGAAAGTGCCTTGGAAGTTTCGAATTTGGAATCTCCCATAACATTCTGATTCAATCTGGAAACAAATGATGCCGACCAGTCACCAGAATAGTACTTATTTCGCAGTGCGGTCAGAAAAATCAATTCTTCAAGTGCTAAGTTGTAGTGGTTTTCGGAATTGAGCAACTTGATGATTTCTTCGGTATTTGTGCCTTCCTCCAAAAGCAATTCGAATTTCTGTTTTTCATCTCCGCTCAAATTCGGCTGCAGGTATGAGTTTGCGAATATTTCCATCCACTCACAAAATGCGGGATTGCTTAAGTCTATTCGCGTTGACATATTCTCGTAAGAATCTGCAACAGCAGTTAGCAATTTTAACTGGCTTATTTTACAAAAAAGATAATTCTCAATGAAGGAATTTGTTTTCAAGACGTCTTTCCATTCGCTGTTAATGGTCTCTTCAAATGTGGTTAATGACTCATAAAATTTCGACTGGGCTTTTACTGTTGAATCTGGCGTTTCACTGAATTTAACTAAGTCTGCTTCAGGATTTTTATTTCGAATTCTTTTTATTGAAGCCTTGCTGGTATTGCTTTTTAAAAGTAAATATTCATAGGCGTTATTCGAAATGAAATCAGTAATTTGATTGTTAATTAAACCTATTAGCGCATTGGTGGCAATATTAGACTCGCACTCAACACGCGATTCCCAAAATTGTACGAAATTATTTTGGGTAAGTGTGGTATCGGGTTGAAGAAAAGTTAACTTGTATTTTTGTTTCGGGTCAACCCAAATTCGAGTTCTTGCATTACCCGTGCAAATAAGAAGCGACTTCGTTTTCTTTACGGGGATATTAAAATTGAAATTACCGTTTTCATCTCCCAGTGTTTCCGCCAGAAGCGAAGGTAGATTTGTAATTCCATCACTCACTTCGAAGGCATAAACCTTCGAGTCTTTGGCCAAATTAGCGAAGCCGTTTATTTCTGCTTCTTGTGCATAAAGCGTGGGAAGAAGTGAATATGCGAGAAACGATAGAATGGCAATTGCTCTCATAACTGAATTCCTTTTGGAAGGAACGAAGAAATGTCGCCGTTATTTTTATAGATCTCGCGAATGACAGTGCTTTGAACATGCGATAGCTCGGGAGCAGTCACGAGTAAGATCGTTTCAATGCCATCTGAAATGCTTTTGTTCATGTTCGCAATGGTGCTCTCGTATTCAAAATCGGTGCTGTTGCGCAATCCACGAAGAATATACTTTGCTCCAATAGATTTACAGAATTCTACGGTCAATCCTTCATACTTCGCCACACGAATAGTTGCATGCCCGGCAAATGTTTGTTCCACGAATGCCATTCGTTGCTCCAAGGAAAATAAATAATTCTTTGTCGTGTTCACACCAATGGCCACAACCACTTCATCGAATAACGCTGCTCCACGAAGAACAATGTCTTCATGTCCGGTTGTAATCGGATCAAACGATCCTGGAAATACTGCTATGCGTTTCATTTGTTTTCGATTTTAAAAAATGAAAAATGCACATGTCCGTAACTACGTGCTTGCCAAAAATACGGACTATCATCAAATTTTATGTCTTTCCCGTGTTCAATTATCAAGAGTTGAAATTGCTCCGTTTTCTTTTCGAAAATTAACGAAGGCAATTCCTTCAACCAAGGTAAATCGTAGGGCGGATCAGCGAATACAACTTGCGGTAAGTCGGTCTGTCTTCCAAGAAAAGTGCGGACATCCGCTGTGAATATATCCATTCCATCGGCTTGAAAGTCACGCTTCACTTGTTGCAAATGTCTTGAATGCTTTGGACTGCTTTCCACCGCAATCACCCGCTTAACCCCGCGGGATGCGGCTTCTAAACTTATGGCTCCTGTTCCTGCAAACAAATCCCACATGAGCGAAACTTCGTCCCATTCCACCAAATGCTGCAACACATTGAACAACGCTTCTTTCGCGAAATCGGTAGTGGGTCTTCCTGTAAACGACTTGTCTACCTTAATGATGCGACCTTTCCATTCGCCGCCAATTATGCGCATAGCATATGCAATTTCCAGAGGTCGTTCAACGAATTCGCTTGCATGTTTTCAGAGAACTGAACGTTGCGGACATACGATTCAAAAACTTCAACATAGTTCGAATCGAAATGTGTTCCCTGCACAAAAACAGGCAAAGCTGCTAAATCAATTCCATATTGAATACATCCGTTCGCTAAGAAATACAAAATATCTTCGGCCGTATTTCCGGCGTATTCATTCAACAACACCAAGGCATTGTTTTTTTCAAGACACAAATAATGTTTTTCCTTTCCCACCCAAAGTGTGGCTTTCGACTGCACCAAACTCGCATGCGCGCGTTGGCCGGGAAGAAGCAGAGTAGGCAAAGCAAGAATTTCAACGCCAGCAATGAATCTTTCCAAATTCACAACAGACGAATGCGTTGCGAAAACAACTACAACATCTTGTTGCGTGTTGAAACGATAAGCCAAGAATTCATTCGATGTTATTTGAGGAAGGTAATTCGCAACTTCATTTTCTTGAAACATAGCCCTCGGAATAAGATTGAAGGCAAGAGGTTCAACAGATAATATAGTCTTCTTGAAAACCGCGCTGGGCCAATGCTTTTGAAGCCAGGCAACACTTTCTGCGAAAGGAATACTTTCTCCAATCGGAAACGATTGGTTATGCGTAAATATGACAACGCCATCTTCCGGCTGAGCGAAAGCAATGGAAACAAAGAAAGATTCCAGATGCACAGAGGCATGCAGACGAGCGCTGTTCTCTACAACAGCCGTCGGAATTTGAAAGTTTTCAGTGTTCATCTTGAAAAAATACGCATAATTAATTTCTCAGCTAATTTACATCATTGCCGCGCTTAGTCTTTCTTTGCAAGCGAGAATAAAATCATGAGCCACACCGCATTCGAACAATTACTGTTGCAGAATTTTTCTTTTGCTCCCACAGCAGGACAAAAGAAACTCTTCTACGCCTTTGCGCGAATGATGTATTCCGAGAAGGCGCGCTTGGCACTTATGATTAAAGGTTATGCGGGAACCGGAAAGACCACCTGCGTGAAAGCCATGGTAGACGCACTTGCTGAGCATCGCATTAATGCAGTGCTTTTAGCACCAACCGGAAGAGCAGCGAAGGTTTTGGGAAATTATTCCAACCGAAAAGCCAGCACCATTCACAAGGAAATCTATGTGAAGCGCATGGATCGCAGCGGTCGCGTTTGGTTCGAATTGAGAGAAAACGAAAACATCGATACGGTTTATTTTGTCGATGAAGCCTCCATGATTGGACAAGACACCGTTATTTTTTCAGAGGATAGTTTCGATGCAGGAAGTTTACTCGACGATTTACTTTCTCATGTGTATAGCGGAGAGCGCTGCAGGTTGGTCATTATTGGAGACACGGCACAGCTTCCTCCTGTCGGTTGTCCGTTAAGTCCAGCGTTAAATATGGAAGGCTTGCGCGACAATTACTCGCTGAACATTGCAGCCATTGAATTGCTTGAAGTCATTCGTCAGAAAGAAGGCTCAGGAATTTTAATCAATGCCACTTCCTTGCGCGAACTTATTGTGAGTCAAGGAAACGAATTGCCGCAATTTTCCACCTTGAATTTCAATGACATTCATCGTGTAGACACCGACATGCAGCCGGTTGTAGAGGAAGCGTTACAAGAATATGGCATTGAAGATTTGGTCATCATTACTCGTTCCAACAAACGTGCGAATCTGTTCAATCAACAGGTGCGTTCTAGAATTTTAGGTAACGAAGAAGAGATTAATTCGGGAGACCGAATGATGGTGTTGAAGAACAACTATTTCTGGCTCGATGAAAAAGAATCGAAGGAAGTGGGTTTCATTGCCAACGGAGATATTTTAAATATTCATCGAATAAAATCATTCGAAGAACGAGGGGCTTTCAGATTCTGCAAGGCCATTGTGAAAATGGCCGACTACCCTGAAATGCCCGAGATGGAAGTGATACTTTTGTGCACCACCATTTGGGAAGAGTCAGCTCAATTGTCAAAGGCGAAGATGCAAGAACTCTGGCAAGTCTGCTCGCTCGATTATCCAGATGCATCCACTGTTGGACAACTTCGAAAACTGCTTCAAAAAGATCCGTATTACAACGCTCTTCATGTGAAATTCGCTTATGCAATCACATGTCACAAGGCGCAAGGGGGACAATGGCCGTGTGTTTTTGTAGATCAAGGATATCTTACCGATGAGATGGCCGGATTGGAATTGAATCGCTGGTTTTACACCGCTCTAACACGTGCGCAGAAAGAAGTTTATCTTGTCGGATTTCAAGAAAAATTAATTGTCGAAGAAGAACGGAATTTATTTTGAAAGCTTGAAGAATAGTTCAATCTCTTCGGGAGATTTAGGCTTAGTTACAATGCGCATATTTTTATCTAGAATGAAGAACGCCGGAGTCTTCGTTATGCGAAAGTCTTTCGCTCCTTTCGAATCCCAACCTTTCATTCCACATAAATTGGTGAAGGTGAATTCTCTTTCGGTTACCGCTTGTTTCCATGCGTTCGCATCGTTGTCTACCGAATAACCCACGAAGGCAATTTTCCTTCCAGCATAATCTTTACTCAACTTAGCAATTTTCGGTGCTTCTGTTTTGCAATGGCTACACCAGCTGCTCCAGAAAATGAGTAAGGTGTATTGATTTGAAGCACATGTTTTCTTCAAGTCGAAGGCAACATTGTTCAGGTCGTTTCCGGTGATATTCGGCGGTGTCTTTCCGACGCCTACACGCTCAATGCTTTCAGCGTTTCGCTTAATGACATTCGAGAAATTATCGTCGCCGCACGATTCGTCGTTGATGAAATTGTCCATGAGATACAGCGTAATGTTTTCCATTCCACTTTCATAAAATCCAGTGAGCATTTCATTCAATACATACTCATACACACGTTCGTTAGCGTGGGCTTTTTCGGTAAGAAGCCCAATACAATCAATGAAACCGCTTTCGGTTCCTTTGCTAAACTGACGCATGAAATTTTGAATACGATCATTCAAGACTGTCGTGTGAACAACACGTGCATCGCTGAAGTTTAGATTATCCCAATATTTTACTTTGTCTTTAGATGGCTCACGTTTCCAATCGATCAATTGCGAAACGAACGATGTTTTTGTTGTTTGCTTTTCACGCTGAATGCATTCCAATTGGTAAGCATTGAATGACGCTTCAAGATCTGTCAACTCTTTTTCTGCGGTTGAGTCCTTGTCCTTTTTCCAACGAATGTTCAACGCCTTTTTCTTCTGAGTGAATTCGTTTTCCTTCTTTACATATTCATTCCAAAGAATGTTTCTATTTCCTTTCTTGCATGTTATACCGCTGTCCCAGCGAGCGCCCTGAATGGCGAGTACTGTTTCTGGTTCAGCATTGTCCATGGCTATAATGGCCATGTTGGAAGGGGTGAGGCCGAGGGCGTAAAGTCCTTCTCCATAATTTCCTTTGAATATAAAACTGTTGGCTGTTATTGTTGTAGAATCGGCTACATCGAGAGATCTTCCTGTGGTTTTCCAAAGTCGAATGGATGTCCCGTTGGGGTAGGTGGCAGTTCCAGAAATGACATGAGATTGGGCAAAAGCCGCAACGCTGCAGAGGAGTATCGAAAGGGCGAATAGTATTTTTCTCATCGTGAAATTTCTAAAACAAAAATAACACCAACTTTAATAGCTTTGTTCGGTTATGCGAGAATCTATTCTTTTAAAGTACGATGTGGCCACTGAAGAGGAGCTAGAAGAGTTCCTTTACAACGCTGCATTTGAGGAGGCGAAGCTCTTTCGTTCGCGCATGGGGGTTCGTTTGCTGCGCCGGAAGCATCTGAAGAAAATTGAAGAATGGTCAACCGATATTACGTTCGGATTGAATGTGGAAGAGGTTAAGTTGTCTCAGGCAATGTGGGTTGAAGGAACATCGTGGTTAGAGAATCTGCGTGCTTTGGAAGCAGCGATGAGTCTTGGATTCAGACAGGTCTTTCAGGCGAGCGGGGTATATGAGATGCACTTTGCGTTGGAAGGGTTGGAGCGAGCCGTGACCACTTGGGAAGATTTCTTATTGAAGTCAGATTTAAAGTTGTTGGAAGAACCGGTTCACTCGAGAGAAGAATTGAACACAGCAGAAGCTATTCAATTTTTGTTGAAGGGGGAAGAGGCGAGTGCTTTGAAATTATTGCGAAAGGAAAAAACAAGGCTAAGTGCCTTCATTAAATAATGGGTTGTAGAAAACCTTTTCGAATGAAGTTTGTTGGAAGAGTATGAAAATGTCTGATGTTCGAATTTCTTGGCTTTCCATAGCATTCATTGCTTTGGGAACCATGACTTCCATATACTTGATTTCACAATTGAAGTTCGATTATGATTTCGAAGACTTTTTCCCGAAGAACGATCCTGAAACCGAATATTTCTTAGAATTCCGAAAGTCATTCGAAACAGACAACGACTTCTTCATTGTTGCACTTGAAAACGAAGGAAGCATTTTCGATTCTACTTTTCTTTCTCACGTTGATTCGTTGACGAAAAAATTACAAGCCATTCCAAATGTGGAAGAATGTGTGGGTCCGACTTCGTTAATGACCTATGCCTTAGATCCCCTGTTCGGCGGGGTATTTGAAACGCCCTTGCTTTCTGCGAATTCAGTTCAATCGTTCAAGCAAGATTCCGTGAGCATTTGGAATTCGCCATCATACGTAGGCGTCTTTTTCGGAACGAACGGAAAGTCGGTGGCCATTAACATGAAGCATACGCAAATGTTAAGCAAGGAAAAGTGCGACGAACTTTCAAAGAACATTCAAGACGAAGTCAATAAATTTCAATTTAAAAAATCGCACGTCATTGGTCGCGCGCTAGGCCAGACGCTTTATGTAGAGCTCATGATCAAAGAATTGGTGCTCTTCATTTCAATCAGTTTAGTATTAACCACCATCTTCTTGTTCATCGCATTCCGAAGCGGCTGGGGAATCATTATTCCAACAACGGTGGTGCTGTTGAGCATTATCTGGACGCTCGGATTCTTGAAGATCATGGGCAAAGATTTAGATCTAATGCTCACTGTCCTGCCCACGATTCTCTTTGTAGTTGGAATGAGCGACTCTGTGCACGTCCTCACGAAATACATGCAAGAACTCCGAAAAGGGAAGGAGAAGATTGAAGCCATTCGTTATGCGTTTAAGAGCATTCGTTTGGCCACTTTCTTAACTGCATTAACGACGGCGATCGGATTTTTCACTTTGGTGTTTTCGAACATTCAACCGATTTCTGATTTTGGAATTTACACAGCTGTTGGAGTGCTCTTGGCCTACGGACTGACCTATACGCTTCTTCCAGCCATATTGATTTTAGGTAAGCCCAAACGCATGAACGACTTCGCGATGTCAGATGATTTTTGGACATCGAAATTACACAACGGTTTTATGTGGGTGCTTCGCAAGCGGAAGACGATTTGGATTAGTGGAATTGTCGTGCTTGGATTAAGCGCTTGGGGAATTTCAACCATTGTGGTAGACAACAAGATGTTGGAAGACCTAAAAGACGACCATGTGTTGAAGCAAGAATTTTCTTTCATGGAAAAGGAATTCGCGGGTTGTCGTCCGTTTGAATTGGGCATTATTATGCCGAGTGATTCTGCCATTCAATCGGTGAAAGTGTTGAAGCAATTAGACACGTTGGAATTGTATTTGCGCAATGAATACGGAGTAGGAGCCATGCTCGGATATGCACAATTGGTAAAGGAAGCGAACAAGACATTGAATTTCGGAATGGAAGAATATTATGTCATTCCAGACAGTCTGAAAGAGATCAGAGCCATTGAAGAATTGTTGCAGCAAGGACCCATTGCTCGCGCAACAGGAATGGCCTACAACGACAGCACCCGAACCCTTCGCATTAGCGGAAAGGTTGGAGATATTGGAAGACTTCATTTCGATTCATGCAATCAAAAGTTACTTGCGTTCATGGATCAAAATTGTCCCGATTTATCGAATCGAAAAATCACCGGAACGGCTCATTTGATTGACGTGAACAATCGTAGCTTAATCGAGAACACTGTTTGGGATTTGCTCATCAGTGTGTTGGTGATTGGAATCATTATGGGCATTGTCTACAAGTCTTGGCGAATGATTCCGCTGACTATTCTTCCGAATTTATTTCCGTTGTTGATTGTTGCTGGAATCATGGGATTCACGGGCATTCCGTTGAAAGTGAGTACCAGTATCATCTTCAACATAGCCTTTGGAATTGCGGTAGATGATACGATACATTTCTTAGCTCGAGTGCGCAGTTTATTGGGTGAAGGCTTAAGCGTGAACTACGCCGTGAAGCGCACCTTCCTCACAACAGGAAAGGCCATGATTGTCACCACACTCATCCTAAGCGGCGGCTTCCTCACCTTAATCTTCAGCGACTTCCTCGGCACGCATTACATAGGTCTTCTCGTAAGCTTAACGCTATTCATTGCGTTGTTCGCGGAGTTGTTGTTTTCGCCGTTGATTGTGATGTTTTTTTACAGACAAGTTAAGAAAGGGTAGGAACTGCGTAATCAGAAAATCGTAGATTTTATTCCTACTTCGTAATTCCTACTTCGTAATTCCTACTTCGTAATTCCTACTTCGTAATTCCTACTTCGTAATTCCTACTTCGTAATTCCTACTTCGTAATTATCCAACAACAAAGTTCCAATTATGAAATAGGAATAAATTCGAAGAATTTCCAATTATGAAATAGGAATAAAACTGAAAGTTTTCCAATTACGCAGTTCCTTGGATCGCTTGCGATTTATTCGCAGAATTGATCACGAAGTGATTGATCACCGAAGGTGATGTGAACTTTATTATATTTACTTAAACTTCGTTTAAATGAAACATTTAGTCGCCGCAATACTATTTTTTATCGGAACAGCTGAATCTGCTGTTGCACAAAAAGATCTCTTGAATCACGAAATGGTTTTTGTTGAAGGTGGTACTTTTCAATTGGGAAGCGAAACAGGAGAGTATGATCAACGCCCTGTCCACACTGTAATTTTAAGTTCATTCAACATAGGTAAATTCGAAGTCACGCAAGCCCAATGGAAAGCTATAATGGGAAGCAATCCAAGTTATTTCAAAGATTGTGATCAGTGCCCTGTAGAGCAGGTGTCTTGGAATGATGTGCAGGATTTTATTCGAAAGCTTAATGCGCAAACAGGTAAGAATTATCGTCTTCCAACCGAAGCGGAATGGGAATATGCAGCCAAGGGAGGCAAGAGTAGCAAGGGTTATACCTACAGTGGGTCAAACGACTTAAATTCTGTGGCTTGGAATTCAGAAAACAGTGGATTTAAAACGCATGCAGTCGGAGGCAAGCAAGCCAACGAATTGGGTGTCTACGACATGACTGGCAATGTTTGGGAATGGTGTTCCGACTGGTACGGCACATACAACAGCTACAGTGAGACAAATCCAACGGGTGCTTCATTGGGTAAGGCCCGTGTGCTTCGCGGTGGCAGGGGGGACGACGGTGCTTACTACTGTCGCTCTGCGTTTCGGTATGGGAACTTTCCAGACTACTGGTTCAGCGACTACGGGTTCCGGCTTGTTTTGCCTGTTGATTAATTACCTTGTTGCCAAAAATGGAATAAGTTTGTCATAATTTCTGTTTTTATCTAACAAGTAATTCCCTTGTTTTTTTAAATTGTTTTTAATAAAAATACATTCAAATGAAATATTTGATTTTAATAATGTTGTTTTTTAGTGGAATAATAGGAACAGCTGGAGCTCAAGAATCCCTTCTGAGACATGAAATGATTTTTGTCGAAGGGGGCACTTTTCAGATGGGAAGTAATTCTATTGAAGAAAATCAGAAGCCTGTTCACTCGGTGACATTAAGTGCCTTCAATATTGGAAAATATGAAGTCACCCAAGCCCAATGGAAAGCTGTAATGGGAAGTAATCCAAGTTATTTCAAAGATTGTGATCAGTGCCCTGTTGAGCAGGTGTCTTGGGATGATGTGCATGATTTTATTCGAAAGTTAAATGCTAAAACAGGCAAGAGATACTACCGTTTGCCCACAGAGGCAGAATGGGAATACGCGGCCAGAGGAGGCAAGAATAGCAATGGATATGCATACTCTGGCTCAAACGATTTGGATTCCGTTGCATGGTATACCAACAACCGCGGGCATGAGACTCATGCTGTGGGCAGCAAACAAGCCAACGAATTAGGTATTTACGATATGACCGGCAATGTTAATGAGTGGTGTTCCGATTGGCGCGGCCCATACAACAGCTACAATGAGACAAATCCAACAGGTGCTTCATCGGCTTTAGCCCGTGTGCTTCGCGGAGGTAGTTTGATGAGCGATCCGATCGAATGTCTAACTGCGTTTCGGGATGGGAACATTCCAGATTACAGTAGCTTTTGGAGCGGGTTCCGTCTTGTTCTTCCAATCGAAGATCAGCCGAAAGCGGTGAATCAATCAAACACAATTGAGATTGTAAAAGAATGGGTGCCCTACTATGCTGAACAACTAGCCGAATTTCCTGGAGGAGAGATCGTCATATTGAATTTTATTTCAGAAAATATAGTCTATCCAGAAGCTCCTGCTGAAAATGAAATATTAAGGAGGGTGATTGTGAAATTTGATGTTGAAATCGATGGGACAGTTGGAAACATAACAATAGAAGGAGGAGTCCCGGGAGGACATTTATTGGAACAAGCTGTAATAGACGTGTGCAAACAATTACCAAAGTTCAAACCGGCTATGCAGAATGGTAAGCCGATAAAGTCTTATTTTTTATTGCCGATAAATTTCAAAATCTAACACCGCAGGTTTGATCGAATAAATGAAACATGTAATTACAGCAATATTATTTTTTATTGGAACAGCTGAATCTGCTGTTGCACAAAAAGACCCGTTGAATCACGAAATGGTTTTCGTTGAAGGCGGCACTTTTCAGATGGGAAGTAATTCGGGAACCTCAGATGAGAGCCCCGTTCACTCAGTTACTTTGAGTTCTTATAATATTGGAAAGTATGAAGTCACGCAAGCCCAATGGAAGGCAGTAATGGGAAGTAATCCTAGTTATTTCGAAGATTGTGAAAATTGTCCAGTCGAACAAGTTTCGTGGAACGGTACTCAAGAATACATACGAAAGTTGAATTCACAAACAGGAAAGAACTATCGACTACCAACCGAAGCGGAATGGGAGTATGCAGCCAAGGGCGGCAAGCGCAGTAAGGCCTATACCTACAGTGGATCGAACGATATAAATTCTGTAGCCTGGCATGTTGATAACAGTGAGAGAAAAACCAATGATATAAATGAGTCGAACGGCTTGAATTTTGTGAATTCAGATAAAGATTACAGCAAATGTAAAACTCACAATGTGGGTGGTAAAAAAGCCAACGAACTTGGAGTTTATGACATGACTGGAAATGTATGGGAATGGTGTTCAGATTTGTACGGTAACTACGTTAGTTTTAAAGAGATAAATCCAATGGGTCCTGGATCTGGACAAAGTCGTGTGCTTCGTGGTGGTGGCTGGTGCGCTAAGGTACGTAATTGTCAAACTACGCATCGTATTTGTGACGGACAAGACTATGGATATTACTGTAACGGATTCCGGCTTGTTTTGCCCGCAGTTCGTTAACACTCATTCTGTTTCTCCTACTGTTTCTCTTTCTAGTAAGTTTCTCCTAATGTTTCATTTCTTCATTCTCTTTCTTAAAAATAGAATCAGAATGAGTAGGACAAAGGGAATGAGCGGAATTAAAACAGGATGTTCACTTCCAATCTCGCACCGAACCCAAGTTCCACTATTTTTTGAAGGGTTGAAATTCGAGCTTCTTTCAGATCGTTCTCGATTTTAGAAATGTAAGATTTCGTGGTTCCAACTTTAATGGCCAGTTCTTCTTGGGTCATTCCGAGTTGCTGTCTCGTTTGTTGAATCAAAACACCCGCTTTAAAAAGTTCATATCCAGCTTCAAGTTCTTCGCGTTTTTTTGATCCTCTTTTCCCAAAGTGTTTCTCTTTGATTTCACTTAGGGTTTGTGTGTTTTTCTTTTTCATAATATTCCTTTATTCTTAATGCCAATTGTAATTCTTTAATCGGAGTTTTTTGCGTTTTCTTGTAGAATCCAGTTGTTGCAACAATGAGTTTTTCCTTTTCAAAGAAGCAAAAGATTCGATAGTTGTTCTTTCCTTGTTGAACCCTTATTTCGTACAAACCTTTGGTGTTTTCAAGGTGTTTGAGATAAATCTCCGGTACCATTTCAAGGTCTTCAATGAGTTCTATGGTCCAAATAATTTTCTTTTTAACCTTTACACTTTGAGCAACTAAAAAGTCATCGAAATAGGATTTATAGAAAATTACTTTTCTGAATTTTTTATTTTGTTCCATACAAAATTAATGAAGTTTCACTTAAGTACAACATGAAATTTTATGTTGTTTTTTATTAAAGCAAAATTCATCCAAGTATTTCAGATTGTCACCAACTTTTATATGCAGGTTATATGCTGTTTATTCGTTAGTGAAATAATAAACGCTGATTCACTATGGATTCTGCTTCAGAATGTGAATGTAAAAAATCTCCGATTTTCCAATTACGAAGTAGGAATAAAACTGAAAGTTTTCTAATAACGAAGTTCCAATAACGTAGTTCCTTGCGATTGTTTCGCAGAATTGATCACGCAGTGATTGATCTGAAAGATTGATTGCGTAGCAATTGATCACCGAAGGTGATTGCTGTTAATTCAATTCTCCTTCACAACATAAATCGAACGACCAAGATTGTCTCTTAAAAGATAAACACCCGTGTTGAAATGACTCAAGTCAAGAACGGTGGAGTTGCCAAAAACATTCTGAGAAAGAATCTTTCTGCCGCACAAATCGAATATTTCAAAATGCTCTCGTGGGCCTTCCCAAGAAACAAACAGACGATCTGTAAACGGATTAGGAAATACTTTGGTCGTTAGAGCTAGCTCATCCAAACTTGTTGAAACCGCAATCAAGGGCTTACACAATGTGGCTATACAACCGTTCGATGCGGTAGCTTCGAGGCACACTTGATAAACGCCTGATGAAATAAATGTGTGGTTGATTGTAACACCACTACCCAAGCCGCCATCACCGAAATTCCATTGCCAATCAATGAAACCCGAACTACTGCAACCAAAAGAATATTCCAAATTATTTCCTGTGGAAGTAGAAATGAAATCAACGGGAGGGACAGGCAATACGGTAAAGTTCACTCCGAAATCAGCACTAACGAAATTGGGATTGCTAGAGCGAATTCTCATTCTGTAATTCGTTCCCGGTGCCGTTCCATTTGGAATGGTGCTATTAATAAGGCCTCCAGATGTACTTGCAATACTTCCGATTTCTTGAAAGACGGAGAAATTTCCCAATGCATCTGACAATTCAACGGTGAAAATATTGCCGGAATTGAATGTTCCCGTAGCACCATAATTCACATCGAACGAAGACCCCGGGCAAAAAGATATTCCACCTACACCGGTAATCTGAGTACTAACATTTCCAGCGTTTCCTGCCGCTGTAACTTTTAATTCATCAACTGCAAAAGCAGGATCAGCAGCGCTAAACGATTGCTGGTTCACAAAACGAAAACCAAATCTGATTTGTGATTGGTTATCCCACTGCGGATTGGTGAGTGTTGCTAAAGTCCAGTTTGGAGAATTGTAATAGGACCCCGTTTGAAGGCTCCACGTCAATCCTCCGTTCAAACTGTAATAAACTTCTCCGTAATTGGAAACAGACCCACTGCACAGCCAGTAAAATGAAAAGGAAACTCCCGTTTGGCCGAGGGTAGAAACATCTGCCGACATTTTAGCGAAATACGTTTCATCGCCGTTGCAAAGTAAACCACCATCACTGGCTTGAAAGGAGGTGCAGCTCACGCCACTGTTCAAAGCATCTGTGCTCGCAATGTGCATATAGCCACTCTGCGGATAGCCGGTTATAGAGGCAGGTTGATTGCTCGTATTAGGAATAGAAACGTCAAAGCCAACGCAAGATTCTACAAAGGTTCCTCCTGCATAAACGGAATTCACTAACCATTGGTTGTATCCACCCACAGCGGAACTCATATCGGGAGTATTGACGAAAAAACTCCCGAATCCCGAATTAAAGTTCTCCGAATAAAGCACTGTTTGTGAAATGCAATTCAGTGAAACAGAAATTGAAATAATTAGAAGTAAATTTTTCATAGTCATAAAGATAATCCTATCGGGGTGAATAATCATTCACCCCGATGAAAAAGATTCATTCACCCCGACTAAAAGATTCATTCACCCCGACTAAAAGATTCATTCACCCCGATGAAAAAGAAACATTCATCCCGACGCTATTAATAAAGTGCTTTTATTGATTATTTAATCACAACCGGCTTCACCCCGCGATAAGACTCCGGCATCATTCCTACATCTGCGCCAATGTACGTTGGGTCGCAATAGATGTAATCTTTCCCATTGTATTGAATAATGGCGTCTGAATTTTTCTGCTCTTTCAAACGAACCGCCATAGCTACGTGACCAGGATAATTCAATCCAATGGTTTCAACTCCCACCAATTCTGTAACAAGCGCATTCAAGAGAAACGTGCGGTCTTCGCAGTCGGCAAACGGATAAGCCAAGACTTCTTCAGGGATACAGAATTTTTCATATTGAAATTGATCCTGATCTGTTTTGTAGGGTATGCTTTGACAAACCAAAGCATATAAATAACGAACTTTTTCGCGCTCACTTCCGCATGACTGAAGTTTTGCATCTAGAGCTTTGTGCAGTCTCTCTTTGAAGGAAGCGGGTAAAGGCTGACCGAAATAATAATCCAATTCCGTTTGAGGAATCGTCGCGTCGAAAGTGGTGCGATACGTTAAATAAGGAAGAGACACATGCTCAGTGTTTCGATTGAATTTAAAATCGAATCCGCGATCGGTCCACTTTTCCGGAAACTTTGCTGAAGGCGTGTTTGCTAAGGTAAATAGACTCTTCGCGCTTTCATGTTGTGAAGTATAGGTGTACAATGAACTCGGGGATTTCGCTTCTAAAATGAAATAGTTGTGCCCGTTAAATTCAAAATACGATTTGCCGTAAAGCATGTCGTTAAAGGGAAGCGTAAGGACAATCTGATTTTCGCCATACATAATTCGAGCGTCATAACCCATTTGAACCAACGTAAACCACAAGAATAAATTCTGATTGTTTTTACTCGAAAAATTATTTTTCGCTACCGCCTGAACCATCTGGTAAACTCCCCAATCTGAAAGTCCAAACTCACTTTTTTGGTAATTGAAATACGCCAGCATTAAATCATACTCTTTTTCGGAACAACTCTTCCAATAGGCCGTAATTGAACTCGGATCTGGATTGCCTTTCAACGTCGGCCACTTACTCGCAATTAAAATCATTTTCCACTCATTCCCAAACAAACTCTCACTCTTAAATTGAAATGCTTTGTTAAATGCCAACTCCTCTGTCTTATCCTCTTGCGTAGCATCTTGTATCGCATCTTGCTTGTCATCTTGTAACACATCTTGCTCATCATCTTGTATCATATCTTCCTCCGCATCTTGTATCACATCTTGCTTGTCATCTTGCTTATCATCCTGCCCTGCATCCGGCTTAAACACTGGCGGAGCCGTTGGTTTAGGTTTATCGCTGGCAGGCTTGGAGGGGAAAAGATCTTCTCGCTTCCAATTGCCTTCCAACATTTTCGCAAAGGCCTTGTCATGCGCCGTTCTCAGCGAGTCCATCTCTCGATTGACTTTGGTTTCAAACTGATTCATTTCTTTTTCTCTCTGCTGTTTGAATTTCTCGAAATCGGTAATTTGTCCGTGAGACAGAACAGTGAATAAAGAAATTGAAATAATTAGAAGTAAATTTTTCATAGTCATAAAGATAATCCCATCGGGGTGAATAATCATTCACCCCGACTGAAAGATTCATTCACCCCGACTGAAAGATTCATTCACCCCGACTGAAAGATTCATTCACCCCGACTGAAAGATTCATTCACCCCGACTGAAAGATTCATTCATCTGAATGAAAAAGAATAATCTTCTAGAAAAAAAAATGCCGACATTTCGTCGGCATAATTTTCGCGGAAAGGGGGGGATTCGAACCCCCGGTACAGTTTCCCGTACGACAGTTTAGCAAACTGTTGGTTTCAGCCACTCACCCACCTTTCCTAACGGCTGATCCTCTTTTACGAGGATTGCAAATGTAAACCGACATTCCTATATTTCAAATTTTTTTTCTAATCCTACCCGAAGTGCTCCTTCAACGCTGCATAGACCTTGTGCGTAGGCAATCCCATGACATTGAAATAACTTCCTTCCAAATTCACTATTCCAACTAAACCAATAAAATCCTGAGCGCCATAACTTCCTGCTTTATCGAAGGGCTTGTAATGCTCAATGTAAAAGCGTAGCTCCGATTCGTTCATCTCTGCAAAGGTCACTTTCGTGCAATCGGTAAACGAATGTTTCCAGGTGGAAGTGCAGACGCACACCCCCGTATATACCTCATGACTTCTTCCACTCAATTGCTTCAGCATAGCCAATGCTTCTTCAAAGTCTGCAGGCTTGTTCAGCAAAGTTCCTTCAACATGAACAACGGTATCCGCTGTAATCACCAACTCATTCGCCGAAGCGGTTTTCAACAAGGCTTCCGCTTTCCGCTCTGCTAAATGCTTCGCCACTTCACTCAAGGGCCAAGATGGGTCAATGCTTTCGTCAACATCGGAAACGCGAACTTCAAAGGTTAGGCCCATGCCTGCTAATAATTCTTTTCTTCGCGGAGAGCCCGATCCCAAGACTAACTTGTAGTTGTTCAACAACGGTAATAATTCTTCCATGACTACAAATTTACATCGTAAATTTGCGCGCATGCATCAATTAGTTCTTATCCTCGACTTCGGTTCGCAAGTCACGCAGCTTATTGCACGTCGCTTGCGCGAGCACAACGTTTACTGTGAAATTAAGCCTTGGAACAAGGTTACTTCAATTCCAGAAAATTGTGTGGGTGTAATTCTTTCTGGAAGTCCATACAGTGTTCACCAAGAAGGCGCTCCACTGCCTGCGGTTTTCGATATTAATCCGAATTTACCCATGTTGGGAATTTGCTACGGCGCGCAGCTGATGGCACACATGAACGGAGGGAAAGTAGAGCGAAGCACACACCGCGAATACGGACGTGCGAACTTAATTAGTCATCAATCGAATCATGTTTTATTCCAAGGTATTCCCGACAATTCACAAGTGTGGATGTCGCACGGAGACACCATTACGGGTTTAGGCGATAACATGGATATTATCTGCAGCACAGAGAATGTGAAAGTAGCAGGATACGCTTTCAAAGACAGACCTGTTTTTGGAGTGCAATTTCATCCGGAAGTTTTCCACTCAACAGACGGCGGAGTCATGCTGAAGAACTTCGTTGTAGATGTATGCGGATGCAAACAAGACTGGACGCCTGCTTCTTTCGCCGACGAAACCATTGCCGATCTGAAAGTAAAATTAGCAGACGATAAAGTAATCCTTGGTTTAAGCGGCGGCGTAGACAGCAGCGTTGCTGCAGTGCTTATTCACAAAGCCATTGGAAAGAATTTGTATTGCATTTTCGTGAATAACGGATTGCTGCGCAAAGATGAATACGAAAGTGTTCTCGACAGCTATATGCATTTAGGATTGAACGTAAAAGGCGTAGATGCGAGCGAACTGTTCTACGACGCTTTGGAAGGTTTATCAGATCCAGAAGCGAAGAGAAAAGCAATCGGCAAAACATTCATCGATGTATTCGATTCGGAAAGCAAATTAGTGGAAGGCGCGAAATGGCTTGGACAAGGCACCATCTATCCAGATGTGATTGAATCGGTTTCTGTTTCAGGAGGTCCTTCGCAGACCATCAAGAGTCACCACAACGTAGGCGGACTTCCAGATTACATGCAGCTTTCGTTGGTTGAACCGCTTCGCTTGTTGTTCAAAGACGAAGTCAGAAGAGTTGGGCGCGAGCTTGAAATTCCAAATGCAATTTTATCTCGTCATCCATTCCCAGGTCCAGGCTTGGGCATTCGAATTTTAGGAGATATCACCCGCGAAAAAGTGCGTGTGCTTCAAGAAGTAGATGCTGTTTGGATCAATGGATTGAAAGAAGCGAATCTCTACGATTCGGTTTGGCAAGCAGGCGCAATCCTCCTTCCTGTGCAGAGTGTAGGCGTTATGGGCGATGAGCGCACGTATGAAAATGCAGTGGCTTTGCGCGCTGTAACCAGCACCGATGGTATGACTGCAGACTGGGCGCATTTGCCTTATGAATTCTTAGCGAAAGTGAGTAACGACATCATCAATAAAGTAAAAGGTGTGAACCGCGTGGTCTATGATATTAGCAGTAAACCACCTGCAACGATAGAATGGGAATAAAAATTCTTACCTTTATATCAATTAAAGATATTTGAATGGAATTAACTCGGACGTTTTTTTTAAGAAAACTGTTGTTGCTTTTTGTGATAATTTTTTCTGCAGGTTTTTCCTTCGGGCAGAATTGCCAGAATTATCACGTGGTTTCAAGCGGAGAAACACTCTTTGGAATTTCAAAAAAATATAGCTTAACAGTTGCCCAGGTTGAATCACTAAATCCGGGCTTAACTCCAGCTTTGAAGGTTGGACAGAAAGTTTGTTTGCCGGCTGACGCCAAAGTCGAAGTGCCAGTTCCAGCAGTCATAGACTCTTCATTTGTTGAAGTTGTTCAACTTGACGGAGATTCTTCGAAAGTGCCTATTCAGGTTCCTGATAGTCTTGCGCCAAGGAAAAAGGACATGTATTCCATTGCTTTGTTGTTACCGTTTTCAAGTTTTAAGGCGAATGCCGATTCCTTGGATCAGCGATCCGCAAAGCTTCGTTCCGTGGCGGTTAACATGTACAGAGGTGCAGTCATGGCGCAAAGTGCGATGAATAAAAATGGCGTTCGGGCAACGATTAGTATTTACGATGTGGGAAATAGCACTGCGAGTGGGACAAGGGCTGTTGAACGATTAGAAGCGAATGATGTTGATTTAGTTATTGGTCCGTTATTCAATGATCCGTTGGTTGAAGTTGCGAAATGGGTAAGCGGTCGAAACTCACATTTGGTTGTGCCCATAAAGATTACCAATAAGATTTTGTTGTTGTCTGAACACATGAGTAAAGCTTATCCTGGTTCGAATTCACAGTGGTATTATTTAGCGGGCTATGCAAAACGAGAGTTTCCAAATGCAATAATTGTAGGTGCCTACGGAAAGGGCAAAGATAATTTTTCAATGTCTGCGGCAAAGGCTGGATTTGCCGATGGTGGCTTGGATTCACTAATGATGTTCGATGTGACGAATGGAGCTGTTAAACTCAACGAATTCGTAAAAGGTCAGAGTAAAAAGGTAGTTGTATTAGACATGAACTCCGATAAAAAGCTAAGCGCATCGGTTTCTTCTGCACTAACGGGTTTAGATATAAATATTATTGGTGGAGATAGTTATGCTTCCGATGATAAATTGAAATCAGATTCAAAGGGCTCATCTAAAGTGTCAGGAACCAAATCAGTGATGTTGGATTATTACAACATGGATCATTTAAAATGGATTGCACAATACAGAAAAAACTTCAAAGCCGAACCCGATGAGTATTCTGCAATTATGCACGATGTCATCTTGTTCTACGGAACAGGTCTTGCGATGTTCGGAACGGATTTGAACAATCATCTAAACGACGTCGAGTGCCGGGGGTTAATATTTATGGGATTTGATTTTTTTAAGACGGGTTCAAAAACCGGATATGAAAATGCATACGTGAACGTGGTTCAAAAAATGAACGGTAGATGGGGATTGAAGAACAAATCGAAATAAGCCTAACACCATTTCAGAGAAAGGTTGTTAGCGATTTATTGGAAATTCAGGACAGTATTTGTGCCGCATTGGAAACCTTCGACGGTTCCGATTTTCACGAAGATATATGGAAGCATACTGGAGGCGGTGGAGGAAGAACACGCGTAATGAATGGTTCCTTAATTGAAAAAGGCGGTGTGAATTTTTCTGCCGTTACAGGTCCTGTTCCAGCCATGATGAAAGATCGAATGCATCCCGACGCGAAGACCTTTTTCGCAACGGGAGTGTCCCTCGTTATTCATCCATTTTCCCCACACATTCCAATAGTTCACATGAACGTGCGCTATTTCGAGAGCGATGCTGGAGACCAATGGATAGGTGGAGGAATTGATTTAACTCCGATATACGTGAATCAAGATCAGCGCGATTTTTTTCATGCTGAAATGAAAAACGTTTGTGATACACACAGCATGAATCACGAAGAATTTAAGTTGTGGGCCGACAAGTATTTCTTCATTCCTCACAGAAAAGAAACACGCGGTGTAGGTGGAATTTTCTACGATTATCAAAAGCCTGCCGAACAGAAATCAATGGAAGAACTTTGGGCGTTTAACAATGCCGTAGGTCACACCTTCAACAAGGCTTATTTACCTATTGTTGAAGCCAACATGCACTTGGATTTCACCGAACAAGAGAAGCAATGGCAATTGCTTCGTCGAGGTCGTTATGTTGAATTTAATCTAGTGTGCGACAAGGGAACGCTCTTCGGTCTTCAAACCGGAGGAAGAACGGAAAGTATTCTCATGAGTCTTCCAAAATTCGCCTCCTGGGAATACGACTTTCAAGTCGAACCCAATTCTCCAGAAGAAAAGACTTTGAGCATTTTACGCTCTACCATCGCGTAGCGTCATCCGCTGGCGGTCATCAATCGAAGATTGTCATCCCGAAGGGTCATCAGCTTGGCTGTTTAGAGGCGGTTATCCACCATCTTCACCCCAGGAAATCCTGATTGGTTGAATTTGAAGTCGCCGTCGCTGATAGCAGGATTTGCCTTGAAGTTTTTAATCTTGTAAGTGACATCTGCATTTTCGCGTGTCTTCACATTCACCTTTACCAATTCCATTTTCGACTTGTCAACGTACAACGTTACGGTGTGAAACGATTTAGATTTTGGGTTTATTGGGTAAAGAGCAATTTCATAACATGACACGCCGTCAACAGTGGCATTGGCGTTTTTCATTTCATGCTTGAAGTCTTTGTTCCAGATGGTATACATCTCAGAGGGATCGAATCCGCCATCTTTTACATCGGCAAGATTGTCGATAGAGCAAGAGTTCGATTTTTTATTGTAGGTCCAAACAGTTGCGCCGTCGCAATAAACGGAATAGTCTGGAAGGGCGAGTTGATATTTTTTTCCTTTTACTTTAACAGTGCCGTTTTGCTTGGTCACTTTTCCAGTTTTCGGATTGCTTAATTCAGAACTGAAGTCTGAAGAGGTGGTTGCCCACGATTTAGCTTTGGTAGAAATTTTATCTAAGATTTCTTTAGAAGTCTGTGCTTGAAGAGAGAACGTTGCGAGAAGTGCGAACGCTAGTAGTAGATTTTTCATTTTGTTTTTTATTAATCACGCAGGTTTTTCAAGAACTGTTCCAAAGATGTCTCGTCGGGTATTAAAACCTTCCGAGCCTTGCTTCCTTCGAATGGGCCAATAAGTCCTGCAGCTTCCAATTGGTCTATCAATCGGCCTGCTCTGTTATAACCCAATTTCAGTTTGCGTTGAAGAAGAGATGCAGATCCTTGTTGACTTAACACAATGACCTTCGCTGCTTCTTCGAACAATGAATCACGTTCCGAGTTGTCAAAATTACCTATTTCCATTGAATTTTCATCAGCAACTTCAGGAAGATGAAAAGCATGGGCGTATCCTTGTTGACTTCCAATGAACTCGGTTATGGCCTGTACCTCAGGCGTATCAACGAATCCGCATTGCAAACGAATGAGTTCATTCCCTGTGCTGAGCAACAAATCTCCGCGCCCAATTAGTTGATCGGCTCCTCCGGCATCGAGAATGGTGCGCGAGTCTATCTTCGACGTTACACGGAACGCAATACGTGCAGGGAAGTTGGCTTTGATAGTTCCGGTAATAATATTTACCGAAGGACGCTGTGTGGCAATAATCAGGTGAATTCCGATGGCACGCGCTAATTGAGCAAGACGCGCGATTGGTGTTTCCACCTCGCGGCCAGCGGTCATGATCAAATCGGCGAACTCATCTACAACCAACACAATGTATGGAAGGAAGCGGTGTCCGTTATTCGGATTTAATTTTCTTGAAATGAATTTCGCGTTGTATTCCTTTATGGTGCGGCACTCCGCTGTTTTCAGCAATTCGTATCGCTCGTCCATTTCAACACACAGCGAATTCAAGGTCTTCACGGCTTTGCTCGTGTCTGTAATAATGGCTTCGGCTTCGTCAGGAAGTTTTGCCAAGAAATGTCTTTCAATTTTATTGAAAAGGGTAAGCTCAACTTTCTTCGGGTCAACGAGCACAAATTTCACTTGTGAAGGATGCTTACGATACAGCAAAGAAACCAAGATAGCGTTCAATCCAACAGACTTACCTTGTCCAGTAGCACCGGCCATAAGTAAGTGAGGCATCTTGGTTAAGTCGGTTACGAAGATATCGTTCGAAATGGTTTTTCCTAGCACCAACGGAAGCTCCATGTCGGCATTTTGAAACTTGTCGCTTGCAATTAACGAGCGCATAGAAACCACGTCGGGTTTGCTGTTCGGAACTTCAATACCTATTGTTCCTTTTCCAGGAATTGGAGCTATGATACGAATACCTAGAGCAGCAAGAGAAAGCGCAATGTCGTCCTCTAAACTTTTGATTTTAGAAATACGAACGCCAGGCGCTGGAACAATTTCATAAAGGGTAACGGTAGGCCCTATGGTAGCTTTAATCTTCGCAATCTCAATTTTGTAATGATTGAGGGTTTCAATGATTCGGTTTTTATTTTCTTCAAGTTCCTCTTTCGAGATTTGCGGACCGTTCCCTCCATAATTCTGCAAGAGATCTATGGAAGGAAGTTGGTAGCGTGAAAGGTCGAGCTTCGGATCGTATTCACCGAACTCGGTGCTTTCAATCTCGTCGGAGCTCAGTTCTTCAGCTTGAACAAGCGGAGCAATTTCAATCCCTAAATCGCCCATGTCGTCGTCTTCGAATATGGTTGAATTTCCAGATGATGTCGGGCTTAACTCAAATTCATCTGATTCTTTTTCTTCTTCTGGAATTAAATCGAAAGTCGGTTGTGGTTCCATCGGATTGTCGAAGTCGAAGGAAGTTGTTTGCCTAGGCGCATCTTCTTCAGCAATGAATTCGTATATGTCTGGCTCTGGCTCTGGTGTATGGGTTGGTATCGCTTCGGCTTTTACTTCAATGGTAGTTTCTTCCGTGTGTACAACAGGACGAAAAGGAACTTCCTCTTCCTCATATTCTTCTTCAGAATTTCGCGAGGTATCAGCCTTAGCTTTCGATCTGAAAAGCACGGCCAATCGCGCCATGAAAGTGTCTACGTGATGATTGAAGTTCACAATGAAGAATACGAGTACGACGAAAAGAATTCCAAGCAAGGTTCCTATCCAACCTAAATGCGAGACACAGAAATAGGTGGCTACCACGCCATATCCGCCAACAAACAATCCATTAATAGAAATCTCAATATGATCGTATGGAATTGGGTTTGTATGATGAGCGAAAAACCCAACAGCGAGCGGAACGAAGAGCATTATTCCTACGCAAATTCGAAAGGTCTTGAAAAAGGGTAGGAGGTGCTTTCCGGTTAAAAATTTCCAACCGATTAACAAGGTGAGAAAAGGTAGACAAAGCGCTGCAATGCCTGCGAAATGGAACATTAAGCCATGGGCTAAATTAGCCCCGAGGCCGCCCATCCAATTTTGATAAGAAACGTTTTGAGGTCCGTTGCCTATTAAAATATCTTGATCATTAGCGCCTGAGAATAAATAGGAAATACATGCAATGGCGATGTACGCCGAAATCAGCAGCACAGCTAAACCTGCGATACGATAAGATCGTTCGTCGCGTTGTAAGTGGTCGTTTCTATCTTCAAATTCAGCGGAGGTGTCCGCCTCGCCTTTTCTTTTTTTAGCCAAAATGTACAGTTGTATGGATGTGTGAAATTATTCAGTAGAACAACAGAAAAAGCAAGGGGTGTCGTGTCTTATTAACATAGATTTGTGGTTATTCGGTAGGTAGCGCGAAGGAGAAGGTGAAAAAAATGAATATCAATGTTGCAATTCTCAATATTCTACGTATATTTGCCGTCCAATTTCTGCAACAATGGCTAAGAAAGGTAATAGAATACAAGTTATAATGGAGTGCACAGAACATAAAGAGTCTGGCAAACCCGGCACAAGTCGTTACATCACTACTAAGAACAGGAAGAACACCCCTGAGCGCTTAGAGAAGAAAAAATTCAACCCGATTTTGAAGAGAATGACGGTTCATAAAGAAATCAAATAAGATTAAGTCATGGCAAAGAAAGTAGTTGCGACCCTGCAAACAGGTGGTGGTAAGAACCACACGAAGGTTATTAAAATGATCAAGTCTGCGAAGTCAGGATCATATTCCTTTAAAGAGGAAATTGTACACAATGATAAAATCGGCGAGTGGTTTGCTAAAGGCTAATTGCTGTTAGAAATACGTTAAAAGGCTTTTCCTTTGGAAAGGCCTTTTTTTTATTTTAGACCTATACTATGAGTTTCTTTAAACGCCTCTTTTCGAAAGAAAAAAAAGACAAGTTAGATCTTGGTCTTGAAAGAACCCGCGAAGGTTTTTTCGGGAAGCTTGCACGTATTATTACGGGTAAAGCCCATGTAGACGAAGAGATGCTGGATGAGTTGGAAGAAATTCTTATTACATCTGACGTTGGGACCGATACGACCGAAAAGATTATTAAGCGTATTCAAGAGCGCGTGCGTCAAGAGAAATCAATGCCTTCCGATCAATTGAATCAAGTGTTACGCGATGAAATTGCGCAAATGCTTGTAGGGCATGAAGGTGAGGAGAGCGAGGAAATCTTTATTCCAGCTACGGATGGAATGCCTTATGTAATCATGGTGGTTGGAGTAAATGGAGTAGGTAAGACCACAACCATTGGTAAGATGGCTTACCAACTTCAACAACAAGGAAAGAAAGTAGTGTTGGGCGCGGCAGATACCTTCCGCGCTGCGGCTATTGATCAATTGAAAATTTGGGCCGAGCGTGCAAATGTTGAGATTGTAGCGCAAGCGATGAACGCAGATCCTGCTGCAGTAGCCTTTGACACCCTTCAATCTGCCGTTTCTAAAAATGCCGATGTTGTAATTATTGATACTGCGGGTCGATTGCACAACAAGGTCGGACTCATGAACGAACTCACGAAAATTAAGCGTGTGATGCAAAAGGTGGTGCCGAACGCTCCGCATGATGTGATGTTGGTTTTAGATGGTTCAACCGGACAAAATGCATTCGAACAAGCAAAGCAGTTCACGGCAGCTACCGAAGTATCTTCTCTGGCCATTACGAAAATAGATGGAACAGCAAAGGGCGGTGTAGTAATTGGAATTTCAGATCAGTTCAATATCCCCGTTCGCTTTATTGGAGTGGGGGAGCAGGCTGGTGATCTTCAAGTCTTTAATAGATTTGAATTTGTAGATAGTTTATTCGCAGGAAAAACAAAATAATGAAGACGAAGACCCTCAAGAAAAACAAGGTGAACGTAGTAACCTTGGGTTGCGCGAAAAACATTTTCGATTCGGAAATTATGATGGCGCAATTGAAAGCAAATGCTTTTGATGTAGAGCATGAATCTGAAGAAACCGATTCTGAAATCGTAATCATTAACACTTGCGGATTCATTGATAACGCAAAAGAAGAAAGTATCAATACAATCTTAGCTTGGGCACGAGAGAAAGAGAAAGGGAATGTTTCGAAGCTTTATGTGACCGGATGTTTGAGTGAACGCTACAAACCAGAATTGGAAAAAGACATTCCAGAAGTGGATGCGTTTTTCGGAACGCGAGATCTTCCGCGTTTATTGAAAACATTGAAAGCCGATTACAAAACGGAATTGGTTGGGGAGCGTTTGTTAACCACACCAAGTCACTTCGCCTATTTTAAAATAGCGGAAGGATGTGATCGTCCGTGTTCGTTTTGCGCGATACCGCTTATGCGTGGAAAGCACGTGAGCACGCCAATGGAGCAGCTCATAAAGAACGCGAAGTCTTTGGCTGCTAATGGAACCAAAGAATTGGTGCTTATTGCTCAAGATTTAACATTTTACGGATTAGACATTGAAAAGAAACGCACGCTTTCTGAATTGTTGAAGCGTCTTTCAGATGTAGAAGGAATCGATTGGATTCGTCTTCAATACGCCTTCCCGAGTGGATTCCCGATGGATGTGTTGGATGTTATGAATGAAAGAGATAACATCTGTAAATATTTAGACATGCCCCTTCAACATGGAACAACAAAAATGTTGCAAGCCATGAAGCGAGGCATAACGAGAGAGAAAACCGATGCGCTTCTTCAAGACATTCGCATGAAGGTTCCGAATATCGCAATTCGTACAACATTGATTACTGGTTTTCCTGGCGAGACGGCTGCCGATCACAAAGAATTGTTGAAGTGGATTGAACAATCGCGCTTCGAACGTTTGGGCGTGTTCACTTACAGCCATGAAGAGAATACTTCGGCCTTTGTTTTGAACGACGATGTTTCAGCCAAGACCAAGAAGAAGCGCGCCGATGAAATTATGGAAGTGCAATCGCACATTTCATTGGAATTGAATGAAGCGAAAGTTGGTAAGACCTTCAAAGTATTAGTAGATAAGATGGAGGGCGATTACTACATCGGTCGAACCGAATTCGATTCTCCGGAAGTAGACAACGAAGTTGTTGTGGCTAAGTCTGAAGGGTATTTGCGTGTGGGTGATTTTGCCGACATTGAAATTGTTAGCGCGGAGCACTACGACTTAATTGGAAAAATTAAGTCGTGACTTCTGAAGTGAAATATCCAGTCATGGAAACCTTCACGAGTGTTCAAGGTGAAGGTGTTTACACAGGTGTTCCCAGTTTTTTTATTCGATTGGCCGGATGTGACGTAGGTTGTGTTTGGTGCGATGTGAAAGAAAGTTGGGACAAAGAAAAACATCCGATGCTTTCTCTCGAAACGCTCGTAGAAGCTGCTGTTGGAAGTGGTGTGAAGGTGGTAATTGTTACCGGTGGAGAGCCTACGATGCATGACTTAGCGCCATTGACAGAGGCGCTTCGAAATGTGGGGATGCGAATTCATTTGGAAACAAGTGGAACGCAAAAGTTAACGGGCTTATTCGATTGGATTACTTTCTCGCCGAAGAAATTTAAAGCCCCGCTAGAAGAATATTTTCAATTGTCGAATGAATTGAAAGTGGTCATTTTTCACAAATCAGATTTGACTTGGTCTCACGAATTGGCTTCTCGCATGAACGAAAATGCCGAGTGGTTCATGCAACCCGAATGGGATAAGCGGGAAGTTATGTTACCGCAGATTTTCGAATGGGTACTAAAAAACCCACACTGGCGTGTGGGTCTTCAAATTCATAAATACATGGGAGTTGAATAATCTATTCTTTAATTATTCTTAATTTATTTCCTTCTTCATCTGTTACCAAATAAATTCCAGCGCCGTAGTTGCTGAAATTAATTTGCCATACACCGTATAGGGTTTCAACTAAATTTCCTTGAATAGAATAGACGTGAATGTTGCTTTTCTTCGAGCATTGTACAATGCCTCTGGTTGGGTTAGGGTAAACTGAAAATATTTTTTCAGAGGCATTCATTTCTTGAACGCTTATGACACCCTGATTATTAGAGAAATCTGGAGTAGTGACAATGAAGTTTACCCATTCAGGACTTCCGTCTGTAAGTCGACCAAGACTGGTGTCTGCATCCATATGCTGCCAATATTTTTCGTCAACGCGTGTTAAACCATCGGGACTGTAAAGCCCAATAAATTCCGTGTTGTTATTTAAATTAAAGCTTGCGTGTCTTACCCCTTGTGATCCATTGTCGTCAATAAAAAAGGTTAACCATCCTAGAGCAGGCACTGTGACACTGTCTATGAATGTTGCTGGTATTTGCCACCTTCTTGGATTGTTGCTGTCGTCACTCATGAAATAGCCGGCGAGACTTACATCGTAGTTCAATGGATTATATATTTCAACCCAATCATCGAATTGTCCATAGTTATCCGTGAATGTTACAATGTTGTCGGCCATAACTTCATTTATAACAACAGGCTTTGGAGTTATGAAAATTAAGCTGTTGGTGTTTATCGGAGTAGCCGGATTAAAGGTGGTGATAGTTGGTGCGCCGTCTGTTGAGCAACCAGCGCTTTGGCCTGGGGAAAGAGCACCCCATGTGAGTGAACTTACCGGAGTTAATCCATCAGGCCCAGTAAGTGTGGCTGTACCTCCTGCGGGGCTCAAAAGAATAGGCGAGTGGGTTGCGCCAAAAGCGAGATCGTTGTCACACCAAAAAACTTTAAAACTATTCGGAGCAATTACAGTGTTGTAAGGTTCGTTGGTTGGTATAAGCCATTGTGAAGGAGTTCCGTTTACGCTGAGATAATATCCACCCAAATTCACTTGAAACGAATTTGGATTGTAGACTTCAATCCAAGGGTCATATTCAAATTCGGGGTCATGATAGATTCCTGTGTTCTCGGGTTGAACTTCATTTAAGAAAAGTAATTCTGGTGTTTGAGGAAGTTCTAAATTAGGAGCAGAGTAAGTAACATTATTAAAGTATTGCCATGAAGCACAGGCCTCACACGCACGTCCGTAACTAATATCCGAAGCCATTTGGGGGTATGAAATGCTGTCAATAATTGTTACTCCATCAGGCGCAGTTAAAAACACATTTTCGCCATTCGAACTCAGTGTGAAGTTTAGATGCAGCGCTCCTTGTGTTAAATTGTCATTGTCGGCGAAGACTGCCTTGAAGCTTCCAGGAAGCATTATCGTTGCGCCAGGATCAGTCGCAGGAATTTGATGCTTTGTTAAAAGCAAGGGGTCGTCAGATAAATAATAACCTGCTAGATTAATAATTCCCCCTGGATTGTAGATTTCAATCCAATCGTCGAATTCAAAAAACTCGTCCATCTGATTTGAATTGTTCGAAGCCAAAATTTCATTCAACTGGAGTTGAGCACTTCCGAAGAATGGAACAATCAAAAAACAGAACAATATTTTCAAGGTTTTCATTTTCATCAACTATGTTACCCCAAAGTTAAGTGAATAGCATTGAATTCAATTCAAAGGAAGATTATTTCCATATCTGTTATTGAATTCCCAATTCTTTTTTCGCTTCCGGAACTGTAATGCGCTTACCGTTTTTATAGGCCGTTATAAAAGCATCTGGAATTCCATTGGCACGAACAAAATCACGCTGCTTAATGACATCTGCTATGCTTTGGAATTTACCGCTTGTATAACGGATTTGCCCGTTCGAAAGTTTTTCAACGTGTAAATCGGAGTATGTATTTAAGATTTTATTTCGTGAAGGTTTAGCATAAACACCCACCTGAACAGTGAAGAATATACCCTCGGTTGTTTCGATTAGATTGGCACTTACGGCTAACGGGTCGGAATAGTAATTAACATCCAAATTAGTGTTAGGAGTGACAATAGGAGCGGGGGTCGTGTTGGTTGATGCTGCCGAGTTACTATTTGAATTCGCCCGTTCAGCTGCGGTCATTAGATCACTGTAGCGAACGCGCTCGCGATTTTTATAAGCAACAATAAATGCATCTGAATAACCCATCTGACGTATTTCGTTTCGCGCTTGAATGGCCTCAGTGTATGACGAGAAAAATCCAGTGCTGTAACGAATGAATCCATTTGTTTGACGTTCTGCATACACAGGAGCGAATTGACTGAAGGTATTGTTAGCTACAGGCAATCGGAAGGCCCCCACTTGAATGGTGTAAAATGATCCTTCGGGAAGTGGTAATCCAATTGGAATAGGATTCGCGTCGCTATATGCCGACACTGTTTGCTTTTGATAAAGTGTTTTTTGAATGATCGCAGGAATACTTGTGAATGAACTTGCGTTGTTTGAACTTGCGTTGTTTGAACTCGCGTTGTTTGAACTTGCGTTGTTAGAAATCGCGTTGTTTGAACTCGCGTTGTTGGCGGAAGGAGTTGTCTTTTCAACTAAAAATTGCAATTCGTTTTTAGCATTTCGTTCCAACGCAAATGCTCGTGCATTTTTCGCGTACCGCTCAAAGAAATCAGTTTCTGTTTTTGCTGCTGCACGAAGCGTGCTTGCCTCTTTCATATAGGAAACCGCTGTGTCGTATGACTTCTTGTCTTCCAAGGTTTCATTGCTTGTTGGAGCAGAGGTGTTGTTTTTCCATGCCGTTTGAAGATCAATAAGTGCAATGGAATTGTGCTCTGCTATCAGCGTTGAGTTCTTATCCTCTTCTTGCATTTTCTCATACATCAGTTGATTCCGTTGTTCAGTCAATTCTGCAATTTTCTCAGGTGCGGTTTCATTTTTAATTCTGCGATTGATTGTCTCGATTTCTGTGTAGAGTTTTTCAATTTCTATACGATTGGAAATTTCAACATTGTCATTTTTTAGTTCTTCAAAAATATTTTCATCCTGATAATTAGACTGTCCAGGGCTATTTATTATCGTCGATTCTGACGTTGTAAATGTTCTGTTGGAACTTGCGTTGTTAGAACTTGCGTTGTTAGAACTTGCGTTGTTGGAACCGTCGTTGTTAGAACTTGCGTTGTTGGAACCGTCGTTGTTAGAACTCGCGTTGTTAGAACTTGCGTTGTTAGAACTTGCGTTGTTTGAACCAGCGTTGTTTGAACTAGCGTTGTTAGAACTACCGTTGTTTGAACTAGCGTTGTCGGAATTGGCGTTGTTTGAACTAGCGTTGTTTGAACTAGCGTTGTTGGAACTACCGTTGTTTGAACTAGCGTTGTCGGAATTGGCGTTGTTTGAACTAGCGTTGTTTGAACTAGCGTTGTCGGAATTGGCGTTGTTTGAACTGGCGTTGTTTGAACTTGCGTTGTTTGAACTAGCGTTGTTAGAACTACCGTTGTTTGAACTAGCGTTGTCGGAATTGGCGTTGTTGGAACTAGCGTTGTTTGAACTAGCGTTGTTAGAACTAGCGTTGTTTGAACCAGCGTTGTTTGAACTAGCGTTGTTAGAACTACCGTTGTTTGAACTAGCGTTGTCGGAATTGGCGTTGTTTGAACTAGCGTTGTCGGAATTGGCGTTGTTTGAACTAGCGTTGTCGGAATTGGCGTTGTTTGAACTAGCGTTGTTTGAACTAGCGTTGTTGGAACTACCGTTGTTTGAACTAGCGTTGTCGGAATTGGCGTTGTTTGAACTAGCGTTGTCGGAATTGGCGTTGTTTGAACTGGCGTTGTTTGAACTTGCGTTGTTTGAACTAGCGTTGTTAGAACTACCGTTGTTTGAACTAGCGTTGTCGGAATTGGCGTTGTTGGAACTAGCGTTGTTTGAACTAGCGTTGTTTGAACTAGCGTTGTTAGAACTAGCGTTGTTGGAACTAGCGTTGTTGGAACTAGCGTTGTTGGTTGAAGATGGATTCTCGTAATGTGCGTTTTCAAGGGCCGTTGAAACACGATTTTTGGATTCGCTAATTTCAGTCTTTAACGATTCAATATTTACAGTGTTCGTTAAACTTTTGAATTCAGGTTTTACCTCTGGCTGTTTATCTGATTCTAGTTCTTGAAGTAATTTGAATAAACTAACGGACTCCTGAAGTTCTAATTCTCGAACCCTTAAATTTTCTTTTTCCTCTTCGATTTCTTCCTTCAGTTCGGTGTATTCTAAATTTATTGAATTAAGCTCGTTGCCCAATCGCTCAATGTCTTTTTTCTTTTTCGTGTTTGACATTTGGGCACTTAATGCGTTGGCCTTAATTTCTAATTCTTCAATTTCTTTTGTCTTTGTATTAATTCTCAACTGAGAGTCATCGAACTGAGCTTTATTCTCGTTAACTTTTGATTTGGCGTCACCAGCTTTCCATGTTACTGCATTTTCAGTGACAAGACCTTTTTCGCTGTTTGGATTTTTCGCGACGTAGTCATTGACGAGATAAGCTGCCATTGGCGAGTCTTTTTCAGCCAAGGATTCTTTGATTTGTTTATTTACACTTTGAACGCTATTGAGTTTTTCACGCAATTCAATTTCTCTGTTTTTTGAAATTTCATAAGCCGAAATAGCTGCTACGCTTCGGTCTTGCGTCGCAACCATATTGTTTCGTGTTTCTGTTAGTTTTATACTGTCGTTCTGGGATTCCGGTTTTTCAAATCGTGCAGTTTGAAATTCTTCGTATGCTTCGTCTGTTTCTGAAAGCGTTTGCTGCACATATTGTAAAAGTAATTTCGACGTTTGTTCCGCCAAGGCAATTTCACGCTTCAATGCAGCAATGGTTTTTTCTTGTGAGGAGAGAACCGTGTCAATTTCGACACGTGGGTTTAAAACAGTTGTTGAAGCGTTGCCGCTTGCGGAAGTGTTCGAATTTGCATTATTAGTGTTAGTTGAAGTAAATGATGAAAGGTCGACCGTTGCATTGACGTCGAGTTGTGATTTTGCCAGAAGCATCTGCCGTTGAAGATCTTCAACATTATCATTCAACGGGTCGTTCCAGTAATTCTTCACCTCAACTTTTTCACGTCCATCTGTTTTCGTGAAAACAATCTCTTGTCGAAACACTTGGGAACCTTCTGCAGCTGGTATTTTGACAAGCACCTCATGAATTTGAGGGCTGCCTGGAGGTTGAATTTTGTAGGTGTAGTTTCCTGCTGTTGGAATAAAAAGTAAGTATTGTCCATTCGACGCGCGGGATTGCGTGTCCATGATTTTTCGATTGGTTAAGTCGTCGAACACTTGAATTTTCGCTTCGGTTTGCGTTACGTCAACTCGCGAAATAAACTCACCTTTTAGGTAGGTGATATTCATTGGAATTCCATTTACAAAAACGCGATATACGTATAGTTTATCCGGAGAAGTCAATCGGCTGCTTGCAAAGTAAGCAGTTGTGTTCAGTGAGTCTGTAATAAAGAAAAGATCGTCGTCTGGTGTATTGATGGCGAAGTCCATATTGATTGCGGGCCCGAAATCACTGATTGTTGAGTCCCATTCACATCGAAAAATATCATATCCTCCCATGCTGCCGTGGCCTTTCGATGCGAAATACAAGGTGCTTCCATTCGGGTGCATGAACGCAAAGTCTTCGTCGAACTCAGTGTTAACCGAGCTCTTTAATTTTACAGGTGGCGTGAAAGTACCATTGACCCGAGAGGTCGTGTAAATATCCTTTCCTGTTAATCCGTCTTTTCCTTTGCTCGAAAAGAAAATTTTCTTTCCGTTTGTAGGAAGGAAGAAAACATGTTCTTCTTTCGATTTTAAGTCGAGTTTCGAAAGCAACTCTTTAGGAGTTGAGATAATTTTACCAATCGAGGGGTCGATGTTCATGTATCGATAAAAGCTCGATTTTTCCGCTTCAGTTTTTTCAAGTACTTGAACATCTTTAATGCTGTTCATGAGGTTGAGTCCTGATTCAGCAGAAAGCTTTTGTGCTTTGCAGTCTGATTTCGCAAGTTGTTTTTTTTCAGCAGAGGTCTCGAATTTTTCATATTCAGCGATCGCTTCCTTGAAGTTATAGCTCAAGTGATAGGCTCTTGCTAAATAGTAATGGGTTTCGGGTTCAGTGTATCCTCTGCGCACCCCATCTTTCATAAAAAACACACACTTTTCGCGGTCGGTTGTTGCGTAAATCCCTGCGGCACCAAAACGAAACGCGTATATAGGATTACTTCCATACAAGGATACCAACTGGGAATACGCAGCATAGGCTTGGACATAGTTACCCTCTTCGAAAAAAACATTTGCTTCGGAAGCCAATGTCTTTTCGTCTATAGGCTTTTGTGCATAGAGATTTCCGATGCAAAGAGCAAGAAGTAATATGGAAATAAATTTTCTAATGGTCTTCCTATTTTGTTGTAATTGTAAAAATACATCGCAAATTCGCTAAGTAATTTTCCATTCCAATTTAAATATACGAAATATGAAGAATTCTATGGCAATTGGCGCTTATTCTATGGCACTCGCAATAGTCCTTGGAGCTTTCGGAGCTCATGGGTTGAAAAATATTGTTTCAGAATACAGCGTTGAAATTTTCAACAAAGCCGTCTACTATCAAGTCATTCATTCCTTAGGAATATTAATAACTGCCTATGTTTTGAAAGGAGAGAAAGCTTTGAAGACATTGAGAATATTATTTCTTTCCGGGATTTTAGGGTTTTCTGGTTCCTTGTATTTACTGACATTTGCAGACATGTTGCCGAACACACTTAAGCAAGTTGTTGGCCCCATTACTCCAATAGGAGGTCTGTTCTTTGTTGCATCTTGGGTGTACTTCGCCATGGCGTTTCGCAAGGAAACGAATAATTAATGGAGCGGAGAACAATTCCTTCGTTGAACGTGTTAACTTTGCAAAAAATAAATAATATGTCATCACTAGTCGGAAAAAAAGCGCCTTCATTTAAGGCAGGAGCAATCACTAACGGAGGAACCGTGGTGAGCGATTTTTCATTGGATCAGTTCATTGGAAAGAAGCACGTTGTGTTTTTCTTTTACCCAAAGGATTTCACATTCGTTTGTCCAACTGAATTGCACGCATTTCAAGAGAAATTAGCAGAATTTGAATCGCGCAATTGTGCAGTGGTTGCGTGTTCTACAGATACAGAAGAAAGTCACTGGGGTTGGTTGCAAATGGAAAAGAATGCAGGCGGAATCAAAGGAATTACGTATCCAATTGTTGCCGATGTTTCTAAAACCATTTCAGATAATTACGGTGTATTAGCTGGAGAGTATGATTACGACGAAAATGGAAACTTGGTGGCTAATGGCCCTATGATAGCATACCGCGGATTGTTCTTAATTGACAAGAACGGTGTTGTAATGCATCAGTTAATCAACAATTTTCCATTGGGAAGAAATGTAGAAGAGGCTTTGCGTATGGTAGATGCTCTTCAGTTTTTTGAAGAGAATGGAGAAGTTTGTCCAGCAAACTGGTCTAAAGGCAGCGAGGGAATGAAAGCAGACCATGAAGGTGTAGCCAACTATCTTTCAAATCACTAATTCAATATGAATTGAAGGAAAAGGGCTCTTCGGAGCCCTTTTTTTATGTTGTGAATTTATTTGTGCCGTATTCTTGTAATTATGATGAAACGTATATTCTCTTTAGCCTTTTCGTGTTTATTCTCTACTATCCTATTTGCACAAGACCATCCGATGTGGACAGATTTTATGCACAGCGATATTTCTGTTTTCGATTTTATAGCTGAAATGAATGCAGCTTGGCCTCAACGACCAACTGAACGCGGACAAGGGTATAAGCCTTTGGAAAGATACAAGTGGTTAATGGAAAACCATGCCGATGAGAATGGCAAAATGCTAAACGGAAGAGAGACTATTGAGTTGTGGACGGCTTTGAAGAATTACACGGGAGAACGCTCTTTATCTGGCAATTGGTATCCTTTAGGTCCTATTCTCGATGGTGTTACTACGCGCGATAACATTGAGGGAGTAGGCAGAGTTTCATGCATCGCCTTTCATCCCACCAATGAACAAATTATGCTTGTGGGCACTCCTGCTGGCGGATTATGGAAATCGACCAACGGAGGTGCTTCCTGGTCTTCAAGTACAGATTATTTACCAACGCTTGGAATAAGCGCCATCGCTTTCGACCCCTTGAATCCAAACGTTGTGTATGCAGGGACGGGCGATCGCGACGCGGGTGACTCACCCGGAATGGGCGTTTTGCGCAGCGATGACGGAGGCGACACATGGAATTTTATCAATACAGGAATTTCCACCAGAACAGTAGGTGGGATTATTGTCTGTGCCGATCAAGCGAACAGTATTGTTATTGCAACCGATTTAGGTATTCGCAGATCAATAGACGGCGGAGCTACTTGGACGCAGGCTTCATCAAATACTTTCGAGTACAAAGATTTGGCTCAACACCCAACTGAACCAAATATCCTGTATGCGACAGGAGCAGGAAGATTTTACAGAAGTGAAGATTTCGGTTTAACATGGGCACAAAGCAACTCAGGTGTCTCAAATGGCACACGTATGTGTGTTGCTGTGAATGCAGCCGAACCCGATGCGGTTTATTTACTTCGCACAAATACGTATTCATACACTGGTACTTTTAAAAGTGAAGACAAGGGTTTGACTTTTACCTCAATGAGTACTACTCCAAATATTATGGGTTGGTCTGCAGATGGCTCGAGCACAGGAGGACAAGCGTGGTATGACCTCTGTTTAACAGGTGACGCTCTAAATGCAAATGTTATTTATTGTGGTGGAATACGAGTGAAGAAAAGTATTGATGGCGGAGTGAACTGGCAAGACATCAACTCGAATTTCATTCACGTGGATCAGCATGAAATGGCAATCAATCCGCACAATCATGATCTGTATGTATGCAACGACGGTGGACTTTATCGCTATGTGAACAACAGCGAATGGCAAGACATTTCAAGCGGAATAGTTAACGGACAAATATATCGAATGGGGCAATCGCCGCATGACGGAGCAAGAGCATTAACCGGATTTCAAGACAATGGTACAGCGGAATTTCAAGGTGCTCGCTGGGCTAGAACTGGCGGCGGAGACGGATTCGAATGCATGTATGATTACGAAGATGAGGGACGTAGATACAGCAGTATTTATTACGGCGAGTTGTACAGAACTTCATCAAACTATGTCAATCAGAAATTTGCAGGCAACGGAACAAACGACATGACCGAAGAGGGTGCTTGGAGCACGCCTTTTTGCTTGCACCCAGACAGCAGTTCAACCATGTATGTTGGAATGAAAAACATTTGGAGATCGAAGAACATCAAGCACGTTGAAAAGGATTCTATCACGTGGGAAAAAATATCGACGAATTTCCTGAGTGCCAACACCACCAATTGCAATCAAATACGAGCGCATTACTCAAAAGGAAATGTGTTGTATGCTTCGAAGGGTTCTCGTAAAATGGGAAGAACAGATAACGCCATGGGTGATACGGTAGTGTGGCAAAACATCAGTACCTATTTGCCGAATGCAGTTGTTGCAGTAAATGCAATTGAGACGCACAAAACAGATTCGCTGACAGTGTACATCGCTTTCAATAAGAACGTTTATAAAAGTTTAAATGGAGGAGCATCTTGGACACTCATGACTCCAAATTTGCCAGACGTTGCCGTGAATACGATTGTTTCAGATACCTCTTCGGTGATAGAAAATCTATACATCGGAACCGATTTAGGAATTTATTATTGGGATGCAAGCATGATTGAATGGGTGAATTTCTCTTCAGGATTCCCTTACGCTGCGCGCGTTACGGAGTTGGAAATTGCATACGATTCACCAAAACGAATTCGCGCATCAACCTATGGTAGAGGCATGTGGGAAAGTGATTTGTACAGCCCGGAGACGAATGTGTTTCCAACCAGCGCAGTGTGGAATTCACCAAGTACTTCCGGGGAGGTTATTGGAACTTTCGATGCAGAGATTTTCTTCTATCGGAATTTGACCAACGTAGATGTAAGCGATTTAACTATTTCCGATTTTTATATTGAAAATGGAACAGTGAATTCTGTTACAGGTGGTCCTTTCAACTACATGGTTAATGTTACACCAACGACTTTTGGTCAAGTAAGAGTAGTTCTTCCGAGCAATTCCGCAATCGATAATTTCTTTACGGGAAATGCCGCAAGTGATACATTGAAATTAGTCTTTATGCAGGCGCCTGCTGCATTCGGCAGCAAAGGTCCTGGCGGAGTAGGAGATAGCGATGATCTCGCTTTTTGGATGCGAGCAGATAATGGAGCATTAATGAACGGAGCGCTCTCTGCGAATGACGGTGATCCCGTTTACGTGTGGCAAGATCAAAGTGGAAACAACAACTCAGCGTCACAGGGAAGCGTGAATCAGCGCCCAACATTTGTTGCAAATAATGGCGTGTATAATCGTCCAGGAATTCAATTCGACGGGGATAATGATTTCTTGGAAATGAATGATATTTTAGGTGGAAGAAGTTCCAGTGCCTATTGCGTGGTTGAAACAGATTCTATCTTGTTCAACGATCACGGTTGGTTCGCCAGTGCGCGTGTTCCGAACGGATACCTTCTTCATCCTTGGAAAAACGATTACTACTACCACGGTGAAGTTTTAGATTTGGAATCAAATTATTCGAGCTCGCCAATATTTTATATCGGCGAAGCCACTTCGCCACACATCTACGGACTAATCTACGAGCAAGACGATTTACATCAATTGTTCTACACCATTTTCGATGATCATTTATATCCTTTTCCGGGCGTGAACATTGGCGCGCGTGACAACACCACGCCCATTGATATTCGCTTCGGATGGGATTACGATGATCGTTTTGGAAAGGGAAGAATGGGTGAAAACATCTTGTACAAACGCAGACTGTTTCTTTCACATCACACCATTGTAAATAATTATTTAGCGGTGAAATACGGAATGGATTTAGGCTTGCAATCCCGCTATTTTCATCCGAATTATGCTGAAGAAGTTATTGGTGTAGGACAGGAAAATTCAGGCGACAAACATGAAGTAGCTCAAGGAATGGGCGTGCTTGAAGTAAGTGCTCTGGGAAGTATGGTTAATGGGAATTATCTTTTAGTGGGAAGTGATGTCAACGGAATGAACGTAACCAATTCCGTATATCCGTTTATCTCGAATCGAATTGAACGCACCTATGCATTTACTCGAACTGGAAACGCATTCAATTCCACACTGCGCATTCAAGCTTCAGAATTGACGGGGTTGAATGAGGTGAATGTCATAGTTAGTGAATCAGAAGGATTCAACACATCAACGGCTTTGCAAGTTTATCCAATGACGTTGGTAGGCGATGTGTACGAAGTCACATTGCAATTGCCAGCAACGGGTGTGTTCACTATTGGTGAAACTCCAGTTTTGAATGTGAATGAAAATTCATTGAATTCGATTTCGATTTTCCCTGTTCCAACTGGAGATAAATTGAATGTAAACTTAGGTCATGAGGTCTTGAATGAAACGAATTACACCGTTTATTCGGCTGAAGGAAAGCTGGTGCTAGCAGGGCGCATCCAGTCCGCCAAGCAGCAGCTGAATCTTGAGGGATTGGCTTCCGGAGTTTATGTGTTACAGATTCAAGATTCAGGTTCACTGGTGAAGAAGGACTTTATAAAATTGTAAGAACTATATTTGTGTGGACCTTAAACTATAACCATGCGTAAATATCTAATTATTGCCTTTTGTGTTTTCTCAATTTCTTCAATGGCACAAACGTCCATTAGCGATTGCGATGGGGCTATTGTTTTGTGTGGTGATTTATACACCGAGACACAGGCTTCGTTTAACACAGGAAATGTGATTGAGGCAACGGGCTCTTGCAACCAGGGTTTAGAACAAAGTTCTGTTTGGTACACCTTCACGGTTCAGGCCGACGGGAACTTGAGTTTTATTTTAGATCCATTGAACGATGTAGACGATTATGATTGGGGATTGTTTAACATCACAACAGGTGGTTGCGGTGGTCTGGGAACAACATCTCCGGAAGTTGAATGCAACAGCTATGGAGATTTTACGTTCAATGGGCCTACGGGAATTTCTTCGGCAAATGGAGGTATTGGAACCTCCAACGGACCTGGCAACACCTTTGGACCCCCTTTCAATGCCGATCTTCCTGTTGTTGTTGGACAAACATATGCCTTGGTTGTTATGAATTGGTCGAACAGCCTAGACGGATACACCATAGACTTTGGACAATCTACTGCTTCGCTGTATGATCAAGTGCCACCTGTTCCCATTAGCGCTGTTACTGATTGTAGCAATTTAACGGTGGTATTATCTTTCAGTGAGCCCATTGTTGGTACGTCGGTTCAACCAACAGATTTTACAATTACAGGCCCGAGCGGAACCATCACTGTTCAGTCTGTTACAGCAAACAATCCAACGATGGCCGATGTCTTCACCATTCAATTGACGAATCAGGTTTTAATTGGAGGTACATACACTTTGAACATTACGAACACAACAGGCTTTGTAGAAGATGCATGTGGAAATTTGGGGACACAGAGTATTACTTTCGAGATAACAGATCCAATAAGTTTCGACGTGGCAACAACCACGGCCTGCAACAGTCTTGGAGGAAGTGTATCTATATCGAATATTATTGGCGGCGATGGAAATTACACGTTGAACTTCAACGGATCCAATCAAGCGCAATATGAACTTTCGAATATTATAGCAGGAAATTATACAGCAACCATAACAGATGGAAACGGTTGCCTGCGAGCAATTCCAGTAACAGTTCCGAATCAAGATATTCAACTTGCCATTCCTTCTCAAGATTCACTTACGTGCTTAAACTCAACTGTGGAAATACTAGGTGTTGAAGTTACACCAGTTCAAAATGTTTCTTATTCTTGGACAGGTCCCGGGTTGACAAGCACCTCAGTGGCTAATCCGATTGCAACTGAACCAGGAGTCTTGGACTTGTTTGTGACGAATTTGGATAATGGTTGTTCTGATTCTGGTTCTTTAGAAATCTTTGCGGGTGATGTCTATTCACTTGATCTCAGCACGATGATTCTTCCGAATATTGTTACGGTCGAGCAAGATCAATTGAATGATGATTGGAGAGCCATTTTGGCTTCAGATCCGTTGCTTGATTTAACTGCGCTTTTCCTTGAGTATGATCTAACCGTTTTCAATCGTTGGGGTGGTGTTGTGTTTGAAAGCACAGTCACTAACAAATATTGGGATGCCAGTGATGTAACTCCAGGTACTTACTTCTATTTATTTCATTACAAAACAGATTGTGGAACTGCCGTTGAAGAGACAGTGGAAGGGACAATTCTTGTTGTTGAATGAAGTTAGGTGTTATTCTGCACGGTGCGAAAAGCAATAGGCACAGTCAACGCAAAGAAATCGAAAAAATATTTTCTCATTGGGAACTTCAAATTCGAATTACTGAATATCATAAGCACGCTGAAAAAATTGCGAAGGAACTTTGCAACGAATCTTGCGATGTGGTTTTAGTTTGCGGTGGCGACGGTAGTTTGAACCTTGCTGCAAATGGAATTTTCAATTCTGAAAATCCGCAAACACCTCTTGCCATTTGGCCTTCTGGAACAGGCAACGATTTTGTGAAGACGTTGGAAGTGCCGAAATCATTTCAGGAATTACGAACATGTATTGAAAAAAGAAATTTCAAGTCCATTGATTTGCCCTGCATGGAATGGGATGGAAAGAAACGTGCGTTTTTGAATGTTACTGATCTTGGATTAGGAGGTTGTGTGGCATACGACATGACGCGAAGCAAAAGAAGGTTGGGTTCGTTCATTACCTACCAATGGCTTATCATTAAGAATTTGATTCGTTTTAAAAAGCGAACCATTCATTTTGATTTAGATGGAAAAAAGTACAATGCCCGAGCTATGAATTTCGTTGTTGCTAACGCGAAATACTTCGGTTCTGGATTAGGGATATCTCCAGACAGTAACGTCACTGATGGAATGCTTGAAGTTATTGTCATTGGCGATTTGAATATTTTCGAGTACTTGTATTTTGTTCCGAAAGTGCGCAAGTGCAAGAAGCTTTCCTTTCACAAGATTCAATATTATTCATCAAAAAAAATAAGCATCGAAACCGAAGTTCCGATGCCTATTGATATGGACGGAGAGTTTGTTGGATTTTCTCCGATGTCTATTTCACTTCAACATAAAATAAACGTTGTTGTTAGAAACGACCGCGAAGTGTGAGAGTAACGTTGCGTCCTGCTCCCGAAATATTCGAAGCGAAAACCCGGTAGTTGACATCTAGAATATTTTCCAATCCAACCATCAACTGAACGTTTTCTTTCATTTGATAGCTTGCTCGCGCATTCAAGGTATACCATGCGGGCATGCCGTCGGGCGTTGCATATTTCTCGTTGTCTTCGGCGTCTAAGCGGTAATCTGCAATGCGTTTCCAACCGTTGTACAACACTGAAAATTCACCGCGGAATTTTTGTTGTTGGACTGTAATTCCCGTTCTTCCGTATACAGGAGGTATGTGGTCCAAGGGCGTATCGCCGATGTCGGTCTTGATTCTTCCGTAGGTATAAACAACAGAAGACTGCAAACTGAATTGATCGTTGACTTGGGAATTCAAGGAAAGGTTTCCGCCATAGATATATGCTTCGCTGGCATTGATGGTGGTGTAAACGGGGCTTAATGTTCCATCGTAAAAAACAGAATCTTGTCCGTTGAATTGTGCTTTACCTGTGGTTAAAGCGTTGGTGTAATTCATGTAATATGCGTTTAGCGCAAGAGTTGTTTTTCCATTGAATTTGCGTTCAATGGTTGCTTCAACGTTGGCTACTTTTTCAGGTTTTAATTCGTTGTTTGGAACAATTAAATTTCCAGCGTTACTCTCAAAAACTTTCGAAAGATCGTCGACATTCGGAGCGCGAAAGCCAGTGCTAGCGAGGGCTATGATGCGCCATTTCGAATTCGGTGCAACAATGACTCCGACACTTCCGTTGAGGTTTCTGTTCGATTGATTCACATCTGAGAAGGGAAAGTTGAAGAACGAATTGTCTGTGAACAAGGCGGTGAGTTTGACGAGTGAATAGCGAAGCCCAGCGTTCAATGTGATTTTCCTTGTAGCTTTAAGAATAGCCGTTCCGTAGGCAGCTGTGCCGCTCATGGTTGAACCACCGTTGGCATAACGCGTATCCAAAGCGCTTTGAGCTCCTGTGAAAATATTTTCTGAATAGGCAGTGCTGGTTACGTCGTTGAAGTAATATTCTAGGCCGTAGTTTGCAGTTAATGTTCGTGCAATTGTTTTCGAGAAGTCGGCATTCACAGAATACACTTTTACGTTTTCGAAACGGTTGTTCAGGTTTGGGCTGTTGAATAATCTATCGTGTCGCGATTGATCAATGTTCTGCCACGCTAACGTAATTCTACCTGTTGTGTACAACCTCTTTCCGTTGTAGAGATTGGCGTGATAGGCCACCATGGCGCGTGTTTGCGGTCCGTAATACCATTCTCCGAATCGAGGGATTCCTATACTCACTTGCGTTAAGCGATCGTAACGCGGAACATCGTTCGTAGTTGAATACTGAATGTTCAACGTGTGCGTTAACTTGTCGCTTTGCTTGAAGGAAAGTTTTTCCATGAAGTCGTATTGCTTGTATGCTGAACCTACTTGGACATTTGGATTCGGATTCGTCATTACGCTGTCTCTTCCATCGATACGTTCAACGTACCAGGGACGTTGTCCGAATGATGGGTAGTTCGGATTTCGAATATTTCCTTGTCTAAGGTCTCCGAAATTATTGAAGGTAAAAGCGGTGAAAGTTGCGAAACGTTCGGTGCTTGTTTCGAGATTAATGTGTGTGCCGGTTTGGTCGGCACTGCTGTAACGAAGCATAACGTTTCCGCGAACGAGTCTATCTCCAGAGGTGAAGTGCGGTGAGCGTGTGTTGAAACTCATAACTCCGCCCAATGCATCTGAACCATAGGCCACAGCGCTTGGACCATAAGCCACTTCAATATTCTCCATAGCCATTGGATCAAGGCTAAGAATGTCTTGCAAGTGTCCACCGCGATAAATGGCGTTGTTCATACGAACACCGTCTACAACATAAAGAACTTTATTTGCTTCAAATCCGCGAATGATAGGAGATCCACCACCAAGTTGACTTTTTTGAATGAGTGCTGTACCTGTTTGTGAAAGTAAATCAGCTGCATTTGCCGGATTAATGAACTGTATGTCCTTGCGTTGAATGGAACTTACTTGTTGGGCAACCAATTCAGATTGGTTTGTTGATCTAGTTGCTGAAATGACCATTTGCGAAAGGGTTACATTCGAACCCACTAAAAAAACATCCATGCCTTCAGAGACTTCTGAAGTGGGTAGGTACTTCACTTCGTAACCATTGGCTGTAATGAAGAAACTGCCGAAATGCTTTGGAAGGTCAATGATTCCCTCGTTGTTTGTATTGCCAATGAAATCATGAAGTTCAATGTTGTTAGCTGAAATGAAAACAGAAGCACCTGAAATGGCCTCGAGGGTGGTTAAATCTTTAACCGTTATGGTTTGTGCATACGCTGAAAGAGCGCTAGCAATGGCTAGCACAGCGCATAGTAAAATACGTTTCATTGTAAATTTTATTTGTTAATCGCTGAATTATTAGATGCGAAGCAAGGTTCCTGAGGAAAGGTGTTTTACAAGATGCAAGCAAGATTCCTTCAGAAAGGTGTTTCACAAGGTGCTTCGCAAGAAAAAAAACTTAACAATTTGGAGGAAGTTCGTTGAGACGAACGTGTGGAGATGAAATGAAAAAACGAGTTGAGGCGGAATGAATGGTAGGAGATTCTAAAAATGGAATTTCTATAAATTTGAAATCGCAGGTCCAGTGCGATTGAAATTTGTAGAATAAGTTGAGCTGCTCTTGTGTTTGTTTTTTGTCGGAAGAGTTTTTGACAAGAGAGCGAACCAAAGTCTTTAGTTCATTTTCTTCGGTATCCAATATGGCATGAAGGGTAACGGATCCGTCGGAATGAAATTCTTTTCGTGAGATGTCATACATCTGACCTTGGTAAAGAAATTCCCATGGTTCAGGCCATTCCAGTTGGTTGAATTCAGCTTCGGATAAATGAATGGGGGTTAGCTTATCTTCTTCAACGCCACCCAGAACAAGGGCTTTCATTTCTTTTTTAACCAACCACAATTTATGTTGAAGTACCCAATAGCCAATTCCTCCTTGTGCAAGGAAAAGCACGAGCAACAATGCAAGGACGAGATTTTTAGGAATTTGATTCTTCATTTCCACAACGAAAATAGATACAAACGGCTGCGTTTATTTCTTTTTTTTAGGCGCTTTTGGCTTGAGTTCAATGGGCGACTTAAATTCTTCAGGCACATCTGCCGCCTTCACAATTTCGAGTATGACCTGCGTGTGTCCGCTTCTCACGAATTCTAGCGTTTCAGCACTGAGCATAGTGAGATCGATGCATCTTTTAGAGGATTTAGGGAGACGATCGTTCACACGAACGTAGATTACTTTGTTGTTTTTTACCCGAGTCACTTTGAGCCAAGTTCCAAACGGAAGCGTTTTGTGCGCGCAAGTGAACTTGTTCTGTCTATAAATTTCGCCGTTGGAAGTCCCTCTTCCGTCGAATTTATTGTGGTAATAAGAGGCTTCTCCCTTTTCGGTTTGAGCCAAAGCATTCAATTGGAAGAATACAAAAAGTATTTGAAGGGTGCGTTTTAGTAGGTTTTTCATAATCACGAATTTAGTGAAAAGATATTATCTTCGCCTAAATCTTAACCGAAATGGGCAAATTGCATCTAAGTGGGTTATTTGTGCTTGGTTTTCTATTCACTTTTGGGGTTCATGCCCAGGTGAAAAAAATGGATGGGCTAATATCTGCCAGTGTTGGATATGGCCAATTTAACTTTGCCGCGAACATAAGTGAATTGGGAGATTCAAGCGCTACAGTGAGCAAATCAATGTACCCATCATTGAGTTTAGCAGGAGATTTTTCACTCACAAAGGGTAGTCGCAAGAAGTGGCGTGTAATTTTTGGATTTGGTATTACCACCCAGTCGTTAACTGTAAATGCAACGGATTATAAGTACACGAATCAAATGGGGGGTATAATTATAGATCCTTATGTTTCGTGGTCCATTACGAAGAACACCATTGGTGCTCGGCTTATGTTTTCTTACAATCTTCAAAAGATGAGAAAGGTGAAGAAGGTATTTGGGTTCAGAAAAACAAATTGTTTGGTTTATGGAGGCCTAAGCACAAATTTGAATTGGTATGCCATTAAGGAGAATTCAACAAATGTTAATTTTAACAAGAAATCTTTTGGAGATCGGTTAACTGAATACCAGTTGGTTGCTGTTGGATTTACCGGATTCCCATTTAGGAAGAAGGTAGGACTTAATTTCGAGTTGGGTTATGGTGGCCCATATTTCGCGAAGGCAGGAGTTGTAATTGGATTGTAATTTTTTTGTTTGAATAGTTGTGAGAAAATAAAATCGTAGTATATTTGCACCCACAAAACCTAAACGGCCCGTTCGTCTAGGGGTTAGGACAGCAGATTTTCATTCTGTAAACAGGGGTTCGATTCCCCTACGGGCTACAAAGAAAAACCCTCAACGAAAGTTGAGGGTTTTTTGTTTTATTAAACGGTTTTGTTGGTCTTAGTTACCGTAATACACAGGTTCCAAATCGCGAAGGTTTATCCAGCCTGAAGTGGTTTTTCCATTATTCGAGTTGTAAAAATCGGTGTAACCAAAGCCATTGTTCACTTTTGTAATTACGCAAATGTCGCCTGAAACAAGAAATGCACCTCTTGCTGTGGCCGGATCAGAGGAACTGTGAAAGAAAGTCTTTCCAACAACAACCACACCTTCAGTATACGGCGGGAATTGTTGCTCGAGCTTAGCATTCGCAACAACAGTCTGTCTTCTTGCTTCTTCAGCTTGTCTGAGTTTTTCTTCTTCAAGCTTTTGGCGCTCCTGCTCAAGTTTTTGTTTCTCCGCTTCAATTTTTTGAAGCTCGGCAGCATTGTTATTATTTGCTGCAGGCGTATTTCCGGCTTCATTGTTCGAGCATGATACGAAAACAGCGAGAGAAAGAATAAGAATAGGAATAAAGTGTTTTTTCATAAAGATTAATAGGTTTAAGTTTAGGAAGTACGAATATAACAACATTTGTAAATTTAACTTTGTATGTGTGTTTATTTGTAATTGTGATTCTTTTTTTGAATTTGCGAATTCCTTGAATTGGCAGCTATTAACAGTCAGTGAAGTTGATTTAATTTAATAATAACTTAATCCAGTAGAATTGTGGGAATATCTAAATCGAAATTTATAGCCGGACTGAATTGCGAGAAGCGATTGTTTTTAGAGGTGAATCACCCTGAATGGAAGACACCCATTTCGTCCGATCAAGAGTCGAAATTTAATTTAGGAAATCGAGTAGGGGCTTTGGCTCAAGAACGCTTTCCAGGTGGAGTAAACGCAGAGCCGCAAGGTGAACGAAATTTTAAGGACTGGATAAATTCAACCCGTGTGTTTTTAGACGAGAAACGTCCTGTTATTTATGAGGCCGCTTTTTCATTCGAGGGTAGCTTTTGCGCGTTAGATATTCTTGTTCGAGAAGCAGATGATATCGTTGCAATTGAGGTGAAAAGCAGTAAAGAAGCAAAAGAGATATATGTTTTGGACGCGGCTTACCAATACTATGTTATGTCGCAATTGGGCTTTCAGCCGAAAAGGTTCTATCTGTTATTAATAGAGGGGACTTATGTGCGTGAAAGGGTATTGGACGTAAATCAGTTGTTTCAGAAAGTTGACATTACAGACAGGGTAGTTCATTTGCAGGATAGCATTAAAAAAAATGTATTGCAATTCACTGCAATGCTTGCGGCAGGAATTGAACCCCAGAGAGAAATTGGTCCGCATTGCAGCAGCCCTTATAGCTGCTCGTTTTATGCCCATTGCAGTGCTCACTTACCGAAGATTAATCCAATAACAAGTTTAAGAGGTTCTACTGAAAAGGTATGGGACTTACATAAAAAAGGTGTCTATTCAATAGAGGCTATTCCCTCTGATTACCCTCTTCAAGCAAAGCAATTAGTGCAAGTGAATGGGGTGAAGTTTGGAGATTCAATTTTAAGAATTGAACCCATTAAAAAATTTATAAATGATGTAAAGTACCCGTTGCATTTTTTTGATTTTGAAACTGTATGGCCTGCTATACCTGTTGCAGAAGGAATAAGTCCATTTGGTCATTTGGCATTTCAATATTCCATGCACATTATTCATTCAGATGAATTGAATACTCACAAAGAATATTTGGCCAACCCTGATGAAATTTTTCAAGGGGTGAATACAGAGTTCGAATTGATTCAGCAAATGAAAAGTGATTTTCATTCAGAGGGAAGCATAGTTGCCTACAATGCAACATTTGAAAAAAACAGATTGAAGGATATGAAAAAACGTTTCCCGAGCGAAGCTGATTTTCTTGATAATTTAATTTCTCGGTTTGTAGATCTGATGGAATTGTTTCGTCCGCAGAATATTTATTACCTGCCCGCAATGAAAGGAAGTTACTCAATCAAAAACGTATTGCCAGCAATAGCTCCGGAATTTAGTTATTCAGATTTGGTCATTGGAAATGGCGGAGAGGCGAGTTCTATATTTGAAACAAAATGCGCCGGTTCTTTCGAAGGGAATTGGGAAGAGACGAGAACAGCGTTACTCAAATATTGCGAGCGGGACACCTATGGAATGGTTGTTATTTGGAATCATTTGAACGAATGTCTTTGACGAATGTCTTTGACGAATGTCTTTGACGAATGTCTTTGACGAATGTCTTTGACGAATGTCTTTGACGAATGCTTTGACGAATGCTTTGCGAATGTCTCTATAGAAGGTAAGAGAAGTTAAGAGAGGGTAAGAAAAGGGAAGATTAACAATTCAATTCCCATTACGCAGTAGGAATAAATCTCCGATTTTCCAATTACGTAGTATGAATAACGAAGTTCCAACAACGCAGTTCCAACAACGCAGTTCTTCAGTACCCCGGATAGCAGTGGAAAGCCTTTGAGCGAAGCGAGAAGCTTGGAACGAATAGCCGGAATAGGTTAAAAAAAAATTAAATCAGGGCTAAACCAATGATAATGTTCAAGAGAATTAATGCTGGGTAAATTCCGGCAAGAATGAGTCCTGTAATTGCGCGGCTTCGGTATTTGCGGTAGTTAGGATCTTTTGCGTGAAGACGTAGAAAGCGAATAGCAAAGGTGATGGCGAGAATTTCGAGAGTGATAAATATTCCAACTCCAAGGAGTATGGCGAGACCAAGTGCAGCCCATGCGCCCCCACCGGACCAAGCAGCCCCTACAAGAGTGAATATAAGCAAAAAGAGAAGTGAGACCCAGAGGGGTGATGTAACTGCTCCAATGCCCAGCCCCAAAGCCCAGTTGGCTAATTTTGTGTCTTGCAACTCATTTGTTGGAAGAGGGTTCGTGTAATTGTTGCTGAAATATTCTTCTTGCGTTTTAGGTTGGTCTGGAATAACGGTGTCTTTGTTAGCATGAATGAGATTCTTTTTTCCTGAAAGAATAGGGAAAGATTCTGTAGTGCTTGCAGAAATGGTTTCCACCGAATGAATATTCGGTTCAGTCACTTTAACAGTTGGAGATTGAACTTCTTCAATTTCATTTTTTGCAAAGTCATTTTCAGGAATTTCTTGATTTACCTTATTTTTATTTGAAAATAAATTTTCACTCCAAGAAATGTGATATCCTTTTTGATACAGTCGTTTTTCTATAGAACAGGAATTAAAGAGTATAGAAAGTCCTACGCAAGCAACAAAACAAAAAAATAATTTTTTCATAATTTAATTTTTTAATGCAATCACGATAAACGTCTTTGGACAATTGAGGGTCGTTGTTCGGGTTTTCAAACAATTGCAAGCAAAATGAAATCGACTACTTCACCGAAGTAAACTGAAAGCCCATTCTCTTTCCAGTGGCTAAACTTCCACTGTGATTGATGTCCTGCATTTCTTCTACAGTTATTTGGTGGAGGTTTTCGTACGGAGGAATAAGCAAGTCGAAATTCAAGGCGTATAGCACCACTTGATCAATGAATTTTATTTGACTTGCTGCATCGAAATTCGAAGCGACAATATCATTGAACATGATACCCAATTGTTTCTTTCCTTGCACCACGAAATGATTTTCTTTGTTAATGAAAACGCGCGCAAGCAAATAACCAACGTCAGCAGTTCTGTCGTATCTGAAAGAATCTGAAAGGAAGTTGTAGACGTTGATTGTTCCCACGTAGCTGTTTTCAGGATTCTCCTTTAGATAGCCCGTTTGCCAAAAACTACTTTCTTGTTCGAATTGAAAAACATTGGTGTGCATTTGAAAGATTAGCAAGTCACCTGCGATACGCACTTCGCATTGAAAGGCTCCTCTGTCGCGGTATTCAAAAGATACGCGTGAATCGGCATTTCCAAATTGCACCGTTAATTCTTGAATGGTAGTTTTTAAAATTTCCTTCAGTGCATTGAACTGCGCTATGGTGTTGTGAAAAACGTCTTGCTTTAAAACGCTTTTATTTTTGAGTAATGAAAGTATTTGTTCCTTCGTGTTCATATCAATAGGCTCTAGCAAATAATACACGTCGTTCACTTGGTTTTCCGGTTACCATACAAACACCAGGTTCTGTTGGTCCGTCGAACGGAATGCAACGAATGGTAGCTTTGGTTTCTGTTTTGATAAGCTCTTCTGTCTCTGCAGTTCCGTCCCAGTGCGCTGAGAAGAATCCTGTTTTTTCGTCGAGCAATTTTTTGAATGTCTCGTAATCGTCAACCTCAGTCATGTGTCCATTTCTGAACTCCAAAGCTTGGTTGAACATGTTGGCTTGAATGTCTTCCAACAATTGCTCAATGGTGTTTTCAACCCCTTCGAAGGCAACAGTATTTTTTTCAGAAGTATCTCTTCGAGCCAGTTCAACGGTTCCATTTTCCAGATCTTTCGGCCCAATAGCCAAACGAACAGGCACTCCTTTCAATTCATATTCTGCGAATTTCCATCCGCTGCGCTTGCTATCGTCGTCGTCGAATTTCGCAACAATGCCTTTTGCTTTCAGTGCCTTCACCAAAGGAAGAACTTTTTCGCGAATAACTTCCAGCTGCTCAAGTCCTTTGTAGATTGGAACAATTACAGCATGAATAGGCGCTAACTTCGGCGGAACACGAAGTCCCTTATCGTCGCTGTGTGTCATGATTAGCGCGCCCATTAAACGTGTGCTCACCCCCCAAGAGGTTGCCCAAACATATTCTGTATTTCCCTCTTTCGTTGCGAATTTTACATCGAACGCTTTGGCGAAGTTCTGTCCTAAGAAGTGCGAAGTGCCCGCTTGAAGTGCTTTTCCATCTTGCATCAAAGCTTCAATACACAAGGTGTCTAGTGCTCCCGCGAATCTTTCACTTTCTGATTTTCTTCCTTTGATAACAGGCATGGCCATGAAGTTTTCTGCGAACTCTGCGTAAACATCAAGCATGCGCTCTGTTTCTTCAATCGCTTCCTGCGCGGTTGAGTGGGCGGTGTGTCCTTCCTGCCACAAGAATTCAGCGGTTCTTAAAAATAGACGAGTGCGCATTTCCCAACGAACAACATTTGCCCATTGATTTATTAGTAACGGCAGGTCGCGATAGCTCTGAATCCAACCTTTGTAGGTGTTCCAAATGATGGTTTCGCTGGTTGGGCGTATGATTAATTCTTCTTCCAATTTTGCATCTGGATCTACAACAACACCCCCATTTTCTGACTTAAGTCTGTAATGGGTTACAACGGCACACTCTTTGGCGAATCCTTCAACATGCGCAGCTTCTTTACTCAAATAGCTTTTTGGAATCAACAAAGGGAAATAGGCATTCTGATGTCCCGTTTCCTTGAATCGAATGTCCAGTTGATCGCGCATCTTCTCCCAAATAGCATAGCCATAAGGCTTAATAACCATGCATCCTTTCACCTCGCTGTGTTGCGCCAAATCGGCTTGCATCACAAGTTCGTTGTACCATTTGGAGTAGTCTTCTTTTCTAGTAGGAATTTTCTCGGCCATTTTTTTTCTTTTTTCGAAGGAGCAAATGTAAAACCTTATTACCTTTAAACTATCAAATCCATACGATTATGAAAGCGTTACAACGAAATTTTTACTTCTTAATGGCAGTTCTTGCATTGAGTTCTTGTGCAAGTTTTGAAAATTTGACAGACGATCGTACACGTGCCGAGGACGATGAGATGTATTGGAATGGTAAGGAAATGTTTTACGACAATTCTTTGTTGGCTAGCAATTCAGGTTCAGGTTCAGGAGATGATTACTACGATCCGAATTCTGTAACGCGTTCAAATACTGTTAACGGTGGCACCAATCCAAGAGCAACTTTTAATCCTTTAAGCGGTTGGCAGTTAAGTTATGGCTTGAATGCTTTTTCGAATTACTGCAATGGCGGTGGTTACGGAATGGGTTTCGGTTCAGGTGGTTTTAACAATGGCTACGGCGGTTATGGAAACAGTGTTTACGGTTACAATTCATATGGGTACAATCCTTACAGTTCATACAACCCCTATGGTGGTGGATATGGTTATAACCCTTATGGTTATGGAATGGGTGGATTAGGATGGGGTGGAAATGGATACGGAAACGGTTGGTACGGAAATGGATTTAACAACAATGGCGGTTTGTGGGGCGGTTCAACAGGAAATGGGGAAACAGCTAATGTCACCCATCATCACCGCAGACCAACTAGCGTAGGAACGGGAAATTCGTCAACCTATAACCGCGGTGTTTTACAAAAGAGTTTGGTACAGCCTATTGCAGAAACTCCGCGCACTCCAATCCCTGCGAATTCGGCTAGAATTAATGGGGGTAATACGAACTCTGCAAATTCGCGTCCAGCAGCTACTCCAGCTTATACGACTCCTGCAAATACGCCTTCTCCTGCTCGTACTTCTCCGAATTACAGTTCGCCAACTTACGCAACACCGTCTCGTTCAACACCGAATACAACAAGCCCGGCTCACAGCAGTCCGTCTCATTCAACACCTAGTTCCCCATCTCGATCGAAGCCTGCGCAGAGCACCCCATCACACAGTAACCCATCTCATAGCACTCCTTCAAGAAGCACAGCTCCTTCAAGAAGCACGGCTCCTTCTCACAGCTCACCATCGCGCTCAACTTCACCGAGTAAGAGACCTTGATGCGAAGCAAGATTTTTCAAAAGATGCATAGCAAGATGTTGCACAAGGTGCTTCGCAAGGGGGGAGTTGTTTCAATTTTATGTATTTTTTTACTGAGTGTTAATGTTGTTTTTGCGCAGAATGAAGATGATGCCTTGAGATTCTCGAACACTTTTGGTGCTTATTCGAACAGAGCTTTGGGAATGGGAGGTGCGTATGCAGCTCTCGGCGCAGACATCACTAATTTCTTTCAAAATCCTGCCGGCATTGCTGCTTACAAAAAGCAAAACATGGAATTTGGGTTGAGTTTGATTTCACGTTCAACACAGGTCGATTTTAACAACCGAGTTTCTTCAACCGGCGCAACTGGCTTGGGAATAAATACGTTCGGATTTACTTCAACATTCGGAACAGCGGGTTCAGGATGGGGCCCTTGGATTTATGGGCTTGCTTATGGAAGAACGCAGACATTTAAACGGAATTACGATTTAGAGTCAAGCGACAACCAGTCTTCTCTGCTCGATGTTTATACAGACCAATTGAATTACTACAATCCTGCAAATTCCGACGTGGCGTCTTATTTTCCTTTCGGGGCAGGATTGGCGTGGGAAACTTATTTGATAAATCCAGGCACTGTTGACCCCTATGTTCATGTGGGAATAGACAACAACACCTTTACTCGCCGTCAGCATGTTGAAGAGAGGGGGTATATTCGAGAAACGGCTTTCGGTGTTGCTCGAGCTTTTGAGGATAAACTTTTTGTTGGAGCTTCATTTGCCTTTCGGAAAGTAGTTTTTGAAAAGAACTCGACTTACTCAGAGTCTTTTTCTTCCAACGGAACAGCTGTTAATTATTCGTTAATAGAAGACAATAGTACATCCGATGTGGTAACCAAAGGGCCTTCTGTTCAAGCTAAATTGGGAGTGCAATATGTTCCTAGTCCTTATGTTCGTCTAGGAGCGTTTTGGCATTCTACCTGCAAACAATCCATCAGCGATAATTATTTAGCGAAGATGGAAAGTACCATTGGCTCTATTCAATATAGCTATTCTTCTGATAAAAATGTATTTGATTACGGCGTGCAAGTTCCGTCGACAGTTGGAGCTGGAGCAGCCTTAATTCTTGGAAATTTCGGAATAGTTTCTGCTGATTACGAATCAAGTGATTTTTCAAAAATGATTATGTATGGAATTACGGGGGGAACTGCGGAATTCGCTGCTGAGAATTTGGCTATTCAAGAAAACTATAAAAGAGTGCATAAAGGAAAATTAGGTACCGAGTTTCGATTAGGTGATGTTTATCGCTTGAGAGCTGGAATCGGTTATCGCACGTCTGTTTTTACGGATCTTGCGGGAAAATCAAAGGAGCCTCTTTTCAATTGGAATGTCGGTGGAGGGTATAAAAAAGACGATTTCTATTGCGATGGCGCGTTAATGATTACGAAAAATATGGATGGTTATTTCCTCTATGATCCTTCATTGATATCAATGGCCAACACAGATAACTTGCTGGTTCAAGTTAGCTTCTCGTTTGGGGTAAGATTTTAGGCTGTTAAAGAAGCAAGAGCAATCCCGGCCGCAACTGAAACATTCAAAGAGCTGGTTTGACCTTTCATTGGAATGGTAACCAATTGATGTGCGCGTTTCATGAGTTGCGGATTAATTCCATCCTCTTCAGACCCCATGATTATACACAAGCCTAAATTTTGATCACGCGTTTTTTGAAATTCTTGAAGGCTAACAGTTGCCTTTTCAGATAGAATAACGGAACCAATTCCAGAGGCGTGCAGATAGTCCAATGCGTCGAGAAGGTTTTTCACTTTGCAAATATTCAAATGCATGAGCGCGCCAGCCGAGGCTTTTAGAGCATCTTCATTTATTTGAGCTGCACCGACTTCAGGAACAATAATTCCTTTCACTCCGAAACATTCTGCCGAACGACAAATAGCTCCAAAATTCCGAACGTCGGTTACTCGGTCTAGAATAAGAAACAAAGGTGGCTCGCCACTTTCAATTGCATTTATCACCACATTCTCATAATCTGCAAAGGCAATAGGAGCCATGAAGGCAAGAACGCCTTGGTGATTCGAGCGGGTTATTTTATTGAGTTTTATTTCAGGAACAAGAACGAATGGGATTTTTTCTTTTTTCAAACGGTCTTTCAACTGACGCAATTTGTCGCTTCGCAATTCTTTATTGAAAAGAACTTTATCAATGTTTTTCCCTGCATCAAGAGCCTCTTCCAATGGATGAATGCCAATGATTAAATTCGATTTCGTTGATGATGATGTAGTAGGTCTCACGGAGCAAAAGTAAGTCTTATTCGCGGAAAACACGACCCTGACGCCAAGTGTTTACAGCTTGTTCCCAGCTTGTGCGGTATAGACCGTCACGCTGAAGCACGAGTACATTGTCGGAAAGATTGTCTCTTTGATATCGAAATAGGAATGAGAATGACCCCGGAATTGTTTCGTCGCCGTAGATCCAACGCTCGCTGTAGCCCACGTTTTCAACACGTGTTGGTTTTCCGTAAATTATGTAAATCATACCGCGATCTGTTCGCCATCCCGGAACAGTTGTCGAAAAATAAGTGTTGCATGTATTCACTCTTCGAAAGAAAATAGAAATAAGCTCTTTCGCTTTTTCCTCTGATCCTCCGCAATCTTTCCAAAAGTTGCAAAAGCTAGCGTAGGGATCACGTACGTTGTAGATGTATTCAAATTCCGATTTCGAGGTAATGTATCGTAAAGGCGCAATAAGATCTTTCAACGCCGTAGTCGACGGGAATTCCCCATTTGAATACAAGAAAAGCTGCGAAGAGTTTTTAGTGCGAAAGAGATACGATTTATTTTCAGCAATGAAGTTGTAACGGGTTCCATCGAAACTCAAATTTGTTAAACTGAATGACGTTGAATCGGGAATAACGGGTGAGTTGTTGGAGAAGGCGGGGGGAGGAAGATTTGGAATTTCAGTAAGCGCGAAAATCTCTACGGGAGGATATTCTGAATGCGCAAATCTTGGAAAATCGAGGTGAATCGTATCTCCGGTCTTGAAATACTGATCGTAAATAGGAACTTCGGTTGAATTAGCTGTAATACGAATGTCGTACGTACTTGGCTGTTCATTTTTCAAGAAAATAAATTTCTTTTCATGTTGTGCTCTTCGGTTCAAATCTTTAAGTGTAACAGTTACCTCGGAATTTCCGAATGAAATAGGCAGAGGAATTTCTTCACGCCAAACACCGGATTCTTGCATTTGAGGCGGAGTGAATTTGTATCGAAGGGTATCGGCTTTAGCTTCTTTTTTCTTGATTGAAATGACCACCTCAATTTGAGCAGAGAAATTCTCGTGCGTAGATTTGCGAGAATAAAGCAGTTGGTCAGCGTCGAATTCTAGAAGCAATGATGAGGTGTCGTTGCTGCTGTGAATGAGATTTGCCAGTGGCTTGAAGTAAAATTCGTTTGTGCCGAATTGTTTCTCGCGAAGTTTTTTAGGCGCGGAACATGAAAAGAAAAGAACAACAATGAAAAAAAGGATTAATCGATAGAAATTAGATTGGCTCATCGGTTGATTCTTCTTCTTCATTATCAATCGAAGGTAAGCGTTTTTCGAAATTGCTCCCTGTTTTAGCTCCCATTATTTTCATTTTTTTAGCCTTTCCGAGTAGATTGCCGCTACCTGTTTTAAGCTGGCCCATTGCCTTGCTCAAAGTCTTCTGCGCCGTTGCTAAATTGCTTTCAAGTGCTTCGAGAGAACCAACGAATCCTTCTAATTTGTCTATAAATGTTCCCGCTTCTTTCGCAATGCTTTCCGCGTTTTTTGATCGTTTCTCTTGTGCCCAGATGCTGGCCACTGTTCTTAAAGTAGCAAGCAATGTGGTTGGAGAAACTAAAATAATATTTCGCTCCCAGGCAAATGAAAATAGATTGCTGTCTTCGTTGAATGCTGCAATGAGCGCGGGCTCTATTGGCATGAATAACAACACGAATTCGGGTGTCGTTAGTTTGTCGGCCGATTCGTATTTCTTTTCACTCAAAAGTTTTATGTGTGAACGGACACTCTCTAAATGGGCACGCATAGCTGTAGCTTTCTCTTTATCGTCTTGTGTGTTTACGTATGTGTTGTATGCAGTTAAAGAAACTTTAGAGTCAATAATTATATGTTTGTTCTCAGGAAGATTAACAATTACATCGGGACGAATTGTTTTTTCGTCATCGTTCACATCGGAATGTTGAACTACAAATTCTTTTCCCTTCTCTAAGCCGCTTTTTTCTAATACTGATTCCAGAATCATTTCCCCCCAATTCCCTTGGGTCTTGTTATCTCCTTTAAGCGCGCGTGTTAGACTTTCGGCGTTAGCGCCTATGTTAGAACTTGCTTCGCGTAAATTCTTAATCTCGTTTTCCAATCGAGCGGAACGATCCACGTTTTCAAGTTCTGTTTTTTCAAGTTTCGATTTGAATTCATTGATGGTTGTGCGAAGGGGTGTGAGCGTTACTGATAAATGAGATTCGTTCGCTTCGTTTAGTTTCTTTACTCGTTCTTCGAAAATATCGTTACTCAAATTTTTGAATTCAACTTTAAGATTTGCCTTTAAATCTTCCATCAAGAGTTTTTCAGATTCAAGCGTCTTATACGTCGCCTCTAATGCTGCTTTGGTAGTGGCTTTTTCATCAATGAGCGATTCCACGCGAACGCGCATGGCGGCGGTTTCCGCTTTTGCATTTTCAAGTTCGGTCTTATAAAACGAAACGTCGGTTTGGTCAGAAGCGGTTTTTCTGTTCAAGATAAAAACAAAAGCAACAAGAGCTCCGCCTGAAATCGCCCCGATAAAAAGTGAAAGTATATCCATGCTTCAAAATTACCTTCAGGAGTAGGGCATTTCAATATTGTGGAAAAGTATTTTTAGAAACGTGAAGAGAACGTAATTCCAACACGACCATTTTTTAGCTGAAGTCCATTGTTTTCGATGTTCCCAATACCGTAGGTTATAGAGAGGGAGCCGTTTTCTTGTTGAAAGCGAAATCCCAGTCCGGCATCATAATATATTTTCGAAATAGGTTCTTGAATCTTGGCGAAATCAGCAAATAGAAACGATTGTATTTCGGAGCCAAGGTTAACTCCGAAATCACAATTTAGCATAGCGTATTGCGAAGCGTATATGCTCTCTTCAATAAAAGCACGGAGGTTTTTGGTTCCCCCAAGTCTTGAAATTTCATTGTTAAAAAGAGAGTCGCTGAAAAGCCCATTCACTTCGAGGTTTATGTTGCTAAAAAGAAGTTCGGTTAAATTGAATTTGGACCATGCTTTGCCTCGAAGAGCGTATAGCTTTTTTGTTGAAGCACTCGTTTCATATTGAATGGTCCGAGTCCCAGCGAGCCCTTCAATTAAAAAATTAATGCTGTTGTTTGAATTGTTGTTTTTGGAATATCGAAGCGAATAAGTTTTGTTTTGTGTATTTCCGAAAAGCGAGGAAGATTGAAAATGTGTGTTTGAAGATTTTCCTACAGCGGCTGAGAAGCCATTGAGATCGTTTGTTTTAGTTAGAAGTCTTAAGTAGAGGTCGGTTGAAGAAAAAGTCGAATCACGTAGGAAAGACGCGAATTCAAATTGAAACCCAACAGGCAGCCCAGCGGTAAATGGACTGCCTAATTTAAAAGCTAGGCTTTGACTTTTAGGTTGCGGTCGTTTCCAATGAAACTCAATAGTCTCAGCTTGTTTGAGCGCGTTCGATAATTCGAGGTCGATATTACCTGTTAAAATTGATTGACTAGAATTTGGCTTAGGCTGAAGGGCAATAAGTGCTGAAATGACATTGTTTTTTTTGCGGTCGGCTTTGATGGTTATGCTGAATGTCTCGCTGTGCATTCGAATAGAAACTTGTGCATTCGGTTTCAAAAAAGAAATTTGACTTAAAGCATCTCCTATGCTTTGAACTTTATCAGTGCTGTATGGTTGACCAGGTTCATAATTCAAACATCGTTGCAGGGTTCTCTTATTGAATAGGATGTTAGGGGTAATTATTGTATCAAGCAAGATTCGTTTGCCGGGGGAAATGTTCCAGGTGAATTCAGAACTTTTCCCATCAAACATCAAGGTGTCTAGCTCCAATTGAGCATAGGGGTATCCTTTGTTATTCAACCAATGCAATAACTCATTTGGATTTTTGTTCTTTGGAAGAGGAAGATTAAAGCCGAAATATTTGTGACTATGTCTTGACGGTTGAGCGTGTGAAGAGAAAGACCCAAAAGCAAAAAGCAATAAAGTACATCTTACAATGATATGTTGATAACTGCTTTTCAAATATGGGCTTGATTAACTGTAGTTTGAAGTAATTTTGTAATTCAATTTAATAACATGAAAAAATCTGCAAAAGTTTTGTTTTTTGTTTTACTTGGTTTAGGAGTTTTTAGTATTCAATCGTGCAAGAGAAAGCACGAGAAGTGCGCTGCCTACGATCAAGTGAGTCCGCAGAAGTAATATTCAGTTAAACTCGAATGTTACGGTTTGTAGCACTTCGTTACTGAGGCTGCGACTGACTGGGCATGCGTGTGCGTATCTCTGTATTTTTTCTTTCATACTTGCGTCGTAATCTAAATTTGGGAAGATGAAATGAATTTTTATTTCCCCAATACGACGAGGAGTTAGATTCATTGTTTTTTCAATAGTTGCAGTAACCCCCTCAAACTTCCAGTTTCTTTCTTCAGCCGCTATTGCCATTGTTGTAAGAATGCATGTGGCAAGCGAAGTGCAAAAAAGGTCTGTTGGTGAAAATCGTTCCCCTTTTCCTTTGTTGTCTAGCGGTGCGTCTGTATCAAGAATCGTTTTACTTTGATCGTGGATAGCTTCACATCTTAGGTTGCCGGAATATTTTAAAGACATTTTGGTCATAGTCGTTTTTTTTTTCAAAACTAACATAGAAGCACTGAAATTAGTTTTTTTTAGCAGGATATGTTCAACTCTCGTGCACTAACTTTGTGGTATGGCTCGCTACTTTTATCTGCTTATTATACCGTTGCTTTTTTTTGTTTCAATAGCGACTGCGCAGATTGAGACTAAGGAACAAGGGGCGGGCCGCTACACGCGTCAAGTTTATGGAGGGCTTGTTATTCGAACCAACGGTTGGGGCGGCACATATGTTAAGGGCAAGAACAAAGGAGCTTTTATCGTTCGTCAGGTTTCTTACGACTTTAATTTCGTTAAACACGAGAAAGAACAGAAGTCTTATTTTCAAGACCCGAGCGCTCGTCCATTCGTTTTCGGGAAAAAAAACGCTGTTTACAATTTTAAATTGAACTACGGCTACAAAAAAGAAATTGCCGACAAGCAGCGTAAATCAGGCGTTCAAGTGTCTTACGCTTGGGGTGTGGGGCCTTCTGTTTCCTTGCTTAGACCAATTTATTTGGAAGTCCTGATTATTGATCCGAACTTGAATGGATATAGTTTATCAACGGAAAAATATGATCCGAACAAACATTTTGTAGATAACATATATGGCCGAGCAAGCAATTTCTTAGGGTTTAGCGAACTCTCTATTGTGCCGGGGTTTTCGGCCAAAGCATCCATGCTTTTTGAGTATAGTAATTACCGAGACGGTATTAAAGGATTCGAGGTGGGCATTTCTGGAGAGGCCTATCCAAAACGAGTAGAAATTATGTCGAACCAAGTCCTTTCTTCATACCCCGATGGCGCGAAGAATCATTGGTTGTTTGTTTCCGGTTACGTCCATTTTTATTTTGGCCGGAAGTATAATTAGCATTATTCATTAGAAGAGAGAAGTTGAAATATGGAACAAGAAGAGCAGAGAATTCCGAAGCCAAAGTGGCTTAAAGTGAAACTTCCAACCGGAGAGAATTATCGGAAAGTTAGGTCGTTGGTAGATGAGCATAAGCTTCACACCATTTGTGAGAGCGGTAATTGTCCGAATATGGGCGAGTGTTGGGGTGAGGGAACTGCGACATTTATGATTTTGGGAAATATTTGTACCCGTTCTTGCGGATTTTGCGCGGTGTCTACCGGAAAGCCTTTGCAGGCCGATCCGTTTGAACCAGCTCGTGTTGCGAATTCGGTGAAGCTGATGGGCGTGAAGCATGCGGTTATCACTTCCGTGGATCGCGACGACCTTGCCGATGGAGGGTCTGAGATTTGGGTTAAGACAGTAGAATTGGTTCGCGCTAAATCGCCAGGAACGACGATGGAAACATTGATTCCTGATTTTGCTGGAAATTGGGAGAATCTGCAACGCATCATTGACGTTGCGCCTGATATCGTATCTCACAATTTGGAAACTGTGCGACGACTGACCAAACAAGTTCGCATTCAAGCAAAATATGATCGTTCCCTAGAAGTTTTGTTCAGATTGAAAAAGGGAGGAATGCGCACGAAAAGTGGAGTTATGCTCGGGTTAGGCGAAACGAGGGATGAAGTTTTAGAGACTATGGAGGATTTGAGGTCGGTTCAAGTAGATGTCTTAACTTTAGGCCAATACCTTCAGCCCACTCGCAAACACTTACCAGTTCAAGAATTCGTGACTCCAGAGCAGTTTAAGGAGTACGAAGAAATTGGATTAAAAATGGGATATCGATTCGTTGAAAGTGGTCCGCTGGTTCGCTCTTCGTATCACGCTGAAAAACACCTGTTTTAAAGAATATTCGTTGGGAAGGAAAAAAAAGCGAATAAAAAGCGTTCAATCGTTTTTTGAGTAAGCATTTCTCAATTATCTTGCGCCAAAATGAACTAATAGTTTAATCTAGCATTTATGAAATTAAAAAATTTACTTTTATCCTCTGGAGTTGTTTTAGCCGCCACTGCAGCAGTCGTTATGGTGAATAACAACGGTCAGCGTGCGAGCTTTGCGCCGCGCAACGTTCAAGCTGAAGGGTATAACGAATCTGTGGATATTTTAAAGAAACTTCGTGGTAACCTTATTACAGGAAACTTTGAAGTAACTGACGTTGTTGAAATGACAGCGGCGGTGAACGATATTGATCGTTTGCAAGGCAATCGTGAATTAAATATGAGTTGGTGGGAAATGGGTCCTGATAATATTGGTGGACGCACCCGCGCAATCTTGGCTTTAACAGACAATGTGATATTCGCAGGTTCTGTAACTGGTGGTTTGTACAAATCTACCAATGGCGGAAACAACTGGTCTCGCGTAGAATCTCTAGATACATTCGGAAAAGTAATGTCAATCAGTTCGATTGATGCTACTGAAGACGGTGCGATATACGTTGCAACAGGTAGTCAATTTGAATCTAGTGGCGATGGTAGCGGATCGAGTGGAGCAATCGGTTGTGGAATGTATCGTTCGACTGACCAAGGAGCTTCTTGGCAGTTAGTTCCAGGAACAGATCCAGCTGAATTTACAGCAGGTGACAATTGGGCTTACATCAATGATGTGAGTGCAGATGCTAACATTGCAGGAAGAATCTGGATTGCAGGTGCCGATGGAGTTGGATATTGGGAGCCTGGTATGACAGCTCCGAACATGAGTGTATCTGGTATTCCAAATACAGGCGGACACGATATTGAATGGTCTACAGACGGAACGGTTTGTTACGTGGGTGTATCAAACGGACGTATATACCGCTCTTTGGACGGCGGAACAAGTTTCTCGCAAGTGGGGGCCTCTTCAGGGATGAGCAACAAACAACGCACGCGTATATCTATTTCTCGTGATGATTCAAACGTTGCTTATGTATTGTATGCTCAAGGCGGAATTATGGGTGGCGTGTATTACACAAATGATAAAGGAAATTCATGGTCAGTGAAATGGCCTACAGGTATTGATAACGTATATGAAGTGTTTGGTGAAAACGGTCAGGGCTACTACGATTTAGCATTAGCAGTTAAACCAGGTGATCCAGGCGTATGCTGGGTTGGTGGAGTGACCTTGTGGAAAGCTGGTGCGAACACCCAACCGGAACAGATTGCAGCGAACTTCGATTTCGGTAGTTCTCAGTATTATGTGCACAGTGACATTCAAACATTTGAAATTGCTCCGAATGGAGATTGGTTTATAGGTTGCGACGGGGGAGTATTCAAGTCAATAGATGGAGGTAACACCTTTACGGCCATTAACCGTGGTTACAACGTAACGCAGTTTTATGGAATTGCTCACGGCGGTGGATATGCAGCTATGGGTGGTGCACAAGACAATGGAACAATCTTGATTCCGGGAATGGAAAATTCCAACTTCAATACAATCTCTTGGCAGCAAGGTGTTTCAGTTGGTGGCGGCGACGGATTTGATTGTGAAATTTCAAACGTAACTGTACCGGGTGTTAATGTTGCTTTCTCTTCTGTTTATTTTGGAGCAATCAGTCGATTCAATGCTCAAGGTTCGGGTGGAGAATTCTACGACGACGAAGTTCTTGCAGTAATTGGAGATGATGGAGAGGCAGGTTCTTTCTTCACAACAATGCGCTTGTTCGAAAACACCAACGATGAAAACTCGCAACAATATGTGTGGTTGGTGAATAACCGTGATTTCGATTTATTTAGTTCTGTGAACGGAACAGATACGACTTGGTTAGACACGACATTGTATACGCAGAACATGACCTTGCCATTCCCATACAGATTCCCTGTTGGTGATACGCTTAATTTCTGGGAGGTGTTAGATCGTCCAGCGGTTTATTCAACCACTCCGTTAACGGCAGATCCGAACTACCCATGGTTAGAAGCACAGGCTTTGACGTCTACTGTAGATTCAACTATTTGTGACACGACTATTGTGGGTTACCAAGACGTTATAGATCAGATTACCGAGCAAACGGTAACAATTTATTGGTCAGATACCATTATCAACCCAATAACAGGAGCTCAAATTATTGTTAATGACAGTTCAATTGTTGTGGTAGGAGTGGATACAACGTTCATCAATGTTCCTATTCTAGATATTCAGTGTACAACAACTACTTGGTACTACTACGCCGCCGATCAGCTAGAAAACGTTCGTGAAAAATGGCAGGTGCAGGACAAGTTCACTTCAATCTTTGTTACAGGATTTTACGGAACAGAAGGATTGTGGATGACTCGTCAAGCATTAAACTTCAACACTTCTCCTGATTGGTGGAAAATAGGCAATGCACCTGGATCAGGTGTGAAAGCTTATGAATTCTCGAAAGATGGAAACACGCTTTATTATAGCAGCTGGAGTGGAACGTTGTATAGAGTAACCGGATTTAATCAAGTTTGGAGTGTAGATGATATTTCGAACCTAACAACTCAAACGTTAATCACAAATGCGGGTGGAACTATCACAAGTATTGCTTGCGATGCAAACAATACTGATCACGTCGTTATTACGGTAGGTGGTTACGGAAGTGTAGCGGGTGGAAAAGTAAGAGAGTCTTTCAACGCCACAGCGACAACACCAACCTTTACAAACATTTGGTACAACACGTCTCCTTTGAACAAGATGCCAATCTATTCCTCAATAATCGATGTGAGTGATCCTTCAGGAAACACCATCGTCCTTGGTACAGAGTATGGAGTTTGGGCTACCAATGATGGTGGAACAACATGGACGCACAGTTCTGGAGTTTCATCTGGAATACCAGCAGAGCCAATGGCAGGTGCAAGTGTAGGTTCTTTAGCTTATGTTCCTGTATTCGACTTACGTCAGCAGCAAGTTGGACAGCGTCCATACATGAACCCAGAAAACTACGGAGTAATCTACGCAGGTACACACGGACGTGGAATCTTCCGCAGCGATGATTTCTTCTCTGTAGATGTTGCAGAAAACAATGGTGCAGGTGTAGACGGAAATGACGTAAGCTTATCGGTTTATCCAAATCCAACAACAAACACAGCATTCGTTAACTTGAATGTTACTTCAACAGTAAACCAAGCATATGTTCAAGTTTACAATGTAAACGGACAATTAGTGAAGAGTGTAAATGTTGGTCAATTAACCCCAGGATCACACAAAATTGATTTGGGAGTTGAATCTCTTGCAACAGGAACATATGTAGTGAAAACGATTGCGGGTAACGCAAGCGGAACAGCTAAATTCATTAAGCAATAAGAAATTCCGAAAGGAAGGAAAGAGGCCCGTGAGGGCCTCTTTTTTTGTGGGTGTTTTCTATTTAATGACTTACTTTCGTTAGAAGCAACTGAGTTAAGGAAATGAGCACATACAGAGCAGCAATAAACGGGTTTGGTAGGATAGGCAGAACTTTGCTCAAAGAAGCTTTGCGCAGAGATGAGTTGGAGATAGTTGCTGTGCATGACTTGGCAGATATGCATACATTGTTGCACTTGCTTAAATACGATTCAACACAAGGCATTTTTGAGATGTCAATTGAATCAGTTGATGAAAATACAGCAATTATTGGAGGAAGAACGATTCGTTTTTTTCAGAACGTGTCGGAGTTTCCGTGGAACGAGATGAACGTTGATTTGGTTTTTGAATGTTCAGGAACCATGAAAACGGAAGCCCAATGTGAAAAACATATTTCTGACGGAGCTACTCGTGTTTTATTGTCGGCCCCTTCAGAAGATCAAATGCCCATGTGGATCGTTGGTGTGAACGACCATCAGATTAATTTAGACAGAAGAATTATTTCTTGCGCTTCCTGCACGACAAATAATGCAGCACCCGTTATTCAATTGATAGACGATGCCTATGGTGTTGAGAGTTGCTATATTTCAACTGTTCATTCGTACACCGGTGATCAAAAGCTGCACGATGCGCCGCACAAAGATTTACGCAGGGCAAGAGCAGCAGCGACATCTATTGTTCCAACCACAACAGGTGCAGCCAGAGCATTAACCAAGGTATTTCCTCATTTGAGCGAACGTTTAGGCGGATGCGGTATTCGAGTGCCTGTTCCGAACGGATCACTATCAGATTTGACCTTTATGGTAAGAAATAGAACTACAGCTAGTGAGGTCAATGAGCTTTTTGAAAAATGGGCAAACACACATCAGAGTATTCTTGAAGTGTCCAACGAACCTTTGGTTTCAAAAGATATTGTTGGAAACAAACACAGCTGCATTATTGATGCGGAACTGACTTCCGTGATTGGATATATGATTAAAGTTGTCGGATGGTACGACAACGAAATGGGATACAGTAACCGACTTTTAGACGCAGCACAAAAACTAAAAACACACTAAATGGAATTTTATCACTTCATATTGTACGGCATGCTGGCTGTGGTGAAATTCGTCATTACGCCATTTACTATTTATGCCACAGGAAAGGAAAACATTCAATTTGGCGAAGTGGTTTTAACAACAGGGACAGGCGCTGCTGTTGGTGTTTTGTTGTTTTATTATGGAGGAACTTATCTCTTTAAATGGACGAGTCATTTGAAGTCGAAAAAGAAAAAACCTGTTTTCACGAAAGGAAGAAGAAGGATTGTTTTTATAAAGAATAAGTTTGGGCTTATCGGATTTATAGCTATTTCAGCAATAATTTCGGTGCCCATAACCTCATTGCTTGCAGCGAAGTTCTTTAAGCACAACCGATTTACGCCACTTTGGCTTATCTGTGGATTCATGGTTTGGTCTTTAATACTCTCCTCTGCGGCCTATTACATCAAAGGATTATAAATGAAAAAGTACAAGGTAATCCTTTGGGATTTAGACGGTACCCTTTGGGATTTAAATGGAAATACAACCATTGCTCTCACGCAGTTATTTCATCGATTTGAGTCGAGTAACTTCCGAAATATTTCGCTTGAACATTTCTTGAAATGCTATCCCAAACACAACGAAAGAGTTTGGGCTTTGTATCGCGAGGGGAAAATTGCGAAAGAAGATCTTCGGAACAAGCGTTTCATTGATTTATTTGATGAAGTGAATGCGGAGTATGATTTAGATTTTGTTGATTTATTCGCCACGGAATTCCTAGCGGTGTGTCCGCGTTTACCGCATCTTATTGAAGGAGCTCGTGAAATTCTAGAGCAGACGAAGGGGAATTACACGCATGTGATCTTGACCAATGGGTTTATCGAAGTGCAAGGATTTAAAATGGCTGCCGCTGAGATTGAGCATTATTTTTCTACGATTGTATACAGTGAAGAAGCGGGGGTACGAAAACCACATGCTGCTATTTTTGAATTGGCCTTGCAGCGTGCTAATTGCAATGCAGAAGAAGCTTTGATGATAGGAGACGACTGGGATGCAGATATTTTAGGAGCACGAAATGCAGGAATAGATCAAGTTTTTTTTACCGCTACTGAAAAGCGTTTGGCAGAATTACACTTCGGGAAATCGGTACGACACAACTATGTTCCTACCTTTACCATTGATACTTTGGATGAATTGAAAAATATAATTTAATATGGAAAACAACAACGAAACACCTCAACCGATAAGCATTGAATTAACTGAAAATATAGCGGAAGGTACCTATTCGAATTTGGCTGTTATAACGCACAGCACCTCTGAGTTTGTACTTGATTTCATTCGTGTTATGCCGAATGTGCCAAAGGCAAAAGTTCAATCTAGAATCATAATGACTCCGCAACATGCGAAACGCTTAATGAAAGCATTGCAAGAAAATATTTCTAAGTTCGAAGTTCAGAATGGAGTAATTAAGGAAGGCGTTTCCGATGTACAATTTCCAATGACCTTCGGCGGACCTCAGGGGCAAGCTTAAGCGAAGAGAGGCATTATTGCTCCTTGTAGTTCCGTGTTGAAAAACGGCGTATTTTTTCCTCGCGATTGCCAATTGCTGTTTAAGACTTTCGTCGTGCCTTTGGTTGAAATGAGCGTAAGACGAGCAGGTTGCCCAATTTCCATTTGAATAGGAGGAATGTTCGCTGAAAATTCTGCGCCAATAGTGAATTTTTCTATCAGCGTTTCAATGGGCACTTCGTTTTTCACCGCACTGAATATGGTTTGAAAGGAAATTTCAATTCCGCTTATTCCGAAGTTGGCGTATTCAAACTCGAGCTCTTTGTTCTCTATGACCAAAGGCGTATGCTGGCTTTCTATGGCGTCAATGGTCCCGTCAACAAGTCCATTTATTAGAGTTTTTCTATCTGCATTGCTGCGGAATGGGGGCCATGTTTTTTTGTTGCTGTCATAGTCAATCATATCTTCATGCGTGAAGGAAAGTTGGTGAGCTGCAATAGAGCACGTCACTTGCAAATCATCTTTTTTCGCTTTGCGAATCATTTCAATTCCCTTCGCGGTGGAGATACTATAAAAGTGAAGGCTTCCGCCGGTGTATTTCAATAATGCAAGATCACGCTGAATTCTCAGCGTTTCACTCAATTCACTTGCACCCTTCAATCCCATTTTCACACTCGTTTTTCCTTCGTGCATTTGCGCTTTAGGATGCACCGAATAATCATTCGGTGCAACGAAGATTCGTGTGTTCGTTTGCTTCGAATACTCAAGTGCGCGCATCATGAGTTCAGTAGATACTGCATGCTCATCCTCTGTAAATCCGACAGCACCAGCTTTTTGAAGTTCAGCAAATTCGGTGAGTTGTTTTCCTTTCATATCTTTTGAAAGAGACCCTAGAGGTAATATTTGAAAGGACAGTGTGTTTTCTTTGGTTAGAAACTGAACAGCGCCTTGATTGTCTGTCACTGGCATAAGAGAAGGCATCAAACAAACGCGTGTGAATCCCCCTTTTTTCGCAGCGGCAATGCCACTGCGCAATGTTTCGTTTTGTTCAAATCCAGGTTCCCCAAAATTGGCTCGAAGATCTGTAAAGGCAACGGATAGAATATGGTCTTTTCCTGCTATGATTTTTGATTTTCCAACGGGTAGATTTTTACCGATGGCTGAAATAATGCCATTGGTTAATTCTACATCCATAATCTTTAAATGATGCTTCGAAAGAGGCGAAAAGAGTTTGGCGTTTTGAATCAGTGTTTTCATATTTTCGATTTCCATATTTTAATGAATACGATTTCCAATGCAATAAACAACAGCGCTGCGTAGATTAAATATTTCCACAATGAAATGCCTCCACCTAATTCAGTGGCAAGCGCTTGAAGCATTTCCGGGTCGGCATCTTTTACAGAGAAATTATTCAGTCCAATTTGTTGCGCCAGTTTCATGAGCTCATCAGCATCAATCAATTCGACATTGCTTTCGGTGTTGTTGAAGTTCATAGCCAAGGGCATAACATTTACTCCATTTTCTTTCACAACATAAAAGCCAGCGTCATTCATTTCAATGGGAAGAAAAACATCTGTTTCTCCGCCGAGGCTTCGCGATTGTGCAATGAATGTTTTGGAATTGTTTGTTCCGCTTATCTCGAAAAGTCCTTCCGCCGAAGTTGGCGTTTGACTTAAGGTTAGGTAGGATTCTTTTCCTAATTGATAGTACAAAGCTTGCACTTCAGCGCTTGTCTCTGCTGCACGAAGCAAGCTTACTGGAAACAACGCGTGCGACAGAAATGTGCTTTCTGTTTTTAGACTAGTTACGGATGAGACAAACAACCTTCCTTTTCCATGGTTTGTCTGTGCAAGCAATGGAGAATTATCTTGAAATGAAATTAAAGGAATGGATTTAAAATTACCATTATTCAGCGGAAAGTGCAAAGTTGCCGATGGAAGTGAGGCGTTGTTTTGAAGCTTTTCAAAAGCAGGGCTGTAGAATGGATTGCTTAGATCAACCATGTTTGCTGCTAATGCTGTATTCGATTTTGCACCGAGCTGAACACTATTGCACCGTCCTAGAAAATTGTTGTAGCTCAATAAGTCTGAAAGCGTATGCGGAATGATAAAGACGGATCCCCCTTGGTCGATGTAACTTGAAAGGTCACCAATTAGTTGAGGAGAAAGTGTTTGAATTCCTTGAACGATAACGAAGTTAGAAGATTGAATTGCTTCTGTATTTATTGAAGTTTCATTGATAGTGCTGAAATTGTATTGCGGGTCGTTATCGAAAAGTTGAGCCACGTTTTGTTGTTCGCTTCCAACTAGATTCAGGATATTAATTTTTTCTGAAATGGAATACGCGAAATAATGAACGTCGTCGAAGACGAGAGGGAAATCGTTTATTCTAACGCTGCCGTAATGAAATCCCGTTTGAGTTGTGCTGAAAGCAATTGGAACTGTTACAATGCCCTTGGGCGGGAGAGTAACCCCACTTACTGCTTTTTGTAATCCATCAAGTTCAAGACTGAGGGGAGCATTTTCAATAAGTTCAGCGCTGTGGTTTTGAATCACAACGAGCAATGTGTCCGAGTTGTTTAAAATTCGCTGCGGAGTTGAAAAGTAAAGGGAGTCAATACTTAAGTTTTTCTGAACTTCTCTTGTTGCAGGAATGGCAGTGATGATTTCATTTTCGGCATTTGGAATTTCTTGAATTTCACTGGTGTTTCGTTGAAAATCTGAAAGCCAATAATACAGGTGTATGTCAGCAGCGGATTTATTCATTAGGTCTCGCTGACGTTCGAAAACAGCGCTGATTTGTTTTGTCTCTGGGCTGAAAGAGATGCTTTGAATCGATTGGAGCGCTTCATCTTTAGAAAGAAGACGCTGATCTCCGCCTTTGAAATTATTTGAAATGATTTGGAATCGATCGTTGTTGGAAAAAGAACTAACTAATGCAGTTGCCTTTTGTTTGGAAATTTCCAAAAATGAAACACCCGCTTCTTGGCCCTGCATACTTAGACTGTTATCTATATAGACACTTACCGCACGAACCCCATTCATCTTTTCGCTTTGTGCTGTGGGAAAAAACGGTTGAGCAAAGGCTAGAATGATTCCGGTGAAAGCGAGCATTCGACAAATTAGAATAATTAGATGTCTGATTTTTGAAGACTTCGTGGTTTCCGATTTGACTTCTTTGAGGAAAGAAATGTTGGAAAAGGCAATTTTTTTATACCTACGAAAATTAAAGAGGTGAATTAGAACCGGAACGGCTAGAGCAGTAAGGGCCCAAAGTATTTCGGGATGTACGAATTGCATTTCGAAGCTCAAAGATAGCGCATAGATGTCGTATTTTCGGCAAATGGAAAAGAAACACCCCGAGTCATGGATGATGAGCCATGGGTACAACCCGAAATGGAGCGAAGGATCAGTGAAGCCTCCGATATTTCAAACATCGACTTTTGTGTTCAATACCGCTGCAGAGGGTAAGCGTTTTTTCGCTTTAGCTTACGGGAAAGATACAATGGCTGAAGGAGAACAATTGGGACTTATTTATAGCCGCCTAAACAATCCAAATCTTCAGATTTTAGAGGAGCGTTTGGCTCTGTGGGAAGGTGCAGATGAGGCAGCTACATTTGAAAGTGGCATGAGCGCTATAGCAACAACCATGTTGACTTATTTGCGTCCAGGAGATATTTTAGTTTGCAGTCATCCCACCTATGGAGGAACACACCATTTCATTCACCAAGTATTAATTGATTTTGGAATTCAATGGGAGTCTTTCGGTCCGAATGATTCTCTTGATGAGTTGTATGATCGTCTTCATTCAGAAAATAAATTGAATCGCGTGAAAATGGTTTTCACAGAAACACCTGCGAATCCTACGAACCACTTGTTTGATTTGAAGGCCATACAAGAGTTCAGAAATAAAATTGAAGCCACCTCAGGAAACAAAGTTTTATACGCCGTTGACAACACATACATGGGGCCTATTTGGCAGAAGCCAATGGAGTGGGGAGCAGATGTGGTATGCTACAGTGCTACGAAGTATTTGAGTGGTCACAGCGATTTAATAGCTGGTGTTACGGTTGGAAAGAAAGAGCACATAACTGCAATAAAAACATTACGTACATTTTTAGGCAACATGATCGCGCCTTACACCGCTTGGTTGCTCACACGCAGCATTGAGACTCTAAAGATAAGAATGGATCAACAGACGAAGAATGCTGTTGATGTTGTTGAATTTTTATTGAATCACCCGAAAGTAGATCATGTTTGTTTTCCGGGATTACCGACAAACTCGCCTCAGCAAATTGCAATTTATAAGGAGCAATGTAAGGCCCCAGGTGCAATGATTGGCTTTACGGTTCGCGGCGGAGAAGAAGAGGCATTTAAAGTACTCGATAGCTGCAAACTCATTAAGTTAGCGGTAAGCTTGGGAAGTAACGAGAGCTTGGCCCAACATCCATTTTCCATGACGCACGCAGACGTTCCAGATGAAGATAAAATTGGAATGGGTATTACTGAAGGAATGATTCGCTTGAGTGTTGGAATCGAAAATTCTGAAGATATAATTGCGGACTTGGCTCAGGCTTTGTATTTTTTAAAAAAATATTGATAAGTGAAAATCATCGGTAAATTTATTTTTGTTTTTATCCTGCTTTCGTCAACTTTTAGCACTTTCGGGCAGTGTTTTGATTTTGTGAACGAAAAATTTCCGTCTGAAATTATTGAAGTTCATTTAGAAATGTCGTTTGAAAGGAATAGAGAAGATAAGGCTAAGGAGGATCTTAAGATTAAACTTCGGACGGAAATGTCGGAAAAAATATTGAGCACAGTTAAATCACAAACGACCAGTGAAGTCGTCGAGACAAACAATAAGTTCTCTTCTTACTTTGATTCGCACGTTGATATTCAGTCGTCTTCAAATTTGAGCTATGGAAATTTTAGTTTTTGTGAAGACAAGAGTGAGAAAAAGGTTTATGGGCGATTTACTATCAATAAGTCGCAGTTAGCCAAGGCGAATTATGCAGATTGTTTAAGCGCAATAAAAGGACTAAGTAGTGAGATTAGTGCCGTTTACAATTCTTCGAATAATGTAGATGCAAGCACTTACAAAAAGAGGTTGGACATGTTGGCTTCCCACAAGAAAACTTCTATTTATTTAGATCCTGAAATTGATGTTACAAGCTTTGACAATTATTACGATGAGTGTCAGAAATCAATAGCGAAATTGAATCAAACTCAAGTGCAGTTGCATTACGAAGAGGAGATGGGAGTTGTGAGTGATTCATTGGGTTTGGAGAGATTCAACTATGCAATTCGAACCCTAAGAAGACTTGAGAAGCAGTTCAGAAATGACCCTGTCATTCAAGAAGAGCTCCAATTAGCTGAATCGAAATACAAAAATAAGCTCAAGAGGGATGTAGCATTGTTTGAATCAAATTCGAGGTATGAGTCGGCATTGAAAGAAATTGATGAGTATTGCGCTTTGCTTTCTTGTGAGAATGAAATCAAAGAATTGAAAACTCAAATTCAGATGGCTTACTTTGACCAGGTTTATGTTCAGCTCGAAAACGCGATTGAGATGGGATTGGAAACCGAGATTAAAAGATTTAAATTACAAATAGATAAGCTGAAAGACGTTAACCTCAAGAAGTACATTGAAATTCAGAACAAATGCACCGATTATGAGCGCAACAAGCATTTGGAAGAGGCAAAGGTGCTCGTTAATCAAAGAAATTATCAAGGTGCTTACGACCTCTTAAAAGGTTTAGAAAATACTTATGGAAAGTCAGATCCAGGAATTACTCAATTAAAGAAAAAAGTAGGAAGTCATATTGTTAGAGATTTGGTGAAACAGGAAAAGAAGAATCGTCCTTTTAATTATTCTTTTCAACTAGGGGCGGAGCTTTTTTCTAATGAGATTTTATTAGATTCAATTCGGAATTTTCAAGTAACGAATTGGAATTTCGCATATTCAGGTGGGCTTTATAAAATGTATAATACCGCAAAATACGGCGATCATAACCTCGGTCATAAGGTTAAATATGCGGATGTAATTGGTTTGAAATTCACGTATTTCGATTATCCGTCTACGTTTTACACTGGAGTGGGAGACACCTCTTTGATGGTTCGCTCCAATCAATACGCTTATCAATTGTGCATAGACGGATTGTCCGCGAGATTTCTGCATTATTCTTTTGGCGTGAAATACCAAGACGTTAACACACTTTCAAAGAATTGGAGCAAACCAAGTGAATATTACGGTTCATTGGGTCTTAGAATTGGGATACGAAAGATTAATTGGATTACTGATATAGGATTTCGAACGCAGTTTGAAGGGCAAGCGAATTTTCAGGTGAGCACCGGTCTTTACTATCGAATGGATTTCGATCGGAAATTTGGAAGAAGAGATAGGCTAGCATGTAAGTCTAAATTGAAATAAAAAAAACGCCCGCATTCGCGGGCGTTTTTGTTCGTCTTATGTAAAATATTATCTCGCAATTCCCACAGCACGTTTTTCACGGATAACCGTTACACGCACTTGGCCAGGATATGTCATTTCAGTTTCAATACGTGATGCCAATGAAATGGCTAACGCATCTGCCTGATCATCTGTTACGTGATCAGCTTCAACCATTACACGCAATTCACGACCCGCTTGAATAGCGAAGGATTTAGATACGCCAGGATATTCCAAAGCTAAATTCTCTAAATCGCGCAAACGCTGAATGTAGGCTTCAACCACTTCACGACGAGCACCCGGACGAGCGCCTGATATAGCATCGCAAACTTGAATAATTGGCGCAAGTAAGGTTTTCATTTCAACCTCGTCGTGGTGAGCGCCAATAGCGTTACATACGTCAGGTTTTTCACCATACTTCTCTGCCAGCTTCATACCCAATACTGCGTGCGGCAATTCGCTTTCAGTGTCTGGTACTTTTCCAATGTCGTGAAGCAATCCTGCTCTGCGCGCAGCTTTCGGATTCAATCCCAATTCGCTTGCCATGGTAGCACAAAGGTTGGCTACTTCGCGGCTGTGCTGCAATAAGTTTTGTCCGTAAGAAGAACGATACTTCATACGTCCAACCATGCGAACCAATTCACTGTGAAGGCCGTGAATACCCATTTCAATACAGGTACGCTTTCCAACTTCAACTATCTCCTCTTCAATGTTCTTACTCACCTTTGCAACAACCTCTTCAATACGCGCTGGGTGAATACGTCCGTCTGTAACTAATTGGTGAAGAGAAAGACGAGCGATCTCTCTACGCACTGGATCGAAACAAGAAAGGACAATCGCCTCTGGCGTGTCGTCTACAATAATTTCAACTCCGGTAGCCGCTTCCAGCGCACGAATGTTACGTCCTTCACGACCAATGATACGTCCTTTGATTTCGTCGTTTTCAATATTGAAAACAGAAACACTGTTCTCCACCGCATGCTCAACGGCAGTGCGTTGAATGGTCTGAATAACAATTTTCTTCGCTTCTTGATTCGCCTTCAATTTCGCTTCGTCTACAATTCCTTGAATTTGCGAAGCGCATGCGTTACGCGCATCTTCCTTCAACATATCCATCAATTGTGCTTTAGCATCATCGGCAGAAAGTTTAGAAAGGTCCTCTAATTGAGCGATGATTTTTTGTGACGATTTTTCTAAATCTCCAGACTTCTTTTCATTCAATTCGATCAACTTCGTCGCGTTTTCTTTTTGAGCATCAGCCTCTTTTTCTTTGCGCTTCAGTTGTTCTTGTTGTTGTGAAATTTCGCGCTCGCGATTTTTAATGCGGTCTTCCGCTTGTTTCACTTTGTTGTTTTTTTCGCCAACCTCACGGTCGTGTTGCGACTTCATCTCCAAAAACTTCTCTTTGGCTTGAAGAATTTTCTTCTCTTTAAGGGTTTCTCCTTCTTTCTTCGCTTCTTCAATAATGCCGTCTTTCTTAGACTTCAAAGCACCATTTAAAACAAAGTAGGTAAGAAGAGCACCACTGATTACTCCGGTAATTGAGCAAACAATAATCAATACACTGCCATCCATACTATAAAAGTATTAGTGTTCCACATGCGGACGTTCGGGTCCGTTTCCTAAAGCAGAGGGGGGGGAGAGTATAGTGGATTAGTTCGCCAAGTAACCGTCTACGAGATTCTCTAATGCTGAGAATTGCTCTGTATAATCGGGTGCGGCAGCTTCTTTTTCAATCAGAACTTCTTTCTCAACAATGACTTCCTTTTCCACCACAACCTCAACGGTTTTTTCTATAACCTGGGCAGGGGTGTTGTTTAGTTTAGTAATGATTTGTAAAGCCGCCATGGCTAGTAAATCTCCTCTGTCTTTTACACCATAGTTTTTTTGAAACATTGAAACGGCCTCTTCCAATTGCAACTCTGCTTTGCGGATTGAAGCTTCCTCAGAAGCCTTCACCGACAGAGGGTAATTTTTACCAGCAATGGATATTTGTAAGGTTACTTCGCTCATTGTTCCACTATTTGTTTAATAGTAAAAGACATTCGTCTATCTCTTTTACCAATGCGTTGATTCTCTGCTTAGTTGAATGAACATGATCTATTTGTGTTTCATTCCTCAACGATTGGGTTGCTTCTAACTCTTCTATTTTAACATTTAAGTCCTCAATCTGCGATTGGAGACCCTTGTTGATTTTGTATACCGAGGCTAATTCTTCGTTTACTTTAGCTAATGCGTTTACTGCATTGCGCTTAGATTCACCTAATTCGTGAATTTTTGCTGTAAGTGTTTCAAAGTGTTGAGCCGATTCCATAAATACGTATAGCTTTTGTTGAAGCGTCACAAAGTTAGTTAAAAAGAGTCCATAGCCCTTCGCTTTTTTTACGCGGGCGTTGTGAATAAAATTTCACGCATAACGAACGCCTTTGGTGTTTTTCACCCATTTTGCACTATGACTTCCAGTAAACTAAAAAATAAACTTCTCGTTGCTTTGCTTTTTAGCGTTTCGCTAAGTTTTGCACAAGCTCCAAAATGGAATTGCGGATCTCCTTTAGATATTCCTCTTCATCTCGCGGGGTCTTTTGCCGAGATTCGGTCGAATCATTTTCATTCAGGACTGGATTTAAGAACAAATGAGCGAGAGGGGCTCCTGGTATTCGCGTCCGGTGATGGGTATGTTTCTCGGGTTAAGATTTCTCCGGTTGGATACGGCAAGGCAATTTATATAAGCCACCCTGAAGGATACACCACCGTATACGGACATCTACAAAAGTTCAGTCCGCGATTAGATTCATTGGTGAGGTTGCAACATTTTGCAAAGGAATCGTATGATTTGGATTGGTATCCGAAAGAAGGGCAAGTAAAAATTTCTAGGGGAGAGGTCATTGCGCTCAGTGGAAATTCAGGCTCAAGCTCAGGACCACACGTGCATTTTGAAGTGCGCGAGAATGGAACAGACTTATGTTTAGATCCGATTTCATTCGGATTGCCAGTGCTTGATACGTTAGCTCCTGCCCTAGAATCTTTCAGCGCTTGGTCGGGAAGAGCGGCGAGTGAGTTGAGCCAAAGTTTTCTTCCCGAAATTGCAAGCTTTACACGAGGCAAAGGTTCCTCTAGAGATCAGCCCCTTGTCATTGAAAAAGGAAATCTTGAATTAGCTGTTCGTATTATTGATAGATATGTGAAAGGCAGTGGTGAATGCGGAGTGCAGTCGATTCGTGTTAAAGTAGATGGTGCCTTGTTGTATTCGATGCAAATTCAATCGGTGAATTTCAATACCACGAAAGCGATTAATGGATTTGTTCCCATGGGAATTTATAAATCGAAATCAGGGCAGTGGTACCGTTGTTCCTTGCCCGAAGTGCAGCATTTAAAAAACGAAGTCAAGAGCAATTACACTCCAATAAATATCCAAGACACTGCTGTTCACGAGGTGGTGTTTGAGGCCGAAGATTGGAATGGCAAGATAACAACAGCAAACGGATATGTATGCGCAATGAAGGCGCCTTGGAAAAGGTCTTCAAAAGATAAATTAATTCCAGCTGGTGAAGAGAAAGTTGTCACTTTTAAGGGCGGGAGCCTTGTCTTTCAGAGTTCGAGTTTGTTTGACGATGTTTATTTGCAAATGATAGAGCGTGTTCATGATTCGCTAATGCCTCCGGTCGTGGATATTGGTCATTCAGGTATTGCACTTTACACCCCGGTGAAGGTTAAATTCGATTTAAGTAGAACTTCATTAGAGCGAAGAAAGAAGGTGGTGGTGGTTCAAGGCGAAGGTGCAAGTAGAAAGTCAATAGGCGGGTCCGTTGAAGGTATGAGCATTGTCGCAACGGCTTCTTCTTTGGGAATATTCTCGTATGCCACCGATAATGAATCGCCGAGCATAGATTTCGTTAGTCAGATTCTGCCAAAGAGTGGGGCGAAGGGAAACATTAGACTTACAGTGCGTGACGGGCTAAGCGGAATTTCAACCATTCGTCCAACCCTTGATAATAAATGGTTATATTACGAGTACGATGCGAAGAACAACGCGGTATTTGTTGAGTTACCTGCATCAATGAGTGACGGCTTGCCACACAAGTTCAATCTCAAGGTGATTGACAAAGTAGGAAACGAATTCAGTTTTAAAAAGTCTTTTAACTAAAGAAACTTTTCGGAAGATCGAGCCACTCCAATGCAGAACCGTGCATAATGTTTTCTAAATCGGATTGTTCCAATTGCATTTCTTCAATGAATTGACCAATATGCAAATCGCCCAATGGAAAGGGGTAGTCGGTTCCCAATGCAATTTTTTTCGTAGACTGCTTTGTCATGATGTAACGAAGTAAATCGCCATCGTGTGTTGCACTATCGATCCAAAATTTATTCAAGTAGTGACTGGGCGGAACGTTGTTGTCCAATGCAACTAGGTCAGGTCTGCAATTGAATCCGTGTTCAATTCTTCCCAATGTTGGAATGAATGAACCACCGGCATGGGCAAACAAAAAGCGAAGCTTCGGGAATTTTTCTAGAACACCGGAAAATATCAATGAGCAAAGTGCGCGTGTGGTTTCAGCGGGCATACCAACGAGCCAAGGAAGCCAGTATTTCTTCATGTCGTTTTCTCCCATCATTTCCCACGGGTGAACCATAACGCACATGCTTAACTCTTCACAAGCTTTCCACAGTGGAAGAAATTTTTCATCGCTCAAATTTGTTCCGTTGATGTTCGATCCAATTTGAATTCCACGAAATCCTATTTTTTTCGCGCGTTCCAATTCAACAAGAGCCATTGGAATGTCGTTCATGGGAAGCGTTGCCAAACCCACATAGTTTTTCGGATGCTCTTCCACAATCATTGCAATATGATCATTTAGAAACTCAGAAACTTTGCGCGTGTGCTCGGGTTTCGCCCAATAAGAAAACAAAACAGGGATGGTGCAAACCACTTGAACTTGCGTGTTGTATTTCGCATATTCATCAATGCGCAAAACAGGGTCCCAACAATTCGATTCAATTTCACGGAAGAACTGATCGCCTTGCATCATGCGCGCAAAGCCACTTCTGTGATGGTCAAGGTGAATGAATTTTCCATAGCCGAACTCCTTACTCCAATTGGGTAAGTGATCGGGCATGATGTGGGTGTGGGTGTCTATTTTTAGCACGGCGGTTTTACGTGAGGCGAAGTTAACGCTTTCTTTTATTCTTTTTTTACTCGGCGTAAATCGAGCATGTTCACTGAATTCGTTGGGAATTTTTTAATGTTCGAGCGAATGAAGTGCATGACTTGGTCGTAGTATAGCGGTATAATCGGCGTTTCGGAATTAATAATTTCTTCGAGCTCTTTGCTATAGATAAGCGTGCTGTCTGTTGAATTCGTTTTGCCCATCTTTGAATAAATCTTGTCGTAGGCCGCACTCGAAAAATGTGTGTAATTAGGACCATTCGGCGTAAATCGTGAAGTGGTGAAAACGGAATAGAAGTTTTCAGGATGCGCGTAATCGGCTAACCAACTTTTTCTGAAAACAGAAAGCTGGCATTTAGAGGCCTGATCTCGAAATGCCGATCCTTGAAGTTGTTGAATCTCACACGGTATGCCAATTTGTTGCCATTCGTGTTGGATGTATTCCATCAGGTCGGCATAATCGCTAGTGGTATTCAAGATAATAGTTGGAAGATTTCTTCCATTTGGAAATCCTGCTTCTGCTAATAAATCAAGTGCTTGTTTTTTGTTGAAGGAAATGAGTTGTTCCGTATTCAAGTTTTTCGCAGCGGCTGGAGAACAGAATCCGAAGTCAGCAGGAATAACCGTGTTGTTTCGCAAATGCTTCACCATGTCTTTTTTGTTTATGGAAAGGTGAAGGGCCATTCTTACGCGAGGGTCAAGCAATGCCTTGTTTGTTTGAAGGGAAGGGTCTACAACGAAACCTAAGTAGTCAGTTTTAATGAAAGGTGTTTTTTGCAAGTACAATTGAGAACTATAAGCGCTCGATAAATTCCCATTGGGGTCGAGCAATTCATCTTTGAAGGCGTTATGAATGCCACTCATGAAGTCGTACTTGCCTTGAAGCAAACCTTGGTATTCAGCGGACATGTCTTTTACGAAATCTATTTTCACAGCATCTAAATAGGGAAGGGCATTTCCAAATTCATCTTTCAGATAGTAATTCGGATTTTTATGAAAGACGAGCGCAACGTTTTCATACCAGAATGCAAATTGAAAGGGACCGCATCCAACAGGATGGTTTCGAAAATCGGTTCCATACTTTTCAAGAGCTTCGTGCGGAACAATGTTGGCGTACTGCGTGGTTAGCAAACCGAGGAACGGAGCGAATGGTTCTTTAAGTTGAATAATGAATGTTGAATCGTTCGGTGCGGAGAATCCATTCTCTTGAACTTTTTCGAAAATCCATTTGCCTGGAGAAGCAAGAGTGTTGTCTAATATTCTATTGAAGGAATAAACAGCATCTGCGGCCACGACTTTCCGACCATTTTCATTGGGGAAGCAGGCGTTGTTTTGAAAGTGGACGTCGTTGCGAAGAGTAAAGGTGTAAGTAAGTAAATTTTCTGAGATTGAGAATGACTTTGCAACAGAAGGAACAATTTGCAACGAATCATTCAATTCAACAAGCCCGTCGAACAATTGATTGGTGGCCCACATGATTTCAAGATCGCGCGCAAAGGCCGGGTCAAGCGATGTTATGCCATTGCTTTCGTTGTAACAAAAAACATTTTTATTGTCGCTGCGTTTTGTTCCACAAGAGACAAACACAAAGAGAACAAGGACACTTCCGAAAAATATGTTTCCGTTAAATTTCATTCAAACAAAAATAGAGTAGGTGGAAGTAGAATTGTTCTGTTCTACTTTTGAGTTATGAAAAAAATAGGTTTGTTATTCTTGATAGCACTAATGGGATCGTGCAAATCCAGTAAAGTTGAATACAAAGAGTATTCCGATGCTCCAGCTAAAGTCAAGTTTGATTTGATGAGTTACAACGTCGAGAATTTGTTTGATACGATTGACGACCCAAATAAGGTTGATGAGGATTTTACGCCTTCAGGAAAATTGCAATGGAATACAGCGAAGTATTATGAGCATTTGAATCATACGGTTGACGCAATAACGAATAAGGGTGCAAACTTCCCGGCCATTGTCGGGCTTATTGAAGTGGAAAACGGAACGGTGTTAATGGATTTAGTGAATACATCTTTCTTAAAGGATAAAGGATATAAAGTAGTCTGGTATGAAGGTCCCGATGAACGAGGAATAGATGTGGCTCTGATATACGATTCCAATCGAGTGAGTGTAATTGCAAGCAGGACTATTCCTGTTGTATTAGAAAGTGTAACAGATCCGAATACACGGGATATTTTAAAAGTCAACGTTAAAGTTGGAAGTGAAGATTTCAATTTGTTCGTGAACCACTGGCCGTCGCGCAGAGGCGGACAGGATGAATCGGAAATGCATAGAATAAAAGCTGCTAGTGTTTTAAGAAAAGAAGTTGATCAGATTCTTTCTGTCAATTCGAAAGCAAACATTATTTGCATGGGAGACTTCAATGATTTCCCTTCCAACAAAAGTGTTCACGATGTTTTGCAGGCAGGTGTATCGAATGAACATTCGGTATTGTTCAATATGATGTCTGATTTTGAAGCGCAAAAAAAAGGAACGCATTTTTATAAAGGCGAATGGAGTCCACTAGATCAGTTCATGGTGAGTTACGGAATGTTCGATAGCAAATGTCTTAGTGCGAATGCTTTTGAAGTTGTGTCCTATGACTTTCTGTATTACACAGGAAAGGACGGTGTTAAATCTCCATCGCGCGCCTATGTTGGTGATTCATACAAAGGCGGATATAGCGATCATCTTCCAATACTTATGCATGTGAATTAATTCCTACAAAACATATTCAAATAAAAAAAGCCGTCTCGCAAGAAACGGCTTTTTTAATAGTTTGAAGTAGAAAATTATTTCTTCTTCGCAGCTTTCTTTGGAGCAGCCTTTTTAGCAGCAGCCTTCTTAGGAGCAGCAGCTTTCTTAGGCGCAGCAGCCTTTTTAGCAACAGCTTTCTTAGGAGCAGCAGCTTTTTTAGCAACAGCTTTCTTAGGAGCAGCAGCCTTTTTAGCAACAGCTTTCTTAGGAGCAGCAGCTTTTTTAGCTACAGCCTTCTTAGGAGCGGCAGCTTTTTTAGCTACAGCCTTCTTAGGAGCGGCAGCTTTTTTTGGAGCAGCAGCTTTCTTAGGAGCAGCAGCTTTTTTAGCAGCGGCTTTCTTAGGAGCGGCAGCTTTTTTAGCGGCCTTTGGCGCGCTAGCTTTGGTTTTGGTTTTCATAAAATAAACGGTTGATTATTTTCTTTTCAAATCGTTCACTTGTCGTTACAAGTAAACTTAAAAATACACTGGATACAATTTCACTTTTCCATCGCTTCTTATCCCGATTGTCGGACTTGGAATTTTGATGAAGTTAATTACGCTTGCAATTTTTTTCATCCAATTTCTTCGCCATTCAATTCTTTTCAAATCTGCATCAAAAGAAAAAAAGAATTCACGTGTCGCGTGAAAATTATTAACAGTGTTAATGTTATTATCTGCGTATAAATTTTCATCAATACTATAGCCAAATGAAATGCAAAGCCAACTCGTGAATCGCTTGGTATTCGTGCGATTTAGAGATAGTGGTACAGAGAGCCAATACGTTTGTCCGTTGTAGTCTTTCAAAAGTCGTTGTTGAAAATTACGACCAAATGTTTCAGGGCGCATGTTTGCAAACGCACTTTTTTGATAAGAAAATTTTAACGAGATGAATTGTTGCTGAAGAAAATATTCTTGCGAAGCGAACAAAAAATATCCGAATGTATTCGCAAGCATATCACTTTTTGAAAATCCCCATTGCGCAGATTTTCCATCTAAAATTTCAATGCTTGTTAGATAAATTAAACCACTAGCTCCTCCAAGAAAAATATTTCTATTGCGGTTTGAATCACTTGTTTGAAGAGTGTTGTAGAAGTTTCTTCCGACTTGATAAGATGTGAACGCATGCCCGCATTTATCCATCTGCATCCATTCTTTAGAATCGTTAAAGAAATGGAAATTACTTTGAGGATAGCCCTGGTACCACAACTTATTCAATCCAATGAACGAAGTTGCTCCTGCGCCAAAAGCGAATGAAGTGAAAATAGTATTGTGTTTTTTCTGTTGCGGAAGATTTAATGCGAGTGTGTCTTTTTCAAAAGCGGATGCATGTACACCAAAAAATAATAGGACGATAAAAATAATTTTTTCTTTCATCGCTGAATGTCAATCGAGTCTAAGTAGGATCTATACAGTCTTGCGTTCATTAAATGTTCGCTATACGTTTTAGCGAAGTTGTGTTTGCCCGTTTTTCTTGGCTGAGCACACATGAAAATGTATTCGTGTTTCACAGGGTTTAGCACAGCATCTAAATACCTTTTTTCTACAATATGTATTGTAGCCGGGGGTAACCCTTTGTAGACATAGGTGTTGTATGGAGAGTCAAATTTCAAATCTTCATTAAGAACACGTTGTCTTTTTTCTTTGGTGTTGATGGCAAATAAAACAGTGGGGTCTGATTGCAGGAGCATTCCTTGTTTTATTCTGTTTAGATAGAGTCCCGCTACTTCGGGAGCTTCATCTTTGTTTGATGTTTCACCGCGGACAATGGATGCTAAAACATATACATCATGCTCGGAGAGTCCTATTTGAGACGCAAGTATATTTTTTTCATTATTCCAAAAGTCTGTATATATCTTATTCATCCGTGAGAAAAATATCGCGGGTGAATTGGACCAATACATTTCGTAAGTATCGCCGATTAGTCTCTCTAAAACGCGTTGCTGTCTTATTTCATTGGGTAAATTCGTTGTGTTTGGAGCAAGTAAATCTAGGTTTTCATTTACGTAGTTCATAAACTTCGAACTGTCTTGCTCGAAGTTTTTTCCAAATCTCTGAGCGAGATTAAATATTGATTTAATATTGTCGATTCGCAGAGTAATAGGATCTTCGTTTCCGCTTAAAATTTTATTGAATATAGAACGAGCAGATAAATCTCCGTTCAAGGTGTATCTTCCTGGAGGGAATTTTTTTGGAGATTTAAAGAAAGATGTTATTTCCCACTTGTAGTACAAAATTTTAGGGGATTCAGAATCCTGGTAGAGTGAATCTAAAATTATCTTTTCAATTTCGGCTCCGTTGTTATTTGCAGAAATGAATATCGTGAATTTTTTTCCTCCAGAATTTAAAGGCGATGAAGTGAGGACAAACATAAAAATAAAAAATCCGACAAACATCGTTCCTACAAGAATGGCAATGACTGTTTTTTTGTTTCTGTTAAAGTAATTTTTCATATCTGTTTACAATTCTGTTAAGGCACATTTGTTCCCCGCGAAATTCAAATCCTAATTTTTCAAAAAGAGAAATACTGGATGCATTGTCTTTATCTATAAGCGCAAAAACTTTTGCAATGTGTTTGTCAAATGTAAGTTTTTTAATTAAAAGACTTATAGACTCATGGCCGAATCCTTTGTTGTGAAGACTTCTATTTGGAATGAGTATTCCTATTCCGATGGATTTTTCGTTTTCATTGAAATCGAATGCATCTAAAATGCCAATCGCTTCTTTTTGCTCTTGCTTCCAAATAACCCATCGCTGCTGTTTATGCAAGGCGTATGTTCTAGCAGGTAAAAAACAATCGGTTATTTCATCCAAAGTATATGGCCCTGGGTGCTCATTAATATACCAATACTCCTCTAAATTTTCAACCCAATGTATATATGGAAGGTCGTCTCTAGTAATTTCTGAAATATAAATTTCCCCCATATATGTGTATTCTCATCAAAAATAAGATAAATGCCATTGAGATAATGAAAGACATTCGTTTCTTTGTTACTATGATTAACAAGCGAACTTTATTTATACTTTCTTTTGTTGCAGCTGTTTTAAGCAGTTGCAGTATCAACAAGAACATAATGTTTCAAACAGATACAGAGTATGAGTTCAAAAAGCCAGATCTCGATTCAACAAACAAGGAGTACAAACTGGCTCCATTTGATTACATAACAATAAGTTTGTTTACTGGAGATGGTGCAATGATTTTAGAATACACCACTAGCGGTATTGAACGTCAGCCAAACTATGGTGGTTTCGATTTGTATTATATTTTGAACAAGGATGGGGAAGTGGATCTACCTGTTCTAGGAAAAACAAAACTTGCGGGTCTATCGATACCCGATGCACAGAAATATCTGGAGTCGAAGTTTATCAATTATAACGATCCTTTTTGTTTGGTGAGGGTGCTGAATAGAAGGGTTATGGTATTCACGGGTGAAGGAAGTGTTGGTACCGTTGTGCCATTGGCAAATCAGAACATATCTGTTCTAGAAGCTATAGCGCTTGCTGGAGGTATTCGAGAAAGAGGAAATGCATCTAAGGTTAAATTAATTCGAGGGAAAAATGGGGCTAATGAAGTTTATAGATTGAATCTTTCAACCATAGAAGGAGTGGAAAGCGCAAAAATGATTGTTCAGGCAGGAGATATCATTTATGTGGAACCGGTGCCTCAAATCACGAATGAGTTTGTTAAGGATATTGCTCCGCTGGTGAGCTTAGTGTCTTCCACATTAATATTGTTCCTCGTTGTTACGAATTAAGTTATGCGCATAGATAAAACGGATTTTCGCGATTTACTGATTATACACTTTCCAGTCTTCGGCGACGAGCGCGGACGATTTCAAGAGACATTTAAAGAAGCGCAATTCAGAATTGAAACAGGCTTTAATATTACATTCGTTCAAGACAACGAAAGTCTTTCCTCAAAAGGTGTTTTGCGCGGGCTGCATGCTCAAAGACCTAAGAAGTCTCAAGCCAAATTGTTGCGCGTGGTAACAGGAAGTGTTTTAGATGTGGTCGTAGATTTACGCAGAACTGAACCAACATTCGGTAAAAGTTTTCATATTGAATTGAAGGCCGGGGATGGCAAATCGTTGTTCATTCCTGAAGGATTTGCGCATGGATTTTACACGTTGGAAGACCAAACAATTGTTCAATACAAGTGCACGAATTACTACGATAAAGATTCGGAAATTTGTCTCAATGCGTTCGATGCTTCAGTAAATATTCCATGGCCTGAAGGAGAAAAAATTCTTTCTCAAAAGGACAAAGAAGGTCAGTCACTCGAAGAATTAAGCGACCTCTTTTTTTAATCGTTCATACGTATATTGAAAGCCACACTAGCCGTTCGCTGAGTCTCATGCCCTTCAATGACTTCTTTCAATATGCAGGTTGAAGCCGCCTCCCGTTCAAATACTTCTTTCATATTTCTTACTCTCCCATAAGGAATACCATTGAGTTGAGCCTGAAGTTCAAAAGCTGAGCAGAGTATTTTATGAAATTCATTTTGAAGAATTTCTTGTAAGGCGATTCTATTTTTCACGCGCGCTGTATTGGAAGTAAATCGAATGTCATGGCTCACTTCTTCATTGCTCAAGAGCCCACATAATTTTCGGAATTGATCATCGCTCCCAACAGCAAGCACAATCCACTTTTCATCTTGGGTACTTACTAGTTCTCCATAGGGTGCAATATTGGGATGAAGAGATCCTATGCGTTTCGGAATGTTTCCGGTCATGAGAAAATAACTCGCCTGATTGACCAAAGATGCAAGTGCGGCTTTTTCAAGCGAGACTTCAACACAAGATCCTTTTCCGTTTTTTGTTTTTTGGATAAGTGCACAGAGAATTCCTTCCTTCAACTGATGGGCCGCTATCACATCTATGAGCGCTACTGGCATCTTCGCTGGAGGCCCGTCTTCGGGTCCATTCATAAACATAAATCCTGTTTCAGCTTGAAGAACCACATCATATGCCAATCGATCTATCTCGAATTCAAATCCGCGAATAATTCCCTGAATCAATTGAGGGAATTTTTTGGAAAGTAATTCAGCATCTAATTGGAATTTTTTTGAATCACCGCTTTTGAAATTTGTAAGTATGATATCCGCAGTTTCCAGCTCCGCGTGAATACGCGCAATATCAACTTCATTAGATAAGTCAACGAAATGAATTTCTTTTTTGTAATTAATGGAAGAATAATAAGAACTAATTTTTTCTTTAGACTCAAACGGTGTGTGCCACGTTCTCGTTACGTCGCCATTTGTTTTGGCGTTTTCGAATTTCAAAACATGCGCACCAAGCTCAGAGAAGAATGTACCTACTTGTGGCCCTGCCAATACCGAAGAGCAATCAACAACTTTTAATCCTTTAAAGAAATCCATGAAGTAAAGGTAAAGACTTTACTTTTTCAGGAGAGCTTCCTTGTATTTTTCTAGACATCTGTTTCGTGCAAACGTATGTTCAACAATAGGCAAAGTGTATTCACTTGTGTTGAATTCAGGAACCCATTTTTTAATGTATTCATTTTGCTTGTCGAACTTTTCCATCTGCGAAGTAGGATTGAAAATTCTGAAATAAGGTGCAGCGTCGCAACCGCTTCCTGCTGCCCACTGCCATCCGCCAACATTACTGGCCAAATCGAAATCTAAAAGTTTTTCCGCGAAATATCTTTCTCCCCAACGCCAATCAATGAGCAAGTGCTTCGTTAAGAAACTCGCGACAACCATTCGAACTCTGTTGTGCATGAAACCTGTTTCGTTGAGTTCGCGCATACCTGCATCTACAAGCGGATAGCCTGTTTTCCCTTCACTCCATAATTTGAATTCTTCCTCGTTGTTATTCCATTCAATAAAGTCATACGCTGGTTTGAACGCATGGTCAACTGTATTAGGAAAGTGATAGATTATCATTTGATAGAACTCTCTCCAGATTAATTCATTCAACCATTTTTCATTGGATGTTAAGCCATACAAGACGAGTTCTCGGGTGCTTATTGTCCCGAATCTTAAATGCAAACTCATGCGAGTGGTTCCGGCTATAGCAGGGAAATCGCGATGAAGATGATAGTTCTGAATGGCATGTGTATTCAGCTGAATTGTGGGAAAGGCGATCTCTGTTTTTTCAAAACCGATTTGCTCGAGTGAAGGAAAATCAGATGTTTTAGTTTGAAGGAAATTAAATTGAAGTTCTTCCGAAGGATAGCAAGTAATAGGGTGTGATTCCAAACGTGTTTTCCATTTTTTGCTATAGGGAGTATACACAGTATATGGAAGTCCATCGTCTTTGGTTACTTCACTGGCTTCGAAGATGACGTGGTCTTTCTTTCCAATAAAAGTTATTCCCTTTTCCTTCAAAGAATCATAAATGCGCTTGTCTCTGCTTCTAGCGTTGGGCTCATAGTCGCGGTTCGCATATAAATTCTGCACATCGAATTCATTCGTGAGTTGCTCAAGCGCCTCTTCAGGTGTGCAATGAAAAACGCGAAGCGAACTTCCAACCGAAATCAATTGATCTTGAATAGATGCTAGTGTTGAATGAAGGAACTGAACGCGGGCATCTTTTTCCGGAAGATGTTTCAAAATGTTTGGGTCGAAAACAAAGATGGCAAGCACCGGGAATTCAGCCGAAAGAGCAGTGAACAATGCGTGATTGTCGTTCAGGCGAAGATCTCTTCGATACCAATGAATATTTATTTTAGTTTTTTCCATAGACATTAGCTAGAGCGTCTTGAATAGTTTTAAATCGGAATTCAAATTCGGTTGACTTTATTTTCAGGTTTGAAAGGCGCTGGCTCACAAGAACAAGTTGCGACATTTCTCCGAAGATTAATTTCAATACGAAGGCAGGTACTTTGGGAAGGAAGAAAGGTTTTCTTAACACCTTTGCTAGTGTTTTGGAAAATTCATAATTCGTCACTGGACTGTCAGAGGTAGCGTTGTAAATTCCACTTTCAATAGAGTTTTCCAAGCAATGAATAAACATCCGAACTAAATCGTTCTCGTGCACCCAACTCATGTATTGATTTCCATTGCCAACAGCAGAGCCAATTCCAGCTTTGAAAATAGGAGTGAGTTTTTTGAGTGCTCCATCGTCTGCGCTCAGCACAACGCCAATACGTAAATGAATATTTTTTACGGAAGGGTGAAGTGAGGTACTCGCGTCTTCCCATTGCGCTGTTAAGTCGGCTAAGAAACCACTTCCGACAGCAGCCGTTTCGTCTTGAATCTCGTCGGAATTCCGATAAAATCCAGAGGCGCTAGCACCAACTAAAACATTCGGAGGCGTTTCCATCTCATTCAAGATTTCACAAAGAAATTCGGTCGATGAAATTCGACTCGAAACCATGAGTGCTTTGTTAGCATCACTCCACTTATTGGCCACGCTGTATCCGGCTAAATGAATGACTCCATCTATATTAGGCAGTAGTAATTTGTTCAGCTCTTTGGACTTTGGATTCCAATAGACATGTTGGAACATTTCGGAAATACGTCCTTCTTGTTTGCGCTGTGTGGTTAGGTTTGTGACAGAATACCCTTTTTCCAACAGCGCTCGAATAATCTGCTTCCCAATAAATCCGGTTCCTCCTGTGACTAGTACATTCATAACCTTTAAACACCTAGAAGGCTGATTAGTTCTCTTGTATTTTTTGAAGCTCAACAAGCTCAAAATAAAGTCCTTTGTGAGCGAGTAATTCCTCGTGAGTTCCGCTTTCAGCTAGCTGACCTTGTTGCAGCACGAAAATTTTATCTGCATGATGAACACTGCTGATACGATGGGAAACAATGATATTCGTTTTCCCTTCTCTAATTTTCTTTAGGCCGCGCATAATCTTCTCGTCAGTCTGAGTGTCTACAGCCGAAAGGCAATCGTCGAGAAGTAAAATTTCCGGATTTGAAATAATGGCTCTTGCAATGGAGAGTCGTTGCTTTTGCCCACCGCTCAAATTAATTCCTCGTTCCCCGAGAAGTGTCTCATATTTTTCCTCAAAGCCAAGAATGTTTTCGTGTAAATCTGCTGTTTGAGCCGCCCGTGTAATTTCATTTAACGTCGCATTCCCATTTCCAAAACGAATGTTGTTTTCAATCGTATCTGAGAATAAAAAAACATCTTGCGGAACAATACCCATGAGGCTTCTGTAGGCATTGGTTTCCAATTGAGCAATATCAATTCCATTCATTGAAATGGCCCCAGATGTTGGCATATATGCTTTCATGAGCAACTGAACAATAGAAGATTTTCCAGAGCCCGTGTGTCCTATAAAGGCAACGGTTTTCCCTTTGTGTATTTCTAAGCTCAGGTTTGAAAGTGCTTCAATGTTCGTTTCAGGATAGGTGAAAGAGACATTTTTAAATTGAAGCGTTTCGAATGTTCGAACGGTTTCATTACCGCTTGGAATGGCGGAAGACTGATTTAAAAATGCTAGGATACGCGTCATACTAGCTTCTCCTTTCAATACTAAGCTTGTCACCCAACCCACACTCGCAAACGGCCAAGTTAGAAGGTTGACATAAAATATAAATTGTACAATAACTCCGTAAGTAATATTTCCGGCAGCAACCTCACGGGCACCAATGTATAACGTGAGCAGTGTTGAAAGTCCAACGAGCATTCCAATAACAGGCGTAAACAACGCATCTGTTTTCACCAAATGCATTTGTAGTTTTTTATAGGACTGACTTTGCTTGAAGAAATGCTCAATGAAGTGATTTTCTAAGCCGAATCCTTTCAGTACTCTTATGCCGCTCATGCTTTCTTGAACGGTGGTTGAAAGTTCACTTTGTTGACGTTGAACGCGCTCTGTTTTTTTATTAATTCTTCTGCTAACAAGAAAAATTCCGATCATCATGAAAGGCAACGGAAGCAAGGTGTAAAACGTAAGCTTAGGAGAAATTTTATACATAATGCCAATACACATGGCGAAGAGAACAATCAGGTTCAACGTATACATGACAGCCGGACCTAGGTACATACGAACACGGCCAACGTCTTCGCTAATTCGGTTCATGAGATCACCCGTACGATTGACTTTATAAAACGAAACATCTAATTTTTGGTAGTGTGCATAGATAGAATTCTTTATATCGAATTCCATCCAGCGCGACATGACGATGAGCGTCTGTCTTTGGAAGAAAAGAAAAATTCCTTTGAAGAGATAAAAGAACAAATAGAGGCCGGCAATAAGTATTGCAATGTAGATTACCCAATCATTGAATGCACTGTTGTTTCTGACTTCTGGAATGTCGTTAGAAAGTCCAAACCAAGTTCTACATAGCGCAAGTGTTTCAGGGTAATGAATGGTTTGAATTTTCCCTTGCGCAGCGCTCAGGGCTTCGGCAAGAAAGTCAACACCTTCTCCAACCACAATGGGTGCGTATACATTGAAGGCAGTGGAAAGAATAATGAACAAGGTTCCTAGGAGCAATCGCCCGCGGTATTTCCAAAAAAGATAATTGAGTTGAAGTAGTGATTTCAAAATTAGAATTCAAAGTTCCAAGTAATGCTTGGTAGTATGGGGAATAGACTTACTTGTCTTGCTGTTATTTGGAAGCCGCCGTTGTCATTGTCTTTTGTTGCGAAGTAGATGAAATACGGATTCATTCTGTTGTAAAGGTTGTACACAGAGAAGTTCCAACTGCTTCGGAATTTGCGCGGCTCTTCCACCACTTGATTCAATTCAGCATCGAATCGAGAGCGTGTTAGTTTTCCTTTCACATTTAATGAAAAGTCTGCGCGGTGATAAGGCGCCATGCGGAAACTGTTTCTTTCGCCATACACTTCAACTAAATTCCCTTCAAAGAAATAACGTGAAATAGGAAGCGTAATAGCATTTCCTGTAGCATAGACAAACACAAATCCTAAATCAACGCGTGGTGAAAGGGTGTACATCAAAACAACATTTAAGTCGTGACGTCTGTCCCAACGTGTCGGATAGGCTTTGCCGTTATTCACCTCTTCAAATATCCGCATGGTCTTGGCCCAAGTATATCCAACCCAACCTGAGAAATCTCCCATTCGTTTTTTAATGAAGAATTCAGCGCCGTAGCTGTACCCTCTTCCAAATACAAGCAGGTTGTCAATGTTGTCGCCAACGGTTTGATCTGGAGTAGAGCCTTCTCTGTAATCGCTCTGGTTTTGCATGTCCTTGTAGTATAGCTCAACACTCGACTCCCAGCTATCGTCAAAGAAATTTCTGAAATAGCCTATACTCACTTGCGAAGCAAGCTGTGGCTTTAGTCTATCTGTACTCGGCAACCAAACATCAGTCGGTAGCGATGAAGGTGAGAGGCTGGTAAGTGTAATGAACTGAAGATTTCGAGACAGCGCCATTTTGAAGCTTGAAGCTTTATTGATTTCATAGCGTGCATTGAATCGCGGTTCAAAACCGACATAATCTGCAACTTTTTTATTTTTCTCGTAGATCGTTGTTATCGGAGTTGTAGATCCTCCAACGCTTGATGTCGAAGTTGGATAGGTGTAGCGGGTAAAAGGACCCACATGCATGAAATAGGGAACGCGCACACCGGCATTGATTCTCCATTTTTCGTTCAAATCGAAATCATCTTGAAAGTAAGCCGCCGATTCATGGGAATATAATTTCACTTGCTCTCCTAGATCGAAATCCACATCACCGCTAGAGGCATAGGTGTTGTTCGGTGTGAATTTGTGATAGGTGTAATCCATTCCCCATTTCATGCGGTGAGTGGGATTAGGAAAATAGCTCCACTGAACTTTAGCACCGTAATCTCGAATACCACTGCTTAGCCCGAAAGTGAATTGATCTTGTTTTCCTTCAAATTGAAATTTGTAATCTGTGTAAGTTAATATGGCGTTCATGAACAGTTTGCTTCCCGATTGATGCGCCCAGCGAATTGTTCCAGTTGTGTTTCCCCATGGAATACGCGTTGAGAAACCGGCATCTGAACTATTGAATGAGAACACATCCTTTCCGGTGTAAACACTTGCGAAAAGTTGATCACGATTGGAAAGACGGTAGTTGAATTTTGCATTCAAATCGTAAAAGAAATATCCAGATCCGTTGAAGCTACTTTCAGGATTCATGAAAGGTTTTGCCAAAACATCTATATAGGTTCTTCTTCCCGAAAGAATAAACGAAGACGTATCTTTTTTAATGGGCCCTTCAACAGTAAATCGACTGGCAATGGTTCCAATGCCGCCCGCGCCATGATAAGACTTGCTATTTCCTTCCTTCAAATTAATATCTAACACGGAGGAAAGTCTACCCCCGTAGGAAGCCGCGCCCCCTCCTTTGGTGATTTCAATATTCTTAACAGCATCTGCATTAAAGACACTGAAGAATCCAAAAAGATGCGATGCGTTGTAAACAGTTGAATTGTCTAAAAGAATAAGATTTTGATCTACCCCACCTCCGCGAACATAGAAACCCGCGTTTCCTTCACCACTGCTTTGCACTCCTGGAAGTAGAGTAATGGTTTTCAAGATATCTACTTCACCGAAAATAACCGGTATCTTTTTTATTTGGTCTATTCCAATTTCAATTTTCCCCATGTCGGTGCTTCCTACATTGTCTTTGCGAGTTCCCTCAATAATCACAGGTCCACCGGTGAACGAAACTGGCTTAAGCTCGAAATCCTTGTGAGCATTGGCTTGAAGTTTCAATGGAGCTATCAATGTTTCATATCCAACACAACGCAATTCCATTTCATAATTTCCTGCGGGAAGTGTAATAGAATAAAATCCGAAACTGTTGGTAGCGGCTCCGCTATTCTTACTTTTTATGAAAACAGTCGCTCCAATAATACTTTCGCCGGTCGATTGGTCACGCACTTCTCCACTAACTGCGTAGCTCTGCGCTAATGCACTTGTTCCAAAACCGAAAACGAGTAGAAAGAATAAAATGCTATTTTTCATGTTGAAATTTCGTTTGCGAAGTTAATTCTATACCTGTTTAGGAAACATTATTTTTTTGCATTTGTTCTACATCGTAGTTTTGCAGTCCAATGAAAAAATCTTTTGCGCTCTTTGTTGTTTTTCAACTTGCTATTTTGGCCTCAGGTCAGTTGGCAAATCGGACAGCTTATGCAGTGAGAGCAGAGAAGGCCCCCGTCTTGGATGGGCTACTCAATGATGAAGCTTGGGCTAGTGCTGAAGTGACGGATCAGTTTTGGGGACTTCAGCCTTATCCAGGACGATTACAAACACACAACACGGAAGTCAGAGTTGTTTATACAAATGAAGCGCTGTACATCGGCATGTACGCTTATGATTCAGCTCCCGATAGCATTCTTCAACAATTAACGGGAAGAGATGGTGATGGGAATTCAGATTATGTGGGTGTCGCTTTGAATTGCTACAAAGACGGAGTAACGGGTTACATGTTTGCTGTTTCTCCAAGAGGTGAGCAATACGACGCGAGGCAATCTGCAGACGGAGAAGACCCCTCTTGGAATGCCGTTTGGGATTGTAAAACAAAAATTGTAAAAGACGGATGGATTGCGGAGTTTAAGATTCCTTATGCAGCGTTGCGTTTTCCGAATTTGCCTGAACAGCATTGGCACGTGAACTTCGTTCGTGAGATTCGAAGATCCCGTCTTCAGGCTAATTGGAGTTTTGTAGATCCAGCAGGTGCAGGCTTCTTGGCGCAAATGGGCGATTTGAAGGGAATTACGGGAATTGTTCCACCGAAGCGTATTTTTTTCTATCCTTATATTTCAACATACAGTAAAAAGGAACAGGGTGGTTCAAACGAATTCGCATACAATGCAGGAATGGATTTGAAAATTGGGTTGAATGAGGCGTACACCCTGGATGCAACTCTTATTCCAGATTTCGGACAAACCATTAGCGATCAATTGATTTTGAATCTCACACCTTACGAAATTCAATTTCAAGATAATCGGCCCTTTTTTAACGAAGGATTAGAGCTATATCAGCGTGGAGAGATTTTTTATTCTCGAAGAATTGGTGATACTCCTTTTGATTACTACACAGTAGATTCAAAAAGTAGAGAGAACGAAGTTTTAATTTCTAACCCTTCACAACAACGCGTTATAAACAGCACTAAAATTGGTGGTAGAAATTCAAAAGGGTTGGCCATAGGTTTTCTGAATAGCTTAACAGCCGAGAGCTATGCCGAGTTTCGAGATACCATTTCAGGGAAGACACGAACAGAGCTGACAAATCCGATTACGAATTCAAATGTTTTTGTCGTTGATCAGAATCTACCAAACAACTCATTTGTATCCTTCACGAATACAAATTTGACGCGATCAGGAAAGGCTTATGACGCCAATGTAAGCTCTATGGAAGGGAATTTTAGAAATAAGAAAAACACCTACGAACTTCATCTTCATGGGTCATATTCACTGAAGAATGGGTTAAATCAATTCAATGAAACTCCAAGCGATAAAAATGGGGGAATGGGGGAAGTGAAGTTTTCGAAGGTAAGCGGTAACTTTAATTTTCAATTGCTGCACTACACGGAAAGCAACACTTACGATCCGAATGACCTCGGTTATCTGCAGGCTAACAACGAGCAAGTCAACTCAGCTACTGTTGGTTATAATATTTACAAACCCTTTTGGAAATTGAATAAGGCATGGACGAATTTCTCTTATTCTCGTTCAAACCTATACTTGCCGAGAACATTTACTTCGAATTATGTTGAAGGAGAATTCTCAGTTATTACGAACAAGTTCCTATACATCAATCTGAATTACGACGCAGCACCTACCCGAGGGTATGATTTCTTTGAGCCACGAGTTGACGGAATGAAATTTCAAACCTACAAGTACTTTCGCGGGGGTGCCTATATAAGTTCCGATTACCGAAAGAGATTGGCTATTGATGCGGGAACGGGTTACGGCGTTTATGAAAACGAGGGTAGGAATATTTTTAATTGGAGAATCTCTCCGCGCTTTCGATTGAACGATAAATGGATGTTCACCTATGTATACAGCAAGCAACAACACTTCAATGACCTCGGTTATGCCACGTTTGATGAATTGAATGCTAACGCCACTGTGTTTGGAAGACGTGACGCAATTTCCCATACCAATGTGCTGACAATTGCTTTTGCTTTCGATCCAGTGAATAGCATGAACGTTCGCTTCCGTCACTATTGGGGATATTCGAGGTATCACGAATTTTTCGGGTTGAAGGAAGATGGCACTTTGGGTTCTACGGCCTATACGGGTATCAACAGCGAAACGAACGATTTCTCCGCAGCAAACAGAGATTTCAATTCATTAACCGTAGATCTTTTCTATAAATGGATTTTCCGTCCAGGTAGCGAAATGATTTTCGCTTGGAAATATGCGATTATCCATGAAGACAATCAAATTCAAGCGAATCTGCTATCCGATTTCAATCAAACCACTCAAATGCCTTTCAGCAACTCGGTTTCTATTCGAATGATATACTTCCTCGATTACCGCATGCTTTCAAAGAACAAAGGGGAAGGGGTGTACAAGTATCAGTAATTTCTATTAATTTTAGTGGTGCAACCCTTTTTAAGGGGGAGTTGTCTATACTGTAACTATGGAAGAAAAGACTCTTATACAATCGTGTATTCGCGGCGACAAGTCGGCGCAGCACTTGTTGTACAAGAAGTTTTCTTCGTTGGTGTTCGGAATTTGTCTTCGTTATGCGAAGAATAGAATGGAAGCAGAGGATTCCATGCAAGAAGCTTTTGTTAAAATTTACAATCACTTGAAAGACTATCAGTCTGCCGGTAGTTTCGAAGGTTGGGTGCGCAGAATTGCAGTGAATACAGCAATAACTGGTTATAGAAAAAACTTGCGTGGTAGGTTGGAAGATGAAATTGACGACCGTTCCGAATACGCAAGCAGTTTAGTAGATCACCACGATGTAGACTACACCATGGAAGAGTTAATGATTTGTGTTCAGGCGCTTCCAAGTGGATATCGCACCGTATTCAATTTGTATGCGGTGGAAGGATACAAGCATAAAGAAATTGCAGAGATGCTGCAAATAGATGTGAATACATCTAAGTCTCAGTTTTCTCGTGCAAAAGGACATTTACAAAAGGCGTTACTCGATTTGAGTGCGCAGAAAATACCAGTAGAATCACAAGTATAAGTATATGGAAAATTTGATGAACAAAGTTGCGAATGACCTTCAGAATTACGCTCCACAGGCTCCGGCCGGAATGGAAGATCGCATTCAAAAGGCGCTGAATAAGAAGAAGTCTTTTTGGAGTTTCTCGTGGTACTCCATGAATGTTTACCTAGTAGCATTAGTGGGTGCGGGTGTGTTGGCTTTGGTCTTTTCGAATAGCAGCGAGAGGAATGCTGTTGCACAGAATTCAACCCCTGCAGTAGCTGAAGTAAAAGCAGCTCCATCGACTGTAGTCGATTTGAATGCGAAGAACAATGCGATTTTGAATGTAGAGAATGAGGTGAATTCTGCACCAGTAAAAACGACAAGACGATCAAAGATTGTTCAAGAAGAAACTAGCGTTTCGACGTTGGTGGTAGAAAATTGTCAAAGCACGCCTATTGTCGAGCCCGTTATTGTTGAGGTGGCAGAAACTATTGAAGTTCAGAGAATGCCAGAGGAAATTCAAGTTCCGTACCCGAAGAAAGAGGTTGTTAAGGCTAAGGGCAGAACGCTTAAATTGACAAGACTTACAGGGAAGTGAATCCGTACATTCGCGATACCATGCGATATTTTTGCTTAATAAGTTTGTTTGTTCTCATAGCCCAAAAGTCTTGGGCTTTTGCCGTTTCAGACACCCTTATTATTGATGGCGAAGTGATATACATTGAGGAACGGAAATCGCCAATGACAGATTCTCTAAGTCAAGCAAGAAAGAGTGATTTTAAGGAAAGGCTAAAAGCTCCAGTTTGGGGCTTCGATGGAGGCTTTGGATTCCAGATGACTGATTTTTCTATTTCGAACCAAGTGTACCCAGAGTTGTTAGGTGTGAATGAGTTTCTCGGAATTTCTAACAATACAGTTTATCACTCAAATTTCACATTAGGCGCATACTTCAGAGTGCATAAAAACATCGAAATTGGAGTTTCTGTTTTGAGTTCGAGTGGCACAACTAACGAATCGAATGCATTAGCATATAACACGAGTAATACTGTTTCATTCTTCACTAGCGAAAATCAAATTGAACAGGTCTTTCAGACGGAGGTGCAACCCGGTGTTTTTGAATTAGATACCGTGAGTCTTTCTGCGTTCTCGCAAACGTTCAATTTAAGTTCGCTTCAAGTGCCTTTGAAATTCCGCTTTTATGTGAATGATTTTACTGTTAAATCGAAATGGAAAGCATTCGGAGAAATCTCTCCGATCTACCGGTCGTTCAGGTTGAAAAACACCGGAGGGAATTCCAATCAAATGCTTTTCATTAATTCTGCTGGTAGTTTTGTAAATACAAATCTTAGCAATCAGAATTGGAATCAATTCGGGGTATTGGTCGGAGTGGGTGCAGAGTTTCGATTGACGAAGAAATTAAATGCTTTTACTCAGGCAAATTGGAGCTTTCCACCCGTAAATAAAGCCGGGGAATCGGGGTTGAATTATCACATGCAATACGGTAATTTGTATTTTGGATTACGAATACTCATGAACGATGGAAAATAAATTCAATGCTTTGACTTATATTCGTGTTATGCGTCACTACATAGTTCTAATTCTTTTGGTTGTTTCTTTTGTTGCGGAAGCACAATTTCCAAATCCGAGTTTCGAGCAAAACACCGCGATGCCTCAGTTATTGGGCGAATGGAGTAAAATCGTCGGCTGGAATAACGCTGGAAGTGATGTTGCAGGACCTGATTATTATAAAGTAGGTGCTAGTAGCGCGTGTGATTTACCGGAAACTCCCTTTGGTTTGTTGAACGCAAGCAACGGAAACGCCATGGTTGGCATAACCATGTGTGGCAGAAATTTCACGAACAGAAGAACCTATCTTCAATGCCAGCTTCAGGCACCCCTTGTTAGAGGGAAGAAGTATAAAATTTCGTTTTATTTGGCGAATGGAAAATCAACTTCAACCAGTAATGCAGGTTTAGCTGTCGACCATATTGGTGCGTACTTATCAACATTTGCGCCTGTTCAAACAGGTTTCGACCCGCTTTATTTTTCTCCTCAATTTGCAATTGACAGCGTCTTTTATTCTGAAACATGGAAAAAAGTAAGTTTCGAATATGTGCCTTTAATTGATGACGAAAAGTTTTTTACTCTAGGCGTTTTCGGGTCTGATTCAGAGCGCGAAATTGTAATAGAAGGTCCTGGAAACCCAGAAGTTGGATATTATTTCGTAGATAATTTTTCCTGTATTGAAATAGATGGTGATAATGTTCCCGATGAGAATTCTTCAGATAAAGGTCCAGCACCTGATAAAGTGAATTTTGTATTTGTTCCGAATTCATTCACTCCGAATGGCGATGGTCAGAACGATGTGTTCATGCCTGTTGGTGATAGTGGAAACATTGTAAGTGTTGAAGTCTTTTCGCGTTGGGGAGAGGTGCTCTTCCAATCGAAAAATGTTTCCAACCCTGTTTGGGACGGAACTAACGGGAAGAACACTTGTCCAGATGGAACATACTACTATGTTGTAAAATACAGAATTCCGAAGACAGGAGAAGAGGGAAGTCAGTCTGGTTATGTAACACTTATGCGCTAGTCGCAGTACCTTCGCGTCATGAAGGTTATTCAAGAAATCCCGCTTAAAGTTTCACCATTGATTCAAGATTTATTGAATCAAGATGAAAATGTGCGACCGTTCATTTCGGATTTTTTCACTAAAGAAAATTGTATTTCATCGGCTCGTAGCAGATTATTTTCAAATGAGAAAAGGAGTGTCTTATCGACCCAATTAATTCAGCAATATCAACAGCTCGTTTTATCTGAACAGTTAGATAGGAATATCAAGTTGCTTCGTTCAGAAAACACGTTCACGGTTGTAACTGGACATCAGATATGTTCTGCAGGTGGTCCGCTTTATTTGATTTACAAATTATTCACGGCCATTCGAATTACACAAGAGTTGAATGCGTCTCAAACGGAATTTCATTTCGTACCTATATATTGGATGGCGACTGAAGATCATGATATTGAAGAAATTCGCCACTTTCATTGGGGCAATGAGAAGATTGAACTAGCGACGGAGTTTGAAGGAATTGCAGGCGAGCTTCCAACAGAAGATTTTCTTCGTTGGATGAATGAGAAAAAGGAAGAAGGGAAGTTTAATGAAATTGGATTGAGTGAGTTATTCATTCAAGCTTATTCGAAAAATAATTTTGCCGAAGCAACCCGCTTCTGGGTAAATGAATTACTAGGTGAGTATGGTGTTGTATGTATTGATGGAAATGACAGTGATTTAAAGAAATTAGCTTCGACGCTTTTTGAAAAGGAAATTCAAGATCAATTTATTTTTTCTGAGGTGTCGAAAACAAATGCTGCTTTGGAGAATTCGGGACACAATCCGAATATTCAACCGAGAGAATTTAATTTATTTTGGTTGAAGGAAAACGGTGAGTTGAAAATCCGAAAGCGCATCGATAAAAACGGTGAGCAATTTCAAACGAGTGATGGCGATAGGTACTTCACTAAGTTGGAGTTGAGCGAAATTCCATTTGCATTGAGTCCGAATGTGTTGCTGCGTCCGCTTTACCAAGAAATGATACTTCCAAACATTGCCTACATCGGAGGTCCTTCAGAATTGGGTTACTGGCTTCAATTGAAGAAAGCTTTTCTAGCAGCGAATCTTCAAATGCCACTTTTAGTTCACCGGATTTCAATGGTTCTTGTTCGGAAGAGAGATATAGAATTTGTAGCGAAAAATGGATTAGACATTACTGAATTGGTTCAAGAAAAATTGCACGACGCTCAAAAGAAAATGCTAGTTGCAATGAAAGTGAAATCTTTTGAAAATGAGATTTCAGAAACATCAAAAAGCTTTGATAATTTGCGGAGTTATATTTCTGAAATAGATGGCTCGTTAGTGGGTTGGTTAAGTGCAGAAGAAAAGAAGCAAATGGATCAATGGGGAAACATTGAACAGAAAATAAAGAAGGCAATTAAATCAAAGGAAGAAGTTAAGTTCAATCAGCTTGAAAAATTCTTTGCGTTTGTGCATCCCAATCAAATTCAACAAGAACGTGTCTTTTCACTTTTGTACGCAGCAGAAATTGTGGGTTGGAAAGAGTTGAAAGAAATGCTCGAGGGGTTAGATCCGTTCAAGCATTCAAGTACAATTGCAGGATAATCGCTGCGCTTACTTTATCAAGATTTTCTTTTTTTTGTCTTTGACTTTTTCTCATTCCCCCCTGGTAAAGGGCCTCTGCGGCAAGCTGACTGGTATTGCGTTCATCAATGCGAACCAATTCAATCGCAGGAAATTGTTTTCTTAACCAGTCCGCAAATTCATTTTGCTTAATGGTAATGGGCGCTTCGGTATCGTCTGCGTGACGCGCCTCTCCCAATACCAAAGTTGTTATTTGCTCTTTCGGTACCAATTGAATTAAGTGAGCTTTGAGCTTATCTGTCGGAACCGTTTCCAGCGGCGAGGCCACAATACGAAGACTGTCGGTAATGGCTAATCCCGTGCGCTTCTCTCCAAAATCAATTCCCAATGCCTTTGACATGTTTTCGCTTATTTTTGACGAAATTATAGCAAAAGCATGTTACAGCATAAAGAGACCATAGAATTAGCTTGGGAGAACAGAGAATTATTGAAGAGTGAAGATACCCGAATGGCTATTCGGGAAATTATTGAAGCCTTGGATAAAGGTAAGTTGCGCGTGGCGGAGCCTCTTGAAAGTGGCGATTGGCAAGTGAACGATTGGGTGAAGAAAGCTGTGATCTTATATTTTCCTATTCAAGAAATGAAAACCATTGAAGTAGGTCCGTTCGAATTTCACGATAAAATGGAATTAAAAAGAGACTACGCGGCGCAAGGAGTTCGCGTAGTTCCTCATGCCATTGCTCGCTACGGAGCGCATTTGGAGGCAGGTGTGATTATGATGCCTTCTTACGTGAACATTGGTGCATATGTGGGTGCAGGGACAATGGTGGACACGTGGGCTACCGTTGGATCATGTGCGCAAATTGGAAAGAACGTTCACTTAAGTGGAGGTGTTGGAATAGGCGGAGTGCTAGAGCCTGTTCAAGCGGCTCCTGTAATAATTGAAGACGATTGTTTTATCGGTTCACGCTGTATTGTGGTGGAAGGTGTTCGAGTTAGGAAGGAAGCGGTGCTTGGCGCGAATGTGGTTCTGACGCAATCAACGAAAATTATTGATGTAACAGGAAGCGAACCGGTTATTTATATTGGTGAAGTGCCTGAGCGTTCTGTCGTTATTCCTGGAAGTTATCCGAAGCAGTTTCTAGCAGGGGAATACCAAGTGCCTTGCGCATTAATCATTGGGAAAAGAAAAGAAAGTACCGATTTGAAAACATCACTCAACGCGGCATTGCGTGAACATAATGTAGCCGTTTAATTTCCTCATAAATTCAAAATGAAAAAAATAGCACTTCTTTTATTCGCATCGGTCATTTCGGTTTCAACCTTTGCTCAGCGCTCTGCAATTGATAAAGTGGCGAACGCTGCCTGCGATTGCATTAACACTTCGGAGGTCAACAACGATATGACCTCTATGGATGCCGAGCTAATGCTCGGACAATGCATGGCCCCCTCAATGATGGAGAACATGGATGCGCTAATGAAGGAAATGAAATTGAAGGAATTCAACCAAGAAACCGGCTACCAAATTGGAATTGAAGTAGGGAAGAAACTAGGCGCTATGTGTCCGAAGTTTATTGAGCTTTCCATTATTCTAGCGCACAATGCGAATACTGAAGTGGAGACCACAGAAGAATATGATGAACCTGAGCAAGTGGAAGGGGATTATTCTGAAGAAGATGCTGAAATAGGCATCATTACAGGAAGGTATGTGAGAGAAGAAGGTGGTGCTCAACGATACATTGTTGTCAATGAAGACGGAGTTGAAGAGAAACTGCTATGGTTGTATTGGTTCGATGGTGCAGATGATCTTTTAGTTGATCCCTCTTTTTATTTGAACAAGGAAGTTTATGTTGAATATGTTAATATGGATATGTTCGATGGTATATCGAGAACTTATATTCCTAAGAAAGTTTTGATCAGTATTTTGGCGAACGAATAAGTATGAAGTTTCTCATTATCCAAACAGCATTCATTGGTGATGTGGTTCTAGCAACCCCAATTGCCGAAGCATTGGCGCAATTGGATCATGCTGAAATTCATTTTTTAGTTCGAAAGGGAAACGAATCTTTGTTGGAAAATAATCCATTCATCGATCGCGTTTGGATATGGAACAAACAACAAAATAAGCTACGGAATCTATTAAAACTGGGAAGTGAAATTCGAAAAGAGAATTTCGATTGCGTCATCAACTTGCAACGCTTTGCCTCAACAGGATTTCTAACTTGGCGGAGCGGGGCGGCGAAGAAAATTGGATTTCAAGAGAATCCATTTTCATTTTGTTTTAGTTCGAAGTTCAAGCACGAAGTGAATAATGGACTTCACGAAGTAAACAGAAATTTAGAACTGCTTCGTGAATTTGTCCCCGGTGATTTTCCTCCGCGCTTGTTTCCTTCTATAATGAATTATGAAAGGGTTGCGGAGTATAAAAGCAAGTCCTACGTATGCGTAGCTCCTTCGTCGGTTTGGTTTACCAAGCAATGGCCAAAGGAGAATTTCATTCAACTCGTAAAGGAATTATCGCGTAACCATCACGTGTTTTTATTGGGAGCGAAATCAGATTTCGATTTGTGTGAAGAGGTGAGGGGTTCTAAAAATTTAAACGCAACGAATCTTTGTGGCAAATTGAATTTCTTAGAGTCTGCCGCACTCATGCGAGATGCTGCAATGAATTTCGTGAACGATAGCGCGCCTATGCATTTTGCATCTGCGATGAATGCGCCCACTACAGCGTTCTTCTGTTCTACCATTCCTGAATTCGGATTTGGTCCTTTGTCGGAACGATCAAGAGTAGTTGAATCTGAAGAGCAATTAGAATGTAGACCTTGTGGTTTGCATGGAAAAAAATCTTGTCCACTCGGACATTTTAAATGTGGTGAAACTTCTCTCGAACAAATTCAAATCCTTGTGCAATGCTAGATCTTTTCAAGCATTGGCAGAGGCCAGAAGGGAAGGAAATTGTTTTAATAGGATCCTGTTTTTCCGACAATCTTAAGCCATACTTGGAAGAGGAGGGCTTCAAAGTAACGTCCAATATTTTCGGGACGTTGTTTCATCCCATACCCATTTTTAATTGGTTGAAGTATGCATGTCAAAATCATATTTCGGAAGTTGAAATGCAACTTGTTTTTCACGAAGAAAAATGGAAATCGCTGACTGGCGGAAAGATATTGCGAGCAGACTCAAAAGATGAATTGATTCATATTGTACATTCGAACCTTACCATTTTGCACGGCACTTTGAAATCTGCAAGCACCCTGGTAATAACGCTCGGCACAGCTCATGCCTGGATCCACAAGGATTTCGGTTTGGTGGGAAATTGTCAACGTCTTCCACAGCAAGACTTTCAGCAGAAAATTATTTCACTCAATGAAATGGTTGAAGTGGGTGGGGAAACTATTCAGTTGTTACATGAAATGAATCCGAATCTGAATATTGTTTTCACGGTTTCTCCTGTTCGCCATTGGCGAATGGGTGTTACAGAGAATGTTCGCACAAAAGCCCGATGCATTGAACTTGCGCATACCTTGTGCGAGAAATATGCGTTGACGTATTTTCCTTCATACGAATTTGTGATTGACGTTCTTCGGAACGATGATTACTTTGAAGTAGATCGATGTCACCCAAACGTAATGGCAATTTCTCTCGTTGCACAGGAATTTCTATTGTATTCAAGGAAAATAAACGAAAAAACAACGAGTCTTTAACGTTATCATAACATAGTTAGCCGTTGTTTGCATTGTAAAATTTTATTTATGAAGATTAAGAGCCTTTTTTCATTCATGGTGCCAAAGAACGCCCTGTTCTTTGATTTGTTTTCAGAGGATACTTCGAATCTCGTAGCACAGGCTAAGGTTTTTAATCAAATGTTTCAACTTACTGACCAAGAGCAGATAGCGGCTTGTATTCGACAAATCAGAGATTTTGAGCAAAAAGGAGATGATATCACTCATCAAATATTTATGGAGTTGTCAGAGAACTTTATTACCCCATTCGATAGAGAAGATATTCATGCTTTGACAACAAGTATCGATGATATTGCAGATTACATTAATGGGTGTGCAACGCGCATTCAATTGTACAACGTAAACCAATTCTCGAAAACAATGGAATTGATGAGCGAAGTTTTATTGAAGCAGGTGATTGAAATCGATGCCGCTATTCATGATATGAGAAACATGAAAAATGTGCAGCGTGTTCGTGAAGCGATTATCCGCATAAATTCTCTGGAGAATCATGCAGATGATTTGTTCGACGAGAGCATTGCTCGGTTGTTCGCTGAGGCATCTGACCCATTAGAACTAATTAAAACTAAAGAAGTTTTAAGCAGCATGGAGATAGCTACTGACAAATGTGAAGATGTAGCAAATGTTTTAGAATCAATCTTAGTTAAAAACTCTTAATCGAAACTTGAATGGATTATTCATTCTTGCTCATAGCGGTCATAGCATTAGCGCTGATATTTGATTTTATCAACGGGTTTCACGATGCCGCAAATTCTATTGCCACTATTGTATCAACCAAAGTTCTTACTCCCTTTCAAGCGGTTGTGTGGGCGGCCATGTTCAATTTCCTTGCGTTTTTTATATTCAAAGACCATGCTGTTGCCAATACAATTGCAAAAACGGTTGATGTAAAGTATACCATGGAAATTTCAGCTCTTCCTTTGATTGCAGCGGGTTTATTGTCAGCAATCATTTGGAGTTTACTCACATGGTTCTATGGTATTCCATCATCATCTTCTCACACACTGATCGGGGGTTTTGCCGGGGCTTTTCTCGCGGCATACGGCATTGACGCAATAAACATTGGAATTGTAATCGCAACAGCAATCTTTATTGTCGTGGCTCCAATTGCTGGAATGCTTATGTCATACCTCATTTCCGTATGGTTGTTAAATGCATTCAGAAAGGAATTATACATGAAGCTCATTACGCTAAGTATAATTTTTGGCGCTTGTTATTTGGTAGGTGGCGCATTGGAAACTGATATGACTAAGGTAAATGCAGCAGGAAGTATTGGGGTAGATTGGTTAGATGTTGCGCTGTATGGAGGGAATTTCAAATGGATATTGTTAGGATTTCTTGTCGTGTCTTTAGGTATTTGCGCCTTGTTTCTGAGCACACTGAACAATTCAGGCTCCAACAGATTGTTCAAAAAACTTCAATTGGTTTCAAGTGCTGCCTTCAGTATTGGCCATGGTGGTAACGATGCACAAAAGGTGATGGGAATTATTTCAGTTGCTCTGCTCGCTTCAAATGAAATCGGAAGTATTAAAGAAATGCCTGATTGGGTGCCAATTTCCTGCTATTCGGCTATCGCACTTGGAACTCTGAGTGGTGGTTGGAAGATTGTAAAGACAATGGGAAACAAAATAACCAAAGTGAATCCTTTCGAAGGCGTTGCTGCAGAATCTGCCGGTGCAATTACGCTTTTCTTCACGGAAGGACTGAAATTCCCATGGAAATTAGCTGGAGATAGTATTCATGGTATTCCCGTTTCTACAACACACACCATTACAGGTTCTATTATTGGAGTAGGAATTACAAAGCGTATTTCTGCAGTGAAGTGGGGTGTAACAGGCAAACTTTTGGTGGCTTGGATAATTACCATTCCTATTTCAGCAGGCTTAGGCGCGTTGTTTTTCTTCATCATGCATTTATGCGGAGTAAATTCCTAGAATAAAGTTGATATATATCTTAAAAGCATCCAACGGATGCTTTTTTATTGAACAGGGTTTATCTTTGATAAAATGCAGTTTTTAAAATCGAATCAATTCATCTGGAACAATCAGGAGGGGAATTACCTCTTGGGTGAAAGAGCGGCTTTGTATTTTAAAAATTATGAATTTTTCAAAAAAACGGTTAAGCTGAAATTTGAAGGTGTTTTGTGGTTTGACAACTGCACTGTAATCGTTGAGGCAGACAATCGATGGATTTGCATAAAAAAAGACGGAGAAACGGATGTGTTGGAAATTGAATCATCAGACGATTCAGTTTCTAAAAATGAAAAATTTGAATTGGTATCATCCGCCTCAGATTTAGAATGGGTATTTATCAATGAGCAGAGTGAGGTTGTTTGCTCATTTGAAAATACAGCAAGCCACCCCATTCATCAATTGAAAGATGCTATCCGACGCTTCGGAAAGCAAGGTTTGGGACTGCAAGAGATTTCTGAGAAACTTTCAGATTTAGAGGTTTTTGAAGGTGCAGCGGGTGGGATGAAGTCCTATACCTATCGGGGAGTGGTTCTGGAATATGAGTTTCATCGATTTCGCCTGAATCAAGATGAGATGAATGGCGAGATTATTTATTTTAAGTTAAAAAATATTCAAAGACCATTCGAAAAATTCTCTGCCGATTTTTACAAAGTTGTATTGAATTCTGCTGCTGTAGATATAGCTGTATTTGATTTGGAACAGCGATATATGCTCATCAATGAATTTGCGGTGAAGAATAAAGAGGTTAGGAATTGGCTCATTGGAAGAACCGATTTTGATTATTGCGAATTCAAGGGTGCCGATGATACAATGGCCAAGGTGCGAAAAGAATTTTTTGAGCAGTCGAAGCGCGAGCGCCGGATGGTGGAGATGGAAGAGAAAATTATAGATGCAGATGGAAACGCGCGTTATTCGTTGAAAAGATTTAAGCCAATTATTGTCCAAGACGAAATCAAATACATGATGGGGTTCGGAATGGATGTTACGCCAGTGATTGACGCACAAGAACAGTTGCAGAAATCCCTGTTGGAGAAGGAAGCCTTACTTGGAGAAATTCATCACCGCGTAAAAAACAATCTAACAATAGTTTATTCACTTCTTGAATTGCAAGCCATTCAAGAAAAAAATACAGATATTGCGTTTGCATACAGAGAATCGCAATCTCGGATAAAGGCTATGGCGCTTGTGCATGAGATGTTATATAAGTCTCATTCTTTCGAGGCGATAGAGCTGTTTGCTTACTTGAAAAATTTAGCTGAGCATCTTCAGCATTTGCTTTCAGTGAATAAGACTGTAGAGCTCAAATTTATTGGCAAGCCTGTAGAATTGAATATTAGTAAGGCCGTTACTTGCGGCTTGTTTGCCAATGAGATATTAACTAACTCATACAAGTACGCCATTCCCTTTGTTGAAAACCCAGAAATCCGAATTCGATTGGAGGAAGTGGGTGAGTGCATTGAAATGGAAATTTGCGATAACGGGCCAGGTTTGAATGCCGATTTTGAAGAGGGGAAGAATGAATCGCTAGGATTCAAACTCATGCGTACCTTTGCTTCACAATTGAAAGGTGAGTTGGAGATAAAGTCGGAAGACGGATTGAAGTACCTTCTTAAATTTAAAAAGTAATGCGAATACTCCTAGTAGACGATGATCAGCTCATTCGCTTTGTGCACCAAATGTTCATTGAACGTGCGGGTCACGAAGTCGTAGGTGTTGCCGAAGAAGAGGCTCAGGCAGTAAGAATGGCTCTTGAACTTAAGCCAGATGTTGTTATTATGGATATTCGTCTTGAAGATGGAACAAATGGAATAAGCGCCATGCGCACGATTCAGCAAACATTGAATATACCGGCAATTTACATTTCTGGAAATTCAGACAATAAGACAATGGATGATGCCGAGAAAACAAACATGAAGGCCTTTCTTGTTAAGCCAGTTACTCAAGATGAAATAGCGAAAGCTATTGTGTAATTATTCTTCTGGTTTTTCTCGCTTGTCTCTCACTGTAAATACGCGTGAGACATTGAATCCAAAATGTATTCCTCCGTTTTTCCATTGTCCCACCGATTCTGTGATAAATCCAGGCTCCAACATTGATGTTGAATTCGTAAGATGCAATTGGAATACGTGTCCACCCGTTTCAATATCTACTCCAAGCGAAAGTGAGTTGTAGAATGTGGAAGTAATCTGATTAGGGAGCACATAAATGTATTCTCCGTTAACTGAAAAGCGTTGAGTGAGCTTGTAACGTCCGCCAAATCCCATCGCCAGAATATCGTTTTTATCTTGAAGCGTAGGAACTAGGTTTTTGTGAACCAAAGTTGGTGTCAATTGAAGTGATAAGTCGTTGTTGAATTTGCGTGCTATGAGCAACTGATGCGTATACTGCATGCGCGAAGAAAAGTAATTGTCTCTATTCGGATCGGCCCATTTAACAGTGTTACAAACGGCAGAAGCGAAGTATGAAATTGAAAGAGGTATGTTGTGCTTGCCACTTCCTTGACGAAGAATTTTATATTTCAAAAATGAATCATACGCTTTATTCACGTTGCTTCTTCCCATACCCACCATTAGTCGGTCGGTAATTCCATACTCCAAACCAATTCTCATGAGTGCTTGATCCAAACCGAATAAATCGTAAGCACCTGTGTTTATAAAACCGAAACGGTGAGAAATCCGAAAATCCATTACCCCCGCAGCTGCATTCTCTACACTGTGCATATTAATAATGCGGGTAGTTTTAAATGTAGCAGTGGTATAGGTTTGTTCTTCATCACCTCCAAGCAAAGAAAGTAAATCTTCTTCATCGGTTGGAATAAGAATACTGTCCCCAGGTTGAGCAAGAATGGCGAGTTGTGAAAAAAACAAAAGAGCTAACAATAGTAGCCCTTTTGAAAATGGATTTGAATTCATTTTAATTATTTAAGTGGTTGCAATGTAGCCTTCACGGTTACTTCAATCTTGTCAGAAATTTGTCCTTTTACAACATCCGGAATTTTCACGTTGTAGTCTCTTGGGTTTATGTAGAACTTTGTCGTTCCTTCTATCTTGCCTCCTGAAATCTTAATAGTAGCCGTTGCACTAACGTCTTTAGTAGCGCCGTGCATGGTTAGCTGTCCGGCTACATTCACACTGTAATTCCCATCAGCTGTGAAATTCACTCCTGAAAAATCTCCCTTGCCTTTAAAAGTAGCCTTTGGATAGGTATCGCTTTCCAAATAATTTTCATTGAAATGTTCTTGCATCAATGCTTTTTCAAATTCGAACATCTTAATGAGTCCTTCCACTTGAACAGCGCCAGATGCTTTGTCAATGATTATACTTGATTTGTAATTGTCTGCTTTAATGTCTTCAGCGCTGGTGTGCGAAAAGAATTTTATATGAGCCGTTTTAGAGAAATATTTTTGCGCGTTGGCCTGGAAGGAAACGGCTAGTACAATTAAGAGAATTAATTTTTTCATGTGGATGGTTTTATTTTGAAATGCAATAGGCAGCAATGGTGCCATGATTTATTTAACAACAGCGCATGCGCGCATTTGAACTTCTAAAAACATGTCTATTCCACCGCAATACCCTTTCAGTTTTGCGGTATCACCTTTTTTATATTGGTGTGGATTTCCCGAGTCTTGTCCAGCGTTGAAAGAGCAAGCAACTTTTGCTTCTGTATTGGTTTGGAACACAAGAATATCTTCGCCACCATCATTGGTGTAAACAGTATCAACAATTCCCGTCATTTCAAAAGCAACGCTATCTTTAACGTACTTGCCATTGGCTGCATTTTCATCTGCAATAAAGGCGGCCGCTAGCTCATTTGCTGATAAGACGTAGGTTGGTTTTACATCAGCCGCGTTGGTCTTCGGCTTGTTCCACAAGTAGTATCCAACTCCACCGCCAATAGCAATGATAGCGAGAATGGAAATAATAATTATTTTTTTTGTCATAGTCTTTAATTGTTAAGTGCGCCTCCGCCAATCCAGTCGTTTACGGCGGTTTTGTCGCAAGCACCAAGGCCAGTAGTTCCTTTCGGCATAATAGAATATCCATTGGTTCCGACGAGAGATCCTGCGAAACCGCCGTTGTCTACAATGGCTTTAATTTCGTCATAAGTAGTAAGGGAAAGGTTAGCACTTGGGTTAGGTCCTTCGTGACAACCGCTAGCACATTGCTGCGCAACAAGGGGAGCAATTCTACTTGTGAATGTAAATGTGTTATCACACGGAACCGAGGAGTACAAATACTCTTCATTGTCGTAGTAACACGAGTTAAACAGTGCTGCAGTGAAGAGCATCAATAGAGTATACTTAGTTATTAAGCGCACCATCGTTGATCCATTTTTGAATTTGTATAATCTTACAACTTTGCAGGCCAGCTGTGTTTTTTGGCATTATTGAATAGCCACCAGTTGCATGCAGCGAGTGCATGAGCGAACCGTCGTTTGCAGAGCTGACTATTTGAGAGTAATTTGTTAAACTCAAATTGCCGTCAGGACTACCACCGCTGTGACAGCCCGTACAATTGGTTTGAATTATCGGCAGAATGTAGGCGTTAAAGGTGTAATTCAATGTGTCGCATCCTACGCAATTGTTGAACTTGGCACCTTGGTTAATCCAAGTGCGAATCGCATTAATCTGCTGACTTGTGAGCGCAGAGCTTGGTGGTGGTGGCATTATTTTGTCGGGATCTGTTTCTGTAATAACCTCCATTAATTCACTGTTGTTGGCATTGCCCATATCAATAATGTCAGAATTCATCAGCGAGTAATAATCCGTCACGATTATTCCCTCGGCATGAGAGCCTTCGTCGTGACACCCCGACATTCCACAGTTTGAAACAAGCAGTGGTAAAATTGTATTTCCGAAGTACACCGTATCGGGATCACAGTTCTCTGCCCACGTTCCATCTATATCGGGTGGTGGCTCATGCTTGCAAGAAACAAGAGTCATCAAAATCAATCCGAAAATTGTTGAAGTGTACTTTTTCATCTGTTCAAAATTACAGTTTTGCTTTTGGTGAGATGAATTTTTTATCAGTTTTAGATATGATAAAGTTTAAATGTCCCAGGTGATTGTCAGTTCTTCACTTGTTGGGTGTGCTTGACAAGCTAGAATATAACCCTGTTCTACTTCTTTCGGGGTTAGCGCGTGATTCGCATCCATGCGTGCGGTACCCGAAAGAACTTTGCACTGGCAGGTTGTACAAACACCACCTTGACAAGAATAAGGTGCGTCCATACCAGCGTCAATTGCGGCGTTAAGGATAGTTTCTCCATCTGGATTAATTTCTAATTCAATGGTTTTCTTGTCTAGCGTTATCGATACTTTACTCATCTCTTTATTTGATTAATGTTGATACTTCAGTTTTAAAATTCTCGTCGTTCCATTTCCAACTGCCTAAATCACTTTTAACGATTTCATGTTTTTCATTCAGCAAATACGAAACCGGTATGGAGTAAATGTTAGCGTCTTTCAATTTCTTTACGCGATAAATGGTGAATCCATAACGTTCGTGAAATGTTCGAGCTTGCTCTTCATTGTCTTCCGTAATAAATACAAAGTTAAACTGTTGCCCTAAAGGTGTCTGCATAAATTTTGTTATTTCAGGAAGTTCCCGAAGACAAGGCCCACACCAAGACGCATAAAAATGCACAATCGTAGGACCCTCTGTAAGTTCTGCAAGTTTATGTTGAACATTCGCGCTGTCTAAAACAAGAATAGAATCTTGCTCTAGTGAGGGCACCGTTTTATAGCGGACAAGCATGAATACTCCAATTCCAATTAGGCTCGCCCAGAGTAGGCGTTCGATGGAAAGGAAGCGAGCGAATTTACGTGTGTACCAGTTATTCATTAATCTTCTTCCATTTGAAGTTGATCTAAAGTTGAAATGAAATCTTGTAGTTCACTTTGCTCCATTGGGAGATAATCAATCGGAATTGAAAATACCTGAGGGTCTACTTTCATTGCCTTGATTTCTGATAATTCCCAGTATGAAATCTCGTCTTGCTGCATCGAAACAATTAGTCCAGGTCCTGAATTGGTGTCGAATTGAAAAGGAATTGCATGATATGAAGACGTGTACCATATCTTCAAGGTGTCTTGAGTGCCGGATTCCGTTTGTTTTATTGCATATCCAGATTTACAAATTAATCCAGCAATTTTACGGGTTGTAGTTTCCTTTGAAGTGATAATTGTACTGAGTTTCGATGAATTGAAATTAGAAGTGTCAATTTTTACAGCCACTTTTTTATTGGCAATTGTAGCCATAACCGTTGATTCTTTTTTATCTGAATCGGTTAGTATAGAATAGCTCCTTCCTTCCAATATCTTGTCTTCCGCTGATAGTTCTATATGACTAAAACTTCCTTTTATAGTGAATATCATTTTGCTTGTGATGTAGGCACCTTCAAATCGTTCGGTACCGTCATAGAATTTTCTGCTGTAGACGAGCGAACCTTCGAATGATTCAGATTGCGCTGAAAGATTTAACGCGATAAAGAATAAGCAAATTAGAAATAGAAGCTTTTTCATGCGGTGAATTTACGAAGTATTTCAAACTTCAAGTCGAATTCTAATTCAGCATTTCAGGGAAGAGAGGAAGAAGCAAGAGATATTCATCAGAGCTCATTTCGCGGTATTCCTCCGGTTTAATGAACTCATCATCTTTCACTTTTCGCTTTGAAAGCTTTTTTGCTCTTACAATTTGCACGTTTCCTTCCTTCAATAAATGAAGCTCCAAGATGAGTCCAGGCACATTCGAATACGAGCCGAAAAATTGCGCTGGGCTATTGAATGCTGTTGAATAATACACTTCTGAACTACCCTCCTTGGTGGTGATTTTCCCTTTTCGACAATTGTATCCAGCAACCTTTTTTAGCTTGGCGTTTTCTGCTGAAAATGAACCCACTTCGGCAAGTGGTTTTACTCCACGAACTGCAATCTTCTCGCCGTTGTGTGTTTTCAACATAACAGATTCTCCGGTTTCATAGTTAATGATTATGGAGTAATCGTCGATATTTTCCGAGTGTATGTTCATTCGAGCCATACTTCCTTTCAACTTCACTTCGAAATTCATTTTTGGAATTTCACTGCTGTCAGCAGATAACACTTCAATAAATAGCGTGCCTTCGAACGCTTTCTGCGCTTGGCTGTTGAACCAAACGAATGCCAAAATGAAAAGAAGAATTCGTTTCATTAATAATTTAAAATATCGGCAATAACTCCGCTTACTTTTTCTGCGTTGGGTAGAAGCTCAGCCTCTAAATCGCTGTTCAAAGGAATCGCTGGAGTAGGCACACTGCCGTAAGTTTTTACAGGGGCATCTAAATATTCAAAACAGGTTTCCGAAATTTTTCCTGCAAGGGCTTGCGCGAAACTATTCATCGCAGGCTCTTCCGTTAAAACAAGGCATCTTCCGCATTTTTTTACTGCAGCGAATACGGCATCTTCATCCAACGGCATTAAAGTACGTAGATCAATAATTTCAATTTGTTGATCGAAGTTTTTCGCAGCATTCAATGCCCAATGAACACCCATTCCGTATGTGATTACTGCGATTGATTTTTTATGGTTTGAAGTGAGAACGGTATTTGCTTTTCCAAGCGGAATAATGTAATCCTCCGAGGGCTCAATTGAACGAGCCATTTCAGTACCTTTCACTTTCGACCAATAAAGGCCTTTGTGCTCGAGCATAACAACCGGATTCGGATCGTAAAAGGCTGCTTTCAATAAGCCTTTTAAATCGGCGCCGTTGCTCGGATAAACCACTTTAATTCCGCGAATGTTACACAACACACTTTCGACGCTGCTGCTGTGATAAGGTCCGCCGCTTCCGTATGCGCCAATGGGAACACGCACAAGTGCCTGCACATTCCATTTTCCATTCGTTAAATAATAACTGCGAGCAGCTTCAGTAAACAATTGGTTCAGGCCTGGCCAGATGTAATCGGCGAATTGAACTTCCACAATAGGCTTCAATCCCGCAACACTCATTCCAACGGTACTTCCAATAATAAAAGCCTCTTGAATAGGCGTGTTGAAGACACGGTTGTCTCCGAATTTTTCAGCCAACGTTGCTGCTTCACGAAACACACCGCCCAAGCGCTTGCCCACGTCTTGACCATACAACAAGGCTTCCGGATGCTTCGATAAAATTTCTTGCATCGCGAACAAAGCACAGTCTACCATCACCGTAGCTTCTTTTCCTTGCGGGGTTCGCTCGCCTTTCTCCTCTGTGATTGGAGTAGGAGCGTAGGCGTGATCCATCAATGAAGAAGGCGAAGGATCTTCTGCATTAGCAGCACGATCGTAATCGCGTAAAATATTTTCACCGGCTTTCTTCCACACATCTTCCAACGTGCTATCTGAGAAGCCAAAATTGTTTAATTGTTTTTTGAATTTTGGAAGAGGATCTCTTTTTTCCGCTTCTTCCAAATCGTGACGGTACCATTCTTTTCGAACCCCAGAAGTGTGGTGACCCAGCAAAGGAACTTTGCAATGCAACAGCCATGGCTTGCGCGTTTTGCGCATGCTGCTTAAAATTTCTTGAATGGTGTTGAAGCTCTGCACGAAGTCGGTTCCGTCGATGCTTTTCACACGAATATTCGGAAAGGCTTTCGCCAGATTAGTGGCATCGCCTGTTCGGAATTCAGAGGCGTGAGCGCTAATGTCCCATTCGTTGTCTTGAACAAAAAACAAGACAGGAAGCTGTTTCAGATTCGCCATGTGAAGTGCCTCGGTAACTTCACCTTCAGTCATTGCGGCATCGCCAATGGAACAAACCACAACAGAAGGAATATCCGTATCGTTCAATCCTTGAAGCTCTTTGTATTGAACCCCCATAGCCACACCAACGGTTGGAATGGCTTGCATTCCGGTTGCTGAGGACTGATGTGGAATCTTGGGCATATCCGGACGGTTGAGGGAAGGGTGACAATAGTAAGTCCTTCCACCACTAAACGGATCGTCTTTCTTCGCGAAGAGCTGAAGCATGAGCTGGTATGGAGTCATGCCAATGCTTAACAAAATACTATCGTCTCTGTAATACGCAGATAAGTAGTCGTCTTTGGTAAGCTGAAGTCCAAGCGCAATCTGGCAAGCCTCGTGTCCACGCGATGTAGCGTGAACATACTTCGAGGTCACCTTAGCGTTTGTCTCGTATAAATCAGACAGCTGACGAGCCGTGGCCATTTTTTCATAAGCCAAGAGCAAAGTGTCGCTATTCAAGTTCAGTTCGTTTTCCATGAAATTTTCTTTCGGACTGCAAGTTACAACAACGCGGTAGTTCACAGAAACCGTTTTACCTTTGGAACATGCAATTTTTCAAATACCACGGCACGGGCAACGATTTCATAATGGTTGACAATCGTGAAAATTTTTGGCAACCTACTTCAGAGGAAGTTGCTGAACTCTGCGACAGACACTTCGGTATAGGAGCAGACGGATTAATTCTGATTGAAGGGGACGAGGAGACGGAGTTCTACATGAACTATTATAACTCCGATGGGTCTCAATCTTTTTGTGGAAATGGAAGTCGCTGCGCTGTAGCTTTTGCAAAGAGCTTGGGTATTTTGGAAAAGGAAGAAGCAACCTTCAGAGCAATCGATGGTTATCACGAAGCGAAGATTAACGCTGAAGAAATCTCCATTCGCATGACCGATGTTTCGGAAGTCGTTGTTCGAAATGAAAATGAATATTTTGTAAATACGGGTTCTCCGCACATTGTGCGAATGGTGGAAGATTTAAATATAGATGTTATTGAATTGGGAAGCGGAGTTCGATACAGTGAAGAATTTGAAAAGGAAGGCACGAACGTAAATTTCTTGACCTTGTTGAATGATGACGAGTCAATGGTTCGAACCTATGAAAGAGGGGTAGAGGGAGAAACACTTTCATGCGGAACAGGCGTGACAGCTTGCGCCATTGTTATGAATCATTTGTCGAACAGTCCTGCGCAAAAAGAAATTCATGCATTGGGCGGAGATTTAATTGTTCGTTTCGATAGAACAGCAAAGGGTTATGAAAACATTTGGTTGTGCGGACCAGCCGAGTTTGTCTTTAAAGGAGATTGGATGTCATGAAAAGAATAATAACTTTTTTCATTTTTGTAACGATTGCCTTCGGAGCGAAGGCCACGGTCAATGATCATGTCGGAGATCTTCCGCGCATGTCTCTATTAACCTGTTCTCCAGGAGCAGAATTGTACACCTGTTTTGGACACAGCGCAATACGTTACACAGATACGTTGAATGGTGAATGGGTAGATTTTGTTTTCAATTACGGGACCTTCGAATTTTCAGATGATTTCTATTTGAAATTCGCAAGAGGGAAACTGAACTACATGCTAAGCGTTGAGGAATTTGCTGGATTTCAACAGCAGTATTTGTTTGGCGGAAGAGGAATTTTGGAAAACGAATTCAACTTAACGGCTCAGCAAATAAGATCCTTGGGGGCATTGCTCATTGAAAATGCAAAAAAAGAAAACAAGTTTTTTCAATACGACTTCTTCTACGACAATTGCGCAACGCGTGTTCGAGATATTGTCTTGAAGGCCTTTCCGGAAATTCAACAAAATGAAAAAGTATATTCGTCGAGACCAATATTCAGACACGACATTGATGTCTATTTAGCTCATCAATATTGGGCCGATTTCGGAATTGATTTGGTGTTGGGAAAGCCTTGTGATAAAACACCAGAGACCGGACAAACTTCTTTTTTGCCGGATAGTCTTCAGTCCAACATGATGGCCTGGACATTAAACGGAGAGAAAGTGTTAGGAAGGTCGAACGAGATTCTTCCGGTTGATGATTCGGTTTATGAAAAGAAATCACCTTCCGCAAAGCCAATGTTTTATGTCACATTATCGGCCTTGCTCTTTGCAGGCTTTAGTCTTTATCTGGGGTGGAAGAAAAGAGCGTGGAATTTCTCTGAGCGTTTGTTTTTGGGATTCTTCGCGTTGCTTGGAGTGGTGTTGCTCGTCATGTGGTTCTTAACCGATCACAGCACAACTAAATGGAACTACAATATTCTTTGGGCGAATCCTTTGCTATTTAGTCTTGCTTTTGTCCGTCTAGCTTCATTGAAAGCTTGGATTCGGAAATACGCCTTCGTGCAAATGATTTTGTCGGCTTATGTCCTTTTAGCCGTGTATATTCCAGCAATTGGAATTCAAACATTTCCAGATGAAATAGGGCCTTGGCTTGTTGCTCAATTGATTTTGCTAGTTCGATTTACCCGAATTACAAAAGCTGTTCAAGGATAGATTATATTTGGTACCATGCACTCGAGAATTTACATAAGTTTAATTGCTTGTATCGCCCTTTTTTCTTCGTGTAAGAAAGATGAACCCACTACGTGGGAATCGAATTGGGTCGCGCCGGTAGCTCATGGTAGATTAACACTTTCAGATTTAACAGCCGATAATGGTTATACCGACAATGCGGGTGTATATCATTTGTATTTCGAAAAAATAATTTCAGGTTTTGGGACAAGCGATTTGACACAGATTCCAGATACCAACATCTCTCAGAAATTTGTTGTGCCTTTAAGCGGAGGGCCTTTTCAAATTCCAGGAAATACCGCAATCATTACACAGAATCAGAATTATTCTGTAGAAACAAACGGCACCGGTTTACGCATGGTGAAAGTGAAGTCAGGACAAATGATTGTGCACGTGAAGTCATATGTGAATGCCTACTTGCATCCGAGCTTTACGTTATACAATGTCTCTGAGGTGTATGGCAACAACACGGAAATTGATTTCGCTTTAACTCCCGGAACCTCAGCCGCTCCGACAGAAGGGTATTACACGGTAGACATGTCGAACAAATACGTTGTCCTTTCGGGAACAACAGGATTCGACTACAACAAACTTGCAACGCATCTTGAAATTAGAACAGAGCAAAACACTACGGCTGATCAAAACACCATTTACGGTCAAGATTCAGTTAGATTTGAATTGATTATGTCTGATCTCGTTATTGATTACGCTAAAGGTTATTTCGGCAATGATACCTATTCTTTCAACGAGACGTTCAGCCTTGCTGAAAGCGCGAACATGCCGACGGGATTGCTAGCGTTGGATCAGGCTTCGTTTGGATTTCATATGACACATAAAATGGGATTCGATGGTAAGTTGAAGATTGACAACGTCATGGGATTGAATACATACATGAATACCGGTGTTTGGCTGACTGGAGGGAATTTGCTCAATCCATTTTTTATCACGCGCTCCATTGATGAAGGAGGAGCCGCTTCTATTTCTAACTACGATATTAATTTGAACGAAGGGAATAGTAACATTACTTCATTTATGGGAAGTTTGCCACACGATATTCTTTTCACAGGTAGTTTACAATTGAATCCGTTTGGAAATGTGAGCGACGGAAACGATTTCTTTTACTCGGATCAATTGACCGAAGCGAAGTTGATTGTTGATGTTCCTTTGCGTTTGGCTGCGAGCGAGCTGACCTTACGCGATACGTTGAATGTGGAAATAACTGCCGATGCGGCGCGCGTGAGTTCTTTAATCCTAGATATTCAAAACGCCTTTCCAATGGAATGGAAATTAAATTTGATTACTCTATCGGGCGTCGTAATTGCTTCAGATTTGCTTGTGGCGAGTGGAAATAGTATTGATGCATTTGCACTTCCGACGTCCTCATCGTTACAGATTCCAATTTCAGAATCGCAATGGAACGCCATTAAGTCGGAAGGGAAAATAATCATGCAGGTAATTGCGAATACACCTTCTTATCCGCAATTGGTGAACTTATACAATTCATATTTCATAGACGTTCGTGTGAAAGTTGGCGTTGTTCTTAATGCTGAAGTTCAATGAAAAAAATAATTTTAGCAATAGCATTCATTCTGCTTGGTGGAATAACATTCGCTCAGACATCTTATCTCTGGTTAACAAAATCAGACACAACAGGAAAAGCTTTTCGAGGAATTTTAGATTTTCAAGGAAGCGGCGCTGCGGGCAGTACATTTTTAACCAAGGAACTTGTTATGCCCTTTGTAGTAGGAGGCGTTGTTACGGCTGAGTCAAGAGTTTCAGCGCTAGAAGGAATGTCGGATTTGGGAGTGTTTGGCGGAAACGCAAACGCGCGTGCAAGGTATTACGGAGGAAGAGACAGTTTATTCGGAAGTGAAATGCTCGATTTGTACATTCAAGTTGGAAAAGGATATTTTGGAAGTGGAAGAATTTCGAAAGATGCCTTCGACTTAATCAGCAATGGGAATGTCAATTATCAAGGGAGGCGTGTTCCGTTGAGTTCTATTCAAGGAGAAATGCAAGGATTTCAGTCCATTGGTTTTGGAATTTACGACAAGCGCACCTTTAGTTCTATTGGAATTTCCATGGTAAATGGATTAACCTATCAGCAATTCAGTTTGTTTCCTCCATCATCTTTTTACACTTCGCAAAATGCAGATACGCTGCAGCTCGATTACTCCGGAGAGTATATTCATTCCGCAGCGCCAAGACCGAATGGAAATGGAATTGGTTTCAGCATAGACGGAGAATACAATTTTGTTCGAGACAGAGGAGAAGACAAAAAAGAAGTGTGGAATACCCTCGGTGTTCGCAATTTGGGATGGGTGAATTGGAACGGACAAAGCGAGGTGGTTTCTTTTGATTCAACCTTTACTTGGACAGGGGTAGATTTAAACGGAATATTGAATGGCGACTCTTTGCTGAACGGAACTTCAGGATTTGCAGACACGTTGATTACTTCATCTCAGAACGTTTCGTTTTGGAGACCACTGCGCGGATCTTTTTATGTGAGATCTGTTTATCGTTGGAATGAAAAGATTCGATTCACTGCAGGGTTGGAAATGTATGCCGCGCCAATGAAGCCCTTGGCAACCATTGGTTTTATGTATATGCCGAAAAACAACTGCATTGCTTTCATGAATATTTCAAACGGCGGATATGGCAATTGGAAATTGGGAATGGGAGTGCAATGGTTAATTGCAAATCAGTTTTATGTTGGAATTCAAACAACGAACGCACCTGGATATTTTTTCAAAGAGGCAAGAGAAATGAGTGCGTCGCTTCAATTAAGTTATTTATTCAAAACGAAAAAGAAAGAAAATGAATAGTGCAGATGTAATGAAGATGGCGCAGACCAAATCGCTTGTGCTTTTGGCTGGTCCTTGTGTGGTTGAAGGAGAAGATTTGGTAATGGAAGTTGCTGGCCGTGTTAAAGAGATTGCTGATAGATTGGGAATGCCTTATGTTTTTAAGGCTTCGTATAGAAAGGCGAATCGCTCTCGTGTAGACTCATTCACGGGGTTAGGAGATCAGATTGGATTAGAGCTTATTCAGAAAGTAGGAAAGACATTTGGAATTCCAACGGTTACAGATATTCATGCAGCCGACGAAGCAGCAATGGCGGCGGCCTATGTAGATGTATTGCAGATTCCTGCGTTCCTATGTCGACAAACAGATTTGCTTCAAGCAGCAGCTTTAACGGGCAAAGTGGTGAACATTAAAAAAGGACAATTTCTTTCTGCTGAATCCATGAAGCACGCGGTGAATAAAGTGAAGGAAGCAGGTAACAACAACGTTTGGTTAACCGAGCGCGGAACTATGTTCGGATATCAAGATTTAGTAGTCGACTACCGCGGAATTCCTGTTATGCAAGAATACGCGCCAGCCATTATGGATTGCACGCATTCGCTTCAACAACCGAATCAGAGCAGTGGTGTTACGGGTGGAAAGCCGGAGTTAATTGGAGTCATTGCTAAAGCCGCCGTTGCGGTGGGATGCGATGGTTTATTTATTGAAACACACCCGAATCCAGCTGTTGCTTTAAGCGATGGTGCAAACATGCTTCAGTTAAGTAAACTGGAAGAGTTACTTGAGCAAGTAATGGAAATTCGCGCAGTGATAAAAAAATAATTCATGAAGAAATTCGAATTCATCTTTTTAGTTGTAACGTTCTTGTGTGTTGGTGCGAGCTTCGCGCAGCCTGCTGTGCACAATTACGGAAGTTTGGGTTCAGATCAATACGCTTCAATAGCTGCCCATCCTGCAGGAGGATTTGTTGCTGTTGGAACAACAGGCGGGGAAGTGGGTTCGCAAACCGATGTGTACTTGTCGAAACTCAACGCTTCGCTCGATTGCGAATGGACGTTTAATATTGGTGGAATTGGAATTGAGCGCGGGAACGATATTGCCGTTGCTGCAGACGGAAGTATTTATTTCTGCGGAATGGTGTTGAGTAATTCTGTGACGGGTTACAAGAATTTAGTTGCAAAGTTAGATGCAAATGGAACGCTCATGTGGTCGCAAGAATTCGGAGAAGGCGTGTGGGATGAAGCACGTAATTTAATGATCGATGATTTAGGAAATATATGGGTCGCAACAAATTCATTTTTCCCGTCAGGTGAAGAATTGGTTGTGTTGTATTCTTTGAATGAAACGGGCGGAATTTCTGCTCCAATTATTCTTGAGTCTACTGGCATGAATAGCAATGCGGCTCTTGAATACTACAACGGTGAAATTTATGTATTGAATAATCATAGCGAAGGTGTAAACGCCTATTACAGCGTGAAGAAGGTAGATGCCTCGGGAAATGTTTTGCAGTTGTTTGAAGTTCCAGGAATAGGGGTGCAAGGACACGATCTACAAGTTTGGAGTTACGGTGTTTTTGTTGCTGGAGAATTCTTGAATGGTACCTTCCGCAATCCATATACTTGTGCTTTCAATTTAGATGGAACGGTGAATACCGAGACCTATAACGTGTTCAATTTTAACATGTGGTACAATGCTGTACATTCAAACTCGGAAGGCTATACGCTTGCAGGCGAAACAACAGACTTTGGATTTGGAGAGCAGGAATGGGTGTTGCACAGAGCCAATGTTTTGGGTCAATATGCCGGAGGAGGAACTGTTGGAACAAATAAGTTTGAAGTGTGCAAAGATTTGTTTGTAGTGAATGATACTGTTTATTTGGTGGGAAGTTCAAACGGATTTCAGTTGAACAAGCAGCAGCAAGCGACGGTATACAGAAACGAATCAGTTGTTCTTTCGGCGTTAGATCCGACTAGCTTTAATAACGATTGTTTCTTCGTGGGTACAGAGGATTTAACAGCTGAAGAAAGCCTTTCCTTTAATTCAATGGGAAACAATGTTTTTCAGACTTCAACGCAAGTAAATAATCTGAATGTGCAGGTCTACAGCGTTGATGGTAAATTGAACTTCAGTCATTCAGGATCAAACGAATTCCAAGTGAATGCTTCGCCAGGAATTTATTTCCTCGTTTTTCAATCTGAAAAACAATCAGGCGTTCAGAAAATTAGTATTCGTTAACGCGAAGAAAGGGAAATTGAGTAAACTCCGGGAATCGCCTCTAGTTCATTTTGAATTTCTTTCGTCACCAAAATTTTATTTCTCTCTGAAGAAGGAAGCACAACGCGGTCTTCACCATTTTTTAATTCAATGCGAAGCTGCGCGTGTCCGGTGTTTTTCACCAGAAGTTCATCTAGTTTTTCAATGGTTTTTTCTGTAAGAAATTCCGAGTCAATTCCAATAGTCAAATAACGCCCAAGCTTTTCTTTTACTTCAGCTAAGAGAGATATTTCTGCAATTTGAAATTCAGTTTTTTCTTCCGTGTTTTGTCCATAGCGACGTTTTTGAAAACGTCCGCGCACATACAAAAAGAAGTTGTCTTGCATATACGCCTTGAAGCTCATATAGTCTTTCCGGAACAAGCGGAAGTCATGCGAACCTTCCCCGTTTTCCAGGGTGAAGCTTCCATATGGATTGCCTTGCTGCGACATGCGGTGCTGAACGTTTTTCACAATACCTGCAAAAGAAATTTCGCGTCCGTTGTTGGGCTCAGGATTTTCTAAAGCTTCCATTGAATTCGGATAACAGAAGGCTTCAATCTCCAGCGCGAAATCGTCGAGCGGATGTCCAGAGATGAACATTCCAACCAAATCTTTTTCTTTTGAAAGTTCGGTGAGGGCATCCCACGGTTCAACTCTCGGAATTGAAGGCGGTTGAATTTGCACGCCGGAATCTTCTCCGAAAAGTGACGCTTGAGAAGAGTTCTTGCCGTCGCGCGCTGCACGCGCATATTTCACCAACGTGTCTATGAATCCTTCGCCTTTATTGTCGGTTCCGAAATATGCAGAGCGCGTAATGCCGAATCGGTCGAAGGCTCCGCACATGGCCAAGCTTTCAAGAACACGTTTGTTGGTGGCTTTATCGTCGACACGTTCTAAAAAATCGAATACTGTTTCGAACGGTTTGCTTTCTCGCTCGCGTATCATGCTTTCCACAGCATTTTCTCCAACCGCTTTAACGGCGGCCAAACCAAAGCGAATGGCTCCAGCTTTATTTACTGAAAAAAGAGAAAGCGATTCGTTTACATCTGGAGAAAGAACGGGAATGCGCATGCGCTTGCATTCTTCCATGAAGAAAGTAACTCCCTTAATATCACTCATGGAATTGCTTAATGTCGCAGCCATAAACTCTGCCGGGTAGTGTGCTTTCAAATACGCCGTTTGATAGGCGATCCAAGCGTAACAGGTCGAGTGAGATTTGTTGAAGGCGTAACTCGCAAACTTCTCCCAGTCGGTCCAAATCTTTTCAAGCTTATCTGCCGGATGTCCGTTTGCAATTGCGCCTTCCATGAACAAACTTTTCATCTTGTTGAGTTCTTCAATGAGTTTTTTACCCATTGCTTTACGCAAGACATCGGCCTGACCTTTCGTGAAGTTAGCAAGTCGTTGCGATAGCAACATCACTTGCTCTTGGTAAACTGTAATTCCGTAGGTCTCTTTCAAGTTGTCTTCCATTTCAGGAAGATCGTATTCAATTTTTTCGAGTCCGTGTTTACGGCGAATGAATTGCGGGATGTACTCCATCGGACCTGGACGGTACAATGCGTTCATGGCAATTAAGTCGGCGAACACGGTAGGTTTCAGGTCGCGCATGTGTTTGCGCATACCTTCACTTTCATATTGGAAAATGGCAACTGTTTCACCGCGTTGGAAAAGCTCGTAGGTCTTTTCATCGTCGATGGGAATGTTGTCAATGTCAATGTCAATGTTGTGGGAAAGCTTAATGAGTTTGATTGCGTTTTTTATAATGCTTAGGGTCTTCAATCCCAAGAAATCCATTTTCAAAAGCCCTGCTTTTTCTACAACGGAGTTGTCGAACTGCGTACACCACATGTCGCTGTCTTTCACGGTTGCTACAGGCACGAAGTTCGTGATGTCCGTAGGGGTAATAATCACGCCGCAGGCGTGAGTTCCCGTGTTGCGAATGGACCCCTCTAAAATTTTCGCCATTCGCAACACTTTACCTTCCGGTGTTGTGCTCGTCGCAATAAGACGCATGCGCTGCATGCGCTCGAATTCTTCACTCGAGAAGTCGTCTTTCAACTGCTTCTCTTCTTTGTTGAAGATGTCGGAAAGCGATGCGCGATCGGGAATTAATTTCGTCAATTGTTCCGACTCGCCAATAGATAAGTCGAACACACGCGCAGCGTCCTTTACAGCCGACTTCGCGGCCATTGTACCGTAGGTAATGATTTGCGCAACTGCGTTGCGCGAATATTTATTTCGTACGTACTCAATAACTTTTTCTCGTCCTTCGTCCTCGAAGTCGATGTCCATATCGGGCATCGATATACGATCCGGATTCAAGAAACGCTCAAAGAGGAGGTCGTATTTGATCGGATCCACATCGGTAATCCGAAGACAATACGCAACGGCCGATCCCGCCGCGGAACCACGTCCGGGCCCCACAGAAACATCCATCTTTCGCGCTTCGTTGCAGAAGTCCTCAACAATAAGCAAGTATCCGGGATAACCAGCTTTCTCAATTACCGAAAGCTCGAATTGCAATCGCTCACGAATAGAATCATCAAAATCGCCGTAACGATAAGTCGCACCTTTAAAGGCCAAGTGCTCGAGATAAGCCGACTGTTCCGCAATGGTCTTTAACTTTTCTTTCTCTTGCGCAATGCGCTCCTCATCATATCCGTCTGCTATCCACTTTTCATTGCGCTGTGAAATCAAGCGTTCGAGAGATGAAACAATTTCAGTTTGATAATCCGAAATGAACGATTCTTCAATATCGAATTTCGGAAGTAAGATTTCTCTGTCGAGTTTATAGCCATCGCATTTGTCTGCTATTTCAATCGTAGTCTCAAGAGCTCCTGGATAAGCAGAGAAGGCTTGCGCCATTTCTTGCGCATCTTTCAAATAAAACTCATTGTTCGGAAAACCAAATCGGAACTCTCTTCCTTTCTTTCCAATGTATTTGGATGGGGTGCTTACTTTTTCACCTTCTTTAACACAGATCAGAGCGTCTTGCGCTTCCGCATCACTCTTTTCTGTATAGTAGCTATTGTTGGCAGCGAAGTATTTCACGTTGTGCTTTTCGCAGAACCGAACGAGCGTTCGGTTAACGACTTGCTCTTCTTCCAATCCGTGGTTATTCAATTCAGCATAGAAGTCTTCACCAAATTGTTCCTTCCAAAAAACAAAAAGTTCTTCCGCTTTCTCTTCACCAATATTCAAAATGGTTGAAGGTATTTCACCCCAAAGTGAACCTGTGCAAAGGATGAGGCCTTCTTTGTGTTGAACAAGAAGGTCTCTGCTAATGCGCGGCACGTAATAGAATCCTTCGGTATAGGCTAGCGAAGAAAGCTTCGATAGATTCTGATATCCCTTGAAATTTTTCGCTAACAATACAACCGGAGAACCATCGTCTTTCGAAGAACGGTCGGTGTGATTTCGACACAAATTCAGTTCAGCACCTACGATTGGTTTAATTCCTTTTTTATGGGCGGCACTCACGAAGTGAAACGCCCCCATCATGTTTCCAGCATCTGTTACTGCAACTGCTGGAGAGCCCATGGCGAGTGATTTTTTAATCAACGCGTCAATAGTTGTGGTGCTCTGAAGAATGCTGTATTGTGAGTGCACGTGGAGATGCACGAATTTCTGATTTTCGTTTATATCAACTTCTGAAAGCGTTTCATCAGGCGTCTGATTGTCAGTTTTTTCTGATTTGAAATTGCTGTCTTGTAAAATGGGTGCTTCGTATATGACATCACTTTTTGCAACACTGTTCGCACTTGGGATAACCCCAATTCGAATGAGTTCGAAAAAACATTTTCCTGTGGCATCAACGTCGTATGCCGCGTCGTGCGCCTCTTCAAACTTTACATGAAATAATTTTTCGTGAAGTTCTGTAAGCGTGGGCCATTTGAATTTCCCACCTCTTCCGCCAGGAATGGCGCAAAAATCAGTTCCAAATTCCTTGGTGTCCATGCTCGACATTTGCTCGAGCACGTTGGTTCTTCCTTCACGCAGGAATTCGCATCCGACAATGTTTATATCGAATTCAATGTTGTGTCCAGCAACAAATTGTGTTTGAGCAAGAGCCTCTTCGAATTGATCCAAGCATTCACTCAGTGGAATACCTTCTTTCGTAGCGCGTTCAGTAGAAATGCCGTGAATCTTTTCTGAAGTATAGGGAATCGAAAATCCGTTCGGCTGAACAATGATGCTTCCTTGCGAAATTAAATTTCCACGCTCGCCATGCAGCTGCCATGCCAATTGTACAAGCCTCGGCCAATTGTTAAAATCGGTTAAAGGCGCTTTGTAATTTTGAGGAAGGCCAGTGGTTTCTGTGTCGAAAATTAAATACATGGAAATTATTCAGATAGGAGCATAAATTTACTGCGTCCCTTCCGAATAATTAGCCATTGTGGAAATCTTTCCTAGGTGTTTTTTTGAACCACGAGGTATTTCGAAATACCAACATAGAAAAAAGTCCAAGACCCAGGAAATAGACATAGTCTGAGGTCCATATTATCGCAACATCTGCATCTGTGTAGAACGCAATGTAGAATGCGTAGGAGAGGTACAATACTGTTGTTCCAAGTTCAATGAAGAAGCCTTGAATGGTTTTACCTGCGCCCTCAACAGCGGCTAACAGAATGCTGGTTATTGCAAAAATGGAAATGGCAGGGAGGACGATGTACATGCTTTTTACGGTGAGACGTGTTGTTTCTGCATTGGCATTGAAAAGGTGCGCAATGCTTTCCGGGTATAGCCACAAACCGTGTGTGAGGAGAAGAATGAAACTGAAGTTGAGAAGTGCAAGTCTTTTGATAACATGGAAAATTTCATGGCTGCGCTTTTCAGCAAGTAATCCAGATACATAGGTCTTCGTGGTACTTGAAAATCCCATAACGCTTACCCAAGCAAGCATGTACATGTTTCGGACAATGAATGCGCTTTGAAACGAATCATCTCCTTTCTTTTCTATGAATGCGAAGAAGATGATCCAGATGCTTAACGCAACAAGCATTTGCAGCATAATAGGAACGCCTAGGCGAAGGATTTCTTTTGTGTAATTGAATGGAACACGATATAAATTTCGGAAGAGTCTAACTTCCTTGTATTTCGCATGGAAGATGGTGTATACAAACAGAACGATAGCAGCGGCAGCTTCTCCAATGTTGGTTGCGATAGCAGCTCCACGGACTTCCATTCTTGGGAAATTGAAATTTCCGAATATGAAGAGATAATCGAAAACGATGGTGAAAAGCGCCACTGTGAGCGTGGAATAGATCATACTTCGTGTAAGCGCAATTCCGGACCAAAAAGATTGCAGCACTTGAATGAAGGTGAAGAAAATAAATCCGTAGGCTCGCGTTTCCGCGAAAGTTTTCATGTAGTTTCTCGTCTCCTCATCTTCAATACTCCGGTCTAAAAAAGTGGGAATAAAAAAAGCTAAAACTAGAAATTGAATCACAACGATAAATGCACCAATGAATAATGCATTCGCAAAAACGGTAGGTATTTCTTCGCTTCGTCCTTCACCGCGTTTTCTTGCTATAAGTATTTGCGAGGCATTTGATAATCCAGCAGATAGCATGGCAAGAGCTATGTAAATCAGTCCAACAAAACTCACTGCACTCATGGCCTTTCCATTCAATTGCGCAACGAAATAATTGTCTACGAGCACAACAATGAATTGCACGAAAGCTCCCATGCACAAGGGAAGGGCCATTTGCAATAGCGCCTTGTTGGAAGTGTTTAATGCAATTTTTTTAGACATGATTTTTGCTTTGCCATTCGGCTTCAATGTGCTTCCACCAGTGTATGCTGTGTCGAGCCCATTCAAGTTTTAGCGCTAGTTTTTCTTGCTCACTCAATTGCCATTCAATTGAACTGCGGCGCAAGTTAGTGGTCAAATGCTGCAACGCAATGCTCGTTGCAGCAGAGACATTGAGACTTTCCGTAAATCCTTGCATGGGTATGTGCACGAGGACATCTGCCTGTTCAACCATGTAGTCGCTGGCGCCGGAAAGTTCTGTTCCCATGACCAGCGCAGTCTTTTGAGAAAGGTCTAATTCAGCAAGTGGAATTGAGTTGCCGTGCAAATGTGTAACAGCCAAACGATAGCCTTTGCTTTTTAAATCACGAACACATTCAAAGGTATTGTTTCGTGTTGAATTATACCGGTGAAGGGATAGCCATTTCCCAGCGCCTTTTGAAATGCGTTGTAAATGTTGAAATGAATTTGTGTTTTCAATTAGATATCCGTCTTGAACCCCAAAAGATTCCATACTGCGCAGAATAGCGCTGGTGTTGTGCGATTGATAGAGATCTTCAAGAACAACAGTTAAATATCTTGTGCGCAGATTAACGACTTCGTCGAAACGTTGCTGCTTGAAGGGCGTGAGCGCTTCGCAAAAGAGATCGTATAATTCTTGACTCATGTTGTGCAAAAATAAAAAGGGCTGCCGAAGCAGCCCTTATATTTTTCGAAACCGAAAATTACTTCACTTTAGAAGATAACTCAGTACCAGCTTTGAACTTAACTACTTTCTTAGCTTTGATAGTGATCTCTTTTCCAGTTTGTGGGTTACGTCCTTTACGAGCCGCACGCTTTGAAGTAGAGAAAGAACCGAAACCAACTAGGGCAACACGGTCGTCTTTTTTCAATGCTTTTGTAGTCACTTCGATGAATGCATCTAATGCACGCTTCGAATCAGCTTTTGTAAGCTTAGAAGATGCTGCGATAGCATCAATCAATTCTGCTTTGTTCATTTTGTTTTGGTTTTTATAAATTAAACATTTGTTTGTTACTCCAAATGTAAAAGAAGCTCATTCTAATTCGCAAGTAAACATTGAGGATTTTTGTCATTTTGTTGAAAAAAGCGCGTTGTTGTTCATAACCACGAGGTTTTAGTTCTGAAACGCCTTGATTTACTAGCTTGTAGCGTATGAAAAAGCCCACCTAAGTGGGCTTTAAGTCTTGAAATCGCAGATGTTATTTTGATTTACTCCTTCCGTAAACGTAATAAACAACCGCGCCAACCGGAATAACCATAAGTCCGAAATACGCAGCAGGATCATCGCTCAGTGCATTTTTCACAATGAACCAAGCCACTACTGCAATGAATAGTACAGGTAAAACAGGATAAAGTGGCGATTTGAAAATGCCATCTGTTTGTCCCATCTTTTTCATTCGGAAAACAAATATTCCAGAGCAAGCCATAGCTAAGAAAAACCATTCCGTAATGGTTACATAAGTATAGAGCGCTTCGAATTTTCCCCAAACGAAGATGAGTACAATGGCCCAAGCCGATTGCAATAGAATGGCGTTTACAGGAACTCCGAATTTCGGATGTGATTTTCCGAACGCTTCAAAGAAAAGTCCTTCATTCGACATCTGTTGAACAATGCGCGGTGTTGCTAGCACGTATAGCCCCGCACAACCAAATACAGAGAGCGCAATAAGAATTGACACAGCGAATGATCCACCCGGAACAATTTTCTCCATGGCATCTGCCGCTAAGGTTTTGCTATTCTGAATTTCTTCAATACTTAATACGTTCATATAGCCTATGCTCACCAATACGTATGAAAGGGTAACAACCAATGTTCCGAGTATAAGTGCAAGTGGTACGTTGCGCTTCGGATTCTCCGCTTCATTGGTTACGAAACTCGCGTAGTGCCATCCGGTGTATGACCAAAGCACACCAACAAATGCTTTTGCCCAACCGAATCCTTGAGCTTTTTCACTTGTGAAAATTTCAGATACAGAAATACTGTTTTCGAAGATGTTATTCGTGCCCAAGAAAAGGAGCAAAATAAGTAGGCCATAAATACCAATGATTTTCATAACAGTTGAAACATTCGCAAACCATTTCGAGCTGTCTAAGCTAAACATGTTGAATAAGGTGAGTATAACAATAGACGAGGCGGCTACTACAGGAATAAGCTGATCTGAAAAACCAACAATCTTTTGGGAGTAATCCGCGAATACAACAATTAACGCGGCAATAGTTCCCGAAGAAACCACTGTAAGTAAGCACCATCCGTATAAAAATGCGGGAAATGGGCCGAAGGCTTCTTTCAAGTAGGTATATATTCCACCACCTTTGGGAAAGCGTCCACCCATTTCAGCATATACCAATGCGCCAATCATAGATACCACGCCCCCTGCTATCCAAAGCACTGTCATCCACATAGGGTCAGGCACTGCCTGAGCAATGCTAGTAGGGGTTTTAAATATTCCTGAGCCGATGGTGCTTCCAATGGCAATCATGGTTAGGGCGAAGAGCGAAAGTCCTTTTTTAGTCATAATTTGAGTTGAATGGTTTCAAATATATTCCGCTTTTCAGCTGTGACGTTCGAAATATAGAAAAGTGTTCGTAAATTTGTAAGAATGAAGTTCGTAGAAAAAATAAAATTATCTGCTGGCAGACGTGCTTTGGGAAAATTGCCTGACGCATCGCGTATGCGTTCGGGTTCTAATTTTCATGATGCGCAATCTATTGGAATAATGTACGTAGATGCCGACGAACGCTACTTCAATAAAATAAAAGCATTTGCGAAATATCTTAAAGATAAGTTTGGTGTTCGTCATGTGCGATGTGTTGGTTTCGTAAATGATTCAAATAAGAATTTACCAATTTGGCAATCACAAAAACTGGAATTCGAATATTTTACCAAGGATGATTTGAATTGGTATTTGCGTCCGGTTCAGAATGTTTCAAAGTTTATTAAGGAAGATTTTGATATTCTCATTGATTTAACCAATGGAGATCAAATTCCACTCAATTTTATATTCAAAGAAAGTAAGGCCAGAATGAAGGTGGGCCTCCGCGATTCCCTTGCAGCGCGTCAATGCGATTTCATGATTGATTTAGGAGACGCTCCTACCATTGACAAGTATTTGCAGAATCTAGACATTTATTTAAGCAATCCTCAAATAAAATAACATGAGAGAGAAGTTGAAAGGATTAGGTGTGGCAATGGTTACGCCTTTTCGCAAAGATGGTTCAGTGGATATTGCTGGACTTAAAAAATTAACGTCGCATTTAATTGAGGGAGGTGCCGATTATTTGGTGGTTCAAGGAACAACGGGCGAGTCGGTTACATTAACGAAGGAAGAAAAGAAAGAAGTACTCGATACTATATTAGAGGCCAACAACGGCACGAAGCCTGTTGTTTTAGGTCTTGGTGGAAATAATACCTACGAGCTTGTTCAGCAAATGAGTAGAATGGATACAGAAGGGATAGATGCTATCCTTTCCGTGACTCCATATTACAACAAGCCGACTCAGAACGGCTTGGTTGAGCATTACAAAGCACTTAGCGAAGCAAGTAAAATTCCAATTGTACTTTACAATGTACCGGGAAGAACAGCTGTCAACATGCTTCCCGATACGGTTGCTCGTATTGCCTTTGAGTGTAAAAATATTATTGGAATTAAAGAGGCGAGTGGAAGCGTTGAGCAAATCATGAATGTGATTAACGTGACTCCGAAAGAGTTCATGGTTATCAGTGGCGACGACGCCTTGACATTACCACTTTTATCTGCCGGATGTGATGGAGTAATTTCTGTTGTAGGAAATGCTTTCCCGAAAGAATTTTCCCAAATGATTAACGCTGCGTTGAATAACAACTACGAAGAGGCAAGAGCCATTCATTACAAGTTGTTAGATTTAATTCATTTGTTATTTGCGGAAGGAAATCCAGCCGGAATCAAAGAAGTACTCGCTCACCTCGATATCTGCGAAAACTACCTTCGTCTGCCTCTTGTTCCTGTTTCGGAAAAGTTGAGTGATAAGATTCGGAAATACCTTGTAGAGGAAGAGTTTATGTCCTGAAGGACGAATGTGGCAGAGCCACTAATGTTGCAAAGCAACGAATGCCAGAGGCGAATGTGCTTAAGCACGAATGCAGCAGCGCTGCGAATGCCGTTGGCTAGGGGCTAGCGAAGTTTAGCTCTATCCGCTTCGCGTTTGAGGTCTTTGTCTTTAACGTCGGCGCGTTTGTCTCCAACGTTTTTACCTTTTGCTAAAGCGATATCTAACTTGGCCCAACCTTTTTCTGAAATGAATAAACGCATGGGCACAATGGTAACTCCAGTGTCTTTCAGCTTTCGCTTAAGACGATCAATTTCTGTTTGTTGAATAAGCAATGTCTTCACACGTCGTTCTTCGTGTTGCGCATAGCCTGCATTGCCGTAGTGAGCAATGTTCATGTTTAGAATGATGAGTGAATTTCCATTCAGTTTGCAATAGGCTTCAGCAATGTTTGCTTTGCCCGCACGAATGCTCTTGATTTCACTTCCAGTTAAAACAATACCAGCAGTAAACTCCTCCAATATGAAATATTGAAAAAGCGCTTTTCTATTTTTTATCTCCACTGCCATTTCGCGAATTTACGACGGAAAGAGAGGAAAGAGAATGATGTAATTATTTATCGAAAAGAAATTGAGCGATTGCACGAACTTCTTCAGCGTTAGCTCGAACGTATTCTTTCGGCATAACACCCAATTCTCCTGCATGAACCAATTCTGAAGCACTTGTGTGATAACTTGAAAAACATTCGTCATACACCTGCTCAATATTCGAACTGCGAAGTCCTGATCCGGGCATTATTTCCATGGTTTTCGTCAATGAAGCGTAGCGTTTCAAATTATCAATTCCTTCAACACAAGTCATCTTTTTTCCTGAAGAAAGCAATCGCTTGCATCCCGCGCTTTCCAATTGCGCAATGGCTTCATCGCCATTGGTGCACACATCAAATGCACGCTGAAAGGCCACTTCTATCCCATTTGCAGCTTTTACAAATCGCTCCAATGCTTTGAAGTCGATGGTTCCGTCGGCATTCAATGCTCCAACTACAACGGCTTTAATTCCTTTGTCCTTTGAGCGACGAATGTCGTTGCACATAATTTTAATTTCCTCTTCCGAATAAACAAAAGATCCTTCGCGCAAACGAATGAGGGCAGCTATATCACAAGAAGTTCGTTCAACGGCAAATTCAATTAATGACAATGCAGGAGTTAATCCGCCAACTTGTAAAGCCGAACATACCTCCAATCGCGTTGCTCCGTTCTCGTTCGCAATAAGACACGACTCTGGATTGGTTGCTATTATTTCCAAATGAATTTTTGACATTCTGCGTATTTTTGAATTATGCTTCAAAGTAAACACCTCTTTTTTTTATTTGCACTTTTTTTTAGTGCGAAATTTTTAAGTGCACAAGCCGAACCGCCTCACGTCATGGCGCAGATGGAACGCCAATATAAACTCAGTCATGCACATTTTGAAAACCTCGTTTTCGAAGGCGGTGGGATTCGCGGTGTGGCATATTGCGGTGCGCTTATGGAAATGGACACTCGCGGTTTTTTGAAAGATATTCGTCGGGTAGCAGGCGCCTCTTCTGGAGCAATTACTTCCTGTTTGCTCGCAGTGGGATACACTCCAACAGAAATTTCCGTGATTATTGGTGGAATGAATTTCGCCAAATTGAATGACGGCGGCGGATTGTTTATTGGCGGACTTCACCGACTGCGCAAACGCATGGGATACTACCGTGGCGAGCGATTTTTAAGATGGATGGAAGAATTGGTTGCTGCGAAAACAGGGAACAAGGACATGACGTTTATGGACTTGAAAAAACTCGCCGATAAAGATTCGACCTACCGCGAATTGGTGGTTACTGCAACCTGCATGAATCATCAGAAGGCAGAGTATTTCGATTATTACAGATATCCGAATATGCGCATTGTAGACGGTGTCCGTGCAAGTATGGCGGTGCCCTTGTACTACGAACCTTTCGTAATGAATGATGAAGGGAAGCGCGTAGATGTTCGTCATTATGCAGACAGTGATCACGTTTGTTTGGATGGTGGATTTCTTTCCAATTATCCGATTTGGGTGTTTGATCAAGCGCCTTATGTGCAAGACCCCATGATTACGTTGGGATTCCGAATAGACAGTGAATATCAAATTAACGTTGATCGCACCAAGACGAAAACAGATCCTTATTACCCCATTCACAGCACGAAAGATTTGGTTGGAAGTGTCTATTACATCATGAAGGAAAACCTCAATCGTTTCATGCTAACCGAACTGGACTGGGAGCGTACCATTAGCATTTCAGATGCTGGTATAGGTCCGAAGGTGAAGAAGCTTTCTCAAGAGCAGAAAGAGTTATTTCTGAATGAAGGGAAACGTGGGGTGAGGAGGTATTTTGAAGAGGGGTACTGATGTGCTGAAGCACGAATGTAGCAGAGCTACGAATGCCCGTTGGGCGAATGTTCTTCGAACGAATGCCTGCGGCTAATGTGTAAACACGTTTGTTATGCTGTGGAGAAATGTTCGAGAAGCCTTGATGACATTGCTTTTTAGCGTTTCGTGGGAATTATTATGGGGATATAGGTTTCTTTTTTTTCGTCAAGTGATACTACATCTTTGGCGGAAAATTATAATTATGAATCCAATTCATCAAACAGCAAAAGACTTTGCAGTTACCGCAGTAAAACTGGGTAAGCGTCTTCAGACGCAAGAAAGAGAGTTTAATATTTCCAGTCAATTGATTAGAAGTGCGACTTCAATAAGTGCTAATCTGCATGAGGCACGAAGTTCTGAATCTTTGAAAGATTATACGCACAAAGTATTCATTGCTTTTAAGGAGGCCAGTGAAACAAAATACTGGATCAACCTCTTATACGAAACTGACTATATTTCTGCCGAGGAATTCAATGAATTAAACAAGCAAATCCGCGCCATCGGAGCTACACTGTATGCGCTCACAACTGCGATGCGGAAAAAACTTCAAAACGAAAAGAATTCAAAGTAAGATGTTGCAAGTCTAAGACATTCGCCTACGGCAATCGTTCGAAGAACATTCGCCCAAAGGGCATTCGTGCTTGCACATTCGCCCAAAGGGCATTCGTGCTTGCACATTCGCCCAAAGGGCATTCGTGCTTGCACATTCGCCCAAAGGGCATTCGTGGCTCTGCCACATTCGTTGCTTCGCAACATTCGTGGCTACGCCACATTCTTGCGTTCCGCAAAGTATTTCTGCAACTCCCTCTTCACCTCATCCTTCAACACCCACAATCCAATGAGGTTCGGGAAGGCCATGCCTAAGATCATCATGTCGGAAAAGTCTACCACCGCGCCGAAGCTACTGACAGTTCCTAGGACTGTGCAGAACAAAAACAAGAGGTTGAACGATTGCTTGATCCACCATTTGTCGCCGAACAAATACGCCCAACTTTTCATTCCGTAATACGACCAAGAGATCATGGTTGCGTAAGCGAAAAGGACAATGCAAATTAACAGAATCCAATCGGTCCAAGGGAAGACAGAGCGAAACGCGGCTGCTGTCAATGCGCTTCCGTTTAATCCATGGGCATCTGTTGCATATCCAGTAAATACAAGAACGAGAGCGGTCATGGTGCAGACAACAACCGTATCAATGAACGGCTCTAACAACGAAACCATTCCTTCCGTTACTGGCTTGTTTGTTTTCGAAGTGGAGTGTGCAATGCTTGCAGATCCGATCCCTGCTTCATTGCTGAACGCCGCTCTGCGAAAGCCCATCATCATAACCCCAATGAATCCTCCTTTCATTCCATCGGGAGAAAAGGCGCCGTTAAATATTAACGAAGCGGCTTCGCCGATGTGTGAAATATTCATTCCAATAATCACCAAGGCAAATCCGCAGTATACCACCACCAAGGCTGGAATCATCTTATCTGTTACACGCGCAATGCTTTTTATTCCACCTACAATTACAAATCCTACCGAGATTGCGAACGCAACGCCAATCCATAGGGCGTATTCTTCAGAACCAGGAATAGTTGTTTTCACCATGTCAAAGGCCTGATTCGCTTGAACCATGTTTCCACCTCCAAGTGTTCCACCAACACACATGATTGCGAAAATAACAGCCAATACTTTTCCGCTGCGCTGCCATCCTTTTTTCGCCAAACCTGCACTCAAATAATACATAGGTCCGCCACTGACTTCACCCGTTGCCGAGATTTTTCTGTATTTCACACCAAGTGTACATTCAACAAATTTGGTAGTCATGCCGAACAGTCCTGCAACGATAATCCAAAATGTAGCACCCGGACCACCTACAGCAATTGCCACTGCTACCAATGATATATTTCCCAATCCCAATGTCCCACTTAACGCAGCCGATAAGGCCTGGAAGGGTGTGACTTCTCCTTCGTCAGTCTTCTTGGTGAATTGACCAAAGGTTATTTTCCAGGCATGACCGAATGCGCGGACGTTTATAAATCGGAAGTAGAAGGTGAAGTAAACGGCGCTTCCAATTAACAACACAACCACCAACCATACTTCTGACTTTACAGGATCTCCATTCGGATGCTTAATTTGATTTCCATTGTTATCGTAGAGGAATTGGTCGTATAAATTCAATGCAGCGAAAGGATCGAAGAATAGAACTACACCGAAGGCATCGACAATCGGAACAAAGAACGAATTCATCTTTTCTTCGCTGGAAACTGCTGGAATAGCAAACGATTGTTCTTGTGTGTTACCGTTAGCAAAAGTCACCTGCACGGTATAGTTGATTCCTTCTTTTAGTCCTGAAGCTGCTATAGAATCCACACTTTGAAGATTCGACCAATGCGCAGAAGTAATGCTATCGTTGCTTACCACGGAGGCCGTTCCATCGCCGATGTTATGCGAATTCGGATTAAGTCGTATTTGGAAATTTTGCGCGTGAAGTGTCGCAAATGAAAGGAAAATAGCTAAAGCACCTAGTGATTTCAGGAAAGGTTGAATCAATCTCATGGGCTAAAAATAGACTATTTCAGTTAGTTAGCTTAAGATGTGAATAGGTTGTGAATATTTGAATTCAAACAAACATGAATTTTTCTTCATCTTTGTATCGCTATGGCAGAAAATTTCATCGTTTCAGCAAGGAAGTATCGCCCAGACAACTGGGATTCAGTGGTTGGACAAAAGTCTATCACCACTACTTTGCGCAATGCCATTGAAACAAATCAAATTGCACAAGCATATCTATTTACCGGATCTCGTGGAGTAGGTAAGACCTCATGTGCACGGATCTTCGCGAAGGCCATTAACAATATGTTAGATGCCACTCCAGAAGAGTTGGCGTTCACCATTTTTGAATTGGATGCCGCATCCAATAACAGTGTAGAAGACATTCGAAGCATCGTAGATACCGTGCGAATTCCGCCGCAAGTTGGGAAATATAAAGTGTATGTGATAGATGAGGTTCACATGCTTTCGTCTAACGCGTTCAACGCGTTTTTGAAAACATTGGAAGAGCCACCTGCTCACGCTATTTTCATCTTAGCAACAACAGAGAAGCACAAGATTATTCCAACCATTTTAAGTCGTTGTCAAATTTTTGATTTCAATCGAATCAAAGTGAAAGACATGACCGAACACTTGCAGCACATTTGCAGGCAAGAAGGAATAGAGGCGGAAGAAGATGCATTGCACATCATTGCAACAAAGGCAGACGGAGCTATGCGCGACGCTTTGTCGATCTTCGATCAGGTTGTAGCTTTTTGTGGGAGGAAATTAACCTACGATTTAGTTATTCAAAATTTGAATGTGCTCGACTACGAGTATTACTTCAAATTAACCGATTTGTTTTTCAAAGAAGATATTCCAAGTGCCTTAATGGTATTGAATGAAGTGGTTGAAAAGGGATTTGATATCCATCATTTCGTGACCGGATTAGGAGCACACTTTAGAAATCTTTTGGTTTGTCGCGATGCTCAAACGCTTTCGTTGATGGAAGTGAGTGAAGGCGTTGCCGCGAAATACAAAGACCAAGCGGCTGCAAGTGATTTACGTTTCTTGATTCAAGGAATTGATTTAGTGAACGACACCGATTATCACTACAAGTCGTCACGCCACCCGCGTTTGTTGGTTGAACTCTTGCTCATGAAATTGTGTAGCGTTCCGCAGAATTTGCGCGAGGGTGAAAAAAAAAAGTGAAGATCCTAGCGTTTCGCGGAGCTGAAAAGTTCATCGGCGCGCCTCAAGCAAGATCCTCCAACCCAACTTCTTCTCAGGTAGCTGAAAAAAAAGCTGACAACGAGCTTGTTGTTGAAAATGGCGATTCTGCTGTTATTGCTTTCAACAATGAAAAGCAACTTCCAAATAAAACCACATTAGATCCTGAAAAAAGAAAGTTAGCTGGATTATCTCCAGACAATATTTCCATTCGATACAATCCACAAATTCAAATTGAAACAGAGCCAGACGAACCGGAAGAAGAGGAGAAGGCTGAACGCATCTACACCGAAGAAGAAATTCAATTGGCTTGGATGGGTTATACCGAAGAGCTGATGGATTTCAATTCGCAAGCGGCTTCTGCGTTGAAGGTGACTAAACTTGTTGTTCTTCCTGAAAATGAACTGCATGTTATTTTTCCCGGAACCACTCAATCGGAATATTTCAATGAAGAGCGCTCGCCCTTAATGGGTTTCTTGCGTAAGAAGGGAATTGTTGGGTTGAAGTTGAAATTGGAAATTGCACAAAACAATTCTGTTGCTCGAGAAATTGTAACCGATCGTGCGCGCTTCGAAAAGATGATGGAAAAAAATCCGGCCGTGAAAACATTGTGGGAACGTTTCAAATTAGTAATCGATTAATTCATGCGCGTAGATAAATACCTCTGGTGTATTCGTGTTTTCAAAACGCGCTCCATTTCAACAGCAGCGTGCAAAGCTGAAAAGGTTTGGGTGAACGGAGAGTTTGTAAAGGCTTCGCGCGAGTTAAAGTTGAAAGATGTTGTTCGCGTTCGAAAGGGCCCAATACATTTTCAATTTGAAGTCATTGATTTTCCGAAGAGTAGATTGGGAGCGAAGTTGGTTGCAACAGTAACCAAAGACGTTACCGATCCCGAAGAATTAGCGAAGTTGGAGCGCATACAGTTGCAGATGAAAGCTACACCGTATTTTGGTGTCGGTAGACCTACAAAGAAGGATAGACGTATGCTCGACGATTTTATGTATTACGAAGACGTAGATCAAGATGGAGGCGAGTAACGTTCAAGTACGAATGCTTCAACCCGAAGAAATTCAGCAATTGCGGAATGAAGTTTTGTGGCCGCACAAAACGTTTGAGAATTGCATTCTAGATACAGATCGACTTTCGACGACCTTTCATTTCGGAATGCAAATAGATGGACGAACTGTTGCGACTGTCACTCTTCAAAAAGAGAAATCGGATAAGCTGAAGCAAGATTCTTCGAAAGGTGTTTCACAAGGTGCGGTGCAAGAAAATCAATACCGCTTGCGTGCAATGGCTGTTCTGCAAGGATACAGAGGGTTAGGTTATGGAGATGCAATTGTAGAAGCCGGATTAAAACATTTGTCTGAATTGGGAATTGAAGTCGTATGGTGCGATGCACGTGTAGCGGCCTTGAATTTTTATCGAAGACTTCAATTCGAAGAGTTGGAAGAGGAGTACGAGATTCCAATCATTGGCTTACATAGATTTATGTGGAAAGTATTAAGTTCGCATTCATGAATAAAATTGTTCTTTCTTTCCGAACGCATTCTGCCGCATGGATAACAGCGGTGATAGCATTTATTTTGTTTGGAATAGTCTCTTTCACCAATCATATTCTATTTCGAACCTACGCACTAGATCTTGGGTTATACACCAACGCATTGTATGACTACGCGCATTTTAGATTCGCAGACACTTCGCTTTTCCTTCCTGAAAATAAAAATTTGTTGGCCGATCATTTCGATGTTTACCTCATGTTGTTTTCCCCACTTTCATGGATATTCAAATCATACACGCTTCTGGTGGTTCAGGCAGTTGCGATAATTGTAGGCGGATTCGGAATGTATTTTTTGTTGAATGAAAACGAACAGACTCGTTCGTTTAGAATTTGGGGCATGGTGATGTTCTATTTGTTTTTCGGAACACTTGGGGCATTGTCATATGACTATCACAGCAATGTAATTTCAGCAATGGCTCTGCCTTTTTTCTTTCTTACAGTCAATCGAAAAGCCTGGGGGAAGGCTTTTGCACTGCTCGTTTTTATGTGTTTGGGGAAAGAAAATGTTTCGTTGTTTTTGTTCTTTGTTACGCTCGGATTATTCTGGAAATATTTCAAGACGAAAGAAAGTCGAAAGTTTATTTTGCTTTTCGCGGGGTTCAGTCTGGTTTACTTTTTACTTATGGTGAAGTGTGTAATGCCTGCTATTGCCGGCGAAGATGACTTCGTGCATTTTGGAAAGTATCCCGTTTTGGGTGGCGACATGACAGCGGCCATAAAGTTTATCATTATGCATCCGCTTGAATTTATTCGTTTGCTTTTTGTGAATCACATGCCTGAAAATGAAATCTACAACAACGAGAAAGTTTTTTTCTATTTGGTGTTGTTTGTCAGTGGAGGTTGGGCGCTTTTTGTTAGACCGTGGTATTTCGTTATGATCATTCCAATCATTATTCAAAAGGAATTAACGAATCAGCCAACCACTTGGGGTTGTTCTTATCAATATTCCATTGAATTTGCTCCGGTGGTTTTAATCGCACTCATGGAAGTAGTTTCAAGATGGAAATGGAATGTGAATCGAATAGGCGCGCTCCTTTTATTTTTTACTGTGTCGAGTACCGTTTACGCATTCGTTGAACGATCGAAATCGTGGGAAAAAGCGCGTTTTATTTTTTGGCAAAAGCCTCACTTTACACCGCTTTATGATTTGACTGGAGTAAAAATATTAATGGATAGAATTCCTGCGGATGCTTCAGTAATGGCCAATTCGGCTTATGTCGGTCAATTGGCTTATCGCGACAAGTGCTATGCTTTCCCTTTGTTGAAAGATGCAGAGTACATGCTCATTAGTTCAACAGAAGCGACTTATCCGGTCACTTATGAGCAGACCAACGAGTTTATTCAATCTGTTCAAGTAGACAGCACATGGCAGCTAGTGGAGCAGCGTGACCATGTTTATTTGTTTCAACGTAAACCGTAATTCCAATACAGTGGAGTGGTAGGAGTTTCAGGAAACTGAATCGTTTTTTCCATCCAAAGAACGTCGTGCCATTCTTTCAATTTGAATCCAACATTTTTGTAAGTAGCAAATTTTTCAAATCCCATCTTGTGGTGAAATCCAACACTGGCTTCGTTCGGAAGGGCAATAACAGCGAAAGCTTTGCAAATGTGAATACCTTTTAGTTCCGAAAACAATTCGGCGTATAGCTTCGTAGCGACGCCAGATTTTTTGTTTTGATTTTCAACATAAATTGAAACTTCTACATTCCATTGGTAGGCTAAGCGATCGCGGTAGGCTGAGGCGTATGCGTAACCTACAAGAGCTCCGTCTTCTTCAGCAACGAGATAGGGAAATCGGTTGGATATTGCATCGATTCGGTTTGAAAATTCTTCTAGCGAAGGTGCTTCCAATTCAAATGAAACCGCGGAAGCAACGACATGTTTCGAGTAGAGACTTAGGCAAAAGTCGGCGTCAGAAATTTTAACAGGACGAATACTTAGGCTCATCTGCGAATTACACGTTCAAGCGTTCTTCCTCTTGAGGAATTGATTTCGATAAAATAAGTCCCTCGTGTTTCTGGCAATTGAATGCGAGCAACGATGCTTCCGATTTTTCTTCGTTCAATAAATCTTCCATCCAAAGTATATATGGCTATTTCATCGACCATTGTTCCGTTTGCAGTTAGGTTCACCCAACCGTCTGTTGTTGGATTAGGGAAGAGTAAGAATGTTGGAATTCGAATTTCTTCTACCCCAATAATAGTGCTCATGAGTGTTTGCGCGCCTACTTGAATAGCGTCTGCACCCTCAGCATCGTACATGCTGCGGAAAGAGTTGATGCTTTCGTTGTCGAAGGCAAACATTTCATCGAGGTAACGCGGAGGAACCGTTTGGTACATCAAGCGCGCTGTCACGTGAAGGTTTCCAGAAAAACCATTCAACGGAATGTGCACGCGAATTTCATCTGTACCGCTTCCTTCATTTCCATTCGGGAAGTGGTTGAAGTTCGGGTCATATAACGCTTCACCAACAATCATGGTGGTGTCATAGGCCGAATGATTGACAGAAAATCCAAGAGGAGTTAATCGATTGTCTTTGATCATGGTTGCTGCGCGTTCCAACACTTGTGTTCTATTTCCATTCACATCTCCCATAACCATTTCATAAATCTGAATTTGGTCTTGAGAAGTAATTAAATCATAGTGAGGCTCCCACGTAATGTCTTCGCCAACTATGCGGTATTGATTATCCATTTTTCCCGAATGGAAAATTTCATTGCCGGCATCGTCTACCGCAATAATTTCTACATAAGCTCTTCTTGAAGGATATCCGCTAGGGAATTTGTGTCCAGCAAGGTTTGTTAACTTCAAATTGTACTTAGCAGTATCATTTTCGATACCTGTTTCTGTTAGAGCTACAGTGGCTGTTTCGTGTTCGATTTGATAAGTACTTCTTTCAATGACGGTATTGAAGTGTTCTTCGGTAGCTGTTACGCCCAAAGTTGCTGCGTTATTCTTTATCAAGTTTAGCATGAAAGTGTTTCCACCTACTAACCAGTGTTGTCCATACGGTTGTCGTTGTGGCAGGAAGAGATATCCAGATGCAATGACAACTCCCTCACCGGCATCAGGCATGTGGCAACCCTGACATTCTTGTTGAATTCCGGGAGTATCGTTGTAGGAAGAATTCAACCATTCGTGGTAGGTCGCTTGTTCAATAAAATCTCCACCCGTAAAATTACCTTCAAGGTCGGCAGTATGCGTTGAAAGTGAGTGGCAACCTGCGCACAATTCAGATTGACGCACTTTAGCATGCCCAAGCGGACGGTAACCAACAAAGCTCTGCATCATAGCTTCGAAAATTGGAACCGTTTGCTCTTCGGTAATGTATGGACCGTAGATGGTGTCTTTGTGGAAGAACAATTCTCCGCTGAAATGTTTACCCACGCCTTGAGGACCGTCCATTTTTTGTTGGTGACAAGCGCCGCAGTTTACTCCATCTCGAGCAAGTGAATCGAGGGCAAGTTCTTCTAGTGTGTAGTTGGGGTTGTTTTCTTGCAAGAGGTTTGTGAATCTTCCAACGGGTGCGTGGCAAGAGGTGCATTTATTTACGAGTTCTTGAGCGTGTGCAGGGTTAACTAATATTTCATGGTTCACTTTCGCCTTCCAAAACGGATCTTTTGCAGAGTTTGCCATCATAGATCCGCGCCAGTTAGTTGCAGGGCTAACGTCTGCACCCTCTCCGTTTATGTTCGCAAAGTCTACAGGGTCATCTCCGTGGCAACCGCCGCATCTGCCAGAACCGGTGAAGAATCCATTGTCTCCAACAGGAAGGTTGGTTTGCGTCAAAAGCTTCAGCATTTCCATGCTTCCATGATGAGCTTTTTTAGGCTTCTCATCTGACCATGAAATGTTGAATAAAGAAACCACTGTTAACAAGGCTAAAAGCGCTGTAATGGATTTGTTTTTCAAGCAGAGTGTTGGGATTCTCGACATACTATTTTTTTCTGTAAGCGAAAGATACATTTCAATTGCGTTAAGCAAAAAATAATAATTGAAAGAATGTTGGAATTTCTGCGAATTGTCAGGAAAAGACAATCTCCAAAATAGGTGGCTCGCTGAATTGGTCGTTAATGGCCTTCAATAAATCTGTGCGCGATTGGAATAATTCCGCGCGCAAAGGGGCCGATTCGAAATGCAAATGAAGTTGGTTTCCCTTGATGGTGATTTGCTTCGTCTTTTTATACAGAATGGGGCCCACAGCTTTTTCATAGGCTTCAATAATTTGAAGCTCATTCAGTTTGCGCTGAAGAGGTGATCGCTTGACCCATTCGCCAATTGCGTCTTTCAAAGAAAATTCGTTCCGTGTGCTCATGGTTGTTGCGCTTCTTCAGGTAAAATAAAATTGTTTTGGAGGGAAATGGTTTGAAATTCCATTCCAACTTCAGCTAACATACGCGGAGTTTTTTCAATATCGGTGTCAGAGAGAAATATTTGAGAATTTGTGTTTTCGTTCAACCATTTCAACAACGATCGAAGTCTGTTGTCGTCTAGCTTCTCTGAAATGTCATCGAGAATGAGTAATGGAGACTTATTCAAAATACCTTTTGTGTATTCCAATTGAGCAAGTTTCAATGCTAAAAGAAATGTTTTTTGCTGTCCTTGAGAAGCGAATTTCTTCAACATTTTTCCTTGCAGTTCGAAAGCAATATCGTCCTTCTGAATTCCTTTGGTGGTGCGTTCTGCGTGAATGTCGCGCTCGAGATTTCCTTCCAACAACGATAAATAATTCCCTTCATTCACCTCCGATTCATAACGCAAAACAGGAAGTTCTTCGGCTTGTGAAATTTCGTTGTAAATAGATTCGAAGACAGGGGAGAAACTCTCGAAAAAACTCTTTCGAGCCAAGTGAATCTGGGTTCCCGTGAAATTCAATTGTTCGTTGTAGATTGAAATAATTTCAGCCAATTCAGTCTTGCCGAACCTGTTGTTTTTGAGGACAGCATTGCGCTGGTCAAGCGTGAGGTTGAATTGAATTAACAGTCTTAAATATTCGGAAGAAGTTTGAGACAATGTTTGGTCCAGCCATCTTCTGCGCACATCACTCGCTTCACGAATAAGGTCAATGTCATTGGGTGTGACCATTACTAAGGGAAGAACGCCAATGTGCTCGGATAAACGGTCATATGCTTTCCCGTTTTTGCTCACTTGCTTCTTTTTGTCGCGGAAGAGGGCGTAGGAAATTTTAATAGGTTCACCATCCATTTCATATTCCCCATTCGCCGCTCCTTGTTCTTTTTCGTCTTGAATAGAAAAGCTATCGGTGTGCGAAAAATAGCTTTTGCAAAAGCTGAGGCTATAAATAGCGTCGAGGATATTGGTCTTGCCTATTCCGTTTTTTCCCAACAAGCAATTCACTCTCGGGCCAAATTGGGCCTCGAATGCGTCGTAGTTTTTAAACTGAAACAGCTGGAGTTTATGGAGGGTAATTCTTGACATGTAATTAGAAGTGTCAAAATTATTCGGAATTTAGTATATTCGCACCTCAATTTACGCACATGTCAAATAAAAATAGCGCAGACCAAGAAGTGACTAAGAACGAAGCTTATACTTCAAATACCACTTCAACCTTTTTCGAAAAATACAGAAAGCCCATGATGGCTGTAGGTATTGCTTTAGTTGTAGGAGTTGGCGGATACTTCGCTTACGACGCTACCTTTGCACAACCTCGCGAACGTGAAGCTGCAAACGCTTTGTGGAAAGCTCAGTATTATTTGTCTATAGACAGCATTGACTGGGCGTTAAATGGCCATGAAGATGCACCTGGATTTCAAGGTGTTATTGACAACTACGAAGGAACTGATGCCGCTGAATTAGCGCATTACGGTGCTGCTATTTGCTTCCGTTCAAAAGGAGATTTCGGAAATGCTTTAGCGCACTTCCAAGAAGTAAATGTAGATGACCAAGCTGTTTCAGTATACGTTCTTGGAAACATTGGTGACATGAATGTAGAATTAGGCCAGTTAGATGAAGCTGTGAAATATTTCGAAAAAGCAGCGACACTTTCGAAGTCAAACGGAACGCGTGATGCATTGGCGGGCGAATTTTTGTTGAAAGCTGCTCGTGTTTATATCGAGCAAAACAACAAGGACAAAGCGAAGGAAACTCTAGAGAAAGCGATGGAAGGAATCGACAATCGTTCTGCGACATACACTGAAGCAGATAAAATGTTGAACTTCTTGAAGGCGCAAGGATAATGGCAACCGTTAATCTTTCTGAAGAAAGAACTATTCTTCTTCCTGAAATTGAAAATCACCGTGTGGTTATTTTAGTTTCTCGTTGGAACGAAGAAGTAACAGAGAATTTATACAACGGAGCAATGGAAACATTGCTCCGTCTTGGTTTTCAATCGTCTCAGATTGAAAAGGAATATGTTCCGGGCAGTTTTGAATTACCGCTGGGAGCAAAATGGGCAACAGAAAAACCGGGTGTTACCGGAGTCATTGCATTGGGGTGTATTGTGCGTGGTGAAACACCACATTTTGAGTATGTGTCTATGGCAACAGCTCAGGGCATTCAAGACATTGGATTACATTCAGGTAAACCTGTAGTTTTTGGAGTTCTTACCGATGATCACATTGAACAAAGCCGCGCTCGCAGTGGTGGGGTGCTTGGTAACAAGGGCGTCGACTGCGCTCAAGCCTTGGTTGAGATGCTGGCGCTTCAGGCGAAATTAAAGTCGTAAAGTTCTCTTTGAATTTCGTAAATTCGTTCAATGCGCAAAATTTTACTCATTGGATGTTTCGCTATGCTTGTTCAATTCGGACTGGCGCAGGTTGTGCATTTCATCGAGAACAAAGGTCAGTGGCCTTCACAAGTGAAGTTCAGCGCAGCAACAGAAAACGGTAGAACGTTTTTCGAAAACAACGCCTTCACGCATCACTTCTTCGATTTATCTGAAATAGCGAAAGCACATGCTGGAAAGGAGTTCGAGCCGGTTATGCGAGGACACGTCTTTCGTCAAGTGTTTCAAAATGCTCAGCCCGAACAGGTTGTTGCCGATGCTTTTCAAAAAACACGATACAACTATTTCTTAGGAAACGACCCTGCCAAATGGGGAAGAGATTGTCGTGAAGCGAAAGGATTCCGATATCAGAATTTTTATTCGGGTATTCATCTGCACGTTTATCAAAATAACTTCTTCATGAAGTACGACTGGGAAGTGCAACGTGGTGCTTCACCAACGCAAATTCAATGGTCGTATGAAGGAACCGATGACGTTCGAATTGAAGACGGAAGGCTCATTGTGCGAACGGCCTTGGGAGAAATAGTTGAGCAAATCCCCATTGCATATCAAATGATTCCCATGGAAGGCGAAGCCGCTGGAAACAATCCGCCGATGAAGATGCGTGTCGATTGTTCCTTCGTGAAAAATGGTGATGTAATTTCATTCCGATTGGGAAAATATGATACAAGGCATCCGCTAATCATTGACCCCGAACTCATTTTCTCTTCCTACAGCGGAAGCTTCGATGACAATTTCGGTTATACCGCCACCTACGACAGTCAAGGAAATTTAATTTCAGGAAGCAGTGCATTCGGACAAGGGTATCCAACGACTGTTGGAGCTTATCAAACCACTTGGGGTGGCGGAGATGGACAAGGGAGTTTGGCCGGCACCGACATGGCCATTTCGAAATACGATGTGTCTGGGACATTCATGCAATGGAGTACGTTTATTGGCGGTTTGAACGACGATTTGCCACACAGTCTCATCTGTAACAGCAACGATGAACTTATTGTATTGGGAACAACATCTAGCCCGAATTTCCCAGTAACGACCAATGCCTTCGATAATACATACAACGGCGGATCCAATTTCGCACCTTTCGGTGTAGGCGTTCAATATACCAATGGGAGTGATATTGTTGTGGCGAAATTAAATGCAAATGGAAATACACTAGAGGCCTCTACGTTTATAGGGGGAACGGGCAACGATGGCGTGAACACTGCAGCAGGATTGAAGTTCAACTATGCCGATGAATTTCGTGGTGAGGTGGATTTAGATGCAAACGATAACGTGTATGTTGTGAGTTCAACCTTCTCAGATAACTTCCCGACGGTTAACGCATTTCAATCGAGTCTCGGCGGATTACAAGATGCATGCGTATTTCAGCTATCGAACGATTTGTCCCAACTCTATTGGAGTACCTACTTGGGTGGAAGCGACGATGATAGTGGATTCAGTTTGGCTGAGGATAATGCAGGAAATATATTCGTGTGCGGAGGAACGCAGTCGGTGAATTTTCCAATAGCAGGCAACGGATATGGACAAGTTTTTAATGGCGGGAATAGCGACGGTTGGATCGCGAAGTTGAGTCCAGATGGGACAAGTTTGCTTTCTTCGACATACTTCGGAAGTAACGTTTACGATCAACTTTATTTTATTGAAACAGACAACCTCGATGAGGTTTTTGTATACGGACAAACGCGCGCTGCGAATTCAACCTTTGTTGTAAATGCCGCATTCAGTCAGCCTAACAGCGGAATGTTGGTAACGAAATTCCCCAATGATTTATCGTCTATTGTTTGGAGCACCGTGTTTGGTGTCGGCGATGGAAGGCCGAGTCTTTCTCCGACAGCATTCTTGGTAGATGTATGCGGAAAGATTTACCTCAGTGGTTGGGGAGGAGCCGTGAACTTGTATTCAACGAATGAAGCAGGTAATACCAGTGGATTGCTCACTACGTCAGATGCGTTTCAAACAACGACAGATGGTAGCGATTTTTATTTGCTCGTTTTGGAGGCCGATGCAAGCGCTGTAACGTATGCTTCTTTTTTCGGAGGGAATATTAGTGCAGAACACGTAGACGGAGGAACCAGTCGTTTCGATCGAAAGGGAATTATTTATCAGAGTGTATGCGCCGGTTGTGGGGGAAATAGCGACTTTCCAATTTTTCCAGCGAATGCAGTTTCAGCAATCAACAACAACAGCTGTAACAACGGTGTTTTCAAATACGATTTTCAATTGCCGCTGACCGTGGCGAGTTTTAATGCGCCGCCTCTGTTGTGCGAAGGATCAACGATTCAATTGGTCAGCAACTCTTATTTGGCAGCTTCTGTTCAATGGCATTTCAGCGACGATAATTCTACGGTATTTGGAAACAGTGTCGTTCACACCTTCAATGCACCAGGAACGTACACGATAACCTTAACCGCGCAGAATCCAATAACGTGCAATGCTGTGGATACCATCTCGCGCACGGTAACAGTTATTGCTCCCATAGTTGAATCACTCTCCGATGTTACGGTGTGCGCTGGAGTTCCAATTCAATTGGGACAGGTTAGTGCAGATCCGAATGCAGTTTATACCTGGACACCGAACGATGGTAATCTAAGTGATGTGAATGGCCCGCTTCCCATTTTTACAGGAAGTTCAAATGGTTCGTATCAATTGTTGGTTCAGCATGATATATGCACAGACACGCTCACGCAAAATGTGATCGTTCCTCAATTGGAATTAGTTCTTTCCAATGATACTTCACTCTGTGTTCCCGACAATGTAGACCTCAGCGCTGCAATTAATCCGACTAATGGAAGTTTGATTTGGAGTGCTTCACCTGATTTTTCTTCACCACTAAATAGCAATACACAGGATCTATCAATAAACGTTTTTGTGAACGGAATGCAAACGTATTTCGCGCAGCTTACCAATCAAGGTTGCACGGTTGAAGACAGCGTTTCGGTTTATATGGTCGGAGACCAGGCCACTATTCAAGGCGATTTTACCGCGTGTTATGGAGATACAATTTCCTTGTCTGTGTTGAATCCAAATCCTTCGTTCAATTACCAGTGGCAATCGAGCGCGCAATTACTTAGCGGACAAGGTACTTCTTCAGTGGAATTAATACTTACAGCTGGAACGGAAGTTTCAGTTTCTGCGGCTACGCCAAGCGGTTGCTTTGCGCAAGACACTGTTCAAGTTACTGTTAGCACACTAAATGCCTCTACTGTAAACGCGAGTGCTTCGCCCATGGTTGTTTTGGAAGGAACAGCGGTGCAATTGAATGCAACACCGGTAAATACAAATTTCAATTACACATGGACGCCAACATTTGGAATGAACAATCCGAATATATACAATCCATTAGCAATCGTAGAAGCAACAACAACTTATTTTGTTGTCGTTACCGAAGGCGATTGCGTTCAGCAAGATAGCGTCACCGTTCGTGTGGTAGATTTTATATGTGGAAGGCCAACCGTGTATGTGCCGAATGCGTTCACTCCGAATCTCGACCAAGCGAACGAATGGCTTTATGTGAGAGGGAATTTCATTACAGAATTAGACTTCAAGGTTTTCGATCGTTGGGGTGAATTGATGTTTGAAACACAAGATCAGAATATCGGTTGGAATGGATTTTTCAAAGGGATGAAAGTAGATCCTGCTGTTTTTGTTTACTACTTGCGCACCGTTTGTGAAGGTGGTGAAATTTATTTTGAAGAAGGAAATATCACTGTTCTTGAATGAGAATAAGAAAATCCATAGCAATTGTTTGTCTTGCGCTTTCCGCAATGCATGGTCATGCTCAGGATATTCACTTTAGTCAGTTCGATCAAGCGATGCTCTGGCAGAACAGCGCCCAGGTTGGGGCATTCAACGGACAGTTTCGTTTTGCCGCGAACCAGCGTAACCAATGGCGAAGTGTAACTACACCTTATCAAACGTTCGGATTCTCCGCTGAAGCGAAAGAAATTGGAACTAAGCTTTGGTCAATCGGATTGAATGCAGGAAGCGATGTGGCGGGAGATTCCCGTTTCAGAACTTCGCAAGTTCAACTCCACGCTGCACATTCATTGTATAAACCAAATGATAGTTTAGAAATTAGAGGCGGTGGTTCGTTCGGAATTACCTCGCGAGGATTCGATCCGAGTGCCTTGGTATACGATTCGCAATGGAATGGAATGAGTTTCGATCCAACGCTTTCCAACAATGAAACTTACGCTACCACTGCAAGGATTTATCCATCCCTTGGATTGGCTATTTTCATTCAGAAACAGCAAGAAAAACTTCGGTGGAATTTTGGATATTCAGTGAATAATCTCACTCGACCTAAACAGAGTTTCAAGGACAACAATGCTGTTGTCTTAGATGTTCGTCATGCCGTGCAAGCAAGTGCACGAATGCCTTTGAATGATTGGTTTACGTTGGAGGCTTTGTCGCTTTTTCAAAGTCAAGGTAAATTGAAAGAAATAGTTTTGGGTTCAAGAGCTTATTACAAACTTCCTTCAGAGTTGTGGGAGAATCACAGAGTTTTCGGAGGTGTTCACGGAAGATTTCACGATGCCGCTTGGTTTGAATTGGGCGCAGAATATAACGAATGGCGTGTCGGATTGTCCTACGACTTAAACACTTCGACTCTTCGTTCAGCAAGCACTGGGAGAGGTGGATTAGAATTTTCAATCGTTTATATTGTTCCTCCAAAATTGAAACACGGGACTTTGAAAAAGGTGTGCGTGCCATATTACTAAAAACAATTGTATTTTTGTAGGTATAGATTTTACCTATGAACTTTCAACAGCTAGAATACATTGTTGCTTTAGAAAAGCATAAGAATTTTGTCGCCGCCGCTAACGCATGTTTTGTTAGTCAACCTACTCTGAGCATGATGGTGAAAAAGCTCGAAGAAGAACTTGAAATTGTCATTGTTCGTCGCGGCATGCACCCCCTAGAATTTACCGGAGAAGGATTGTCTTTGCTGAATCAAGCCAAGCGTATTCTTGCAGAGCAGCATTTGATGCGAGAGATTTCAAAAGAGTTGACGAAAGGAATTGATGGGCACATTCGCATTTCTGTGATTCCTTCTTTGGCCGCTACTGTTGTTCCTTCTTTCATACGAAATGTGGAAGAAGGAAATCATTCGTTAAAGGTTTCGCTGGTTGAACTTCCGACAGAAAAAGCGCTTGTGGCTTTGCAGCAAGGGGAAATAGATATGGCTATTTTAGCAACGGACACGGATGTTTCATCGTTCGCTTCTTATCCGTTGTACGAAGAAGAATTTGTAGCCTATGTTTCTCCATTTGAAAAATTACCGGCTAGAAAATTCATTCAACCCAAACACATTACTTCAGATAATTTGTGGTTCCTTTCGGAAGAGCATTGTTTTCGCGAGCAAGCATTGGAAGTGTGTAGTTTCAAAAAGAAGAAAAAGTCAAAGGTTGTTTACGATGCTGGAAGCATTCAAACATTGATTCGTTTAGTGGATGAAAATGGCGGAATGACTCTGCTTCCAGCTGCATACATTCAGTTCCTTTCAACCAAACAACGCGCGAATGTACGTGAGTTTGCGCCGCCCGTTCCTATGCGGTTGGTTCAGCTAACTACGCTGCAAGATTACCCAAGAAAAAAGGTTGTTGAATTTTTACTCGAAGCCTTAAAACCTTCTGTCGCATGAAACTGAATTACGCGCAATTACCGGAAGAGCTTCAAGCGAATGTTTATCCTGAAATATTTGAAAAGGCCCGAGTTGTTTTTTGGAATGAAAAGATGGCAAACACTTTTCCAAATGCGTGCAATGCTGAGGAGTTTGAACGATTAATAAATGGAAGTGATCAGTGGTCGAAAGAACCGTTAGCTATGGCTTATGGAGGGCATCAGTTTGGACACTTCAATATACTCGGAGACGGAAGAGCGGTATTGGTTGATGAATGGAAATCGAGTGAAAATGTTTTGTGCGATGTTCATTTAAAAGGAAGCGGAGCCACTCCTTATTCTCGAAGAGGCGACGGGCGCGCCACATTGAAGGCGATGCTGCGCGAAGCGATCATAAGCGAAGCTATGCATGCGCTCCACATTCCAACAACACGAACGTTAGCAGTTGTAAATACGGGAGATTCCATTCATCGAAATGGCATGGAAAAAGGAGGACTATTAGCACGAATGGCTTCGAGCCATTTGCGTGTTGGGACGTTTGAGTATGCAAGCATGCATGAGGGCGAAGATGTTTTGAAAGCACTTGCCGATTATGCCATTGCGCGACATTATCCGCAATGTGCAAGTGCTGAAAATCCGTATTTATATTTGTTGAAGGAAGTCGTTCGTATGCAGATAGATTTAATTGTTAATTGGATGCGCGTAGGATTTATTCATGGGGTCATGAATACAGACAACATGAGTATTGCTGGAGAGACGATTGATTATGGCCCGTGCGCATTTATGAATGTGTATGATCCAAAGACATGTTTTAGTTCTATTGATACTGCGAAGCGATATGCGTTCGCGAGTCAGCCCGGAATTGCGCAATGGAATTTGTGGGTATTCGCGAATAGTTTAATGCCCCTCATTCATGATAATCCGAAAGTTGCTAAGGAAATGGCGGTTGAAGTGATTGAAGAATTCCCTGCTCAGTATGGAACAGCTTATTACAAAATGATGGGCGAGAAATTGGGTGTGGAGATTAACACGCAAGAAGGAAGAGAGTGGGTTGAAGAGTTGCTTTCCACCATGGAAGAAACGCATTCAGATTACACGAATTCATTTTTATTTTTGGAAGGAAAGGAAGTGAGTGAAGTTTATTTAACCAGCAGCCCTCACTTTGAAATGTGGTTAGCTCAGAAAAATGATTTCAATAAGATTGAAAAAGAGAATGTCAATCCAATTGTCATTCCTCGCAATGAATGGGTAGAGCGAATATTAGCAGAGGCGGTGGACAACGACAATTGGGAGTTGTTTCAGTCCTACCTTGATCGACTTAAAAATCCATACGAATCGAAGTTGGAAGATGTTTTTTTAATCTTCAATCCGAAAAATGATTTGAGTTTTAAAACGTTTTGCGGGACTTAGAATCATACGTGTGATTATTAAAAATAAATACGTATATTTGACTCATGAAAAAGCAAAGAAAAACAGAGTCGATTCGTCCGAAACTTACGCTTTCGATAGATGCAGTTATAGTACAAAAGGCAAAGGAATATGCCGAGTATAAAGGGAAAAGTCTATCTTATTTGGTGGAAGAATTTTTTCAAGAATTAGTCAAAGAACGTGAAGCAGGCTATAATCATCCTATTTCAGAATTGGATGAAATTAGATCTTTAGTTAAAGGGAAAATACCTAAAGGCATTGATTATAAGGAAGAGATAAAGAAGATTAAATTGCAGAAACTTGAGAGAAAAAACCAATTCTAGGAGTACTATGACTTATTTGTTTCTAGATTCAGATATGCTCATTGACTTTTACGCAGATCGCGATGATTTCTCAGCTCACGCCAGAAGAATCTTCGAACACGCAGAATTACACAAAAGAGATGTGCGCTTGATTACTACTCCGGTTGCGATGAGTAATGTAAATTATTTGCTCAAGAAATATTTGGAAAAGGAATTATTTTCTCGATGTTTTGATCATTTGATTTCGAATGTTGAGATTATGCCAATGTCAGGTGAAATAGTTCACCAGGCATTCGATTTAGGGTGGAGCGATTTTGAAGACGCAATGCAACATCAAGCTTGCGTTGCTTATGGAAGGGATGTAATAATAATAACTCGTAACGTGAAAGACTTCAAGAAGTCAATATTAAAGGTGATGTCACCAAAAACATACGTTCGGGATTATCTGAAATAACTACCCGCCAAAAACCTTCTTCAACAACTCCGAAGTTCTTGCAATTGGATCTTTGCGAATAAGAAGTTCTTCTTCATCAACCTTCACGAATAGTCCGTCAATGGCGCGTTCGGTAGCGAATTGAACCAAATCTGGATTCACCTTTTCAATCAAAGGAATTTTATTGTATCGGGTAATTACAAATTCCCAGTTTTTTGTAGCGCCCACTTTGTCGAGTGAGGTTTTAATAATTGGTTTGAACGCTTCAACCAATGCAGCGCGTGTTTTCGATTTCAAATATTCAGTTCCCGCGTTTTCTCCTCCCTTTACAATGTTAATTGCATCTGTAATGGTCATTTCTGAAATGGCACGTACGAATATGTCTTTCGCTGCACTTCCAGCATCCTCAGCAGCACGATTTAGAGAGAGAATGACATCGTCGCATTCTTTGTTCAAACCAAGGTTGCGCAATTTGTCTTCCACTTTTTTAGCATCTGGAGGAAAAGGAATTTTAATTTTTGGATTGCCAAAATAACCATCTGTTTTAGAAACCAACTCACTCCCTTTAGTAGCCCCTTTGGAAAGAGCTTCTTTCAATGCTTTGCCAGCCTCTTCTTCGGTGAATCCTGAGGTTGTTGAATTTTGTTGAAGTTTCTGCTCGGCCTGTTTCTTCAAGTCCTTCAAGCTCTGAGCACAAGATGAAAAAACAAGTGAGCTAAATAGCGTTAAAGCAATAAAAAATTTGATGGATTTCATCTTGAAAAAATTTAATTGAGTGTTCCCTCAAATATAGCCAACAATCTTTAATTCGGTGCTATCTGTATATAGCGACTGTTTTCATAGCAAGTGAAGAAATTTGCATTCTTCGGCGTCCACCATCGAACGAATTTTGAAGGGTAATCATGAAGTCTAACACATCCCAAACTTATAGGAGTTCCCATGAATACACCAGGTCTCTTTCCGCCAACAGCGAATTCATGAATACCGTTCACATACCCCTTCGCTCCCGGAAATTCATCGTCTGGAGTGATGTGCATGAAATTAGGTAAAGGAACATGACCTTTGTAAGTAATTACATGTTGGCTGCCAAAACCCAGAAGTTTGTCTCGTTGTTGATCAAGACTGTCGTAGGCGAATTGATGGTCCCAATAGCGAGAAGTGATTCTGCATTTTGGACCATAGTATCTCGGTTGTCCATCAAAATCGTGCTGATTCCCTTGGGGTTTGGCCGCATTTTTAGAAGAGGTCACAAACTGAGCAACCATAATTAAGGTGTCGTTTTTCACTTCACAAAGACACATGCGTTGACCAATACAGTACTTTTTGCCTTCAATTTCAATGATAGGATCTCTGTAAAGTGGTTCTGTACGAAATTGATCCACGTGCTGAAAATAGTTGAGGTAGGTATAGAATTGACTTCCCCATTTCTGTTTGTCAGTCAGCGGTAATGAATTGTACCAACTCGTTATAATTTGTTCATTGGTTGAAGTAATTTTCTGTTCTTCCCAATGATTTAGTAACTCTTTAAATTCTTCTAATGAATTGTTTTTCGCTTGTTCATCGTTGCAACCTTTACAATTCCCATTTTCGTCCGTTGTGTTGAAGTCTGCAACAATATATCTCCACGACAGGTAATTGTTTTTGTCGAAGCTAATGTTGAATAGGTCAGAATAGGAATAATGCTTGTTGTGAATACGGTCTATGTTCTCAAGAATGGGAGTGTAGCAGGGATTGTTTTTTAATATTTCGTTTTTATTTAATCCGGTTGTTTGAAAAGAATCGAATTCAAGGAATAATCCTCGTCTAGCATGAAGCGCCATGTCACTTTGCTCTATGGTGTTTGCAACTCGAAAGCAGTTACTCCATGCGTCAACAGATTGTTTCGAAATAGCTTCGTTATGAAAGTAATTCCAAAAGAAATCTTTCCATTCTTGCGAAGCATTCTTCAATTCAAGTTGAGCAGTAAACAGGAATTTCTGGCTCTGACTAGCTGAAGATAAATAATTAATTAGCGTGTTTTTAATCTCCTCATTCGTTAATGAAAAATGAATGGTCGGATTATGCGATAGCGCTTTGAAAAGTTGATTTAATCCTTCAACATAATTTCCATTAGGCTTTTTGAAATTGAGAATTGCGATTGCATAAGATTTCGATGTTGAATCGGAATCAAAATTTCCCTCGGAAATTAATTTTTCGGCAACGGTCCAATCCCCTTTATTGATGGCGCGACTGAATTTTGATTTTGCGTTATTCCAAAAAACGAAGTAGCTCGCAGTTGCAATTAGACTAATAAAGGTGAATATCACGATGATTAGAACTTTTCTTTTTTTGGTAGCCATGATAGTAAAAAAAAACTGCTTTTTTTTAGGGTCGTCAAATTTAAGGTGAATGAATTAATGAATTCATTAATAAAACATTAATTTTCCTTGACTAACTAATTTTCCCCAAAACACGCGTTCTAAGTTGTACATCTCTCTCATCGGTCCGTTTTTCTAATTCTGACGCTTCGCTCATTAGTTTTTCAGTGAATACTTTATCGGAAATTCCTCCGGCGTTTACGCGAACATTGTAGCAAGCACCAATCACAGCCGTGCGAATAGCCAAGGCGCCAACGCCCGCGTCCGTCACTGAATTCGGATTTCCTTGCTCTATCATGGCTTCACAAACTTCAAATGCTTTGAATGCAACACGAGCTGTGCGCAAAGGAATCTCCATCGCATACTTTGATGCAGATTGAATGGCCTCGGTGCGAGCTGCTTTTTCTTCATCATTATTTTTCGGTAATCCGAAAGCTTCCATAATTTTATTGAAAGATTGCGTGTCTTCATCTACCAACCAATTCAATTCATCTTGAATGTCCTTGGCAATTACTGCCCAATTCGAAAACTCTTCCCAGCGCGCATCCCATCCGCGTTTGTGCGCTGAAAGATTCGCCACCATTCCAGCGAGTGCCGCACCCATTGCCCCGCAATAGGCGCTTACAGATCCTCCACCTGGAGCTGGAGATTCACTTAAGGTTTCGTTCGCGAAAGCGGTTAAACTCATGTCAACCAATTTCTTTCCGCCCCCTAAATTCTTCTCAATAATGAATTCAATAATTTTTTCTTCCGGATGGAAAGGAGCGAGGTCGTCTAATCCCAAAGATTTTACTGCGATTTTAATTTTTTCACTGTCGGAAATTCCGAGTGAACGTTCTTGTTTCTTCAAAAAATAATCTGCTGCATCCAATAAACTTTTCTTCGGAATTAATCCAACCAATTCGCTGCCTGTCACACGAACACCGCGCTCTGCAGCCTTGTTGCATGATTCTTCAAATGCAACATGCACTGGAGTGATATTGATGTTAGTGAGGTTCAATGACAACTGAGCCACCCCATATTCTTCAATGTACCAACCAATTCCTTTTACAGATTTCAAAGTTCCTGGAATACGTTTAGGCTCTCCGTTTTCATCCAATACAGGTTTTCCACCTTCATTCAAAACACGTCCAGCTTCGCGAATGTCGAAAGCAATAGCGTTAGCACGACGTGTGGAAGTGGTGTTCAAATTCACATTATATGCCACTAGGAAATCACGTGCGCCAATGGTGGTGATTCCAGATTTACGAACGCTTTCTGTTACTTCATTCGGACCAAAATCAGGTGTCCATTCAGCAGTTGAAATCTTATCTATTCCTTCGTATTCCCCTTTTCTACAATTTGCCAAGTTTGCACGAACTTCTTGTTTCGCAGCAGACTCGTAGAAATATCCAGGTATGCCCAACTCTCTTCCCACACGCTCTCCCAATTGATGCGCTAGTGCAGCACATTCTTCGAGTGTAATTCCTGCAATGGGAACAAGTGGACAAACATCGGTCGCGCCCTGACGAGGATGCTCGCCTTTATGAGAACGCATGTCAATAAGCTCTTGCGCTTTCTTCATCAATTGAAATGCCCCTTCTAAAACAGCCGAAGGCTTACCAGCAATCGTAATCACTGTTCTGTTGGTTGAAGCTCCAGGATCAACATCCAAAAGCATTACACCGGGCACTGCAGCTGCAGCTTGAGCTATGGTGTTGATTTTGTCTTTGTCTCTTCCTTCCGAAATGTTCGGAACGCACTCGATAATCTGTTTCATTTTTGTTGAAGTAAGGCTGCAAAGGTAGTTAAGACAAGTAATTTTATCGGTCGGAAAATGCACGTGTATAATTTTCAAAAAATGTACGTACATTTGTTTTATGAAGAAGTTAAAAAGTAAATCAGAATATCGTCCGAAACTCACGCTCAGCGTGAGTGAAGAGGTTATTGAAAAGGCGAAGAAGTATGCCGCTGAGCACAATCAGTCTATCTCATCTTTGGTGGAAAATTACTTGGCGTCGCTTGTAAATGAGGATGCTGGAAATTATGCTCCGCCGAATGCAGAGCTTCAAGCTCTTCATTCGCTATTGAAAAAATCGAAGGCGAAACGAAAGATCAACTTAGAAGAAGAACGTTTGAATTATTTGTTGAACAAGTATGAATAAGCCAAGATTGTTCATTGATTCAGATGTAATTCTGGATTTGATTTTGCAGCGAGAAGATCACTTCGAAGTTGCTCAGAATTTATTTGGTCAATATCAACAAGGCAAGTGTGCACTCTTTACTTCTTCCATTGTTTTGGCGAATATGCATTTTATAATTCGAAATCTTCACGATGTTAAGTTCGCGAACAGTTCCATTTTATTCGTAAACAAGCATTTTAAGATTGTTGATACGAACAATGAGGACATAGAGAGTGCTATTCAATCGAAGTTTTCTGATTTCGAAGACGGAGTTCAATATTTTTCAGCTCTTCGTTCGAAAAAGATTGATGTATTGGTGACAAGAAATATTAAATACTATAAGCACGCTCAATTGCCTGTATTCACTCCGAAACAATGGTGTTTGCGATAATAGTCATGGGTAGTTTGAAGAAAACATTACTTAACTTTAGCAAGTGAAACATTTTATTAAAAAGATGGCTTTGGGCTCAACAGAACGAAAGAGGCAAGAAGGGAGCGGTACGCTGAGTAGACGCTTACACAACATCAAATCTATTTGGAACAATGAACATCATGACGATATTGGAATTGAAAAGCTTCTACGTTTGTTTCTTGCGTTGACACAATTTTTATTTCTTGGAACCTACATTAAAGAGTTTTTTGGAAGAAGAAGCAACGCGCATTCGGATCTTTCTATAGACTTATTTGTTTTGATTAAAGCCGCGTTGCCAATCCTAGTGATTTATTTCGGGTGGCATGATGAGAATTGGTTGTTCTATATTCTAGTTTGGTTTTTGCTTGAAACTATTCTTTACGTCCCAACCCTTATTTTTGCCTCCGATTTGTTTTCAAAACCTAGGTCTTACAGAAGGTCTATGCTGTTGTTGTTGATTAATTATCTTGAGATTGTATTTACGTTCGGATTGATTTACGCGAGAGGAAACTACTTGAACAAGCCTTTTACGCATTGGTTCGATTCTATTTATTTCTCTTTTGTTACATCGGTTACAATCGGATTTAGCGATTTCTATCCCGTAGCTCCAATGGGTAAGTTTTTGGTTAGTGCACAGTCGCTTTTCTTCTTGATGTTCGTTGTTCTTTTTATTAATTTCTTTTCGCATAGGGTTGAAAGCAAAGGTTATTTCGGACGAGATAAATCTTAATTCATGTGTTATCTTCACGCTGAAAATTTTATTGAATGCTTCGGACAATTTTAAATCTTTTTGTTTTCGTTGTTTGCGTCTTAACAGGCGGAATGTTGAATGGAATAATTGTGCAATTCAGCAGTGCGATCATAGCCCCTCCTGTAGGTTTCGATTTGAGTACAGAAGAAGGTTTGAAAGGCGCAATGGTCGTTATGGAACCAAAACATTTCGTAATGCCTTTTCTAGCTCATGCGATTGGAACCTTGGCTGGTGCATTTTTAGTAACGCTGTTCATTAAAGAACGGAAATTATTCCGAGCATTGCTTGTTGGGTTTCTTTTTTTCCTTGCAGGAACATATATGGTATTTATTCTGCCTTCACCTTTGTGGTTCGATGCAGTGGATTTGGGATTGGCCTATATTCCTATGTCGTGGATTGGTTATAAATTAGCACTTCGATTTTCGAAATAAATGAAAAATTACAAGACCTATTTTTTTCTAGTTGGAAGTGTAATCTCCTTTTCAATTTCGTCGTGCGTTCGATCCATTGAAAAAGTGCATTCCGCCGACCTGAGAAAGCTAGATCCGAAACTTCAAGGGGTTAGAAAGTGTTTTGATAACGATGCTGTGAATGATGTTTATACTTGGGAAAATAAGCGGAAACCTGAGTTGATTCAGTATTATGAAAATTATATTTTCGGGAAGCGTCCTGTGTTTTCTCCAAAAAGAGAGTATACTTTATTGGCGCAAGATACTTTGGTCGTTGAAGGGGTGCGCATGATTCACAAAGAGATTGAAGTGGTTTTCAAATTGAATGGTAAGAAACGGAAATGTTTTATTTCTGAGTTTCTTCCTTTCAACATTGATAACCCGATTGTTTTTGTTGGATTGAATTTTTTCGGAAACGCATCTATTCACCCGTCACTTTCCCTCACTCAGACGAAGAATTATGTCATAAATAATCCAGCACTTCAAACCAAACGACATAGAGTTACCGAGGCTTCCAGAGGAAAAAAAGCTTACCGCTGGCCGTTAGCTTTGATAATCGGAAGCGGTTGTGGTTTGGCGACTGCACATTATGGCGATTTCGACGCCGATGTTTACAATGGTTTTTTCGATGGGATATATGGTTTAGCCCATAGTTATTTGCATGTCCGGAAGCGAGATGAATGGGGAAGTATTTCAGCGTGGGCATGGGGACTATCCGAAATTCAGACTTGCCTTGAGCAAGGAGGGGAGACTAAGAATTCGAAGACGGTAGCTATAGGTCACTCCCGATTAGGAAAAGCGGCTTTATGGGCGGGAGTTACCGATGAGCGTTTCGATATGGTTGTTTCAAACAATTCAGGTTGCGTTGGGGCAGCGCAATTCAAAACAATGAGAGGTGAGGATATTCAAAAGATAACCAAACGATTCCCCTATTGGTTTTCAAAGAATTTACGATCATTTAATGGACATGATTCTCTGCTCTTGGTAGATCAGGAAATGTTGCTTTCATTGATTGCGCCGAGACCAATTTATGTGGGAAGCGCAAGTGTAGATGCATGGTCAGATCCGGAAGGTGAGTACCTTTCGTTTTATAAAGCCCAAGCGATATATTCTTTATACGACTCGAAGTGTGATATCCCCTTCGGTTATCCGTCACCAAACGGAGTCGTTCAAGAAGGAAATATGGCTTATCACCTTCGCGCAGGCGAACATGAAATTCTTGCATGGGATTGGGAGCGATACATTGCTTTTGCGAAGAATCGTTTGAAGTAATTTCTGTCAGGTCGTTTATCTTTACTCAATGAAGAAGTATTTTCTAATTTGTATTGCATTGTTTTCTTTGGGTGAAACAAAAGCACAATGCTGCAATTACACGCTTTTAACTTTTGATAGTTATGGCGATGGTTGGAATGGGGGATATTTGACAATTACGGTGAATGGAGTAGATGCTGGAGTGTTCTTCGCTGCTGGATATGGAAGCCAGGATACTCTTGCAATCTGCGACGGTGATTCCATTGAATTGAGTTATACCGCAGCTGATTATGAAGATGAGAATTCATACAGCTTGTATGATGCCTCGTGGAATTTAGTTTTTACAAATGGGCCATATCCTAATGTAGGAAACGTTTTTTCTGGAATAGGAAATTGCAGTTCGCTTGCGCCTCCTGGTAATCAACCGTGCAATGCCATACCAATGGAATTAGGGGCGTGTGTAACAGGCAGCAATGTGAATGCAGGTAACTCAGGACTTAATCCGGGATGTGCGAGTTTTTCAGGAGCGGATCAATGGTATTCTGTTGTTGTGCCTCCTTCAGGAAATATTTATTTTAATACGGCTAACGGTAGTTTGAACGATACCGGATTGGGTGTCTGGAGAGGTGTAGATTGCATCAGTATTTGGGCTGTGGCATGTGACGATGACAGTGGTGATGGGTACTATTCGATTGCGACGTTGTTCGATATGACACCGGGAGAAACGTTGTATGTTCAGGTCTTTGGATATGGGGGTGCGACAGGAACTTTTGATTTGTGTGCAACCGATTTGGGTGTCGTTAATTTCGAGAGTTCTGAAATTCCGATTGTGTTAATCAATACGCAAGGACAAACTATTGTGCAAGACACGAAGATCAATTGCACTATGGAGATCAAGTACAATGGGTATGGCAATCTGACTTTTGTGAATGACAGTGCGAATGTCTACAATGGACATATTGGAATTGAAATACGTGGTGCGTCTTCTGCTGGATATCCGCAAACGCCTTATGGATTTGAAACGAGGTTGGCTGATGGCACGAATAACAATGTTTCAATATTGGGCATGCCGGCTGAGAACGATTGGGTGTTGATTTCCAACTACAATGACAGATCAATGCTCAGAAATGCGCTAGCGTTTCAGATGTTCGGAGGAATGGGTAATTACAGTGTTCGATCACGCCTTGTGGAAGTAAGAGTAGACAGCTCTTACAAAGGGATTTATTTGTTGGCTGAAAAAATCAAACGTGATTCCACGCGTGTTGACATTGCAAATTTGACGCCGCTCGATTTAGGCGGAGATTCAATTACAGGAGGCTATATTCTTCAGCAGAATTTATGGGATTGGAGTAATAGTTTTCAGTCTAATTATTCTCCTATTGATCATCCCGGTTTTGACATTCATTTCATTTATCAATCTCCGAACGAACTTGAATTGCTTCAACCACAGAAAGACTACATAGCCTCTTTCATAGATTCTTTGGAGACGGCATTATACAGCCCAGATTTTGCTGATCCTGAATTGGGCTATCGAAAATACTTAGATACAAAATCGTTCATCGATTATTTGTTGGTGAACGAAGTTTCACGAAATGCAGATGGCTTCAAGAAGAGTGTTTTCTTCAACAAGGATAAAAATTCGAATGGTGGAAAATTGAAAGCCGGACCGGTTTGGGATTTCGATTGGGCTTGGAAGAATTTATACGGTTGTTCGTTATATGAGAACTTGGATGGTTCGGGATGGGCACATTTGAATAACGATTGCGGAACCGATAACTATGGCACGGGTTATTACGTACGCTTGTTACAAGACACAACTTTTCAAAATGAATTGCGCTGCGATTACGAATATTATAGAACGAATGTTTTAGACACTGCGATTATTTTCGCAAGCATTGAATTCAGTCGAGGCCTTCTTCAAAACGCACAGGCCAGACACTTCCAACGTTGGCCCATTCTTGGAGTAAGCGGACCCGCTCCTGAGATTGGCGCTATGCCAGCATCGTTCAATGCAGAGTTGGATACACTAAAGGGTTGGATAACTCAACGTATAACGTGGTTAGACGAGAACATCCCTGGGGAATGTCTAAGTTCCAATATTCAAGAGGAATTACAGCTTTCTGCGCTTTCGGTTTATCCGAATCCTGCTTCATCTTCTTTTAAAATTCAGGTGAGTCCGAACTGTATGGGAAATGCCTATACCATCTGCGATATGACTGGAAAATGCTTGGAAAGGGGAGTCGTGTTAAATGAAACGATGAACTTCAACTCAATGCATTGGCCTTCAGGAATGTACTTTGTAAGAATAGGTGATCACGTGGCGAAGGTTTCAATAGTTGCGGAAAACTAGTTTTTTGCCTGTAATTGAAGAAAATCTCGTATATTTGCCGTCCAATTAAAAATTGTTAATCGGGTTTCGTACCCACAAAACAAAAAATTATGTCAGTAAAAATCAGATTACAGCGCCACGGTAAGAAGGGTAAGCCTTTCTTTCACATTGTTGCCGCTGATGCGCGTTCACCGCGTGATGGTAAATTCATCGAGCGTATTGGAAGCTACAATCCAAACACCAACCCTGCTACAATTGTGTTAGACACAGACAAAGCAGTGACCTGGTTGAATAACGGAGCGCAGCCAACAGACACTGCTCGTGCAATTCTTTCTTACAAAGGTGTATTGTACAAAACACACTTGAACAAAGGAGTAAAGAAAGGTGCATTAACTCAAGAACAAGCCGATGAGAAATTCAACGCTTGGTTAGATTCTAAAGATGCTAAGATTCAGGCGAAGCGCGATGGACTTTCTTCTATTAAAGAAGGAGCCTTGGCTGAGCAATTGAAGGCTGAGCGTGCAGTAAACGAAGCGCGTATCGCTGCTCGTGCTGCTGCAGATGCTGCTGCTCACGCAGAAGCAAATCCAGTTGTAGAAGAAGAAGTTGTTGCTGAAGAAGTTGTAGTTGCTGAAGAGGCTCCTGCTGCTGAAGTTGTAGTTGCTGAAGAAGCACCTGCAGCTGAAGAGGCTCCAGTTGCTGAAGCACCTGCGGCTGACGAAGCTCCTGCTGCTGAATAATCAGTCTATACGTTTTGTGAAAGGGAAGCAATTGCTTCCCTTTTTTTTTAACTTGGCTGCTGAGAATAATAAATAGTATGTGATATGTCTTCCTTGGTAACAACAGAAAAAAATTTCTTCGCGAATACAGTTGCAATGGTGCGTCCAGCTGCATTTGGATTTAATCTGGAAACCGCTGCAAGCAATTCGTTTCAACAAGAATTGAAGGTCTCAGCGGATGAAGTATTAGAGCGAGCCATTGAAGAATTCGATAACGCCGTGCATGTGTTGCGGTCGAATGACATTGCTGTTTATATTGTTGAAGACACACTTGTTCCTACAAAGCCAGATGCCATCTTTCCGAATAACTGGATCTCCTTCCATCCGAACGGCACGCTCATTTTATATCCCATGGAAGCGCTGAATAGGCGCTGCGAAAGACGACTGGAAGTGGTACTTGAACTTCAACAAAAATTCAATTTTGAAAAAATTCTCGACTTGTCTCATTTCGAATCACAGAATTTATTTTTGGAAGGAACTGGAAGTGTGGTTTTCGATCATGAAAACAAAGTTGCGTTTGCAGCTCTCTCTTCACGCACGAATGAATTTGTATTTGAGGAGCTCTGCAAGCAAATTCATTACACACCTTTCATGTTCGCTGCTTTTGATGAAAACGGTCAGCCCATTTACCACACGAATGTAGTCATGTGCATGGGCGACGATTTTGTTGTTGTTTGTTTGGAATGCATGCCAGATGAGCAAAGCAGAGAGCTGTTTGTAAATGAAGTTAGTCGCTTAGGAAAAAGCGTTATTGAAATTTCAATGGGTCAAATGAATGCCTTTGCGGGAAATATGCTTTTGCTTCGCGATGGACAAAACAACAATAAATTGGTGCTTTCTGAAACGGCTTATCAGAGTTTAACGAGTACTCAAATCGATTTTCTGAAACAGCGGGTAGAATTCATACGTTTCAATATTCCCGTTATAGAGACCATCGGAGGCGGCAGCGCGCGATGTATGCTCGCGGAAGTGTTTTGAACAGTAGAACTTATTCAAGTTCTCCAAACTCTCCTCTTTCAAACTGATGGAAGGCATCCATGAGTTCTTGTTTCGTATTCATTACGAAAGGACCGTATGCTGCAATAGGCTCCATAATAGGCTCTCCGGAAAGGATAAGAATGGTTGCGTCTTCTTCGCAAGAGATGGTGAATGTTTCTCCATCATTATTGAATAGTCCGAATTCGCTAGTCGCTAGATTTTGTTCTTCATTCACGGTAATGCTTCCTGCAATTACGAGAACTCCTGTGTTGTTTCTTTCATTGAAGGAAAAGTTAGCCTTGCCTCCAGCGTTCAGTTTGACATTGAGCAAATGAACTTTGGTGAATGTGGAAGCAGCGCCTTTTGTTCCTTCATAATTCCCGGCAATGACTTCAACAATTCCAGAATCATTTGGCAATTCCACTTTCGGGATATTCGAATTTAGAATTTCTTGATACTTCGGTTTTGAAAGTTTATTGGCTGCAGGAAGATTCACCCAAAGTTGAACCATGGAAAATATTCCACCTGCTTTTGAAAATTCTTTTTCATGATATTCTTTGTGAAGAATACCAGATGCCGCGGTCATCCATTGCACATCTCCTTCGCCAATGATTCCGCTGTTTCCTGCGCTATCGTGATGCGCAACTCTTCCTTTGTAAGCGATAGTTACAGTTTCAAATCCTTTGTGCGGATGAACACCCACGCCCTTCTGAACTTCTGTCGGAGGGAAGTAATGCGGAGCCGCGTAATCCAACATAATGAACGGATTCATTCTTTCCATACTCAAATAGTAATCGGGAATGAAGTGATGCACTTTAAATCCGTCTCCAACGAAATTGGTTGGCGGCGCTGGTATAATGGATTGAAGGGTTCTTTTCATAAGTGTTGCAAATTTACATCAATTCCTCGCTTAGACCTTGCGAAGCACCTTTCGGAGAACCTTTGCCGTAGACAATCTTGCTTCGCAAATCGCTATCTTCGCACCATGAACAAAGACGAAATGCACTGCTTGGGGAAAATTACCAAGTTACATGGGTACAAAGGCGAGTTGACGGTTTTTCTGGACACCGCGAAGGTGGCAGATTACAAGGAGTTACAGTTTTTATTTTTGGAAATTAAAGGAAGCTTGGTTCCCTATAAAATTGAATTATTCGAACCGAAGACCAACGATTCGGTGAAAGTGAGATTAGCCGGAGTTAACGACGAGGCCACAGCGAAATCGTTGTTGAAGTCTATGGTCTATGTGCGTTTAACCGAACTTTCCGTGAAAGACGAAGACCGCAGAGACATGGTGAATTGGGTCGGATACGAGGTCTTCGATCAAACACATGGAAACATTGGTGTCGTGGAAGAGGTAGTGGAGAACAGAAAGAATCCACAACTTGAAATTCGTCACAATACGGGCAAACTCATCTTACTTCCCCTTCAACCCGAATTCGTTTTGGAAATAGACGACGAGAGCAAAACCATTTCTACAGCGGCGCCTGAAGGACTAATTGAGCTATACTTAGAATAATTAATCAACATTTCAAACCGTTAATGGTTGAGAAAGGGGTGAGTTTCGAGGATTCTCACCCTTTTTTTTATTATTACCTTTGTGTTAACGATTCAATGACAGTCGAACCAAAAATTTATTCATGACAAACATCGGTACACGTCCCGAAGGCGCTACATTGGCCTACCTAGGACTTAAACATGTTTCCACTGCATATTGGAACATGACACCTGCAGAATTGGTTGAAGAAACCATTTTACTTTCTCAGGGAACACTTACGAATACGGGCGCCTTAGCCATTGACACTGGGGAATTCACCGGAAGATCTCCAAAAGACAAGTTTATTGTGAAAGACGCTTCTACCGAAAACAGTGTTTGGTGGAGCCAGTTCAACATTCCATTCGATTCAGATAAATTCACACGCTTGTATGAGCGTATGTGCGCATACCTAAACGGACGCGAAGTATACGTGCGCGACGCTTATGTTTGTGCAGATCCTCGCTACCGTATGAATGTGCGTGTGGTAACAGAATTTCCATGGAGCAACATGTTCGCAAGCAACATGTTCTTGCGTCCAACTGCAGAGGAATTAACAACGATGACTCCTGAGTGGCACGTCATCTGTGCCCCTGAATTCATGGCCGATCCAGAAATCGATGGAACGCGTCAACACAATTTCGCAATCATCGACTTCACGAAGAAAATGGCGATCATTGGCGGAACAGGATATACTGGAGAGATTAAAAAAGGGATTTTCACAGTGTTGAATTACGTCCTTCCACACGAGAAGAATGTATTGTCTATGCACTGTTCTGCGAACGTAGGTAAAGACGGCGACACTGCGGTATTCTTTGGACTTTCAGGAACAGGAAAAACGACACTGTCTTCTGACCCGAATAGAAGATTAATTGGAGACGACGAGCACGGATGGACAGATACAACGGTCTTTAATTTTGAAGGTGGATGTTACGCGAAGACCATTGACTTGTCTCGCGAGAAAGAACCGCAGATTTACGATGCGATTAAGTTCGGAGCATTGTTAGAGAACATTGGTTTTGAAGACGACGGAGTGACTCCCGATTACGCTGATAGCGCAAAGACAGAGAACACACGTGTGAGCTATCCGTTGGAGCACATCGACAACACGATGAATCCAAGTGTGGGTGGTATTCCGAAAAATATTTTCTTCTTGACTTGCGATGCGTTCGGTGTATTGCCTCCGATTAGCAAGCTTACCAAGGAGCAGGCGATGTATCAATTCATTAGCGGGTACACTGCGAAAGTTGCAGGAACTGAAGCTGGAATTACAGAGCCAACGACTACGTTCAGTGCATGTTTCGGTGCGCCTTTCTTACCGTTACATCCAACAGCTTATGCTGAGATGTTAGGAAAGAAAATCGACGAGAGCGGGGCGCAAGTGTGGTTAATCAACACGGGATGGTCAGGCGGATCATACGGAGTAGGAAGTCGCATGAAGTTGAGCTTCACTCGCGCCATGATTACTGCTGCGTTGGAAGGAAAGTTGAATAATGTTGAATTCGCGACGCACGAAGTGTTCGGATTGGCAATGCCAACTTCTTGTCCAGAGGTTCCTGCTGAAATGTTGAATCCACGTTACACGTGGTCAGACAAAGACGCTTACGACGCGAAGGCGAATGAGTTGGCGGAAAAGTTTGTCGCCAACTTCGAGAAGTTTAAAGACTACGCAAGTGAAGCATTGCTTTCGGCATCTCCGAAGGTGAAAGCTTAATTTTTATATTGAAATGAAACAGGCCTGCTACATTGGAATAATTCTACTGTTGCAGGCCTGTTCTTCTTCAGAGCCGGAACATTCTGTTTCGGCATCGAAGTCGAATGATCGTTCGGTTTATTCGAAGAAGGAAGAAAATATTCTCACTTTTTTAAGTTCAGAGTACGAGACATCTGTTTGGGCCAGTTTGGTTGAGTTAAGCGATTGGGCGGACTCTTTGAATAAAAACGAATACACGCTGCTCGTCCCATCTGATGCGGTTCTTCGCGCTAAAGGACTAGATAAATATAAGGCACTCGTTCCATCCAACAACAGAGCGGCGCTTAACCAAGAAATCGGACATCATTTAATTCCAGGTCGCATTTCATTTGCAAATCTTCCAGATACTGTTTTGAAAAATGTGAATGGAGAAAGTTTAATTTACATTTCGTCTTCTAAAAGACTTGGGGAGTTTGAGATTACGGCGGTTGAGCGGGACTTAAAGTTAGGGCGAGTAATTAGAATAAGATAAGAAAAGGGAAGAGAGGGGAAGAGAAGTTAAGAAAGAGGAAGAGAAGTTAAGAGAGGGTAAGAGAGGGTAAGAGGTGATAAAAGTCGTATTTAATTCACCGAAGGTTTGATCGCAACGCGATTGATTGCTTCGGAATTAATCTGACGAAGTTAGATTGATCGCCTTCGGCGATTTAAGCGTAATGCGTCATCAACTCAATCCTCAACATCCTCAACGCATTTTCAACAGCCGGATTCCCCACTGTAGCTTCCATCTCTAAAACGAAATTGCTGAGGTACATGCTGTTGTCGTCGGGATTCACTTTCGAGTATGACACTTTGAAAAGTTCAGAGATGTCGCTCTTCGCTTGCTGAATACTCGCCCACGTGTGCTCGCTTACATACATCTGCAACGAAACATTGTGGTCGAACTCTTCGCGAATGTTGCGAATCATTTCCAACTGCAATAACGTGCATGTCATTCCCGAACGATTGCTGCGCAAGACAACGCTGCTCGGTCTTGATCTTTCCAACATAACAATCAATCGCTCGTAAGCAGATAGACGCAATGAAGCAAGGGCTGAAGCATTTGCTTTGCGCAATTCAGCGTTCCAACGGTTCTCGTTGTGCTTGTGTTGCTTTTCCAATAAGAAGAAAACCAAAGTGCCTGTGATAACAATACACAATGCCACCAATAGAAATGTAAGAGATGCGTTCATGTTGCAAAGAAACTTCTTAAAGTGTTAACGTGCAAATGCTATCTTTGAGGGGTATGAAATACTCCTTCGTCTTATTTTTGATTTTCGCTTGCGGAATTGCAATCGCGCAGCCACTTACGCGCTCTTACACCACTCCGGTGAGTGCAGACGGATTCTACATGCAGAACCCTTGGGCGGGTGGGTTAAACTCTTGTCAGTTTTCACGTATCGACGCAAACGGCGACGGTAATAAAGATATTTTTGTTTTCGATCGAATCGGTTCGCGCATTTCTGTCTTCATAAACATGGGTGATGTCCAAGGTGATACCTATTACAGATACACCCGTGAATACAACGCCGGCTTTCCAACAGGTTTAACTAACTGGGTTTTGCTGCGTGATTACAATTGCGATGGTAAGGAAGATATTTTCGCAAATTATTACAGCGGTATTAAATTATGGAAGAACACCTCTTCAAACGGTGTCTTATCCTTTGAACCTGTCGATAACGGAGCAACGATTCAGTCGAATTACGATTTTGGAAGTCCATTCTCGGCACCGATTTATACCGTTAGTCTAGATGTCCCTTCAATTACAGATTACGACAACGACGGCGATCTAGATATCTTCTCCTATACCGAACAATCTACAACCGTTTACTTTTTTAAATCCATGCAGTCTGAAGAAGGTAACTGCGAAACAACAAGCTATATCTGTGGAAACAGATGCTACGGAATGTTCGGAGAAAGTCCCGAGAGTTTCGCCATTGTTGAAGGTGGAGATTTCGATTGCGGTTTCAACGTGACAGACCCACGCTCGAGTGATCGCTTGCATACGGGTAGTTCGATTTGTTCGATTGATCTCGATAACAACGGGATTAAAGATTTTGTAATCGGAGATGTGTCTGAAAATAATTTGGGCGCCATCTTTTTTGAAAATGCAGTGAATGGGCTCGACAGTGCGACTACCGTTCAATTCGATTTTCCGGCACAAGTGGGAAATTCGTTACCTGTGAATTTGCCTCTGTTTCCTTGTGCATATTACGAGGACATAAACAATAATGCCGTAAGCGATCTGCTTGTCTCTCCGAATGCTTATGCAACCGCAGAAGATGTGAACAGTGTTTGGTATTATGAAAATACGGGAGGAGAAAGCTCCCCACAATTTCAATTTGTGATGGACGATTTTCTTCAACACGACATGATTGAATTGGGTACTGGAGCTTATCCGGTTTTAGAAGATGTGAATGGCGATGGATTAAAGGATTTGCTTATCACGAATCGCAAATCGTTCGATCCGATTACTCCAAGTAACAACCACACTTCGAGAATTTTTTGTTACTACAACAACGGAACACCGACAGTTCCTTCGTTCGATTTCAACTCGAATAACTGGCTGCCTTTGGCCACGGATACGCTTGATAGCAAGTATCTGGCTTTCGGAGATGATGATGGAGACGGGGATAAAGATCTTTTAATTGGCGTTCAAAACGGATATCTCGTTCGTTATGAAAATGGAGCTTCAACGGCGAATGGATATGCCTTTTCAGACAACGGTGAATTGTTGAAAGACAACAACGGAGTAACCATAGATGTGGGCCAATTCGCAACTCCGCAATATGTAGACTTAAACGAAGATGGATTGTTGGATTTGGCAGTAGGTGAGAAGAACGGTAACGTGAACTTCTATGCGAACATTGGTACAGTAAACGATGCATCATACGAGTTCAGAGAAGACACGTTGGGAGGAATGGTGGCCACGAATATTTTAGGAATATTCGGATACAGTGTCCCACATTTTTTCAAGAATGAAGTGAATGAATGGGAAGTGTTGTTGGGAACCGAAACCGGACAAGTGAATCATTTCTCGAATGTATCTGGAAATCTTTTGGGTGACTTCACATTGGACACAACCGACTTCCAAGGAATTAACGAAGGAGAGAGATGCGCGGTGTGGTTTGAAGACATCACTGCGGACGATAAACGCGATTTGTTCATTGGACAAATAGGTGGGGGACTAGGGTTCTATTCAAGCGATACAATTATTTCAGTGAACGAAACGCTCTTCAACGACATTCAAGTTTATCCGAATCCCGCGAGCACTCAACTGACCATTGACGCCGGTTCGAATTGGAACACTGTTTCAGCTTTGGAATTGTATGATTTAAGTGGAAGAAGAGTTTGGTCGGAACGTGTGAATGCAAGAATCACGCTTGTTAATCTTTCGAACTTCTCTGAAGGAATTTATATTCTGAAATTGAATGGAACTGCCGTTCGGAAGAAGATTGTGATTAGGAATTAAATTGATTGTTAAATTGTTCAGCGGTACAAACGAGTAAAGGACAATCTTTGAAGTCTTTCTTGTTTCGCGTGATTACGTGAGTAATTTTTCGATTAGACAGCGCGCAATGAATTTGAACAGCATCTTCGTAATCCTCCGTTAGACTGCTAATTCCGGCCAACAGCATGCTTTTGTTTATTTCTAGGACTTGGACATCCGCTATTAATTGAAGAAGTATTTCTTTAACAACTTTGGGCGGGTTTACTTTGTTTAGGTAGTAGGCTACACTAAGAATAGTATTTGAGGAAGTATAGGTAGTAATTAGTTTTTTCTCTTGAAGCGCAAATAGATCAAGCGCGTGGTATTTATAGGGCACTCTATGAAAGATCATGTCCATTAGAATATTTGTGTCAATAAATACGTGCTTCATCCGTGTTTTTCTAATACGTGTTCATACATGATTTGCTTGTGCGATTTGCCTTTAAACTCTTCCGAATTTTCATCAAGTAGGCCAACAAGATAGGCCATCGGATGATCCTTGTATTTATCGGGGTCAACGTTCTTGTACAGAATTCTTTCCAGCTGTTCGCTGACTAATTGCGACAGACTTTGTTGAGTTTCTTTGGCGTAGATCTTCGCTTCTTTAATGAGTTTCTCGTCCATGATCAATGTTAATTTAGTCGCCATACGTGTGTTTTTCACAAATGTACGTGTAGCTCTTTGTTGAAACAAATTTCCGAGGAATCTTCTCGAATCCTTATGCCAAAATCGTATAAATTATATGCTGTTTATTCGGAAAGAAGATTCCAAATCTTATAACTCTCTTCCGCTTGAATTTCAAGCATACTGAGACCATTGCAATAGCGAGCGCCCCGTGAAATGCCTTCTTGAAGGAAGGCTGTTGTTTCTGGGTTGTAGATTAAATCGTACAAGACATGTTGATCGGTTAAACTCGAATAGGGGAGGTTCGGCTTCTCGCTCGTGTTCGGGAATTGACCAACAGGAGTGGTGTTCACGATGAGCTTACATTTATCGAGAAGGAGAGGTGTTATTTGATCGTATGAACAGGTCTGTTTGTTTTGCGGATTTCGACTCACAAAGAAAAAGCGAATGCCCAATTCTTTTAAGACATAAGCAACAGCTAACGATGCTCCGCCTGCTCCAAGGATAAGCGCGTTCTCCACTCTGTTTTCAATGAGAGGAAGCAGCGTTCGTCTGAATCCAATGAAATCGGTATTGTGACCTTTCCAACGTCCCTCTATGATTTCAACACAATTCACTGCGCCAATCGCTTTCGCTTCAGGCGTTAGTTCATCGAGGTATTGAATAATTTCTTGCTTATAGGGAATGGTGACATTGAAGCCTCTTAATCCACGAAATTCCTCGCGGTCTCGAATGTTGTCAATTGACTCAAGTTCGATATTCAAATATTGTGGAAGTTGCGTTGCAAGATTCTCCGAAAGATGTTCCACAAGGTGCTTCGCAAGGGGAGATGCAAATTTCTTTTCAAAATAATCCTTCGAAAAAGAATGCTTTAACGACTTTCCGAGAAGCCCATACGTTCTCATGCCTTCGAACCGAATTTGCTTTTTAGATAAGCAAATACCATAGGGGCAAGAGAGATCAAAATGATGAGAATGACAACTGCTTCGAAGTGTTTTTTCACGAATTCAATTTGACCAAGGAAATATCCTGCGAGCGACATACTTACAATCCAAAGTGCACCTCCGAAAATATCGTAAGGAAGGAATTTCTTGCGGTAATCCATTTTACCAATACCCGCAACAAATGGCGTAATGGTGCGAACGATAGGAACGAAGCGTGCCATGATTATGGCTTTCGTTCCGTGCTTGGTGAAGAATTCTTCCGTCTTATTTAAATGCTTTTCGGCAATGAGTGGTTTTCCACGGAATTTCATTTCAACGATTTTCGATCCGAAAAATCTTCCGACAAAATAATTGCACTGATCACCCAAAATAGCTGCGACAATTAAGGATACAATTAAAATGGAAAGACTCAAATTGTTTTCACCCGCACACATAGCACCTGCTGCGAATAACAATGAATCTCCTGGTAGGAAAGGCATAACAACCAATCCGGTTTCAACAAAAATGATCAGAAATAAAATGGCGTAAAACCAAACTCCGTATTCATTCAACAAAAGTGGAAGCTCTTCATTCAAGTGCAGAACGAAATGCAAAAAAGACTGGATCATTTCCATATTAAAGCGAACATTTAATTTCGGGTGCGCATTGTTCCGCGTACCCTTGAACACCACCGGCAAGGCTGTAAATAGCGTCTCCTGGGAATTTCTTTTCTATCATATACACCAAGGCATCTGAACGTTTTCCACTGTTACAATGGAAAACAATTGGATTTTCTTTTGGAAGGGAAGGGTACTTTTCAATCACGTGTTCCATTGGAATGTGCATTCCATCTAGCGTGCAAATAGCCACTTCATATTCTTCTCGAATATCTACCAACAAGTGCGGCTTGTTTTCGTTTTTCCAGTTGAGTAATTCTTCAGGCTGCAGATGATGCATATTATCCTTTCATTTTAGAAACGATTTCTTCGGGAAGGTAATCGAAGAAGGTATCTCCACGCAATCCCATACGCAAACACTCCAATGGAATGGTTTCGTTCTCTGCTATGTTTCCGAGGTTTACGTTTGCTCCGCAATGTTTAATGAAATAAACTTGCTGCGCTTTCTTCGGTGCTTCCCAGATAATGTCGTTTCCGTTGATTTTTGCTAAAATTTTATTGATAAGCATCACGTGCGCTTGTCCGCTTGGGCGATAGATTCCAACCGTTCCGCTTTCGCGTGCTTCAGCTATTACTTTCCAAGAACCAGCATCCAATTCCGCTTGCATCATCTTAATCCATTTAGCAGGACTAATTAATATGCCTTCTTCCTTCGATCCCACTTCAGAAAGGACTTTGTAGTTCTTCGCGTATTCTGTGATAAGTGCACATTTCTTTTTGTGATCCAACGCCATGCTTCCGTCAGAAACTTCAACCATTTCTATTCCAAGACTGTCGATGTATTTGCGATATTTGTCTAACTCTCCGCGCACATAGCACGCTTCGAAAAGCGTTCCCCCTAAATAAACTTTGATTTTCGCGTCGTGGTACAACTTCACTTTTTCCTTGACTTGGGTTGAAAACACAGAGGTTCCAAAACCAAGCTTCACTAAATCGATATATTCAGAACTGCTCGAGATCATTTCTTCGGCCTGACGAAGAGAGATTCCTTTGTCCATAACCATCGTAAGTCCGAACTGACGTTCTTTCTTTTCGCGGCTAGGCATGTGGCTTAGTTGAATGTTCATAGTTTCTAATTTTGTGCGAATATCGGTTAAATTTACTTAGTGTGAAAATTACACTAACCCGAGGTCGCTTTTTAGTTGAATGTAAAACGGTAATTGAAGAATTTTTGGGTAGTATTCTTCCAACTCTGAGAGTTGTGCGCTTTCATTTTGCATAAGGTAGTGAAGAAGTTCTTGCGCATCTTGAATTTTTCCTAATTCCACCAAGTAAACTGCTCTTCGGTATCCAATATCTGGATTTGATAAATGTACCAAAGTGGCTTCTAGCATGGTGTCCAAAGCTTTTTCGCTATTTCCGTGTTTGAAGAACGCATCGGCAAGAGCCATCCACGTTTCTTCGTTTTCAGGAAACTCTTTCACGAGCTTTTCTCCAAGAGAAATAGATTCTTCGAATTTTTCCATCTTCACTAACACTTCCATTTTGTAAATGGCGTAGTCGGGGTTCTTTGATTCTAAATCAATGGCTTTGTCTAAGAAGGGAATCGCTTCCGCTAATTTTCCTTGCAAGTCCATTACCACACCAATTCCCAAATAAGCATCGGCCCAATATTCATCGGTTTCAATACTCTTGTGGTAGTAGAATAGTGCTTTGTCGTAGTCGTTTAACTTCTCGAAACATTCTCCAACATGGCAGAAAATGGGAGCCTGAGGAGGTTCATGCACATATGATTCTTCAAGCACTTCAAGCGCTTCAGAATATTTTTCTAATTTGAAAAGTGCATGTGCCTTGTTGTAATAGGCTGGGGCGAAGTCGCTTTGAATGGCTAAACAATAGTCGTAAGCTTCAATAGACTCCTCTGAACGATCGAGCTTTTGAAAAGCGTTGCCCAAGTTATACCAAGCGGCAAAACTATACGGGTGCTCGTCTATGAATTGCTGGAAGTATATCGCGCAAACGGCTGGCAGCCCTGCCATTTCAAAACAAAATGCGATCTCGTATAGCAAGGTCTCGTTTTCTGGACTTCGATCAATTCCTGTTTTTAAGGTGTTGATGGCCTTTTCGTATTGCTCGAGGTTTTCATATTCCAACGCAATCTCTAAATACACATCGTCTATTTCTTCTTCGGAACAAATGAGCAATGCGCGCTTGTAATACTGAATGGCTTTGTTGTGCTCACGCAATTGACTGTAAACAGCAGCCATGGTCAACAACATTTCTTCGTTGTTCGGTTCGAATTTTTCGAGGACTTTTAAACGAGAAAGAGCTTTAGACAATTGACCAATGCCGGAAAGAAGTTGAACTTCTTTGATTATTAGAGCAGTGTTGTCTGGAAAGAGCGAATAAGCGTATTCAAGCGCCTTAATGGCTTTTTGATAGCTAAGGTTGGCTTGGTACCCGTCTATAATTGCTTCGAGTTGTTCAACATCGAAGTAATACGATTCGTTTTGTTGAATCATACGCTCGAAACGCGAGATAAGGTCTCCTGTGTTGTGGTAATCTGATGGGTCGTCGCTCATTGAGTAATTTCAGAGTTCAAGTCAAAAATAACCAATTATTCGCGGGCTTTGCGATTAATATTTGAACACGTAATACACGATTTTAATGTATTCGTTGAAGGTGGTAATGAGTCCGGCTTCAAAGGTCCACCACGACTGCGCCTTAAAGTCCTTGGTTTCAGTGCCAAAGAAATGTACCATAATGCCTTTTTCTTTAAACTTTTCTCCGAATACCATTCCAAGTCTGAATAGATGAAAGTCGCTGCTGACCACTGAAATTTCCTTCAAATTGTTGTTTATACAATAAGCCAAGATTTCTTCAGACTCTTCATATGTACTGGTGGCCTTCCCCAATTCAGTCACACGAAGCGAATCGACCCCCTGTTCAATCATACATTTTCGGGTAAGCTGGGAAGATGTGAAGTTCAATCCCATTGCTCTCATTTCATTCAAGGTGTCGCCTCCGCCTGTGCAAATGAATTTGGAAGTTGGAAATTCTTGAGCGAGCAACGCGGCTCCTTTTCCTCGCTCGAATCCATTTCCACCTAAAACAAAAAATGTTTGGTTGGAAGATGTGACGGCGGCAGATTCAGCCACGGTTAAGAAGTTTCCAATTCCACCTAAAATTGAATTTCGATAAGTAAAAAACAAAATGAAAAGAGCAATCGTGCAAGCAAGAAGAACCCTTTTCCAAACCCGATTAATTGACTTCAGCGTGGGCAGCGAACGAAAATAGGTGTATGTCTGATTGTCTTGAAATTTCAAACCGAAAAAATTATTCCACTAAGATAATGTTTTCGCCAAGCATATTGGAATAGTCGGATGGCGATTCCAAATTCAGCGCTTCATGCACAGCATTGAGTTCCGATTTTTTCATTTCGAAATTATTCTGATAAGCCGTTGTGTTAAACCACTCGGTTGCGGCTGCCGTAGAGATTTCAAATCGATTCGAAACGCGAAAGATACTTTCTTTATCACTCATGAAGGCTTCACAGCGCTCGTTCATGAGCTTCAAAACTTTTTGAATTGATTCGCTTTTTTGATCAATGGCATTGCTATTCGCGACAGCCACAAAACCGCACCAAGGCGCATGAAAAGTATCTAGAAAACACAGGTGTCCTTTTTTTACCGATGGAATGGACGTGTATTTTTCCCAATAGAAATAATCGGATTCGCGATTCTTTAAACTTTGTATAGCGTTGTGCAAATTGGCCACTTCAACATACTGATCATCGGCCGGATGAAAGCCCAATTGCTTCGCGTGAATCTTCGCCATCAGATGCGAGCCTGATCCTTTTCGTGAGATTGCGTATTTTCTATTGTGGTTGGAAGTGATGCGAGGAGTGTTTTCATAACCTCCGTAAATGCCCCACGTTAAAGGGGTTTTTGTATACACCTTAACAATCTTGGCTTTTAAACCGCGATGAAAAGCACTCACAAATCCTTCGGTGAGCATAAGCGCAACGTCGAGGTCACCCTCTTGAAGTGCTTCGGTCATGACACCCGTTCCTCCGGCGAAGTAAGTCCAGGATACTTGAATGTTCAGGGTGCTGAAAACGTCTTGCTCTAATGCAAGTTGCCAGGGTAAGTTGAAGTGTTCTGGAACACCTCCAATACGTAGTGTAATTTTATCTTTCATTTTAGTAGCTGCCGTTCCACTTCCTTAGGAACCACTCAATACTGAGTAACGACAAAAGTGCAACTAAAAGGGGAGCCCAATCTATGAGTTCTCTCACTTTTTTCTCTTCGAAAGAAACACTCGTGATTTCTTTTCTGTTTTTGATTTCATTTACGAGATCATCAAGCGCAGTTGCATTGAATCGTTTTCCGTTGGTGCTAGAAGACAGTTGTTCTAACAATTGGAAGTCTGCAATTGTTCGTGCTGTTTCAACAGAAATGTTGTTAACTGTGAATCCGCCTGACTTGGTAAATTCTGTAGTTCCGTTGAATGCCTTCGCGGTATAGGAATAAGCGCCAGGAGGAAGAAGTCCAGCATTCAATTGGTAACCGGTACTTGAAGGAGAGAATTGAAGTGACTGAGATGAATTATCTGGATACTTCAGCTCCAAAGTAACCTGCTGATCAAGCACAGGCATAAAACTTTCGTCGTACAATTCGGCATTGAAATAGACCATTTCATTTTCAGCGAAATTCTTCTTGTGTTGAATGCGGAATTTTTCTTTGTTCTCTTTCACGCCCATGAACTGCGTGGCTTGCTGAATGAATTGATTGAACACATCGTGCGACTCTTCCATTTGATATAAAGCAATCTTCCATCTCCAAATTCCTTCACCAGAAAGCACTGCAACCCGATGTTCAGGTGTTCCTCCGAAACCAAGCAGCGGGACATCGGTGGCAATTTTTCCAATTCTTTGGTTGAGCAAAGCCTGTACTTCTGGGGCAACGGAATAGTTTCCGAAAGGCACAGCCAATGGGGGAAGTAGAGGTAGTGCTTGTGCGAATTCATTCGATAAAGAGAAGTAACTGAATGAAGGATTCAATGAGGCATTGATGTCTGAAAGTTTTGATTGATATCCGTTCAATGAAAATCCACTTCCCAACGCGTTGAATGCGTTGAAATCTGTTTGTGCACCGAGTATAAACCAACAAGGGATTTTCGATTTGAAAGCCTCTTGAATGACGTTGTTTCCTCGCCCACCCAATGATGGAATTTGATAGCCAATAAGCATGTCGAATTTGTTCACGTTATCCGTGAACAGATCAACAGTTTGAACAGTTACTTCGTAATTTTCTTGAAGACGGAGAGCCTCTGCAATGGCGGTTATATCTGGATGAGGGGAATTCGCAAGAATTAATACTTTTTGTCTGTTGTCAATGACTTCGATGTACACCTGCTCGCTGTTGTTACTTGTGTTGTCTTCGCTGTCAATGGCCTGAATGGTTACGGTGTATGCATGAATGCCAACCTGGTTGGCGGGTAAAGAGAATTCAATATTTTTAAATTCTCTTTCGGAAGAAAAGCTAATGCTTTGAGAAGCGAGTTGAACACCATTTTTAGAAACGGTAACAACAGTGCTCTTACCGAGTGCTTTTCTTCCTTCTATGTTTAATCGAATAGGGAAGTCGTTTCCGAGGTAAGCAATTTTGTTCGCACTAACATTCGAAATTAACAAATCGCGATGTAATGTAGTGTCTCCTACACCTACCGTAAATACGGGTATGTTGAGTTGTTTCAAAATGGAAACAGGGTGAGGACCTTTGTTGTAAAGTCCGTCGCTTGCAATAACTAGAGCGGTCAAGTTCCGTCCGCTGAAACGCGCGTCTATTGAGCGTTGTAATTTTCCGAAGTGAGTGATTTGATCCGAGAATGATGCACTGTCGCCGTTGCTAACATCGTCTCCAAAAAGCAATGGAACCACTTCGTAATCTGCGCCTAATTTTTCGGCGAGTGTCTTCCAATTATTTAAAAAAGTAGTCCTTACTTCGTTAGAATCTTTGGTGGAAATCATGGACTGACTGTTGTCTAAGGCCAATACAACAACAGGTTTTTCAACGCGTGTTTCTGTAGTTTCTAATAGGGGCTGAAAGAGAAGAAGAACGAGCAGTGCAACTACAATGAATCGCAAGCTTGAAAGCAAAAGTTTAAATTGGAATGACCATGATTCTTTCGAATTCCCTAAAAAATAAAGGATTCCAGCGTAGGCTAACCCTACCCAAACACATAGGCTCAGAAGCCATGGAGATGCTTGAGTGATTAGGTGCGCCATAGTTTACATGTGCATGCCGCCGCAAACGTGAATCGTTTGTCCGGTTACATAAGAACTTAAATCAGATGCTAAATAAAGAGTAGTGTTTGCAATATCGATTGGTGTTCCTCCGCGCTTCAACGGAATGGTGTTTCTCCATTCTTCAACTACTTTCGGATCTAACTTTTCAGTCATTTCGGTTTCAATGAATCCAGGAGCAATAGCGTTGCAGCGAATGTTACGAGAACCCAATTCTTGCGCAACGCTTTTCGTGAATCCGATCATACCCGCCTTCGATGCAGCGTAGTTGGCTTGCCCGGCGTTTCCAGTAACTCCAACAATAGAGCTCATGTTTATGATTGAACCGCTGCGTGCTTTCAGCATAGGTTTGATCACCGCTTTCGTTAGGTTGAAAATAGATTTCAAGTTCACGCGCAGGACATCGTCCCATTGCTCTTCGCTCATGCGCATGAGCAGGGTGTCGCGCGTAATTCCGGCATTATTCACCAAGATGTCTACGGTTCCGAATTCGGCAACCACATCGTCTACCAAGGTTTGCGCAGCGTTGAAATCTGCAGCGTCGCTTTTATATCCTTTTGCTTTCACGCCTTTCGCGGCTAATTCTGCTTCGAATGCGCGTGCTTTTTCGTCTGATGATGCGTAGGTGAATATGATAGTGGCACCCTGATCGGCGAACACTTCAGCAATTCCTTTTCCTATTCCGCGAGATGCGCCAGTAATGATAGCGACTTTTCCTTCTAATAATTTCATGATAAACTATTTTTACAAATCTACTGCTTCTGCTATTAATTCAGCAATGTCTTTCACTGCTATAGTATGCTCCTGCTCGAAGTGCTTCACGCCATCGGTCATCATGGTGTTGCAAAACGGACATCCGGTTGCAATAACGCTAGGCTTCACGGCTAGCACATCTTCCATGCGTTCAACGTTAACTTCTTTATCTCCTTTTTCAGCTTCTTTGAACATTTGTGCTCCGCCTGCACCGCAGCACAATCCGTTGGTTTTGCAACGTTTCATTTCAACCAATTCCGCATCGAGTGCTTGAATGAGTTGACGTGGCGCTTCATACTCTCCGTTTCCTCTTCCGAGGTAACACGGATCGTGAAAGGTTATTTTCTTTCCTTTGAATTCCCCACCTTCAATTTTCAATTTTCCTGTATTCAATAATTCTTGAATGAGTTGGGTGTGGTGAACCACTTCGTAGTTTCCTCCCAGTTCAGGATATTCATTTTTTAATGTGTTGAAGCAATGCGGGCAACCGGTAACAATCTTCTTCACTTCGTAAGCATTCAAAACACTAATGTTTTGCATGGCCATCATTTGGAAGAGGAATTCGTTTCCTGCACGCTTCGCTGGGTCTCCTGTGCATGACTCTTCAGACCCCAATATCGCAAACGATGTGTTGGTGTGGTGAAGAATCTTCGCAATGGCTTTGGTAATTTTTTTTGCGCGGTCGTCGAAACTTCCTGCACATCCAACCCAAAAAAGCACTTCGGGTGTTGTTCCTTCGGCCATGCAATCGGCCATTGTACGTATCTTGAAATCCATGTTGTTCGAATTATTCGTTTGTCCAGTCTGCACGATTCATAGCACTCATAGCCCAAGGCGCTCCGTTGTTCTCTACGTTGTTGAACATAGAGGTAATGCTGTCGGGCGATTTAGATTCTTCCATGATTAAATATCTGCGAAGATCTACAAGCACTTCCATGGGGTTAATGTTTATCGGACAAGCGTCTGTGCATGCGTTGCACGTGGTACATGCCCAAACTTCTTCTTCAGAAATATAATCGCGAATGAGGCTCTTTCCATCTTCCACCCAAACGCCTTTGTTCGCTGCTTTTGCATTCCCAATTTCTTCCATGCGATCGCGAACGTCCATCATCACTTTTCGTGGAGAAAGAAGTTTGCCTGTCTGGTTCGCTGGACAAGCGGAAGTGCATCTTCCACATTCGGTGCAAGAGTATGCGCTGAGCAGTTGTGTCCGTTGCATGTCTGAAACATCTTTTACTCCGAAGCGTGTGAAGTCAACAGGCTCAACAACTGCATTCGGATCGAGCATGAGTTTAACTTCATTGGTAACGGCTTTGTCATTCGACAAACTCCCCGGCGATTGCAATTTGCTAAAATAGGTTGTTGGAAAAGCCAAGAGAATGTGAAGGTGTTTCGAGTACGATAAATACACAATGAAACCGAGAATACCCACAATGTGGAACCACCAAAAAAAGTGGCTTATGCCCACTAACGAGTGCGTTGAAAAACCTGTGAGCAATGGTTGGTAGAATTGACTTACCCAGAATGAAGGGACACGCGCAGGCGTTGCACTGCGGACGGTAAGAATGCTGTCGGCAGCATTCATGATAAGTAGTGCAGACATCAGAAGTACCTCAACAATGAGAATAATATTTGCATCTGACTTCGGCCATTTTGTTAATTCAGCGGATTGAAAGCGCTTGATTTTCCCGGCGTTGCGTCGCACGAAGAATACCACGCAAGCGACAATGACTAAACCCGCGAGGATTTCAAAGAAATTAATGAGAAGCCTGTAAATTCCTCCGAAGCCAACAAACGAGCGGTGCTCACCGGTTAATCCGTCGAGAACTATTTCAATGACTTCAATATTTATTATTAAAAAACCTGAGTAAATAATGAAGTGAAGGAGCGCAACAAAAGGTTTCGAAAACATTTTTCCTTGTCCGAAAGCCACGAGTATCATGGTTTGTAGACGCTCACCTTTGCGGTCGGTTTCAGGACCTTTTTGTCCGAGTAAAATGTTTCCCTTTACAAACTGATATCTTTTGAAGATGAAGAATCCGGCCGTGGCCAGGAGTAAGGCGAATATGATTTGAGAGATCATAAATGATTTCGATTTTAAATTGAAGAATTACTTACTACCTTTTTCTTGAATCATCTGATCAATGATTTTTTTCATGTCTTCCAATTCTGATTTAGAAAACTTATCTGCGTCACGTCTTCCAAATAAAGAAAATCCAACGTAGCTCTTCGGGTGATTGCGCATATCGTCTAACAAAAGGTCTAGGCTGTGTGTTGCACTAACCAATTCGTTGTGCAGGCTGTCGTTGTTAACGAGTTTACCCAATGATCCTTTGCCGCTATTTACTTTGGCCATAACCTCTTCGAAATGTCCCATGGCTTTATCCACTTTAAATAGCGTTGTGGTTAAGCGAATGCGTGAGAGTGTGTCTGTGAATTGAGAGATGTTTTTAATAGCGAGATCAATTTTTGAGTTGTTCGCTTTGAGTGTATTTGTTAAGGATTGCGCGTTGCTTATGATTTCAGAAATTCTACCGCCATTGCTTGCAATAAGTGTGTTTAGATTCCCAGAGGTAGATTCTAAATTGTTCATGGTGCGTTGCAGCGAGCTGAACAATGAAGGAAGCCCTTCGGCTCCGGAATTGTTAAGTGTGCGCTGAAGACTGGTTAGAACGCTATCTACACCTTTAAAAATTTCAGCAGATTTTTGTTTAATCGGGTCGATTTCATTTTTCAAGGTTTCTGCAAAACCTTTTTCGATAGAAGCGATTAACGTGTCTTTTGTGCTAGCCATAACCGAACTGTCGCCCAAAACAATTTGAATGGCTTTTCCTCCAAAAAAGTCGGAGTCGTATATTTTCAATTCAGAATCTTTCGGTACGGCAACATCTGCATCGTTCAAAACAATTTCAACAACGAGTCTTCCTGAACCGTTCGATTCAAGTTCAATGCTCTTTACAATACCAATTTTGAAACCGTTGATGATTACCGGACTGGAAACTTCCAAGCCTCCAATTTCCTCGTAGATGGCGTAATATCTCGTTTGAGTTGAAAAAATATTAACGCCTTTTAAGAAACTTACTCCGAAATAAACAAGGGCAAGTATGACAATAACAACTGCTCCTATGACAACTTCGTTGCGTGCTTTTTTACCGCTCATTTCTGCATTTTTTTAAGGGCATCTTCGTTGCTGATTCGGATGCCGTTTTCGAAGGCGACAACAAATGCTCCGCTGAAACCAGCATCGCGAAGAATTTTTTGATTCTTCTTGGCGTCGTCTAAACTTTGGGTACATCCAACCAGGTACTTGTGAGTGCCGTTGCTAAGGTATTCCTCAAATCTTTCTAAACCTTTAAATTGCTTTGATTTTTTTTGAAGAGGGGTGGCGGAACTCAGAATCTGAACCTTGTATGCCACCTGCTCAGCGGGAATCTCTTCCCAAATAAGTCCGTCGAATATGTTTTGCGGAATAATTTCCTCTTTCTGAACGGCAACAGGGGGGAGGTTAGTCGGCGCAATGTTGAAAAGTTTGCTTTGGTAATCGACAAAGGCGCGGTAAACAGCGGAGCTTAATTCTTCTTTAGCAGCTTGGCTTTGCAGGTAATCTTCTTCTTTGTGGTTGGAAAGGAATCCCAATTCAATCAGAATACTCGGCATGTTCGTGAAGGTGACCACATAGTAAGGTGCTTGCTTTACACCACGGTCTTTTCTTCCCAACTTTACAAACTCATCTTGAACGTTTTTTGCGAGGAGGATACTCTTGTCTTGGTAGATATTTTCTCGAAGACTCATCGCAATGTAGGTGTCTGGATTGTTCGGGTCGAAACCGTCGTAGTCTTTCCCGCCGTCGCTTTCTAAATAGATGGAAGCGTTTTCCCGCATGGCATTGCGTAAACTCTCTTCTGATTTGTGTAATCCCATCACGAACGACTCGGATCCCGAAGCTTCGGCATTCGGATTGGCGTTGCAATGAATGCTAATGAAGAGGTCGGCGTTGTTGGTGTTCGCGATCTCAACGCGACGTTTCAGGGTAGGGAAGGTGTCGCCTGTTCTTGTATAAACGACTTTAACGTTTGGGTAATTCTCCTCGATAAGCTTTCCCACTTTTAACGTAACGTCAAGGGCAATGTTTTTTTCGGAAGTCTTGTAGCGTCCTGTACCCAAGGTGCCAGGGTCGGTTCCACCGTGTCCGGCGTCTAACACAACAATAAACTTTTTATCCGTTGTTTCTACTTTCTTCGAAATGCGATAGGCCGTTCCCAAAGTGAAAACAAGAGCGAAAATAAAAATGTACACTATTTTCTTATGCATCTGCTGTATGGGTTTATTATCTCGAATGTTTAGCATAGCTTTGACACGTAAACGCAATTTAAACAAAACTATTTTTCTTTGTGAAGGCATGAACTTCAGATGCGCTCTAATTTTCACGTGTGCGGTGTTGATAAGCTCCTTATTGAACCCGCTTTCTGCGCAGTCTGATTCATTGTCGCCTATGCCTGTGGATACCCTTTATTTTTCTTCTGAAGATCAGGCCATGGAGGAAGTTCACTATTTCGGGAAGGACAGTACGGTGATGGATTTGATCAATGACCGAGTGTATTTATACGGATTGGGCTCTTATGTTACTTACGGCGATTTAGAGTTGAAGGCTGGATATATCGCGTTTTCATTGACCGACAACATTGCATTCGCGAAGGGTTTTAAAGACTCGGTAGGTGTCTACACGGGAAAGCCCGTGTTCACACAGGGAGAGACTTCGTTCGAAGAAGATTCGTTGGGATATAATTTTAAATCGAAAAGGGGAATCAGCTACGGGGTGCGCACAGAAGAGGCCAGTGCATATTTGCACACTGCCATTTCAAAGATGCAGGTAGACAAGACCATTCATATTCGAAAAGGAAAATTCACGACGTGTTCGAATCCGAATCCGCATTTTCATTTTCAATTGTCGAAGGCCATTATTATACCGAATGAAAAGATTGTGAGCGGACCACTCTATTTGCAATTCAGAAAAGTGCCTGTGCCTTTGGGATTGCCGTTTGGATTCTTTCCGAATAAAAAAGAGAGTACTTATGGCATTTTAATTCCTGGATATGGAAACGGAAGGGCGAAGGGATTCTTCGTTCAGAACTTGGGATACTATTTCCCCATTAACGATCACATAGACACGAAGTTGTTGTTTGATGTTTATACGGGCGGGTCGTGGAGCATTAAGAATATTACGAGTTACAAGAAGCGATACAAGTATCAAGGGTCTTTCAATATTTCCAGAACGATTAACAAGACGGGTTTCCGCGAGTTGCCGAATTATGTGCAGCAGTCGACCTTCAACATTCGATGGAACCACTCGCAAGATCCGAAGGCTCGTCCGAATGAATCGTTCAACGCGAATGTGAATTTGGGAAGCTCTCAGAATTTCAGAAATAACTTGAACGCTACGCAACAAGACTTCTTAACGAGCACCTTCAACTCTGCGGTGCAATGGTCGAAGTCGTTTCCTGGAAAACCTTTTTCGTTGGCGCTTTCAGCGAATCATACTCAGAACACGCAATCGCGATTGGTTCAGATTACCCTGCCATCCGCGGCGTTCAACGTGTCGCGTATTAATTTGTTGAAAAAGGTCTTCCCTAAATCTCCGATTGGAATTAACGCCTCGTTGAATACCGAGCAACAGCTTTCTGCCTATGAGCAGCAGTTCGGACAATTGACCATGAGTGAATTGTTGAACAAGGCAACGAGTGGTGTTCGCTTGAATAGCACCGCGAGTACTTCGTGGAAGTTGGGACAGTTTTTAACATTGAATCCGTCTGCTACGTTCACAGGGTATGGAACATGGAAAGTGGTTTCTCCGATTAGCGATGCGCAGTTGGATACGGTGGCTGGATTCAAAGCAGCGGGGAATTGGTCGACGCAGATATCGGCGAACACGCGTATATACGGAACGTTTGTGAGGAAGGGAGCAAAGAAGTTGAAAGCGGTTCGACACATGATTCAGCCGAACGTAGGGTTCTCCTATACGCCTTATCAGAATTTTCAGCAGTTTGGATATTATGGCGTGAACGGAGAGTTCTTGGGGTATTCGGCGTTCGATGCGGCAAGGTTTGCACCCACGAGTTCTTCGCAAACCGCGAACATGAATTTTTCGGTTAATCAGAATATTGAAGCGAAGTTTCGCGATGAATCTTCAGCGAAAGTCTCGTATAAGAAGGTGAAGATCATTGACAGTTTTAGAACCAGTGCATCGCGCAACTTCATGGCCGACTCGTTACAGTGGAGCAATGTGAATTTCTCGGCCTTTACATCGGTTGGAAAATTCTTGACCTTGAACTATTCGTCTTCTTACAGCATGTATGATCGCGATTCGTTGGGACGAAAGATCGATACGTTTTTGAATGAATCGCGAAAGGGCATTGCGCGCATGGAAGGGACGAATTTAGCGATGGGAATTGTTGTGCGCAGCAAACAGGCGAAGCCAAGTTCTAATCAGGCGTCGGCCAATCCAGCTGTTACACCTCAGCAGCAGGAGATTCTTTCTACCAACCAAGCCGCGCTTATTGACTTCAATGTTCCTTGGAATTTGAGTGTGAATTACAATTTGCGCATGAGCAAGAAGTGGTTGGTTGATCAACAGCGCGACAGCACGATTTATACGCAGGCGATAACGTTCATGGGCGATGTTGCCTTTGCGAAACGCTTGGCGTTGAGTTTCAACGGCGGATACGATTTCAACGCGAAGGAAATGACTACGACAACCTTTGGACTGCACGTCGATTTACATTGCTGGGAGTTAAGCGCGAATGTTGTTCCATTCGGACTTCGTCAGAGTTATTACATTCAGCTGAACATTAAGTCGCCATTGCTTCAAGATCTGAAGTTGCAGAAGCGCGGGAATTTGGGAGAGGATTATCTTCTTTATTAAGGGAAGAATGCGCGAAGCGCGAATGTTACTAAGTAACGAATGTCCTGCGGACGAATGCTTCGCTAATGCCTCTGGCGAATGTCTTCGACGCTATAGCAACGCAGTTTCAACAACGTAGTTCTCACAACGTAGTTCTCACAACGAAGTTCAAACAACGTAGTTCCCACAACGTAGTTCATCCGAATAAACAGCATATAACCTGCATATAAAAGTTGGTGTTTATGCTAATTGGTCAATTCAACTTTGTGGAAAAAAGAAATGGCCAAAATATTCGTGAAGGAAACAGAATTGAGAATGGTTAAAATTCACAACGAAGATTATATCTGCATCACAGACATGCTATCCGCCAAGGACGGACAGTTCTTTGTTTCGGATTGGATGCGTAATAGAAACACACTTGAATTTCTTGGAATTTGGGAAATGGTGAATAACTCAACTTTTAACTATGGCGAATTCGCCATAGTTAAAATGAAATCGGGGCTTAATAATTTCAAGTTAAGTGTTAAAGAATATTCGAACAAATTCAATGGTATTGGAATAGTTTCTAAATCGGGAAGATATGGAGGAACCTACGCGCACAAGGACATAGCACTTGAATTTGCAATGTGGATTAGTCCAGAATTCAAAGTATACTTAATTCAGGAATTTCAACGATTGAAGAAATTAGAGGAAAAGGAAATTAGCTGGTCCGTTAAAAGGGAACTGGCAAAAATCAATTACCATATCCATACGCAAGCAATCAAAGATTTCATAGTACCAAAATTGCTTAGCAAAGAACAAGTGAATACCATTTATGCAAATGAGGCTGATTTATTAAATGTCGCATTATTTGGAATTACCGCTCGTCAATGGCGAGATTTCAATCCAAGTCTTCAGGGTAACATACGTGATCATGCGAGTATGAATGAACTCATTTGCTTGTCGAATTTAGAGAATATTAACTCATTACTTATTCAAGAGAAATTAGAACAAAAAGAAAGGCTTGTTAAACTAAATCAACTGGCTATTCAGCAAATGACTGTGCTGCAAAATTTGAAGTCCCGAGATTTACTGAAATAACTTCTATGTTCTAACAACGCAGTTCCAATTACGAATCCCGATAGCTATCGGGAGGAATAAAATCTCCGATTTTCCCATTACGAAGTTCCTATTCCACCACCAACCTCTCATTCACTTCCTCCCCATTTTCAAACGATGCACGAACGATGTAAATGCCAGTCGCGAAGTTTGAGACATTCACTTGCATTTGCAATCTGCCCAAAACTTTTTCGGTATGCATAAGCTGTCCCGTTGCGTTGAAGATTTGAATGGTTTGCGGAATGTGTGCGGATTTGAATTGAAGGTAGGTTTGATTGGAGGCGGGGCTTGGGTAGATTGAGAAAATATTGCTCGCAAATTCATTAATCGAATTTGCCGTGCAACAGTCGGTTGAGAATTGTGAAGTCAAATCATTTTGAATCAATTGCAATCCATTCTTATCGTATACACAAGCCAAATATTGCATAGTCTCAATAGTCTGATACTCTAATCCCATATTATTTGTGCCTATTCCTTCAATAAAGGTAAATGGTACAAATGAACCCATAATTGGTAATTCCTCTCCAGATAATCCATCAACAATGTGGTATTGCCTTCTCGGGATTCCGTCTGCATATGTAATGGTATCAATATTTACAATTATACAATCAATAATATTATCTAGATATTCCAATTGACAAGCGTCCCCAACTTGATTATCCCAATCGAACCAGAGGTAATCATTTCTGTACCACTTATTTCCAACCTGGCTAAGATCACTGTAAACATTGGTTGTAGCCTCACACTCTATTTCATTTGGACAATACATCAAAGGAACTGCTTGCTCTGTATAGTAAGTTACCCCCGGTAGACCATTTGGACCTAAATCCGATTCAACTAGATTCACTCCGTAATTGCAGTGCTGACCATAAGTATTAAGATAAACATAATGCATGTCAATCGGCAATGGCAAAGCTGATGTTGTTTGGGCGTTCATTATCTGATAAGAACCCAGAAAAAATATCATCAAGTATGTTCTCATTTCGCTGAATTATTAATGCTTTACAACAATTGATTTAGACTCCACCACTTTGCCATTCGCAATCAAATCTAAGATATACAAACCCGACTGCCAATTACGAGCGTTTAGGTAATGAATACCATTGTCTTTAGATAGGTCTACTTGTTCTATTAATTGCCCAAGGTCGTTATAAACGTTGAGCATTGAATTTCGTTGGTCAGCAGGAAGAACAAAACCAACGGAGAAGTCATCGCTCACCGGGTTGGGGTATACTTCTAATAAACTTATTTTAATTGGTTTTTCTGTTATTTCGTTGTTTTTCGATTTTGGAATTTCAGGGTAAATGAAGTCACATTCAAACGGTTCTTTAGTCATTAATTCTAATGCCGATTTTACTTGCATTCGAATTGATTCTTCTGAATTTAATAAAGATTGAAGCGCTTGTTGTTGACTTGAATCCGCAAATGCATACCCCCCGTTATTCGAAAGATCAAAAATGATGTCATTCAATGCATTTTCGTCGGCAGAAAGCGTGTCACGCAAATAGGCTTCATATACCGAAGATGCTTCTTCAAATTTTCCTTGTGCTCTATAAATTTCGTAAAGCATGCTAGATTCAGAGATGTCATTATTCGTTTCAAAGAGAGCCTCTAATTCAGAATAATTTCGTGCGATGGAGTCGCTGGATACTTCAAGTTCCATTAATTTACCAAATGCTCGGTTCTTATTGATATTTGCCGCTTTTAGCATCGTTTCTTTTTGCAAACGCTCGTTGCCCCCGTCTTGATACTCGTTAATTAATCCAAGAAAATAATTTGGTAATGCAACTTCGTCGTTGATGCGCTTCAATAGAACAGGGTCTATGGGAGAACAAGCGATAAGCAATTCCGATAAATGCCATGGGTTCATTGAAGCCGAACGGTCCAACAAGGTGTCTAGGGCTGTTACGCTTAAATACGGACATAACGGAAGTAAGTTCTCTCGAATAAGAGCACTTGAATTAGCGAGATTTGAAATAAACGAAACAACAGCTCCAGTTTGGCCACCGTCTATCAATTGGTAATATTGCGCTTTCTCTACATTAATTATTGAATCGTTCAATTCAACAAGTTCTACCAAAAGCGATTTTTCGGGAAGCAACGCGTGTTCAACCGGACAAGCATTCCATCTGGAAGTAAACGGAATATTGTTTTCATCTACCAATACATTGCCTGTGATATTAACGGGTACCACGGCACTATTGGAATTTGAATCGTGCGCGTGATACTTTATGATATTGCATCCCATGCAATTGAAGTAATCCGAAAAAGGGGTAGCCGAAGTTGAAGCATTCGCAAACAAGTTTCCAGCTAAATCGGAACTTGAGGTAACTTGAGGATAGGTCTGATGCCCTTGGTCAATTGCAATTTCAGCAAATGACTCTCCTGAATGAGGCACGACAGAGTTGCTCCAAGTTACATTGCTGTATTTTCCGCACAAAAGCTGCAAGCCACCTAAGACTGGAGAGTTTTCCGCTTGATCACCTTCTGCAATAATGCCGTACTCCAATTGATCGAAATCGTTCAAATAGATTTCGTTAGCATTCTCTGGGCTATCTTTTACATAAACGCCAACAGAATTGAAATGCGAATTTACCTCACCCATAAAAACATTCCGCGACACATTGTAGTGATTGCATTTCCCTAAGAAAACACCGGCACACTGATCAAGCCCTGGTACATCCGATATTTTAAATTTATTTCTGTAAATGGTTGTGGCATTTTGTGCGCCCACCCAAATACCGTATTGGTTGTCTTGAAAAACGGAGTTGCGAATAACGGGATTTTGAATCCCACCATCTCCAGAGAGACGTATTCCGTATTTAAAATTGCGAAACAGCGAAGGGTGCGTGTAATCGCTGCTTGTTGTAAATAAGGTTTGTGCCGTAATGTCAGAAGGGTTCCCTTCGTTAAAGGAGTTCGGCGTGCAAATGCATGTACTTCGAACTATCGGACTTGATGCCAAAGAATAAATTCCACTTCCAGCATTACTCTGTGAATAGGGCGAAGTTTGTGCAATTTCAAATTCACTACTTACGAATTTTACTCCGTCTACTTCAAACAAAGAAACGCGGCAATTCAGACTTGAGATGCCAAATAGCTCTTCATCTACCAAAAACCGACAGCCTGAAAAATACGAAACGTTATTTTCTTCTTCTGTTTGTCCATTACTCGTTTGAAGATTGGAATAAGAGAGAAACTCCACGTCCTTAATATTATTGAGAAACATGGAATTTTCCGCCTTTATTATTCCCCCGGTTGAATTCCAATTATACTCCCACGTATCCTCACCAATTAGTACTTCAGCGGTTCGAATTCCACATTTCGCGTGATTGATTCGTGCATTGTTCTTCAGTTCTACTACTCCTTGGTTCGCTGGTGTTTGGCTTAAATTGGAGTGTCCACGCACTTCTACCCCTTCCCAAAAAGCGTTGGAACAACCGTTGGTTAATGTTCCGCCATTCACGATTAATTTTCCTCCGGGCTCCACGATTAGTCGTGCATTTTCAACAAAAGAAAGGGTAGAGGTTACGGTAAACACAACACCCGGTTCAACAACAATGGAGTGATTGGCTAATGTGGGTATGGTTATTTGTGAATTTGCTGTAATATGCAAATCAGCCATTGGCGCACAAGACATCGCAGATTTCCAATAGCCTCGGCCGAAAGTAGAAATGTAAATCTCGTTGTGAAAAACATCGAATTCGATATCGGTAATCACACAATTCGGCAAATCTTGATTCACATTGCTCCATTGTGGCTGAGGCTGTGTAAGGTCACAATAGAATAAACCTATATCTGTGGCAGCCAATAGATCTTTTTCCAGAGTAGGGGCAAATTGCAAATCGTTAATCGGTAAACGCGGCAAGCCCATAGATAGATTAACAACAGTAGCATTGTCAATGATATCCTGATCATTCAAACTGAGATTTAAATTCAACTCGAAAAATCTCTTAAGCGGATTTGTAGAAATTACCTCTGAACCGTTCAGTCCAATGTAAATTTTACCAGGATTTTGCGGGTCAATTTCTAAAGCGTTAATGCCGTAGTATTGCAAGAGTGAATCAACTGCTGATGAACTGTTAAATGCTGCAGTAATGTCTAACCATGTTAACCCTCCATTGCGCGTGATGTACAATTTTTTCTCTGCTGCTCCAGACCAGTATGCCCCTTCGTTGGCCACAACCATGACGTTCGGATTCGATTTCGAAACCTTTAATGCCCGAATGGGTGACGAGGCTAACGAATCAACTACCAATTCTGAAAAAATTGGACTCGGTGCAAATTTTAGCTTACCTACTTTCCCTATACCACCGACAAAAGCATAGTTGGGATCTTGCCAATTGCGATCGAATGGCGCGTTCCAACGTGCTTTAAATGCACCTAATTGACCTGAACTACTTGCAGGCTGGAAAGCGCTGTTGGCATTTAAATTTACTTGATAAAGATTCAATCCGTTAAATACGTCTGGCTCACCTTGATATTTAGTAAAAAAATAATCAGGAAAGGACTCGTAGTGCAAAATCCCGTCATATCTGTCGCCACCTAAACCTTGGTAGAAAGAACTATTCTTGAAATAAACTACTGAATTGTCTTGAGAGCCCCCTGCAAGAAAAGGTATGTTTGGCTGATAAATGTCGAAACCATAAATTTGTGTAACACCTAAACCAGTGCCATTAAAATTATAAACAGCAATGTTTTGGCTTGAACTGATTATTTTAGAAACTCCACCATCTTCGCATGCGAAAACTAAGTCCTCCGAAAGGTTTCCATTTTGAGAGACAATGATATTTCTAATATCTGCATGAGGTTGATAACCAGCGGTAGGAGGAATACCTGTAAACTGATTGGTTTGAATGTCATATCTCCTTAAATGGGTACCTCCGATATATATATAATTTCCAATATTTGGTGAACACTCAAATTCTAATTTCCATTGGCGTTCAGAAGCGCCAGAGGCTATATTTGAAAGTAAAATCCAATTGAGTCCTGTTTTTTTATGGATTTTAGATAGTGTACTCCCAAATTTCTTTTCGAGAGAATAAAAGACTCCTTCGTTGAAAATTGAAAAACTAACGTTTGCAATTTCGCTCACTGGGCTATTTGAAGGACTTGAATCTGCAAGTTGTGAGACAAAATCCCAATTAACCGAGTTGGGATTTGTTGCATAGGCATTGGAACTGTGCCAAACTTCGGCCGGATGATATTTATAAAGATTCAAACCATTATTGCTGGGCAAAGAGTAAGATTGCTGACCCGCGGAACAAATAATTACTTCGTTCCAATTGTTTAAGTTCACATCTAAGTCTACTAGTATCTTTTTCTTGTATGCGCACGATTGGGTCAAATGAGAAGTTAGAGCAGTTTGTGTGGAGGTGTTCACGGACTGATCGAGGGGGTCTGCAATGTTTAGGGCATTTATTCCGAAAATAATTTCATAGGTATTCCAGGCATCATTCGTTCGAAAGACTTGAAAGTTTGAAATGGCATATTGTTGATTTGAGTTATTGGGGTTTATTTCAATTTTCCAGATGTTGTCGTTCCAAACCTGAGTCCCGAAATCTAAGCTAGTGGGTTGCCAAGAACTACCACCGTCAATGCTTTTATAAATACCCAAACCGTAATAAGCAATGTCGTGTATATTTTCCATACCTCCGCTTAAACCAATGGATGCATAAATGATATTGTCGTCGTTAGGATCTATAACTATGTCTTGACAACCAACAGCCATGGGAATTTGTCCATCTGTAACATTGCTCCAGTTGGCACCAGAGTCGGTTGTTCGCCAAATACCCGAAGTAGGTGATCCCGCATAGCAAATTACACCTGGGTTAGAAGAAGTCGTCGCAAAACAATCGATTCGTCCTTGATGATGCGTATAGTTGCTTGTTAAATTTGTTGGTCCTATAAATTCCCAATCAAAATTGGTATTTAGCGAGCGGTAGGCGTGTACGCTTTCACTTTCTTCTTTCAATACTTTGAAATATTGCACAGGATCTAAACCATGCTTCGTATGCATACGATCAAACATGTATTCGTAGGATTTACCAGCTTGTCCGCTTTCACTTTCGCCGGTTTCACCTTCTTGTTCCGAAGAAGAAAAATCGTGAATGTGTTTGCCGTAGTTCAAATAGTAATTTGAAAAATCGAGTTGCTGCGCTTGAGCAGACATTCCCATGCAAACGACAAAGAAGATGGATACAAGACGTTTCATTAAAAAGAAATTATGGTTTGAAATAAAATTGAAATATTAATGAAGCGAAGTACATACAATGCAAGCCGAAGGTCAATACGCATTGTCGCGTAGATTTTTTGTGAGACTAAAAGCTCACTCGCGTCAATTCAAATACGTACTTCTACGTATGTTTTTTCGATAGCCGATATTACGGGTCTTATTTCTAAGCAAATAATAAACAGGGGGTTAGATAGTAGATAGAGTTCAAACATCTTTGAAATAACTTTTCGACTATTTGATCGCGGTGAAAAGGTCTTCGCTATTTTAGCAACAAACCAATTAAAACATATTACTATGACATTCACAGGAAACGAAGGAGCTATTATTACACTTGCAGAAGGTGCTGAAATGACGGCTAACTACCGTGCAACGATTAACGTTGGTGATACCATTGGTCATGCTGTAGGTAAGAATTTAGTGAATGCTATTCTGAATCAGACAGGATGCATGGGAATGCGTATTTATTATGCAATAAATGAAAAAGATGAAAAACAAATAGTGCTTGTTGGTGTTGACGAGAACGGCGATGATTTGGCACAGGGAATAATAGTTGACAGAGTACCTAATTGTCCCCCCGTTTGTGGTAAACTCAATCCGTTGAACTCTGATATTTGATGTCGGGTATTGTTTGTTTTGAAGTTGTTTTTCATCTATTCCCATTGTACGTATTACTTATTTATCAACGGGTTCAAAAGCTTTATAAGATCCATATACTTATTGCGAGTCTTATAATATTCTCGTTCCTAGCGGATTTGATTGGGCTTTTGTTGGCAAAATATGGCCAAAATACGTATGTTGTTTTTAGTTTATATTTAATTATCGAACGTGTAATAAGCGTGTTAGTTCTTAATTCATTTTCTACGATTCGCTTAAAAATCAAAAAACTGATTTTGGCAGCTATCTTCATTGTTTCAATTACGCAGATTTCTTCTTGTTTTTTTAATAATTATTTGAGTCAAAACGATTACATTAATTTATTTGCAGGAGTGATTATTGGATTGTACGCTTTGCATACTGCGTTCAATTTAGTTTTTAAAGCAGTTGATGATTCTTTAAAAATTGATCTTAATATTTTGCCAGTCTTGGCTATATTCTTCTTTATGTCGGCAATGTTGATTCCAGATATGATTACAAATATTGATGATTCTATAGAATTTCCTAAGCTCTTTCAGCAAGTGCGAATTGGAGTAGCTGTCGGAAGCAATATCATTCGCGATTCTCTTTTTGCCTTGTTCTTTTTTAAAGTGAAAAAAATAAATTATGATACAGGTAAATGAGATTTACGTCTTTGCTTCGATCTTTTCATTTCTAATAAGTATCCTTCTAGTTGTGGCAATTTGGAAAATAGCCAAATTGTATGTGTCGAAAATTAAGATGCAAAAGGAATTTCAAGAGAAAATGCAAAGAGCCATTGTGGAAGCGCAAGAAAGGGAGCGCGAAGAGCTTTCGAATAATTTGCACGACGATTTTGGTCCGCAATTGGGAATAATACTGAATCAAATTCAGCCGGTTAGCAATGAACATGACTCTTATACGTTTACTCGCGAGCAATTGGAACAAATAGCCGAGAAGGTATATGATCTTTCGGCCGATATTCGAAACTATTCCAGCCTAATTTTTCCTTCGCAAATTAAGAAGTTGGGTTTGCTGAAATCGATAGAAAGTAATTTCAGGGATCTAGCTTCTGAAAAGTTGCAAGTTGATTTCCATTCGGAAGTTGAAGATAAAATTTCATATCCCTTGCTCGATGAATTGAGCATCTTCCGCGCAGTAAGCGAGGCTATGAATAACACTGTGAATCATTCGTGTCCTGGAAAAATGGAATGCATGATTCAAATTGAAAACAAGAAATTAAGCATCACCCTTACGCACGATGGTTCTCATTTTTCTCAGGACGAGTTTATGGAAGAAGCGAGCAAAGGGCAAGGGAAGGGATGCAGTTCCATGTTGAATCGCATACTTATAGTAGGTGGTGTTATTACTATTGAACATGTCTTCAATAAACTCACGTGTATTAACTTTTTAATTCCGTTACCCAAAAATGAATGATCCCATTAAAGTTGCTATAGTTGACGATCACACCATTGTTCGTGAAGGACTTCGAAATATGCTTAACGACGATCGGCAGGAACGTTTTGAAGTAATTGGTGTTTTCGGAAATGGATCAGACTTTCTGAACTATCTAAAGAAATATCCGTGCGATGTAGCAATTGTAGATATTCAAATGCCGGTGAAGGGAGGGGAGAGTACATTGGAAGTATTGAAGCAGAAATATCCGAAAATTTCATCTATTATTCTGAGTATGAACACTCGGAATTACATGATAGAGCTAACAGTGAAACTTGGAATTTATGCTTACTTACCTAAAGAGGCGAGTGTCATTGAAATCAAGAACGCTGTAGATTCAGCTCATAAAAAGAAGATGGTATTTAATAAGCTTCTAACGGAACAGAAGTACAAGCAATTTATCTCAGGAAAGAAAACGACTTTTGTTCTTACGCTTCGTGAGCAGTATGTAACCAGTTTGATTGCACAGGGTCTCACATCAGAGGAAATTGCAATTAAGACCAACATAAGCAAGAGCACTGTTACCAAGCATCGAGAAAACATAAATAGAAAAACGCAATGTAAGAACCAAGCGGAGTTGGTCAATTTCGCTGTCCAGTATAACATTCTAGAGCTTTTTCCGAGGTAAGAGGCGGGGTAGAAAAGTACGTAGAATTGCTTATTGAATAAGTTTTGATAAAAGCGCAGCTTTGTCTCGTAATCAATATTATTCAAACAGTAATTCCATGAAAAAAATATCTACGTTCCTTTTTGTGTTTTTCTTTTTAACGAAGTTTGTATTTGCTCAGTCGGATCAAATGGAAATTTGTGCACCCATGTATGTTTGTCAAAATTCATTAACAGCTTTGGAATGCGCTGGTTGTAATGCAAATTCTTTTTTCGGACCAAATGTGGTAGAGATTAATGGGGTTTACTATTTTGACTCTTCGAGTCTAACTCCTGGGCAATATGCGGTGGAGGCTCAATGCCCAGCTGGTACACCACCCGTTTCTGTTACGGTTATGCCTTCCCAGTTGACTATTAATGGACAGCCATATTATAATGACACTTTGCAATATTGTCTACCTAGTAACGGATATCAATTGGGGATTAATAATTTGCTTCCAGGCTATTCAGTCTCTTGGATTCAAGCCAATGGCCTTAACACCCCTCTTGGTAGCTCTCCGATTGTTAATCCTTCTGTAAACACGACATACATTGTTACCGTTACCGCGCCAGATAACTATACAAGTTGTACAAACCAAATTACATTGATTCCCATACAAGGATATAATCTAACTTTAGGTATTTCAAATGCCAATATTTGCCTAGGACAAGCCATTTCATTATCACCGACGGTTCTTCCTCAAAACTCTAATTGGATTATTAATTCTAATACAGGACAATCTTGGAATTCTCAAAATATGCCTGCGTCAATTTATCCAAATCAATCTAGTGTATATACCCTCAGTGTTCCAAATAATTCATGCACTAACGCGGTTCAAGCAACTGTTAGTGTTCAGCCGTTACCCATAGGATCAGTATCTCCTCTTCAAGAGAAATGTGTTGGAGATTTATTTTATTTAAGCGCCCAAACGTCTTCTTCGAATCAGGTCTCTTGGTATAATCAAAGTGGCCAACTTGTAGGAGTTGGACCTAATCTTGGGCAGTATGCCCAGTTTAGTCAAACCTATAGCTGTTTAATTACTAATTCATCTGGTTGTAGCACAACAATACCCGTTAACCTTAGTGTTAATTTAAATTGTTGCATTAATGATTCACCACTTCCTTCCAATATTAGTTATACTATAGCAAGTAATGCGATTTGGAATGCCATGAATTATACCTTAACCAATGACATTGTTGTAATGCCAGGCGTTACACTTACAATTCTTAATTCGACCTTGAAATTTGGAAATCTTAAAGGAATAATTCTACAAGAGGGGGCGGATTTAAACATCGTATCCTCCACTTTAACCAATTTAAACAATTGTCCACACGCTTGGAAGGGAATTTCAGCTGCTCATTCCTCCTCTTACACTGGGAGTAGCCTCAATTTTTCAAGTATTACCATAAAAGAATCAGTTATTAGTCATGCTTACAGAGGAATCAATTTATTGAGTCTTCCGTTTACGCAGCAAGCTGGCACTCCATTGGGTAATACTCCTTGGGTATATCTAAATTGCATGGACTCTAAATTTGAGGACAACGGTAAAGATTGTAATTTCGAGGGGGTATCTACACAAAATCAACTTTCGGCGGTTTTTACAAAATGTAAATTCACAATTACTTCTAATTACCCAAATTATCTCTCACATGATTTAAATAGAATTAGCATAATGAAGAATCAAAATACGTTTGTTTTTAATGCCTGTCAATTTTTAAACGATAAGCCAAATTTCTTGATAGGGTCAACAGAGTTGTGCGCTATTCACAGTAATAGATGTGGTTTGAGAATCACAAGTCCAGCTAATATGGTTCAAAATTCTCCTAATGTCTCACTATTTAGAGGTTTTACTCGGGGTGTAGTTCATCTTGGAGGCAATGAATTAATCATCGAAAATTCCGATTTTAGATGTGTACGAAGTGTTTTTCAATCAGGTTGTATAGGAAATGTTTCAATTTCGAAATGCCGGTTTGTTAACCTTCCTTTAAATTTTATTCCAACTTTTGCCAACCCATTTATTCAATATAATGGGGGAGTCACAATCGAACCGTTACCGGGTGAAATGCCAAATAATAGCATTCACTACGGGTGCTACCTGGATGGTTGTATTGGCAAAATCAGTTTCATTGATAATTACGTAAATACAAATAGAACATTCTCTGGTTATCCTGCCACACCATTTCTTACAAGCGCTTCGAATATAACTGAGCATGGTATAATTTTAAATCAATGCCAAACCAAATATGGACTAATTGCACGCAATACTTTTACACAAATGAAAAGGGCAATTAAATTCCAAGGCCAAAACAAAATAGATTTGCAAAGCGGGGTTAAATATTCTTGTAATGCTTTCTTCGGTAATGGGAAAGACATTGTCGAGCTTCAAGGTAGTTCTACAACTCAATTAGCCGGTGTGCCTGATCAACACATTAATTTGAAAGACCCTAGTAATATTTTTAATCAAAGCGGAGAAAGTTATGATGATATATTCAATTCAAATTTGCCACATAAATATTATAAAACTACAGGGAGCAGTAATCCAAATGTTTCTGAAACTACTGGAATCACATATATGCTGCCGCAGAGTGACTTAATGGTGGATTGCACAACTTTGAATTTCTCTAATGATTTAAGTAGTAACTTTATATTGAGCTCGGAGGTTAATCAATATTGGCAAGCTACAAAAGATGGTGGAAATACAGAAGAATTAATAAATGTAATTCAAAGCGCAGATTTCAGTTCAACGTTGAACGATTTGTATGATGTGGTTCAGTCTAGTCCAATGTTAAGTAATGAATCTATAGCAGAGTTACTCGACAATCAGAATATCCCAAATTATTTACTATCTCAATTGGTTTCTTACAACGCATCAGTCATGCGTGAGCCCGAATTCGTTGAGAAACTGAATACTCGCGCTATTGCCCTTTCTGACTTTGAACAACAAATAATTGATCAAGGATTAAATCTTTGGACTTCGAAAGACTATTTAATGAATCAACTCGCTTATTTGGAAGAAGAACATAATTATCTATTGAATGAAATTTTGATGACAAATGATAGTATTCTGAGTGCACATCAAAAAGATTCGTTAATGCAAGAAAACACTTTCCCTTCAACTTTCAAATCTGACTACAGGAAAGAAATATTACATTTTATTTCAGAAGGTCGTTTTGATGATGCTGGGGAATTACTTGGGAATTTCGAGCAATGGTTTAATTACTTACCCTCTGAGAAAGATGAGTATAATGAGCTTCTCTCATTGTTGAGTATTCTTTCTTCGTCAGACACAGTCAGCTACACGGAATTTATTCAATCAAATAATGTACAATCAATTTTTTCTAAGCAGGCTTGCTTTGCTTATCTTGGAGATAGTATTTCAACATTTCGTGATGTTATTTTTGAAGAACTCGAAAACAGATCTAGTCTATTAAACAATACCAGCTCTTTACAATTTGAGACAAGAATCTTCCCAAATCCTACTTCGGGCAATTTCTTCAACATTGAACTACCTTATTCAGATTGTTTAATAACTATCTCAAATAATCTAGGTGAAACAATATATTCGAACAAGTACATTTTAAACTTTGGATTAATCCGAATTAACACCAATGACTTATCTAAAGGAATATACTTGATTACGATTCGTGATTTGAAGACAGGTAAAATTGAAAATCATAAACTTATAATTCAATAAAAATGAGAACAACTTATTTCGCCCTAGTATTCATCTCAATTTTCTTGGTAAGAGATGTCAATGCTCAAACCTATTGGCACTATGTCATGGACACTTGTACAGTTAACACAGGCATTTCTAGTGTATTTCAAAAGAACAATGATACATTCCTATCACTAATTGAAGAGGCAACTCCGAGTGTTTTGAAAATTTGCAAAGTGAATAGTGATTTGTCTATGAGCATAGAGCAGAGTATTCCACTTTTAGGCTACAATTATGCCTTAGGTGGAAACGGCCTTAATCAAATCAATGGCGGGTATTTATTTCAAGTGGAAGGTACTGCTTATGACCTAATTAAATTGGATGATAATTTCAATTTAGTTTGGCACAAGAATCTTCAGAGCCTGTCGTCAAACCCTGAAAGTGGTCTACCTGGTGTATTTTGTTCGGACTCAAATTCAAACGATATTTTTGCTGCAGGGGTCTATGAAACCTATACTAGTGAATTTCAATGTTTATCTCGTCAACTTAGAATCTTTCGCCTTAACGAATCAGGTGATGTTTTAAATATATATAGTTACCCCCAGTTATTTATGACCGCAGGTATTGGTTGTAATTACGAAAGTTGTTTGCCATCTTCCATCCGTATTCAAAATAATAAAATAGAAATTGTAGGAACAGCTTTACAGAGCTTAGTTTTAGGAAGTCAGTTGTATCGGAATTTAAATTTTATTGCAACTTTTGAATTTGACGGGAGTTTGAGTTCAATAGAATTTCTTGGGGAAAATAATGGAATGGGTGGTGTTCGCACAAATGGCGATTCCTACTTAAACTATCGACAAGAATTTTTAGTTGAAAACAATACGAATCTTTCAAAGTTGAAAATATTTAAAAAGGAGAATTCACTTTCGCCAAACAATATGATTTTCGAAAATTCTGAAGTTTGGGATTATCCTAATACATTTATTCGTGGCGCTACTCTTACTAATGATGGCTTAGTTGTAGGCACAGCTAGTGTAAACCAGAATGCGCCAACATATACTTTACACAAATACAACAATGCTCTGCAAACTATTGAATGGACGAAAAGTTATACTGTAAATCTGCAATTACAAAATCCCGGTGACAGCCTTCTGGTAAGTAACAGTGGCGCCCAGAACCTAACTGTGATGAATGATGGGGGCTATGTTTTTACAGGAACATTGTCATACATGAATGAGATTTACCCATGGATCATCCGTACAGATGCCTGCGGAGATGAGGTGTACAATGGTTGCACAATAAGTGGAGTGTCTGAATTAGTTGAATCTACTTCATTGAAACTCTTCCCAAATCCAGCTGTCAATGACATAAACATTCAACTTCCAACTACAGACACTTGGATCGTTCGTGTTTTCAATTCAAACGGACAATTGGTTTCAACAGAGAAAATTAACCAATCGAATTTCATTCAATTGAATATTCAAAACATGAATACTGGATTGTACACTGTTCAGGCGATGAATAGTGATGGGATAGTTTATTCGGAGATGGTGATGAAGGAGTAGAATAGAACACAGTGATTAAAGATTATAACTAGAATAAGCATAGCGCAAATATAGAATTTAGTTGAAATGGTAAAAAAATGACGCAAATAACATGGCACTTCAAGACGAAATAAACGAAAAGAAAAAGGAAATAAGTACAGATGGTTATCCAATGTCAATTGGAGAGTTAATAAGTCTGTACAAGGAAGGTGAGTTAGACATTCATCCTGAATTTCAAAGATTCTTCAGGTGGAAGGAGCAACAAAAGTCTAAACTTATAGAAAGCATTCTTCTCGGAATTCCTATACCCTCAATTTTTGTTTCACAAAGACCTGATGGTATTTGGGATGTTGTAGATGGTTTGCAAAGACTGTCTACAATCTTCGAATTTGTTGGGATATTAAAAGATGAAAGTGGCAATTTAATTCTGCCTAGCAGACTCGTGAAAACAGCATATCTCCCATCTCTTGAAGGAAAATATTGGGAAAACGAAGACTTACTAAATTCATTAGACACGACACAAAGACTGGTTTTTAAAAGAGAAAAGATTGATGTGAAAATTGTAAAAAAGGAAAGCGATGATTCTATAAAATATGAGCTGTTTCAACGTTTGAATACATTAGGATCTAAACTATCAGATCAAGAAGTAAGAAATTGTTTACTAGTAATGCTCAACAAGGATTTCTATTTATGGCTCAAATCCCTATCTGAAGACGAACATTTTCTCAATACAGTATCATTAGCAGAAAGATTGATTGATGAAAAATATAATATGGAATTGGCTCTTCGTTTTCTAGTCTTGAGCCAGCTTGCCCCGAATGATGTAAAGGGCTTACAAGATTTTGGTGAATTTATTACTGAAAAAATGGTTGAGATTGCTAAAAATCCGAACTATGACAGATTGAGTAATGAAAATGTATTTAGGAATACGTTTAAATTACTCGACGATGTATTAGGTGAAATGTCTTTCAAAAAGTTTGCATTAGACAAAGAAAGGTTCGAAGGTAAGTTTCTGATTGCTTCTTTTGAGTCTATTGCGATTGGTTTAGGTAAAAATATTGAAGCATGGAATGCAATTCAATTCAGCCCTGAAGTTCAAACAAATCTTACTGACAAGATAAAATCGATTTGGGCAAATCCATTGTTTCAAGCGAAATATGGTAGTGGTGTGAATGTAACATCCAGAGTTCCGCATATTGTACCTTTAGGAACTGAAATTTTAGTCCCATGAAAATTAGAACCAAGGAAGACTTACAAAATTACATTTCGGATGACTTAGCATGGAGAAAAAAAGAACTGTCAAATCTCTATAATGATGTAAAAACAGCTAATCCTAAAAGACTACCAACGTCATTAAGATGTGCTGTTGTAATATTATATGCGCACTGGGAGGGTTTTATCAAGAATGCGGCTCAAATTTATCTAATTTATATAAAATCGCGCAGGCTTACTCTTGTAGAAGTAAATAACAACTTACTCGCCTTGTCATTAAAACAAAAAATAAATGAATTTAATGCAACAAATAAGGCAACATGTCACGTTAAGTTCGTTGACTTTTTTTTAAACAATTTGGGAGAAAGGGCAAACTTCTCTGAAACAGATTCCATTCGAACAGGATCAAATTTAAGTTCAACTATTCTTGAAGAAATACTGGCGACAATTGGTATTGAATTTACACCTTATGAACTAAAATCTAATTTAATAGATGGCCAATTACTTCACTACCGCAACACTATTGCTCATGGCAACTACTTACCAATGGACAAGACAGAATACGAAACTTTGCATTCAGAAGTCATAAGAATGCTTGACAGTATTTCAATCGATATTACAAATGCAACAGTGCTTGAATATTTTAGGCTGTAAAAAAAAACAGTACCTACTAATAAACTTTTCATTCAAAGGGTGGAGGACAACATTAAATAAAGGCTTTTGCATCTGGTGTGATTTTTTTGCTGATTGCGTAATTTTTCAACATCACTGATTACGCCTCGCGCTAGAACATTAAATTGTGTGCGTCCCTGAATTACATATGGTTTTACATTCAGGGACGCATACAGCGGCTTAAAGAAAATAGTGTAATTCGGGGGAGAAGACTTCGATAGTTACAAAGATTGATTAGATGACGCTAAAGCTATTTGAGAATTTCAGATGTGCCGGAGAGAGCCGAGAGCCCTTAAGCCATTATGGCTCAGCAATATCAAACGAAGCATCTTCTTTTATCATTTCAGTCACATTCAAAGTGGGAACGATAAATTTTGAAAATTGAGTTGCTTCGGTTTTAGCGAATAAAACTCCTCTCGATGTTCCAGTCGTTAACATTGCCAAATGTGCGAGAAATCCCTTGGGGACAATTAACTTGTTTTTTTTGATAAATGAATTCCAAGAAGCTTCTTCTATTTTGAAATGACAACTGACTTGAATTTTGAGAAAAACTTTCTTTCCCTGCATAAATTCAAAGTCAAGAAAAACAGCGATTAGTTTGTTCGTTTGGTCAAGTTTGAATTGTAATTCAGAACCTAATCCAGTTTCCTTCTTGGGAACAAAATTCTCCTCGAAAATGGCAAACTGCTCGGTTTTTATGCCCTTAAGAGTAAAACCAACTTTTGTGTTTTCTTTTTTTATCATATTGCAATTGCTTGATAATTTTCAGTTGAATAATCAGCTCTTTCTAATCTCAAGATTTTTGTTGATTGGAAATTATCGCTGTAGTCAAATTCTTGAGCTGAAATTTTATCTACTCTCTTTTCAATAGTAACTATCCATTGATCCTTTTCAGTCATTTTGTTTTCGTAATAACTTGCCAATACCGGAATATCCAAGATGTTCTGTAGTTTAATCTGGGTTTCAATAGTTAAGTTCTCTTTCCCGCTTACAATTTTTGTAATTTGTTGTGGAGATACTTCCATTGCTTTGGCAAGGTCTTTTTGTGTCCAGCCCAATTCATCTAATTTCATGAGGACTTTAAGAGCAATTTGCTGCGATTCACGCAACATGGCGCGGTTTCGGATTCGCTCTCTATTGCGTTCCATAGTCCTTGAATCCTGCTCAGAGACTAGTGCTAAAAATTTTTCTTTGTTCGTCATTGTAGTTCAATTAATAGTTCAAAAAATGAATCTTCATTTAAAACTCCGTTTTTATTTAGATAGGCTCTTGCATTTGCTAGTTTCTTTAACTCGTTGTCTGTGTCGGGATGGTCTTGCATCGTTTGACTCATCTTTATAGCACCTCCCGTTATTGCAAAACAATTGAGGTCTATTTTAATTGCATAGTATCGCAATCTATTTCTCTTTATTTTTCCCTTTTGGAAAGCCAATATTTTAGTTCTCTCCGAGTTTTGTAAAGGCTCGAAATACATTCCAAACGGTTCTTTGTTTTGATCGATATCCTCCAAAAAGTCTTGGATTCGTTCTGCATTCTCTAATATCTCGTTGACAAATTTCATGATATCGGTAATTTTGTTTTCTTCAGCATAAGCTTTTAAAGCGGCTACGTCTGTCCATAATTCCATTAATCTGTCATACTCATTATCTGCTTGTCCAGTATAGTGGAAAGCGAATAAATGGTTTGCAAATATACGAACTATTTTCATAAAATCAACTTATAGGTTTATTTCCGCCTCTTTCTTTTGTGTTTTTCTTTTGTCGAGCAATGGTCTTTTAAGTATGGGTCTGCACGCGAAGGTTACTTCAAGTATTCAAAGTTAAAGACTTAAAAGAATAAATTCTGATTCAGTTATGCGGGTTTATGCCATCTGGAAGAGGGGGCGTTCACTTACCGATAAACCTGCTGATATTGATGCCCGTCTAAGACAATAAAAAAGACCAACTGTCTTACTTGCTGGTCTTAATTCCAGCGGAGAGAGAGAGGGATTCGAACCCTCGGTAAAGTTCAGTTTTCAAGTTCAGATTTCTCTTTTTACTACACTCAATTTTCAAAGTGCTTCGGCACTTTTTCTTTGAATAGATCATTCGAAAAGTACGAGGAAGTGCGTATTGTACAAATTGATTATCCAAAACAATTTTGCTGATGTCATTTTGAATTAGATAGCTCTCAAAATAGTATTTGCTTTCTACTAAAAAAAATCAGAGAAAAAACCGAATCAAAATAATCAAGTCATGAATAAAAAAATGCCAGCCAACTTCATTTTCGGCTTAAAAACGAAAACGTTAATCGTAATAATTACAATATTCTTTTCCGGTATTAACATTGCTACGGCACAATTCTGTGGAACCCCAAATGAACCGCAGATATTAATGATGGGCGGCGGGGGTGGTGGTCTTGGCATTTCGGATTGTCAGAATTACTTGAACTATAAGCCAGATTCTTATTCACCCATTCTCTATGTAAAAGTGAACTTTCACTTCATGCTTAAAGAGGATATGTTCAATCCAAATAATTTTGCCGAGACATGGGACGGTATTGACAATGACAATTCTTTGAATGGTCAACAGTGGGCAGAAGGGGTGGTGAACATGATGAATAATGTTCAGCTGAACAACAATCAACAAATGAATCTGCCGCCAAATAACGCAACATCTGTTTTACCTTATAACTTTCGATTAGATTTAATGGGTGTGTATTTTCATGAAGATAATGGTCTGTATAATGCGTGCAATTACGAATTATCAAGTTTATTAAATACTTATGGTGTTAATACTTCGAGTGAAATAAATGTCTTTTTTTGTGCAACAGGAGCAGGAGGTAACGGTTGCGGCGCAGGAGGTGCTGCCGGTGCACATGTAATTATTAAAGGGGCTTGGCAAGCTTACAATATTATGTTAAATGATAATAGCTCTTCAGCCTTAGCAGACTCTTATTGGTCAAATGGCCGCTTGTTACTGCATGAAATTGGTCACTGCCTCTCATTGGGGCATACTATAAATTCTAATATGGATAATTCACCTTTTTGCGGAGCTGCTGATGACTTTTGCGGGGATACGCCTTCGTATTCTGACTTGGTTAATATTTATAATATTCAAAACCCGTGTTGCTATTCTAATTGGCCTACAACCTGCGATCCAGCAGCGAGCTGCACCAACAATTTGATGGATTATAATTGTGGCTATGCGCTCACTCCGGAACAATTGGGGCGGATATTCAAAACACTTCTTAACAATAAAATCAACTATGTCTATGAAGATTATTGTACCTATAATCCCAATTTGACTACAACAGTTACGAGTGGGCAAAATTTACTTTGGAATCAAGTTCGGATTTTTAAGGGAGATGTAATTATTGAACCACAGACTACAGTTCGCATCACATGCACCGTTTACATGCCTGAAGGTGCTAGATTTATAGTGAAACCCGGCGGAAAGTTAATTCTTGATGGTGGTACAATCACACACAGATGTTCTGGGCTGTGGCAAGGTATAGAAGTTTGGGGCAATCATAATTTGAATCAGTCTGTTGAATCAAACCAAGGCGTAGTTGAGATAATAAACAATGGTACAATTGAGTGGGCGAAAATTGGAATAAATACCATTCGTGTTTTGCCAGATGGTACTTTTGATTGGTCAAAAACAGGAGGTATGATATTCTGTCGAGATGCGAATTTCATTAATAATTCAAAATCGGTTTCATTCATGGCATACCACAATTTTAATTCCACGGGCCAAATTGCAAATAGATCCTCATTTAAAAACACACACTTTGAAATTACTGATGTTACTCGATTTAAAAACCAATCGCACGAATGCTTTATTTCTATGTGGGATGTAAATGGCGTTAAAATTTATGGTTGTGACTTTAAAAATTCAGCACCAGGTATTTCGCTAACTCAAAGGGGAAATGGGCTATTTACAATTTGGTCGACCTACAAGGTTGGTGATTATTGTAATTCAAATGTTCCTTACGGAGTCGATTGTCCGTCGAATGAAATAGTAAGAAGTAGATTTGAAAATTTGAATTATGCCATCCGCTCGGCAGGCTTAATGAAGTCGTTCCTTCTATCAGTTGAGCATGCGCAATTTTTTAACAATAAAGGAGGTGTTTTCTTATCCGGTTTTGGTCAGTCACAAATTATTAGAAACGATTTTGATTGGAATGAAATAGTAGAATTGGATCAAGAGCAGACTTTCGGAGTTTATTTACAAGAATGCAATGGGTACGAAGTTGAAGAAAATTTCTTCGATGCGCATGATGGTGAAGAAACTTACGGCATTGCTGTTAATAATTCTGGTGAATATGCAACATTGATATATCGTAATATATTTCATAGATGTAAAGCGGCTTCAATGGTATATGGTCTGAATAGAATTATGGAAGGTGAGGCAGATGACCATCCTGGTCTTGAATGGAGTTGTAATATCTACGGAGAAGATGGAAACGCTTCCAGCTTGAACTATTACGGAATTGGACTATGGAACAACGCCTCACATTCAAGCTATCAAGGCACTTTGTCTGAAGAGGAAGCAGCGGGGAATTTGTTTTACCCAGAATGTAGTCCGAGTAATAGTAATAGTTCCTCTGAACGAGAGTTGAAACTAATGGAACAAGAATTCCCCTCATATTACGATTATATTCATACACCCTTAGCAGAGACAGAGCCACTTTGTCGAACTTTTGGTGTTGGATTATTAGATATCCAAAATTACAATTGGGTTTACAACGCAGGTAATGTTTGTAGAAAAAATATAAGTACGGAAAAATCATTAATACAACACCAAAATCTAATTTCGTATAATAATGAAATTTACAATCAATTGAAAGGTACTTATGATGGGTATGCCAACAATGGTTCAGGCTCTCAACTAAAAGATTTGATAAATGATCCAAATAAAACTAGTGTTGAAGTACGTAATGCCCTTATAGATGCATCTCCTAGCGTGTCTGACGAATTACTCATTGCTGCGCTTAATAGAACTCCTCAACTGGACGGTTGGCATATGGCTGAGGGTCTTCTCGCAAATGCGCCATTGAAAGAAGCCGTTATGGCAGAATTAGAAAATTCGAGTTATCTTGATTTTTATAAGGCATTTGTTTCAAACAACCAGCCAAATGGATTTTCCCCTCGCACACTCATGGCAATGGATGCAACCCACTATAAATCTGAGCAAGACAATGCTAAATCCGATTTGATACGATGCTATTCAGGTGATTTTGAAGATAACAAGCCATGGCTAGAGTTAATAGAGCAACTAAACGCATTTTCTTACTGCATAGACCCATGGGAAAAGGCGGCCGTGTTCTTGGAAAAAGGAGATTACGCTTTATCCAACACTACTTTAAGCGAAACGAGCAAAGATCCAGCACGTTGCGAATTATTGAAAATAGCCCTAGATATGCAACAAAATGGCTTGGTGCCAAATGGTCTTTCCCCTTCTCAACATTTGAATCTAATTAGCATATCTGCAAATTCGGAGAATCTTTTGAGTGCTACTGCTACACTTATGTTAGAATACTGGGGCGGACCGATATACCAAGAATTCTTGGCACTTCCTGAAGGCGGACAAACAAAGGCTAGAAGTATTAATAATAGTTTAAATGTCCCAGAGGTTAGTTTTATTTCGGTTTTCCCAAATCCGGCAGATGACCATATCAAATTAATCAGCAGTTTGCCAAAGGGTGCGAAAAATATAATAATTGCCATTTTCAATCCAGAAGGAAAAATAATCGAATCGAAAAACCTAAGTGAATCAAGCAATTATATTGAACTTAATACTCAACTTTGGCCAGCTGGAATTTATATTGCAGAACTTGTTGCGGATGGTATTAAATTGGGTACATGCAGCGTTTCAATTGCTCATTAGTAAAAAGAATAAATGAAACTTCTATTTCAATTATTAATGCCACTGGCGTTTGCCGTTAATTCCTTCGCACAGCCGTTTTCAATATTGTACGACCACACCGGGTTTGCTAATGGTGGTATTGCAATAGCCAAATTTCAAAACAACTTTTTAACTACACATGCAGCATTAGATCTTAATATTCAAGGATACTCTACTCTCGTCGCCGCTTACAACGAAAACGGTATTATGTTTTGGGATACAACACTCTCGAATATTACCCAAGAGTTTTCTCAAACAGGTTTAAACACAGCTATATTGAGCACGGAGAGTGATAGTCAGAAATGGGTTGTTGGAAATTATAGCTTGTATAACAACACGGCATGTGTTCCCTTTCTTCAAAAATTAAACTCTGATGGAACTGCAGAAGAATTGATTACACTTGACACCTTATCATTCGATAATCCGAGAGTATTTGGCGCAATTACAAATCCGACAGGAATCTATTTGATGTGTAGCAATGGTAACTTGCTTAGCGCAAATGAGCTTCTAATTGTAAAATGTAAACTAACTGGAGAGTATGTTTGGAAACAGTCATATGATATTGGTTTTGCTTTTAACCCGAAGTGTATCCATGATGTTGGAGACGGATTCCTAATAGGCGGCTGGAGATATGCTAATTCAGCAGATCAGACTGATAGCAATGGTCAGCAGTATGTTAGAAAATTCAATTACGAAGGACAAAGTCAATGGATAAATACCATTGCTTTTGGCGATAACGTTAATTTAGGTGCTGTCGGTTTTGCGACATTGGATAATGGGAATTATCTTTTTGCTGGTCATAAATGCGTAGACTATCCAACATATAGTATTCAACCCTTAATTGGTGAATTGGATGCTGTAACGGGCGATACACTTTGGACAAGACTTTACTTCGATCCTTATCTTGGTTATGACCCAAATAATCTTGTTAACTACAATTCTCAAAATAGACTCCATGGCTTTAAAAAATTAGAAGCAGGCGGTTACATTGGTGTTGGCGAATGCAGACACGACATTATGCCTGATTCAGCCATGGGGCCTCTGGACAATGCTGCATTTATCATGAAGTTAGATGACAATTTCAATTTAATGTGGAAACGAATTTATGTTCCAGAGGGCTACGGGGAATTGGATATGTCGGCAGCACTATGTCGATTAAACGATTTCGTGGAAAATGCAGATGGGTCAATCACCGCTCTTGGTATGGTTTATATGTACACAGGAATTGGTCCACAAGGTGGATATATTCAAGATAGTTACATGATTCGAGTAGATAGCCTTGGTTGTTTAATTCCGGGTTGCTCAGTGGGAATAACAGAGTTCGAGGATTTAACTGACCTTTTGTTATACCCCAACCCAACCTCATCCAACCTCACCATTCAACTTCCAACCAACGACAACTGGACCGTTCGTCTTTACAACATGAATGGACAATTGGTTTCAACAGAAAAAATAAACGGCAGCAATCGCCTCGATCTCGACCTCCAAAGTTTCACATCGGGTTTATACACTGTTCAAGCTATGAACAATGAAGGGAAGGTTTATACGGAGGTTGTGGTGAAGGAGTAGGAACTGCGTTATTGGAAAATCGGAGATTTTATTCCTACTTCGTAATTGGAACTTCGTTTTTATCGGTTGCTGTTTGCGGCTTAGGGATTCGCTTAGGCGTTGTCCTAATAACCGAGGTTGGTTTGTGCCCGAACTGTTCTGTCTACCAAAAAACGCATTTTTTAATAAAGGACAAGACTTGAATTAAATTCTCGGTTGCCACTTGTGTGCATTTCCTTTTGTATGAGATTATTTTTTTAAGTCCTTTACCATTTCGACAACACTATTTAAAGCTTCTAATAGCGGCCCCTTATCTCCATGATTTTTGCTCTCCAGAGTGTCGCTTGGATTGTAAGAAACAGTTTGCACAACAATTGAAAGAATTCGTTCATTGAGTTTTTGCCCCAATTCGGAATCTCCTAATCCCTCTATTTCTTGTTTCAAACCATAATAAATTTTTGCAACGTCCTCTTTAAACGCATATTCTTGTTGGAGTCTTACGTTTTGACTTCTTTGTCTACTAGCATAAATGGCTAGCCATATTGCTCCACCTAAGAAAGGTAAATTACCTAATGTGTATTTCCACATTTCAGAAAGGTCGTATTTTGAACTTACAAACGCAATAATCGACAAAGTCATCATTGAAGCAATTGACATAATAAATGTGAAAACCCATAGAATATTCGAAAGGTTGAAAGATTCTTTGTGTTTATTAAAAGCTTCCGCCAGAGCTACTGTACTTGCACCCTTAAGTAATCCTTCAATCTTTTCAAAAAGTTGTACTTGTCTTTCTTGATTTGATCTATATAACGTGTCAAGATTTTTTACACATTCTTCAACTTTTTGTTTTACGCCAAGTGTCTGAGTGCCATCTTCATTTTTAACTCCTAACAAATTGTTATAAAAGCCAAGTATGTCGTTTTGAATTCCGATAATTTCACTCTTTCTTTTTTCAAAACTCTCCTTAAATTCTTTAATTGAATCGTTGAGCGTTTCTCCATTTGGATCTTCTTCGAAGATAGCTGCATGGATGGTTTGAATGCTTTCTTTTATCCTTTCTAATTCCGATTCAGTCGTTCTAAATTTATCAATTAAGGATGGCTCACCTTCTTTGCCAGCTATTAAACTTGTTTTCAATTTATCAATGGAATTCAACGCATTTTCAGCTTCTTCCTTAAATTGATTGACAATTCGTTGCAAATATGCCTTGTGTCCTTTTTTGAGTTCTTTTTCTTCGTCTTCCATTTTTATGTTTTTTTATTATCGCAAAACGTTTTCGTACTATGCAATGTCCGAATTTGAATTAAGTAGAGGCGTGTGTTTTGTTTGGAATTTTTTATGTTTAAGCGAGGATGTAACAGATATGCCAAGGTTCAAAAGACAAGTGTTGAATTTACTAGATTTTGAAGTGTATGATTAATTTCAAATAGATGAAAATAAAGAGGTGATTGCTCGGTTTATTTACAGCTTCTCTAATCGTGGAATTCATTGTTTGCAAATTTGAGCTTGTTCAGAATTTAGTTCGATATTATAAACGCGGCCGCAGGGTTGGAAAGTAACGATTGAAAGGTTCAAGAAGATGAGTAATAGAATGGAATTAGTTATAGCAGTTTGCTCTTCAACCGATCTTATTAGCCAAGGAATAAATTCAAAAAAAAATACGTATTAGTTCGTAGTGTTACATACGCTTGTGAATCATCGCAGGTATATGATGCAAAGTGGAAGGTTGATTCTTCTTGGGAGTTTTTCGGATATTCGGGCTTTAAAAGCTAGGGCAATGTGGAGGCGGTGACTTCAATAGTCGCAAGTATCTTGCGAATATGTTTGGCTTTATTTAAACGATGGAGTCCACTAGCTCTTTTATTGAACTTGCTTTCCATACAATGCCCAGATCTGATTGTTCATTAATGCGTCCGCTATATATTCCTAAGAATCTTGTTACAGCACCGCTGAATGCGGCTGTTCCACCACCCTCTATTGCTACCATACCTCCATTTCTATGCGCTATAACGGCTGAGCCAGATTGGCCAGGTCTAGCACGACAATCAATTAAAAATGTTGGTTGATTGTTGTAATCAATTTCAGGTTCCGTGGCCATAAATCCTGTAGCCCAAATTGCAAGTGATCCACCACTAGCCAGGCCAATTGGAAAATCGACGGGACTCATTACGCTTTGTGGTTGATACTTGCAAATGTCATTTGCAGGTATATTGATTTATTGGAGGTGCTAGAGTTGGTTGTTTTTCGTTTGATCAAACCGCGATGTAAATAAATTGCCGCGGTTGGTAGTTTTGTATTGGCGCATTGCATAGAACTACATTTTCTGCTTGACACAAAAACTATGTTATTCCTAGTTATTTATGTACGTCGTCTGGTTTGTCAAATGATTTTTCTATTTCTGTCATTTCTGTTAGGACGTCATTAGTCGAATAAGTTATCATTTCTTTTTGCTTAACATCAAGAATTAAAAGTCCGGAACCAGCTATAAATGAAACGAAAAAAATCACCCAAGTCGTCGGCATAACCCAAGCGTCTAACTTTTCTGCTGTTTCAAAACCAATCAATGCAAATATTGCAGAAGCGAAAATACCAAAGGAGATTGATGATAGAATTTGAAAAAGTCTTTTATTTGGTATTATTCCTTTTACAAGCCTTTTGAGTCTGGTCCAATCCGTTTCTTTGATTGGATAAACACCTTCCATTTTGGCTTTATAGACTACATAGTCTTGGCTGAATTTTAATTCACTCATTGCTACCTCCTTCCTCTTTCGTCACTCCTTCAGGATTTTTCGGGTCTACAAGTTCCATTTGAATAGCATTCATCATTTTAGTATTTCCGCATGAAGTGCAGGAGATAGTTATTAATGGCTTTATTGCGCCGCTGCCTAAAACGGTGCGACCGCCGTGAAATTCTCGTAATTCGAAAAGTGTATCATCAATCATCCAATTTTGTTGTCCACAAACTTCACAAGTTTTGTTTTTCCAAAATTGATTGAGTTTCTCAATTAATTTGTCTTGCTGCTCTTTATTTAGTTTCATTTAATGTTCGATTGTTTTGTCTTTGTTTGTAATTGGGCATGACTTTTTGCAATTGAAAGATTTAGTGGTTTCGAAGGCAAAAACTGTCTGCAACTAATGAACTTGATACGAAGTTCAAAGCTTCATTTTATCACTGAAGCCTTTTTTTGCCAAGCGCCTTATATGCCTAGTTTTCTATTTAATAATTTGTTCGTCATAACTTTCAGGTGTCAAAGTTGCACTGATTATTGGCTTTCCACAGTCCGGAACCATCGTCGCAAAACGTTGATAGTCGCATGTGAAGTCTACCAAGAATTTTGTGTAATCAACTGCGTCCGCTAAAGAAAGTAATTCAAATTGACCTTGAATTGGAGGCATTTGTGGATTGGTGTGTGTAACCAAATGTGATATGAACTCTGTGCGCCCAATCCAACATCCGCCAAAAGTATGTTCTCCTTTTACAATATTTGTCGATTTACAAAACTCTCCAGTTGTTAATAGACCAGCACCTGCAATTTGAACAATTCCGGAGAAAACAAGCCAACTTTCAATTCTCGGTTTAGAAACATCATGGTCGACATAACCACTAATAATAAATTCTAAATTCATAATTGTTGCAGCGGTTGCCAGGTCTTCAATATTTAGTTGCTTTCTTAACTCCGTTTTTAATCCCTCGATAAAATGTCTAACAACGGTGTCAAAAGTGCCATCACCTTGATAACTTTTTTCAAGTGTTTTGAAAATTGAATAAATTGTCTTGTGATTAAGTAAGGCAGCTCCAGCAATACAAATTGCATAAGTATTGTCTTGAATTTTAAGGTTAAATAATTTCCTTGTCATTTTTGACCAACCGATTGGGATAGTCAAGGGTTGAGCAAGATCAAAAACATGATTTGTTCCAAGCTGTGTTGCTTGGGTGATTGTTTGGTTCCAAGTCGTTTGACTGTCGGCAGCAAGTGCTATACCGTCAGGAACTGCTATTGCTATACATATTGACATATTCGTTTTTTGTTTAAGTATCTTGGTTGTTTTGGTGAAATTTATTGTGACTTATCTATTTGCGCAATTCACCATAGCTAAGCCAATCAATTTGGAAGTATTCGCTACAGTTCTTAACATCTAATTAATTCGTCATTTAACGAATACCCAAGATAATCCTCTTTCAGAAATATATGAGACGCTATACAATTGCCGGTGAGCGGTGAAATGCTTCAATTCAATTGTTCAAAGTGACTTGCAATTGCAGCGCAACAATGGTTGTAGGTATGGAGATTAGAAATTCATTCAATTGATTTTCCAACAGTAAATACGTATTAGTACGTAGTGAAATTTGTGTTTCACTATTTGAACCTAATGGTCGTTAGTGAATCCCCTGCAGATGAAATGATAGAGATGATCTTCTTCGAGGTGTATTTATATTTTCAAAATTTGATCAGCCTTACGCTGAATGTTGTCTATGTCTTCAAAGAAAGGGATGAGGTTGGGGTCAATCCATTCGACTAAAGTATATATTGTTGTTCTGATGTTTAATGCGTCGGAGCAATCGATCTTATGTCCATTAAAGCAGATGGGTTCGCAATGATTAACTCTGTTTCTGAAATCTTTTATTTTATCTAACTTGTTATTAATGCTCGCTCGGTTTTCATGCGCAGGTTTGTGTGGAAAGATGTGAATGGATTGTCCTCCTATTAATGAATAATGGTGAGAAAGAAAGAGTGCTATCCAGAATCCAAATGTTTGATCTGAAATTATTTTTCCACTTGTTATGGGAATACCTCGTCGTTTTAATTTCATCTCTGTTTTTTGAACAGAAGATTTAAGAAAGTAATTGGAGTTTCGGAGCGAATTGTCTTTCATGAATCCATTCTTTTGATTGATTATCCAATCGTTGTCTCTGAAGTGTGCAGATAAAACAGTGTTTAATGAATTTCTCAGGATTACTTCGAATTGGCTTAATAGCGGATGGAAAGCTTGGGCCAAACGAATATTTGAGTTGTAAAGCCTTTTTGCTCTGTCTTTGCTGTTGGCAGTAGCTATTAGATAACGGTTATATCTTGGTCTGGATAAATATTTACTTCGTAATTCAATTTTCATACTCTTTTGTCAATTTCTTAATTTCTGATTATATTTGTATCACATAGACTTGGTAAAGCCTCTTTCTCTCGTAGAAATGTAATCAAGTAAAAGAATTAAAGGAACTCTTCGTTGGGTTCCTTTTTTAGTTTGTTTAATTTGTTTAAGTGTTTCCTCGTATTTCTTTTTCCTTGTTTTTATCGCTTTTGTAATTCACTTTTAATTACAAGAAAGTGCTCATGCGAACATTTAAAAGTAAATAGATTAGAAATTAAATTTTGATTTAGTTATGCGGGTTTATGGCATGCAGAAGGGAGTTGGGAAGGCAGCTAATGTTAAGGAGTAACGAATGTCCTGCGGACGAATGCTTCGCGAATGCCGCTGGCGAATGTCTTCGACGATTTTAATAACGCAGTTCCAATTACATAGTAGGAATAAAACCTTCGGTTTTCCAATAACGAAGTCCATCCGAATAAACAGCGTATAACTTGCATATAAAAGTTGGTGTTTATGACAAGTGGGATTTGGAATTTTGCATCATGGACGCAAAACTTCTAACACCTTTCTTTGAGGAGGTGAAAAATAAAATTCGCAAGGCGCAATATGCTGCTATGCGAGAGGTGAATATTCAACTCATTGAATTGTATTGGGAAATTGGAAAAGCCATTTCCGAAAAACAAAAATTGGGATGGGGGAAGAATGTTGTCAGAAAATTATCAGATGAACTTCTTCAAGAATTCCCCAAATCAACAGGGCTTTCAGCTTCTAATCTTTGGCTCATGTCTCAGTTTTACAACAATTATTATCAAATTGAAAATCTCGTACCAATGGTACGAGAAATTCCATGGACGCATAATGTCATAATATTAAAGCAGATTAAAGATGTAGGAGGTAGGTGCTTTTACATTGAAAAATGTCATTCTGAAAGATGGACAAAAACGCAATTATTGAGAGAAATTGAAAACAAAACTCATTTAAATATTCAACACGCTCAATCGAGTTTCTCGAATCATCAATCTGTAAAATCGATAGATCTAAAGGACAAATACCTCTTCGACTTTCTTCAGTTAGATTCAAATCATTCAGAGAGGGAGCTTGAACTTGGGTTAATCAATAATGTCCAGAAATTCCTTCTTGAAATGGGGAATCAATTTTCATTTATTGGAAGTCAATTCAAAATTCAATTGGAAGGAAATGAGTATTTTATTGATCTTTTGCTTTTTCACAGGACGCTGCAATGTTTGGTTGCCATTGAACTAAAAATTGGTGAATTCATCCCGGAGTATAAAGGCAAAATGGAATTTTATTTAGCGGTATTAAATGATAAGGTTCGTTTACCTCATGAGAATGATTCAGTTGGAATTATCATCTGCAAATCGAAGAACAGAACCATTGTTGAATATTCTCTGAAAAAAAGTAATTACCCCATTGGTGTCTCGAGTTATACTACTTCTAAAGAACTTCCTGATGAATTTAGCAATCAACTTCCCACTCTTGAGGCTATAAAAAGATCTTTTGAAATTTAGTTTTATGCCAGTTTCTGTTGCGGAGAAACGAATCTCTTCGAGGAATGCTTCGCGAATGCCGCTGGCGAATGTCTTCGACGATTTAGCAACGAAGTTCCAATTATGAAATAGGAATTACGAAGTAGGAATTAGGCAATAGGAATAAAATCTTCGGTTTTCCAATAACGTAGTTCAAACAACGAAGTTCATCAGTACCCCGGATAGAAGTGGAAAGCCTTTGAGCGAAGCGAGAAGCTTGGAACGGATAGCCGGAAAGAGGTTCAAATCAGTCTTCGACGAATGCTTCGCGAATGTCTATTAAAGACGAGATAAGAAAAGTTAAGAGAGGGGAAGAAAAGCATTCTAACTTTCAGCTTATTTGATCAGGCTATCGAGGTCAAGAATAGCTCGGCGATGATCTACGGTCCAAACTCGAACTTTGTATTGTTGGCCAACTTTTATATCTGGATATTTCTCGATGTAATTGGGAGGAAGGGTTTGAGATCTTTCGAATGATTCATTTGATTCACCGGCAACATATGTAAATTCTATTCCAGTGTCTGCGCCATTTCCGAGCCATCTGAATTTATATATTCTCGTGATCTTGGCTGTTGTTTCAAGATAGGTTTCATCTTCGGTGAAAACAGGAAGATATTCAATGGCCTTTATTTTAATTGTGAATGTGCTTGAGCAAGTTGAACAGTATTTTATCCAGTACTTTTCTCCGAGTGTCATTCCATATTGATAAAGCCCATCAAATTCTTCATGCATTTCTCCATCGCTCATGTAGGTAAACCATGCGCCACCGCCTCTTCCTGGACTTATTTTCGTGATTGTTCCAATGGTCTTGCTGTCAATGCTTTCCCAATCTGGTTTGGTTAAGGCTGCGTAAATAGCCCCAACGATTAAAAACGCAAGAAATGAAAAGGCTAAAATGATTAGTGAAGTAGTTACGATTCTTTTCATTCGTTTGGTTTTGCTTACAGCGGGCTTAAAATTAATGGTAACGACGATAAATGATCACTTTAAAATGTATTGCGCTAATTAAAACGCCTCGGCAACCATGAAATAAAAGTATCCGCCTTCTCTGCCGTAGCCGTAATCGAGTCGGATGTTGAGTTTTTCTTGAGGGTTGACAACAAAGCGTAAACCGGTGCCGATGGAGTATTTAATCTTGGGTATGCTGAGGTCTTGGAACTCTCCGAAAACATCTCCGGCCCCAGCAAAAGTGGTTAAGCCAAAACGCCAGAAAAGCGGGAATCTGAATTCCACTTGTGCGCCCATGAAATGCTTGTCTCGGAATCTATTTTTGGGGTAACCGCGAAGGATATCGTCGTTGCCCAGCGTGGCCATGTCGATAAAAGGAATGTTTCCGAAGTTGAATTTGCTTTTGTATTGAAATGCAATGACGTGATTTTTCTTTATGCTCCAGTATTTTTGATAGATGGTGTTGACGTTGAAAAAATTAAATGTGCTGCCTAAGAAGTTGTTGAATAGATAAGTTGAAAATTCGAATAACATACCTTTTTGCGCATTGATTACAATGTCTCTTGAATCGTATACGCTTATAAATCCAATTGCAGAACCGACGCCTCCTTGTGATCCGCGAATGGTGCCAGATTCAAGCAAACCACCTGCTGAAGTTTTTATTCCGTATTCTTTTTCGAATTCGTAGTCAAAACCAATGAAGAAGTCGGGTTTAACTTTTTTCAAGAACATGGATTTTATCTGAATGAGATTATACGAATAACTCTCCATTTGCTCTTTGCTGGTGTTGTTTCCAATGCCGTAAAATTTATCAGGAAAATTTCTAAAGCGGAGATCACCTTTAAGCAAATAGTTTTCATTTCGGGTGAAAACATTCCATGATGCCCATAAATCGGCTTGCCTGTTTTGCGTGTAATCGGCAAGAAGTTGAATGTTGCTTGTGCGCGTAGGAAGCCCGGTCGAATCTTTTGCTTCAAGTTTAAAGTAGTGAACACCCGCTGCGCCCGCCGCCCACCGGGTATCTGGTGTGTAGTATAAAAGTGGAAGAAAGAAATTTCCTTCTGATTCAGTTTTTACGGTGTCGTTCAGTGGCGTGAACCCAAGAAATTTTTTGCGCTGCGAATAGGTCGTTGTAGAACAAAGGAGAATACAGAGTAATAGGAAGAGTTTAAAATTTTTCATCAACGAATTTTCCACTTGACACGAAAGCAAATATAAATGTCGAAGGGAGTTCTTCAGAAAAAGTTTTAATGAAATCAAGATTGATTCGCTTCGTGTTTAGTTCGCAAGTGTAAATGCCGGCGAATGTGCTCGACGATAGTTTAACAACGAAGTTCAAAATTGCGAGCCGCTACAACCGATTCTCAATGTCCATCATTTCATGTAAAATCCTGATAACCTCCAAATGATTTTTTTTGATGTTTTGTTTGTAGAAGATTAGATGCGATTTCACTTTTGATTTGCGATATCCTTTTTTAATCTCATGAATGGCAATGCCCGAGAGCGGATGTTTGCAGAGGTATTCTATTTCGTCGAAAAGTAAATCCAAATAACGATCGGCTTGTTCTACGGACCAGTTTTCTTGAGTGTGCAGCCAGATTTTTTCTAAGTCTCTTTCAGCCTCCTTACTTATCTGCGGAATCATTTTTTCAAATGTTTTGCTTTTAGCTTTTTCAAAAAGGCATCTCTATTGAAATCCTTTGCAATTCCTGATTTTTCACCTTTTTCAAGTTCTCTGATGAGTTCAAGTTTTTTGGCTTCTTCTTGTTCGAACATTCTTAATGCCGTTCGCACAACTTCACTGGCAGAAGAGAACTTTCCGGTTTGAACCATTCCGTTTATGAAATTTTCGAAATAGTCTCCGAGTAATATAGATGTGTTTTTTGCCATGACTTTTTTAGGTGATGAACAAATATACCAATTCATGGTATTTTATTTTAACTTGAAGAAAACTTATTTTATAAAACAAAAGGATTGGACGGAACTTACGAATTATCGGATGTCCGAAGGACGAGGGCAACTGGCGTTGCGAGGGTCTTTGACGAGGGTTCTGCGAACGAGGGTCTTCGACGTGAGAACATCCAAAGGATAAGAGAAGTTAAGAAAGTGGAAGGTGAAATTTTACAGAATACCTTTCGGAGATTTGAGATTCCTTTTGTGTCTTAGATGTTTTTCTTAAAATGTAAAGTATATTTGTCATTAAGAAAAGCAAATTGTACAAAATGGAAAACAAATTACGCAAAGCAAATAACGTTCTACTACCGGTTCATTTTAAAATTATCGGACTTGTTGTAATGATTTTAGCGTTTGCCCCTGTAGCAATTGTTAAGTCAATTGGTTTTGAAATGGAGAAGTCTCAAAAGGAGGTCTTTCGTGTTCTTACATTAAATGCATTTATTCTAGGTTTGCTTTTTGTAGCTTGTTCCAGGGATAAGATTGAAGATGAAATGACGGTATCAATAAGATTAAAATCGATGTCATGGACTTTTGTATGGGCAGTGTTTTATGTGATCATTACTCCACTAATTGATTTGATTTTCAGGGATTCAATTGCTGCTCCAACTGGACAGCGAGTTGTAATGAGTATGCTATTTGTTTATTTGATTATGTATTACGTTCAAAAAAGAAGCAGATAATGCGGAATACACTCAAAGTCGAAAGAGCGAAAATGAATTTAACGCAACAGCAGCTTGCGGATAAGGTTGGAGTTTCCCGTCAGACCATCAATTCAATTGAAGGTGAAAGATATGTTCCTTCTACAGTCCTAGCTTTAAAAATTTCTGAGATTTTTAACTGTGCTGTTAATGAAATTTTCATTCTAGATAAGGATGATTGATTATCACTAGCTCGAGAGCCGTGAATGTTGTAAAGTAACGAATGTCCGAAGGACGAGGGCAACTTTGTTGCAAGGGTCTTTAACGAGGGCAACTTTGTTGCGAGGGCAAAGAGCTTTGCGAGGGTCCTTTGGACGAAGCTTCTTCGAACGAGGGTCTTCGACGATTCAATTAACGCCCCAAATATTTCTGCGTCACAAAATTGCAATGATGAATGCAATGTCCAACAATCATAAAGCCGACAGCGCGGGTAGAGTAGGAGGTGTTATTCGCCATGGCTTGGAATTGAAGCATTTCAGGCGACATGTATTTGAATAAGGCAATGGTTGACTTGCGGACGAGCTCGAATTCAGAAATTAATTCAGCAAAACTTTGATTCATTTGCTTCGAGTTCTCGATAAAATCGTTTTCATCAAATCCAGGAAGGGGAGTGCTGTCGAATCGTGAAAAACGCAAAGCGCGATAAGCGAAGATGCGTTCACATTCTATAATGTGTTTGAACACTTCTTTGGTTGTCCATTTACCAGGAGCGTATGCAAAGTTTTCTTTTTCGGAATTGATCGATTTGAGAATGTCAAGTGTTGCATTTAAATCTTCCTCCAATGCCACTAACAAGTCATTCGACGGAATAAGTCCGTAGTAATAGTGGAAGTAGGTTGGAGCTTCGGAGTAGATTTCTTGGTTGGTCATGGTTTTTTTATCGAGGGCATATTGCTATGCGAGGGCGATTTCATCGCGAGGGTCTTTGACGATTTTAATTACGCAGTAGGAATTATGCAATAGGAATTACGAAGTAGGAATAAAACCGTAGGTTTTCCAATTACGTAGTTACAGCAAGTGCATGTAACCCGCAGCCACTGTAAGCAAAACCAACAAAGCTGAAAGGACAATGTAAGTCCATTTTACAAGCGGTGTCAGGACAATGCGGCCGGCGTTTTCGATGTGCTGATAAACGGACAACGATGAACGCAAGTAGTAGAATGCGCCAATGGCAGAGGTGATGATCATGACCACAACCAATGCGAAATACTTCGCTTCAGTCAATTGGGCAATCACGAAATACTTTGCGATGAATCCGCTGAATGGAGGAATACCAGCCATTGACAATAACGCTGCTGTGAATGCAAACGCTAACACGCTGTTTCTTCTGTACAATCCTTTCAACGGATTGCCTTCCAATGTTTGTGTTTCTTTAATTACACCGAATGCAATCAATCCTGCGATGCTGTATGTGAGCAAGTAGAACAACAAGCTCAACAACGATGCATTTCCAATGATGGTCGATAATAAAAATCCTGCGTGAGAAATACTTGAGTAAGCCAACATGCGCTTCACGTCGGTTTGCCACAAGGCTGCTGTATTCGATGCAATAAGCGTGATAGCGGCGATAACTCCAATGATGTAACCGTTCGCTTCAACATAATAATGAAACGGTCCTGTGAAGAGCTTGAACAACGCTACCATAGCAGCTGCTTTCACCAAGGTTGACATGAACGCTGTGATCCATGTTGGAGCACCTTGATAAACGTCTGGTGTCCAAATGTGAAATGGTGCTGCTGAAATTTTGAAAAGGAATCCAACCAAGATCATGGTGATTCCAACATTCATAATGATGGAAGTTTCAGATCCGTCTTGAATGAAGTTCGAAATAACCGCTAAGTCGAAACTTCCAGTTGCTCCGTATACCAGGGTAATTCCGAACAACAAAATAGCAGAGGCAACAGACCCTAAGATGAAGTACTTGAATCCACTTTCGTTCGAAGCCAAGTCGTGTTTCTTGCTTGCTGCTAAAACATAAACGGGAATGCTCAAAATTTCAACTCCTAAAAATAACATAGCCATGTTTCCAAACGCTGCCAATAATCCGGCTCCGCAAAAACTGAAAACTACTAAGGCATACAAATCGGTTTTTCCTTCGTGCTGCTTGAAGTAAGAAGAGGAAAGAATGAACCAGAAGAATAACACCACTGCGAATACTCCGAGTGCAAGGTTGGCACCGTTTTCATACACCAACATGGTGTGATTGAACGGCATTTCAACTGTGTTCCAATCGGCAACAACGAATCCTACCAAGGTGGCCAACGCTAATAAAATAAATGGAAGGACGTATTTCTTCAGGTTTAGAATGTCTAAAACCAATACACCAATTCCCAATAATGCGGTTAATAATAACTCTTTCATAAAATTATATTCCAGTAAGTTGAAGGCCTTTGTGAACTACGTCGAGTAACATACCCGGATAAACACCGATAGCAATTGTAATAATGACAAGAATGGTTAAAACCATTTTCTCTGATGCAGTCATTTCAGCAAACGCAAGTTCTGCATTGTGCTTACCCAACATTGTGCTTTGAAATGCACGAAGCATATACACCGCTCCGAAGACAACTGTAAGTCCTGCTACCAAAGCCATAACAATGTTGTGGCTTCCTACGCTTTGAAGCAACAAGAATTCACCTACGAATCCGCTCGTTACCGGTAAGGCAACAGATGCCATAACTATCACGAAAAATAAAAAGGCAAAGGCTGGATGCTTTTCACGAAGTCCACCCAACTTGTTGAAGTGGTCGTGTCCAACGCGAGATTCAATCATGTCTGCAATGAAGAATAAGCCCAATGCAATAACACCGTGAGAAACCATTTCAATCAATGCGCCTTCGTAAGCCGTATTTCCGTTTGCTAAAATTCCTAACGCAATCATGCCCACGTGAGCAATAGAAGAATAGGCGATAAGCAATTTGAAGCTGGTCTGATTCAACGCAACGAACGATGCGTAAACAATGCTAATCACACACAACCACATGGCCCAATCTGCATCTGCAACACCTGCAGGTACCATAGGCATAGTTATGCGAAGCAATCCGTAGGTTGCCATCTTCAACATAACCGCTGCAAGCAAAATAGTTCCTGCTGTTGGTGCGGCTTTGTAGGTGTTAGGCTGCCATGTATGGAAAGGGAAGATTGGAATTTTTACTGCGAAGGCAATGAAGAATCCTGCGAATACCCATGCTTGTTCATTTTGCGAAAGTTTCGATCCAGCCGCAATCATGTCTGAAATTAAGAAGCTGTCTGCAAACTGACGAACGTACAACAACGAGAATAACATAAACAACGAAGCGAACAACGTGTAAACGAAGAACTTCAACACGATAGCGTTTTTATTTTCAGCAGTGCTCCATTGAAGTATGATGAAGTAAATCGGAACCAATGCTGCTTCGTAGCAGATGTAGAACAAGAACGAATCGTTCGCTAAAAACGCTCCCATCATGGCAGAAGACATGAAGAGAATTAATGAAAGGAACGTCGAAGCGTTGCGCATTTCATGTTTGCTTGCCATATGCACAATGAACGGAAGTAAGCATGCATTCAACATTACCAATAAGATACTGGTTGCATTCAACGACAATGCGAAGTGAGCACCGAGTGGAGCAATAACGCCTCCATCGAATTCAAGCATTTCTGTTTTTCCGTATGACATAGCTACCGCTGCGCCAATGGCAATTGCTGCATTCAAGATAGAACCTACCCATGCTAACTTCTTCGATAAGTCAGATGATAGAAACATCATCAGTCCGAAGAAAGCGGGTATAAGAAGTAGTGCGAGGGTTAACATAGGTGCTTATGCTTTAAAAATCAAACTCAATAAAATAATCAAACCAATCATGAAGGTGAGCAAGTAGCCCGCAATGTGTCCGCCATGCAATTTTCTTGCAAGCGATCCAACTCCTTCAGCGGCTGTTCCGGCAGCGTTTACAATGCCGTCGATAATCTTCCATTCAACAATAGTAGAAAATGCATGTCCAATTGCGTTCGCTGGTTTCTTGAATAGAGCTTCATACAATTCATCGAATCCGTATTTTTTGTGAAGCAATTTGTGGAAAGGTGAAGTGATTTCGTTGTCTTCCAAGACATGCGTTGACTTCGCAATGTAGATGTTGTGAGCCACATAAATCATCACAACTGCAATTCCCATGGTAGCTAACGCTAGAATAATTTCAACGGTAACAGTCATGTCGCCAACGGCAACTAGTACAGGTCCTTCAAGGAAATGATCCAATGCGTGAGGGAAATGAATCGTGTGTCCCAATGCGTGCGGGAATCCAATGAATCCGCCAACAACTGAAAGCACAGCCAATACCCAAAGAGGAATTGTCATTGAAGCCGGAGACTCATGCAAGTGATGCTCTTGATCGTGCGTTCCTCTGAACTTTCCGTGGAAGGTTAAGTAATACATGCGGAACATGTAGAACGCAGTGCAAGCAGAAGCAATCACCAATAAAATGAATACAGGCATATTGTGTTCCATAGCATGCGCAAGAATTTGATCTTTCGAGAAGAAACCTGCGAATGGGAAAATACCTGCGATTGCGAGTGTTCCGATTAAGAATGTTTTTTGTGTTGAAGGCATGTATTTCTTCAATCCACCCATACGTCGAATGTCTTGCTCTCCGCCCATTCCGTGAATAACAGAACCAGAACCTAGGAACAACAAGGCTTTAAAGAAGGCGTGTGTAATTACGTGGAAGACCGCAATGCTGTGCGCTCCCATTCCCAATGCCACGAACATGAATCCCAATTGAGAAACAGTTGAGTAAGCCAACACTTTCTTAATGTCGTTTTGAGTAAGTGCAATCGTTGCACCCATTAACGCTGTGATTAATCCAACGTATAACACCAAGTTCGAAGCGGTGTGACTCATTTCGAAAAGTTCTCCGTTACGCGCAACAAGGTAGATACCTGCGGTAACCATGGTTGCTGCGTGAATCAATGCAGACACAGGAGTTGGACCAGCCATTGCATCGGGTAACCAGGTGTGCAAAGGGAACTGTGCACTTTTTCCCATTGCTCCTATGAATAAGAAGATGGCAATGGTGGTTAACATTGAAGGAGACAAAGAAGCAATTTTTCCGTGGTTGAATAATTCAACATAATTCAATGTTCCGGTGTTGCTGAAGATTAAAATCATTGCGACAATTAATCCAAGGTCACCCACACGATTCATGATGAAAGCCTTTTTAGCTGCTTCGTTGTTCGCGTGTTCTTTGTACCAGAATCCGATAAGCATGAACGAGCAAACACCTACGCCTTCCCATCCAACGAACAACGTCACAAGACTATCACCAAGAACAAGAATCAACATGAAGAATACGAACAGGTTCAAGTACGCGAAGAAGCGATTGAATCCTTCGTCGTGACTCATATACCCCGAAGAGTAAATGTGAATAAGGAAACCAACTCCGGTAATGAATAGGAGGTAGGTTGAAGAAAGTGAATCTACCAAAAAGGCTAGATCAATGTGAAGACTTCCAGCATGAATCCATTCAAACACTTTAACAGTGACTGCTTGGTGTGAATGAAGCTGACTGTTGAAGACAATCAATGAAACAACGAACGAAGCGAAGATGGCTCCTGAACCAATGATGGTCGTTAGTTGCTTCGAAGTGTTTTTCCCGAAGAAGACTTGATAAAGAAATCCAACGAGTGGGAAAAGAGGTACGAGAGTAATTAATTTTTCCATGGTTTATCCCTTCAAGTTGTTTAACGCGTCAGTATCTGTCGTGTGCAAGTTGCGGTAAAGCATCATTAGAATCGCCAATCCAACTGCAACTTCCGCAGCGGCAACAACCATAATGAAGAATACGAATACTTGTCCAGATGTATCTCCGTGCACTTTCGAAAAAGCAACAAGGGCAATGTTCACTGCGTTCAGCATAAGCTCAATGCACATGAACATAAGAATTGCGTTTCTGCGAAGCAGAACACCAAAAACACCTAGAGCGAATAAGGCAGTGCTTAGCCACAAATAATGCTGTATGGTAATGTTCGGAAGGATTTCCATAATTACGATTTTGAAGTTTCTTTTTTAGATAAATAAACGGCACCAACCATTGCAGCTAGGAATAACACAGATGCCAATTCGAATGGCAATAGGTAATCTTTGTACAACACTTTACCGAGGTTTTGAACCAATCCTGCATCGCCTGCCATTGGTGCTTTACCCAAGGCGTAAGTAGATTTAGAAATTAGAGAAACCATAATAAGCATGATGCTGCACGCAGAAACAACTGCCGCAATCTTCACCCAAGATTTCGTTTTCTCTTCTTGTTCTTCATTCAAATTCAACATCATGATTACATAAAGGAACAATACCATGATTGCTCCCGCGTAAACAATGATGTGAACAGCTGCAAGGAATTGCGCATTCATTAAAAAGTAATGTCCTGCAATGCTGAAGAACGTTACGATTAGATAAAGAACGCTGTGTACTGGATTCCTGCTCAAGATTACAGCGAGTCCGCTGAAGATGGCCAAGAATGACAGAAAGTAAAAAGCAATTTCGGTTAAGCTCATTGTTTTAAACGGTCTTGAAAGGTTTGATTGTGCGCGTGTTTTTTATCTTGTTTGAAAGACAATACATCGGGCGTTTGGCGCTTGGTAACGTCTACACGTTCGTTCACGCCTTCCACCAAGATGCTTTTTCCGAATACTTCTTCACCACGGGTGAATGAACTTGGAACAATGCGATCGGTAAGGAAGATGGCTTCTTTCGGACAAGCCTCTTCGCAAAGTCCACAGAAGATGCAACGAAGCATGTTGATCTCGTAGATCTTCGCATACTTCTCTTCACGGAATAAATTTTCTTCTCCCTTTTGGCGCTCAGCTGCTTCCATGGTAATGGCTTCAGCCGGACAAGCAACAGCGCAAAGTCCGCATGCCGTGCAGCGTTCAGCACCTGCTTCGTCGCGCTTCAACACGTGTTGTCCGCGATAGACAGGAGCAATTTCTCTGGTTTGTTCAGGGTATTTAACGGTTGCTTTACGCTTGAACAAGTGACTCAGCGTAATTGCCATTCCTTTGAAGATTGCAGGTAAATACAAGCTCTCCATTAAGGTTAGTTCCTTCTTGGCAACAACTTTTGAACGGTTAGTTAAACTCATGGTGTTGTTGGTTTACAGTTTGCCCGTGAAATACATCACAAGGCCAGTAATGAAAATGTTGAATATAGCGAGTGGCAATAACACCTTCCATCCGAGGTTCATCAGTTGGTCATAACGGAAGCGTGGTAGCGTCCAACGAACCCACATGAAGATAAAGATGAAGATTAAAATCTTGCCCAAGAATACTGCAGTTTGTATAGCAGAAAGTAGATTTCCTTCCAAGCCTAATTCATGTTGAAATGGGAAGTTGTATCCGCCGAAGTACAACGATGCCATCACTGCGGAAGAGATGAACATGTTAATGTATTCTGCGAAAAGGAAGAAGCCTAATTTCATAGAGCTGTACTCGGTGTGGAAACCACCAACCAATTCCGATTCACTTTCTGGTAAGTCGAAAGGAGCACGGTTGGTTTCAGCGAATGCACAGATTAAGAAGATCAAAAATCCAAGTGGTTGATAAACGATGTAAGCGTAATCGGCATCTTGTTGTGCAACAATTTCACCCAAGTTCAAGGTGCCTGTTAACATAACCAAGGCAATAAGCGCAAGGCCCATGGCTACCTCGTAAGAAATCATTTGTGAAGAAGCACGAAGCGCACCAAGCAATGCGAACTTGTTGTTCGAACTCCATCCGCCAATCATAATTCCGTAAACACCAATAGAGATTACGCCAAGCAAATAAAGAAGTCCGATGTTAATGTCGGCGATTTGCATTGGGAAGTAAGTTCCGTCAATGGTGAATCCTGCTCCCCATGGAATAACAGCTCCGGTCATACATGCGGTAAGCATGAAGAAAGAAGGACCCAAAATGAATAACCACTTGTTCGAGTGGGTAGGAATCATTTCTTCCTTGAACAGCATTTTCAATCCGTCTGCTATCGGCTGAAGCAATCCGAAAGGACCTGCGCGGTCTGGACCAACGCGGTCTTGCAACCAAGAAGCCAATTTGCGTTCTCCCCATGTCATGTATGCTGCAGCGCCAAGCGTTACAACGAACACAATCACACAAAGAATAATTTTATAGATAATGATCTGATCCATGGCTCTTATTTTTCTTCGTTGTTTGGATTAAGTGCTCCTGTTCCAAGATCTACTTTTTCTCCGTGCGGCAAAGACGCACGTTGACGGTCGATGGACGATTTTAACAAGCGAAGGTTTTCGTAGTGGTTTGCGCTGATAACAGAATGGCGATCAACTTTTGTTGGACCTTCAATTACCCAGTCGCTTGTTTTCTTATGATCGAAGCGGCAGCTGTTACAGATCCACTCTTCAGCTTCTCCGTAGGTGTCTTTGCGAGCGGTAACGCGAGCAACATCTTCACCCTTATACCACAAACGAACTTTTCCAGTGCACGTTGGACAGTCGCGGTGAGCGTCTACCGGCTTGGTATACCACACGCGACTTTTGAATCGGAAGGTCTTGTCGGTTAATGCACCAACTGGACAAACATCGATTACGTTTCCAGAGAAATCGTTGTCGATGGCTTGTTCAATGTAAGTTGAAATCTCTGCGGCATCGCCACGGTTGATGACACCGTGAACACGTCCGTCTGTAATTTGGTCAGCAACCTTTACGCAACGGAAGCACATGATGCAACGCGTCATGTGTAATTGAACTTTATCTCCGATATCGATCTTTTCGAATTCTCTTCTTGGGAATTCGTAACGCGTTTCTGCTTTTCCGTGCTCGTAGGCCAAGTCTTGCAAATGACACTCACCTGCTTGGTCACAAACTGGACAATCGAGTGGGTGATTCAACAACAACATTTCAACTACACCTGCACGTGCTTCCAAAACTTCAGGAGAAGTAATGTTTAGAACTTCCATTCCATCCATAACTGTAGTTCTGCATGAAGCTACAGGCTTTGGCATTGGACGAGGGTCTTTTTCTGATCCCTTCGAAACCTTCACCAAACACGTACGGCAGTATCCACCGCTTGTTTTCAATTTGGAATAATAACACATCGCTGGCGGAACAATGTCTCCACCAATCATGCGTGCAGCTTGAAGAATGGTTGTGCCATCTGGCACTTCAATCTCAATTCCGTCTATGGTAACTTTAGCCATAATAGTAGTTCTTCAATTAGTTAATGGGAGCAGTAAGGTTGTTCAGTCTGTAGTAGTGCTTCACGTCGTTTACGTGCTCGCCGTTGCGAATGAAATCTTCGAATTCTTTTCTGAAATGACGAATGGCAGCAGCCACAGGCCATGCAGCAGCTTCACCCAGCGGGCAAATGGTTTTTCCTTCAATCTTCGATTGAATGTCCCACAGCAAATCAACGTCTGCCAAGGTTCCGTGTCCGTGGAGAATTTTGTGAAGGATCTTTTCCATCCAACCTGTTCCTTCACGACAAGGGCTGCATTGACCGCAACTTTCGTGGTGATAGAAACGAGCGAAGGTGTATAGATTTTTTACAATGCTGGTGTCTTCGTCCATAACAATGAATCCGCCTGAACCCAACATGGTTCCAGTTGCAAATCCGCCATCTGCAAGACTTTCATAAGACATTAAGCGCGGCTCACCTGCAGCAGTATTCAATATTAATTCGGTTGGAAGGATTGGAACAGATGATCCACCAGCAACAACCGCTTTCAATTTTTTCCCGTTGCGAATTCCCCCGCAATATTCATCTGAATAAATAAACTCTTCAACAGGAACACCCAATTCAATTTCGTAAACGCCTGGCTTGTTGATGTGTCCAGACGCAGAAATCAATTTCGTTCCCTTACTGTTTCCAACTCCAACAGCAGCGTAAGCCGCTCCACCTTCATTCACAATCGGAACAACGGCAGCAATGGTTTCAACGTTGTTTACAACGGTTGGACAACCGTACAAACCAGCGATTGCTGGGAACGGTGGTTTGATGCGAGGATTTCCTCTTTTCCCTTCAAGTGATTCAAGTAATGCGGTCTCTTCTCCACAGATGTATGCACCTGCTCCGATTTGAACGTACAAGTCTAAATCGAATCCTGAATTTAAAATATTCTTTCCAAGAAGTCCAGCAGCGTAGGCTTCGTCAATGGCTTGTTCTAAAATACGAGCAACATAAAAATACTCTCCACGAATGTAGATGTATGAAGTCTTTGCTCCGAGCGCGTAGCTCGATAAGATCATTCCTTCAATTAACAAGTGAGGAATGCGTTCCATGAGGTAACGGTCTTTGAACGTTCCTGGCTCAGACTCATCGGCGTTACACACAACGTATCTTGGAACACCTTCTGGTTTCGCAAGGAAGCTCCATTTCATTCCTGTTGGAAATCCTGCACCACCACGTCCGCGCAAACCAGAAGTTTTCACTTCTTCAACAATCTGCTCAGGCGTCATAGACTTAAATGCTTTCTCAAGAGAAGCATATCCGCCGTGTTTGCGATAGGTGTCGAGGAAACGAATTCCTTCGATATGGTCGTTCGCTAAAAGTATTTTCTTTCCCATGGCTTAGTCTATGTTAACGGGATTATCATTCGTGTAAACACGCGCTTTTCCGTCGGCACGAAGTGCTTCAAGCAAATTGTCTGTCTTCTCTAACGTTAAGTTTTCGTAGTAGTCACCACCGCACTGAAGCATTGGCGCTGTTCCGCAAGAACCCAAACACTCAACGGTTTTCAAAGTGAACATGCCGTCTGCAGTGGTTTGTCCTTCTTTAATTCCGAGTTTCTTTTCTATGTGACGAACAACGTCTTCCGCACCGTTCAACCAACAGCTGCTGGTTCTGCACACTTCAAGTGTACATTTTCCAACAGGCTTTAAATTAAACATGGAGTAGAAGGAAGCCACTTCGTATGCCTCAATCGGTTGAATTGAAAGGAACTCAGCAACGCAATCCATTGCAGGAACACTCAACCATCCGTCGAACTCGGCCTGCGCCAAGTGAAGCAATGGAATCAATGCCGACTTGTGTCGACCTTCAGGATAACGTGCAACAATCTTCTTTGCGATTGCCGCTGTTTCTTCACTGAATTTTAAAATTGTTTTTTCTGACATATTGTCCAAAATTTATGCGTCTAATTCTCCAGCAATAACGTTCATGCTAGACATCGTAAGAATAGCATCGCTTAGCATTGATCCCGTGATCATTTCTGGGTAAGCTTGATAGTATATAAAGCAAGGTCTTCTGAAGTGAAGGCGATACGGTGTTCTTCCGCCGTCGCTCACCAAGTAGAATCCTAATTCTCCGTTTCCGCCTTCAACAGCGTGATATACTTCACCAATTGGAATGTCGGTTTCACCCATCACTATTTTGAAGTGATAGATTAACGCTTCCATGCTGCTGTATACCAACTCTTTTGCAGGAAGGTAAAATTCTGGAACGTCAGCGTGAATAGGTCCTGAAGGAAGTTTATCTATGGCTTGTTGAATAATGCTCATACTCTCCCACATCTCTGCCATGCGCACAGCGTAGCGATCGTAGGTGTCACCAGTTGTTCCAACAGGGACAGTGAATTCGAAGTCTTCGTAAGAGCTGTAAGGAGCAGCAACGCGAACATCGTAGTCAACACCTGCTGCACGAAGATTTGATCCGGTGAATCCGTATGCCAACGCACGCTCAGCTGTGATAGGTCCGCAGTTAACCGTTCTGTCAACGAAGATTCTATTACGTGTTACAAGTGCATCGAACTCTTTCAATGCCTTTGGAAACTCTTTCAAAAAGGCAGTTAATTTATTCCAAGCCTTTTCGTTGAAGTCTCTATCCATACCACCAATGCGACCAATGTTCGTTGTTAAACGCGCACCGCAGACTTCTTCGAAAATCTCATAAATCTTTTCTCTCCACTGGAAAAGGTAAAGGAAACCGGTCATTGCACCCGAGTCAACCGCAATAACGGTATCGCATACAATGTGATCGGCAATACGCGAAAGCTCCATGATGATCACACGCAAGTATTGCGCGCGTTTCGGAACTTCGCAGTTGATCAATTTCTCAACCGTCATGTGCCATCCCATGTTGTTAATTGGAGAAGAGCAATAGTTCAGACGGTCGGTGATTGGAGTGATTTGAGCGTACGGACGGTGTTCGGCCAATTTCTCAAAAGCTCTGTGAATGTATCCAACAGTAGGTTCTGCTTTCACAATCATTTCTCCGTCCATGGTTAGAACGTTCTGAAAGATACCGTGTGTTGCAGGGTGTGTAGGACCTAGGTTCAGGATTGAATAATCCTTTTCCGGATCGTTTGGGTTTATGATTGGAGTGGTGCTCATAGAATTATCGCCCAAAGTATTTATCTTGTTTATCGTCGCGTCCAGCGTCTTCCAATGGGTATTCTTTACGCATTGGGAAGTAATTCATTTCATCCATGTTCAGGATTCTACGAAGGTCTGGATGTCCTTGAAATTGCACACCGAAGAAATCGAATTCTTGACGCTCCATCCAGTTCGCCGAAGGCCAAAGGGAGACAAGCGAAGAAATTTTCAAATCAGATTTCGGGAAGAAGGTCTTCACACGAATGCGTGTGTTCGCTTGCATGTTGTGCAAGTGGTAAACCATTCCGAACTCTTTGTCGCCTTGCTCAGGAAAGTGCATTGCGCAACAGGTGGTCAAAAAACCGAATGAAAGTTCGGTCGATTCTTTGAAGTGTTTCATGACTTCAAAGATGTTTTCTTTTTTTACTTCGAAGCAAGGGAAGTCACGATCTACGTAGCTTGTAACAATGCTTGAAGAAATATTTTCAGAATTCGTTAAAACGAAATCGTGAAGTTCTTGGGTAGTCATGGCTGCCATTATTCAATTCCGTATTGTGCCAAACGGGCTTTGTATTCTTCTGAAGTTCTGCGGCTGCGACCTTCGTTCTTCGCCAACTCTTGAATTTTCAAGATGCCGTCTAAAACTTGTTCTGGTCTTGGCGGACAGCCAGGAATGTAAACGTCAACCGGAATAATTCTGTCGATTCCTTGAAGCACGCTATACGTATCGAAGATTCCACCTGAAGAAGCGCAAGCACCCATGCTCAAAACCCATTTTGGTTCAGCCATTTGCTCGTATACTTGACGTAAGATTGGTCCCATCTTTTTCGAGATGGTTCCCATTACCATTAACAAGTCTGCTTGTCTTGGCGAGAAACTCAAACGTTCAGAACCGAAACGTGCTAAGTCGTAGTGAGAAGCCATGGTAGCCATGAATTCAATTCCGCAACATGAAGTTGCAAAAGGCAAAGGCCATAATGAATTCGCGCGAGCAAGTCCTACAGCTTTGTCTAACGATGTGGCGAAAAATCCAGCACCTTCGAAACCGTCTGGCTTGTGGCTTGGATCAATGTTTACACTCATTTCTTTTGTATTATAAAGTTTTATTTCTCCCAGTTTAACGCGCCCTTCTTAATGATGTAGATCAATCCTACAACCATTAAACCCATAAAGGCAAACATTTCCCACAATCCGAACACTCCAAGTTCTCTAAAGTTCACCGCCCAAGGGTACATGAAAATCACTTCCACATCGAACAATACGAATAGAATTGCGACAAGGAAATATTTGATGGAAAAGGGGGTACGTGCATTTCCAACAGATTCAATTCCGCATTCGAAAGCTTCGTTCTTAATTTTTGTTTTTCTCTTTGGACCTAAGAGGTGCGTCAGCAACATTGTGGTGACAACAAATCCAGCGGCAACGAGTGCCATGAAAACGATGGGAAGATATTCCCAAAGGTGTGAGGTTTTTTCCATTTCTTGCAGGAGCCCATTTTAGGGCGTCGCAAAGTTAGAAGGAACAACGGATTAACATAGTTTTTCGATGTGTTTTTTCACACGAATATTCAAAGTTTCAAACAAAAAGAAAGGAGGCAAGCCTCCTTTCAATAAGTATTTAAAATCGTTCTAAGTAATTACAGTCCTAAGAGCACCTCTTCAGCTGTTTTTCCGCCGAACAACATGCGCTCTGGATTCTCTAACATCTCTTTCACTTTTACTAAGAATCCAACGCTTTCTCTTCCATCGATAATGCGGTGGTCGTAGCTTAAAGCAATGTACATAATTGGACGAATAACCACTTGTCCGTTTTCAGCGATAGGGCGCTCAACAATGTTGTGCATGCCCAGAATAGCGCTTTGCGGAGGGTTAATGATTGGTGTTGAAAGCATTGATCCGAATACGCCACCGTTTGTAATGGTGAATGTTCCGCCTTGCATATCGTCAACGGTGATCTTTCCTTCACGCGCTTTTTTGGCCAATCCACCAATGCCTTTTTCAATGTCTGCTAACGAAAGCATTTCAGCATTTCTTACAATTGGAACCATCAATCCTTTCGGAGTTGATACTGCAATTCCAACATCACAGAAGTTGTTATACACGATGTCTGTTCCGTCGATACGTGCATTCACTGCAGGGAACTGCTGAAGCGCTTCGCAAACGGCTTTGGTGAACAAGCTCATGAAGCCTAGACCAACGCCGTGTTTCTCTTTGAATAATTCTTTGTACTTCGCGCGAAGATCCATGGCTGGCTTCATGTTCACCTCGTTGAAGGTGGTTAACATAGCAGTGTTGTTCTTCACAGAAACCAAACGCTCGGCAACTTTTTTGCGAAGCATGGTCATCTTCTCGCGACGCTCAGTTCTTTCTCCTGTTCTAGCAGGAACAGCACTTGTATCGAATCCTGCTGCCATTGCAGCAGCTACATCGCTTTTCAAAATTCTTCCGCCAGGACCTGTTCCGCTAATTTGCGCAGCAGTAACATTGTTCTCGGCCATCATCTTCGCAGCAGCTGGCGCAGCATGTCCCGCTGCATAACTCGGTGCTGGTCCAGGAGATGGCGCAGCAGCGGGCGCAGGGGTTGGTGCAGCAACTGGAGTCGCTTCCACTTTTGGTGCAGCAACTGGTGCAGGCGCATTGCCTTGCTTCGAGGTGTCAATGGTTGCCGCAGTTGCTCCAACCGCTACAGTGTCGCCCGCTTCAGCAAGAATGGTAATTTCACCAGACGCTTCAGCAGTCATCTCCAACGTAGCTTTGTCGGAATCAATTTCCGCAATCACTTGTCCGTTTTGAACGAAGTCGCCAGACTTTACAACCCAGTTGGCAATCTGAACTTCGCTAATACTCTCACCTGGAGAGGGAACTTTAATTTCAATTACTGACATACTTCTATTTTTTAGGCTTTAGAAACCTTATCAAACAAGGTGGTTATCATTTTATTCATTCGCATCTCATGCACACGTGGCGAACCGGTAGCAGGAGAAGCTGACGCTGGCAAACTTACAACGTCTAAGTTTAAGTCGCGCAAAGAACGCATCATGTAACTCCAAGCACCCATGTTTTCTGGCTCTTCCTGACACCAAACTAACTGTGCTTTTTTGCCATACTTTCCAAGCAATTCACGAATCTGCTTTTCAGGAAGTGGATAAAGCTGCTCAATACGCACCAACGAAATCTCGTCGGTTAAGCCGCGCTTCTCCTTTTCTTCCAACAATTCGTAATATACTTTTCCGGTGCATAACGCAACCACTTTGGTTTGCTTGCGCGCTTTAATGTTATCATCAATTACCTCGCGGAATCCACCTTTCGCCAAATCTTCAATTTTCGAAACGGCTTTTGGATAGCGCAATAATTTTTTCGGAGTGAACACAACCAATGGCTTGCGGTATTCCGTCTTCACTTGTCTACGAAGCAAATGGAACATGTTCGAAGGAACAGTACAGTTTGCTACTTGAATGTTCAACTCAGCGGCCAATTGAAGGAAACGCTCCATGCGACCCGAGCTGTGCTCTGATCCCTGTCCTTCAAATCCATGTGGAAGAAGAATCGTGATTCCGTTCATCGTACGCCACTTGTCTTCAGCGGCAGCAATGAATTGGTCGAACATAATCTGTGCTCCGTTATTGAAGTCACCGAATTGCGCTTCCCAAATAGTCAATCCTTGCGGTGTTCCAAAGGCATATCCATAATCGAATCCAAGCACTCCGTACTCGCTCAATAAACTGTTGTAAATCGAAAGCTTGGCTTGCTTCGGACTGATTTCATTCAATGGAATAATCTCTTTCTCTTCATCCTCGTCTGTCTTCACAACAGCGTGTCTGTGCGAGAATGTTCCACGCTCAACGTCTTGTCCAGAGATGCGCACGGGATGTCCTTCTTCCAACAAAGTCGCATACGCTAACAACTCTCCCAATGCCCAGTCGAGCGCATTGTTGTCGAGCATAGTTCTGCGATCTTCAAATACTTTTTCAATTTTGCGGAAGAATTTTTCTCCTTGTGGAAGGGTAGAAATCTTTTTCCCCAATTCTAACAATTTCTTTTTCGCAACAGCTGTTTCAATGCTCTGCTCGAAATCTATTTCAGAGGCTACACGAATGTCTTTCCAAGTTTCTTCCAAGAAGTGCTTCACATAGGCTTGCTTCACACCGCGCGACTTGTCGTATTGCTCATCTAAATGCGCTTCGAAGTTGGTCTTCGCAGCGTTTACTTCATCTTGTGTAAGGACACCTTCACCCATTAATTTGTTTGCATACAAATCGCGCAAGCTCAAGTGAGAAGCAATGGCTTTGTATAAGCTTGGTTGTGTGAACTTCGGTTCATCGCCTTCGTTGTGTCCGTATTTGCGGTATCCTAGAAGATCTACAAATACATCCATGTTGAATGCCATGCGGTAATCGAAGGCAATCTTCATGGTTTGAATAACCGCTTCAACATCGTCTGCATTCACATGGAATACAGGACATAGCGTGGTTTTCGCAACGTCTGTACAATAGGTTGAAGATCTTCCGTCTAAATAATTCGTGGTGAAACCCACTTGGTTGTTGGTAACAATGTGAACCGTACCACCTACGCGGTAACCGTCTAATTGCGCCATTTGAACCACCTCATAAACGATACCCTGTCCAGCTATTGCAGCATCTCCGTGAATCAACACAGGAACAATTTTGTTTTCAGAGTTTAGGTAATGATCAATTTTCGCGCGGGTTAATCCTGCCACCACTGGGTTTACCGCTTCCAAGTGAGAAGGGTTAGGGCAGAGGGTCAAGTGAACGTTGTTTCCGTTCGGAGTAACGCGATCAATAGAATAACCGAAGTGGTACTTCACATCTCCATCGAACAATCCTTCGTCGTCGAAGGCCACTCCTTCAAACTCAGCAAAAATTTCCTCTTGCGGTTTGCCCATGATGTTGGTTAAGACATTCAAACGACCGCGGTGAGCCATTCCAATTACAAATTCAGAAACGCCTTTGTCGGCGCCGTCTCTAACCATATAGTCCATGGCCGGAACCACTGCTTCACATCCTTCAACACTAAATCTTTTTTGTCCAACGAACTTTCTTTGAATGTACTGTTCGAAGGTGGTTGCCTTATTCACCATGTCGAAGATTTGTTTTTTCTCTTCAGAAGTGAACGGAGTCTTCTTCACAGCTTCAAGTCGTGAACGCAACCATTGAATTTTTTCAGGGTCGCGGATGTACATGTATTCTGAACCAATGCTTTCGCAATAGCAAGATTGTAAATGCGCGATAATGTCCTTCAGTTTCACATCGCCCAATCCCACTTCAACACCTGCGTGAAAGACAGATTCAAGATCGGCTTTGGTTAGTCCGAAGTTCTCGATGTCGAGGTTCGGCGAATATTTTCTTCGCTCACGCACCGGATTGGTGTGGGTAAATAAATGCCCGTGTTTGCGATATGCGTTAATCAGGTTAATAACCTTGAACTCCTTGTGCATACCGTCGTCTCCGATAGATGCGGTGTCTCTTGAGAGAACAGGAAATAAGGAATGTTGAAATTCGAATCCTTCAAAAAAACGTCTCCAAGAAATATCTAGAGAAGAGGGATCTTGCTGGTATTGGTTATACAGCGCTTCAATCGTGTTCACGTCGGCATTGCCGAGATAAGAATTATCGTCCATCGCTTTCGTTTGAAAATACGGCTTCAAAGATAGGTATTTCTTACAAAAACGACCTTTCTATTTCAGTAAGATATGAACTGAAAAAAATAAGGGTTAAAGGTTGTTCAAAGCCTTGATAATATTGGATTCTATGCGACTTTCAACGTTGGAATAATCTTGCTTTATGAACGAGTCGCCGGTAACCTTTTCGAAAAGTTCAATGTATCGACTGCTAATTTCTTCAAGCCATGCGTCTGACATCTCAGGAACTTGCTGCCCTTCCTTGCCCATGAAGCCTTCGCTAATTAGCCATTCGCGAACGAACTCTTTGGAAAGTTGACGTTGCTTTTCGCCAGCAGCCTGACGCTCGGCGTATCCTTCAGCATAAAAATAACGAGAAGAGTCAGGTGTATGAATTTCATCCATGAGCACCACTTCGCCGTTGTGTTTTCCGAATTCATATTTCGTGTCAACCAAGATGAGTCCGCGTTTCAATGCGAGCTCTGTTCCGCGAGCATAAAGCGCGTGGGTATATTTCTCAAGGATGGCGTAGTCTTCGGCGGACACGATTCCTTGGGCTATAATTTCTTCGCGACTAATGTCTTCGTCGTGACCTTCAGAAGCCTTGGTACTGGGGGTAATGATGGGAGACGGAAGTCTGTCGTGTTCTTTCAATCCTTCAGGAAGTGCAACGCCGCACAAGGTGCGAAGTCCGCTGCTGTAGGTTCTCCAAGCGTGTCCTGTTAAATATCCGCGAATAACCATTTCCACGGCGAAGGGTTCGCAGCGTGTTCCCACGGTAACATTCGGATCAGGAGAAGCAACCTTCCAGTTTGGAACAATATCGGCCGTTTCATTCAACATGCGTTCAGCAATCTGATTCAGAACTTGTCCTTTGAAGGGGATGGCTCTTGGTAAAACCACGTCGAATGCAGAGATTCGGTCAGAGGCTACCATAACCAATACGTCTTCACCAATACTATATACATCGCGAACCTTGCCTTTGTAAAAGTTGGTTTGGTTCGGTAAATTGAAATGTGTTCCGGCTAGTGCTTTCATTATCTTCTCATTCCTTTCATTTGATTCGCTTGCTTCATCATAGCAGCCATTTGGCTTTTGTTGGTGAACATCTTCATCATCTGACGAGTCTGATCGAATTGCTTCATAAGCTTGTTCACTTCTTCTAGCGGACGCCCACATCCTTTCGCAATACGCGCTTTGCGTGAAGGGTTAATCATGCTAGGGTTCGAACGTTCAGCGGGTGTCATGCTGTGAATAATGGCTTCAACATATTTAAATGCATCGTCGTTCACGTCGACATTTTTCAATTGACCCATTCCAGGAAGCATACCCATTAGGTCTTTCATGCTGCCCATTTTCTTGATCTGTCCAATTTGATCCAAGAAATCGTTGAAGTCGAATTGGTCTTTCTTAATGCGCTTTTCAAGTCGCTTCGCTTGTTCCTCGTCGAATTGCTCTTGGGCCTTTTCAACCAAAGAAACAACGTCACCCATCCCAAGAATACGGCCAGCCATTCGCTCTGGGTAGAACACGTCGATGGCGTCCATTTTCTCTCCGGTACCAACAAACTTGATCGGTTTGTTAACCTCACTCTTAATGCTTAATGCAGCTCCACCGCGGGTGTCACCGTCTAACTTGGTTAGAATGACCCCGTCGAAATTCAATTTATCATGAAACGCTTTCGCGGTATTCACCGCATCTTGACCGGTCATGGCATCTACCACGAACAACGTTTCTGTCGGCTGAAGAGCTTCCTTCACCGCAGCAATTTCGGTCATCATTTGCTCGTCAACGGCAAGACGACCAGCGGTATCGACAATAACAACGTTGTATCCGTTTTGCTTCGCGAAGGCTAATGCATTTTTCGCGATTGAAACAGCGTCTTTATTTTCGGGTTCGCTATAGACTTTCACGCCAATGCTGTCTCCAACGACGTGCAATTGGTTAATCGCAGCTGGACGATAAATATCGCAAGCCACCAACAAAGGATTCTTTCCTTTCTTCGTTTTTAAGTAATTCGCAAGCTTTCCAGAAAATGTGGTTTTACCCGAACCTTGCAAACCGCTCATTAAGATAATACCCGGATTTCCTTGGAAGTTCAGTTCACTGTGTTCGCCACCCATTAAGTCTTTCAACTCGTCTTGGGTGATCTTCACCAATAATTGTCCAGGGCTAATCGCTGTAAGTACCTTTTGTCCAAGCGCCTTTTCCTTCACTCGATCCGCGAATTCTTTCGCGGTCTTGTAACTAACGTCAGAGTCTAACAAAGCACGACGAACTTCCTTCAACGTTTCAGAAACGTTTACTTCTGTAATTTGGCCGTGTCCTTTTAAGACTTTTAGCGCTCTTTCTAACTTATCGGATAAATTTTCAAACATGGTATTCTACAAATGAGATTGCAAAGTTAATCTTAAAGTTCGGACGCACTTATATTTGTCGAAATATGTTGAAATGAAAAAGTTACTTTTCCTTTTGTTTGCGGTTGTGAATGCTGTGGTGTTGAATGCCCAAGTGCGGTACAGAGTAACGACGGTAGAACAGCGCATTCAGACGACAGACTATTGGATTTCGGTTCAGAAGATGAATACGTTCATTACTTCCAACAGCATTATGGTTTCTCGTCAGAATGAATCTCCGTTGAAGTACACCGTTAATTTCAGCATAGAACCGAAGCTATACGCGGCATATAAAGAAGTTGTAAAGGACATGGGTTTGTTCACCGAGAACAACTTGAACACAACAGACAACACTGCCCGTGTGGAAGAGCTTAGAGGAAACATCAAGTACTATCAGGATAAGATAGACCTTCAAAGTTCATTGATGGAAAAGATGGATCCGCAGACGGAACAATACAAGACCTTGTGGGGTGAGTTGAAAAATTTGGAAACGAGCATTCGCTCTGCGCAAACAGAATTAAATAATTTAACAAGTACGGAGTATTATTACGTCGTTGATTTGGAAATCGAAGACGAGACGTATACTCCTCAAAACAGCTCTGTTCAATGGATAAACATGCCGGGAGTAGAGTATTCGTACTTGCAAATAGAAGAACCGCAAGACACGTTAAGCAGCCCGTATTATCAAGGTGTGTTTTTGAAATATGTATTCACCAAAGGCAAGTCCTTCGCGACGCTAGGAGCATACAAGACTACTGATAAGTTGGATACAGATACAATGCACTATTCAGAGATGTTCATTTTCGGATTCGGTCAGGATTTTTATTCAAGACACTTGGGCAGAGGGTCGAAGAAATTCTTCAATTTGTATAGCGGCTATACATTCGGCGGAATGCTTGCTTCAAACGATAAACGCAAAGAAACTTTTGCCTATTTAGCGCCCGCAATTGGATTGGAAATTTTCAAGAATAAATACGTTTTAATCGACACGAAGGTGAACTACATGGTTCCCTTCAAGAATACACGTAACATGCGCGGACTTGCATTCAATGTGTCGTTCAATTTCGTATTTTAAATTATTCCGTCGGGGCGAAAAATTATCCGGTCGGGGCGAAAAATTATCCGGTCGGGGCGAAATTATCCTGTCGGGGCGAAATTATCCTGTCGGGGTGAAATTATCCTGTCGGGGCGAAAAATTTTTCGCCCCTATCGGAATAAAACAATATGTCCTGAAAATTCATGCGGCAATTCAATCAAATCTTTCATTCGGATTTGATAATGATACACCCCGTTCGCTGCGAAATATTCTCCATTTAAAACATTCCCTGTCCAGGCCTCTTTTGGATTGCTTGTTTGGAAGATGATTTGCCCCCAACGGTCGTAAATCTCCAATTCATAAGTCGTTGTTCCTGTAGATTCAGGAATCCATTCGTCATTTATTCCGTCGTCGTTCGGAGAAAAACTGTTTGGCGCGTAGAATAAAAAACCGCTTACAATCACTTCTCCGGAGGCTTGGTCTATGCATCCGAATTCATTTGTCACCGTTTGCGTGATGGTCTGAATTCCGGCTTCAGTCCACTCGTAGGGGAAGTTGCAGTCATTGCTGCTTCCGCCGTCTGACATGGAGTATACACAATCAATTCCGCCTGTTGATAAATCAGTGATGCTCGTGTTCGGACTTAAAATATCAACAGTTTGAGGAGTGATGGAGAACGCGGCATTTGGAACGGGATAAACAGTAATTGCATTGCTCATGCTCTGGTACAAAGTGTCGGTGCAACCCGTAATCGTATAAACCATAAGTGTTACATCGTACGTTCCGGGCGAGTTGTAAATATGTAAATTTTCAGCTTGAGAACTTCCTGTGCCATCTCCGAAATCCCATTCGTAAAACAATTGTGTATTGCTTTGCGCAACAGCGTTGAAAGTTCCGAAAACAGGGGGGCAACCTGCGGCTGGAAAAATGGAAGGATTTAACGTTGGATCTATCGGAACCCAAACATCATCGATGTAGGATTCTGTGCAACCCGTGTCTGAAATTGTAAGCGTTACAGTGTAGGTTCCTTCTTGCGTGTATTGAATGTTCTGCGGATTCGCTAATGTAGAATTAGGAATTTCCGAACTTCCGAAATCCCACACGTATGTCGCGAAGTTGGTGTTTGCTCCGAGTGCTTGAAAGTCGAAGCTGTTGGTGGAAAGGCACTGCGAACTTTGCGCTGGGAAAGAAGGGGTTAAATCTCCTTGAATTTCAATGGAATTCGTCGTGGTGTCTGGACAATTGAAAGGTGAGGATGCAACTAACTGAATGGTATAATTTCCAGTATTCGGAAATGAAAATACCGGTTCGAAATCATCGGAGTAATCACCGTTGAAAACGGTATTGAATTCCCACCAATATTCGGTAGCGTTTTGTGAATCATTTAAAAAAGTATACGTTAATCCGTCGCAAAAAGTAGATTGGTTCGGAATGATAGCCACCGGATCAGCGGGATTCACAATGGTTATCGTTGTGTCTTGCGAACAGCCGTTACTGGCGGTGGCCGTCAGTGTTATTGAATGAACGGCTTCATTCGAATCGAAAATAATTCCTTGCGGATGAACCACGTCTGAAGAGGAAGGTGTTGAGTTTGCTCCGAAATTCCAAAGAAGTGTTCCGTTGTTCGCAACGAAGGTTGCTGACCCAAGGAAATCGTAGGTGTCCTGTTGATTCACGCAGGCATAATCTTCAACCGTAATTATTGGATCTATATCCGGAAATACCGTGTACAACTGGGTTGCAGTATCAGAGCAAGACCATCCTGGATTCGCGATGAGCGTGATGGTGTAGGTTCCTGGAGCAGGGTAGGTATAGGTAGGGTTTTGCAAAGTGCTCACATCGGTATTGTCGAACGGCACCCCAAAATCCCAAGCCCAAAAAGTTGAGTTTACACTTTCGTTGGTCAGGCTAATATCTAGACCGTTGCAAATTGAAGTCTGCGCGGGAATACTCGCTATAATTGATTGATCGCAAAGGGTCACATTAAACTGAAACGTTCTTCGAGTGGTTGAAATGTAAACGCCATTTCTGTATTCTTCCGCGCAAACGGTAATGGTATATTGACCAACCTGAGTAGCGGTGCCGCTGATTAATCCGGTAGTTGGATTAATTCCCATAACAGGATTGCTCGTAATTGGATAGGTCGGAGAAAATCCTGGTCCGTATGTGAGATTCGGGTAAGGAGGATCGTTCGGTGGAGTGGGCATGGGATCGAACTGATCTGCAAATAAATAAGGGGCACAAAAAGAATAGACAATGACATCGCCATCTGGATCCGTAGCCGAATGATCGAAGGTGAATGAAGCATCTTTGCACAAGGCCGGTGGGGGGAAGTTGTTAAAACGAGGACTCGAATTGTATCCTACAGCAAGTTCGCTCGTTCCAGGGACATGCGCTACGTAAGAAACACCTTGCGACTGCGGCGATATTAAATTGTCAATACTCGGCTGAAAGCAGCAGCGCTGGTGAACGATGTTATATCCGCCAGGAGTAGGAGGCAAATTCACGCTGCCGGTGTAAATGGCCTGTTCTACGCAGATGTCTGGAGGTAAAACAAAGCACGGATTGTTTAGCGTTATTGGAATGTTGGTGACGTTTGTGCTAATTAAATTAACGGAGAGATCGGTGAAAAGCACGTTGTTGCTCGTGAATATACCAATAGAAACGGCGTCGTCGAAGCCAGTACCGTTTACATTGGCAGGACCGCAATCACGGAAAATTTTCAACGTAACCGTGTAATTATTTCCTGAAGTGTGCGTGTAGTAAACTTCACCACCAATCAAATGCGATGCTGAAACAGTATTGACAAAACTCAATGCGAAAAGACAAAGCACAAGCATGCCTGTATTGAAAAGGGAGATATCGCGTTTGTTTGTTCGCATTCTTTGTATGAACGAATATAAAACCCTTTTCATGGCGAAAAGGTTGTCTTCCTGATCAAAAAAAAATATTAATTACTTTCCTTCCATAAATTTGGAACCATGGAAAACTTGTCACATGTGAATGAAAAGGGAAACGCCGCTATGGTCGATGTTTCCGAAAAGGTCGATACACTGCGCATTGCGAAGGCACAAGCAGAGATTGTTTTTCCGGAAAATTTAAATGTGTTGTTTCAAAACAACGAATATCAATCGCCGAAAGGCCCCGTTTTTCAAACGGCTCGTATCGCAGGAATTCAAGGGGTGAAGCAAGCGTCGAGTTTAATTCCCTTGTGTCATCCGCTTCCAATTACAGGCATTGATATTCAAATTGAAAAAACAGCAAATGGCGCCCGTGTTCTTTGCTCAGTGAAGACATTTGGAAAGACAGGAGTAGAGATGGAAGCGCTCACAGGGGCTTCTGTTGCGGCCCTCACAATTTACGACATGTGCAAGGCAATGAGCTTCGAAATGGAAATAGGAGGGGTGAAGTTGTTGGAAAAGTCTGGTGGTAAATCGACTTACATCGCTGATAAATGAACCTTCAATCCAAATCAAATTGGCACTCTCGCGAGTTGGCGCTTTACGGCACCACCTGCGAGGAGATAAAAAAGTGGGTAAATTATTTTCAGTTGGAAGTGAATCAGCGTTTGGCTTATGTAGATGCCTCTCACGTGGAAGGGAATGCTGACAATTTAATTGGAATCACCACCCACGAAAATCATTTTGTTCTTCAGGAAGAAACAGGACTTGACCAAACGGCACTTCAAGAATTCGATGGTGCTTTAGTCAACGGCAATCACCACGAGGCTTCCAACCAAATCATTTTTGTGAATCTTGAAAAAGAGAGGAGTCTCATCAAGCGAAGCGCGGAATTGACGAATGTTTTAGCCGTTGTCCTTCCGGATGAAATGACAGAAGCTCCTGCGTTTGTCAAACCCTTCCTTCAACCCGAAACAAAAGTTTTTAGGTTGAAGGAAGAAGTGCTGGAATTTGTTTCAAACTACTTTCAATCGGCTCCTTTGAAAGCATTGATTTTATTGGGTGGAAAGAGCAGTCGAATGGGAGAAGAGAAAGGACTCATTCAATACCATGAAAAATCTCAGGCAGAACATTTAGTTTCTATGCTGGAAGATTTGGGGTTGGTAGTTTTCCTTTCTGTTCGTGAAGAACAAAAAGAAAATTATAAATTCTTGAATCGCCCATTCATTGCGGATCAAATTTCCGGATCAGGGCCACTTGGAGGAATCGCTTCCGCCATGCGAATCCTTCCGCAAACAGCATTCTTAGTTGTAGCGTGTGACCTTCCGAATCTTCAAAAAGAACATCTTGAATTTTTGTTGAAGAATAGAAATTCGAAAGTGTTCGCAACCTGCTACGAATCGCCATTAGACGGAGGCCCGGAGCCGTTATGTTCCATCTACGAACCGAAATCTTTTTCGGCATTGATGAAAGTTTGGGTGAATGGAAAAAGCTGTCCACGCAAAATGCTTTTCAACCGGACGGTTGAAATACTTTCCACAAAAGATTCAGCATTCTTAATGAATGCCAATACTCCTGAAGAAAGACAGCAGCTTTTAGATTCGAAGATCTAAGTTAGAATTGCAATTCACTCAGCGAAATGCTGAATTCACGAATGACATCTCCGTTCAAGTCATGCGCCTTGAAAATGATCGTTGGAGCTCCATTCCAATTGATTTCAAGTTCTCCGAAATTAGGAAAGTTGTATGCGTCGAAGACGCGAAAGGCATTCTCTGCAATATCTTCATTGTCTTCCGTGAGTCCGCTCGATGTTAGATCGTAGAGCGGATAATTTCCATTGTACATTCTTTTTGAAAGTTCGGCGTAGTGGACATCTCCCGAAATAAACACAACTCCGTTAGCCTGCGCATCCCGAATAACTTGCGCCATGTGATCTTGCTCTAGTGGGAAGTTCGCCCATGCTTCCATTGAGTTGTGCTCTGTTGCGAATTGTGTTGAAGTGCAAATGATACGAATTTGAGCGGGCTGTAGAAGCACTTCAGACAACCAATTCCATTGCGCAGAACCTAACATAGTTTTACTGATGTCGTTGCTTGCAACGTAGCCGTTATCATCCTCCTCCAATTTGCTTCGAAAGGTTCGGGTGTCGAGAAGAATAATTTGAACACGATGGGTGGAATCTCCAAAATATTGAACGTCGTAAATGCCTTCGTGATTGCGTCTTTCAGATACGGAAGGCTCTTGCCAGAATTCGAGAAAGATTTCTTTTGATTCCCTTTTTTTGCAGTACTCGTAGCCAATGTCGTTGTGACCATAGTCGTGGTCATCCCACACCGCAAGAATAGGGGTGGTGGAACATAAATTTTGAAATTCGGGTTTGCAACTGAGCATGACGTATTTATTGCGTAGTTCATTCATGTTTTCGGTGTCGCCGTAAATATTGTCGCCGAGATAAATAAATAGATCTGGATTTTGCGCTGCAATTTTCCAAAGGATGGGTTGCTCTTTGAATTCTCTCGCACACGAACCGAAATAGATAGTCTGAATTGTGTCAGGAAAATTTTGATTTATGGGATGCTCACAAAAATCTGTTTCGTAATGTTTGCATCCCGAAGTGAGAGCAACCATCCCAAGAAGAAGCCAAACCGTATTTCGTGTTTTCATGATTCAAGAAAAAAGTAAAAGACCGTGAGCGTAAGCCGGGTTCTGTTCATGTGTTGCCACATGTTTCATCATTTATCTATGCGATCTACCCTCCGAGATTGAGCGAGCAACTCTTCAGTTGGAACGAATCCAACGGCCCCGGTTTATTTGATCTTACAGCCCGCAAGGTTTTCCTAGCTCGCCTTGTTACCAAGAACGACGGTGGTCTCTTACACCTCCTTTTCACCCTTACCACTATTGCTAGTGGCGGTTTAATTTCTGCAGCACTGTCTGTCCGTTAAACTTGCGTTTAACGTCCCCCGCTTTTCACAGGGTGCGGCGCTCTGCGCAGCCCGGACTTTCCTCTAGTTTTGCAACCAGCGATGAATCCTCTTCGGTCTTTGCCGCAAAGGTAGTACATTCGCTATTGATTTTTTTAGTTAGAAGACTGAACCGAGAACATGATTAAAAGATTATTCAAATTAGCACATCCAAAATTTCAGAAATTAATTCTGGAATATCCCGTTTCGTTTGAACCGCGCTATGGGCATGGACAACCCGCGCATCCGCAATTGCTTTCCATTATTGAAAATAGAAAAGAAGAATATGAGAAGTGGCTGCACGCGGCATTGAAATACACGCATCATTTTCAATCCATAAAAAACAATACCGAAAAGCCTTCAGCTCAGGAGCCCTTTTGGAACAACTTGTTTTTGCCGGGTTTGGACATGGTTATGTTGTACACAGCCATCTCGGAACTGAAGCCGAAGCGTTATGTTGAAATTGGATCGGGTAATTCAACCAAGGTGGCGCACAAGGCCATTACGGAACAAGGCCTGAAGACTGAAATTATTTCAATAGATCCAATGCCTCGCGCTGAAATAGATGCGCTGGCCAACACCATTATTCGTTCTCCGTTTGAAACATGCGATTTCGATTTTCTGGAAGAGTTAGAGGATAACGACATTTTGTTTGTAGACAATTCTCATCGCGTATTTCCGAATTCAGATGCGACTGTTTTCTTTTTGGAAGTGCTTCCGCGTTTGAAGAAGGGGGTGGTTGTTCAAATTCACGATGTGTATTTGCCGTTCGATTATCCGCAGTTTATGTGCGATCGTTTTTATTCAGAGCAATACATGTTGGCAGCGTTTCTTTTAGCGAACAGCGAGAAGTATGCGCCCATGATTCCAAATTATTATCTTTCTGAAAACAAGGAATTCAGTCAAATTGTAGAACCCATCTGGAATGCTATTCCGCACGTGGTAGAAAAACACGGCGGTTCATTTTGGTTGAAAATTGAAAAGTAACATGATGGAAAACACGCTCTCTCGCAAAAAGATTCAGAACGGATGGGCCATGTACGATTGGGCCAACTCGGTTTACAACTTGGTAATAGGATCTACCATTTTTCCCATTTTTTATGATGTGATGACCTCCGTGAAAAATGCGGATGGAGTCGTTACGTCTTCCAAAGTACACGTATTCGGAACAACCCTAGAGAATACAGAGCTTATAAGTTATTCAACCGCATTCGGCCTTACAATTGTATGCTTGGTTTTGCCCATTCTTTCAGGTTTTGCAGATTATTATGGAAAGAAGAAATTCTTTTTGAAGTTTTTTTGTTACCTGGGTTCCCTCTCCTGTATGAGCCTTTATTTTTTCGATCCTGCAAACATGGAATTGAGCATACTAAGTGTCATTCTTGCGTGTATAGGTTTCTGGGGAAGCTATGCGTTTAGCAACAGCTTTTTGCCAATAGTAGCGACAGAGGAAGAACAAGATAAACTCAGCGCAAAAGGATTTTCATTGGGATACTTGGGAAGTATGATTTTACTTATTTGTGCCTTGGTAGCTGTTATGGTTGTTGCGAAAAGCGGACCTGAGAAAGTGATGATGATGCGTTATTCATTTATAGCAGTTGGAATTTGGTGGATGGGATTTGCACAGATAACATTTGCTAGATTGAAAGAGAGTGAACGCGTTCATTCGGAGAAGGCCAATGTATTTACCAAGGGGTTTTCGGAGTTAGGAAATGTTTTAAAGCAATTGAAAAATCTACCTCAGTTAAAGGCTTATTTATTGGCCTTCTTCACGTTCAGCATGGGTATTCAAACCATTATGCAAATGGCCACTTACTTCGGTAAGAAGGAAGTGAAGTTGGAAACACTCAATTTAATTGTGGCTATTATCTTGGTTCAGATAATTGCGATTCCGGGAGCATATCTTTTTTCGAAGTTGTCGAATAAAATCGGGAATTTTTCAGTTTTGAAAATAGCGCTTGCCTTGTGGATGTTTATTTGCTTTTTTGCATTTTTCTTTGTTCAAGAAGGTCAAGTTATGATGTTCTACATTGTTGCAGGACTTATTGGTTTTATTATGGGGGGAACGCAATCTATAGCGCGAAGCACTTATTCGAAATTAATTCCCGGAACAAAAGACACTGCGTCGTTCTTTAGTTTTTATGATGTAACTGAAAAAGTAGGATTAATCATCGGATTGATTTCCTTCGGATTTATTGAAGGGAAATTCAGCATGCGCTACAGTATTTTGGCGTTGATTGTGTTCTTTGTTATTGGATTCGTTTTGATGTTCTTCATTCCGAAGAATAAGCAGGAAGCCTAAACAAACCTCAACACAAACCCACAAGTAATTCCTACAGCCATGGTTATCTTCAAGATAAGACTGGCTTTGTGAAATCCTTCTTTTGAATTCGCTATGAAAACAGCGAATAAAGAAATTACGAGCGGAAGGCACATGCCCAATCCAATTAAATAAAGTGTTCCAATAGAATGATGTTGCGTGGCTGCAATAAAGAGCGCGACCCCTCCAATAATTAGGGCTGCGAACAAAAAGAGTAGGGCATAGATTCTGGCGGTTTGCGTTCCCATTACCACCGGCAAAGTTTTGTAGTTTTCGGCTGCGTCTCCGTCTGCATCTTCAATGTCTTTTATAATTTCTCTAGAGAAGTTCAGGGTAAAAGCGAAGCCAGCAAAAACGGTTGTCCAAAAGGCAATGTGCAAATTCGAAAGCTGCGGCCAAACACTCCACATGGGAATAACGCCGATGCACAAAGAGACCAACAAGTTTCCTGATAATACGCGCTTCTTGAAGAAAGGTGTATACAATCCCAAGGCAATGGAAATTCCTATGGCTGCTACAAACGGAAGATAAGAGTGCATGCTCTTTCCAACAAAAAACGAAATAAGAACACCCAATGTCGTTGCAATAATATGCGAAAGAATTACCACTCTTCGCTTCACTTTCGTTTCAACATATACTGCATCGGGCTTGTTAACGCGATCAACGCGAACATCGAAATAATCGTTAATGAAATTCCCCCCAGCAGTTATCAATACAATGGTAAAAATCATACCTATGAACTGCATCCATTCTGCGAAATCTTTTGGGGCAATGGAGTGTGCATATCCAAAACGAAACGCGAACATGGCGAATACAATCATAAGTAGATTGTTTGGTCGTGACATTTTGAACAGGGCCTGCGTCATGGTAAATATTTTATGGGTTGAAGTTAGTGAAAACTTTCACTTCAGAATGAATATCAATGGATTCTGTTTGAATAGGATAGTACAAATCGCCAAGAATTACTTTATTCTTCACCGTTCGCAATTTCGCGAGTTCACGCATGACGTCGGTGCGATAAATGCCTGTGTCTGGATTGACATTGATCATCCGGCACCTGCCGCAAGGTTTTGCTTTCCGAAGTAATACATTACCAATCTTAATTTCCTGCCATTCGTCTTCCTCGAATGGACGTTCGGTTTTGAAAAGTAAATTTGGACGAAAATATCGTGCGTCGATTGGTTCTTCCAATTTTGCATTCAATGCGTCGAGTGAAGCGGTTCCAATGATTAAAATTGGAAAACTGTCTGCGAATGAACTTGGCGTTTGCTCTCCTGTTAGTGGAGACGTTTCCATTCGTTCGGGATGAAGGGGCATGCGTATGAGTCGCACTTCTTCCTTCAAAAAATCAGAAAAGAAAGAGTTGAAGTTTTCTCCTTCCTCATATCCGAAAACTTCAGAATCCCAAACTTTCGATTCAATTTTATCGGAATGGAATTCGTTTGCATGAATGGAAAGATTTGCTGTTTTTGTGTTGAAGGAAAATTGGAATCCTTCTTCATTCAAGGATATCTTAACGAGCGAAAGTTCTGGTCTTTCACGTCGGGTGATGAATTTGTTTTCAGCATCGACTAGCATCCAATTGCGGTCGAAAGAAATTCCATGTTGAAGGATTTCCGCAGAGGACAGCTCTATGCCGTTCAACGATTTTATAGGGTAAATTGAAATTGACTTCAACATAAAAACGAAGGTAGCGCATGTCTGATGTATTTTTGCACCACATGAATTTGCAGAACAATTTATTGCTTCGCGCTGCAAGAGGCGAGCAAGTCGAGCGCACCCCTGTTTGGGTTATGCGTCAAGCAGGAAGAGTGCTTCCTGAATACAGAGCCACTCGCGCAAGAGCGGGTTCGTTCATTACATTGGTTCGCACACCTGAATTGGCGTGCGAAGTAACACTTCAACCTGTTGATATTTTAGGAGTCGACGCAGCCATAATTTTCTCAGACATCTTAGTTATCCCCGAAGCCATGGGGTTGCCGTATGAGATGGACGAAGGGAAGGGACCGCGTTTTCCGAACACCATAAAAACGAAAGAAGATTTGGCGAGGCTTTCAACCACGGAGATTGAAGGCAAGTTGAATTATGTTGCGGAAGCCTTGAAGTTGACGAAGCAAGAATTAAATGGAAGAGTGCCGTTGATTGGCTTCGCGGGAGCACCCTTCACGCTTTTTTGTTACATGATTGAAGGGCAGGGGAGCAAGGAATTTGCGAAAGCACGAAGAATGATGCGTGAGAATCCTGAGTTGGCTCATGCTTTACTTTCAGCGATTTCAGATGCGACGATTTCTTATTTGAAAATGCAAATAGCATCGGGAGCTGATTTGATTCAGTTGTTCGATTCATGGGCTGGTGTTTTGGGGCCTGATACATACCGAGAGTTTTCACTTCCATATATAAATAGAATTTTAGCGGCTATACCTGATGTTCCGAGAACCGTTTTCGCAAAGGGAGCGTGGTATGCAATAGAAGATTTCGCAAACTCTCCATGTGAGACAATCGGACTCGACTGGACCATTCAACCAGAATTGGCACGGAAATGGGCAGGAGCGAAAACAGTGCAAGGAAACTTAGACCCTTCGGTGCTCTATGGTGACTTTGCGAGTATAAAAAAAGCCACAAGAGAAATGCTTCAAAAGTTTGGAACTCAAAAACATATTGCTAACTTAGGCCACGGAGTTTATCCAGATATTTCTCCAGACAACCTAAAATGCTTTATTGATACCATAAAAGAATACCCTAACGAAAAGTAAAATGAATATGAAACGTTTATTATTAGCAGTTTTAGTGCTTGCTACAGTTGGAGCAACAGCACAAAAGAAGTCCGATAAGGCTGCTGCGCCTCAAGGAATAATTACCAATGGTAACTTTGATGATTTTGAATCCAAAGATTTAAAGGCTGTAGGTCTAGTTGCCTTAGCAAAGCCTTGGATGTCGCCGAATAGCGCTAACGCTGATTTGTTCTCAAAGGATGTGAAAAGTGTGAAATTTAAAATCCCTGCAAATGAGCATGGTTTTCAAGATGCATTATCGGGTTCGAGTTATGCCGGATTTAGAGCATATTCGAAAGATAAGGATCCGAAGAAATCGAGAACTTATTTGCAAATTAAGTTAAACCAAAAGCTAGTGAAAGGACAGCAATATTGTGTAAAGTATAGCTTGTCATTGTCTGACCTTTCAAAGTTTGCAGTGAATAATGTTGGAGTTTATATCTCAGAAAAGAAGTTGCAGTTTACGAATACTAACGCAATTATGGTTGAACCTCAGATTACTATTTCAGATAATATCTCGGTTAATATCACGGATGGTTGGGAGAATATCTGCGGGACATATACTGCAGTAGGCGGGGAAGAGTACATTATTATTGGTGGATTTGGTGCTGAGGATAAAATGAAGGTCGAGAAAATGAAAAAGTCAGCGGATACTGATAAAAAAATTAAAGCAGCAGGTATTACTTCGACTACGGTTTCGAATGATGCTTACTACTATATAGACAATGTGGATATTGTTCCTGTTGAGGCTAAAAGTCAATGTGACTGTGCGAAGAAGAGTAAGCCACAAGCGCAATTCATATACAGCAGTTCTGTAGCAAGAGCAACAGGCGCAAAACCGGCAGATATTATTAACGCAACCGTTGTTTATTTTGCTGGATTGTCTGAGTTTATCCCAGGGCAGTTCGATTCCAATATTGAAGAAACGGCTGCATTGTTGAAAGCGAATCCTGCCTTGAATGTTGAGTTAATTGGACACTCGGATATGGATGAAACAGCTGAGGCTAAGCTAGATGAGGAAGTTGCGAATATGGCCCAGAAGCGTGCGATTTCTGTAAAAGAAGCACTCGTTGGATATGGCATTAACTCATCTAGAATCAGCGTGAGTTTTGTAGATGATTCACAACCTGCGAACACATTTAATTCTCCATCTGGGCATGCTCAGAATAGAAGAGTAGTGTTCAAGGTTAAATAATCAAAATAAGAATTATTATGGGGGAGCTTGCAATAAAATGCACTCCCCCTTTGTTTTATCTGTAATTCCATTCCTATGAAAATAAGATTCTTTATTTTGACGCTATCATTTTTATTGCTGTTTTTAAAAACAGAAGATGTTATCTGTCAGAATTTAGTATTGAATGGAAGTTTTGAAAAGAAACACTCGTGTCCCATTGACTACAACCAAGTTCAGCTTACCCATGTTGTTTCTTGGAGACAATTGGGAAAGGGGACTCCGGATTACTTTAATGCCTGTAGCCAAGCAGCGGGTGTTCCGAAAAATGTCTTTGGGGCTGAACCCGCAATTGATGGAGAGGCCTATGTTGGCCTTGTAACTTTTACCACAGGAAAAAAAAATTACAGAGAATATTTATGTTCGGAGCTTTCACGTCCGCTGGTTGCTGGAGAGTTGATTTGCATTGAAGCTAAAATATCTTCTGCTGATATATGTGCATTTTATTCTGACGGTTTTGGAGTATTGGTAAGTGAGAAGGAGCCCAGACAAATGGAACAAGAGTGCATCGTGTTAGATGCAACTGTTGAAAATCCCAAGTTGTATTTGTTAGATCAAATCGACGGGTGGGTAAAAATGGGGAATATATATAAAGCAAAGGGTGGAGAGCGGTTTATTACACTAGGAAATTTTAAGCAGGATTCTGCAACGAATGTGTTACGTAGAACTGACAAGGGGAAGTATATGGGCGATTACAGCTATTTGTACATTGATGATGTTGTTGTAAAACCTGTGAAATCTAAGTCGGAATGCTCGTGTGAGAATGAGGTTCTTCAATCTCTTGTTGTTGATCCCCCCTTGCAATTGAGTCAATACGATGAAATTCGTTTAGATGATATCTTATTCGACTTTGATAGAAGTGTGCTTATTGATAGTGCGAAAAAAGAGTTGGATGAGGTTTATGATTTACTCAAACGGAATAAAGCCATGTATCTAGAAGTTCAAGGACATACCGATAACAAAGGGAAGGACGAGTACAATGTGGCCTTGTCAAAGAAAAGAGCAGCCAGCGTTGTGCAATATCTGACGAAGAAAGGAATTGATTCCTCTCGTCTTCAAGTAAAATATTTCGGAGCATCAAAACCAGTTAAGCCTAACGAGTCAGAAGATGGTCGAGCTAAAAATAGAAGAGTCGAATTCAGAGTTCTACAAAAACGCTTCGAGCTGATTAAAAGCAATTAATTCGTTTTCGAATTAATGCTGTCCCAAATCACGTCCTTCAATTCGTCAATGTTCTTTTCACCGACAGATGAAATAAACACATGCTTGATGCCGCGAGGTAAGAGCTTTTTCATTTGCTTCTCCATAACGTCGTCTATCATATCACATTTCGTAATTGCTAGGATGCGCGGTTTATCGAGCAATTCAGCATTGAATTTCTTCAATTCATTCAATAAAATTTTGTACTCTGCTTTAATGTCATTGGAATCGCAAGGAACCATGAACAACAACGTTGCGTTGCGCTCAATGTGACGCAGGAAGCGATGTCCAAGACCTTTTCCTTCTGATGCTCCTTCAATAATTCCAGGGATATCGGCCATGACGAAACTGCGATCGTTGCGGTAACGCACCATTCCTAAATTCGGAACAAGAGTTGTAAACGGATAATCGGCAATCTCTGGTTTAGCAGCAGAAACAACAGAAAGCAACGTCGATTTTCCAGCATTCGGAAATCCAACCAATCCAACATCGGCAAGAACTTTCAATTCAAGAATTTTCCATTCTTCAACACCCTCTTCTCCCGGTTGAGCGTAATCAGGTGCTTGGTTTACAGCGGTCTTGAAATTGTGATTCCCTAAACCACCACGTCCACCTTTTGCAATAATGTATTCTTGTCCTACCTCATTTATTTCACAAAGCACTTCGCCTGTTTCAACATCGCGGGCTATTGTGCCTATTGGAACTTCCAAATACTCGTCGCTTCCTTGCTTTCCAGATTTGTGTGAACTGCTTCCACCTTCGCCCGGCTCAGCAATAACGTGCTTGCGGAACTTCAAGTGAAGCAGAGTCCAAATGTTTTGGTTTCCACGAAGAATAATGTGTCCACCTCTTCCGCCGTTTCCCCCATCAGGACCTCCACGCGGAACGAATTTCTCTCTGTGCATGTGTCGAGACCCTGCACCGCCGTCGCCTGAACGACAACAAATTTTTACGTAATCAACGAAGTTTGAATTGCTCATGCTAATGTGTCTATTGCACTGAACAAGCGATTAGAGATTTCATCCAACTCACCAATTCCGTCTATTGCAAAAAATTTATTTTGTCCTTTGTAATATTCAGCCACTGGCGCTGTTTCTCTCTTGTATACTTCAATGCGATTTCTAACAATGGAGATATCACCATCGTCGGCACGTCCAGAAGTTTCTGCGCGGCCTAATAAACGCTTCTCCAATTCAGCTTCTTCAACTTCTAAAGCCAACATGCATGAAATACTTTGTTCTTTTTCACTTAACATTTCGTCAAGAGCCAAGGCTTGCGGAGAAGTTCTTGGGAAGCCGTCGAAAATGAATCCTTTTGCTTCCGGAAACGCTTCCAACTCACTCTTCAACATGTTAATAGTCACTTCATCAGGCACCAAATTCCCAGCGTCCATGAAGCTTTTAGCAAGCGTACCTAGGGATGTAGCTTCTTTGATGTTTTTGCGGAAAATATCTCCTGTGCTCAAATGCACTAGGTTGTATCTGTTCACTAAACGTTCGCTTTGGGTTCCTTTTCCGGCTCCCGGAGGGCCGAAGAGTACAATGTTAATCATGTCTTTGGGTTGAATTGAGCTGCAAATGTACAACACACGCATGGTTTTCGTGGTGTTTTCGGCCATCTGAATTATCTTCGCAGAAATAAAGAAATTATGAATTACGATGTAATTGTTTTAGGAACCGGACCAGGCGGATATGTAACTGCAATTCGCGCTAGTCAATTGGGATTGAAAACGGCGGTTATCGAACGCGAAGCCTTGGGCGGAATTTGTTTGAACTGGGGCTGTATTCCAACCAAAGCTCTTTTGAAGAGCGCATCGGTTTTTGAATATATCAACCACGCAAAAGAATACGGAATTGAAGTGACTGGTGCCAAGGCAGATTTTGCTGGTGTGGTGAAAAGAAGTCGCGGTGTTGCCGACGGCATGAGCAAAGGTGTTCAATTCTTAATGAAGAAGAACAAGATTGATGTTATTATGGGAAGTGGAAAGGTTCTAGCCGGCAAAAAAATCCAAGTAACTGGTGCCGATGGAACTGTTCTCGAAGTAAGCGGAAAGAATATCATTATCGCAACTGGCGGACGTTCACGCAACTTGCCGAACATGCCACAAGACGGAAAGAAAATTCTTGGTTACCGCGAAGCCATGACTATGGCAGAGCAGCCGAAATCTATGGTAATCGTAGGTTCCGGTGCGATAGGAGTAGAGTTCGCTTATTTCTACAATGCAATGGGAACGAAAGTAACCATTGTTGAATATGCTGCAAACGTAGTTCCTGTGGAAGACGAGGATATCTCTAAAGCATTGGCAAAATCTTTCAAATCTTCTGGAATTGAAATTCATACTTCATCAGAGGTAACTTCAGTTGACACAACTGGACAAGGATGTAAAGTGCATGTGAAAAGCGCAAGCGGAGAACAAGTTATTGAATGCGATGTGGTATTGTCGGCAGCAGGTGTTGTGGCAAACATTGAAAATATTGGTTTGGAAGATGTAGGTATTGTTACCGACAAAGGAAAGATCATGGTAGATAAATTCTATCAAACAAACATCCCAGGTTACTATGCTATCGGAGATTGCGTACCGGGTCAATCGTTGGCTCACGTTGCAAGTGCGGAAGGAATTACTTGCGTTGAAAAAATTGCAGGTCACCACCCACAAGCTATCGATTACAACAACATCCCAGGTTGTACCTACTGCTCGCCAGAGATCGCGAGTGTTGGATACACCGAGAAGGCTGCGAAAGAAGCTGGATACGAATTGAAGATTGGTAAGTTTCCATTCAGTGCTTCTGGAAAGGCTAGTGCTGCTGGACACAAAGACGGTTTCGTGAAATTAATTTTCGATGCGAAATACGGTGAATTGTTGGGCGCGCATTTGATTGGTGCGAACGTTACTGAAATGATTGCAGAGTGTGTTGCCTTGCGCAAGTTGGAAACAACAGGTATGGAGTTGGTGAAGACCATTCACCCGCATCCAACCATGAGCGAAGCCATTATGGAAGCTGCTGCTGCTGCTTACGGAGAGGTGATTCACTTGTAAGAATAACATGAGAAAATACGTTGTTGCACTCTTGAGCTTCTTGTTCATTTCGCAATTGACCTTTGGTCAGGCGGGAGGAACAAGTTGTTCAAATGCAGTAACCCTAACTTGTGGTCAGACCATAGGAGGAAGCACGCTAGGCGTTCTTCCAGATAATTTCGATTCAGGGAATTTTGAAGGCACTGCTGGTCAGTTGTGGTACACCTTCACTCCGCTTGGAAGTGGAACGGTAGAAGTAAGTCTTTGTAACAACAACACCAATTACGACACACGCGTTCATGCGTATTCGGGGAGTTGTGGTAGTTTGATTTTTATTGCGGAAGACGATGACGCATGCGTGAATCCGGTTTTCGCAAGTGACTTGGTGTTTGCTGTTTCTGCTGGAATAACTTATTACGTTCGGGTAGGAGGAAGCTTCACAAATGCAGGAACTTACGAAGGGACTTTCTCTTGTAATTTATCGATTCTCGGATGTACGAATCCGCTGAGCTGCAATTTCAATCCGGTTGCAAATACGAACGATGGATCATGTGATTTCGCATCGTGCTACGGATGTAAATATGCGAATGCATTGAATTACGATCCAACGGCCACGTTCGATGACGGCTCTTGTTTGTTTGCTGCGGTGATTCCCGGATGCACGAACAGCGCAGCCTCCAATTACAATAATTTGGCAACGTTAGATAACGGAAGTTGTTTATATCCGGGTTGCACGAATGCTTCGGCGTATAACTTCAATCCCGTTGCGAATGTCGACGACGGCAGTTGTGATTTAATTGGAACGTGCTTCGGTGATATGAATCAAGATGGTGTAATTACCATCGAAGACGTGATGCTATTCATAGCTACGTTCGGGACGAACTGCAATTAGATCTGTCCTGCTTCGAAAATCTCAGTAGCTTTTTCTACTGCGTAATCTAATTCTTCTTTTGTCGTGTAGCGAGAAAAAGAGAAACGGACAGCGGGCTGTCCTTCGCGCAACGCGTTAATGCCATCTAATACGTGGCTCCCTTTTGTTGCGCCGCTGCTACATGCGCTTCCGCCCGAAGCGGCTATTCCTTCAAGATCCAACAAGAACAAAAACATGTCGTTGTTTTTTGTTTGAGGAAAAGTTGTGCTAAGCACGGTGTATAAACTATCCACACTTTCTGACAGACCATTAAACACAATTCCTGGAATGCGTTTTTTCAATTCAGCAATCATATACTGCTTCAATTCGCTCACATGCGAGCGATGCTCTTCCACATCTGCGTAGGCAATATCCATGGCTTTCGACATACCCATAATACTTGCAGTGTTTTCTGTTCCGCCGCGCATGCCGCGTTCTTGTCCACCGCCAGTTATATCGGCGAATCCAGGAATGTTCTTCCGAATAAAAATAAATCCAACTCCTTTCGGGCCGTGGTATTTGTGTGCAGCGGCGTTAAGGAAATGAATGGGTGTTTCTTTTAAGTTGAAACGGTAATGTCCCATCGTTTGAACCGTATCGCTATGAAACACCGCGCCGTGTTCTACGCACAATTCAGCCACTTCCTGAAGAGGCAAAAGATTCGCAATTTCATTGTTGCCATGCATAAGCGAAACGTAAGTTTTCACGCCGTCGCTTAGTGTGTTTTTGATGTCATTTAAATCAATGCTTCCGTCTGAAGTCAAAGCCACCCAATGCACAGAAACTTTTCCTTCTTCCTGAAGTTTTTCAGCAGTCTTAACAATTGCACTGTGTTCAATTTTCGAAGTAATAATTCGCTTGCATCCCAAGTCACGAACAGCAATGTTCATCGCAAGATTGTCTGCTTCAGTTCCACCGCTGGTGAAATAAATTTCGCCGGGTTCGCAATTCAAATGCTTCGCAATGCTTCTGCGTGCTGTTTCAATCTGCGTCTTTACTTTTCTACCGAATGAATGGGTGGAAGATGGATTGCCGAATTCTGTTCTCAAGAAATTCGTTATGACATCGACCACTTCAGGAGCAACCGGTGTGGTTGCTGCGTTATCTAAATATGCTTTCATTCAGCAGAAGGAATGTGTTGTTTTATTTGTTGAATCAATACCAGTGCTTCCTCGAGTGTGGGTGCTTCCGCATAAATGCGAACAATAGGTTCGGTATTACTCTTGCGTAAATGCACCCATCCGTTCGAGAAGTCAACCTTCACACCATCAATGGTATTTACTTTTTCATTTTGAAATTCTTTCGCAACAGTAGCCAATATTCCATCTACATCCAGACTTGGACTTAAGACAACCTTGTCTTTGATCATTTGGTAGGTTGGATACGTTGCGCGCATTTCAGAAACAGAATTGAAGTTCTTCGCCAGGTGCGTTAAGAACAACGCTATTCCAACAAGTGCATCTCTTCCGTAATGCGTTTCCGGATAAATAATACCACCATTTCCTTCACCGCCAATAACAGCTCCAATTTCTTTCATCTTCGCTACCACGTTCACTTCGCCTACGGCAGAAGCTTCATAGCGTTGTCCATGTTTGTGCGTAACGTCTGCCAAAGCGCGACTGCTCGAAAGATTACTCACAGTAGGGCCGGGCGTAATGCCAAGTAAGTAATCTGTAATAGCCACTAGTGTATATTCTTCTCCAAATAAACTTCCGTCTTCACAAACGAAAGCCAAGCGATCAACATCCGGATCCACGACAATTCCCAAGTCACATTTTTCTTTTTTTACAATGGCAACGATGTCTGTAAGATGCTCTGCCAGCGGCTCTGGATTGTGCGCGAAGTGTCCGTCTGCTTTGCAGTGAATCGGAACAATATTTTCAACGCCCAAGGCGTCTAACAATGCAGGAACATAAATTCCTCCAGAGCTATTAATACCGTCAACGGCAATCTTGAATTTTTTGTTTGCAATGGCTTCAACATCTATGGTGTTTATTCCAAGAATATGTTGAATGTGCGCCTTCATGAAATGACGTTCTTCAATACTGCCCAGCTCATCTACGGTGCAGAAGGCGTAGTCGTCTACATCTGCTCTGCGAAGAACTTCTTTTCCTTCATCGCCAGAAATGAACTCTCCTTTTTCGTTGAGTAATTTCAAAGCGTTCCATTCTTTCGGATTATGACTCGCGGTAAGAATAATTCCTCCGTTTGCCTTGCTTTCCGTTACGGCCCATTCCACAGTTGGAGTGGTGGAAAGTCCTGCGTCTATGACGTGAATGCCCATTCCAACCAGGGTATTCATAACTAAGTTTTGAAGCATCTCGCCGCTAATGCGCGCATCTCTTCCAACTACAATTGAAATATGTTGTTTGTTGTTTCTATGTTGAAGAAAAGCAGCGAAAGCCGCTGTGAATTTCACCGTGTCGAGCGGAGTAAGGTGTTCACCTGGAACAGCTCCAATGGTTCCGCGAAATCCGGAAATAGATTTTATTAAGGTCATGTCTTTAAAATAACTTGCGCAAAGATACTTCACCCCAAGAATTAAACTTCGTTCTTTGTACAATGAATCACCTTGCCCATTTGTATCTTTCCTCTGACAGTGAAGAGGAAATGGTAGGACAATTTATCGCAGATGCGGTGAAGGGAAACGATTTCAATTTATACGGCCCGAATATTCGAAATGGAATACTCCTTCACAGGTGGGTAGATTCGTTCACAGATACGCATGATTTGGTGAAGGGGCTTCGTGCTATATACAGACCAAAATTAGGGTTGTACAGTGGGGTGCTCATTGACTTGGTTTTTGATTATTACCTAGCGAAAGATTTTCAAATTCATTCGGGAAGAGACCTCGCCGAATTTCAGCAATTCACGTTTCATGTTTTGAATAAGCATGAAGATGTTTTTCCGGAAAAAATGAAGAAGTATTTCTTCCACATGAAAGACAAAGAATTTATGATGAAGTATGCCCATTCGGAAGGTATGTCAGCCATTGTTAAACAAATGGGAATGCGCATTCCGCGTGGTGAAGCGCTAATTGAAGCGGGAGATTTTTTTCTAGATCATGTTGAAGTAGCCTCGAATTATTTCCCGGATTTTTTTGTGGAATTGAAGCACGAATTTCAGTTGAAAAGAATGAACTTATTGAATGAAAATAAAATTGATTAAATTTGTTGGTAAACTCTTCAGAATCTTTGTGTTTTGAAGTAAAATTAATCCGTTGAGAAAATCAGTTTGGCGAGTTATTTTAATTTCAATGGCCCTCCTTGGAGGAGTCGCTTTTATGTTCATTCTTCTTTCTCCTAAAGTCCGAATGAAGGATGAGGAGGTCGCGGGACCGAAGGGTTTTCCTCAGTTGGTTAATGTGGATTTAGATTCTATTCGGGCTCGAGGTAAATTGATTGTATTAACTGAAAACAGCGCTTCTACTTATTACTTGTACAAAGAAGAAGAGATGGGTTTCGATTATGAATTGGCTCGAAAATTCGCGAAATCGCTTCGAGTGAAATTGGAGATTAGGGTCATTGAGAATTTAGACAGCATGTTTGCAATGCTCTATCGCGGTGAGGGAGATATCATTGCTTCCAATCTTTCTGTGAATGATGAACGCAAGAAGTTTTTGGCGTTTTCACCTGCAATATATAAGACCAAGCAGGTACTCGTTCAGCGCAAGGACACGGCTAATAAATTGCTTGCCGACGGTATCGTCGTTCACAATCAAAATGAATTAGATAAACTTCCTATTCATGTTCATAGGTATTCCTCTTTTTATAACCGCTTAACGAATATTATTCAATCCTCTGGAGCTAACATTCAAGTAATAGAAGCTAGCGGAAAGATTGGCACCGAGGAATTACTTCAAGATGTCGCGAATGGCACGATTCCCTCTACAGTTACAGATAAGAGTTTGGCCTATTTGTGTTTTGAAGATTATCCAAATTTGGATATGTCGGTAGAATTAGAGGGAGAAGACGACATAGCTTGGGCTGTTCGTCCAAACGCGTTTTTGTTACAACAGCAAATCAATGAGTTTTTAACGGGTAAAACCGGACTTGGTTTTGTTACGAAATTGTATGCCCGGTATTTTGGACGTCCAGAAGTAAACTGGACGGGAGGAATTAAAAAAGTGTTCTCGATGCCTCCGATTAAAGAAGGGAATTTGTCTCCGTATGATTCATTATATAGACGGCATGCTCCAATAGTCGGTTGGGATTGGCGATTGCTAACAGCGCTGAGTTTTGTAGAATCGAGTTTTAATCCGAATGCGGAATCATGGGCGGGTGCTCGCGGGCTCATGCAACTTATGCCGGCAACAATGGCGAAATACGGCGGCGACACGTTGTGTCCTCCTGATAATAATATTCAAACAGGTGCTAAGATGCTCAAGAATTTAGATAATTTCTGGAAGCAAAGGGTTCGCAATCCAGAAGAGAGAATCAAATTCATGCTGGCCAGCTACAATTGTGGCCCGGGTCACGTGTTAGACGCCATGTGCATTGCCAAGCAGATTGGAAAGAACGATACCTTGTGGGATGGGAATGTAGCGGAAGCGTTAATCCTAAAATCTCAACGACAATACTACGCCATGTCTTGCGTGAGGCATGGATATATAAATGGAGTCGGGCCAGTTAATTTTGTAAATAAAATACTTGCCATTTTTGAGCACTATAAGTCTGCTTCAAAATGAAATTGAGAAACACGATGTTTATGTTCCTTTTTGTTTTGGGAGCGTGTGAAAAACCTTCTGAGAATTTTTCAGTGGAAGGTAAAACAACGGATGCTTCTTCGGCCGCAACTCTCCCTTATGTAACAACTGTGTTTGAGCAGAAGTCCCTTGTGAATGGCGTTTTTACTAATTATTTTCTGGAAGCCGCTCGAACAACTTCTGATCTAAATGGAAATTTTAAGTTAGAATGGAAGAAGGAAAATTTAACAGAGGCACGGCTCATAATTTCAAGAGAGTTCTACTTTCCGCAAGAAATTGCTGTTGCTCCAGATGATTTAAGAAATCAAGTAAACCTAACCAAGAACATTGCCTTGTGGCCTGAATCTTCTGTACTGGTAAATATTCAAAATGCCTCAGGAGCTTCAGTGATTCAGTTCAATTGGGTTGAAACGAATTTCGCATGCAATTGCTGCGATAACGACGTTCGCACTTTCAATAATTTATCGGACACAATTTTTCAGTGTGATGTATACGGTGGGAAATGGTTGAAGTACAATTGTGTGATAACGTCTAATACGGGGACTAATTTTCTTTTAGACAGTTTGTTTTGTATGCCTTTTCAAACGAACAATTTGTTGTTGAATTTGTAGATGTTAATGATTAGATGACTAATTTCAAACCGAAAAATTAATAATCGAATGAAACGTATAGTAAGCTTGCTTTTTATTGCTTTAGGATTGTGTTCTTTTTTGAATGCTCAAGTTGATCTTCCGCGAAATTTAACTCCGACAGAGATTGAACAAATTTCACATGGCGATTTTTCAATTGTTAATTCAGATAGAGGTATAGCATCGCCACCACCCTTTCAAAACATTCGCGCAATGGCCGAATGGGAAGAGATTCAGTGTCTTACAATTTCATGGATTTCTTATCCTTCAATATTGAAACAAATTGTTGCTGCAGCGCGCACGCAAACCTTGGTAGTTATTTTGTCGGAAGATGTAGCCGCAACAGAGGCTTATTTATTCGGAACCGCAGGTGGTCCGGCATTTACGAATTTAGACAACGTTATTATTCTTCCTGCGAATTACGATTCTGTTTGGATGCGCGACTATGGCGCGAACCCAGCTTACGCAAATGAAGTGGAAGATTTGTTTTTGGTAGATTGGATATACAACCGTCCAACTAGACCGAACGACAATTCCTCGCCGCAGTACATTGCCGACTACTTGGGCTTAGACATGTATACAACAACCGCGGCACCTGACGATTTAGTGAACACAGGTGGAAACTGGATGAGTGATGGTTTCGGAACAGCAATCATATCAGAACTTGTCTTGGAAGAAAACGCTGCTGGAAATCCATACGGTGTTACCGCCAAAACAGAAACCGAAATCGATGCAATTACAGAGACCTATCTTGGTGTAGACAGATACATTAAAATGCCAACGCTTCCTTACGATGGTATTCATCACGTAGATATGCACATGAAATTAATCGACGAACAAACCATACTTGTTGGTGAATATCCTGCAGGGATTTCAGACGGTCCTCAAATCAATGCAAACATCGATTATGTGGTTTCAAACTTTATGAATAAATGGGGTGAGCCTTACAAGGTTATTCGTATTCCCATGCCTCCGAGCGTGGCAGGGAATTGGCCAAGTTCGAATCCACCAGCTTCATACAGAACCTACACCAATGCTGTTTTCGTAAACAAGATGGTAATACTTCCGATTTACCGCGAACAATATGATACCACTGCATTGCGCATTTGGCAAGAGGCCTTGCCGGGTTACCAGATTGTAGGTATCGATAGTGACAACAATCCAGATAACATTATTGCAGCAAGTGGCGCTATTCACTGCATTACACATAGCGTAGGCGTAGCAAACCCGCTATTGATTAGTCACAATCCCCTTCCAGATACAGACAACTCAACAGTCGATTATAGTGTTGTGGCATACATGAATCACCGCGATGGAATTGCTGCTGGAAGAATGTATTGGAAGACTTCATTAACCGGAGTATACACGCAAGTGAACATGGTGAGTATTGGAAGCAACAACTGGGAAGGATTCATTCCTGCTCAGCCCGCTGGAACTCGCGTTTATTATTACGTTGAGGGAGAAGCCTCGACAGGGAAAGTTCTTCAACGCCCGATTGCTGCGCCTGAAGGCTATTGGAGTTTCGATGTATTTGGTGGAAACGCGATTAACGAGGAGGCATTTCAATTTTCGAGATTGTATCCCAACCCAGCAAGTGAAATGACTTGTGTTGAATTCAGTGTTCATGCTACACAAAAGGTGAATGCATATATCTTGGATGCTCAAGGAAGAAGAGTAGAGGAAATTTATTCAGGTGTCTTATCACCTGAGCAGGCGAAATTGTTCTTTAATGCATCGACCTTATCAAGTGGTGTATATTTCGTTCAAGTGATTGGAGAAAGAGGAGTTTATAGAACACCATTTGTAGTAAAATAAATGTCTAACAACAGAAGAAAATTTATAGGTCAGTTAGCTGCAACGGGAGCCCTTTTAGGACTTTCGCCGGCTCTTTTTGCTTTCAGTGAAAAAAAGAAAAAACCTGCGGAAAAGGTTCGTTATACCAAGGGACTTGTCCTCTCAACTTGGGATCATGGTATTGCAGCGAATGATGCTGCCATGGACGCTTTGAAGAAAGGAGGTAACGCCCTTGATATGGCAGAGATGGGAGTTTGGAAAACTGAATCTGATTTAACGAATCTGAGTGTAGGCCTTGGCGGATTGCCGGATAGAGAAGGAAGAACGACTTTAGACGCCTGCATCATGGACTGGCAGCACAAGGTGGGGTCAGTAGCGTTTGTGCAAGGTTTTGAACACCCGATTTCAATAGCGCGTGCTGTTTTGGAAAAGACACCGCATGCCATGATTGTTGGCAAAGGTGCCGAGCAATTCGCATTGGAGCAGGGCTTCAAATACAGCGATTATGTAAATCCTGAAGCTCATAAAGCTTGGAAAGAATGGCTGAAGACTTCGGAGTATAAGCCAATTATTAATGTTGAAAATCATGATACCATTGGCCTACTAGCGATGGATTATGAAGGACGTATTTCAGGGTCTTGCACCACAAGCGGGTTGTCGTATAAGCTACACGGTAGAGTAGGCGATAGTCCAATTATCGGTGCGGGTCTTTATATCGACAATGAAATTGGCGGAGCAACCTGCACGGGTCTTGGTGAGACGGTAATTCGGTCGTGTACATCTTTCTTGGTTGTCGAACTCATGCGTCAAGGCGCAACTGCACAAGAAGCTTGCGAAGAAGCCATTGCTCGATTGAAATCGAACAATGCCTTTATGGTCGATGAATATCAGGTAGGTGTGTTAGCGGTTGACAAGGCAGGAAATACCGGAGGATTCGGCTTGCGAAGCGGATTCACCTTTGCGTTATGCAAAGATGGTAAGAACGAAATGTACACTGCAGGATCGTTGATTCGTTAATGCAGAATCTTAAAAATTAATTCTCGCATAATGTCGCCATGCGACATACTGTTTCCTTTTAATCCTTTCAACTGCTCATCTGCATCTCTGAAGTATTTGATGATGCGTTCAGATTTTCCTGGCGAGTAATTACGTTCGCCATCTTTAAAATTTTGAGCAGCGTAATAATTCACTCCAAGTTCTTTGTACGCTTCGTCTTTGTTTGTGCTGTTCTGTATAACGCAGAGCTTAGCAAAAAAACCATAAAGGGCAGGAATGATTTGAAAGAGGGGATGGTCTTTCGGATTCTTTTCGAAAAAGTTGATGATTTGATTCGCTTTCATCACATCTTTACGAATGAGTGCTGTTTGCAATTCCCAAACGTTGAAGTCTTTGGAAATTCCAATATGATCTTGAATAATCTGAGTGGTAATTTCATCGCCTGGATTCAAGACAATACTAAGTTTTGCAATTTCATTGGTCAGTTTATGAAGGTCAGATCCTAAATAATCTGCAAGCAACTGAGTGGCCGTCCCTCGAATAACAAGACCTTGATCTTTGGTAATGTTTTGAACCCAAGTAGGCAATTGATTTTCCTTAATGGGAGTAGATTCATATGTCTTGGCCTTGCTTTTTAATGTTTTAAAGAGTGAAGATCTGCCGTCTACTTTTCCATTTTTATGACAAAACGCCAAGACAGTGCTTTGAGTGGGTGTGTCTAAATAATTTAAAAGACACTTGTACAGTTCTTCTTTTTTCCAACATTTTAAATCTTGCGCTTCGCGAACAATGATCACCTGCTTGTTTCCCATCATTGGGAAACTCTTTGCCATGGACACGATGGAATCGAGGTTAGAATCTTTTCCGTAACAAACAGTTAGACCAAAGGCCTTTTCGCTTTCATCGAGGATTTTATTTTCGATGGCGTCTGCAATAAGATCTATGAAGAACGCCTCTTCGCCGTGCAAAAGATAGACAGGGGCCGGATTGCCCATTTGAATGTCACGAATGATTAGCGAATGTTCCATGTCTTGCAAATATCGTGAATAGTCTTGTCGCAGCGCAACATTTCAATCTTGAAAAATATACACTAATTTGCACAACCGAATTTTATGCTCAATTTCCATTTTCCCTCTTATTCGTTCCGCATTCGCGGTGAAGCTTCTCGCGAGGTTTGGGACCTTGTTCGTAACAAATGGGTTGCGCTAACACCGGAGGAATTTGTTCGTCAGCACGCCATTCATTTTTTTATTCACGATTTGAATTTCCCGAAGGGAAGAGTAGGTGTAGAAACCGAAGTTGTTTTTCACGGAATGAAACGAAGAGCCGATTTGGTATTGTACACGCGTGAAGCATTTCCTTTGCTCATTGCCGAATTCAAGGCGCCTACAGTGAAAATAGATGAGGCGGTGTTAAGTCAGACCTTGCGGTACAATTCCGTATTGAAGGCGCCATGGCTGTTCATTTCAAATGGACACGAGCACGCGTTGTGTGAAGTAAACAGCGATACAGGAATGGGCAAATGGTATGCTGAAGCTTCCGGTTGGACGTTTATTCAATGAGTATTATTTCTTTTTGCCGTTCGCACCGGGTAAGTTTACGGTGAGGTAGATATTCCAACTTCCGTAGTCTTCATTCTTGTATTTTCCTTCAGCAAAAATCTCTTTAGGAAAATAACGAACACCCAGGGCCAAGGTGCTGAAACTAAATTTAAGTGAAGAAGCGTATTGCCATGTGTTGAATCCTGTTGGATTGTTTTCAATGCGTTTCAATTTGACATCGTCGTTTTTTCTCACTCCGATATATCGGGCATTCAGAAAATAATAGCTCTCCAAAGCCCATTCAACATAGCTGCTGGTTTGGCTGCCTTGTTTCAAGATGTATTTACGCAATCTAATTTGAGCGTTGAATGCATTGGAGCTGTACTTCGCTCGATTCCAACTGCTGTCTGGTTCAAAAGACTGAATGGGGTATTTCGAATTCAAGCGTTGCGTTCTTCGGTAATAACTTGCGCCAAAGACGAGAGATGACATTTTAGCAATGTCTTTTTTGAAGGTATATCCGCAGGAAAAGCTTCTGCCCAATTCAAGCTTTTCCTTTTTTGAGAGGTCTTTGTTGTTCGGAATGAAATTTCCAATTTCGTAATAGAAAGAAGAGTAATTGTCAATATTCACCCCTGTGAGTTTGTAGTCACGTGTTCTCTTCATAACAGAATCAATGGTAGACTCGAACAATACGGTTTGCCCTAATGAAAGAACAGACATTCCAACAGTGAATAGAAAAAGGAAAAGTTTTTTCATGGCTGAGGAATGGATATTTCGAAGAAGTGACGATCGTATACCACTCGAAGTTTACAGCCGTTGAATTCATCAGCCGGAATTGAGGCCAGAATTTTATTCAGCGGACGAGAGACGTTGTATTTAAACACTTCGCCCGTAGCTTTTACAAATTGAATGAAGGCAACAGGAGAAGAATAGTTTTCTTGAATTTCGCCGCCGTCTGTGCGGCAGATGGTCAGAAGACTGTTGCAATTCAACGTGTCTATTGCGCTGAACTGAACCGAATAAACATTCGGTTTTTCTTTTTCTTCAGAAAAAAAATAACTCGCTTTCGGAATGCCGAAACCGTGTGCGTAATCGAAGTATGGAAAAAGAGAACCACTTTTTCTAATTTCAGACCAAACTTTTTCAGTGTCCCACTCCGGATGAAGTTGACGAACACATGCAGCGAATCCGCACACAAGTGGCGTTGCGAATGAAGTGCCTTGAATCCTTTTGTATTCGCCATCTTCGGGGTAAAGTAATTCTCCTGGTGCGCAAACGTCGGGTTTTAATCTTCCATCTGAGGTTGGACCAACTGAGCTGAAGCTGGAAACATATCCTGTAGTTGGATTAACAGAACCTACGGTTAAGATTCGTTCCGCGTCTGCAGGTGCTCCAATAATTTCCCAATCGTTTTGAAATTCATTTCCTGCAGCATTGACTACCAAAATTCCTTTATCCATGGCTGTGTTAGCTGCTATGCTAATCTTACACGTTCTTCCATTTAAATCCTTTCGTTCATAAAGTTGATTTGTGAAACTTAGCGAAGAGTTCACCAAACTTGCACCTTTTTCATCGGCCCATTCTAAAGCTTGAATCCATTGAATATCGTTTAGAAATCGAAAGAATCCCATGTTCGGAGTTACCCGAGCAAGGAGATATTTTGCTTCCGTGGCCAATCCGAATTGAATGGAGTCGTTCCTTCCAGCTAAAAAAGTCAGGACTTCGGTGCCATGAACCGAGTGTGAGTAAACCTCTTCCGTTTTATTTAAGAAATCTTTAGTGGCAATTATTTGATCGTTATAGAAGAGGTCAGCGAGCTGATCGACATTATCGGCATTGGTGAATCCAGCATCGAATATCGCAATAATGGTATTCTTTCCGAAGATTTCCCTCGATATAAATTCGTTCGGTTGCAGCAAATCAATTTGATTCTGGGCCTCCATTTTTTCGCTCGTGGGAATCGAAGAACTGTCGCAAAGAGATACGGGCCATTCAGCAGAAAGAAGCGAATGCTCTTGCAGCAACTCAATTTCTTGGACACACGGTAATTTCGAAATGATTTTCCAATTGTCTGATGTTGCAGAAACAATAAAGGCGTTCAGCCATCTGCTTGTCCCGAAGGTGCTGTCTGAATAGGTTTCAACCAAAGAAATATATTCTTCAGAGACAGGAACGTCTCTTTCATCCCATGCTATGTTTTGAAGAAATCGTCTTTCAATTGCAGCGGGAGTGAAATTGTTTTGAAAGGAATTGTCGTGAAGGCCTTTGTCTTTGAAAACAACATATCCCCATTGTTGCCCGCAGGCAATGTTTGTTAGACCAATGGAAAATGAAAGCAACAGGAAAAAGGGAATCGCAGGATTCCGCTTATTTTTGTTGGGATTTAAAAATGAATACATCTATGGCGAATATAATTGATTTACGCAGTGACACGTTCACCGTTCCTTCAGACGAAATGAGAAAAGCAATGTTTGAAGCACAAGTGGGCGACGATGTGTTTGGGGAAGATCCAACTGTGAATGCGTTAGAGACATACGCAGCGGAGTTGTTCGGCATGGAAGCCGCATTGTTTTGTGCCAGTGGAACACAATCAAATCAGATTGCCATTAACGTGCACACCCGCCCAGGAGATGAAGTCATCTGCAGCAACATAGCACACGTTTATATCTACGAAGGTGGAGGAATAGCATTGAATAGCGGAAGCTCTGTTCGTTTATTAGACGGTCCACGTGGTATGTTCACGGCAGAACAGGTGAAGGCGAACATTAACAACAGAGCCGATGTTCACTTGCCTAATACATCATTGGTGTGCACGGAAGATACCGTGAACAAAGGCGGAGGAGCCATTTGGGATTTCAATGAAATTTTGAAAATTCAAGAAGTGTGTAAAGCGAATGGAATGGCTTTGCATTGCGACGGAGCAAGACTCTTCAATGCATTGGAAGAAACAAAGATGACTCCTGCTGAATACGCGAAGGCGTATGACTCTATTAGTATTTGTTTAAGCAAAGGACTTTCAGCTCCGGTTGGAAGTTTTTTAGTTGGTTCGAAAGAATTTATTTTGAAGGCGCGTCGCCGCAGAAAAACTATGGGCGGAGGAATGCGTCAAGCTGGGTTCCTTGCAGCAGCTGGTTTACACGGTATGCAGGTGGAGCGGTTCCGCTTGCATGAAGATCACGCGCATGCGAAAGCAATTGGAAATGTGTTGAGTGCAATGCCCTATTGCGCCGAGATTATGCCGGTTGAAACGAACATTGTTATTTGGAGACCAACGAGTAATTCTTCGGCAGAGATGATTGAAAAATTAACTCCTTTGGGAATCAAGTGTTTCCCTTTCGGACCGGTATGGCTTCGCTTTGTGTTTCACAGAAATGTTACTCCGCAACAAGTTCAGGAGCTGATAGAGAAGCTTCAGGGTTTGAAATTAAACGATGGAGATTTTAATTTCTTTTTTCAACGCTTTGAAGACTCTTAGCAATGTTCCAACACGGACATCGGTGAAGTTGTTTTCAAGTTTTGAAATTTGAGCTTTTTTCACGCCAATTAGATTGCCTAAATCTTCTTGACTGAGGTTTTGTTCTTCGCGCAGTGAGCGTATAGAGCTGCCCAATAGATCTAATCGCAAATCTTCTTCGAATTGTTTTCGTTTCGCTGTTTCTTTAGTTCCGATATAACGGTCTAGTGTTTCCTCAAGGGTTACCAGTTTCATTTTTTTCTTCGAAGTATTTTCTTCTGAGATTTTCGGCTTTTTGGATTTCATTTTGTGGAGTTTTTTGAGTTGTTTTTATGAAGATTGTGCAAATGATAATGAGTGATTCGGAACCGTCCCAAAATGCCAGAAGTCTGTAATAAGTATTCGAATAGAATGTTCGAAATTCCCAAATGTTGGTCGTTAGTTTTTTGAGTAGTTCTTGGTCAATGACTTTAGTCGATTTCAATATGTTATAAAGAATCTTTTCCCGAGCTTTCTCGGGGATTAAGTCAAATTCATCTGAGACGTTGTCGAGAATTTTTACGTTGAATCTTTGTTGCATGTTGTTTCATTTTGCTAAAATAGTAATTCCTTATAAGGAAACTATTATTTTTTGAAACAAATTTCAACACGAAAAGCGAAACAGGAAAGATTTCCTTATTCGGAAACGATTTGAAAAACTAGATTAAATGTGTCGAAAACGTAGATTTTACTCAACAGCCACACTCTTCTGAATCTGCATATCTTCCGACTGAATTCGCAAAGAATAAACGCCTGAAGGAACAATTACATTCACCAAAGTCGAAGTGCTTCCGGAAGCAATTCTTTCAGAATGAATTAATTTTCCAGAGATGTCATACAGACTCCATGATGCGTTTTTCAAAGCATTATGATTGATGGTGAATAGTCCATTCGATGGATTAGGGAATGCATTTATAGTGGCCATCTCCATTTCTTCAATGCCAACACAATCAGTGATTGTGAAAGTATAGGGATAGGTGCACGCATTGTCATCGGTGATAACCATGTTGTAAGATCCAATTCCAATTCCGGTTAATGGATTGGTTGCAGGAAGGGGCGTGCCTGTGCCGTCGGTCCAAGAAAATTCATACGGAGCAGTTGCACCAGCTAAATTCACTTCAATACTAGCGTCATTATTCACATCGCAACTCGGAAGAATTATGTTTGTTGTAACCATCCATGGCTCAGGTTGAACGATATCGAATGTTTCTGTATGAACTTCTCCGCATCCTGCCGTTGCTGTTAATGTATAAGTCCCCGGATCTACGTTTTGCAAATATTGATTGGTAGACGTGAAACCATTTGGCCCAGTCCAAACCGAACTGAAGTTTGCACCCGCACCAACGCTATAAGGAAACACACTGCCATCTCCCGTTTCGCCTTTATCTAATGGACAGGAAATTCCGTTTACCAATGCATCCCAAGAAATTGAGCTGCTGTATGTGTGCACCGACAATTCAATATCGCCAACCGATCCTTCCCACCCGTCGATTTGAATCAAATACATTTGACCCGCTTCTAAGCAAGATGTGTAAGTTTGAGAAGCGTAAAGCTCTCCAGCCGAGCAACCGCCTATCATATCGTCATTTGAGCTAATCAATTCAAACGTCGAGAAATCCGCGCAATCTGTTACTTTGTAAATTGCTATTTGAGTATCTGTGCTCGTTCCAGGGTTACAAGTCGTCACTTCAAATGAAGTTGCATTGGTTGTTGGAATGAATTTCGCCCAGATTGAATTCGTAGAATTTCCTTCACACCAAAATCCGTATACCCCACAATCTATTCCGGCCGGAGCAAGTTCACCAAATCCAGCAATTGCATCTGTGTTATTCAATGCCAATGAAGGGCCGTCGGCTGTAATTTCAATGGCGCTGCACGGACTGTCGTAGGCAGGCGCATTGCTGACGCCGATTGTAAATGTCCATGTGTTCCCGCTACCGCCTCCGCCGTATACGTGCGTCAAGGCTCCGTTTTCAAAGACTTCAATCACCAATCCCCCGTCGCCATAAGAATCGAGATAGATCAATTCATAATCTGTGTTATTCGTCAAACAAAAAGGTCCTTCAGTAACAACAATGTTGTCTGCATAGCCGTTTGCACTGTTCGCCGATTCGGTTCCGGCGCAGCCAACATTTAGATTCGCACCCTCTGCTATAGGCAGGTCTGTACATCCCGTTCCCGCTAGGTTTAACTGCCAATAGTTTTCATAGGCCCATGCATCGGTATGCATAACGAATGTCACGGAAGTCTCGCCAGCAGGGCACTGCGCGTAACTGCTAATGGCAGTGAAAAGAATAAATGATGCGGCGAGTAAAAGAGATTTCATGGCTCAGGATTAGTTCATCAAATGTAACACGAACATGCGAAGTCTGAAAACTAAATCGCGAAAAGGCCTCGAATTCAGCGGTTCTGCTCTTACTTTGCATTATGACAGATTATTTGAGTCCGGGCACCATTCAAGAGTTAATGGTTACTTCAATTAGTGAAGAAGGGGTTTTTGTTGGAAATGACCATGAGGAAATCCCTCTGAATAAAATTGATACCAAGGGTGTTGTATTGGGACAAACGCTGAAGATTTTCAGCTACTTCAACGACAGAAAAGAGTTAGAAGCCACGATTCAGTTGCCCGAAATTCAAGTGGGTGAAATGGGGATGTTTTCCATTTTAAATTCAAACGATTTAGGAGCTTTCATAAATATTGGTGTAGGCCGAGATGTGCTTATTCCGAAGAGAGAGCAAAGACAAGAATTAATGGCGAATCGCAGAGCGTTGATTATGCTTTGTTACGATTCTGCGAACCATAGACTTTTCGGGACGACAAAGATTTTCAATCATTTGAAAGAAGAACCCGATTTCAAACGCGGCGATGAAATTGAAATGACCATTTTCGAAAAATTGGAAGTGGGAAGGAAGGTGATTGTAAATGGAAAGTACCAAGGCATCATCTTCCAACAAGAAATCATGAGTCGCGTTTCTGAAGGTGATAAAGTGAAAGGATACGTGCGTAAGATTGAAGGGAAAGATGTGGTGGTGAGTATGCAGAAGGAAGGAGTTGATTTAATTGAAGATGCTGCTGCACGTTTGTTAGAGTTCTTGGAGAACAATGGCGGTTACATTCGTCTGAACGATGACAGCGATCCTGACGAAATTAAAATTCGTCTTCGCATGTCCAAGAAGACATTCAAGAAAGCTGCTGGACTTTTATACAAGCGCGAGAAAGTAGACTTAATGAAGTTCGGTGTGAAGTTGTTGACCGAAGGTCAGAAGCCAACGCCACGTGATATTGAAAATTGGAAGGACAAGCCAACAGATGATGTGCGTAAGCCATATACCGCAAAGAAATTACCTGTTCCGAACAGACGCATTGGAGATTCTTTTGGGAATCAAGAAAGCAAAGGATACAAAGAGGTAAGAGAAGGTGAGAGAAGGGAAGAGGAGGGAAGAGAAGAAGATATTGCGCGTGATGAACCACGTGCACCGAAAAAGGATGTTGGGACGAATGCTAACGGAAATGTTCCGTATACGTCTAAGAAGTCTAGATCTTCTTCTTCCAGTACTTCCAAACCTTCACGTCCTTCGGATCAGAACCGGGGCCCGCGTCGATAGTCGTTTCCAACTGTTCGTCTGAAAGGAAGCGATAAGTAATTCGCTTCGGGAAGTCGTGCGTTGGATATTCAAAAATCCATTCCGTTGAAGATGCTTTGGTGCAGGTGAAAGTTGTGCTTTTGTCTGCCTCCAATGGAGTAGCAATATAAACCCAATGATCATTGTCGTAAACAATAACCGAATGTTCGTTCGGTAATTCGTTCGTTCCGTATTCTTCGAAATTCACGTTGTAAAATGAAAGGCCTTCAATAACCATTTCATCAGGCACCTTAGTCCATTCTTCTCTTCCGGTTAGTCCAACCCAGTTGCCCTGAAGTTTCAATAAATAAGGAAGAAGATCGGTTTGCGCGAATGAATTCATTCCAACCGAAATAAAAAGTGCGATGAAGAGTAGCTTTTTCATGAAGTCTAAAATACTAAATAACTTCTAAAACCAAACCTTTCAAATATTCTCCTTCTGGATGGAAGATGCTAATCGGATGGTCTGCCCCTTGGTGCAACTGGTGAAGAATCTTCACGGTGCGTCCAACAGAAATAGCAGAAGCCAACAAAATAGAAGTGAATTGTTGCTTGTCGATTACCTGCGAACAAGAGAAGGTGAAGAGAATTCCGCCAGGTTTAATCTGACGTAAAGCCGCTTCGTTAATTCTTCTGTATCCTTGAATAGCTTTATGTTTCGCACTTAAGTGTTTCGCAAAGGCAGGAGGATCCAATACAATTACATCGTAGTCCTCTTCGATATTTTTCATGTACTCAACCGCGTCTGCTTGAATAAGCTTGTGCTTCGAAGTGTCGAGATTGTTCAGTTTAATGTTGTTTTCTACCAACGCCAACGCTGAAGCACTGCTGTCTAAACTGTGAACGAGTTTCGCTCCGTTTTTCAAGGCGTACAAAGAGAATCCTCCGCTGTAGCAAAACGTGTTCAACACTTTTTTTCCTTGGCTTAATTCACCGAGTAGTTTTCTGTTTTCGCGTTGGTCAATGAAGAATCCCGTCTTTTGTCCTTTCTCCCAATCTATTTGAAATTGAATGCCGTGCTCAAGCGCAATGTCGTTTCCTTTTTCTCCAACAACATATTCGTTTTGTGCGTTAGGAACGCCTTTGACTTTTTCTCCGCTCTTGTCGTAAATAGCTTTCAATCCATCTCCCATGACCATCTTCAAGGCGTTCGCAATTTCGCTGCGGTGCTGGTACATGCCGGCTCCGTGAAATTGAAGCACTGCTGTTTCTCCGTATATGTCTACAATAAGTCCAGGAAAGCCATCGCCTTCCGCGTTAATCAGACGATATAGCGTAGTGCTTTCGGTATTCACCATAACCTTCTTGCGGAGATTATAGGCGTGTTGAATTTTTGAATGCCAGATGTCAGTCGAATACATTTCCTCACCGAATGAAAAGATGCGCACGGCAATGCTTCCTTCAGAGAAATGTCCGATTCCAATTTTTTCATTAGCACGCGTGAATACTTCCACCAACTGTCCTTCTTTCAACAATTCAGAAATGGCTTCAATGGCGCCCGAAAATATCCAAGGGTGAAAGCGTTTTGCGCTTTGCTCTTTTCCTTTCTTTAAATAGATTTTTGCTAACATGTGGCAAAACTACTCCGAAAACTTACTTGGCCGTGAAATACTTGCCTTCTTTTGGAATGAGCCATCCTTCAGCGAGCGCTTCTTGCACAAGTTCAATAATTTTTTCTTTGTTGAAGGGAACAGGCCACGCGTAGAGCTCGTCGAGTGTTTTACCGGTGAGGCAAGCGTTAAGAATTTCTTTTGTAGTTGGAAGAGCGCGTTCGCGCTGACAAGTATCGCACTTCCCGCAAGGTTCGGCATCTTCACCGAAATACCGAAGGACGAATTGTTCGCGACAGTGTTCTTGTGCAAGCATGTTTTGCATGTGTTGAAGTTTAGCTTCGTCAATTGCTCGACGCTCTTCGTACATGCTTTCAGGAAAAGAAATTTCTTCAGAGGCTACGCGCTGTTTTGCATAGCTGTATTGCGAAGTGGAACTTGCTGGAAGGTATTCAATGATTTGAAGTTTGTGCAAGTCGTTCAGAGAAGTGAGCACTTCATTTTTCGAACGTTCATTCAACACACTCAACTGGTATTCTGATATGGGAACTGCGAATTCCCAAATGCTTCCGTACAATCGGAAGAGTGAACGAAGAAAATCTTCGTGCTTCGGATTTTCATCAACGAACGCGCGAAGTTCATCTTTCGAAGCAATCACGCGAACACGCGAGCGGTGCAATCCGCGGGCGAGAATGGAAATGTATCCCGCGCGTTCGAGCAACAGCAATGAAGCTGAGATGGTGTTTGCGCTCAGTTGACTTCGTTCTGCAATGTGATCGAGGTGCAACGCGAACAATTCGTTCATGCCCGAGCCAATGGCAATGCGATGAATGTTGGCGAGGGTTTGATAAACCGTTGCAATATCTTCTTTTGGCGGATAGCGCATGGCAACACTTTTTTTAAGTTGAACGAAGTCGCTTTCGTTCCAGAGTGCAAGTCCGATTGCCGGTTGCTCGTCGCGTCCAGCTCTTCCTACTTCCTGAAAATACGCTTCGGGCTGTGATGGAATATCAAAGTGAATCACGAAGCGCACATCGGGTTTGTCTATGCCCATACCGAAGGCGTTTGTAGCAACAATCACTTGTACTTCGTTGTTCTTCCATTTTAGAAAGGCTAGATCTTTTTTGTGCAGATCTAAGCCCGCGTGATAGGGAAGGGCTTTGATGTTTTTTTCGTTCAGCAGTGCAGCCAGGTCTTCGGTTTTTTTTCGTGAATTGCAATAGACAATTCCGGCGCCTTGAAGCACTTGCATGCGTTCAACGAGATCCTTTTCTTTTTGGGTTGAAAAGAGCGCGTTGTATCCAATGTTTTTACGAGCGAAGCTCTTTTGAATAATTGTGCAATCGTTGTTGAAGACGAGCGTGGCAATATCGCTCACCACTTGCGGAGTAGCGGTAGCGGTCACAGCCATCACAACAGGATCTCGAAGTTCTTGAATGAACTTCGGAATGGTTCTATAAGCTGGACGGAAATCGTGTCCCCATTGCGAAATGCAATGCGCTTCATCAATGGCAACGAATGAAATGTTCAGGTAGCGAATGCGGGCGATGAAGTTGTCGTTTTCCAATCGCTCGGGAGAGACGTAGAGGAATTTGTATTTTCTATTTGTGCAATCGTCGAGAATTTTTTCAATCTCGAAGTTGTTTAATTCCGAAGAAAGGTATGCTGCAGGAATTTCTTTTTGAATGAGGCTTTCCACCTGATCTTTCATAAGTGCGAGCAGGGGAGTTATCACAATACACAATCCTTTGTGGCACAGCGCAGGCACTTGAAAGCAGATGCTTTTTCCTCCTCCAGTTGGCAGCAGCGCAAACACATGTTCTCCGTATGCGGCAGCATTAACGATTTCGCTTTGCTTATCGCGAAACGCATCGTATCCCCAGTATTTTTTAAGAAGGTGGAGGGTTTTTGCTACCATAATGAAGGGCTAAGTTACGGAATGTGGAAGCAAGAATGTCTGCGACGAATGTTCTCCGAACGAATGCCTTCGGCGAATGTCTTCGACTGATTTATTTTGAAGAACAACGCAGTACTTAATTGGAACTTTATTCCTCTATGATTAGAGCGAGCTCGCTCTGCGAGCGGCATCCGAAATGCCCTTTGAACTGCGTTGTTAGAACTTCGTAATTCCTACTTCGTAATTCCTACTTCGTAATTCCTACTTTGTAATTGCAACGGTGTTATTCTTTCATGGAATGTTTGATCATCGAAGATGATTGATTACCTCTTGCACCAATCCATCTAGCTTTGAAAAAGCAAACCATCTTTTTCCCAGGTCTTTGAGTGAAGCGCCAAGGTGATACAATTCCTTTTCATCGAGGACTAAAAATCTATCATGGGAGTTTTTCAAAATTCTAATTTCAATTGCGGGGTATTGCGAATTGTGCTTTTCAAGATCGAGTTTGAGTTGGTCATTTATCTTATCTGTGTATATGGTGCATTGCACTTTTTTATTTCTTTTTGAAAGCTGTATAAGTGTCGTTTCATCAACGTAATTGTCAATTAGAATAATGGATTTTTTTGCTTTTGAAATAAGCTCGCTGGAAAATAAATAGGCGTCGAAGATTTGGTCGTTGAAAAATATGCCGGAAGAAGGAAAATCATTTTTCGATAATGCTTTAAATAAAGCATCAAGTTTTAACTCAGCTTCTACTTTCCATTTATCAAGTTCATTGAATTTTTCAAAAATCATATTCAGCGAGTGATTTCTTTTTCTTAATTCAATGAAAGAACGAATAATCTGTACACTAATTCGAATTGCAATAGGTGTGCTAAGAACTGCTGAGAGCATGGCAATTCCTTGCTCTGTAAAAGCAATGGGAGGGTATTTTCTGTGTTTACCTCTAGCTTGGTTTTCGTTTAAGGTTCCATTTTGGAACCTTAAATCAGCCCATTCCTCAGGACTTAATCGAAAAGCAAAATCAGTTGGAAAGCGATTTTGATTCCTTGAAATTGCTCGATTAATGAATTTTGTCTCCGTGCCATATAGTATTGCAAGATCACTATCTATCATCACCTGCATCCCTCGAATGGTAAATATCCGCGATTCAATTTCCGATTTAATTAGGTTTTGTTCCATGTAGCAAACCTATCCTGTTCGAGGGTATAAGTCAAGAAACGGTTATGCGCGTTTATGCGGGGGAACTTCGTTATTGGAAAACCTTCGGTTTTATTCCTACTTTGTAATTCCTACTTTGTAATTCCTACTTTGTAATTCCTACTTTGTAATTATTGAACAACGTAGTTCCAATTATGCAATAGGAATAAAATCTTCGATTTTCCAATTACGTAGTTCCAATTACGTAGTAGGAATAAAATCTTCGATTTTCCAATTACGAAGTTCCAATTAAGAAATAGGAATAAAATCTTCGATTTTCCAATTACGTAGTTCCAATTACGTAGTAGGAATAAAATCTTCGATTTTCCAATTACGAAGTTCCAATTAAGAAATAGGAATAAAATCTTCGATTTTCCAATTACGAAGTAGGTATAACGTAGTTCCAATTACGTAGTATATTCGCTTCATGAGAAACGTCCGAATAGTACCGCCTGCAACACTTACAGGCATTCGATTGAAACACCTCAAAGACGCAGCGTGCGGAGTGCCCGCTATTACTTCAACCATTAAACACATTGCCGATGAAATGGGAATGATCAAAGGTTGGAAACTGCTTCAAAAATTAAATCAGAAAGACGGAGTCGATTGCCCAGGTTGCGCTTGGCCAGACCCGACACATAGATCGAAACTCGGAGAATACTGCGAGAACGGTGCGAAAGCCATTGCCGAAGAGGCTACAGAAAAACGCTGCTTACCCGAGTTCTTCAACCAACATTCGGTGGAAGAAATGAGCGAGTGGAGCGATTATATAATTGGAAAAAGCGGACGAATCACAAACCCGATGTTCCTTGAAAAAGGAAGCAGCAAATACAAACCTGTTTCTTGGGATTTCGCTTTCAGTCGCATTGCGAAAGAACTCGACAATTGCACAACACCCGACGAAGCCGTATTCTACACTTCAGGAAGAACAGGCAATGAAGCTGCGTTTCTCTATCAACTTTTCGTTAGAAAATTCGGAACCAACAACCTCCCAGATTGCAGTAACCTCTGTCATGAAAGTTCAGGAACTGCCCTCATAGAATCGCTTGGAATAGGGAAGGGCACGGTGAAACTCGAAGACCTATATATCGCAGATGCCATTTTGGTAATCGGACAAAACCCCGGTACCAATCATCCGCGTATGATGGCGGCGCTTTCCAAGTGCAAAGGAAACGGAGGAAAGATTATTCACATCAATCCACTTCCAGAAGTGGGGACAACGAAATTCATTGACCCGCAAAGTCCGGTGGAAATTTTAAAGGGTGGAACACAACTCGCAGATCATTTTCTTCAAGTGCGCGTGGGCGGAGATCACGCCTTGTTCAAGATGATCGGACATTACCTCAAAAATTTCGAACAAGAAATAGGTGGGGTACTTGATCAAAAATTCATTGAAGAAAAAACAGAAGGATTCATCAAGTATTGGAACAGTCTCGATGAAGTAAATCTCGACGAGTGTTCTGAAATCAGTGGCATATCAAAAGCACAAGCATTCGAAATTGCGGAACTCATTTCCAAAAAGAAAAATATTATTTCATGCTGGGCAATGGGTCTTACCCAACAGAAAAAGGCCGTGGCTATTATTCAAGAGGTGGTGAACATTCACTTGGTTTTAGGTGCAATTGGAAAACCGGGCGCAGGACTTTGTCCGGTTCGCGGACACTCGAACGTGCAAGGAGACCGGACCATGGGCATTAACGAAAAACCCCGCGAACCATTCCTTCTAGCGCTCGACAAACGATACAACTTCACAGCACCGAGAGAACACGGGTTCGACGCGGTAGAGGCCATTGACGCCATGTCTGAAGACAAAGTGAAGATCTTTATTGGCCTAGGTGGAAACTTCGTTTCAGCAACGCCCGACAGTGTATTCACCGGAAAGGCCATGCAGCGCGTTCCATTAACCGTTCACATCTCAACCAAGCTCAACCGCTCGCACCTAGTAACCGGAGAAGAGGCACTCATTCTTCCGTGCCTAGGAAGAACGGAAATAGACTTGCAAGAAAGCGGAGAACAATTCGTAACCGTTGAAAATTCCATGGGAATCGTGCATCGCTCGCGCGGCACTATAGACCCCGCTTCTGAACTATGCATGAGCGAGCCCGCCATCGTTTGCGAAATCGGAAACGCCTGCAAAAAGACAGCTGACCTGCCTTGGAAAAAGTGGAGAGGCAATTACGATTTAATTCGCGAAGAAATTGAAGCGACCATTCCTGGTTTCGATAATTACAACAAGCGCGTTCGTGGTGCAGACGGATTCTATCTTCCGAACGGTCCGCGTGAAGGGAAGTTCACAACACCTTCAGGAAAGGCCCAGTTCAGAACAGAACCGCTTCAGCACATAACAGTTCCAACCGGACATTACGTGCTCATGACCATTCGAACACACGATCAGTTCAATACAACGGTATACGGTTTAGATGACCGCTACCGCGGAGTAGAGAACGAGCGACGCGTGTTAATGATGAATGAAGAAGACATTCTTGCTGCAGGACTTCAACACAAAGAATTGGTAAACATTATTTCAGTGCATGAAGGAATAGAACGCAAGGCCATTAAGTTTCATGTTATCCCGTACGACATTCCGAAAGGATGCGTGGGGACTTATTTCCCTGAAACGAATTGCTTGGTGCCACTGCATCATACCGCTGAACGAAGCAACACACCAATCAGCAAATTCTTAATTGTTCGTTTCGAAAAATACAACGGAGAGGAAGGATGATTTCAAAAATGTTGTGGTTTCCGATTAACATGTTGCAACTTTTATTGGTACTCATTTGGACCATTTTCTGCGGACTGTTTGGAATGGTGTTCGCACTTGCAACCAATCCGACGTATTCGCACAGAATAATGGGATACTATATTTTCTCTCCAGTCATTCTTGCCATTTCAATGGTTCGCGTGAAGACTATTGGGCAGAAAAACATTCTCGATGAACCTGCTATTTATGCAGCAAATCACGCTTCACAATTAGACATTCCAATCATGTGCACAAGCGTGAATCGGCCCATGTTTTTTATTGGGAAAATTGAGTTGAAAAAAGTTCCCATTCTCAGTCAATATATTAAAGTAGTGGGAATGATTTTAGTGGATAGAAAGAACCGTGAACGGGCCATGGCAAGCATGCGCACTGCCATTCAAGATATTAAAGGAGGGAAAAGTATTGCAGCCTTTCCGGAAGGAACTCGAACGAAAACAGGAGAGTTACTTCCATTTAAAAAAGGAGTATTTACTATTTCGAAAGAAGGAAAAATTCCAATCGTTCCTATCGCTGTAATCGGAAGCGCGAAGGCCTTAGCAAGTGGAAGTTTTTTCATGCGACCTGCAACAGTAGAACTTCGTATTTTGCCTGCTTTGAGCAGCGATGAATTTTTCAATATGACAGTTGAAGATATGGCGAATCACACGCGTTCGCTCATTCAACAAGAAATAGAAAAAGGTTAGAAAGGAAATCCCAATCCCAGATTCAAGACAGGCTGTAGTTTGAATGAAGATGGTGAATTGTTTACGTCAGTTAAGAACGCATTGTACTCGTCTTTTCCTTGCCAAAGCCACTTTTCCCCATCAATTTTCAGCGGATCTCTTAGCGGAATCCCAACATCCATTCGAACAATAAAGAAATCGAAATCGAAGCGCAATCCGGCACCTGTGCCTAGGGCGAACTCTTTGTAAAAACGATTTTTATCGAACTCTGCATTCGGACGACTGTTGTCCTTGTTCGCTAACCAAATATTTCCGGCATCGATAAAAAATGCAGCTTGAAACATGTGCGTAATCTTGAATCGATATTCCGCATTGAATTCCAATTTTATATCGCCAATGTTGTTGAACGAGCGAACCAGCGTCGTATCGCGAAAACTACCTGGCCCGAGGGTTCTAGCTTGCCACGCGCGTAATCCGTTTGCACCACCACTGAAATAACTTTTTTCGAAGGGAAGGGAAGACAGATTTTTCAGAGGTATACCAACTCCGACAAAGGCGCGAAATGCAAATTTGTTTCGGTCATCTGATTGCGTGTAAAAGCGCACGTCGTGATCAGATTTCACATATTGCGCAAAGCGGATGTTGTTAATCTCGTAGCTTCCCAAAGAGTCGGTTTCAGCATTTGGTAACCGCTGGTAAATAGCGCGCAATAAATTTCCGGCACCTTCAATAATGTTTCCGCGGTAGTAAAATGCGCGCGGCTGATTGCCGTCTTTCTGAGTGTTTGCCGTATATCCCAGGCGAGATGCTAAGATCAAGTGATCTTGATAACTGTTCGCCAAATAGCTATCGTTAAGCGAACCGAGCCATTGATCGAAAGCGGCAGATCGGTCAATTTTTATGACACTCAATTCGGCCCATTCGATATCGAAAGAAGAAACTGTTTCCGGATTTTCAATGAAGTTCCAGCCGAAACTCACCTGCGAAATTGTTCGGGTATAATCGGGTCTGCGTTGATAATTCAAACCTGCGCGCAACGTACTTTTCGGGTCGTTACTTCGACTGGTCTTTGCTAAATCGCGAGGAAACAATCGGGGCAAAATCAGATTCAATTCAGGTCCAATTTCGAAGGTGTTTAACTGAAAGGTGCGTTGAACGATTTGATTGCCCGTGTTTGTTGAACCGTCACCAAGTACCTGAGACGCTTCAGCTCCAACAACCGTCTTGAATTCAAAAGACTCTGCTCCGCGAAATACATTCCTATGCTTGTAAATGAAGTTACCATAAATACCCATGTTACCAGAGCGATTGGTTACCCGAGGGTCAAAACTTAAGGCCTGTCTTTTGTTCGGAGCTAACAGTACTTTGACATCGAGAAGGGATTGTCCAGTTTTAGGGTCGTTTCTTGGCGATAGTTGAATGTTTACTGTTTTAAAAACTCCTAATTGCGAAAAGCGTTTGTAGGTCTCGTCGAGATACCGCTGCTGATAGAGTTGCGTTTCTTTAACCTCAACACGTCTGTCGAGTATAACCGGTTTTACACACGACAAACCAATGCTAAATATGTCAAGACCTTTGTATGCAATGGTGTCCGTGGGAGTTTCATTCGGATTCAAAGGATTGAAGGAAGTGTTAAAAGAAATTTCTCCAATGTAAAATTTACGGTGGGGCAATGTTTTTCCGGTGAAGTTTCCGTAGCCGTCAAGGGCTTTTTGGTTCAGAAAAGTGACTTTGATGTTAACTTCTTTAGGGGAAGTGACGGTGTCTAGCTGATAGACGATATAGTCTGGGATGAATTCGTAAAAACCCTCATTGCTCAAGAACAAGGTAATTCTGCCACGCTCTGCATCGAGATTCGTAACGCGAAAGCGTTCGTTTGACTTTATCAAAGTTTTCTCTTTGAGTTTGGGCAACTGTTTATTTAAGTTAGCGTCCTCAGTGGTCCATTCAACATTTTTAATCTTATATAAGTCCTTCAGTTCAACATGGTAAACCACCTTACTCTTTTCCCCTTTTTTCCAGAATAAACTTTTCTCTTCGTTAACAATACTTTCACCTTTAACCTCTGCATTGAAATAACCATTCTTCCGCAAATAAATTTCCATTTGTCTAGCTCCCTTGTTAACGAGCATGGTGTCTAATAAAACAGGCGGCTCACCTACCGTATATGCAAGCCAAGGCCACAATCCGTTGCAGGTCTTAGGATCTTTGTGTTTTTTGTTTTTTCTGGTTTCTTTGTCGAAGCGTTTCTTATTTATTCTCGCGCAGCGTTTGTTTATGCGTAATTCAGATCGCTCAAGAAACTTTCTTGGAACAAAAGTATTTAGACGCATGTTCAATCGAAACATCAAGGTTTTGCGATTGGGTTTAAGTTTTGCCAAATACAATAATTCGTCGGCGCTAACATCTGTTACAGTGAGCAAGTCGTTTTTATATCCGATAAAATCTACTTTGTGATCTTCAAAATAAATTTCTCCTTCTTGCAGATTATTTTGAATAGTACATGACGCATAACTGATGGTTATGAATATGCAAACAAGCATTCGCGAAAACCGACTTTTTCTGAAAATTCTATTTTGCATCATTTGTACAAATATCTAACGCATCTTTGTAGAAATAAAATTTAATGTCCATTTCCAAGAACGAAATCAAACTAATTCGCTCCTTGCAACAGAAGAAATTCAGAATGCAAGAGAATTTGTTCGTTATTGAAGGAAGAAAAGCAGTGGAGGAGGCGTTGGGTTTTAAAGAAAGCGTTTTAAAAGTGTTTACCACCGATGAGGCATTCGCTTTGGAATTTCAAGTTCCTCTTATTCATTCTCGGGACATGGAACAAATTTCCAGTCTTACCCAACCTCCCGGATATCTCGCAGTTTTAAAACAAAAGAACACAGCGCTTGCTAATGTTGAAGGGCAAACGTTTTGTGTTGCGAACGCGATTTCCGATCCAGGAAATTTAGGAACCCTTATCCGTACCTGCGAATGGTTTGGTGTAGATGCTTTGTTGCTCGATGAGAATTGCGTAGATATCTACAACCCGAAAGTTGTTCAAGCTACTATGGGAAGCATTCTAAGATTGCAATTTGCTTCAGCAACTTCGAGTGAACTTATTAATTTTTTTAGGACGAAGGAAATTCCGCTATTAGCGGCTGATTTGAATGGAACGCCTATACAGACGTTCATGGCCCCTGAGCATTGGGGGCTGGTGGTTGGAAGTGAAAGCCACGGAGTGTCGGAAGAGTTTCTTCATGCTTCAGCAAAGCGTTTAACCATTCCTTCTATTGGAAATTCAGAAAGTTTGAATGCCTCTATTGCAGGGGGAATTGCTATTTATCAGTTGAAGGTAAAATCTTAGTTATCTGCCGTAAAAGCTTGCTGGCTGCAACAACGGTTCAAAGACAAAGAATTGCGCCAATCCCAATTCATTGGCATCTGTCTTCGCCCAGAAATATTCCGGGTCATAAGGCGTCATTTGTCCGGTCGCATCTGCGGTCAATTCTTTTGCTTTTTTCAAATACAAAGAGAGCGAAGAAGTATTTCCAGCATTGTTCTTCACGCGTAAAACAAAAGTAGGCGCAATGTTTTTTATTGAGTCCGATGCGGTTGGTTTAAGCATGGTGTTGTAAGTCTCTAAATTCACCTTCCTCATGCGCTTTAGTAAATCGAAAGCCAAAGCAGTGTCGAGTTGGGCGAAGGGAGTGAGAGTTCCATTAAGGTATCGCTCGAATTTCAATTTATTATTTCCAAAATAAGACAACTTGAAACTGCTGCCAGGGTCAGTCATGTGCAATACTTCAATTTCAGCAATGTCGTTATTCGGATAGTAGAAAATATCAGTGCTTCGCCATTCCATTTCATCAATGAAAAAACGTGGATTCAAAAATCCAGTGAATCCTTCTATGTGCGTTATGTAAGGTTCTTCACTTCGCCCGTCATTGGGAGTTTCCAATAACATAATGGTGCCCATGTGATCTTGGGTATTTGGACCAATGAAATAGGTTTTGAGCAATTCATTATTCTTACCGTAAATTTTTACTTCTTTTGCTGAAGTCGCCATCACACTCATCATGTTGTCACGCATTTTGGAAGGAACATTTCCTCTTACACGAACATCATGAAAGCATTCGAGTAGCAGTTTAATAACGTCTTTGCGCGCGTTGAATTTTTTGTTGATGGTCCATTCGGCGCTTCCGTTTTTTCTTTCCAATAAAGCAACATTACCACTTCTATCCTGAATGGTAACTTTGGAAACAGAAGCAGTGTCTTCAATAGAAAACTGCATAAAGGCATTGTCACCTGTTGAACTTTTTTTACTCAACTTTGGATAAAGGAAAACGGCTGTTCCTGCCAGAACCAAAAACAAGACAAGGAGAATGATGTTCTTTTTTTTCATGCTAGTTGTGCTTCGTCCAACGCTTTTTTCTGGAGTATACAACACCACTACCGAAAATGGCTAGCACCAAAAGAGGAGATGCAGTATTCAAGGTTTTCCAGTAGTTTTTCTCTACCGAAATTTTATCCTTATTCAATTTTCGTACTTGAATGTTTCGTGAACGAACATCAATCAAACTAGCGTCGTCTAGAAGATAGTTTACGCAATTGAGAAGCAAATCTTTGTTGTCGTAAACCACGCGTTTGAATTGCTTGCTGTACCCTAAAGGATAAGGATATTCCTTTCCATCTTCTATTTGAACTTCGTTGTAGGCAATGTCCGAGTCAGCAATCACAATCATACGAGTGGGTGCGCTAGATCCTCTGTATGCAATCTCTGGAGACTTACGAATACTATCTGGCAGATAATCGTTGAAGGCAGATGGAAAAGTTCCTTCCATTAATATTCCCATCACTTGATTCGGCTTGTTGTTCGTTTTGAAATAATCCCCAGTCTCGCGCAACAATTCTAAATCTATGCGAACAGGCGCTTTGAATTCCTTCGCTAAATCGGAAGAAAACAAAAATGGAATCTTGCGAATGTTCTTGTCTGGACTTACGGTATCAAGTGATCCCGCGAACTCAGTGAAGATAGGATCTAGATTCGCCGCAATCGGATGAGAGTGTTTTTCAGAAGTTAGAATAGGAGCGAAGTAGTTACTCTTTTCCACATAACTTCTTTGGTTGCCCATAGGACCGTTGTCAAGAATAATTGGAGCACCTTGAAAATCAATAACCATGTTTCGATTCAATCGCACACCGTATTCAAAAAGCATGTCGTACAGCCCGTTTTCATTAGATATAGCTAATGCAGCGCCTCCGGTTTTTAAGCTGTCTAAGTTCATGCTAAGCGCATCGAGCAACCAAAGAACCTTTCCTCCGTTCATAACAAACTGATCGATTAGGAATCGGTCTTTATCGGGAACAACGGTATCTGGCCCCGCTACAATAAGCATATCGTAAGCGTTCGAACGGTATTGAAATTCAGGAAGCTTATCGCTTAATGCATTCAATTTCCCGCCAATTGTCACCGGTTTTACATTGTAGTTGTCTTTAAGCGAGTAGAGGAAATCAGCTAAATGAATACGAGCGATCTCCTGATGTCCTTCTAAAACGCCAATCAAAGGTTTCTTTTCACGTAATATTCTTCTGAAGCTGCTCGCTAATTCATATTCTAAGTTGTTCACGGAAAAGTTCACCATTTCCGGATCAGACAAAGGCATCTCACTTCCCATAAACTGAATAGGGTATTCTTTGCCTTTGTATTCGACTATGGCACCGGGCCAAATTATTTTGTTTACTTCAGCACCGTCTTTTTCGTAAGTGATGTTTGAAAAATCCAATCCTTTTTCGTCGAGTGCTTTGAAAATTTCTTGACGCTTTTTTTCATCGGCTTCTTCGTACGGGTCAATGAATTCGTATTCGATTAATCCGTTGCTCAAGTTGTTGAATTCGGCCAAACGTTCCTCCACGGCCTGTTCTAGACGCTTGTAGTCTGCGGGGAATTCGCCATGCAAATACACACGCACATACACAGGCTCTTCAAGGCTCTCGAGCATATCAAGTGATGTCTTGGAAAGCGAATTTCTCTTTTCTGCCGTTATATCTAATTTGAAAAAGACAACAGTGGAAAGAAGTGCAATAGCACATAAAATACCCACAGTTAGAAAAAATTGAACGAGGTCGGAATTACGTTTCTTCATCTATGCAAAAATGCAATGCTTTCCGCGAAAAAAGAAACTAATTTCAGGAATTGTTAACATGCCCAAGAGTCTTTATTGAAGTCTTTCCCAAATTGAAAATTGCATCCAGTATAGACAAGTCTTCTTCAAACGGAAACCGATCCGCAAATACTTGCGGATAACGCTTCAACTCAACCGGTCTCGTTCCACGCTGCTTCCATCTCTCTTCATCTAATTCTTTCACGAAGTGAATCTTTGGCTCCGCCAATCTTTCCTCCGGAATCTTTGATTCAATCAATCTTCCCTCTGGGATTTTGGGATACCACCTACAGCTCCATTCATGCGCCTTCGCGTTGAAATCAATTAGAAACTTCTCTTCCTTCAAAAAAAGTTCTTCCAACTCGTTTTCAATAAAATCGTACATGGCTGAATTACCATAAGCACTGCGAATGGCTTGAAGTGTTTTTTTGCCGCTGTATTCCGAACTAATACGAATGTCGCGAAGAAGCTTACGCTCACCACCCGTCGATTCAACTGGAATCGTTAGTGTCTGCACACCGTTACCCGTAAGTATGTCGAATCGATTCCGATACGTCTGTTTCTGAAAATACTCTTCACTTAACTCGAAATTATTTTCAGCATACAACACATACCAACTGATTGGAGCAAAGCAGCAGAGCGGGAGGCAAGTCATGAAGTAGTTTAGTCTACCAAGTGGAAGATACGATCCCAACGAACGTTGTTGCTTCCGTGGTAATCCATGTTTTCTTTCGAGAACCAAGTGAACACTGCTTTTCCTACAATATGATCTTCTGGGACAAATCCCCAAAAACGACTGTCGGCACTGTGATGGCGGTTATCTCCCATCATGAAATAATAGTTCTGCTTGAAAGTGTAGGCTGTGGCTTCTTGTCCATTGATATAAATCTTGCCGTCCTTCTCTGCTATCTTATTTCCTTCATAAGCTCCAATGACACGTCCGTAGCGAACGAAGGCATCGTGCGACATTTCAATGGTCATGCCCTCTGCAGGAATAGCCATTGGTCCATATCGGTCGCTAGACCAACTGTTAAAAGGATAATCTGCAGAGTTTGGATAGATAGATAATGAATTTTCCGATGTGGTGTCTTGGTATTGAACAACGCTCGCAAAGTCATTCGTCATTCCACGCATTTTGTTTGCTTCGTCTGAGGTCAGTGGCACAAGTAACATTGTGCCTTCTTGATTAACCATTTGAATTTCGCTGTTCAATTTTCCAAAATCACGTTGAAGTTTAGAAATAGCTGTTGCAGAGGAAACAGAAATTAAATGATTCCACATCATTCCTGCTTTGTTCTCGATAGCAGATCCATTGATATAGACTTGTCCATTACGAACCTCAAGAGTTTCCCATGGAAGACCAATGCAACGCTTGATGTACATTTCTTTTTTGTCGAGTGGACGATAACGCGTTCCGCCGATTTTCAAATTCCCTCTTCCGCCGGGAGTGTTTTCGCGGCAGGATTTGCAAACATTTTTTTCGTTGAAATTGTTTCGTGCCATAGCGTCGTATTTCGCTTTATCTGACAAGTACATATCGATATTCCCACCGGCAAGTGTTATGGCTTCGTTGCGAAGCAATTCATAATAATTATGTCCAACGTAATAAGGGTCAACCAAGACAGTATCTCCATTCGGGAAGTTGAAAACCACCGGATCAAATCGCTCTACTTTTCCGAATCCTGGAGTGCGCATGTAAGGAAGACTGAACCAACTGAGATAGCTGTTCGTTAATCCGCCCGGAATGGCATTGTGGAAGAACGGAATAGAAACCGGAGTCATAGGTAAACGCGTTCCGTAGGTGAACTTGTCTACGAATAAATAATCTCCAACCTTCATACTCGCCTCCATAGATGGAGTAGGAATGGTGAAGGCTTCGAAAGTGAATGAACGAATAATGCTTGCAGCTACAACTGCGAATAAAATTGCTTCGCCCCATTCGCGGCCCCAACTTTTCTTAACCTTTGACCAATTGCGGGGACCGACATATTTTTCTTCGTTCTTCTTGAAGGCCAATTCATAAAGTGCATACCACGGCAAAGCACCGAATTTCCATTGTTCCTTGCTCGATCTTTGATTGAAAACAATTCCGACTTCAATATTTACAATAACCAACATGATTAAGTTTACTCCTGGTACTAAAAGCAACAAGAACCAATACCAAGGACGACCAATTATTTTTAATAATGGAAGGAAATGCAAAATAGGAATGAAGCCTGGCAACTTGAATTCCAATCCGCTTCGCTTCATGAAAGCAGGCGTGGTTGCGCATTGAATAGCGATTAACAAAAACAGTAATATCCAGGGAATAAGATTCATTTTCTATTTATTAGTGAGGCGAAGTTACAAATTCAAGACATCTTTCATGGTATACACGCCAGACTTTCCATAAAGAAATTCCGCAGCGCGTATAGCACCCGCAGCAAATCCTTTTCGATTGTGCGCTTCGTGTTTCAATTCTATCGTATCAATTTCGCTCTTGTAGCGAACGGTATGCGTTCCTGGAACATCAGGTAAACGCAGCGCTGAAATGTTAAGCTCACTGAGTATATCTTCCCCTTTCTTCCCTTCTCTTAACTTTTCTTGTCCATTCTCCTCGTCCAACTTCCATGAATTGATGTTTTGAGAATTCTCGAAAATCCCTTCAGCAAGTGTAATCGCCGTCCCGCTGGGTTTGTCGAGTTTCGCTGTGTGATGAATCTCTTCAATGCTCGCGGTATACTCAGGAAATTTCGACATCACGCGAGCTAACTCTTTGTTCATGTGGAAGGTGATCTGAACGCCTATGCTAAAATTCGTTGCAGATAAAATCGCGCTATCTGATTTCATTTTTGAAATCACTTCGTCATATTGTCCATACCACGCAGTTGTTCCAACAACCACAGGAACGCTCGCTTCAAAACACAAAGTAATATTTTTCGCACACTGCTCTGGTGTACTGAATTCTATGGCTACATCGGCTTGGCTGAGAGCTTCAGCAGTTGCCGGATTCTCAGAAGTATATCTTCCAACGCACGCGTGTCCGTATTCAGAAAGCAAGGCCTCAATGGCTTTGCCCATCTTTCCGTATCCCAACAATGCAATGTTCATCAGTGAATATTTAAAGTGAAATGAAGTCCAGTAAACCGCGGAGAGACAACAGGTGTGTAATTCAACGAAAGGTTTGGACTCACATCGAATGAAAACAAATGAGCGTCGACATTCGCGTCAATAATTTGAAGAGCGTACACTCCCAAAAAACTCATGTAACTAATGTCTAGCAGTTTCTTATAATAAAGTTGATTGGCATCGAGCTGATTGCTTGAGAGTCCTTCTGCATCTCCGGTTGGATTGGTTGAAAGGTCGGTGTCGTTGAATGCGATATAAGAATTTTTCCAAAAACGATAATTTTTCGTGTTCTCGGAAATGAAATAAATACAGGTTCCTAAACCGGCATAAACGATGGGCGCTTTCCAATATTTACGGTTGTAAATCTGTCCGCTGCCGGGAACAACTGCAGAGTAAATAGTGGCCTTCAACGGACTGTGCGGTTGATTCCATTTCAATTGAAATTTGGAACTGTCAGAAACAGCGACAGCATTGCTTTGGGCAATGCTGTTCAATGCAATAAGCATAAGAAGTGCGATCAACGCGTGCTTCATAAGTTTTAGTTAAGTCCGAGCATAGAAATGATGCGCTCTAAATCGTCGTCGGTTGTAAATGGAATTTCTACTTTTCCTACGCCACCTTCATTTCGAGTAACCTTGGCTTTCTTTCCGTATCGTATTTTTAAGTCGGCTTGCATTTTCTGAATTTCAAGCGGCATGAGGTTAGCTTTCGAAGCGAACAATTTCGGTGCATCGTCTTCCTTCACCAACTCTTCCACTTTGCGAACACTTAAATCTTTTTCAAGAATTAATTTGAAAATTTTAAGTTGCTTGCTTTCAGGTTCGGCATTGATCAAAGCGCGTGCATGGCCCATGCTAATGCGTTTCTCAATAATTCCAAATTGAATTTCGGGTGGAAGGCGAAGCAAGCGAACATAGTTCGTTACCGTTGTTCTGTCTTTACCTACGCGGTCGGCAAGCTTGTCTGTTGTGAGGCTGCACTCTTCCATCAAGCGTTTGTAGCTAATAGCAATCTCAAGTGCATTCAGATTTTCACGTTGAATGTTTTCCACCAACGCCATTTCTAGCATGCCTTGGTCGTCTGCTTCACGCAAGTATACAGGAACCTCTGTAAGGTTTGCCATCTGGCTTGCACGGAAGCGGCGCTCTCCTGAAATGATTTGGTATTTCTGTGAAGAAACTTTGCGCACGGTTATCGGCTGAATCAATCCGAGCTCACCAATGCTAGTAGCCAATTCAATTAAAGCGTCGTTGTTGAAGTCCTTACGTGGTTGGTAAGGATTCGCTTCAATTTGAGAAATGTTCAATAAGGTAATTGGTCCAGCAACGTGTCCAACTTCTTTGTTCTCATCTTTAAGCGGCGCGGCTTGTGAAACGAGTTCATTCTTCGCGGTCACTGGAGAGTGCTCTAATAGGGCACTCAATCCTCTTCCTAATGCTTGTTTCTTACTCATGATCTACAGGAATGTATTTTTCGTCGCTGCCCATCTTCGTTAAATTATTTTTTTGAAGAAGCTCACGCGCCATATTCAAATAGTTCACCGCTCCCTTACACGAGGCGTCATGCATAATCACCGTTTGACCAAAGCTAGGCGCTTCTCCCAATGTAGTGTTGCGGTGAATTAAAGTGTCGAACACCATCTCTTGGAAATGCATGCGCACTTCTTCAACCACTTGATTGCTCAAGCGCAGACGGGTATCGTACATCGTTAACAGAATTCCTTCAATGGTTAATTCTGTGTTTAATTTTTGTTGAACGATTTTAATTGTGTTCAATAATTTCCCAAGTCCTTCCAAAGCGAAATACTCGCACTGAACAGGGACAATGACGCTTGCAGATGCTGATAATGCATTAACGGTAACCAATCCCAAAGAAGGAGAGCAGTCGATAATAATGAAATCGTAATCGTCTTTAATCTTATTCAATGTGCCACGAAGCATATACTCGCGGCTAGGCATATTGATAAGTTCAATCTCTGCTCCAACCAAGTCAATGTGCGAAGGAAGAAGATCGAGGTTTGGGCTTTCAGTAGTAATAATGATGTCGCGAGGATCTACATCGTTAATCAAGCACTCATAGATGCTTGTCTTAACAGTATTCGGATCTACACCAACACCGCTGGTTGCGTTTGCTTGTGGATCGGCATCAACCAAAAGAGTTTTGAATTCCAACACGCCCAATGCAGCAGCAAGGTTTATGGCAGTGGTTGTTTTTCCAACGCCTCCTTTTTGATTTGCAACGGTTATTATTTTTCCCATGATATCGGGGTTTTTAGGTTCTTTTCACTTGTTTCACGCGTGTTTCACACGTTTAGCGAAAGTACGTCGCTTTGTTCCCTAGAACATTTTTTTTCTGAATGAAGTTTTACACACGACCTTTGTGCATGGAGTGTTAATAGCCGTGAATAACTTTTTTAATTCGCATGAGATAAGAAAGTTAGGTAAGGATAGTTTAGCGTCGTTTAACCAAATTCAATTAAAATGATAGAAATTCAAGAGAGCGCTGACTGGCTCAGCAAAAGGGGAGTAGGACAGGTAGATGTGGGGATCGTTTTAGGAACGGGTCTGCACGGATTGGTGAACAAGATTACTGTGTTGAAGGAATTCAGCTACAGCATGATTCCGAACTTCCCCATTGCGACTGTGGAATTTCATTTTGGGAAATTGATTTATGGTGAATTGAATGGAAAGAAGGTTCTTGCTTGCGTTGGACGATTCCACTATTATGAAGGTTATTCGATGGATGAAGTGGTTTTGCCCGTTCGTGTAATGAAGTTACTTGGGGCAAAAGCAATTCTTCTTTCTAATGCAGCAGGGGCATTAAATCCTGATTTTGCCCTGGGCTCCCTCATGCTAATAGACGATCATATAAATCTGCAGCCAGATAATCCCCTTCGCGGGCCCAATCATGATGACTTGGGAAATCGTTTCCCTGATATGCTAGAACCTTATAATAAGCGACTAAACGGATTGTTGAAAGACATTGCCGCGGAAAAAAGTATTACACTGAATGAAGGTGTCTACGTCTCTGTCCCTGGCCCAAATCTCGAAACCCGCGCGGAATATCGCTTTCTGCGAACTATTGGTGCCGATGCGGTAGGAATGAGCACGGTCCCGGAAGTTATTGCGTGCGTTCACATGGGGGTTCCGTGCTGTGCAATAAGCATACTAACGGATGCCTGTGATCCAGCTCGTTTAAAGCAAACAAGTATTCAAGAAATTATTGCCATAGCAGAAAGTAGCGAGACTTATTTAACCGATTTGTATTCTGAGCTAGTGGCTCGAATGTAATTTTCAATAATTCGTCATTTTTTTTTCACACAGTCGGTATTGTTATATCGGGCTTTGTCGTATTTTCACCTCTGAATTTTTGAAAACCAAATAACCTTTATGAAAAAACTCTACGTTTTAGCTCTTGCAATAGTAAGCTTTGCTGCTGCAACAGCACAGACCTTCACAGCAGGAACGCTGCCAGGCTCATTCTACAGCGGAGGTGTTACAGGCGTTTGGGACATGGACAATGATGGATTAAATGACATCGTAGTTATGGACCAAAGTAAAACACTTCGTATCTTATATCAACAAGCCAGTGGCTCATTTATTCAAGCGAATGTAGGCACTCAATTGGGCTCTTCGCAATGGGGAATGACAGTTGGAGACCTTGATAATGATGGTTACGCCGACGTAATTAGCGGCGGAGCATACGATGACCTTCACGTATATCACATTGACGCGGCAGGAACTGCCGTTGAAACAACTCTTCCAGTTGGAATATTCACTCAAGCATGCACGCTTGGTGATATGGACAACGACGGATGGTTAGATTTCTTCGCTTGTCACGATGATGGTCCTTCTCACATGTGGAGAAATGACGGTGCCGGAAATATGGTTCACAAGAGCACCATCATGACAGATGCCTCAGGAAACACTGTTTTGGACTATAACTTATATCCCGGTAACTACCCAGGATCGAACGATCCGTTAATGTCTGGAAACTACGGAAACGAGTTTTCTGACTTTGACCGCGATGGTGACCTTGACTTGTTGGTAGCAAAATGCCGTCAATCTTCGAACGATCCTTTAGATAAGCGTCGTACGAACTTGCTTTTCGTTAATGATGGAAATAATGTATTTCAAGAAGATGCTGGTGCTCGCGGATTGGTTAACCTGCAACAATCTTGGACCGCGACGTTTGGCGACATTGATAACGATGGTGACTTCGATTGTATGATGACTACGCACAGTAGCACATTAAAAATATACGAGAACAACGGTCTTGGATATTTCACAGACATTACTCCAGGTTCAGGATTGCAAAACGTTTCTGGATTCTTCATGCAAGGTCAAATGACTGACTTTGACAACGACGGATTCATTGATGTTGTTTACGCTGGTGGAGCTTTCGGATACTATCGTAACAACGGAGATCATACATTTACATCGCAGACTAGTTCTTTCAACAATCCACAGACCATGCACGGTTTCGGATTGGGTGACTTGAACAACGATGGATTTGTTGACGTTTACGCAGGTTATGGTAACTCAAACGGTTACGTAACTCCAAGTAACGTTGCAGACCGTCTTCAAATCAACGGTGGAAACAACAACCATTGGGTAGGTTTCCATTTGGAAGGTGTAATGTCAAACAAAAATGCTGTAGGCGCTATCGTGGAAATTCACGGTGCTTGGGGAACTCAAGTGCGTGAGGTTCGTTCAGGAGTGAGCTACGGTATTACAAACTCGAACATCTTAAACTTCGGTATCGGTTCTGAAACTTCTATCGACTACGCTGTTATTCACTGGCCTGCTGGAGGAACTACAGTTATCCCTAATCCAGGAACAGATCAGTACCACAGCTTCGTTGAAGTGGATTGTACTGCTCCAGTTGCTTCAATTACTGCTGGAGGTAACACACAATTGTGCGTAGGTCAGACAGTAGATTTATCAGCTTCTACATTCGGAAGTAGCTTCATTTGGAGCAACGGTGCTATTACAAGTACAATCACTGTTAGTGAGCCAGGTTTGTACACTGCAATTGCATACGACGCAAGCGGATGTGCTTCAAACTCAAATACAATTACTGTTTCGGTTAATTCAGATGTAGCTACTCCAACAATAGCTGCTGTAGGAGCTCTTGACTTCTGCGAAGGAACTTCTGTGCAGTTGACTGCTTCTGAAGGTGTAAGTTACTTGTGGAGCAATGGAGCGGAAACGCAAACGATTGACGCTGCATTGCCGGGCGAATACACTGTTCAAGTAGAAGGCGGATGTGGATTCGCAACGTCTACTGCAACAACAGTTGTTGTTTATGATGCTCCTGCTGCTCCAACTGCAGTTGACGTAACAATTGGTGCTGCTGGTGTAACAGCTGATTTAACAGCTACAGGAACTAACCTTCAATGGTACGACGTTGCAACTGGAGGATCTCCAATCGCAACAGGTTCTACATTCACAACTCCAACAATCACAGCATCTCCGACTTCTTATTGGGTTGAAGATGTTGCAACTTTCGGTGGTGCTGCAGGCAACGGCGGTAAGGTAATCAACGATGCGGGTGCATACTTTGCAAATACACCAACCAACTTCAACAAGTTCGACGCATTAGAAGATGTTATTTTGGATAGCGTTTTTGTATTCTCTAACGCTGCTGGTGCTCGCACTATTGAAGTTGTTGATGCTAACTTAACTGTTATTGCATCTGCAACAGTTACTATTCCAAATGACTCTGTTTATGTTCCTTTGAACTTCTTCATTCCAGCTGGAACTGGATACGGATTGAGAACATCAACAGGTAACCCTGGTTTGTGGAGAGATCGTGACATCACTGTTGCTTCTCCATACGATTACCCATATGATGTAAACGGATTAATCAGTATCACAGGTACTACAGTTACCAACGGTAACCAAAACCAAGACGGTGACAACTATTACTATTTCTTCTACAGATGGCATGCACACACTCCTTCTTTCGACTGTCCAAGTCCAAGAGAAGAAGTTGTTATCTCAATTGTTGGTGTTGAAGAGTTAGAGACTATTTCTAACGTAGTGGTTTTCCCAAATCCTGCTACTGACCACTTAACTGTTCGCTTGAACAGCACAAAGGGCGGTGCAATGAATGTAAACTTAATCGATGCCGTAGGTAAAATGGTTCAAGTGAATCAAGTTACTGTAAGCACAGGAACTCAAAATATCGAGCTTAACCTAAACGGTATTGCTCCAGGTATCTATGAATTGCAAATGGTGAAAGATGGCAAAGCATCTTCTTCACGTATCGTAATTCGCTAAGAGACTTTTTAGCAGAAGAGAAGGGGCCGAGCAATCGGCCCCTTTTTTATTTGTCAGTGTTCGCTGACAGGTTGTCTTAAAGCCGCAAGTGGCATATTGGTTGAAAGAGCCACCGAAAATTATCAAACTATGAGACAAGGAAATATTTCAGTTCAAACCGAAAACATTTTTCCCATTATTAAAAAATTCTTGTATTCAGATCACGAGATCTTTTTACGAGAACTCGTAAGTAACGCAGTAGATGCCTGTCAAAAGGCAAAAACATTGAGTAGCCTTGGCGAATTGAAGGAAGGAGCAGAGAACTATCGTGTTGAAGTTATTTTGAATGAAACAGACAAAACACTTACCATTCGAGACAATGGAGTGGGTATGTCGGAAGAGGAAGTTGATAAGTACATCAATCAAATTGCCTTCAGCGGTGCTGAAGAGTTCGTAAGCAAATACCAAGACGCACAAATCATTGGACATTTCGGTTTAGGTTTCTATTCCGCATTCATGGTGGCGAAAGAAGTTGAAATTATTTCGAAGTCGAGAAAAGACGCTCCTGCTGTTAAATGGGTATGCGACGGTTCTCCGAACTTCACCATGGAAACAGTTGAAAAAGAAACATTCGGAACCGATATCATCTTACACATCGCAGACGATTCAACTGAATTTTCTGAAAAATCTCGTTTGGAAGGAATTCTAAATAAATATTGTCGCTTCATGCCCGTAGAGATTGTGTTCGGTGAAAAGACTGAGCACATTGAAGATCCTAACGGAGAGGTTGACGATAAAGGAAATGTAAAGCGTGTTGAGACGACAGTGGATAACGTTATCAATTCAACAACGCCTCTTTGGACAAAGAAGCCAGCCGATCTTCAACAAGAAAATTACGAAACGTTCTACCGTGAATTGTATCCGTATTCCTTCGAAGATCCGTTGTTCCACATTCACATCAACGTAGATTATCCTTTCAACCTAACCGGAATTTTATTCTTCCCGAAGTTGAAGGCGAACATGGAAAACAACCGCAACAAAGTTCAGTTGTATTGCAATCAAGTATTCATCACAGATGAAGTGAAGAACATTCTTCCAGATTTCCTTACGTTGCTTCATGGTGTGATTGATTCTCCAGACATCCCATTAAACGTATCGCGCAGCTATTTGCAAGAAGACGGCAACGTGAAGAAGATTTCAGCACACATCACCAAGAAAGTTGCAGATAAGTTGAACAGCATGTTCAACGCAGATCGCAAAGATTTCGAAGAGAAGTGGGACGATATTTCAGTTTTCATTCATTATGGAATGTTGTCGGAAGAGAAGTTCAATGAGAAGGCGGCTAACTTCAATCTATTCAAAACAACCGACAGCGAATATTTCAATTTGGAAGAATTGAAAACGAAAGTGGGAGGCCTTCAGAAAGATAAGAGCGGAAATACTGTGATTCTTTATAGCAACGATAGTCAAGCGCAAGATTCATTTATTGCTTCTGCGAAAGATCGTGGGTATGTGGTGATTGAAATGAATTCACCGTTAACGCCGCATCTGATTTCGCAAATTGAATCGAAAGATCAAAACTTGAAATTTAAGCGTGTGGATAGCGATGTGTTGGACAAGCTGATTGAAAAGGAAGAGAACACAGCTTCATTGCTCACCGAAGAAGAAAAGACGGCGTTGAAGCCTTTGTTCGAAGAGAACCTCGATACAAAATCGTTTAACGTGAGTTTTGAAAACATGTCTTCAACAGAAGCCCCTGTAACAATCGTGCAGAACGAATTCATGCGTCGCATGAAAGAGCAAAGTGCATTGGGCGGAGGCGGAGGAATGAATTTCTACGGAGAGCTTCCAGATAGCTACACGATTGTGGTGAATTCGAATCACCCTTTAATGCAGAAGATCAACGCCGATAAAGAATCGGGTAAAGGTTTGGCTCAACAAGCGGTTCAACTGGCCATGCTTTCAAAAGGAATTTTGAAAGGTGCTGAATTAACCAAGTTCATTCAAGCCAACTTCGAATCGTTAAATAAATAATTTGCTTAACAAGAAAAAAAAGAACAACTTCGTTCAACAATAAACAAAAATGAAATCAAACAAAGTGTTAATGGCTCTGCTCGCAGTAGTTGGAGTAATAGTCGTAAGTTTCGGGATATTTTACTTGTACGGAACCAGCGTGTATAGCGGTGCCGTAGAAAAGCAAGAAACGGTTAACGAGAAATGGGCGAACGTGCAAACTGCTTATCAGCGTCGCGCCGACTTGGTTCCTCAATTGATTGCAACTGTGAAAGGTGCTGCAGCGAATGAAGAGAAAATATTAATGGAAGTTACGAATGCGCGCGCTGGAATTAAGAGTGCGAATACTCCAGAAGAGATTCAACAACAGGGAAGTATAATCAATCGCAACATTCAAGTGGTATTCGAGAAATATCCAGAGATTCGCAGCACAGAGAATTTCGGTATGCTTCAAGCGCAATTGGAAGGAACCGAGAATCAGGTAAAAACAGAACGCGATTTATACAACGAAGCGGTGAAGCAATTTAACAGTTACGTTCGTGGGTTTTGGAAGCACAAGGCACTTGGTTTAGTTGGAAACGACGATGAAGAATTCAAGGTTCGTAAGATGTTCGAAGCAGATGCTGGAAGCGAAAACGCGCCAAAGGTTAGTTTCGAATAATGGGATTTTTCTTCGAGGAACAATTCTCTATTGAAGTAGAGAAGGCCATTGAAGAAGCAGAGCTGCTCACTTCAGCTGAATTCAAATTGCACATTGAAGAAGCGTGCAACGAAGATTTGCTGGACAGAGCAGCTTTTGTTTTTTCAGAATTGGAATTACACAAGACAGAGAAACGCAATGCTGTTCTCTTGTATGTGAGTGTCAACGACCGAAAGGTCTCGATACTCGCAGATGCAGGAGCGAAAGCGCATTTTACGGAAGAGATTCTTTCCAATTGTCTTTCATCTTTAATTCATGATTTTAAATCGGACAATTACGCTGAAGGAATTCGTTCTTGTTTCCTCGCCATTGCGAACGTATTAAAATCACATTTTCCTTATCAAGAAAACGACATCAATGAGATTAGTAATAAAGTCAGCCGTTAAGTTATTATTCGTCGCTGCTTTGCTCGTCTTTGGCGCTCAAGCAAGCGCTCAGGATTGCTTTCCTGCGAAAGATGATCGTCGATTGGTCTACGATGGCGCAGGCATGCTTGCAGCCAATGAAGTTCAGATGTTGGAAGACAGTTTACAGAATTTAGCTCGGACTACCGGGACACAGATCGTAGTAGTTATTGTGGAAGACTTATGCGGGTTTGTACCCTACGCTTTTGCAACGAAGCTCGGAGAAACTTGGGGTGTTGGTCAAGCCGAGCAAGACAACGGAATCGTATTCCTCATTAAACCAAAACAAGCGTCTTCGAAGGGAGAAGCTTTTATTGCGGTTGGAAGAGGTCTGCACGGAACCATTCCAGATGCCATTTCTTACACCATTGTTGAAAACGAATTTATTCCAATGGCGAAGCAGCAGAAGTATTTTGAAGGCATTGTGAAAAGTGTTCAGATCCTTTCTGATTTGTCGCGCGGAAAATATCCAGCAAGTGAATATTCTCCTGAAAAGAAAAAGAACAAAGGCGGAATACTTGGCTCAGTAATTTTCTTTCTTGTCATTGCAGGTGTTTTCTTGTTGTTTAAAGTGAAGAGCACCCGAACATATGCACGAACAAACAACCTGGGTTTCTGGGCGGCATGGGCCTTACTCGCATCTATGAATACACGTCACTCAGGATATTACAATTCTTTCCGTGGCGGGAGTGGAGGCTTTAGCGGATACGGCGGAGGAAGTTCAGGAGGAGGCGGATTTGGAGGTTTCGGCGGCGGCGGTTTCGGCGGTGGTGGAGCAGGTGGTTCTTGGTAATGTTGAATTGACCTATCTTCGCGACATGCATTTGAAAATAAGAACATCTTTAGCAGCGGCGCTCCTAGTGCTTTTTGTTGGTGTCCTTTCTTTTCAAACCTTTCACCAACTCACGGCGCACAGTCATGTAGAAACTTCTCATGAGCATGAAGACGAGCAATGCCAGTATTGTGCAATCAAAGCGCTGCCTTATTTACCCTTAGAAATTTTAGACATTGCTTTTCATTGCAATGTTGAATTGCCTGAAGCAACGTCGGTTTATGTTTCGCCATTTTCAGATTCAGTTTTTGTAGAACAGTCGGGTAGAGGGCCGCCCCAAGGATAATCGTTAATTCTTTTCCGATTCATTCTTAATCTTTTTCAATGCGTTTATTTTTTCTTGTTCTCTTTTTGGGAATGGGATATTTTGCACAAGCGCAACTGCACGGAATTGTAGTTGATGCTTCCACGCAATTGCCCCTTTCGCATGTTCATGTAGAAGTGCATGAGCTAAATACCGACGTTATTACCGACGGTAAGGGCTATTTTATTGTGGAAGAAATTCCAGTTGGAAAATATCATTTGCATGTGTTGAAGGACAATTACGCAGCGAAGCTTTTCGATTTCAGGGTGGAGCGAGATTCCATAACAACCTTGCGCATTGAATTGCTTCCTTCAAATTTTCAATTGAATGAAATTGTCATTGAAGACGGCACTTCTAAAGTAGAAGTTCGAAGATCTTCACAAGCCATGGTTTCGCTTTCAGCAGCAGAACTTACGTTGGCCAATGGATTAACGCTTTCAGACAAGCTGAAATCGCAGCCAGGTATTTCTTCCATTTCAACCGGAGCAGGAATGAGCAAGCCGCAGATTCGGGCGTATTCAGGTTCACGCTGCTTCATTCAAGATTTAGGAATGAAGCATGAGGCCCAGCAATGGGGAAATGACCACGGATTAGAGATCGACCCCTTTCAAATTGAAAACGTTGAATGGCGGAAAGGTGCGGGGAATGTCATGTATGGATCAGACGCAATAGGCGGAGTGCTTTCCATTCGCTTACCCGAAGTACCGAAAGAAGGTGTTCATGGAAACGTGGGTTCCATCTTCCAATCGAACAACAACACATTCGGAAATTCTGCGCAAGTTTCAATTCGAAAAAATAAGAATTACGTGAAGCTTCGAAGTACGTTAATGAATTATGGCGACATGCAATTGCCGGCCGATTCGTTCACTTATTTGAGAAGAATTTATCCGCTTCTTAACGGCGCTCTTCAAAACACGGCGGGGAAAGATGTGCACGAGCAATTTGTTGTTGGAAGATTATTTCCCAAAGGGAAAATTCAGTTGTCGCAAAGTTTGTATACGCAGAACGCAGGCATGTTCGTGGGTGCGATCGGAGTGCCCACTGTTGGCAGTGTTCAGAGCGATGGCGATTCTAGGAATGTTGGATTTCCAAATGTATCGCTCCGACATTTTAAATCGGCGATGCATTTTTCTTCGAACACAAAATGGGGATGGTTCGAAACGAATGCAGGGGTTCAGGAAAACAGAAGACAAGAGTTTATTCTTCCGCGAAGAGAGGGCTTTCAGCCGTTGCCGAATTACAACGTTGCGCACGATTTGCGTTTGCGTTCAGCGCAAATCAATTCGTTTTTGCGCATGACTTCGAAGGAAGGAACAAAGACGTTGGTTGGATTATTTTCGGAATTGCTTCAGCATACGCGTGGCGGATATGATTTCTTGTTGCCGAATTATTCTGGAGCTCAGAACGCGGTTTACGTGCAACAGAACGTTCCCCTTCAACATAGAAAAAAAGAAACCTTCCGAACCTTAGGAATGCGAGTGGAGCAGGGGAGTATGCGCAATGAATCTTTCCGTTCTCCAATTTATGCATCGGCTGATAGCATTGGATCGTATTACGTCCGTGCGAGTGAGAACTCTCGAAATTTTGCAGGATGGTCGTTCGAAATTGGAGAAGCTGTTGCGATTCGCGAAGGGCAGTCTTTGAAGTACAGTCTTCAGCGGGCATGGCGTATGCCGAATGCTGCAGAACTATTCATTAACGGCGTCCATCACGGTACCTTCCGCCACGAGCAAGGCAATACCATATTGAATTCGGAAGTGGGATATCTCTTCGATGCGGCGTATGAACTTCAAACCGAAAAATTCCGATTGTCGTTGGCGGGATATGCGCACTATTTTTCCAACTACATTTTTCTTCGGGCTTCTTCGATTTATTCAGAATTGCCAGACGGAGGACAGGTTCATGTTTATGCGCAAGATGGTGCACTGTTTTCAGGAGGTGAAATGAAAAGTGAGTTTCAATTGAATACGCGAACGAAGTTGGAGTGGAGCGCGCAGTCGGTGTTTTCGTATTTGTTTTCATCGGGAACTGCTTCTCCGTTTACTCCGCCTGTTTCATCGACGATTTTATTTCAACATAAATTATTCGAATTGAAAAACAAGTTGAATGTTCAGTTGGAAGTGCAAGGCAATTGGGCTGCTGCGCAAAACAGAGTCGACCGCAATGAGAAGTCAACGCCTGGATATCACACGCTAGATTCTAGATTGAAAGTTGAATGGAAGTTGCGCGGCATAACACTCGAAAGCAACCTTGGTGTAAACAATCTTTTCAATGCGTTTTATTACAATCACACGAGTAACTACAGAAGACTGAATCTTCCGGAAATGGGCCGAAATGTATTTATTCAAACATTAATTAAATTTTAAAATCAATTCAAAATGAAAAATCAATTTTTTAAAACACTCGTTTTATTTTTCGTAGGAGCAGCTTTTCTTCAAAGTTGCAAACAGGAAGACACCACAGCGCCTTTGATTAGCTCTGTCTCTGTGAACGATACATTGGGACAGGATTTTGCGGTTACGCCCGGAGATTCGCTGTATGTAAAGTTTACAATTACCGATGAGAATATGCTAAGTCAATTTCGCGCAAGTATCCATGATGCAGCGGATGGGCATGCTCATGAAGGCGAAGCGGATACTGCAGCTGTGGTTCCGAATACGGGTTTGTGGGTTGACACGCGTGTGCAAACACTGTCGGGAACTACAATTACAAAGACTCTTTTGTATGTTGTTCCAGATACCATTCAAGGGGTTTGGCATTGGGAGCTTCAGGCCATAGATGAGAGCGGGAATGCAGCCGAGGAATTCGTGGTGGAATTCGACGTGCAATAGTGGTACGGTTTTTTAGTTAGGGCTATTGGTGCAACGAATCTGCGTTGTACCTTTAACCCGAACTTATGAAAAAGAAAATTGTCCTGTTTTTAGTTGTCCAATCGCTTATCACAGCCACTGCTTGGGCACAACCAGATCCGAAAACAACTACAGATAAATTCGCGTCGTTGCTGAACTACATCGAATACATGTATGTAGACTCGGTAAACTCAAAAGAACTTACAGAAAAGGCGATCATTTCATTGCTGGAAGAATTGGATCCCCATTCAACTTACATCAGTGCTGAAGAATTGCAAGAAGCCAACGAGCCGTTGGAAGGAAGCTTCGATGGTATTGGAGTTCAGTTCAATATACTTCACGACACCATTATGGTGGTGGAACCTATTCAGGGCGGGCCTTCTGAGAAATTGGGCATTCGCGGGGGCGATAAAATTGTTTCCGTAGATGGTGTTAACATGGCTGGAATTGGAGTAAAGAATACCGACGTGTTTAAGAAACTTCGTGGTCCCCGCGGCACGAAAGTGAAAGTTGGCATTTTGCGCAAGGGAGTTGTAGGTGTTCAGACCTATGAAATCATTCGCGATAAAATTCCAATTTATTCAATTGATGCAGCGTACATGGCTGCTGAAGGTGTAGGATACATTAAAGTATCTCGATTCGCGAAGACAACAACGGAAGAGTTGCGTAAGGCCTTAGACGATTTGAAGAAAAAGGGAATGCGCGATTTAGTTCTAGATCTTCAAGACAATGGTGGCGGAATGTTGAGCGCGGCGATTGACATGTGCGACGAGTTTTTGGATAAAGACAAGCTTATTGTATTTACCAAGGGAAGAGCGTTTCCTGAAGAGAAAACAAATGCAAAGCCACGCATTAAAGGAAGATTTGAAGAGGGGCGGTTGGTTGTTTTGATTGATGAATCTTCAGCGAGCGCAAGCGAAATTGTAAGCGGTGCCATTCAAGACTGGGATCGCGGAGTTATTGTTGGAAGAAGATCGTTCGGAAAGGGATTGGTTCAACGTCCTATTCCATTGCCAGACGGTTCTATGGTTCGTCTAACGGTTCAGAAGTACTACACACCTGCAGGAAGATGTATTCAAAAGCCTTATGAAAAAGGATTGGAAGATTACGAGATGGATTATTTGAAGCGATTGAAGAATGGAGAATTTTTTCATGCTGATAGCATTAAGTTTTCCGAAGAAGATAAATATGAAACACGTTTAACGCACCGCACGGTATACGGCGGTGGTGGAATTATGCCAGATATTTTTGTTCCTTTAGACACTTCTGAGAACAGTAAATATTTTTCGAATCTTTTGCGTGTTGGAATTACCAACGACTGGACCATGGAATACGTAGACGCTCATCGCGATGAGTTGAAGAGAAAGTATCCAACTTCAAAAGAATTTATTTCACGCTTCATGTTTTCGGAAGCTGAAGTGCAGGAATTTATTCAAGCTGCTGAAAAAAAGGAAGTGAAATTCAATGAAGAGGAATTTGCTCGTTCAAAGCAGGTGATTCTTATTCGTATGAAGGCGTTGGTGGGAAGAGGGATTTATGAGAATGAATCGTTCTATGAAATCATTAACGAATTGAATCCTGCCTTCAAACGCGGAATGGAAATTCTTGTCAATGGAGAGTTCGAGAAACTTCCATTGGGATTCGATGAATACAAAATGGGTAAATCAAAAGCAAAAAAATAAGAAAATGAAAAAGCTAGTATTTGTTTTTGGAAGTGCACTTCTTGTTTTTGCAAGTTGCTCAACTTCTTCAACCAACACTGGAGAAGTTATTCCAAGTCAGCCTGCACCTGTGGTTCTTCCAAAGGTAGCTCCTGAACAGGGTTCAGGTGAAGAGTCTATTGCACGCCCGAAAACGAAAATAAAATTCAAAAAGATGGTGCACGATTTCGGTCGGTTGAAAGAAGGGGAGAAGCGTGAGTTCGATTTTGAATTCACCAACACAGGTAAGGAAGATTTGATTATTGAAGATTGCAAAGGTTCATGCGGATGCACCGTTCCGGAGTGGCCGAAGGAGGCAATTAAGCCCGGACAATCGGCAGCTATTAAGGTAAAGTTCGACAGTACAAAAAAGGAAAAGGATCAAGAGAAGTCGGTGACCATTACGGCGAATACAGAACCGGAAATAACCACTGTCATTAAAATTAAAGCCTACGTAGAAGCGTCGGCTGGGAAGTAACAAAGGAAGAACATGGCCAGTGCGCAAGAAGAAATAGGAAGAAGAAGAACGTTTGCAATTATCTCTCACCCCGATGCGGGTAAAACAACATTGACTGAAAAGCTTTTGCTTTTTGGTGGTGCAATACAAACGGCAGGTGCTGTAAAAAGCAATAAGATTACCAAAACTGCCGCATCCGATTTCATGGAGATTGAAAGACAGAGGGGAATCTCTGTTGCAACTTCGGTTATGGTATTTGAATATCAGGGCAAGCAAATTAATTTGCTTGACACTCCCGGTCACAAAGATTTCGCGGAAGATACGTATCGCACCCTAACAGCGGTGGACAGTGTAATTCTTGTTGTTGATAGTGTGAAAGGTGTTGAAACGCAGACTGAGCGATTGATGGAAGTTTGTCGCATGCGTGATACGCCAGTGATTGTTTTCGTAAATAAGATGGATTTGGAAGGACGCGATGGTTTCGATATTCTGGATGAATTGGAAACGAAGCTGTCTATTAAAGTTCAACCACTTTCTTGGCCAATATCAAAGGGATTCAGCTTCAAAGGCGTTTACAAACTTTACGATAAGAGTATTAATTTATTTGCTTCGAATAAAACCAAGGTGGAGGAGAACATCGTTCATATAGAAGATTTGAACGATCCAATTCTTGATGAGTTGGCCGGTCAATATGCCGATGAATTGCGTCAAGATGTTGAGCTCATTAGCAATGTATACGATCCGTTCGATGTTGAAGCGTACAAAGCAGGAAAGTTAGCTCCTGTTTTTTTCGGGTCAGCTATGAATAATTTCGGGGTTCGTGAATTGTTAGAGAAGTTCATTGAGATTGCACCGACTCCACGTTCTCGTGATACAGAGACGAGAGAAGTAGAACCAACCGAAGCGAAGTTCAGTGGATTCGTTTTCAAGATACACGCGAATATCGATCCGCGTCACCGCGATCGCATTGCGTTCTTGCGCGTGTGCAGTGGGAAATTTGAGCGAAATAAGTTCTACAAGCATGTTCGCTTAGCGAAAGAATTTAAATACCCTAATCCTGTTACGTTCATGGCGCAAGCAAAGTCAACCATTGACGAAGCTTATCCGGGCGATGTAGTTGGATTGTACGACACTGGAAATTTCAAGATTGGAGATACGCTTACGGAAGGTGAGAACATGATGTTCAAGGGCATTCCAAGTTTCTCTCCAGAGATTTTCAAAGAATTGGTGAACCGCGATCCAATGAAGACGAAGCAATTGGACAAAGGAATTCGTCAACTTACTGAAGAAGGAGTAGCGCAAGTCTTCTTCCAGGAGCCGGGTTCACGCAAGATAGTAGGAACAGTCGGTGAACTTCAATTTGAAGTAATTAAATACCGATTGGAAAACGAATATGGCGCGAAATGTATTTTCGAACCGAAGTCTTATTACAAAGCTTGCTGGATCACGACAACCGATCCCGCAAAGCTCACAGAATTTTTGCGCATTAAAGGAAACAACATTGTGAAAGACAAAGAAGATCGCGATGTGTTCTTGGCGCCGAGTCAGTTCATGCTAGACATGGAAAAGCAGAACTATCCGGAATTGAGTTTCCACTTCACCAGTGAATTAGACGCATAAAAAAAAAGCCCCGAAGGGCTTTTTTTATCTTATTATGGTAACGTGACCTGTAACAATTCGGTCGGGTTGTGGGTCATCGGCTCGAGCTTTTTTTCTGTACACAACTCGGTAGGTGTAGACGTCGTTTTGAGCGTAATAGTTATCATCTCCCGGATTGTGTTCTTTTGAGTTTCCAATCCACGCTTCGTCTACGTCGTTTGTTTGAAATATTTTAACTCCCCATCTGTCATATATTGTGAATTCATAAAATTCAATTCCTTCTGTGCTTGAGAAAGATGGTTTGAAAACATCATTCACTCCGTTGTAATCCAAAGGTGTAAACGCACTTGGAACAAAAACTACAATTCCTTCAACATGAAGTATTTCCGTTGCTATATCGAAACAGTTGTATTCGTTAGAAACGGTAAGTTGAACGAGGTAGTTATCGATGTTTTCGTAGGTATGTGTTGGATTCGAATCTGTGCTGAAGTTAGAATCGCCAAAGTCCCAGTTGTAATTTGTTCCACCGACACTGTAGTTGTAAAATTCGAAATATGGATATACAATATCTGCTGTGAGCGTATTGGTTAGAAAACTAGCAGTTGGCGTTGGATGAACAATCAAGAAATTTTGAAAAGTTAACGTGTCAACGCATCCTAGGTTACTAGTAAGGATGGCTTCAATCGAATAAACTCCCTGCTGACCGTAATAGTGAGTAACAGTTGAAGGGTTTAGTAGATTTAAAATTGTTCCATCTCCAAAGTCCCATGTAGACGTTGCGATATTTGTTCCCGTTACCGCGAATTGAGCTGTAGTTCCCAAACACAATTGGTTATTTGGGATATTTAGTTGTGCAGTTGGTAAATCGTAAATAATGAAGTCATTGGTTATCGAATCGGTGCAACCGAATTGATTTGTAGCTACAAGTTCAACAGGATGAATTCCTGAAGAGTTGAATGTTGTTTGATACGTTGCCAAGGAATTACTATAGCTAATTCCACCAATATTCCAGATGTATGGAGCTACGGCAAATGTGGACGTGTTTTGCATGGTTGCATTTACAGGGGGGTAAAAACAAGCTTCAGGTTGATCAAAAGTAAATGCGGCAATCGGTTGTGGGTTTACTTGAACGGTTGCGTTTGCGCTCGAACTGCAGGTAAGCAGAGGAATAGTCGGGTAGAAATTGCTCGCGTTAATAGTAACGTTATAGTTTAATGGTGCATTACTTTGATTAATATACAAGTGATTTGGAGTGGAAGTAGTTACACCATCGCCCCAGTTATATGTGTACGTAGAGACTGGTAAATTAGCAATACTTGTAAGTAATGGACTGCAACCGGTTTGGTTATTGAAAATTGCAGTGCTCAAATCAGGAGTCTCGTAAATTGTTATATTCTCGACAACTGTCGTTGAACAGATAGTTCCAGAGGTAGTCTGAAATGCTGTAAGTTCAATAGGAAATTGTGTGCCTGTGCTTGAGCCGTTTTGAAACAATACACTTTCTGAATTTAAATTTGAAGTTCCGAGGATTCCGAAATTCCAAAAATAGGATATACCGACATTTTGGTTATTTGAAGTAGAAGCGTTGAAATCTAAGCTACTTCCCTCACAGACAAACATTCCCGATGAATTAATCTGTGGAAGAGGTGTAGGATACACGTTCACAACTTGATTAGAAGTCGTTGTGCAATTCAATTGCGGAGTGGTTCCATAACTACTTGTTGAAGTAACAATTACGGGATATGATAATAGACCTGTTCCATTATTCGAATAGGTGTGTGTATTCGTGAAATTGGTGTTGCCATCTCCCCAATTTACTTGATTACTTGCGCTTGGTAGATTCGAAATAATTACATTGAGATTGCTGCAACCTGATGTTGAATTGAAAGTAATAGGTGTTAAATCAGGAGTGTCATAAACGATAATTGATGAGTTCGCTATTGCAGAACAAGTAACTCCTAGTGTTGTTTGGGACGCCGAAAGTGCAATGGGATAACTTAACCCTCCTGGACTTCCCACAGTGAAATTGAATGAGGTATTAGCATTGGTAGAATTCGAAAGATTTCCGATGTTCCAAGAATAACCTACTCCTGAATTTTGATTGTTCTGTGTTGAAGCGATAAAGTTTACAAGCTGTCCCTCGCAAGTATTTATGGTTGAGGATGAAATAACAGGCAACGGAGTTGGGTGAATGGTAATTTGCTGATTGCTTGTTGAAGTGCAAACCAAGTTAGGAATTGTAGGATAGGTGATGCTTGAGTTTATACCAAGATTGTAGGTGATTACCGCCCCAGTATTGTTTAAATAATTATGTGAATTAGAGGTGTTTGTTATTCCATCTCCCCAAATGATAGTATTTAAATTATTCGGGAGATTTGCTACTTGAACATTGAGTAAGCTGCATCCGTCAGTCGTGTTGTATGATACGGAACTTAAATCTGGATTGCTATAGACATGGATTATTGTGCTCACAGAATTAGTGCAATTAGATCCTGTATTGTTTGGAGATGAAACCGTCAAGGTCACGGGGATATTTTGTCCAACATTGGTGCCCGTTACGAAATTAAATGATGTGTTTTGCGTATTTGATGTGCCAGCACCTCCGAAGTCCCATGCATATCCAAAGCCACTTCCACCCCCAGTTATACTTCCCGAAAAATTAACAGTAGTACCTGCGCAAATATTGATTTGTGATGCCGAAATATTTGGAATAGGATTGGCGAAGACTGCAATATTCGTATAAATCGTATCATTAGCGCATCCGTCTGTTACGACTAAATAAGGATTGTAATTTTGGGAAATGTTATTAACTGCGAGGTAGGTAAACTGAACTGTATTCTGATTGGAAATAACAGTGTTTAGCGGGTCGTCCAAGTGCCAAGTTGCAGATAAATTTGTATTGAAAGTAGTGTTATTTAAAGTCACAGTCAACGGTGAACAGCCGGCGTCTATCGATGTAGTAAATCCTCCTTGAACGTTGTCTGGAAGTACAGTTATGCTGTCGCTGTATGTGTCTGTTCCGCATGCATTGGTAAGTGTAAGTGTAATAGGGTATACATGCGTTACAGAATCACTCGGGAAAAAAACAGACGTTAAATTCGGATTGTATGAGGTGAAATTTCCGTACGTCCAAGTATATCCAATTGGTTCTCCAACGGAAATGTTATTCACCATAAGGGTGCTGCCTGAGCAAATTGTATGAGTGGGTAGGGTGAAATTTGCAACAGGTGTAGGAAGCACTGTGATGACTTGTTGAGATGTAACAGTTCCGCATGCGTTCGTTACTGCGAGGGTAACAATGTAGTCTGTTGTAATATCGCCTTGAAGGTATGTTGCACTTGGTGGATTAATTAAGGTTGAAGATGAAAACGTATTGTTCCAAGAAACCGTATCAGGAGCGAATGTCCAATCGTAGCTGGTTACATATTGGCCAGTACTCAAATTTGTAAAGCCAACTGTCAGAGGTGCACAACCGTTATTTAAATCAGTGCTGAAGTTAGCAACGGGCTGCTCATAAATCTGAATAACGGAATTTAAAGTGTCTGTGCATCCATATGAATTGATTGCTACCATTTCAATTGTGTGATCACCCAAAACAGCAAAAACTGGAGGAGTAGGATTTGCTAGTAAACTATATAGCGAGCCATCAATGGACCATTCGTATGATCCAATTGTAGCATCTCCATTGCTCAAAGGAATCGGAGAGTTTATGCAACCAATAGTGGGTAATGTGAAAGTCCCAATCGGATTCGGATTTATTGTAACCAAGATTGAATCAAGCGCATTACATCCTGTTGCATTATTCGTAAGGTTTGTAACATAAAAGAATTCGGTAGGTGCGTTTCCAACTGGATCTGGTAATGTTACACTAATGACACTCGGTCCATTGTTTTGACCTAAATAGTTCGCCGAAGGATTTGGCAACCAGTCATACGTATATGTATTTGCATCGGGAGTATACTGTATGGAAGTTCCAGCAAGATCAGAACAAAAAGTGTAGTTCGAGTTATTGAGAGCAGGCAATGGATTAACAACTACAACAATTGAAGTGTTAGGTTGAATCGCACATTGCGGCACCTGGTCATAAGCTATATTGGTTACGACATAGGTCGTTGTTTGAGATGGAGTAACAGTGTAAAAAGGGTTAGCTCCATTGTAATTTTCTATAGTTGTACTTTGTCCATTTGCTGTATACGTTATATCATACAGCCCGCTTGAAGGAGTGAACGCAAAGTTTATATCAGATGATTCTAAAAGACAAATAGTTTCTCCTCCCGTAATTGCTACAATTGGATAAGGGTGAATAATGACTTGAGAAACATTTGATGTAATACTTGGGCAACCTCCTCCACTTGCAAATGATACAACACAATAATAATAATATGTGCCGGCAACATTTGAGGAAGGGGTAAAAATATTATTGGTCTCAGTATTCATCAGCGTTCCTCCAGCTGAAGAATTTGTGGAATTAGAATACCACTGATAAGTTGCAGTGCCTGTCCCATAAATAAAGGTGGCAACTAAGTTGGCTGTTGAAGCGTTCAAGCAACGTTCTTGTGTGTTTAAAGGCTGAGGAGAGAATTGAGGAGCTTGATTCACTATAACAGAATAGGGCGTAGAACTTACACCGCAATTAGCTCCTGTTTGAGTGATAGCACAAAAATAATATTGGGTTCCAATAATATTACTTGGAGGTATGTAGGAGTTTGAAGTAGCTCCAGAGATTATGGTTCCTCCAATATTGGTATTTGTTGTGTTAGAAAACCATTGATATGAGGCATTTCCTGTTCCTCCTGTAATGTTAACAGATATTTGTGAGGTGGCGGTGTTTTGACAAACAGATTGTGGTGTCGATGGCTGCACAGTAACTAAAGGATCGGCAATAACAATTACGGCGGCATTGGCAGAGGTAAGTGCGTCGCAACCTGATCCTGTAAAGTTGATTGTTACGTAATAGTTGAAAGTGTCTGAGGCAAAAAGTGTAGGTGGCGTATACGTACTGTTAACAGCACCTGCAATGGCAACAGCGGGTGATGTGCTGAACCACTGATATGCAGGTGTTCCAACCCCACCAGCATAGGAAACGTTAAGAGGTGCTGGAATTGTTCCTCCATCACAAATTGTCTGAGTGGTTGTTGGTTGCAATGAAATTGAAGGGTCAGGTGCAACAATGACTTGTCCTGTGCTCGAAGTTATACTTGAACATCCGCCTCCTGCCAGAGCCACCTCAACGTAGTAATAAGTTGTTCCAGCTAAAGATGTGGGTGGAGTGAAACATGAATTTGTTGCGCCAATAATGATTGTACCCCCTGAATTGTTGTTGAGGGTATTACTATACCATTGATAGGCCGGCGTTCCGGTTCCACCTGAATAGTTTGCACACATTTGATTTGCCGTTCCACCAATGCAAACATTACTCGATGCCGGAGGATTGTCAAATGTAGGCGCTGGGTTCACTATGATTTGAACAGCAGGTGAGTTCACCGCGCAGTTCGTTCCGCTTTGGGTAATCATACAGTAGTAGTAGGTTGTTCCCGTGTTGGCAACCGGTGGTGAAAAGGATAGTGCAGTAGCACCGGAAATAATAGTTCCTCCTGTATTTGAGTTTGTATTGTTTGAATACCATTGAAAAGAAGGCGTCCCTTGCCCGTTAGAAACAACCACCGACAACGGTACAACTGATCCGGCATTCTGACAATATGTGGCACCGGAAGAAATAGTTGCAGTAGGATCTTCAACAACATAAATGTCTGCGATACTTGAAGATTGAATGCCACATCCAGCACCTGACAAACTTATAATTACATAATAGCTGCTCGTATCAGCTACCGAAAATAAGGGTGGCGTATAAGTGGAAGATGTTGCTCCACTAATTGCAACACTTGATGGAGAGCTATACCATTGGTAACTTGGAATTCCCGTTCCTCCTGAATATTCAACGCTTAAGGGGGTAGATATGCTTCCTCCAGCGCAAATGGTTTGTGAGGGATTTGGTTGGAGTGAAATAGTAGTGTTCGAAGTAACAACGACTTGTCCTGTGCTCGAAGTAATACTTGAACATCCGCCCCCTGCAAGTGTAACCACAGCATAATAGTAAGTTGTTCCAACGGCAGATGCCAAGGGAGTGTAGCATTCATTAGTTTCGCCACTAATGATTGTCCCACCTGAATTGATATTATTTGTATTACTGTACCATTGATACGCAGGTGTTCCAGTCCCACCAGAATAGGTCGCACACATTTGATTTACCGTTCCTCCTAAGCAAACATTACTTGAAGCCGGCGGGTTGTTAAATGTAGGTGCGGGATTCACATTCACCTCACTGCTGGCGCTTGTAGCCGAACAACCCGATACAGGAGTTGAAACCACGCAATAGAAATTAAATGTTCCAATTGCTGCGGTTGAAGGAGTGAAAGTTTGGCTGTTTGCTCCGGGCATTGCAGTTGGGGGAGTCGTATTACTGTACCATTGATAAGACAATATCCCTGTTCCACCTGATGCCGATACCGATATAGCTGATGCTGGGGCGTTTTGACATAAAGTCTGTGTGCTAGTTGCCGGATTACTCACTGCGGGATCATCAACAATAATTACTTCAGCCAACTGAGAAACGACATTTCCGCAGCCATTTCCAGCATTCGAAACCATACAGTAGTAATAAAGTGTATCTACTGTATTGAATGCAGGTGGTGTATAGGTTGAATTTGTGGCACCTGAAATAAGTATGCCTCCGATATTCGTTGGGTTACTATTGGAATACCATTGATATGAGAAAGCTCCAATGCCCGTCCCTGGTTCCATTGTCACCGAAAGCGGCGTAGCGGTTCCTCCAACACAAATGGTCTGAGTGGTTGTTGGCTGTGCTAAAATTGATGGGTCAGGTATAACATCGACTTGCCCAGTGCTCGAAGTAATGCTTGAGCATCCACCTCCTACTAATGTTACTAAAGCATAGTAGTAAATTGTCCCAACGGCCGATGTCGAAGGAGTGAAGCACAAATCAGTTGCCCCAACAACAGCGGTGCCACCAAAATTGTTGTTTGTACTATTGCTGTACCACTGATACGAAGGTACTCCGGTGCCACCGGAATAGGTAGCACACATTTGACTTGCCGTCCCCCCAACGCAGACATTGCTTGAAGTCGGCGGATTGTTAAATGTAGGCGCGGGATTCACAATCACCTCACTGCTGCCGCTTGGTGCTGAGCAACCCGATACAGGAGTGGTAACCACACAATAATAATTGAATGTTCCAATTGCTGCCGTTTGTGGGGTGAAAGTTTGGCTGTTTGCTCCGCTGATTGCAGTTGGAGGAGTGGTATTGCTAAACCATTGATAAGACAATGTTCCGGTTCCACCTGACGCCGATACCGATATGGCCGAAGCTGGAGCGTTTTGACATAAAGTTTGGGTTGTCAATATCGGATCATTTATGCCAGGATCTTGTACCACTATGACTGTGGCTACCTGAGAAATAACACTGCCACAACCATTACCAGAATTCGTAACGACGCAATAGTAATAGAAATTGTCGTCAATGTTGAAAGTGGGTGGGATGTATGTTGCATTGGTTGCTCCTGGAATAATTACTCCTCCAGAATTAGATGCTGAAACGTTGGAATACCATTGATAAGTGAAAGCTCCAACACCTGTTCCCGTTTGCATTGACACCGATAGTGGTGCCGCAATTCCACCAACACAGATGGTTTGAGTCGATGTTGGTTGAGCGGCAATTGCGGGATCAGGAAGAATTATCACCCCTCCAACATTCGAGTAAATATTAGAACAACCTCCAGCACTGAAGCTAACAATACAATAGTAGTATGTGGTGTCGGGTAGAGTTGAATTCGTATTTGGCGGAGTATAGGTATTCGAAGTTGCACCCGGAATAATTGTCCCCCCAGAATTGACTGCTGTCGTATTTGAATACCATTGATAGGAAATAGTTCCCGTTCCTCCTGAAGTTGTTACTTGCAAAGAATCGGTTGTACCGCCGTTGCAAATTATTTGAGTAGTAAATGGAGGGTTTGTAAATACAGGACTTTCTACAATTATAATCTGAGAAGGGGCCGATGCAACGCTACAATTTGCAACGGGTTGAGAGATTATGCAGTAATAATAAAATGTTCCGGGGGTAATTGAAGGAGGAGTGAAAGTGGGAGATGTCGCACCCGCAACAGCTATTCCGCCAGCATTTGAATTGGTCGAATTAACATACCATTGATAGGAGAACGTACCACTTCCTCCAGTCGCTGTCACCGATAAGGTAGCAATATTTCCTGCAGGAGTGTTTTGGCAATAAGTAATTGGAGGAGAAGGCTGGCTGGTGATCAAAGGGTCGTTTATAACAACAACTGAAATGACATCTGAAGAATCTGCCGTGCATCCGCTTGCAGAAGTATTAATGGTTACTGAATAGTTGTAGGTATTCGCCGTTGTGAAAATGGGAGGTGAGTATGTTTGAGTATTTGCGCCTTGAATTGGAGTTGAAACTCCGTTAGTTATTGTGCTCCATTGGTAAGATGGTGCTCCGAAGCCATTCGAATAAGAGGCAGATAGAGGATTGGGTAAACCACCACCCACGCAAATGGTTTGAGTTAATGGATTTGAAAAAGCTATTGGATCTGCGAGAACCACAGCTGGAATAATGCTTGAAGTAATAGCAGTACAATTGGGATTTTGTGTGAAGGTCACAACGCAGTAATAATATCTTGTACCAACTGCGTCTGCAGGTGGGATGTAGCTAGGAAACACAGCACCTGCAATGAGTGTTGCCCCCGTTGTGCTGGCAATTGTGTTTGAGTACCATTGATAAGAAGGGCTTCCTGTGCCGAGATAATTAACAGCAACACTTAGAGCATTGAACGTACCTCCAATGCAGAGGCTATCGGGTTGTATGGGCTGTAAACTGAAAGTGGGTTGTGGAGATACCACAATTGTTTGGGTGCATGCACTAGCGCAGGAATTCATGGGTAAACCCGTTTGCGGATTTATCGGTCTTACAGTTAAATTAACGGTGAACGTTTGATTTGTCGCTGTTGTATTAGTAAACGTAAAGTTTGGATTAGTCGCAGTTGTATTGCTAATCGTATAGCTTGTTCCGGGTAAATTGCTTGAAGATACACTCCATGAATATTGAAGTTGTAAAGGATTCCCGTTACAACTGGGCGGCAAAGATGAATTAGTTGCAGCCGCGGATATTCCAGAGCAACCAGATGTTTGACTCAATGAAAACCCACAGGTTGGTGGCTGAATTACACACAGCGTATGAGTGGCAGTGTCATCTCCACAATCGTTTGTTATTCTTAGCGAATATGTATATGTACCCGCTTGGTTAAATGTTGCACCAATATTTGTAGTTCCATTTTGCCAGAGATTTGTGTTTGGTCCGCCATTTCCTAGAATTGATCCAGGATTTAAGTCATAGCCATTTGTATTCGCCGATGAAATTGTCCAATAAAAAGGAGAACTACTGCAATTCGCTGCCAATGGGGAAATAACTTGTCCATAGTTGGACAAATTTGTCGTGCTAACGAAATCTCCAATACACACAGTTTCTGCGGATAAATTGAAATTGCTAATAGGCCCTTGGCTAACGTAAATTGCTCCGGTACTTGATGGCTGAGGAAGTGTGCAAGGGTTTTGAGTTGTCACGCGTGGTGAAAAAGCATTTGGAACATTCAAAAAACTGTTGTTGCCACAGCTTGAAATTTGAAATACATGAGTTAATACTGATGGTGTATTTGGGTGTGTATAGATTTCAACAGGACTTCCATCATTCCAATTTACAGAATAAGTTGTACCATTTACATTTGTTGTTGGCACATTGAAATAGAAACTTGTAGTTTCTCCAACACAAGATTCAGCTTGACCTGCGAACAATTGAAGTGCGGCTGGTGAAGGGGAACTTCCCACGAATGCATTCAAAGTAACTGAAGATGAGCAGCCACTTATCAAATTCATGGTAAGTTGAATGGGATGGTTTCCAGCAGGGAAGGTGTGTGAAATTAGTGAACTCCAGTTGGGGGTACTCGATGCTGTAAAGGTTTGAATAGGGCTATTGTCATTCCAATTTACTGTGTAATTAGAAACTAAAGAACCTACATTGCTTGGAAGGTTTATATAAAAACCAACAATACCGGAAGTTTGATTAGGTTGGAGGCAATAGATCAAACCGGCAGGGTTGGTTATCTGAGGAGAAATAACATTAACATTTACTATATCAGTAAAAATGCACGAGTTATAAGTTGCGTTTACAGTGAAATTGTAGTTGCCTGCAGGCAAGTTGCTAAAAGTAGGATCCGCTTGTGTTGAGGTATATCCGCCGTTACTACTAGACCAACTATATGTGACATTGCTCTGCTCCTGAGTAGTTAATCCATTTGTGATTGTAGAGTTTAAAGAAACACTTTGTCCAGGGCATATCGTAATATCTGCTCCAGCAGAGATTGTGAAGTTGGCAACTGTAACTTGAATTTGAGTGTTGTCTGAGCAGCCATTAGCAGTTGCCGTGCCTATAAAATCATAGGTGCCAACAGTAAGATTGCTAAAGGAAGGGTCGGCTAAGTTTGATGTATAACCAGCGGGATCGCTGATCCAAGAATAGCTGACTGTTCCTCCCGCAGGGATGTTGGCAATTGAAGAGTTGATATTTGCGGTTACTTGCGGGCATATCGTAAAATCATTGCCTGAAGTCAGGTTGAAATTATTGTTGCCATTCGGTTGGTCAACTTCAATTGTATCGATGTCGGAACATCCATTTGGAAATGAAATTGTACATATGTAAAGACCATCATTTGTGCTGCTAAAACTAGGAATTGAATAACTACTTGAATTTGCTCCTTGAATTGGTGAACTTTGCAATGTATTCCCATTTTGAAATGGTGCCAAAGACCAAGTGTAACTTGGTGAACCCGCGCTTGGTCCTCCTGTAAAGGAAGAGGAAATAGTTACGGTAGCGTCATTGCAATATTCAACGTCAGGCCCAAGTGTCACATTCAAACCATTACAATTCTGCCCAAAAGCATTCAATCCAAAAACAAAAAAGAAAGCAACGATCGCAACACTTTTTAAATGTGCGTTTATATTTTTTTCTGTAGATAAAAAATTTAATAAACGTAGCATTGCAATAGTTTTTCGCAAAGGTAATTCTTTCTTGCTGAACAGTTTGTTTTGTTATTAAAATAAAAGGGAGCCCAAATTGGACTCCCTCAATAAATCAATGCGTTCGTTAATTCTTTTTAAACCTCGGACAACTAAAGTTTAATTGATCGCCACCCGCCTTTTTGATGCGCTTATTTTGATTTTTCAGAGCCACATTGTTTCGTTTATTGTGTGCTGAATAATTGTATCCTTTCTGATGACTTGAACAGCCTGTCTCAGTTAATACAATTACACTTAAAACGAACATCAGAAGTGTCAAATGAGATATCTTAAATAAGCGTTTCATATTAATGTTGGATTATAACTGTTTTGTTCGTTTTTCCTTTCGAAGTAGTTAGTCTAAAAACATACAAGCCATTTGGAAGATTGGAAACTTCTATTCGATTTGTATTGAATTCTGCGGCTACCAATTCTCCTGTTATATTGTAAATTTCAACTTGTTTAATATCAGTGCTTCCAATGAATACATTCGAATTTGCTGGATTCGGATAAACCAATAAATCCTCTTCTTTCATACTTAACTCATCTGTTCCCACAGATATTGTGCGGTAGTTGCAATCGAGTGGAATAGAACAAATATGATGCGTTAGAAAATTCGACATAATACTCATGGTTGTGTCTAAAATAGCCGCATTGGTCATGTGTGGAACGTGGTCTTGACCTTCATAAATTTCGAAACAGTGTTCCAATCCAATCTGATCCATTTTCTCATTAATACTATTACTTCCATCTACTTCAACAACAGGTGCTACACCGAATGCATATTGCATGGCAGATCCGTAAGGAACCGTTTGGTCATTCGTTCCATGAAACAATAAAGCAGGCTCGTCGCCAGCATGAATCCATGCCGTATCGCCAATGGCTCCGGCAATGTTTACAATAGCTTTTACATCAGAAGGATATCCCGGATTTCCACTGTCACCCTCTAACTCACCAGATAATCCTGGATTGCTCGTGTTGACATACGCTGGCAATTCAGCCATTTCATCTAAATAAGCCATGTGCAAGGCAATATATCCACCCGCGCTAGATCCAGCAATGTAGATTTCATTGGGGTCTATGTTGTATGGATTTCCATCAACAGCAACCGATTTACGAAGAAAACGCACTGCTGCTTTTCCATCTTGAACACCACGCATTACGGCCTCGGTCATGGGTCCAGCCAAGTTCGCAGTGATGGTCACACCCAATCTGTATTCTATAGAAATGGCTACATAGCCCATCTTAGCAAGTCTCTCGCAAATTGGAACGACATCGGCACCTGTCTTCGATCCCGAAAGGAAAAATCCGCCGTGAGCAACAATCACTGCAGGTCTATTGATGACGTTATCGCCAACGGGCTGGTAAACATCGCATAACAAGATTTGACTCGTTCCGTTGTTTTTTAAGTTTTCTCCGTAAGGAACATCAGACGTCACTTGAACATCGCTAAAGATGTAGTTCAAATAGCGATTGCCGTCACACTGAGCGCTTGTGTTGACAGCAGATACAACAGTTAATGCCAGTAAAATTTTTTTCATTTGGATAGTTTTAGGTAGCACAATTTAAGATTTATTCTTTTTCAATCAGGAAAAAACATTATTCCCCTTCAAATGTTAATGAATTTTAGAAGTTTGAGCGTTATGTGTAGTGAAAGAAGTAATTTTGCTCGACTTCACAATTATGATTGAAACTGATATCCTTGTTATTGGTGCAGGCCCATGTGGTTTGTTCACCGTTTTTGAAGCTGGGCTTCTCAAATTACGTTGTCACCTGATAGATGCGTTGCCTCAAGCAGGCGGACAATTGACTGAAATTTATCCGAAGAAACCTATCTATGATATTCCAGGGTTCCCTGAAATTTTGGCTGGTGAGCTGATAGATAATCTAATGAAGCAAGCCGAGCCGTTTAAACCTGGTTTTACTTTGGGAGAGCGAGCTGAGTCTTTTGAAAAGACCGAAGATGGGATGTTCATTGTGACTACAACTCGCGGAACGAAACACATTGCTCCAATTGTTGCTATTGCTGGCGGATTGGGATGCTTCGAGCCACGTAAACCACCTATTTCAAACATCTCGGATTTTGAAGACAAGGGAATTGAATACATCGTTCGCGACCCAGAGTTCTATCGCAATAAGTCGGTTATCATCAGTGGTGGAGGAGACTCTGCGTTAGACTGGGCTGTTTTCTTAGCAAATGGTGTGGCGAAAGAAGTTACACTTGTTCACAGAAGCAAAAGTTTCCGCGGTCATCCAGATTCAGTGCAAAAAGTGCTTGACATGGCGGCTTCAGGAAAAATTAATCTGCACACAGACGCAGAGGTTGTTGAGTTAGCCGGAGAAGATACTCTTCGCAACATTACCCTTCAACACAACGATGAAACGAGAACTGTTTTAACAACAGATCATTGGTTGCCGTTATTCGGATTAAGCCCGAAGTTGGGGCCGTTGTCTGAGTGGGGATTGAACATAGACAAGAACAGCATTGAAGTAAACACGTTCGATTATCAAACGAATGTTCCTGGTTTGTATGCAATAGGAGACATCAATACTTATCCTGGTAAATTGAAATTAATTCTATGTGGTTTTCATGAAACGACATTGATGGTTCAAAGTGCATTCAAACGCATTTACCCCGATAAGAATTTGGTTTTGAAGTACACCACGGTTAATGGAGTAAACGGATTTTAAGTATGGAAAATACAGTTCAAATTACAGTTGTGGATAGAGAAGACAAGGAGCATTTATTAGATGCACCAACCGACATGGGAATGAATATGATGGAGCTTTGCAAGTCATACGAATTACCTGTTGAAGGAACTTGCGGCGGAATGGCCATGTGCGCAAGTTGTCATATGTATATTCTTTCAGATCATGATTTAGGAGAAAGAAACGACGATGAAGAAGCCATGTTAGATCAGGCATTCTTCGTGAAAGGAAATAGCAGACTCGGATGCCAATTGCATATTGCTGCAAACTTCGAGGGACTAAAAGTAAAATTAGCGGAAGTAGCAGGGTAGGCTTATCGTGTGAGCTGTTCAACAGCTAACACGTAAGAATCAAAACCAAACCCAGAGATTGTCCCCAAACAATGTTGTGCAAGGAGCGATGTATGTCGCTCCTTTTCTCTTGACATAACATTGCTTAAGTGAACTTCAATTACTCTTGGCTTCACAGCAGCTAAAGCATCTGCTATTGCAACGCTAGTGTGTGTATATCCTCCCGCATTGAATACAATAGCATCGTATTTTTCAGAGTGTTGTATGGCGTCAATGAGCACTCCTTCGTGATTGGATTGAAGGTGTGAAAAACTGACGTTATGGAATTTTTCTGAAAGAAGAGATAACAGTGATTGTAAATTTTCAGATCCGTAAATGGAAGTCTCGCGTGTGCCCAGTAAATTTAAATTGGGACCGTTTAGAATGAGAATGCGCATTATTTTCTTTTCGTTTCAATAAGCCATTGATCCACTGAAATACATTCGTCGTTCTGGTAGTAAAACGTTCCGGACTTGGAAACTACCTTGCGATAAACTATTACTTTAGAACCTTTTTTTACGGTGGTTTCAAGTACGTTTATACTCGGCTGACTTGTTTCATATGATCTTTCGGAAATCTCTTCAGTTACTTTTGGTTTGTAAATTATCTGCTCTTCTTCTGAGATTTCTTTGCGTATCTTATCAGCAGTTGCTCCCTCTTTATTATCCTTTTCGATTTCTTTTATTTCGGAAGCGTGAGTTTCACTGTTCACTTGGATTCTGGTTCTTTCTAATATTTCATCTCCCTTTGCTCTTGAATTTTCATTGGCCTCTCTTTCGTTTTCAATGACGCTTTGTTCGAGTTTGAGATTTACATCTTCAATTTTTCTACTTTCATTATCTAAGGAGATTTGGCGAGTCTCAGAATTTTGAATTTCTTCAGCGTCTTCAGTTAATTTCTGTTTTTCTTTTTCGGTGTACTGGTATGATGTTTCATTCTCCCTTTCTAATTCTCGAGAAACACTTCTCTGTGTGTTTTTTTCCTTGTCTTTGTTGTTTTTTCGAGATGTAGTTTCCTGCTGTTGTTCTCGTTCAATGCTGGTATTCGCCGTCTCTATATTGCGCGCTTGCGCCTTACGGTAGTCCTCCTTTAGGTTTTCCGTGAGCTCAAGTTCAGATTTGATTTTAGATTCAGCCTCTAATATTTCAGCTTCATTGTTTTTAGAAGTTTCGTAGATTTTATCTTCCGATTTTTCAATTTCTTCAATTTCCTTATCCACAACTTTTTGTTCTTTCGTCTGGTTTACCGTGCGATTTAAGCTGTCTCTAGATTTTTCTTGAATGATATCCAAAATCTTTCTTTTCTCCGCCTTTTTTTGTGCGTCCTTATAGAATTCTTCAACTTTTTCTTCTGCGCTTAGGTCAATTTCGCGTCGGGAATTTCCCTCTTCTTGAGATTCTATTTTTCTTAATTCTTCGGCTTCAGCCGCTTCTTTTTCCGCTAATCTGGCAGCTCTGGCTTCCTCCAATTCTTGTTCCTTTAGTCTTCGAACTTCTTCAAGTTCGTTTTCTTGTCTAATTCTTTTTTCTCTCCAACTCTCGCCAGAATTATTCGCTGAGGTGTTCAGATTTGCAAGAGCTTGTTCGATGGTTTCAATCTGTTTAGTCGGATACCTTTCACCGTTTTTAAGTGCCAAAGCACTGTTGTATTTTGAGCGTGATTCTTTTAGTTTAGATTCGTTGGTCATGTTACTTTCTTGCAAAAGCTTATCTCCTTCTTCAAGTAACTTTTTATATTGTGCAAGATTAGGGTCAACAGCAGGAGGGGTGTTATTGACCACAGTTTTACTCGCATTAATGGCCTTGTTCGCTTTGTCGATTTGATCTTGTGGGTAATCTTCATTGGGTTTTACACTAGAAGCACTCTCATATTTGGCAATAGATTCTAAATATTGTTTTTTAGAGAAAAGGTCATCTGCAGTTGTAATTAACGCTTTGTAGCGAAGTTCAATTTCTTCTTGTTTGTTTTTGTCGTTGGAAATGGCCAAGAGCGCCGCTTTTGCAGCTTCAATTTGCTTTTTAGAGTAGGTGTCGTTACTTTTTATTAGTAGTGCTTCTTCGTATGAATTAATGGAGGTCTCAAAGTTCTCGCCGTTGAATTCTTGGTCGGCTCGTGCAACAAGGGCTTTGAACTTTTTCTCATTTTCTAACTCAAGCAATTTTTTGTCGATTTCAGTGATCTGATTTTTCGGATGAATTTCTGAGTTTCGAATTACACTGGCTTGGGCGTATTTGTTTTTTGCGCTTTCCCAATTTTGATTTTTGAATAAAACATCGGCATCCTTAATTAACTGCGTGTATTGGGCGTCATTGTTTTTATTGTCTAAAAATTCTTTGTATTTTCTTTCTGCCTCGTCGTATTTGTCTTGGGCGGGTTTGTCGGAAGGGAAAATAGCTAAGGCGCTTTTGTATTTATTCATGGCCTCTTCGTATTTCGATCCAGTCATTTTCCCATCACCTTCTAGAATTAATTTATCAAATTCCTTTTTTTGCTTGTCACCATTTTTAGCCAAATCAGCCAAACGCTTAAATTCCTCTTCAATCTTTATGTCCATCATTTCACCATAAGGATTGTCCCAACTTACAGAATTTGTTTGTGAAATGAACGAAGACTTCCGGATTGGCTCTTTCAAAATATCAGTATTGAAACCATCAATATATTTGAAAAGAGAAGGTTTGAATTCCATTAAAAATCCACCCGCGCGATCTTCAGTAGGTATGTTACGTGTATCGACACGAATAATTTTGGTTACATAATCAGCTCTTGAAAATTTAATATCGTATGAATAGCCTAATGGAAGGGTGAAGTCGAATTTTCCGGAATTACCAGCATCAACGACTTGGTCCTGCGCTCCGTTTTTGAACACAATTATTTGAACTCCGTCTAACTTCTTTTCAGTGTCTTTGTCAAAGATTGCGCCTTCACTTTTGATTCTCACGAATTCGTTTTGCGCCGAAAGAATAGTGCTCGATACAAGAAGGCTGAGGAATGACGCCCAGAATATAAGTATGCGAATAGCATTCATAATTGATTAAATAAGATTCCTAAATCACAAGTAAAGATAATCCGAAAAGCAATAAATTAAAAGAAAAATAACTCCCCGAAGGGAGTTAGATTTCAATAGCGGTTTGGTTTAGGCATTTGCCTTCGCTGTTTTCTGCAGAGAGAGAATAGTTTCCGCGTGAAAAACCGGCCAGGTCAATGGTAACAGGTAAATTTAATTGTCCTGCTTTTTGACCGTGAATGAGTTCAACATATTTTACAATTTCCCCGGCTTCGTTGCGCAGAACTACGCGAACATCTTCTTGTTGGTTCAAGACAAATTGCAAACTGCTTTCTACGTGTTTCGGTCTCCCTGAGAATGCAAGCCCAGATCCTTCTTCGGATTCTTCGTAGTCAACTTTGTAATTTGGAAGGGGAACTTTTTTATGTTTAGCAGCAATTGCCTGAAGTGGATTCGTTGTCATTTCTAAATTACTGTAACTCACAATGGATGCCACCGAATGGTTATTGGTAAAAGCCCAAACAAGTTGCTGTATTCCTTCATGATTGCCTAACCTCTTAGACTCAACCTCTTCCAAGGCAGCTACAAGATTTGCACTGCCCATTTCTGTTTTGCCTAACTCACTAAAACCATTACTTGTTGAGGCAGCCGATGCGTTCCCGCATGCGGTGTTCAGTAAAGTGGTTGACTCTTCGCCAGGGGCTAAATAGATTTCTCTAGAGCGCAACACTACAAAGGGCTGATAGCCATTGCTAGCGGTATAAAAAACGCGTCCGGTTTCCACACGAACCGCCAAAGAGTCCTTGGTCGTGTTTTTAACTTTTAGTTTGAAATAGCCATGGCTTCTTATGTGATCAACAATGCCCGAGAAGGATATTTTTTTATCCTTTTGCGCCTTTCCAAAGTCACATTTTTGAATTTGCTTTTGAGCGTATGAATTTACGCACAGGGTCAGTAGACCGATAATTAGGATTTTAGTTTTCATTGTACTGGAGTGTTTGGGATTGATGAATTACTGATGCGCATTAAGTCTTTCTTGCGAATGAATACAATTGTATTGTTCTTCTTATTTGTTTTTCTCAGAAAATTTGGGATCTCTCCTAATTTGAATCGATATGTTTTTGACTTCGATTCGTTTTTTAGAGTTACATCCATTGAAAACTCGGATAGAATCGAAACGTCTCCAAACGGTATTTCTGCTGATTTCGCCTTGTTTGCAAGTTGCTTCTCGTAGTTCACCTGGACATTTCTTTGTGAAAATTCGATGCGATTTAATCTCAATGAGGGGGCCATAATAACTTTGATTTTTCCTTTTGCTGGGTCATTTTCAAAGAGTCCGAAAACACCTGACTCATTCACATGAACGATATAGTACTTCATGCCGTTAATTGTTTTAGTGCCCGTTTTTTTGTTCTTGATCACCGCCCATTCCTTTTCTTTATAGTTCCATTTTAGAAAAAGAAGCCTTTCATTTTTAGCGTTGGAAGATTTGGGAACAAGTATGTCGATACCCTCTTCCGCAAACCTTCCTTCAGGAAGAAATACATCGAAAGCTGATTTACATTTTAGTATTTGCCCCTTTGTATTTGCAGTGTTGAAGTTCGATGACAGTTCTTCGAAATTCAAGTAGCGTACATCTGGTGCGTCCTTGGCATTAGCAATAAGTAATGAGCCAAAGAGGAGGAGGGTTGTTGCGATCTTTTTCATGGCTTTGTTTATTGTTTGAAGTAAGCGTTTGTTTTCTTTTTATTGTTGAAGATGCTGAGAATAGTTTTATTCTTAACCGGTGTTTCTTCTATCCACTCTTTTCCAGTTGCATCTTGACAGACAGTTCGGATTATACAGTCTTTGTGGTTTTTAGGACCTTTGAAGGTGGCCTCTTTTTGGTTGTCTGAAATGGTGCCTTCAATTCGAACGAACGGTTCGCTAGAGATAAGTTCGATGTAGGTTATAGCTGCATTTTTAGGAGCGGTAACAACGATAGGCTTAACACTAACAGATTTGCTTTCGACTAAGGCATAAATTCCAGACTCTTCAATTTTTGCAGAGAAATATTTCTTATCCTTTTTCGAGGTAATTCGAACTGTTGTTCCGATCTTACTCCACTCTCTATTGATGTTATTCCAGTGCAGCAAGTGATAGCTCTTTTTTTCTGATGCCGAAATGGGAAGCTGCGCAATAACAGGTTTGTTAGGAACTTTTCCGTTTTGAAAATCAATTTTAATAAGCTCCCGAATAAGTATAATTTTATTTTCGAAGTAAGATGATACGTTCGCATTGTACATTTCATCTTGTGAGGTTAATGTTTTGTAAGAAAGCGTATTCGCAAGTTCTGTGTCTTCCGGTTGGCAAGTAATTAACAGAGCGTTTTTATTCGTGAAAACACTATCGGGATGAATAACTTCCGCTATGACTTCATTATTTACAATTTCGACATTAATGACTGGCAGGCCTTTTTTTCCTTCTGCTTCGTAGGTAAATGAAATGCGGCTAAAGTCTAAATGTTCCTCTTTGAAAAATTCTTTTAACTCTTTTTCACGTTTGTAAAAAAGTGTGAGCTTTTTAACATCAGCATTTTTTGAAGGCTCTTGTAAAGTGACTTTTATGCCCTTAGCTAAATAGAGTTCCTCGGTAGAACGAAACAAATTATCTTTCGTTTCTGAAGTGAACTTTTCCGAGTCCTTTTCAAATTCGATTGGAATATTTGTTGCGGTCGCTAGTAGGATCTTTCCAGCGCAAAATAATACAGCAAATAATTTTTTCATAGCGTTGGGTTTTTATAGGTTCTCTTTGGTAACGCTATTTATTTTTTATTAATTGTCTTTTAGTAAATATTTTTTTATTGTGTAAGATGTGATTTTTTTTGCAGATTTGTTTAATGAACACGAGTTATTGGGAAAGACAGTCGTTTTTGGAAACCTTCGATGTGCTTGTCGTAGGTGCAGGTATTGCAGGACTTTCCACGGCTATTGAATTGAAGAATAAAAATCCCCGTTTGGAAATTGGCGTGCTGGAACGAAGTTGGCTGAGTGATGGTGCAAGTTCGAAAAATGCTGGATTTGCATGCTTTGGAAGCATTTCTGAATTTGTAGACGACATGAAGGATATGTCATTTGATGAAGTTGTGAACCTTGGAGTTAGACGATTTCGAGGAATTGAAAAATTGGTGAAGAATTATTCTGAAGATGTTTTAAAGCTTGATTGGAACGGAGGTCATGAATTGTTTTTTGAAGAGGATAAAGAAAGTTTTATTCAGTGTTGCGCACTGGTGGAAAAATTTAATGATGCCTTTCATTCAAGAATAGGGCTGCGTCCATATGCTGTTTCAACCCAATCAGAATTTCAAGGAATATTGAATTTAGTTGGTGTCATTTCGAATAAATATGAGGGAGGATTGAACACGGGAGCCATGCTTCGGGCTATGGTTGACCGTGCTTTGAAAACAGGAGTTAAAGTTTTCAATGGCGTTGAAGTAAAGAGTTTTCAGGCGATTGGAAGTGAAATGCAGATTGAATCATCAGTGGGAAATTGGAAGTCAAAACGATTGGTGTTTTGCATAAGCTCTTTTCACCCCCATTTATTCGAAGAAATAGAAATGCGTACTAAGAGAAATCAAGTTATCGTTACGAAGCCTATTCCCGATTTAAAATTAAACGGAACATTTCATCATCAAGAAGGATACAACTATTTTCGAAATATAGATGGGAGAATTTTAATGGGAGGCATGCGCCATATGTTTCCGAATACGGAATCTACTGACGTCCAAGGCAATACCGACGAAGTAATTGCTAGCTTATTGGATTTCGTTCAACAAAAAATACATACAACTTCTGCAATAGAAATTGATTTGGCGTGGAGTGGTATTTTAGGTGTTGGACAAGATGAACGTCCTGTCGTAACGGAAGCGCAAGAGAATGTTTTTGTAGGGGCTCGATTGGGTGGAATAGGGGTAGCAATTGGATCGCTTATAGGCAGGGAATTGGCAGAGCTTATTGACTCTTCTTTTTCGAAATAAATTCTAAAATAGCTTCTGCACAGCGCTCTCCGTCTATGGCAGCAGAAACAATTCCGCCTGCATAACCAGCACCTTCTCCGCAAGGAAATAGATTTTTTATCTCAGGATGATTCAATAATTCTTTGTCGCGAGGAATTCTTACCGGAGAAGAGGTGCGCGTTTCAGGGGCAAGGAGCAAAGCATTCGGTCCGGAGAAATTTGGCATCTTCGAGTTGAAATGCTGAAGCGCACCGATTAAACACTCTGAAATAAATTTCGGAAATAATTCACGAAGATTCACCGCGGCAATCCCGGGGCTGTATGAAGTGCTTGGAAGTGTGGTGCTTTTTTTATTGTAGATAAAATCGGTGGCGCGTTGAGCCGGAGCAAATTGATTGGAGCCACCGAGTTCGTAGGCCTTTTTTTCAATGTCTTGTTGAAGGTGCATTCCAGCAAGTGGCCCGCTGTAATTTAAATTTTCAAGATCGCTTAACTTCACTTCAACCACAATTCCGGAGTTTGCCCAAGGATTATTGCGCTTGCTAGGAGACCAACCGTTTGTTACAATCTCTTCTTGCGAAGTTGCGCAAGGTGCAACGATTCCACCGGGACACATGCAGAAGGAATACACGCCGTGATCGTTGACTTGCGTTACAATGGAATAACTGGCAGGAGGAAGAAATTCGCCGCGGTCGTCGCACTTGTATTGAAGCTTGTCTATTGTCCGCTGGTCATGTTCAATACGAACACCAATAGCAAATGGCTTTGCTTCAAGTGCAATGTTTTTTGCGTGAAGCAATTCGAAGATGTCTCGTGCGCTGTGTCCGGTTGCCAATAAAACAGAGTCTGCTTGAAAGGAATTTCCCTTTGCTGTTTTGATTTCGTGAATGGAATCGTTTCCCAAATTGAAGTCAACGACCCTTTCTTCGAAATGAATTTCTCCGCCATTGGACAAAATACTTTCACGCATGTTGGCAATGATTTGTGGAAGCTTGTTTGTTCCCACATGAGGATGGCTTTCTGTTAGAATGTTTTCGTTAGCTCCGAATTGAACCAGCGTTTCTAAGATGCGAACCACGCTTCCTTTTTTTGTACTTCGCGTATAGAGCTTGCCGTCGCTATAGGTTCCGGCACCACCTTCTCCGTAACAGTAATTGGAATCTTCGTGAACAATTCCGTTTCGTGTAATTTCAACGAGGTCTCTTCTACGCGCGCGGACATCTTTTCCTCTCTCGATAATAATGGGTTTAACTCCCAGTTCAAGCAGTCGCAGTGCCGCAAACAATCCGGCCGGACCCGCACCGATAACGATTGCCGAACTTTTTATTTCATGTTGAAACTGACGTTGATGAACAGTAGGAAACTTTTCATTTGCTGCAATGACGGAAATTCGGAGCAGGACAATCGCGTTACGTTTCCGCGCGTCGATCGATTTTTTATCGATGCGCCATTTAAAAGAAAGAGGAGATAAATTCAACGTGTGTTGAATTTTCTCCTCTAAATAATTGAAGTCAGCCGATTGGGCAGGACTTACTTGAAGTTCAATAGTGTTCATGCTGTTGGTCTATTCAACCAAAAAAAATGAATAAAAAATATTATTATGCTTTCACAGCTTTTCCAGTCTTCGCAACTTTAGCTTTTACTGAACCTGGCTTTCTTCCGCGCTTCTTCAAAACTTTAGGAACCGCAGGAGCCGCTGGTGACGCTGCTACTGCAACAGTCTCTTTTTTTGGACCTGTTTTCTTAGCACCCGGTTTGTTTTTAGAACCTTTTGGACGACCGCGACGTTCTGAGCTTGCTGATGATTTTAAAGTGCCAGTTTTGCTCAAGATAGAAGCGATTTTACTAGTGATTTTAACTTTTCTGCCTCTTCCGCTCTGGAGAGAAGCAATAAGATTAGCAGCGTCTACCAATGAGTTTAGTTCTTTCTCTCGGCGCGCAATTTCTTGTTTAATTTCGTTTAATAGTTTCATAAAAACAACTTTGTATTTATTAATGTGTGCGAAAATATCGCGCTAATTTAAATTTAAATCCTAACAGAATGTTAAAAAATGTGAAGAAAATTTTAAGGGTGCCGCATTCGGATTACTTTAGCGGCTCAATTTGAGCAATATGAAATTCAATAAAAAGGACATTTCGAAGGAAGAATTATTGGCATTGTACGAAGCAATTAAATTGCCCCGTTTAATCGAGGATAAGATGCTAAGTCAATTGCGTTTGGGGAAGATCTCGAAATGGTTCTCTTCCTACGGACAAGAAGCAATTTCCGTGGGTGTAGGAATGGCAATGGATGAAGATGAATTTATTTTACCCATGCACCGCAATTTGGGAATCTTCACTTCCAGAAATTTAGATTTAAAACAATTGTTTCTTCAGTTTCAAGGAAAGAAAGACGGATTCACAAAAGGGCGCGATCGTTCGTTTCACTTCGGAACGAAGAAGCATCATGTTGTTGGAATGATTTCTCATTTGGGCCCACAACTAGGCATTGCAGACGGAATAGCACTAGCTAATAAATTGGAAGGCTCTGAGAAAGCAACAATAGTATTCAGTGGAGACGGTGGTGCAAGCGAAGGAGATTTTCATGAAGCATTGAATGTGGCAACCGTTTGGGATCTGCCGGTTATCTTTTGTATTGAGAATAACGCATGGGGTTTGTCTACGCCAAGTCGTGAGCAATTTCGCTGCAAGCAGTTTATAGATAAAGCAATCGGATATGGAATGCCGAAAGAAGATGCTATTCAGATCGATGGAAACAATATTCTTGAAGTTTATTCAACGGTTAAAGAGATTGCTGAAAGCATACGTAAGAATCCACGTCCTGTAATTTTAGAGTGCATGACTTTCCGCGTTCGCGGACACGAAGAGGCCAGTGGAACGAAGTATTATCCGGAAGGAATGATAGACGAATGGTCGAAGAAAGATCCCGTGGCCATGTATGAGCAGTTTTTAATAGAAGAGAAATTAATTACTCAAGGCGATGCAGAAGCCATGAATTTAAAGTTGAAAGATAAAATCAACACGAATTTAAAGTCGGCCTATGCAGAGCCAGACATTGAAGTAAATGAGGAAGAAGAATTTGAAGATTTATTCGCACCGTTTTCAAATGTTGAAATACCTTCTTCTTCCACCAAAAAGAAAATGCGTTTCATAGATGCCATTCAAGATGGGCTGCGCGAAAGCATGCGCAAGCACGACCGATTGGTTTTAATGGGACAAGACATTGCAGAATATGGGGGAGTATTCAAAGTAACCGAAGGTTTCTTAGAAGAATTTGGAAAAGGTCGTGTTCGCAATACGCCGTTGTGTGAATCTGCTATTGTGGGTGCTGGACTTGGACTGAGCATGAAAGGTCACAAGGCCATGGTGGAGATGCAATTCGCAGATTTTGTGACTTGCGGTTTCAATCAGATTGTAAACAACTTAGCGAAGCTCCACTACCGTTGGGCGGAAAACGCAGACGTTGTTGTGCGCATGCCAACAGGCGGAGGTGCTGCTGCAGGACCCTTCCACAGTCAAAGCAACGAAGCTTGGTTCTTCCACACTCCCGGATTGAAAATCGCATATCCTGCATTTCCCTCCGACGCGAAAGGATTGTTGTGTCAATCGTTTGAAGATCCGAATCCTGTATTATTCTTCGAACACAAAATACTTTACAGAAGTATTGAAGAAGAGGTTTCGGAAGGATATTACACGCTTCCATTCGGAAAGGCACGCATAGTTTCAGCCGGAGAGAAATTAACATTGGTGACTTACGGTCTCGGTGTTCATTGGGGAATGGATGTGTTGAAGGAAGAGAAATATGCAGGAATCGAATTGATCGACTTGCGCACCTTGGCTCCGTTGGATTACGAAACCGTAATGACTTCAGTAAAGAAAACCGGACGTGTTGTTGTGTTGCATGAAGACTCGCTAACGGGTGGAATAGGCGGGGAGTTGGCTTCGCGCATTACTGAAGAGTGTTTTGAATATCTTGATGCTCCAGTTACACGATGTGCAAGTTTAGATACTCCTATTCCTTTCAATGCAGGATTGGAGGTCAATTTCATGGCTAACAATCGATTGAGAACAACATTGGACAAAGTCCTTTCGTATTAAGTTTTCCTACTCTAAATTTATCGTCAATGAAAAGGCGGTGGAATTTATTTCAAGTCGTACAAGTCTTTGTGCTTGCCCTTGTGGCGAGTGCTTCAATCGCGCAGGTTTCGCTTGTAGCTGATTACACTGCTCATTACGGAATTATTGACGGAACCGATCTTACAGGATATGTCACCTACGATGTCTATGTGTCATTTCCGAATTCGAATTACAGATTAACTTCTATTGGTGGAGGATTGCAGAGCAATCCGAACTTCACCGTTCAGCTTTCTTCCGATTGTGATTTCTTTCAACATACAAATGGAAGTTATTTTTCGGGAGGAATTAATTGCGCAGATTACGCATCGGATCCATCGTTAGAATGGGACAGTCGTTTTGCAGTTGGAAGTGAATGCAACAACGCTAGTCCATCGCTGTACCATGTTTCCTCTGAGATGAACGCTTTGAACAATTGGGAAAATGGAAATACAACATTGGCGCTATCGAACACTTTGTTTTTCCGCATGCCGAATGACCCTTCAGTTTTATTGAGTAGCGGAAATAAAATTTTAGTTGGAAGGTTCACCACATGTGGAAACCTTTGTGTGAAAATGGGTGTTCAGTATTTTGAAAATTATTCCGGTGCAGGTTCGGCTTTTCAAACCGAAGTGGTTGAAGGATGTTTTAACAATCCATGTATCACGAATCCCTTCGCACAAACGGCAACTGTAACACAATCTGGATGTACAACAGAATCTCAAGAAATTAATTTGAATGCTGGTGGAAATGTTCCTGTGAACTATGAATTGTGGGATACGTCAATAAACGCTGTTGTTGCAACTACCAATTCATTGGACGGAAGTTGCTCTTTCAATGCACCAAGCGCTGGTTCTTTCGTTATTCATTCAACGGATAATTTCGGATGCAGAGACACGACGAGTGTAATTTCAGTTCAGGAATTTATTCCACCAAGTGTTCAATTGATTGGAAATAATCTCACGTGTTTTCAAGATGCTTCTGGAAGTATTGAAATTTCAGGTTCAGGCGGATCAGGTGCTTTAACAGAACTTTCAACAAGCTCGCTCCTTCCATTTACTTTAATGAATTTAGATGCGGGAATTGTGAATGTTCAAGTTATTGATGAAAACGGATGTTTAGCCTCGAGCAGCGTTTTGTTGGAAGAGCCAGCTGTTCTTCAAGCATCACTTACGCAACAAACAGATCTTGTTTGTGCGAACCAATGCACTGGAGCAATTGCGTATTCTTCAGCAGGAGGAGTGGGGAATTACGCATTCGAACTTGTTTCGAACGGATCGACAGGATTGGCTTCTGGAACATTGACGAATTTATGTGGAGGAGCCGATACCCTGGTTATTTCCGATGGAAATGGCTGCGCGTTTCAACTTCCTTTCGAATTGAGTTATCCAGATTCATTGCAAATTTTTAGCAGTGGTGTTGGTCCAACTTGTTCTGAGTACACAGATGGTGAAGCGAATTTAGTTTTTGAAGGTGGAACAGGTGCCTTGCACATTACCATTGCTGAAGGGAATTACGAAATCCTTCCGCAATCGTTATTGGAATATCAATTGGCAAATCTTGGGGTTGGAATAATTTCCATTCAAGTGGAAGACGATGCCGGTTGTTCTTTGAATGAAATCATTACAGTGGAGCCTGTTTTTTCTTCCAACTTGAATTTATCTGCTAGTTCAACTGAAGAGTCATGTTTCAATAATTTAGACGGGACCGCAGAGGTTCTAATTGAAGGCGGATTTGGACCGTTTAGTTTTTTATGGAACGACGCGCAAGCGCAGCAGACGCCTCTCGCAACTGGACTTGCAGGAAATCGGAACTATCGCGTGCAAGTCACCGATGTGAATAATTGTGTTTATACGCGCACCGTGTTTGTTCCGCTGAAAGACGGATGCATTTTCATTGCGAATGCGATTACGCCGAATGGCGATGGCTCGAACGACACATGGGTTATAGGGGGATTAGACGGATACTCTGCCGCGCACGTTCAAGTCGTGAATAGATATGGACAATTGGTTTTCGAATCGAATGGTTACGCGAATCCTTGGAGAGGAACACTCAACAACGAACCGCTTCCACCAGCGGATTACTATTACGTGGTGAGTTACGACAAGAGCAAAGAACCTTTAACCGGAGTGGTTTCCATCAAGTATGAATAGATTCATCTTACATACCCTTGCGCAGCATCTTTCGAAGAATCTTACGAAGTATCTTGCCTTTGGCATCTTGCTTTGTGCATTTACATCTCAAGCACAGCAGTACCCGCGTCGCACTTTATTCATGGTTAATCCGTATGCAGTGAATCCTGCGGCAGCCGGGGTAAATAGAGACATTCCATTGTACACAACCTATCGTTCTCAGTGGAACGGAACAAATACACATCCGAAAACATTCTTCTTAACAGCGAACAAGCAACTGCCAAACGGATTCGCAATTGGCGGCGTATTGTTTCAAGACAAGACAGGAGCTTATTCAACAACATCATTTGAATTTAGCGGAGCCTCGCACATTGCAATAAATCGGAAGCAATCTATTGCATTTGGATTTAGCGGAATAGGAACGCAGTATGTTTTTGATTTGAGCAATGCGGTTGTTCAAGATCCGAATGACGTGGCGTTGGGCGGGGGTGTAAAGCAATCTTCTTTTTCGCTGAACACTAATGCCGGAATGATGCTATACGGACAGAATTATTTCTTTGGAGTCAGCGTTCCGTATATCCTTCAACCCAAATTGAACTTTGGAAGTGGCAACATCAATGAGCGGGTGATTCGCCATTACCAATTGATGGGATCATACGAATTCAGTTTAACAAAAGATTTTGGGCTAGCAACGAGCGTCTTTACGAGATTTACAGAGGTTACCCCTATGCAAGTTGACTTGAATGCGATGTTGAATTACAAGCGCGATCTTTGTTTCGGATTGACTTGCCGTCCAAAAGCAGCGTGGGCAGCCATGCTCGGATGGAAGTTTGAGGGGTATTCGATTTGGTATTCGTATGAAATGAATACCGGTATATCCAAGGCATTGGGTTTTAGCTCACATGAATTCACGTTAGGATACACCATAAAAGCACCACGCGGATTTCGTCAGAAAACATTGACGCAAAAACGCGGACTTTTAACGTTGTAGTTATTATATTCGTGGCTGTGAAAAAAATAGCATTGTTCTTCTCTCTTATTTGTGCCATTCAAATGAATGCACAAACTTGGCAGGTTGGAAATACCACACTTACTGAAAGTGACCTCGTTACGGGTTTAAGCCTTCCTTGGGAAATGGTTTGGGGACCCGATGATTTCATCTGGTGCACAACGCGTGTAGGAAAGGTATTGCGCATTGATCCTTCAACAGGAACGTATACTTCAATCCTAGATAAAACCTCTTTAATCCCATACAGCGGTGGCAGCGAGCCGGGCATGTTAGGAATGGTTCTTCATCCAGATTTTTTGAATACACCGAAAGTTTATGTAGTGTATAATTATACTCAAGGGAACAATGTAAAAGAGCGCTTGTCTATGTTCGATTGGGACGGAACAGCTTTGGTGAACGAAGTTCAATTGATCAACGCCATTGGCGGAAATTCAATCCACAACGGTTCACGTTTGGTGATCACTGCTGATCAGAAAATCCTAATGTCAACTGGAGATACAGGAGACGGCGGAGTAAGTTCATAAATGAATAATATTTTTATTTCGAAGACAGCAAAGTGGATTTCACTTTGCTGTTTTTTTTTAGTGAGTAACGTTCTGTTTGCTCAAATAGTTCAGAAGAATATTGGCTATGAAGTCCTTGAAGATTCTGCCTTTGTAACCATTGAAGTTTATGACAGCTATACCGGTTATCCAATTCAAGCGACTGCTCAGGTTGGAACGCAAACGTTTCAATGCAACGAGTTAGGTAGAGTTTCGGTTTATTGCAAAGTCAAAGGGTGTGTCGATTTTGTTGCAGAGGGTTATTACGATAGAGGATATTGTTTGAACGCTAGCGAAGACATTCAAAAGAATAAGGTATTGCGACTGGACATGAGTCCCATTTCAAAGCAAATGGAAGCCCTTACTGTTGTTGGTTACAACAACAAGCGCAGCAACCTCACCACTCCGGCGAGCATTGGACTTGTGAAAGTTAATGCGCATTATGGCGATGGCTCTTCGTTACAAAACGCATTCAATTCGGTGAGCGGCGTGTCTTACGATTCACGTGGTTATGGAGGAAGCACACGCTTGCAAGTCATTGCGTTTCGAATGAAACGAGTATGGTCGAATTATAAAGCTCTATACCAAGTTACAAATGGAATTGGAATAGATCTGTCATTGGTATTTATCCCCGCTAGTGTAAATTGAATTGACTTCCCACTTCCATTTCCTTGAGTTCTGCGAATTGCTGGCATTAAAACTAAGAATGGTGTGTTGGGCTGTTTGGCTGTAATGGTTGTGTATCCGAAGCCATTTCCGAAATAGTAATTTTCAGCATTAGTTCCGCCTGTGCTCAGCATTCCGAACATAGAATCAAAAACAAAGCTAGTTTTATCATTGATTCTTAGGCTAGCTGCAACTGACCCCAAAACTCCTTTTGTAGCAGGCTTGCTTCTAGTAGGAATATTTTGATCGAAATAATATATACCAGGAATTTCTTCAGTTTGATTAAAATCAAAATAGCCATATCCAACACCTAGCGTTAAATTTTTGTCTCGGTCACCGAATGTAACGTTTCCAAAGGATAGGGAGATAAAAGCTGAAGGATCTATGTAACCACCATTACCAATAATTTCACCAACTGAAAAATTCAGTTTAGGATTTTTGGTTGTTATGCTATACTTCGCGGCCAACGCTAAAGGGCTGCCTATCCAAGTGGTCATAACTCCAACATTGAAGTTGTCAGCAACAGCCACGTGGAATTCAGGTCCCCACAAATTAAGCATGTAATAATTATCTTTCTTTTTAATCGGAAGCGCGTTTGTTGTGAAAGAATATCTTGTGCTAAAAGGGTTGGCACGAACAATTTCATCGTTCACGATTGAGATGTCCTCTTTGCTGTAGTTTGAAATAGACTTAATCAGGGTTTTCTTAATGTAAATCTTCCCTACAGTTGTAGTTTCGAAGAGCATTTCTCTGCCGTCGTCGGAAATGATTGTGCCAATGTGCTCAACACCATTTGTCATTTTAACGATTTTTAAATCACTGCTCGGTTGAGCAAATGCAAGGGAGCTTAATGCAAAAAACAACACCAAGGTGGAAAGTAAGTGTTTCATTATAATTGGATTTTGATTTTTGTAAAAATATAAAAATTTTCAATTGTCTCTTCCAACTTGTCGGTCATTTTCTTACACCATCTTCATAAAAGCGTCCGACAGCTTTTTCAAAGCGATTTCTTGATCAGAATTATTCAAAGGACTGGGCGGCCCGTATGGTGTTTTGTTTACATCAATGAGCGGGTGATTCGCCATTACCAATTGATGGGGTCTTATGAGTTTAGCTTGACAAAAGATTGGGGCCTTTCAACAAGTGTCTTTACTCGATTTACTGAGGTTACGCCCATGCAAGTAGACTTGAATGCCATGCTTAATTTTAATCATGATTTGTGTTTCGGATTAACCTATCGTCCGAAAGCCGCATGGGCTGCTATGTTCGGATGGAAGTTCGAAGGGTACTCGCTTTGGTATTCGTATGAAATGAATACAGGCGTGTCGAAAGCGCTTGGATTTAGCTCACATGAATTCACGTTAGGCTACACCATAAAAGCACCACGCGGATTTCGTCAGAAAACATTGACGCAAAAACGCGGACTTTTAACGTTGTAGTTATTATATTCGTGGCTATGAAAAAAATAGCATTGTTCTTCTCTCTTATTTGTGCCGTTCAAATGAATGCACAAACATGGCAAGTTGGAAACACCACCCTTACAGAAAGTGACCTCGTTACGGGTTTAAGCCTTCCTTGGGAAATGGTTTGGGGACCCGATGATTTTATCTGGTGTACCACCCGTGTAGGAAAGGTATTGCGCATTGATCCTTCAACCGGAACGTATACTTCAATCCTAGATAAAACTTCTTTAATTCCATACAGTGGTGGAAGTGAGCCGGGAATGTTAGGTATGGCTTTGCATCCAGATTTTTTGAATACTCCGAAAGTTTATGTGGTGTATAATTACACCCAAGGGAACAATGTAAAAGAGCGTTTGTCTATGTTCGATTGGGACGGAACAGCTTTGGTGAACGAAGTTCAATTAATCAACGCGATAGGTGGAAATTCAATTCACAACGGTTCACGTTTGGTAATAAGCCAAGACCAAAAAATAATCATGTCTACTGGAGACACTGGCGATGGAGGAGTGAGTTCACAGAACTTAAATTCATTGAACGGTAAAATATTACGCATTAATTTGGACGGTAGCATTCCTTCTGACAATCCAGATCCGGCGACATATGTATATTCATACGGGCACCGCAATTGTCAAGGTTTGGCAGTTGGTCCTAACGGAATCATCTACGCATCAGAACACGGTCAAAACAACAGCGATGAATTCAATATTATTGAAGCTGGAAGAAACTACGGTTGGCCAACTGTGCAAGGTGCATGTAACACCACCGCGGAAATTAATTACTGCACTGCGAACAACGTGAAAGAGCCATTGATCGAATGGTCTCCATGTCGCGCCGTTAACGGAATCGAATACTACAATCACCCTTCAATTCCAGAATGGAACAACTGTATTCTTATGGCTGTATTGGGCGGATTGAACAGCTCTTATGAGCGTATGACAGTTTTGCACTTGAGTGCAGATGGCCAGTCTCTTACAACAGCTGACGTAAGTGGTTCAAACACAAACTCAGATGCATTCTTTCAAAGTTTTAACAAGCGTCTTCGCGACATTTGTGTGAATCCACACGACGGTTCAGTTTACGTTGCTTTAAATGGAGCACAGTATCCAGGTGCTGGTCCGAACACCATTAAGAAATTCCAAAACTTGGTTTGGGCGGGAGTTCAAAACGAAGGGTTGTCTCAGAACTTGAATGTGTTCCCAAATCCAGCTTCAGAAAGAGTAACTGTTGAATTCTCTTCGAATCAATTGGGCGGAAATTATTCGGTGTATTCTTTTTCAGGAGCTCTTGTGGCTGAGGGAAAAATTTCAACTTTGAAAAATGAATTGAATGTTTCTGAATGGTCGAAGGGAAATTATTTTGTAGTATCTGAATCTTCAATCGGAACAACTTCAAAGACGTTCATCGTTCAGTAATAAATGAATAATATTTTTATTTTGAAGACAGCAAAGTGGATTTCACTTTGCTGTTTTTTTTTAGTAAGTAACGTTCTGTTTGCTCAAATAGTTCAGAAGCATATTGGATACGAAGTACTTGAAGATTCAGCTTTAGTAACCATTGAAGTTTATGACAGCTATACCGGTTATCCAATTCAAGCGACTGCTCAGGTTGGAACTCGAACATTTCAATGCAACGAGTTAGGTAGAGTTTCTGTTTACTGTAAAATCAGAAAGTGTGTCGATTTTGTTGCAGAGGGTTATTACGATAGAGGATATTGTTTGAACGCTAGCGAAGACATTCAAAAGAATAAGGTATTGCGACTGGACATGAGTCCCATTTCAAAGCAAATGGAAGCCCTTACTGTTGTTGGTTACAACAACAAGCGCAGCAACCTCACCACTCCGGCTAGCATTGGACTTGTGAAGGTTAATGCGCATTATGGCGATGGCTCTTCGTTACAAAACGCATTCAATTCGGTGAGCGGCGTGTCTTACGATTCTCGTGGTTACGGGGGAAGCACTCGCTTGAACATTCGCGGAAGTTTTTTCAGAGCGCCTACTACTATTCGAAATGTGAAGATGTATTGGAAAGGAATAGCATTGACGAGCGCAGACGGACAGTCACCTCTAGAGATTGTAGATCCTTCGAATGTTGCTAACGCGAATATTTTGAAAGGTCCAGGCAGTGGGGTGTGGGGAAATGGAACCGGTGGAGTTGTTCTGTTTACGCCTTATTCATTGAACCAGTCGGTGTATGCAAAGGCGCAATTTGAGCACGGTGAATTCGGATACAACAAAACGGTTTATCAAGCCGGAGCAAGTAAGAACGGATTCAGTTTAATTGTGAGCCAAGTGAATCAGGAAACCAAAGGTTATCGCAATCAAGAAGCGAACAAAAAAGAACAAACCGTACTGGAATTTTCCGCAAACACAAAACGCTGGAAGCACTATGTGATGGCCATGCGATACAGCGGATATTGGGAATTGCCAGGCGCTATTTCAGCGGCTCAAATAGCAGTTGATCCGCGTCAGGCCAATGCGTTCAGCGCAGCGAATGACGCACACGTGGATCGCACGCGAGACATGTTCGGATATTCAGGTGAATATCTTTCGAAAAAGAATTTTTTACTTGAGCTTTCAGCGAATCTCTTTCAAACCGAAAAAATAAATCCCTACGGAACATCAGCTCCTTCAAGCGGATACAAAGACGAGAATGCAAAAGGAAACGGAGAGCGAGCGGTCTTGTCGAAATCCTTCGACCTAAATAAAAATGGAAAATTTCCTGTTAAGTTGAAGTCATCACTGGGACAAGAGTTTCAATTTGAGAATTTCCAATTGAATGAATTCGGATTGTTGAACGGTGAATCGAACGGTGTTTCGAAATACAACTTCAATGTGGATTACATTACATCGAATTTTTTCTATCAGGTGGAAGCGGAAGTGGCGAAACGCTTGTTTGCAACGGCTTCTGTTGGGTGGAACAATACCCAAGCGGGCATAACAGGAACATCGAGAGATGCAGCGGATCAGTTGGTTCTGGTGGAAGCATATACCAACGCTAATCCGCAAGCAAGGCTTTATCCGAATGTTGGAATTAGTTATTCCCTAAAGAAAAGTGAAGAGTCTGGAAACTGGAACATCTTCGGAAATTACAGCACCGGCAGCAGTGCGCCCACAATCTTTGAGCAATACGATTATTCAAATCAATATTTGAATGAAAATTTGAAAAATGAATTTGCGCGGAATGTTGAATTCGGAGTGAAGGGAGCAGGCAAGATGTGGTTTGTTGAAATGAGTATTTACAATCAGCAAATCACAGACGCCATTGTTCCGAAGGAAACCTTATTTAATGGGTATTACGCCACGTTCATCAATGCGGGTAAGCTGGTTCAACAAGGAATGGAATTCACAGGGAGTGGTACAATTGAGTTAGAGAGGGCTCGTGTTTATGGCTGGATGAGCGGTTCTTGGACGAACTATGAATTGCTCGACGAGAGTGGTTCGGGAAGAATGCCAGGAATGCCATTAGCGCAGTGTAACGGCGGATTGAATTTTACCGGATTTTATGGATTCGGATGGTCCCTTACGAATCAATGGACAGACAAGGCTCCGCTGAATTCGAATCAAACCGAATGGTCTGCAGCGAGAAACGTTTTGAATTCTGAATTCACCTATGGTCATACATTTATCAAACGTGACGAAGTTGCCGGAGATTATGATTTGGTAACGCGAATAAGACAAGTTGGTTCTATCAATATGAATGTTGGAGCGAATAACGTATTGAACACGAATTACACCACCTTCTATCAGTTGAATGGAGTAGGAGGAAGATATTTCAATCCGATGGCTCGAAGAAATTTTTATTCAGGAATTACTCTGCGCTTCTTCATGTAAATTTGCAGCATGTTAAAAAAGAGCCTTTTCTTTTTGTTATTCGTTTCATTTGCAATGGTGAGTTGTGATCCAACGCCTATAGCGGAAGCTAAATTTGAATTTGAGGAAAGTCTTCAATGGAAAAATAGTGAGCCGGTTTCGTTGAAGTTAGACATTCGTGAAAATGCAGAGCCGTGCGAGTTGTATCTCGATGTTCGCTACACCACACTTTTTCCTTTCGATAAATTACTATTACACGTCAAAGAGATTTCAGACAAGGGCATTGTTATTCCTCGCGATGTGACAGTAGAAATAAAAAATCAAGAGGGATTTGTCGGAGACATTAGCGGCGACATTGGCGACATTGAGCGCGAGTTAGATTCGAATAAGCAATACACGGATCATGGCGTTTATACCTATGAGATTTCTTTCAATCATCCAGTTGATGTGTTATTGGGAATCATGGAGCTTCGATTAAGAGCAGTTCCAAAAGCGAAGAAGTCATGAGAGATTTTAAAACATTTTCATTTCATACGCTAGGTTGTAAACTGAACTTTTCGGAATCGAGCACGCTTGCCCGTGATTTTCAAGAACAAGGTTACGGAAGAGTGGAGTTGGAAGAAGGTCCAGATGTCTTGGTCATCAATACGTGTAGCGTTACCGATGAAGCAGATCAAAAATGTCGCTACACCGTTCGCAGAGCAAAGCGGTCCAATCCGAATGTTTTCATTGCAGTTATTGGTTGTTATGCGCAATTGAAACCAGAGGAGATTTCAAAAATTGAAGGTGTGAATGTGGTGTTGGGAGCGAACGAAAAATTTAATTTGATTGATCGAATTAAGGCGCACGACGATACGGAAGGGAAGATATTTGCAGGAGAGATTAAGGATGTGAAGGAATTCATTCCTTCATTTTCATCGGGAGATCGAACACGAACATTCTTAAAGGTTCAAGACGGATGTAATTATTTCTGCGCGTTCTGCACCATACCCTTGGCTCGCGGAAGATCTCGAAGCGCGAATGTGGAAGCGACATTGGCAGAAGCGAAGAAGGCCATTGCAGGTGGTGCGAAAGAGATTGTTTTAACTGGAGTGAACATAGGAGATTTTGGAACAGCGCATGACGAGACGCTTTTGGATTTGATAAAAAAGTTAGATGAGTTAAAAGGAATTGAGCGCTACCGCATCAGCAGCATTGAGCCGAATCTTCTGACGAATGAGATCATTTCATTCGTTTCAACGTCTAAGAATTTCATGCCTCATTTCCATATTCCGCTGCAAAGTGGAAGCGATGATATTTTGAAGGGCATGCGTCGCCGATATAGAACCGATTTATATCGCGAAAGAATTGCATCGATTAAAACAGCCATGCCGCATGCGTGCATTGGCGTTGATGTGATTGTCGGTTTTCCAGGAGAAACCAACGAGCACTTCAATGAAACGGTTGAATTTTTGAAAGACTTGGATGTTTCTTATTTGCATGTGTTCACCTACAGCGAGCGTGCGAATACGACTGCCTTGCGCATTGAAGACATTGTTCCGATGGAAGTTCGTAACGAGCGGAATAAAATTTTGCGACTGTTGAGCTCAAAGAAACGCGCGGCTTTTGATGCGTCGTTTAAAGGTCAAACAATGCCTGTTTTGTGGGAAAATGTAGATGATGAAAACATGATTGCGGGTTTCACACCGAATTATATCAAAGTGCGAAAACCCGCAAGTCAGTTTGTTTCGAATGAAACGAGCGAAGTTGAATTATAAGGTTCTATACCAAGTTACAAAAGGTATTGGTTTATAAGTGTCGTTGATCCTAATTCCTGCAAGGGTAAACTGCACGGATCTTCCTTCACCTTGACTTGTGCGAAGTGCAGGCATTAAAATGAGAAAAGACTTGCTGTTTACGCTAGGTGTAACAACTGTTGTCAAAATGCCAGCAGGATTGTATTGATCGGTAGAATTAGTCCCATTCGTTTTCAGCAGTCCAAACATAGAATCGAAAACAAAACTATTTTTTTCATTGATACGAATGCTTGCTGCGACTGAACCAAGAACTCCTTTTTTTGCTCCAGAAGCGCCTCTTGTTGGGATGCCGTCAGTAGAAATATAGGTGCCAGGAATTTCTTCTTCTGCACTTTTATTAAAATCAAAATAGCCATAACCAACACCAAGTGTCAAATTCTTATCACGGTCACCGAAAGTAACGTTTCCAAAGGATAGGGAGATAAATGCCGAAGGATTCACATAACCGCCATTGCCAATAATTTCCCCAATTGAAAAATTCACTTTCGGATTTTTGGTTTGGAAGCTATACTTCGCGGCCAAGGCCAAAGGGCTCCCTATCCAAGTGGTCATAATTCCAACATTGAAATTGTCTGCTACCGCGACGTGAAATTCGGGCCCCCATAAGTTTATCATATAGTAATTGTTTTTCTTCTTAATCGGAAGCGCATTAGTTGTGAAAGAATATCTTGTGCTAAAAGGGTTGCTCTTTACTTTTTCATTGTTTATGACTACAAAGTCATCTTCATTGTAATTTGAAATAGATTTCACATCCGTTTTCTTTATGTAAATCTTTCCCACAGTCGTAGATTCAAATAGCATTTCACGACCATCATCGGAAATAATTGTCCCGATATATTCATTACCATTGGTGAGTTGAATAACTTTTAATGTGCTGTCTTTTTGAGCAAGAGTTATTGCCGAAAGGACTAAAAAAAAGAAACAAAGTGCTAAGGATTTTTTCATTGAGTAAATTATTTATTCAACTCAAATGTAGACTAAAACATTAGGAATCAATTTTTTAATCAGTTAGGAGCACTAAACTAATTTCATAAACGCATCTGATAAACGTTTCAGTGCATTTACTTTATCTCGTGCATTCAACGGATCTGGCGGACCGTAAGGGGTCTTATTCACATCTATGATATATATTTTCTGATTGCCTTTGTGGCGAAGGACATCGAATTCACAAAAATCTACTTTCATTGCAGCAGCGTATTTTTCAATGTGCTGAATCTCTTCTGCAGAAAATAGTTCTTCCGGTGTATGGAGCGTGGCGCGATGCGCCTTATTGGTGAATCTGTATTTTTCCGTTTTGAATTTCAAATAAACCAATGGGATTTTTCCAGAAATAACAGGAACACGAATATCTACATACTCACCCACTTCATTGGTGTTGTCGAGTACCTTCTGATATACAGCATCTGTTTTCGGGAAAGGAATAGGACAAATAACTTCTTGTCCGTCATGAACCGCATTTTCATCGCTCTTTTCAACAGCAAGACCAACGTGCGTTTTCGGATTTAGATTCATGGAATATCCCAATGCCTCTTGGTGAATCACGTGCACGCGTTCTTTTGAAATATCCGGACAGTTCACGTTAATGATTCTTGCATTAGGATATTTTTCTTGCAGTGCGCTCGCACTGCCATACGTAGCGTTTTCAAAATAAATAATGACATCTGGATTGCTCACCATTTTGTTAGTGAGTCTTACGCGGTTCATGCGTGCAATTTTCGAAAGCGTTGTCTTCTTACTCGGATAAGTAGGTGCTGCTACCCAAACAGGAAGCTTGCCGCCGTTTTGAATGAAGAAAAGCCCTTCTCGAATAAGACATGCGACATCTTTCGTTAAGACCTCGAAAAAGGGCATCCCTTGTCTGTAATTATTTCTTAAACCCACGAGTTATATAGTTTAGGATTTAATGTTTGAGTTATAAAATCGTTTTGAACGTTTCCTCGGGCAGGAGAATATTCCCTTCCATAAAAAATAATTTGAAGATGAAGTTTGTTCCAACGTTCTTCAGGAAACAATTTCTTCGCGTCACGCTCGGTTTGCTCAACGGACTTCCCATTCGTTAATTTCCAACGCACCATTAGTCTGTGAATGTGTGTGTCAACAGGAAAGGCGGGCACCCCGAATGCTTGAGCCATAACAACGCTTGCAGTCTTGTGTCCCACACCAGGCAATGCTTCCAGCGATTCAAAGGACGCTGGCACTTCCCCGTTGTGCTCGTTAATGAGAATATGGGAAAGGTTAAAGATAGCTTTGCTCTTTGCAGGTGAAAGTCCGCATGGCTTAATGATTTCACGAATTTCTTCAATACTCAATTTTATCATGTCGAACGGATTGTTCGCACGCTTGAATAAATGCGGAGTAATTGTGTTCACACGAGCGTCTGTGCATTGAGCAGAAAGTAGCACTGCAATCAGCAAAGTGAATGAATCTGTATGGTCAAGCGGAATAGGTGTTTCAGGGTATAGTTTCTCCAATTCAATTCTCACATAATCCGCAGCCTCTTTTTTTCTCATCAAGGAATGAATTGAAATTGTGTTTTATCCTTTGTGAAATATTCACGCTTCGATTGACCATTCCATCGAACTTCTACGATGTTCTGTTGGTCGGCATATAATTCCAAGAGAATTGTGTTGTTCACAATCACTTGATTCGGATCGAAATAATTTCCTTCAATAAATAAAGTAGTCATGTCATTGTCTACACTGTAGCCAATAAAATTTAAAATGACATTTCTCCCAGCTACTTGAAGACTTAATTTTTCACCAATGTATTTTTTTACTAGTTCATATACCTCAGGGGTTTGCGGGTAGAGTGAGTTGTATCTGTAACATTGCGCCTCAATGGCATGCTCCAAATCATCGGTGAATATTTTCGAAGTAATTTCAATAGCACGAGTCTCAGCATTGAATTCAATGCTGGTATTGCTCAAATAGAATTTATGTGCCACAGGAGCTGAGGCCTGTAGACAAAATGAAAATAATGCGAAGCAGCACAAGAGAACCGATTTCATTTCGCCAAATTACAACGAATTCTAGTTTACCCCTTACCTTTGAAGCATGTTAAAATGCACATTGAATAGCGATGAGCTCGCAAAGGCCAAAGCAATAGTAGACGGTTCAAAGAATATAGTTATTTCAACCCACATCTCTCCAGATGGCGATGCCATTGGTTCTTCCTGCGCTATGGCGCAGATGCTGGTTAAGTTGGGTAAGAATGTTACAATAATTCTTCCCGATAATGCGCCTGCTTATCTGAGTTGGTTGAATGGCAATGAATACGTCGTTGTATGCAAAGAGGAGAGCGAAGAAACAGCAAAGCGCATTCAAGAGGCGGATGCGATATTCATCTTAGACTACAACCACTTGGGAAGAATAGGTGAGGCGGTAAAGAAAATGCTCGAGGCGCAAATGGGGGTGAAGCCATTTATTCTAATCGACCATCACGAGCAACCCGCTACTTTTCCTGAAGTCGTTTATTCAGATACAAGTATTTGCAGCACATGTGAAATGGTTTTTCATTTTGCTGGCGCAATGAATTGGTTGGAACTTATTGATGTGCCAACAGCACAAGCCATTTACTGCGGAATTATGACCGACACCATGTCGTTCCGTTTTCCAAGTGTGAGTCCAGAAACGCACGAGATAGCCGCTTGGCTCATGCGCAAAGGATTGAAGCCACATGTGGTTCATGAAAATGTATTGGATTCGCAACGACTAGATCGCTTGCGTTTAATGGGATATGCACTCTCTGAATGCATGACTGTTCTGCCTGAATACAAAGCTGCATTCATTGCAATAACAAAAGAGAACATAGATCGCTTTCAACCACAGTCTGGAGATACAGAAGGCTTGGTGAATATGGCTTTGAGTATTGAGGGGACAACCATTGCGGCGTTCTTCCGTGAGGACGAGGATTGCGTGCGCATTAGCTTTCGAAGCAAAGGAACACGCGACGTAAATCAAATGGCTCGCGCTCATTTCAACGGAGGTGGACACAAGAATGCTGCGGGTGCGCGTTTGCATGAGTCGCTTGAACACACTATAGAGAGGTTTTTAGAGTTACTACAAAAAGGGGAGATATAATGAAATTCATCTACTTGATTTTGGCATTCATCACAATTCTCATGAGTTGCGATAGCTGCACCAATGATAAAAAGGCTGTGCAGCAAATGACACAGGTGCAGATAGATTCTATGCTCATTGCTCAGAATAGAAATTTCCATTTGCAAGAAAAGGAACGGATACAAAAATTTGTTTCAGAGAAGCAATGGCCAACAACCATCACTGGAACTGGAATTCATTACTGGATATACGAGCAAGGTGCTGGAGAAACGGTGAAGCCGGAGCAGGTGGCTATGGTTGAATACGAAGTTTCGTTGCTCGATGGTACTGTAGTATACAAGAGTAAACCCGGTGAAAATGTGCCTGTAAAAATTGGACACGACAATGTTGAAAGTGGCTTGCACGAAGCGATTCAGCTTTTGCGTAAAGGAGACCGCGCGAAATTTGTGCTGCCTTCTTATCGCGCTTACGGTCTAACAGGAGAAGGAAAAATCCCAATGAACGCTGTTGTTGTTTACGACATTCGTTTGGTTGAAATTCTCTGAATTAAATAATTCTTCTTAAAAGTTTAGCTAGCCATTCTTTACGCGCATAGGGTGGATGGACGAGAGAAGTTGAATTGAGAAACCGACTCACATGTACTTCTGATTTTAAATGGCAGAATTCAAGGAATCCATGATAGCCATGTGAATAGCCCATGCCAGAGAAGTTACTTCCGCCGAAGGGCATGCGCACATCGCTAAGGTGCAGAAATACATCATTAATAGTTACTCCGCCCGCCCAGGTATTTCGAGTGATAAACTTTCGTTCGTTTCTGTTGTGTGAAAAAACATAAAGTGCCAAGGGTTTGTCTTTGCTGCGAATAAAGTCTACCGCTTCTTCCATTGTCTCGTATTCGAATAGGGGAAGTATTGGACCGAATATCTCTTCCTTAAACACTTTCGTTTCTTTCGAAATATTTCCAACAACTGTTAAACCGAACAATCGTTCGGTTGGTTTGTGTGCTCCCTCAAAGAGAATAGTTCCTCCTGTATTTCGAACTTCTTCAACCATGGATGCGAGTCGCGAATAATGTTTTTCCGAAACAATACAAACCACTTCATCTGAATTCAATTGACCATCTATCGTGTATTTTGAATGGTAATGCGTTTTTAAATGCACTGTAAATTCTGTTGACTTGCCCTTTGGTATCAGAACATAATCGGCAGCTATACAGGTTTGCCCGGCATTGGTATACTTCCCCCAAAGAATTTTTTTCGCAGCATCCTCTAGGTCGAAATCTTTTCCAATAACAACGGGAGATTTTCCGCCGAGTTCTAAAGTAATGCTCGTTAAATTTTTCGCAGCTGCTGCCATCACTAATTTTCCAACAGCTGGAGAACCAGTAAAGAAAATATGATTGAAAGGAAGTTCTGTCAATTGTGCCGCAACGCTCCCATCGCCAAGAACTAAAGTCACCTCCTTCGGGAGGAAGGTGTCCTCAATAAATTCTTTTAGTGCTTGACTAACTGTTGGTGTGAGTTCGGAAGGTTTGATTACCGAGGTGTTTCCGGCAGCGAGGCATGAAATAAGCGGAGTAAGCGTTAATTGAACGGGGTAATTCCAGGGTGAAAGAATGAGGCAAACCCCTTTAGATTCAACGTGAATTTTGTTTGAAGCAAACGGATTGGCAAGATTCATTCCTGGATAGGTAATGCGCATCCACTCTCGAAGTTCTCTGCGAACAGCCTTTAGTTCCGCGAAAATGAGAGAGAACTCCATAATGGAAGATTCGAAGGCGTGTTTGTTCAAGTCCGCCTTCAATGCCAAGGTTAAGGCCGGCTCATGCTTATGTAATCCTTTTTCGAATCTATTCAGTAAATCTATTCGTTCCGAAATGCTGCTGTTTTTGAAAAGCAATGCATGTTTCTTTTGCAGCTCGAATATTTCCATGTTCAACATAATAAAGTGTTATTCGTGATCGCGAATTTTTTTCGTTTCGTGTTCTGTTGGTTCATCTGTGATTTCCTCGTCCTTCAAATACCAATCTTTTAAATTAGGTTGCCCCGCATCTGCCCACGCGCTTAACCAAAGGCTTCCAAGTGAATAAACAGCAGAGCGCATTCTTCGTTCAATCTGTCCATTTAAAAGTTTGCTATAGGCCTCTGAGAATTCTCTCGAATAGGTTCGCACTTCAATGTTGTTTCGCACTTCAAATGCATATTTTTTATCGGAAGGAAATTGTTCGGTTAATTGCGCTTCAAACTTCAACACTGAATCGACTGCGGCGTAACTTTCTTTGAGTCGTTCCCAAATGAAATGTTGCGGGGCGGAAATGTATTCGGCTTGTCCAACAAAGAAGTCGTATTGTGGAAATTGAATTTCAGGAACGCGACTTTCCCAAAATCCGTGAATGCCTTTCTGATTTGTTTTTTGTCCGTTGTAGTTGGAAGTGGAATGAAGAGGTACGTGCACATCTCCAACGTAATGGCCTATTTCGGCTGATAGTCGAAGAACACGATTCACATCTTTTTCTTTGAATGCAATTACCAATTTGGAATAAACGAGATACAAATTCCAAGGAGCAATGCCGTGTGCGCGAAGACTGTCTTCACCGTATTTGGTAACCGCGTCGTTCCACCGCTCAGGTAAATTCTCAAAAGGAGAAGAAGAATTTTCCGTTATATAACGATCAACATCGAGAAAGTGACATTCCGCTTCTCCTTTCACGCTGTATCTTCTTTTGTCGGGGTCTACACTGTGATCTATTAAATAGTTCATGTTGTATTTGTAGAATCCGAAAAGTTCCGGAGGCAACGTGTAAATAGCTAGCTCATTGATCTTCTTGTGTCCGAAGAATCCCCAGTCTAGACAAACATGCGGATCTGGTTCTTTTGAAAAAACGGTCAAGGGGAAACAAAGTACCAATAATATAAGGGTCTTTGTTTTCATGATGATGGAATTACACGTTGTCGATTTCTAATTTCACCAAGCGTCCTTCGCGAAGAATAGGAATGCATGGCACAGTATCTAACGTCAGACAATACTTCACATCTTTTTGAATTTTCAACTTCATCAAGCGCTTGCGATGCGAACTTGCACGAAGGAAGCTGTAAAAATTATCACGCGCTGAGCGGTATAAAAATTTAGCAGAGATGGTGCTGTCTTCGTTCGAAACGAATTTGCGTGTTTCTAAAAGTATGTCTGCTATTGCACCTGCGCAGATAGTGTCTTCCAAATTCATTTTTTCTTTCCAACCAGAAGCAAGAATGAGAACGTTCTTGTTTTGTGAAATAAGCCAGTTACTGAGGTAAGTTAGGTTATTCAGACAACCAATCACAACAGTGCTTTTATCCTTGGCAACTTCAATTGCGTTTGTTCCGTTTGTTGTGGTAAGAACAACTGTTTTTCCAATTAAATCGGGATTCATGAATGCGTAAGGCGAATTTCCAAAATCGAATCCTTCAACCACTTGTCCGTCTCTTTCGGCTGCAGTGATGTATCCCTTCGACTTATAATCAACAGCTTTTTCAACCGAATTAATGGGAATGATCTCTTTTATTCCGCAATGAAGACCTGTGGTAATAGCGCTTGTAGCGCGAAGCACATCAATAACAACCACAATATCAAATCCATTGTCATACAACGGGAAGTGACTTGGTGCGTAACAAACTTCAACAATCTTTCTTTCGCTTAGTGCTGGCATAGGGTAGGTTCTAAAAAGCTAAAATTAACAAAAGAAAAGGAAAGCGGCGAATTTGTTTATGCCATAACTAACTTCGCAATCTAATTAGAACCCATGCGTGTAAACAAATTCATAAGTGAATCGGGACTTTGTAGCCGAAGAGAAGCCGACAAGTTTATTGAACGCGGTCTTGTTACAATTAATGGAAAGAAGATTGGACTAGGTGCTGAAGTTGGACCAAGGGATGTGGTGAAAGTGAATGGTCGCGGTCTAAATAGAGAAGAGAAGCAAGATTTGGTTTTGGCTTTCAACAAGCCTATGGGCGTTGTTTCTACCACAGATAAAGTAGAGAAGAACAACATCATAGATTACATAAGCTACAGTGAACGGATTTTTCCCATTGGAAGATTAGATAAGGATTCTCAAGGGCTTATTCTCTTGACGAATAATGGCGACTTAGTGAATAAAATTCTTCGCGCAGGAAACAAGAACGAAAAGGAATACATTGTAAGTGTGGATCGTCCGCTGTTCGCAGACTTCGCAGAGAAGATGAGTCAAGGTGTTCCTATTCTTGGCGTTCAAACACGTCGCTGCAAAGTAGTTGTTGAAACTCCGTTTGTATTTCGAATAACACTTATACAAGGACTGAACAGACAGATTCGAAGAATGTGTGAACACTTTGGATATACAGTCACAAAGTTAGAACGTTGTCGAATTATGCACATTGGCATACAAGGACTTCAGGTGGGTGAATTCAGACCTTTGGAGGAAGATGAGATGAGATTGTTGAATAAGTACTTGGAAAAATCGAAATCAGAAGCTCCGGAGAAGAAAGCTTCGAGCGATCCAGACAAGCCTAAACCGAAACCAAAACCAAGACCGAAGCCAAGAACAAGTACTTCTGCATCTTCGCCCTCTTCATCGAAACCGAGGTTTAAAGCGGGAAGTAAGTCTCACGCCAAACCTGGTGAGCGAACCTTTCGAAACGGACCGAGCAAGGGAAGTAGCAGTCGCGGAAATTCAGGGAAGAGCAGTCGAGGAGGAGCTAAAAGAACTGGTCGATAGAACTTAGTGTAAAAATTACACTAAGTAATTCGTTCGTCTTGTTTATCTTTGTTGGAAATACAATTCTCCATGGCAAACATTGCTCACATTCATGCAAGACAAATTCTCGATTCGAGAGGTAATCCAACTATTGAAGTCGATGTAATAACAGATCAAGGCACTGTTGGTCGCGCTGCTGTTCCTTCAGGAGCAAGCACAGGCATGCACGAAGCGGTTGAGCTTCGCGATGGTGATCAGACTCAATACCTGGGCAAAGGCGTTATGCGTGCTGTGCAAAATGTGAATGAAGTATTGAACAAAGAATTGGAAGGTGCTTCTGTATTTGAGCAGAACCTAATAGATATGGCAATGTGCGCTATCGATGGCACAGACAACAAAAGTGTTCTAGGAGCGAATGCAATACTTGGCGTTTCTTTGGCTGTTGCGAAAGCGGCGGCAGAAACTTCTGGATTAAGTCTCTATAGGTATATAGGTGGAGTGAGTGCAAACACGCTTCCGGTTCCAATGATGAACATTATTAACGGAGGTGCGCATGCCGACAATAAGGTAGACGTTCAGGAATTCATGATTCTTCCGGTGGGTGCTGAAACATTCAGTCAAGCGTTACGCATGGGAGCAGAAGTATTTCATCATTTGAAAGCAGTTTTGAAAAAGCAAGGTCACATGACAAACGTTGGTGACGAAGGTGGGTTCGCTCCGAACTTCAACAGCAACGAAGAAGCACTTCAAACCATTATGCAGGCAATTGAAGCTTCTGGATATAAAGCAGGAGAAGATATTGTATTGGGATTGGATTGCGCATCGACGGAGTTCTACAATCCGGAAACGAAGTTGTATCATTTGGAATCGACCGGAGAACATTTAACCAGTTCTCAAATGGTAGACTATTGGGCTGATTGGACAAAGCGTTATCCGATTGTATCTATTGAAGACGGATGTTCTGAAGATGATTGGGACGGTTGGAAGTTGATGACGGAAAAGTTAGGTGACACAACTCAATTGGTTGGAGATGATTTATTCGTTACAAATGTGAACCGTCTTTCTCGCGGAATCGAAGAGGGCATTGCGAATAGTATTTTGGTAAAGGTGAATCAAATTGGTACATTAACGGAGACGATTGATGCTGTGAACATGGCTCATCGTGCTGGATACACTTCCGTAATGTCACACAGAAGTGGAGAGACAGAAGACACCACTATTGCAGACCTAGCCGTAGCGCTCAATACTGGTCAGATTAAAACAGGATCAGCATCACGCTCAGACCGTATTGCAAAATACAATCAGTTATTACGTATTGAAGAAGAGTTGGGTAAGATGGCCTATTTCCCGGGAAAGAGCATCTTACGATAGAAGATTTTCAGGTGTTTAGAAAAGGAGAACTTCGGTTCTCCTTTTTATTTTGAATAAAATGAACAAATTGATGTTTGTTGCTGAGGTGGTTTAGCAACATAGACATGTGTATATATCGCGGTTTCATTTTCGCATTCTTTTTTGATTGCCTCAATCTTTTTAACAGGTGATGAAATGCTCAAAACATATATTAATTGGAATCCTGATTTAGCTCGGGATAACGATTTAGCATATCATCTTTCTTCTTTTTCGATGTATTTATAGAATAGGAGAATCGTTTTTTGCCATCTTCAAAACGTTTGTTCTCATCCTTTACATTCTTTATTATTTCGGTGAAAACATCATCAGAAGTGCTAACGGTCATAATATTTAACTTGTATTCGAAGAAGTACCACGTTGCTCCGTCTATTTCAATGTAAAGTCTGAAAATATCGCCGGAACGCTTTTTCTCTATTTCAATAAGACCTTTGGTGTATTTGAAAATTTGCTTTTTACCCATGGATGCAATCCCGATCGGGCCACTGGTGGTGAAGGTTTCCTCTTTATCGTGCCAAATCCATTTTAAATCTCCAAAATAGAAAAGTTGTTGTAATTCTTCAGGCAATCTCTTTAATTCTCCATCGAGAGCCATATCGGCAATTACTTTGTCTGATTTTTCTTCTCCTAAAAATTCAATCAAACTCTTTTCAAATTGAGTTTTTGTTAAATCAACAGGGTCAAGGTTCGCATTAATTAGTTTTTCAGCGATGTGTTTTTGTGCACCCTCATCAAATGGGAAATTGAGCAAGGTCGTACTCTGTGCATTAAGAACTGAATCGGCAGTTTGAAAACGAACCGATCCAACAGATTTCATAGACATCATTCCCAGATCTATATTGAAATCCATTATACCGTCACCAGTTAATTCACAGTTCACCGTATTCAATCCCAAGAGTTGACCTGGTAATTTCGGCTGACGAATTTTTTCTTTGGAACCAATAAAGTAAGTCTTTTTAGTTTTTTCGTAATACAAGAACCCCGAAGATTCGATTAAACCGCGGTCATTCTTAAATGATTTAGCACTCAAAAAACCAGGATAAATTTTCATTGGAAGTTCATCTTTAATAATGACACCAACCCCAAGTTTGGACATAGCCATGTCGCGCAAAGTGCTGTCAATTGGAATGTAAATCTCAAGCGGATTTATCTCTGATTTGAATTTGTAGAACGTGCGCGATATACTGTTGCAATTATGTAAAATACGCACTCCTCCATTGAAGGTGAGATTCGGATTGCTTGCGTGTAATTCGAATTTTCCATAATATTCAAAAGCAGGGGATAAGAAGAATTGGTCTTTCTCTGCAATCTCTCCATACGCAACCGTTTGGTACGTTGAGTCGAGGCGGAAATTACTTATATGTATTTTTTGTTCTTTTTTGTTTTCATCCTTGTAAATCAAATCACCATTCCCCTCATATCTTTTTCTTCCATCAATTTTTAAGCTGGCATTAAAAATTTTATGGTGTTGTGTAACGAAATTACTGATGACTTGAGCCCGCACTAGCGGACGCATATTGGCCCATTTTTCAATAACAACGTAGTTGCTGTCTGGTTGAACTTTAGAGTCGGCCACTACGATGTAGTCTATCTTTCTGCAAGTGAGCAATGTATTTTTTAGATCATATTTTGCAAACGGCGAAAGGAAGTTCAAACTGTCCTGTTTGGGATCAATAGAGTAAAAATTGCTTCGTTTTTTTTCAGCATCGGTATCAATAACTAAATCACTAGTTGCTTTTCTGTTTGAAGATAATTCCATTTCAGATTTATCCATGAACCAAGTGAATTGATCCATATAGCAGATATAAAAATTGGAAGGGAATTCAATTTTAGTTTCGCCGCTGTTGCTTTTAAATATTCCTTTTCTCGCGTCGAAATCAACCTCGGCGTTTACGTTATCAGTTTTAAAGGCAAGGGTAATATCTTCTGCGTTTGACTTTAATTCAAACTGAGCAGTGTCTGCAAGAATTTTACGTTGTTTGAATTTGAAGTTTTTTGAATAAAGTTTAGCCCCGACGAAATCCGCGGCGCCATTGCCACTCATACCCGTAGGTTCTAAGTTCATGGTTCCTTTGAATACAGCTTCCTTCGCAAAACAATCAATAGGAATTTCGTTAGTTGTAATCTTAAGCTTGCTTTTTTGAGGTAAGTAGGATAATTCAATTTTACTCGAAGTTGCATCGGGGACATTCGCTTTTTTATTGCTTTCGTTAGTAAAGGTTGAAGCGGTTCCAAATACTTCGTTTGGAATATAGGTGAAGGCATCAGAAGTAGAAGTAGATGTCAGATAATTCAAAATGCCTTTGGCTTTAAGCCCCGAATTGTTGAGCGTTAAGTCTCCAATGGATGTTGCTTTTCCACCATAAGCCGAATATCCGCTTTCGCCTGTGTTAACATGGAAACCTAAACTGAAATCATCCATTAACACAAGAGGTTCTTTTATATCTGGAAAAATGCCCCCACTATATAGTGTCCCGGTAAATTGTAGATTATCGTTTTTGAAATTATCAAGAGAATCCAATGTGAATGGGTCCACCTCATAGTAAAAACTATCTTTTTTGTAAGCCCCTTTTTGAATAGTGTGTTGATTCCAATAAACGTTAGAACTCTTGTTGCAAGTAAGTCTGGGGTAGATTGGATAATCTTTGCTGTGGTAACCACTTTTATTCGTTGGATGATCAATTTCTAGCGTTCCAGAGAGACCTGTGAGAACATTTTTAATTCTTATTTTTGGGTAATTCCCTAAATTATCGGGGATGCCTTCCAAGTCATCGATATATATTACGCAAGAATCAACTTCTGTCATTTCAAATTTAAACTGGTCGTAAATAAAATTGTACTTGGCACCAAGTAATTCAAAGTTTCCAGTATTAAGTCTTCCACTAAAGCTAAAATCTCTGTCCTTGTGCAATATAACTTCGCCATCATTTGGATATAAAAACACCTGCTGGGAATCACTTAAAAGGACATAGTTAACCCCCTTAATTAAAATGTCCTTATCCAAGAGGCTCAAGCGGGCGTTTTCAGCACGGGTTACTTCTGATATGAATTGAATGGCGTCATAGTCGGAGGACCCCGCAATGTTTTGTACATGCTTGAATAACTTGTCTAGAACCACAATGTCACGGGTATCAACATCATAATGTATGTAGCCCTTGTTGGTAAGATCAATTAACAATGGAATCCACTGCTCCACGCCGGTGTGGGCTTGTTTGGCAAAATCAATGGCGTTAAAAAAATTGGATTGCATAGCCTCGCTAGTCCGTTTCAGAATATAAACGGGATGGTCGGTTGAAATTCCTCCCAGTTTTGAAAATCTTTTTTGCTTGAAGTAATCGATAGATTCAAAATCGGCGAATCCGCCTGCTGTAGCACCAAATGATCCAAAACTCATAAAGGGTGCATCTATATTCCATTTTAACGTTTCGAAGTACATTTCTACCTCGTGGTAGGTGTTCTCAAATGGAGAGGGCGAAATTCCTTCTTCGGTTCGAGATAATTCTAAATCCCTTGTCTTTTTGACAAATAGAAAAAACAAGTCAGGATGACAAATACTGTCTGAATCTAAACGTATTTTAATTGAGGTATGAGCTCCTTTAATGCGGTCTGGACGAATTTCGAATCGTCTACTTTCAGCAATTAATAAGGGCTTTTTTTCTCGGTAAAAAGTAATCCTTGCAGGCTCTTCTGCGGAGCCTGTTCCTTCTAGTTTTTTTCCAGACATTTTAAATCCACCCTCGTAATCAACATTGGGAACAATGTTTTTAATTTCTAATCGCTTGAAATATGACTCAAACATCGGGTAGTCCGTATTGTCCTCATTCTTATTCGACATGACTCTTTCCGTAAGCTTGCCCTTCAGCGGCTGATCAAAGAACTCGTTGTAAAATAGAACACTGTCAATGGCATAACTACTTTCTTTAATTCGAATGCTATACTTGCCAATAGCAGCATATGTTTTATTCGGATCGTAGCCCGCTCTTTGCCATGTTACTTTACCGCGGTTCCCAAGGAATTTCTCTAGAGTAGGGAAATAATTTCCAGACGTCTCATATATCGCAGTGCTGTCTCCGCGGCTGTAGCATTTCAAATTTAACGACGAGAATTCAACTCGGGGTAGAGAATCAAATACGAAATTGTAATTCGAGTTATCTGTTTTCCAAGTAACACTCTCGGTTTTGAAAAAGGTGAAATTTCTAAAAAGGCCAAGACTAGATTCAACAAATTCACTCCCGATTTTTTTTAATTTTTTGTCGTTGTAAATGCGAATGACTATTTCATTCCACGCCAACAACTCAGACTCTGACTTTTGTGAAGTTGGAAATAAAATAAAAGCTTGAACGTAATTGTCAATGTCGGGGAAAACTTTGAATTTCGATTCAATCAGCAAGTTTACAGTCTCGCGGAATTTTGTCTTTTGCTCTATTGAATACACATTTCCCTCTAGCCACATGGGTGAAAGGGTTTTTTCAATGGCCTCCTTTCCGCTGTCTCTTTTAGATTCTTCGAAAAGTTTCGAAAGAACTGATAGCATCTTCTCATCATTTTCAGGGAGTTTTTCATTTTTCTGGGCGGTAACACCAAGACTAAATAAGATGCTAAAAAAAAGCAGGGATAAATTCTTCATTACTTAGAGACTAGTTTCATTACAAGGTTAACGCATTTTTTCCTCAAATCATTTTCTGAACGGTTCGAAAAAGGCGCATATTTTCAACAACGAGCATCCTGATTATCGTGCCAAGTTCGTAGCAGACTTCGTACCTTTGCAGCCTAATCACTTTTGCAATGAACAAAGAGGTATTTATCGTTTCAGCCGTGCGCACTCCAATGGGAAGTTTCGGCGGATCACTTGCTAGCGTTTCAGCTACACAATTGGGTGCTACGGCAATAAAAGGAGCACTAAGCAAAATTAACTTGAATCCTGAAGAAGTTCAAGAAGTAATTATGGGCTCTGTTCTTCAAGCGAACCTGGGTCAAGCGCCTGCGCGTCAGGCTGCAAAATTCGCAGGACTTTCAGACAGCGTGCAATGCACCACTGTGAATAAAGTATGTGCATCAGGAATGAAGGCAATCATGATGGCTGCGCAAAGCATTCAATGCGGAGATGCAGATGTTGTGGTTGCAGGTGGTATGGAAAGCATGAGTCGCGTTCCGTTCTATTCAGAGAATTTGCGTTGGGGAAATAAATACGGTAACGTGACTATGATCGACGGATTAGCGAAAGACGGATTGACAGACGTGTATCACAATTACCCGATGGGAAATGCTGCTGAGCTTTGCGCGAAAGAATGCAACATCTCTCGCGAAGCTCAAGACGAATTTGCCATTGAGTCTTATAAGCGTTCAGCTGCTGCTTGGGCATCTGGACAGTACGCAAATGAAATTGTTCCTGTTGAAGTTGTTGGAAGAAAGGGCGATGTAGTTCTTTTCTCTGAAGACGAAGAATACAAGAACGTGAGCTTCGATAAAATCCCAGGATTGCGTCCGGTTTTCGCAAAGGACGGAACAGTTACTGCTGCTAACGCTTCAACCATGAATGACGGTGCTGCGGCATTAATTCTTATGAGCAGAGAAAAAATGGAAGCACTTGGTCTTACTCCATTAGCAAAACTTACAGGTTATGCGGATGCAGAGCAAGCCCCAGAGTGGTTCACCACAACACCTTCTTTGGCTTTACCGAAAGCCGCTGCTAAAGCAGGTGTGAAAGTTGAAGACTTAGACTTAATTGAATTGAACGAAGCGTTCAGTGTTGTTGGAATTGTGAATACACAAAAAATGAATTTAGATCCAGCGAAGGTGAACGTGAACGGCGGTGCGGTTTCTTTGGGACACCCACTCGGATGCAGTGGTGCACGTATTGTTGTTTCGTTGGTTCACGCATTAAAAAATCGCAATCAAAAATTAGGTGGTGCCGGTATTTGCAACGGTGGCGGCGGAGCAAGCGCGGTTGTTGTTGAAGCGGTATAATTCAAATAAATGAAATTAGTTTTTCCAAAGCAAATCACACCGCGCTGGCTTATCTTCTCGATAGACCTCGCGCTGTGTGCTTTTGCCTTTCTTGGCGCTTATCTGATTCGTTTTGAATTTGCTATTCCGAAAAATGAATTGGAGTTAATGGTGCTTTTCGCACCAATATATTTTTTGGTTAGGGCAGTTTCATTCTTTGTTGGAAAATCTTATTCAGGAATAATTCGTTTCACAAGCACACAAGATGCTATTCGTTTAGGAATTGCTCTCTTGTTGGGTAGCTTGTCTTTTGTGCTTTTGAACTTCTTACGCAGAGGAATAAACGGAGCTTATTTAGTTCCTCTTTCAATTGTAATATTGGAGTTTCTCTTGAGCGGTGCGCTGCTCGTTATTTTCCGTCTATCTATAAAATTCCTATACATGGAATTGAAAAGTTCGAAAGGAAGTAAAACGAAAGTGGTGGTATTCGGTGCAGGAGAAGGAGGATTGCTGTTGAAAAGAACGCTCGATCGAGATCGTAACTCGGCATTGGAAGTTGTGGCCTTCTTCGACGACAACCAACAAAAAGTTGGAAAGAAATTGGAAGGCGTTGATATTTTAAGTTCGAAAAAGCTAGACGATTTCTTGGCTTCGAATCCGATTGAAGAACTCATTATTTCGGTTCCTGAAATAGCTATTTCACGGAAACGTCAATTGGTTGATTTAGCCTTGAAATACAAGGTTTCTTTGAAGCATCTTCCGCATGCAAACAATTGGATAAACGGAGAGCTCAGCGCAAAGCAATTGCGTGAAGTGAAGTTTGAAGATCTTCTTGGAAGAGACGTGATTCAAATGAGTTCGAACGAAGTGAAAGAAATTATTCAGAACAAAGTTGTTTTGGTTACCGGCGCGGCTGGCAGCATTGGTAGCGAATTGGTTCGTCAATGCTTGTTGTTGAATCCGGCGAAAGTCATTGCATGCGATGTTGCAGAGACTCCCATGTTCTTATTGGGAAATGAATTGTCGAAGTACATTGATGAAGGAAAGTTGGAAATGGTCATTGGCGACGTGCGCAACGAATTGCGTATGAGACGCATGTTCGAAGCATTTCAACCTAAAATAGTTTTTCATGCTGCTGCTTATAAGCATGTTCCATTGATGGAAAACAATCCGGCTGAGGCCATCGCAACGAATGTTTTTGGATCTGAAAACGTTTTGGATTTAGCGAATGAGTTTGGTGCTGAGCGTTTTGTTATGATTAGCACAGATAAGGCGGTGAATCCGACCAACGTCATGGGCGCAAGCAAGCGCATTGCAGAAATGATTGTGCAGTCGAAAGAGACATCACTCATTTGTGTGACCACGCGATTTGGAAATGTATTGGGAAGCAACGGCTCAGTAATTCCAGTATTCAGAAAACAGATTGAAGAGGGAGGTCCTGTTACTGTAACACACAGAGACATTACACGCTTCTTCATGACTATTCCGGAAGCGGTGCAATTGGTCTTGGAAGCAGGCGCGATGGGGAAAGGAAACGATATTTTCGCGTTCGATATGGGACAGCAAGTGCGAATATCGGACCTGGCTGAGCAGATGATTAGATTAAGCGGATTAGAGCCCGGGCAAGACATAGAGATTCAATACACAGGACTTCGTCCGGGAGAGAAGTTGTATGAAGAAGTTCTTGCAACCGAAGAGAACACGGTTCCTACACACAACGAGAAAATTCTTTCCGCGAAAGTGCGCACCGTTGAAGCTTCTGAGTTGAAAGAGAAATTGTCTCGGTTGGAAGATCAAATGAATCTTCAAAACAACAATGAAATGGTTCGTGTTATGAAAGAGATTGTTCCTGAATTCAAGAGCAACAATTCAGAGTTTTCTTTGCTCGACAATTAATTGTCATGGCGAGTTACCGCACCATTTCTGAAGAAGCAGAATCGCTTTACAAAGTCAGCGGAAGTAAGCACATTGGAAGAACCTTTCATGTTCATTCCGAAAAACAAGCCAAAGAAATTCTTCAAAAACTTTGGGAAGAACATCCTCAAGCGACGCACATTTGCTTCGCTTATATCTTAACGGTTTATGAAAAGTTGGAACGAAGTTCCGACGATGGAGAGCCTGCCGGTACTGCGGGAAAGCCAATCTTGAATCAAATTAAATCGTCGAAACTCACAGAAGTTTTAGTTGCTGTCATTCGCTATTACGGCGGAACAAAGTTGGGGGTTTCCGGATTAATTGACGCCTACAAAAATGCTGCGAAGCTTGCGCTAGAAGAGAGTGGAGTAGAGGAATGTGAAGTAGAAGTTCAATATGCACTTTCAGTTAGTCATGAAGAAACACCTTCGCTCATGAATGCACTAAATCGACTTTCATTTCGAAAAATAAATACAACGGTTGAAATGAATTTCACCATTGAAATTTCAATCAAAGAAGAAAATGAATCGCAGCTACTAAGTGTCTTGAAAGATCTTCGATTAAACTCTTTGAAAGAGGAAAGGCTTGCGAAGCACCTTTCGTAGGACCTTCCAACGGACCTTTGGAATAACCTTCCACCGGACCTACGGAGCAGTAGTTACATTTTCCTTGAAAAGCCATTGCTTGTCGAACGGCACAATTTGCACGTTGCTGAAATAAAATTGAAGGATGTCTTCTGCTAATTTCCCTTTCTTCGCCATGTTCATGGCACCTTCTTGACAAAGTCCAACGCCGTGTCCGAATCCTCTTCCATGTAAAATAATTTCATTGTCTAATTCTTCAATATGGAAATAAGCCGACTTTAATTTTAAGTCTGTGCGCATCTCCTTTGTTGGAAGTGATGTGTTTTTTTGCACGTAGTAAAAAGGACGCTTGTTGGCATTACAATTCATACTTCCAGCAATGCATGCATCGCTGTCGCTAATTGAAATGTTTTTAGTGATCAAGTACTTTTTCCAATCATTCGAGGGTATTCGTTTTTCCCATGTGCTGTTTGGCATTCCCATACAATAGGGGTCTTTCTTTCCAACACAATAAGGAAGGCTCGACTTCCAAACGTCTTGCGCACTGCAGGTTTGTCCGCCGCAATTGCTATGAAAAAAAGCAGTGATTAATTGAGCCGCGCTGTCGACAATAACTAAGTTTTCAGTGGCCTTTACTGCTGTGAAAATATCGGTGTCTTTTTTAGAAATACCATGGTAAACCTGGCAGTGTGTGCCATCGCAGACATCAAATCCGGCATGTCTTTCATGATTTCGTAAGGCGTATGTTCTACTCAGAATAGCTTGTACTTTGTAGTATTCTAGCGGTTTGTTCGCCCCGCCTTCCGCTTCAACCACTCCCGCAACATATTCCTCAACGGGAAGTGTGTTAATCACTTGTATTTTTTTTGTTGTAGGTTGAAGGGAAAAATTGCCTTCGTATTTAAAGTTAAAGGATTTGGAATTCTGCATCAATGCAAACAACGCTTTATTGCTTTTCGAAAAAAAATGTGCTGACGAAGTTTGTATGGTTTTGTATGGATCTGTTTTTAGTTGTATGCTTTTTCCATTCAACATAAACACAACTGTATGCTTACTCGGTATGTGAAGATCAATGGTGTCGCATTGAATGTGAAAACTATCGGTGCATTGCACATAGAGGTATGTCCATTGTTTTTGTGAAAGCAATTCCAAGCGAACAACTTGTCCATGCAGATGCAGAGACAGAAGTATTGTGCAGAAGAAGAGGATGCTAGTTTTCACAAGTGCTAAACTACGTTCAGAAGAATTAGGCTTTTGAGAGACCTTTAATATTTTTCAACAGTAAACTTGCCGTTAACTCAGAAGCACCGCCATTGCCCAATGACGATTTCAATTCAGTATATGAAGACAAAACATTTTCGCGTTTGCTTCCTCCAACAAGCACTGCGCGCAATTCTTCCTCCGCTTGAGTGACATTCCATTCATCTTGAATGAGCTCGCGAACGGCTTCGCGATTCAGCAATAAATTCACCAATGAAATGAATTTGATTTTCACCAAGCGTTTCGCAATCGCAAAGGAGATGGCGTTGGCTTTGTAACAAACAACTTGAGGAGTTCCCAGTAATGCTGTTTCTAACGTTGCTGTTCCGCTAGTCACCAAGGCCGCTTCGCTCGCTTCCAGCAAGTCGTAAGTGACGTTATAAAACAAACTCACTTTGTGCTTGCCAATAATTTCCTTGTATAATTTTTCTGGAAGGGAAGGTGCGCCAGCGATAATAAATTGATGCTCGGGAAATTTGGATTTCATTTCCAACATGACGTTCAACATGCGCGTGACTTCTTGCTTGCGGCTTCCAGGAAGCAAAGCAATAATTGAACGGTTATCCAAGAAATATCTTTTTCGAAAATCTTCCGAAGAAACGTTTTTGCGTTTATTCATTTCATCTAACAAAGGATGTCCAACAAATTGAACGTCCATTCCTTTGCTCGAATAAAAATCCTTTTCGAAAGGAAGCACTGCGTAGAGCTCTGTAACGTCGCGCTTTATTTTGTGAACGCGATTTTCTTTCCAGGCCCAAATTTGCGGAGCAATGTAATAGTAAACCGGAATGCCATGTTTCTTCGCCCATGCAGCAATACGTAGGTTGAATCCAGGGTAATCGATAAGGATGATTGCGTCTGGTTTTTCACTTAGAATTTCATCTTTGCAACGCTGAATGTTTTTGAAAATGGTTCGAATGTTTTTCACCACTTCCCAAAATCCCATGAAGGCTAAGTCTTTGAAATGCGTTGAAACTATCACGCCTTCGCGTTGCATTAAATCTCCGCCCCAACCCATAAGTTGAAGTGAGGGGTCTTGCTTCAACAAGGCCATGGCCAAATTACTTGCGTGCAAATCGCCAGATGCTTCTCCTGCGATGAAGAAGAATTTCTTTCCTTGTTGCATCAATACAAGTAAATGGCAACAGGGACGCTAACGATAACAACCGCGAGAAGTCCTTTACAGAAATTGTAATATTCTTGACGAATCATAACGAAGAACAAGATCACATCGAACAGTATGCTAACGGTGACAAGTTTGTCGTGAAAGATATCGCTTCCTTGAACCAATGTTTGGAAGAATCTGGCGAATGTCTGCCCATTCAATTGTGCAATTAAAAATCCGAAGACCACGAATCCAACCGCAGCTCCTAGAATTCCGGCAGCAAGTCCGAATGCAAACGTGTCCAACTTTCCTTTTTTTACTGTGGCCATTGTTGCAAGTGTTTAAGGGTATGATAAGCAGTTAAATCGTATTGAACCGGCACAGCAGAAACGTACATATTCGCCAAGGCGTATTCGTCGGTGTCTTCTCCTTTGTCGTGATTGTGGAAAGTTCCTGTTAACCAGAAATAGTCTTTTCCACCTGGATCTTTTCTGTGTTCGAACCAATCGTCCCAGAAGGCTTCAGCCTGACGACCGAAACGGATACCTTTAATTTCTTCAATGCTTCCTTTTGGAATGTTAACATTCAAACAGAAGTTTTCTGGAAGTTTATCGTCATTCAAAACATTGCGAACGATAATTTCAGCGTAATGCATCGATGCGCTGAAGTCTGCCTCTGCTGCGTAGTCTTGAAGAGAGAATCCAAGAGAAGTAATTCCTTCCATAGCACCTTCAAGGGCGGCTGACATGGTTCCGCTATATAGGACGTTCGTCGCTGAATTGCTTCCGTGATTCACACCACTTAAAATTAGATCTGGCTTTTTCTTAATGATTTGCGAAATGCCGAACTTCACGCAATCCGCTGGAGTGCCTGAGCATGAATAGGCTTGAACCCCTTCACCAAAGATGTTTTGCTCTTCCGCGCGAATGATACCGTTAATGGTAACTGCGTGTCCCATTCCGCTTTGCGCTTTGTCGGGGGCTACCACGACTACTTGTCCAAATTTCTTGGCCACTTCCACCAACGAACGTATACCTTTCGCAGTAATGCCGTCGTCGTTTACAACTAAAATCGTAGGTTCTGATTCCATACTGCAAACATAAGCTCGAAAAGTATCTTCACTTGCCTCAGGTTCATGAATATTTCTTCATCTTTGCCCAAGATTTATAAACATATGAATGCATTCGTAGTTGGCGGTGTTCGCACCGCGATTGGAAGTTTTGGAGGAACGCTTGGTCCGGTTAGAGCCGATGATTTAGCAGCAGTTGCTTTGTCTGAACTCATGAAGAAATTCCCGAACCTTGATCCCGCTGTTATTTCAGACGTGTTCATGGGGTGCGCCAATCAGGCTGGAGAAGACAATCGCAACGTGGCGCGTATGGCAGTTTTGTTGGCAGGACTTCCGTATACGGTTCCCGCGGAAACCTTGAATCGCTTGTGCGCTTCGGGTATGAGTGCGGTTGCTACTGCGGCGCGTGCGGCGCATGCAAACGAAGGCGATGTGTTTATTGCAGGAGGAGTGGAGCACATGACCCGCGGACCGTGGGTGATTTCAAAAACCAGTTCGGCTTTTGGTAGAGATGCGCAAATGTTCGACTCATCTTTCGGATGGCGTTTTGTAAATCCGAAAATGAAAGAGATGTATGGCGTAGATGCAATGGGTGAAACGGCAGAGAACTTGGCAGAGATGTTCAACATCTCGCGCGAAGATCAAGATGCTTTCGCTTTGTGGTCGCAGCAGAAAGCAGCGGCTTCCATTGATTTATTGAAGGAAGAAATTGTGAACGTTTCCATTCCAACGAAGAAAGGTGATCCAATAATTTTTATTACAGATGAATTTGCGAAAGCAGGAACCACCTTGGAAGGTCTTGCAAAATTGCGCGCTTCATTTAGAAACGGAGGAACTGTAACTGCAGGAAATGCTTCTGGATTGAACGACGGTGCAGCTGCCTTGTTAATGGCGAGTGAGAGCGGATTGAATGCACATGGGTTAACGCCATTGACGCGTGTGGTTTCTTCAGCGGTAAGCGGTGTAGAGCCTCGCATTATGGGTATTGGTCCAGTTGAAGCTTCGAAGTTGGCGTTGAAACGTGCAGGATTGACGCTTGATCAAATAGATATTTTAGAATTGAACGAAGCCTTCGCTGCGCAAGTGTTAGCTTGTACACGTCAGCTTGGATTGGAAGACAACGATGCGCGCATCAATCCGCAAGGAGGTGCTATTGCATTGGGTCATCCGCTTGGAATGAGCGGTTCGCGCTTGGTTCAGACGGCTTCTATGCAGTTGGCACGCAGCAATAAGAAGTACGCTTTGTGCACCATGTGCATTGGAGTAGGACAGGGGTATGCAGTTGTTTTAGAGCGCGTATAACATGGCGAACATTTTCGAATTCAACGGGTACATTCCAGTCATTCACGAATCGGCTTTCATTCATCCGAATGCAACCGTAACGGGAAATGTCATCATAGGAAAGAACGTATACATTGGTCCAGGCGCTGCCATTCGCGGCGATTGGGGACAGATTGTTATTTCAGACGGATGCAACGTTCAAGAGAATTGCACCATTCACATGTTTCCTGGAACTACAGTTGTTTTGGGTGAAAACGCGCACATTGGACATGGTTCTATTGTGCACGGCGCGCAGATTGGCGCGAATACCTTGGTTGGAATGAATGCGGTGTTAATGGACGATGTTGTTGTGGAAGAAGAGTGCATTATTGGTGCGTTGTGTTTTGTGCCTGCGAAAACATTAGTGGAAAGAAGAAGTGTTATGGTTGGAAATCCAGCGAAGAAGGTGAAAGAGGTGAGCGATCAGATGTTGGAATGGAAGACGGAAGGAACAGGCTGGTATCAGCGTCTTCCGGAGGAATGTCGCAATACCTTGCGCGCCGTTGAACCGCTTCGCGAAATTCCTGCCGACCGAAAGGTTCAGGACACGAAGGGCTATAATGCCTGGCACGAGCGCAAGTCATGAGTTTTCAGTTTAAGCAATTTTCTGTATTGCATGAAGCCTCTTCTATGAAAGTGGGAACGGACGCTGTGTTATTGGGTGCCTTTATTCAGACAGAAAAACAAGAAAAGATTTTAGAAGTCGGAACGGGGTGTGGCGTTGTTGCGCTCATGCTCGCACAGAAAGGAAATCGAGTTTTAGCGATTGACATTCATGCACCTTCGGTGGAAGAAGCACAGCTAAATTTTAGCTATTCGAAATTTGCACCATTGCTCATGGCCGACGAGATTGATTTTTTCAAGCTTCAGGCACCGGTGAAATTCGATCGCATTGTATCGAATCCACCTTTTTTTCAAAACAGTTTACAAGCCCCCGACGAAGCGCGCAATGTCGCTCGTCATGCCGTGAACGATTGGGTGAAACGCTTCTGGGAACGCTCACGAAAGTTAACAGGAAGAGTGAATGTTATTATCCCTGTTGAGGTTTACGATGAATGGAAACGCGAAAGTGAATTGTCGAATTTTTTCTTGGTGAAAAAATGCGAAATCTTTTCTCGCGCCGACAAACCCGCTATTCGATTTTTGTTGGAATATTATCGAATTGAAGAACCTCTTCAAGAATCATCTCTTGTTCTTATGAATGAAGATGGGACGAGGACGAAGGAGTATGCGGAGTTTGCGGAAGCATACTATCTGTGAACTACGTTATTGGAAAATCGAAGATTTTATTCCTACTGCGAAATTGGAACTACGTAATTGGAAAACCTTCGGTTTTATTCCTACTGCGTAATTCCTATTGCATAATTCCTACTTCGTAATTAAAATAAGTCGAAGACATTCGTTGCTTCGCAACATTCGTGCTTGCACATTCGCCCGAAGGGCATTCTTTGTTTGAAAAAGATCACTCCTCAATTTCCAGCAAAACACTCAACAACACCTGCAACTCCCTCACCTTATCGGCATTATTCTGAGAGATGTAATGATGACTTAGCGCGTTAATGTTGCGTGTAACAACATCTGCGTTGGAACATGGGTCGAAGAAACGCTGATCCAAGGGTAAATGCTGATTAGTTATAAACTGTTCTATTTCTTCGCGGTCTAGGATGGAGCCGCCTGCAGCTGGATTGATGTAAAACAATATTTCCTCTGTATCGGTTTCGCCTTCAGGCAATAACCATTCTGGCATTTGTTCAATATAACACAACAAGAAATGCCCAGGTAAATTCACACCGTAAATAGGTAAGTCTAAACTACGAGCCAACAACAGATACAACGTGCCAATACTCAACGATGTTCCCGTCTTCGTATTCAACACATCGAACAACGAATGCGGAGCATTCTGAATTTCTCCAGAGACACTCGTGTATCCGCAAAGTTTGAAAATAATATGATTCAAAACGTTAACCGTTTCCAACGCGGTTAAGCGTTCGTTCAATTCCAACCAAATATCCTGACGCAATCTCGAGAACAAATAATTAATCTCTTCACTTGGAACGTTACGTTGATAGTACTTGTTCAAAATTAACATTCCCTCAAGCAAATCCTGCTCGCCCAATTGCCAGTCTTTAATCGCAGAGTAGGTAGTCTTATACTGAATGTTCGCAATGATTTCCGATAAACGCTGAAGCGCAAGCTGATCGCCACTTCCAATAATAAAATGATCTTCTAACGTATGCAACACAGCTTCGCCCTTCTCAGTAATGGCTTCACGAACCGTATCGAAGACTACTTCGTCCGGATCATCGAGCAATTTTATTAAGGCGTGAATATCAGATTGACTCATGTTGGGTGTTTGATTAACAAGGCCAAATCTATTTTATGGTTTACACTTTTATACGGCCGTTTTAAGTCTTTATTCACACTGAATTTTTAGTAAGTGGAAAAGGAACTGACAGCTTGTCTCTATTATTCATGAATCTTCATTTTGGAATAGCTGTTGCTAATATGCGCGCATGATTTTACCACAAGACCGAATAAAACTTCTAGACGCACTCTTGTGGTCTTCTATTTTTGTGCTGCTTTTTGTGATTTCATTTTATGGTTCGCGATACATGAACGTTTCTCTTTCCAATTTCGGAGTTGAACCGCGCACCTGGAAAGGCCTTCTTCATATGCCAACCATGCTCTTCGTTCACGCTTCATCCGAACACTTGTGGAACAACGTTCTCGCTTTCTTCATTCTAACAATCACACTCTTTTTCTTCTATTACGAAATTGCCATTCCCGTCTTTCTCATCATGTGGTTGTTCTCTCCATTACTTCTCTTTGTAATTGGAAGAGATAACATTCACGTTGGCGCTAGCGTTCTGATCTACGCCGAATTCGCTTTTCTCTTCTTCAGCGGAATCTTCAGAAGGAACCTAAATACAAAACGCATTTCAATGGCTGTCGGATTCGTTTACGGATACACCGTTTGGTATATGTTCCCCATTGAGCAGCAAGTTTCGTGGGAAGGACACATCAGCGGATTCATATGCGGAATTATGCTAGCCTGGTATTTCCGGAAACAAGGTCCGCCAGAACCGGTATATAGACACGAAGTAGAGCCAGAGCTTAGCGATGAAGATCCGTTTTGGTTGGAAATAATTCAGGAAAAAGAGCAAAAACCGACCTTATCAGATTCGAATAGTGAATAAGTTCATCTTCAACCCCTAATTTATTTCGAAACGGACTGCTTTATATTTGTCGCGTAAACTAGATTAAAGACAACACATGAAATTCATTGTCAACTCCCTCGGCCTTTTAAAACAATTACAATTGTTAAATGGCGTATTGAACTCAAACAATACCCTTCCAATCCTCGATAACTTCTTGTTCGAAATGAAACAAGACGAGCTGACGCTTTCCGCATCGGACTTGGAAACAAGCATGAATACCCGCATGGCTATTCAATGCAAAGAGGAGGGAATGATAGCAGTGCCTGCAAAATTATTGTTAGATATTTTAAAGAGTCTTCCAGATCAACCATTGACATTCGATGTTGACGGAAAGACATTCGGAATTGAAATCACCAGTGATAACGGTAAGTACAAACTAACCGGACAAAATGGCGATGAGTTTCCAAAGGCCCCAGCAATGGGAGCTTCAAAGGCGTTGTTAATTGGTGCCGATGTGTTAAACAGAGCAATCTCTAAAACCATCTTCGCGGCAGGTAACGACGATATGCGTCCTATCATGTCAGGTGTGTTCTTCGAAATCGAACCCGAAAGCGTTCGCTTCGTTGCAACAGATGCACATAAGTTGGTTCGCATGACGCGTTCTGACATTGGCGGAGAATCAGCAGCATTCATTGTTCCGCGCAAGCCGCTGAACTTATTGAAAGGCGCTCTTTCTTCTTTGAAGTCTGAAGTGAACATGCAATACACAGAGAACAACGCCATGTTTACCTTCGATAACGTAACACTCATGTGTCGTTTAATTGAAGGGAAATATCCAAACTACGAAGCAGTTATTCCAAAAGAGAATCCATTCAAGCTAACAATCGATCGTTTAGACTTTTTGAATTCCATCAAGCGTGTGAGCATCTTCGCAAACCGCTCTACAAATCAAGTGCGTTTGAAATTAACTGGAAGTGAAATTCAATTGTCTGCAGAAGACCTAGATTTCGCAAACGAAGCACACGAGCAATTGGCTTGTACGTTTGTTGGAGATAATATGGAGATTGGTTTCAACTCGCGCTTCTTGCAAGACATGTTGAACAACCTAGATGCAAACAACGTGCATGTGGAAATGAGTGCTCCAAACAGAGCGGGTATCATTACCGAAGTGGAGAAGTCGTTCGAAAACGAAGACATTTTAATGTTGGTTATGCCAGTTATGTTGAACGGATAGTTCCACATAAAAAAATATAGTCAAACGCCCGTCCATCGGGCGTTTGTTGTCTCTAAACGTTTTTAATCTATCTTTAATTCAATGGTTACAAAAGAAGAAATAGTAAAAGACTGGTTGCCACGTTATACGGGAACACCCTTAGAAGGATTTGGCGAGTACATTATACTCGTGAACTTTCATAAGTACCTCGATATTTTTTCGAAGGAAAATAACGCTCCGGTTATTGGTGAAGATAAACCCATGCAAACCGTAACCGCGAATAACATAACCATCATCAACTTCGGAATGGGAAGCGCCATGTGTGCGACCATTATGGATTTACTCTCTGCCATTCATCCAAAAGCCGTTTTGTTTTTAGGCAAATGTGGCGGATTGAAGAAGACGCGCATAGGAGATCTTATTCTACCCATTGCTGCCATTCGCGGAGAAGGAACCAGCAACGAATACATGCCTCCCGAAGTTCCAGCATTGCCTTCGTTCCGTTTACAGATGGCCGTTTCAGCAGCCATTCGTTCGCACGAATGCGACTATTGGACAGGCACTGTGTACAGCACGAACAGAAGAGTTTGGGAGCACGATGAAAAATTCAAACAATATTTAACCGACATTAAGTCTACGGCCATTGATATGGAAACAGCAACGCTCTTTACGGTAGGTTTCGCGAACAAAATTCCGCGTGGAGCGTTGCTATTGGTTTCAGACAACCCCATGGTACCAGAAGGAGTGAAGACTTCGAAAAGCGATGAAAGTGTTACGGTGAATTACGTTGCGCTTCAACTTTCAATTGGCATTCAAGCGTTGAATGAATTGCGCGATTCTGGAGATTCGGTGAAGCACATGCGCTTCGAATAAAACTAAACCAATCCGGTAATCATGAGCGTTCCCATTACGAATAGGAACACCATCACTGTTTTTCGTATCCACTCGATGTTGGTTTTCTTCAGGAATTTATTCCCAATCAAAGCCCCGCTCATCCCACCCAAAAGTGCTAAAGCCATCGGTAAATATATTTCATGTTGAAGGAATAACTGAAAGGAAGCAGCGTACGTATATATGCGCACCGCGTCTACAATGAAGGCCAAGGCTGCACGCGTTCCAATAAACACTTGTTTGTCTTCAAAATGATTCATCAAGAACGCACTTCGAATGGCTCCTTGTTGTCCGCTTAATCCGCCGAAGAACCCACTGAATATTCCACCCAACCAAAGAATGCGTGGAGCCTTGTTTACGCGCACCAAGGCATTTGAGTATTCCATGGCAGCAAGAAGAATCAAAACGAATCCCATAACCACTCCTAGTAACGTGGTGTCAGTTTCAATGATCCAAAATTCAACATGCAAGGGTTGTTGCAGATGTGCCAGGTAGTTCAGCGCTTCGGCGCCCAAAAAAGCGCCAACAGCCGAAGGAATTCCAAATTGAATCACAGTTTTCCAATGCGCATATTTTCCAACTAAAGTCAACTTAAAAACATTGTTTAAAAAGTGAACAATGGCAGTAACGAATACAGCTGTTTGCAAATCGAAGAACATCGCCATCACTGGAAGAAGCAACGTTCCAAATCCAAAGCCACTGAAGAAACTGAGTCCAGAGCCCAATAGCGCAACAACCAAAATGAAGACGTATTCCATTCCACAAAAATAATCTTCTTCGTCTGCAGATTTTTTCTTTTCTTTGAAGTGTCCATGAATGCCAAAAACAACGCCCAACTTCAATATAAAAATAGACTGAAAGAACGACAAGCTTCGTTTCAATCAGATGAGTTGGTGAAAGGCATTTTAGCGCACGACCGCTTGGCGTTGGCTTCGGCCCTAACGCTTTTAGAAAGCAACAGGGGAGAGCACATGCAAGTCATGGACGAGGTGATTGAACGCATTCTTCCATACACAGGAAACTCTTTGCGCATAGGAATTACAGGTGTTCCCGGTGTAGGAAAGTCAACCTTCATTGAAGCGCTCGCTCGCGAAGTATTTCAAAATAAAGAAAATAAATTAGCTGTTCTCTCCATAGATCCTTCGAGTCCAATTTCAAAGGGAAGCATTTTGGGCGACAAGACACGCATGAACGAATTGTCGTTGCATCCGAATGCCTATGTTCGTCCTTCTCCGTCGAGTTCTCATCTAGGCGGAGTAAATCGCAGCACGCGTGAGAGTATTTTGCTATGCGAAGCAGCGGGTTACAACATAGTGCTGGTGGAAACGGTAGGAGTGGGGCAGAGTGAAACTGCAGTGCATGCCATGACAGACTTCTTCTTGTTGCTCATGTTGGCTGGCGCTGGAGATCAGCTGCAAGGTATTAAGCGCGGCATTATGGAACTCACAGATGCCATGGTCATTACGAAGGCCGACAGTGGAAATGAATTGAAAGCTGAGCGAGCGAGAGGCGAGTATACTTCCGCCTTGCATTTATTTCCGCAACGCGAAAACAATTGGATGCCGCAAGTCTTCACTACCTCTTCTTTGGAGGCGAAAGGAATTGATGTGGTATGGAATGAAATTGAAAAGTTCCAACGTTGGAGTATTTCCAACGGATGGATTGAAGAGAATAGAAAAAGGCAATTGGTGAGTAGTTTCGAAGAACAGATTCATCAGGTGTTGTTGCATCAGCTTCAAAGCAAGCCGCACTTCAAAGAGAAATATGAATTGACATTGAATCGAGTGATTTCAAAAGAATTGTCCGCGCACAGAGCCGCTGAAAGTTTTATTGCTTTGTTCTTCACGGCGTGATTAATTTAGCCGCATGAACGATATTCCCGGTAAAGTATTAATTCCTTTTGCATTCATTGCTTGCACGTTTTTCAATGTGTATTTTTACGTTTCGAAATTCATGAGCGAGACAAGCACGTTTTGGCTGAATGCATACGCGGAAATTAGGGCGCATTGGGCCTTATTCATGTTTTTGAATTTTCTTGGAGTGGCTTCTGTTGCGGTTGATCACATTGTGAAATACGACAAGATTAAAAAGCCGAAGCGAACCATTTTGAATGCCTACGTAGTGCTTTTGTTAGTGGCATTTTTTACCCAGATCGTTTGGGGAATTTTAGAGATCTACATCACCGGAGAAATCAACTAACTATACTTCTTCCTTAAATCAATTTTTAGTTGCATCCGCTCGAGTGCCAATTCAAGCAACTGCGCTGCCGCTTCTGCAGGAATGTGTGACGTGACTTTACTTGCAATGGTGCTTTCGGTTATGTCTGCGGTATATAAGAATCTTCTCAAATTCGTGGGAGCCAATTTCAATTGTAATTGAAAAAAATCGAAGAGGTAGTCATATCCGTTTTCAAATCGAGGAGCATCATTCATCTGATAACCCGCCAATGTCAAGTCCTTCAGCATCTGCAGAAAAACATCTTCAGTTATTTGTTGGGAAGGGAAATTCACGATTCGCGTTCAAGAAGAAAAGAAGCCAAATTGCGCAGGGCCATTTTTCTTTCGTCTGAAACTGAAATAGCATTCAAGTGATTCAATGCGCTGTTGTAGTAGGCTTCACTTTTCGCAAGTGTCACTTCGTTTGCCTTCGATTTAGAAAATAAATAAAGGGTAGAAGTGATTTTCGCACTGGGGTCTTCTGAATTACCGTGCAGTGCTTTTAATTCAGCTGGAATGCTTTCGTCTTCGTGATTAGCAGTGTGCAAATACAAATACGTTTTCTTATCGGAGAGAATATCCCCACCCACTTGCTTTCCAAATTTTTCAGGATCACCGTAAGCGTCTAAATAATCGTCGCGCAACTGGAACGAAAGCCCAAGATGCTCTCCGAACAAACGCAAATGTTCTTGGTCTTCTTTCGAAGCGTCAGCCGCAATGGCTCCCAGTCGAAGCGCGCACCCTAACAATACAGCGGTCTTCAAACGAATCATTTCAAGATATTCATCTAAACTCACATCTTCGCGTTTCTCGAAATCCATGTCCATCTGCTGTCCTACACACACTTCCCAAGCCGTCTGATTGAAGCATTGAAACAATTCAACAAATTTATCTTCCTGATTTTTTAGCAGTAAGTCGTAGGATTGAACCATCATGGCATCTCCACTTAATACAGCTGCATTAACATTCCATTTTTCATGCACCGTTTGCTTTCCTCTACGAAGAGGTGCATTGTCCATGATGTCGTCATGCATAAGTGTGAAGTTGTGAAAGACTTCCACAGCAAGGGCTTGCGACATAACCTGTTCCGGATTTCCGCTAAACATTTCGTGTCCCAACAGCGTCAGGACTGGACGAATGCGTTTTCCACCTAAAGAGAGTAAATAACGAATGGGGTCTGCTAGGTTTATCGACTCTTGTGGGATTTCCCAAATCGAAAGAGCTTTTTCAACGGAATGTATATGATGATCGAATTTCATGATGAAAAGGAAATATTGTCTTGTTCTGAGTAATTGGATTAGAAATTCAAAGATAAGCCTACTATTTTTTTGTAGGTTCATGACCTTATTAATTATCTTGTCGAAAATTTATTTTGCATGCGGAAATTATACACGGCAGTATTTCTTTTTAGCGGATTTCTTGGACTGAATGCGCAAGACAAACAACAAACTTTTTTGTTGAATCCAGATATCATTCAAGTTGAATACTTGGGAGAGACAGTTGCCTTGCGTGACTTTGTAGCCGATCCTAATTTTCCGAATGAACAAACAAAGGAAAATAAGATTGGCTACCACCCAAAGAAGAGATGGTCGTTATATCCAGAAATTAACGCAGACGCATTGCCCAAGGGAATGGATCCAGCGTTGCAAACGGAATACCCTCATCCCGCAACAGATGACAGAGGCTTAACGCTTTCGTTCAACGGTATTGGTAACACCAGTGTGAGTCCCGCAGATCCGTCTGTAGATGTTGGCCCCAACCACGTGATTCAAATGATCAACGGAGGTTCAGGGGCTTATTTTAAAATATGGAACAAGGCGGGAACACAAGTTCAGGCACAGACATATTTCGACACCTTCTTTGGTCAGCCAGGTGGGGCAGGAGATCCAATCGTCTTGTATGATGAATTAGCGAATCGTTGGTTCTTGAGTGAGTTTACAGCAACTGGAAATCAATTTTCAATTGCAGTTTCTTCAACACCAGATCCTTTAGGAACATGGTACAAGTACACGTTCACTGCACCAAATTTTCCTGATTATCCGAAATATTCAATTTGGAACAATGCCTATATAATTACATCGAACGAGAGTAGCCCTGCGGTTTATGCAATTAATCGCACTACTATGCTAGCAGGAGGAGCTTCTACAACAGCTCAGCGCTTCACTCTAGCATCTTTTGGAACCATAGGTTTTCAAGCAGCCACTCCGGTTAGCTTGAATGGAACGACATTGCCTCCGGCAGGAACACCAGCATACGTTATGCGTATGCGCGACGATTCTTGGGGAGCAACTTCGGATGGGCTTGAAATGTGGGCGTTCAATATTAACTGGACGACTCCTGCGAGTTCGTCGCTCACACAGGTAGCAACACTTCCGATTGCCGCATTTAACTCTTCGCTCTGCGGGTACACTTCATTTGCATGTGTTCCACAGCCGGGCTCTGGAACGACATTGGATCCCCTTCGTGAGGTATTGATGAACCGCATTCACTACAGAAATTTCGGTACGCACGAGAGTATTGTTTGCTGTCACGCTGCCGACGTAGATGGAAATGACAAAGCAGGAATTCGTTGGTACGAATTACGCAGAACGGGTGGAACTTCAGGAACATGGAGCATTTACCAGCAAGCGACTTATTCTCCGGATGCCAACCACCGTTGGATGGCCTCTATTGGTATTTCAGCTTCAGGAAATATTGGTTTGGCTTACAACGTATCAAGTAGCACGGTTTATCCTTCTTTGAGATACACGGGACGTAAATCGTGTGACGCTTTGAATACCATGACCGAACCGGAAACGGTTATCGTTGCGGGAACTGCTGCGAACAACAGCAATCGATATGGCGATTACAATGCCTTGGGATTGGATCCTGCAGATGGCGAGACCTTTTGGTTCACAGGTATGTACAATCCTGCAGCGAACTGGTCTACCCGTATCGCAGCATTCACGATTCCTGGTTGTTCAGCTGCGGTTCAATTTTCGAATAATACAACTTCTGCAAACGAGAGTGCTGCAAACGTGAACAACAACTGTTTAGATTACGTTGTCGTGAATATTCCAATTTCAATTGGAGCAGCTCCAACACAAACAACAACAGCTACGGTGAATATCACTGGAGGAACCGCAACGAACAACTTAGACTATGTGGTAGCTACTCCATTGGTAACATTCAATTCAACCACAACAACGGGTAACATTGTTATTCATGTTTACAACGATGATTATGTGGAAGGAAATGAAACTATAACTCTTGGATATAGCCTGAACGCAAATGGCGGAAACGCACAAGCAGGAACGTTGAATCAAACGGTTACGGTAACCATTAACGATGATGATGTTCTTCCTTCAGCAGTTACTGTTCCAACAACAGTGTTTACGCAAAACTTCAACACTGGCTTAGCTCCTTTCACTACGCTGAATCCTTCAGGAAACACAGCCTGGCAAGTAGGTTTAGCAGCTGCGGCTTCAACAACGCCTTATACGGTTCCTGTTACAAACACAACTCAATTTGCATGGATTAACGACGACGCTTGTAATTGTACTCAAGCCAATGTTGATTTGAAATCTGCAGTATTCAGTTTGGTAGGATACACCGGAGCTTCGTTGACATTCGATGCGTTTTTCTTAGGGAATACGTGGCAGAACGTTACTGAATCTGCAAGGGTGAAAATCTCGACGAACGGTGGAACAACATTCACAAATATCTTCACGCTTCCGGGCAACACTGCTTGGGCTCCGTATACGGTTGACTTAACTCCGTATATTGGAAATGCTAACTTGATGCTTGCATTTAACTACGGCGATGGTGGTGGCTATTTGTACGGCTGTTCAATTGACAATGTGGTCGTAACTGGGCAAGCCGCTGCCGGAATTCAGACCGCAGTGAATACAGCTGCTCCAGATCAAGCATACCTGGGTCCAAATGGAACCGTTTATTTCTCAGATCCAACGTCATCGAAGATTATGATGAAGATTCAGAACAACTCATCTTTCGATTACGGTTGCGTAGATGTAATGGTAGACCGTCAAGGAACTACTCCAACAGCATTGGCCTTCACAACGAACAACGCTCCTAACTTTTTAATGTCGAAGACTTTCAAAGTTGTTCCAACAAATAATTCTGCAACAGGAAACTATACGATTACCCTTTACTACAAAGAGAATGAAGTTGCTGCATGGGAAACCGCAACTGGTAACAGCCGCAATAACATTGAAATGATCAAAGTAAACGGAAACACGAGCGCAATCTCAGCGGTTACTCCTGCTAACTTCGGTACGTTTACAATTAATGATGTGGCAGCAACACTTGGTGCCTTCGCAACCGACGTCACATTCACTTCAACATACACAACCGGATTCTCTGGATTCGGAATGGGTATATACAATTCTGCGCCGGTTGCGCCGGTTGCGAGCTTCACGGCGCCGACTTCAGCTTGTGTGAACACAACGGTTTCTTTCACAAGTACTTCAACGGGAACGCCAACTTCTTACTTGTGGAATTTCGGTAACGGTCAGACTTCAACATTAGCGAACCCAACTTATACTTATGCAACAGCAGGGTCTTACACGGTTACCTTAACAGTTACAAACGCAGCGGGAAATAATACAACATCTTCAACAGTTGTTGTTCAAGCAGCAGTGACATATTACGCAGATGCAGATGGAGATGGTTTTGGAAACAGCGCAGTTTCAATTGCGGGTTGTTCGATTCCATTCGGATATGTAGCAAGCAATACTGATTGCAATGATGTTGCTGCGGGAATTAATCCTGGCGCAACAGAGATTTGCAATGCGGCCGATGAAAACTGTAATGGACTAATCGACGAAGGAATTACTACGAACGTTTATTACGCAGATATTGACGGAGACGGTTTTGGAAATCCGAATGCATCAGTTAGCAATTGCGCGCAGCCAGTTGGGTACATTGCGAACAACACGGACTGCTCAGATAACGCGGCTGCAGTGAATCCTATTGCAATGGAATTGTGTAACAACAACATTGACGATAATTGCAATGGATTGATCGACGATGCGAACGGAGTTGCGATTCAGCAGAACATTTCGTTGTGTCAAGGAGAAGTTATTACTGTTGGAAACAACACATACAATACCGCAGGTGTATTCACAGATGTATTGGCTTCGGCAAATGGTTGTGATAGCATAGTAACTACTACTATTGCGGTAACACAATATCCAATTGTTTCTTTAACTTCTTCAGCAGACACGCTTTGTTCAAACTTTTTAGACATTGCGCAATTAACCGCAACTCCGGCTGGAGGGGTGTTTGGATCACCCGCTAGTTCAACGGGAGAAGTTAATTCCGCAACAATCGGCGACGGAGTTTACGATATTTCGTATACCTATGATTTGAACGGTTGTGCTACAACGGAAACTGTTTCTGTTGTGATTGAAATTTGCGCTGGAATAGAAGAGAACAGCTTGTCAATGGTTGTGGCTTATCCTTCTCCAGCAAACGAAAATGTATCGTTCAAAGGACTTGAATTAGGTTCACCATTTCAATTGTTCGATGCTACCGGAAAACTCGTTTACAGTTCGAAAGTAAACAGAGATGTTGTCACGCTTAACGTGAAGAACTACGCGGAAGGAATTTACACCTTGAGGTCTGAAAAGTCAGGGAAAGCGGGAAGCATAAGCTTCTTAGTGAAGCACTAATATACGTTTATTGCCCCAGAGCAATAACAAGAGTTTGCAAATGCGTTGCAGTGGTCTGAATAGATTGTTGCAACGCATTTGCTTCTTTCTGCTGAGCGTTAACTGCAGTTTCGGCATCGGTTACAACTTTCCAATCGCTGCTGCACGAATAAATTTTAGTCTTGCCCTGTGTATTTGTTTTGAATGAATTCACCGCCATTTGCAAATTCATTTTAATGCGACTGATTTGCGTAACATCGGTGTTTATTTTTTGAAGATCATTACTGAGCTCTTTGCATAACGCAGGCTTGGACGCAGAATACTTCGAGATTAATTCTGTCACTTGCTTTTGATATTGAGTCAATTCAGTTCCAACTTTTTTCTGGTTTAGCGTTAAATCGGAAATTGCTTTTTCGAATTGAGTGGTGTAAGTCGCAACATCGCAAAGTTGAATCGTCGGTACAATACTCTTCGTCACAAACGCATTGAAAGCAGTTGCATTTTCCACAACAGCGTTTCCATCGGTTTGAATATTCTCGAGGGTGGATTTCAACGCAACTTTCGCATCTTTTACTTTTTCCCACTCCGGCGTTCCCGATTGAATTTTATCTTTTCCTTTCGTATAATCTTTAAACTGAACGTAAATCTGATTTACAAATATTCGTTTTTCACCAATGGCTTTCATTTCAGCATCAATATCTGTAAGCATTTCATAGGCACGAACGAAGTCAGGAGATTTTTGGTCGCACTGAATTTCTTGGAATTCTTTTTCCATCGTTGCCACTTGTCCGTCGAGCTTTTGAATGGTAGCATTCACCTGATCCACTGTCGATTTCAAGCTAGAATCAACTTCAGTAGTGGTGTAATAAACAGAGCAGCTGGTAAGTGAAAGCGCAATAAGGCTTGATAAAATAAGTGTCGATTTGAAATTCATGATGAAATATTTGGAGTGTGAAAGTAATAAGTCTTTGGAAAAATTGAACGAATCGAATATTATTTACGGAATGGTAATGCTGGTTTTAAAAAATAATTGTTAATTTCGAGTGGAATTTTTGACAAGCATTAATTCATTATCATTAACTTTATCCCTTAACCATTCAAAAAAAGAGTTTTAAAATGTACAACGAACAAATCGAAAATCTCATTAACATGGCTTTGGCCGATGGTGAGTTAACAGAAAAAGAAAAACAAATTCTATTTAAGAAAGCTGAAGCAGCTGGTCTTGATTTAGATGAATTTGAAATGGTTTTGGATGCAAAATTGTTTGAAAAACAAAAGACAGCAGCGGGCACTGCGGCTCCGAAATCCGACAAATTGGGAGATGTTAGAAAATGTCCTGCTTGTGGTGCTATAGCTGAGACTTTCGCTACAAAATGTAGTGATTGCGGAACGGAATTTAGAGGCGTGGAGGCATCACAAAACTTGATTAAGTTTTTCGAAAAGCTAGATGAAATTGAAGCGAATAGAAAAGATAGTATCTATTCTACCGATGATTCTTCAAACAATATTGGAATTGGTACAATTCTGAAATGGATGTTTTTCTGGCCATTCATGTTGCCTCTTAAAATTGTAAATTTCTTTTTAAATAAGTCAAAGCCAGGAAAGTGGTCTACGACCGATTCTCGCAAAGAAGAATTAATTATGAATTTCCCAGTACCTGTTTCTAGAGAAGAAATTTTAGAATTCTTAAGTTTGGCAACAAGTAAAATTAACAGCAATACTTATTTTAACGCGTTCTCAGAAGAAACCAAGTACAAAGACACTTGGAATAAAATATGGCTGAAGAAAATTGAGCAGATTCATTCGAAAGCTTCTATCGCTATGAAAAATGATAAGAAGTCATTTGAAGATGTTGATAAAATGGCCAATCAAGCGCGTGCTGCTGTTAAAAGTAATAACACAAAAGTGATTCACTTTGCAATTCTTTTTGCTGTAGTGGTAGTAGTTTTAATTGTAATGGCTGTTATTTCAAGTAATTCAGAGGATACAGCGAAAGTTGCTCAAAAAGGAGAGAATGCTAAGATTGAGAATCTTATTAAATCAGGAAGTTTTGATGAAGCTGACAAATTGATTCTTGAGTTGAAAGATGAGAAGCAAATTGTTGAAATGAAGAGTAAATTGCAATTGGCGCAATTGACCATTAAACTCGATGCTTTAAAGGTAATGCTTAGTTCTAAGGATTATGAAAATTTAGCTTTAGAGTTAGGTGGCATAGTTTGGACGAAGAACAGTAAAGATTATGATACGGAGTCAATCGAAAGAGAAAGTTTCAAAACCTTTATAAAAAAGAAGGAAGCTATCAATAATCAGATGCCTGAGGAGAATAGAATTGAAGTAGAGGCAGAGTACTCTTTGTAAAATCAAAAACCAAATCAAAAAAATAAATGGGACTTTTTGGAAATAAATCGGAAGGCGGAATGATGGATGTCATTCGCTGTGATGAACAAGAATATTTAGTTTGGAAATGGCGACCATCTGGCGCAGCAAATTCAACGAACAAGGAAAACGCGATTCGTTTTGGAAGCAGTCTGCGAGTAAAAGATGGCGAGTTGGCTGTTTTCGTTTACAAACAGAAAGATGGGGCTATGCAGGATTATATTGTTGGTCCTTATGATCAGACGATTAAAACCGCAAACTTCCCTGTTCTTTCGGGTATAGTAGGAGCAGCCTTCGGTGGGGCATCTCCCTTCCAAGCGGAGATATACTTTATTAATTTGGCGGGAAACGTTCCAATTAAATTTGGCGTTCCTTACTTTAATATAACAGACAGTCGTTTGCCCGATTTTCCGGTTCCTATGTCGGTTCGTGGTCAAATCATTTTCAACATCACGGACTATAAATTATTCATCAAGAATACACGATTAATCAATTTTGAACTTGATGATTTCAAGAACCTGATTAAGTCAGCTGTTACGAGTAGTGTGAAGTCTGGAGTAATGAATATCAACAGAACCAATCCATTGAATTTGGTTCAGATAGAAGAGAATCTTGATTTCATAAATGAGACTTTAAAGGCAAAATTAAAGGACGCTTTCTCTGAAGATTTTGGTGTAAACTTGAAACGCTTTGATATTGATTCGCTTGAAATGGATCAAGAAAGTGAAGGGTACAAAAAACTCCTTAAGGTAACTCGAGATCAGCAAGAGAAAATGTATGCTGCTCAGACCGAAGTTAACGTTAAGAATTTAAATGACATGCAAAGCATTAACGCTGGGAATATGGAGGAAACACTTCGTATTCAACGTGAAGAGGCTCAGCGTGCTCAGAAGCTGCAAACAGAAACCAACTTCATTGGTGCTCATGGACTTAATCAGCAAACAGATGTGTTAAAAACAGCTGCTTCTAGTTTAGGTGAAATGGGCAGCATGGGTGGAGGAGGAGCCATGAATCCAGCTGGCATGATGACCGGCATGATGATGGGCGGAGCAATGGGAACGCAAATGGCTGGCATGATGAACAACATGGGGCAGCAAGCTCAAAACCAACAAAATGTTCCACCACCACCACCGCAGATACAATACAGTGTTGCCGTTAATGGACAAACGATGGGGCCTTACAACATGCAGCAGTTGCAGCAGATGTCTCAGAACGGTCAACTGACAACAACAACGCTTGTTTGGAAACAGGGAATGGCAGGTTGGGAAGCAGCAGGAGGAGTAAACGAACTATCTAGTTTGTTTGGTTCAATGCCACCACCACCGCCACCACCACCAATGCCGTAATTATTTTTGTTACTAGAATCTAGAAACTAAAAGAAAATATGGCGGAATCCGAAAAGCCTTACGAGTAGGAAAAACAGAAAAAAATCTATAAGAAATGAGTTTTTTATCAAACTTAATGGGAAATGCGACGGAATTAAATCCGGCAGAATTGCAAACAGAATTTGCAAGTGTATTGTTTGACGGAGAGAACATTGAAGCAGCCTTTAAAATCTTCAGAGATAAATGGGTGTTTACCAACAAGCGTTTGATTATGCAAGATGTTCAAGGTATGACTGGTTCAAAAAAAGAGTATCACTCAGTGCCTTATAAATCAATTACCCATTTCTTAGTTGAGACAGCAGGTTCTTTTGATGCTGACTGCGAAATAGAGATATGGATTTCAGGTTCTCCAACTTCATTGAAGAAAGAGCTTAAAAAAGGAATCGATGTAATCGGTCTTCAAAAGACGTTAGCTTCTTATATCTGTAAATAATTTAGTTTATGAACGACGATAGCTTTTTTTCAATGAATCGGTTAATGGAATTCGGTATGGGCATGGCTGTAGCACAGCAAATGGTCGGTACTATGAATTCAGCAATGGAAAACATGAAGGTGAATGGTGTGGCACAAGCGAACAACGCTATGGTAGCGCCGCTCTATTATGCTGTTCTCGATGGTAATCCAGCGGGTCCCTTTTCTGAAAAGGAGTTTTCTCGTTTAATAACTGAAAAGAAAATTACGAAGGATACATATGTTTGGAAACCAGGAATGTCTCAATGGCAATTCGCTGAAAGGCTTCCTGACGTTCTGAAATTAGTAGCATTAACTCCACCACCTTTTACACCAAGTATATAATTACAACTATGAAGACTCAAGTTAAATTTTTTCAATTAATTATTGCAATTGCAATAAGTGCTTTAATAAGCTTTGGATTCTATTCCATGGATATTGAGGAAAACAAGTTGCTTATTACCATAGGCGGATTTGTTTTTTTCGCAGTAACACTTGCTTGTACAATTGGAATTAGGTTTGAAACGGCAGGAGTGTCTACAAACGTGAGAGTCTTATCTTCAATTTTCTTTGTGGTAGGACTTTTGAGTCATGTTGTATTCTCGTTTTTCAGCTCTTCAATTCCGCTTTACGTAATTGTGAATGGAATTCTTATTTTGGTTTATGCACTTATAGTAAATAGCCTTATTAAGGCTGCTAGCTAGAATTTTAGTGCGCATAATTATAGGAGCCCGAATATTTCGGGCTCTTTTTTGTCAATCATTTCTGATCATACAATAAAGCAATTCTGAAAATTGAGAAATATCCTTACTTTTAAACTCCTTCAACCACAACCAATTCATACTTATTCGAATGAAACTTTTTACTTTGCCACCTTTCAATATCATTAGAACACTTGTCTTGTTTGTTCTATTTGCAAGCGTTTCGTCGCAAGCTTGTGCGCAAACAATAAAAACCAAAACACCCAAACGTCCGAAAGGACAGCAAGATGTTTTGCGTTTAGCGTGTGAACCTATTCCTGTTGTGCGCGTCGCAGTTATTGGTTTGGGTATGCGCGGTTCAGAGGCAGTAAGTCGCTTGACTTACATAGACGGAGTAGAGATTGTTGCGTTGTGCGACATGGTGGAAAAAAATGTGAAGTCGTGCAACGAGACATTGAAAGAACGCGGTTTTCCCGCAGCTCAAGAATTCGTTGGTGAAGATTCTTGGAAAAAGGTAACAGCACTCCCAAATGTAGATCTTGTATACATCTGCACCGATTGGTTGAATCATGCCAAGATGGCTATTCAAGGAATGAAAGACGGAAAGCATGTCGTTGTTGAAGTTCCCGGTGCACTGACAATGGAGGAGATGTGGGAATTGATAAACACTGCAGAGCAGACGCGCAAACACTGCATGATGTTGGAGAATTGTGTCTATGATTTTTTCGAATTAACTTCTTTAAACATGGCTCAACAAGGGCTATTCGGAGAAATTCTTCATGCGGAAGGATCTTACATTCACAACTTGGAACCTTTCTGGAAATACTACTGGAACAACTGGCGTCTGGACTACAATCAGAAACATCGCGGAGATATTTACCCAACGCATGGAATGGGCCCAGCGTGCTTCGCACTCAATATTCATCGCGGAGATAAAATGAATTACCTCGTTTCCATGGACACGAAAGTGGTTAATATTCCAGCACACATCAAACAGAAAACAAATACAGAATTAAGCAATTTCCAAAATGGAGATCACACCACAACCATGATCCGAACCGAGATGGGAAAGACCATTGAAATTCAACACAACGTCGCAACTCCTCGCCCCTATACACGAATGTATCAGCTCACAGGCACGAAAGGATTCGCAGATAAATATCCGTTTGAAGGGTATGCGCTCGATTCAAAAATGTTGAGTGAAGATTTAAACCCAAATAATCTAAAATTCACCGCGCACGATTATGTTTCAGATGGAATGAAAGATTCTATTATGTTGAAGTACAAACATCCGATTGTCATTGAAATTGAGGAAAAAGCAAAAGAAGTAGGCGGACATGGCGGAATGGATTATATCATGGATTATCGATTGATGTATTGTCTTCACAACGGATTGCCGCTAGACATGGACGTGTACGATTTAGCCGAGTGGTCTTGCCTCGGTCCACTCACTGAAATTTCATTGAACAACAATTCCGCTCCTGTTGAAATTCCTGACTTCACCAGAGGAGGATGGAACAAATTGAAAAAGGTCGAGTTTGCGAAGTAGTTATTTCAGCTTTTTCATTTGAAAATTCTTTACCTAAAAAAAAATATACATGACAACCGTATCATGTAAAGAAAATAGTGTTATTTTTACATGATAATTCAAATTAGATTGGAGGTAAATAGTGAAAAAACGTGTCGTTGAGTATGTTGATAACAACGTGGCCTATAACAATTTGCCATTGTTGCCGCCTACGCTTGCTATTTTGGAGTCGAATAAGATTTTAAAGCAATTGGTTAATTCCTCCGTTGTTTTGGCCGAATTGAAAGGGATGGTGAATATTCTTCCTAATCCAAATATTTTACTCAACGCGGCAATACTGAAGGAGGCAAGTGCAAGCTCTGAAATCGAGAACGTCATTACCACTCAAGATAAACTATATACCGCCTTGTCGGCGAATGGCGTTCAAATCGATAGTGCTACAAAAGAAGTACTTCGCTACAGAGAAGCATTGCTTTACGGAATGACGTTTATAAAGAAAAATGGATTTTTGACAATTAATGCAATTATTGAGATTCAGAGAAGGCTTGAAGACAATAACGCCGGATTAAGAAAGCTGCCTGGCACCGCCTTGAGAAGTTCAAAAACAGGGAAAGTGGTTTACACGCCACCAGATAACATAGATGATATTCTACGTTTGCTTGGGAATTTCGAAAAGTATATAAACGAAAGAGACGAAGTTCCCTACCTGATAAAAATGGCTGTGCAGCATTATCAATTTGAGAGTATTCATCCTTTTTATGACGGGAATGGAAGAACCGGAAGAATAATAAATATTCTCTATCTTATTATGTCGGGACTTATTGAAAAGCCTGTAGTGTATTTAAGTGGTTATGTAATTGAGAACAAGGCCGAATATTACAACCTTCTTCAAGAAGTGAGGACAAAGAATAATTGGGAAGGTTGGGTGCTGTATATCCTGAAAGGGGTCGAGTTTGCCTCGAGGATGGCGCTAAGACAAGTAATATCGATAAACAAATTACTAGAGAAAACGAAAGACAAAGTTCAAAAGCGGCTGCCTAAAATATATAGCATAGAACTGGTAGAATTGTTGTTTGAACAGCCTTATTGTAAAAGTGAATTTTTAGAAAATCGTCTTTCTATTTCCAGGATCACCGCTGCGAAATATCTGAAGGAGCTTGAAAAAATTAAGGTGCTCAAATCGCAGAAAGCTTGGAAAGAAACACTCTATGTAAACACAGAACTTTTTGAATTACTTCGGAAGTAACGAAAAAAAAGCCTCGATCTCTCGAGGCTTTTTTTGTGGACCCGGCGGGGTTCGAACCCGCGTCCAAACAAGGAATCAAAAGGGTTTCTACATGCTTAGTTATTTAGTGGTTTTCGACAAGACGCAGTTTAATAACATCCAAAATCTTGCTTATCCTGTGTTTTTAACCTCCGACTACAGAATTTGTCTTTGGCGATCTCCCTTCGGCGAAGCCTCATTACCAACTACCAGGAGCGGGGTCGTTGGCGAGACTTACTTGTCTAACTCCTTGAGCTAGATTAAGCGTAATCACATACAGTGATTAGGCAGCAAGTGCGTATGAATTGTTGTCAGTTATGACTGATACCCCGAGATTTAAGAGCGAGAATACCAAGCGCTCTGCATGCTTACAAATTGCTTCTTCTTGCTGTCAAATCCAAGGTCGGGCCCTAAACAGTAGCACAGAATTGCAATGCAAAATTAGTCTATTTGAAAGGCGATTGCAAGGAACTTGCAACTTATCTTCGCAAACCTATTTTCAACTCCATGACGAAAATTAAAATCGGTATTATTCAAGAGCGGAAATCACCACCCGATTTCAGAGTGCCACTGACCCCAGCGCAATGCAAACAGGTTATGGAACAATTTCCGCAAATTGAAATATCCGTTGAAACAAGCCCGCACCGCTGCTTCGCAGATTCAGAATATACTCAACAAGGAATTTTAGTTTCAGACAATGTTTCTGATTGCGATTTTTTATTCGGTGTGAAGGAAGTCCCCGCAGCTTCGTTAATTCCAAATAAAAAATATTTCTTCTTTTCTCATACACTGAAGAAACAACCCTACAACGCAAAGCTTCTCGCTACCATTCTCGAAAAGAAAATTTCGTTGATCGATTACGAAGCGTTAAAAGGCGCAGACGGAAAACGAATCATAGGGTTCGGCCGATACGCTGGTATTGTTGGTGTGTACGAAGGAGTAAGAACTTTCGGATTGAAGCACAATCGATTCAACATGCCTTCTCCAATTACTTTAAGTGGAAGGGAAGAGTTTGATGCCATTTTGAAAAGTGCCAATCTTACAAATGTCCGAGCAGTTCTTACCGGATGGGGTAGAGTAGGGAATGGCGCGCAAGAAATGATGGACATCATTAACCTTAAACGCGTTGCTCCTCAAGAGTTTTTAGATAACCCTTCGGAGGGCGGAGTGTACACGCACATAGACACAGCCGAGATGTACAAGCGCGTCGATGGAACGCCTTTCAACAAATCAGATTTTTACGCAAATCCGAGTTTATATACTAGCGCACTAGGTGAGTATGTTCAACATGCCGACATCTACTTTGCCTGTCACTTGTGGAACGCGAAGAATCCAATATTACTCGACCAGTCTTTCTTCCAACAAAATAAAAGATGTCAAGTGGTGGCAGATGTTTCGTGCGATTTGAACGGTCCAATTGCTTGCACCATTAAAGCAAGTACAGTAAGCGATTCTATTTTCGGATACGATCCTGCAACAGGAAGTGAAATTGATTTTCGAAATGAAAATGCAGTGGCGGTGATGTCCATCGACAATCTTCCGTGTGAACTTCCGAAAGACGCAAGCGAAGATTTCGGAAGCGAAATCATTAAGAGCATTATACCCGCTTTGCTGAATAACGATGCCGATGGAATTTTGTGGAGGGGAACGGAGACAACGCTTGAAGGAAAATTAACTCCCCACTTCGAATACCTTGCAGATTACGTGGCTACTGCGCGCTAAATGTGAAAGAAATAGTTCCCGATTGCGCTTTGCTTGAAGATCCACTGAACAACCAACGTTGCGCGTAAGCAACAGATTCCGCCGACAAACACGCGTCTTTCGAGGAACGAGCCTCGTCCATTTTAGCACTCACAACTTTTCCCCATTCATCAACGGTGATGTTTATCACTACTGTTCCCGCTCCTTTACATTTGTATGTGGGCTTGGGTGCTTGCTTAATGCTTCTTCCAGTCAATGTAAATGTTGCGGTAACGGGCCCTGAATAACTGGTATTTCCTCCTTGCTCGGTTGCTTTATTGTTATTGTTGGAAGAGGAACGTTCAGGGCTAGTCGCTAGTCCTGCAGAATGATCGGTATGATTGGTCATGAGCTGATCACGCATTTGCTTCTCATAGTCCGCTGCGCTCTGAGCGCCTTGCTCGCCAGCATTGCCCGTTTTGTTTTCATCTCCGGTATAATTCACCTCTTCATTCACACGTGCAGATTCTGTTGAAGCAATTAAGTTTCGAACCGCTTCGCTCATCATTGAATTTCCATCATCATCGTTTCCGCTTTGTTCTGCCGGAGCTTCTTCCAACTCAACTTCCATCTCTTGAACCACAGGAACAATGGGCTTCACAATAAGTCTGTCGGGAGATGAGCTAATGAAATAACCAAACAACATAACAAAAGCATAGCCCAAAACGCCTATGATAATAGACGAAGTCCAGGTGTTCGAGTGTTTGGGGTGCAGCTTTATCATATTTCCAGCAACGAAAATAAGACTTTTATTATTTTCTATTGCGTTAAAACATGCCTTCACTATATTTGATTCAAATTACAAGCAAAATGAAAAAACTTATCGCGTTCGTAGCAATGTCTATCTTCTTCGCAGGAGTAGCATCAGCACAGGTTGAAACGACTACTACAACCTCTGAGAAGAAAACAGAATGTACCAAATCAAAAGAATGTTGCAGCAAGTCAGCCGCTACTCAAAGCGCTGAAAAGAAAGAGTGTTCTGCAACCAAGACTGAGGGTAAATCAGAATGTTGCAGCAAAAGCGCAGCCGCTGACGCTAAAAAAGGAAAGAAAGGAAAAAAGAACAAAGAATGTTGCTCTAAAGATGCAGCCACCAAAGGCGAGCAGAAAGAGGGTTGCAAAGAAGGAGAGAAGAAAGACTGTTGCAAGAAATCAGGAGAAAAATAATTTCTTGTTGAATAAAGAATTTTTAAACCTCGGCTAGTTCCGAGGTTTATTTTTGCAACCAAAATAGAGAACCGTGAAGAATTCATTCGATGTGATTATTGTAGGAGGAGGAATAGTTGGTGCTGCCACCATGTATAAAATACAAATGGCTTATCCGAATAAGAAAATATTGTTGTTGGAAAAGGAAAGCGGATTAGCCGATCACCAAACGGGAAACAACAGCGGCGTTATTCATTCTGGAATTTATTACAAACCCGGTTCGAAGAAAGCCATCAATTGCGTGAATGGAAGAAGAGAGCTTGTAGCTTTCGCGAAGGAGCATAACATAAGTCACGATGTTTGCGGCAAACTCATTGTTGCAGTTGACGAATCTGAACTCACATTCCTCAATAAAATACAGCAGCACGGCGTAGACAATGGCATTGAAGACATGCGTAGAGTGTCTCCGGAAGAAATTCGAGAAATTGAACCGCACTGCACTGGAATCGACGGATTGTTTATTGGCTGCACCGGCATCATAGATTTCAAAGGCGCGACTAATAAAATGGCAGAACTTGCTTTAAGCTTGAATCCACTCTCTGAGGTTCACACTTCTGAAGAGGCTCTGAAATTTGAACATCTTGCAGACGCAACAATTGTCAAAACGAACAAAGGGGAATACGAAGCTGCTAATCTCATTGTATGCGGAGGACTTCAAGCCGATCGCTTGGCGCGCAAAGATGGAATTGATTTGAAAGAACAGGTTGTTGGATTCCGAGGAGATTATTACGAATTAACCGAGAAGGCCAAACACAAAGTAAAGAACTTAATCTATCCTGTCCCTAATCCAGACTTCCCGTTCCTAGGCGTTCACTTTACCCGCATGGTAGACGGATCAGTAGAATGCGGACCAAACGCGGTCTTCACCTTTAAACGTGAAGGATACGGAAAAACCGATTTCAGTTTCAGAGACACTTGGGATGCGCTGACATACATGGGCACATGGAAGCTATTCTTTTCCAACATGAAATTTGGAATCGATGAATACAGAAGAGCATTCAGTAAAAAATTATTCTTGAAAACGCTTCAGCGTTTAGTTCCATCTTTAACAATGGAAGATATTGAGCCAGGAAGAGCGGGAGTTCGAGCCTTGTTGCTTCGAGAAGATGGCGATACACGCGACGACTTCAGAATAGAGTATACAAAAAGGAGCATTCATGTGCTGAATGCCCCTTCTCCTGCGGCAACCGCATGTTTGGCTATTGGTGGAGATATTCTACAAATGGCCGAAGAACATTTTGGTTGGAAGAAATAAGCTCATCTATTCTGAAATTGCGCCGCTGCTCAAAGGCAAATCGCGACTTACTTTTCTAAACAGCCCTTGCAATACTTTGCCCGGACCTACTTCAATGACTTCGCTACATCCGTCTGCTATCATAGCATTCATGGTTTGCGTCCAACGCACAGGTGCGGTTAATTGAACGATCAAGTTCTTTTTAATTTCTTCCGGATCGGAAACGGCTGAAGCCGTCACGTTCTGATAAACCGGACAAACAGGCGTGTGGAAAGGAGTTGCAGCAATAGCAGCTTCCAATTCAACGCGAGCAGGTTCCATAAGCGGACTGTGGAATGCACCGCCAACAGGAAGTTTCAACGCACGCTTTGCACCCGCAGCCAACAAGGCTTCGCACGCTTTGTCAATGGCTTCGTTCTCTCCAGAGATAACCAACTGTCCCGGACAATTGTAATTAGCAGCAACCACAACACCTTCAGTTTCTGCGCAAACTTTTTCAACCACCTCATCTTCCAAATTTAAAATAGCTGCCATGGTTGAAGGATTCGCTTCGCAAGCCTTTTGCATAGCCATTGCACGCGCGTAAACCAACTTCAAAGCGTCTGCAAACTCAAGTGTCCCATTCGCCACTAACGCACTGAATTCACCCAAGCTGTGTCCTGCAACCATCGATGGTTGAAATGAATCGCCCATGGCTTTGGCCATTGCAACGCTGTGCAAGAAAATAGCAGGCTGTGTAATGTTCGTTTGCTTTAATTCATCTTCCGTTCCGTTGAACATAACATCGGTTAAGCGAAAACCCAAAATGGAATTTGCAGATTCCATCAACTCTTTTGCTACTGAAGAACTCTCATAAAGGTCTTTGCCCATGCCGGGAAATTGAGAACCTTGTCCAGGAAAAACGTATGCTTTCATTATTGTAGTAAATTTGATACGAAAGTAACCAAATCTCCTTCCAACCAAAATTAATAATGAGGGCAATTATGCTCAAATAAGTATGGATAAATCTTTGTTCACCTACCATAAAGTAAAAGTGATATGCTTGTTTTCTTTGGCGTTTGTGTTACTCTTTTTAGCCTATTTGTTTTCAGGGGCTTGGTTTGTTAAGTCGTATGTTTTTCCCAATTTGAGTTATGTTGAAGCCATATCAGAAGTGGCAAGTGCAAGTGAGTTTTGGATGTTTTTTGTTATTCAGTTGCTGATTTATACAACGGTTGTTTTCGTCATATTAAGTACGTTTTATAATGAGCGCAGAATGACACTTATGCAGCAAGACTTCGTAAACAATGTCACCCATGAAATTAAAACGCCCCTCTCCACCATACTTATGGCTGCGGAGGTTTTGGTGGAAGAGAATATTCAAACCAAACCGTTTCGAAGAGATCAGTACATTTCAATTATTCGGAATGAAGGAGAGAAACTGCGTGAAGAATTGGATCGTGTGTTGGAAGTAGCTCGAATGTCAAAAGCTGGGGTCTACTTAAGCACAGAGATGTTTAATCCGGAAGAGATGGTTAACGCAATTTTGGAACGCATGCAATTGCAGTTTGCGAATTATGGAGGAAGTGTTGAAGTGATTTGGGAAGCGGAAAATGAAGAAATAAATTTCGATCGGAAATCTTTCGAGTTAATTCTCATTAACATAATTGACAACGCGTTAAAGTACAATATTCAAAATCCGAAAGTAATTATTCGAAGCAAGTTGATGGACGGTCAAATAATTATTCAAATTGAAGACAATGGTATTGGAATTAATAAAATGTACCACTCAGAATTATTCCACAGGTTTTTTCGAGTGCCAATAGGAGAGACGCATCACATCAAAGGTTTTGGCTTGGGACTGTACCTTGTGAAGCAGTTGATGGATGCGCATAATTCAACTATATTCGTAACGAGTATAGAAAATGAGGGGACTACTGTAACGTTAAAAATCCCGGTGGCATTAAAAAACGATGAGTAAAATTTTGTTGGTTGAAGACGATGAGAACTTGGGTTTCGTAATTCAAGACCAATTGACCGATTTAGGTCATGAGGTTATTCGTTGTAAATCGGCTAGGGAAGGATTATTGGCGCTTGGAAAGGAAATGGTCGACATCTGTTTGCTCGATGTTATGATGCCGGTTAGAAGTGGATTCGCCCTAGCTGAAGATATTAAAAAGCTCTTTCCCGAAATGCCTTTTGTATTTCTTACAGCGAAGCAGCAACTATCTGATCGGTTGAAAGGATTGTCTTTAGGTGCCGATGATTACATAACCAAGCCATTTGCTATTCAAGAGTTGAACCTTAGAATTCAAAATATTATTCGAAGAACAGGCCATGAAACAACGAATGTTGTAACTGAATTGTACACCATCGGAAATTATTCATTCGATAACATTAACAATTATCTTATTTGGCCAAGTGGAATGCGTCAGCATTTGACCAACAAAGAGGCAAGTCTGTTAAAGGCGTTCTGCGAAGGAAAGGGCAATGTAATGACACGTGAAAATTTAGCCAACTTAGTTTGGGGAGAAGAATCGTACTTTGTTGCTCGCACCATGGACGTTTATATTGCTAAGCTTCGTAAATTTTTTGCCGAGGATAGTCGTATTCAAATAATAAATCTGCACGGAGTGGGTTTTCAATTTGTTGTGGAAGAATAAGTCTTAATAAAAGTGATATGGAAAAAGATGATCGTGTTAGGCGGAAGTTTACCCCGCGCTCTTGGAACGAGTTAAAGTCGAACGACAGTTGGAGTATATTCAAAATTCTTTCGGAGTTTGTTGAAGGATACGAGCGCATGGCGGCCATTGGTCCGTGCGTTTCAATATTTGGATCAGCACGAACAAAGCCCGATAATAAGTACTATTCAACCGCGAAGGAAATTGCATTCATGCTTACGCAAAAAGGTTATGGTGTTATTACTGGTGGCGGCCCAGGTATTATGGAAGCCGGAAACATTGGCGCGAAAGACGGACAAGGCGCAAGCGTAGGCTTAAACATTAAGCTACCTTTCGAACAATACCCGAACCCTTATATTGATTACGACAAGAGCATCAATTTCGATTATTTCTTCGTTCGTAAGGTAATGTTTGTGAAGTACAGCCAAGGGTTTGTTGTAATGCCCGGTGGATTCGGTACTCTCGATGAATTCTTCGAAGCGTTAACGCTTATTCAAACCTACAAGATTGGTCGCTTCCCCATTATTTTAGTTGGAAAATCTTTCTGGGAAGGATTGGTCGATTGGATTCGTAAGACCATCTTAGAGGAAGAGAACAACATCAATGAAGAAGATATGATGCTCTTTTCAGTAGTAGATACCGCTGAAGAAGCAGTGGAAGAAATTGATAAATTCTATTCTCAATATCTGTTAAAACCGAACTTCTAATGTCTTCTTTCTTCGTTGCCATTCTTTCTCCTTCGAAACTCATGAACGAAGGCTCGCCCGAGTTTAAAGGCGAAGCCACACTCCCACAATTTATTCAGCAAACAGAAAAGCTTTGTGCGGAATTAAAAACGCTTGGTGTTGATGAATGGAAGACTAAAATGAAAATCACGGAAGAGCTAGCTTCCAACACGCAAATGCGTTTTCAAAAATGGAATAAAAAAGACTTGTCGAAAGGAATTCCCGCTGCTATGCTCTTCAGCGGTGAAGCATTCAAATCGCTCGACGCGAAATCATTCTCCAAGATGAATTGGAAACAGGCGCAACAGTCTCTTCGAATTCTGAGTGGGTTTTACGGTGTGTTGAAACCAACAGATACTGTTCTTCCATATCGTTTAATGGTCGGTACTCCTTACAAAACGAAATCAGGGCAAACGCTTTATTCCTACTGGAGTGAAACTGTTTCAAGAAATCTTGAAAATGAAATTTCGCCGAAAGGGTTTTTGTTGAACTTAGCCTCTGACGAGTACTTCAAGCTTATTGACACGAAAAACTTCAACAGAGAAATTATTCAATTTAAATTTCTTCAACTCAAAGGAAAGGAATTGAAAAACGTTCCAACCTTCTCTAAGCAAGCACGTGGAAGTATGGCGCGTTTCATTATTGAAACACAGCCGAAGTCTGTAAAGGATTTGCAAAAGTTTGATAAGGAGACATATTCCTTCAATACCAATCTAAGCAATGAAAAAACCTTAGTCTTCGTTCGGTAAATTAGAACAGTCCATTCAACTGCGCTTCGATACCGCTAATGATGGTTCCTAAGTCCTCAGGGTTCTCATGGAAGCGGTTGTTGTCAATGTCAATGATTAACAACTTCCCTTTCGTGTATGTCGTAGCCCAAGCTTCGTAACGTTCATTCAAACGCGTTAAATAATCTAAGCGAATGGCTTCTTCGTAATCACGTCCGCGTTTTTGAATGTTCAATACCAAGGAAGGAACTGAGGCGCGCAAATAGATGAGCAAATCTGGCGGAGTAATGAATTCATCCATTACACCAAACAAATCAGTATAGTTTTCGAAATCACGCGTGGTCATTAAACCCATAGCATGTAAGTTCGGAGCGAAGATGTAAGCATCTTCATAAATGGTGCGATCTTGCACGATTTTCTTCGACTTCTTTTTAATGTCAATCAATTGTCTAAAACGACTTCTTAAGAAAAAGACTTGTAAGTTGAAAGACCAACGTTGCATGTCTTTATAGAAATCGCTTAAGTATGGGTTGTTATCTACTTCTTCAAAATGAGCGGTGTATTTGTAGTGCTTAGCAAGCAAAGTTGTAAGCGTAGTCTTTCCTGAACCGATGTTTCCGGCAATAGCTATATGCATAATTCGTTTAGGTAATAAATGAGGTTCGAAAGTAGAGAAAAATTATGGATTTTCGAAGGCTTATTTCTCTAAGTTTTCAAGAATAAGTATTTCTCGCATTTCGCCCGATTCAAGAGAAGTGTAGAAGAGTTGACCATCACAAATAATCCAAGTGTTTTTATCGTTCAATTCGTTCAATTCGAAATAGCTCAAAATACGTGGATTCGGATCTGTGTTTTTCCATTCATACAACGCGTTTTCCATCCGGAAATAGATGCCATCATTCCAACGATAGATAGGGTCTTGGGTTGAAAAAGTTTGAGACTGCAATTCCAAATTTCCAAAAATCGAAAACAACAAAATTCCTTTCTCCGCATCTAACAAATAAACACGCTGTCCGTTTTCAATAATTTGTTTGGGTTGAAGAGCAGACTTGGTGAGATATGAGAGATTCGCAGACTGGCTTAGTACCTCGAACTTTCTATTCGTGCGAATCAGCGTGCTTGAATTTGCGTCGTACAGCCACAGCGCATCGCCCTTCGAACCAGAAACGCAAGTTATTTGTCCTTGAAATTTTTCATTCAAGAATATAGGGTCTTCCAAAACATTCAAATTGTTGTCGAAGAATACCAACGATCCTTGATCTTCAAAAAAGAGAAACGGAACCAACGGATTCGTTAAGTCCAATTGCCCAGAAGTCCCGTATTGCAAAGTGCTCAGTCTGTAATCTATGTTGAAGTTGGAACTGTGCATTGAAATGTGATCGGTGCAAACGTCGTAGATGTTCCCCAGCGCATCGCATTGCACACGATGTTGCGCTTGTATGCGGAATACAAACGCAAATAGGCACATAAACACAATCACGATGGACTTTCTCATTTATTCAATTCAATTAACTCTTCTAACCATACACGATCCGTCGCTAATCTAGGAATTTTATGTTGTCCACCTAACTTATTCCGATTCTTCAGCCACGTATAAAATACATCTTTCTTTCCTTTATGAATAAGTGGAAATCCTAAATTCAAATTTGTATTTCGCTTCGCGTCGTAATCCGAATTTTCATCGCGTAAATTTTCATCCAACAAAAAACAAAAACGATCAAAGTCGAAGTCGTTGCTTTCAAATTCAATGAACCATTCATGCGCCGCCGTTTCATTTTCTTTCGGGAAAAAAGGCGCGACGGTGTATTCTACAACGAAGATGTTCATGTGCGTGCAAGTCTTGCGCAAAGCGCTTTCCGCATTTTCCACCATGAGTTCTTCACCGGTTAAATTAATGAACTGTTTCGTTCTGCCAACTATCCGAAAACGGAAAGGGTAGAGGTGCGTGAACCGAATCGTGTCGCCAATGAGGTATCTCCAAAGACCTGTGTTGGTTGTAATGACCAACGCGTAAATTTTATTTAATTCTACTTTTTCCAAATTGAAGGCCTTCGGATGTTCTTTCTCCAATTCATCCAATGGAATGAATTCATAATACACGCCATAGTCTAGCATCAAAAGCATTTCGTTTGAGTTCAGTTGATCTTGAATTCCGAAAAAGCCTTCACTCGCATTGTAGGTTTCGAAATAATCTGTCGTTCCATTCGGGAGTATCGCATTGAACTGTTCGCGGTAAGGCGCGAAGCTTATTCCTCCATGCATATACATCTGAAGGTTCGGCCAAACCTCGTGAATGTGATTTGCTTTTTTCAATTCCAGTATTCGACGAAGTAGGAGCAGTGTCCAACTGGGCACTCCTGAAAGCACGCGCACGTCTTCATTCATAGTGTTGAGCGCCATAGCGTCAAGCTTCTCTTCCCAATTATCCATGAGTGAAATCTCTCGCTGAGGAACGCGCTTCATTTCCACCCAAAAAGGTAAATTCGAAATAATAATTCCACTTAAATCGCCAATGGTGCTTTCTTCTTCCTCACTCATTTTCGTACTTCCGCCAACGATCAACGTTTTTCCAGAAAACAAATCGGCATTTTCGCGAAGGTTGTAAAAGATGGCTAACAAATCTTTTCCGCCTTTGTAGTGTCCTTCTTCTAAATTCTCATTCGAGATGGGAATGAATTTGCTGCGGCTATTCGTGGTGCCCGAACTCTTCGCGAACCACTTGGTTTTCCCTGGCCACAGCACATTTCCTTCCCCCTGAATCATTTTTTCTATATAAGGAAAATGATCTTCGTAAGAACGAAGGGGTATAGCCTTGCGGAAGTCTTCAAGCGAATGAATGTGCTCGAAATTATGTTCCTTTCCGAACGTCGTGAGCGCTGCCTCATCGATAAGTTTTTGACGAATTTCTTCTTGCACCTCAATAGGGTATTGCTTGAAGAGCTCCATTTGATGAAGCCTCTTTTTTATTACCCAACCGAAGACTGTATTAGCTGCCATATAGAAATTAAAACGCCCTCTAAGATAAACCTAGAGGGCGCCTCAATAAAAAGATTTTTGTTAGCGAATCAAATTCAAGTGTCCTTGAATCTCAAAACGTTCTCCAGTTGTTTTTGAAATTACAACTGCGGTCCAGTTATAGACACCTTCCGGACAATAGTAAGCCCCATTGTAAGTATTGCCCGTCCAAGCTGTTGATGGATTAGTAGCGCTGAAAACGATATCTCCCCAACGATTGAAGACTTCGAGTTTGAATTTGTTTTCATCAATATCACTTCCCACCATCATCACTGCATCGTTCAATCCGTCGTTGTTCGGGGTGAAGGTATTCGGGATATAATATTGGAATATGTTACGAATGATTATTTCACCTTCAACGAAATCAGTACAACCGTTTGCATCTGTCACTGTTAATCGAATCGGATATTCACCTCCAGTTCCTTGTGGGAAGGCGAATGTCGGACTCTCAGCAGATGACGTTCCGAGTGGTGCGCCAACGTTGAAAATCCAGTCGTAAGTGACAATATTTCCTAAAGACTGATTGGTGAAATTAATAGCAGTGTTATTCGCATCTGTTGGCTGCGGATCAGCAATGTATCCAGCCACAGGCGGATCGAATGAAGTTAAGAAGCTCGAAATCGTTGTGCTATATGTGCAACCAATACTTGTTACAACTGACAGCGTTACATCGAAATTGCCAGGTGCTGCGAAATTCAAGTCTAACTGATCCTGATTTAAAACATAATCGCCGTTACTGATTTCCCACGCCATGTTTTGATATAGGCTAGGATCCGTAGTATTCACCAATGTTAAAGTCTCTGGCCAACATTTAGAAGGGTCAGGAGAAGTGAAGGTTACAGCCACATCAGGCGCAACGGCTACGTTGAAGCATTGTGTGATCGTATATCCGCAGTCATCAACAACCGTTAAGCAAGCTTGTCCGCTTACAGTCGGATTAATTTGAGCATCAGGCGTATTTGCTACAGCAGTCCCATTGTATGTCCACTCATACGTGAATGGCGCCTGTCCGGATGCTTGAGTCAATTGATCTAAGTTCAAATCGCCCAAATAACAAATTGCAGTGTCGTTCGCAATAGTCATGGTCGTTGGACCAGCAAATGCAATATTCAATGTTGAAAACAACGAACATGTTCCAAGTGTAACTGTATAGGTGTAGTTTCCAGAGGCCATGGTCAATGGATCGAAAATACCCAACGGCACCGCTGCATTGCTCGGGTTCGTCCAAACACCAGTGCTTACAGGTGTGCCTCCAAGAAGCGGTAACATTTGGAAGGCAGGGTCAGTGGAGCAGATGTTAATTGAATTATCAATTCCAGGATCTCCAACAGGGTCAATGCTTACGATGGCTTGGTCTGTAGTCGCACAATCCGGATGTCCAACTGGATATCCAACAAGCGTGTATGTCGTTTGTTGAGCCAAAGAACTCATGGTTGGTTGAGGAATATTCGGATTGTTTAAATTACCTGAAGGCGTCCACTCCCAAGTATACTGTGGACCGCCGTTGGTACAATTCACATCGTACGTCCAAGGTTGGTATGAACCGCTTGAACAGGCAACTGATCCGTCCGCAGTGAATGTAACTGTAATACAACCTGTTGGATTAGTGGCAGTCCAAGACTGTCCTGTAGCATCACCGGTACTCCAGTTGCCAATTTGCGGATAGGTCGCATCTGGTCCATCAAAGACATCAAAGTTCTCAAAGAAACCTTCCATTTGACCCGATATAAAATCGAATGTCATGAAAGAAACGCCATCGTTCTGTACATCCGGACAAAACGTCCAAGTAAAGTTCTCTCCGTTGGTGTAACAATAATTAAAGACACCGCCGTCCTGCGCGCAACTCGGAGTTGGAATTCCTTGAAATCCTCCTTGAAGAGTTAAATCTCCACAAGAATAAATTAGATCCGGTCCAGCAGTAATGGTTAACGGCTCAGTGAACGTAATCTGAATAGTTGAGTCGAATGAACAACCAAAGTTGTTTACAACGTGGTATGTGTAGTCGTAAGTTCCAGGTCCCGGAGGATCAATGGTAGCAATGTCTGCATCCGCATCAATAACAATGATGTTCGGACCCGTCCAATAGGAAGAATCTGAATCTATACCAATGGATGGTGTGAAGGTGGTAATACCTGGAAACAAAGCGGGATTGAAATTGATTCCCCAATAGAAAATATATCCGTTGTCAATAGCCAGGTTGTCTGTTACCGTGAAGGTCCAAGCGCCGTTAAGCGGACATCCAACCAGGTCGCACATATTTCCGGCCGCTGAGTAGGTTCCTGGAGTAAGAGAAGTTCCTGGCGTAGGTCCACCCGTTGGTGTGGTAAGGCCACCAGCAGCCCCTTGTCCCCACGTGCCTGTTGTTGATGTGGGTGCCCAAAAATATTCAGCACCAACACCTGGGTTAGTAGAGCCATCATCAATGGCTGCCCCAAGGAAGGTTCCACCACCACCGTTCGTTCCCCAAGTAACAAGGTCCACAGTAGTTCCGTTAGGACACGTAATTGAAATACCAAGATCACCCATGTAGCTGTGCTCCATGTTTACCATGACGCTGTATAAATCTGCGCATGTAGACAGAGTAGCACCTGGATCGAAGAAGTCGAAGTTCAAAGAAGTCGAATAAGAGAATCCAGCTCCGTCGGCCAAATAGGTTGTTCCCGCAACTACTTGCGGAGGAAGTGCTGTCCACTGAGTGCTCTCAGATGATCCTTGCAAAATAACTTGTTCACCGAAACAAGTTGTTTCAGTAATGTTATTCAATTCAGGGAACGTAGGAATCGTTGAAACTAAAACTTGAAGGGGTGTGGTGTTCAAGCTCTGGCACCCATTGTTGTCTTGCACGGTAAGTGTCACAACATATTCTCCCGGTTCGTTGAACGTATGCGAGGTAAATTGTCCCGACAAGCTATCAATCGTCCCGTCGTCGAAATTCCAGATGTATTGATCTAGCGTGAAGCCAGGTTCTGCAAAGGATCCAACGCCGCTAAAATCAATAGCGGCTCCAATACATACTGAAACGGATTGCTCTAGGCCATCGGGAGTAGGATTTGCGATTACAGAATTTTGAGTAGGAGGAGCGCAAGGAGTGGTGCATAAAATAGCCGCTTCAAATCCAGGCGAACTCACATTAGCATTTCCATTGTCTGAAAACACAACCGTTAAACATCCTGAAGGATTGTTAACTGTTCCTGTAACCTGAAGACCCTGAAGTGTCGTTCCTGTGTAGCTGCCCAATTGAGCGGCGCTTGTGTTTGGTCCATCGAAAATGGTAAAATAGTCGCTGTTGTTTCCGTTTGGGGAAGTTTGCAAAGAAAATGCAGAAAAGTCAAGCTGAATAACATCGCCAGGGGTGTCCGGACAAATGGTCATTGTATAATTCGCATCTGGGTAAGGGCTTCCTCCACCGGCATCAAACAAAGAACCTGTGCACGTTGAAATAGTAGTTGTGCTCATGCAAAAGTTACCCGGGACACCACAGTCCAATTGCGCATACGTTGAATACGACAAAAGACTTAGAAAAACGATAGATAAGAATTTATTCATTCTTGCAATTGATTTAGTTCAAAGACACTTTTACCCAACAAATGGTTGCATACAGTTTTCTTAAAATAACGCGACGCGAATTTAAGAAAAAAGGGCAAGCTTTTATCAAGAATAAGTACAAACAAAAGGGCCTTCGAAAAGGCCCTTTTGTTTTAGGTATATGAGGTTTTGGTTAAGGTACAACTGTAAGTATTCCGCTGTAATATCGAGCGTCTGTTCCGTTCTCTCCGTATATCAAAACAATCCAAGGAAAATTTTGCCCTGCAATAGCTTTTTTTCCACCTTTTGTTTCTCCTTTCCACGGTTTTGTTTTAGAGTTCGATTCGAAAACAATATTCTCGCCGTCGTAAATGGTGAGTTTAAATTTGTTGCCACCCTTCTTCAATGCTTCAGGCATAAATGAAATTTCAGATGCACTCAAGGAAGACTCAGCGCCCAAATTAAAATCGGAATTGACTTGTACAATTTTCACTTGCTCGTCGATGCAGCCAAAAGAATTGTGAACCTCGAGAATTACCGCTTGCTTCCCTTTCGTGTTATAGATTACACTTGGAGAAATTTCAGTAGATGTCTTATTGTCTGAAAATTTCCATAAGAAGGTATTCGCGTTTATACTGGTATTGACAAATTTAGCGGTTGGTTCTCCCACAGGATTGTTGGTGTACGTCCATTCAAAGTTTGCTTCTGGCTTCGGATTTATGGTAATTAAATCACGCATAGCAATAGTTGAAATCTGTCCGTTGTTTGGATCTGTTACCGAAAGGGAAACGTCGAATATTCCTGCAGACTTGTAAGTGTGCGCGGGATTTTCCTGATTGGAAAAACTTCCGTCACCAAAATTCCACAGGTAGCTGCCGTTTTTCGGACTGTTCTTAGCATTGAAATTTACTTCAGCACCTGCACACGCACTTCGAACACTCGGTTCAATAAACAATGATTTTTTATTGCTTTCAAGGATGTCGGTAGCTGCCACTGTACCTATAACCTCAGGGATTTCAGGCGTAAGGTTTAAAGAAGTTAAATCCTGAGAGTTCGGAATAACATTTACCAATTGCGTATTCGACGTAGGCAAAGATGGGACGCTAAAGTCTTGAAGTAATTCATTCAAGCTAGTCTTTTTCAACGAATCATCTTCGCTAACATCAGGCGCTTGAACAGAATTCACTATTTCAACTGAATTAGGTGTACTAGCTATTGGTGATTCTTTTTGATTTGAAAGAACGAAGTAACCCGATACGCCAACAACAGTAATAACAACAGCTGCGCTTCCCCACAAGGCAAGACTTGTAAACAATCGCTTGCGAAGAATCCTACGACTTACTTGCGACCATTCGGAAGAACTGTAAGGCAACTCATAATTATTATAAGCTTCCTGAATTCCTTGTTCAAATTTATCCAACGGGTTACGACTCATTCGCCTCGTTAATTTTATTTTTTAATAATATCTTTTTCATGTTCTTCTTGGCTTTCGAATAGTTACTTTTCGAAGTGCCTAAACTAATGCCTAGTTTCTCACTAATTTCTTGATGAGAAAAGTTTTCGAAGACATACAAGTTGAAAACTGTACGGTAGACAGGTGTCAATTGTTGCATGGCTTCTACAATATGATGGGGTTGAAAGTCATAAATCTCTGATTCTTGCTCGTCTTCCTCCTCAGCATTTTCTTCTACTAAGTGCTTTGAGTTTTCCAAGTCAAGATCTACGTGATGCTTCTTTTTTCGATATTGATCAATAGATAAGTTTACCATTATCCGTCTAATCCATCCTTCCAAAGATCCGTTTCCTTCAAATTTTTCCAAACTGGAAAAAACTTTAATGAATCCGTCCTGCACCATATCTTTCGCTTCGTCTGTGGAGCTTGCGTAGCGCAAACAAACAGCTTTCATTTTCCCATAATACATCTTATAAACAGCATGCTGGCTTCGGCTGTCTCCTTTAAGGCAACCGTCAATAAGTTCTTGTTGAGAGCGTTCTATTGACACCAGTAATTTGTGATTAGACGAGATTTAGTTTAAGGGTTGCCTCAAGCGGCTATAGCCAAATGTAATTCTTTCTTTTTGTTTATTGAAGCTAATTCAAGTCTCTCACCTAATTTTGCAAAATGAAAAGGGTAGTGGTTGGCCTGTCTGGCGGAGTAGACTCTGCAGTTACTGCACATTTGCTGCTTCAGCAAGGGTATGAGGTAATTGCGGTGTTTATGCGCAATTGGCACGACGAGTCCGTTGTTATCAATAACGAATGCCCGTGGATCACAGATTCGAACGATGCCATGCTCGTTGCAGAACATCTAGGTATACCTTTTCATGTTTTAGATCTAAGTGTTGAATACCGCGAACGTATTGTTGAATACATGTTCCGCGAATACGAATTGGGAAGAACCCCCAATCCAGATGTACTCTGCAACAGAGAAATTAAGTTCGATGTATTCTTGAAAGCGGCCGAGCAGTTGAAAGCCGATTACGTTGCAACAGGACATTACGTGCGCAAGTCAGAAACAATAAAGAACGGGGTTACTCAATATCATTTGCTTGCAGGGGCAGACGGAAACAAGGACCAAAGCTATTTCTTATGTCAATTGAATCAAGCTCAGTTGAGCAAAGCGCTTTTTCCGATTGGAGAATTGACCAAGCCGGAAGTGCGAATCATTGCCGCCGAACTTCAACTTCCAAACGCAGATAAAAAGGACTCTCAAGGTCTTTGCTTCATTGGGAAGGTGAAGCTACCAGTTTTCCTTCAACAACAATTGGCTCCGAAAAGAGGAGGAGTGTTGCGCATCAAAGACGACTTCCTTCCACAATTAAATGAATTGGTGAATGACACTTCTACATATCCCGAAGTTCTTTCAAGACCGCAAGTCTTTAATCCGGAAATGTGCGACGATGTAGGAGAGCACAACGGGGCGCATTATTATACAGTAGGGCAGAGAAGAGGATTGGGAATAGGCGGACAAGCCATTCCTTTGTTCGTCGTTGCAATCGATGTAGAGAAAAACGTAGTCTATTCGGCTCAAGGAGAAACTCACCCTGCGCTAGCTAGAAGAGGTTTGTCCATTCGAAACGAAGAGGCCCATTGGATACAAGAAAAGTTGAAACCCCTTGACGGGAGTGTTTTGGAAGTCGACTGCCGTATTCGTTATCGACAGCCTCTTTTCAAGGCGAATGTTTCGGTTGGAAGTGAATTCACGTATGTTATCTTTCACGAAACACAATACGGCGTGGCGAAAGGACAGTTTGCCGCTTTCTATATTGGTGAAGAATTAATAGGCAGTGGAGCCATTTTCGAATAGGTGTTTTTCCACAATTCCAACAGTAAGCAACTTTTTTAGTGAATGAAATGTCTGTTTTAAAGCGAGTCAATATATATTCGTGACACTAATTTTAAATTATGAAACAAACTTTACGTATAATTTTATTTGCTTTCTTGGTCGCTTCAGGATTTGCAGCACAAGCACAAGTAGTTGGAGACAGCACTTGTACGCAAGTTTCTTACACCGTTACACCCGGAGCTTTCCCAGGTGAAATGAGTTACACAGTAGTCAATACCACCACAGGAACCGTTGTTGCAAACGGAACAGGTTCAACTCCGGGTGGAGTATGGTGTTTACCAGTTGGATGTTACGGCGTGAATATGTTCGATTCATTCGGAGACGGATGGAACGGTGGTGCGTTAAATGTTTTTGTTATGGGTGAAAGCTCATACACAGGATCATTTTCAACAGGAAGCCAAGGACAGTTTATGTTTGGAGTGGGAGTGGCGAACTGCGGAACTGCGTCAGTGCAGGGATGTATGGATCCTGCGGCTGTCAATTACAACCCAATTGCGAACGTAAACATTGGCTGCTTGTACGAAGGCTGCACAGATCCAGCGGCTACCAACTTTAATGCGAACGCAAACGTAGATGATAGCACATGTACTTATTGCAACGGAGCAGGAAGCGTTAATGTTTCTCTTTACATCTGCACGTTTTCAAACGGAAATCAAGTTACCCTTAACATATTGAATTCAGCTGGAGATACCGTTTGGTCTTCTCCTTCGTTGGGTAATGTGGCCATTTACAATACCTATGTCTGCTTGCAATTAGGCGAATGCTACACCGCGGTTATGTCGAACAACGCCGGTTTTCCAAGTTGGTTCAACGGTTACTTCTGGATAAACAACGGTCAAGGTGAAGTGATTCACACCGGATTGGCTGATAATCTGGTTACTCAATCGGTTAATTTCAGTATCGACGGAACATGCGGAGAAATCTTCGGATGTACAAACCCATTGGCTTCGAATTACAACTCAGCAGCAACAACAGATGATGGTTCTTGCATTTTGGTTTACGGTTGCATGGATTCAACAGCTGTGAATTACAATGCATTGGCTGTTGTAGACGACGGATCATGTTTCACAGGCTGTGCAAATGGAACAGCAGCAACGATTTCCTTCAACCCTGGAACATTTGCCAATGAAAGTTCTTACAACATTGAAGATGCAAATGGAACGATAATCATCGGTGGTTACGCAACAACATCGAATACTACAGTGACAGGCTACGCTTGTCTTGCAGACGGATGCTACACCTTGAACATGTTCGATTCATTCGGCGACGGATGGGATGGAGGTAATGCTTCAGGAATTAGCGTGTCGGCCAACGGAATGGCATTAATCTCAACAGACATGTCATCGGGAAGTTATCAATCTGCAATTTTCGGTATAAATGCAGATTGCGCAGTTGATACAACGGCTTGTACAACTTCAATAGAGTTAATGCCAGATTCAATGGTTGAAATGGAAAACGCAGTAATGATTTACTGGAGTGAAAATTTCTCAGAAGTGAGTTATGTTACATGGGATTTCGGAAACGGAATGACTTCAAACGAGCTTTATCCGACGTATTTCTACGATTCAATTGGAACATACACAGTTTGTTTAACTGTTTATTACTTCGACGGATGTTCAGCTTCAAGTTGTGTAACCTTCACCATGGATGCTAACGGAGTATCTGGTCCAGGAGGCACACAAATGAACGGATTCTGGTTGAACACCACGGGAACATATCCGAGTTCAGTGAATGAATTAGCTTCAAACGCTGCTTCAGTGAATATGTTCCCGAATCCAACTTCAGGAAGTGTTGCGGTGAAAGCATCACAATTGAACCCAAGTGAAAACACAATCATTCGCATCTATTCAATAGACGGAAAAGAAGTGTTCGCAAACAACTTCGGTAACGGAGCTGTGAATAACACATTCCAATTGAATGTTTCTGAATTGAGTAACGGATATTATTTCTTATCGCTTCAAAACGGCAATCAAATTCAACGCGTTCCTTTCGTGAAAGAATAGGTTGATTATTCATTTACGAAGAAAAGAGCTGTTCAAGGACAGCTCTTTTTTTTTCTCTTGTTGAAATGAAATCTTCTTTCAATCATTACATTCGTATAAATTCTTCAACATGAAAAAGATTTTTCTATCACTCGTTGTTATATCAGTTGTGGCCTCTGTATTATTCAGTTGCGATAAATATCAAAAGGGCTATGACTGCACGGGAAATATTCCAACATACAACTACGACATTAAACCGATTTACGATGCGAATTGTGCTACTGCGGGTTGTCACAGTTCGCAATACCATTCGTCGGGAATAGACTTAAGTACTTATTCAGGGGCCGCTTCGGCAAACAACGATGCCATTTTGGGCTCGGTTGAGCACGATGCAGGTTACAGCGCTATGCCCAAGAATGCGGGTAAATTAACCGACACGCAAATCAAGAAAATTTATTGTTGGATGCAGAACAACAAGCCAATGTAGGCGTTGTAGTGGCCGAAACGGTTCATAAGTGCGTATCTTTGCCGCATGAGTTATACTATTGTTATTGTTGGTAGACCGAATGTAGGGAAGTCATCGTTATTTAATCGTCTTACTGAAACATCAGATGCTATTGTAGAACCAACGGCAGGTGTTACCCGTGATCGTAAATACGGAACGGGTCAATGGGGTGGAAAAGAATTCATTGTTGTTGATACCGGTGGAGTAGTTACGAATAGCGACGACGCGTTCGAACAAGACATTAACAGTCAGGTTCGTTTAGCCATTGCTGAAGCAGATCGCATTCTATTTATGGTAGATGCGAAGGAAGGAATGACAGAATGGGACGAAGAAATTGCAGACATGCTTCGTCGTTCAAACAAACCCATTCTCTTGGTTTGTAATAAAGTAGATACATCAGACAAAGAAATATTATCCACTGAATTTTACGCGTTAGGATTCGGCGAAAAGTTGTTTAGTATTAGTGCGAACAACGGATATGGATCGGGAGATTTACTTGACGAATTGCTTCAAGAAATGCCTTCGATTGACGAGACAGAAATGCCCGACTTACCGAAGATTGCTATTGTTGGAAGACCAAACGTAGGAAAATCTTCTTTGTTGAATACGCTTTTGGGCAATGGACGTAGCATTGTTTCCGAAGTTGCTGGAACTACCCGCGACGCGGTTCACACGCACTTCAAGGCCTTCAACAAAGAGTTGATGTTGATTGATACAGCAGGTTTGCGTAAGCGCAAGCAGATTGAAGATGATATTGAATTTTTCAGTGCCATTCGTACCATTAAGTCTATTCGCAACTCGGACGTTTGTATGCTGTTAATTGATGCGGTGGAAGGAATTACCAAGCAAGACTTAACCATCTTCGGTGAGATTACTGAAGCGAACAGAGGTATAGTTATTCTGGTGAACAAGTGGGACATGGTAGAGAAGGATCACAAGAGTGTTGAAGTCATGACGGAAGAGATTAAGAAGCGTATTGCTCCATTCACCGATGTTCCTATCATCTTCACTTCGAACATTACCAAGCAGCGTATTTTAAAAGCATTGGAAGCGGCTATGGAAGTTTATGAGAATCGCTTGCAGCACTTCTCTACTTCGAAGTTAAACGATATTATGTTACCTATTATTCAAGCCTATCCGCCACCGGTTGTGAAGGGCAAGGAAGTAAAGATTAAGTACATTACACAACTTCCAACGAAGAGTCCGGCAATTGCATTTTTCTGCAACACGCCGCAGAACGTTGTTTCTTCATACCAACGCTTCCTCGAGAACAAGCTTCGTGAGAACTTCCGTTTAACGGGAGTGCCTGTTAGGTTGTACTTCAGACAGAAGTAATGTGCGAAGCACGAATGTCTTTGACGAATGTGGCTTAGCCACGAATGCCTGCGGCGAATGCTTCGCGAATGTCTTCGACTGATTTTAATTACGTAGTAGGAATTATGCAATAGGAATTACGCAGTAGGAATAAAACCGAAGGTTTTCCAATTACGTAGTTCCAATTTCGCAGTAGGAATAAAATCTTCGATTTTCCAATAACGTAGTTCGAGGTTCCAACAACGCAGTTCCAACAACGCAGTTCGCACAACGCAGTTCCCTATTCCACCACAACCACCTTCCTCGCGCCTTTCAAAACCACGGTATACGTTCCTTTCGCGAGTTTAGAAATATCTAAAGTCGTTTGAGTCGATTGAATTTTATTCGTCAGAATCAATTGCCCAACACTGTTGTATAACGAATAGTTTTCACCGAGCAGTGATTCTGAAACAGTAATGTTCAGTTGGTTGGAAGCGGGATTTGGGTATATGGAAAGGGAAGTAGCGGATGAGAGATTTTCCACTGCAGCGGGCAATTCAAGAACTTGGCAGTCGGCTAAGTCTTCGTTGAAGAATTGCTTCACGGTATTCATGAATGTGACATTTACGGTTTCAACTGAAGTGCCAGATCCAGGTTCAGCTTGCGCGAAGACATAGGCTAAATCAAGGAAATTGCTTTCGCCGGGTTCATAGGTGAAGGGGAGGGTGGTTCCAACTTGACGCACGTCGTTTGGAGGAAGGCCGTTATCGCTGTGTATGAATTGCTCTGAATCGGGAACGAGTTCGTTATAGATGTCTGAGGTGCCCGGTGCCCAATAGGTTACGGGGTTTCCGGTGGTTGGATGAAGAACATCTGAACCGTCGATGTGTTTTCCAAGCATAAGGTTGTAGTGTCCAGTCGGGTAGCTTCCGTTGGGTTCTCCCAAGACTGGATTTGAACTGTTCAGATAGTTCACGCTTCCCGCTAAGCCAGAGCGTTCGTTGTCTACTATTCCGTCGCCGAATCCAAATCCTCTTTCACCGTAACTATTCAGTGCTTCGGCAATGACGTTGGTGTAGTTGGCATTGTCTATTAAATCGGCATCGAGCAAAGGGCCGCGAAGTAGAAGCATGCTTTCCATGGTGGGAACATCTCCGTATGATGGAGCTCCCGATATTGAATAATCAGTGGCAGCGCCAGTGTAGGCATAGACAGCACCGTAGGCCGCATCTGTGCCACTGTAATCGTTGAATGCATTTCCAATATCGAGGTCATTCATTTGTGAAATGCGCGTATTGTAATAGGTTTGATTCGATTTGTTGGTGAATTTGAATTTCGTGAAGAAGGTATTGTTCACGGCGGGTATGTTCGGAGTGTCGAAGGCGTAGATCCACATCTCCACCTGATTTCCCATTTTCGGAATGGTAGCGTTGCCAATGTCGTTAACAATCAAATAAAGACATTCATCTCCGCATATGGTCGGATAGTCTCCGTCTTGCGGATTGTAAACTAAATCGCCGTTGTAATCGAAGAAAGGCGCAAGGTTGAAGTCATAGCCGAGTGATACATCGCCGTGTGCAGGCCAGGTCAGGAAGTCTGCCGGAATGGTGTATCCGTTTGGAAAGAGTGTAGCGGTGGTGCCGTTTTGCAGCGATTGGAAGTAGGCGACGTGCGTATTTATTTCATTTTGCTTAATGTTCCAGACGTAGTTGAACGATTCGCTAATGGCAGAGTCTGCGGTGGTGTTTTGGGTAAGTGGTCCGTAGAACCAAGATTGATTTTCAGAGAAGACGTATTGCGTGGTAATAAGCAATTCGCCTTGGTCGTTTGTTCCGCTAATCCAAGGGCTTGCAGAGAATATGGTTCCTGCGGAATCGTCAGCGGGCATCCAGCTACCTTTATCCATCGTGGGGTGATAGCCAATAACTCCATTTGCTGAAACCACCAGTTTTACATTGTTTGTGTTCAGGGTTGAATAGTTCGGTAATGTTTGTCCGATTGCACTTGTCGCAACAAGGCAGAACAAAAGAACACTGGCGAAAGGAAGTTTCATAATTAACTTATTTGAGTCGAAACTACAACTGCGCGTTTAATTTAAATTTCGAAATAAAATGAATTATTACGGGTCTACCGATGCTTCGCGAGGGCATTTTGCAATGCGAGGGTTTCTTTGAAACGAGGGCAACTTCGTTGCGAGGGTTTAGCAACGCAGTTCCAATTACGAAGTAGGAATTATGAAGTAGGAATAAAACCGAAGGTTTTCCAATTACGTAGTTCCAATTACGCAGTAGGAATAAAATCTTCGATTTTCCAATTGCACAGGTAAAAAGAGTTCATTACATTGGAGCGAAATTCAATTAACTGAAAAGGAATGAATCTATCTTTTTTGAAACGTTTGTGGGCGAATTATCCAACATGGATCATGTTTGGCATTTGTTTGCCAATCTTTTTTTTCGAGGCGAAGACAAAAAATGATTTCGATATTTTCATACAGGCTTCGCGCGATTGGTTAACTGGGAAGAATCCTTATGTTGAATTGTATCACGAATGGTATCATTATTTTTATGACGTAACGTTTATCTCTGTTCTCTCGTGGTTTCAGTTTTTGCCGAATTATTTCATTAAACTGGGATGGCTCATTCTCAACTTTTTCTTTCTGGTAAGCATCTGGAAAATAGTGAGTGAACATCTGAATTTGAAACGTCTTCACGAGAAGCGTTTTCTTCTTTTCGGATTCGTTTTTTTTCTATTTAGTTTAAGGTTGTTGCGCGACAATATTCATTTGGGGCAAATGACTATTCTGATTCTCTTTATCATGATGAAGGCCATGGATCTTTTCATAAAGAATAGAGTGGTAGTTGGAAGTCTATTGCTTTCGTGGGGAATTGTAGTGAAGATTTTACCTGTTGTTGTTGTTCCTTATTTAATTTATCGAAGGAAGTTTAAAGCGGCCGCAGCTGTTGTTGTTTGTGCATTGTCATTTTTGGTGTTGCCTTATTTGTATATGGAAAAAGATACGTATTCGAGTCTTTTACAAAGTCGTTGGGAGTTGCTGAATCCTTCAAATGTCGAACATGTTTTGGACACTTCGGAAAGAAGTTTTCATTCATTAACGACTTTGGTAGCCACGCTTTTTCATGAGAAGTGCGACGACACGCATGTGTTGAAGATTCGCAGGCACGTAGCCGATTTCGATGTTCAAACGGTGAATTGGATAAGTCTAATTGTTCGTTTACTTTTTGTCGCCACCTTTTTATGGGTGTTGCGTTCAAGGCCATTTGTAAAGGCCATGAGCAAGAAACATGAATTTGTTGAATGGGCTTATCTGTGTATGCTTATACCGCTTATTTTTCCGCATCAACAGCATTACGCGTTTCTCTTGGCATTACCTGGAATAGCGCTATTGCTTGAACCATATTTTAACGGTGAGAAAGAATTTAGTTGGAAGAAAGGTCGCACATGGCTTATGATATTTGTATTTATAGCGTTCAACATTGGTTTTTTGTTGGGGACCTACAGTGCATTTTACAATCATTTCAAACTGCTTACTTACGGAGGAATTGTTGCATTGTTTATGTTGCTTGTTAGCAGAGGCGCCGCTGAAGAAAATTCGATTGTTGAATAAATTATATGTGAGGCGATAAGAAGTCCCAATTACGCAGTAGGAATAACGAAGTTCCCACAACGCAGTTCATAAGTACCCCGGATAGCAGAGGAAAGCCTTTGAGCGCAGCGAAAAGCTTGGAACGGATAGCCGGAAAAGGTTTTAGGAGAAATTACAAGAGGGAATGTGATGTATTAATTAACGTAATACCTGAAATATTTACATTCTTTAACCACATGAATATAAGCCGAAGTACTCTTGAGTTGTTTGATTTTATCGAATGATTTGTACACGCCACTATAAATCATCTGGTTGAAATAATTATCGAAACTCCACGAGTCATATTGTGGAATTTCTTCTTTTCGATATTTCGTAAATTCATGCAATTGGCACAAGGCTATCATATAATTTGCAAAGACGAGCTCATCATTTGTGAGGTTTCCACTATTTATAGCGCTAGTAAATAAATCTCTTGTGATGTTCATGTTGTCGTTTCCAGAAGGGTAGTCATACGTTCTGTAATACGCCATAGCCTTCCATTGATGGCCGTAGTAACTCGAGTTATAATAGGCAAATGCTAATTTTAACAGGTTATTCCCAATGTTTCTCTCGTTGTATAGTTTTAAAAGTTTCTGAGCAAGCTCCAGTCGGTTTTGTTTGGGAAGTTGATTTTCTAATCTTTCGAATTTATCAAAGTTTCTGTTTTTGATGTTTATTTCAAATGGATTTCCTGGGATTTGATTTGCGTTTAAAATTTGAGCTGGTAAAGTTTTAAAAATCGCAATGGCTTCATCGAGTGTTTCGGGATTCCTCATGAGAAGAGTTGCTTTCAATTCATTCAACATGTTTTTGCAATCGCTGAAGTTTTTTACTTTAATGTCAGATCTATTGAAGTAATAAATAGCTGCATATTGAGCAATCTTTGTTTCTGGACATTTCTCTAGATCAGATAGAAGACTGTCAATTTTACTTATGCTTTGATTCGAAGAATACAAATCCCAACCAATGCCATTTCCAGAGAAAATAAGTTTTTTGAATTTATTGTTTTTACTTGATTTGTGAAATTGTCCGAATATTTCCTCTACAACCGCGTTGTATTCTCCAAGGGCGAAATCGCTAATTGAGGCTAGAGCGGGATAGGATACAGCACCTTCGTTTAAGTCTAATAAAATTTGTCCAATTGTGTTTTCATCATCTTCTGTCAATGCAGGTTTAGAAGCGATAAGGTTTACGCAATAGATGATTTGTTTTTGAATATAAATGCCTTTGTCGGCATTGGAAATTTCAGAAAGTATTTCTGAACACATGGAATAATTTTCATTGAGGTAGTTTAAGTAGGCGTAAGAAAGTTTCCAAAAATCATTTTGATTTCCGGAATTCAAAACGCTTTCATTGAATTTCAACAAATCCGCTGTGTAAGATCGTACTTGTTGGTCAAATAGTTTCCTTTCTTGATCATCTTCAGAATTTTCATCGTAACCATTGAAATTCGGAGTGGCATTTTCAATTTTGTGGATTTCACGGCTAATAATTAATCGAACGAATTCATGGTCGCCAAGCTCTTTATAAATAGAAGTCATATCGTCAAGAGCCAATGACTTGGTTTTTATGGCTTTGATAAAATGCAAAGTCATTCTCTCTTCATTGTTTTTGCAGAATGCTTTTGCAGAGTTTAAATCAGCTTGATTTTTAATTCTTAGACTGTAATAGGCCAACTCTCTTCTGCTCGGACAATTCATATATACTTTCGAGAAGTAATAATTTGATTCACCAATTCGACCTGATTTTTTTAAGGCCCCGGCGAATTGATCCATTGCGTAATAGCTGATGTTTGACGATGAATTTGTGAAAACGTTTTGGTAGGTTTTAATGACCTCCTGAAATTGATGACTGTGTCTATATAGTTTTATGATTTGATAAGCATAACGTTCTTTTAAATGCTTGTCGAGACTGGCGTTGTTTATTTTTGTATTTCCTTCATTAATCAAAGGAGCAAAGGTTGAGGTGTTCACGTTTTCTAATTCTTCTCCCCATGAATCATAGGCGTTTTTCTTTAAGAATTCTTCAATTCTCAGTGCATAGCTGATGTACTCGACAAATAAATTCTCTTTCTGTGAATTGCGCAGTGCTTTCTTTCTTTTCGATTGAAGCCAAACCATTTCAGAGTTGGTGCTTTTGAAAGTAGTGGGGTTACTTCTATATATAAATGTCTTAAGATCTTCAACATTGTATGCTTGCTCCAAATAAGAAGCCCAACTTTTTAAATTTTCAGTTTGTTCTAAATTAACGTCGTAGATATCCGAATTGTAAATCCATGCATTGTAAAATTCAGTTTTTTTTCCGTGATTAAAAATCAACTGCTTGTCAAATAACCCAAAGGAGTAATATTCTTCAAAACACTCATAAGATTTCAGGCCTGCAAAGAGACTAATTAAGAGAACGAGAAATTTCTTTGAAAAATTCATGATTGAATTTGTTTAGATTATTTTGACTGATGTGATAAAATATAATTTTGTTAAACTCCAATCCGGAATTTTTCAAAGTATTTGCACATTTTAACAATTCCGATGGATTACATTCTTCAAATTTAACAAGGTCACCTTTACAATACTCTGTTTCTTTTATGGTAGTGAAATTTAAAACTTGAAATTTGTTTGGCTCGAATTCTTTTAAGCCATTATTTTTCAATTCATTTAAATCGATGTCATTGTCAATAGTGGTTAATTCGCCAAGTCTGTATAGGAGAGCCCATTGGTATATTGGAAGTGCAAGATCTAGCTTTACGGGGTAAGTTGTTTGTTCGTTGATATAAGTCTGTAGAACTTCATTACTGACAATGGAATTTTCGGTTTTGAATGATTCTATATCACCCATGTTGTAGCACATAAGTAAGCCTTTTTTTGCAGGTGGAATTCCTGCGCTTTCTTTGAATTTAATTTGATGTAAGCGAATGGTAGGGGTAATGGAAATAGTTGCGGCTATTGTTTGTATACGTTCTAAAAACGCAAAATAATTTTGTTTGGTTTGAGCAGTCCAATCACAATCAATTTGAATTTCGGTAAGGTTAATATTGTTTGACTTGGCAATTTTAAAAGTAAGGTCACAAATATCTCTCGCGATTGTATCTAGGTTGATTTTTGTTTTAAAGACGTCGTTTTGAATAAAAACGCAAGGCACTACCGTCGTTGACGGTTTTTGCTTGAAATCAATTTTGGAAATAGGTTTTACCTCGCCAGAATTAGGGTCTACGATTACATCGAAGAATTTGACATAGAGTTCTTTGGTGCCGCATGAATTCAGAAGATTTTCTTGCTCTGAACTTAGTTCAAAGGATTGTTTCCAATAGTAAAATGAAATCTCTAGAGGTTTCTGAGAATTGTTTGTGCATCCTGTACCGAAAAAACTGAATACCAGGAGAAGGATGTATATTATTTCTCTTGATTTGATTTTTAGATAAACTGGCAAGAGATTGTTTTTACGCATTCGGATATAAGACTAGAATGTAGGATTAATCAGTCGAATGGGCATGCCAATATTTTGAATTGTGGCTGAAATCAGGCTGAATTTTTCTTGAGATTTAGAAAGCGTTAAATATTTCTGAGTTCTTGAGTCGCCTACGGACCAATAATAAAGCGCCTCGTTGAACATTCCGAAATTTCCGAACTCGTCTATTATTCCACTCGGGGTGCCATTGAAATTCAATTTATTTGTTCCCTTTTTCTCTTTCCAGTATAACGAAGATTTGAAATTTTCAATTTTATTCTTTTCTGCAAAATCGATGAGTTCAATGCAATCTGAAAAATTAGGAATAGCGAAACCATTTGGCGCTATTCCGCGAGAATCAGTTAAAGCATAAAAATTGTAAAGCTTGCCATAGATAGAATCGTTTTTTGGGTCGAAATTAATAGAGCAGCAAGCCGGTTGTTTTTCCTCCCATGCAAGTTGCCATGCTTCAGAAGAAGTAATCACCGATATCGAATCTCCATTTTGGAAACATTCGAGAGCTATAGGCTTTGTGCTCCAAATTTGATTGCCAATGCGAACTGTTTTTATTGGAGTTGTTTTCTTTGGTTGAAACAATGTGGTGTCTGATAATTTAGAAATATCACCCACAATTTTTTGATTATTCGTTTTCAGAGCTTTTAAGGCACGCTGTACTTTGAGATATTCAGAGTTTTGTTCGTTCAATAAGTTGTTCAGCGAGTCAATTTTTCTTTTGTTGTTTCCTACCGCTGTTTTTAAATCCGCAATTTTTCGTTTTTCAAGGACGAGCTGATTTTTTATCCATTCACTTTCAGAAGAAATGGCTTGGTTTATCGAGTCTATCTTAAATTCCAAGTACTCGAGTTTTTTATTTTTAGATTGCGAATGGGCCACAGAGCAGCTAAGGAGAAGCGCAATTATTAAGAAGCAATTCAAATGGTTGTTTTTCATTTTGAATAATTCAAATCCAGTTCAATTTCGGAAGTAGATACTAACTGATGTTTTTCGAACTTGTTTTTTAGAAGAATGCACTTGTTGTTGGCATCGGAAATGACGTGGTATTCCGTATGCCAAATCTCACTTGACGAAGGATCGTATGAATTTTCTCCGGATTTTTCGTTCAGAAAAGTATAGATTTCATCATTTCTTACGCCAGCGAAAATGGTGTTTTGTACTTCAGTCGTTCGATTGTTTTTCACGCGGTTGGAGAAAATAAATGCGAAGGATTGATTCCCCAAGAAACTGGATCCTTCGAGGCTTAAATTTTTTTCTTCAAAAGTTTTGAAATCGATTATTCCCCATGAATCGTTTTCGTTTTCCAATAAGACTAGGGCAAAGGTAGGTTTTGATTTATTGTTCGATGAGTGGAAAGCAACAGCACTTAATATGAAAGCACGGTCTCCAAAGGAAAGGTTTTGGGATGAGATTATTTTTTTATCAAATTTTCTATTCAGATTCACGAGGTTTTCAAATGCTTGAGGGTCTGAATTAGATATTATTTCAATAAGCTGACTGTTCGTTAAATATAGATTTTGATTTTTTTCTGTGTTCAGAGTTAGGTTGTTGGATAGTTTTTTTCGAGAAAGTCTTAAATTCTTATTGTATTCTTTGAGTGAGATTATTGAATCTGCCATTGCGGCTTGCTCACTTCTTATTTGCTGAAATTGACTCGTTAAGAATTCTAGGCTATCTATGAGTATACTGTTATTCTTGTTGAGCTCTGATTGTGTGTTCAAAAGAATTTGTATGGCGGATGCATCTTTTTTTTTCGCCTCATCCAAGATGTTTTGAAGACTATCTGCCTCTCTCTGTAAATCAATGATTTGAGTTTTTTTATTCTGAGCAGAAATAATTGAGGTGCCTAAGAGAAAAAAAAGTAATGTAATGACTCTCATTTTGTGTTTAACCATGAATATTTTCAAAGATACAAAGAGATTTCATTCTAATATTTGGTATAGTTTTGCATTTATATTGAATCATTCTTCTCATGAAGAATTGTAATAATACCTTTGGAAATTAAATATTTGATGAATGAAAAACATAAAGATTATTCTCTCTTTTATTGCCGCAATGCTTGAATGTTGCGGAGCCACGAATGTTCTTCGAACGAATGTGGCGTAGCCACGAATGCCGTTGTCGAATGCTTCGTGAATGTCTTCGACTAATGTTGCTGAGCAACGAATGCGGCATAGCCACGAATGCCGTTGGCGAATGCTTCGCGAATGTCTTCGACTGATTTTAAACAACTCAGTTCCAACAACGAAGTTCATACAACGTAGTTCCAACAACGAAGTTCCCATTACACAGTAAGAATAAAACCTTCGGTTTTCCAATAACGTAGTTCCTCCGTATCTTTGCTACTATCATTTGATACTATCAAATTATGAAGCCACCTTATGAAATTTCGCCGAAGGCCATGCAGTTACTTGTTGTTATTGCTGAAAAGATTGGGGTTTTGGGTGCACATCATTTAATTCAGCAGAGTCCGAAACTGCGAAAAGATAATCGCATAAGGACTATTCAAGCTTCATTGCAGATTGAAGGAAATACCTTGTCGGTTGATCAAGTTTCTGCGGTAATGGAGAAGAAACGAGTGCTTGGACCAAAGAAAGACGTTGAAGAGGTACTAAACGCGTTGAAGGTTTATCAGCAATTGAATTTGTTTAATCCTTTGAAACAATCCGATTTCTTGAAGGCGCATTCCTTGTTGTTGTCGGGACTAATTGAAAAGTCGGGGCAGTATAGAAAAAAGGGAGTTGCAATTGTCAAGGGAGATAAGCTCGAGTATTTGGCGTCGGGGTATACAATGGTGCCAGTATTGATGCGCGATTTGTTTCAGTATCTGAAAACGACAGAGGAGGTAGCCTTAGTGAAGAGTTGTGTTTTTCATTACGAATTGGAATTCATTCATCCATTTATAGATGGAAACGGAAGAATGGGGCGACTTTGGCAAAGTTTAATTCTCATGTCGGAATACCCTGTATTCGAGTTTATTCCCGTTGAAACCCTGATTGCTATGCATCAGAATGAGTATTACCGTGTCCTAAGTGCTTGCGACAAAGAGGGGAAATCAACCAAGTTTATCGACTTCATGTTGTCTATGATTGACAAAACCATTGATCAATTGCTTGAAGATTATCAGCCTAAGAAGCTACAGGAGGGTGATCGCATTCGCATATTCTTGGAACAGTGTTCAACCCCATTCTCGCGTAAAGATTATTTGGCTTGTTTCCCAACGCTCTCTACCGCAACAGCTAGTCGCGATTTACGCAATGCGGTTGATGTTGGGATTCTTCTTAGAACTGGAGACAAAATGAAGACGGTGTATACAAAGGGGAAGAATGTTGCTTAGCAACTGATGTGCGAGCACGAATGTGGCCTAGCCACGAATGCCGTTGGCGAATGCTTCTGAGTTATATTCGTGAATCATAAAAATTAAATTGAATAAGTACATGAAACAATTCTTAACCGCGTTAATGATTTTCGCTATTCCCTTTTTCGGTATAACACAGGATGTAGCATTCCAAAAGATAACTCCCTGTTCTTTCAGTATTGAGATTCCGGTGGATATGAAAATTAAGGCGATGTATGAGGATTCAAGTCTGGATTATTGCGATTATGAAGTAGTTCTGAAAGATGGATTTTCAATAATGGAGTTGCATTCATTGCTCAATACAAGATTTGACCAGAGTACAATAGATGGATTTTATCAAGCAGCATTGGAAGGCACTGAATTAAAAGTCACTTATAAAATGCTTGGGGCGAATTTCTTTGTCATCTCTGGTTTTAATCAAGAAAATGGGAATATCGTTTATTGGAAGCGAGTTCTAGGAGAGAATTATGTCAGCGATTTGCACATTGAATACAATGAATCTCGAAAATCTTCGATTGAAAAATACATTGGGAGGATTTCAAAATCGTTTACAAGTCAATAACTTCATTCTAACGTTTAACAGCGAGGGATATCGATAAACTTAATTTATTGTTCCATGAATATCTCACTAAGAATTTAGTTGTTTTCTGGACAATAGTAAAATTTATTTTTTGGAAAATAAGATGAATTAATGTTTAATAAGAATTAAATTTATTAGTTTTACGATGTTAAGTTGGAGACCAGAAGCCAATTTTAAAAACGGGGCGTATTCCGAAAAGCCAAATGAGTAGGAAAAAATATTTAAGTTCAATGAAAAAAATTATTTCTTTGTTTACGTTCATTATCATTTTTTCAGCAGTGCAAGCTCAAACGAAAGAGAAGACCTTAGTTATTCCGCTAGCTGAGGGAAGTAAAGATAGTTTGATGATTGCATTAGATAGTGGTATTCCTGCTACCGACTGGGATGATGCTGGAGCGAAATGTTCTTCTTTAAGTTATGGAAGTTCTGTGAAATTCGATGACTGGAGATTAGCTACAAAAGAGGAGTTTTGCGCTATATACAATTATTATCTTAAGAATAAAGCTCTATTTACTTCAGGTATTAAAGGCGGTGCTGAATATTGGACTTCAAGTCCCCATTCTTATAGGGCTGGGCATTATTACAATTCTAAGATTTGGACGAATGATTATCCATGTATGCCTAGCACAATGCCTGGAGATCTGCCTTATGAAGTATTGCCAGTAAGAAACAAATAAGAGGGGGTCTGAGTGGACTCATTCGCTCAACATACAACATAGTAGTTGTATTTAATCACTGAATAAAAAACAGTGTTTGAATATTTGTTTTGTATTAGATATGGTCCATCTCCAACTCAGTAAATCAAAATGCTGAGTTGGAGTTTTTTTTTATTATGAAACAAAGCAAACTTAAACAATATCAGTTGAGGACATTGCACAAGTCCATGAATGGTCTCTTTTCCGTCTTGATCTGAGAACCATATTTTACTCATGTTTCCATATCCCGAACGAGTGTACATATGCCCGTTTTTGCGATAGCCGAAGGCGAATAAGATGACAACCATTGCTGTCTTTTTTAATAAACGTTTCATTTGATATGTTCTGAATTATTCCAACTCGAACGATTCTGTAGCGTATCCTTTTCCTTTCCAATCGGGATAGAAACCTTCAGGTAAATTCAAAACTTTGACATTGGTGTATCCATTCGCTCGAAGCAGGTCGAAAGCCTTTTCAACTTTTTCGCAATTGTCTAAGGTGCAGCATCCGCAGTAGACTACAATCTCTTTGCTTTTGGGTGTTTTGCCTAATGCCAATTTTAAATCGGCGTATGAATGTTTCTCCATATCGCCAATATGAATGCTACCTTTTACAGGTGTGTGTTTAAGTTCTGAAACATTCAAAATCACAGGTAAATTTTTCTTTGAGCGAATGAGGTCATTCAATAACTTGGGGTCCATGCGGTATTTCGAATTGGTCAGGTAAATTGGCTTTGGGTCAGTGGGGTTTTCAGTATTTTCAAGGCTAAGGCTTGAATTTTCATAAGTATTGGCGAAGTTGCTGAAAGGGGAGAGAAGCATTGCCACAGCAAGTGTTCCGATAAGAGAGAGTTGTTTGATTGTTGTTTTCATGGGTTTATTTGATTTTTGATTTTAATTGTTTTGCGAAAGTCTTATCCATGTTTGCAGATTTGCTGCACAGGAAAATATTTTGAATCTTCAGTACAGTTAATTGCGCTTTGGGTTCATTGGTTTTAGTTATTTTTTTTTTGAAAAGAGGAATTTTTTAATCGATTGGGAAAAATTGTAAAACGAATTTTTGTGCCAAAGTATTTTTCAATAGGGTAGCTTTATAAGAAGAGAATTAACGATTTCCTTATTTCAAATGCGATATACCTCTGCCGGCATACAATTTTTAATAAGTTTGTAGAATGAAAAGAATGACAATTTTAAAAATGTTGGTGTATCTCATTTTATTGTCAGTTTCCAGTAAGGCATTGGCTCAATCTCGGAAGCTTCAGATAGAATCGTTGTCCAAACAAGTTGACAGTTTAAATGGAGTTATTGTTGTACAAAATGGACTTGTAGCCCAAGGTGAAAAACAATTAATAGCACTCAAAGAGGTGCTATTAAACAGGGAAAAAGAAATAGCCGAAGGACAGACACGTTTGAAAAGTCAGATCGCAGAAACCGAAGAGCAGAGAGTTAAACTTGAGATGGCGACTTCAGAGAATGAAAGATTGTCTCAACAAATCCAAGATGATTTGAAATTAAAAATCAAAAGAAGTTTTAGTGAAGTAATTGGGAATTCGACCACTAATTATCCAATTCGAATAACAGGTGAAATGTCCGGATGCATTGGTGGAGGGTGTGAGGAAGTACCGTCGGATATAGATTTGTACAAGGCCATTGAAGTTATTGATGAAGATTACAATGGCGATGGAGTCATTGGCTATGAAGACTTGGAGCCAGCGATAAACCAAACTGGAGATATTAATAGGGATGGAGCGATAGATCTCTACGACATTGTCTATCCGAATGAAATTAAAACTACTCAATCAACTGGTAACTCAGGAGCTTTCATTGCTGACGATAATATGAGTTATTATTTATCGGGAAGAATTTCGGAGAATGGTGATCGAATATTATTTGATTATCCGATTGATATTTCTTATTTCAATGCACTCGATAGTCAAAATAAAACCTCGACAGAACTAAGAAGGGAGCTCAATTTGATAGTTAGCAATGAACTCATTGTATACCGAAACAAGAATGTCGTTTTAAAGGGGAAAATAAATTCAGGGATTACGCAAGCTTATAAAGACTTATTTCTTTTTCAAGTTGATGAAATCGTAGGAGTTGCGGAGGAAAAGGAAGGTAAAAAATAAATTCTTGGATCTTGTGAGTTAAAGGTGAGCGAAAAGATAAGATTAGAAGACCCGGAGCTTTATGGTTGGAAGAATATTGAGATGTCGACACATTATGTTCTCTATCAAACGTTGGATGGATGGGAAGTTCAAATAGGCTCCTCTGGTGATCGGTATTTAAAAGTTGAGTTTATTACTGCTCCGTGATTTCTGGGTTAATGGCTTTTTGGTGAATTGTGAAAGTTGAAAACTGAATGGATTCCGTTCTTTAAAATAATTATCTTCGCTGAATAAATTTTGTGAGACACATTAAAATTACTAATTCTCATTCCTAGAATCTATCCTATGAAAAATTTAATAAAAGTTTTATTTCTGTTTTTAGCTTTTCCAGCATTTGGACAGACTGTTGAAGAGATTATTCTATTAGGAAATCAAGCCAATACGGATGGGGATTACGCTTCGGCCGCGAAGTATTATTCTAAAGCAATTAAAGAAGATAGGAGCAATGGTATTGCCTATTACAACAGAGGCGTTGCATATGGGAATATGCTTGATTATAAAAATGCATTAGCTGATTACACAGTTGCAATTAACATTGATGCACGTGATACAGCATCTTACTACAATAGAGCTTCGTTAAAGTATGATTTAGGAGATTACCAGGGCGCAATTCTAGATTTTTCTATGGTCATTGAATTGGATTCGAACTGCTCTGATTGTTATACGCTAAGGGGCGCATCGAAATTTTTTATTTCAGACATTTTAGGGGGGATTACCGATATTACAACGGCGTTAAGTATAGATCCAAATGACGAAATTTCTTATTACATGAGAGGTGTTCTGAAATATCGAATTTCAGATTTTGACGCTGCTATAGATGATTATACACGGTCATTACAAATAGACTCACTTTATTCAGACGCATACCACGATCGGGGACTTGCAAAGCAATCAACAAAGGATACGTTGGGTGCAATGTTAGATTTCTCGAAGGCCATTGAAATTTCTCCAGCTGAATCTGAATACTATTCGAGTCGTGGTTGGTTGAAGTCGAAATTAACCGACAATCCAGGAGCCATGGAAGATTACAGGAAAGCCATAGAATTAGATCCGCTTAATGCTGATGCTTATTTCAATAGGGGGCTAGAATATAAAAAACAGAGAGACAACGCTAAGGCTATAGCAGATTTCACAAGCTGTATTACTTTAAACCCCTTTAATGATGAAGCTTTTTTTCAGCGAGGTTTAATAAAGGAGAGATTAAAAGATTATAAAGGAGCAGTTAAGGATTATTCACGTGCTATTGAATTGAATCCGAATGACGGAGATTTATATTACTTCAGAGGCTTTTCATATGAGTTCTTGGATAAAAAGAAGTTAGCCATAGCAGATTACACAAGAGCAATAGAATTAGATCCTTTTGATTCGGACAATTACTACTTTCGCGGAACGTTGAAAAGTGAATTAGAGGACTTTTCAGGAGCTGTAGCAGACTTCACAAAAGGCATTGAAGTAAATCCAAACGATATTGATTTAATCATAGAACGAGGGGTCGCGCATTCTGAATTAGGAAATTCATCAGAAGCCATTGAAGACTTCACAAGAGCCATAGAGTTAGATTTAAATAATCCAGATCTTTATTACGAAAGAGGATTGCAAAGAGAATTGTTAAATGATTACGCGGGCGCAATAGATGACTATTCGAAATCCATGGAATTGGATGCGAGCGATCCAGATTTCTATTTTCGAAGAGCCATAGTGAAACAGAAACTTTCTCTGCATACTGACGCGATAAAAGATTTTACAAAAGCAATTGAGCTTAAGCCAGATTATTCGATTTATTATTACTACAGAGCGAATTCAAAAAATTCAATGGAGAACGCGCCAGGAGGATGTGAGGACTTGAAAAAGGCAAAAGAGCTCGGTTTTAAAGGACTTAACAGGGATATAAAAATCTTTTGTGAGTAATAGCCCGGAGTAGAGTTCTTGGCAGCGAACGAAAGGGTTTTATTTAAACGACCTTAGAGTAGCCATATTTTCATAAATGGAATGATCGAATGCGAGTAGAAGAGCATTCGGTTAGCTTGAAAATTCTTTTTTTTTGGGTGTTGAGTTTGTTGTTCATAGAAATGAACTGAGGGAGTTGATCATAGGTGGTTTTTCTTTTTGATTGATAAATTCATTTCAGACACCAACTTTGAATTTGGTAAAATTAAACCGTAAAATTGAATAATTGAATTCTCGGTTAGCGTCGAGGGGGAAATAAATTTATTAGATTTTCCGATTAGTTATTCGATTTATTATTTTGAAGGAGAAGTTAAGCCAAGAAGCCAAGAAGGCCCTCTTTAGCCAAATCTCAAAAATGTGGCTTTATGGTGGACTAAAATGAAACAAAAAATCCTGAAACCGTTGTTTGACAATTGTTCCAGGATTCGTTTTGTGGAGATAATCGCTCCACAAAATATGAATCTCGTTAGATTTCATTATATTTTTTAAATATTTGTAAAGTATTGATAATAAACAGTTTGAATGTCTGTTTTTGGCAAGGAGTGTCTAAATAGATCTAATGAGATATAACGATGTGGGCTTAATGTGGGCTTAATGTGGGCTTAATTTCGACACTTTTTTTGTAGCTTTGAAGCATGAGAATTTTCAGCTTTGTTATTCAGTCAAAAGTTGCAAGTGAGAATGCAACAATAAACGTTCGAATGCGAGTCGGAAGGACAGTCGATTTCAAAATGAGCACCTATTTGACGGTGCCGATTTCAAAATGGGACAAAAAGACCGGTTCGGTAAAGAATGCAAAAACTTCTGAATTGAAAGAACTCGTTGTGAGTTTGAGCGACATCACGCACAGGTTGAATGAAGCGTATTTGAATCATTCAAGAAGCGGAGGTGAATTTACACGTGAGTGGTTGCAAAGTGTCATTCATCCGAAAAAGAAAAAGAAGAGCAAAGAGGAGGTAAGCCTTCCAGTCACGTTGGTCGAGTATTTCGATTACTACATCAATGTCAAGCGCTCAACAGCAGCAAAAGAATCTGTGAAGAAATGGTCTTCAGTTCGCCAGAAGATTATTGCTTTTCAAAAGAGTAGACGAAAAGTAATTCTACTAAAAGAGGTGAATGAGCAGTTCAGAATCGATTTTGAAGATTTTTGCAAGAAGAAGGAAAAGCTAAGTGCGAATTATTTTGAGCGAGTGTTGTCGTTCATTAAAACGATATGTAAGCATGCCGGACAGAACAACATAGACATTAGTCCGCAGCTTCATGGATTGAGAGCAAAGAAAGAGGCCGTGCACAAAGTATATTTAACTCGGGAGGAAATTGAATTGCTGCATAATTCGACCATGCCCAACGCAGATTTGGAAAACTCGAAAGACTGGTTGGTGATTTCTTGTAATACTGCGCAACGTATTTCCGACTTCATGAATTTCAAGAAAAGCGACATGGTTGATATTGTGGATGGCTCGAATAGAATTCAGGCGATTAAGATTACACAGCAGAAGACGGGGAAGTTGCTTGAAATTCCATTGTTTAAAATGGTTCGTGAAATATTGGATAAGCGCGGAGGTGAATTTCCTGAAGCAATATCTGATCAACGATATAATACGAACATTAAGAAGATTTGTCAATTGGTTGGAATAAACGAAGTGGTCTTCGGATCGAAGATGGACAAGGCGACCAAGCGCTTGGTTACGGGGAATTTTCCGAAGTATGAATTGGTTTCATCGCACATCGGGAGGAGATCGTTCGCGACGTGTCAGTATGGACATTTACCGAACACGCACATCATGGCTTACACGGGTCATTCTACCGAGAAACAATTACTTGCGTATATTGGCAAACCACAAGCAGAAGTATCTAAATTGTCGATTGAAAAACTGATGAGTAATGGTTGGATTTAACACATGTGAAAATTGGGAGAAGGGTCTGTTTTTCTTGCAGGATTCATTGTCACCTGAAGATTTGGATGCCGACGACTCTAGGGACATTCCGGTAGTTTCGATTGATGAAATAGCAGAACAAGAGTTACATTCAATTCGAACCATTCAAAATGAATATGGTTTGAAGCTTACGGCGGAGCGCGTTCGAATCGCAAAGCGAATATTTTTGAAAAAGTTAGATCAAACAGTTCATCAGAAACTGCTTATTCAAAAGGGGGCAAATGAATTGGAGTATATTTTACTAGGGGCGATATCGAAGAGAAAATTAGTCTTTAGTTCTGAGTTGTTCGATTTCAATTTACACAGAAGTAGTTTGAATGGAATTGCAGATATTTATGGGAAGGTTATCGAAAAAAATGGGTTTGAAGATTACGGTTTCATTGCAAGTCCAAGTTGTTTCGATGGGTTGAATAGATCGTCAGCGCAAATATGGACATATGCATTGTATGATTTGTTCAAGTGGTTGAAGGAAATGGAGAGCGGTAAGTTGAATGAACTAGAAAAGTTAAAGAAGAAAAAAAATTTTATTATCGCATTGTCTTTTGCCAATGGAGATATCTATCGTTGGGCAGAGGAGGAGGGTATGTCGGCTCGGGAATGTGCAGCGAAGTTGAAACTACCAACTTTGCATCCGTTTATATCCGAAACACTTAACAATGAATCGGTTTCACCAAAGTGCCTGTATCGTAACAAGAAGTTAGTCCGCAACCTAAGGGATTATTGTGATTTCTATGGGTTAGAGATGGATAAGAGGTTTGAAGTGCTTTCTTAAGAAAGTTAATTGACTGAAAAAGAGTGTGGTGACTGTTAATAAATGTTACTTTTTCGTGTCTAAAAGTATTTATTGGTAACGTAAAGTTGTTATATATTTGCATCCAACCCTCAAATGGGAAGCAACAATTTATGATTACTTACAACGAAATCCCAGCTGTACTGGAGCAAATTCAGCGAGACTTGCAGCGGGTGTTGTCTTTACTGGACAGCCAAAAAGAAAAGAGTAAAGATGACGATACTCTGATGACCAGGCAGGAGGTGGTAGCCTTGTTTAAAATACACATGTCCACGCTATATAATTGGTTGAAAAGCAAAAGATTGAAGCGAATATGCTTGGGAGGTCGGGTGTATTTCCGTTACAAGGATATAATGGACATAATAAAGAAGTAGACTATGCCGATTCAACTACCCAAAATCCCTTGCAAGATTTGTAAGATGCTATTCGAACCAACAAATAGTGGACATAAGATGTATTGCGGTGATAAATGCACGAATGCAGCTGGGAATTCGAAGAAGAGAATGCGGAGAGAAGGCCTTCGAAAGAATATTGAAATATTGAATAGTTTGCAAATTCCTTTGAATGATTCAATTCCTTATCCCAAAGGCGACATAGAATCCATGGGTTTTGATATCGAAATCTACACGGATGTTCTAGAAATTTGGTCAGAGGAGCATCGAGCGATTACAAATCGCTTATACTTTGACAAATTTGTTGTCTGCAATCAAAAAGGAGAATTGAGAATTTTTCACTATTAACAATGAACATGAAATATTTAACACAAGATCAGATTTGGAAAGGGCTAGGTCATTCCATGCCTAAAAGTTTGGAAATTGCATCAAATTCAGGTGTTCGCATTGAACAATTGGAAAAACAGAACGAAACGTCAACATATGTCATTATGGGCTGCTTGATTCTACTCACGGGAGTTGTGATCTATGCCGTGGTTGATGCGAATAGAAGGGATATGCAGAGGCGGATGTTTTAAAGCGCAAGAAGCTTTGAGAATTTATAGATTTCAACTGAGCAAACTAGAACTTGATTTGGATATTATTTCCAGAGGCTTTTGGTTGTATTATTTCGAAGTAAAGGTTTGAAAGAGCAGTAAAAGAGTGATATATTGAAGTAATAAACTTTTTTAATTGTTCGGTAAAACAATTCGGAAACCCCAGGCATAGTCACTTCCAATTGGATTGTTTTTACTCCTGTTGGTCTCACTGCAATATCTGGGTTCAATTGTAAAATTACCGCCACGGAGTATCTTGAATTGTCCATTTTTTAGTTCAGCTGGGTTTTTAAAATAATATGATGGGTATGGAGCATAAAAGTCTTGACACCATTCGGATACATTGCCCAGCATGTCATAAAGACCAAGAGAGTTAGGACTGCTTGTTCCAACAGCATGAGCATGCCAATCACTATTTAATTTATTCCAATAAATGTAATTGCCATTTGTTACATTGAGGTGATGCTTTTGGCCACCTCTCGACGCATATTCCCATTCGGCCTCTGTAGGTAATCGATATTTTTTTTTGGTTAAAGCATTGAGTTTGTCTAAAAAGGTTTGAATTTCATTCCAAGAAACATTGGTGACAGGACAATTCGCACATTTTGTAACAGAAGGATTTTCTCCCATAACTTTTAACCATTGATCTTGTGTTACTTCATATTTTCCAATTGAAAATGAATCAAGATTCACACGATGAATTGGTTGCTCATCGTCATTCCCAGAATCGCTTCCCATAAAAAAGTCGCCTCCAGTCACAGATATCATATCGAAGAGGTCGGGACTAGTATTATTCTGAACTATTTCAGTTTTTTTCGAATTCGAATTGTTTAATGTTAAAGTAGCATTAGAGTAATCAAAAGTGTATGTACCAAGTTTCTCCATAGCGGTTTGGCCAAATAAAAGGGGTGCCTGTGTTGAATGGATTATGGACGCTTCAATGTTATGTAAAACTTGATTTCCAACTTGTATTGTTTTGAGATTTATTCTAGTCCCTTCGGCAATCTCGCCGTTTGCGATGTTATATTTTACGGATTCTTTGATTTCACTAGTCTCTAAGAAACCATTTTTTAACATAAACATTGCTTCCGTAATTGAAATACTTACGTCTGAAGCTCCGGTGTCGAAAATAAAATTCAGAGGAAGATCATTTACTGTGCAAGGAATTAAATATACCCCTCCAGATTTTTTTAATTTAATTATTTCTTGTCCGAAATTGTTAAAAGGAAGCAAAAAAAGTATTGCTAATATTGAAAAAGCTAGATCTCTCATTTTGATTTTTTTTACTGTATGGCTGAATAAATGTAAATATATATATTGAAGGGATCGTTTGAATAACTCGTCGAAATTAACAATTTGGAAAGGAGTGGGGTCGATTTTGTCGTTTTTTTGTCAATTAAAATTTTACGATTAACTTTATAAGCTTATTTTCAATGCCAAACCTAAACGTCTTATGTGTCTTCGAGAAAGTCTGTGTGTATTTTTTTTTAAAACAATAGGTTTTGAATTTTCCAGAATTTATGGACGAGTGTTCTTTTTTTCATTTTTTGTTTTCATCTCATTAGGAAATCTTTTTGCTTCCGAAAATTTAACAGCCTTATTACCGTCAGCAACAATTGCTCCCCTGCAACAAAGCGTATGTGTTAACGGATTTATCCAAAATTTAGCAGTGGTTTATTCGGAAGTTACCGCAAGTGGATATCAATGGTATTACAATACGACTGGTATTAATTCAGGGGGGATACTTATTCCTGGTGCAACCAATATCTCATATACGGTTCCAAATAATTCGGTTTTTGGGACTCGTTATTATTATTGTGTAATTACAGATAATGTTCTCGGTTCAACAACCAATTCACCCGTTTCTTTGGTCAGTATTTCTTCGATGCCGAGCATCACTACGCAGCCCCTTGGCAGTCAGAGTTTATGTGTTGATGGATCAAGTTCTATTTTATCTTTTTCTGTTGTAAATGGAGTTGGTATTCCTAATTTTCAATGGTTCAGTAATTCAACTGCTTCGAACGTTGGAGGTGTTGCAGTTGCTGGTGCCGTGAGCGCAAGTTATACTGCTCCGAGTAATGCTTTGAATACAAATTATTATTATTGCACCGCGACATATGCGGCAAGTGGTTGCGCGAGCTTAACGTCCAATGTGTCAACCGTGAGTATTGTTGCGGATCCAATCGTTGTTATACAACCAACGGCAACTCAAACATTTTGTGTCGGTGGTAGTTCAGTTCCTCTGAATGTATCAATTTCTGGAGGACTAGGAACACCTTCTTACCAGTGGTATAATGGTAACGATAACAGCGTCGTCAATGGACAAGCTTCAAACACTTTTAATCCAGGGGTGCTCAATTCCTCAGGCACGTTTGCCTATTACGCAATTGTAAATCAGTCTGTCACTGGATGTAGCGTCACATCCAATATTGCCACAATCAACGTAATCCCCGATCCAACAGCAACGATTACTCCAAGTCAACAGGGCGTCTGTATTGGCGGCGTGCTAACTCCACTTTCGGTAAGTGTTTCAGGGGGAACAGGAACCCCAGTTACTTATGCTTGGTATTACAATACTACGGGTTCAAATACTACTGGGACTTTAGTTTCAGGAGCATTAACCTCTACATATTCACCTCCTACAACAGCCGCTTTTAATCGCTATTACTATTGTGTGGTTACTATGGGAGGCTCCGGATGTTCTGTTAACTCTCCTGTTTCACAGGTAATCGTTGCAGCTGATCCAACAATAAGTTCGCAACCTTTGCCGACTCAAACATTATGTGTTGATGGTGCACCTACGGTTTTGTCCGTTTCTGTTTCAAATGGTTATGGTACGCCAATTTATCAATGGTATTGCAATACTTCAAACTCAACGAGTGGAGGTACACTTTTAGCTGGAGAAACGAATTCAACTTATACACCGCCAAGTAACGTAGCAGGAACCCGATACTATTATTGCATAGTGTCTTCTGGTGTAAGCGGATGTGGTAGTGTTACATCGAGTGTATCAACAGTTATCATCGCAGCAGATCCAAGCATTACTGTGCAGCCGTTAACAAGTCAAACTGTTTGCCTTGGAGGTTCTCCAAGCGCATTGAGTGTAACCGCAAGCAATGGAACAGGCACAACAACATATCAGTGGTATAATGCTTCAAATATTGCAATTGCCAGTCAAACATCAAGCACGTTTAGCCCAGGTGTTCAAAATGCAGTTGGAAGTTTTTCTTATTACGCTGTAATTAGTCAAGCAGCTTCAGGATGTAACAGTGTGACATCTTCTACAGCAACGGTTATTGTAATTGAGGATCCTGTAGCAACGATTACCCCGAATCAACAGGGTGTTTGTATTGGTGGTGTGTTAACACCACTTGCAATAAACATTACAGGTGGTGTAGGGGCTCCCATAAATTATGCATGGTATTACAATACCACAGGTTCAAATACCACAGGTACGTTGGTTTCAGGAGCGAATACTTCTACTTATTCTCCGCCTACTACAGCCGCTTTTAATCGTTATTATTATTGTGTTGTTACAATGGGGTCTACTGGTTGTTCGGTTAATTCACCTGTTTCACAAGTCATAGTTTCAGCTGATCCAACAATTAGTAATCAGCCTTTAAGTTCGCAGAGCATTTGTTTGGGCGGTTCGGCTGTATTGTCTCTTTCTATAGCAAATGGTATCGGAGTCCCTGAATACCAGTGGTTCACAAATACAACGTCTTCGAATACAGGCGGAAGTCCTATAAATGGTGCAACGAATTCTAGTTACAATCCTGGAGGTAGTGCTGTTGGTGCAAATTACTTCTATTGTATCGCAACTTATAGCGCAAGTGGTTGTGGAAGCGTTACCTCGAATGCTGCAACAGTAAATGTTGTGAACGATCCAATAGTTGTGAGCCAGCCAAATCCATCCCAAACAATATGTGAAGGAGGGGTCGCTACACTGAATATAAGCGCTTCAGGGGGCACAGGAAGTTTTTCTTATTTGTGGTATAATTTGGATACCAACCAACCAATTCAAGGAACGAATTCGAGTGTTTTTAATACAAGTACTTTAAATTCAATTGGATTAAATTCATTTTATTGCATTGTAAGTCAGTCTGGTTCAGGCTGTGATGACAATATTTCAAACCCGGCATCTATCAACGTAATCCCCGATCCAACAGTAACGATTACTCCAAGTCAACAGGGCGTCTGTATTGGCGGCGTGCTAACTCCACTTTCGGTAAGTGTTTCAGGGGGAACAGGAACCCCAGTTACTTATGCTTGGTATTACAATACTACGGGTTCAAATACTACTGGGACTTTAGTTTCAGGAGCATTAACCTCTACATATTCACCTCCTACAACAGCCGCTTTTAATCGCTATTACTATTGTGTGGTTACTATGGGAGGCTCCGGATGTTCTGTTAACTCTCCTGTTTCACAGGTAATCGTTGCAGCTGATCCAACAATAAGTTCGCAACCTTTGCCGACTCAAACATTATGTGTTGATGGTGCACCTACGGTTTTGTCCGTTTCTGTTTCAAATGGTTATGGTACGCCAATTTATCAATGGTATTGCAATACTTCAAACTCAACGAGTGGAGGTACACTTTTAGCTGGAGAAACGAATTCAACTTATACACCGCCAAGTAACGTAGCAGGAACCCGATACTATTATTGCATAGTGTCTTCTGGTGTAAGCGGATGTGGTAGTGTTACATCGAGTGTATCAACAGTTATCATCGCAGCAGATCCAAGCATTACTGTGCAGCCGTTAACAAGTCAAACTGTTTGCCTTGGAGGTTCTCCAAGCGCATTGAGTGTAACCGCAAGCAATGGAACAGGCACAACAACATATCAGTGGTATAATGCTTCAAATATTGCAATTGCCAGTCAAACATCAAGCACGTTTAGCCCAGGTGTTCAAAATGCAGTTGGAAGTTTTTCTTATTACGCTGTAATTAGTCAAGCAGCTTCAGGATGTAACAGTGTGACATCTTCTACAGCAACGGTTATTGTAATTGAGGATCCTGTAGCAACGATTACCCCGAATCAACAGGGTGTTTGTATTGGTGGTGTGTTAACACCACTTGCAATAAACATTACAGGTGGTGTAGGGGCTCCCATAAATTATGCATGGTATTACAATACCACAGGTTCAAATACCACAGGTACGTTGGTTTCAGGAGCGAATACTTCTACTTATTCTCCGCCTACTACAGCCGCTTTTAATCGTTATTATTATTGTGTTGTTACAATGGGGTCTACTGGTTGTTCGGTTAATTCACCTGTTTCACAAGTCATAGTTTCAGTCGATCCCACAATTAGTAATCAGCCGCTAAGCACACAGTCGTTATGTCTTGATGGTATTCCAACAACTTTATCGGTTACTTTAACGAACGGGTACGGCACTCCTAATTACCAGTGGTATTCTAATACCACGAATTCGACTTCCGGTGGAACATTGATTACAGGCGAAATAAGTTCAACTTATGTACCTCCAATTAATACTGTTGGAACGCGATATTATTACTGTGTTGTAAGCTATTTAACAGGCGGTTGCGGAAGTGTTACTACAAATGTATCAACTGTGAATGTTCTTGCGGATCCTTATGTATTAACAGATTTGAACACAACAATGACAGTTTGTTTAGGTGCTTCAATTTCACCTTTGACTCCGACTTTTTCTGGAGGAACTGGTTCAACAACTTATCAGTGGTATAGCGGAAATACAAATACGCCAATAGGTGGTGCGACCTCACAAAGCTATGTTCCGCCAGTATTTACAAATATTGGTAGCTATCAATATTATTTAACGCAAACGAGAGGAGGAAGCGGCTGCGGAAGTGTATCTACCAGTACTTTAACAATACAGGTTATTGAAGATCCGGTTGTTTCCATTAATCCTTTACAACAGAGTGTTTGTGTTGGCGCTAGCTTAAATCCTATATTAATTTCATATACAGGCGGCTCGGGAACTGTCAGTTACCAGTGGTATTTCAATACATCTGCTGTTAACAGCGGTGGAACTTTGGTTTCAGGTGCGACATCTTCAACATATACCCCTCCTTCTACAGCAGCTATTAACAGATATTATTATTGTGTATTTTCTATGTCAGGAATTGGTTGCACTGTTAACTCTTCTGTTTCTCAAGTAGTTGTTTCAAGCCTACCAACTATTACTACTCAACCGCTCAGTAATCAGACATTATGTGTTGGAGGTACTCCAACATCTTTATCAACTGTTACGGCAAATGGTTCAGGAACACAGTCTTTTCAGTGGTATTTAAATACAAGTGCTTCATCAACCGGCGGAACAATAATCCCGGGTGAAACAGGATCTAGTTTTGTACCACCAACGTCTTCGGTTGGTCAGAGATTTTATTATTGTATAATAAGCTTTTCAGAAAATAGCTGTGGCACTCTAACTTCGAATGTCGCAACAGTAAATGTTATTGCAGATCCAGTTATCAGTTCACAACCTTCAGCAAGTCAGACGATTTGTCCGGGTGGTACCGCAAGTACCTTAAATGTTTCGGTTTTGGGAGGAACAGGCACAACAACTTATCAATGGTATAATGGGGCGACATCAACGGCGATAAATGGACAAACTGCAAGTAATTATAATCCAGGAGTTTTTAGTACTGCCGGCACCTATTCATATTATGTTGCAATCAATCAAACAGGCGTGGGTTGCGATGCGTTAATTTCTGCCAACTCTACAGTTAATGTTTTTGCGGATCCCCAGTTTAGTCAACAACCTATATCGGCTGGATATTGTCAGAATGGAATTGCAAATGCATTATTAGCTCAAATTAATAACATAACTGGGACAGCAAATTATCAGTGGTTTTCAAATACGACGAATTCAACCACAGGTGGTACCCAAGTGCAAAATGGAAGTTCTAACTCCTACACACCTCCGACAAGTGCTTTAGGTACGAAATATTATTATTGCTTGGTTACGACCAATGTGTCGGGTTGCTCATCTGGGTATAGTTCTATTGCTACAATAACAGTTGGTGCCCAACCTACAATAAGCTCAAACCCTGCTGTTTCTCAAACCATTTGTGAAGGCGGAAATTCGAACGGTTTGAATGTGAGTTACTCAGGTGGGGCAGGAACTCCTGTATACACGTGGCACGTTAACAATGTTTTTTCAACTTTTGGGGCAACAGCTTTGCAAAATTCAAACAGTAATCCTTATGGCGCCCAACCAAATGGAATTGGAGACTTTTATTATTATTGCACAGTTAGCTTTAATGGAAATGGATGTAACTCATTGCAATCAAGCATTTCTACATTAAATGTAATCGCGGATCCAGTAATTACGAGTACTTCAATTTCGTCTTCTATTTGTTCAGGAGGGTCATTGTTAACCCCAATGTCATTAACTTATATAGGTGGAATAGGTACGCCAACATATCAATGGTATTTAAATAGTACGTCTAATTCTATTCAGGGGGCAACGAGTTCAACATACAGTCCCGGCATTTTGAATTCGACCGGAACTTATAGTTATTTAGGCTCAGTTATGCTATCTGGTAGTGGTTGCGGTCCTATATATACACAACCGAATACTATTGTTGTTGCAGCTGATCCAACAGTTTCACAGCAACCAATTGCTCTTCAAAATGTTTGTCAGAATTCTGCACCACAGTCTTTGAGCGTTAGTGCTAACGGAGGTTTAGGAACTTTTCTTTATCAATGGTATTCCAATACTTCTAATAATACGAATGGTACGATTATTAATGGTGCTAATTCTTCCACTTATTCTCCGAGCACTTCTGTAGTTGGAACAACTTATTATTATTGTATTATTACTCAGGTGGCCTCAGGATGCTCCGTAACATCTTCGATTTCTCGCGTAAATGTCTTAGCACAGCCGAGTGTTGTTAATCAGCCCGTTGCGTCTCAATCTATATGCGTCGGAGGTTCACTCTCATCTCTTTCAACTAGTGTAACAGGGGGTGTAGGAACGCCAACTTATCAGTGGTTTTCGAGTTCTACCAATGCCTATACAGGGACAGCAATATCAAACGCAACTAGTAATACTTATTCACCGTCAAACGCTGCTATTGGAACGACTTATTATTATTGTTTAGTTTCATACAGCCAAGGAAGTTGTAATTCGGTCAATACAAGTATCTCAACTGTTTCAGTTTATGGCCTGCCATCTATAACAACTCAGCCAAATGATTATCAAGAAGTTTGTGTAGGAAGCAGCGGTGTGCTGAGTGTTAATCCAGCCATGTCAGGTGGTAATATGTCTGTTCAGTGGTTTAATGTACAAAATAATCAAGCAATAGCAGGCGCTACATCAACACAATTTATCACGCCAATAGTGACTGCTGTAGGGCAGATAAATTATTATTATGCAGTTATCAGTTGGAGCGGTTCTGGATGTGGAAGCATTACGTCAAATAATGGGTCTGTTAAAGGAATAGCAAATCCAATTGTTACAATAACGCCAAGCACTACTCAAGTTTGTCAAGACCAGCAAGCACCTCCTTTTACATCAAATGTATCGGGTGGTTTCGGAACAACAAATTATCAATGGTACTATAGTTCCTCTAGTAATCTTTCAAATGGACAAATAATACCAGGTGCGACCAGTGCTACTTATTTTGCAACGACTACAAATCCGGATTCAATTGTTATAGCTACCATAGGCTCAGGTGCTACTGAAACTTCTGGAACTGGAAGTGATCCAATTGATGGTTACGCCGCATCATTTAGATATCAAGTTATATACACACAGGCCGAATTAGCGGCAGCGGGAGTGTTTCCAAATTCGGTATTGAAGAAACTTGGTTGGTCTGTTTCGTCGGATTATGGATCTGGTAACTTGAATAATTACACGATTAAACTGGCGCAAACGACGAATACAAATTCAGCAGCACACGATAACAGTTCTAATTCGGGAACTATTGTTTATTCGGGTTCATACAACCCAACGGTAACAGCACAGGATGCATTTGATTTAATAACATTTCAAACTAACTATGTTTATCAAGGTGGAAATTTATTGGTTGATATCTGTAGTACAGGAAATACAGCAAACACACTTAATGCCGGTAGAGTTAGGACTATGGCCACAAGCACGACGAGTGGCTCTAGGTATTTAAGGACAATTGCCAGCTGCTCATCATCGACCACAACAGTGAATTCGACCAAACCTCAAATTCAGTTTGCAATCTGTAATCCAAGCACATTGTACTATTATGTTCAAATAACCCAGACTTCTGGATGTTCAGTAACATCATCAGCCGGAACATTAAATATAATTGATGCGCCATTCTTGAATTCGTCGAGTCTTCCATCGCAAACAATTTGTGTGGGGGGGACAATTACACCATTAACCGCAACCTATTCAAATTCTGCGGTGGCACCATCAGTTCAATGGTATTCAAATACAGTAAATTCTAATACAGGGGGACAATTAATTAGCAATGCTACAAATCATACTTATACTCCAATGAACGCGACTGTTGGAAATATGTATTATTACGCTGTTCTGACTTTTTCAAATTTGGCAAGCTGCAATGTATTGACTACTGGCACTGCGAATATTCAAATACTAGCCGATCCGCAAATTACACTGCAGCCTTTGTCAATGAGTTCTTGTGTTTCTAGTACAACTTCGTCATTGATTCAGTTTACCACCAACTATTCTTCAGATTCGAGTGCTGGAAATCCGAATGTTCAATGGAATCTAAATGGCATACCGGTTATAGGAGCTAATTCAAATAGTTATAATCCTGCAATTAGTAGTGCGGGTACTTTTAATTATACAGCAACGGTTAGTCAGAGTTTGTCAGGATGTTCGGCAACCTCAAATGTGGCAGTTTTAACGGTGATTGCTGATCCTTCCATATCAGTGGTAGGCGCAACGTCATATTCAAGTTGCATAAATGAGCCTTCCCCTAACTTAGCTATTACAGTTTCTGGTGGAAGTGGAACTATCTCTTATCAATGGTATCAAAACACGAATCAAACATTAACGGGAACGCCTATTGCAGGTGAGACGAATTCGAGTTATTTACCACCCACCTCTACAATAGGCACCAAATACTATTATTGTATTGTCACGCAGTCGGGTGCAAATTGTAGTGCTACATCTTCGGTTTTCTCTGTTACAACAACTGCATTGCCCACAGGGGTAGATGATGCAATTCCTGCCACAGTTCAACTTTGTCAGAACTCTACATCAACAACTCTACAAGTTGGTGGAGGTACTGCTTATACTTGGTATAGAAATTCAACAAATTCTTATTATGGGGCGACAGTAATAGGAACAAATTCTGCGTCATACTCGCCGAGCACATCTACTTCAGGCACCTATTATTATTTCTGTGTGATATCTTTGAGTGCAGGATCCTGCGGAAGTTTATATTCCAATATTTCAGCCGTGACAGTGAATCCTCAGCCAAGTTTGATAGTGCAGCCTTTATCTCAAAGTGGTTGTATTAATTTTACTCCAAATGCGCTGATTGTTCAAGTAAGCGGTGGAAATACCGGGTATGGTTTTCAATGGTATAGTAATTCAACAAATACCAATTCGGGAGGTGTTATTTTATCAGGACAAACATCAAGTTCTTATATTCCACCTACAAATCAATTTGGAACAAAATACTATTATTGTATTGTAACGAATCTCTCAACGGGCTGCTCTATTTCTTCATCGGCAGGCTCTGTTTTTGTAAGGAATAATCCAACAGTAGTAATTCCTAGCGGCAACGTTGAAGTATGCGAAGGAGAGTCCGTTTTATTTTTAGCTACTGGGGCAAGCACATATACATGGTCCAATAGCATCATGAACGGAACTTCAACAATTAATTATTCTCAAGGTGCATACACAGTTATTGGTACCGATATATATGGTTGTTCAGCAAATGCTAGTTTTTCAATCATCGTTCAAAATTTACCTGTTGTAAATGCAGGTCCTGATATATATATATGTCCGAATGTTCCTATTGTGCTCTCGGCCTCTGGAGCTTTGACTTATGCATGGTCTGGAGGGGTTGTTCAAAATCAACCCTTTATGCCGAATAGCGGTTACTACAATGTGACGGGAACAGGAAATTTTGGATGTACAGATAGTGATGTTGTTTATGTGGAAGTGAGCAATGCCTATAATCCGACTATTGTTGGAAGTATTACACCAACAGTTTATGGTGGAGACGGTGCTATTAACATCAGTGTAGGAACAATTAATAACCCTTGCACTTTTGATTGGTCGAATGATGGGCTGGGTGACAATAATGACAATGAAGATATTGAGAATTTAAATTCAGGATCTTATTCTGTATTTGTTACTGATGCTATTGGTTGTGAAGTGTCTCAGACATTTACCGTTAATGAAGGTCACGAATTATTTATCCCTACAGCAATCTCACCTAATGGCGATGGATACAATGATTCATGGCAAATACTAGGATTGTCACAATTTGATAGTTATGAAATAAACGTATTTAACTCACAAGGTATATTGGTTTTCCATCGAGCAAATGGCTATGAACCTTGGGACGGGACATTTGGCTCTAACCCTTTAAGTGGTGACGATTATGTTTTTATTATTGATACAAAAGGCACTGATAACCATATTGTGGGCTATTTAACGATTACTTATTGATATGCGCAATTATTATTTATTTCTTGTTTTGGTTGTTTCTTTTTTAGGCAACAACAGCTACGCGCAAAATGATGTTTATTTCAATCAATATGCAAGTATTCGCTATTTAAACAATCCGGCAGAATTAACATTTAACCGTAAGAACGGGTTGTATTATTTCCGAAGAGATCAGTGGTTAAACTCACCTTTGAAGTCAGCTAACAATTCTATTCTTACAGGTCAGTTAAATGTTTCACGAACGGTTGATTTAGGCTTGTCAATGTCGCAATACAATTCTGGCAACGCATATAGCAATAGTGCTTACCAGTTACACCTGGCATGGAAGGGAAGGGTAAATGACGAGAGCAATACTTATTTCAGTTTTGGAACGAACCTCAAGTTCGGAAGTTTAAGAACAGATTTTTCTAATGTACTACTATTTGATCCGAATGACCCGAAGATTCCTCTGACGATTACTTCACAAAACTATTGGGATGTAGGAACGGGTTTTAACTTTAAATGTAATGTGTTCAATTTAGGGGTTGCTCTAAATTCTTTACGCGGTTACAGTGAAGTGAATCGTAATGATTTTCTATTTGCTAGAACTGTTACTTATAATTTAGGAATAAACCTTTCAGACGGTTTTCCATATACGGGTCTTGCAACTTTGTCTCAACCAAATATATACTTGAGAGCGCGATCTATAAATAATGCTGTTTGGCAAGGAGAGGGCTTTATAGATTACAATGTACATATGGGGGATGAAAGTCAAAGGAATTATGTAATAATAGGTATAGGGGTTCGCAGAGATTTTAGCACCACATATTACAATTCTATTCTTGCTCATATAAACTTGTCTTTCGGAGGTAGAGCCAAATTGTTATTGGGAGTAGGCCCGGAATTTAGCACTGCACCTTTAGGTAATGTTTCATCGGGGAATATGGAATATATAGTTGGAATTGAGAAAGGAACTAAGACAGACAGGTTTTACCAAAGTTTGTATGAGGGTGATGCGCTTTTAAGACAAAATAAATATTTAGAAGCTAGTGAAAGTTATAAAAATGCTAAGGATATATTTCCAAATAGCGATTTGGTTGAACGTCGGGAGAAAAAGACCGATGCAATAAGTCAAGCATGGAATGAATTTAATCAATTCAAAGATTTTGCGGAGCAGTCTTTTCGATCGGGTAATTATAGTCTTGCATACGATCAAATTCTGATTGCAGAGAAGTCTTTGAATAACTACAAGAATGAGTTAAAAAGACTTACATCTAAAACAAATGTTCCTTCTGAAGAATCGTTTCTAAGATCGAAGAAGCAGCAATATGAAAAGGCGAAAATTGCAAGTAATTCTTATTTAGAAGGTGTTAAGCTATTTGAAGAAAAAAAGTATGCGTATGCTTTACGTGAATTTGAGAATGCAAAGAGGGATTTTGAAGTCGCAAATGTTTCTATTTCAGGTGATTTAATAAATAAAATAGAAGTTTGCAAATCAATTATAAAGCGTCAGGAAGAAGAAGAAAGGATAAAGAAAATTCAAAATTTTATTGTTACGGCTAAGGAGAAATTCAAGAATGAAGATTACACCGGTTGTCTTTATGATTTAAATCAAATCTTGAATGGATTAGATCCGAACAATATTGAAGCGAAAAATTTAAAAAAGGATGCTGAGCAGAAATATCAGGAGCAAGAATTAAAGCGTAGGCAAAAAGAATGCGATGAGCATTATGATTTGGCCGAAAAACTCAAGGGGCAAGGTAAATTGGAGGATGCATTGAACGAGATTAATGCTGCAATTGATGTCCTTGAAAATTGTGAACGTTGTGATTTGTTAAAAACAAAAATTGAGAATGAAATAGAAAGCAAGAAAAAGCAGGATTATGACAATTTAGTCGCTGAAGGAGATAAAGCTTGGAAAGAAGAAAAATTTGAATTAGCTCGGTTGTATTATGAAAAAGCATCGAAAATAATTGATAGTGATGAAATACAGGCAACGATTAGGAGCTGCTCTGGGAAAACTGTAGCAGGTAGTAATTTAGCCGAAATCAGGAAGTTGGCTGAGCCAGCTGTTGTGCTTATCACAGTCACGCATTATTTTAAAACGATTAAACCTTTTTTGTCTCAGGGTAGTGGGTTCTTTATCAACTCGAATGGAAGGGGGTTAACAAATTCTCATGTGGTAAATCCGGAGATGGATTTTTATTTGCTAGCACAAGAATTAACATCAATTTCAGATTTTAGTTTTGAGGAATGGTATAACAAAGTTAAAAGTGACTACATCCGCACTGAAGTTAAAGTTAAAACAAAAAATGGCGATGTTTACGATGTAAGGGTTATTCAAAGTTTTTCTGATTATATGGATAATAAATCGCATGATTGGGCAGTTTTTGAAGTGGTTAATAGAAGTTCAAAGTTCCCCTATTTGCGTTTGTGCTCCAAATATCCAGAGGAACCCAATTCAGTATATGCAGTAGGTTTTCCGAAAAATGATGATGTTAAGGATTATGGTGTTGATAATGCTTATGTTACATATGGAGTAATAAATAACGAGGTGAAAAATGATATTATTCCAATAAGTGTCCCAATTGACCATGGAAGTAGTGGTGGTCCTTTATTAAACGAGGAAGGTCAAGTAATCGGAATAACCACTTGGGGGCTTAATGAATTTTTGCATTTTGCTCTGAATATTTTCTCTTTGCCGACAGAATTTCAGCCAAAAAAATAAAATGCCTATTTAATAAAACGAAATGTAAGTGTATCAACTTTTAACAAGAATATTTCTGTTGATAATTCAGAAACATCGATATTGTTTAAAGAGTTTGTCAATTGCCCCTGAATAACTAATTGACCAATTGCGTTGTAAATTTCGTAACTCCTTATTCCAACGGTAGTAAAATTCACGTGAAGAATATCGATTGCTGGATTAGGGTAAATAGAAATTGTTTCAATTTGGTTTTCGGCAACGAATACATCAACAACCCCATCACAATTTTCGTCAATGGAATTGTCCAAAATTTCAATAGCGCTAGGGTTAACTGCCAAGGAATTGTCGTCGCAATCGCCTTGGCAGCTTGTATAACCGTCATTGTCGTTGTCAAAACCTTCGTCAATTGAACTGTCGCAGTTGTCGTCGAGGCTGTTACAAAGTTCGGGAGCTTGCGGATTTACGTTTGAATCCGAGTCATTGCAATCTCCTGTGCATAATGTGAAACCGTCATTATCAGAATCCTCGAGATCGTCTATTGTGGTATTGCAATTATCATCTATTCCATTGCAAACTTCAGTTCCATTTGGATTTATCAATGCATTCGAGTCGTTACAATCACCATTGCAAAAAGTATAGCCATCACCGTCTAAATCGCTGTCCTCGTCAATTTGGCCATTGCAATTGTCGTCCTGTAAATTACAGATGTCATTTGTAATTGGATTTACACTACTATCGTTGTCATTGCAATCTCCTTGGCAAGTGGAATAACCATCTAAATCAAGATCGAAACCTTCGTCAACAATACCGTTGCTGTTGTCATCTATGCTGTTGCATGTTTCTATAGCTCCTGGGTTAACATTTGGATTGCTGTCATTTGAATCACCTTGGCACGTTGAATAACCATCTGCATCCAAATCAAATCCTTCGTCAACGATGTCGTTTTGATTATTATCCAATCCATCGCATAGCTCTTGAGCACCTGGATGTATTGCAGGGTTGTTGTCATTTATGTCGCCGCTGCAAGTTGTGAATCCATCGCCGTCTAGATCATATCCTTCGTCTATTGAGCCGTTAATGTTATTGTCTAGACCGTCACAAATTTCAGGAGCACCAGGATAAATTAATGGGTTAGAATCGTTAATGTCACCAGCACACCATGCGTGGCCGTCCCCATCAAGATCAAAGCCCTCGTCAATATTTCCGTCACCGTTATTGTCTACATTATCGCAGATTTCAGTTACACCCGGATTGTAATTTGGGTTAGTATCATCGTAATCCCCGTTCACAAGAACGTAACCCGCAGGTTGCCAACAGGTGGTGATAGGAATACCTACTCCATAGCCATCGTTGTCCATATCCAGGTACCATTGCAGTGGTGTACAGGTAGCGTGTTTTAAAATGAATATATCTTGGCCACCTGCACTCGTTAAGATTTGAGGTGAATTAACTGAGTCTGGATTAAAGTTGGTAGTGTAAGAAAAAAATCCAACTGTAAAAACTTCTTCTTGTTCATTTACAAATGACTTTCTTGGAATAGTCATGTTTTGATTGTTACCAATTTGTACAAAATCGATGAAATTTCCGTTGGCACCTAGTTTAAGAATTAACAAGTCAACGGCAGCGTAGTAATTGGTATTTACGATTACAGAGGAAGACGGGCTAGGGTCTATATCAACACTTCCAGTGAAATGGCCACTCAATATAATGCTTCCATTATTTGCTATAGAAATTGAATTTAAAATCAGTGTCGATGAGTTGTTGGCGGAAAGTAGATTAAAAGTTTTTCCCCAAATAAAATTACCTGTTGGAGAATACTGAGCCAAGAATGTTTGACCAGCAGAGCCAACCAAATAAGAGCTTGTTAAACTTGGGTCAATGTCAATGTCTATTGAGTTAGACAAATAGCCACTAACAAGCAAGTTGCCATCATTATTAAAGGAAGAGCCAATAACTTGATTATAGACATTTTGAAAATCCAGACCGAAGATAAAATTCCCTTCATTATCTAATTTTAGTATGCCACCCCCAGAGCCATTTAATGTTAAATTTCCGTAGAGGGTAATTACATTCGTTGGCGCACCAAGAGAATAGTTAAATGTGACGGCAAAGTCGTTATTAGAACTGCATTCAATATTGTAAAAAACTAAACTAGTATTAAAATATTTTGTCCAGATTAATTGTCCAGTGCTAGAGATTTTTCTTAATTCATTTCCAGGGTTGAGATATTGTCCAACAAAGTTATAGATGATTTCATTGCTGTTGTTAACACTTATTTCAGTTGCATCAGAACCCCAATAGGTGAAATTATAATCGACCCAAACGAAATTACCTAGACTATCGAGTTTAGTCAAGTAGCTCTGCTGGAAGCTTGAATTAGTAACAAGGGTATATGTGTTTCCTGATGGGTCAATATCGATATTGTTGGTGAATCTTCCAGTGAAATAAATGTTCCCATTGGAATCACAATCAACTCCATTTGCGTAACTGTAGTTGTAGTTGCCAAAAGTCTGAACCCAGACTAACTCTCCATTTGAATTGTATTTCGCAACGTATGCATCTGTTGGCCCTGTTGAAGTTTTCGCATTAACTACAGCACTTGGGTCGAAGTCAACTGTTCCAGCAAAATCTCCAACAATAATTATGTTATCTGAGCTATCCACGCACATGTCATAAACATATTCGTTATTAGTCCCTCCAAATGATTTTGCGAATTCAAAATTGAAGCCTTGGCCATATACATGGCTGACTTGCAACACAACGTAAAACATTAAAATAAAAAGTCTCATTCGATTGGGATTTTCAAATTTTTCAGAGTGATATAGAATCAATTACTAACAAGACAATAAATGTAGTGAAAATGCCTTTTTTTTACTGCGAATAACTAAAGAACTCAATCAGCCCTTTGGGTGATTTCTTTGTAACTCCACAAATGCCCCCTGACACATTGTAAGACCAACTTGCCACACGATCTGCATAACCGTCTCCGTTTATATCTGCAATTATTCCTAAATCGTGAATGAAAAAAGAATCTTCTTGGTCATTTCCATATGTAAAATAATATGTGTCTTTGTAGTATCCTTTGGTAAAGACACTGTCTTTAGCATGCTTCATATATTCATCGAAGGGAATGGAATTTTCAAATTCCAACTGAGATCTGGCTAGCATTTCAGCGTAAGAGTATTTCTTCGCATTTGCTTTTTGACATTCCTCATACCATTCGTTGCTGCATACACCGCAACATAGTAGGTTTGGTTCTATTTGCGTTGCATTCACTTTGAGCCAATTTATGTTTTGGACATAATTGTGTTTAAACTTTGGATATTTGGAATTCTTGAAATCCCTTTTGATTAAAGCTATTTGGCCCATTTGATTAATATACTTTTGAGTTCCATATTGAGCCATGCATTGTCCGGTTATATGCGGATCAAATTTTTGAAATTGTTCATAGGAAATGGTGTAATGTCCTCCCGATTTGAATTCATCCGAAGTGAACAGTGAGTCCATTTCAAATATTGCTGCAGTGTCAATTGTGTCCAAGTTGCAGTCGAGCACGGTTAAATGCAGTTTTAATAATTCCGGTTTTTTGGTATTGTTCTCACTTGTTGCTGTAGCAATATTTGGTGGTGAAGTAGGTGGAGTATTTGAGCAACTCGAAATGAATACTCCGAATAAAATGCCTGCAAAAATGTTTCTCGAATTCATGAAGTGAATGTACGTTGAATTCAATTTTCGGGCTGAAGAAGCGCAAGAATTTGTTTCACTTTTTATCGAGCATATATCACGGAAAAAAAAACGGTCTTATTTTTTGAGATAATTTTCCTTTCTTTGGAGAAATTCAGTAAAATCAAGATATGCAGCGTGTTTCCTGCGGTAGACTGGAGTAAACTGCGGTGAACGGCGGTGTGAAGGGAGGGTAATGCAGTTTACGTTCTAACTTCGAAATGTCAAGTTTTTGGAGCGAGAAACTTGACAAATAGATCTACAAACAACGTAGTTAAAAATGATTTTTTTTGTTTCCTGTTTTCATTCTGGGAAGGCAGATTGAACTCATAAGTTTCCCAAGAGAATTATCTTATTCCTTTGTTCTGAAAGGTCATTTTTTTGGAGGTTATTATTATCTCGGATGTCGCGAATTTTGCCTTTCCAAGCTACAACTACTAACGAAATTCTTTGGGACGAATGGTTTCCAACAAATTCAATTTCCCGATCTACATAGTGGTTATTTCCTTTTCTGTAATTGGTGGTATAAGTTTCGAAGAGTTTGTCGTCTGACTTTGAACGAAGTATTTCAAATGCACGTCCCAATCGTTTTATAAAAATCGGTTTTGGGAGATCCATGTATACATTGCGCTCCAAAATAAGATCGAGCATTTCCAGATCCATAAGTTGGAAGAAGTGTATGAAAGCATCCAGTTGTGTCATTGGAGCTTCATTTTTTTTGTTTGGAGGGAATAAAAGAGGTAGTTGCATAATTTCTTTTTACACAACCAAAATATGCGATTTCTGTGCAGTTAAGCTGCACAGAAATTAGTTGAAGACACTCTAGTCGGTTTTTGATTTAAGATGCTCAACAAATTCAGATAATTTGCAAATCATTCGGGCAGCCACGACTGTTGGATTTAATTCTAGTTTGTCGATATAAATTTGTTCATACTCTTTCGGATTATTTCCTCTGTGAGCGCCCCAATTTCGAAGTGCATATATTTCTTTGAAAAAATCAATACCTTCTCTTTGTAGAAAGGAGTTTTTTTTCATTGAGACTACCATATAATTAACTATTTCAAATTTCTTCCGAGCGCTCCATATGACTTCAGCACCTCTCTTATCGGATTTTTCAGAATCTTGGTATGGGAATATGAAATTTTCTAGTTTCCTTGGAGGATAATCTTCACTTTGATTTGAAAAATTAGTGAATTTGTCCTTGTAGATAGGCCATTTCGGTTCAATGAGATTTTCGTGTATGTGATTTACAATGAGTTCCAATTGCTGGTAGCAGTGAACGGAAAAAAGACGGTAATCGCCTACGGAACGAGCTTGTTCCATTTTAATGAAATCTGTCTTTAATTGGTTAGATAATTCGGGAATGGAAAAGTTCATGTAAAAACTTTCAGCGTTAACCTTCGCTACTTCAAGAATGTTTTGCTCGTAAATTAGTTTTAATTTGGGATGGTTGTCAATTATGTTGAAATTGGATTGACTATCTAACAGCAGGTATAATTCGTCCCACAACCATTCATTGTCAGGTTGGCTCGCAAGTTCACCAACAAACTTAATTAGACCCTTAAGCTGCTCATTTTGTTCCATACCTTACTTTGTTAAATAAGCCTTCATAGCTTCTTCTAGGCCTTTATTTAGCAAGATATTTAAAATCTGGTCAAGTTGCGTTGGTTTTTGCTTTTTGGGTTTGCTTTGTATTTCAAAAATTCTTTTATAACGTGCCGTTAGCTCGATCACCACATTATCGTCTTTGCCTTTAATCATAGAGAGGTAGTGCAATTTCCCACCGAGGATTGCTTTGAGGTCAATCACATCTTTTGAAACATTAGGGCGGTCTTTCGAGAAGTCCTTTTGATAACATTGCGTCGCAAATGACTCCCCATATTTTTCGATCAAATAAAGATACATTTTCAAGCTCTTAACGAATCTTTTTGGGACGTTTAGCTTTTCATTCACTATAACTCCAGTAACCTCTTGACGAAACGATTTGTGTTGTATCCGAGATTTTTTCTCTTGTAATTCGAGTCTATGAATGCCAGTAATTAACCTTCGAAGTTCATGTTGAAATGCCGGAATGACAAAGACATTTTGATCTGAAGAGAAAGTGATGTCATCGGCATATCTAGAATATGTGCAATTGAACCTGAGGGCTAATCCAGTTAATTTGCGATCTAGCCGTTGGCAAAGGATATTTGTTAAAACCGGAGAGGTTGGAGCGCCTTGAGGTAGAACATGATGTTCAATATTGGCCTCAGGTGCAATATTGTATGTGCAAAGACCAGCTACCAAGAAAGCTAACCTTTCAGATTTGAATGGTCCAAACTCATTATCTAGAAGTGCAAGCTTTACTAAAGTTCGCTGAAAAGAGTGAAAAAAATCCTTGATGTCGATGTTGTAAACATATTGCTTTCCAAGATGCAGTTTTGCGTTTTGCGCAACATTTTTACTCTTGGTAAATCCATAGGCGGCTTCGTGCACAGGAATGATAAATTGTAGTAATTCAGAAATTACGCGTTGAATATCTTTAAGCCCTTGAAGTGGTGCATTTATTTCGCGTAAGCCACCGCTTTTTTTCTTGATTTGGAATTTGTTGTATCGGTCTTTACAATTTTTTTCCGAGCAATAGTAATTTAAAGATTTAGCCTGAATTTTTAATAGCGAATAGGGATGAAAATACAAATGAAATTCATTAAGAATATCAGTGAAATCTCCAACTGTTGAGGCTTCAAGGAGTCTTGACTTAATGTGTTGTTTGTATTCAGTTTCGGTCATTTATTTGTATTTAAAAATGAGGTCCTCGGATTGATTCTAAAAGTAAGCCCCCTTGAGTATGGAGTTTTACCTCCGACCATTAAGGACTTTAAAACTCAAAAAAGTAAAGAGTTTAAAAACTCAATAGCTCTTGTTCAAAAATGTAATTAATATACATTCATCCCAGCAAGCTGGGAAAACATACCGATCTGATTGCGAACAATCCAGTATGCGACTTCAATCTTTTTTAACCGAGGACCTCAAAGAACTACTTCGCAAAGAAAACTTCTTTCTTTGCAGATTTAATGCACAATGGTATTATTTTAATAATTCTTTCGGGGAAATAATCTTCAAATCAATTCCAAAAGAGAGGAGAACCGAAATTAACTCATTGTTCTTCTTTACGAATATAGAAGTTTCAGACGTTTTTTGATCTATCCAAGTCATTGGTTTTTGCGATGCGTGAATAGGCTTGGTTTCCACATAGTGCCCTCTTCCATTTAAAAAACGCATTTTAATCTCAACAGGCTCTTCCTTTAGATTATTTGTTACTCCAATGATGTCTGCAAAATATTCTTCCTCCCAGTCAATCTCTTTCTCGAAATATTTAGCTTTTTTAATTGGCTTAAATTTTTGGATTCGATCCAACGGGAAAATTCGAATTTGTTCTTTTTCTTCATCAGGGACAGCAACTAGAAACCATCTTTGATTGTATTCTTTTAGATATTGGGGATGAGCAATGTGTTTTTGCACTTTGTTATCTCCAAACTTTTGATATTCAATTTCTAAAACATCTTCAGACTTGATGTTTTGATAAATTGGAAGCAAATGTTCGCGACCTTTCAAAAAAGGGTTGGAACCGATTCCAATAATTTTTCTGGGCATTCGCGAATTGTCAGCAGTGAGCTTAAGAGTATCCAATGTATTCAATATGTGATTCATTTCTGGATTGTCTGCGTATCCTTCGAGTAATGAAATAAGCGATTGAATGCCTTCTATTTGAATGTCCGATAAAGGAGAATTGATGATAGAGTAGGAGGTGTCTGAATAACGGTAGATACGTTTCTTTCCAATTTTGTCTTCTATCAGGTCTATGCTCCAACCTTCTTCACTTTGCATGTGAGCAATATCATATCTTAATTGTCGCAGTTGCACAATGGAGGCATTCCCTTCTGTTAATTCAATTCGTCGATTGACCTCAATAAGTAATTCATCGATAGTAAAATCACGTGCGGTGTTTCGAAAGCAATCATCTAGAATGCGATATCGAAGCATGGGGTTTTTGGTTACTGGCATGATTTGCTTAATGAGGTTTGATAAATATACTTATGATTAATCGATGTTCCAATAAGCGTCTGCATCTCCGCCGAATACGTCGTTTATGTCTTGATCACTCCAACCCATTTCGTCTTGAGCGTATGAGCCGTTGTAATCGTCGTAGGTTCTTCGTTCATAGTCGTCAAAATCGTAGTCATTTGAATCTGATGCGTCGGATATTTCAGAGCGTTTTTGTTCTAAGGCAAGAGTGGCCTCTTCCGAAATTACCAATCCCGAATTTGCTCGCAATTGTTCTATCGCTTCTTCAGAGACATAGAAATGGTCGAGGTTGATTATGCACCAATTGATATAATTGGGATCTGTTTTGGCAATGTCTTCGAGGATTGAGCCATTGTACTTGCCGAATTTTAGTAGACTGTTTTGGGTGTATTCTTTCATGGTTTTAAGCAGCGGTTAAAGAGTAAGAGTATTGATTCACGATTCTCAAATTGTGTGTTTTAGATTTTGCTTCTTTGCAAAGTCTTTTTGATTTACGTTTTATATTTTTGACAGCGTCATTATTTCTGTAGGCAGTAATTATGGCACCGTCGCCTGCAACTAGAATGATTAGGTCTTCAAGTGAGGATTGTCTGTCGGGTTGGTAGAAGGTTCGAATGTCTTTCTTGGGGATGAACATGAAGCGCATTCCTTGCTTGTAAATAGCGTTGCCGAAGTTTAATACTTGGTCAACATCCCATGCGCTGATTGCGCGTTGTTGACATCTATTCTGAGCGTGTGTTGTTGTTTTCATAACGATGTGTTTTAATTACATCGCAAAGATTAACGGATTCTGTGCAGAGGTTTTGCATAGAAATACAAAGCGGTTTGATCTTTTTCATTTCCCAAATCTGATATCACGGAAAATATAGAATATATCTTCTAAAATAATTTCGGCGGAATATGTAAATCTTGGTAAAATCAAAATATACAGCGTGTTTACGGCGGTAAACAGGAGTATACCGCTTTAAACAATTGTTAAATACTTTGAACAAATGGATAAAGAAGTTAAAAAATCTATTTCGGTTCTTTATCTTACTGAGCAGATAAAATGCACATAGAGTAAATAGTTTTGGCGGTTTTAAGAAAGGGAAAGTAATAAGCGGAAATAGCTTAAAAATGGCATAAGAACCAATTAGCACTTGATATGGGAAGGTTTAAAGAACTTCTTCAATATTAGGAAATAAAAAGAAGTTGAAAGGTCGCAACTCGTTTTATCTTTGAAGATGTATCAGAGGGTTATTATAGTCTAAAGAAAGAATTAGCATGAAAGAGAAATTAACCATAACACAGCTACAGAAAATGAATCTTCAATTTTAATTGATAACTCCATTGCGCTCCCAAAAGCCTTATCAACCAAATATTTTAGAGATGGCAAAACGAACATTATCACCACTTCAATTAGCATATAGGGAGTTCTTTCTCGCTACTTTGGAGGAGTATAATGTAAAATCACCTGCATCCTTGAATTATGAGGAGAAAAGGAAATTTTTTACCCAAATTAAATCTGGTTGGCAAGAAAAGAAAAACGAATTAAAGAGGAAAACACCTCCAAAAGCACCTTCCTCTAAAAAGGAACAATACGCCAAGTTAAAAGCACCTCAATCAACTATAGCACTCGAACCAAGGTTAAGGGTGGCAAAGACAAATTCGAAAGAATTAAGTAATGCAAAGCAATACATAATCTCAACGCCAAATAGTGAGCAAACGGATGAATTGAGAATCAATTTCTTTCCACATAATTTTTTTGAGCAAGAAACACCTTATTCCTACCCAGTGGTAAAAATGCCGAAGCAAGAGTCTTTTTTAAAACTCCCTCGCATTGGAAGGGCTCAAGGTAAAGGGTTTAAAGAACAAGATTTTTTAAATGCGCTAAAAAGAACAATTAAAGAAATTGATATTGCAGATGATTTTCATTTGACTATTCCTTTTTTCAATCGCCCCTATGAACCGGATATTGTTCTGTTTGATAAAGAACTGAATCTATATATAGATATTGAAATAGATGAACCTTATGATGGGTATTATCGTTTTCCAACGCATGAAGTTGAAAAAGACGATACGCGAGATCTTTTTTTTACGGAAAGTGGTTGGGTAGTGATTCGTTTTACTGAGAGGCAGATTCATCAACAGGAAAAAGCCTGTATTTCGTTTATCGCGGATGTGTTAAATTCAATTCGCTCATACAATTTGGAGATTACCTCTGATTGTGTGAGGGAAGAACAATGGACCTATTCACAAGCCATTCGATGGGAAAAAGAACATTACAGAGAGAATTATTTAGATATTAATCGTTTCAATAAACGAACTCATTTGAATGAAATTTCTGTTTCCGTTGATGAGTTTGAAGGGATTGAATCAAATTTGAATCGAACCAAGAAGATAAAAACATTCTCACAACAAGACACAATTGCTTTTGAAGATGAAACACACATTTACCATCATCCCAAGGATAATACAGGGAATGCGCAGTATATCTCGGTTACAACATTGATAGATCGTTTTTTTTCTTTTGATATCGACAGATACATCGAAGGCAAAGCAGCAAAAGAGGGCAGAGACCCAAAGGAAGTATTGGATGAGTTCCTGCTACTAAGGGATGAAGCCGCTGAGAAAGGGACTGCAATGCATGAGAATATTGAGCATTATTTACTCGGTAAATCTCATTCAACTGTTTCAAAAGAGTTTGATTTGTTCACAAAGTTCTATCAAGAGATAATTCTAAAATTCGGGTTCGAATTTTACGAAGCGGAAAAAAGGATATTGTTAGAAGAATTTAATATAGCAGGAACCGTTGATGCCATTTTTAAAAAGCCAAATAGTGATGAATACATACTATTAGACTGGAAAAGAAGTAAAAAATTGGTTGTCGATGGGCATCCTAGAAAATTTGGATATGGATTCGCATTATCAGAGTTGCAACATTTAGATAATTCCAGTTATTACAAATACGCTTTGCAACAAAACATTTATAAGTACATACTTGAGAGAAATTATGGATTAAAGATTTCAAGTATGAATCTAATTGTATTGCACGAAAACTATAATAATTACTACCGTGTTGATCTTCCTAATTTACAACGAGAAATAATGATAATTTTTAATTCCATAAACCATAAAATTTAAACTATGTCGGTATTAGATGATTTTAGACAGGCCATAGCAACTCAGCAACTCAAGGACGATGAATCCTATGAAGAACAAATGAAGTTGCCTATTGACGAGAGAGTGGAAAAAGGAATTGCCATGACCAATTTAACTGTTGAGTTAGATTTTCATGATGATCCAAAGCCTAATCCGTACTGGCAGTTTCTTCAATATCCTAAGAGATATATTCGTTCTGCAAGAATTGTTTGCGAACAGAATATCTCTAAATTTCGTGAAGGTGAACAAGTCATTTTGAGCAATGGATTACATAAGTTTAAGATGGAAATTATCGAAGATACCCTTCATAATTTTGTGGTCGCACCAAATGATTTTGATGGAGAGGTTTGTTACTTAGATTCACTAAACTATGTTCATAATAATTGGCAAATAAACATTGTAAAAACAGACTTGAATTCAAGATTGTTATCTGCAACTGCAAATAATCTTGCAGGAGATTTAGTGCGTTTGAGAAGAATCGAGCAATTATTTAGCGGTGGTATGACAAACACTACCGCCCCACAGATAGCGTATTCTGAATTGAATAATTCCCAAAACAGTGCAGTTGTAAAGGCGCTTGCCGTAGATAATTTCCATCTAATACAAGGGCCTCCAGGAACAGGTAAAACCAAAACAATTGCACATATAGCCAAATCATTAATCAATTCGGGTAAAAAAGTATTTATTACCGCACCTACCCACACTGCAATTAATAATTGTTTAAATGCAATTGCACTAGAAGTGAGAAGTGCTTCTAAGGTTGTTAAAATTGGAGAGAAATATCAATCAGCAGAGATTTTGAATAATGAAAATATAACACGAAAGACCAGGCTTAAAAAAATATCATACATCATGGATATGCAATTAAGCAAAAACGGAATTATCATTGGAGGCACACCGTATTGTTTTTGTTATCCAGCTTCGAAGCGATTAGAAGGCTGGGAATTTGATGTCGCAATAATTGATGAAGCAGCACAATTGAGTATACCATTGGCGGTTTCTATCATGTCAAAATGTGATAAGGTCATTTTTGTAGGAGATCATAAACAACTTGATCCAATTGTTCCATCCAATACCGGATTAGCAATGTTTAAGGAGTCTATATTTGCTAAATTAGCTAGACTCTATCCATCAGATATATCTCTATTGAACATTTCATATCGATTGAATGAAAATTTAATACGTATACCGAATCAGCTTTTTTACAACAACCAGTTGAGCTCGGATAGTTCAACGATTAAACCCATTCCTAGATTTTCTAGGATAAAGCATGAGGATATCCTAAATAATAACGATCCGAAAATTTTGTTTTTGCACAAAGTTTTTGATGCAAAGGGTCGTTCACCTCATGAGGCAAAAATTGTAGCCGACTTGGTTGCAGATCTTTTAAGTAATGGAGTTCAATTTAAGGATATTGCTGTTATATCTCCTTATAGGGCTCAAATAAGAGAAATGAAAAAAGCGCTTGATATTAAAATTGGAGGCATAGATACCGAAAGAACTAAAGCACTTTTCGTAGATACTGTGGACAGAATGCAAGGTCAAGAGCGCGATTACGTGATTTACAGTTTAGCTAATTCCCATCCTCTGGAGGCTAAAGTTAGATTAGAGTTTTTTTATAGCCCTAACAGATTGAATGTTGCCATTACGCGAGCCATAAAGAAGTGTATTGTTATTTCAAACTATAAGGTTTTTGATATTATAGACGAGGAATTAATGGACCTTCCTGAATTCAATCAACTAAAGCCTAGTATGGATATTTTTAAGGATTATAGAAGAATGGCTACCAAGATTGAAGAGCAATATTCTGAGGCTGAGTGGTAAGATTAGAGAGGAGAAACTTTTAATATAAAGAATACAAATTGATTACGAGAGACGAGGCAGTTCAGGAATTAAAATCTCTATGGCAAGTTACAGATTTTACCTTTTTGGCAAAATTTGATCTGCCAATTTCTGAGCAGAAATCAGATGAGGCTGATGCTTTTGGTTTTTTTATGGAGATCTATTGGAATAAAAAAAGACTTTATTTACCAGGTGGTGCAAATAGTGCCAAAAGAAATATTGCAACGTGTTATGCGAAAAAAGCGAGCTTGAAGCATAACTCATATTATATGATCACTGCTGAATTGAGTCCAGATAACAAAAGAGAGAAAAATCCTTACGCACTAACATTGGTCCGTGCAAGAGAAGCTACAACAGAGGAGATTGAGGATCATCACCCGAATAATGAAAAGAGGGAGTTGGTTTATTTGGCTTATGTAAATTTCGTTGCAACCGATAGAAGCCACTCCTTTGTTAAAGTTGTGGACAATCTGAATACAAACAGCATAAAAAATGCTAAGGGAGAAAATGGTGAAATAATGTATGATTTACCTGAAGATATTAGGAAGGGGCAAATCATAATTGTGAAGATTAAGAAGGGCGAGAAAAAAGCCAAATTTGTTAGTGCTGTTTTCAAGGGAAGATTATGTAATGGTGATACTTTCATTGATCTCGATACATTTTCTGTTCCATTTGCTTTAAGTGTTTCATCGTCAACAGGTTTTACGTATGATGAATTAAATGCTTATAATATTCGATTAAAATGTGTTGTAAATGTTTATGATGAAAGGACTGGTTTCAGAATAGAGAGAATTGACTCGAAGAAGAATTTAATTTTTTCTGATATAGATGAATTTGTAAAAAAGAATGTTCATGAGTTGTTGTATTCGGAATTATCGGAGAATGAAATTGCAAGTAAGAAAAAATTCTTAGAAAAAGTTGATGCCGATTATAAAAAGAAAACAGCTGATTTTTTCTACCAGGATTGGGAAGAAATTAGAAGTAATGCAACGGAGAATGAAATTATTGATTTTCTTTTAAAATGGATAAAGAAGTGTCCTGAGATTGTATTATTCTCAAAAATTGGAAGTCTTGACTACATCGGCCTATTTATGAAAATGTGGCAAGAAAGTCAACTGCCAGTTAACTTTTTTGAGGATCAGCTATTAAATGTTTTCATCAATCACATTAACTCTTTGCAAATTGGACTTCAGGATTTTTTAAAAGCTTTGCATCCCAATGGATTTGCGTTGTTAAAAAACAAATATCTTGAGATATTAGTCACACCTATTTCAATAGAGTCAGTAGAGGTTTATTCCATATTAGAAAGTCTGCGTGATGAATTTCCATTGACAGTAGATCAAAAAGATAAAGTACTTCATGTTATTCAGAGATCCGTTACGGATGAAGTGCAATTGGAATTATGGAAAGAAGGTAAATTAGATGTCTTCCCATTAAGAATTGCACTTCTAAATTTCAATAAATTAGATGCTAAGCAGCAAGAGGTTGTAGTGTTAAAATTAAATGATGAAGAATTGATACCACTTCTTGACCAGCTTAAACCAACAGATAATATTCAAGTAAATAAGCGTGTTGAAATTCTGAATCAACGACTTATTTTCGAAGATTTCGGGTTTCTTGTCTTTGATATAGAATCAGATACAAAGAAAATAGATGAGCTAGCCTGGAGTAGTAATGGCGATCAGATACCGGAATTTACAGATCAAGATGTTGATAATGGGATTGCGCTTTTTAAGGAGGAATCTAAAAACAAAATTCTTATTGGACATAATATTCTTGATTTTGACCTTCCCATTTTAAGCAAGATTAAAGAATTTCAATTTGATTATGATTTGGTTTGGGATACACTTGCTGTGGAAAAGGTTTTAAGTCCTGAATTGAAGACTTATGCTTTAAATGCACCTCACCACGCGAAAGAAGATGTAAAAATCAATTTGCCCCTATTTAAAAATCAATTTCTAAGAGTTGTAAAATTGATCGAGCAAAAAAATCAATTGCTGAATGGAGTTTTAACTAAGGAGGTGTTGTCAAAGATAGAATCATTGAGAAGGAAATATCAATTTCAAATATCCCTTACTTCACTTAACCAATCGAAATTGATATTCTTTCGACCACAGCCGAAAACCAATTCACTTATTGAGTTGTTAAAAAATCAATTGAGTATATCAAATATTGAGAAAAAGATCATTTTGGGTGATGAGAGTCTGGTGTCTGATTTAATGAGTTATGGGCAAGTGATATTCTCTGAAACCTTTTCCAATAAATTGGATTTTCAATTATTGAATATTCAGGAGGTTACTAATTCGTCAAAGTTAAGGGAGTCACAAAGAGGTCAACTTTTAAGCTATTGCTCATACTGTGAGGAACATGGTCTAATACCATTTTGGGGAAATGTTTCCCCTTCAATCCGAATTGATATTGAAGGAGGAATGGATGTGTGGGACTTATTTAGTGAAAAGAGTCATCTTCAACATTATACCCATTATCCTCGGTTTATATCGACTTCTGAATTGAGTGTGCTGGATCTGAATAAGTCAGATACCCAGCTTTTGATAATTCAGCCGGATCTTATTTCTGTTTCTCAAAAGCAGTTCTTGAAGCAAGTAGATGTTGAGCAATTGAAGGCGATGTTTCAAAACAACTTCTTCTGGATGAAATTTTCAGGAGGTCAAAGTGTAGTGAGTATGACGAAAGCTGAAGTGCAAAAGTTGGTCACTGAGAACATAGACGAGTTCGACAGTTTTTGGATCGAAAAGTATCAATTCGGGAAGTACAGGATATTTGCCAATAAAAATTGGGAGCGAATTGTTTCAAATATAACATTTAAGCAAATTTCAAAGATTGATTTAGATCCAGAACAATTCAAGTCAGATCAGGTTGTCAGTGTTAAATTCATGTCCAACAAGATTGGCGATTATAATGTAACTCGTTTTAATCCTGAATCTATATACAGATCGCGGTATTGGGTTATTCAAAAAAAGATTATAGATCAGTTGGTAACCAATGGAGATTCAATTCTCTTAATTCAAAGACCAGAAGAGATAGAGCCATTGACAAAATATTTCGAATCGCTTGGTTATTACATTCCGAAAGAAGAAATTGGACTGGGTAGAAGAATTGAACTGTTACATAAAAATGAAAATCGGAGTAAATTGATCATCGGACATTTGAGTGAAGCAGATAACGTATTAAAATGGAATCATTCGAAGCCGATTAATATTATAGTCGACAGCTTTAATTTGACAGAGTCTTACTATTGTTCAAAAGGCACAAACTTTTTTGATGGTTACATCCAAGAAGGAACCTCTAAAAAGGATGAGAATTTGAGTGTCATTTCGGACGATGACGAAAGTGAAAACTTGGATTTTACAGAAACAAAAAATACTGATAATTTCTTAAAAGATCATGTTTTTTTACTTAAGCTTCTTAGACCAAAAATTACTGGATTAAGAAACTTGTTACAGCTCAATAATTTCGACAATCGTCTATTTTTATTGGATCCTAGAATTGAGGATTTCAGCGAATTGAGCAAGCAGTGGAATATATCTAAATATTACGTCAATGGATGGAATTCAAAAGAGGACTTTGAGAATGAAGTTTTGAAATCCGAAGGTTTTATCAAAAGCCCCAAACCGCTTGAAATTCCATTTACGGAAGAGGAGACAATTGAAATTATTCGAAAGGTTTTTATAGGTAATAATCCTTGGAAGGAGGAGCAGTTACCTTATTTGAAAGAGATTTTAAGTTCTAAGGAGGATTGGCTCATTAATTTGCCGACTGGCGGTGGCAAATCTGTCTTGTTTCAAGGCCCCGCTCTTTTCAAGAGCGCTTTTACTAATCGTTTAACGATTGTTATTACACCATTGAAGGCATTAATGGAGGATCATGTAAATAAACTTTGGGGAAAAGGCTTTTACGGTTGTGTTGATTATCTGAATTCAGACCGAAGTTCCGATACCGAATTAATTTATCGTTCCATTGCTGGAGGAGAAATGTCTCTTTTATTTGTTACCCCCGAGCGCTTCAGAAGCAAAGGGTTCTTGAATGCTATGGATACTCGTATCCAAAGTGACGGCGGTTTGGAGTATTTTGTTTTCGATGAGGCACATTGTGTTTCTCAATGGGGACATGATTTTAGACCCGATTATTTTAATTGTGCAAAAATGGTTTGGCGAACTAAATCAGCTTCCAGTTATTCAACACCACTTTTATTATTTTCTGCTACTGTTACAGATCAAACATACCATGATTTTAATCTTATTTTCTCATGATCAAACGATTTGAAAATACGAAGCTATACAATCCAATTCGTTCGCACATAAGCGTTGGATTTTCGACTGTTAAGGAGTATGCAGAGAAAATAGATGTTATAGCGAGAGACCTTGTAGAAAAACAATTTGATGGATCTGTAAGCCGTGTTTTGATTTTTGTTTCTATCAAGAAACATGCAGAGGAATCAGTTCAAAAATTGTCTGAGGCGCTTAAAAGCCAGCATGTTGATTATTTTGATAAAATAGATTATTATCATGGAGGCTTGGAAAGTTCTGAGAGAGAAGAACGGACTGAAAGTTATAGAAATGGCGAAACATTAATTCTAATAGCCACTAAGGCATTTGGAATGGGAATGGACATTCCGAATGTACATTTCGTTTATCATCTCGATCCATCATCCAATTTTGAAGACTTTTTACAAGAAGTAGGGAGAGCAGGCCGAAATGAAGAATCTTATAGAAATGCTGGATTTTCTTTAGAAAACCCAATAAAAACAAAATGCATCATCGCTAGCGATGATTTCAAAAGGTTAAAAGATAAATTGCATGATAACCAAATGACCTGGAGTGATCTTAGGCAGGTTCAAAAAACAGTATTTGGTTATGCTGAGAAATATACTGATGGCGAGCTTAGTCCGATCGATGCTTTCGCTCTTCCGACTGATTTACTCAGTCAGTTTCCTGAATACGATGAAAAGAGGTGCGACGAAACATTTTTCAGGGTAGTATTATATTGGTTAGAAAAGCTACAAAAATTAAAGTTGGGCACTTATGTCCCAACACATTTGCCAATAAGAATATTAAGCGATGTGCATAATTTTTCTAAAGTAAATAACAAGGAAGACGTAGAAAAAGTAAAGCGCTTAAATGAGAAATTTGAATCCAATAAAGATGAGAAGGGATTCGTAATGATAAGTATTGAAACTCTTAAAGAAATCTTTCATGTTGAAACAATTTCTGAGGTTTGGCGACTCTTGTTTATAGCGCAAAAAGCGGGAGTAAGCCGGTTAGAGCGTGAGATTTCAATTGAACCAACTAAAACGAGAAAAGGTGAATTGGAAAAATGGAATGGAAAAAATATTTCTCCAGTAATAGAGGCTATGTTTGGTCTGGCAAATGCCCTCATGGAAAATTCTAAATACAATCAGCAAACACATTTTGAAGGCGAGGAAATAGATAAGTTGGCAAAGAATCCATTAGATGAATATATTGTTCCGCAAAGAATTTTTTGGACGGAGTTTAATAAAAAAACGAATAAGGATAGATCTAAGGAAAATATAGCAGAGCTTTTAAGATCTGATTTTGAAAGGAAACGAGCCAAATTTGCATTTAAATTGATTGAGTTTTTACCTAAAGCAAAACATAAATCACTTTTAAGAACAGAACAAGGATATTCCCATCCGACAGTATCACAGCTTATATTCAACGGTTATAGAAATCAAGATGAATGGCAGAATTATTTATCTGTTTTTAAATCAGATTTGTACAAATTAGTCCAGTATGTGAGCAAGCATTTCACAGAAAAGGACACCAGAAAGTATAATGTGGTAGATTTATTATTGGTTCTTGACCTTGAAGATAAAGGTGAAAAATATTTTAAACAATTACTTTTTATTGCAAAAGGTCTAGGGTTTTTAAAAGGCGATGCAGGAGGTCTTGTTCCTATGGGTATCGAGTTATTTATTTTGGATAAAAGATTACTGCCTATTGAAGGTCTAACTGAATTCGAGACTAAAGTGAGACACGAATTTGAAGAGAGTAATAGAATGAAGGAGTTGCGTCTTCTAACGCTAGAATGTCTTACGAAAATTGAAGGGTCAACTAACCAGGATGAATTTATTAAGGAGTATTTCAAATGTTCAGACTTTACTGAGTTAGTTCGATTATTAGAGGAGTATTTTGGTGAAAACAACGAAGTCCTGAGTGCTTTCCGAGCCGAAGCACTTAGTAAGGCCGTTGAAAGTTTAAATGAGGATCAACGAAAAGTATATAATGCTTCTACAGAAGATAATTTATTGGTGACAGCGGGTCCGGGAAGCGGTAAAACTTCCACTTTAACTTTGCGTATAGCACGATTAATTCAGGAAGAGAAAATTAAACCAGATGAAATTTTAGTTTTAGCATATAATAGGGCGGTTGTGGTGGAATTAAAAGACAGGTTGGAAAGATTGTTTCGTGAATTAGGTTATGCAAAACTGACTTCGCGATTAAAGGTTTTTACATTTCATGGATTCTGCAAATATGCCTTAGGAGAAGAACTTGAAGACATTGGTTTTGATCGTTGGACTCCTATGTTTTTGGAAATTTCACGAGCATTTCCAGGAAGAATATCTCAAAAACTCGGTGCTATTAAGTTTGTCTTTGTTGATGAATTTCAAGATATTACAATGAGTCGTCTTAAATTATTGAAATTTATCGCAAGTCCAACTAAAACAAAAATTTGTGTAATTGGTGACCCGAATCAAAGCATATATGGCTACGATAGAGTAAATGAGGGAGGTGAAAGAAGTCCGCAGCCTTATTACGATGAGTTTGAAAGAATATACAATCCTAAAAATTATCATCTCTCTATTAATTACAGGTCCTATATTGAAATATTGAACAAGGCAGATGATTTATTGTCATTGAATAGATTGAAATTCGAAATGCCTAAAATGATCGCGAATAGAAAATATTCTGATAGTGAACCGGTATGTGAATTTTATAATTTAGATATTGATAGTACAAACTGGCGTATAAAGTTAAGAGAACTTGTAGAAAGTCGATTCAACTTTGAAAGTATTGCGGTAATGTTCCGATCCAATCAAGAGGTATTTAGAGCATACAATGAAATTCGAAAACTAAATTTCCAGGAAATTCAAATAAGAATACAAGGTGCAAAAGGAAACTTGTATTCAACACGTGAATTTCATTATTTTCTAGAAATCATTATATCAAAATTTGAGCGACAATTGCCTTCGGATTATTTTGAAGAATTCAAAAAAATGAAAAGCTATTTGTTGACTACGTTGCCGAATTGGGATGAATATTTGATCAATGTTTTCTTGTGTATTGTTTATGAATTTAAAAAAGAGCAAGATGAAAATAGTTCATATCTTGATTTATATGAATTCATAAAAGATGTTTCTTTAAAAGACGATGGGCAATTTGGAAAAATCTATCATCAAAACATTAGCGAAATCGCTGGTGAAAAGCCTAAAAGGGAAATGGTCCTTTCGACAATGCATAAGGTAAAAGGTATAGAGTATGATGCGGTGTTAATCCCATCTTCAATTAGCAATTTACCCCAGAAAATTGAACGGGATTTAGATGATCAATTAATTGTGCCTGAAGATATTGAGGATGTTTATGAAGAAGAAAGAAGGTTGTATTACGTTGCATATACTAGAGCTAAATACAAATTAATAGTAATTAATTGGAAAAGAGAACAAGCTTTATATTCTTCAGAACCAACTGTATGTGAAGTGTTCTCGAGAGACCAATTAGAAAATTCATTGGGGGTTCTTTTAGAAGAAGGAATTGATAAATTTACATTGTATTGGGGAGCAAGTGATTATGGCCGTGGTTCTTTTGACGCGATTAAAAATCATGTGAAAATTGGAGATGAAGTGGTGTTAAGGAATGAAGTTTTTGGAGCCAATCATTTTCGTGTTGCATATGTCAATGGTTTAAGAGTAGCACAGTTAAGAAAATCGATTGCTGAAGAATTATCAAATAAAGGAGATGTAAATGGCTTCATTGTTTCATCTATTTATACCCATACTTATGAAGAAACGTTAAGGTCAGACGAAGAATTTTTAATTAACGGTGGAATACCTTCGAAATTGAATGGAAGACCTTTTGCGAATAATTGGACAGAAGATTCAAAAAAGAGAGGATATATTTACTTGATTGATTTTTCAGGTTATGGTAAAATAGTAAACTAAACATGTCATTTAACGAACTAAATAGTGTAGAGCATTTCATACTTCACCGTCTGACTGGATTGGATTTGAATACCTTGAAAGTCAGTGAAACCTGAGATAGCTATGGTTTGAAATGGGGACACAAATCATCAAATGAACTTCAGCGAAGTGTTAATGAAGTATTGGTTGAAACCGAACTTAAAGATGCTTTGATTCGATTGAATCTTGAGATCAATGCCAGGCCTGAATTGGCTGATAAAGTTATATACAAGCTTCTCGCTATATTGATTTCAGTTAATCAGGTTGGCTTAGTAAAGGCGAATGAAGATTTTTTCAAATGGATGACGGGTGAAAAAACGATACCATTTGGTGAAAACAATGGGCATGTTCCAATTCGATTAATCGATTTTGAAAATGTTTCTCGAATTCATGAAGTGAATGTACGTTGAATTCAATTTTTAGGTGGCAGTAGCGCAAGAATTCGTGTCGCTTTTTGTCAAGCGGATATCGCGAAAAATATCGAAGGTATCTTCTAAAATAATTTCGGCGGAATATGTAAATCGCAATAAAATCAGAATATACAGCGTGTTTCCGGCGGTAAACAGCAGTAAACGGTTGGTGAACGGCGGTAGGAAGCGAGATTACGGCGGTGGAAGGAAGTAGCCGGTAGTTCGACTTGCGTATAGAATTCGATTGACTTGAATACGGCTTGTCCTGAGGTTTGATTTGAAGTTTTCAACAAATGAATTTTTCCTTCTTATTGAATTTATCTTGTCCCAAACAGAATTCAATGAGCGAAGAAATTTCCCATCCGGAGGTAATGGATTGTTACCACCAATATGAGTATTACGAAGTAATTGCCGACGGTCCGAATGATCCGGAGGATTTGAATTTCATTTGTACTATGAATGTCGAAGCTAAGTTGAAAGCTGGCGAACCCTTCATCAGATATTTCCGTATAGTCCCATTGGAATCGCAGAGCATTGAATCACGCAAGGTCGTATACTTACCTCCAGGAACTATTGTGAAGTTCAGCGCCGGGATGAGAAGTAAGAATCGAAAAGAATGATACGACTTTCTGCGTATTTTTCGAGTTCAGTTTTTTGATTTCAATTTGAAGGGATTCTTTCCGAATGCATTTACTGACTTTGTTGGAGGTGCGAGATGTAGTTTGCGATTTTGCACATACAAGAGGCTTATAAAAACCTATCCTCATTTTATCAACATCAAAGGCCACTCAAAACTTTCTGCAATACCTTTCAGGTCAACTTTTTCTTTTAAAAACGAAAAGTTTTAATGCGAAGTAAAAAGTGCTAAAGAGTTGAAGAAATGAAAATTAAATGAGAATGGCCAAAACAAAGAAAGAAGTAAAAGAGAAAGCAATAGAAGTTACCCTGTGGGATGCTGCGAATAAATTACGCGGTAGTGTTGAGCCAGCAGAATACAAACACGTGGTGTTGAGTTTGATTTTCTTGAAGTTCGCAAGTGATAAGTTTGAAGAGCAACGCAACAAGCTCATTGCTGAGGGAAAGGAGAAGTACACCGAGAAGCCGGAGTTCTATAACATGAACAACGTATTCTTCCTGGAAGAAAATAGCCGTTGGAATTATATCATCAAAAAGGCCAAGCAGTCCGACATTGCTTTGGTCATTGACACCGCCTTACACACCATTGAGAAGAACAACAAGGCATTGCGTGGTGCATTGCCCGATAATTACTTTTCCAGATTGGGATTGGATGTCACCAAGCTGGCTTCGTTGCTCGATACCATTAACGACATTGATACCACCAAGGATCCGCAGAGTGATTTGGTAGGACGTGTCTATGAATACTTCCTTTCAAAGTTTGCGTTAGCGGAAGGAAAAGGGAAGGGCGAATTCTATACGCCAAAGAGTATTGTTAATCTCATGGCCGAATTGATAGAGCCGTACAAGGGCATTATCTATGACCCGGCCTGTGGTTCTGGGGGAATGTTTGTTCAATCCATTAAATTCATTGAAGCGCACAACGGGAACAAGAAAGAGATTTCCATATACGGACAGGAATATACCAACACCACCTACAAGCTAGCGAAGATGAATTTGGCCATCCGTGGAATCAACGGGAATTTGGGAGAGAAAGCTGCGGATACTTTTTTAGACGATCAGCACAAAGACTTGAAGGCCGATTTCATCATGGCCAATCCACCTTTCAATCAAAAAGATTGGCGCGGAGAGAATGAGTTAATTGATGACCCTCGTTGGAGAGGCTATGACGCACCACCCAAGAGCAACGCCAATTACGGCTGGATCTTGAATATGGTCAGCAAGCTGAGTGAAAACGGAATGGCGGGATTCATCTTGGCTAATGGGGCATTGAGTGGCGGAGGTGAGGAATACAAAATCCGCAGAAAGCTCATTGATAATAATTTGGTGGAAGCCATTTTGGTTTTGCCTCGAAATTTATTTTACACCACTGATATTAGTGTTACGTTGTGGATCATCAATAAGAATAAGAAGGCCCAGAAGAAAACAGTGGGCGTTAAGAACAGACAGTTCCGAGATCGAGTTAAAGAAATTCTATTCATGGATTTAAGGCAGTTGGGAGAACCATTTGAAAAGAAGTTTACTCAATTCTCTGAAGAAGACATTTTAAAAGTTGCGAATACCTATCACCAGTGGCAGACGAACGAAATTGAGAATATACCTGAGTTTAGCTACTCAGCCAGTTATGATGAAATAGTCAAAAAAGATTTTTCACTTGTTCCCAGCAAATACATTGAGTTTGTCAATCGAGATGAGAACATTGATTTCGATGAAAAAATGAACGTCTTGAAGGCGGAGTTTGCCAAATTACTGAAGGCAGAAGAAGAGAGTAAAAAAGATCTGTTGAACGTGTTTAAAGAGCTGGGGTATGAAATCAAATTATAGAACCCTGGGACAATATATCAGACTTTTTGACAATCGTAATTCTGCGCTTGAAGATTTGCCGCTGATGGGATTAAGTGTTTCCAAAGAATTCTTTCCAACAATTGCAAATCTTGTTGGAACAGACATGAGAACCTACAAAATTGTTCATAGAAATCAATTCACTTATATTGCCGATACGTCAAGGCGTGGAGATAAAATTGCTATAGCATTAAATGATCGATTCGATAAAATGCTCGTATCACAAGCGTACACGCCCTTTGAAGTAATTGACTGTAACGAGCTTGATCCTGAATATTTGATGATGTGGTTTCGAAGACCGGAGTTTGATCGCTATGCTCGTTTTAAAAGTCACGGAAGCGCAAGGGAAATTTTTGATTGGGAGGAAATGTGTAATGTGTTGCTCCCCATCCCCCATATTAACAAGCAACGGGAAATAGTAAAGGAATACAACGCCATTCAAAATCGCATTGCGTTGAATGAGCAAATGATCAAGAAGTTGGAAGAAACCGCTCAGGCGATTTATCGGGAGTGGTTTGTTGAGGGGATTGATAAGGAGAATTTGCCTAAGGGGTGGAGACTTTCAAAGATTGGAAATGAAGTTGAAACGTTAGGAGGAGGTACGCCCTTAACTGAAGTTAGTGATTATTGGGAAGATGGTAATATCATATGGTATTCGCCTACAGATATAACTCAAAACAATTCAATATATATTTCAGATTCGGCTACTAAAATTACTGCAATGGGGTTGAGTAAAAGTTCTGCTAAATTAATCCCTTCAAATTCTTTGATGATGACAAGCAGAGCAACCGTAGGAAAGTTAGCTATCAATATTGAAGAAGCAACAACAAATCAAGGTTTTATTACTATGATTCCCTCGGATGAGTTGAGTGTATATTATCTCTATTGTTGGACAAATACTCAACTTGAGGAAATAATCAGTTTAGCATCAGGAAGTACTTTTTTAGAAATAAGTAAATCAGATTTTAGAAGATTAAACATTGTTATACCCGAAAAAATAATCAATAAAAAGTTTAATTTGACAGTCAAACCAATTTTTGATTTGATAAAGAGTAAAACACAAGAAGGCCAAAAGCTAAAAGAACTAAGAGTATTGTTGCTTTCTAGGTTGGCGACGGTGAATTAATTTATTAAGGAAATGATAAAAACAAGCAAGCTAAAACCGACAGAAGAGGAAATTATTATTTCATCAAAACCAAATAGACTCTATTCGCATGAGTTTGAAGCAGGTCGATTTTTTCAAGTAGTTCACGAAGATGGGGATGGCGCTACTATCCAGTTTGCTCCAAAAACTATGTTGAAGATTGTTTATTTGAAAGAACAAGACGATATAGAAGGGTTTGAAATTATTAAACTAGTTAATGAATCCGAGAAAGAACGGGTGAAATTGAGTAAATTCAATTTGGCTCAACTCAAAGAATTTTTACGATTTATTAATGAAATTGATTTAAAAGGTATTACATCAAGACGATTGAAAATATTTGAAGACCAAGAATTAGATTCAGAGAGTGTTCGCTCGATCAAAACGTTATTGTCAAAAGATGGAGGATCAGAAATAGTTGAAACTTTAATTAATGAAGGCTTCATTTCTTCAAAAGACATAGTAAATACATCCTTCAGAAGGAGAGGACTACAATACTTTAAAAATCTCAAAGACGATCTGAATTATTGGAAGACTTATGCCGCAGAAAACAATATAAGTTCGCATAGTGAAGAAAAGGTTTGGCAATTTTTCTTTGAAAAGAATGAATGGATTTTGGGTTATGGTCTTGATTATCGGTTTCAGCAAGTTTTACAACGAGAAGTTCATTTGTCCGACCAAGAACTAGATGGTTCAAATACCGTTATTGGAGATTATTTGCTAGGCGATAAGTTTTTTACAACATTTATAGAAATAAAAAAACCTTCGACTTCACTTTTTGGAAAAGAGCGAAACCGCTCAAACTCATGGCGACTCTCGAATCATTTGATTGATAGCGTTTCACAAATTTTAGAACACAAGGCTTCGGGATTAATTCGTTTTGATAAGCAGCAATTCGTGGGCGGTGAACCATTAGATCAGAGTGCTTATGATTCAAAAGTAATTCTCATCATTGGAGATTGGAATGAATTAGAAAGTTCGGAAAGTAGCTTGGAAAAGCAGATAAAAAAGAAAACTTTTGAGCTATTCAGAAGGGATAGTAGAAATATTGAAATTCTAACATTTGATGAACTTTATGAACGCGCGTGTTATATTGTTGGAAGCAATGAGGTCATTTAAAAAAAAACAATTTGGATAAGTGTAAATAAACTAAATTGAGGAGCGTCGAAATTACAATTTGTTATAGTAACCAAGTTGGTAATCAAGTTCAAGTTTTGTAAAAGAGATTTTTGTTAGATTATACAATACTTTAAAGCTAAAAAAGAAACCGAAATGAACAGCGATATCATCATATACCAAAACCAAGAAGGCAACATAAAGATTGATGTTCGGCTGGAAGAAGACACAGTTTGGTTTACACAAGCTCAATTGTGCCATTTGTTTCAGAAGTCGAAAGCTACCATCAGTGAGCATATTAAAAATGTTTATGAGGAAAATGAGCTTGATGAGGTAAGCACAATGAAGAAATTCGGAATTTCCGAATTTCAACAGAAGGCCCTATTTTACTACAATCTTGACGGGATTATCTCGCAGAACCCTGCTGAACGATTGAAGCGAATTGTTGGTGCATGATGGAATGTCAAGTTTTTCGCTCAATAAACTTGACAACTCTGAAATGTCCAGTTTTTTTACTAATAAACTGGACAAATCAATTATCTTTGATTCATACGTTTAATCATGAAAATCACTGAATACATAGCGTTAACGACGGACAGATTGCCCAAAGGCTATGTATTCACCTATGCCGACTTTACCACCGAGGTGAGTCAAAAGCAAGCAGTCATAAAAGCATTAAACCGTATGGTGGCTTCAGGCAAAATTGCCAAACTAGCTAAAGGCAAATACTACAAACCCGAAAACACCCCTTTTGGAAACCTTCAACCCAATCAAGCGCAAGTAGTAAAAGATCTCTTGGAAGACAATGGTAAAATTACGGGCTATCTCACAGGTTATAGCATTTACAATCAGTTGAGCTTAACCACACAAGTAAGCAATACCATTCAAATTGGAAAAAATCAAGTGCGCCCAAGTTTTAAAAGAGAGCGTTACACCATTGCGTTCATCAATCAGAAAAACACAATTACAAAAGAGAACATCCCTCTGTTGCAGTTACTGGATGCTATGCGTTACATCAAAAAAATACCTGATGCCAGTGTAGCATCATCTTGCAAGCGATTTTTGGCCATTATCAAAAACTATTCAGACAAAGAGATCAATACCCTCGTTCGGTTGGCTTTAAAATATCCTCCAGCAACAAGGGCTTTATTAGGTGCTTTACTTGAGAAATTACAAAAAGGTAACAACACGGAGACACTTTTCAAGTCATTGAACCCCATTACAAAGTACAAGCTAACAGGTGCCTCAAAAGCTTTATCCACCGCTGAAAACTGGAATATCGTATGAATCTACATCATGACTTAAAGTTGTTCTCTAACACGCTGCGGGCTGCTTCACAGCACTTGGATATTAACTTGGAATTTGTAGAAAAAGATTATTGGATAACATTGGTGTTAAGTCGTTTGGCAAATAGCAAATATGTGAACGAGTCAGTTTTCAAAGGAGGCACTTCACTATCAAAAGGATATAATCTGATAGAACGATTTTCTGAAGATGTCGATATTGCTGTCATCAACAACAATGAGAAAACGGGCAATGAAATTAAAAACATCATCCGTACAATTGAAAAGGAAATCACATCCGATTTAATAGAATTACAAATTGACGGAGTAACTAGTAAAGGATCGAGATTCAGAAAATCTGTTTTTGAATACGTAACAACGAAAAAAGGCAACGCTAGTAATAAGCTCATTGTTGAAATAAATTCATTTGCAAATCCATTTCCTTTTCAAAAACTTACCATTCAAAGTATGGTCTTTGATTTTTTAATGCAGACGGGAAATGAAAAATATATCGAGCAATACGGTCTCCAGTCATTTCAAGTGAACGTATTGAGCAAAGAGCGAACGCTATTGGAAAAGATGGTTTCGCTAATCAGATTTTCATTTGAAAAAAGTACTGTTGAAAGTATATCTGAAAAGATAAGACACTTTTACGACTTGTATTATTTGATGAAAAATCCAGAGTGCATTGCTTTTGTTGCTGCAGATTCTTTTAAAGGGCAGTTCGATGCAATTTTACAACATGATAGAGAAATGTTTGAAGAGCCAAAAGATTGGCAAAGCAAAACAGTTTCAGAATCTCCATTAGTAAATGACTTTGACGATCTTTGGCAGCAAATTAAAGAAAAATATCAAACAGAACTTTCGGCATTGGCATACAGATCAATACCTAATGAAAAAGATGTAGCAGAATGTTTTGAAGATTTAATTAACCGAATTAAATGAAATTCACCGAAGGGAAATTAGAACAGGCGTTTGCAGACTTGCTCGAGTTACAAGGCTACCGTCATGTGCTGGGCAATACCATTGTCAGGCAGCCAGATGCTGTGCTGTTGGAAGATGATCTTCGAAGTTTCCTTTTAACACGCTATTCCGACCAAGGTGTTTCCGACAGCGAAGTCAATTCCATAATCCTTCAACTCAAGTCACTACCGTCTTCAGATCTTTATGAAAGCAACAAGTCTTTCATGCGTATGCTGTCAGACGGTTTTATTCTGCGCAGAGAAGACCGATCACAAAAGGATGTCTTCATTCAATTAATAGATTTTACAGGATTAGATGCGCAAAGGTTATTGGAACCGGAGTCGCTCATTACAGTTCTTGGTGAATTGAATGGAACGTACGGAAACGATAAAAACAATTACAAGTTCGTAACACAACTAGAGATTCAAGGCGACGAGAAAAGAATTCCAGATGGAATATTATACGTCAACGGTCTTCCACTCGTGGTCTTTGAATTTAAAAGTGCCATTCGTGAAGACGCTACTACACACGACGCTTTCAAGCAACTAACCATTCGATACAGACGAGATATTCCCGAACTTTTTAAATACAACGCCTTCTGTGTCATTAGCGATGGGGTGAACAACAAGGCAGGATCTTTCTTTGCACCCTACGATTTTTATTACGGCTGGAGAAGAGTAGCGGGAACTACAAGTGAAGTTGATGGTATCGATAGCATGTTCACGCTGGTGCAAGGCATGTTCGAACGAAATAGATTACGCGACATTATTCGCAATTTTATTTTCGTCCCGGACAATGGAAAGAAAGAAGAAAAAATTGTTTGTCGCTATCCGCAATATTATGCCGCACGGGCATTGTACGAAAATGTAAAACTGGCTCAACGCCCGAATGGAGATGGAAAAGGTGGAACCTATTTTGGTGCCACGGGTTGCGGAAAGAGTTATACAATGCTTTACCTCACCAGACTTTTAATGCGTGGAGAGCATTTTGAAAACCCAACCATTGTATTAATCACAGACCGTTCAGATCTCGATGAGCAATTGTCTGGACAATTTGTAAATGCCAAGAATTTCATTGGTGACAATCAAATTGAAAGCGTTGAGAGTCGTGCCGATCTGAGAGATAAATTACGAGGAAGACAAAGCGGAGGAGTATTCTTAACTACCATTCATAAGTTTACAGAAGATGCCAAATTGCTAAGCGATCGGAAAAACATTATTTGTATTTCCGATGAGGCACACCGCAGTCAAGTGAATTTAGATCAGAAAGTGAAGATAACCGAGAAGGGCGTAACCAAGACTTTTGGTTTCGCCAAGTATCTTCATGATTCTTTGCCTAACGCGGTGTATGTAGGATTTACGGGAACACCCATTGATGCTACATTAGACGTCTTTGGTCCTGTTGTAGACTCCTACACTATGACAGAATCCGTAGCCGATGAAATTACGGTGCGCATCGTTTACGAGGGAAGAGCTGCTAAGGTGGCACTTGAGAACAGTGAATTGCAGCGCATAGAAAAGTATTATCAAGAAGTGGCCGAGTTAGGAGCAAGTGAGTATCAGATAGAAAAGAGCAAGCAAGAATCGGCAAACATGTACGCCATTTTAGGAGACCCTAAAAGACTTCAAGCAGTTGCGGAAGATTTTATTGGGCATTATGAAAACCGTATATCAGAAGGATCGACAGTGCATGGAAAGGCTATGTTTGTGAGCAGTTCAAGGGAGATAGCATTTGCATTGTACCAGAACATCATTGCTTTGCGTCCGCAATGGGCAGTGCCTATGGAGGCAGAGGAAGGTGCGGTGCTAACTGAAAAAGAGAAGAAGGAAATAAAACCCATGGAGCGAGTGAAAATGGTTATGACTCGCAATCAAGATGATCCGCAGGAGATGTATGAAATGCTCGGGACAAAAGAATATCGTAAGGAGTTAGATCGTCAGTTTAAAAATGAAAAATCCAATTTTAAAATCGCTATTGTTGTAGACATGTGGCTAACAGGATTTGATGTTCCTTTCTTGGATTCCATGTATATAGACAAACCCATTCAGCAGCACAATTTAATTCAAACCATCTCGCGGGTAAATAGAAAATATGAGGGGAAAGAGAAGGGGCTTGTGGTAGATTACATTGGTATAAAGAATTACATGAATATGGCATTGGCCAAATACGGAAAAGGAGACGCCTCCAATTTCGAGGACATTGCGCAATCAATAATTGTAGTTAGAAATCATCTGGACTTATTGGCCAAGTTGTTCGTGAAGTTCAATAGCGATCGTTACTTCAACGGAACACCATTGGAGCAATTGCAAAAGTTGAATGAAGCAGCGGAGTATGTGCAGCAGACCAAAGAAGTGGAGGTTCGATTCATGGGATTGGTGCAACGTTTAAAGGCTGCTTATGACATTTGTGCGGGTAGCGAACAGTTAACCAAAGAGGAAAGAGATTGGTCGCATTTTTATTATGCAGTGCGTTCCATCGTTTTCAAATTGACTAAAGGAAATGCGCCAGACACAGCGCAAATGAATGCCCGAGTTCGAGAGATGATAAAAGACGCCTTGCAGAGTGAAGGGGTCTCGGAGATTTTTAAGATAGGCGAGGGGAATGGAAAAGAGCAGGATATTTTCGATCCTGATTATTTAGATCGCATAAGCAAAATAAAACTTCCGAATACCAAAATTAAATTACTTCAGCAGTTGTTGTCGAAGGTTATTGGCGAGCTTCGAAAAGTTAATCGGGTAAGAGGAATAGATTTTTCAAAGAAGATGGAAGCCATTGTAGAGCGTTATAATAATCGCGAAAGCAATGATGTGATGAGAAGTGAGATCTTTGAGGAAATGGCCGAGGCATTAACCAATTTAATTTGGGATGTGCATAAGGAGTTTAGCGCCGGCGAACTCTTGGGAATTGGCTTTGAAGAAAAAGCATTTTTCGACATCTTAATGCAGTTGTGTGTGAAGTATGACTTCCGCTATCCAGAAGATAAGATGATAGAATTAGCCAAAGCTGTGAAGGATTTGGTAGATGGACAAGCCAAGTTCCCTGACTGGAATAAACGTGACGATATTAAGTCAGCACTCAAAGTTGGACTTATCCTTTTGCTAGATGAGTTCGGATACCCGCCAGTTGAACGCGACGAAGTGTATGTAGAAATATTTGAGCAAGCCGAGAATTTTAAGAAGAATAGATTATGAGTAAACAGATACCGAAATTCCACGAGACTTTAATTCCAATTTTAACCATCCTTGCTGATCGCCAGCCGATACATTGGAATGACATGAGAATCAAAGTGCGTAATCGCTTTTATAATGATTTGCCTGAAGATTTGATGCGATTGAAAACCAAAAGTGGCGATCCAATCATTTTGAATCGAATAGGTTGGGGTAAATCATATCTTCATCAGGCAAAAATGGTTTTTTTTCCAAGTAGAGGTCTTGTACAGATAACAGATAAAGGTGCTGCCGCTCTTGCAGTGGGAAGTTTAACCATGCAAGATATAAAGAAGGATAAGGATTATATTGAGTATCAAAAAGAGAAAGAGGCGAATAGAGTTACCCCTGAAAATCAAATTCAAGATAGAGAGGATGTTTCTCCTCAGGATTTAATAGATTCTGGAATTGATTCAATTGAAAAGGATGTTAAACACGACTTGCTGTCAAGACTTAAAACCATGGATCCCTATTACTTCGAGAAGATCATTGGGGTCTTGTTAAAGAAAATGGGGTACGGACAATTTCAAGAAACTTCGAAATCTAGAGATGGCGGAATAGATGGCGTAGTTAATCAGGACGTTTTGGGATTGGATAAGATTTATATTCAAGCAAAGCGATTTGACGAGAATCTAGTTCGTGAAAAGGACATTCGTAATTTCATTGGAGCAATGAGTGGCGACACGTCAAAAGGAGTTTTTGTCACCACTTCAACCTACCATGCAGATGCAGAAAAGAAGGCCAAAGAAGCCCATCACAAAATAGTTTTAATAGATGGTAATCAATTGACTGATTTAATGTACCAGTTTGGAATTGGTGTTCAAGTAAAGAACACGTATGAAATAAAAGAATTGGACGAAGACTTTTTTATTGAAGATTGATCTATGAAAACATACTACAGGCTTTATCTCGGTGCGAAGAGTGTTCATGCACAAGAATGCTTCCAAGGAAATTTCATTGGAATTGACTTTGGCTTACACATGGACTTTACGGGAAGGTTTTTAAATTCTTGGCGTGAATTCAACAAAGAGTTTATTCCGATTTATCAAGAGATATTTCCAGAGAAAAGAAAGGTGACTTTAGGGTTGTATTGCGCTACTGTGTGGGTTTGTATGAAAGGGCTTAAAAATGGTGATATCGTTTTATGCCCAGATGGCAATGGTAATTATCGTGTGGCAGAAATTACGGGAGACTATTATTATGTTGAGAATCAATTTTTGCCTCATAGAAGACAAGTGAAATGGTTGTCAATTAATATCGAAAAAAGTCAGTTAAGCGAGAGTTTAAAGAATTCTATGGGTGGTGCCTACACGTATTGTGATGTTACTAAGTACCACGAGGAGATTGAACGTTTAATGGGAGAGCAAGGTGAGGTTAAATTAACTGTGAACGATGAAACCGTTGAAGATCCGCTTGTGTTTGCTTTGGAAAAACACTTAGAAGATTTCTTGGTGAAGAATTGGAACTCAACTGAATTAGGACGTGAATACATCATCTACCAAGAAGACGGCGAGATAGTGGGGCAGCAGTATCCAAGCGATACGGGACCTATAGATGTTCTGGCCATTAGTAAGGACAAGAAAACACTGCTTGTTGTAGAATTGAAGAGAGGTCGCGTTAGTGATACTGTCGTTGGTCAGATTCAACGTTATATGGGCTTTGTCAAAGACGAACTTGCAGAACCAAACCAAACAGTAAAAGGAGTAATCATTGGATTAGAAGATGACCTTCGTATTCGTCGTGCACTTTCTGTGACAAACAACATTGAATACTATCGATATGAGGTGAGTTTTAAGTTGAATAAGCAGTAGTACTAATTCAAATTTGATTCTTTCTAGTGTTCTAGGCTATTCCTTCACGGAGAATTCCACCACGATTTTATATAGTAATCAAAAGTTATGTACCTATAACGAGATAAGGTAAGGTGCGGCCAATGCTCAACGGATTATTTAACTTGCGATGTAGGTAAGGGCTCATGGGCTATTCTTTTATTATCTTCTTAAATTCAAATGTTTTACCATTTTCAAGTTTTATTAAATATACTCCAGGCGCGAAATTAGTTGTGTGAAGAGTTGTTTTTTCAATAAAATTTCCCTTAAATACAACTTGTCCAATAGCATTAAGAATTTCAAAATCCAGTTTGTCAGAATTGCCTTCAATTTCGATTGTTAGTTCATTTGAAACTGGATTAGGATATACTTTTATTACTTTGCTATCATCAACCAACTCAATGCCTGTAACCATTACATTTATTGTATTGGAAGGATCTGAACTACAACCTAACGAAGATACTATTACATAATAATCACCGTCAACTGTCACTGTATACTCTTGATTTGTTGCTCCAGCAATGGGACCAGTTTGGTCGTACCATTGGTTGTCTATTGGAGCATCTGAATGTAATACATATCCAATTAATGATATTATCGGAGTTGGAGGCTTTGAATTAACCGTAATTGATAAACTTGCCGTTGTCCCATCACCGCATGTATTGTTGCCTTTTACAGTAATGTTACCTGAAACAGCAGATGTACTAAAATTTACGTTAATGCTATTTGTCGAACTTGTCCCAGTTGCACCGCTTGGCAATGACCACACATAAGAATTTGCATATGGAATTGTTGGAACTGTATAAGTAACGGAGCTTTGCCCCTGACAAACTGTAGTAGTTCCAGTTATTGAACCTGCATTTTGAGGTAATACATTTATCGTTATCGGCAAATTAGCCGTTGCCCCATCACCGCACGTATTGTTGCCTTTTACGGTAATGTTACCTGAAACAGCAGATGTACTAAAATTTACGTTAATGCTATTTGTCGAACTTGTCCCAGTTGCACCGCTTGGCAAAGACCACACATAAGAATTTGCATATGGAATTGTTGGAACTGTATAAGTAACAAAGCTTTGACCCTGGCAAACTGTAGTAGTTCCAGTTATTGAACCTGCATTTTGAGGTAATACATTTATCGTTATCGGCAAAGTAGATGTTGTCCCGACACCGCATGTATTGTTTCCTTTTACCGTAATGTTACCAGAAACAGCAGATGTACCATAATTTACGTTAATGCTATTTGTTGAACTTGTCCCTGTTGTACCGCTTGGCAATGTCCAAATATAAGATGTTGCATTTGCGATTGTGGGAACTGTATAGGAAACGGAGCTTTGCCCCTGACAAACTGTTGTAGTTCCAGTTATTGAACCTGCATTTTGGGGTAATACATTTATTGTTATCGGCAAAGTAGATGTTGTCCCGACACCGCATGTATTGTTTCCTTTTACCGTAATGTTGCCAGAAATAGCAGATATACCATAATTTACTGTAATGCTATTTGTTGAACTTGTTCCCATTGCACCGCTTGGTAATGTCCAAATATAAGATGTTGCATTTGCTATTGTGGGAACTGTATAGGAAACTGAGTTTTGACCCTGACATACAGTCGCTGTACCTGAAATTGCACCTGCACTTGCTGGCAATGAATTAACAGTAATTACTATTGAGTTAGAATATGCTTCACAAACTCCACCTAGCGTTTGAATTTTTAATGAATAAGTTCCTCCTTGAGTTACTGTATAAGAATTTGAAATTGCCCCAGAAATATCTATTCCATTTTTTTGCCATTGATAAGATATACCTGAATTATTGACACCATTTAAAGTAACAGACCCACCAGAACAAAATGTAGTTGAGCCACCTGCTGATATATTAATTGAAAGCTGATTACACGCTTCTTCAAATGCACACCAAGCGCAAACCATACCAGAACCAAATAAAGGATCCCAACCTGTAGTACCTAAATCGAAAACTTGTTGTTCAATAATTGAACGTGCTTGAGTGTTAGTTAACAATGGATTTATAGCAAATACTAAACCTGCAACACCAGTAACATGTGGTGATGCCATTGATGTTCCCTGCATACCACCATAATTGTTTGATGGAAGAGTCGACATTATTTGATATTCTGTTGAACTTCCACCACCTGGGGCAGAGACATCAATCGTACTGCCATAATTTGAATATGAAGCGTCTGTTAAATTTCCACCAGCATCAACACCAACAGCGGAAACACTTATTACGACATTATATGCTGCAGGATACATGGGATTTGAAACTGCATCATTGCCTGCTGCTGCAATTAATAATTTGCCATTGTTATATGCATTTTGTAAAGCTGTCTCTAGAGCAGAGTTTTGGGAGTACGCACCAAGACTCATATTAATAACACGTATTTTCGGGTTAGAGGCAATGCTGTTTATAGCGTTCACTATGCCAGTATTAGAGAGAGTTGAATTATTATCTGATACTTTTGCAAAATAAATTGTATCAACTAACATCCCTGCAACACCCATACCATTGTTTATTGTTGCACCGACTGTTCCTGTAACATGTGTTCCATGTTCTTGATTATCATTATCTGGAGTTGGGTCAGCATCATTCATTCCAAAATCGTATCCATACCAAACAGCATCATATAAATCCTCGTGGTACCAATCAACTGCATCATCAATTACTGCAAGCCAGTTTTTTGAACCACCAGTAAAATAGCACCAGACACTATCAGCATACATTACATATGGACCCCATTGCTGACTGTAATATGGATCATTTGGTTGGCATAAACTTTTTTTAAATATTGCAACCGGTTCAGCATTAATTACAAAATCAAATTCTTTGGCATATTTAATAATCGAAAGAACTTTGGACTTATCACTATTAGTAATTTCAAAAACATAGAAATTTTGGATTTCAGGAAACATGCTCTTTTCAATAACCTTAGATAAAGAAGTTTTTTGAAGAAAGTTTTTTACGTCAGAATTTTCAGGTGAATAATCTTTTTGAAATTCAATTATTAATTTATTACAATTAACATTATTCCAGTATATTTCATTTTTTTCATTTTCCAGAGCATACCAGTGCTTTTCTCCATCAATATTAACTTTCTTTTTCAAATCAAAAGTATGATTACTTTCAGATAATTTTTTCAGGATTGATCTGTCTGGTAATTCATTTACTTGATGAGTGGTATTATTACTAATACTATTCTTTTGAAATAACATTGGTTCTTTTTTAGCAATTTGTGCATTGCAAAAAAGCACAGCAAAACCAAAAAATGCAACGAAAAGTAAAATCTTTTTCATGTGCAGATTTAAAGGGTTATTATGAATATAATTACAATTATTACTTGCGAAGGCAAAATTTGGCCCTTTGACTTTTACGAAGCGTTGGATTGCGTTATAGGCAAAAGGCAATGTGCCAAATATGGGTTGGCTTTCCGCTTTTCTTTCTTGTGTGTCGGTAGAAAAAAAACTAAAACTTTCTTCTTTCATTGTCATTTCATTTTTTGTGCTCAAACCATTATTTTTTTCGATTTGAAATAAAGCAGATTGATTAAGCATATCTCGATTTCCTGTTAAGTGAAGCTCGTTAGTTGACACAGCCATTTTGGGATAGTAGAACCAATTGTTTTAAGAAAAGGGATCACCAGATAATTTGTAATTATACCAAGCGTCAAGAGGATTATTAGTTGCTGAGAAACAAAGGAGTAAATGCTAGTTATAAGATTCACCAGTGCATTTGAGGGATTAATACTCTGTGCGCGCAAGGGCACAAAGCCTGTTGTAAGTAAAGAGATCAATACTAGTTTTTGAATTGAATTTATGGGGTTCTATTTTTTTACCGCAAATCTTTTCACCACCCCACCAAGTTTCACCACGTAATTCCCCGCCGAAAATGATGAGGTATTAATAGTGGTGTTGGTAGAAAGAATTTGTTGTTTGTGAATTTGCTTGCCCAACGCATCGAAGATGAATAGGTCTGTTCCGATGAATTCAGTTGTGGTTTGAAGGTTCAGTTCGGCGTCAGCTGGATTCGGATATAACGAAAAACTTAAAACGTCTTCATCTGAAATGGATGTCGGCAATACCGTAAGAACGGCAGAGGATGATGCAGCGTTACAGGTACCTAGGGTTATCAGACATCTGAAATTCTGATTGTTGTTCGAAATGTTTGTATTAAGTACTGTTAGCGTCGAGGTGTTTACTCCAGAATATTGACCAGCGTTGGTCAGATTCTGCCAGCCCAAACCCAAATCTGTTTGCCACTGAAAAGTGCAATTTGCATTTGAACCCGCAACAGTGAAGCTTGCATCATTTCCTGATAAAACGCTAATGTCGCTTGGTTGAAGGGTCGCAGAAACGGCACATCCAATAAACAAATCACCAACTTCAGCTTCAGTAAGAGCTCTGTTCCAAACCCCTATGTCATCTAGCTTACCATTTAAATAATAAGGAAATGATGCATCTCCATTATACTTCCCAAAAAAAAGTGGAAGGTTGGGACTTGAAACTACACCCATGTAATTATTTGTCGCTACCAAACTGCCATTTAAATATAATTTATTCACACCAAACGAAAAAACGAATACCAAATGATTCCAGCTTGAAAAATCAGCTGATCCCGCCAACGAATTAATAAATAAATTTGAATAACCGTTGGCTATTCCAAATGCATATGGGACAACACTTTGATTATAGGCTAACCCAAAAAACGAATTGCCAGTAGCAGCATCAAGTCCTTGAGACATCAAATATTGAGCACATCCATTTACGCAATCTAAGTTGGTATTTTGCCCTTCAATCTTAAACCAACAAGACAAAGTCATGTATGGTGAATTATCCAGTTGAAGCAACGGTTGGCATTGAATGAAATCACCTTGTCCATTAAAATCATAGCAGCTATTTGAATTTCCATTGCGGTCAATTCCTAAGGTCGCGCCACTTACAGTGCCGTTATTACCGTTCCCACTTGCGTCATTTGCATTTCCGCTAAAGGGCCAGTAATTGATAAGACCGTTCGTCGGAACGTATGATGGAACTTGGGCTTGGGCTGAAAATACCAAAAGAGAGGTAAGTGTGGTTAAGGAAAAGGCAAGAGATTGAAAGAAAACTGATGTAGCTGATTTCATACTAAAATATAGTTTTATTATAGCAATATTACAAAACTATCAACAAAAACAATTCCTTGTGTAGCTATTATAATATATGAAATTCAAAATTTAATGTTTATATAGCTATTACATAACTATATTTTTGAATCACTTTCAACTTTTACCTCCGCTTATTTTCAATCTAGATTCGTTCAATGGCGAAGCATTCAATCGGTCTGGAAATAAAGAAAATAGTGAAGAAGCGCGGATTTACAGTGGAAGAATTAGCTTCAGCTTTGAATGTTTCAAAACCAAATATTTTCGATATCTATCGTCGTGAAACCATAGACACTGGTTTGCTCGAACGTCTTTGCAAAGTACTTAACCATAATTTTTTTCAATACTACGCGGACAAGTATCAGACAGATTACGATAAATTGCTACTGCAACGATACCAAGACAAAAACGAATTTCTAAGTGAGCTCCTTAGAGAGAAGGAGGAGGTTTATCAAGTGTTGGTAAATCAGCTTAAGAAATAATTCCCTTTTTTTGAATATGCAAATTCAAAAAAAATGCATGAATACTGATTGTGTTTTTTCTTCAAAAGAAAGAATAAAAAGTGAGAAGAAATTTTGAACTTTTTTCTTCGGAACTTCAAAAATGTGGGCTTTTGGTGGGCTTAATGAAAATGAAAAACCCGCAAGAAGTTCAAAATGAATAACTTACGGGATTTTTAAGTGGAGATAATCGGATTCGAACCGATGACCTCTTGCATGCCATGCAAGCGCTCTAGCCAACTGAGCTATACCCCCTTTGCTTGAAGAGGAGGCAAATATAAGGAGAAGAGTGAACTTCGTTATTGGAAATCCTTCGGATTTATTCCTATTTCATAATTCCTACTTCGTAATTCCTGTTTCACAATTGATTTCACGTATTAGTTAATCTGTTGATTGAGAACAACGAAGTTCCAATTACATCGTAGGAATAAAATCTCCGATTTTCTAATAACGAAGTTCCAATTACATCGTAGGAATAAAATCTCCGATTTTCCAATAACGCAGTTCCCATTACGCAGTAGGAATAAAATCTCCGATTTTCCAATAACGCAGTTCCCATTACGTAGTAGGAATAAAATCTCCGATTTTCCAATAACGCAGTTCCTATTACGCAGTAGGAATAAAATCTCTGATTTTCCCATTACGTAGTAGGAATAAAACCAAAGGTTTTCCAATAACGTAGTTCCCATTACGCAGTAGGAATAAAATCTCCGATTTTCCAATTACGAAGTAGGAATAAAACCTGCGGTTTTCCAATAAAACCTCCGGTTTTCCAATAACGTAGTTCAAATACCTCTTTTAAGGTATAGCCCTTCCTAACCGATAAAGTAAATTTGTAAGGTGAAGAAATCGCTCGCCAATTACCGTCCTGGAGAATGCGCCCAAATAGTGGGTGTGGCTGAACATGCCATGGGAGCGAAACTCATTGAAATGGGATTCTACCCCGGTAAGCACGTGAAAGTGCTGTTCAGAGCGCCTTTCAACGGTCCATTTGCAATTGATGCCGGTGGTGCCGTACTTTCGCTGCGCGAAGACGAGGCCTCGCTCATAGAGACCATCGATTGCTAAGAAAACATGTGTACCAAAATTGCCCTTGTTGGCAGCCCCAATACAGCGAAAACCTCCCTGTTCAACCTGCTCACAGGTCTGAACCAACAAGTAGGTAACTTCCCCGGAGTAACCGTGGAAAAACACTGGGGGAAATTCAATCTGCCCGACGGTAGAGTGGCAGAGCTGCTCGATCTTCCTGGTGCATACAGCCTGAACGCCTACTCCGAAGAGGAAAAGATTGTTTCCGATATTCTTCACGATAGAAATCACGAAGACTTTCCTGAATTGGTAGTCGTTACCGTTGATGTCACCAACCTCGAACGCAATCTGGTTATCCTTACCCAAATCAGCGATCTGAATATCCCCGTCATCGGTGTCCTCACCATGAACGATATGCTGGTGGGAAGGTCCATACACACCGAAGAACTTTCGAAAGCGTTCAACGGGATTCCGTTTTTGAAAATTAACGGTCGAACAGGCGAGGGGAAGAAGGCTCTGATCGATTTCATTTCAGCTTGCCAGATTCAACCAGTGGAAGCATTCATTTCCTTCCCACTGAAGAAAAACATGAACATCGCAGAAGCGCGCAGAGATGCCGAAGCGCGCAAGAGCGATATTGTTCGCAGATTGAACGAAGTGCCTTCGTTTGCCCGCGAAACAAGAAACGATTTCACCACACGTGTAGACAAGTTCTTGGTACATCCGATTTTTGGATACGGAATCTTCTCACTTGTGCTCTTCCTTATTTTTCAATTCATGTTCGTCATCTCGGCTGTTCCCATGGACTGGATCGACAGCATCTTTTTAAATTTCAGTCAGTACCTACAAGGCAAACTTCAAGAAGGAATTTTCACCGACCTGTTGACGCAAGGAATTGTGCCGGGCGTTGGAGGAGTGTTGGTCTTCGTTCCACAAATTGCCATTCTCTTTTTCTTCATTGGTGTGCTTGAAGAAACAGGCTACATGACGCGCGTAGTCTTCATTATGGATCGATTGGTTCGTCCATTCGGACTAAACGGACGAAGCGTAGTGCCTTTGGTATCGAGCGCGGCATGCGCCATTCCGGCCATTCTTTCAACGCGTGTCATCGGTAATCCAAAAGAGCGCCTCATTACCATTTTAGTCTCTCCGCTCATCAGCTGCTCGGCGCGCATTCCCGTTTTCGTGTTGCTGATTTATTTGGTTATTCCGAACACGTATGTATATGGATTCATTGGTGTGCAAGGCATGGTCTTGTTCGCTTTGTATGCGTTGGGTGTCATTGGCGCGTTGCTGGTGGCCATGGTCATGAACAAGTTCATTCGCTCCAACGAAAAGAGTTTCTTGTTGTTGGAAATGCCCGAATATCGCTGGCCTCGCTGGAAGAACATTCTTCTTCACCTGAAAGAAAAAGTTCAAGCGTTTGTCTTCGATGCCGGAAAAATAATCTTGGCCATAAGCGTTGTCCTGTGGGCTTTCGCAGCCTTCCCGAAAATTAACGAAGAGCAAATCGCTCAAGGCAAAACACAAATTGAAGAATCGTATTTAGGTCAAGCCGGAAAAACAATCGCTCCAGTCTTCGCGCCGTTGGGATACGATTGGAAGATGACGGTTTCGTTGCTTACCTCATTCGCAGCACGCGAAGTATTCGTGGGCACCATGGCAACGCTATACAGCGCCGGAGAAAATTTCGAAGAAGACGAGTCTCTTCTTCAACGCATGCGTGAAGATGTTAATCTCCAAACAGGAAGGCCCGCATACTCCTTGGCTTCAGGACTCTCACTTATGGTCTTCTATGTTTTCGCAATGCAGTGCATGGCCACCTTCGCCGCGGTAAAACGCGAAACCAAATCGTGGAAATGGCCGCTCATTCAAATGGGTTACATGGGATTCATGGCATACACGTTGGCGCTTCTCACCTTCAATTTATTTAGCTAATGCAAATTGCGCTTACCATAGCACTACTTCTTTTCGCGACGTATTACGTTGTGAAGCGGTTGTTTTTCAAGAAGAAGGAGTCATGTGAGTCGTGTGACATGTCTAGTAAGTAGAAAGTTTCTGCTTCGATAGTTTTTTATAGAATTGTTTCATTCTATATTTGAAATCTAAACTTTTACTGAATCATGAAATCATCTATTGTCGCTAAGGGACTTCTTATCTTAGGAGTGTCGTTACAAGTTATTCTTCTTTCTAGTTGCGCAAATTCAGGCAACGATGATTTAAAAGCCAAAGAGCTTGAATTGAAAGAGCGTGAATTGAAATTGAAAGAGCAGGAATTAAATGGAAATACATCGGGAACAACTCCAGGACAATCTTCTTCATCAAATACCAACGAAGTTTCATTTGTTGCGAATGCATATGTAAGTGGAAATTCTGTTATTCTTCGCGCAGATCACAGCACCACTGCGAACAAGGTGAAGTCTATGAAGAAGAACGATGGACTGATTATTCTAGATGAATTCATTCCTGATGGAAATTACGGGGAAGCCATCTTGACGCAAAAGACAGATTTCTTCAGCGATTATAACGGTGTATTTGTATTCTCTCTACCTCGCGGAAAAGCGGTGATGGTAGAAGGTAAGTCAGACGGCTACCGTTATGACATTTCTTATCAAGATGCTAAATCGAAATCGAGAGGTTTTGCTAAAATTTCGCCTGACTTGTTAGAGTTTATCTCAGGAAAGGCTTGGTACCACGTTCGTTTGGCAGACGGAACTATAGGTTGGGTGTTTAGTGAGTTCGTTCAGAAAATGTAATGAGAAAATACACGATATGTTTGTCGACCATGATCTTGTTGTGGTCATGCCAGTCGCCTCAAGCTCCTGCCGAAAAAGAGACTCCAGCAACGTCAGAGAAGCAGGAGTCGAAGGCAGAGCAGAGTAAAGCAGTAATGCAAGTTGAAATTTCGAAATCACTTTTGTTGGGGAAATTCAGTCCCTCTGAAACGAAAGGATTTGTTGTTGTCCCTTCAGAATATTGCTCGAAGCCCATGCACATTCAAGAAGAAGTATTGAACGCATATTTGAAAATGCGAACTGCTGCTTTGGCTGAAGGCGTGAACCTATTGATAATATCTGGAACAAGAACCTTCAACGATCAAAAAGGTATTTGGGAGCGTAAGTGGGAAACGAACGCCGCTGAAATAAAAGATTCATTGGCGAATGCTAACAAGATTTTATTGTTTAGCTCTATGCCCGGAACCTCTCGCCATCATTGGGGAACAGACATCGATTTGAATTCGTTAGACGATGCGTTTTTCCAATCGGGAGAAGGTTTGAAAATTTACAACTGGTTGAAAGCACACGCGGGCGAGTACGGATTCTGTCAAACCTATTCAGATAAAGTGGAGACGAACAGAACGGGCTATAGCATGGAGAAATGGCACTGGTCGTATATGCCTCTTTCTTCAAAATATTTAGCTGCATACGTTTCAACAATCACCTATGCCGACATCAAAGGATTTAAAGGAGATAATCTTCCCGCTCGACTTGACGTAATTAAAAATTATGTTCAAGGAATAAGTGGGTTGTGTAAGTAAGAACTTGAGGACAAATGGCTTTGCGAGGGCATATTGCTATGCGAGGGTTTCTTCGAAACGAGGGCAACTCCGTTGCGAGGGTTTAACAACGCAGTTCCAATTACGCAGTAGGAATTATGAAATAGGAATTACGAAGTAGGAATAAAACCGAAGGTTTTCCCATTACGTAGTAGGAATAAAATCTTCGATTTTCCAATTACGCAGTAGGAATAAAACCGAAGGTTTTCCCATTACACTAATAACCCTTGAATAGGTTCGTCTTTATAGGTTTTTCGCGAAGTATTCCTCAAGTTGGTTAAGACTAGTTTTCAATTCATTTACAACGTCATGAACTATTTCGCTGGAGATATTTTCATGACTGGAAAAATCGATTTGATGACAATTAAAATATTTCCAACCAAGCCACCATTTATCAGATTTCATAGACTGACTTGCCAAGTGTGTCTTAACATCTTCTTGAAATGTCGCATCTGAATTTCCATATTTAGGGTTTACAATTGTATCAGGAAAACCAAAATAAATTCTTCGTTTTCCTAATTGTATTGCAATGGACAGATGCTTTTTTTGAGAATTTACTTCAACCTCTTTTTTAACGAATAGTGTAGGATAGGAATCAACAACTTCGAACAAATTGCTTTCATCGGCATAGGCGTCGTTAGTTAGTTCTGATTTTTCATTATCAAATTCAACTTGCATCTTTTTATACAGTTTTATCCAAAATTCTTTTTGAATTTTGTTTTGCGCAAGCTTCAATTGCGAACTAATAAGTTGGGCCGATTGATAATTTTCTTTGCTGTTTATTATCAGGTCTATTATTTTTTCGTGAACATCCTCTTTCATGGTAAGGTCTTTTATTAGATCAATGTAATGCTTGATAACAACTGTTAGATGAGTTGCATTGGGAAGTTCAGTCACACAACTCTCGAGAAAATGCACTATTTCTTGTTTATAGGAAAGACAGTAGTAGTCTTTGCCGGCGGCTAAATTATCAGTAGCCTCATGCTCCGATATTTTTCCGTCTAGAGTTAAATAAAGAAGTATAAAATTCCCTGAGCCGTATTTGGTTTCGCCAAATTGCTTGTATCGCTTAAGCTGGGTCGGCTGTTCGCCCGCATAAATTTTATTTTCAATTATAATTGCTTTTTTACGATCTGACGATTCGATTAGAATGTCCAGGCGGCTGTTTGTTTCAGATCCTATTTTTTCAGAAGGGGTATATTCAATTTTGACAACTGCTTTTTCAGAAAATATTGAGTCTGACGCAACTAAATTTTTATGTAAAACATGGGTATTTTCTCCTTTTTCCAGTGCCGGTTGAATGTGATTTTTGAATTTATTCAGAAAAAAGCTCTCTTGACCATGAGTACCCGCTGGGTTTAATAATTCGGCTAAGAATCTTGAGTGAAGTCGCACCTCGTCTGCGGTGACGTTGATTGTTTTAAAAAGATTGAATTTTTCTCCCTTTCTAATCTTTGGAGCATATTCTTCATTTAAATAATTCTTGGCTCCACTCAGAAGCAGTTCAATTTCTTTCATCTTAGAATTATTCAAACTCGGCAACATCTATACATGGAATAAAAGGTATTAGGAATTGATTTGCGCAAATCCATTTTTTTTTTTCAAAAGTAGTTTATGTCTATCAGAAAATTGACACTACGAGTTTTTTTTGTTGCTAAAAATCCAATAGATTTAGTTTTTTTTTATTCGTTTGTATAATGTGAATGATTCTTTTAAAAGAATGTCTTCGTCTTGCAAAGTGCTCTTTTTTTCGTTTAGTCTATTGATTGTTTCGAATTGTATCATAATAATGTTATTTTTATTATCTGAAATATGTAAATATGAATAATCTTCGTTATAACGGGCATAGAGCTAAAACAGCAGTTACACTGATTTGGATTGTGATGTTCCTGGATATCATTTCGTTTATTTCCGGTTATTTCCAATTGAATCTAATACTTAGGGTTGAAGATGGGGTTGCAGTCTCCGCCTCTGAAATTGACTCGAACGACTTTCGGGAACAGGCCATAGCAATTTTTTACATGATTGCTTATATTATTTCAGGAATAGTCTTTATCCAGTGGTTTAGAAGGGCATACTTTAACTTACATCAGAAAAAGGAGTTCTTGTCTTTTTCAGAGGGATGGGCCGCAGGAAGTTGGTTTGTACCCATCGTTAGCTTGTATAGACCACTTCAGATTATGAAGGAGTTGTATGAGGAAACTCGTGATTTGTTAATCTCAAAAGGAGAAACATTTCATAAAGATTTAACTACAAACTTTCTTGGATTGTGGTGGGCTCTTTGGATAGTGAATAATTTAATTGGTCAAATTATTTTCCGAATCGATGCTGAATGTGGAAGTGAATTATTAGGCCTCGACTAATAGTCTATATTTATACAATAATCTCAATTAATTTAACTTGAATCATATGAAAAACACATTGTTATTATTCACTGCTGTTATGCTTCTAACTTCATGTAAAATGGGGAAAGTCCTTAATTCTGTTGAAATAAGCGAACTTCAATTGGAGCATGTGCAGTCGTCGTCTCCAAGCAATGTTTCTTGGGATCCGTTTGGTAGTGGCTTAGGAGATGTTCAAGTGAAAATTAAAAACATGTCTACTGGACAAACAGTATATTCAAGCGAGGTATACGACGACGCTTCTTCGAAGAATACTTATCGCTTTAAAAGAAACACGCCGATTTTAATTTCAGATTTAAACGCAGCTTATCGTGTAGATGTATACGATTACGATGACCTAAGTTCAGATGAGTGGATGGGAGGGTTTGATCTTAATCTTCTAGATTATAAGAAAGACAGTCAGATCGTTTTAAAGAATAACACGAACGCTATGGATGTAACACTTCAATTGAGTTGGAACTATGTGAAGAAGCGTTCGCTAAAGGAAAGTAAGTAGATTCAATTCAATTTAAAACGTGAAATCAGCAAGAACTTGCTGAAACAATTGCTCTTCTGATTCATCAACAGATGCAAACAACTCCATGCAGCTGCGAACTTTTTTTGCATCACTGTTGAAAATGAAATATGCATCTTTATGCTCTTGTTTTGAAAAAGCCAAAGTAGCTTCTCTTAAACGCTGTCCAAGTAGAGGATGATTCAAATATTCCAGAGCTTCTTCTTTACAAGAAATCCCATAAAGTTCAGATTTTGGGCTTTTACCAAGTCCTTTGGCCTGTGGGAAAATGTACCAAATCCAATGTTCATGTTTACGTCCGGATTTTATTTCTTTTAGTGCAACTAAATAGCCTCTCGTTTCATTCGCTTGGGCTTCAATGAATCTTTCGATATTATACCTGTCTATTCTTTCCATGATTTTCTCCTTTGTTTTCTATGCTCAGAATGTGAATCTTTTTCAAATGTGAATGTAAAACAAAACCCTCTCTTTTCAGAAAGGGTTTTGCTGATTGTGTTTTTATGCAGCAGTAACATTCCTCCTTACATAAATCTCTTGTGGATAATCACTTTGAAAGACAAATTGCGTAACTCCACACAACCAGATTTTTTCTGGAACCGAATCGTATTGATCCGTTAGATCAGTTACGGTATAGTCACCATTTGATACGTGAGTCAATTTCAATTCAGCATCAAATTCAGTTGTTGCGTGATTTGAAAAAGTAACATTTACGCGCTCATTGCCGGTGGAAAGAACATCAAGCATAACGTCAGCTCCCATGACCATTTCTAAATTAGCCCGTGGCCCTTGCCATTCTGGAAGATCGATGTACCAGCGATCTCTTCTAGCTCCGAACATTCCGAGGATAGGAATGCCGTTCAATAGTGTGGTGTTTTCAATACGATAAAAATCGTAGGTCTTGATTTGGTTTACTGTTTCTGTGTTCATTGTTAAAAAAATTATTTGTTTCATTCGCTTGGACAAAGCTCTATCCGGAAGCAGACAAATAATAGTTTTAACAAGCTTGTAATTTTTTCAGACGGAATTACGGAACATTCTGTAAGCCTTGTTTAATTGGGCAAATCAATTAACTCACCGAATTAAAGTGCAAGAAAAGAATACCTGACAAGGTGTAGAAATTTTGACAGATTTTATGTCGGAAAATGACAATATTGCTAAGCAACCAACGTGCCTTGGTCGCGAATATAACTTTTCAAAGTGAATACAATGTTAAATATGAAACTAACAAACCTAATTACAGCTTCTCGTCTACATTCGCCACAAATAAATCATCCATGTATACCAAAGTTTCAGTTTCTACCATTTATTATTGTTCACTGGAACGAGCTTTCAAAACACCCATGCTTATAGATGTTTCAAGAGTTCATACGGGAATGGGCGTTATGCCCGCAATTACACATTCTTCAGATGATGAAGGGTGGGGAGTTCCCGGATCAACGAAGAAAGTCTATGCCGCCAAATCCATAGCCTCAAAAGCTGGATACGCCTCTATGGACAAGGTTCTTGAGCGTATTGAAAATGAATATTGGAAAATTGAAGTCAGCGATTTTCAAAGCTGGATGCTAGGCTTTTTCAAATTCGAAGGAGAATGGCGAACTACAGAACTATCGCCAAATACAATTCAAATCGATTACACGTATAGGCAGTATTTCAAAATGCCTTTTTTGTATCCACTTAACTGGATGTTCACGAATCTTTTCTGGAAGAAATACATGAAACAAGTTTTGGAGAACATTCGAATCATTGCAGAAAGCGACGAGCCCATTCCAAATAAATAATTGGCGAGTGATTAGTGAAAATTGAATATCTTTATTCAACCTTAACTAATTATGAAAAAGCCACAAATTCTCTTCTTGTTTTTTTTGTGCTTGACACTTTCTACCCAGGCACAGAAAAGTCTTTATCAAAATACCAACTTAGGTAGTGGTTCCAAAATAGATTTAACTCTCGCCGAAGAAGATCTTAATTCGCGCAAAGAAAGAACTGCTGTATATAAATTTCCCGATGGAAGAGTCGTTACCCAAAATTCATTCAGCCCCATTCATTTCAAAAATGAAAATGGAGAGTGGATGCCAATAACAGGGTCGTTTCAACGAAATGAAAATTCAATTTCTTTCAGTGAGCAACAGCTTCCAATTGTAATCTCTAATGATGGATTCATTGAACTTAACTCCAAAAGCTCGGAGTCTGTATCCTACAGACCGAGCTTGTTTCAGAAGAATTTTAACCTAGATAATTTAGTTGGAAAAGATGGCGTTTTGGAATACAGCACAGATGGTTTCCTTCAAAAAATAGATGTTCGAAACAACGCAGTGAAGTCTTCTCTTTTCATTCAGAATTCTCCAGAGTGCACAAATGGAGAATACGTGGTGAATGAGGAATTGATTGTTCCGAATGGTTCCAAATTGAATTTCAATTCAGAAAAAGGAAAATGGATAAACAATCGCTGGAAAGGAAGTGTGGAAATTCTGAACGAGAAGAATGAAGTTGTTTCAACGCTTGGTGGAGCTATTTGCATAGACGCTCAGAATGAATTCTATTTGGCGAGTTATTCGTTTAGTGCAATTCAGAACAATAAAATACACGTCAAGATTCACATAGAAGAGCAATGGTTGACAGATGTTTCAAGAACTTACCCTGTGGAAATTGATCCGCTCGTAACAGGTCCAATTTCTGTTTGGAATGGCGGTTATATGCCATCGTGCTTTATGCCGCAATACAATGTGGATAGCATCCAAGTGAATGTTCCTGCCGGGGTTACGGTGACAGGACTGTTGGTTCAAGCGAGTTATTATGCTGATCCTTTTACAGCGGCATGGATGTCTGATGGATCTATGTATTTCAGCACAGAATGCGGACAAACAACTGAATTTACGGTAACAGGGGCCAATGCGAATTTGGCTGGAACAGCGTATCTCATAGACTACGACATGCGCAATCCGTTGATGTGTTGCTATGTTCCAACATGCGCCGATCAGAATTTTTATTTGCGCATGCACCTTGGAAGAACTTTCATAAACGATGGCTGTAATATCAATTATATCTACTACGACCAGTTTTCACTTTGGCCGTTCACGGCCTACATTGAAGGACATACCGTTGAAACATTCGGCAGTGAATGGTCTGTGCCCAGCACTGCTACGTGCACGAGCAACTGTGAGGTAACAGGAACGATTCGCATGAAATACGGTGTTCCTCCGTATACCATTACTCACCCTTGGATGACTGGAAGCGTTGTAACGGGAACAGCTCAACCATGTAACATTGGAAACTCTTCTAAACAATTGCAATTGAGCATTCCGAATTGTCCCGATTACTGCAACACAGATCCGACATTAGACATTCCAATCCCGCTGGTGCTGGATGCTTGTGGCGCACAGCTTATAGGAATTACTCCAGCGGTTTTAAATAGAAAACCGGCTCCGGATGTATCCTTCTTACCTGCGAACTTAGTCGTATGTAACAACGAGCCCTTTGATGTCACGGTGCAATCTTGCTTACCCAACGCGAACATTACTTGGGCTGGAAATGGACAGGTTGGAAGCGGATCTTTCACCTCGCAGTTCTTTGTGTCAGATACTTCGAGTGTTGATGTTTCTTACAGTGCCTTTGCGGAATTGAATGGGTGTTTCTCAGATACGATTCAATATTTGGTGAATGTTCAACCGACCATTGATGCGGGCTATTTAGCTACTCCGAATCCAGTGGTTGTCTATAACGAAGCGCAATTCACCGATGTGTCGAATGCCTACGTTTCGAATATTGTTGGATCGGCATGGGATTTTGGAGACGGAAATTCAAGTTCGGGATCTTCGGTCGCTCACATGTACAATGTTCCTGGCGTTTACAATGTTTGTCTAACAACAACAACAGATGCCAATTGCTCGGTAGAATATTGTCAAGATATTCTTGTTGTCCCCGCCACAATAACTCCCATAAATATTATTACTCCAAATGGAGATAATTTCAATGACATACTTGAATTCCAATACTTGGAATTTTACTCCAACAACAAACTGGAAGTGTTCAACCGTTGGGGAACGAAGGTTTTCGAAGCCTCTCCTTATTTGAATAATTGGAACGCTTCCGAATTATCAGACGGAACTTATTTCTACACACTTCACGTGAATGAAGAACAGCAGATTGAAAGTGATTTGATGATTAAACGAAACTAATAAGAGAAGGTAAGAGAAGGTAAGAGAAGTTAAGAAAAGGTAAGAGAGGGGAAGATTTAAAACGAAGTTCCAATTACATAGTGGGAATTATGAAATAGGAATTACGAAGTAGGAATAAATCCGAAGGATTTCCAACAACGCAGTTCAGAAAAAGTCTGTAAATTTCCCCGCTTCTTTTACTCGAACGCCCTTTTCCGTATGCTGCAACGTGCAACACTCATTCACGCTATCGTGCTCGAAGAACAGGACGTAACCGTTGTCTGCAGAGGTGTTCAGGAAGAGCTCTTTTTCAGACATAGTTAAAAGCGGACGTGTGTCGTAACCCATCACATAGGCGAGGGGAATGTGTCCGACAGATGGAAGAAGATCGGCCATGAAGACCACCGTTTTTCCCATGTAAGAAATCTGAGGGAGCATCATGCTGTCGGTATGTCCGTCTACAAATAACACGTCGAACCCAAGCGGAGTAGGCGATACGTTGTTCACGCGTTCAATGAAATTCAATTGTCCGCTTTCTTGAATAGGCAGTATATTTTCGGAAAGGAAACTGGCTTTCTCTCGTGGATTCGGCTCTGTGGCCCACTTCCAGTGATTCGCGTTGCTCCAGAATTTCGCGTTTGGAAATGCAGGTTGAAAATGTTCGCGCGTTGAATTGTATTCAATTGTTCCTCCGCAATGATCGAAGTGTAAATGCGTGAGCAGTACATCGGTAATGTCGTTTCTATGAAACCCTTTCAGAGCAAGGGATTGATCAATGGTTAAAGTGTCTTGCAAGTGATAATGCGAAAAGAACTTTTCGCTTTGCTTTCCACCAATACCCGTATCGATAAGCGTTAGTCGGTCGCCGTCTTCCACCAACAAACAACGCATGGCCCAGGTGCACAGGTTCAGCTCGTCGGCCGGATTGGTCTTTTGCCACAGCTGTTTCGGCACAACGCCGAACATGGCGCCGCCGTCTAACTTGAAAAATCCAGTGTCTATAACATGTAGTTTCATAGTGCAAATGTAATAGCGATTTCTCGCTTTCCATTTGTACCTTTGCCCCTTAGAAATTAAACATGGACCATTCGTCGTTATTCAGTATTTCTCCTATCGATGGCAGATATCGCCGTCAGACCGAAGACCTGCAACAATACTTTTCAGAGTTCGCCCTTATCAAATACAGAGTTTGGGTGGAAGTGGAATACTTCATTGCACTTTGTGAGTTGCCTTTGCCTCAATTGACAAGCGTTTCAAAAGATACGTTTGTTCACCTGCGCGACATCTGCGTGAACTTCTCGCAAGACGATGCACAGTGGATTAAGGACAAAGAGAAGATTACGAATCACGATGTGAAGGCCGTTGAGTATTTCATTAAGCATAAAATGGATGAAATGCAGTTGGGCGCAGTGAAGGAATTTGTTCACTTTGGCTTGACTTCACAAGATATCAATAACACCGCTATTCCTGCTTCGTTCCGCGATTCTTTGGAGAATGTATACATTCCGAAAATAGACGAGGTGATGCATCACTTGGCAGAAAGAAGTAAAGAGTGGAAAGACGTTCCTATGTTGGCACGTACACACGGACAGCCGGCTTCTCCGACCCGTTTAGGAAAAGAGTTTTTTGTTTTTGTTGAAAGACTTGAAGAGCAGTTACAGCAATTGGAAAACATTCCAGTAGCAGCGAAATTCGGTGGAGCAACAGGAAACTTCAACGCGCATCATGTGGCTTATCCGGAAGTAGATTGGGTGGATTTCGCGAATGATTTTTTGGGTGAAAAGCTTCGCCTATCGCGCTCGCAATACACCACACAAATAGAACACTACGACCACATGGCCGCTTCGTTCGATGGTTTGAAGCGATTGAATACAATCCTTATGGATTTGTCTCGCGACATCTGGTCGTACATCAGCATGGATTATTTCCGTCAGATTGTGAAAGAAGGCGAAGTAGGTTCTTCAGCCATGCCGCACAAAGTGAATCCAATCGACTTCGAAAACGCTGAAGGAAATTTAGGAATAGCGAATGCATTGTTTGAACACTTGGCTGCTAAGCTTCCTGTAAGCCGCTTGCAGCGCGACTTAACCGATAGCACTGTTCTTCGCAACGTTGGAGTGCCAATGGCGCATACGATGATCGCTTTGAATTCTATTTTGAAAGGATTGGGTAAGTTGAAGTTGAACGAAGCAAAGATTGCGCTCGATCTTGAAAACAATTGGGCGGTCGTTGCGGAAGGAATTCAAACCGTTCTTCGCAGAGAAGGATACGAAGCACCTTACGAAGCGTTGAAAAACCTAACGCGCGGAAAAGATCGCATCGAAGAATCTGACATTCACGCATTTATAGATGTGTTAGAAGTATCCGATGCCATTAAATCTGAATTGAAAAAGATTCGTCCTGAAAATTATACTGGAATAGACTTAATGTCTGATCACGAATGAAGTCATTCCGCGCCATATTCTCATTGCTAGGCGACTACAAAGGGTCGTTGGTGTGGAATTTTTTCTTCAACATACTCAACGCAATTTTTTCGTTGTTCACGTTCTTAAGCGTTGTTCCGTTTTTGTATGTGTTGTTCGATGTGAATCAAGGTGGAAGCGCACCGATCTCTCAAGCCAAAGGATTGTGGAGTCAGTTCAAAGATCAGCTGAACGGATCCATACTCGAGCATGGAAAGCCTCATGTTCTTCTGCTCATGTGCTTGTTCATTGTTGTTCTCGCTTTGCTGAAGAACACCGTGAATTACATTTCGCTCTTGAGTATTGCTAGAATTCGAACAGGAGTGTCTCGTGATCTTCGTAAGAAGATGTATCAAAAAGTCCTACGACTTCAATTGGCTTTTTTCTCTAATGAAAGAAAAGGCGATTTGATTTCACGCATGACGAACGACTTGAATGAAATTGAATTCTCGGTCATTGGTGCGTTGGAAGCGTTGCTGAAGTCGCCTGTGATGATTTTCTTTTCACTCATTACATTGGTATTAATGAGTTGGAAGCTCACGTTGTTTGCGTTCATTTTCCTTCCAGTCAGTGGATATCTGATTGCACGCATTGCGAAGAGTTTGAAGAATGCCGCGAAGCGCAGCAAGTCGAATCTCGGAGATCTCATTGCATTGCTGGACGAAAGCTTAACAGGCATTCGTGTCATTAAAGTTTTCAATGCGGAAGATCATTTCGAAAAGAAATTCGACGAGACCAACGAAGGTTATTCTCGCCTCATGCACAAGTTGTACAAGCGCGAGTATTTGGCTTCGCCCATGTCGGAATTTATTTCGCTCATGGTTATCAGCGTACTTCTTTACGTTGGAGGAACGATAGTTTTCAGTGGTGAGATCAGTGGCGAATTGCTCATCGGATATTTGGTTGTCTTCTCGCAAATTATTCAACCAGCGAAGCAATTCAGCGATGCGATATTCAAGGTGAATAAGGGAATGGCAAGTCTGGAGCGCATTCGCGAAGTCTTGAATGCCGAAGAAACCGTTCTAGACAAATCAGATGCAGTAGAACTTTCAACATTCAACGAACGCATTTCATTTGAAGGAGTGAGTTTTAAGTATGGTGAAGAAGAAGTGTTGAAGAACATTTCCTTCAACATTGAAAAAGGACAGACTGTTGCGTTGGTTGGATCTTCAGGTAGTGGGAAAACCACGTTGGCCATGTTGTTGGCGCGTTTTTATGATCCCATTTCAGGAAGTATAAATATCGATGGTGTTGCCATAACCCATTTGAAAACAAAGTCGGTTCGTGCGCAGATGGGTATGGTGACGCAAGATGCTTTGTTGTTCAACGACACCGTTGCGAACAACATTGTTCTTTCCGAATCGCATACGAATGAAAAGCTTATGGAAGCTGCGCGCGTTTCCAATGCACTTGAATTCATTGATGAATTGGAGAATAAATTCGAGACGAATATTGGTGACGGTGGAATGCGCTTGTCGGGCGGACAAAGACAACGTTTGTCTATCGCACGCGCAATCTATAAGAATCCTTCTATCTTGATTTTAGACGAGGCCACTTCTGCGCTTGATACGCAGAGCGAGAAGTACGTGCAAGATGCCATTTCGAAAATGATGGAGAATCGCACTGCGTTGGTGATTGCGCACCGATTAAGCACTATTCAGCAAGCCGATTTAATTTTGGTGATGCAAGCTGGAGAAATTGTGCAGCGCGGAACACACAAAGAACTAATTTCGCAAGAAGGGTTGTACAAGACCCTTGTTGAAATGCAAGAATTATAAACTATGATCGCACTACTTAGAAAAGAGATTCGCTCGTTTTTAACTTCGTTAATCGGATACATTGTTATTGCTGTGTTTTTGATTGTGACTTCCTTGTTCATGTGGGTTTTTCCCGGTAGCATGAATGTTATGGATGCTGAATACGCGACCTTGGACACGTTGTTCTACATTGCACCTTGGGTTTTCTTGTTTCTCATTCCAGCTATCACCATGCGATCATTGGCGGAAGAGCAGAAGGAAGGAACGCTTGAATTGTTAATGACTAAACCGATAACGGATCTTCAAATTATTTTGGCAAAATACCTTGCGGGACTTCTTGTTGTGGTGATTGCTATTTTTCCAACATTGGTTTATTTCCTTTCCGTTTATTTATTGGGAAATCCAGTTGGGAACGTTGACGTCGGCGCAACGTGGGGATCTTATCTTGGGTTAATCTTCCTTGCAAGTGTTTATGTGAGCATTGGAATTTTCGCTTCAAGCTTAACGAAGAATCAGATTGTAGCCTTCTTAATTGCAGCCCTGATAAGCTTTGTTATGTATTCAGGATTTCAATCGTTGGGAACATTCAATTTATTCGGATCATTGGATCGATTCATTATTCGTTTGGGAATGGAAGACCATTACTCGGGAATGAGTATTGGATTAATTGACTCGCGCGATGTTCTCTACTTTGTAGGGGTGAGCGCATTTTTTATTTTATTGACACGTTTACGCTTACAAGCGAGAAACTGGTGAGTTAGTGTAAAATGTACACTAATATTTTTGTAAACAACATTTATAGTTAAATTCGCAATCGTAATAAAACGAACCATGAGAGAAATTCAATTCCGTGAGGCCATTTGTGAGGCTATGTCAGAAGAAATGCGCAGAGATGAAACTGTGTTTTTGTTGGGGGAAGAAGTAGCAGAGTACAACGGAGCTTACAAGGCTTCGAAGGGAATGCTCGATGAGTTTGGCGCAAAGCGTGTGATTGACACACCTATTGCTGAATTGGGATTCTCGGGTATTGCGGTTGGTGCTGCAATGAATGGACTTCGTCCGATTGTTGAATTCATGACTTGGAACTTCGCAATTCTTGCGGCTGACCAAATCATTAACTCGGCAGCGAAGATGTTACAAATGAGCGGTGGACAGTACAATGTTCCAATTGTTTTTCGCGGTCCAAACGGTACTGCAGGGCAATTGGCCGCAACACATAGCCAAAGCTTTGAATCTATGTACGCGCACATACCTGGTTTGAAAGTAATTACCCCTTCGAATCCATATGACGCGAAAGGTTTGTTGAAAGCTGCAATCCGTGATAACGATCCTGTTGTTTTCATGGAGTCTGAAAAGATGTATGGTGATAAAGGAATGGTTCCAGACGGAGAGTACATTATTCCAATTGGAGTGGCAGATATCAAGCGCGAAGGAACTGATGTTACGTTAGTCTCTTTCGGTAAAATCATGAAGACTGCTTTATTGGCTGCTGAAGAATTAGCGAAAGAAGGAATCTCTGTTGAAGTGATTGACTTACGCACCATTCGTCCGCTTGACATTGATTGCATCATTAACAGTGTAAAGAAAACGAACCGCTTAATTATCTTGGAAGAGAGCTGGCCAGTGGCGAGTATCTCTACTGAGATTTCTTATCGTGTTCAGCGCAATGCGTTCGATTACTTGGATGCGCCAATTCGCCGAGTGACACAAACAGATACTCCGTTCGCTTTCGCAACTTCATTGATAGATGCTGCTCTTCCTGGAGTGCATGATGTTGTTCGCGCAGCGAAGGAAGTTTGTTACAAAGCGTAATCGGGTGGAAGGTTAGTTTCTTCCGCACAATTCTCGAAACTCGCAATACTTGCATTTGCTTTCACTATCTGTTTGAGTGAATTCGTCTTTGCCTACAGGTGTATTGTTCTCGATATCGCGATTCAAATGCTGCATTGCTCGTGTTTCAGCGTACATGTCGTCTTTGAAATTTTCGATATCGGCTTGAGAAATTTCGGGAATTACTTCACTGTATTCTCCTTTCAGATATGCGAGAATGGGAATGATTCGTTCAAATTTATTTTCGAAGTGAAAAGAAGCGAATAGCGAGTATCCAATCAGTTGTTTGCGGTGTTTGTATTCATCGGCTTTTCCGGTCTTCCAATCGAGAATGTAAATGTCTTTCCCATCGGGAAGCATGAAGTCTACTTTACAATAAGCCTTCAATTCACCTTTATCTGTTTGAATGCGGGTTTCACCATAACCACCGGGTTCAATGATCCATTGTTTTTTCGAAGATTCAGGAAGTAGTTTCACCCATTCAAAACGCTCTGAATTGACAAAAATCATCACAGCATTGAAAACGCTTTCAGCGATGTAGTTTTCATCAATGGATTCTTTTTCCTTGTAATAAACTTCTGAAAACACTTTGTCCAACATGTACTTCTGAACCTGTTGCTTCACGAAGTTTTTCATGCGCTCACCATCAATAATATCAGTCGATTTCTGAAGCCTTTTCAAAATAGCTTCAATCACGTCGTGTGTTAGGCTACCAATGGTAAGGGCTTCAGAGGTAAGCGCTTTTAACTCACTGATTTTAGTAAATGGAAATTCATGATCTGATTTTCCGTAATAGGTATAAAAATATTTTCTTTTGCAATAGGAAAACGTATCGAATCTACTGACTGACCATCCGAGAACAGGAGTGAAAGGGAATTGTTTTAGCATGAATCAAATATAATATTTTGTGAAGTGTTTTTTGTTCGAAACTCAAGCATTGCTTTTAAGTTTAAAAATTTAACTTTACCAAAACGTAGAAGTAACTTAAGTAACCTTTATTCGAGTATGAAAAAATTGGTTCCAAAAGAGGCATTAGCAAAGGCAGTGGGATTAAATAAAAACAATCCGCTTTTGGCTTTGCTTAGTTCTGTTACAAAGCTCAATAGAATAAACGATTTATACGATCGCATTCGTGCGAACAAAGGAACAGCTTTTATTGAATCGTTTTTTCAAGAGCTTCACATAACTGTTCAGCTGAATAGTCAAGAGTTAGAGAACATTCCTACAGAAGGTGGTTGCGTTATTGTTTGCAATCACCCGTTTGGGGCCATTGACGGATTGGCTTTAATTCAACAAATAGAAAAGCGCAGACCCGATATTAAGGTCATGGCTAATTTTCTTTTGGAAGAAATTCCAGAAATAGCTTCTTACTTTTTTAGTGTGAATCCGTTCGATAAAAATGTTGTTCAACTAAAAAGCGAACGCGGATTGAAGCGTTGCATAGAGCACATTGCTGCTGGCGGATGTCTAGCTATTTTTCCGGCAGGAGAAGTGAGTACCTTTCAAAATAAATGGAGCAACGTTTCAGATAAGAAGTGGCAGCGGTCTGTTATGAAATTGGTTCAACGCGCCGAAAGTCCTGTTGTTCCTGTCTTTTTCGATGGAAGGAATTCTCGCATGTTTCATTTGTTGGGAAAGGTAAATGCGCAGTTACGTACAATGGCGCTTCCTTCAGAGTTGTTCAAGAAGGAGGGAGATGAAATTAAAATGCGCATAGGCAAAGCTATTTCTGCAGAAGATATTCATTTGATTTCAGATGCAGAATTACTTGGAAGGTTTCTTCGAGCCAAAGTTTATTCGTTGGGATCAGAGCTTCAAGTGAAGAAGAAGTTGTTTCAAAATTTGAGAGAGAGGTTTAAAGACGTCAAAGAAATCGCAGCGCCCATTGATTCTTCAATTCTTCAGGGTGAAATAGATGCCAATGAAGATTCGAAGTTATTCGACAACAGCACATATTCATGTTATGCCTTGAAAGCTTCTTCCATTCCGAATTTGTTATTGGAGATTGGTCGCGAGCGAGAGATTGCCTTTCGCGATGTAGGTGAAGGAAGCAACAATTCTCGTGACCTCGATGAATTCGACTATTACTATTATCACTTAGTGTTGTGGGATCATGCCAATAGCAGGTTGGCAGGTGCTTATCGAGTAGGAAGAGGCGCCGAGATTATGGAATTCTATGGTAAACATGGTTTTTACACGCATACCTTATTTAAGTTCAAAGATGATTTCAATCCGTATTTATACATAAGTATGGAATTGGGAAGATCTTTCGTGTCAGTAGAATACCAGCGTCAGCGTTTGCCTTTATTCCTGTTATGGGAAGGTATTATTCAATTGCTCAGCAACTTCAAAGAGACGAAGTACATTATTGGTCCGGTTTCCATGAGCAACGACTATCAAACACTTTCGAAGGAATTAGTGATTGAGTTTGTTGAAACAAATTACGGCGACCCGGTATTGTCGAAGTTGGTTCGACCAAGAACGAAAATAAAAAAGACAATAAGTCAAGAAGACAAAGAAGCGCTCATTCTAACTTCAAAGGGAGAGATTCGAAAGTTCGACAAGTTACTTGCCGAAATAGAACCGATGGGGAAGACCATGCCTATTTTATACAAAAAGTACCTGGCTCAAAATGCGAAAATTTTAGCCTTCAATCGCGATCGGAAATTCAATGATGCCATTGATGCGTTTATGATTTTGGATATTCAGAACCTTCCAAGTGAGAAGTCTGCCAAGCTGAACAGATAGTTCTGTGGAAGGTTAGAATGTGCGAAGCACGAATGCCTTTCAGGCGAATGTCTTCGACGAATGCTATCGCGAAGCGTCATCCGGAACGGTCATCCACGAAGTGGTCATCACACGTAGTGTGTCATCCAGCTTCGCTGGTCATCGGCTTCGCTGTCATCACACGCAGTGTGTCATCCACGAAGTGGTCATCGGCATCGCCGTCATCCTTCGAAGAAGGTCATCACTTGCGGTGTAACTTGTACCGATGTCGAATCGCGAGAACAGTTCCTACAACCATAACCAAACATCCCAACCAAAGTAAGTTTATCATTGGGAAGATTTCCGCAGAAAGAATGAGCATTTCGCGTTTGTTGCTGCCGCCTTCTTTCACAGAAAGATCAATTCCTTCTTTTGATTCTTGAATAGCGAAGCGCATGTTGAAAACAGTGCTTTCCACATCAGGAACAGGGAACGCGAGACTGTCTTTCACCAATACACTCATGACTTCTATCGAATCACGCTTATTTCCCTCCTGCAAATACAACATTCCTTTTTTCGCTTTGGTGCCAGCAGGAAGGCTAGCAGGTAAGTCAGCAACTTCGATCAACGTGTCAAGCACCAACGAAATAGACTCAGTCAATAATACTTCTTCACCCATTTGAATGGTTCCGGTTTTGGCTTCGCTGAATTCCCCTTCGGCTTTCTTTTCCTCCATATCAATGTACTTGATGTAGGAATATAAGTCTTCACCAATTCCGTGAAGGACATCAGGTTCGCGGCTGTTTCCTTTCGGACTCATAAGCACGCTTGGTTGTTGCGTGAATAGAAGTTTTCCTGCCTTACCTGAATTCCACATTTGTGCTGTAAGCAATTCATCTGGAGTAGGAGCAGGAACAAGCGTCCACAAAGAATCTTCGGACCAATCTTTCAAGAAATTATCTGTTGCAGTATGTCCTTTCTTGCAACGGAAAATATCTCCGTTCATCTTGATTTTTGTTCCTTCGGTGTAGTTTGCCGGAGTGACTTCGAAATAATCTACGATTGCATAAATGTGTGAACCTTCCTTGTACTTCTTTCGAAATGAAACGAAATAATCACCCATACGCAAGGTGTCTCCTTGAAGAATGAGAAGATCTTCATTGTTTTTGAATTCCTTGTTTACTTGCGTAATGTCGCCATTCACATTTCGTGAAATGAAATAACTGTTACCAGTGCTTATCAATGCACCAAGCAGGAGCATGGCGAATCCAATGTGTGCAATGCTAGGGCCAATGTGATCGAGTTTTCCCTTCACCATTCGAATAGCATAATCGGCGTTGGCAAACAATGCCCATAATCCAGCAAAGAAGAGAATGCCTAACGGTAAAGGATACTTCTCTTGGAATGCAACGAATACGATCGTAAGAATGAGTGCCGCTGCGAAAGAAAAAACCAATGACTTCAAGAATTTCTTCGTGTCAGTTTTCTTGTACTTCAGCCATTGTCCAATGGCTATGATAAGAAGCAATACAATGGTCAAAGGAACCTGCACTTGATGAAACTGAGTGAATCGATCGTCGCCCGAAGCCGCTGAGAAATTGTGTTCAGCCAATGACTTTGCAAATTCCCAATTGAAGGAAGTGTGCATCCAATTGAACATTCCTTCCAAGGGAACCAAGAAGATATTCCAAACATTAATGGAAGTCACGAAGGTGATGTGAATGGCCGAAAGCGAAAGGACTAAGGTTCCAAGGAACATCCAAAATTCGCGGCTCCACAATTCTTCTTCGTCTTCCTTTTTCGTTTTGTATTTCTTGTTGTAAGCCACCACTAAGTACACAGCTGAAAAAATAATAAAGATGATTGTTAGCGCTGGAATCCAAGTGCCTTCACCCGGTAAAACTTTTTCTCCTTCTGCTGGTTCAGGGAATGTGCCAGTTGCTAAATGTCCAATAGCAATAAGGAATAGAATACCACTTACGGCTGCATAAATATTCTTCCACACTTTCGTGTTTTCAATCATGTACGTTGAAAGGGCTACGAATACCAGCAAGTAAACCAACAACTGCGCAAGAATTCCGCTCTCTACGAAACTGTGCACACTGCTGTCGCCAAGAACACCACTTCGCGTTAAGAAGGTAGAATACACAATCAAAACAAAGCTGCTCATTGTTAGAATAAGTGTGCTGAAAAGAGAAGTCTCTCGGCGCGTGTTGATTACCAATAAATGCGCTGCTGCAACCAATGTCAACCACGGAACGAGCGATGCGTTTTCAACGGGATCCCATGCCCAGAATCCGCCAAAGCCAAGGGCTTCGTATGCCCAAGCTCCTCCCATAAGGATTCCTGTTCCTAAAATCATGACCCCAAAAAATGCCCATGGCACAGCTTGTTTCATCCATGCAGAGCGCTCTCCTTTCCACAATCCAGCAATGGCGTAAGCAAACGGAATGAGTGTAGAGGCGAAGCCTAGGAATAAGGTCGGCGGATGAATGGTCATCCAATAGTTTTGAAGAAGCGGATTCAGTCCTTTTCCATTTTGAAACAAAGGAAGACTTAAGTAGTCTGCTTTTTGAGTCCAAGGAAGTCCAATGTTAACGGTTGCTTCACGCAACAATCCGAAGGGTGAAGAACCGAATTGGAAGTCACCGAAATAAACACCCAACAGCATAGAAGCCAGGAACACTTGAACAAGTGCAACTACTGCCATAACGCTAGCTTCCCATTTTTTCGCAGTAAACAGAACGAAAAGTCCTAATACCATCTGCCAAAACAACCACAATAGAAAACTTCCCTCTTGTCCTTCCCACATGCACGAGAAGATATACTTCATGGGCATTTCAGTGTTCAGATGGTCGAAAGCGTATTTGTATTCGAAGTAATGACTGAAGAGAATGTAGAACAGGGTGGTTATAACAACCATCACTGCTCCCGAATGGATAAAGTATCCAATGCGACCGAATTTCTTCCAAGTAGCATCCTCGTTGTTTCGAACGGAAAGGAAATAAGTTACTGCTGAAAAGGCAGCGGCAATAAAGGCTAGAATAACAGCAAAATGCCCGATTTGACCGGGCAAAAGATGTTCGTTGAGGTATTCAATATTGTTCATTCACCAATTACATTTCGTGCTTCTCTTCGTTGTATTTGCTCGGACATTTCATTTGAAGGTGATCGCTGTGGAAGATTCCTTCAGCATTCATTTTCCCCTCTAAGGTTACATTTTCTGAACGCTCCAAACCGAGTGGACGGCCTGAATCTTGATGCAGATAAACCACTTGCGATTTTCCATTTGCATCAATAACATTGAAAATGGTAAGGTTCGCATCTACAATAGGATCGTTTTGAATAGCAACATTTTTATCTAACGTCCCAACGATTTTATATTTCTCTCCCACATTTTCTGCTGCTTCTCCGAAGGTTGCAGAGTTGGTACTTTGCGCGTAAGTGGCAATGATAATACCGAATATAGCGGCGACTAAAACCAATAAAACAATTTGAAGTTTGCTCATTTACTTTTGATTTTGTTCTTTCATTTTCTTCTCCAATCTTGAGACTTTAATATCGAGACGAGCGAGGTAGACAATAATTCCTGCGAGGATAAGTGTTACTACACCAATCACAACAGGCATCTTTCCGAAATGTTGAAAATAATCCATATTAATCTTCTGTAAGTTTAAGTTCTTCTTTGATTCGCTTCGCACGAATGCGAACGCTGTAGAGCCAATACCCGAGGCAAATCCATCCGAATACTGCTGGATAGAAGACAGTCCGCAGGGTACTGTCTAAGTCATATTGTGAAAAGGCGGGATTGCCGCTTTTCCCCGGATGAAGTCCAGCAGCGAAGCGAGGCATGATCATCAATAAAATAAACATGAGTACGAATGCGAAAATATTGAACACGGCTGAGATGCGTGCGCGTTTGTCTTCATCGTCAATAGATGCACGTAGAATAAAATACCCCGAGTAAACCAAAAAGACTACCAGCGCACCGTTGAGCTGTGGATCATTCGTCCACCAATCTCCCCATGTATAGCGTGCCCACAACGAACCGGTCAAAAGTCCAAGAACGCAGAACAACACGCCCACTTCATTCAATAAGGTTGAGCGCATGTCTAACTTTAACATGTTCTCCAATCTATTTGGAGATTCCTTCAAATTTAACAGTTTCAGACTGTTCGAGAAAGAAAGAATCATAATGAAAAACATCGTAAACCACATCGGAACGTGCCACATGAGGTTGCGAATGGTTTCATTCAAGATGGGTAAATTCGGGAAACTAGAACCGACGTATTTCTCGAGCTTAACATTTTTCACCCATGATGAATCGGCTGAGGCAGTATCTAAAACAATGTTTCCAAGCGAGCAAGCTTGATTCAAGATTAACTCGCCATCGATGCTGTTGTATGCCTTGAAGAGTATGGCATTTGAAGGAAGAGTGTCCGGTAGATCAAGCGTTATCGCTATTTTCCCGTTGTCACTGGGCTGAACATCTCCTTGAAAATAATATTCTCCCACACGAATTCCGGCAGTGGTTTGAGCGTCTTTGAAATGCGTGTAATGTCCCGCAAGTTCAATACGGTTGTAGCCAGATTTCAGTTGAGTCGTATCAGCAACCACCAAGGCGGGGTCCAATGCTTGATACAACGAAAATGTACAGGCATACAAAAGAGAAATACTTCCTAAAATTTTATACCAATGCTTCATTCAAGAATGGAATTGTTCACGTGCGAAATTAAGCACGAATGAGGGGAAACAGATGAAAAAAAAGGTGCGAATTATCAAGACTTCCAAAAGAAAGGAACCAAGAATAAAGACATAATCGTGGTGGTTAAAAACAACCCTGCAAGAAGCATCATTCCGAATGAAGCGACTTGCCACGAAGCACCGTCAAGAATGTTGACGGTTACAGATGTTAGACTGAAGAGGAAAGGCATAAGGACAGGAAAACCGAGCACAACGGTAAGCGAGGCCGAGCCGTTCGCTTTGAATGAAAGTGCTGAAAGAAATGTTAACGCGGTTCCTAATCCGATACTTCCAAGAGAAACAGCCAGCAGAAGCAATCCCATAGATGTTCTCGACCAAATGTCAGATCCGAAAAAGAGCGAGAAAAGTAAGATCGAAAGAAGATTCAAGACTAAGATTAAAAGAGCGTAATACGCTGCCTTGGCTATCCACACTTGACGCGGAGAAGCGAGGGTGTATAAGAGTTTGTCGGTCCCGTTTTGTTCTTGTTGAAACGATTTCTGCATAGCGTTGAATGCCGCGAAGAGTCCGACTATCCAGAACAGCGCTGCAAGGACTTTTGAATCGTCTATTTTTTCCAAAGAAAGGTAACAAGTGAAAACCGTTGAAAGCACAAAGAGTAAGATGCCGAAAAGCAATTGCTTTTTACGCATGTCGAGTTGAAACTCTTTTTTGAAAAGTATATAAACGGCTTTCACGTTGCGAAGATAAGAGCAACCACGTGAATGCGGTTTAGAAGGTTCGAAAAGAACTGCGAGGCACAATGTATTCGCCATTCGGCTTGCGAATCATTTGATAGAATTCCTTGCATAAGAAATTTAAGTTTCTGCGCACAGGTCTGTTCTTTAAATGGCACTCCCAAACTTCCATGGCTGTTTGCTTGGTATTCTCCCAGGCATAGGCGTTCAATCCTTGTGGTTGAAGGAAGGATTCGATGTACATTTTAACGTCTTGAATTTGTGTTAGGTTTTGCATTGTCTTTGAATTTTCTTCAAAGCACACCCTTCACATTATAATGGATTTACGAGGTGAAATGGATTCTAGATTTTTTTATGCGGACTCTATTCAGCTAACGGCCAAAGAAACAAGAGGTTTATACGTTTTAGTGGCATATGTAAAAGAATACTCGTTAAAAATTTGATTTTAAATTCGAAAAAATATTAATTTTGTAATCTCATGGCGAAACCAATAAAAATAACAGAACCGATTGAAGGAAAAGCTTCTTGGCTTTTCAATCAAGCTATTTCAAATGTTGAAAAGCATAAAATTTCGGATACTGAAAGGCAAAGGATTTTCTCTTTGGTAGAAAGGGTTTTAGCAAAGTCTAAGTAAGAATTATGCTTGCTGAAGATTTTACATTCGAGGTTTTGAATGAAAATCATTGTTTTTTAGACTTCGATTGTAACGAACATGAAATAAATGATTTTCTACTCAATGATGCACTTAATTTCCAAAAGGAGCAATTCGCTATAACTTATGTTTTTACCAAAAACAAACAAGTCGTCGCATTCTTTAGTTTGTTAAACGATAGTCTTCATGACAAAGGTTATGAGAACACGGTTTGGAATCGATTTCACAGACACAATAAAATTCCCAATGAAAAACGAATTAGACAATATCCAGCAATTAAAATCGGTCGTTTAGGTATCACCAAGAATTATCAAGGAACTGGATTAGCCTATTCAATGATGGACTTTATAAAAGGCTTCACTCGCTTGAATCAGAAGTCTGCATCTAGACTTTTATTGATTGACGCGTACAATAAAACAAAACAGTTGAATTTCTATAAGCGGAATGACTTTGTTCTTCTGAATGCAATTCAATCAAACACGGAGACTCTTTCAATGTATTTTGATTTGAAAAGACTAGAATAATTCAATCGTAATTTTTCATCGCGAGATCTAAGCGACGTAAAATTTCTTTTCGAAGGGAAGCGGGTTTCAATACCTCGACTTCATTTCCGTAGCTGAGAATAAAATTGTACAACTCTTGACAAGGGTGCAATTCAAACTGAAAATCAGTTCCAGCTTTCGATTCTTTTATTTTCTTTTGTGAAGAATGAAGGGGCTGGGTTTCTACCAACTTAGCAGCAACCGTTGAAAATCGAAGTTCAATTTTCTCGGGCCTACCAGTGCTTTCAGAAATACCCATGCTGTATTTGAAAAACGTTTCAGGAGAAAATCCTTTCGGGACGGTGAACTTCGTTTTGCTTGATTCAATGGAAACAATGCGTTCCAAACCGAATGTCAAAATCTTTTCGCGCTCGGGCACAAACGCAACAAGGTACCAGCGATTCAAATACTCTTTCAACAGTAACGGATGAATCGTGTATTGCTTCAATTCATTCTCTTTGAAACTTTGATAAAACAACGTGCAGACTGTTTTTGATTTTGCAGCTTCGAGCAATGGACCAAGAAATTCATTGCCTTGACTCACAGTGCTTGTTTCAAATTGAATTAACGCTTTGTGCTTTTCTTCTTCAATAGATGAATTCAAATTAACGCGCTGAATAATCTTGTCAACGGCGCTTTCATACTGAGAAAGAAGAGGCACATGTCGAAATTGATTCAAAATAGCAGCAGCGAAGCGAATGGCTTCAATGTCTTCGTCGACTAAATTTAATTCGTTAATCGAATAATCTTCTTCCGTGTAGAAATAACCTTTGTGGGTTCTGTTGTATTCGATAGGGGCGTAATAGCCCAGCTCACTTTCGTTCTTCATGGCCCATATGTCTTTGTCTATGGTGCTCAATGAAATCTGATCGGCGCCTGAGCCGTATAACGCATCTGCACAAGCCTCACGCAAATCTTCTCTACTGGGGAAGGACTTCCCTTTGTTCGTTAAACAACGATCAATGATTCGGTAGCGAAGAAGTGCGTATTTATTGGCCGGCATTTTTTATTAGAATGGCAAATCGTCTCCGTCTGCGTCGTTGTTCGATGGATTGTCGTTCATCACGGGAGCAGGCGCTGGCGTAGCTGAATTACCCATGGTTGAAGGGTTACTTGCTGAAGTGTTTCCTGCAGCAGCAATATCCATTGTCCACATATCTAAAGAGACAAAGTGTCTTCCGTTGTACTCTCTTCCGCGAAGATTGAATTTCACTTTCACCACATCGTTTTCCTTGAAATTCTTCAACACATCAATTTTTTCTTTTGCTGCTTGAACAAGGATTTCCTGTGGGTAACGCTCGTCTGTGCGAACCACAAATTCTTGAATGCTGAATCCGCTAGGGAATGATTTTGTTTCGTAGAACTTAACTAAAGTTCCGGTTAATTCTAATGACATAATACTGTTTGTTTAGTAGCAACGAATATCGGAATTCTTGTTAGGATTCGAAAGTAATTGTTATGAACAATTCGCCAAGGCTCATTTGTCTTCTAGCACTCTTTCAACAAGACCTTGTATAGCACTTTGTGTATTTCTGACAAAAATCATCTGAACAAATCGACCCTCCTCCTAGCTCACGAATAACAGGATTTTAAAGAAGATTCACATTTAATGTACTGTTCATGTTTCTTATTCGGGTTTTAAGAATACAATACTAAAGAGCCATTCAATTTCTAAGTTAACTAAAGGTTACAGCGGCATCCAGAAATTTCATATTGTGTTCATTTTGATGTGAGTTTAGAGCGTCAACTTCGCAATCTCAAAATACCTAACTAATCACTATGAGAACTCCACAGTCTGCTAAATTTTTGCAATTTCTTTTACTGCCTCTTTTTGTTTTATTGTTGAACGTTGGGAGGGGGCAGACATTTACTGGAACATACTCTTTTGCATCTGCAATTGGAAATGTAGCTTCTTTAGATTACAACGGTACAGCAATTTCTAATTTAACAGTTAGTGCTTTAGTTAAAACTGGTGTTACAACCACAGCAAGTTCTAGTAACTCAAGAGCAACAGGATGGGATACTGGTAGCACGTCTGGTGCTGCTGCGGGAGGAAATGTTAATACAGGAAAATATTATGAATTTTCTGTTACAGCTGGGGCAGGATTTACAATTTCAAATCCCACACTTTCTTTTGGTGTTGGTAGAAGTGGAACTGGTCCAAGAAGATTTCAATGGAGATGGGATGTGGACACTTATGCTAATCCTCTTACAGTTGGCACTGCAAATGCAAGTTTAACAAATACTTCAGGAGTATTAGAATCTCCCGATGGCACTTCACCTTATACAGGTAATTCAATCACAACAACAACTTCTGGAAAAACAACAATTACTTTTCGTTTTTATGCTTATGGAGCTGAATCAGCTTCTGGAACCGGAGGTTTAGAAGGTAATTTAACCTTTGGTGGTACATTAGTTGCAGCCCCAACAATCTCCATCTCAGGTACCTTATCAGCAGTCAGCACCACCTACGGAACAGCATCGACAAGTCCAACGAGTTTTACGGTTTCTGGGAGTGGTTTGAACGGAACTGCAGGAGTAACGGTGACTCCTCCTGTGGGATTTGAGGTTGCTACTAGTTCAGATTTTTCAACTACCATTGGAACAAGCGCTTCAGCACTGAGTTTAGGAACAGCAACTTCAATTGCTTCAACAACAATTTATGTTCGCTTGGCGGCTTCCGCATCGGTTTCTGGTTCACCATATTCTGGAAATATTGCAGTTGCTGGCGGTGGAGCAACTTCTCAAAATGTGGCTACCGTTTCCAGCACTGTTTCTAAAAAAGCACTGACGATTACAGCAGATAACCAGTCAGTCGCATACGGAACGGCTGTAGCAACGGTAACAGGGAACGGATCATACACATCAACGGGTTTTGCAAACAGTGAAACTTCTTCTGTCATTGGCGGGTCGGCTTCCTATACCACTTCTTATACCGCAACAACTGCCGCAGGGTCAAATGTCGCAACAATAACCCCTGAGACAACGAGTTTAACAGCAACCAATTATTCATTTACCGCAGCAAATGGAAACATTTCTGTTACAGCAGTTACTCCATTAGCACCAAGTATCACTGGAATAACTTCAGGAGTTAGCCAACTAGGTGTTGCATTTACAGCTCCAACGTCCAATGGAGGAGCAAGTATCACTAATTACGAATATTCAATTAACGGAGGTGTTGATTGGACAACACCAAGCCCCGCAATAACATTAAGTCCATTTACCATTAGCGGCTTAATAAACGGAACAACTTACGATGTTCAAATTAGAGCTGTCAATTCTGCTGGAAGCGGAGCAGCAAGTGCTACAGCCCAAGGAACACCTGCAGTAGCATCTTCACCAACTATTTCAGGAGCTGCCACGGCATCTGCTTTCACAACTACCTATGGAACAGCATCTGCCACACATTCTTTTTCAATAACGGGTTCAGCTCTGACCAATGATATTATTGCCACAGCTCCAGCAGGTTTTGAGGTGTCTAGTGACGGAATAAACTACGCTTCTGTAGCTAACTTTGCGCAAATCAGTGGAGGTGTAAGTGGCACCTTATACATTCGTTTAGCAGCTACAGCATCAGTTAGCGGAACGTATAACAGTCAAAATATTGTACTATCGAGTACAGGAGCATCATCAGTAAATATTACAAGCGCCCCGGCGGGAAATACAGTATCTCAAAAAGCATTAGCCATAACAACGGCAACGATTACTTCAAAAGTATACAACCGTTCAATAACAAGTGGAACAGTTACACCTGGTTCATTGTCAGGATTTGTTGGATCTGAAACGGTGGTGGTTTCATCTGCAATTGGATCCTATGATGATTGGAATGTTGGTACCGGAAAAACAGCCGCCATAGTATACACATTGGCTGATGGAACTAATGGAGGTTTGGCTGCTAATTATTCTCTTGCTAACACAATTTCAACAGGAGATATCACTGCCAAAGCTCTAACCGTTACTTCACCAGCTGTAACGTCAAAAAACTATGACGGTAGTACAAACGCTTCAATTACAGGAATATTAAGTGAAGTTGAAAATGGTGATGTGGTTACTTTGACAGGAACAGGAACTTTTGACTCTGCAAATGTTGGAACCGGAATAGGTGTTACCTCAACTTCTACGCTGAGTGGTGCTGATGCTGGAAATTACACCTTGACACAACCTACAGGATTGACTGGGGATATTAACGGAGCATCTCAAACCATCACATTTGCTGCTTTAACAACAGCAACATTAAGCACTGCGGATTATTCACCTGGTGCTTTGGCTTCTTCAGGTTTAACGGTGACTTATACTAGTTCAAACCCTTGTGTGGCAACTATAGTCGGTGAAAACATCCATGTCATTGGTGCAGGAACCACGACCATTACAGCTTCTCAAAGTGGAGGAGGAAATTATGCGGCTGCGACTTCGGTGAATCAGACTTTAACGGTGATGAATCCAGCTTCGACTTTGGCTGCCGGGGATGTTGTCGTTATCGCTTACAACACTAGTGGGTCTCCAGATAATTTCGCCTTGTTATTTAATGTTGACTTAGCTGCAGGATCTGTTTTTTATGTCAACGATAATGAATTGGCTAATCCTTCATCTGCTAGTTTTACTGATTTAGGAGAATTAGAAGCGTCATTTACTGTTAAAGCAGGACAAACAATTGCTGCTGGGACTGTCATTGTTCTACCGTGGGGTGCTGCTGCAGTATCAGCCACTCAATATGATTGGTCGAGCACAAGTGGCGCAGGTATGTCAAACAACAGCGAAGAACTATACATATACACTGCAAGTTCGATAACTGCCATAAGCCCAACACTATTTATCAGCTACACGAAAATAGGAACATCGACTAGTGCTGTTCCATCTTCTTTATCTTTGGGTACAACAGCAATTGCCCCTGTTGGCTCAGCGTTGAGATATGCCACATCTGGTGCGACATATTCAGGAACGAAAGAAACTTTATTGACTGCCATTGGAAATACATCTTCAAATTGGAATACAACAGGTGCGACTACTTTTGCAGCAACAGACTGGTCATTCTCTGTTTCTCCATCCCCAATCATCACTTCAACGGGTACATTATCCGCTGTGAGCACCACCTACGGAACGGCCTCAGCTTCCTCAACGAGTTTTAGTGTAAGCGCAAGCAGCCTCGCTGCAGACCTCACCTTGACTGCACCTAGTGGATTTGAAATTTCGAGCGGTTCGGGTTACAATACAAGCTTAACCATTTCACCAAACGCTTGTGGAGCCATTGCAGCCACGACCATTAATGTGCGCTTGGCTGCAACAACAGCTGTTGGTGCATATTCCGGAAATATTGTTTTAAGCAGCACCGGAGCTACAAGTGTTAATGTAGCAACCGTTTCTAGTTCGGTCTCAACAAAAGCACTTACCATCATTAACTTAATAGCATCCGATAAAATTTACGACGGATTAACAACAGTGGCTGTCAGCGGCACTCCTGCGTATAGCGGTTTGGTAAATAGTGAGTCATTTAGCGTCAACGGAACTGTAAGTTGGGAATTTCCAAATGCAACAGTGGAAAATAATAAAACCCTAACAAGAACAGGTAATTACAATGCACCAAGCGCCAATTATACAGTGACTCAACCTTCGCTTACCGCAAGTATTACCACACGAACGTTGACAATAACAGCAAACGATGTCAACAAGGCCTTTGGTGCAACACTCACCGGAGCTTCTGGATCAACATCCTTCGCATCTAACGGATTGCAAAATGAAGAAACCATTGGTTCGGTAACTATTGCTTATGGAAACGGTTCCGGAGCGAGTGATGCAGTTGGAACATACACTGGCCAAGTAACACCATCAGCTGCACTTGGAGGAACCTTTACAGCTGCAAATTATTCTATTTCGTATGTCGCAGGAAATATCATTGTATCAAACGTTCCAACATTAAATCCAGTTACACTCATATCAGCTTTATCTACTACCTATGGAACAGCATCCACTGGGGTAAGCTTTGTAGCAAGTGGTTCTAATCTCAGCACAAACATTACGTTGACAGCGCAAAGTGGTTATCAAGTTTCAGATGATAATGCAAGTTTTGGATCTTCTGTGTCTGTTTCAAGTGGGACAACAGTATATGTGAGGTTTGAAACGACTCAATCAGTCGGAACATATAATAATGCCACGGCGGTTGTTCTTTCCGGTGCCGGAGCTACTGATGTGAATATTTCAACTTCTTCATCTGGAAATAGTGTTTCTGCAAAAGCATTGACTATTTCTGGAATTTCAATTTTGAACAAAATATACGACGGAAATACAACAGCCGCAATTACAGGCACCGCAGCCTACTCTGGCTTGGTCAACGGGCAATCATTCTCCGTAACTGGAACACCTGATGCAGTATTCATTAATAAAAATGTTGGAAATAACAAATCGATCACGGTAACTGGATATTTAGCACCAAGCTTGAACTATTCAATCTCACAACCAAGCAACCTTCTGGCGAACATAACAACTGCAACTTTATCCGTTACAAATGCCGCCGTTACAACAAAAGCATACGATGGAACCATTGCAGCAACGATCACAGGAACACTTGATGGTGTTATTTCGCCTGATGTAGTCACTTTGGTGGGAATAGGAACGTTTTCATCAGCCAATGTTGGAACAGGAATTAGCGTAACTTCAACTTCTACCTTAGGCGATGCTGATGAGGCAAATTACACATTGACACAACCTACAGGATTGACTGGGGACATTACCCTGAAATCATTGACGATTACTGCTAACGATGTATCGAAAGAGATGGGAGTGTTGATTACAGGAGGCGCTGGTTCAACGGCATTTACCTCAAGCGGACTTGCAGACAATGAAACCATTGGTTCAGTAACCATCACCTATGGAGCTGCAGCAGGAACTACAGGGGAGGGTGCTACACCTGGAACCTATGTCAATCAAGTAACTCCATCTCTTGCAACGGGTGGTACGTTTAATACATCCAATTATTCAATCACATATAGTTCAGGAAGCATTACGGTCTCTGGATTTACACCCGGAAATATTGTTGTGAATAGGATTGGAAACGGATCTACCGCGTTAAGTGGTGCAGCTTCTGCCATTAATGTTGTTGAATTAAATACGTCAGGTACAACTCAACAAACGATAAGCACATTATTTACTGGTTCAAACTTACTTACTGAAACAGGCTCTGGCACTTCAAATGGATATTTCAATTCATACAACACACTGCTTGGAGTGTCTGGTTACAATTCTGCTTTGAACACAGGAAGTGTTACCTCATCAAATACGAAAGCGACCAATATACTTGGAACTGGAGCCACTGTTGTAAATAGAGTGGTGTTCCCAACAAGTGGGTTACCATTGCCGTTTACTGCAAATAATTTTCGAAGTATTATACCAACCAGCGCAACAACTTTTTATGCATCAGGAGCAGGTAGCTCATCAACAGGTGGTATCTGGTATTACAATGGAGCTAGTTATACGCAAGTCAGTACAACTCAAACCAACACAAGAAACGTAGAAATTTTTAATGGGAATTTGTATTTCTCTACAGGTTCTGCTACAGCCGGAATTTATCAAGTTGGAACAGGTCTTCCAACGAGTTCTGGTCAAACTGCAACCTTAGTTGTCGCAGCAGCTTCACCTTACGGTTTTTCATTGAGTCCAGATGGAAATACGATGTATGTTGCCGATGATGGAAATATCTCTGGAAATACTGGCGGTGGGATTCAAAAATGGACCAAATCTGGAAGTACATGGACGAGACAATATACTTTTGCGGTTCAATCACGTGGAATAACTGTCGATTATTCAGGCAACAACCCAATAATCTTCGCTACCACCGTTGTAACGTTAGACAATAATAAAATTATAAAAATCACAGATACTGGTTCATCGGCTACGTCCTCTGATGTTATATTGGCTGGATCTAATAATGTGTTCAGAGGTGTAGATTTTGCCCCAGCAGCTGCGCCTAGCGCCCCGACAATAGGCACAGTTACACAAACGACTTGCTCTACCTCAACAGGCTCAGTTGAACTAACGGATTTACCTTCGGGACAATGGAGAATATATGGATTTCCATCGGGAAGTGCTGTAGGAAATGGAAGCTCGACCACCATCAGCGGTTTAAGCGCGGGATCATATACATTCCTTGTAACTTCTTATACAGGTAGAACTTCAGAAGTTTCTGCGAGTGTAACAATTAACGCTCAGCCGTTACCCCCATCCGCCCCAACAGCAACCAACGCATCTCGCTGCGGAGCAGGAACAGTTGCGATTTTAGCAACACCCGGAACAGGTGAAACCATCGATTGGTATTCTGAATCAACAGGCGGCACCTTACTTGAAAGCGGATCAACATCATACACTACACCAAGTATTTCTTCAACCACTACTTATTACGCAGAAGCAAGAAATACCACAACAGGATGTGTGAGCTCAACAAGAACAGCGGTTACGGCAACCGTTAACTCTTTGCTCACCGCAAGCGTATCAATTTCGGCTAGCGCAACAACAATTTGCTCCGGAACTTCCGTGACATTCACTGCAACTCCGACGAATGGCGGTGATACACCTTCCTATGTATGGAAGATAAATAACTCGACAGTCGTAGGAGAAACTGCTTCAACATATTCTTCAACGTCACTGGTAAACGGAGATGTAATTGCATGTGAAATGACATCTAACTCGACTTCTTGTTTGGTTGCTTCATCAGTGAATTCGAACGGAGTGATTATGGATGTTAACGCTCTTCCAACAGCTACCATCACGGCTTCTGGAGCAACTTCTTTCTGCGCGGGTGGAAACGTGACCTTAACGGCAGGAACAAGTAATTCTTATCTATGGAGCAACAATACAACTTCTGCTTCAATCAATGTCTCAACTTCAGGAACGTATTCAGTTACAGTTACCAATGCAAACGGATGTTCCGCATTGGCAAGTATTATTGTCACTGAATGGACAGCCCCTTCGGCTAGTTCAACAGCAACAAGTATAGCGTGTAACGGCGGAACAGCTACCGTTACTGTAACCGGAACAGGCGGAACGGGCCCATATGCTGGAACCGGTAACTTCACGGTGAGTGCAGGAACACATACATACACTGTGACCGACGCCAACGGATGTACTGCAAACACATCTATAACTGTGACTCAACCTGCTTTGGTAAATACACCAACAGGAACTGCTTCACAAACGTTTTGTAGCACGTTGAATGCAACACTGGCTAGTATATCGGTTACAGGAACTGCAGTGCAATGGTACGCTTCTAATACAGGTGGGTCTGTATTGGCTTCAACTACTCCATTAGTGACAGGAACAACTTATTACGCAACTCAAACCACTGCAGGATGTCAGTCTCCAAGTTATTTATCAGTTGCGGTTACAATACCAGTTGCTGTAACGTACTACGCAGATGCCGACGCAGATGGATTTGGTACTGCAGGGGTTTCGCAACTTGCATGCACGCAACCTACAGGATATGTATCGAGTAGCACCGACTGTCGCGATGATATTCCAACAACATACCCTGGAGCCCCTGAATTGTGCAACGGTTTTGACGATAACTGCAGTGGTATCATTGATGAGGGATGTGCGTCTTCGAACGCTTGTCCAACAGACTTAAATTCAGATGCTGTAACAGACGTTAATGACTTTTTAATTTTCGCGCCGGCATTTGGAACTTCTTGTAACGCCTGTTCAACTGACTTAAATACAGATGGCGCAACAGACGTTAATGACTTCTTAATTTTTGCTCCGGAATTCGGAACTTCTTGTAACTAAAAACTAAAAAAAATGTAGTCCTGCAAAGCCCACCACGGTGGGCTTTGTTGTAATTGGTAAAGAAGATTTGAAAAACTCGTTCTTCAGATTTTCGTTGGCTTAGCCAACATTTTTTTTCTCGCGGAAGAGAATCACGAATAAGATGAGGACAACCAGCGAATAGCTAGCGAAGCAAAGCCACGTGCTGTGCCAATCGATTTGAGCAATTTGATTACCGTTTTCGCCGGGGATATATGTCGTGAAATATTTTTCCATCACCCATCCGCTTGCGCGACTTCCAAAGACAGCTCCTACACCGTTTACCATCATGGTGAATAAGCCTTGCGCGCTTGCACGAATGCTGGGCTCTACACTTTTTTCAATAAACAAAGAACCTGAAATATTGAAGAAGTCGAAGGCCATTCCGTAGATAATACAGGATAGAACAATCATCCACAATCCACCAGCAGGATCACCAAATGCGAACAAACCAAAACGAAGAACCCACGCCACCATGCTTATAATCATAATTTGCTTAATCCCGAATCTCTTCATGAAGAAAGGAATGGCAAGAATGAAAAGGGTTTCAGAGATTTGAGCAATGCTTGAAATAATTGCAGGATATTGAACAGCTAAAGGTTTTGGATCTGAATAAAGATTGTCGAAACTATGCAGGAAAACATCACCATAAGCGTTGGTCAATTGCAACGCGGCTCCCAAAAGCATAGCGAACAAAAAGAATATCGCGTAGCGATAATTTTTAAACATTGAAAAGGCATGCAATCCAAAAGCTTGCAAGTATCCTTTGTGCTCCATGTTCTTTCCCAATGGCGGACAAGCAGGAAGTGTGAAGGAATAAACGCCGAGTACCAACGATGCAATTCCGCCTAAATAAAACTGAAATGCATGTGTTTCGTTTCCAGTTAAACTCACAGTCCATAGTGCGACAATAAATCCAACGGTTCCCCAAACACGAATAGGAGGAAATACTTTCACCACATCTATTCCCGGCTCGCGCGATAAAATAGCGTAGGCAACAGTGTTCGACAAAGAGATTGTTGGCATATAGAACACCATCGTCAATAATATTCTCCAAAACATTTCATCGGGAGTAGAGGACGCCGGGACAAAGAATAAGCATATACCGCCTAATATGTGTAATACACCGTATAGCTTTTCAGCGTTAATGTATCGATCGGAGAGAATTCCAGCAATAGCTGGCATGAAAAGAGCCGAGATCCCCATGGTAGAGAAAATAACACCGAACTGATCGGGCCCCCATTGTTTGGTTTCAAACCAAAAAGCTCCAATCGTAATTAACCAACATCCCCAAATAAAAAACTGAAGAAAACTTAATGCGGTGAGACGTTGCTTGATCATGCGGAAAGAGTTTAGTTGTTGAATGCAAGAAGCGTACAAGCCGCCTCTTTAACATTTTTGTTTTTTAATAATTCAGCTGCACGAGCATGAAGCGATTGTTCCAACGCTTCTGCATTTCCTTCATGTTCTAAAAATAGGTCAGAAAGCTCTATTAATTTGTATTCATTCACATCAGTCTCGTTCGGAAGGGCTTGCAGATTGCCCAACATACCTAAATCGTTTCCAGTTAAAATCTTCGAAAAGCGAATGTCCTCGGGCAAAGCGTCGATTCCAATTCCAATTTTTTCATTCGGCTTAGGAACTTCAAACAATCCGTCAATGGCGCGAACATAGTAGTCTCCCCCTGCACGCGCAACAAGATCAGCCTTGAGCATATCTATCCTTCCGTTCTCGTCAAGAATAGAATCGTTGATGTGCACACGAACAATTTCGCATACCACAAGATTACCCGCTCCGCCTTCGGTGCCGAGTTCAATGACTTCCTTCACGATACATTCCAATTGAATCGGAGATTCAGCAACGCGCGGAACGCGAATCGCTTCAGAAGCCAATTCGGTAACTCCGGATTTAATAAATTCATTTACTCCAGCGGCGTATTCAACGCTACTCAAAGAGCATTGCTGAACCAAACTGTAATTCACAATATTGATTACGCATTCAGGAACGCGCTTCACATTTTCGTAGGTGTGTTTGGTTGTGTTATCGCGTCCTCTTCTCGCTGGAGAAAAGATCGCAATAGGAGGGTTGGCTGAAAACACATTGAAGAAACTGAACGGAGAAAGATTCGGCGTTCCGTTTTCATCAACGGTGCTCACCCAAGCAATGGGGCGCGGAGCAACGCTGCCTAAAAGAAGTTGATGCAATTTCCCAACGGGAATTTCACCGGGAATAAATGTGGCCATATTATTTTTTTGAAAGCGCTTCCACTTCGGAAACAGAGTCCATGACTTTTTTCTTCAATTCATCTTTGAATTGCGCTATGCGTTGCATCAATTGCGCGTCGGCAACGGCTACAATTTGAGCGGCAAGAATTCCTGCGTTACGCGCACCATCGAGGGCAACGGTTGCAACAGGAACTCCAGCAGGCATTTGTAGAATACTTAGCACACTGTCCCATCCGTCGATACTATTCGAAGATTTAATTGGAACACCAATAACAGGAAGGGGAGTGAGAGAAGCAGTCATTCCTGGTAAATGCGCCGCCCCACCGGCTCCGGCTATGATAACCTGAACACCTCTACTGGCGGCGCCCTTAGCATACTCGAACATACGGTCCGGAGTGCGATGCGCGCTTACAACACTAATTTCAAAGGGGACGTTCAACAACGAAAGTACATCTGCAGCTTCTTGCATAATGCGCAAGTCGCTCTTACTTCCCATTATAATTCCAACCATAGTCTTTATTGTTTTTGAAGTCACTCAAATCCTATGGATGAGAGATTTACTTTTTGTTTCTTTTATCTAACTCGTCGCGAAGCTTCGAAGCTAACTCGTAATCTTCATTCAACAAGGCTTCATCGAGTTTCTTCAAAATATCTTCCGGAGATAATTCTTCTTCTAAATCGTCTTCAGTAATATCAAGATCGAAATCCAATTCGTCTCCATCCGTCAATGCGCGCATATCTCTTCCAACTTCATCCATAACTTCCTTCGCACAAAAGATAGGTGCTCCAAAGCGAATGGCAACAGCAACAGCATCACTCGTGCGTGAATCCACTTCAACTGTTTTTCCACTTCCGCTTACAATAATTCTTGAATAGAAAATCCCATCAATCATCTGATAAATGAAAACCTCCTCCACACGAATATCAAAATTCTCGGCGAGTGAAACGAAAAGATCATGGGTAAGCGGACGAGTAATCGGCATTTTTTCCATCACAATAACAATGCTGTGCGCTTCAGCCGGACCAATAACAATGGCCAAACTGCGAGCACCAGCTATTTCAGTAAGTGCCATGACATACGCCCCGTTCGAGCTGCTACTCGGGGTAATGTCTACCAGATCAAGCTGAATTTTTTCGGCCATTATTTTGTAGCGTTGAAGGCTTTCGCTGCTGCTATTAATTGAGGAACTACTTCGAACGCATCGCCGATAATTCCATAATCAGCCGCCTTGAAGAACGGTGCTTCTGGGTCTTTGTTAATGACAACAATAACCTTCGATCCGTTTACTCCAGCAAGGTGTTGAATAGCTCCGCTAATTCCTACTGCGATGTATAAATTCGGACGAATGGCAATTCCTGTTTGTCCTACGTGCTCATGGTGAGGGCGCCATCCGATATCAGAAACTGGACGAGAACATGCTGTTGCTGCTCCGAGTTCCTTTGCTAATTCTTCAATCATTCCCCAATTCTCAGGAGCTTTCATTCCTCTTCCCGCTGAAACTACTCTATCGGCTTCAGGTAATGGAATAGACTCACTTTCTTCAACACGAACTTCTTTCACACGAACACGAGCAGTTCCAACCTCAGCGCTAAATGCGGTAACCGGACAAGCCGTACCTGAAACATTCACTCCGTAAGAATTCGGAAGAACGGTAACAATGCTTATTTCTGAATTCACGGTAACGTGCGCAATGGCCTTACCCGAGAATACATTTTTCTTAACAATATTTCCTGTCGGAAGGAAAGACGCTCCTGAAACCAATCCTGCGTTCAAACGAACAGATAGGCGAGGGGCAACTGATTTTCCAATTAAATCTTGAGAAAGAACAATGGCAGTTGCGCCACTTTCTTTTTGAGCAGCTAACATAAGCTTGGTGATTTGCTCACCATCTGCGGTGCTCAACGCATCCATCTTCCATACTTCATTGGCACCTGCTGTTCCAAGAACAGAGGCATCTATGTTTCCGTAGGTAATTGCGATACAAGTTCCTCCGGTGCTAACAGACCATGCTGAAGCATAAGAAACAGCTTCTAAAGAAGACTTCGTGAATTTACCGTTCAGGTGTTCTGCGAATACAATAGTTTTCATGTTCAGTGTGGTATTAAATGACTTTCGCCTCTTGATGTAACAATGTGATTAACTCTGCAGCGTTGGCTGGATCTACAAATTTGCATGCGCTCTTTGCAGGAGGCAATTCGTAGTTGTTTACTGAAGTTGACGCCGAGGCATTTTCAACCGAAACAACTTCTAACGCTTTGGTGCGAGCCGCCATAATGCCACGCATATTTGGAATGCGTTGCTCAGCCATTCCTTTCGCAGCGCTGATTACCGCAGGAAGATTAACTTCTAACACTTCCATTCCACCTGTAACTTCTCTTTCGCAGGTAGCAACACCGTTTGCCACATCAAGCTTCGCAGCTAATGCAACCAAAGGCATATCTAAAAATTCAGCAACCATTCCAGGTACAACAGATCCATTGTAATTAATGGTTTCCTTTCCACATAAAATTAAATCGAATCCTTTGTCTTTAGCGTAATTCGCGATGTGAGTAGAAACGCTTAGTGCATCTGACTCAGGAGCGTCAATGCGAACCGCATCATCTGCGCCTATTGCCAAAGCCTTGCGAATGATTTGTTCGTAGTCTACTCCGCCAACGCTAAGAACAGTAACGTTTCCGCCTTGAGCTTCTTTCAATTCTAACGCACGAACAAGGGCGTACCACTCGTCATACGGATTAACAATGAAGTTTACTCCAGCTTCATCGAATGAAGAGTTGTTGTTGGTGAATGCAATCTTCGACGTGGTGTCGGGCGCCTTACTCACACAGACTAAAATTTTCATGTTGCAGTTTTAAGGCTGCGAAGTTACGAAAGCATACGTGAAACTTTCGAATTTCTAATCATGATTTATTGAATCATTTCCAACTGACGAGCGACCTTCTGAAGAATCTCGAAGACGGTTTCTGCCATAACGTTTTCGCTGTCGAGGGTTGGATTAATTTCAGTGAATTCCAAACAACAGATTCTTTCGTTTTGAAGTAACTCAAGGATTAAGTCAGCCGCTTCACGCTCGTTAATTCCTCCTTTTACAGGTGTTCCAGTTCCTCTGGAAACCGCAGGATCCATTGAGTCTACATCGAAACTGATATAGATTTTATCGCAAGCGCTTAAGTATCTTAATATCTCACGGCTCAACTTCGTGATACCCGTTTTACGCAGTTCGTTGGTTGTTACAACCTTCACTTTGTTCTGCTTGATTAACGCAGCCTCTTGTTCTTCAAAGTCCCGAAGGGTGATATATACAAGGTCGCGGTATTCAATCTTCGGACAGATATCACCGACATTTTTCAACATTTCCCACAAATCAATGGTCTCGTAATCGAGGTCATTCACTTTTTCTTCAATGTTGTCTTCGTTTAAAGCTACTGCCAATGGCATACCGTGAAGGTTTCCGCTTGGACTCGTATAAGGGCTGTGTAAGTCGGCATGCGCATCAATCCAGATAACGCCTACTCGAGATTCTGGATAAGCCATGCGAATTCCGGCTAGTGTTCCACCTGCATTGCTGTGGTCACCACTTAAAAGCAAAGGGAAACGATTGTCGCGAATGGTATCGCGAACTGCAGCACCAATGCGCTCGTACATTTTGAGAACGCTGCGAATATGCTTCGCGTAGCGGCTACCTGGATTGTTATGTAAAGCCGCATTGTCATTCGGAATGACAATGCTTCTGTATTTTTTGAAAAAGCCTGAACGGAAGTCAAGAGCAGCAATTTTCAATGCATCTACTCCTAGACTAGAACCACGTGTTCCTGCTCCAACTTCACTTGGAACTTCGATAATTCGAATGTTTTTCGCTTTTTTGTTAATCATAATGCAAAGATAGTTATTGAAGTGCTGTTCTAATCCAATGTTCGGCCTTGGATTCTAAGATGTGGTACATCTTTTCAAATCCATCTTCCTTACCGTAATATGGATCTTCTACATCCTCTTCAATGAGGTATAATTTTATTTTCTTAAGGTCTTCTGTGTTTCGAGCCAAAGAGGAAACATCGCTGTAATTCATTTGATCCATAACCAAAATGATATCGAATTCATCGAAGTGCTCGGCTTTAAATTTCTGGGCTTTATGGTTGGAAATGTCGACGCGGTATTGTTTTCCAACATTCTCTGAACGCTTGTCTGCTCCACTTCCTATGTGATATCCTGCAGTCCCAGCGCTAGCAATGTCAACGGTAACGTGAAGTTCTTGCGCCTTAGCCTTTAAAATTCCTTCAGCCAAAGGTGAGCGGCAAATATTACCCAGACAAACACAAAGAATTCGTTTCATTTCTTCTCAACTCCTATTGCAAATATGACATTTCGTTTGTTGAAGTCCCAATTCATTTCGCGCCATTCAGCAATAGACTTGGTAATCACATAACCGTTTTGGCTGTGAACGTCGCAGCCAATACACAGTAGAGTGGTAGGTTGAAGGTGCTCGCGCAAATCATCGTACACATGATGACTGCGATAAGGCGCATCCATGAAAAGCTGTGTCAATCTGAATTCCGAAGATTGTCTTTCCAACATTTTTATTTTCTTCATTCGCTCACCACGCTCGCGTGGAAGGTATCCGTGAAAGGTAAAAGACTGCCCGTTCAATCCAGAAGCTGCTAAGGTTAGCATGATTGAGGAAGGACCAGTTAAAGGAACCACTGGAATGCCCATGCGATGCGCTTCTGCAACAATCACAGCTCCGGGGTCAGCAATGCAAGGCATGCCCGCTTCGCTCATGAGTCCAGCGTTCTTTCCTTCGAGAATAGGCTTCAACCTATCATCGTAACCAAGCTCTTTACTGTGCTCATTAATAACGTTTAAAGTAATTTCTTCAAAAGCTTTGGTGTATCCGCTTTTCCGTAAAAATCGACGAGCTGTTTTCAACTCTTCCACAAAGAAGATGTCCAATTCTAACATCAATTCATTGTTGAAAGGAACAAGTTCCATCTGATGAAGATCTCCAATTGGGGTGGGAAAAAGGTAAAGCGTACCTGGATTTATTTTAGACATAAGCGGTATATCGAGGTGATATTTTTTGCGTCCGTGAAGGTACTGCAACAATTCATTGAGTTGGAAACAAAAAAAGACAGCCGCGGCTGTCTTCTCTTTCAGTTTAAAATATTATAAATCGTCGAATGAAATATCGCTTGACGAGGAAGGGGTGGGTTCCTCTGCTTTTGACTCGGCAGCCGGCGCAACATCTTCACTTGTTGATTCTGAATACTCGTTTTCTGATGTTTCAGACTCAGACTCGCGGAAATCTCCGGTGTCCTGAAGTTGGCGAATGTGATTAATGGTGTCTTCTAATCCTTCAATAAATTTATCGAAGTCTTCTTTATACAAGAAAATTTTGTGCTTTTCGTAGCTGGCTTGTCCGCTATCTGAAAACCCGGAGCGCTTGCTTTCCGTGATAGTCATGAATAAATCGTTGCCTCTTGTCGTTTTCACATCGAAGAAATACTTGCGTTTACCCGCGCGCACCTCTCTAGAAAATACATCGTCACGGTAGTTACTTCCTTCTGTCATAGCTGTATAAGTTTTCGTTCAATTTGGTTAAGTGTACCAAAAATAAAAAAAATACTCACATATCAAAATATTCTTGCCTCTTTTTACAACAAATCGTTCAGGGTCGGGGTAAGACGATAACGGTCTTCACCGTAACGGCTAGCCAATTTCTTCATTTCCCAAGCCACCTGATCAAGACCCAATTCTTTTCCCCATGCAATTAGACCTTTCGGATAATTCACACCTTTGGTCATTGCCAGATCTAAATCTTCAGCACTGGCGAGGCCTGTGCGCAAGGCTTCATAGGCCTCATTGATGAGCATGCACAGGATTCGCTTGCCAATTTCTTCTTGACTTAATGTGTTTAAGGTTTCAGTGGTGTTGGTAACTCCTTCAGCATAGGAATAAAAACCTCTTTTGGTCTTCCTTCCCAGCCATCCGGCTTCTACATGGCGTTTCTGCGTCGTGCTTGGAGTATATCGCGGATTGAAATAATTCGCAGCGAAGACGCTTTCAGTCACTGCGTAGTTAACGTCGTTGCCTATAAGATCCATCAATTCAAACGGTCCCATCTTGAATCCCAAAGCCTTCATGGCTTCGTCAATTTCGAAATAAGTCGCCATGCCTTCATCATAAATACGGAGAGCCTCCGAATAAAACGGACGGGCCAAACGGTTTACAATGAATCCGGGCAAGTCTTTCGTCACCACAGGCGTTTTACCCCAATCACTTATTTTAGTTTGAATTTCTGATAATCTTTCTTTGTCGGTTTGAAGGGCAGGAATTATTTCAACAAGAGGCATTAAAAATGCTGGATTGAAAAAATGAATTCCCAAAACGCGCTCCGGGTGCTTGCATGCCGAAGCAATCGCCGTAACGGAGAGGCTGGAAGTATTGGTTGCTAGAATACTGGTCTTCGGCAACAATGCATCTAGCTCAGTAAATACTGCTTTCTTCACCGCAAGGTCTTCCACAATGGCTTCAATCACCCAATCGCAATCGGCTAAGTCATTCATATATCGAACAAAACTCACTTGCGAAACAAGTGCTGTTTTCCTTTCTTCCGTAATCTTTCCTTTTTCAACCAACTTCGAGAGTTGAGCATCTAAGCTAATCTTTGCGCGTTGCAGCGCTTCCTCGTTCGTGTCGAATAGAGCAACATGCTCATTACCCATAAGGGCCACTTGGGCAATTCCAGTACCCATGGCACCCGATCCAATAATTCCTATTTTCATATTACAAATTTCGTTAGTTTTGGTGAAGTGACTGCACGTTATTTCAAAATACCAATTCTTTTCTTTTTAGCCATCAATTGTTTACCTCAATTGTCGGCTCAATCGCCTGTAAAATTGAAGGAGTTTGCGAAGAAGGAGGCAGACGCGTTGAATTGGCCAGCTGCATACGATTGGGCGAAGCAGGCATATTTGCTAGACTCTACGAATTTCGATTCACAAGTTTTATTGGCATTGTGCGCGAATGAAATTAAGGAATTCGAGGAAAGTATGAGGCTATTTGAAAAAATTGCGGAAAAGGACCTAGGCAAGATTCAACCTGATGCGTTGTATTATTTGGCCAAAGCCAAAAAAGAGTTGGGCTATTATGAAGAGGCAGAGGTCTTGTATCGCAAGTTCGCAAAAAAAAGCAAGACGAAGAATGTCGCCTTGAAGAAAAGAGCTGAGCAAGAAATTAAAAATTGTACCTGGGCTTTAAAGAACATTCAAACAGATGATTCCTTGCATATATATCGGTTGCCGAATGCGCTTCAGCACGGAGGGGCCGATGTTTTCCCAAGAATGAATGACACTTTATTGAATTATTCTTTTTATGAAGAACAAAAGAAAGAATGGGGTTCTGTTTCTCGGTCTTTGAATGGTGGGAAGGTTCATACTCAGATTCCCATGAAATACGGATACCTCACTTTTTTAGGAGACACAGCTGTCGGAGTTGAAATTAATGAAGGATTGAGCAAATTACTTCTTTTGGCGAAACAAGACACTTCGTGGGTGATAGCAGATAATTTAGAGAAGATTAACGAGGGCAACGGAACTATGCCTCATTTGGCTCGTATTGACGGAGTCTTGCATTTGTTTTTTGTTTCCGAAAGGGAAGGAGGTGAAGGAGGAAAAGATATCTGGATATCGAGACAGGCTAAAGGTGTTTGGGGAAAACCCTTCAATGCGGGTAAAAAGGTGAATTCTTTGGACGATGAAATTTCGCCATTTTATTTCAAGAATAAATTATACTTCACATCTTCTTGGTATGAGGGATTCGGAGGTTGGGACATTTATTTTTCAAAGGGAAAGCCAGGAAGTTTTGAAAAAGCTGAAAATGCTGGACGCGGTTTAAATTCGACCTACAACGATTGGGGATTAAGTCTTTATGACAAAAATGGAATTGCCTTTTTTAGTTCAGACAGGCCCTTAGACGATGGGTCTAAGTTTCCTCCATGCTGCACGGATTTATATGCTGCAACATGGACCAAGGAGGTAGATAAGATCACTTCTGATTCTCTTTATATTTCACTGTATGAGTTGAATAAAATTCTACCCGTTAAGTTGTTTTTTCACAACGATGAACCCAATCCGGATTCAAACGACACCACAACGTTGTTCACGTATACAGAGACCTTCACTAATTATTTAAAGTTGAAGGAAACCTATGCCAGTAAATTAGGAAGCGAAAAAGGTGCCGGAGAAGATACAGAGGAGGAGGTAGAGGCGTTTTTCGAAAATAAAGTTCAGCAGGGAATGAACGACTTGTTTCAATTTGAAGATTTATTGAAGAAGGAATTAGTTGGAGGGAACACGGTAAAAGTAACGGTGAGAGGATTTGCGAGTCCGCGCGCAGCCAGCGATTACAACCGAAGACTTTCTTTAAGACGAATTGCGTCTTTGAAAAACAGATGGCTTCAAGACGATGTGTTCAAGGCGGCATTGGATTCGAATGTACTCGAAATTATTCCACTTCCTTTCGGAGAAAATCAGTCCAAATTGGGAGTGAGCGATGATATAAAAAACGAGAAAAAAAGTATTTATAGTAAAGGTGCTCGTCTTGAAAGGCGCATTGAAATTGAGAGCGTTTCTATTAATAAGAAAGAAGAGACAACAGCAAAACTAGATGTAGGAAGTGGAATTGTTTATTTGGGAAGGGTGTCTAAAGGAAGTTTCACTTCGCGTGAGGTAACCATTTCGAATAGCGGAAATTCAATATTGAAAATAGACAGTGTTGAAGCTTCTTGCGGCTGCACGGTGCCTGTCCTGGCAAAGGATGTCCTTGGCCCAGGCGAAAGTACAACATTGAAAATAACATTTTCAGCGCCGCAAAAAACGGGTAAGGAAGTGAAATTTGTTACACTATTCTCCAACGGTAAAGCCATAAAGGTCATTACCGTTGAAGCAATAGTTGAGTAATTATTCTGCGGCTGGCGGTGTTCCCTTTTCAACATGCATCTTCACCTCATTCAATTCGGTGTCGAAATCTACATGAAGGGTGTCACCAGGTTTAATCTGGCTGTTAATGATTTCTTCGGCCAAAGGGTCTTCTAAATACTTTTGAATGGCTCTGCGCAATGGGCGTGCGCCATATTTCTCATCGAATCCTTTATCTGCGATATAGTCTTTCGCAGTCTCTGTAAGCGCAATGGTATATCCAAGATCGGTGATGCGTGAGAAGAGTTTCTTCAACTCAATATCAATAATCTGATGAATGTCTTCCTTCTTCAACGCATTGAAGACAATAATATCGTCAACACGATTCAAGAATTCAGGAGAGAATGCTTTCTTCAAAGCCGCTTCAATAATACCTTTCTTGCTGTCGTCTTCTTGCGTTGTTCTTGAAGTTGTTCCGAATCCAACACCAACACCGAAGTCTTGAAGTTGACGTGCTCCAATGTTCGAGGTCATAATGATAACTGTATTCTTGAAGTCGATTTTACGACCCATGCTGTCGGTCATTTGTCCATCGTCCAATGCTTGAAGCAATAGATTGAAAACATCTGGATGCGCCTTTTCAATTTCATCTAACAAGATAATGCTATAGGGTTTGCGACGAACTTTTTCGGTCAATTGTCCACCTTCTTCATATCCAACATATCCCGGAGGCGCTCCAATTAATCGAGACACAGCGAATTTCTCCATGTACTCACTCATATCAATGCGAATAAGCGCATCATCAGAGTCGAACATGTAACGCGCTAATTCTTTGGCCAGTTGTGTTTTTCCAACTCCTGTAGGACCTAAGAAAATGAATGAGCCAATCGGACGATTCGGATCTTTCAATCCTGCACGATTGCGCTTAATGGCTTTCACCACTTTCAAAATAGCGTCCTCTTGTCCTATAACTCTTCCTTCAAGTTCTTTGTCCATTTTAGCAAGACGACCACTTTCCGTCTCTGCGACTTTCTGAACAGGAATACCTGTCATCATGGCCACAACTTCTTCTACGTTTGCAGCGGTTACTTGTGTTCTTTGAGTTCGAGATTCATCTTCCCATTTCTTCTTCGCTTCATCAAGTCTCGTCTCTAATGCTTTCTGTCTATCGCGCAATTGAGCAGCCTCTTCGTACTTCGCGCTGCGAACAACACGAAGTTTTTCTTCCTGAATGCCTTCAATTTCTTTTTCAATCTCAATGATTTCTTGCGGAACTGAAATGTTCTGCAAGTGAACACGAGACCCCACTTCATCCAGAGCATCAATGGCTTTGTCTGGAAGGTGACGGTCTGTAATGTAACGAGCGGTCAATTTCACACAAGCTTGTAACGCTTCTTCCGTATAGGTTACGCTGTGATGCGACTCGTACTTATCCTTAATGTTATTTAAAATTTGAATCGTTTCTTCAACGGTAGTTGGATCAACTACTACTTTTTGGAAACGACGCTCGAGCGCTCCATCCTTTTCAATATACTGACGGTATTCGTCAAGCGTAGTAGCACCAATGCATTGAATTTCTCCACGCGCCAAGGCTGGCTTGAACATGTTGCTAGCGTCTAGGCTTCCGCTTGCGCCACCTGCTCCAACAATGGTATGAATTTCATCAATGAACAGAATGACATCCGGAGATTTTTCCAATTCATTCATAACCGCTTTCATGCGTTCTTCGAATTGTCCACGGTATTTTGTTCCAGCCACCAATGAAGCTATATCTAAGGTCACAACACGCTTATCGAAAAGCACACGAGAAACTTTTTTCTGAATAATACGAAGCGCAAGTCCTTCAGCGATTGCTGATTTACCAACACCCGGCTCACCAATGAGGATAGGGTTGTTTTTCTTTCTTCTTGAAAGGATTTGAGAAACGCGCTCAATCTCTTTTTCGCGTCCAACAATTGGATCCAATTTCCCTTCCATCGCGTACTTGGTTAAGTCGCGACCGAAGTTATCTAAAACGGGAGTTTTACTTTTTGAATCTCCTGGTTTCTTAACGGTTCCACCTGAACCGCCTGTGAATGGGCGATCTTCTTCTTCATCGTCATCTGAACTTGGAAATTCAGCGCGAGGCAAATCTGATTTGCGCACGTTTTCGTCCTCGGTATCTCCGAGCTCGCGGTTAACCGCATTGTAATCTACCCCCATAGGTTCTAAAGTTCTTGTAACCACATTGTCAGAGTCTTTTAAAATAGTGAGAAGCAGGTGCTCTGTGTTCACCAAGGTCTTCTTGTGAGATTTAGCTTCGATGTATGAAAGCTTCAATACGCGTTCAGCTTGCTTTACCAAAGAAATGCCTGAGCTCGTAACAGTTGAAGAACCATAAGAACCAGCATTGCGAACAGACGCTTCTACGCTTTTGCGTAAAAAAGAAAGGTCAACCCCTAAGCTCTTTAAAACTTTCGTTGCGGTACAATCTTCTTCACGAAGAATTCCCAATAAAAAATGTTCAATTCCAATGTAGTTGTGTCCCAACCGCAATGCCTCTTCTCTGCTGTATCGCAGCACTTCTTGTACTTGTTCTGAAAACTTAGCGTCCATATCTTTCCTTACCTTTATTTAGTCAATGTCAAATGTATTCCTTAGTTCCGTTCCACTAAACATTATACCATTGAATTTTCCACAGCCATTTTGACATTTGTGAATAACTATAAGAGCCACAAGTGGTCAATTTTCTATCCAATCGGAAGTATTTTCGCGTACCCGTGACAGTTCAATTTTTTAAGCGGGAACAAGCACTATGGAATCAGGAGAAAAAATTCTTAAGATAAACATTGAAGATGAAATGAAATCTGCCTACATCGATTACTCGATGTCGGTGATTGTGAGCAGAGCGTTACCAGACGTGCGCGATGGACTGAAACCAGTGCACCGCCGTGTGTTATATGGAATGCTTGACTTAGGAATGCTATCGAACAGACCTTACAAAAAGTCTGCGCGTATTGTAGGAGAGGTATTGGGTAAGTATCACCCACACGGTGACTCGGCGGTATACGAAACCATGGTGCGTATGGCGCAGCCTTGGTCTTTGCGCTATCCTTTGGTAGACGGACAAGGTAACTTCGGTTCGATGGATGGTGACAACGCTGCTGCCATGCGTTATACGGAAGCGCGTTTGAGAAAATTAGCAGAAGAACTTCTTGAAGATTTAGATAAGGATACTGTAGACTGGCAGGCAAACTTCGATGATTCGTTGCAAGAGCCAAAGGTAATGCCCGCGAAAGTTCCAAACTTGTTGTTGAACGGTGTAAGCGGAATCGCTGTAGGTATGGCCACGAACATGGCTCCTCACAACCTAACGGAAGTGTGTGACGGTATTGCTGCGTATATCGACAACCGTGATATTACGATTGAAGAATTGATGCAACACATCAAAGCTCCAGATTTCCCAACAGGAGGTGTTATTCATGGACTGGAAGGGGTGAAGTCGGCATACGAAACGGGAAGAGGACGTGTCGTTATTCGTGCGAAAGCACGCATTGAACAAGTTGCAAATCACGAGTGTATCATTGTTGAACAGGTTCCTTACCAGATCAACAAAGCAGACATGGTGAAGCGCACATGGGAATTGGTTGTTGAAGGTAAGATTGATGGAATTGCTGAGATCCGCGATGAGTCGGATAGAAATGGCGTTCGTGTTGTTTATGAATTGAAGCGCGATGCAATTTCGAATGTTGTATTGAATAATCTTTACAAGTATACAGGTCTTCAGACCTCATTTTCAGTAAACAACATTGCTCTGGTTAATGGTCGTCCTGAAGTTCTAAACTTGAAAGATATCATTCGTCACTACGTAGAGCACCGCCATGAAGTGGTTACGCGTAGAACTAAATTTGAATTACGCAAAGCTGAAGAGCGTGCGCATATCTTGGAAGGGTATTTAATTGCGTTGGATAACATTGATGCAGTTATTGCATTGATTCGAAAGTCACAAACGCCAGACGAGGCCAAGGACGGGTTGATTCAACAATTTGGGTTGTCTGAAATTCAAGCGAAGGCCATTCTTGAAATGCGTCTGCAAAGACTTACAGGATTAGAACGTGATAAGATCCGTGCAGAACATGCTGAATTGATGGCTTTAATTACACGTCTTCGTTCAATTTTGGACAGTGAGGAATTGCGTATGCAAATCATCAAAGATGAATTAACGCATTTGAAAGAGAAGTTCGGAGACGAGCGTCGTTCTATTATTGAATTCTCTTCTGCAGACTTGAGCATTGAAGATATGATTCCTGATGAAGCAATGGTTGTCACCATTACGCACGCGGGTTACATCAAACGTACAAACTTGAACGAATACCGCACGCAAAGTCGCGGCGGAGTAGGAGCGAAGGGAACATCTGCACGTCAAGAAGACTTTGTAGAACACATCTTCACCGCAACAAACCACGATTACTTGCTCATCTTCACCCTGAAAGGAAGATGTTTCTGGATGCGTGTGTTTGAAATTCCGGAAGGAGGCAAGACGGCCAAAGGACGTGCAATTCAAAACATGATTCAAATTGAGCCAGACGACAAAGTATTGGCTTACATCCCGGTTAAGGATTTGAATAACGTAGAAAACTTGAAGTCGAACTTCGTTATTCTTTGCACTAGACAAGGATTAATTAAGAAGACGTCGTTGGAAGCATACAGCAGACCGCGTTCTTCGGGTATCAATGCAATTACAATTGTAGACGGAGATGAGCTGTTACAAGCGCGTTTGACAACAGGTGCAAGCGAAATCATTATGGGAACGAAAGAAGGTAAAGCCATTCGTTTCCCAGAGGTTAAAGTTCGTGCAGTTGGAAGAACAGCGCAAGGAGTGAAGGCCGTTTCCCTTGGAAGCGCAACCGACGAAGTTATTGGAATGGTATGCGTAGATGATCCAAACAGCGACATCTTGGTAGTATCAGACAAAGGCTTTGGAAAGCGCTCTTCATTAGAGGACTACCGTGTAACGAATCGCGGTGGAAAAGGGGTGAAGACGATTAACATTACCGATAAGACGGGACCGTTATGTGCGATTCTATCTGTAGACAATGAATATGATTTCATGATTATTAATAAATCTGGAATCGCCATTCGTCTGAGCGTAGATGCATTGCGTGTGATGGGAAGAAATACCCAAGGTGTGAAGTTGATTAATCTTCGTGGAAACGATGAGATAGCAGCAGTATGTGCTGTAATCCGCGACGAAAATGAAGAGGAATCTACCGAAGGCGATGAAAACGCAGCCGAAGGTGAAACTGCAGCTCCAACGGAAGGAGGTGAAGAATAAATTGCAACAAATTCTTTTGGCACTAACGTTGCCAAGGGAGAAAATGTAAAAAAACAAGATCATGAAAAAAACACTAATCCTATTCGCGACTGTTCTGACAACGTTTGCAACCTTCGCACAAGCTGAGCTTACCAATGCTTTCAGAGCCAACGAAGACAAGAATTTTGAAGAGGCCTTGAACTACATTAATCAAGCGGCTTCAAATCCAAAAGCAACAGGCAAAGAAAAATACTGGAGATATCGTGGTGATATTTACATGAATATTGCAACAGACAGTGTTCTGAATATGAAATATGCAAATAGCTTCAATGAAGCTGTGGCTTCATACACGAAAGCTCTTGAATTAAGTAAAGATTACCTTCAAGAAATTGGTGCGGTCGTTGATCGTTTTAGAGCTACTGAAGGTCAAAAAGCATTTGCCGCATATAAAGCAGGAAACACATGCGGTGCAGCAGAACATTACGAGAACTTGATTAAGACAAGTTTAATGTTTGGTGTTACGGATACCATTTACGTTTATTACGGAGGTATTTGTCACGAAGCATGCGGAAATGTTGATATGGCATTAGTCAATTTAATGAAATGTGCCAACCTAAACTATCAAGCTGCAGATTGCTACACTCGCATTGGAAACATGCTTGTGAAAGCCGGAAGAAAAGAGGAAGCCCTTAAAATTATTGGTGAGGCGCGTGCAAAGTTCCCGAAGAACACTTCAATCCTAACGGCTGAAGTAAACATCTATATCGAAGACAAAGATTATCAAAAAGCACACGATGTGTTGGTAGCTTTAGTTGAAGCTGATCCAAAGAACGAAAGTGTGTTATTCGTTTTGGGAGTGACGTATGAAAAGAACAACGAACCAGCTGAAGCGGAAAAGGTATACAACAGAGCCTTAGAATTGAATCCAACCTACTTTGATGCTCATTACAACCTAGCTGTCATGTATTACAATCAAGGCATTGATAAATCGAAAATGGAAATACCATTGAAAGAAGTAGCAAAATACGATGCTTGGAAAGTTGAGAAAAAACTTCTTTTTCAAAAAGCAGCGGATCATTTTAGAGTTTGTTATGATCAAAATAGACAAGATACCAAAGTCAAGAAAGTTTTAGCTGAGTGTTACGGAAAATCTGACCAGCAATCAAAAATTCCTGAATTAGACTAGAGTATATTTCAACATTAGGAAAAAGGGAGCGAAAGCTCCCTTTTTTAGTTTTCAACATTTCAAAAACAAGTACGTTTTAACCTTCAATTTGTGGAAAAGAAAAGTATGTTCACTTGGTCGAAATTAATGACGCACTCGCTGCGTAAAATAGAGCAGAATGAAATCAATCAGGTTGTATCCTTTCCAACTGGAATTGATTTGTGGGACAAGAATGGCGGAATTCGCTCCCAAGAGATTTCGTTGTTGGTAGCGCACAAACATTCAGGAAGTACGAGCATGGCACTTCAAATAGCCTTGAAGAATGTCGATGAAGGAACACCTGTGCTCTATGTCAGCTCTGACATTTCGCCAGAACTGTTCATGTACAAAATAATGCTCCAACGCGCGAAGGAAGTCATCCCCTCTTTTCATGAAGTGACGCACGATGCTATGTATTGGGATTCGCTTTGTCTCAAGTACTTGGAAGATCTTCATTCTAGCCCGCTCTTTTTTCAAGAATTTAAAGAACCAGCGTTGAATGTAGCTATGGAAGGGATTCTAAAATTCCGCGACAAACATCCGCGTGGACTCGTAATTATTGATAAGCTGAAATTCAATTATACCGATGGGAAATTGTCACCGGAATTATTGAAAGTGTTTTTGACTGGATTGAATGACGAACTGCTTTACTCGGAAAGAGGTGTGCTAATTGTGACAAGCACGGCTTGCGATATGATTGATTTTTCTTACGGAAAATTTCCTTCCTTGTTAAGTATATTCAATTGGCCTATATTGAATCAATATTTCAACAGAGTGTTCATGCTGCGCAAGGACATTAATGCCTGGATGAATACAGACTATTTCAGTCCAGATTTTTTATTCGCCTCGGGTGTCGCAATTACGGCTGATTCAAGGGTTCGAGATGAAGAGGATTTGGTGTATTACCACTCGTCGCATTATCAATTTTACTGCAAAACAAATCCAGTGGTTAGACCTCTTGACGAGGACGACTTAGACAGCCCGTTCTAACGCAACCGAATTTTTTCTCCAACGTGTAAGACTTTAGATTCTTTGAAATGATTGAGTTTACATAGTTTAGAAACGGTTGTCTTGTTTTTTGAAGCAATTTTTGAAAGGGTATCACCCGACTTGACGGTGTAATATTTTTTACTGCTTGAAGTCTTATTTTGGGAGTCAGATTTTTTATAGCCAGAAACAATTAACTTTTGCCCAACCTTCAATTTGCCGGTTTCTTTAATGTTGTTTTTTTCGCAAATACTTTTAACTGAAGTGTTCTCCTCTTTGGCAATGGAAGATAACGTTTCTCCAGCTCGAACCACATGGGTTCGCGTTTTGCCCTCGCTATCTCCTTTAGGAGTAGGAGATTCCATCATCTCTTTTTGTCCAGCATCTCCTTCCTTTTGTATTTCTGAGACACTTTCTATTTCTTTAACTTTCAAAATAGATTCTGTCATACACGGACAAATGCGCGAGCGTGTTGTAGAATCGGTAACAAATTCTTTGTAAGGCTTAAATTCTAAAATTTTACTTTTTACTGCTGGAAACCCCTTGTAATTTCCGTCTGTGTTTTGTTCCCAATATTTGAGAGCTTGTTGATTGTTAATACCACAAAACTGCATCAATGTGAACGCGCTAAGCATTCCGCTCTGATGCCATCCGTTCCAACAATGAATATATATGGGAGCGACTTCGTTCGCATAAATAAGTTTGTTTATATCTGTGAAGATTTCCTTCACCACGTCTGGATTTAGATTGGGAAGACATCTGTAGTTAAATCCAAGTTCTTTTAATGAATCAAGCATTGGAGCAGGGTAGTCTTGATCAAAGTATTTAGAGTAGAGATATATAGCACCCCCGAATCCAGATGTCCTTAGGTTGCTCAATCCCCAATAAGGTAGTGGATGGGAATTATATGTTTTTGGTTCAGCATCTTTTCTATGAAAGTTATTCGAACCACCGCGGTAAAGTACATTGTTCAAAACAACACGCATGTTGCGCACTCCGAACAGACTGTCAGGACCTTCACCTTTGTTGTTCACCAATTTCGTTTGAACACTGTCTAATCCAAACACATCCTTTTGGGCAAAGCACAATTCATGAAAGAACAAAAAAGCAACTAAAAAAACAATTCTATGCAACTTTATAATCATATTTTTAAAATTACGGCTCTTTGAATGAGCTATAAGTAGCTTAGAACTTATTTTTCTAACGACTTATTGTGCATATTCAAACAGCTCTTTGGTGGAATAGCTGCTGTAATAATTCAAAAAGCGGTTTTTCCATCCCACGTTATTGGCTGGCAAATGATGAAATAAGTCGCGAAAACCTTTGCATTGATCTTTCATGTATGAACGAAAGGCAAACTGATCGTTTTCATTCAAACTGGCGAAAGCCAACAAACATCGCAAAGTTGCAATGTTCAGGTTGTCGAATAAATGCCAGCGCGAAAGCGGACCATTCATGACGTGCACTCTTCCATCTTTCAAAAAGACAATCATGCAATCGCCATTTTTACGAAGATGAATCATTTTACCTGGCTCAAATCCCAAGCGCGATGAGTGGCTTGTGCTGAATCCAGCCTGTTGCGTGAATCCGTTGTTGTTAAAGATCTTCCACAACTTAGGGCCAGCTGTGAATAGAGGCAAGAAATCCGATGTAGTCTCGCTGAAGTAAGGGTTTTGTGTTTTCATGAGACAAATATTTTGCCTCAGGTTGTAATGTATTTACGAGATGATTTTTGAAAGAAAACTATTTTTATTTGGACTTAGTGTAAATTTTACACTAAGTTAGCATTCAAGTTTAGAAACATGAATAGTTCAGGAATAAAAAGAATTGGTGTGCTTACCAGCGGAGGAGATGCGCCGGGTATGAACGCCGCCATACGCGCGGTAGTTCGCGCTTGTGCTTTTCACAATGTAGAAGTGGAAGGAATCTTTCAAGGCTACGCTGGATTAATGGCAGGCGACTTCAAACGATTGAACGAGCGCTCGGTAGCGCGCATCTTGGGTCGTGGGGGCACAATCTTAAAATCATCAAGATGCAAAGAATTTCTTACCACAGAAGGACGAGCCACTGCCATTGAGCAAATGAAGAAGCATCACATAGATGCACTCATTACCATTGGTGGAAACGGAACCTTCACTGGTGCGCATATTCTATCCCAAGAGTCGGGCATTCCAGTGATGGGAATTCCAGGAAGTATCGACAATGATTTATTCGGAACCGATCACTGCATTGGATTCGATACAGCAACAAATACTGTTGTTGACGCAGTAGATAAAATTCGTGATACAGCAACTTCTCACAACAGAATTTTCTTTGTAGAGGTAATGGGAAGAAACAGTGGTTTCATTGCATTGAAAGCGGGTATTGCATCAGGAGCTATAGCCATTGTTCTTCCTGAAGACGAAATGACTTCCGAAGAGTTGATGCAAATACTTCGCGCAAGTGAAAAAAGCGGAAAGTCGAGTTCTATTGTCATTGTTGCCGAAGGAGTGAAGGGTGGAACAGCTTACGAGCTAGCTAATAAAGTTGCAGCAGAGAATCCTGATTACGATACGCGTGTTTCCGTTCTCGGACACTTGCAACGCGGAGGAGCGCCAAGTTGTTACGACCGGGTAATCGCATCTCGCATGGGAGTAGCTGCCGTTGAAGGATTGCTTCAAGGAAGAAAAGATGTAATGATTGGAATTGTGAACGACAGAGAGACCTACACTTCGTTAGAAGAGGCAATCACACGGAGCAATCTTCCAAACAGAGATGAACTGCGCATTGCTCGAATACTTGCGATATAATATTAAAAAAAAGAATAGAATGAAAAAGGTAGCAATTAATGGTTTTGGACGAATAGGCCGCATGTGCTTTCGTCATACATTAACCGATAGCAATATTGAAGTGGTAGCAGTGAATGACTTAACAGATGTTAAGACACTTGCTCATTTGTTGAAGTACGACAGTATTCATGGCAGAGTGAATGCAGACGTTTTTGCTGATGGAGATTTCTTAATTGTAAACGGAAAGAAGATTCGCGTTTATGCGGAAAAAGACCCTTCAAATTTGCCATGGGGTGAATTGAATATAGATGTGGTTATTGAGAGCACGGGATTTTTCACCGATGATATTAGCGCTGGAAAGCACATCACTGCTGGTGCGAAGAAAGTTGTCATCTCTGCTCCTGCAACAGGAAACGTGAAGACAATTGTGCTCGGAGTAAACGACGATACATTAACTCCAGAAGACTTGATTGTTTCGAATGCTTCGTGCACCACGAACTGCTTGGCTCCAATTGCGAAAGTATTGAACGATTCTTTCGGTATTGAAAAAGGATATATCACGACTGTTCACGCATACACAGCTGACCAACGCTTGCAAGACGCTCCGCACAAAGACTTGCGTAGAGCGCGCGCAGCTGCATTGAGCATGGTTCCAACTAGCACCGGTGCTGCGAAAGCAGTTGGATTGGTTCTTCCTGAATTGAAAGGGAAATTAGATGGAGTGGCCGTGCGCGTCCCAACACCAGACGGTTCATTAACTGACTTAGTGGCTATCTTGAAAAGAGAAGTAACCAAAGAGGAAGTGAACGCTGCAATGAAAGCCGCTGCTGATGGTCCAATGAAAGGAATTCTTGAGTATTGCATTGACCCTATTGTGAGCATCGATGTTGTTGGAAATCCTGCAAGTAGTGTTTTAGATGCCGATTTAACTTCAGCAAATGGTAACTTGGTGAAAGTTATGTCATGGTACGATAACGAAGCGGGTTACAGCAAGCGAGTGATTGACCTTCTTCATAAAATGTGATTGAAGCAGTTCTATAGATTTTAATAACAGTAAACAAAGACAAATGATACTTATAGCTGATAGCGGGTCCACTAAATGTGATTGGGCTCTAATTGACGAGAAAGGATCTCGATTGGGAAATTTTGAAACCATGGGGTTGAATCCATATTTTCACGATGAAAAAGTTGTTGAAGGTGCAATCAAAGGAAATGCCCCTTTGGCGTTGTACGCCGACAAGATTACTCATGTTTATTTTTACGGAGCAGGAAGCAGTACACCAACCATGTGTGCGATTATAGAGCGCGGACTTCGCGCTGTTTTTCCAACTGCAGAGTTATTAATTGAACACGATTTATTGGGAAGTGCTTATTCGACCTATGACGGTGAGCCTTGTATTTCTTGTATTCTAGGAACAGGAAGTAACTCTTGTTTCTTCGATGGAAAAGATATTCATGAGTCGGTTCCTTCATTGGCTTATATCTTAGGCGATGAAGCAAGTGGATCTTACTTCGGTAAAATTCTTTTGCGCGAATATTTCTACAAGAAACTTCCGGCAGAGATTGCAGAAGCGTTTGAAAATAGTTTTCCATTAAGCAAAGACGAATTCATTTCGAGAATATACAGAGAGCCGAACGCTAACGTTTATCTCGCAAGCTTCACTCGTTTCATCGGAAATTTCGCTCACCATCCGCACGTCATCAATTGGGTGGTAAATGGAATGCGCGAATTCTTGGATATTCACGTGAAGTCCTTTGAAAATTGGGACAAAGTTCCGGTTCACTTTGTAGGTTCAATTTCACACTATTTCAAGCATTGTTTGGAAGAGGCTTGCAGATTGGAAGGCGTTCGTTTGGGTAACATCATTAAGAAGCCGATCGACGGTTTGGTGAACTACCACGTTAAATACGTATTCCACCACGCAGAATGAAAGGAGCCATTTTCGATTTAGACGGGGTGCTTGTTGACACCGCGAAATATCATTATCAAGCCTGGAAGCGATTAGCGAATTCTGTGGGTGTTGAATTTTCATTGGACGACAACGAACACTTGAAGGGAGTGAGTCGAGCCGAATCTTTGGAGATTATTCTGAAGAAAGGAAACATTGAAAAATCGGCAGAGGAGAAGCAAGCACTCATGGACGTGAAGAATGAGTGGTATTTGGAATTGGCTGCTGAAATGAATCCCGACGAGGCCTTGCCTGGAGCGATTCCTTTCCTTGAATCATGTAAGTCGAAAGGTATAAAAATCGCGTTGGGATCTTCTTCAAAAAATGCTCCTATGATTTTAGAGCGCCTAGGAATTACTCATTTGTTCGATGCCATTGTAGATGGAAATGTTGTTTCTAAATCGAAACCAGATCCAACGGTCTTTTTAACAGCCGCTGAAAAACTTGGATTAGCTCCAAGTGAATGCATCGTTTTCGAAGACGCCATTTCAGGTGTGCAAGCGGCAAAGACAGGTGGATTCTATTGTGTGGGTATTGGAACAAAAGAAGTTCTTCCACTTGCCGATGAGATTGCGACGACACTCGGAGAGTATAGCGTAAGGTAAAAAAAAACAGCGCAGATGCGCTGTTTCTATATTAACTTGTTTGTTTTGATTATCCGTAAATAGAATAAATATTTAGGGCAACCCAAATTATGTTCCAGTAGGCGATTCCTTTATTCATTTTAGTTCTAAGTGGTTTCACAAATAGAATTAAAAATGCAATGGCGAGTGCACTAATGTTTAAGAACCAAATAGCACCAGCAATATTATCGAAGGCTCCTGCTATATCGCCATGTAAGATTTTTTTCAATCCTTTACCGGCTAGAGCGAAATAAAGAATGATTTCAATGAGCTCTAAGCCAAATACAATAAGATTGGCTTGCCATGTCTTTAAAGACTTTTTTTCGGTTGTTTCCATTTTTTGTTTGTTTTTAGTTAAGTTTTGGTGAAACTAATAAAAAAAAATCTTGAAGGCAAAAATATTTGACTGAAAAATTTTAGATCTCTCGGTCTGTTTTTTTTGTTGTTAATTGAACGTTATTGTCTAAAACTCAATCCCAATACATGTGCTGGTAATCGTGCATGTCCGGTATACTCCAATCGCCGCGACCGTTGAAGAACTCGATGTCGCCATCGTCGTATAACGTAAAGATTTTGGATGATCCGTATGAGTTCAGTGTAACAACATTAGCTTTCACTGAATCCTTTCGTTCAATGTCAAAGCTGGTGTAGGTATTTCCTCGCCATCCAAACCCCACTGTCTCTTGATTGTAATTCGGGTAAATATAACCGCTATTGCTGGGGAAGTATGGGGTCAGCATTTCGTTGAATGAACCAATACCGTGGTAATCGTCGTTATTCAATTGGAAGGAACAATAACCGCCTTGTTTCAGTTTTTTAGAAATCGTAAATCCTCGTGAAACCAAAATCGAATCAATCTGCTTTTCATGAGAGTCATAATTGCTAATGGGTGCGGAGAATGTATATGAGATTATTCCATCGACATTCGTGGTGGTTGATGGAAGGAAGGTGTATCCGTTTTGATTGCAATATCCAACCACCTTCCAAAGTATCTCTGCGTCTTGAATAATTTTCTCTTTTGAAACGAAATTCGGAAACGCTTCTTGCAAACTGCTGTTGTGGAATTGATACATATACTTGCTTACAACGGCTGCCTTCCATGCTTTTAATTCTTCTGTCGGTGCAGCACCAATTTTTAGGACTGAAGGAGTTTCACATTTTCCAAATTTGTATCCCGACGAATAGAAGCAGTTCTTTATAACATTTCCCAAGGAGTCTTTTTGAATCCAGTTCCCATTCAGCATGTCGAAGGAATAATTCTTTTCACTTTGAAGTTTTCCATTCTGATAAAAATCTCTTTCGGTTTGTTCTTTCTCGTGCAATACAAGTTCCCATTTGAATTTTCCATTTTCATAGTACTTCTCAATGTGTTGATCTGTAATTCCATCTTTGTAGGTATAGAAAGTTTGTGATTCTAACTTTCCGGGAGAGTAATAATTCGCGGTGGTTTGTTTCGTGTTTCCACTTCCAATATTTGGAGTGAGATTGATTGTTTTAACGCTTCCGTCTTCGAAATATTCAGCAGCAAGCGTGTCGTTCTTTGCGCGATAGTATGTTTTCTTCTTCAGTTGTCCGGTATTGAAATACGCAAAGTATTCTGAGATTTCAGACGGGCCGTGATAGTAAATGGTTATGTCATTCGGAATTCCATTATCGAAATTCGATTTCTCGAAGCCTCTTCCGTCGAGTAATATTTCTTTTTCATACACCACCTTTCCTAGTTCGTTGTAACGAGTAGTATGTGGAATAGGCCAGTAGTATTTTTCGTCATTGAATACTTCTGTCGTTTCAATTTTTCCGGTATTGTAGTTATAACTTACCCAAGTGCCAATACCGAAGTCGTCCTTGTAGGTCTGCACATGCGAAAGTTTTCCATCGAAAAAATAATGTCGCCATTCGCCATTTTTTCTTCCGTCGATGTATTGTCCCTTTGAAACCAACACGCCTTCTTCGTTGTAAGCTTCGTGAGGTCCGTTTAATCCAAGGTCATATTTCGCAAGTGCGTTTTTAGAATAAGAATAGGTGTTCAGCGTGTTTAGTTTTCCATTTTGAAAATAAGTTTTAGTCACTCCTACAGGAACCGTTTGCCAACCATAGCCTTCAGAATCGATTGTGTGTTCAGGAATAACATCCGATGAAAATCCTTTCAGCTCTTCTGCGCGCAATGCAGCATACGATTGAACAGATTGCAATTTGCCGTTGGGATAGTAGTTGGAATCTTTCCAACATCGTCTTCCTTTTTTATCTAAATAATATTTGGTTGTTCTTACTAAGTATCCTGATTCAGAATACTCTGAGTATTCTGCAATGGTACTGTCGTGCTTCACTCGTTCGAAAGAGGTTCTTGTGCGAGCCGGATTAATGTGGTTTGTTAATTCCAATTGGATGATTCCGTTTTTGAAAACGCGCTTTTCGTAAATGTCTTTGGTGTTCGACATGTATTGAATGCATGTTCCATTCATGAGTATGTCTGGAGAGACATCCCAATACGTTGAAAAAAAATAGTTGCTTCCTTTTTTATTGTAATAATTGAAAATGCATGAAGTCTCTTGCGATAGAACCGTTGAACTATAAAAGCTCATAAGCGCGAAGAGAAAGAAAACTATTTTATTCATTGGTATAAAGTTATAGAAGTCCTGCTGTACAAGCCAAATCATTATTCGTTCATTGTGGAAACCGCATAACTAGCACATAAGGGTTCACTCAATTTCAATATAAAATTTCAGAATTCAATTTGGAGTAATGACACTTATAAGTTACATTTGTTATCCAGAAAATTCGGGAGTTATATTTTTATGATGAAGATTTTGTAATTTTTCTTGATTCTCAATCCGATGAGATTCAGGACAAGTTCGGTAAAATCTTTCGATACATTGAGGAGATTGAGCGTATACCGATAAACTATTTTAAGAAAATACAAAACGCCAAAGGACTTTATGAGGTGAGAGTTTCTTTGGGGTCTAACACATGGAGGGTGTTTTGTTTTTTTGAAGCGAATAGATTAGTGGTTGTTCTAAATGGATATGTCAAGAAGGAGAATAAAACATCCGCCAGAGAAATAAGTAAAGCAATTCAATTAATGAAAAAATACCATGAAGAAAAAAAGTAAAGGTCCAAAATTAAGAAGTTGGAGTGAAGTAAAAGATGAGATTTTCGGTGTAACGGGAACCCCGCGAAGAGATGAAATAGAGAGAGAGTCTGCCGCATTCGTGATCGGAATGCAATTGCGCGCACTTAGAGAAGAAGCAAATCTCACGCAAGAGCAGTTCGCGCAAAAGGTGAATAAGAAACGCAGTTATATTTCTCGAATTGAAAACGATGGGGGCAATATGACGTTGAAGACGCTCTTGGAATTATTTGAAGTGGGATTCGGGAAAAAGGTAACCATCGAAATTAAATAGTCAATGGGTGCACTTCCATTATTCATCGTGGGATTTGTCTTTTCATTAGCAGCCTTCATCACACTCAAATTTCCACCTAAGAAAATCAATAGCATTTACGGCTATCGAACTTCGCGCAGCATGAAGAACCAAGAGAATTGGGATTTTGCCCAACGATTTTCTTCTCAGCTCATGTTGAAACAAGGATTAATCATGCTACTGCTGGCTTTTATCCTGGCGGTATTGCCGATCCCGATTGAAGTTGCTACACTCATTTCGCTCTTGTTGCTTTTGACGAGCGTTATAAACCTTTTCGTTCAAACCGAAAAAAGATTGAAATAAAAAAGGCCGACAAATGCCGGCCTTTTCAAAACGATTAACTTTTTTATTTCACATCGAAGCGATCTAAGTTCATCACTTTGGTCCAAGCTTTTGCAAAGTCCAAAACGAATTTCTCTTTCGCATCGTTACTTGCGTAGACTTCAGCCACCGCGCGTAATTCAGAATTCGAGCCGAAGATTAAATCAGCACGTGTTGCCATGTAATTAACATCACCTGTCTTGCGGTCTCTTCCTTCAAACAATTCATCATCGGCATTCACAGCGGTCCAGATCACATTCATGTCTAACAACTGAACGAAGAAGTCATTCGAAAGCTGATCTTTCTTTGTAACGAAAATACCGTTTTTCGAATTGTCGAAGTTCGCGTTTAATGAACGCATACCTCCAACAAGCACAGTCATCTCTGGCGCTGAAAGGGTTAGTAATTGCGCTTTGTCGACAAGCAAAGCCTCAGTTGGAACAGTATACTTTGTTTTCAAGTAGTTTCTGAATCCATCTGCCATTGGCTCAAGCACTGCAAAAGATGTAGCATCTGTTTGCTCTTGCGTTGCATCCATTCTTCCAGCTGTGAAAGGAATGGTGATAGTCATGCCAGCGTTTTTTGCAGCTTCTTCAATCGCAATGTTTCCCGCAAGAACAATTAAGTCAGCCATTGAAACCTTCTTTCCATCCTTGGTCTTGTTGTTGAATTCCTTTTGAATCTTTTCATAAGCATCAAGAACTTTAGCCAATTGTTTTGGATTGTTTACTTCCCAATATCTCTGTGGAGCAAGGCGAATGCGCGCTCCGTTGGCTCCGCCGCGACGGTCTGAATTTCTATATGTCGAAGCAGATGCCCAAGCAGTGGTTACCATTTCGCTGATTGAAATTCCAGAAGAAAGCAATTGTGTTTTTAAAACAGCAATGTCAGCATTGTTAATTGTAGGATGATTCAAAGCAGGAATCGGATCTTGCCAAACCAAATTCTCCTTTGGGATTTCAGGTCCGAGGTATGTGCTTTTTGGTCCCATGTCGCGATGCGTAAGCTTGAACCAAGCGCGAGCAAATGCGTCAGCGAACTCTTCAGGATGTTCTAGGAATCTTCGAGAGATTTTCTCATACGCAGGATCAACGCGTAATGCGATGTCGGTGGTAAGCATACCTGCCATATGTTTTTTATTTGGATCGAAGGCATCTGGAACGTTAGCCACACCGTTTTTTGGAGTCCATTGTTTTGCACCAGCTGGGCTAGTCGTCAATTCCCATTCGTTGTTGAAAAGCGTAGTGAAGTACCTGTTGCTCCATTGCGTTGGTGTTGAATTCCAAATCACTTCAAGTCCAGATGTAATCGCATCTTTCCCTTTTCCTGAATTGAAATCACTTTTCCAACCTAAACCTTGCTCTTCAATTCCAGCGCCTTCAGGAGCTTCTCCAACATGCGTTGCGCTTCCAGCACCGTGCGTCTTTCCGAAGGTGTGTCCACCGGCGATAAGCGCAACGGTTTCTTCATCATTCATTCCCATGCGACCAAATGTTTCGCGAATGTCTTTCGCAGAAGCAAGTGGATCTGGATTTCCATTAGGTCCTTCCGGATTCACATAGATTAACCCCATTTGAACAGCGGCTAACGGTTTTTCAAGTTGTCTTCCTTCAGTATAACGTTTGTCGTCGAGCCATTTCGTTTCAGGTCCCCAGTATACGTATTGTTCTGGCTCCCAAACGTCAACGCGTCCCCCACCAAATCCGAATGTCTTGAACCCCATGTTCTCAAGAGCAACATTGCCCGTAAGAATCATTAAATCGGCCCAAGAAATTTGATTGCCATATTTCTGTTTGATCGGCCAAAGAAGTCTGCGTGCTTTATCCAAGTTCGCGTTATCCGGCCAGCTGTTTTGTGGTGCGAAACGTTCCATGCCAGAGCGCGTACCTCCGCGTCCGTCGCCTGTTCTGTATGTTCCTGCGCTGTGCCATGCCATGCGGACAAAGAACGGTCCGTAGTTACCGAAGTCTGCCGGCCACCAATCTTGACTGTTTGTAAGAAGAGCGTTGATGTCTTTTTTTAACGCGAAATAATCCAACGTTGTGAATGCTTTTTCATAGGTGAATTGTGCATCCATGGGATTGGAAAGACTTGAGTTCTGGCGAAGAACTTCTAGATTTAAAGCGTTTGGCCACCAATCTCTGTTGTTTTGTCCGCTTCCAATCACTTCTGTTTTTTGAGGTGATGCTGAAGGGTGAAATGGACATTGTCCCTGCATGGCTTCATGCGGTTGCGCAGAAGCATTTACTGCCGCAACAAGCCCTGTAATTACTAGGATTTTTTTCATTGAAAACTGTTTAAGTTATTTCTAGTTTGAGGATCCAAATGTAGATGCTAACTTAGAATACAGATTATCAATAGTTTTTATGTAATTATAGTTTTTGTTTATACCTTTTTTTAGTAGGTATTTAGTTGCCGCCGTGTTGGTAACATCTGCCGTTTTCACTAAGCGTCATGCGTCTGCAGCGGTCACCAGCTTTAGTGGTGCCTGAACATTGAACGGAAGTACTGGACTTATTCGAAGAACCAGAACCGCCATTTGTCTTGGACGCTTGCCAGTTCCAGCAAGTTTTACAAACTTCTTTTTCAAGTTTCGTTTCTTGATCATCTGGCAATGCTGGAAAAAAATCAATTCCAGTTTGTTTTTCAACGTCATCAATACTAACAGCAAACGTATTCAGCGTTGCGCTTGAAGATGCGTTCGGAAGAACAAAACCAATCGCATGAATTTCTGGTTGTGTATAGTCTAAAATAACTTTGTAATAATAGTTCGGGATAGACACGCCATTGCTGCCAATTGTGGGAAGTCCCTTAGAGAGGAGAGGTCCTGTTACAATGTAAATAGCTTTATTGTCGATGGCCCATGAGCGCATCAATTCTTCCAATCTTTTCCAAACACCGCGATTGAATCCGGGCAGTTGTGGGCTCATGTTACTGAAATAGAAACTTTCTTTCATGGTCAGAGCAGACCAACCCATATCTGCAGCAGGAGCCAAATGGCCTTTGTCATATCCAGATTTTAAGTAGTCACTGTTTTCGGCAGTTCCAGTTGACACGAATGGATCAACAAGAAACTTGTCGGTACGCTCAAAAAGACTGTTCGTTTCTTCCTTCGTCAACTCATAAGCAATCCACTTCGCTTGCTCATGTTCTTCAGAATACACGAAAGAGTAACCAGTGTGTGATATTATTTTTTCGTTGGGAAGTAAAGCGGGGTATTCGAGATGGGTGATGTTTTCTGTTGGAACAATTTCTTGCTTTTGCTCTTCTTGTTTCGATTCTGTGTTTGAAAGAGCTGGTTCACTGCTCGATTGAAACGCATAAACAATCACAACGACCAAGCAGAGTATGGATATTAAGATTAAAATTCTTCTAGATTGATTTGGACTGCTCATATTAATTTTATTATTCGTTTAATCCTTTGCCATTGAAGATGGCTTCCATGTTTTTTTCAATACGAGATAGGCGAGTAGCAGATTGTTTGGCTTGACTGAAATGTAAGAGGTAGCCGCGTTGTCTGCCTGGAGTGAGCTTTTCAAAAGCTGTTTTAAGTTCAGGTAATTCTTTGAATTTGGTATTCAATTCTTCAGGCATGGTATAGTCTGAAGTTTTTTTTGCTTCAATTTTAGCTCCTGACTTTTCAATTTCGATTGCCTCGAAAATATAACTGAGTATGTTTCTTTTCAGTTTGAGAATCTCTTTGGTATTTGTAAATCGAAGTTGTCTTCCTGTATTGGAGTTTTCAGTTGGCTGAACCAAAATGTTATCAGTATCACTAAGCAAAGCTCCCTTGAAAAACATAATACTCGAATATTCTTTGAAACTGCCCAACATGAAAATGTTTTTCTTCTTGAAGGTATATGCAGGAAATCCCCATTTAACTTCTTCTTCTAATCCCGACTCTAACGCTATTCCTCTAAGCGCTTTCATTTCTGAATTGCGAATAATGATTCGACATTGCGGGGTGCCGACGAGCTTGCATCTTCCGCAGCCTTCGGCGAGAATGGTGTTTACTTGAGGGTTCATGTATCAAAGATACGAATGTGCTTTGCACGAATGTCTTTTAGACGAATGTTCTTCGAACGAATGCCTTTGGCGATTGAGCTAATTAAAACTCAGGAACTCCAATTGTTCTTGGAGCTTTTTCCTTTTTCTTTTCAATGGTATAGAAATACGCGAATTGGAAAACCCAAGCGTCGTTCTTTTTCGTTTTAAGATTGCGGTAAAGTGTTCCAATTTGAATTTCATGGTTGTTGGGTAAATTGAAGTTCAGCCCAAAGCCGTAGCGCATTTCAGTCACAGCACCCGATGTTACAGCAACGCCGTTTACGAGCTGGTAATATTCATTTGTTCTCAAAAAGTTCTCGGTACTCAAAACCGGTGTCATTCTTTTTAAGCCGATGTGTAGGTCTAGCGATAATCGGTTTCTCCAAAAAATCTGTTCCCGTTTGTACTTGAAGAATTCCTTTTGGTATTGTGAAGTATATTTCAAACTTGATTTCGCTTTTGATTTAATTGTTCTCAAAATGTCCCAAGAGAATCCAGCCGCAAAGCGATGTCCGTATGTATTGACTTGATTATCCAAATAGAAAAAATCATTCGGCATCCATGTCCTTCTGTATGCAGCCAGAATTGAAAATGGTTTAGCAATATCATATTTCAAGCGCGCAGTGAAGAGCGTTTTCGAATAAAGTTTTTCAGAAACATTCCAACGGTATTGTCCTGAAAGCGTAGCAGAAAATCGCTTAGTAGGTTTGATCTTTATGCCTATTTCATTTCGATTGAAAAAATCGTTTTGTGACCAAGCTAGACTTGGTAGGACCAGCAATAGTAATAGAGTAATTCGTTTCATTAATGTTCAATGAAAAGGTTTCCGACTTCAACAACGCTTCCATCTGCTGTAATTTCAATTTCTTGACGAACAGGAATCGTGTATTCTTGTGTGGCGCTGTCTTTCGATAATACGTAAACAGAATACTTTCCAATTTGAAGATTACGGAAAGAGAATGCTCCGTTAGCTCCTGTTTTCGTTGATTCATCATAAAATTCATTTTCGCCGTAGCACAAGTAAACGCGCATGTCAGTCATGGGAGTTTCAGTGCCAATACTTCCCACTTGTCCTTGATTAGAAACATCGACGAAGAAGGAAGTTGTAATATCATCTGGATCAGGAATGTTTCCCATCTCAGTAGCTGTAAGTGTTACAATGTCCCCGTTGGTTGTAACGTTGAACGTATTTCCAACATTTGCGGTTAGAACTGAATCTACTTTTGCAGCAATTTCAAAGTTTGTTTCATCATAAGAAAAATCTATCTGAACACCTGTTCTTCCGAGCAGCTCGGGATCTGCACTAGTCACCCAAACCGGATTGTTGAAATAGAAGTAGTAGTTGTCGCCAGAAAGTTGATTCACGATGAAGTAATCTCCATGTTCTAAGATACTTCCGGGAGTAACAGTGATTTCAATGGTTTCATACTGTCCATAACTTTCATTAATTCCTGAAACAGTTCCGGTGATTGATGATGTACCCCCTGGACCCGCAATTTTATCGCAAGAAGAAAAGGCAAAGGCCACAAGAGCTGTGATGAGTATAGATTTTATTTTCATTGTACAATTATTTTTTGAGTGGTGAAAGTTTGATTGTCGTTTTTAATTTGAATGAAATACATTCCTTTTGGAAGATTTTCAAATGAAATACTTGTTCGTGTTGAATTTGAATTTTGAATGGATTTGAGTAGGGTTCCTTGTGCGGTTAAAATATTTATTTGGAAAGTCCGCTCATTGGGCGATTCAATAAAAACAAAATCATTCGTAGGGTTCGGGTATATGTTGAAAGAAGACAAATTTAGATTTTCGATTTGTGCCGTTGTATCACAGATTCCGAACATGTTTGCGTCCATCCAAGTAAGTCGTTCTCCAATCCATGATTTCAAGAAATTGACTTCTTCCTCGTAGGTGTTTCCAACAAAATTGTTGGGCCAAACGTAGTTCCCTAATATAGGCCAGCGCTGATAGTGGCGTTCGGCAGGCACGGCAAGCACTAGGGCGAGGCTGTCGATATAATTGTATAAATAAGTCGTGTCGAGAAGAGTTGTGCGCAGTTCTTTCCATCTACAATTAACCTCATTCGCATACAGACTATCTTCAAGCAATCTGTTCCACCAAGAAGGATTATTTCCGCCGCCGCATGTTTCATTGAAATTTATTTCCCATCCGAAAGTTTCTCCACCCTCGCAATAGTTCGAGTTTCCCCACGCAATGTTAAAATCCCATAAAGGTCCAGCTACTAATTTATTCCCTTCACTAAAACGTTCTTTGTAGAAGAAGGAAGAAATACGATACCCATCGACATTTTTCGAAACTTCATTCACAAGGAAGAAATCAATGAACGAAGGAACGTCAATGAATTTACGATATCCCAAAACAGGATCGTTGAAGTCGCTGGAAACAAGCGCATTTTCCCAATCAGTGAAATAAGTTTGAATGTAATTCAATTGCGAAGGGTGCAATTCGGTAAGTTCAGGATCGTGCAGTTGAAGGCCAATGGATTCATTGCTGGGTGCTTGAGCTTGATAAGGAGAATACCAAGCGATAACTCCTCCTGCCGTGGTCTTGTCTACTTTAAGTATGTATCCTCCCGTGAGTTCATTGTTTAATGTGTCGGTTGGAAGAAGTTCGTTAATGTTTACTCTGCCTGGATTCTGTTTAATTCGTTCCATGAAAACATACACACCCATATACTCTCCGTTTAACACGAGTTCGCACAATTTCGTTCGGGGTGTCCAACGCCCCATTTCATTTCCTAAATGATAGGTAAGGACATTTCGAATCATTGCTTTGTCAGTGTAAGGGGCATACAAGATCCAATCGTTGTCAGCTGGCCAATTGAAGATGGATGCGTTGTAATTCAAACTATCCGGTCCGCGTGTTTCCAATCCGTATGATTTAGCTGGAAAGCTACTGGAAGAGGAGCCTCTTGTTTCAATAGCAATAAGCCCGAAGAATTCATTTAGCGAATCTGTGAGATAATTGATTTGTCCTTCGCCATTGAAAATGATACCCATCTCAGCATCAATCTTCGGCTCATCTGGAATTTCAACGCCATAAGTGTTCACAACAACAATGGGTAAGGTAGAAGAAACAAATTCAAATGGAGGGATGAACCACGAAGGAGGCGTTCCGAAATAAGTGTTACTTGTTGTAATTCCTACATGAAGAAAAGGTCTTGAGGTTATGTCCGCTGAGTTCGTTGTTATGTTGTGCGCTTCCACACAAAATACATTGTCGCCGTTGTTCAAGATTGAGAGGTAGTCTTGCGTTAGAAAGATAACTTCGTCAGGTAATCCGCCTTGATACATAACAGCTTCGTGCTGTCCATCTGCGCCATCGTTCCAAGAAGGCTGACCAGCAGTGGAGATATTCGATCGAGAAATTTCAACGCCATTTAAATAGGCAACATAGGCATCGTCGTAATCCATGTTCAAAATGAATTTCGAAATTTCATTCCAGTTGTTAATGTTGAAATGAATGCGATGGTACACTGAAATGTTTCCTGCTGGAATAGTTGTTCCATCGTCGGCATCTCCGAAACCGAAGCCGCCATTTCCAATGTTCCAAGCAGAATCGTCAAAGGTTGGACTAATCCAATCTAAAGGCGTTGTGGCGTTGGGAACAACGTAATGCCATTCGAGAGTATCGTAAACAGCGGTTTCCCAATGATTTACTTGCGCATGCGCGAAAGAAAATAGAAAAATAGAAATAACAAGGACGATCGTTTTTTTCATGAATGATAATTATCGCGTGGTTAATTTAACGCTTTCTTAACAATTAAGCGTGTTTTTTCATCAATTGCTCTTTTGTGTCCTTATACTGAATGTATTTATTGTCACTTGAAAGAATGATAATTGTCATATTGCCGACAAGTGATTGCCAATAGTGATGTCTGGGTATTTACCATGCGAAAGAAATTCTTCTGAAAACGCTATGTTTAGATGATATTTGCTCTATGAGATTTAGAGCATACTCCATTTTTGTATTTTTAGTTTTTTGCTTTACGTTTCTATTCTCTAATAATTCGTTCTCTGCAGGTATTCCGAAAGATTCGGTTCCAACCATTTCACTCAACAACCTTTCAAATACAGAAATTTATATTTCTATTACGAAGCGGAAATTTCCAGGTTTGAATTTAGATACATTTATCACTTCGAAATACTACCAGGGTGACAGCGTATCGTTTTCAGCATTAGATTTTGACGACCGAAATTGGTCGGACCTAACAAATACGGAAGGCAATGCTTTTGCAATAGACAAGATATACTGGAGTAGAATGAAGTTTCGTGTTTCTCCGGAACTGCAAAACAGGACTTTGGCGCTCTATGTCAAATGGCAAGGAGCAATGGAGGTTTTTCTAAATGGTGAATTAATATATTCTTTTGGTTCTATTTCCAACAAGGGAGATGCGGTTGTTATTCAAGATGCCTTTCATATTCCTTTGCGAAAAGTGCTTGTCACATTTAAAGATTCAGATGCTTCGAATATTCTAGCCTTTCGCTTCGCACATCATTCGAATATTGGAAACCTGAAAATTAAAGAGTCGCTGTCTAATTCAGAATGGATGTCATTTAGCTTGCATACGACTGAAGCAGCCGAACATATAGATACGGCACGTAGCAATACCCTTCTTTATTACGGTTTTTTCTTCGGTACAAATTGTATTATTCTCTTACTAACGATTTTTCAAGTCAATAAAAGATACAAGAACAAAACGCTTTTACTGTTTAGTTGTTTTACTTTTTTCACCGCGAGTGTGGCCGTGACGAATTTTATTGAACTTGGTGCATTTCAAATTACAACGGATGCTGTTGTTTTAGTTCATTTCTTTAATCAATTATTCTACGCCCTAGCAACTTTTTTCTTGCTTCATGTAATGCGATCATTGTTTGATGCTAGAAATAGGTTTACGCCTTATGTTTATTTGTCCCTTGTAGTTGCATATTTAGCGATTGGGTATTTTGAATTTTATAAAGCGAAGAATACCTCGACTTTTACTTTTTTGATTTTATTAATATCATCCTTCGAAATAGTAAGGATGTCCTTTTTGTCGTTTAAGAACAGGGTGCAAGGCGGATGGATAATCATTATTGGATCACTTGTCTTTATTATAGCAGGGCCTGTTCTTGAGCAATTATTCAATTCATTTGATAGTGCAAAACCATTTGTTGTTACCATATGCAACAGAATTTCTTTCTATTTATCTCTTCCTATATCTTTAAGTATTTTTCTTGCTCGACAATCGGTAACGAATAATTTGTTGCTTGCTCGTCAGCGCGATGAATTGGATTTGGAAGTTCAAGAAAGAACGAAGGAATTGCGTTTGGAAAAACAGAAATCTGATGATTTATTGTTGAACATTCTTCCCGAAGAAGTTGCCAATGAACTGAAAGAAAAGGGCAGTGCCGACGCCAAGCAATTCGATATGGTAACTGTCATGTTTACGGACTTCAAAGGGTTTACCAAGATCTCTGAGCGATTATCACCATCCCAGTTGGTTGAAGAAATTCATATTTGCTTCAAAGCATTCGACGCTATTATAGCAAAACATAACATTGAGAAAATTAAAACAATTGGCGACGCATACATGTGTGCAGGAGGCTTGCCAGTTTCGAATGAGACCCATGCAGTTGATGTTGTAAATGCAGCAATTGAGATTCGACAGTTCATGCAAGAGCATCTTGAGAAAAAGAAATTGGCTAGTCAAGAGGTGTTTGAAATTAGAATTGGTATTCACACAGGTCCTGTTGTAGCAGGAATTGTTGGGATAAGAAAATTCGCATATGATATATGGGGCGATACCGTTAACGTTGCCTCTCGTCTTGAATCCTCTGGGGAAGCCGGTAAAATAAACATCAGCGGCAGCACATACGAATATGTGAAAGACCAATTCGCATGCACACACAGAGGTAAAATAGAGGCCAAGAATAAAGGTCAAATCGATATGTATTTTGTTGAAAACGCATCTCTGAAAGGCGAATAATTAGGCCACCGCGTTCCGTTAATTTTCTTAAACCTCCACAAACAGAAAAGTATGAAAAAAGCTCTATTTGTTTTATTGTTGTTTTGTTATTCTTCTTCCAAAGCTCAGACGGGATATGAAGTTCCTGACTTAGTAAATTTTGATGAAGCAATGTCGAATCTGATTAGCGATTACGCTATACCAGGTGCGCAATTGGCTATTACATACCAGGGCAGACTAGTCTATAACCGAGGATTTGGTTATGCAGATTTAGATGCCAACACGTTGGTATGTCCCGATAATATTTTTCGATTGGCTAGCTTGTCGAAGCAAATTACAGCAATTACTATTATGCATCTTTATGAGCAAGGAAGGGTAAGTTTGAATGATACCGTGTTTGGCGCAGATGGCTTATTAAATTCAAATTCTTTTCAAAGTGCTATCGACCCGAGGGTCTACAACATTACAGTTCGAAACCTTCTCCAACATGCTGGCGGTTGGGACAGAGATGTGTCGGGAGATCCCATGTTTGATAGTTATTACATCGCTCAGGCAATGTCTGTATCAGCTCCGGCAGATGAAATGACTACTATTGAATATGTATTGAATAACCAAGAGCTGGACTTTACACCCGGAACGCAATTCCATTATTCAAATTTGGGTTACAGTATACTCGGAACAGTTATTGAAGAAATAACAGGACAGGAATATGAAACCTATGTTCGAGATAGCATTTTAGCCCCATTGGATATTGTAGATATGTATTGCGGAAAAAATCTATTAGTGGATAAACTTCCGAATGAAGTTAATTATTATGATTACGCGACTGCGTCATATGTCCCCTCGGTTTATGACAATCCCTTAATGGTTCCTAGACCATATGGAGGTTTTAACATTGAAGGACTCGACGCTGCAGGAGGTTGGGTTGGCTCTGCTGAAGACTTATGCAAGATACTTTGTGCAGTAGATCGATTTACAACGGTTCCTGACATGTTGCTTCCGGCAACTATAGACACTATGATTAGCCCATCTTTTGTAAGTGATTACTACGCGCTGGGTTGGAATGTGAGTCCAGTTCACGACAACTATTGGCACACAGGTTCACTTCCGGGAACCACAACAGAAATTGTTCGCGCGAATAATCAATTGAATTGGGCAATTTTATTAAATACGAGGCCATTGAACACTACAAATCTAGTAGTCGATGTTGACCAACTTGTTTGGACTGTGCTTCCGACATTAGATATTATTCCTTCGTTGAATTTATTCGACTCTACCTCTTTTTGCATATCTACCTCAGTAGCATCAATCGATGATAAAGATTCAATGTTAGAAGTTTTTCCGAATCCGTCGAATGGCAATATGACCATTAGGTATAACGGAAATCTATCGGTTCGGTCAAGCATTCACATTTACAATTCAATTGGGGAATTGGTCTATTCAGAAAATTTTAATCTTGGGCAATCCGAATTGAAAATCGAAAGATTGAATTTTTCGCCAGGATACTATGTCTTGAAATTTCAGGCTGATTCAAATTTGATTGTTAAGAAGATAATAGTTCAGTAGTGTCATCCAAATGTGTTTAGCTTAATTCTCGATAAGTATGAAGGCTCTTTTTCTTCTTTCATTCTCAGTATTTTTTTCTTTCCCATCGCACGCTCAAATCCAAGATTCGCTGCGCGAGAAAGTAGATGCGATTTTCGAGGAATATAAATCTCCGAGCACGCCAGGATGTGCTTTAGCATTGGTAAAAGATGGTGAGATCATTTATAAAAAGGGTTATGGCACATCGAATTTAGAATACGGCATTCCAATAACTCCAACTTCAATATTTCATGTAGCGTCTATTTCTAAACAGTTTACAGCAGCTGCAATAATTATGCTTTCATTAGAAGGTAAATTAAGTTTGAATGAAGACATTCGGAAATATCTTCCTGAAGTTCCCGACTTTGGACATGTCATTACATTTAATCACCTCATTCACCACACCAGTGGAATTAGAGACCAGTGGGATCTTCAGGAATTAGCGGGTTGGCGCGATGGAGATTTAATTACGGAAGATGATGTTTTAGAAATGCTTCACAGACAAGTTGCATTGAATTTCATTCCAGGCTCGGAGTATTATTATTGTAACACAAGTTATACAATCCTTGGCGTTGCCGTTAAACGAATTACAGGCGTTTCATTAAGAGAGTATTCTGATTCAGTTTTTTTCAAACCACTTGGAATGATGAATACTCATTTTCACAGTGACCATTCAGAAGTTACTCCCAATAGAACTTCTGCATATCAGCAGGATGATCAGGGTAATTGGAAAATATCTATTCCGGTATTTGATAATTATGGCGCGACGAGTCTTTTTACAACCGTTGAGGATTTGAGTAAGTGGGATGAAAATTTTTACTCGAAAAAAATAGGCGGTCCAGATTTTATAAATGCGATGTTGGAAAATGGAATCTTGAACAACGGAACCAAGCAGGCCTATGCTGGTGGGATAAGCACTGAATTATACAAGGGCTTTAAAACGGAACAGCACAGCGGAGCAGATGCAGGATATCGCAGTAATTTTATTCGATTCCCAGACGAACATTTTTCCGTTATTTTACTTGCCAATCATGCCGAAAGTCAGTCAATGCTTTTGTCTCAACAGGTGGCGGATCTTTTTTTGGAAATCAAGACGAATGAAACTCCTGATGCAATTTTCGCAATAGACAGTTCAATTGTAAAAGGATGGGTTGGTACCTACATAGATGCTTTGACAAAAAGGAGAATCGAAATGAATTTTGAAAATGGAAATTTGTTTTTAGGAAGTACGAAGCTCTTGTCGTTGAGTAATTTGGAGTTTAGCGTTCCAGGCAGCTCCACGAAGTTGTTTTTTTCGAAAGAATTAGGAGTTGACAAGTTATGCGTTACCAATCCAAATGCGATTAACCGGAATTATGAACGAGTGGTTGAGGTTGAATTGCAACCTTCGGATTTTTTGGAATTTATTGGGGAGTATTATAGCTCAGAACTTGATACGAAATATATTGTTACAGCCAACGACAGTGTGTTGTTTGTGAAAATCCCACGAAATAATAAGTTAAAGTTCTTCCCATTTGCCAAAGACGAGTTCTCAGGAAATTTCTTCATTCAATTTTCAAGAGGAAAAAGAAAGAAAGTTGAAGGTTTCTATCTTACAACCGGAAGAGTTCGTAATTTGTACTTTCAAAAAATAAAGAAATAGGAGTTAATTCAATTCAGGACCAAATGGAAAATCTTGCAAGTATTCAAACCGAAGTTGACGCATCTTTTTTGTATGCTCTATTAGCCGAGCACGAAGAAGATCAGAATGTCGCGCATGTCTTTCGTGAGATGAGCGGAATTGAAATGGGACATGCGAAGGCTTTTTTGAAAAGTAAGGGTCTTCCTGAATCCGATATGCCTGGCCCTTCCGGACGAGCAAAGACATTGAAGAGAATTGGAAGAATATTCGGATATGATTATGTGCTGGGTGTTTTGTTAGACACAGAGAAGGGTCTTTCCGCAGGAGTGTTGAATGCCCGGAAGCAACAAAATATTCAGAATTCGATTTCAGATACTGCACACGTATCTATTCTTCGAAATATAATCAATTCTAATAAAAACATATCAGGTTCTACACTGACTCGTTTCGAAAAACGTCATCGCAATGTGGGAGGCAACGCAATTCGCGCCGCGGTTCTTGGCGGAAACGATGGACTTGTTTCGAACTTTAGTTTAGTCATGGGCGTTGCAGGAGCAAGCGCTGGAAGTGGACCTGTGCTCATGACAGGACTTGCAGGCATGTTAGCAGGCGCTCTTTCGATGGCATTGGGTGAATGGATTAGCGTGAAGTCTTCACAAGAGCTTTCCGAAAATCAAATGGAATTGGAAGCCGAAGAGTTGGAGATTAATCCTGACGGAGAACAACAAGAAATTGCTTTGATCTATATGGCGAAGGGAATACCAGAGGCTCAAGCAAAAGAAATGGCAGCTTCGATTATGCAAAACAAAGAACAAGCATTGGATATTTTAGTGAGGGAAGAGCTAGGCATAAATGCAGAGGAATTGAAAGGATCAGCTATGGAAGCGGCCTACTCTTCGTTCTTCTTGTTTTTAACCGGAGCAATTATTCCTGTGGTTCCATTCTTCTTCACAACAGGATTTACAGCAATCATTTTAAGTGCCGTTTGCAGTGCCTTTGGTTTGTTCGGAATTGGCGCGGCGATTACCTTGTTCACAGGAAGAAATGTTTGGTATAGCGGATTCCGACAAGTTTTATTCGGACTAATTGCTGCGGCAATAACCTACGGAATAGGAACGCTTATAGGCGTTTCACTGGGTTAAGGCTCTACCAAAAGTTTTTGTACGATGACTTCCTCACCTAATTTAAGTTGAATAATATACGTGCCTGGATGATCGAATAGTTTCCAACGGTTTTCCACGCTGTGCTTGCCTGATTTGAATTCTCCGAGTTTATCTTTTGAAACAAGTTTCCCATTCGAATCAAAAGCTGTTAATTCAACAACGCAATTCTTTTGGCAAGAAAATTCAATTCGAAATTTCCCGCTCGTTGGGTTCGGATAAATAGTGAAGACATTTTTTGGAAGTGAAAGGGTAGAAGAGACATCAACCGAGTTAGGCACTAGCCATACTTCGTAGAGGGTATCGTTCGGAAAACTTTGAGTTCCGTTGTTCACCCAAAAAATGTTTTGAGCAGTGCTGCGAATACCGCCAAGCAAATGGCCCAGCAGTATTTCACTCCCATTCCATGCGGAATTCAAATCAATGATTTCACCTGAAATCATAGGTAGGTTTTCATTCAAGATTATTTCAGAACTAGATCCTAAAAATCCAGGAAGAACCGAAGGAATCAATTCTTCCACCCATTGATTGTTTGCATTGCGAGTGACACAAGCAATGTTCTTTGTGAAGGGGACATCGACATTCTGTGTGAGCACATCGCCTTCGTAATAGTATTCTGAAATTCCACCTAAAAACAAATAATGCTGCTTTTGAGACTGCGCGTCATAGAGTGAAACATGTCCGCAGTGGTATTGATTCAACAAATGTTGGAATTCAGGAACTTCAGCAATTCCACTTGAATTTACTTCAACACAATTGGTAAAAGGCAAATCTGCAACTTGTTGGAATACCCCGCTGAATAAAGTGAAGTTCATTTGGCCGTTCGCATCAATTCCTTCAACAACATTTAAATCTCTTCGGTGAAGCAAAGCGGGATCATTAAATTCTGTTAACCATTCAACTTGAATTCCGCTTTCAGATAACGTCGGAATGAATCGAGAAATTTTTTCAGTATACGTCTGTGTGAAGGAAGGTCCATTCATCGGATTGTAACGCCCTTCGAATTTATGTCCACCTGCAAGGTAAAAGACATCATCGAGTTTCTTCAAACTTCCTCCTGTAACTGCGAATCGATCGTCGGTAATGAAATCGAAACTTTCGAAAGCGAATGTTCCGTTGTCTTGCGCTTCGAAGAAAGTCTTCAAGTTAATCGCAGTAAGCATCGGGTGGGTGATGTGATCTTGCGAAGTATTGCTGTATCCATAACCGCCAACCAACCACAAAATACTATCGGTCTGATAGAATTGAATGTTGGTGGAAGAGAATTGTTCGCTCAACGCGACATCAATGACGTCAAATTCCACAGGAGTGGAGCTGTAATTATTCAGATCTAGAATTGAAATGTTTGAAGGCATTCCTGCAACATCGAAAGACGCGAAGGGCTGACGCTCATGCAGGCCGTCTTTTCTTCCTCCAATCAACAATACTCTGTTCTCCCAAGTGCCGTAAGCGAAAGATTGTAAGGCAATGTCTTGACTTGAATAAACGGGATTCAATACAACCGTGTAAGGGAATTCTTGCGCGAAGGAGTTGAGTGCAAATAGGAAAAAGAAAATAAAACTTGTGATTTTCATTTTACGAAAGTAATATTGAAGGAAGAGCATATCTGTGACTTTTCTCACGATTTATTTTTCATGTGCTGTAACTTTTTGAAAAGTTAAGCGTCTTGGTTTTGTCGAATGAATACAAATGAATACAACGAAGCTGTTGACCTTTGGTCTGATCGGGTTTTCGGTTATGTATTGAAATTGGTTCGCGACACCGCTTTGGCAGAGGATATTGTGCAGGATGTATACGAGAAGTTGTGGAAAAAGAAAGGAGATGTGTTGAGTGAAAAGGCCAAGTCTTATTTGTTTACCTCGGCTTATCATGCTGTGGTTGATTGGTCGAGAAGAGAAACTCTCAAAAGAAGCTTGATTGCTGAAGAGGTGAGCATTGAGCAGGATCACAGTCATGAGTTGAAGAAGCTAATAAACGAAGGATTGGAGCAGTTGTCACTTCAACAAAAGCAATTGATTCTGTTGAGAGATTATGAAGAATATTCTTACGCGGAGATTGGCGAAATCACAGAGCTTTCAGAAGCTATGGTGAAAGTGAGTTTGCATCGTGCAAGAAAACAGTTAAAAGAATTTATAACCCTTCATTGGACATCATGAACGAATGGAATGAACATATAGAAGATGAGTTTCCGAAAGTAGAACGAACAGAAGTTTCCTTCGACAACAAGGATTCTTTGAAGCGCTATGCTATTTCCGATGAGGAAATTCAGAGTCATTTTCAAAAGGAAATTTCCGGTGTTCAATTGAATGAAAGTCGGAAAAATCGATTAAAGAAGGAAGAGGATAATCGGAGCGTTTATTTCTGGATAAGTGGCATGGCGGCAGCATGGATTGCGGCGTTGGTGCTTCGAACATTCATTGTCATACCCGACAAACCTGCTCCCGTTGAGTATGTTTATCAGCGTCCAGAGAAGAGTATTGAAAAGAATATTGAAAAGAAATTAGAACAACGCGATTCAATTATTTTCATCAGTTCTGAATGGCTTATTCCTTGGAATGATTTCAATTTTGAGCATTATTGCGGAGGTTCGAGTTATCCTGATATGTGGAGCCCTGCCTATGGTTACGGTTTTCCAAATGGCACAATGCCATGGAGCTCCCTTGTGTACATACCAGTAGTGGATTCATTAGACAGTATTCCAATTGAAGTCAATCAAGATTCAGTGCTTGTCGCCAAAATAGATTCGAGCATTCAACAAATGAAATCGAAGAAACAAACAGAGGAGTACATAACGATCAGAGAATTTTTAGCGCAGGAAATTGATGAACGTGTTCAGAAAATTCGAAAGGTGAGGCAGTTGTTCAGAGCCGCGAGGTCGAGGAATAGAGAAAACGATGAAGATCATTTGGTTGTTGATTGGAGGGGAAGACGAATTGGCTTATAGGGGCGAAATATATTTCGCCCGTATTAAGAAAAATATTTCGCCCGGAAACGAAACATTTTTCGCCCGGAAACGAAACGTTTTTCGCCCGTGTTAAGAAACATTTTTCGCCCCAGAATTGAATAAAAAATAAAAATGAAACAGAAATGAAAACAAATTTGTTATTGATTTTATCAATGTTTGCTGTGACAGGGATTGTTGCGCAAACGGAAGTGGAAGTTAAAAAAGAAATGAAGGTTGTTGTGGCAAATGGATCGATGAAGGACACCACAATTAAAGGAAATCAGGATGATACACTACACATTCGCGTGGGTGATATGAAAATTGATATCTATCCAGATTCAACTTCCAAGCTTGCGACTGGCGACAGGAAGCGTAAGACTTTGCCGCTAGAGGAATTTTCATGGTATGGATTCAGTGGTTTTCGCTTTGGTTTTTTGACTTTTATGGATGATCAGAATAAAAGCTATGATGCCCCTTGGATGAATAATAAAGGTAGAAACAACTCAAGTTCTATGATGGGGTTTAATGTGGTGAATTCATCTTTTGAAATAGCGAAAGACCGTTTCAGATTGTCTACGGGCATAGGGTTTTCGCTTGAGTCGATTGCTTTGAATCGTGAAGTTCGTTTAAGTGAGACCGATACGCTTGGTTTTCAATTAGCCATTTTTCCTAAAACAGAAAAGTCAAATCTAAATGCAAACTATATCACGGTGCCCTTGGTGTTTCAGTACAATGGAAAAATTACCGAAAAGAAGAAAATGAATTCAGATGATGAGCCCAATGTTTTTCATATGTCCTTTGGCATCATAGGTGGTTATTTAATTGGCTCAAATGCTTTTTATAAATGGAAGGAGAACGGAGAGAAACGTAAACAGCGTGTCTCTGGAGATTTTGGATTGAAGGAATTCATGGCGAACCTCTATGTAGATTTCGGTTTTACAAGTGATTTGTCCTTCTTTATTGAATCCTCTCTGCTTCCGAAATTTTCGACCGGAGATGGCCCAGAGATTTATTCAAATGCCTTCGGGCTTAAGTTGAACTTCTAGCAAGTGGTTTTGGTTAAGTATAGGTGTACAACGAAGAAAGCTCGCAACGGCGAGCTTTTTTTTATTTGAATAAATCAGGAGTAAAAGGTTCTAATTCCCATTGGAATTCGGCATACTTGTCTAGACGACAATCGCAAACCAAAGTTGGGAAAAGGTGAAGTTTACTTCTTTCAACAACGGGAAAAGAATACTTCGATTCAGCATCGTAAGGACTTTCGAAAGTGAAAAGGAAGATGCCCTTTTCTTTGTTCACCGTTGTTACCGTTAAGTAATATTCCAACGATTTTTCGATGTCTTCATAATTGAATTGAAGTATTCGAAATTGGATTTCGTTTTCATACTCGTGCTCGATAGCCGCAATCGGCGAGCCTTCTGGACCATCATAATACAAATGCACAAATGCAGAATCGTTGAATACCCATGCATCTTCGAAGATTCCATCGCACGGATCGTAATAAACCAATTCGCCTTTGTATACCGTTAGCGGTATGTATGTTTCTTTCAAATCGAATTTAAAATTTCGAAAGAAAGGAACGGGTGGATAGTAAATGCTGTCTGAAGAAGTCCAAACCGGAGGCTTCTGAAATTTTCCTGGAGGCAATAAATAAATCGCATGACCATTTTCCCAATTTTGAATGAAGAGGGTATCAGTTTGCGCGTTCAACGAAGTAATCAGATTACTCAGAAGAATAAAAGTCAACAACAGGTTTTTCATCGAAAGATTTCTTGAAGGCTAGTTCCCGAGTCTGCATTTCTGGAAGCGAGCCCAAAGGAAACACCCAACCGAATCCCATATTGCTCGTTGATGGCTGATTGGTTGTAGCGATAATAAAGTCCTGCCATGGGTGTAATATAAGAGGGGAAATGCGATTTCAATTTATAATGAATGCGTGCCACAGCACTGCAACTCATGCCAACGTATTCCTGCGTGAAATCTCCAGCAGAAAAATAATCCATTCCAAGCGGATTCACAGAAAGGTGAAGCGCTTGTCCGTCGGGACCCATATACATTCCAACTCCTTCGGGTATTGCAAGGCAAATGAGTCCAAGGGTTGCAATACCTGGGTAATTTCCATTCAATGCTAAAAGATAAGTTCCCAATAAAGTTGAAACGGATGAGTGAAATACGAAACTATGGTCTTTGCTCAAACCTAATTTGAAGCTGTAGTTTAAGGTGAAACGATCTCCGAAGGGAGCGTAGAAATCGGTGCCAATGGAATAGATACTCGATTTGTTGTAGGTCAAATTTTCAAACGTAAGTCCCCCGTACATATCATTTTGACAATGAGCTGACTTTGGAACATGGATAATTATTCCAAAAAGAATGAGTATTCTGAAAAACTTCATTTTTCAAAAATAAGCCGAATGAATAAATAATCTGATTAACTTGCAATCCAAAATAAATTTCAATGAAAAGTAAACATATTGTACTTCTTGGAGCGAGCTTATTGGTATTGAGTTCGAATGCAATGGATCAAGGAGATAAAAAGAAGAAGCCAAAAGATAAAGACAAGAAATCTACTGTTGTTCTAAAGAATGAAAGCGATAGTTTGTCTTATGCAATTGGAATTAGTGTTGCCAACAATATTGCTGCCAGTGGTATTGAAGGATTGAATGAAAATATAATGGGACAAGCCATTTTGGATCATGCAAACAAGGCGAATCAACTTCCAAATGAAATGGTTGATCCATACATTCAAGGAATATTAGCAAGAAGAGAATCAGAAAAAGCAGCAAAAACAATGGAACAGGAAACAACATTTTTAAAAGAGAACGGACAGAAGCTAGGAGTTATAACTACTGAGTCTGGATTGCAATACAAAGTTATTCGTGAAGGAATTGGGTTATCTCCAGATGACAACGATACAATTGTAGTGAACTACAAAGGTTCTTTAGTTGATGGAAAAGTTTTCGATAGTTCTTACGAGAGAAACGAGCCAATTACCATTACTGCTGGACAAGTCATTCAAGGATGGGGAGAAGGATTGAAGTTGATGAAGGCTGGCGGGAAATACGAGTTGTTCATCCCACAAAACTTGGCATACGGCGAGCAAGGTGCCGGTGGAGTTATTCCTCCGTTTGCAACATTGATTTTCGAGATGGAAATTATAGAAATCAAACCAACGAACTAAGCTTTATGAAACGAATTGTTACGTTTGTCGCGCTATTGGTTGTTTGCACTTCAGCTATCGCGCAAAAGAAGAATAAGAAGTCTGCAACTAAGGTTATGTTAACACATGAAGACAGTTTATCCTATGCATTCGGTCTTTCCGTTATTGAGAATGCCAAGAGCGCTGGATTTGAAAACTTAACCGATGAGCTAATCATGCAAGCCATGATTGATAGCAAGGCAGGTAAGTCTAAATTAGACAAAGACAAGGCTACAGGAATTATCAATGCTGAAGTTCGCAAAAATTCACAGAAGAAAAACGATATGAATAAAAAGCGAGGCGAGGATTATCTTGTTGCGAATGGAAAGAGGGAAGGCGTTAAGTCCACTTCTTCTGGATTGCAATACAAATCGAATGTTGAAGGTCAAGGTGTAATGCCGGACAAGAACGATAAGGTTACGGTGCACTACCATGGAACTACCATAGATGGCGTTGTTTTCGACAGTTCGGTAGACCGAGGTAAACCAGCAACTTTTGGTTTGAATCAGGTTATTCCCGGTTGGACAGAAGGACTTCAATTGATGAACGAAGGCTCGAAGTTTACGTTCTACATTCCGCAGGGATTGGCTTACGGCTCTAGAGCACAAGGAAAGATTGAAGCTTTTTCAACTTTGGTTTTCGAAGTTGAATTGATAAAAGTTGAGAAGGTAGATTAATCATTCTTCATTGGATATATTGAACAGCACTCATCGGGTGCTGTTTTTTTTGAGCAATTTCGGTTTATGGTATGCAAAGAAATTAGTACATTGCTGAACCTTTAAAGATAGCAAAAGCAACTTATTGTATGCAACTGCTGTCTTACAACTGATTAACAAAATCAAAGCCTTGAAAAGAACAATACTAGCGACATTAATTTTTTGTTTCTCTACAAGTTATCTAATTGCACAATCTGATTGTGCTGTTGCTGCTCCTTTCTGCACCTCTACGGGAGTTACTTTTCCGGCAGAAACTGGAAATGGGGATGCTCCATTTGGTCCCGATTACGATTGTTTATTTACAACACCGAATCCAGCCTGGTACTACTTGAATATCTCTCAATCTGGAAACATTAATATTACGTTGACGAACACCAATTTGGTGGATGTCGATTTTATTTTATGGGGACCATTCGCAAATCAAGCTTCCATGTGTACTGCTATATTCAATGGAACAGCCGGGATTGAAGATTGCAGTTATGCTACTGATGCGACAGAGTATGTTGACATAACAGGGGCTATAGTTGGACAGTGGTATATGTTCTTGATCACGAACTTTTCTGATGTGCCTACTGATATTATTGCAACCCAAACAGGCGGTGGCGGCGCAACCAACTGCTCAATTCTTTGCACGTTCAACGGTATAACAGCTAATCCAACGGCTTGCGTCCAAGCAACGCAACAATACAGTGTAAGTGGAACCGTAACAGTTACCGATCCTCCAAGCACAGGAACTTTAACCATCACGAATTCGTGCGGTGGAGCGCCTATTGTTATGAATCCACCTTTTGCTTCAAGCATACCCTATACTTTTTCAAATTTGTCGGCGAATGGCTCTTCTTGCACGGTAACAGCGACATTCTCTGCGGATCCGACGTGTGCGGGAACTGTGAATTACAACGCACCCGCGCCTTGCGCTGTTGCCTTGTGCAATATGGACTTTCTGCAGGCAGACATTGGGGCTTGTGATTTTGCAAATAACGCCTACGACATAACGGGCTATGTAGAATTTTCAAATGCTCCTGCAACAGGACAATTGATTATCGAAACTTGCAACGGGCAACAAGCAGTTTTTAACGCACCATTTGTTTCGCCTTTGAATTATTCAATTTTAGATATTACATCTGATGGCGCTGCCTGCGATGTTACTGCCTATTTTTCGTCAGCTGCTGCATGCACCAATACGGTTGCATACGTTGCTCCAGACCCTTGTGTTTGTGCGGTGAATGCAGGAACGTTTGTCACAACTACAAATGGTGATACTAACACTCCAAGCTATTTGTGCTTCAACGATCAATTCAATATTGTTTCCAATAACGATTATTTATTCTCAGCGAATGTTTTCGATGACGACACGCTTTACAATCCTGCTATTTGGTATTTAGTATATTCATGTCCACCTACTGTCGGACAGGGGGGGAGTGTAGAAACAGATCCATGTTTGGTTGGAACTATTTCTTCTCAAGATTTGATTGACCTGAATGATGGCAGTTTTATAGCTCAATTCCCTGCAGGAACTTTTACGAACAACACGGTTTATTTCACTCCGATAACGATGTACGATGAAACTACCGGGACGTATTCATTTACCAATTTTGCAGGTATGTGTTATGATTTGGGACCAACGTATACCTATACTTATTTACCCGAAATTATAGAAGGTACCTCAACACAGAACTGCGTTGGACAGACACTAACCGTTGGTTTCTCAGGCGGTGCGCCAGAATTATTGGGTACATCCTTCACCGCAATCAATCTATCTCCCGCAAATGCCTTCTTCGTTGACGATGTCGCTCCAAATAACGGCACTATCGTAGTAGGCGGATTGTTAGACGGAGATATTGTAACTTATACAATTGAAGACCAATACGGTTGTCCTTATAGTTACACTTCGGCGCCATTTGTTGGTCCAGCTATTCCAACATTAACCGCACAAAACCCTTTGTGTGTATCAGATGCTCCAGTTCAATTGATCGCAACACCAGCCGGTGGAACTTGGACAGGAGTGGGTGTTTCCGCAACAGGTTTGTTCAATCCCACAACTGCTGGAGTAGGGACTGAAATTATTTCATACTTACCTGCTGGCTGTGCATTGACAGGAACTTTGAATATTCTCGTATATGGTCCACTAGACGCGACCATTGTGAATCCAGGTGCGTTGTGTATTGACGCTAATCCGATTACGTTAACAGCCGCTAGTCCTGGCGGAACTTGGAGTGGAGTGGGTATTACAAATCCAGCAACGGGAGCTTTCGATCCGAGTGCAGCAGGTGTTTTAACAACGACGATTACATACACGATAGCTGGAAACTGCGGAGACACCGATACACAAACCATAACGGTGAATCCATTACCTGTTGTTTCGTTCACGGCCGATGTTACTTCTGGATGTGCGCCGCTTACAGTTAATCTTACAAATACTAGTGTTCCACTTGGAAATGGATGCACGTGGTGGGTAGATGGAGTTCCAAGCGGAAACAACTGCGCTTCGTTGAATTACACCTTCAATACCCAAGGATGCTACGACATTATGCTTTCGACTACCGACGGAAACGGTTGTAGCAGCAACGCTTCGATTGTTGATTACATCTGCGTTTCTCAACAACCGGTTTCTACATTTAGCTGGTCGCCAATTTCTCCGAATGTTGGCAATAGCACGGTTCAGTTTATCAATTATTCGTTGGGTGCAGTGAGTTACAATTGGACAATCATGGACATGTACTACTTGAATTCTACAGAACCAGTATTTACCTTTCCAAATGAGGTGCCTGGCGATTATGATGTGTGCTTGCTTGTCACCAATTCAGATGGTTGCACCGATTTAAGCTGTGGTACTGTGGTTGTGAACGATCAGTTTAATATTTTCGTTCCGAACTGCTTTACTCCAAATACAGATGGAAGAAACGAATTGTTCAAGCCTTCCATACGCGGAGAATCATTGATTCAAACCTATGAATTTCAGATTTTCAATCGTTGGGGAGATGTGTTGTTTAGAACGAACGACATCAATGAAGGTTGGTACGGAGAAGTAGACGGCGGCGAATATTTCGCCATTGACGCGGTGTATTCTTGGCTCATTAAAATCTTACCGAACAATGGTCAAGAGCCATTCGAACAGACCGGACATGTCACGGTTATACGCTAATCAAGGTAGACCTCGAGTGTTCAATAGATGTATTTCTTAATGATTCATTAATACCTGTTGAACCTCAATTCAGACGTACTTTTGTTAACGGTAAATTTGTCAATGGGAAACAGTTTGGGAAAGAAAATAGGTTCGTTTTTAGCGCTTATTATTTTATCGCTTTCAGCGAATGCCCAATGCATTGTCATAAATGAGGTCATGGTAAATGCCGCGGGTGGTTGCGATGGCGGTTGTACCCCGAGCACGGCGGAGTGGGTAGAACTTTACAACACGTGCAACACTCCTCAAGATATTTCATGTTTTGTCTTAACCGATGGGGATTTTGGAGTCACCTTTCCTGTAGGAACAATTATTCAGCCCTATAGTTTTTTTGTCATCGGTTCGTCAAATTCAGGCACAGTTGTTAATCTTGATTTAGGCACTTGTGGATGCACATCTGGACCAACTTCACAAGTTGGAATTTTCACGAATAGCGCGGAGCAATTGGCTTTTGTGAATCCTTTAGGAGTTATTTTGGACGGATTGTATTGGGGTGGAGGACAGTTTGCTCAAACGCCTTCTTTCACAACAGCCAATACAGTTGGCTGTCCAGATGTAACCATTACTCTTTCAGCAAGCGACCCCGCATTGATTTCAGTAAGTGGACAGTCCAATAATGACGGAGAGTCTATATACAGAGAATGCGATGGAACGAATGTGTGGTTAACAGGAGCAACAGTTCCGACACCGGGGACCTCGAATTCGCCCTTCATTCCAATTGCCTCAACTCCAACCATTGTCCAACCCTCATGTGGAATTAGCGGTTCCATAGATGTTGTTATTTCAGGTGGAATTGGTCCATTTACCTACGAATGGTTAGGCACCACCAACACAACTCCAAATCTTGGAAACCTTGAACCGGGTGTTTATACATTGGCAGTCACCGATCAAGGACAGTGTGGCACACCGCAATTATTTACGTACACAATTTCGGCTTCTTCGACAGATCCTGTTTTACTTGTTGCCGCAACTTCGTTGTCCATTTGCTTGGGAGAATCAACGACACTAACAGCGAGTGGTAGCGCGAATTATGTGTGGAATGCCGACCCTTCTTTGACTACGAACATTGGTGCAACGGTTATTGCAACCCCTACAATAACCACAACCTACATCGCGAACTCGACCATTAACGGTTGCGCGCAAACAGCGTCCATTACTATAATTGTATCGAGTGCTCCAGTATCTGCTATAAGCTCGAATTCTCCTTTGTGTGAAGGTAGCGCTTTGAATCTGGCAGCAACTTCGGTGGTAGGAGCAACCTATCTGTGGAGTGGCCCGAATGTTTTTTCTTCACTCACTCAAAATCCTACAATTATTTCAGTCACCCCTTTGGCTGCCGGAACTTATACATGCTTGGTCGCAATAGGCAACTGCGTTTCAACCTATACTACCAGCATTGTTGTTGATGCAGCCACGCCTTCAGTAATCAATACGGCTGGTCCTTTCTGTATCTCAGACCTTTTTTTTGATTTAAATTCGCCCAACGAGCCAGGTCTGTGGAGTGGCGCAGGAATCATAGACTTGAACACGGGAGCATTTCTTCCAAGCTCCGCAGGTTCTGGAAATTCAGCGATTACATTCGATAGCGATGCTTACTGCACTTCTCCTTCAACAATAAATATTCAGGTGACCTCAGCGCTGAGCGCCGCCATTACTCCAATAAATCCTTTGTGTGTAAATGGAAGTTCAGAGCAGCTTCAGGTGGCAAATGCGGGAGGAACTTGGAGTGGAAACGCGGTTAATTCCAGTGGAATGGTAAGTCCGGCGGCTCTCGGAGTAGGTGTTTTTCAAGCGATTTATACCATAGCTGGAAGTTGCGGCGGTGCCGATACAATAACTATTCAGGTGGTTCCGCTTCCGCAATTTAGTTTTACATCTTCCGCAGCAACGGGTTGTGCTCCGTTGAATGTGCAATTCAATAGCAATTCAGCTACCGCGCTTTCGAGTTGTGTGTGGAGTATAGATGGAGTGAATGTTGGCAGTGGATGCGGAAGTTTTAATTACAATTTTCAATCGGCTGGATGTTTCACTGTTGCATTAACATCAACTGACGGAAACGGTTGTGTGAATTCTGTTTCTCAAACCGATTTAGTGTGTATCGATTTGTTTCCAGTTGCCGCCTTTCAATGGACTCCTATCACCCCTTCTTTAAATAATCCATTGATTGAGTTTACTAATCTGTCTTTAGGAAATACCACCAATCAATGGAATGTAAACGGTGAATTATCTGGCAATACAGAGACACAATATACTTTTTCTGAAACCATAGGAAGTTCGTTCGAGGCTTGCTTGGAAGTGAGCAATCAATACGGATGTGCAGACTCTACGTGTTACACCATTTTTGTCAATCGGGAAGAAATGGTTTTTGTTCCGAACTCTTTTTCGCCAAACGATGATGGATTGAATGATGTGTTCTTTCCTGTACTATCTGGATTCAATTTGAATGAAATTCAATATGCCTTCAGCATTTACAATAGATACGGTGAACGCATTTTTTATTCCGAAGACCCCAATCAAGCCTGGATCGGAAACGTTTATGGCAATGAGTTTTATGCGCAAATAGACGCGTACACGTGGTCACTTCAAATTACAACGTCATCTTTCACCGAACCCATTGAACTAACCGGTTCAGTCGTCGCCATCCGATAATCTCATCGACGCAGTCGTCATCGCGTAGCGTCATCCGCATAGCGGTCATCACAACGTGTTTTGTCATCCGCATAGCGGTCATCACGAAGTGTCATCCGCGAAGCGGTCTATTTTATCATCTTTTTCAAATAATCCAAAATACTATCCTCCAACCCCGCCATATCGCTCAATTCAATTTCAAGTGACCGAGTTGAATTAATTAACTCAATGAGTGAAAGAAACAATGAGACACAGAATAGGATGAGTGCCGTTGCAAAAGTGAATTCAGCAAGAGCCATTTCTTGTCGATAAATGAAATACATGGAAACAATTGCAAGTGCGAAACTTAACACCCCGAAAATCTGCATGTTTTTTATCAGCCGCAACCTGAATTTCAGATTCTTGATTTGCGCGTAGAGTAACGCCGCTTCCTTGGGCTCACGGCCTTTGTATCGGTCGTGAAGATTACGGATGACATTCGCCAAGGCAAGAAATCTATTGGTGTATGCGAGCATGATTAAGCTAATTGCCGGAAACAATAATGCGGGGGTGTTAATAGTTATATCCATACTCGCAAAGTAATTGATTTTTGTGTCCACTTTTATTTCATATTTGTTCTTAGCTTATTTTTACCAAATGCCAATAAACTTCGATCGTTCATACATACAATCTTATTCATCGCTTGAATTGCTCGCCAAACAAGCGGTTGAAGGTTTCATTACAGGAATGCATCGTTCTCCTTATCACGGATTTTCGGTTGAATTTGCAGAGCATCGTCTGTACAACGCTGGAGAATCTACACGTCATCTCGATTGGAAATTATTGGCGCGAACCGATAAGCATTTCGTTAAACGATATGAAGAAGAAACCAATTTACGCTGTCAATTGGTAGTAGATGTTTCTTCATCCATGCTTTTTCCAACCATTAAAAATGCTGAAGGAAAGGAGTGGAATAAACTAAAGTTCGCTCTATACGGCGCAGCAAGCGTTATGGAACTCATGAAGCGCCAGCGCGATGCTGTTGGGTTGAGTGTTTTCGCGAATGACTTAATGGTGCACACCAAAGCAGGAAGCAGCCAAGCACACATTCATTACTTGTATTCAGAAATGGAGAAGTGGCTCGAGCAAAGTGCGACTTCCTACAAAAGCAACAGCCACGTGTCTGCAGTCATTCATGAAATAGCAGAGCGTATTCACAGAAGAAGTTTGGTGGTTGTGTTCAGCGATATGCTCGACGATTCCAAACAAGTGGAAGAAGTCTTTCAGTCGCTTCAACACCTTCGCCACAACAAACATGAGGTCATTCTATTTCATGTGGTTCACAAAGAACAGGAGTTGGACTTCAATTTTGAAAATCGTCCGTATTCGTTTGTTGATTTAGAAACAGGCGAGGAAGTGAAAGCCCATCCGCATGAATTAAGAAAGGCTTATCAAGAGAAGATGAGTGCTTTTAGAACCTCGCTGCAATTAAAGGCCGGACAGATTGGAGTCGATTATTTTCAAACGTCTATTGAAGATGGAATTCAAAACTGTATGCTTCAATTCTTGTTGAAGCGTCAGCGTATGATGATTTAATTTTATGAAACATTTAGTGGTTTTAACTGGCGCTGGAACCAGCGCCGAAAGCGGTATTAACACCTTTCGCGATTCAAACGGACTGTGGGAGCAATACCGCATTGAAGACGTTGCAACTCCTGAAGGTTGGCAACGCAACCCCGAGCTTGTGACAGAGTTCTACAACCAACGTCGATTGCAATTGAACGAGGTAAAACCCAACAACGGACACCTCATTCTAGCGCAATTGGAAAAACACTTCCGTGTTTCGATTATTACGCAAAATGTAGACAACCTTCACGAGCGCGCTGGAAGTTCTAACATTCTTCATCTACACGGAGAGCTTACCAAAATGAGAAGCTCGTGCTGCGTAAATGAAATTGGGCAAATTGCCCAATCGACTTCAAGTGCATGCGCACACGGAAACGCGTTGCGTCCGCACATTGTCTGGTTCGGAGAAGATGTTCCCTTGCTGCTAGATGCTGCTGAACTTGTAGAAGACGCTGATGTGTTTATGGTGCTCGGAACTTCGCTGGAAGTATATCCGGCAGCCGGATTGCTTTACAACGTTCCGCTTAAAGCCGAGCGTTGGGTCATTGATCCGAAAGTGCCAGAACTTGCAACTAAGTTAGGGTTCAACGCCATTGCCTCCGGTGCTTCCGAAGGGATGCAAAGCTGGTGCGAGTTTCAAAAAATTAGTCTCTAGCGCGAAGCTTCCAAGCACTTGTTTTCTGTTCTGTACTTCCGTTTGGAAAAGCAGATGCATTGTTTTGATGGAATAAAATCTCTGCAGCAATTGCAGCCACTTCCGTTTCCTCTGAGGTCAATTCTTGTTTTAGAATTTCAGGGGTGAAGTAGTCTTTCACAAAATGCGTATCGAAATTTCCAGATTTGAATGCTTCATGATTAATGGCCCAAGAGCAGAACTCAAGCGTAGTTTGAACTCCTGAAATCTTATATTCAGAAATAGCTCTCGTCATGCGCTCAATGGCTTGCTCGCGATTCGCAGCATGCACAATCAACTTCGCAATCATTGGATCGTAGTAAATTGGAATATCCATTCCTTCTTCAAATCCATCGTCGACGCGAACGCCCGGTCCTTGCGGACGAACGTAAGTGTTCAATCTTCCGATATCGGGAAGGAAGTTGTTCGTTGGATCTTCTGCATAAACACGAACCTCAAGGGCATGTCCGTTTATCGAAAGATCTTCTTGCGTGAACGCCAATTTCTCTCCGCGTGCCACGCGAATTTGTTCCTTCACCAAGTCAATACCCGTAATGCTTTCTGAAACCGGATGCTCCACTTGCAAGCGGGTATTCATTTCCAAAAAATAGTAATTCAATTTATCGTCGAGCAAGAACTCCACTGTTCCTGCGCCAACATAGTCGCAACTTCTAGCGGCATCGCATGCACTCTTGCCCATAGCATCACGAAGCTCCGGAGTAAGAATTGCAGAAGGCGCTTCTTCAATCACTTTCTGGTGTCTACGCTGAATGCTGCATTCACGTTCAAAGAGGTGAACAATATTTCCGTGTGTATCTGCCAAAACTTGAATCTCAATGTGTCGCGGTCCGCTTACATATCGTTCAATGAAAACCGCTCCGTCTCCGAATGAACTCACGGCTTCAGAGATTGCGCGCTCCATTTGCTCTTCAACTTCTTCAATTTTCTCAACGATGCGCATTCCTTTTCCACCACCACCTGCGCTGGCTTTAATTAAAATTGGAAGTCCAACTTCAAGTGCTACGCGCTTCGCTTGCTCTACATCTGCAATGGCGTCTTCGGTTCCTGGAACCATGGGAATATTATACTTTCTTGCGGCTGCTTTAGCTGCAAGTTTACTTCCCATCATGTCTATACTGTCTGGATTCGGACCAATGAAGGTGATTCCGTTTTCTTGAACTTTTCTTGCGAAGCCTGCATTTTCAGAAAGGAATCCGTATCCCGGATGAATCCCTTCAACACCTAACTCTTTGCAAATTTCAATGATCTTATCTGCACGCAAATACGACTGGTTGGAAGGAGGAGGACCAACGCAAACGGCCTCGTCGGCGTATTTTACGAACGGTGCATTGCGATCGGCTTCACTATATATTGCAACAGTTGCAATTCCCATTTCTTTTGCAGAGCGCATGATGCGCAAGGCAATTTCTCCACGGTTTGCGACAAGTATTTTTTTCATTCCACAAAAATGAACATTCAAAGTCCATTTTGAAAATTATTCGTCACTTTTTCTTCGGTGGCGTTTTCTTTTTATTTTTCTTTTTGGGTTGAATTTTCACAGAGTCCGCCACAATGGTTGTGGTTCCGTTGGTTCCCGTGGTCCATTGAACGGCTGGTGCATTTAAATTTCCATCATTTGAAAAATTCAGTGTTGGGAAAGCATTGGTGCTTTCGCTCACGGTTGGAGCATCGTTTTCCATGCTTCTATCGGACTTGGCTTCAATAGCGTCGTTCGCTGGCGCAATGGAATTTTCTTCACTAACCTCGTCATTAAGCGGAACTTCGTGCACATGCTCGACCTCACGAACCACAGGTGTTACGTAAATTCCAGATACAGGCTTCAGCTCGGCATATTGTTCTGGATTGACTTTGAATTCTGAATTTTCAGAAACAGTATCCAAGATTGAATTTTGAGTTTCGTTGTTCTTGGAATTGTCTTGAACGCTTGCCAATTGATTGGAATTATTGTCTGAAGGAACGAACCAAATAACTGCTCCAACAACGGCTGCCATTCCAACGAGAGAAAATGAAACGGTTCGGAATCCGCTCCACTTGGGAAGAGGAGGGAACAGGATGTTCAACCAAACTTTGAATCGCGAAGGCTTTTGTGCGTTGAATTCTTTCTTCAAGTTTTTCCAAACGGCAGCAGGCGGATCTTGCATCTCGTGCTCTGAAGATTCAATGTTATCCAAAAGCATTTTGAGTTCATTGAATTCCTTTTCGGTGGAAACATGTTGCAACACAAAGGCGCGTTCCTCTGGAAGCAAACCGTTGAATTCTTTAGTGCGCAGGAGGCGCTCCAAGTCTTCGGGCTGATAGATGAAAGGTTTTTGTGTGCTCATGATTGTAGTATAATGAAGAGAAATGAAAGTAAAAGTTCTTTGTATTCCTGAAGAATACCGTTGAGTTCTTTGAGGGTATAGAAGATGCGCGACTTCACGGTGCCTTCTGAACATCCCATGGTTTCTGCAATTTCGGGATTGCTGAGTTCATGCACGAAGCGAAGTTCGAAGGTCGTTCTTTTGGTTTCGTCTAATTGCGACAGCGCTTCTTGCAGCGCCTCTTCAAACTTCGAACGGTCCATGTCGCGGTCGTGTTCGTTCACTTCGTATGTCGCAATAGTCATTCGCGCTTCAGCGCGAACTTCATGCTTCGCATATTCATTCTTACACTGATTGTGCGCCATGCTGTAGAGCCACGTCTTAAAGTTTCGCTTCACATCGAAGCCTTCGGCATGACGAAAGACTTTGCTGAAGAGCTCTTGTGTGAAATCGGCCGCAACCTCTTTGTCTTTTCGCAGCATGCGAAAGAAGTAAGAATGAATCGGCCGGCTGTAACGGGTGTATAGTTCTTCAAAGGCGCGTTCGTTGCCGGCCGCAATCAGCGGCATAAGCTCTTCGTCTTTGAAGGGAGTATACGTTTTATGTTTATTGAATAGTGCCAAGAGAAGGGGTTTTCATGCCGCTGTACAGGTAACGCACAGATCGGTTCATTTATTCATATTTATTTTTTAAATCCAAGCGGTCGCGCAATTCGAACAACATCATCGCCGTGGCTCCCCAGATGAGATGCTCTTCAAATCGAATAGCCGGAACAGTCTTCGTTGCCTGAATATGCGGCATAAAGATTCCCATATGCTCAGTCTTCATCTTCGCTCCGAAATGCGCAAGCGGAATAGGCACGAGCTGCGCCACTTCGTTTTCATTCGGAATGAAAACAGGCTCATGATTCAACACAGTCGCAAACGGTTGCACCAAAAGTTGACTCGGAGGAATGAAAATTTCATTCAACACATAATATTTTTTTTCGGTTGGAAGTTGAATCCCCACTTCCTCGTGAACTTCGCGCAAGGCAGTATGTAAAAGGCTCTCGTCACTATCGTCTTTCTTTCCTCCTGGAAACGCCATCTGTCCGCTGTGAACGCCTTCATAAACAGGACGTTTAATTAGAGTAATCCCGGCATCACCTTGGTGCGGATGAATGAGTATAAGCACCGCGCTTTCTCGCGGAGTGGGCGTGAGCCTTCGCGCTTCCGCTGCACTCTGACGGACATAGGCATCGAGTTCACTATACGCTTTTGGCGCAAAGGGTTTCTGAAATTGCTCTTCAATCCACTGCATAGTTTTTCATTTCGAAGTCAAACTAGAACTAACTTCGTAACGCGATGCCAATTTACAGACTCTCAGACGAATTGTGGTTCCCCGGTCCCGAGGAATTCGAAGATAATCTTGTTGCGGTAGGTGGAGATGTTTCTGTTTCTCGATTGCTTTTGGCTTATTCTAAAGGAATTTTTCCTTGGTACGAAGAGCCCGGAGAACCGCGTTGGTATTGCCCCGAAGAGCGTTGCGTCTTTCATGTCCCAACCTTCAAGCCAAGTAAGTCAACAAGACAGCTCTACAACAAGGGTGTTTATAGATTCACTTTCGACAACGCTTTTCATCAGGTTATTTCTGCTTGCGCAGGAAACGGAAGGGAAGAGGAAACGTGGATACTTCCGGAAATGATTGATGCCTATTCTGAATTGCATGCACTCGGATTCGCCCATTCCGTGGAGGTTTGGCGCGATGGTCAATTGGTTGGAGGGTTATATGGAATTAGTTTAGGAGGAATGTTTTGCGGAGAAAGTATGTTTTCCACGGAATCGAACACCTCCAAATTGGCCTTGTGGCATTTGATTCAAAGATGTCAAGAATGGGGCATGGAGTGGGTAGACGGACAAGTGGAAAATCCGCATTTGGTTTCGCTTGGAGCAGAACTTATTTCTCGAGAAGCGTATTTAAATCATTTGGAAAAAGCCCTTCAACAAGACACACACAGAGGCAAATGGTAATTTATTCAAACACCATTAAACCATTTTTAATCTTTTTGTTCTAAAAGACGATGGCAGAACGTGAAAAAGAAATCTTAAAACTTATTTCCTCGTTAAAGACGAGAAACAAAGGATACGAGATGCTTATTTCCGACTACCAGAAACCGCTTTACTTTTTTATTCGAAGAATGTTGTTGAATCATGAAGACACCAACGACGTCTTGCAAGACACGTTCGTTCGCGTATTCAAAGGAGTAGATAAGTTTCGTGGTGAAAGTGCTTTAGGAACGTGGATGCACAGCATTGCATACAGAGAAGCGTTGGGACACATACAAAGAAGCAAACGAATGTTGAAGGGTGATTGGGACGGTAACATTCTTGAAAATGTAAAGCAGTTGGAAGAGGATACTCATTACTCAGGCGATGAAATGCAAATGCGCTTGCAGGCCATGGTAGCGGCGCTTCCGGAAAAGCAAAGAGCAGTCTTCGTCTTGAAATATTACGAAGAAAAAAAATATACTGAAATAGCAGAAATAACAGGCACAAGTGTTGGCGCATTAAAAGCCAGTTACCATCATGCCGTTGAGAAAATTAAATCGGCCATTCAATCAAATGATTGGATCAATGAACAAATAAAAGATGGAAATGAAGAATAACGAGTGGAATGTCCCTTCGGAATATTTTGAAAAAAATAAAAAGGCACTCATGCCTGTTCGGAAGTTTCCGACAGGGAAATGGCTATTGGCTTTGGCTGCGGCCTGTGTAATTGGTGTTGGTTTTTTTATGTTGAAGGGGGATGGTCGAGCGCAGGAGATTGCAGAAGGTAAAAGAAGGGAAGAGGATGTAAGAGAAGGTAAGAAAGGGGAAGATGTAGGGGCGAAAAATCTTTCGCCCAATATTGGAGAAGATATAGGGGCGAAAAATCTTTCGCCCAATATTGGGGAAGATATAGGGGCGAAAAATCTTTCGACCAAGGAAGATATAGGGGCGAAAAATCTTTCGACCAAAGAGGAAGACATAGGGGCGAAATATCTTTTGACCAAGGAAGATATAGGGTCGAAACATCTTTCGACCAATACAGGGTCGAAAAATCTTTCGACCAAGGAAGAGATTGCAGAGGAATTGAAAGAAATTCCGAGAGAAGAATTGGTAGCGTATTTATTGGAAGAAGATTCAGAATTAATTGAAAATTTAAATTAAACACAACATGAGAAATACAATGATTTTATTTTTGAGTTTGTGCTCTGTGGTAGCCTTTGCTCAGCCTGATCGCGATGAACCGAAGCGCAGCGAAAAAGTAGCAGCGCTGAAGCGTGCTTTCATTACTTCAGAATTGGCATTAACTCCTGTTGAAGCGGAGAAGTTTTGGCCGGTGTACAATGCACATGAAGAAACACAAAAGACCCATCGTAAGGAGTTGAAAAAAGTCATGGATAAGATGGATGCTGTTGGTGAAAATCAAAAAGCGTTCGAATCGTTGAACAACGAAATATCTGCGCTTCGAGTGAAAGAGGTGGAAGAAGATTCAAATTTCATGATTGCCTGCAGTAAAGTCATTGGTGTTCAGAAAACAGCAAAACTTCCTGGAATAGAAAAAGATTTTCATAAAATATTATTGGATGAAGTAGGTAAGAAGGGCGGACATCCTGGACCACCTGCAGGTGGACGTCCATCACACGGTCCAAGGCACAAGTCTGCTGAATAGGCTTAGAGACGATGTCGCATGAGCGGAAACTGATAAATGTATGCAACCATTTTTGGTTTTGCTGAGTTATATTTGTAGACCTTAACAAAACCTTTATGAAAGCGAAATTTATACTTTTTGTAATCTTCATTTTTTCTGTTTATTTTGGAAATGCACAAGAGCAATCCGTGGCAAGAGCATGGGATGAGGTTGTTCTTCAAGCCATTCGTAACGACAATGCGCGTCCTACCATTCACGCTAGAAATCTTTTTCACATTCACGCTGCGATGTATGATGCATGGGCGTTGTTTGACGACACTGCAAAAACATACTTAATCGGTCAAAACCTCAACGGGTTCAATTCTGCTTACAACGGTTTAGCCGAACCAGCGGATATTCAAATAGCTCGTGAGAAAGCTATTTCTTATGCGGCTTACCGCATGCTAATCAATCGCTATCAGTATTCGCCGAACTATGCGAATACCTTGACCATGGCGAATTTTATAATGCTTGGATTGGGTTACAGCACTGCCGTAAACTCTATTGATTACAGCGACGGTGATCCTGCTAAATTGGGGAATTACATAGCTTCTCAATACATCGCATACGGAAATCAAGATGGATCGAATCAATTGTTAAACTATTCCAATCAGTATTATGTTCCGGTAAATGCACCTATGTTGCCCGTTTTCCCAGGTAATCCAAACAATACTTACATCAACCGTTGGCAGCCACTCAACTTGGCAAACTTCGTCGATCAGAATGGTTTTCCGGGATTACCAACACCTTCGGCTTTGTCACCAGAGTGGGGGAATGTGAAGCCATTTTCATTAACCGAAGCCGACAAGACCATTCATTTCCGCGATGGTAATTTTTGGAATGTATTTAAAGATCCTGGAGCGCCTCCTGTTCTACTTCCTACAGATACAACCTCTTTAGATCATCCTTTCGTTTATGGAAATGTAATGGTTGCAACTTGGTCGTCGCATTTATCTCCAGATGATACTTTGCTTATAGACATTTCGCCTGCGAGTGTTTGCAATATTCCAGCTTTACCAGAAACTCCGAATGACTACCCCAATTTTTATAATTTGTTGGAAGGCGGTGATATTGGAACTGGACGTGAATTAAATCCAATAACTGGACAACCATACACACCGGAATTGGTGAAGCGAGGAGACTTTACAAGGGTATTAGCTGAGTTTTGGGCAGACGGTCCGCAGAGCGAAACACCACCAGGCCATTGGTTTAAGATCATGAATGTAGTTCATGATCATCCACTTTTCGTAAAGAAATGGGCAGGCGAAGGAGAGATTTTAGATGACTTAGAATGGGACGTTAAAGCATATTTCGCAATGGGTGGTGCTGTGCACGATGCAGCAATTTGCGCTTGGGGAATTAAAGGATATTACGATGGTAGTCGACCTGTTTCTGTCATTCGAAAAATGGCTGATAATGGACAATCTTCAGATTCGTTGTTGCCGAATTATCATTTCCAAGGATTACCGTTGATTCCGAATTACATTGAATTGGTTCAGCCAGCAGACACGCTGAATGGATTTATGACTGGCGATATTGGACAAGTTAAAGTGCGCGCTTGGAAAGGACCGAGCTACATTCCAAACCCATTAAATACATACGCAGGTGCGGATTGGATTTTAGCAAAGAATTGGTGGCCTTACCAGCGTCCGACTTTTGTAACTCCTCCTTTCGCAGGATACATTAGTGGACACTCGACTTATTCGAGAACTGCAGCTGAGGTAATGACAGCTATTACTGGATCAGAGTTTTTCCCAGGAGGTATCGGAGAGTTTCTTGCTACGCAAGATCAGTATTTAGTGTTTGAAGAAGGACCATCAACGGATGTTACACTTCAATGGGCTACCTACAGAGACGCTGCAGATCAGTGCTCGCTTTCGCGTATTTGGGGCGGAATTCACGCGGGCTTCGATGATATTCCGGGTAGAAAGATTGGGATTGAATTGGGGCCTCAGGCTGTTCAATTCGCAGAGTCAATTAACAACGCGGTTGTTCCGCATGTTGTGAGTGTTACTTTTTCAGACCCTATCATTTCCTCTTCAGACATAGGAAATAACGTAAGTGCATTTTTCAACTTCAATAAGCCGATGTCGGCAGGTGCTATTCCTGCAGTAACATTTGCCTCTATAGATTTATCAGCTTTAGGCATTCTTACGCAATCGAATATTTTTTGGTTGAACGATTCGACATTGGTTGTTGAATATCTAGTTGCACAAGCAACGCAGCCGTATAGCGGAATTAATTTCCGAGTAGTTGGTGGAAAAGGAATCGATGGATGTTTCGCAAGAGCATACGTGGGCGGTAACTGGAAGGTCGATATGGTAAGTCCAGAAGTAACAGCTTCTGTGGCTTCAGACATTTGGATCACCGATGCGACAGCAACTGTAGGAACAACCGAAGTAACGCTTTACTTCAATAAGACCATGGACACGAATGCTCCTGCAATCTTGTCATTTACCGATCAAGCTCCTGCTGGATTATCACAGGATATTGCTGCCGGATATTGGAGCAATGCGAGCACGTATCACGCGGTATTCAACGTGACCGACTTGAATGAAGAATGGGTGAATGTTGCCTTACATTCTTTAACCGCAAGTGATTTGGCTGGAAACCTTCAAATGGAAGACACGTTGATTGACGTGTTGAATATTGACACGCGCAATCCTATTGTGAATGTTGTCGCTTCAAATAATGTTCTATCCGATGCAACTGCAGGTCAGACCTTCCAATTAACTTTCACTTTTGACGAAGATGTGAATAATTCTGAAACTCCTGTTGTGACATTTGTTGAAGGAAATCCTGAGCTGAACTCAATCAGCTTGCTTTCTTCAACTTGGAATTCTGCTTCTGAATTCGTTGTAGAATATTTGGAGAACGATGGACAAGAGTTGTTCCCGGCATTAACGCCAATGATTAGCGCGACTGACATTCACGGTAACGCCGCTGCGGTTGTTGAATCGAATGTATTCATGATTGATACCGAGAATCCAACAGTGGTTCAGATCATTCCTTCAACAACAATTTATGAGGGATTGACTTCAGACTTCTACATTGATTTTGTATACAGCGAGGCAATGACAGCTTCGACAGCACCGATTTTGACTTTTGCAGATCCGTTTGTTCTAGATTACTTCACACAAACTGGAGGGGCATGGATTGATGGAACAACGTATAGATTCACTTACACCTTAACTACGTTAGACGCTCCGTTCACAAGCATGAACTTAACAGTATCGCTTGCCAATGCAATTGATTTAGTTGGAAATCCATTCATCAACTCCGACTTTGTTGATGTCATTAGTATTGATATTGTCGGAAGTGTTAGCGAGTCTGCATTGAATGCCATTCACGTCTTCCCGAATCCATCTTCTGATGTGGTTATTGTGGAAGGAATTCATTCCATGTTGAATCTAACCGTTCGCGACGAAGTGGGAAGAATTATTCACGCAGGGAAATCCGCGAGCCGCATTGAATTGAATGTTTCAAACTGGGCAAGCGGAATTTACTTGATGGAATTCAATGACGGAAAGGGGTTGAAGCAGGTGAGATTTATCAAAAGATAAATACGCACTTCGTGCGATGACACGACACGTTGTGATGACACTGCGTGATGACACGACACAGTCATGATGACATCGCAAAGCGATGATGACGATTTTCAATCGATGACGAACTTTGTTCGATGACGCTCCGCGAGGCGGTCATCACGTAGTGTCATCCTTCGAAGAAGGTCATCCGGAACGGTCATCACTTAGTGTCATCACGACTTTGTCGTGTGATTAAGGCTTCCGCCTCCATCTTTTCAAACGCAGAAATCACTCGCTTCACAAGAGGATGACGAATAACGTCGCTTCCAGTCAGTTCAATGATACCAATGCCTTCAACACCACGAAGCAATTCGACGCTGCGCATGAGTCCGCTTGGTTGATTGCGCGGTAAGTCAATTTGAGTGGAGTCACCAGTGATGACGAATTTCGCTTGAGCACCCATACGCGTAAGGAACATTTTCATTTGCGTAACGGTCGCGTTTTGTGCTTCATCGAGAATTACAAATGCTTTGTCAAGCGTGCGTCCGCGCATGAACGCAAGAGGTGCAATTTCAATTACACCCTTTTCCATATACTCAGCCAACTTATCGTAAGGAATCATATCCATAAGCGCGTCGTACAACGGCTGCAAATACGGATCGAGTTTCTCTTTCAAATCACCGGGAAGGAATCCAAGGTTTTCGCCAGCTTCAACTGCAGGACGAGTGAGTACTATTCGTCGAACTTCTTTGTCCTTTAAGGCTTTCACCGCAAGTGCAACTGCGGTATACGTCTTTCCACTTCCAGCAGGACCAATGGCGAAGAGCATGTCGTTCTTCGACATGGATTCAACCATCTTCTTTTGATTCGGTGTTCGCGCAGTAATCTTGTTTCCCCCAGGACCAAAAACCAATACATCTCCATTCGCTTTTTGAATATCGGGAGCATCGGTTTCCCCCAACGCAATGCGCTCCAATTGCTGAAGCGTTATGCTGTGGTACTTATCTATGTGCCAAAAAATAAGCGATAAGAAATCATCCAAACGCTGAAGCTCGTCGTCGCTTCCAACAGCCTTCAGCATATTGCCGCGGGACATGATTTTCAACTTAGGAAATTTCGATTGTACGAACTTGAATTTCACATTGTTCGGACCGAAGAATTCAATAGGATCTATTGAAGGAAGGAAGAGCTCTTTTTCTGCCAATTTTTTGCACAATTAATTGTGTCGAAAATAATGGAAATTACTGTTGAACACCTTTAATTTTCAATGAAATTTGCTATTACTCTATATTATCCATGTCAATCGTTGCGCTTATATCAGATCTCGGAACCAAAGATCATTATGTTTCTTTGGTGAAAGCGGCGTTGCTGAATAACAATCCGACGATTATTCCTGTAGACATTTCGCATGAAGTAGGTACTGGTGAAATAGGAGAAGCAGCCTTTCTTTTTAGAAGTGTTTGGAGCAGTTTTCCCTTTGGCACTGTATTCATGAACGGAGTTAGCAGCTACAAAAGCAGCACGAGAGAACATATTATTATCGAATACCAGGACCGCTTCTTAATTACAGCAGACAATGGCGTTTTCTCGCTTATGTTTCCGGAACTACAATCCGAAGATGTAGAAATTTATTTATTGAACTTGGAAGGTCCGGATGATAAGCGTTTTCCAATGTCGGGAGTTTTTGCTACTGCTGCCGCAAGGATTACGCAAGGTGATTTTCCTGATCAGTGGTGCGAAAGTTTGGCAGATATATACAGAGTCAAAGGTCTGGAACCCTACATGAATGGACAAGACCTCATTACTCAAGTCATCTACATTGATCATTTTGGAAATCTGTATTTCAATTTAACGAAGAAATTATTTGAGGAAATAGGAAAAGGGAGAAGCTTTGCAATTCCAGTGCGATCGCAGACTACCATAAATAAATTTCACGAGCGCTTCGTGGATGTTGAAGTAGGAAACGAAGTGGCATTTTGGGGGCAAAACGATTACTTGGTTATTTCTATGAATCGCGAAGGGGGAGGAGATAGAGCAGGGACTTTCAATCGATTGATGAATTTGGATTTAGGCGACTCATTAACAATATCTTTTCATGGTGACGCGAATCGTTAAAATGTCTTTCGATAAAACCAATGCAGCGCAGTTCCTTGAGATTTTCAATGAACATCGCGAGCAAATTCGCACGGCGGAAGGTTGCACGTATCTCGAACTTTGGCAAACCGAAGAAAGCGATTCAACATTATTCTTTACGCATAGTAAATGGGAAAGTGAAGACTTTTTGAATAACTACAGACATAGCGAAATCTTTAAAATTGTTTGGCCGAAGACGAAGGCATTGTTCAATGCACCGCCACAAGCCTGGACCGTGAATAGCCTTGTAATACTAGTCTAGATGGAAGAGTTAATTTCTCCTGAAGAAGCTTTTCGAATCGTTAAGAATCAATTTCCGCATCTTCAGGATGAAAGTGTTTCGTTAGCCTCTTCTTCCGGAAGAGAATTAGCAGAGAACATATATTCCGACCGCGATCAGCCGCCTTTCCATCGTGTAATGATGGATGGCTATGCCTTTCAAATAGCTGCTTGGGAAAAGGGAATACGGGAATTTTATGTTGAAGGAATTCAAGCTGCGGGAGAAGCTCCGTTCACATTGAAAGATGAGAACGGCTGCATTGAAATCATGACAGGTGCAGTATTACCGAACGATTGTTCGGTTGTGATTCAATATGAAAAATCAATTCGAAAAGATAATAGTGTTCAATTTCAAATTGAAGAATTAAAGCATTTTCAAAACGTTCATGCAAAGGGATTCGATAAGAAGTTAGGTGAAATAATATTGAAGGAAGGAACTGTCATTGGTCCTCTGGAAATAGCTGCGCTTGCATCTGTTGGAAAGGCGAAGGTGAAAGTGACGAAGCGCTTCAACATCGCCATTGTTTCAACGGGAAATGAATTGGTGGAGGTGCATGAAACGCCTTCCGACTATGAAATCCGGTCCAGTAATTTAGAAATGCTTCAATCGTTATTGAAACCATATTGTGAGCAGATAAATGTTTTCCGATTGTCAGACGATGAACAGGAAACGACGCATTTCATTCAACATGAATTAGAAAATTTTGATATCGTTTGTTTTTCTGGCGGAGTATCGAAAGGCAAATACGATTTTGTTGCGAAGGCATTGGAAGAAAATGGTATTGAAAAACATTTTCACGGAGTGAAGCAGAAACCGGGTAAGCCATTTTTCTTTGGAAGTAAGAGCGAAACGGTAGTCTTTGCTTTTCCCGGAAATCCAATCTCTGTTTTACATTGCGCCACGCGCTATTTAATTCCGCAATTGAGTAAGAGTTCCATTGAAAATGCCCAGCTGAAGAGCGGTTACTATAATAAATCAGTGCTAACCGTTTATTTGCCCGCATTTATTTCCACCTATAAAAATGGATTGCGAATGGCACAACTTATTCTTCAAAATGGATCGGGTGATTTTATGGGAGCAACAGGATCAAACGGTTTTGTAGAAATACTTCCGAATACGGAAGTGAAAGAAAACGAAGTGATTTCGTTTTATAAATTCTAACCTCCAACCGAGGCCATGCTCTGAAAGTTTTTCGTCACCTGCATTTCTTCCGCAGCGAATCCGTCTTTTGGTTTAGTCATACAAGCAGCTTCCAACGCATTCTGAATTTCTTCGTTAGATTTGCCATCACGCAACAAAGTGCGCAGCAGAAGCGAAGGCGGAGCGTATAGGCACGATTTTACAAATCCTTCAGGCGTAATGCGAATGCGATTGCACGTCCCGCAAAACGTTCTGCTATAGGCAGCAATAATCCCGACTTGACCAATATGTCCTTCAATTGAGTAATTCTGAGCGGTAGCTCCAGCTTCAAAAGGGATGGCAGTTAATGAAGGGAAATGATGCGTTAGTTCTTGTTCTAACTTTTTCCAATTCCATTTCACGGCATGGTGATACTCTTTACCGTTGAAAGGCATTTCCTCAATGAATCTAACGCGAACATCTTTGCCTTTCGTTAGCTGCGCAAGTTCGAGTATATCTTCTTCGTTGTGGTGCTCAAGAATGACCGCGTTAATGCTTGTTTTTATTTTATGTTGAAGGAGTTGCTCGAGTGTTTCCTGAACTTTGTGCACTTCATTGCGTTTGGTCATGGAATGGAAACGCTCGGCATTCAAGGAATCTATACTCAGGTTTACGCCGTTCCAAGGCAGCTGAAAAAAGAGTTCTGAATTTTTCTCATTGAACGTCCCATTCGTCGTAATACTAATGGAATGAAAGGTCTTCATTTGAAAAGCATGTTCAGCAATTTCAAAAAAATCTCCGCGTGAAGTGGGTTCTCCGCCTGTAAAACGAATTTTCGTAATTCCGCTCGCGGCGAGCACGTCCAACATTTTTTTCCATTCGGAAGTCGAAAGCAATTGCGCGTTCTTCAACCACTTCAATCCTTCTTCAGGCATGCAATAGGTACAACGCAAATTACACTTGTCGGTAACAGCAAGGCGCGCGTAGGTAAGTGTTCTTCCGAAGGAATCGTTCAACATGAAAAAGAATTAAGCTTGAAATCCGTTCCGAAAGTAAGCCAAATCTTTTTCTACTGAGATTAAGAGCATCTTTCCGTCTATCGTAAACTCTCTGTGCCACGCTTCTTTGTTAGAGGAGAGAAATGTCTGCATTTCGAAATCGGGGATGTGTAGTTCTACTTCTGGTGCGTTCCAAATCATTTCACTGTTCTGATCTTTCGAAGGGAAAATGCGAAAGGTGAGTTCAACACCGTGAAAAATAATACAGCTGACTTCAACGGCTTTACTTTTTTTTAGAAGCTCAGATTCTTTTTCCGTGATTCGAAAGCGAAGTGAATTTTGTTTGATACGAACTTTCATTTCAATCCAATTTCGGCAAGGCGTTGATTTAAGAAATCTTCAGCGGTAATAGGAGTGTATTGAGCCTGTTCCCCCTCTTTAATGCAGGAGGGCAGACAGTCTAATTTCATTTCATTCCTAGGGTGAAGGAAGAAGGGAATGCTAAATCTTGGTGTGCCCCATTTTTCTCTTGGCGGATTTACCACGCGATGCGTTGTGCTTTTCAATTGGTTGTTCGTTAATCGTTCAAGCATATCGCCCACGTTCACCACTATGTGATCGGGCAATGCCGTAACAGCTACCCATTCGTTTTGTTTGTTCAGCACTTCCAATCCGTCTGCACTAGCGCCAATGAGCAGTGTGATTAAATTAATGTCTTCATGCTGACCCGCGCGAACAGCATCTTTCGGCTCTGAAGTTATAGGCGGGTAGTGAATAGGACGAAGGATACTGTTGCCTTCATGAATATGAGCGTCGAACCAATTTTCTTCCAATCCCAAATGAAGGGCAATGGCTCGCAGCATATAACGTCCTGTATTTTCAAGGCCTTTGTATGCTTCCAATCCAATGCTTAAGAATTCAGGTAGTTCGTCGACATGAATATTATCTGGATAAATAGCTTTGTTTGCCTCAGTAATGATTTGACCAAAATGCCAGAACTCTTTCAGATCTCCGGCATTGGAATCTTTCGCATGTTCCTTTCCAAAACTGGTGTAGCCCCGTTGGCCAGACAATTCTGGGCGCTCGTATTTTAATTTCACTTCTGTTGGAAGAGCGAAAAATTCTTGCACCGATTGGTACAGGTTTGAAATGAGTTGGTCGTTGATTAAAGAATTTTTGACCGCAACAAATCCTATTTCTTCGTAGGCATTACCTAAGGTATTTACAAATTGTTGCTTTTCTTCGGCAGTGCCGTTTAGAAAATGAGCTAGATCCACTGAAGGAATGCCCATGGGAAGGTTATTCGACATAACAAGTATTTCTACAAATCTAACTGCAGAAGCCTTGTTTAAAAACGATTTTTGATTAGATTTCGAACGAGAGGCCGTTGATAGAAATTAGACGCTGAATAGGAATACGTTGATTACATTCAGTGTAAATAATCTCTTCTTGCTTCTCTTTCTTAAGATCAACAATCTTCGTAATTAATTCTTGTATTTTTCCGTCTAGCAAGAATTGGATTTTTACTTTTTTGAACATGGCTGTTTTTTTTTACAAACTAACTCGTCTTACATGAAGGCAGCATGAATTTCATATTACCAAATCTTGAAGAGTAGTCGAGAGATAATGTCTCTTTATTGCTCAATTGCTTTACATTCCCTTATTATCTTCGCCACATGTATCCTACTTTATATCATGTCTTTTACGATTGGTTCGGTGTTGAATGGTCTTGGGCCAAAATGTTGAATAGCTTCGGGTTTTTCGTTGCGCTTGCCTTCATAGCAGCGAGTTATACGCTAACGCTTGAGCTAAAGAGAAAAGAATCGCTGGGACTTATTAAAGGCGGAATTCGAAAAGTAATTGTTGGTGGTGCTCCGAATATGATGGACATCTTTTTCTCAGGATTAATGGGCTTCATTTTGGGGTGGAAAGTGATTTATTTATTGGTGAATAGTGGTCGATTGTTCAACGGTGTGAATTCTCCTCAACACATTATTTTTTCAAAAAGTGGTTACCCGCTGCTTGGATTGTTAGTGGGTGGAGGTTATGCCTATTACCGCTATTACACAGAAAAGAAAAAACAGTTGCCCCAACCCCAAGAGAAAATGGAAGCGTTTTCCGCTGGAGAATACACGGGAACCATAACGTTTTTAGCAGCCATTGGGGGATTAGCAGGAGCGAAGTTGTTTCACTTGTTCGAGAATCCTGCCGAGTTAAGAGAGTTCTTTACTCACCCATCTTTGGAAAGTTTCATAAGTGGCTTAACGGTATACGGCGGATTAATCATGGGAGCGATCGTGGTTTTGACATTCGCGAAAATGAAGAAGATCCCGATGTTGGTTTTGTCCGACGCTGCCACTCCGGGAATGATCTTAGCTTATGGAATTGGTCGTATGGGCTGCCACACAAGCGGAGATGGGGATTGGGGAATTGAAAACATAAGTCCAAAGCCAGGATGGCTCTCTTGGTTACCCGATTGGGCTTGGTCGTATGACTATCCGAATAACGTAAATAGAGTGGGAGAGTTTATGACTTCCGATCAATATGCAGGCTACGGAACGCATTTGGTTCCAGGGGTATTCCCAACACCGTTGTATGAGATTGTTGCGGCAGTTGCCATCTTTATATTCTTATGGTCGATTCGCAAACGCGTTAAAGCTGCCGGAGTAATAACCGCGCTGTATCTGATCTTCAACGGACTTGAACGTTTCTTCATAGAAAAGATTCGTGTAAACAATAAATTCGACTTTCTAGGTATTCAAGCCACACAGGCGGAAATAATTGCAGTCCTATTTATGCTAGGAGGAGCCGTTTTACTCTATTTTTCTTTAAGAAAGAAAAAAGTTGACTCGAGCTCATTCGCTTCGAAAACAATACATTAATGAGGAATTGTGAATGAAAAGGTGATTTTTTTCTTGATATTCACAGAAAGTTAGTATTACATTTGTCCCCCGTTTCAGTTTTGAAGCACAACATTTAAGAAACATAAAAACTTACAGATATGGCAGTTGAAATTACAGACAGCAACTACAGTGAATTAGTAGATGGTTCAGACAAAGTAGTGATGATTGATTTTTGGGCGGAATGGTGTGGACCATGTAAATTGGTTGGACCTATTGTTGACGAGTTGCACGCAGAGTATGACGGTCGCGCGGTGATAGGTAAAGTAAACGTAGATAACAATCCAGAGATCAGTGCGAAATTTGGAATCAGAAATATTCCTACAATCATTTTCGTGAAGAACGGAGAAGTTGTAGATAAGAGTGTTGGTGCTGTTCCAAAGAACGTGCTAGCCGAAAAGCTTGATTCTATACTCGTATAGTTTCATTTTTTTTTTTTTTTGAAGAGGACCTCGGTCCTCTTTTTTTTACTACAAATGTGGTATTGCTTACAAATGAAGAGTAGTGTTTATTTGCAATTGAGAATTAATCTAAATAGAATCGATGGGAAAGAGTTTATATACGTTGATAGCCTGTTTCATAGCGTTGAATGCAATGGGACAAAAAGATACATTGCCGAAATACACGACGCGATTCATTGAAATTAAAGTTACAGTTCTTGATGAAACAGGCAATCTACCGGCTATTGACGGCGTACGTATTTATGGAGGAAAGAAAACGGCCTTCATTTCACCAGAGAAATTGAACATTGATTTGTCTTCAAACAACTCGCGACAATTATTCGGAAGAATACCTGGGATTATGGTTTGGGAAAGCGATGGAAGCGGGATTCAAACCGGAATAGCAACACGTGGACTTAGTCCCAATCGTTCTTGGGAATTCAATATGCGTCAGAATGGGTATGATATTTCTTCAGATGTTTTTGGTTATCCGGAAGCTTATTACACGCCGCCAGCAGATGCGGTGGCTAAAATTGAGATTCTAAAAGGTGCAAGCAGTCTTCAATACGGTCCGCAATTCGGAGGAATGATAAATTATGTTTTCGAAAACGCTCCTGCAACAAACGGCAGTAAGACAAAGATTCGTCAGTCGTTCGGGTCTTATGGTCTGTTCAATAATTTCATTAGTACTGGTCTTCGAAAGAACAAGTTTTCCTTTTACTCTTTTTATCACCGAAGATCAGCAGACGGTTGGAGAGAGAACAGCGCTTACAATACCCAAACAGGATTCATCTCTGTTGGATACGATTTCAACGAAAAGGTGAAGGTTAAGGCTGAATATACGCATTCAGATATGCTCAGTCAACAAGCGGGAGGACTTACCGACGTTCAGTTTCAGGATAACGCGCAACAGAGTTTACGCGCTAGAAATTGGATGAGTATTCCCTGGAATCTTATGAATGTTCAATTGGATATAAACGCTTCGGAAAAATTTCAACTTGAAATAAAAACATTTGGATTGCTTGCTACCCGCGGCAGCGTTGGGTTTCTAGATCCGATAACCACCGCCGATGTGATTCTTTCCACCACGAATGATTATGCGGCAAGAAGATTAGATGCCGATAAATATCAGAATATCGGAACAGAATTGCGCGGAAAATATGTGTTCGATTTATTTGGAAACGAACAAACTTTGGCTTTCGGCGCGCGTGCTTACCAAGCTAAAACATTTCGTCACCAAAAAGGAAACGGCACAACGGGTTCCGACTTCAACATGAATATAGATTCATTGGGATATAAGGTGAATTATGTTTTCGGGACGAAGAACTATGCGCTCTTTGCAGAGCAAGCGCTTTATATTGGGAAGCGAATTTTAGTGGTGCCAGGTGTTCGTTTGGAACAAATTGTTTCGAGTGGAAGTGGCTCGGTGAATTATGCTAATGGAGAAATTCCTTTTCAAGAGCGAGCGATTTCAAAGTTACTTTTCGGTATTGGAACTGAATTTCATTTGAATGAAAAGAATGAAATTTACGCGAATGCTTCTCAAGCCTTTCGTCCAATGACCTTTTCAGAACTTATTCCTTCAGCAACAACAGATGTCATAGATCCGAATTTGAAAGACAGTGAAGCTTTAAATATAGACCTTGGTGTTCGCGGTTCTTGGAAGAATTACATTCACTACGATGTGAGTGTTTATCAGATGAACATTCAGGATCGTATAGGAACCTACACGCAAAGTAGCGTTCGCTATGTAACGAACATTGGCGCTTCACTTTCGAAAGGTATTGAATTGTATGTTGAAGGAAATGTACCAAGTAAATTCAAACAAGGGAAATGTGGAAGTCTTCATCCTTTTGTATCCATTGCATACAACGAAGCGACTTACACCAGCTGGAACGATCCAACTGTTCTAGCGGGATCTTCTTCTGATCGAACAAATAAAGCGGTTGAAAATGCACCACGCAGAATTCAGCGTTATGGTTTGACCTACAAACTGAAAGGTTTCTGCGCTACGTATCAATTGAATAAAGTGAGTGAGGCCTTTGCTGATGCATTGAATACAGTGGCACCAAATGCAGCTGCTACAGTTGGTCTTATTCCTGCTTACAGTGTAAGCGATTTGAGCTTTGGATACAGCGGCAAAGAGAATTACACGCTTCAAGTGGGAGTGAACAACCTCTTCGATGAAAGTTATTTCACAAGAAGGTCCGGAGGTTACCCCGGCCCTGGATTATTGCCTTCGAACGGAAGAACTTTCTTCTTCACCTTCGGAATTCAGATTTAATTTTAGATTAATCTGATGTACAATAGAATAATGTTTGTTACAATTTTGAATTGAGAAGTCTTCCCGATTCAATAAGTTTTTTTAGAAGGGGAGAACGTCGCATGGCTTCCAATAAATTCAAATGTCCCACGTGATGACAGTCGGTACCAATGAAATCGACCAAGTCAGCTTCAATCAAGCGTTCTGAAATGCGCTTCACTCCAGGTCCATAATGACCGGTTAAGCAGTTCGTATTAATCTGAATGTGAATGCCACGGTCTACAACGTCTTCGTATTTCGAGAAGTTACTGTGCCAATATTCGTAACGTTCTGGATGCGCAAGAATAGGCTTGTATCCGTTCAATTGCAAATTGAAAACAGCGCGCTTGTAATTAATCTGCTCGGTGTCGAATGACAGTTCAAACAAAACGTATTTATCTCCAAAACTCAGAATGTCATCTTTGGCAATCAACTCTTCAAAGTGCTCATCTACGTAATATTCCGCTGCAGCTTGAAATTCAACATCAATTCCGCGAGCTAACAATTCCGCTTTAACCAGGGCTTCCTTTTCACGAATAATTTCGGTCGTGTTTTTATACATGTCCCAGAAAATATGCGGAGTGGTAATGAGCTTTTTGTAGCCCATGCTGTGCAATGCTGAAATGAGTTCAATGGAATTTTCCATGTCCACAGAACCGTCATCAATCCCTGGAAGCAAATGACTGTGCATATCGGCAACAATAGGAGTGAAGCTCAGCGCTTCATCCAATTGAGGATTTTTCTTTTTGAAAAGGTTTCCGAATGCCGACATTTTTCTAATTATTACTCGCTAAGATAACTCAATCGCAGGGGTTGTTTTAGTTTATGTTGAAACGGAATCCAACGCGGAACCAACGTCCGGGCATTTCAATGTATCCTTGATCAATGTATTTTCTGTCAAGCAAATTCGTCACATCGAAATTCATAGTGATGTTTTCATTCAATTTCCACATGCCACGGAAATCAAGCACTGTATAGTTTGTTCCAGTGAAACGTTCGGTGTAGCGAACGGTCATGTTTGTGCTGAATGTGTTTGTGATTTGTTGACGGTATTGAAAAGTAACGCGGTGTCTTGCGTGATACAAGGCATATTTGCTTTGAACATCGTTTTCGGTACCGAGCTGCGCATCGAGATAGGTGTAATTCAACTTCAAAGATGCGTTATCGCACACTTGCCAATGCAAATTGGCGTTCACTCCCAAGAAATTCACAGTTGTGAAGTTGGAAGGAGTCCATTTGTCTAAGTCGTTTTCACGCGTGTAGTTGATAGCGTTGTATACACTGCGGTAAAATCCGCTTGCGGTGAAATTCAACTTTCCGAATTTCTTGAAACCCACCTCTACGTTACGAGCTTTTTCTCCTAAGAGCGAATCGTTCCCTGTGTTCGCACGATCCGAGTAATACAATTCAGTGTAGGAAGGAAGTCTATTGCCAGTTCCAACGTTCGCGAAGATGGCGTAGTTGTTTCTGAGGTTTCGAATGGTCTCGATTCCTGGAAAGAAGCTCACGCCATTGGCGCTGTTGTACTGCGCATTCACACCGAGTGTGGTGTTGAATTTCCCAAGCATAAAGCGCTCTTCTCCGTAAATATTATAGAAGGAACGGTTACGATCTCCAAGATTGGTGCTTCGTATCATTTCAGTTCTTGCTTCAGCACCAATACCGAACTGGCCGAATTTGTTAGAGCGGGTCGCGTGTAATTCAAGGCCGGCGGCTGCACTGTTGTGCGTGTTTTCGTAATAGCTCGGGTTGTCTTCAATAAGCACGTAATGATCTTTGTTGAAACGTGCGTATACAATGGGTTTAAACGTCCAGATGTTTTTTGCATCTACAATATTTGCTTTTGCTGAAACAAATGAAGTGTTCACCTCTTCAACCGCGTCTTTGTCATACGGATAAGCATAATAGCCGTTAGCTCCAAAGCTGTTTTTAAAATGTCCAGCCATGATGTCCAACGTGTTGTTACGTTTCAACTGGTAATGCCCGAGGTAACTGATGCGTTGTTGATCATTTGCAGAATTGTAGCGATATCCGTTGGTCTTGAATTGACCCAATGAAAAGCTGTGTTGTGACCTAAGTTTTCCAAATGCCGCCATGGCTTGAATCCCGTTCGCAACAAATCCTTCTTGTGAAGAAGCTGTGGCGTTGAAGGTTTCAACAAATGAAGTTCCTGCATTCGGAGTTGATGTAATAATATTAATTGCGCCAGCCAAAGCGTTGGAGCCGTAGATTCTTCCAGCCGTTCCGTTCATGACTTCAATTCGGTCAATTTGCGAGATGTCAACAGGAAGGTTCAGCATGTGGTGTCCGGTTTGCGGATCGCGCATGGGAACGCCGTTTATTAATATGAGACATTGTTCAAATCCTGCACCCATCATGGATAAATCGGCTTGAGCTCCAAATGGTCCGCGTTCGCGAATGTCTAGTCCAGATACATAGCCCAACAGTTCGTTCACACTGCGAACGGGAAGAGACAGAATATCTTTCTTCGTAATCACTTGAACATCGCGTCCGTAGTTTCCGTTCAAACGTTTCTCTTGAATACTTGTCCCTATGAGTACATAGGTTTCAATCGAGGGAAGGTTTATATATGGTTTAGGAATAACATAAGTTCTCGGGGGTTGAATACCTTCGATGACTTTGATAGAATCGTTGTCGGGCTGTGCCCAAGAAGTCAATGCTATCGTTGCAGCGAATACCGTTAAAAAAAGCTGTTTCATTTTCATAATAGTCAATAATAATGAGGTGTGCAAATATACTTCAATGTGTTTCGTACATTTGCACTTCAAACCTAGAATTATGAATCATGCTATAAAGTTTTTGTTTGCGCTATCGAGCGTGTTTATGACCATTCTTTTGTTTAGTGATGGATATTGGGGGCGGGGAATTGCTATGATCATCCCATCTGCGGTATTGGTTTTCATGTGCACGCGAAGTGTCCGCATGATATTGGTATTTTACTACATGCAAGTTCAGAAAATTGAAAAAGCTCGCAAATGGTTAGAGCGTATTAAGGTGAATCAATTGTGGAAGAATCAACGTGGATATTACTTTTTCATCAAAGGTTCTATGGATGTTCAAACGAACAAGTTCTCTGAAAGCGAGCGTTTGTTCAAAGAAGCATTACGTTTAGGTTTGAAGAAAGACGTTGACAAGGCAGCGGTCTATTTGAACTTGGCCGTTTTGTCTGGAAACAAGAACGACAAGATGACAGCGACCATGCATTTGAAAAAAGCAGAGGCCTTGGATTCAAAAGGATATTTGAAGAACGACATTAAGCAGGTGAAGAAGATGTTGAATGCTAGTCCGAAAATGGTTCGTCGCTAAGAGTTGATGTGATTGTTTATTAATTGGAAGAACGTTGCTTTATCGATTGGTTTAGTCATGTATCCGTTCATTCCTGCTTCTAAACAGTTTTCTTTCTCACCCTCTGCCACACTTGCTGTACACGCTAATATCGGCTTAACGTATCCTTTAGATCGAATTCTTCGACAAGCTTCTTTTCCGTCCATTTCAGCCATTTGAATATCCATTAGGATTAAATCAGGTCTGAAGTTTTCCACCATATTTATTGCTTCAAATCCACTTTTCGCCTCGAGTAGATAGATTTCTTTGGAAAACTCCTGAATGAGCACGCGAATGAGTATCATATTCAAATCGTTGTCCTCAACAATTAAAATAGATTTGCCTGAAAAGGATTTGTTTGCTTTATTGTTATTGCTATCAATAGTTTCTTCAAGTTCAGAGCGCTGTAATATGTCGTCTGGAATGTCGGTCGGGATTTCAACGTCAAAATAAAAGACAGATCCTTTTCCAAATTCACTGTCAAATTGAATCTCACTGTTCATGAGATTGAGAATTTTGTTTGAAATGACAAGACCTAATCCTGATCCTCCGTATTTTTTCGACGTCGATGAGTCTGCTTGTCCAAAAACTTGGAATATGTGATTTTTTTGTTCTTCAGAAATTCCAATACCTGTATCTGAAACTGCGATTCGGATAGTTGCTTTATGACCAGACGATTTGACTTTTGTAATATTCACAGAAATTTCACCAAGAGCTGTAAATTTCACAGCGTTATTGACAAGGTTAATGATTACCTGTTGCAAACGAAGGGCGTCTACTTTAATGTACTTCGGGAAATTCTCTTCAACATACAAATTCAATTTTACTCCTTTAGACTGGGCCTGCGGACGAATAATAGACACAATATTTTCAGTAAGGTTTCGAATGTCGGAAGCTTCGATATTAAGAGTCATTTTTCCGGCATCAATTTTACTAAAGTCTAAAATTTGATTGATTAAGTCAAGTAGGATTTTGGCTGATATGTTTAAGTTCTTTACATATTCCTCTTGTGTTGAATCTAGATTCGTTGCCTTGAGCAAATCGCTGAAGCCAATTACTCCGTTGAGTGGTGTTCTTATTTCATGAGATACGTTTGCGAGGAAGTCTGATTTTGTTTTATTCGCTATGTTCGCCTTTTCAACAAGCTCTTCCGCGAGCATCTGCTTTTTTACAAGCTCTTTGTTTTGTTCGTTTCGTCTCATGACAGAACCGATATTATCACCCAAAATTCTTAAGAGGTGCCTGGAAGAGTCATTCCATAAGATGCGTTCTTCAACAGCATCAAATCCAATAAATCCAAAAAGGTGTTCACTTTCGCGCACGGGAATAGAAAGCAAGGACTGTATTCCTTGAGGTTCAAGTATTTCTTTCTCTGGCGCCCACGTTGGATCTAAAGTGCTAAGGTTGTCAATGTATACCTCATCACCTTTGAGCATACAGTTTGTCCAGTTTGGAAAAAGTTCTATTGGGATATTTTGAAGTTCATCAATTTGTGGACTGACATTTTTCTTGCACCATTCGTTAACATTTGAGCAAGAACTTTCTTCATAATTGAATTCAAAATAATAGGCTCTATCAACATTCGAGAACTCCCCAATTTTTTCGAGCAGAGCATTCATTGATTTATAAAAATCATCAGGAGAAGATTGTATAATCAACGAAGTACAAGTAACGAGAAGGTTATTGAACTCCTTGTAAAAGGCAACGCTATGATTATCTCCCTGCATTCGATTTGTTTTAAACGAATATATTCAATTTTCAGAATAATCTTGAATCTATTTTCTGTCAAAACAGTGCATATTTGGACAATAATTGTAGAAAAAGGCTGTTTTTAGGCCGTAACGAAAATTTATTATGAAAAAAATATTTTCACTGGCGGTGTTAGCAGTTTCTTCTTGCTTTGTTGTTTCAGCGCAAGAAATTAAAAAATCAAAATACAAAATTTCACAGTTTCAACTTTCTTTTGGAGGTGATCGCTCGTTGACGCCTTTAAACATTAACCAGAATGAATTCAATATTCTTGCGCCAGGAGCACAGATACCTGCGAATTCAACGCCTTATACCACTCAGTTTGGTTGGGATGCACCAACATTAAATATCAACGTGGCCTTTCATCCGTTAAAGAAAAACGGATTATCAGGAGAGTACAATAAGAATCGCACTTTCCGCGCAGGGATTTCGGCGCAGGGTATCAACGCTTCCATCTACAATACATCTAATTCTTTTACGACAAGAATAGACACGTTGGTGTCTTCAGCGAATGGCAGCATCTATGGATTTGTAGATTCCGTTCATCGCGATTTTACCTACAGCTCCTACATGGCAACTGCGGTAAGATTAGATTTTTCTTATTTGGCATCGACCGATGTTTCTAAAAGATTCTCATTTTATTCAGGAGTTGGTTTGAACTTCGGAATCACGCTTGCGCCGCGGACAGAGATTCACTCGCACTCCTGGGATTCAGAGCAAATAACAGATACCAATGACAATTACATTTCAACTCAGTCTGTTTACAATGCGCTGAATGTTAATCGTCAGGTTTATCAGAATAAGATGGGCTACATGGCAGCGTTGTACGTTCCAATTGGAGTAGATTTTCGTTTAGGAAAGAAGAACGAAGTCATGAAAAAAATGCATTTGTTTTTTGAATTGCGTCCGACGATTTCGGTATTAAGTATTCCTGAAACGAAGACTTATGCTTATCCGAGTATGCAGAATTGTGTTGGGGTGAAGTTTGAATGGTGATGCTACGAAGTAGCGAATGTCTTTTGGACGAATGCCGGAGGCTAATGTTGCATGGCAACGAATGTCCTTTGGACGAATGCCGGAGGCGAATGTCTTCGACGATTTTAATTGGAGTGAATCGCAAATATTGAGATGAATAAGACAGAGGTATACGAAGCGTTGGTGAAGGTGATTCAAGAGCGAGGAGCAGAGATGCAAGTGGCGTGGAATGAACTCATGGAATCGAATAAGCAAGAGGGGAAGAGTTCTGCTGGAGATAAGCACGAGACAGCGGCGGCGCAGGTGCATTTGGAATTGGAGAAGATGGGAAAGCAGATGCAAGAGCACAATCGCAGAAGCGAAGAAGTAGAACGTTTTAATCCTTCGAAAATTTCAATATCCCATGAAGTCCGTGTTGGATCATTGGTTGAAACCAATGCAGGTTGGTTTTACATCATTACCTCTTTCGGAAAACTCACCACGCAAGCAGGCGATTGTTACATCATTAGCGCCGCATCTCCCATTGGACAAGCTTTAATTGGAAAGAAAGTGGGACAAGACTTTCAGTGGAATGGGAGGAAGGGGGAGGTGGTTGCAATCTTTTAATGTCACGGAGCAACGAGGGCTTCGCGAGGGTCTTCGACGAGGGCATAGTGCTATGCGAGGGTCTTCGACTGTTAGTCAACAACATTAGTTCTAATTACTTTGTAGGAATAAAATCTTCGATTTTCCAATTACGTAGTAGGAATAACGAAGTTCCAATTACGAAGTTCCAATTACGCAGTAGGAATTAATCCGTAGGATTTCCAATTACGAAGTAGGAATAAAATCTTCGATTTTCTAATTACGCAGTTCAAATCGGTTCCCCATTCAAATCAGTCGTGAGAATTTCACTCATGTAATCGAAAAACGGACGCATCGCTTGAAAGGTTGAGACAACGTTTTTCAAGTAAGTTTCCGATTGAGCTTGTTTGTCGGTGAATTTTTTAATGAGTAGAAACTGCTTGTAATTGATGAGGTTAATGGCTGGATGGTCTTTGTCGAAACCTTTCGGAGCTGTCTTCAGTTGTTCGCCTTCTAATTTTCCAAATGTTGAAGTGAATTCCTTAGAAGAAAGAATGTCTCTCAAAGGTTCAGGATCTGCGGCAATCTGAAGTCTAATATGCTTTAAGTCTTCCGGTGACGGTCCCCAAAAGCCTCCGCCTAAAAAACAATTTCCTGGTTCAATGTGGAAGTAATAGCCACCGCGCAGTTCTTTTGTTGCACGTGTAAAAGCGCCTCCAATATTTGTTTTGTAAGGCAACTTATCTTTCGAAAATCGAACGTCTTTGTGTATTCGAAACAACGATTTCTTCCCGCTAGCCGTTTCAATAGTGTCGCATTGTTTCATTTGTGAAAGCAACTCATCTGCAAACAAAGCAACCAAATTGTATTGCTCTTGGTATCTTTCTTTATTGACTTGAAACCACTCTCTATTGTTGTTTTTATTCAAGTCTTCCAAGAATGAAAAGACGGATGCTGGGATATGTTTTTGCATGGCAAATGATTGGACACGAAAGTACAAACGAAGTTCCTATTACGAAGTTCTAACCGCGCCTTTCTCCAAAACATAAACCTCCCCACTTTCCTCGCATACCGCTTCGCCGTTCGCATGGAAATGAAGCTTGTGACCGAACTTACTCATCCAGCCGGTTTGACGCGCTGGGTTGCCCATTACTAGAGCGTAGGCAGGAACTGCCTTAGTAACAACAGCGCCTGCGCCAATAAAGGCGTACTCGCCAATTTCATGACCGCACACAATAGTTGCATTTGCGCCTATACTCGCGCCCTTGCGCACAATCGTCTTCCGATATTCATCTTTGCGCGCGACAGCGCTACGCGGATTAATCACATTCGTGAAGACACACGAAGGACCCAAGAACACATCATCCTCACATTCAACACCCGTGTAGATACTGACGTTGTTTTGAACCTTCACGTTGTTGCCCAACTTAACATCTGGACTCACTACCACATTCTGTCCCAAATTGCAGTTTTCACCCAAAACACAATTCGACATCACATGCGTGAAGTGCCAAATCTTGGTGCCCTTTCCAATGGTACATCCTTCGTCTATAAACGAAGATTCATGTGCGAAGTATTCCTTTTCCATTAATGCGAGTATTTCTCGAAATTCTTGTGTTCCACCTTATTCAACTCGTCCGTTGTCAGCGACTTGAAGTAATCATAAGTAATCTTCAATCCCTCACTGCGATGAACCTTCGGTTCCCAACCCAAAATGCTTTGAGCCAAGGTAATGTCCGGTCTGCGCTGCTTCGGATCGTCAGTAGGTAAGGGGTTGTATACAATCTTCTGATCGGTTCCGGTTAACTTAATAATCTCCTTCGCGAAATCTAAAATGGTAATCTCATCCGGATTTCCAACATTCACCGGTTGAGCGTAATCACTCAAAAGCAAACGATAAATTCCTTCCACCAAATCATCTACATAACAGAACGATCGAGTCTGTGACCCGTCGCCGAATACCGTTAAATCTTCCCCACGAATAGCCTGACCAATAAACGCCGGTAATACACGTCCGTCGTTCAGACGCATACGCGGTCCATACGTGTTGAAGATGCGCACAATGCGGGTTTCAACGCCATGATAAGTATGATATGCCATGGTAATGGCTTCCTGAAAACGCTTCGCTTCGTCGTAAACACCGCGTGGTCCTACAGGATTCACATGTCCCCAATAACTCTCCGTTTGCGGATGAACCAATGGATCTCCGTATACCTCACTCGTTGAAGCCACAATAATGCGAGCATTCTTTTCACGCGCCAATCCCAAACAATTGTGAGTTCCCAAAGAACCTACTTTCAAGGTTTGAATCGGAATCTTCAAGTAATCGATAGGAGAGGCCGGAGATGCGAAGTGCACAATGTAATCGAGCTTTCCAGGAATATGAATGAAATTCGAAACGTCGTGATTGTAAAACGTGAAGTGCTCGTTCGGAAACAAGTGCTCAATGTTTTTCAAATCACCTGTAATCAGATTGTCCATTCCAATCACTTCAAATCCTTCCTTCAAGAAGCGATCGCACAAGTGACTCCCTAAAAATCCTGCAGCACCAGTAATGAGTACACGTTCCATATTAATCTTGATTTACGGTTGAACGCCCAATACTCTTGTAGAAGTAGCCCAACTCTTGCATTTTATCTAATTCGTATAAATTTCTTCCATCGAAAATAACTTTCGACTTCAGTGCTTTTCCAATTTTATCGAAATCCGGATTGCGGAACATACCCCATTCCGTGCAGATCAACAAGGCATCTGCGCCTTCCAATGCCTCGTAAGCATCGGTTGCGTAGGAGATGGCATATCCTTTTTGCTTTTGAACATTCGGCATAGCCTCTGGATCGTAAGCCACAATAGTTGCTCCGGCTTGCAATAAATGTTCAATCATATACAAAGCAGGTGCTTCGCGAATATCATCGGTGTCTGGCTTAAACGCCAATCCCCAAATAGCAATCTTTGCATGTGTCAATGAATTATTGAAGTGATCGAGAATCGGTTTCAATAAAGTTGTTTTCTGACGCTCGTTCACCTTCATCACCGATTTCAATATCTTGAATTCATATCCATTGTCATTTCCCGATTTAGCCAACGCTTGAACGTCTTTCGGAAAGCAGCTTCCGCCGTATCCCATTCCTGGGAACAAGAAACGCTTTCCAATGCGATCGTCGGTCCCAATACCTAAACGAACCATGTCTACATCTGCACCAACCTTCTCACAGAAGTTCGCAATTTCATTCATGAATGAAATCTTCGTTGCCAAGAATGCATTCGCTGCATACTTCGTTAACTCTGCACTGCGCTCGTCCATGAAGATAATCGGATTGCCTTGACGTGTAAACGGCTTATACAATTCGTTCATCAATTGCTTTGCACGCTCGCTGCGGGTTCCAATAACTACACGGTCGGGCTTCATGAAATCGTCAACTGCAAATCCTTCACGCAAAAATTCAGGATTACTCACCACATCGAACTGAACCTTTGCATTTTCTGCAATGGCACTATTCACTAGTTCAGCTGTCCCAACGGGAACAGTGCTCTTATCAACGATAATTTTATAGTCGGAAAGTAAATGTCCCAATTGCTTCGCAACGCCCAAGACATAGCTCAAGTCAGCGCTTCCGTCTTCACCCGGAGGGGTTGGCAGAGCCAAGAAAATAATTTGTGCATCAACAATCGAGGAAGCCAAATCAGTACTGAAGGTCAGACGACCTTCGCGAATGTTTCGCTCGAACAACACGTCGAGATGCGGTTCATAAATCGGAATAACTCCCGACTTCATTTGCTCAACTTTTTCTGCATTAATGTCAACGCATACAACGTTGTTTCCTGTTTCAGCGAAACATGTTCCTGTAACCAGTCCAACATAACCAGTTCCTACTACGGCTATCTTCATAAATTAAAATTTCTTAGGGTGCAAAGATAGGATTAAGCGTCTTACTTTCGTGTAGCTTTTTGACATTACAAAAGAACTTATGAAATACGCCATTCAAGCCGAGGGCATTAACAAAACATACGGAAAATATCAGGCACTGACTTCAGTGAGCATGGATATTCCTGAAGGAAAAATTTTCGGACTATTGGGTCCGAACGGTGCAGGAAAAACCACCTTCATTCGTATCCTGAATCAGATCATTGAGCCCGATAGCGGTATCATTAAGTTTTATGGAAGTCCGCTTCAGCGCTCGCATGTAGAGAGCATCGGTTATCTTCCTGAAGAACGCGGCCTTTATAAAAAGATGAAAGTGGGAGAGCAATGCGTCTACTTAGCCCAGATGAAAGGCATGAAAGAAAAGGATGCCTTAGCCGAGTTGAAAATGTGGTTCGAGAAGTTCGAGATCCAAGAGTGGTGGGACAAGAAAGTAGAAGATTTATCGAAAGGAATGGCGCAGAAAATTCAGTTCATCACAACCGTTGTTCACAAGCCGAAGTTGCTAATTCTCGATGAACCGTTTAGCGGATTCGATCCAATAAATGCCGAACTCATTCACAACGAAATGCTTCGACTACGCGACGAAGGAACAACCATTGTTCTCTCAACGCACGACATGGGAAGTGTGGAATCGCTTTGCGACAACATTGCTCTTATCAATCGTTCTCAAGTTATTTTAAGTGGAAGTGTAGCCGAAGTGCGCGACAGTTTCCGCACGAAAACATATACGCTGAAGTTTCAAGGAACGTTGTTGGAATTCACCATAGCCTTGGGCGCTCGATTCGAATTAATTCACAACGAATTAAACAACGATATTCATACCGTTTCTGTTCGAATTAAACCGCAGTTTAAGCTGAACGACTTGTTAAAACAGGTTATTCCAGCGGTAGATATTTTAAGCGCCGAAGAAAAAGTGCCAAGTATGCACGACATTTTTGTTCAATCGGTTCTTTCATTTAATGAAGCACAGTCATGAGTAAAATAGGATTAATCATTAAGCGCGAATACACCACGCGCATTCGCAAGAAGTCATTTATTATCATGACCATCTTGGGGCCGCTTTTATTTGCGGGACTTCTTTTCGGAACGGTATGGATTACACTCAACGATCAGCAGACGTACACTGTTCTAATTAGCGATCCTTATGGATTGGTTACCGAATACCGCGGAGAGCAAGATTCTACCTTAGTTCCGAGATTTCCAGATCAATTCAAAAACAACGATCAAGTCATCTACGGATTCACAGAAAAGATTCAGAAGCCCGAAGAATTGAAAGATGGTTTTTACAACATCATGATTGAGCTCGACGAGATCACAATCAACGATGGGAAATGCAACATGTACTTCGATAATTTTCCTTCCGAAAATATTCAAGGTAAATTGAAGAACGACTTGCAAGAATCACTCGAACGATTCCGAGTTGTTGACTCATTGAAACTCGACTACGAGAAATACAAACGCGCGAAACTCGATGTAAGTTTCGCAGAGATAAACATTAACAAGTTGGGTGAAGAAGATCACACGCAAGAGCGCGCTGTCATTGGATTCGTCTTCGCCATATTAATTTACATGTTCATCTTCATGTATGGCGTGCAAGTTATGCGCGGTGTCCTGGAAGAGAAGACAAGTCGCATTGTTGAAGTCATGGTTAGCTCGGTGAAACCCTTTCAACTCATGATGGGTAAGGTGGTTGGAATTGGATTGGTTGGTCTAACACAATTCCTTATTTGGGTTATTCTTTCTGCTGTTTTAGCAACCATCGGATTGAATTATTTCGAATCTCATTTGGTGAACGGTGCTGCTGTTTTAGAAAACGGAGCAGTGGTTGGAAACGGTATGAATCAAGCCGCCATGGCGCAATCGCTCATGAACAACGAAGCCATCAATTGGATCTTCTTAATCAACTGGCCGTTGATGGTAGGAATGTTTATCTTCTTTTTCATCGGCGGATTTTTATTGTACGCTTCACTCTTCGCGGCCATTGGTGCTGCTGTTGACAGCGATTCAGATACGCAACAATTCATGCTGCCTGTGACACTTCCGTTGGTCTTTTCCTACATAGTTTCGGCCATGCTCATTACCAATCCTGAAAGTCCAATTGGAAATTTCTTCAGCATATTTCCGTTGACTTCACCCATAACAATTATGGTGAAAACCGCTATTGGAAATATAGGCGTGTGGCATCTCATTAGCGCCATGGCTGCGCTTATAGTGGCCTTCTTATTTTTCATTTGGTTAGGAGCAAAAATTTATCGCGTCGGTATTTTGTCGTACGGAAAAAAAGTGAGTTACAAAGATTTATGGAAATGGATACGTCAGTCGAATTAAATAACAATCAGCGCGTAGCCATCATCGATTGCGGAACCAACACCTTTAATTTATTGGTGAAGGAAAAGGTGGAAGGAAAGTGGAAGACACTCTTCAACACCAAGCTTCCGGTGAAGTTGGGAACAGGTGGATTCTCTGAAAATCTGCTAATGCCCGCTAGAATGGCCCGCGGAATAGATGCGTTGTATTCCTATAGGAATGTAATTGATTCGTTAGAAGTGAAAGACGTTCGCGTCTTCGCCACCAGCGCGGTAAGAGAGGCTTCGAACAGAAAGGATTTTGTTACGCGTGTGAAGAAGCATTTGAATTTCGACATGGAAGTTATTTCCGGAGACCGTGAAGCCGAACTCATTTTTGAAGGAGTGGTTCAAACCACTCAAGAGATTAAAGAAGATTATTTAATCATGGACATCGGTGGTGGCAGCACCGAATTTATTTTCGTGCGAGACCAAAAGCCGTTGTGGCGCAAAAGCTATTTGCTAGGCGTAAGCCGCATACATGGAATGCTCAATCCCGCTTCAAGAATTAATCAAGACGATGTGAATCGACTAAGAGGTCATTTGAACAAGGAACTTCTAGATCTCATTTCTTTTTTGAAGGAAAATCCAGCGCGTGTTTTAGTCGGGTCTTCAGGGTCTTTTGATACGCTGTTTGATATGTACCAGTTTGGCGGAGCCAAAGATTCTCCGAAAGATGCTTCGCAAGATTCTGCGAAAGGTTTTACGGAACGTTCTACTGAAAGTTCTACCGAAGGTTCTAGAAAATTAAATGAGATTCCTTTCAACGCATATCCATCAATACATCAATGGCTCATGGGAAGCACATTGGAAGAACGCTTGAAGCATCCGAGTATTCCGCAGATGCGTGCCGAGTACATGCCGCTTTCAACGTATTTGCTGAAATTCGTTTTAGAACAATCGAACTTCAATAAAATATATCAATCTGAATATGCTTTGAAAGAAGGCGTTCTTGCGCATTATTTAAATTAAATTTGCAACATGATAATTGTAACAGGAGCAGCCGGATTCGTAGGATCGGCGTTGGTAGCGAGATTGAATGAAGATCGTTTTTTCGATTTGGTTTTGGTCGATGACTTTTCACGAGAAGATCGAAAAAGAAATTGGGAAGGAAAAAAATATACGGCAATCGTTCACCGAGATGAATTTCCAACTTGGTTGGAAGCAAATCAGAATCAAGTCGAATGTGTTTTCCACATTGGAGCCAGAACTGATACAACGGAATTTAATGTTGAAATTTTCGATCGCTTAAATCTTCATTACACACAATCGTTGTGGAAGACATGCGCGAAACATGCCATTCCTTTTATCTACGCTTCTTCTGCAGCGACTTATGGTGGCGGAGAGCTCGGATACAACGATGATCATGCGACCATTCCGCAATTGAAACCTTTGAATCCTTATGGACAATCGAAGCAAGATTTCGATGTTTGGGCACTTCAACAAGAAGAAGCGCCATACTTCTGGGCAGGCTTGAAGTTCTTCAACGTATACGGTCCGAATGAATACCACAAAGGCCGCATGGCCAGCGTTATCTGGCATACCTTCAATCAGATTGGAAAGTCTGGCGAAATGAAATTGTTCCGCAGTCACAATTCGAATTTCACAGACGGTGGACAAATGCGCGACTTCGTTTATGTGAAAGATTTGGTTGAAGTGCTTATTTTCTTAATGCATCACCGAAAAGATTCAGGCATTTATAATTTGGGAAGTGGAAAGGCTAGAACATTTTTAGATTTAGCAACCGCTACTTTTCATTCAATGGGAAAAGAACCGAAAATCTCTTTTGTTGATACCCCGGAAGACATTCGCGACAAGTATCAATACTTCACCGAAGCGAACATGAACAAGTTAATTTCAATTGGTTACAGTAAGTCCTTTCATTCTTTGGAGGAAGGAGTGAAAGATTACGTAACGAATTATCTACAACAAGATCTTAAAATCTATTGAAGACTTCGAACAATTAGAAGGTTCAAGTGATTTACTTTTATAACAATTATTGAAACATGGAAAAATTAGTTTACGCCACACGCAGAGAAAGATTCAATGCAGCGCATAAGTTGTGGCACGACGAGTGGGATGAGGCAAAGAATTTCGAGACATTCGGAAAATGTTCTAATCCGAATTGGCACGGACACAACTACGAGTTATTCATTACGGTGAAAGGTGTTCCAGATGCAACAACTGGCTATTGCATGGATTTAAAGTATTTGAGCACTATTGTGAAGACGCAAGTCATAAACAAATTAGATCACAAGAATCTGAACATGGACGTGGAGTTCATGAAAGGAATGAAGACCTCAACTGAGAATGTTGCCATTGCAATTTGGGAACAATTGGAAGAGTTGGTGAACGAGAAAGGTTGTCAATTGCATTGCATTAAAGTAACAGAAACAGAAAATCAATACGTAGAATACTACGGCGGGAAGTAATGGATAATCAGAAAACGATTGAAATGGCAGTGGAGCAAATACTTGCCGCTGTAGGTGAAAATCCTCAGCGTGAAGGATTGTTGAAAACGCCAGAGCGTGTTGCAAAGGCGTATTCACATTTGTTGAAGGGGTATGAGGAGAGTGCAGATGAAGTTTTGAATGGAGCTATTTTTCACGAGTCGTATTCTGAAATGGTCATTGTGAAAGACATTGAAGTATACAGTTTGTGTGAGCACCATATGTTGCCCTTCTTCGGAAAAGCGCATGTGGCCTATATTCCAGATGGAAAGATTGTAGGGTTAAGTAAGATACCACGTGTGGTCGATGTTTTTTCAAGAAGACTTCAAGTGCAAGAAAGACTGACAATTGAAATTCGCGATAGCATTCAAAAAGCGTTGAATCCTGTCGGTGTGGCAGTTGTTTTAGATTGTCATCATCTTTGTATGCAAATGCGCGGAGTGTCGAAACAACACAGCACCACGACTACGAGTGCATACAGCGGATTGTTTTTAACAAGTGACACAACAAGAAAAGAATTTGTAAGTTTACTCCAACTGAATAAATAAAATAAACCATGAACAACAATTTAAACTTTAATGATGGCGTATTTGTAAATGACGACGCTGTAACAAAATCATTCGTATCCAACGTATTTGCCTATATGGCTTTGGCATTAGCCATTTCAGGTGCTTTGGCCTATTTGTTTGGGACAACAGATCTAGTATTTTCTTTAGTAGATCGTTCGGGAATGACTATTCTCGGTTGGGTTGTTATGTTTGCTCCGTTTGCGTTTATCCTAGCCATGAACTTCGGATTTAATAAAATGTCTTTCACCACATTATTAGCCGTGTTCTTAGGATATGCAGCTGTAATGGGAATAAGCTTGAGCTTTATTTTCTTGGTGTATGATCTTGGAATTATTACTAAAGTGTTTTTCATTACCGCTGGACTTTTCGGAGCTATGGCATTCATTGGCTATACCACCAAAACAGATTTAACCAAGTTCGGGGGAATATTAATGATGGCTGTTATTGGAATTGTTATCGCTTCTGTCGTGAATATGTTCATGAGGAGCGAACAAATGGATTATATCATCTCATGTGTGGGTGTTTTAGTATTCACCGGACTTACAGCATACGATGTACAGAAGATTAAGCGAATTGGAGCAGGGGTGGAGTTCGGTACTGCCGAAGCGTCTAAGCTTGCGTTAATGGGTGCACTTTCATTGTACTTAGACTTCGTGAATTTATTCATGTTCTTGTTGCGCGTTTTCGCAAGAAGAAACTAATATTTTGAAGCGTGAAAGATTACTACTTCATATTGGGTGTATCTAGAAACGCTTCGAGCACAGAAATTAAAACAGCTTACAGAAACGGGTGTAAGCAATTTCATCCCGACAAAAATGCGCATCCCGATGCGCATTTGCGTTTTATAGAGATTCACGCAGCGTATGAATTTCTTGGAGATGAAAAACAGCGCAAGGCATACGATCTAGCACAGAATAGAAGAGTAACTCCTAGCTACCAGCAGTATTACCAACAAAAGGAATACGCTGCAAGAAACAGAGCGAGAGAATATGCCCGTCAGGATTTCGAGGAGTTTAAAAAGTCGAAATATTACAAATTGGCTGTAGGAGTGAACAACGGCTTTAATTTTCTTTTTTTATTTATTTGCCTGCTAATTATTGTCATTCCACTGCACATGTACATATTGCAACAAGAACTCCCAGAGAGAGAGCAACGGCCTTTCTTAGGTTTTCTGGTACCCATGATTATGGGAATGGCAATGGGAACTTGGGCTTGTTATTATTGGTTCGTAAAGAAGCAAGATATTTTCACTATTTCGTAGATTCGTATTTTATAAATTTATATAATGAAAACACACACCCTTAGTTTTCTATTCATTCTAACATCTTTTTATTCCTTCGCTTTCGAAGGAATGTGGATTCCTTCCGTCTTGAATGCCGCTTTCGACGACATGAAAGCCAATGGATTGAAACTTTCGAAAGAAGAAATTTATTCAATCAACAATACATCTTTGAAAGATGGAATAGTCATATTCGGCGGCGGCTGCACAGGAGAAATGGTTTCAAACGAAGGACTACTCTTCACCAATCACCACTGTGGCTTCGATAACATTCAATACCATTCTAGCGTTGAACACGATTATTTGAAGAACGGTTTTTGGGCCATGAAACGCGAGGATGAAAAGGCATGTCCTGGGCTTACGGCCACCTTCGTTATCGAAATGCGCGATGTTACGGAAGATGTTTTAAAAGGAATGATAGGCGTTGAAGAAAAAGATCGTGCTGCGAAAATGAAAGATTTGTTGAGCGCAATTGCCAAAAGAGAGAAAGCTGAAAAAAAATGCGACGGATTCGTTCGAGGATTCAATTACAACACACAATTCTTTTTGGTGTTGACGAAGACATACAACGATGTGCGTTTGGTGGGAGCTCCGCCTTCATGCATTGGAAAGTTCGGAGGAGATACCGACAACTGGGTATGGCCAAGACACACTGGAGATTTTTCAGTTTTTCGTATTTATGCAAACGACAAGAATGAACCAGCGGAATATTCGGCATCAAACAAACCATTCAAACCAGCCCATCACTTTCCTATTTCATTGAAAGGAGTGAAGGAAGGCGATTTCACCATGGTGTATGGTTTTCCTGGAAGAACAGAACACTTGTTGACATCTGCAGGTGTGGCCTACAACCACGAGCAATTGGCTCCAATGCGCATTGACTTCCGTGAAAAGAATTTGGAAGTTATCAATGCAGCCATGAAAAGCAGCGACGCGCTTCGGATTAAATATGCAGCGAAACAAAGCAGTGTGGCGAACGCCTACAAGAAATGGCAAGGTCAGGAGTTGGGATTGAATAAATTCAACGCGATTCAATTGAAGAAAGATGAAGAAGCGAAGTGGTTGGAAACAGCGAAGCTTTCAAACAAAGAATTGGAATATTCAAATTTACTTTCCACCATTGACAAGCTTTACAAAGACTATTACGGAGTGAATATGGCCGCTGCTGCTTATGCTGAATTCGTGTTCAACGGTCCAGAAGTATTTCAGCTCTATCAAGATTTTAATGAGATTTTGGTTCAAGGAGCTCAATTGAAAAAAGGTAATCAGTGGGAAGGAAAGATGAACGAGTTTTTGGAAACGGCTAAAGCCTTCTACAAAGACTACGATTTAGAAACCGATAAGAAAAGATTTTTGGCGATGTCTTCTTTGTTCGAACAATTCACGAAAGGAGTTATTCATTTCAAACATTCAAAACTCTCTCGCGAAGCCTCAGCAGATCTATGGTTCAAACAATCTATGGTTGCAGACAGTGCAGTGTTCTTGGGAATGATTCGTTCCTTTTCAAAAGATACATTCATTTCCATGAGTGGAAAGTCTAAGAAATACGCCAAGCGATTAAACGCGGAATATTTGTTCATTCAGGCCTCAGCTCTGAACGATTACTACATGAACACGTTGGTTCCTTCGAAGCGAGAATTCAATTCAAAACACGACCAACTCATGGAACAATATGTTTTCTTGTTGGAAGAATTACGCGGAAAACAAGAGAAGTGGTGCGATGCAAATTCTACTCTTCGATTGACTTACGGAAAAGTAGAGGGTAGTGCTCCAGTAGATGGAATGGCTTATACTCCGTTCACAACAGGACAAGGAATATTAGATAAGAACAGCACGGGTAATCCAGATTTCGAGATCAACGACAGATTGAAAATGTTGCTGCAAAACAAAGAGTTCGGAAGCTACGGTGTGAATGGAACTTTGCCTGTTTGTTTTACTGGAAGTAATCACACAACAGGCGGGAATTCTGGTTCTCCGGCCTTAAACGGAAGTGGCGAATGGATAGGTATAAACTTCGACAGAACATGGGAAAGCACCATGAGTGATCTCTATTTCAATTCGGAAATCTGTCGAAATGTAATGACAGATGCGCGCTACGTGCTTTGGGTGATTGACATCTACGCCGGGGCTGGCCATCTCTTGAATGAAATGACCATTCGACGCTAATGGTTTAAGACCACTGAATAAGAAAATAGATAACCCCAATAACAAGTGCAAAAAGCGTTATTGCGAAAAGTACTGGTCCGCCTATTTCGTTTTGTTCAGCTTCGTGTGGAATGTGTCCGTGATCGTCGTTTGAATGTCCCATGGTATAATTTTTCACAAATATAATTTCATTGTTGAAACACCCAAATAAAAAAGGCTAACACTTCAAGGTTAGTCTTTTCTTTTTCCAAAATTGACTCGGGTGCAACCTATTGTTTCGTATTATTGTCTTAACATAGGAAACCATACTGAAACCAATGATTTTAAATATACTAAAAAGATCAGCTGTCATTTTCTTGGCCTTGACAGCATCTTTTTCAAGCTCTTCTCAAGTCGTCATAAACGAATTCTGTTTTGCGAACTATTCCGACTACGCGGTAGGCGGTGAGTTTGAAGACTGGGTGGAATTTTACAATCCAACAGGCGCTGCAGTAAATATCGGTGGTTATTGGCTTAGCGATAATGTCCTCAACCCACAGAAATATCAGATTCCAGCAACAGTTAGCGTTCCTGCTAATGGTTACAAACTCATTCTAGTTAGTGGAGTAGGTGCGTATGATCCAGGATTTTTAGGCCAGACTAATACAAATTTCAAAGTATCACAATCCAACGGAGAGGAATTGGTTTTCTCAAGCCCTGCAGGAGTTATTTTGGAGAGTTATGATTTCGATGTAATCAGCCCGAATCAGCGAAATCAGTCATACGGACGTGTTCCGAATGGAACGGGTAGCATGGTTATTCAAACCAATCCATCTCAAGGCGCCGTTAATGCTGGTGCAACTGCCACAGGTTATGCTGTTCGTCCAACAATGAACGTACAAGCTGGATATTACGCAGCTCCAATTAGCGTGACCCTTTCAACGACTGAAGTTGGAGGAACAATTTATTACACCACAAACGGATCTCAACCTTCTAACACCAGCACGTTATACACGGGGTCGATTAACATCAATACAACTACAGTTCTTCGCGCAATTGTTTACTCGCCTGCAGCGACTACTCTTCCTTCATTTACAGAAACCAATACGTATTTCTTCGGAAACGATAATCACACCATTCCGGTGGTTTCTATTTCAGGAACTACGCTTGACGGAGGTTGGAACGGAGATGAGCTTACACATCTCGAGTTTTTTCAAAGCGGAACATTCACGGTAGAATCATCAGGAGATAGCAATGAGCACGGGAACGACTCGAATGCATATGGACAAAGAGGATTTGATTATGTAACACGTGATGCTTTAGGATATGATCACGAATTAGAGCATCCGATGCTTCATACAAGCGATCGACAAAGCTATCAGCGTCTAATTTTTAAAGCGGCAGCAAACGACAACTATCCGTTTTCAAATGGTGGTGCTCATATTCGTGACGCCTATGTATGTGAATTATCGTTGATAGGAGACCTTCACCTCGATGAGCGTAAAACCAGAAATTGTATTCTTTACATCAACGGTCAATATTGGGGCGTTTATGAAATTCGTGAGAAAGTAGACGATACCGATTATACTGATTATTACTTTGATCAGCCTGCGGGTAATGTAGACTTCTTGAAAACATGGGGCGGGACATGGACCGAATACGCTGCAGCTCCAACATTTAATCCACAAACACAGTGGAACACGTTTGTGAACTTCACAACTACCAACAGTATGGCCAACCAAGCCAACTACGATTATGTGGTTTCGCAGTTCAACACCATGAGTTTAATTGACTATTTTATTTTGAATGGTTACACCGTTTGTACCGATTGGTTGAATTGGAATACAGCTTGGTGGCGCGGTACGAATCCGCTTGGTGACGGAAGACGTTGGAGATATGCCCTTTGGGATAACGACAACACATTTGGTCACGGTGCCAATTACACAGGAGTTGGCAGCACACAGCCAAATTCAGACCCGTGTCAGGTAGAAGGGCAGGGAAATGTCGGAGGACAAGGACACATTCCTGTTTTAAACGCCTTATTTGACAATCCTGATTTCTTCGCCGACTACATTCAACGTTACGCTGAATTGTCGAACACCATTTTCTCTTGTGAGCGAATGATTGAAGTTTTAGACAGCATGGTGCTTGTGATTGAGCCTGAGATGCCTCGACAAATTCAGCGTTGGGGAGGTAATGTAACTACCTGGAACAACAACGTGCAGGGTGTTCGCGATTTTATTCTCGCTCGTTGTAACAATGAAATCATAGGTGGAATAACAGATTGTTACGATGTCGTTCCATACACGGTCACTTTCCAAATCGATGGAGTGGGCGATATTGTAATTGGAGAGACAGAGCTGAGTCCGTACGAAACCCCGTTTTCAGGAACCTATTTCGGGGATTTGGAGATTGACATTGAAGCAATAATAGATTCAGTTGTGGGTCCGTGTAGCTCCTTCCAAGGTTGGGAAATAATAAGCGGTACTGGCATAATTGCCGATCCAACGGCTTCAATTACCACTTTAATTGTTCAATCAGATGTAACGTTGCAAGCCATATTTGGAATTCCAGCTTCAGGTCCCGTTACTATTTTAAGCGATGTTGTGCCGGCTGGAGCAGGAAATATTGTATTTAATGGAACTGCACAAGTTACTTATCCGGAAACATTCATTGTAAACGCAGGAGATTCAACCTCATTCAGCGTTACCGCGAATCCTTGGTTTACGTTCAACCATTGGGAATCTACCAACGCAACCCTTTTCCCCAACACAACTTCAACATTTATTCATTTAAATCCTTGCGCTCCCGATACATTAATCGCCATTTTCGATGAGACACCGCATGCGATTCTTCAAGTAGATGTAATGCCAGTAGGTGCAGGAACGGTAACTATGGACGGAACCGTGCTAGCCGCTTATCCTTGGAGCAACGAAATACTCGCAGACATTGACTATACCTTCAACGCGAATGAAATTCCCGGAGTAACCTTGTTCGATCACTGGGAAATAAACAATCATCCACTGAATCCGAATACACTCACTCCGGATGTCATCTTACATTTAATGGTGAGTGACACGTTGGTAGCGGTATTCACGATCATCGATGAATTCCCTTTGACAGTAAACGTTCAACCAGCGGGAGCAGGAACCGTAACGATGAACGGAACTCCTTGGACTCCGCTTCCTTCAACACAAGTCTTTTCTGAAAACACATTCATGAACTTCGTCGCTTCTCCAATTGATTCGTGGACTGCCTTCAACCACTGGGAAATAAATAACCACGTTCTTTTGCCTTCGCTTTCCAGTTCGAATGTGAATTTCAACTTCACACAAGAAGATACGTTGGTGGCTGTGTTCGATGTTACACCGCATCATCCGCTTACCGTTATTGTTAATCCTGCAGCTGCGGGAACCGTTTTGTTCGATACTGGGAACGCAACAACAACTTCATTGACCATTGAAAACGAAGACAACATTCCTGTGAACTTCACGGCTATTCCAGAAGCGTATTGGTTGTTCACAGGTTGGCAGTCTGTTGCTGGAACGCCAATTAATCCGAATCTTACAGCTGATCAGGTTTCAGCTATTTTCACTGGAACCGATACCATTATCGCGAACTTCCAGAAAGAGCCGTTCTTGTATTATGTGCCTAACACGTTCACTCCGAACGACGATAATTTAAATGAAGTATTTATTCCTGTTTTGAATGGATATGATCCGACCGATTACTACTTCGCGATATATGATCGCTGGGGTATTTTGGTTTTTGAAACCAACGATTCTACGAAAGGATGGAATGGTACATTCAAAGGAAATGGATCTTACTACGTGCCGAACGACGCCTATGTTTGGAAGCTTCGAGCTAAGGCTATTGGCAGCAGCGAACCTGTTGAATTAATGGGGTCGTTGACACTCTTTAGATAAGCATTTTCGAATTAACTTCGTTGCATGAATATTCGGAACGAAGTTTTTTCAAATCAATCACTTCAAGACTGGCAATCGCTAGCCGAGAAAGAATTAAAAGGAAAATCCCTCGACTCGTTGGTTCGCCAGACGGAAGAAGGGATTTTTTTATTTCCCTATTCAACAGAAGCGAAATCTACAGAGGAGCCTACTTTTCGCGCAGCACCTTCGTGGCAATTGCACCAATCGTTTAAGACGATAGATCCACTTCAATGGAATGGTCTGGCGTTGGAGGCCTTGAACGGCGGTGCGAACAGCCTGACCATTCCGGCTTCTTTCAACGCTAGTGATATGAAGGTGGCGTTGAAAGACATCTTCGTCGGCTTCATCAACTGGGAGTTAGAGGCGCATGCCGAGCAAGCCGACGATCAGATAGACGCCCTAAAACAAGCCTACGAAACACAAGATCGTGCTGGCGTTCTCTCATTCATTCATTCCAAACACATCATCACAAACGCATGGTTCGGCAACCACGCAACAGCGTCGGAACAAATCGCATTTGCTGTTTTAGCTGGAATTGAATTCATAGAAAATACGCATTTGTCCATCGACGATGCTTCCGCACAAATCCTGTTTCATTTTTCAGTTGGAAGCGAATTGTATGTTGAAATCGCCAAGCTGCGCGCTTTCCGCGCGGTGTGGTCTCACGTAATAAAGACAGGAACTGTCGAGCATGCCTGCTCGAATCACGCTTTCGTGAAGGTGCAAACAGACGGATATTTTCAAGCAAAAAAAGACACCGACAATAACTTAATCCGCGCAACCATTCAGACCCTCGCCGCATGCGTAGGTGGAGCCAATCGCATTGAAGTCCTTCCAATGGATTTCGCCAATGCCACTGATGTGAACGAGCAATTGCGTTGGGCACGAAACATTCAACATCTACTCATTGAAGAATCTTACTTCGATCAATATTCCGATTTAGCGAAAGGAAGTTACACCTTGGAAAAACTGACGGAAGACCTTTCCACAAAGGCGCTGGAGACCATGAAGGAATTTGAAACTTCCGAGAAATTGGAACATTTCATTCAAAGTAAAAAAGAAGAAAGAAGCCTTCAACATGCACAACGTGTTGTAGTGGGCGAAAATAAATATGTGCAGTCATGAGTAAATTGAATTGGAAAGAAGTGGGCTTCAACTTCAATGAAGAAGCGAAGGCTGCAACGTGGGGAGCAGGAGCAGCGCCGTTTTTACGCGGACCATACGCAAGCATGTACACCGTTCGTCCGTGGACCATTCGTCAGTATGCCGGTTTCAGCACAGCGGAAGAATCGAATGCGTTCTACAAGCGCAACTTGGCCATGGGACAAAAAGGTTTGTCTGTTGCTTTCGATTTAGCCACGCACCGCGGATACGACAGCGATCACGAGCGTGTGAAAGGAGACGTTGGAAAGGCAGGAGTAGCCATAGATTCAGTGGAAGACATGAAAGTCTTGTTTCATGAAATTCCGTTGAACGAAATGTCGGTGAGCATGACCATGAATGGAGCTGTGCTTCCGATTCTTTCCTTCTACATCGTAGCCGCTGAAGAACAAGGTGTTCGTCCAGAACAATTAACCGGAACCATTCAGAACGATATTCTGAAAGAGTTCATGGTTCGAAATACATACATCTATCCGCCAACGCCAAGCATGCGTATTGTTTCAGACATCTTTGAATTCTGTTCGAAGGAAATGCCGAAATTCAATCCGATATCTATTTCGGGATACCACATGCAAGAAGCAGGTGCGACTCAAGAAATTGAATTGGCGTATACGTTGGCAGACGGATTGGAATATGTCCGAGCTGGATTGAAAGCGGGCATGAGCATCGACGATTTCGCACCGCGCTTGTCGTTCTTCTGGGCCATAGGCATGGACACCGTAACTGAAATTGCGAAGATGCGCGCAGCACGCGTGTTGTGGGCGCAACTGATTAAGTCCTTCAACCCGAAAAACGAAAAATCAATGGCGTTAAGAACCCACTGTCAAACCAGCGGTTGGTCACTTACGCGTCAAGATCCATACAACAACGTCGCTCGCACATGCATTGAAGCGCTCGGTGCCGCATGGGGTGGAACGCAGAGTTTGCATACCAATGCGCTCGATGAGGCCATTGCCTTGCCTACCGATAACAGCGCGCGCATTGCACGAAACACGCAGTTAATCATTCAGGAAGAAACAGGTCTTTGCGAAGTAGTCGATGTGTGGGGTGGAAGTGAAGTGGTGGAAAAGCGAACGCAAGAAATTATGGACGCCGCGTGGAAGTTGATTGAAGAAGTGGAAGAGATGGGTGGAATGACCAAAGCCATTGAAGCGGGAATTCCAAAATTACGCATTGAAGAAGCCGCAGCGCGAAAGCAGGCACGCATAGACAGCGGAAGAGATAAGATTATTGGCGTGAATATTTTCCAGTTGGAAGAAGAAAGCGCCATGGATATTTTGCAAGTCGACAACGACGCTGTGCGTATTTCACAAATCGAAAGATTAGTGAAAACAAAAGCTGAACGCAACGAAGAAGCTTGTCAAAAGGCTCTGAAAGCCTTAACAGAAGCGGCGCAGAGTGGAAGTGGAAACTTATTGGCACTCTCGGTGGAAGCAGCGCGCTTGCGTGCAACCTTAGGAGAAATCTCAAGTGCTTTGGAGGTAGTGTACGGAAGATATTCCGCACAGATTAGAAGTATTTCAGGAGTTTATTCAAACGAATCGGCCATGGACAAAGACTTTATTGAAGCTCGCAGACGCTCAGATGAATTTGCAGAGTTAGCGGGAAGAAGACCGCGCATCTTGGTTGCGAAGATGGGACAAGACGGACACGATCGCGGAGCGAAAGTGATTGCCACATCGTTTGCAGACATTGGATTCGATGTAGACATGGGACCGTTGTTCCAAACACCTGCTGAGGTTGCGAAGCAAGCTGCGGAGAACGACGTTCACATGGTCGGAGTATCTTCTTTAGCAGCAGGACATAAGACGTTAATTCCGGAATTAATTTCCGAATTGAAAAAATTAGGACGTGAAGATATTGGGGTTATTGCCGGAGGAGTAATACCCGAGCAAGACTTCGAATTTTTATATAACGCAGGGTGTGTAGGCATCTTTGGTCCAGGGACTAAGATTGCCACAGCGGCACAGGAAATTTTAACATTAATGATCGAAGCACTCCAAGGCGAATGAACACAGTAGAGCAGAAGAAAGAGGCGTTCGAGCGCTTGTTAACCATCATGGACGAGCTGCGCGAGAAATGTCCATGGGACATGAAGCAGACTCTGGAAAGTCTTCGACATTTGTCCATAGAGGAAGTCTATGAATTGGGCGATGCTATTCTAGATGGTGATATGGAAGAAGTGAAGAAAGAGTTGGGCGACGTGTTTCTTCATTTGGTATTTTATTCGCGCATTGCCAGTGAGACCGAGGCTTTCGATATAGCCGATGTTTTGAATTCCATTTGTGAAAAGCTTATTTCAAGACATCCGCATATTTACGGAGATGTTGTGGTGAAAGATGAAGCGGAGGTGCTTTCCAATTGGGAAAAATTAAAATTGAAGGAAGGAAAGAAGAGTGTGTTGGAAGGTGTGCCTCGTTCGTTACCTGCTATGGTGAAGGCGCAGCGCATTCAAGACAAGGCGAAAGGAGTGGGGTTCGATTGGGACAATGCCGATCAGGTTTGGGAAAAGGTTTTGGAAGAATTGAATGAATTCAAAGAGGCCAAAACGAAAGAAGATCAAGAAGAAGAATTCGGCGATTTACTTTTTTCGCTGATCAACTACGCGCGTTTTAAAGGAATCCATCCGGAAGATGCATTAGAGAAAACGAACAAGAAATTCATTTATCGTTTTCAGTATTTGGAAACGGAGAGCGCGAAAGACGGAAAGCAGATGGGCGAGATGACCTTGAATGAAATGGACGAATATTGGAATCGCGCGAAGGCACTAAAAAAGAATTCATAGAATGAAAAAGTACGTTTGGATTTTCGGGTTGCTTGTTTCGGTAAGCAGTTGTGTCGCTCCCAGAGCCATAACGAATTCAGGTAAAGTTACTCCGAAAGGCAATTGGGTAGTGGCTACCAATCAAACTTACAACCTACCTTCTGCGCCTATGGGCAAGGTGGCTAGTGCGGTTGACATTAACCTCGATAATTTATTGAATGGCTCATTGGATACCGTTTCATTGGCTCAATCGAATGCAGTGGCAACCGATTGGCAGAAAGTAGGAGAGGCGCTTATTGCGAATAACTTCGATCCCATTGGTGGAGGATTTGAATTTGCGGTTCGCTACGGAATTGCAGAACGCTTCGATGTCGGATTTAAAAAAGTTGGAAGGGCAAAATCCGTTGATGTCCAATATCAGTTTTTGGGATCCTTGGGTAATATAGACGACTTCTCGGAAGAAGCTACTGACAAGTGGTACGGAAGCATTGGTCTTCAGTATTCGAGTCAAGATTTATCGCTTCCTTTTTGGGCGAAGCCTTTAACCTCAAAGTTGCAATACGATTTTAGTCGGAAGGACATTCTTGTTCCGTTAATCTTTAGTTACGGATTGGGCAATGAAGAATCGATAGGAGCCATCTCATTCGGACTGTCTTACAACTTCACCCGTATGAACTATTCAACTACACCGTTCACGTATGCGCGTATTCAGGATGTGAACGGAGTTGTCACGGCATTGAACACAGCTGCCATCACAGAAACCAAGAACATCAGCAGTTTCGGCGCCTTCGCCAACATGAAGATTGGTTTCCGTTATATCTATTTCGTTCCTGCCGTCGCGGTTTATTATCAGAATTACGGCACCCTTCAAAACTTCATTGGAGAATCTTTCCAGATGAAGGGCGTTACGGTTGTTCCTTCGCTGGGTTTGCGGTTACGATTGGGAAAATCGAAATCGTAAGGTAAGAGGGGTTAAGAGAGGGTAAGAGAGGGTAAGAGAGGGGAAGAATAAGTAAGAAATTTTCAGCGAAGCTTTGATCGCGTGCGATTGATTGCGAAGCAATTGATCAAGGAGTGATTATTGGTTTCTCCTACTGTTTCTCATTCCTTAGTTAGAAAGAAGATATAAGCTCTTGACTAAGGATATCAGGTATTGTTGTTTTCTGTCTCTAATTATTTGAAAAGACATTTATATTTGTTACAATCTAAATAATAATTATGGATCGTTGTAATATTTATTCTGTGCAAATCGGTGCAGTACAAAATTTAATTTTCAAGAAATTAGATGTTCGTGTCAGAGTGTTGATCTTACCTTCAGTCTCAGTATTAATATGGATTCTTGGTTCCGCTTTGATAATGAAAGATCCTGTTGGTTGGATTGAATATTTTGGGTTTGTTCTGTTGACGGTTACCAATTTGGGATTTATTATTTTGTTATGGGCTCAATCTATTGAAATTGGACGTTACAACAGATGCATAGGTGATAGTGATTTGTATTTTGAAGGAGATCAATTTGTTTTTTACAAGCAAATAAGAAAAAAATTAACTTTCGTTAAATTTAGTTTGAAGGATATTGAGGAATTTCAATTATCAGATGAAAATTCCCGAATAAATATCAAGACTAAATCAAATATTTTTAAGCAAAGAAATGGCAACTTTGATGATAAGATATCTTTGGATTATATCGGTGACTTATCCGCTGCTTTAATGATATCGGAGAAAATTCAGATTGCAAATATGCCAGATCAAAATTCTTCTCAAGATGATAAAATGATTGGATTGTTGAATGATATAATGCGCGAATTGCAGGGAATTAGATTGCAGAATATGCCTATAACCGATTTGAAAAAAAATATTTCGTTGAATCAACGTTTTAATTTCTATAAAGGACTTTTCAACTCAGATAATGAAAAATATGAACTTACGATTGAACAATTGAATAACTCGAGCAAATCGGAAGCTTTCGCTTTACTTAAATCTCTGGGTGAAGAGTTCAGATGGAGTTCTAACTCATCATTGGTATTTGAATTTACTCAATTAGTAATCAGACGTTTTTTATAATCTGAATCATTGGATTTGTGAAGGAAGAATATACTTCAATTTTTAATTTAATATTTTTATGATAATTCCAGGCACAGACCAAATATCAAAAATTCATAATTACATTATAATACTACTTTCCGGAAGTATATCCTTATTACCGTTGTTTTTTCTATTTTATTGTCATTTTGATGTTGACTCAAGCGCTGGATTTTTAGCTTTTGTCGCAGTTATTTTTATGGGAATGTTAATTTATGAAAGTGCATTGATTATCGAAGGATATATTATTGATCCAATGATAGAAAAAAAAGTATATTGGTCAAATGAGTTAAAAGAAATCCAATCTAGCCCATATTTAGTCAATTGGTATAGCTTTCTTTTAAAGGGTAGAAAGGATAAAGAATATCTTCATTCTGTTATTGAGCAAATAGCATTTAGGTTTTTGTTTTGGATTTCTATTGTTATTTCGGGATCTCTTTTTGTTCTGACAATTTGCTTGATTTTTTGGAGCTTTAATCCTTTAGGTTGTCTTTTGTTAGGAACTATATGTTTGATACTTTTCGTTTTACTTGTTGTAAGAATTTGTGAGCTCGCTAAATTTTTATTTATTTTAAGAGAATTATCGTTAATTGAAAATCCAAATGTTATTAGTATGATTGATTCAAACAAAAAATGCTGCTGTCATAACCACAAAATATGCGATAGTGAAAAAATTCAGAATGAAGAAAATTGCCACAACAAATGTTGTCACATTCAGGAGGATTTTCCAAAAGAAGGAGAATGTGTTGGAGTATTGTTAAGTCGATATCGTTATTTGTATTTTTTACAAGATACTTTTCCATTTATTTTTATGTTTGTTATCGGTTTTTGGCTCATTAAAGATGAATGGATTCTTCTTAAAATAGTCGGACTTATTAGTCTTGCAATTGGTGTTTATGAGCTGTTCCGGTCTAGAAAAAAAAGAAATGGTAGTATTGTTTATTATAGCACAGGCATAGTTTTTCTAGATAGCTCAGTTAAACTAAATGAATCAGATGTTTTTGTTAGTATTGGCTCGAATATTCAAATTTTAGGTAGTAATACTAAATATTCTATTCCTACAAGGTTTCGAAACCACCCAGAGAAATTGGTTTCGTTTTTAAATATGAAGCAAAAAGAATTGATGACAATAAACTAAATTCAGTAGGAAATGATTAAAAACAAAATTTGTTATGGAAAATACGAATAAATGGGTTGAGCCCCAATTGGGTGAATGCATAGCCAAAAGTGAGGAAAAGTACTATTACAAAAAAGATAGCAGGTGGTTGGGCCCATCTTGGGCTTCTATTATTATATCATTTGGCTTATTTATCGTTTTCGGATTAGAGTGGTTTCTAGGATTTTCATCAGGACCATTCGCAAAATCTTCTCTCGAAATTTTGATTCAGTTCATAGGAAGTTTTTTGCTTGCAATAAGTACCCTAATGATTTTTTTTTCTATAAAAAGTAAAGGGTTTTATTACGAGGTTTATTTCTATTCCCCTAATATTTATGAAATAAAGGGCCAAACTGATCGGAAAATTTTAGAGAAAGAAATTGTGAAACTAAAAGAAGGCAAACTCATTATTGATGAAAAAACGTATGTTATTTCGCAAAGATTTCAATCAGATCCTTTGAAATTACAATTATTCCTAAACCAAAATCTTCAGAGTGAGTTTAATTCAGTTTTGTCTGAATAATTTGAATATCTCCGTCATTTTCGAAAAAGTTTTCTAGTTAGTCTATATTCGAATCGTAATAATTAAACTCTTAATAACTATACTTATGTTAAAATTTCTACAGGACTTTTTTGAATTTACACGTGATTTATTTCAAATAATCTGTTACTGCCTATATGTTTTTTCTGGTGTGATTGGACTTACGGCTAGTATTCTCATTTGTTTAACTTTTATGGACTTTATACATAATTCAGGACCAGATCTGTTGAGGTACGCATGCCTTACTATTGGGGCAATAGCAATTCATTTGATTATAGGAAACCTTATTGATTCTATTAAAGCAAATTTATCTTCAAAAGAATGAGCCTAATGGCTACTGACAAGTGGTACGGAAGCATTGGACTTCAGTATTCGAGTCAAGATTTATCGTTACCCTTTTGGGCAAAGCCTTTAACCTCTAAGTTACAATACGATTTTAGTCGGAAGGACATTCTTGTTCCGTTAATCTTCAGTTACGGTTTAGGCAATGAAGAATCGATAGGAGCCATCTCATTCGGACTTTCTTACAACTTCACCCGCATGAATTATTCAACCACACCGTTCACGTATGCGCGTATTCAGGATGTGAACGGAGTTGTCACCGCATTGAACACAGCAGCCATCACCGAATCGAAGTCCATCAACAGTTTCGGCGCCTTCGCGAACTTGAAGATTGGTTATCGCCGCTTCTATTTCGTTCCGGCCCTTGCCGTTTATTATCAGAATTACGGAACGCTTCAGAATTTTATTGGTGAGTCTTTCCAGATGAAGGGAATCACTGTTGTTCCGTCTTTGGGTTTGCGGTTACGATTGGGAAAATCGAAATCGTAAGGTAAGAGGGGTTAAGAGAGGGTAAGAGAGGGGAAGTTGGAACTACGTTATTCCTGCTCCGCAATTCCTACTTTGTAATTGGAACTTTATTTTTAATCAGCGAAGCGATTGATTTGAAGAATTGATCACGGAGTGATAGTAAGTGGCCTATTCTGTTTCTGTTTTTTCTGAGAAGGTCCCAACGAATCTTTTTCTTTATACCTTTCGATAAAATTTATTTAAATGAAATATTTAATGACTACAGTTTTATTTATTTATGGGGTAACAGTAGCCGCTGTAGCGCAAGAAAATCTACTAAATCACGAAATGGTTTTCGTGGAAGGCGGAACTTTTCAAATGGGAAGCAACTCATTTGAATCAGACGATAACCCAGTTCATACTGTTAAGTTGAGTTCTTTCAATATTGGTAAATTCGAAGTTACCCAAGCCCAATGGCAAGCGATTATGGGCACCAACCCAAGTTATTTTTCTTGTTGCATTAATTGTCCGGTTGAAACTGTTTCTTGGGACGATGTGCAGAATTTTATTAAGAAGTTAAATAGGCAAACAGGTAAGAACTACCGTCTGCCAACAGAAGCTGAATGGGAGTATGCAGCCAAAGGGGGAAATAAAACCAAGGGCTTCGCTTACAGCGGATCAAACGATTTGAGTTTAGTCGCCTTTAATGATAATAGAACTCATACTGTAGGAGGCAAACAACCAAACGAGTTAGGAATTTATGATATGACTGGAAATGTTTGTGAATGGTGTTCCGATTGGTTCAGCAGATACAAAAGTAATATTGAAACGAATCCAAAAGGAATTACAATTGGAAACGATCGTGTGGTTCGCGGTTGTAGTTGGTTTAATCTTGAGAGCCATTGTCAAACTACGTTTCGAAGAGGAATCAATCCAAACAATTGGTACTTTAGCTGCGGGTTCAGGCTTGTTCTACCCGCAGTTCGTTGAGGCAAGTCAATCTCGTTTTTCCTAAGCATAACCTTTTTCATTTTGCATTTCTTCTAAGATTATTTTTCTGTATTGTACAAAAAAGAAACGCCCTCATTGCTGAAGGCGTCGGACGTAAGATACTATCTTATGTGTGGATGTTCGATGCAAATTTAGATTAGAAAGTTTTTTTACAATCTCATTGACAATATTATTTTTCTTTATTCGTATTAAAATAAGAATTCAGAAATCAGCGCGCTCTTATCTAATTCAGAAGTTACCGGTTCATAAACGTATTAACCCCTAATTCTGATAGCCATGAAAAAGTTCACATTCATTTTTATTACGGTTCACATTGTGACTCAATTGTTACACGACACATTTGTCCCAGGAGTTCCAGAGCGTTGGTTATTTTTTTGGGCTTGGATCAATCTCATCAATCGCCTCTTTTTAGTCTTAGTCGTTGTCCCAAGCGGAATGTATACGCTGTATCAATCGATCAAATATTACATTAAATAATAAACCTCTGAATCTCGCTATCATGAAAAAGCAACGTACCGCACTTGTAGTGCTCATCTTTCTAACCACATTTTGTTTCCTAACCAAGAAATGCCTTGAATGGTTCGCCAGTGACCCCGATAGTCTTAACCAATTCTTTGGTATGCTATGCTATCACATTCTATACATGGGAGTCTTACCGTTAGCAGGTTGGATCTTATTAAAATCAAAAAATAACATTTAAAAACTATGAAAAATGAAACATGTAATCTGCACCTTTTTATTAATGACGGCTAGTTTGGTGGCTAAGTCACAAGTGATAACGGTAACACTCACTAAATCCCAGAAATTCTCACATGATGCGATTATTTCAACCATTGAAGCAATGAATTCAGATTTGATTGAGTACCCATATTACACAGTAGGCGAGAATGTATACTCATTTGATTTGAATACGTGTAAATTAACATTTGAAAATCAGGAAGGGGTGTTTTCCTGCGAAATCACCAAGGTGTCGCATAATTCAAACGTTTTAGATTGTATAGTATTTGATGGGACTGGTGATGTTTTGTTTTTACTTGGGGAAACATCATCAGGTGAAATGCAATTTCTGCATGGTTTTACAGAAAATGGTAAAGTGTTTGGCGAGTTTTCAATGAATGAAGATTTCAGTTATACAACAGAGTAATTAATCTTTAAAAATCACTGTCATGAGACAAATCACTTGTACGCTTATTCTATTAATGACTAAGCTATTTATTCAAGCCCAAGTGATAGTTGTTACGGTTACAACAGATCAAAAATTCAATCACTCGGATGATATTTCTACAATTGAGGCAATGGAGAAAGATGTGATTGAATACCCTCATTATACCGTTGGAAATAATGTATTTGTTTTTGATTTGAATAAAAGAACGATGTCTTTGAATAACGGGAAGACCTTGAATATTTCTAAGATCAACAAGAGTGATAATGTCCTTGATTGTATTGTACTTGACAATGGAGTTTCTGTATTATTTGTAATGGGCGAAACTTCAAATGGAGAATCTCAGTTTCTAGCAGAGTGGTTTGAGGGTGATAGAATTACAGGATACTTCTCCATGAACTCAGACTTCAGTTATACAGTTGAATAATGTCATCATAAAACAAATTCGCCATGAAATGCCCAACACATTTTTTCTTATTGGCAATGGTATTCTCACTTTCAAGTATTACTAAAGGCCAGATATACGAAGTTCATACCGATACCATTAAGTATTTCGAGCATCCAATTGAAATGAAATTCCTCGAGGCCTTGGAGTCTGAACAAATTACATACACAAGACTGGGTAAGGGAGATGTTCAATACACCATAGATCTTGACAATCGGAAAATGGTCATGATTCCGAATGCTGGAGAAGAGAATGTCACTTTTGATATTACAGAAGTCTTCGATGCACCTGAAGATATAGTTACTTCCTTTGAATGCAAAGATAACGGCGGTTTTCTGGGTGTTATTGCACTTTATGAAAATGAATACGGTGGGTATAATATGCTTGTCGAATATAAGATCAGCGAGGAAGTAACAGAAGGATATATGTGCTTCGATGTTTCTGTTGATAAAGAGTTGTTTTCAAATCAATAAATATCACCATGAAAAAGAATATTGCCGCCATTTGCATATTGGGCATCCAAGGGTTGAATGCTCAAGTCATAACAATAAAACTCACGAAGTTCCAAAACTTCAATCACAGTGCACTCATTCCTACGTTCGATGCAATGGATCAGGATTTAATCGAATATCCAAATTACGGAATAGGCGATAACACCTATACCTTCGATCTGAATAAAAAGACTTGTCACTTAGAAAATATCAACGGCTCTTTCGATTTTCCCATTACAGAAATCTTTCAAACCAAGAACATACTCGATTGCATTGTTATAGACAATGGCACAAGAACCTATTACACCTTAGGGAAATTAGAAAATGAAGACGCACTTGAGTTCATCACCGAGTACCAGCAAGAAGATAGAATTTACGGTTCATTTTCATTTGGTGAAGATGTTTCTTACTCTTTGAAAGAATGAAATTTCAGAAGTAGGGAGGACCAACCGAAAACCATTATACGCTGAATTTTCCTCCATAAGAGTTTCATAAGCATTATCACTTCTTGTTGAACTGAGACATTCCCAAGCAGGACTATCATAACAACCTCCACGAATAATTCGGAACTCTCCATTATCAGGTCCTTTTGGATTGTTCGAACCAAGTATATCGTTTCGGTAAAGACCATACCAATCTGAACAGTACTCAAATACATTTCCGCTCATGTCGTAAATTCCAAGTTCATTGGGCTTTTTTGCTTTAACTATATGCAAAGTCTCGCCTGAATTATTTCGATACCATCCAACTTCATTCAAGTCATTACTGCCGGCATATTTATAACCTTGACTTCTAGAACCGCCTCTTGATGAATATTCCCATTCCGCTTCTGTCGGTAAACGGTAATTCTTTATAGTAATACGGTTCAATTTTTTAATAAACTTAAGAGCATCTTCAAAGGAAACGTTTGTTACTGGCATACCTTTCCAGACTTTGGATTCACTAGGATTTTTTCCTACAACTAATTCGTATAATTCTTGTGTTACCGGAGTTGTTTGTATTGAAAACGAGGATATTTCAACCATATGTGGAATTACGTCCTCTGGTTTATTGGTGCCAACAGGAACCTCAGTCCCCATTAAAAATGTGCCTCCTTCGACGTATACAAAATCCTTGATTAATTCTTTAATGCGTTTTTTATTTTTCATGAATTCAAACTAGTAGATTTCAAGAATAAAGATATTAATTTTATTATATGTAACATGATAAAAGTAATTTTAAATCAACCATTAAATTTGCTATTAGAACATGATGTGTCAGAAATTGGAACGGACCTTTCTAAGTCATGTTGTAGATTCGCAGAATTGATCACGCAGTGATTTGTGTGATCGCTTGCGATTGATTCGAAGAATTGATCATAACGTGATTTATTTTCTTTTATCTGAGAAAAGTGTTGTTTTTAACATCTAATTCAGATGGAATGTACGTCCAGTTCCGAAATCACTTTGCTAAGATGCCAATTCTTTCCTTAGGGGAAATTGCATTGGCGTTTCCAAAATTAGACAAAAGACGTTTAAATGAATGGAGCAAAAAAGGCTACATTGAAAATGTAAAGCGTGGTTTTTATCGGTTTACAGATCTTCCCAAACAAGAAGGAGTGAGGCTCTTTTCCGCAAATAAAATTTATAACCCCTCATACATTTCATTGGAAAGTGCTTTGTCCTTCCATCAAATAATTCCAGAGTCAGTCTTTACCGTTACTTCTGTTTCAACATTGAATACTACAAGTTTGAAATCTCCATTGGGGAACTTCAGTTACAGTCACCTTAAAGAAAATCTATATTTCGGAAATATATTGGTTGAGATCAATGGATTAACTGTTTCAATGGCTAGTTTGGAGAAGGCGTTGCTCGATTACCTGTACCTTCATTCCGAGTTAAAATCTGTTTCAGACTTTCAAGCTTTACGTTGGAATATTGAAGGTTTAAGAAAAATGAATATTCAAAAGATGGAAGATTATTTGTCGCAATTCAACAAAAAGATATTGTCACAGCGTTATTCGTTTCTTAATAAATACATTTATGATTAAAAAACGCTTTTGGATATTTTTTTCAAAGCCAACGGCTGTTAGAGGACATTGAATCCTATATTATCTTATTAAAAAAGAAACGCCTTCATTTCTGAAGGCGTCGGACATGAGATACTATCACATGTGGGGTTCTTGAATACAAATATAAAATAAATCGAAATTCAATAATTGCTTTAGAGATTGAACCTAAAGCAAACGAATAAAATCCCTACCGATACTTTGGATAATCCGCGCAGGCAAATTCAATTCACTCGCTAGTTCATTCCAATAGGTAATGGCATCTTGAATGTCCTGAATAGTCTTTTTTGGATTTTTAATCGTGAATGTTTCGGCAATGGAAAGCACATCTGACAATGTAATATCGACACGCTTCCCATTTATTGACAACGCTCTGCTGGTTCTCGTGTAATTCATTAAAGGATTCAACGAATAGGTGATGTCATAAGCTGGAGAAATATTCCATTTGTCTTGTTCCTCATCATAAATGAACGAATGATTTTTCAAGTGGTCGTCGGAGTTAATGAAGACTACATTAAAAACCATGCGTTTAAATAGTTCTTCTATGTCGCGATGAGGAACCTTAAGAAACAAAGCAAGTTCAAATAGATTTTCGTAGCTGGAATCCTTTGAACTTTGATAATCCCATCCCGTTAATCCGGTTGCCGTTAAAACATGTTTCTTTTTTCCATTTTGTCGATCAAAACGAAGCGTAGCAAAATGTTTCTGCTCGATCAGTTTGGATGGCATCATCCTAATCCCGATATGTTTCGCTGTGAGATAGTAACTGTATTCAATGAGCTCACGACTATAGCCAAGCTCGTCATCTAAATGCAATTTGATTAAATAGTGGTTGTATTCAGAAGCGTAATTCAAATCACCGGGAATAATTTCTCCCGAAGTTTTGTGTTCTGAAATAAGAATTTTAGGTCTGGCGCCACCTGCCGAAGAACCAATTTTGAAAATATTCAATAACGCCTCATGATTGAGCTTCGATTCATGCTGTTCATCTTTAGCTTGTAAAACCTCTTTCAAAACAGCAATGATTTCAGTGAGATCAATTGACGAGGATTGAGGAAGTTCTTTGCTCGGACGATATTCCAAAGCTCCCATTCCACGATCTGCCACATAGGCCAATTGCTCAATGACAGAAATTTGATTGAATTCCTTACTGCCTGATTCCATCCACTTTTTAAAAATAATATTTCCGAAAACATCTGGCAATGAATCGGCAATTAGGGGAGGAAGTCCTCGAAATGTTTCTGAATTATATTGACTAAACACTTGAACATTCGGCGTTCGTTTTAATATACCCGTTGATGGAAATAAGTTGTAAAAACGATCACTTTGAAGAAACTCAGGATTGTATTGAAAAGAAGATTTCTTCTGATGCTCATCAAATCCCAACCTCCCAATTTCTTGTCCGAAGCAAAATACCGATATGATGTCATTCTTCGCCATTGTATTAGTATAAAGAAGTCATTTGTTCGTTTTCATTTCGTTTATCGATTAAGAATTGATTCAACCCAACCATCGCATCAAAATGATTAAAAACCTTAAGCAAGGTGTCAATGGTAAAGTTCTTACCAGATTCCAAATTCTGAATTGTAATTCTGGAAAGATCAAGTTGTTCTGCTAATTCCTGCTGAGAAAGCTTTTGCTTTTTGCGAAGAGACTTTACCAACTGTCCAATTTCTGATTTGACGTCTTTTATTTTTAGATTCTTGGTGAACATATTACATATTATAACATTCAAATATATCAATTAATATTCAATTAGCATAATTAATTATGCATTTTGACTGAAGTGGATTTGATCTCAGTAGATTTAGAGTCAGAAATTGGAACGGTCCATTCTAACTCAGGCTTCTTAAAAAGTATATTTATAATTGAACTTGGTTTGAGAAAGTTTGCTATATTATTTCATGTAATTACATTCAACCTGAAGGGATTGTGTATGCATTTGCTTTAAAATATAATTTCACGCAGCGTTAAAATATAATTTCCGCACAGCGCTAACTTATAGAATTACTGCAAATTAAACGAATGGCAACTCCTCAAGAGTTGACCAGAACATCGTTCCCTTTGCGGAATTCATTTCTAAATTGGTTCAAAAAGGATTGGAAAACGAACCGGTCGCAAAAATATAATTTTGAACACTCATTATCAATCATTGTCAATCCTTTGACATGAACACCATGGCAAAAGATGTTGAGCCCTTTTTATTTCAATCTTCCGACACTAAGAAGGTCATTCATTTTGAAAAATTTATTGAGCAACAATCGCTATGATTTTTTTTGTAAAAAGAAACGCCCTCATTGCTGAAGGCGTCGGACATAGGATACTATCTTATGTGTGGATCTTGAATACAAATTTAGATGAGAAAGTTTTTTTACAATCTATTTGGCAATATTATTATTTTATCTCCGTATTAAAATAAGAATTCAGAAATTAGCGCGCTCTTATCTAATTCAGAAGTTACCGGTTCATAAACGTATTAACCTCTAATTCTGATAGCCATGAAAAAGTTCACATTCATTCTTGTTGCGGTTTATTTAATGTCTTTCCTTTTGCAACGATTCATTGGTTTGCCAGGCTATCCAATACATTGGCACGAATTCTTAGCACAATGGGGACTACTGAATAAGTTCATTCAAATCTTCTTTGTTGTTCCATGCGGTATGCATGCGCTCTATCGATTAACAAAAGATTATTCAATATAAATATCAACAAATTTAAAATAATGAACAATGAAAACCATCTTGCTCAGCGCAATTGCATTACTGCATACAATTGCCAACAACGCCCAAATCATCGAGGTTTCGCTTGCCTCCAGTAGAAAATATAGTCACGCAGTTGGTATTTCCACCAGAGAAGCCATGTATACCGATTCAATTAACTACGCCAATTCGGTAAGAAATGACAATGTTGCAGTATTCGATTTCAACGAAAAAAAATTCAAGTTAAATAATTTCCCTGCTTGCGAAATCATTCAGGTCAACACAAACGCTAATGTTTTAGATTGTGTTATTCTAGACAATGGAGTGAATGTACATTTCAAATTAGGGAAAAACGAAAGAGGTATCATGCAGTTCCTGTCTGAATGGGAATGGGAAGGAAAAGTGAACGGTTATTTCACCCTGAATTCAGATGTTAGATATTCCATACAAAACGATGGGACTCAGGTGGCAGCAGCGGATCATTAGCATGCAACGAACAATCCGCTTTTCACGAAATAGAAAGTATTCTGTTAAAATATTCAATAACCCTTAATTCTAATTGCCATGAAAAAGTTCACATTCATTTTTATTACGGTGCACATTGTGACTCAAATGTTATTCGACACATTTGTACCCGCAGTGCCGGAGCCTTGGTCAATTTTCTGGATTTGGGTCAATGTCATCAACCGTTTCTTTTTGGTCTTAGTCGTTGTCCCATGCGGAATGTACACACTTTACCAATCCATCAAAGATTACATTAAATAATAAACCTCTAAATCTCACCATCATGAAAAAGCAACGTACCGCACTTGTAGTGCTTATCTTTCTAACCAGTTTATTATTCTTCACAAAGAAAGGACTCCAATGGTTTGCCAGTGATCCTGGTAGTCTTATCCAAGACTTTGGTATGCTAAGTCATCACTTGCTATACATGGTAGTCTTACCGTTAGCAGGTTGGATTTTATTAAAATCGAATAACAATACTTAAAATGAATTAGCCATGAAATGCCCAACACATTTTTTCTTATTGGCAGTTGTATTCGCGCTTCCAGTAATTGCTCAAGCACAGGTGTACGAAGTCCATACCGATACCATTCAGTATTTCGAACATCCAATTGAAATGAAATTTCTTGAGGCTTTGGAGTCTGAACAAATTACATACACAAGACTGGGTGAGGGAGATGTTCAATACACCATTGATTTGGAAAATAGAAAGCTGACCTTGATTCAAGCTTCGGGAGTTGAGAGTTTTACTTTCGAAATAACGGAAGTTTTTAGTTCTCCTGAAGATGTAATCACATCTTTTGAATGTGTCGATAAGAAAGGATTTGTTGGCGTCATTGCACTTTATAGAACAGAGGGCGAAGGAATTAATATGCTCGTCGAATACAAGATCAGTGAAACCGTAACGGAAGGGTATATGTGTTTCGATGTTTCTGTTGATGAAGAGTTGTTTTCAAATCAATAATTAACGTTATGAAAATCACACTTTCAATGATCACCATTTTTCTTGCAATCTTCGGCGCTAATGGGCAAGAAGCTGCTTATTTCTACCCTCATTTCGAAGAGTTATTTGTTCTCGATTCATTGAACATTCCGTACTTACCAATCCCTGAGCGAAATGGAATTAGTCCAGTAGGAAGGACCTATTCTACGGCAAAGGGAGTTAAGAAACACAACGCGTATTTTCATAACAATGAATTTGATTTTTTACCATCGCCGAATACACCAAGAGTAAAACTAAACACTTTTTTCAGCTCCTATAAATTTTATACCGAAGGTGATCGATTCATGGTAATGATGATGGAAATGCAAAATTTCGATATTTTGGGTTTTGCAATAATTCCATTGTCGGGAGGGAAGTACAAATCGGTCGAAATACTAGAATATTATACCGATAATAATACTTACGGGACTATCGTCTTGCTTCAAGTGCAATCCGGCGAGATGACATTCATTGATCAAATCCAACATCCTGTTAGCTTGGACTGGGAACCTATGTTCGACTAGGGGCGTATTGACGGTTCGTTCTCGAAGGGAGAGGATGTTTGCTATTCTTTAAGTTAAGAGGAGGTAAGAAAAAGGTATGAGGATGTGAGATGGAGCTTAGTTATTTAGTTAATATTTTCAATAATAATAAATCATCAATTACAATGAAATCAATAATTCTTTCCTCCCTTTTCCTTTTAGTGGGTTTATTATCCAAGGCACAGGAGACACAATACTTTTTTCCTGATTATGCATGTCAATATGTTTTAGATTCACTTAATATTCCATATGTTCCCATTGCACAAAGGAATGGAACAGCTCCAATATATTCCAATGGAGAATTTCCGAGAAGTATAAAAAAACATAAAAAGTACTTTAATAATAACGAGTTTGAATTTTGTCCAAATGAAAATACTCCGGCAATTGAATGGTCTGAATTTTCAAAGACTCTGGTCTTCATTAATGAGTTTGAATTGGGTTTAAGTGATTTGTTTTCTGTTTTTGATATTAAAGTAATAGGGTATTCAAAAATTAATTTATCCGGTGGGAAATATAAATCAGTTCAAATTGTAGAAACAAGAGTTGATGCACAGAAGCAATATTCCACAATAGTTTTACTGGAGGATCAATCAGGGAGTGTGTTTTTTGTACATTGGACGACCTATTCGATTTCAAAATATAAATAGTAGAATACAAATACTTCAAATCATGAAATACTTTACGAGTCATAAAAACACCTGGAAATCAAAAATTAATTTAGTTTTTTATAAGTGATAAGGGATTGGATTGTTTTACACAGTGTTTTACACAAACTGGTTTCAAAAAGAAAAACCCCTTGATTATCAAGGGGTTTTTCTCTAAACTAGCGGTCGGGACGGGACTCGAACCCGCGACCCCGTGCGTGACAGGCACGTATTCTAACCAACTGAACTACCCGACCGTTGCCGTAAAGCGATGCAAAAGTAATCTCAATTTCCAATTACACAAACTTTTTCATGTAATTTTTTCTTTCATCGCTTTACAATAATCTGCGTTGGCGTCTTTCCTACAAGGTCGAAATATTTTTCGACCCTATCTCAACATTCGCCTTCGGCATTCGTGCTTGCACATTCGTTGCTCCGCAACATTCTTACCTTAACAAGGTAATATGCCCTTGAAAAACTTCCGCACTAACATCGTTAAAGTGAACTTCAATTCTATAAACATATACCCCATCGGGAACATAATATTCTCCTCCAAGCATATTGCCTATCCACTTCGGCTCCAAACTTTCAGATTCGAAAACTACATCTCCCCATCGATTTACGATAACTGTTTTTACAGATTTAGCATTCGTGAACACTGGGAACCACTCTTCATTAAGACCATCGTTGTCCGGTGTAAACGAGTTCGGTATATAGGCTGATGTTTCGAGACAAGGCGCAATTCCAACAGTGAAAAAACGCGGGTCTGCAACGCAGCCATAACTACTCGTGAATCCCAGTTCAATCACATGACCACCTGGTGAAAACGCGGCCCAATCAATATTAATAGTATTGGTTCCAGATTCATACAGAATATTATCTACAAGCCAATAGAAGTTACCTGACTCATTGCAATTAGCGGAGTAATCGAAATCGGTCCTCGGCTCATCGCACATGTCAAGATACTGCTGACCCCATGAGGCCAACGGCATTAACATGATAAATATGAGTATCTTCTTTAACATGGCTCTAGTTTTTCAATCGGAATTAGTTATGTTGGATCGGTGAAAGAACCGGTACCGGATTTACAGTAACAGGAGTAGTCGCACTAAACGTACATCCAGCCTCAGTTACAGTATAAGTCAGTGTAAATGTTCCTGATCCCGAAGTTCCAGCGCAGAAGGTATTTCCAACAACCCCCGTCCCAGTCCAAACCCCACCAAGCGGCGTCGCAGTTAGAGCAACACATGGCTCGTCGGCGCAATACGGACCTATCGCTGTAAGTACAGGAACAATATCTAAAATGAACACATTCAACAACACGGGAACACTAACACAACCGTCGGCACTCGTCGCGAAAACGCTAATAGCATTAGCTATTAATCCAGGGTTGGCTGCAGACCAATCAACGTTAATCGAGTTGGTGCCTTGTCCAGATGTCAGCACTCCCGGAGCTGCAACAGTCCATGTGTAGGTATAACCAGCCGTGTTTGGCAGTGTGTAGATAGATCCCGCCGTCTGGTAACAAACTGTATCAGGACTTGTGGTGTTTTGTGCAAATGCCGCTATCGGGGCAATTAGCATAATTAGCATGATGATTTTTTTCATAACGGTGGATTTATTTGATTTTTATTTTTTACTTGTTTTATTTTTTCTTTTTTCTGTTTGTTTGGTCGAAAAATATTTCGACATTATATCTTCCATTTTCTAACCCTTTATTATCGTCGAAGACATTCGCGAAGCATTCGCCGAAGGCATTCGTCGCAGACATTCTTCCCTTCTCTTAACTTCTCTTACCAATTAATCGCCTTAGTTATGTTGGATCGGAGTCAATACCGGTGCAGGACTAACCGTTACAGGAGTAGTCGCACTAAACGTACATCCAGCCTCAGTTACAGTATAAGTCAGTGTAAATGTTCCTGATCCCGAAGTTCCAGCGCAGAATGTATTTCCAACAACCCCCGTCCCAGTCCAAACCCCACCAAGCGGCGTCGCAGTTAGAGCAACACATGGCTCGTCGGCGCAATACGGACCTATCGCTGTAAGCACAGGAACAATATCAAGAATGAACACATCCAACACTACTGGTGTGCTCACACAACCGTCGGCACTCGTCGCGAAAACGCTAATAGCATTAGCTATTAATCCTGGGTTGGCTGCAGACCAATCAACGTTAATTGAGTTTGTACCTTGTCCAGATGTCAACACCCCCGGAGCTGCAACTGTCCATGTGTAGGTGTATCCAGCCGTGTTCGGCAAGGTGTAAATAGATCCCGCCGTCTGGTAACAAACTGTATCAGGACTCGTGGTGTTTTGTGCAAATGCCGCTATCGGGGCAATTAGCATAATTAGCATGATGATTTTTTTCATAACTGTGGATTTATTTGTTTGTGCTTTATTTACTTGTTTTATTTTTTTCTTTTTGTGTGGTCGAAAAATATTTCGCCTCTATATCTTACCTTCTCTTACCTTTTTATTAATTATGTGTTATCGCTGGCAGCACAATCGGCGTTGGTTCTGCAATTGTTATTGTCACTGTGCTTGTGCATCCGTTTATATCTGTTACGGTGTAGGTGTATGTTCCTGCTGTTACCGCATAAGTTCCTGTCCCGGTATAAGGTCCGGTTCCGCCAGAAGCGCCAACCGTAATTGTAGTTGTAGCACCCGGACAAAGAATCGGAGGTGCTGAAATTGTTGCAATCAATTGAGGAGATACAACAATATTCATTGTTGTTGGTGAAGCGCACAATCCGGCTGTTGGGGTGAACGTATATACAACGCTTCCAGCTGCTGCAGTTGAGATAGCAGCAGACCAAGTTCCAGTAATTCCATTGGTTGAAGTTGTTGGAAGTACACCCGGTATCGAACCTTGACAATAAGGTCCAAGTTGTGTAAATGTTGGAAGTACCCCTGCATTAACTGTGATACATTGAACCTGAGTAGTTGTGCATCCAAAATTATTGGTAGCAGAGTAGGTGTAACAATTTTGCCCAACACTTGATGGAGTAACCGTCGCCGCAGTAGCACCCGTTGGTGTTAGTCCTGTGGTTGTAATCCAGCCTTGAGATACAACAGTAGGGGTAAAAGATGCTTGAACTCCTGGTAAACTTGCATTGAAATTTATATCCCAACTAAAAATATAACCATTGTCAAGTGCCAGATTATCGGTTATTGTTATTACCCATTGCCCATTTAATGGACAACCGATTAAATTAGTGAAGGGTTGAACAGGCAAGTAATCACCAGCAACAATAGAATTTCCTGATGGGACACCACAAGGCGCAACTGCTCCATTCACAAGTAAGGTACTTGCACTTGTATTAAAACAGTAAACACTTGAAGTTCCTGGTCCAACAGCAGGGTCGTCTAATGGACAGCCTAAATAAGCTCCTAAGCCACCAGGGTAGGCCTTTAATATTGCAGATTGACCATTCGGACAAGTAATTGAAATATTTAAATCTCCTAAATAAGAGTGCTCTATTGTTAAGCATATATCATCAATCTCAGAAGCATTCTGAATCAGTTGTCCCGAGCTATAGCAATCAACAGTAATTGGGCTAGTGTATGAAACACCCGTGCCATCGGGAAGAAAAACATTACTGGCAGCAGGAGGTGAACAATTTTGTACATACGGAATTGGAGCTGCTGATGCTGACAAGTTAGAACTTTGCCCTAAGCAAATCGTTTGGTTGATTGCGTTAGTAAGTATCACCGTTTGGGTGCTTACTTGAACCATTTGATTTATTGAATTTGTATTGGAACATCCATTCAGGGAAATTCCAAGATTTACAAAATATGTACCTGGTGTGTTATAAGTGTATGAGCCATTCGCACCCGCAGAACTAACTCCATTACCGTAGTTCCATAAATAATTAGCGCCACTTCCTGTTTGAGAAAATGTTCCAGATCCTTGAAAACTTACGGGGGTGCCCGGACAAATTTGAATTACTCCGTTAATATTTGGAGCAGGATTCGTAGAAACAAGATTAGAGGTAATCGTTTGACAAGGAGCCAGGCAATTAAATGAAGCAAGCCACCCAGACGATACAAAACTGACATCAGAAGTAAATACAAAAGTTAGGCAGCCAGAAACATTCGAAACACTCGCCTGAACGATACCAGGGCTGTTTGTCCCTGTATAATTTCCTAAGATCGGTGATGCTGCATTTGGACCGTTGTATATTGTAAGAAAGTCATAATTATTTTCCAAATTGAAAGAAGAGAAATTCATTTGGACCAAGTTGTTTGCGACTGAAGGGCAAATTGTGAAAGTGTAATTTTGATTATTAGTGTAATTACTACTTGAACCACCTGTGTCTGAAAAATATCCACTGCAAGAAGTAATACTACCATTAGTGATGTTGTATGTGGGAAGAGGTGCAACTCCACAACTAATAACGGCACTCCAACCGGTTGAGACTATTGTATTATTCGATGAAAACCTTATAGTTATACACCCCGAACTGCTCGAAACAACGCCTGGTGAAGTAGCCGAATAGCTTCCTATGAGTGGAGCTAGATTATTAATTCCTGCATACACATATAATATATCAGAACCAGACTGCAATGCGAAGGCACTGAAATTCAAATTTATTGGAAGCCCATTTCCAGAGCAAAATGTAACTGAATAGTTCTGATTGTTTCCATAATTCCCACCTGCTCCACCAGAATCATAAAACGTTCCTGAGCAAGTGGTGTATGTCTGATTGGTATTCGGAGAATAGGTCTGTCCAAATACCTTTGAGTATAATCCCAAAAGAACAAGTAGCGCTATGTAAACGAATTTGTTCATACAAAGATTAGTTCTTTTTCATTAATGAGTTTTAATACATGGAAGGTACAATTTCTTAATACGTTGTGATGAATTTAACAAAAGAGTATTACTCACTTTATAAACATAAATATCATGATTTAGTCTTGCTTAAATTAAAAAATGGTTTTAAGACTAAGTACAAGTTATTGTATGTTTAACAACAGCTGAAATCAAAAGGTTTCGTTTTATTGAAATTTAGTATATCTCAAAGAAAAAGTGATGGTGTGTTCAATAGCCCATATTAAATAATTTTTTCTGTATTTAAAGAAAGAGCCGCACACCGCAGGTCTTTTTCGTTTCTTTGCATTCGTGTCGAAACCACTGCTCATAATACCGCCCCTAACACAGCTGAATACCCCGTATCCAGCAACCGCTTATATAACCGGATTTTTAAAACAGCAAGGATTCGAATCAAGACAAAAAGACTTGGGGTTAGACATGGTGCTGGAAGTGTTCTCCAAAAAGGGATTCGAACTATTGTTCAACGCCATTGAGAATTCCGACTTCAACCTAAACAACCAACTCGATGCGTTGGTTCAGAATCGTAAGGCCTACGAGAATACCGTAGATGCCGTGATTTCCTTCCTTCAAAATAAAAATTACACACTCGGATACCGCATCGCTTCAGGTGCTTATTTGCCCGAAGGCTCTCGCTTTCAGCAAATCAAAGACCTCGAATGGTTCTTTGGAAACATTGGCGTGCAAGACAAGGCACGATACAAATGCACCATGTATCTCGAAGATATTTCAGATTTAATACAGGCCACTGTTGGTCCGCATTTCGGATTTTCGAAATACGCTGAACGCATCTCAAGAACTGCCGTTTCATTCAGTCCAATTCTTGAAGAATTGAACAAGCCCAACAATTACCTCGATGAGATTTTGGTGGAAAAGGTGAAGGCCTATTTTGAAGAAGAGATTCCTTCGATGGTCGGATTCACTGTGCCTTTCGGCGGAAATTTATATGGTGCTTTCAAAGCTGGACAATGGATTAAAGCGAATTACCCTGAAGTGAAAATCGCTATGGGTGGCGGTTATCCGAACACCGAATTGCGAGAACTTTCAGATCCACGCGTTTTCGACTTTGTCGATTACATAACATTAGACGATGGAGAAGGGCCATTCCTTGCGCTTTTGAAGCATCTTGAAGATGCAGAAGTTCATTCGGAATTGAAAAGAACGTTCCGTAGAAATTCAAACAACGAAGTAGAATTCATTGATAATAAAGTGGGGGGAGATTTCCTTCACGCTCAAAAACCAGCGCCGAGTTATACGGGTCTTCGTTTCAACGAATACCTTTCTGTCATTGATATGCCGAACCCCATGCACCGCTTGTGGAACGACGGTCGTTGGAACAAGATGACCGTTGCACACGGTTGCTATTGGAAGAAGTGCAGCTTCTGCGACATTACGCTCGATTACATTGGAAGATACGACCAAGCCAGCGCAACGCATTTAGTCGATCAGATGGAAGCGCTCATAGCGGAGACTGGTGAGACCGGATTCCATTTCGTAGATGAAGCCGCACCTCCAGCAGGATTGCGCGATTTAGCCCTAGAAATTCTTCGAAGAGGCTTGCAAGTCTCTTGGTGGACCAACATTCGTTTTGAAAAAACATTCTCTCCCGATCTCTGTAAAATTCTAGCAGCCTCCGGATGCATTGCCGTAACTGGCGGATTAGAAGTTGCGAGTCCAAGAATTTTAGAGTTGATCGACAAAGGAATTTCCATAGATCAAGTAGCCAAGGTCTGCAAAGGTTTCCGCGATGCTGGAATTTTAGTTCATGCCTACTTAATGTTCGGTTTTCCTACGCAAACCGAACAAGAGACCATCGATTCGCTAGAAGTCGTGCGTCAGCTTTTCGAAAACCAATTGCTTCACTCTGGACATTGGCATCAGTTCGCTATGACCGTTCACAGTCCTGTAGGCAAGGACCCTGAGAAATTCGGAGTGGTTCGGACAGGCCCTGTTTTCCAAGGTTTCGCGAACAACGACTTGTTCCATGAAGACCCGAAAGGAGCAAACCATGAACAATATTCAGAAGGGCTGAAGAAGGCGTTGTACAACTACATGCACGGCATTGGCTTTGAATTCCCGTTGAAGAAATTTTTCAAATTTCCGATACCCAATCCGTTGGTTCACCGCTCACTCATCGAAAAATCAGTCAAGAAAATGCCCGATGATGAAGTAGAATTGAAAGGCATGGTGCTCTTCCTTCATCAAACATCTTTAAAATCTTTGAAGAAGAACGGCCCCAACAAGGAAGTGCTCTTCGTTCATAAATCAGGATACCAGAAAATAGATCTTCCAACAGCCGTTGCAGATTTTCTGATTGAAAATGAATCGAAAATGAATTTATTTCAAGAAGAAAAAATAAACTACCAAGATGTGCTCACGAACTTTTCCAACCAACTCAAATGCACTCCTGAAGAGGTAGTGAAATTCAGCTGGTGGAAACAAATGCGCGAATACGTTTGGATGGTCCGTGTTTAAGATGGTCTTCTTTTTGAATCGGGATTTCCAGAAAAGCGTGGCTTAAATCCGCCACCGCTGCCGGTCTTCGGTCTGTTTCCTCCGCCACCATTTCCATTTCCACTTCCACCACTTGGACCACTTCCACGGTGAGTCTTTCCGCCACCAGATCTTGAAAAAGGCTTCTTTCCTTGTGGCTTTTGTGCAACACCTGGAGCAGGTTTGTTCAATGCAGGGAACGGATGCTCGTTTACAACCGGAATATCCAATCCAATCAACTTCTGAATGTCGCGCAAGTATTCGCGCTCTTCAATATCGCAGAATGAAACAGCTCTACCAGATGCACCCGCGCGGCCTGTTCTTCCAATGCGGTGAACATAAGTCTCAGGAATATTCGGTATTTCGAAGTTCACCACGAAGGCCAACTCATCAATGTCAATGCCGCGTGCAGCAATGTCAGTAGCCACAAGTACGCGAGTGATTCCTCCCTTGAAATTACCCAATGCACGCTGACGGTGATTCTGAGATTTGTTTCCATGAATAGCTTCCGCCTTAATGCTAAACTTTTGTAAAAGCTTAACTACTTTATCTGCGCCATGCTTGGTACGTGTGAAAACCAAAGCAGATCGTATTGATTTATCTTGAAGGACATGCATCAACAAATCGTTCTTGTTCGCTTGATCTACAAAGTAAATACCTTGCTCAATTTTTTCAACGGTCGAAGAAACTGGTGTCACTTCAACTTTTTTCGGAGTCGTTAATATTGAATTCGCCAATTCTTGAATCGTCTTCGGCATGGTTGCCGAGAAAAACAAAGACTGTCTTTTTTCAGGAATTAATTTAATAATGCGCTTCACATCATTCACGAATCCCATATCCAACATACGATCTGCTTCATCCAAAACAAACATTTGAATTTGTCCGAGATTCACATGACGCTGTTGCACCAAGTCTAACAATCGTCCTGGAGTGCAAATAAGAATGTCTATTCCAGCTTTCAACGCGTTCACTTGAGAGAACTGATTCACGCCTCCGAAAATAACGGTGTGACGAAGATTCAAGTTTCTGCCGTAGCTCGCGAAGCTTTCACCAATTTGAATAGCCAACTCACGCGTTGGTGTAACAATTAATGAACGAATAGCGCGCTTGCTTCCGGTGTGTCCGGTATTCTGAGTAAGTAATTGTAGAATTGGAATGGCAAAGGCCGCTGTTTTTCCTGTTCCCGTTTGGGCACAACCTAACAAATCATTTCCTTCCAACAAAATTGGAATGGCTTGTTCTTGAATAGGAGTGGGAGTGGTGTAACCTTCTTTTTTTAGAGCGCTAAGAATAGGCTCAATTAAGTTTAATTTTTCAAATGACATAAAATACGTGGTCGCCAAATTCCCAATCGTATTTCTAAGTTGAACTGCCAACGGAACTTGTTGCGGGCGCAAAGGTAGTCTACTTTTTCACCCGAACCATCATTAATCCGTCGCGAAGCGGCAAAAGTACCTTCTCACATCGACTATCCTTCGCCACCAAATCATTCAACTCTTGAAGAACTTGTGTGTCGAAATCCCTTTCAGTAGCGGGTTCCAGGACTTTCCCACTCCAGAGGACATTGTCTATAAGAATAACCGTTCCGGCATGAGCGTGCTCCATTGTCCAATTCCAATAATGAAGGTAATTCCGCTTGTCGGCATCTATAAAGACCAAATCGAAAGTTCCTTCCAAATCTTCAAAGGCATCCAATGCGGCTTTGTAAATAGGCTTTATTTTATTTCCATTTTTATGTTGAAGGAAATACTTCTCGTGCAACCAGCTCAACTCATCGTTCTCATCTATTGTAATTATTTCGCCATCTTGTTGAAGTCCATCGGCCAAGCACAATGCGCTGTAACCTGTGAAAGTTCCTATTTCCAAAATGCGTTTGGGTTGAATCAATTGCGAAAGCAAACTTAAAAACCGTCCTTGAAGATGTCCACTTAACATGCGCGGATTAATCACCTTCTGCCAGGTCTCAGCCGAAAGCGCCTTCAACAAATCAGACTCATCATCTGAATGCTTCTCGCAGTAATCCAATAAAGTAGATGAGATAAAATCCATTGCGCGAAGTTACAAAGCTTACCTTTGCATTTATGAGACCGAGTAGGGAATTGTTTATGCGCATGGGGTTACTTACGCTGCTCGTTCCTTTGGTGATTGTTTCCATTCTGTATTATTTCAACGCAACGGAATTTATGATTCCTGTTATTATTGGGAAAATGAGTGTGTGGTGGCAGCTGTTATTGGGTGTTGCAGGCGGATTTGTATTAAGCGGAATGACCTGGCTCATGGGGCAATGGAAATACTTAGACGACGTTAATTTTGACTACACGCTGCGTTTAGGAATTTTCAATTTCAGTTTTCAAGAAATATTGTTTCTAAGTTTTTGTGCAGGTGTTGGAGAAGAGATTGTTTTTCGCGGAATGATACAACCGTGGTTAGGAATTTTAACTACGTCGTTTATTTTTATTGCGCTTCACGGATACTTGAGTTACAGCTCTTGGCCGAAAGTCATATTCGGACTCATCTTATTTGCGGTGGGAACACTGTTGGGAATTTTAGGCGCATACGTAGGATTGCTTGCAGCCATTGTAGCGCATATACTTTATGACATTGTAGCCTTTCAGCGTATTCAAGCGGAATACGAAGAATTGAAAAAGAAATCAATAATTCCAATTGCACATGAGCAAGAAGAACATCAAGAGTGAAGGCGGATTTGTATTCAGTACGAATCCTAACTTCAACATAGAAAATGAAAACGAAGCGGCAGAGACGCTTCCACCCAACGAACAGAAATTAAAAGTTTGGTTGGAAAAAAATCACCGTGGAGGAAAGACCGCTTCGGTAATAAAAGACTTCATTGGCAACGAAGAAGATTTAGAACAGTTAGCGAAAGTGCTAAAGAACAAATGCGGAACCGGTGGAAGTGCGAAGGATGGCGAAATCATTATTCAAGGTGACCACAGAGAAAAGATTATTAAACTGTTGCAGGACATGGGTTATGCAGCAAAAAAAGCAGGAGGATAAAATGGAGAAAATATTTCCAATCGTAGTGAAAACCATGCAGAGCCTTGAGCCTTTGTTGGCGCAAGAAATGATTGCCCTAGGCGCGACCGAAGTTGAAGAGGGTAGAAGAGTGGTTCGCGCGAATTGCGACCTTGAAACACTTTACAAAATAAACTACCGCGCTCGTCTGGCGTTGCGCGTGCTTTGTCCGTTGCATTCGTTTCAAATTCGAAAGGCCGACGATTTATACAACAAGGCCTATGAAATGCCATGGGAAGAATATTTGCAGGCTGACACTACGTTTGCCATTGATCCGCAAATATCTTCTTCAATGTTTACTCACTCGCACTTCCCGTCGCTTCGCGTGAAAGATGCTATTGCAGACCGTCTGAAGAAGGTATACGGTTCTCGTCCAGATGTGAATCCGGAAAGTCCCGATGTGCAAATACACTTGCTCATAGATCAAGAGAAGGTTCAAATTTCATTAGACAGTTCTGGTCGTTCACTGAACCAACGCGGTTATCGCGTGAATGGAGGGGAGGCTCCCATGAATGAAGTATTGGCTGCAGGTATCATTGCTATTACTGGTTGGAAAGGAGAAACACCTTTGTACAATCCGTTTTGTGGTTCAGGAACAATCGCTTTCGAAGCGGCTTATGCAGCTTTGAATATTCCAGCCCAAAAGGCTTATCCGAAATTCAATTTTCAAACCTGGTTGAATTTCGACGATGCTTTGTGGATGACCGTTCACGGTGACGCGAATGCTTTGATTGAAAATAAAGAGTTAAACATTGTTGCTTCCGACATCGATTACGATCAATTGAATGTTGCTCGTAAAAACGGAAAGAACCTTCCATTTAACGATGCTATTCGATTTGAAAAATCAGATTTCTTCAGTGAAGACAGTGTTCCGGAAGTTCCTGGGTTAGTGGTGTTGAATCCACCCTACGGCGAACGCATGGAGATTGAAGAGTTGGAAAAGATTTATTCGGAAATAGGTTCCGTTTTCAAACACCGTTATTCAGGATCAACAGCCTGGATAATCTCTTCCGATTTACAAGCGCTTCATGCCATTGGCCTCCGTCAGAAGCGTAAAGTAAAATTGATGAATGGAAAGTTGGAATGCGAACTTCGCGGAATAGATTTATTCAGAGGAAAGCGCAACGAACGATTTGAAGTTAAGCCGACAGATTCCGAAAATTTATCACGGGATTCGCATACATCTGAAGCATAATTTCTCGCGCAGTTTGCGTGAAGTTTTCTTTCGGAAGCGGCGTATGCTTTCTATGAAGGCTTAATTTGAACGTATTTCCACGGATATAATTACTGAAAGCAATTTTCTGTATTTGTGAGTATTGGTCCTTGTACTCCTTTGTACCATTCAACAAATCATACGCGATGTAATTCGTAGGCCAGAGATGAAAAATACGGTGCATTTCATTGTCGATGGCATGCGTTAAATAACGATACTTTTCATTTTTATTTTGAATGGAACGCATGTGCTCTATATGCTCATTCATTGAATTTCCCATTGCAATATTTACGCGACCCTTGTGTCCGGTGATTCCTTTCAACATGGAAAGAAAATCTTCTCCGGATTTTTTCTCATAAGATCCAAGCACTTTTAAATGCATGAGCTCATTCGTCTTCATCATATCACAGGGATCGTATTCATAGCTCACGGCCATAGGAATCATGCTCAACGCTTGCAAACCGTCTTCAATGTTATCGGAACTCATTGCGAACATCTTTAACAAACCGGTTGCTGTTCTATCGTCTCCATCTTTGCTTCTTCCTTCACGTTGGGCTATCCAGATTGAAGTGTGGTCGGTAGTTAAAGTATGACGAATGTAATTGGAAAGGCGAAGGCTGTAATAGAACATTTCTTTCGCGTTTACATTTCGATTCACAATGAAGTTCTTGTTGGAACGAACGATGTCTTCAACCACTTTCTGACGCAGTAGATTGTCGCCAATAGCTATCTGCGTAGTCTTGTGGCCTTGTTCAAGCAAACTCACATTCAATATTGCACTGTCGAGAATAATGTCGCGGTGATTGCTTAAGAAGAGGTATGGTTTTGTTTTATCTAACGATTCGAAGTTGGTAAAAGACAATCCACTTGTTGTTGTTTGAATGGCCATCTTGAAAGCGGGACCCGATATCTCCGATTGAAATTCATCAACGGTGGTAACCTGACGAAGCATCTTCTGAATGGCCGAGCGGCTTAATCCAGGAAACACCCACTTCAACATTTTGTAAAATTCAGGGACTTCCAAAATGCGTTCAACAGCAGCTTTTAATTCTTCGTCGTTATACGGACGAATGGGATCGAAATTAAAAACATCTATTTGCGCATCTTCCATAGGTACAAAAGTAAGAAATTCAGAACTTTTGATTGGAGAAGCCTTGTTGTAAATATGAACAATGTCTACATTTGATGCATGAGAAAAATGAAAGCGTTGCTTTTTGCTGGGTTAGTTGTTTTGGCTTTGTCTGCATGTGAAGAAAAGAAAGTTTCCGCTCCTTCGAGAAGTGCTGAATTAATTGGAGATTTTGATGATACGTTGTGGAATCAGAATACAGGAACCATTTATTCATTGGCTTTGTATGCAGACAGCAGTTTTTATTTGAGAACAAGAGTAATCGGAGGAGAGGCCAAGACCTATTTAGGGAATTACAAACCCAATGAACAATGGGAGGTTCTGAATCTAAAATGTGCGGACAGTACGCATGTTTTTTCTGTTCAGATAAAATCTCCTGAACTTTTGGAAATGAATGTAGAAGGAGGAATAAGTTCTATGAATCGTTCAACTAAGGTGGTAAGTATTTCTGGAAAAGCAGTGCTAAAAAACAGAGTTAAATTATGGTCCTCGTCGAAGTCCATCGTCTATCAGTTGGTGAACGCAAATGAGTTAATCATTGATCAGTTATTTATTAATGCAATGACTCCGGAGTACAAGGCGTTGTTAAGTTATTATTCTGGAAAATACGAATCGCCAGAATTAGTAAAATCGTTAAACTACAGTCAAGAGGAAATTCTAAAGTTGCAGGAATTGTATTTTCCGAAACCCGTTGAACCTTCGGCTGATTTGAAAGATGCACCTCCTATTGCTGATAAAATGCCAATGAAGTCATTGTTCTTCCTTAACAATGGAGGAAAGGTTGAAGTGCAGTTGGTTGCGCTTAGCACAAAGGGCAACGACTATGCTAAAAAGGATTCTTGGGAATTGAATTCGGAAGGATGGAAATTGATTAGCTCTGAGTTTTCAGCGGTAAGTTCCGAAGTGGTCTATGAAAATCCAAACGAGGTGAATCTGCCGACTGGGGATATTATCATAAACACGAAGTAATTTGTTCAAAGCTGTTTCAAATATCATTGTAATTCTCAGCATTTGTAATAATGCTATTGGACAGTTTCAAGATTATTCTTCCGTTTGGACTATCCCATCTGGAGCTTATGATGCATATTTTGGCAATGGCATCAGCGTTTTTGATTATGATCAGGATAATCTTGATGACATTACCATTGCCCAACCTTATCTTGGAATTTCAACTTTTCATGTTGAAAACAATGTGCTAGTTCCGGACTTATTTCTCCCTTTGCCATTGAATCTTAAACAACTTATTTGGGCTGATTTTAATAATGATGGGGATAAAGAGTTGTTTGTCACGGCTTATGGCGGAGGACTTTATTTATTTGATTATGAGGAAGGTCAATTGACTCAAATTGAGGGTGCTTTTAGCTCTTCAATATTTGGATATTTCTATGGTGCTTCAGCAGCTGATTACGATAATGACGGTGATCTAGACCTTTTTGTTTGTCAGTACTTTAACTATCAAATTATAGGAAGCTACCCCAATTTACTTTTCAGAAATGATGGAAATTTTATTTTCACCGAGATTGGAGAATCCTTAGGTGTTAATACCATTACCAATAATTCGTTTCAATCGGTATGGCTAGATTTCAACAGAGACGGGTGGCAAGATTTGTATGTAATCAATGATAAGAACATACCTAATTTATTTTTTCAAAACAATAATGGCCTTTCATTTACAGAGATTGCAGGATTAAACAATTCAAATATTGCCATGTCATGCATGAGTAATTCAATTTCTGATTTTAATCGAGATGGCTTTTTCGATGTCTTTATTACAGACGGACTAACTCCGGTACTGCTTAAAGGCGACAGTTCTGGGATATTTACTGAAGTAGCCGGTGAAGTGGGATTTGGTCCGTTTGATACGGGTTGGGGTGCTTTGTGGATTGATGATAACTTCGACGGCTGGGATGATCTTCACATTTGCCAAGGGGGCACGGTTCTTACGCCAATGAATAATCAATATTACCAAAATAATGCCGGCTCATTCATTGAAATGAATTCATTCGATATTGAAACAAAAGCATCTTTTGTCAATGCAAAAGGGGATTTGAATGGTGATTGTTTTCCTGATTTTGTTGTTATGAATGCATCCCCCAATTCATACGATGTTTGGAAAGGAATATCAAATGAAAACAACTATTTTAAAATCGAACTTGAGGGAACAGTATCCAATAAAGATGCTGCGGGGGCAATAGTAGAGGCCTATTCAAATTCGGGGTTGACTATGAAAGCGGTGCTCTACGGTGATAATTATATTTCACAAAGTACAAATGTACTTTTATTTGGAGTGGGAAATTCAGAAATTATTGACTCGCTTTGTATTTATTGGCCAAGAGGCTTGGTGGAAAAATTTTACAATATTGAAGTCAATCATTCATATCTGGTTATTGAAGGTTCGTCTGAGATAACGAATACCCAACTTTTAACCTACAGTATGAACTATTGTCACAATGCTGCAGGTATTCAAATTACTCCAAGTGAGGAATGGGTTCATTGGCAATGGCAAGACGGGAATACCGACAACTCTATATTGGTTTTTTCTGATACTATTTTGCATGCTACAGCTTGGAATATCCAGAATCAAAGTTTTGATTTAATTTACAATGTATCTATTTCTTCGCCATGGCCTGAGATATCTATTAATTTATCGCAGTGTATAAACAATTCAAGTATAATCTCGATACAGAAAAGTTCAGATTGGAGTTTATCATATAATCAAATTGAAATTTTCAACGACACCATTTACGCGCAAGAGGGCACTCATATTTTAAATCTCACTCATAATTTTGGATGTTCTTTGGATTCACTAATTCAAATTGATGCCATTATTCCACCTCAAATAATTCAAGATATTCAGCCGTCCTGTCCTGAAAGTTTGGTTGAATTTTCAATAGGCATAGAGAACGAAGACATTCTGAGTTACAGCCTGGAGGGATTGGAATCCTGGAATGGATCTTTAATTTCAGGTATTTATCCTTTTGTCATTACAGATGGCACGTTGAGTTGTGAATACTTCGACACGTTAGTCATTCAACAGAGAACTTTTCCAAACATATCCGTCGTAAATGATTCAATATGTGAAAACAGCATGAGTTCATTCGAAATCGAGATAAACGGAATTTCATCCGCAGATTGGTCGATAATCAATTCCGAATACCTAGAACAAGACAGTGTGCTTTTCGTTACTATTCAGGATACAATGGGATGCATTTATTCCGAAGATATTTCTGTATTGATTTCAAGTAATATTTCAGTTTTACCTTTGGAGCAGACAATTAACGGGCAACAAATTCTTTCGCTCAATCCTATCGGAGGTATTCCGCCTTATGCTATACTATGGCAGGACTCTTTAGTTGCTGATTCATTCGTGCTTACCTCGAATGGATGGGTGGTTTATGAAGTTACAGATCAAATAGGATGTACTCACATTGGCTCGTATTATTTTCAGCAGAGCAATGGTATCAGTGAATTTCCGGAATATTTCGATTTGTTTTTGAATGGGGATATACTGGTTTGTTTCAATTGCAACAAATGCGCTTATTCAATATCGTCAATGAATGGTGCGCTCGTTAAAGTAGGTATTTTCCAAAACGAAAATATCAATCTGAGTGCACTTGCCGATGGGTTTTATCTAATTAAAGTCGAAAATAAGGTTGTGAAATTTGTTAAATAAAAAAAGGTCTCGAAAGAGACCTTTATTTATTTCTACAAAGGAATTGTGATTAGTTAGCACCACCGGTTGCAGCCTTCATAGCCTCTTCCATACATGGCTTAACAAGTGCTTCCAATTCTTTCTCCTCAGCGCTTCCCTTTGGATATTTCTTTTGTAATTCGTCCATTTTAGGTTCGAACTCCTTTTGAACGGCTTCGATTTTAGCTTGGTCTTTAGACTTTTGAGCTTCAACCATTTTGTTCATCATGTCACAGATAGTTTCTGCATCAGACTTTACACCACCGCAAGAAGCCATGAACATTGCAAGAGCAACTGCTGGGATCATTAATTTTTTCATATGAAATATTTTTAGTTTGGACGAATATAAAAAGATTTACTTCTTAGAAAAGCAAAATCAGAAATATAATAGCGTCATTGTTTAAAAGTGAATTACTTTGTTGAAAGACCACATAAAATATTCGTTGTGAAAGGGCAGTATTCACTGAGATTTGTGAAATAAAGTATAGAGATGATAACTGGCGCTGATATAGATTTTTTTGAATTGACTATTGGTCAAGAACACGTTTTCACGGACGAAGAGACGCGTTTGAAATACGGCAAAGACGAAACCGAGAATTTAAGTTTTCCAGCAGATGTGGTTTTAAAGCCAAGCTGCACTTCGGAAATTTCTAATCTCTTAAAATATTGCAACGAGCGTAAGATTCCTGTCACTGCCATAGGGGCTCAAACGGGTCTGAGCGGCGGAGCGTTGTGCGTTAGAAAAGGTGTTGCACTTTCTACCGAACGATTGAATAAAATTTTAAAGATCGATACGAACAACGGTCAAGTGCATACCGAGCCGGCAGTTATTACGCAGGTGCTTCAAGAAGAGTGTGCTAAGCAAGGTTTGTACTACGCTCCAGATCCTGCAAGCAGAGGCAGTTGTTGGATAGGTGGAAATCTAGCCGAGAACAGTGGTGGTCCGCACGCTGTGAAATACGGCGTAACAAAAGATTTTGTTTTGAATTTGGAAGTGGTATTGGCAAACGGAGAAATCATTTGGACCGGCGCCAACACGTTGAAAAACTCAACAGGGTATAACCTTACTCAACTCATGGTTGGAAGCGAAGGCACACTTGGAATCATAACAAAAGCTGTTTTGAAACTTCTGCCACTGCCAAAGCATAATCTTCTTTTATTGGCGCCCTTCGCTTCGGCTGAAAAGGCATGTGAAGCCGTTAGTGCTGTTTTTCGCGCGGGCATTACACCAAGCGCCATGGAATTCATGGAGCGTGAAGCAATTGAATACACGCTTAAGCATGTTCCGGATGCACACGTGAATTTAGATGGTGTTGAAGCGCATTTGCTTATTGAAGTCGATGGTTCCAATGTAGAATCGCTTATGCTCGATTGTGAAACCATTTCAAACGTGCTCATGGAACACGAGTGCGGAGAAATACTCTTCGCAGAAGATCACAATCAGAAAGAAGCCCTTTGGAAAATTCGGCGAAAAGTGGGAGAAGCAGTGAAGTCTCATTCCATCTACAAGGAAGAAGATACCGTTGTTCCTCGCTTTGAACTTCCTAATTTACTTCGTGAAGTAAAGGTCATTGGAAAGCGATACGGATTTCGTTCGGTTTGCTACGGACATGCCGGAGATGGAAACCTGCACATTAACATCTTGAAAGATGAAATGTCCGATGAACAATGGGACAATACACTACCTAAAGCCATTCGTGAAATATTCGAACTAACCGTTTCTCTCGGCGGAACACTTAGTGGAGAACACGGCATAGGGTGGGTGCAGAAGAACTACATGGACATTGCCTTCAACGAAGTTCAATTGAACCTCATGAAGAAAATAAAAGAAGCCTTCGATCCAAATGGAATCCTCAATCCAGGAAAAATTTTCCCAGATTAAATTTCATTATTTAATCAATAAACGCTTCGTAATTCTTCCAACTTGAATGGTGTAAATTCCAGAAGAAAGATCACCAACAGAAAGTGTATGAACACCCGGCTGATTGAACGTTGAAGTCAATACCATTTGTCCAGTAGCATTGTAAACCGACACCAAACTTTTTCCCGTTTGGAAGTTCTGAATGAATACTTCATTTTCTGCGGGGTTTGGATAAACGATAAACTCACGTTCAGCAATTTCATTCACACCAGCTGCAATCCATTGAAAATCTTCAGAGGTTGAATAAGCAGAAGAACCGCAACCATTTATGGCAGTAACTCTCCACGAATAGGTTTTTCCTTCCATAAATGAAAAGTTAGCCGGTAACACAAGGAAATTAGAAGTAACAGTAGTACTATACAATACTGTTCCAAACGTATTGTCGTTTTCTGCAAGTTCGAAAAAATAGGAAGTGGCTCCAGGCATTGCGGTCCAATTAAATTGGTAATCCAAGGCGTTGTATTGAATGGTTGTTGGCACAGACAACAAAGTTGGAGCAGCAGGTGGAGTTCCAATAGTTATTGTAAAGAACAAATCATAAGACTCTCCAAAAGTAGTTAGCAATTGAAGGGTGCAATTATAAGTTCCGGTTGGAACAGTTCCCAAATCAGAAATAACAATGTTATAACTCCCTGTGGCTCCAATATTCACTCCGCTGAATACTGGAAATCCAGGTATTCCTGTAATATTCGCGGTTAAAGGAAATTGTAAATCTGCATTTATTTTAAGTTGAAGGGTATCTGCCGATTGTCCGCATGCATTCAAATTGCTGTTTTGCAAATAGAGTAGAGTAGGACGAAGTACAAAGAATCCATCGTACATGCTTGTAGCCAAATTCACACCACTAGGCAGGAAAGGATAATTGCTCCATGTCCCACTGAATTGAGGATTATCGTTCGCTGGAAATAAATCGAAATAACCAACTTCATTCAATACTCCTGTGCTAACTCGAGAAGCATCGAGAATGCGCACTCCGCTGCGGTAATTACTCTCATAAACGAATTGGTCTTTTATATAAAGATTGTGGTCAATAGATGCAAGGGTACTTAAATAATAATTCATGTAACCAATATTGTCTAAATCAGAAAAATCAAAAATATGCGTGCGCGTTGTTGTTCCCAAGTTCTGCTCATCCAACTCGTCGTCTACTAAGTAGTGAGCCATGTCCTTTGTGAACCAACCTTGGTGTGTATAACCCGTTTCAGGGTAGCTGTAATTATCTAAAAAGAGAATGTCTGTGGGATCAGTTACATTCAAAGTAACGACGCCCCAACCACTATTGCCATTGCAGGCTACAACAATTACATCGCCCTGGTGATTGACATCTGGACCGTTATAGGTAAGAATATTACCATCGTGAGTATATCCAGCATCTGCATATCCACCAACAAGGATGGGTTGAAGTGGATTTGAAATATCAACCAAATGTGGACCGCCATTGAAGGTGCTTGAACCCATTGCCATTAAAATTTTACTCACAGGGTCAATCGCAATGGTATGCGAATGACCGAAACCACCGTAATAAGCCGATTCAGCAAATGAAGTCGGAGTAGTTACATTGTCCAATTGCAACATGTCAAAAACCTGAAGGCCGTGACCACTTGCCTCACTGCCAACAAAACAATAATTGTCCATTGTTTCAACATCTCTCCATAAACTACTACTCGTATGTGAAGGAAGCATCCCAAGATAAACTGGTGCTTCAGGTGTTGAAATATCTACAAAGGCCAGACCATTTGACACTGCAACTAAAGCATATTCTTTTCCAGTTACGGGACTTACCCATCCCCAAATATCACTCGTGTTGTCATTATTCGGATTGGCACCGATTTCAGATAAAGTCATGCGCGATAGTAAATCTACATTGTCGCAGGGGTAAATTCCTGCCATTCCACCAACGCATGGTTGAGCCATGGCTGTCACTGAGGATATTAAAAACACTGAAAGGAATAAGTTCTTCATAGACAAATTTTGTTGTTCGCAATATAAAAACAAAAAGCTCGGCATGTGCCGAGCTTTTAATAAATTTCTTCTCAGGGAGATTATTAACTCGTTCTCGCGTGCTTCACGCTGTAATAGGTCACATAGAAATATCCAATAGTCAACATCAAGTGGAAAGGCATCAATCCAAAATCAGTCAATCGAGCTGCTCCATCTTTCTCGGAGAAACGGAGAATAAATGGCCAAACCAATCCACTTGCGAAATACAACAACAAGATGAACTCGAGAATTGTCAAGGGTGAAATTTTCGGAGCACGATATTTCTTATCGGTCCATGTTCCTTTTTTACCCGTGCTTATCGCAAACTTAGGTGTGCGAACGAAAGCAGATTTCTTTCCAGTTAAACCTTCAATAACGGCTACTGCATTGTGCAATGAAAGCCCCATTGAAACAGCCAAAAACAAAGGGAAGTCAATAACGAAGCGTCCAAACTTTTGGAAGAACGGCATTGGCGGACGAGATACCCAATAGAAGAATCCTAAAATGAAGAAACTTACCAAAAATGCTGAAGCAACAGCAAAATAAATCGAGTAATCATTCAATAATACTCCATTGAAATAATGCCATCCATCGAAATAGTGCTTAATGAACAACATAGGCATACTTAAGATTGATGTTCCTAAAATGCTTAAGAAAACAACAGAATTCATCAAGTGGAAACTAGCGTGCACTTTGTGCGCAAATCCCATGTCTTTCGCACGAAGTACTTTCCCTAAATTCTTACGCGTACATTCTGCAGCACCTTTTGTCCAACGGAACTGTTGTGCTTTCAATGCGTTCATCTCAGCAGGAAGCTCCGATGGAGAACCAATTGCAGGCAAGTAGATGAAATTCCATCCAACTAACTGTGCTCGGTAGCTAAGATCTAAGTCTTCCGTAATGGTATCGCTCTGCCATCCTCCCGCGTCGTAAATAGCTTCTTTTCTCCACACACCCGCTGTTCCGTTGAAGTTAATGTAGTGATTGGAATAGTTACGTCCAATTTGCTCTACAGTAAAGTGCGCATCCAATCCGAAAGCCTGCAAACGCGTAAGCAAAGAATAGTCTTCGTTCAAATGTTCCCATCGGGTTTGAACCACCGCTATTTTCTCCCCAGCATAGAAGTAGGGGATAGTCTGACGTAAAAAGTCTTTTCTAGGAACGAAGTCAGCATCGAAGATTGCTGTGAACTCTCCTTTTGAAATATCTAAACCATAAGCCAGAGCTCCGGCTTTAAATCCTTTTCTGTCTACACGACGAATATGTTGAATATCTATACCAAGAAGTTGTTTCTCTGCAATTAATTTGGCTGCAATCTCAACAGACTCATCATTACCATCATCCAACACCTGAATCTCGAATCTGTCTCTCGGATAGTCGAATTCACAAACAGCGTTAATTAAACGCTCAATCACGTACATCTCATTAAACACTGGGAGCTGCACAGTAACGTGTGGCAAATCTTCTTCCGCTATAACAGGCATTTCACGTTTGCGCTTATTCTTTTTCACGAATTGAACGGCCAAATTCAATTGAACCAACGAATAGAAAAAGATGAAAATCAAAAAGAAACCGTAGAGACAGATTGCGGTAAATGCAAGTGTATTCAAAGTATTGAGGGTTTAGTTAGACCGCAAAAATACGGCTAAAGCATATATGAAAAAAACTTTTCTAACGATCTAGAAACAATGAAGTGTTAATCAATCTCGAAATTCAACTGCATAGTAATCGAAGCAGTCTTTCTCCTAGAGCTGGTATTGAAAGCCCCGCCCCATGAATAATCCTCATCGCTGTTTTGCCCAACAATTTGAAAGATGCCCATTTCTGCACTTTGCAAACTTCCTAATTCACCTCCTGCAGATTGAGCGATTTTTTCAGCTCGAAGGCGAGCGTCTGATGTTGCTTCAGAAACCATTTCAACTTTTAACTCAGCAAGTTTGGTGTAATAGAATTCCGGAATTTCAGAATAAAATTCAACCCCAGAGGCAATGAGTTCAGTGACCTCGCGAGAAATTTGCTCAACTTTCGACACCTCTGAAGACTCAATCGCGACCATTTGAGATAGGCTATAACCTGTTAAAGCCGTTGCAGTAATATCTCCATTGGAATTTCGTGTTTCATCATAGTTTTTTTTAATTTCCATTGCAGAAAATACAATTTCATTCTCTTGAATTCCTTTTCCCATTAAATAACTCTTAATGGTATTTCGATCAGCTTCCAATGCAGCAGAGGCTGCGGCAAGGTCATTACTCGTTTTGGAAAACGATCCTCTCCACACGATTAAATCAGAATCGAAATTTCGACTTCCCATTCCTGTTACATGAATCACGTTTTCTTTGCCATTTCTATCGCGATAACCTTTCATAAAAACATAGGCCGATATAATAACACAAACACCGATTAAAAAAGATGCAAATACGCGTGCGTTCAAAATTGATTTCATACCTCGAATGTAAAAAAAAAGAGGTGAAAAACTTCACCTCTTTATATCAATTGAAAGTACTCTATTGACAATTCAATGGATAGTAATATTGGTAAGAAGGAGGGTTCGGTGTGTAACCGGGCTTTACAATATAAAATCCAATCTTTGTAATGGTTGAACCTGCAGGAATGGGCAAGAAGTCCTCTGGAATAAATGTTTTTCTGAATTTTCCAGGAGCAACTTCAGTCAACTTCAATGAAGAAGTAGAAGTAACGTTTGCAACCGGAGCAACATCGAAGAATGTAAAGGTTCCTGTGAATGCACGAAGAAAAATATAACACTCGTCGGTTCCCAAGTTTTGCAAATTCACATCAGTCTCTTGTGAGTTGTCATAACTAATGCTGAAGTAATCGTCTTGTTTTGCAGCTTCAGGAAAGAAGCAAATACGGTCGGCACATAATGCTGGAACAATGTCAACATGTAAGTCTTCCGTTTTTGCTTCACCAACACCTTCAGATTCATAAGCTTTTCCATTTTTCAATTTAGCAAGACATGAAATTCCATTTTGGTACAATGAAAGGGGAGTACAGGCATAATAAGTTGTGGGTACCATTGTCATTTTATACAATAAACCACTTACATGCGTTAAGAGCATGCAATCGTTGGAATTCAACCATTCGCCATTTCCGCATGAAGGTCCAGCAGGCTGCCAGGTCCACATGTAAACAGAGTCAGCATCTTCAGGGTGATTTCCTAAAAGAGTTTTCAAACCGCCTGATGTTTGCGCTACATCAATGTATAAGTCCATTGTTGCATTGGCATTGGTTGGAGATGGGAATACGAATGCTGCTTGTGAATAGCCAACAACAGTAATTGCGAATGCAGCGAGTGTAAATAATATCTTTTTCATGATTAAATGCGTTGGAAGTTAAACTTATAAATCACGTTCTTGAATCCGTCTGAACACTCTCTGTGGTACTGTATTCCCATATTATTGGTCGTTGGAAGAACCATATTTCCTAAGAATAGTTCAAGCGTATCGTTTGAATTCATTAGTGTTATTGAAGAAGGCGCAAGGTTGTCGTCCAATGACCAAGTTCCATTTGTACCGAAGAAATTCTTCCCTTCAGTAATTGTTACCGTATATGTTTGAGTCGGAACATCGAGTGTGATACGCATAGGTTCAACCCCAGATACAATATAGAACTCGCTTAAATCACGTTCTTCCAATACGGGGTTATTAGGATCTTGCTGAATGAAGTTAGTCAGCTCCCAAGTACCTCCCATGCCTTGCAACTTATCCGAGGTCTCACCTAATTCGCCGGTAATCTCTGGCTTACAACCAGCGAACATTCCAACAGTTAAGGCTATCATGAAAAATAGTTTTACTGATTTCATTTGACGTTTATTTGTTTTTTAATTTCTCTTTAAATTTATTTCTCTTCAATACGGGCGAAATATTTTTCGCCCCTTTAGTTACATCCACCTTCTGGATTTCCTACGAATAACGCCGATGTGAATTCACTGTTCGGGAATTGAAGCGCCATTCCAGGACAATTCCAGGGTGCATTTCGAACAACAATATTCTCACCCTTCGCACCAATTCTTTTCAATTGGTTAATCCACTTTCCTTCACCCATGGTTTCAATGCGGTACTCTCTGCGCGCTGCGGCAATAACTTGCGCTGCAGTTGAAGATGTTGAAAGGTCATTCAAACCTACTCCAAAGGCGCGATCACGAACTTCGTTAATGTTATTTATAGCAACCTCTAACTGTGTACCCATTTCGCCCAAACATTCAGCACGTATAAGCATCAATTCAGTTAAGTAAATAATTGGAATATTGAAAAACACTTTGTCCTCGAAGCGACGGTTCTTGTATTTCCCACCGCTCAATTGCATCCAACCCAAGCGATCGTCAGCGCTGTTCAAGTTGGTAAATTGATACAATTCATTTGAGAACATCAAGTTTGGAGGAAGAACGCCGCCCGCATTGTAGTTACCAATAAAGTTGTCTGTTCTTTGATCTATATGATTAGCACCTGGATTGGAACTCACAACACCAAAAATAATCTCAGGATTTTCTTCAGGATTTTCTGGAAAACGATCAAGAGTGTCACTCATTTGATACAAAGGTGATTCAGGTGCACCAATTGCGAAATTTATATATTCCACAGCTTGGGTATAATTATTCATTTGAAAGTAAACCATTCCCAACAATCCGGCAGCGGCATTTTTTGTTGCGTACTTGCCATTGTTGTCAGGAAGATTATTATACGCATACATTAAATCCTCAATAATAAATGTGTAAGATTCTTCAACAGTACTTCGGGGTATTGGTAAGTTGCTCGCATCTCTTTTCAATATGATTCCTAAATGAGAATTGGAAGGAGAAGAACCATAAGGTTGCGCCCATATTTTCACAACACTGAAATGACAGAAAGCGCGAATAAATCTTGCTTCTGCTTCCATGCGTGTGCGCTCGTCATCTGCTAAGCCTTCGATTAGTTCGAAATTCTTCATTAATGAGTTACAACGGTAAATGGCATAATAAAAATCGCTGTAAGTTCCGTTAGTAGTAGGAGTGAAGAAGTTCGTTTCGCGGTTGTATACAGCATTGAAATCTAATCCGTTTGGCTCAGCCATGTTATCTGACATTAATTCACAAATGTTTTGATATTTTCCGTCAAACAAATTGGCTATTACATCGTAACAACTATTCAAAAGACGTTGTGCATCTTCTGGAGTTTTAAGCGCATCTTCTGCGAGAATTGCGCCTTCTGGCGGATACTCTAACATCTTTTCACAAGAGGCAATTCCTAGAGCTAATCCAATAGCTAAAATGAAGTATGATATCTTTTTCATGTTCGTTCGAATTAGAAGTTAGCGTTTAAGCGAATGTTGAAACTACGCTCTTGCATTGGCGTTAAGTAAGTCACGTTCGGACTTAAGTTTCTGTCTTGCGCATTTTCAAAGTCACGAACCACTTCAGGATCTAATCCCGGGAAGTTCGTAATGGTGAACAAGTTGGTAACGCTTACACCAATGTTCAATCCAGTCATTTTCATTCTCTTCGTCACTTCGTTCGGGAAGGTATAGTCCAAAGACAAGTTTCTCAAACGCATGTAGTTTGCTTTGTACATGAACAAGGAAGTGTTCCACCATGGGAAACCATCAGGCAAACCATAAGTCGTTTCATCCAATGTCAATCTGCCGAATGTGGACTCATCTCCAGGAGCAGTCCAACGATCAAGAATCTCTTCACGCATATTCCAACTGGAAACAACACCAAGCTGACGTTTAGCACTTGAATCGAAGATGCGAGCACCCAGGCTGTATGTGAACAATGCAGATAAACTGAAATTCTTCCAACCGAATGTTTGAGTTAAACCTCCCATCATTTTAGGCAATCCATTTCCGACGTAGTTACGAATGCTATTGTCGTAATCTGTAGTGTAATTTCCATCAGGAGTAATGTAAACGGGCAATCCAGATTGGGTATCAATATGACTGAATGAGACCAAATAGAATGAGCCGATAGGCTTTCCAACTAAAACACGAGAGTCGTTTGTTCCACCAGATACAGCATCAGGAGTGTAGTCACCAATGCTAACAAGCTCGTTGTAGTTGTATGAGAAGTTTGCACTTGTACGAGCAGTAAATTTCGAGCTCTTTGTCCAGTTCACAACAGTGGTTAATTCAATTCCTTGATTCATAACCTCTGCAACGTTGTCCCAGAAGTTTGTGAATCCAGTACTTGCAGGAAGACTAACATTCATCAATACATCGCGACTGTATTTTCTATACCCTTCCAAAATAACAGTCAAACGATCTTGCCAAAAACCAGTCTCCAAAGCAACAGAAAAGTTGTTTGTTGTTTCCCATTTAAGGTTAGCATTTCCAGCTTGAGTAGGGAAGAGGATAGGGTTTTGGTTGTAGAAAATACCGTTGTTCGAAGCGCTGTAAAGAGCGTATTGCGCATTCGCAGGAATGTCAGAGTTTCCAGTTAAACCGTAACTCGCACGTAACTTCATGTAGTTAATGGTCTTATTGTCTTTCAAAAATCCTTCTTCAGAAATAATCCATCCCAAAGAGGCCGAAGGGAAATTTCCGAATTTGTTATTCACTCCGAAGCGAGAGCTTCCATCGCGACGAACACTTGCTTCGAAGAAGTACTTCGATTTGTAGTTCATGTTATACTTCGCGAAGAAACCTAAGAAGCTAAACTGATTAGGATTTCCAACGGTTCGAACTCTAGTATTAGGATTGTTTTGAACGTCTGAAAATTCAGAAACTGTTCCGTCTAAGTTCGGGATATAATCATTGATGTAATTAGTTTTCGAATGCTGTAACTCATGACCAATAAGCAGGGAAGCATTCAAATCAGGTGCAAGCTCTTTGCTGTATTCGGCTGTAATGTTATAACTGTAGTTACGAACCAAGCGCTGATCATTGCTGTAGCTTCCTTGTCCGTTCGACAAATCGAATGTCGACGGTGTAAGTCTGTTCTCACCAATGTGCATCCAATCCATACCACCTGTAGCAATGATGAATAAGTTTTTCTTCGGCATATAAATTAAACGACCTGTATTTATCACACGATCTTCAACAGTTGTCCAACGCAATTGCTCTCTGTATGCAACCGGATTTTTTACGTTTCCGAATTCATCTCTCCAATAGAAATAATCTCCAGGCTTGTTAACTACTTCGCCAGCGGCATTGAATGTTGTGTCTGTGTGGTAAACAGGGTAATAAGGAAGTGCATTTGACATAGCATCTCCCAATCCACCAGACCAGGCAGCATCTACGCGCTTGTTCAATCCGCGTGTTCCTGAAAGCGATAAGTTCAATCTCAATTTGTCGCCTAAACGGAATTCAGGGTTAACACGAACAGAGATACGCTTGTAACTGTTTCCCTTCAAGAAGCTTTGATTGTCGTCATATCCTACCGAGAAGTAAACGCTATGCTTCTTGCCGCCATAACGCGCAGAGAAGTTTGTACCATATTTATTTCCGCGTCCCACTGTCTGATCTACCCAATCCGTATCAGTTTGTCCAGCCTTTAAATAAGCTGCTTTGCGCGTGGCGGCATCATCAGTAGCCGAAGTCATGTTTGGTAACCAGACGTAGCCTGTTCCACCGTCGTTTTCCCAAGCTTCTTGACGAATTCTTAAATATTGGTCTGTGTTCAACATGTTCGGACGTGAAGCAGGGGTAGAGATACCCGCGTTCAAACCATAGTCGAATTTCCATCCTTTTTCTTTAGCACGTTTCGTAGTAATAATGATTACACCGTTTGCAGCACGAGAACCGTATTCACCTGCAGCAGCTGCATCTTTACGAACCTCAACTTTTTCAATGTCATTCGGATTGATTGTAGCAAGTGGGTTATTATTTAAAGCTCCATTGTTTCCGCGTAAGAAATAATCTTGTGTCATTGGAATACCATCAATGATATACAAAGGGTCTCCACCTGCAGATACTGAAGCTGTTCCGCGAATACGAATCAATGATCCTGCACCGGCAATACCAGATCCCTGAGATACCTGCAATCCAGCAGCTTGTCCTTGAAGCGCTGCTTCAAAACTTGGTGTGCGAATAGCAGTAATGTCCTTCCCGATAATTTTAGCAATCGAACCAGTGGTTGGACGATTGCGCTCTACACCGTATCCGATGATTTCAACATTGTCCAAGGTTAAAGTGCCAGAAGTTAACTTGAAATTATGCTTAACTAATGCACCAACAGGAACTGTAATTTGTTTGGATGTGGTTTCAAAATTCAAGGCCTTCACCTCAATTTCAAATGTTCCGACACCTGTTGTTAAGGAATAATTTCCCACTTGGTCGCTGGCAGTTCCATTCGAAGTTCCCTTTACTAAGACGAAAGCTCCCGGAATAGGGCGATTCTCTTCATCTGTAACCACACCGCTTATAGTTTGCCCCCAAGATACAATGGAGAACATGGCCATAAACGCTGTAAGAATACTCGTTCTATAGAATTTAGACATATTGAATTTGAATTTGATTTGGTTTAAGTCGCGCTAATATAAATTGTTTTCACTTCGTGTCCAACATACACTTACTACTTGTTGGTAAATCAATGATTACGGATTCCAAATGAAAGGAGCGGATTCTCTCCTTCCTTCCGTTTCAACTGAAATAATGTATGAACCAGCTGCAATGTTCTCTTCAGCCAAGTTCCATTCAGACTGATTAATCCCGCTAACACCTTGTGTGTTAAATGAAGTCACCACTCTTCCTGTTAAGTCGCGCAGAACAATTTGGACCTTCGCGGCTTGACTCATGCTGTATGCAAGATTAACGCTGTGACTTGAAGGATTAGGCCAAATCATAAACGTTGATTTTGCAAATGACATGACTTCCGACAAAGAAGTGTTCAAGTCTGGAATCGCCAATTGGTAGTCGGTATAAACATGATATTCACCGGGCTCATAAAAGAATGTTGCGCCTAAATCATTCACCTGAAATGAGTTTCCCGTGAAGTAGTCATACCAAGTACCTGTGTGCTGAAATCCCGGTATCATATTCAATGACGTTGTTTGGAAATTTCCAACAACAACAGCATTGTTTGTTCCATTCAAATGAATGCGCTTGCCAAATCCACCTAAATCTATATTGAAGTTAGTGGTTGAAAAAATAGGCTCGTTCTTTTTCAAGTTGTTCAAGGCTGCAGTCACTTTATACAAGTGCTTTCTATTCTGATTGTCCCAGTAATCCCAACGAACAGGCTTCGCAGAAGTTCTGCAGTCGTTGCTTATTGTAACTCCATCAGAACAAGTATTAATACTATAATCATAACCCAACTCTCCAAATTGATAAAGCATCTTAGGACCGGGAATAGGAATCAGTAGGCAATGCGCCAATTCTTGTCTTTTTAATGCTGTATTTAAGTTTGTAATGTTGTAAGATCCATTACTTGCTCCGTATTGAAGATTTTTGTACATCATTCGTTCTTCGTCATGACTTTCAGCGTATGTAATCAAATGGGCATTGTTCCAGCCTCTGTTCTGGTAGCTTCCCCAAGAGAAGTTAGAGGCATAACCCATAGAACCTTCTGTATACTCATGATTCAGATTTCCCCATAACATCATCCCGTTATTGCTTAAAACAGTCTCTTCGCTATTGTCTGCAAAATGTTCAAGTATTCCGTAAGAACCAGGCTCCACTGTTTGCATGTGGTTGTAATAATCTGTAAGAATATTGATACGACTTTGATCGTAAGCTCCCCAAGCACCAATATTACCAAGAGTATAGTTTTGTGTGAATCCTTTTGAAAGGTCGAAGCGATAACCATCGATGTGATAATTCTGCATCCAATGCGCTAAAACACGTTTCGTGAAATTTTTCGTTTGTTGACTTTCGTGGTTGAAGTCATAACCAACATTGAAATCATGCTTAGGTGTAGGGTTGAACCAAGGGTTATTCGCTGTTGGCTGTCCATATTGTCCAGCACTTGCATCGAAATACATGCGTACCATTGGGTTCTGACCAAAACTGTGATTCAGCGCAATGTCCATAATAACAGCTATTCCGCGATTGTGTGCCTCATTGACAAAAGTTTTTAATGCTTCTGTACTTCCGTAAGCTTTATCTGGAGCAAAATAGAATGACGGGTTATAACCCCAGCTGTCATTTCCTTCAAATTCATTAATTGGCATCAATTGAATGGCAGTAACTCCCAATGTTTCCAAATAATCCAATGAATCAGTAAGAGAAGCGTAAGTTCTGTCTTCCAGAAAATCCCGAACCAACAATTCGTATACGACTAATTTCGTTTTTGCAGGACGAACAAAGCTTTGATCAGTCCAGTTGAATACAGGAGGGTCTGTTCTGAAAACTGAAACAGGTTCTGAAGTTAATCCTGCTGGATAGTCAATTAAATTCGGATAAGTGGTTTCCGGAATCCAACCATCATTCCAACCATCCAATATTTTATCTGCATAAGCATCGGCCACACGCATTCCCTCCATATTTATATAGTACTGGAAACGGTACTCGGTACCCGGAGATAAATTTGAAATATCTAACCAATAGGTATTTCCATCGGGAGTGCGATTCATTAAATAACTTAAATCCAATTGCCAGTTATTGAAATCACCAATAACAAATACAAAACTTTTATTAGGTGCATACAATTGCAAACGAACGCCGCTACTTGAAGTATTGTTTATTCCATCAATTGTCCCAGCTGGAGCTGGAGCTACATTTAAAGCCGGAAGAATAATTACAACCTTTTCATCAGTAATGGTTGTTCCTCCGTTTACAGCAGACATGGCAATCAAGTATTCGCCGGCAGCGGCTTGACTGAAGTTATAATTCAAGGATGTAACTCCTGTTCCTGAGGCAACCTGACTTCCATTTACAGAAATAGTGATGTCTGATGCTAAGGAAGAATTTGCAGTTACAGGAATAACTTGATTGGCATTCACAATCTGAGATTCCATGGAAGGCAAAGAGAACGAAGCATTGAATCCAGCAGTATAAACATTCAAGTATATATCACTTCCGTCAGCGTTTCTGCCGACTACAGTTCCTGCTGCATTGCGAAAAACAAATGTCATTTTCGAAACCGTTTCCCCAACATTCAAGTTATAAAATGTTGAAGGAGTGATTACAATTTTATGAATGTTATTTCCCATTGGAGTCATAAGAACGGAGGCGTCTGCTGTTCCCCAATTTCCCACGGTGTGTTGCCAATCATTCGGCCCCACGCTGTTGTTGGTAATTACACCTGTGTGCGCATATATGGGAGTATAACCCATAAGGTCGCCATTGCCTGTTGTGGCGTCGTAAAATACGGTAATCTGATCGGTTTGAGTAGGAAAGGCAGGCGTTGAAGTTAAAATCTGAGCTTCAACTCGAATAGCAAAAAATGAAAATATACAAACTAAAAAAAAGAGTGCTTTTTGTTTCATGTGTAAGGTAGTTAGTTCTTCAAATATAGGAAAGTGTACTTAGTACACAACCTAGAATGATAATTTTTAGGGAAATTGATGTTACTTTGTTTTTTCAAACTATCATATATGCAACTTCTTGACGGTCTAGCACTTTCCAAAACCATTAAATCAGAGATAAAACAAATTGTCTCGGACAGAGTCGACCTTGGATTTAAGCGTCCGCATTTAGCAGCTGTTCTAATCGGAGAAAATGGCGCGAGCGTTACGTATGTGAATGCCAAAGTGAAATCGTGTGAGGAAGTGGGCTTTGATTCAACATTAGTTCAATTGAATGAAGATTGCACCGAAGAAGAAGTTTTAACAACCATAAAGTCTTTGAATGAAAACGATGAAATAGATGGTTATATCATTCAGCTTCCATTGCCGAAACACATCAACGAAAAGAAGGTGTTAATGGCGGTGGCTCCTAATAAAGATGTCGACGGTTTCCATCCTGAATCGGTTGGAAAAATGATGTTAAATCTTCCAACCTTTCTTCCGGCGACACCCATGGGAATTATTACTTTGTTGGAAAGAAATAACATTCCTACTTCAGGAAAGCATGCGGTTGTGTTAGGAAGATCTCATATCGTTGGACTTCCGATTTCAATATTACTTCAAAGAAATCATCCGTTTGGAAACTGCACCGTTACACTCTGCCATAGCAAGACCACAAACATTGAAGAAATTTGTCAATCTGCCGATATTATCATAGCCGCAATAGGACAACCTGAATTCCTAAAAGGAAATATGGTGAAGGAAGGAGCTGTGGTTGTTGATGTAGGAATTACTAGGGTAGTTGATACTTCTAAGAAAAGCGGATTCAAGTTGCTGGGCGATGTACATTTTGAAGAGGTAGCTCCGAAATGTAGCTTCATTACGCCAGTTCCGGGAGGAGTAGGGCCCATGACCATTGTATCATTGATGCAGAACACCTTACTTGCCGCCGAGGGCAAGCGTTCTGTATAATTCTATCGTTTGCTTCGCTTCAAGAACATCGTGGACACGCAAGATATCTGCGCCTCTTTCTAGAGCGAAAGCATTCAAAGCAGTAGTGCCATTCAAACTTTCTTCGGCCGTTGTTCCTAAGGTTTGTTGAATCATTTTTTTTCTTGAAACACCCACGAGAATGGACAATCCAAATGATTGGAAACGATTCATATTTTGAAGAAGATCAAAGTTATGCTCTTTGTTTTTTGCGAAGCCGAATCCCAAATCCAAGACTATTTTCGAAACACCTAATTGATTTAATTTTTCAATTTCAAGTTGGAAATAGGAATAGACTTCATCCACCACATTTTCATAATTGGCCAATTCTTTCATGTTGGAAGAATTACCGCGCGAGTGCATTAACACATACGTGCATTGCGCTTCTGCAACTGCGTTCCATAAATTTGAATCCATCCTTCCGCCAGACACATCGTTTATCCAATGCGCCCCTTCACGAAGACAGGAAATGGCCACTTCACTATAAAACGTATCGATACTTATTGTCAAGGAAGGAAATTCATTTCGAATAGTACTAAGTATAGGCAACACGCGATTCAGTTCTTCTTCAGCAGAAATATAAATGGCTCCTGGACGTGTTGATTGTCCGCCCAAATCCAAAATATCCATTCCATCGGAAATCATTTTTTCAACGCGAATCAAAATGTCTTTTTCAGAATTAGAGCGACTTCCAGCATAAAAAGAATCTGGAGTAACATTCAAAATTCCCATTACCAAGGGAAGTGTGCGAGTAGAATTCATTTCAAGATGTATCTTTGAAACGCAAAGATGAGCATTTTCATCGCATTTGTATTTCGAATCATGAGCGCAACAAAAGATACTTCAGCACAATACGATCAGGCCATTCAAAAATGTGTCGACCTCTTCAAAAAGAAAACCCAAGACTATGGAACAGCTTGGAGAATTCTTCGACCATCTAGCTTAACCGATCAAATATTTATCAAAGCCCAGCGCATTCGTACCATTGAAGAAAAGGGGGAAAGCAAAGTGGGTGAGGGGATTGAAGATGAATTTGTAGGCATCATTAATTACAGCTTAATGGCTCTTATTCAGTTAGAATTACCATCAGACGCTCCACTAGAACTTCAAGCAGAAAATGCAATTTCTCTTTACACAGAGCAAGCGCGAATCACGAAGGAATTAATGATGAACAAGAATCACGATTACGGAGAAGCTTGGCGCGACATGCGTGTTTCATCGTTCACCGATTTAATTCTCATGAAGATCTTACGCATCAAACAAATCGAAGACAATGCCGGCAAAACCCTTGTTTCCGAAGGAATTGACAGCGGTTTTCGCGATATGATTAATTATGCTGTTTTTGCTTTGATACAACTTAGTGAATTACCAAAAGTTTAACCATTTCTTTCGAATTGGAAGATTGAATAACTAAAAAGTAAATTCCATTTTCCAATTCTTCCAATCCATTCAAGGTTATCTTTTTCGCTACAATTGCTGCTTGTTTATTTCTAATCAACTGTTGCTGAGCATTGAATATGAATACATCAACCTTTGAGTCCTTATCGAACTTATTACTTTCAATAGTCAATGGCCCATTGTCGTATGGATTTGGATATATGGTTTGTTGAATTGATTCTTCCAAAGACTTGTATTCATTTTCGAAACTCTGAACACCTGCCGATCCAACAATGCACAAGTATTGTGTTGTTCCATAGTTTCCGGTTCCGTATGAAAAAACAGGTGCCGTTTGAACAGCGTACTTTTTTCCATATTGAAGTTGAATAATCTGATTTAAATTAAGAAAATTCGATGCGGCACCTCTCAAATGTTCAATGGGTAATCCAATGGCCATATTGTTAGCATCAACTTCCTGAAATTTCCATTTCCAATTTGTTACTCCACAAATCCAGGGTTGCGAATTAACAATCGCTCCACGAAATTGCTGCCCGTTAGAACATCTGAAACTTGTTCCCAATTGGGTATTTGGCTCAGCTATGGTATTCATTGCACATGATGAAAGAGCAGGAACTTCAATAATTTCAATCTGTCCGATTCCGTTTGATAGACTGTAGATATTTGTAATTAATACGTTGTAGTTACTGCTGTATGGCAATGTTGGAACAACGGCATTCAAAACCAAAAGATCTGAAGTACTTGCTTTTGTATAGTTTATGCCATTTGCAATTCCACTGATTCCAGAAAATACAAATCGATAAGTTGCCCCTGTAACATATTGTGCTTTGAATATTTGACAAAGTTGATAAGGTCCAGGACCGTATGCACACGCCCCTCGTCTAAGTTGACGAACACAACAAGTGAAATTACCAGTGCCAAGGTTAGAATTGTAATTGCGTATTCCAACACGGTAAACACTTCCAGAAGTTAAACCAACAAAGTTCAAAACCTCATTTCCTATTGACGCATTTGAATTTTCACTCGTAATTAATTCTCCATTTGTATTGTGAATTTCAATCACACCATCAAAAGCAGTAGTGTTCAATTGGATGGAAACTCCTTCAGTCTGTGCAGTAAACTGATACCATAAATCTTCACCAGTAATGCAATTTATTTGTCCAAAAGGTGATGCTCCCATTCCCGTTAAATTTCCAGAAGCAAGATTGCATAAAGGGTAGAAACTTGCTGTTATATTTATTGGAGTTGTGAAAATATCTCCCGCAACATCAGTCTCGCTGCACCCTTCATTTATAAGACTATTGCAATTGTCGTCAATGTTGTTCGAACAACTTTCACCAATTCCTGCATTAACACTTGCACTTGCATCATTACAATCACCGTTTATTCCCTGTGTTAAAGTGTATGTAGCTCCTGGAGAACTGCATGCTGAAGTTGAAGAAACATAGTATCCATCGGCATCAGCATCTAAGTACCATGTTGTAGCGAATGTGCAAGATCCGTTCGAAACAGTTGCACTCGCATTGTAGTTACACGCTGTATTGTCCATACAACCAGGCACAGCACAAGCTAAATCAGTCCCCGAACAATCTTCGTCAATTCCATTTCCACATACTTCAACACCTGCTGCATTAACACTCGCAATCGCGTCGTTGCAATCACCATTTATTCCCTGTGTTGAAGTGTATGTAGCTCCTGGAGAACTGCATGCTGAAGTTGAAGAAACATAGTATCCATCGGCATCAGCATCTAAGTACCATGTTGTAGCGAATGTGCAAGATCCGTCCGAAACAGTTGCACTCGCATTGTAGTTACACGCTGTATTGTCCATACAACCAGGCACAGCACAAGCTAAATCAGTCCCCGAACAATCTTCGTCAATTCCATTTCCACATACTTCAACACCTGCTGCATTAACACTCGCACTCGCGTCGTTGCAATCACCATTTATTCCTTGCGTTGAAGTATATGTAGCTCCCGGAGAAGTGCATGCTGAAGTTGAAGAAACGTAATATCCATCAGCATCAGCATCTAAGTACCATGTTGAAGCGAATGTGCAAGATCCGTTTGAAACAGTTGCACTTGCATTGTAGTTGCAAGCAGTATTATCCGTACATCCGGGAACAGCACAAGCTAAATCAGCACCCGAACAATCTTCGTCAATTCCATTTCCACATACTTCAACACCCGCTGCATTAACACTTGCATTGGCATCATTGCAATCACCGTTTATGCCTTGTGTTGAAGTATATGTAGCTCCCGGAGAAGTACATGCTGAAGTTGAAGAAACGTAGTATCCATCGGTATCAGCATCTAAATACCATGTTGAAGCGAATGTGCAAGATCCGTTCGAAACAGTTGCACTCGCATTGTAGTTACACGCTGTATTGTCCATACAACCAGGCACAGCACAAGCTAAATCAGCACCCGAACAATCTTCGTCAATTCCATTTCCACATACTTCAACACCCGCTGCATTAACACTTGCATTGGCATCATTGCAATCACCGTTTATGCCTTGTGTTGAAGTATATGTAGCTCCCGGAGAAGTACATGCTGAAGTTGAAGAAACGTAATATCCATCAGCATCAGCATCTAAGTACCATGTTGTTGCGTTTATGCAAGAGCCGTTGTCTGTATTTGCGCATTCGTTGTAATTACAAGCGAAGACGTTTGTGCAACCCGCAACAGCAGTTGCAAGAACTTGGATACCAAATGTTCCTGTTCCACCGGCATATCCACCAGCTTGAATGTAATAGGTTGCACCGTTGGTTAGCTGTGCGCACGTTAAGTTAATTCGTGAATTATAATTTGTAGTTGAAATATCATCGTTACAGGCTATAGCGAATGGATCTGTGCAATCTGAATAAATAGCAATACGAGTATCTACCAGACTTCCTGAATTAGTCTGAATGGTAATGTCTCCGCCAGTGAAAGTGAATTTATACCAGACGTCCTTAATGCCAGAACCCCCACAAATTGGATCCGCCGAATCGCTGCAGGTCACTGTATTGTTCGCTGTTAAATAAGCCGCATTAATAACAAGGTTTGTTGAATTGGAGCAAATATCATTGGCCGCACCACTCACAATCGTAAAAGTTGAACTTGAGCTATTGTTCGCCGCATTGTCGTCACTTCCACCATTAATCGAGCTCGCATTAATTGTTAAAGTATAGCTTCCTGCCGATACGGTTGATACGGGTAGGGTAACTAAAACAGAGTTTCCAGAAGTTAAATTGCCACTCCAAGAGTAGGTCTGACTTGCTTGTCCACTTATTGTATAGGTCAATTGAAAGGAAGTAATTGCATTTATCCCTGCGTTCATCACAGTTAATTCCGGCGTTACAGTCGTTGAACAAAAATTTCCATTCGGGCTGGTGATCGACACAACAGCTAAATCTAAATTCGGTTGAGAGTATAGCGGGGCTCTCCATGTTCCTCTTCCATAGGTTGCCGCTGTAATGGTATTGGTGGCAGCATGTATCTCTAACTCATCAACTACAACATTGGGTAGACCGTTCATGTAGGGTATCCAATCGGCTAGTGAATTGTCTTTGTAATAAACTCCAGCGTCTGTTCCAACATAGAGTGCATCACTGCCAGTGTTCTGAAATACAATTGTGTTTGAAGGAATATTCGGTAAACTTCCTGAAATGTTCGTCCAACTTGTTCCGCCATTGCCAGAATAATAAACCTTTGAACCAGCGGTGTATCCGCTGAAGGTTAGCCAAACTTTATTCTCGTCAATAGATGATACTGCAATAGAAGTGATATACAAATTTGGTAATCCTGAAATAGACGAAAAAGTATTTGCATTGGTTGTTTTATAAAGTGCAGATCCTTTTGAAGCATAAATCACATTTGCATTCGAAGCTGAAACAGCGAACGCATTAACAACTCCAGCTCCGAAAGTACCCATAGCAGTGAAAGAAGTTCCCGCATTTGAAGACTTATATATAGTAGACTTTCCAACATACAAATCGTTATCGGTTGCCCCCATTGCATATGGAGTTACCCAAGCACCATCGGCATTCACACCGGTACCACCACTGTTGACAATCGGATTGAATGTGCCTCCGTTATTGGTTGACTTATAGATGGCTCCATAATAGATTTCACCGTACATAACATTGTCATTGGTTCGTGCAATTATGCATTCCATACCATCGCCACCTAAAACTTGAGAATGCGCAGTTCCATTCTTAAGATTAGATCCATTGTCTTGCCAGCCCGTGAGTATTTTGTTCCCATTTAATTGAGCTACTCCCAATCGATATTGCTGAGAAATTTGCAAATTGCTCGACACATCAGAGTAGCTCGTTCCATTGTTTGTGCTGCGGAATACTCCTCCATCACATCCTACATAAAGACTATTGTTAGCAGGAATCCATGACAAGCAGTGCACATCCGCGTGCACATAAGGTAATCCACCTGAACCCGTCCAGTGAGCATTGCACGCCCAACTTGTTCCACCATTGGTAGATTTCCAAACATTCACACCACCAACCCAAAGAATATTTGCATCAGTAGCGCTGCACTCAAGAGCTAAATCGTACCATCCTTGGCCACCGGCATCACCGCCATTTGAATTCCAACCCAATAAATTGGGCGTAGTAGCTGTCGTTGTGAAGGATGTTCCTGAATTAGTAGATTTATATACTCCTAAAAATCCAGAGTCCGAATTTTTAGATGCTAGCAAATAAACGATTGAAGCATTCGCCTCTGATACAGCTATTGAAAGTCTTCCGACATCTGTTGACGGAACACCAGAGGTAATGCTACTAAAAGTACTTCCAGTATCTATGCTCTTAAAAAATGTAGTTCCTGCCGCATAAACGACTGTCGGATCAGACGGTTTAAACTCCATGTCTTTAAATGAGCCCGATGTTGCTAAAACCCAAGACGCGCCAGCATTTATAGACTTGTAAACTCCCAAACTCGTGGCCGCCAAAAGAATATTTGAATTGGTTGGATGAATAAGCAGCCTATTAATCATTCTGCCCTGAGTAACATTCCAGTTTAATCCGGTTGCAGCCCAAGTTGTTCCTCCATCAGTAGATTTTAGAATACCTATAGAATAAATGTCTCCCGCATCTCCATCTCCCGTTGCCAAGTATATAATATTCGAATTCGAGGGGTCAATGGCCACATCTGTTGCACCAATTGCATCTAAATAATCTGTGTTCATAACATTCCAACTCGCTCCAGCATCTGTTGTTTTCCACAAGCCACCGGCGGGAGCACAGGCATAAAAAATTGTGCTGCTTCCGGGCTGTGGCCGAATTGCATTAACACGTCCTGCTCCTCCACCACCTCCTGGAACACTCGAATTTCCAATATATGTCCAAAGTCCGCTGGTGCCAGATGGGGGAGGGAACATAGCAGGGTTCTCCTGCTTCGCCAGCTGTATTGCATTGGTTGGAATACGTTTTCCAGTTGGAAATACCCGAGGTTCCATATACCACTCCCATCGCTTGTAGGCCATAAAACCCTTGCCCTTCGGATAAGGTCTTTCAATATTGCGCCATTCATTTTGAAAGGACTCTTGAACTTGATAAAAATTCGTTTCTGAATCTAAAATGAGATTGCGCCAGTTTAATTCTTGAGAGAAAATACCCTGAACGAAAAGTGAGAACAAGCAAAAGAAGAGTAACGATTTTTTCATAAATGCAATTTAGGCCAAAACTTCAATACGACAGTTTCAACAAAAGGTTTTGGTTAATTGAAAACTTAATCTGTTGAAAACTACCAACCATTGTGAATTTCCAAAGTTATTCTGCGTATTACTTTCGAAGTCTGATTTAGAACAGACGAGATGGCTCAAGAAGTTAAATACACAGAAGACAACATTAAATCCCTCGAGTGGTACGAACACATTCGTCTGCGCCCGGGGATGTACATAGGAAAACTTGGCGACGGCACCACTGCCGACGACGGTATCTATGTTTTGTTGAAGGAAATTATGGACAACTCCATTGACGAATTTGTCATGGGGAATGGAAAGAATGTTGAAATTGTAATCAAAGACGGGACCGTTACCGTTCGAGATTACGGAAGAGGTATTCCGCTGGGAAAGGTGATCGATTGCGTTTCGAAGATTAATACTGGAGGAAAATACGATTCACGCGCTTTCAAAAAATCGGTCGGACTAAACGGAGTAGGAACGAAGGCAGTTAACGCTTTAAGTTCATTCTTCCGCGTTGAATCATTCCGCGAAGGCGAAATGAAAGCAGCTGAATTCGGTAAAGGGGAAATTACTCAAGATTTTAAAATAGCTAAATCAACGGAGAAGAACGGAACACTCATGTCGTTCATTCCCGATGAAAGCATTTTCGTAAATTATCAATATCGTTCGCAACACATCGAACGATTACTTTGGAATTACTGCTACCTGAATGCTGGACTAACCATCATTTTCAACGGACAGAAATTCAAATCGGAAAATGGTCTACGCGATTTGCTCGCGGCAAACATGACCGAAGATCCGCTTTACAATGCTATTCACATTAAAAGTGATGACATTGAAGTAGCCATCACTCACACGAATTCATACGGTGAAGAATATTACAGTTTTGTAAACGGACAATACACTACACAAGGTGGAACGCACCAAGCTGCCTTCCGCGAGGCGTATGTAAAAGTCATTCGTGACTTCTTCAAAAAAGATTACGAAGCTGTCGATGTTCGTTCTGGAATTGTTGCGGCAGTGGCTATTAAAGTCATTGAACCTGTTTTCGAATCGCAGACTAAAACGAAATTAGGTTCGAACGAAATTGAACCCAACGGAAAAAGCGTTAAGGCTTTTATTTTAGAATTCCTTCAAAAAGAACTCGACAATTTCTTGCATAGAAATCCAGAAATTGCGCAAAGCCTCTTGAAGAAAATTCTTCAATCAGAAAGAGAAAGAAAGGAACTTGCGGGTATAGCCAAATTAGCTAGAGAGCGCGCCAAGAAATCGAACTTGCACAACAAGAAGCTTCGTGATTGTAAAGTGCATTATGCAGACAAAAGCGACTTGGCCAATGCAACCACGTTGTTCATTACCGAGGGAGATTCGGCTTCGGGGTCTATTACCATTTCGCGAAATGTGCAGACCCAAGCTGTATTCAGTTTGAAGGGAAAGCCTTTGAACACTTATGGATTAACAAAGAAAGTCGTATACGAAAACGAAGAATTCAACCTGCTTCAAGCGGCATTGGATATTGAAGACGGACTCGATTCACTTCGATACAACAATGTGGTTATTGCAACCGATGCCGATGTCGATGGTATGCACATTCGACTGTTAATGATCACATTCTTCCTTCAGTTTTTTCCTGACTTGGTAAAATCTAGACACTTGTATGTCCTTTCGACACCTTTATTCCGCGTTCGAAACAAGAAGGAAACTATTTATTGCTACTCGGATTTGGAACGTCAACATGCCATTCAAAAATTAGGAACCAAGCCGGAAATCACACGATTCAAGGGATTGGGAGAGATTTCTCCGGATGAGTTCAAATTTTTTATTGGTGAAAACATTCGATTAGAGCCGGTAGTAATTACAAAGGACATTCACATCAAAGACATTCTTGAATTCTACATGGGGAAGAATACTCCCGATAGACAGGACTTTATCATTCGAAACCTGCGCGTAGAGAAGGATGAAATCGTTGAAAAGAAGGAAATAGAAACTGAACCAGAAACAGAATAGGAGAGGAGATGGAAGAAAATACAAATCCAGAAGAAAATAAATTAGGAAACGTAATTGGTGTAACTGACCTCTACGAAGGTTGGTTCCTCGAATATGCGTCTTACGTTATTTTAGAAAGAGCCGTTCCCCATTTGTACGACGGACTGAAACCGGTACAACGTCGAATTTTACACAGTTTGTGGGAAATGGACGACGGTCGTTTCAACAAGGTGGCCAATGTAATTGGAAATACCATGAAGTATCATCCGCACGGAGATGCTTCTATCGGTGATGCGTTGGTTCAAATTGGACAGAAGAATCTGCTCATAGATACCCAAGGAAACTGGGGGAATATTTTTACCGGTGACAGCGCAGCAGCGCCTCGTTACATTGAATCGCGATTGAACAAACTCTCGCAAGAGATTATTTTCAATTCGAAAACAACCACGTGGCTGGCGAGTTATGACGGAAGAAACAAGGAACCGGAAACGCTCCCTGTTAAATTTCCATTGTTGTTGTCATTGGGTGTTGAAGGAATTGCCGTAGGATTGGCGTGTAAAATTCTTCCGCACAATTTCGTTGAATTGATCGATGCGAGTATTGATGTACTTCGTGGAAAGAAGACGCACATTGTTCCCGATTTCCTTACAGGCGGAATGGCCGATTTCTCGGATTACAACGGCGGACTTCGCGGTGGAAAGGTTCGCGTTCGTGCGAAAATTAAAAAAGACGATGCCGCGCGTTGCCTAGTTATTACCGAAATTCCATTTGGAACAACGACATCTTCATTAATTGACTCCATCTTGAAAGCCAATGACAAAGGCAAAATTAAGATTAAGAAAATTGAAGACAATACCGCCGCGGTTGTTGAAATCATGGTTCATCTGGCAACAGGTGTTTCTCCGGATAAGACCATTGATGCGTTATACGCCTTCACCGATTGTGAAATAAGCATTTCTCCGAACTCGTGTGTTATCCACGATGACCGTCCGAAATTCCTTCCTGTGGATGAGCTTCTGAAAATTTCAGCAGATAGAACGCGTGATTTAATTGGAAAGGAGCTGGAAATTCAGTTGAATGAACTTCAAGAAAGCTGGCATTTCGCTTCGTTGGAAAAGATTTTCATTGAAAAGAGAATCTACCGCGACATTGAAGAATGCGAAACGTGGGATGACATCATTCTTGCGATTCACAAAGGATTAAAGCCACATACCAAGAAATTCTTGCGTGCGGTTACCGATGAAGATGTGGCTCGCTTGACTGAAATCAAGATCAAACGAATTTCGAAATTCGATAGCAACAAGGCAGATGATTTCATTTCTAGGTTGGAAGGTGAAATTGATCAGGTCAAAGAAAAACTGAATCATCTAACAGATACGGCCATAGCCTATTTCAAAGATTTGAAGGCGAAATATGGCAAAGGAAGAGAGCGTAAAACGGAAATCAGAACTTTCGATACGGTTCAGGCGGCTGCAGTGGCTATCGCTAACGCCAAACTTTCTGTGAATTTAGCAGAAGGCTTCGCTGGAATTGGATTGAAGCGCGACGAAGGTGAATTTGTTTGCGAATGTTCCGATATCGATGATATCATTGTTTTCCGTAAAGACGGAAAAATGATGGTTTCTAAGGTTCAACAGAAAGCTTTCTTCGGCAAAGACATTATTCATATTGCTGTTTGGAAGAAAGACGACCGCAGAACCATTTATAACTTCATGTATCGCGACGGTAAAAACGGTGGTGCGAACATCAAGCGTTTTGCAGTAACCTCCATAACTCGCGACAAAGAATACGACCTCACCAAAGGAACTCCTGGAAGTGAAACGCTCTATTTCAGCGCTAATCCGAACGGAGAAGCCGAAGTAGTTACGGTTAATTTAAGAGCTCTCGAGCGATTAAAGAAACTGAAGTTCGATGTCGACTTTTCTGAATTAGCCGTTAAAGGTCGTGACGCTCAAGGAAATGTCGCCACGAAATATCCAGTTAAAAAGGTTGAATTGAAATCGGCTGGGGTTTCTACTCTTAGCGCAAGAAAAATTTGGATCGACGAAAGTGTCCAACGACTAAACGACGAAGGTCGAGGCAGATTCCTAGGAGATTTCGGTCCTGAAGACAAGATTCTTGTCATACAATCTTCGGGAGATTATCAATTAATTGCACCAGATTTAAGTGTTCACTTTCCAGACAATATGATTTCCGTTGAAAAATGGCTCCCCGAGAAACCGATGAGTTCTGTGTACTTCGACGGTGAAAAGGAAACATGGATGGTAAAGAGATTCTTGGTCGAACCTAGCAAAGGCCTGGTTCGATTCATAACGGAACATCCGAAGTCGAAATTGGCCGTGGCCACCACGAACCATTTCCCGAACGTGTATATTCGTTTCAACAAGAAATTCAAGCAGGCACAGAATAAAATGGACGAAACCATGAATCTGCCCGACTTTATTTCCATCAAAGGAGTAAAGGCGGTTGGAAACAGACTTTCCACTTACCCAATTCTGTCGGTTGATCTCTTAGAAGCTGAAGTTGAAAGAGAACAAGAAGCTGACGATGCAATCTTGTCAGCAAGACCTCAATCAACTGCTCAAACTGAAGACGGAGATGAAACAATTCAACCTTCTTTATTTTAAGTTGAAGTAAACGAGCTTAAATCATTGAAAATAAGAACTTAAAATGTTTTGAGTTAAATGATAAATTAAATAATAAATGAACGCTCCTCACATCCATCTTTTGATCAATCATTTGCCCATAATTGGACTAATTATCGGTATTTTGGTGGTTATTTTCGGACTTTTAACCAAAAAACAGGTTGTTTCGTCGGTTGGATTGTGGATTACTATGATTGCTGGACTCTCAAGTTATCCGACGATGTATTCTGGAGGAGCTTCAGAGCATTTCTTTGAAGAAAATGAAGGACAATACTGTGTGAATGAAGATCTCATACATGAGCATGAAGAAGCTGCGGAATTGGCTTTTTGGCCATGTATCGTTACAGGCGTATTTGCTGGAATTGCTTTATTTGGTCACCGAAAAGGTCACAAACACACCAAAAAAGCCGAGATTTTAGTTTTTTTCATCGGAATTATAGCAATTATACTAGTTGGAAAAGCCGGGTTAACGGGAGGACAAATTCGTCATCCAGAAATTTCAAGTTGTTGCTCAGCTGAGGGATCTGGAGAATCGTGTAAAGGAATGTCAGGCCACCAAGGATGCACATATATGAAGTCAGAGAAATGCACAGCGAATTGTACTCCAGGTTGTAAACACGATGGAACTGATGCTTGTTGTAAAAAAGATTCAATTTCCCAATTGCAAAATTCACAAACCCTCAATGGGAAATCGAAAATTATTATCTTCAATATTCCACCAGGATCAGGGTATGGATCAGGTGTTTGCTCAACATCTCTGGAAATTGATAGAAATTCGAATACTTTGAAAGCCACAGAAACTTGCGGTGGTCATGACGAAAACGGTCATACAGAGTCAACGTCGGAATTATTTACAGTTAGCTATAAAACCAATTTTAAATACAAAGTCTCATCGCTTACAAAAACGGGCTCCATTGATTGTGCCTATTTTGAGTTTAAAGATGATAAGCTGTATCTTTATGATGAAAACTCTCGATTGATTCATGATTGGTTTTGCACAGAAGGTAACACTCCAAATAGAGTTCAGAGTGCTGATGCTTGTGATTGCATATTTTTGCCAAACTAAGAGTGACCATTGGGTTAAGTGCGAAGAGTGTGATTTGTAATGCGTTTATTTCTAGTTTATATCAAAGCTTATAGACACATAATTTACATTATGTAAACTAGCCAAATCTGTTTCTTATCCTCGCTTAACCAATCTTACCCTTTCTTACCATATATCCAAATCTTCCCTTTTCTTACCCTTTCTTAAATTCTCACTAAAACGTCTCCATTCTTAACTTCTCTCACTATACGTGAGAATGATTATTCGCCCCAAACAATTACATTTGACTTGTTGAAGAGAATCTACGAAATATCCATCCCGCATTTTACGATTGAAGGCACCTTTGAGGCTGCTATTTGTCAGTTTAATGACATAAAATCTTTGGATATTGACGCCATTTATCTTCTTCCTATAAATCCGACCGACATTCAGAACAGCCGATCGCCTTATTGTATTACCGACAATTTCGATGTGCGAAAGGAATTAGGCGGAGCTGACGGATTGAAATTATTCACAGCAGCCGCTCGTGACAATGGTATGAATGTTATTCTTGATGTAGTCTTGAATCACGCTTCCATCAATCATAAGCGTGCCCATGAAAAAGATTTTTTTTCTTTAGATGGAAATGAAAGGCCATTTCATCCTATTGGCACGAGTTGGAACGACGTCTATCAAATAAATCATTTCAACGAATACCATTCGGAATATTTATTGAATTCGCTTTTTTCTTTTTTGGAAATGGCAATCGATGGTTTTCGATTCGACGCAACTTCTTTCCTTCCAGATGAAAATTTAGAACATTGGCTTTCAGAACTAACTCGAAAGAAATCGGATGTAATCTTATGGAGCGATCCAAGTTTTATTGAAAAGGACAACCTTCTTTTCACCCACGTCTCTGCTCCTATTGGTAAACCGAAATTCGATGAACCCCGAAAGACGATTCAGATAGCCTCGCTCGGCACGCACGATTTACTTCGAAATGAAGGAAGTTTGTTGGAAGTGTATGGTGAAAATGTAAGTGTTATTCAACAAGAACTGATTCTTCAATCAGATTCTTTTTTATTTCCGATGGGAAGTGAAAAAGGCTTCGACTTCAAATACGATTTTTTTCTTTAATTGGATGAGGTTCGAATCCGCGGATCGAGAATTCCATATACCCATTCAACCAGAACATTCACCACAATAAAGACGGTAGAAACCAAAATTACTCCTCCCATTACAATAGGCTGATCTTGTTTTTCAATAGCCATGAAAAGTTCTTGACCGATCCCCTTCCAACCGAAAACAAACTCTACAAAAACAGCACCCGCTAACAAGGAAGCAAACCAACCTGAAACTGCTGTTACAACCGGGTTCAAGGCATTGGGTAATGCGTGCCTGTATAAAACACGACGTTCTGAAAGTCCTTTTGCTCGGGCTGTTCGAATGAAATCTTGCGACATGACATCCAACATACTGCTTCTTGTCAATTGAACGATAATGGCCAATGGACGAATCATTAAGGTAATCATCGGAAGAATCAAATTCTTCAAATCAATGTACTTCCCTTCCCAAACATCTACGCTGTACCAACTTCCTGTCATGCTCAATCCTGTGTAATCGCGAAGCAACACTGCTCCTATCCATGCAACTATCAGCGCTACAAAGAACGAAGGCCCCGCCATTCCAATGGCTGAAACAAATAAAACAGTTTTGTCGATCCACGAATCTTTCTTCTGAAAAGCCCATATTCCAAGGGGAATTCCGATAATCAGACTCAGCAGAATACTCCCTAACGCTAAGACAAATGTTCCTGGAAAAGATTCAGCGAAGATTGAAGAAACAGACTTTTCTGAAATGAAGGACTTCCCTAAGCTTGGAAATTTAATCCACAACGAACGATTATCACTCAAAGAAAATGACCATCCCTTATAAATCGATGAGTCTGCATAAAATGCATCTGAAAAATTATCAGATTTATTTATACTAATCGGAGAAAGATTATTCAAATATTCAAGGTAGCGAGTGCTCAACGAGTGATTCAAACGCAGTTTATTGCGCATGTTTGTTACCACTTCTTGATTGGCATTTTCACCGACAAGATTTTGAACAGGATCTGATCCGGTTAAATTGAAAAGGAAGAAAACGACAGTTACCACCCCCCACAGGACGAGCAATTGATAGCCTATTTTCATTGCAACCTTCACCAAACGAAAATAGAATATTTGATTCCTGAACCTTCTTTATCAAGCAAATGTTATACACGGCACACTTCTTGAAAAGTCGGGCGTAGTATTTATTCAATAACCTTCTTACTTTTGAATTATGGAAAAACGAAATCTTTACATCTCCTGGTCACTGCGTGTGTTCTTATTCGCGCTTTTTGTGTTTTCTGCAATCACAAAGATGTTTCCTTTAACGCCTTTCGAGAAACAGCTCGTTGACTTAGGCTTTGCAGATTGGCATACAGCCCCCTATTTCGCTCGATTAATTATCGGAGTTGAATTAGGTCTTGGAATCGCTCTGATTCAAAATCATTATTTCAAACGCTTCGTTATTCCTGCAACAGCCCTTTTACTTGTTGCTTTTTGTATTCACCTTTCTTATCAGATTGCAATCGGACAAGGTGGAAATTGTGGATGCTTCGGACAATTCATTGAAATGACTCCAACGGAAGCGCTCATTAAAAATATTGTTACACTCGGTTTATTGGGTTGGCTATTTGCCATTAGCAAAGAGAAGAAAACGGCCAATCGCTTTTCATTCCTTTTGCTAATCTGGTCTTTCTCGACCTTATTTATGTTCATGAAGTTTCCTTTTGCACCGTTCAAGGAAATTTCGAACATTGTTGTGAATACTGAAAATATTCCATGGGAAAATGAAACTCCTACTGCTCCAACAGGAACTGTCGATACTACTAAAACTACCGTTGCAACAACGCCAACTGAAACAGTTAATCCCGGTCCTACAGCGGTCGTTTCTAAATTTTCTAAATTGAATGTGTTTGGTGGAATGAAGGTTAAAATTGATGAAGGAAAGCGTATCGTATGTTTCTTCATTCCGGGTTGCGACCACTGTCGTGAAGCTGCTAAAGCGCTAGCTGAATTATCAAAAGATCCTAGTTTCCCTAAAGTTTATGTTTATTTCGGAGATGAAGAGTTAGAGAAAATCGATGAGTTCTTCCAAGTTGCTGGAAAGAAGTATCCTTATCAAGTGCTTGGCATGGGAGAATTCTTTACTTTAATGGGGCCGCAAGGTGAAACACCGGGTATCATATACATGTGGAACGGAAATATTCAAAAGTCCTATTTCGGAGATCAATTCAGCAAGGAAGATTTAAAAAACACGTGTAACCAATAGACGTTTCGTTCGTCATAGTCTCGTGAATATTTCAATATATAAAAAGCAATTAAAGACAGCGCTTCTAAGCGTTGTCTTTTTGTTTTGTTGGAATTTGAGTTTTGCTACCACCGTTAAAGGAACTGTGAAAGATGAGCAAGGCCTTCCGCTTTTTCACGTAGCCGTATTTGTTCCCGGCACCAATTTGGGTGCGCACACCAATGAAAACGGTGAGTATCAATTGAACCTTAAGCCGGGAAACTATGAGCTCAATTTCAATTTCATTGGTTATGAAAAAATTATAAAGTCGCTGCGTATTGGACAAGAAAAAACGTTGATCATCGACGTTGTTATGAAGGTCAATAACAATGAAATGCCCATGGTGGTTGTGAATGCCGACCGAAGGGATTTTGTAAAGCGATTGGTGCGTGGGGCTTCCGACCAACGGGAGTTCTATGCGAAGCAAATTGAAAATTATTCGGTCGGGTTTTATGGAAGAACCTCAATGGAGAAGATAGATTTCAAACGTGATTCGGCATACAAAGTCATACAGCCTCCAGTGATTGAAAATGAAATCTATCACGTAAACGAAGGAGCTGGCACACTTTACGCAAACAACAATCAGATCAAACTAAAGGTTGATGCGTTTCGCGATTTCACTCCGAAGGGAACAGAAAATTTCGCTTCCGTAAATGTGAGTTTTGAATACGGTGAAGAGTCAATCGTAAATGATCGTGATCGTTGGGAAGACCCTTATGAGTTGACAAGCGCTTCGAGTTATTCCGAATTTAACTTGAAGGAAAACGCATTAACGCTTCCACAATTGACTGATAAAAAAATCATTTCGCCCATCGCTTCAACCGCCCTTCTCTCCTATTCGTATGATTTGGTTGGTATAGACACGTTGAATGGAGAGAAATTCTTCAAGCTTTCCGTAATGCCTATCTTCAAGCAAGAAGCATTGTTCAATGGATACATCTGGATACAAGACACAACATTTGTTGTGGGAAAATTGGAATTGAATTTAGCCGACGAAGTCATGCCTTTCTTCTCTGATTTTTCGTGGAAAGAAGAGTTTGTAGAAATTGATAAAGACAAGTGGTTGAGCTACGGTAAATCCATTCAAGGAAAAGTAAAAGAAGGAAAAACGCAGCGTATATGTCATATTGAATACAAATTCAAGGATTACGAATTCAATATTGCAAAGCCTTTGAATATGCAAACCAGCGAGGTCTTGAAATACGACGATTACGCATTTGACAGAGACAGCGCCTATTGGGAAAGTAAACAACTTATCCCTCTCTCGACACTTGAATTGAAATACAAGCACGAATGCGACAGTATTCAAAAAAGATTCGATGACCCAAAGATTCAAGCGGAGACCGATTCAGCTTATAACAAAATAACTTTTTGGGATGTCACACTTTCTGGAGTTGCTTGGAGAAATCGTGCAAAGGGAACCGCATACTATATTAATCCATTAATTGCCCAAGCCAATGTTTTCGGTATTGGCGGATATCGACACAAACTCGGAGGCAGTTTCAGTAAGTATTTCAAGAGCAATGATTTTGTTTTAGAAACGGACGGGTACGTTGATTATGGAATTGCGAACAAAGACATTCGTGGAAGAGGTGGTATAGGGTTGACTTATTACCCTAAGAAATTTGTGCGGACTTATGTAAGGTTTGGCGATTATTACGACATGGTCAATACCTTTTCTTCCTTTAGTACTGTTTTTAGCCGAAGTAATTATGTCAGAGCAAAGATGTTTAGTATCGAGCAACGTATGGAAGTAATCAATGGATTGTATGCTTCGTTAACATATGAGTTCTGTGATCAAATGCCCATTAACAATTTGATTCCAGATGCATGGTCTTCGCAGTTGTTTGGAGATGTAAACAACCCAATTGAGTTTCAACGCTACACCAAATCAGAATTCAATTTAAATCTACAATGGAGACCTGGACAAACTTATTATTTCAAGAAGAATAAAAAAGTAGTTACTGGATTCAAATACCCTGAGGTTCGCTTTAATTATCGCAAGGGTGTTCCAAAAATGTTCGGCAGTGAAGTGAACTTCGATTATGTTGAATTGAGAATTCACGATGACTATCAGCTTCCGCGATTTGGAACAGGCTCATGGACCATTCAAGGAGGTGCCTTCGTCAATAAAGCCAATTTAAGATTACTGGAATACAAGTACTTTAGAGGTTCTGACTTCTTTTTCTTCTCTGATCCCAACGCCTCTTTCCAATTACTTGATCGGGTATTCCTCACGCCGAATGCGTATTACAGAGGAAACTATGTACACAGTTTCAACGGAATGTTCTTCAATAAAATTCCATTATTGAATCGATTGAAGTTGAATGAGATTGCCGGAAGTGCGCTCATTGCTATACCAAGCGAGAACTTTATTCACCAAGAAATATTTGTTGGAATTCAAAAACAAATCCGTATAAAAGAACAACTTTTCCGTCTAGGTGCATTTTTGGTAACATCAGATTCAAACCTCGACAAGGCAAACTACACCTTTAAGTTTGGCATCAGTTATTGGAACACCTACACAAAAAAATGGAGTTATTAATGTCAACATGAAATGTGGCACTATCTTTATAAACGAAACAAAAACAATTGCTATGAAAAAGCTATCTCTCTTTTTAGGATTCGCGCTATTACTTTTAGCAGGATGTAAGACCAATGCGAACCTTGGTGAAAAAGTAAACGAACCATTCACAGGAAATAAATACGAATCGAACGATCGTTATTTCAGAGGAACTGGAAAAGGTCAATCGATGGACGAGAATATCTCTCGCAACAAAGCAGATCTTCAAGCCAAGAAAGTATTGGCTCAGCAGGTTGAAACTAACGTAAAGGTTGTAACAGATCAATACCTAGGAGAAACAGAATTGAATAACCGTTCTGAAATCACAGATAAGTTCCAATCATTAGCGCGTGAGGCAACGAATACGCAGATTGCTGACTTACGTAAGATTGGCGAGGAGAAATACAAAATGCCTGATGGAACTTTCACAACTTACATCGCTTATGAAATTCACAAGCGCGATATGTATCGCTTCATGAAGAAACAAATCAAGTTAAACTCGAAGTTGAACGACGCAGAGCGCAAGACCATTGAGGACATGATTGATGAAGAATTGAAAAAGGCAGAAGCTTTGGGAGATTAATTTCCAACTGTATTAAAAAAGAAAAAGGTGCTTATGCACCTTTTTTATTTTCACCACCTCTATTCTTTGATTGGTATTTGGGTTTGAAGTTTCTTTTGCCACCTCCTCCTCCACTTCCACCGTGTCGAGGCTTTCCGTTCCCATTACCCTTTCCCTTCATAACAGGATTGTATTCTGGAACTGCACCATAACCTTCAGCCACGACTAACTTCTCAACATCTTGCTGTATAAGCATTTCAATTTTCTTGAACTTCACTTGATCATCTGGAGCAACGAATGTCACTGCCTCGCCATAGGCATCTGCCCTTCCTGTTCTTCCAATGCGGTGAACATAATCTTCCGCATCGCCTGGGACGTCGAAATTAATGACACAGTCAATTCCTTTAATGTCTATACCTCTACTCACAACATCTGTCGCAACCAAGACGGCGCATTTTCTATTTCTGAATTCATTCAAGGAATGTTCACGTTCGCTTTGCTCCAAGTCACTACTCATCATTAAAGCTTGAATTCCTTTCTTGCGAAGTGCGCTGTGAATATTGATAACCCCTGTTTTAGTGCTACTGAAAACGATGGTTGTTTTTTCCTTTCTCTCATATAAATAGTCTACGAGGATTGGGATTTTCTGATTTGGAAATACAACGAATGCCCCTTGCGTAACATTAGCTGGTGGCTTAGACAAGGCAATGTTTATGGTAATTGGATCATTTAAAAATCCGCGCGATAAACTAAAAATGGTATCGGGCATTGTAGCTGAAAACAGAAGGCCTTGTTTCACATCAGGAGTCTGCGCTATGATACGTTGTATATCGGGTTGAAATCCCATGTCTAACATACGATCAGCTTCATCGAGAATTAAAAATTTTAATTTAGAAAAATCGACATACCCTAAATTAATGTGCATGTTCAATCTTCCAGGAGTTGCTACAATAATATCTGTACCTGTTGTAAGTGCGTGCTTCTCTTGTGTAAAAACCTTCCCATCACTTCCGCCATAAATAGGCATGGACGAAATATCTGTAAAGTAACCATATGCTGAAATGGCCTGATCAATCTGCGTGGCAAGTTCTCTCGTTGGAACTACAATAAGTGCTGAAACAGATGTTCGATTGGTGTCTTGAATAATCTTATGAATAACGGGCAAAAGAAAGGCTGCTGTCTTCCCTGTACCTGTTTGTGCAATTCCTAAAACGTCTTTTCCTTGTAAAATATGTGGTATCGATTCCCGCTGAATGGGAGTCGGTTTTTGAATTCCCATGGAATCGATTCCCTGTATCAAATCTTCATTTAAACCTAAACTTGAAAAATTTTCTTCACTACTCATATCACAAAGGTCTAACATTCTTCGAGTGTTTTAACAATATGCCTATTTTTGTTCCGTGAAGAACGTAATACTGACCACGCTATTTCTGATTTTGAATCTACTTTCTGTTTTCGGACAGAAAGAAGAACGCAATAAAAAATCGGACTATCCATTTATTAAACCCGAACTTATTTTAGACGGAAGACTCACTTTGGTAAGCAATGAGGGCGCTCGTCTTGGAGGTTTTCGATTAGGTGTTGAAATCAATCGCGTAAATCGGCTTGGCTTGGGATTTTATTCTTTTTCGAATGGTGTTCAAACAGAATCGTTGAATGAACTTTCTTCCAATATTGTCTCAGCAAATCTTGAATTAAACTACGCATCTGCTTATTATGAGCGTGTCTGGATGTTCACGAAAAAATACGAGTGGAGCTCTACTATACATTTGGGAGTAGGCAATGTTTCGGGGTCCTACACCTACGCAAATGGTTCCGTAGGTAATTATAACGAACCCGTTCAATTGTCTGAATTGAGTACTACTTTTTACAGGCATTTAACATACTTTATGTCTGTAGGTGGAGGAATAGGTTACCGTCAAACTAGAAACGCACCCGAAGAGCTTCTGCCTATTTACAACGCACCGGTATTCTTAGTGAAACTCAGATTTCAACCCATTAAAGCTGTGCGAGGAATTTGGAACAAAGACATTCGCAAAAGATATTAATCTATGAATTCATTTGAAGCACAAATAAAGATTGTTGAACTTTCAGAACTACTGAACAGACACAATTACAATTATTATGTGTTGAACGCTCCTGTTATTTCCGATCAAGATTTCGATTTTCTTTTGAAGGAATTAGAACAATTGGAACTTCAATTTCCTGAGTTGAAATCTTCCAACAGCCCTACTCAGCGCGTGGGTGGAGATATCACAGATAAATTCGAAAAGGTAACACACAAGAGTCCGATGCTTTCGCTTTCGAATTCATACAACCAAGAAGAAATTCAGGATTGGGCGAAGCGAGCCATAGAATTAGCAGGTAAGCCTATTGAATTCGTCATGGAATTGAAATACGACGGTGTTGCCATTGCCCTGTGGTATAAAGATGGTCAACTTGAAAGGGCGGTAACCCGCGGAGATGGTTCAGTAGGTGAAGATGTTACTACAAATGTCAGAACCATTTCGAGTATTCCTTTGCAATTGAAAGGAGATTTCCCCGCCGAGTTTGAAATTCGTGGTGAAATATTTATGCCGAAAGGCGTTTTTCAAAAATTAAATGAAGAGCGCGCTGAAGCCGGAGAAGAGCTCTATGCAAATCCAAGGAATACTGCATCAGGCACATTGAAACAACAAGATTCAAAAGCTGTCGCGAAGCGCAAACTCGATTGCTTTTTGTATTTCGTATTGAATAACACTTCATCCATTGAAACACACAGTGAACGGGTGAGTCATGCGGAATCATGGGGATTCAAAACTCCAGATCCTTCCAAGAGAATGATAGAAACCACTTCAAGTGTTGAAGGAATTATGTCATTCATTTCTTATTGGGATGAACACCGCACCACACTTCCATTTGAAATCGATGGAATTGTAATTAAAGTCAACGAAATTCAATTGTGGGACGAATTGGGAATGACCGCAAAAAGTCCGCGTTGGGCCATTGCATATAAATTCAAAGCGGAAAGCATTAGCACGAAACTCTTAAGTATAACCTATCAAGTTGGTAGAACTGGAGCCATAACACCAGTTGCAAACCTCTCTCCTATTCAATTAGCAGGAACTACAGTGAAGCGCGCTTCACTGCACAACGCCGATCAAATTCAGCGATTGGACATTCGCGTGGGCGATTTTGTTTGGGTGGAAAAAGGTGGTGAAATTATTCCGAAGGTAACCGCTGTTGATACTTCACAACCTCGCGGTGCAGAAAGCATACATGAATACATAGCGAATTGCCCCGAGTGCAATACACCTCTTATTCGATTGGAAGGTGAAGTTCTGCATTATTGTCCGAACGACACTCAATGCCTTCCGCAACTCATCGGTAAATTAGAGCATTTCATTTCAAGAAAGGCAATGAACATTGAAGGTTTAGGGACTGAAACTGTTTCAGGATTGCTATTATCAGGATTGATTAAAGATGCTGGAGATTTGTATTCCTTGAATTATGATCAATTGATTGGACTTGAATTTCAAGTGGGAGATGAAAACGAAGAAACGAAGAAACGTTCACTTCAAGCAAAGAGTGTTGAGAATTTGATTACAGGATTGGAAGCAAGCAAACAAGTTCCTTTCGAGCGTGTATTGTTCGCAATGGGTATTCGTCATGTGGGTGAAACGGTGGCTAAGAAAATTGCCCGAGCCGTTAAGTCTTTTGATCATTTGAAAACACTGTCCTTCGATGAGTTGCGAGCGATTGATGAAGTGGGTGAAATAATTGCTCATTCCATTCAATCGTGGTTAACGAAGGACGAGCATCTCATCGTTTTGAATAAACTAATTGCAGCTGGACTTCAATTCAACTTAAACGAACAAGACGAAGTTTTGCTTTCTAATGCTTTGGTTGGAAAGAGTATCGTGGTGAGCGGAACTTTTGAATCCTTCTCACGCGATGGAATAAAAGAATTCATAGAGCAGCACGGAGGAAAAGTAGTTGGAAGTATATCGTCTAAAACAAGTTATGTTGTAGCTGGAGCAGATATGGGACCCGCGAAATTGAAAAAAGCAGAAGATCTAAAAATTCCAATTATTTCAGAACAAAATCTTCGTGCTTTAACGGTTTAAATAACCAAAAGGCCTAAGATCATAAAGAAAACCAGTTGGGCTATTCCATATAATACAGCAGTTCTATTTTGATTTCTAAAATGTGCATAGCTGTATAGACCAAAACAAAATGATACTGCAAACCAACCTATGAAGTTTTGCATTGGTGCATAATTCATATGTGTAAATGACCAGAAATCGAATTGAGGTGCTAATACTTCAAGAAGTAAATCAAACACGGTCATTAATATCGCTACAGAAACAGCTGAAAAAAATCGGTTGTTAATTCCAATGTAGTGAGTAGTTAGTTGCTGCGCCACCATAATCAATGCGGCCCAGTTTACTCCAATAATCAACGGTACATCAAACAGCTTCCACCCAAGATTATTTCCATAGGTATAGGTCCCAAATAAATTTCCAGTTTTAACACCGTATACCTCAACCGCAAAAGCCAAGACAACTATAACAGCAAATGCCACAAATCTTGATTGTCTATATTTTTCATACCGAAGAATCACCACGCAGGCGCTTACTAAAATCACGAGTGGCGTTGCAGGCAAAAACCAGTCAGGAAGAAAATACACGCCGATTATTCCAAAAAAATGAACCAATACGATCCAAAGAATCGTGAATGCTTTCAGTTTTTTATTTTTGTGCAGTTCTGTTGACATAGTTGAATTAGCGAATAAAATCCGACATGGTTTTAGCAGATAGGATGGCCAAAGGAACGCCACCACCTGGGTGGACACTTCCTCCTACAAAATACAAATCTTTAATCCTTGAAGAATTATTGGCATGTCGAAAGAATGCCGAGCTGGCAGAGTTCGAGGCATTACCGTAGAGCGCACCTAAATGAGATGACGTATCTGCCTCGATTCCGCTTGGTGTCCAAATGTGTTCACAACAGATTTTATCTCCAATTTTTTCTCCTAGCATTCTCTCTAATTTCTGTATAATATTTTCCTTGGCTTTCTTAACGATTTCATCCCAATCTTGTCCTTTGTTATTCGGAGCGTTCACCATAACAAACCAATTTTCACCGTTTAACGAAGCATCGGATGGAATGTGTTTTGAAGTAACATGCACGTATACTGTTAGGTCTTCTGACAATGTCTCCTTTTCAAATATATTCCGAAATTCTTCATTGTAATCAACCGAAAAAAAGATATTGTGAATACTTAACGATTTGTTCACGTAGTCTTTCAGGCCCCAATAAAAGATAAGCGCGGAGGAAGATTTCTCTTGATTTAAGATAACTCTAGGTTCTCTTTGTTTAGTTAAGAGTTTCTTGTAAGTAGGGTAAACATCCATGTTGCTTACGACAACATTTGCCTTTTCAATTTGAGTGTCGTTGTATCGAATACCTGAGGCTCTTTTTTCTTCAATAATAATTTCGTTCACCTTTGTATTGAAGAAAAATTCTACATTTTGTCTTTTTGCCAATTCAAACAATTGGAAAGTGATGTCATACATTCCTTTATCTGGAATGAAGGCTCCTATCCCCTGCTCAACATGCGGAAGCAATTGCATGAGCGCAGGAGTCTTGTAAGGATTACTTCCGTTGTAAGTTGCGTAACGTTGAAAGTACTGAATAGTCTTAGGATTCTTGAAGTATTTTTTAAGTTGAACGGTGTAGCTACCAATTAAAGGCAGACGGGGAATTCGAGCGATGCCTTTCCAAAACGCTTTTGTTTTATAAAGTTTTGAAAGTTTAAGCGGACGTTCTAAAAACAACGGAGCAGTCGTATTGTATATGAATTCAGCCTTGGAGAAGAACGCTCTGACTTTTTCTTCGTCTTCATCAAAAGCTTGAACAATAGCTTTTATGTTCTCTTCTTTATTTCCTTTCGCCTCGAAAATAAATCCATCTGGATAAAAATATTTACAAAGAATTGGAAGTTCCGAATATGAAAAATGTTCAGACATTCTTTCTTCACAAAGTTCAAAAAGCTCTTCAACGTATTGAGGCAAAGTAAATAAACTAGGACCTCGATCGAAACGATACTCTCCCATTTTAAATTCAGAGAGTTTTCCTCCCGGAAAACTTGAAGCTTCGAAAACCTTCACGGCGTAGCCTTTTCGAGCCAAGCGAATCGATGCAGCAATGCCGCCAATACCTGCTCCTATGACAATTGCGTTTTTCATTATCTTCAAGCAAAGAAAAAAGAAAAGAACCGAAAAGTTCAATTCAATTTTCATTTTTAAAATAGATGTGTATATTTGCACCCCATTTATGGCGAGGTAGCTCAGCTGGTTAGAGCGTGCGATTCATAATCGCAAGGTCTTGGGTTCAAGCCCCAATCTCGCTACTTTTTAAACCCCTTGATATTTCAAGGGGTTTTTCATTTTTATTGTTGTACTTTTGCGCCCAAATTAAGAATCGCGCAATGCAAAAAATTAGAAACATCGCTATTATCGCCCACGTTGACCACGGTAAAACTACTTTGGTAGATAAAATGCTTCATGCTGCCAAATTGTTCAGAGATAATGAAGTGCACAACGACTTGATTCTTGACAACAATGACTTGGAGCGTGAGCGTGGTATCACAATTCTAGCGAAGAACGTTTCTATTCAATATAAAGATTACAAGATCAACATTATTGACACTCCTGGTCACAGTGACTTCGGTGGAGAGGTTGAGCGTGTTTTGAATATGGCTGAAGGAGTTTTACTTCTAGTAGATGCTTTTGAAGGTGCAATGCCACAGACGCGTTTTGTATTGCAAAAGGCAATTCAAATGGGTTTGAAGCCTATTGTCGTCATCAACAAAGTAGATAAAGAGAATTGTCGTCCAGACGAAGTTCACGAACAAGTGTTCGATTTAATGTACAGTTTGGGTGCTACAGAAGACCAGTTGGATTTCGCAACTGCTTACGGCGCTGCGAAGAATGGTTGGATGAGTTTGGATTGGAAAGTTCAAACCGATACAATTGAGCCACTATTGGATTTGGTTATTGAGCATATTCCTGCTCCGGTTAAAAGAGAAGGAACACCACAAATGTTGGTTACGTCATTAGACTATTCGACATACACTGGACGTATGGCCATTGGAAAACTTCATCGCGGCGAGTTAAAAGCTGGAATGAATGTTACTCTTGCAAAGCGTGACGGTGTTATGGTAAAAGGAAAAATCAAAGAATTATACATCTTCGAAGGATTAGGCAAACGTAAAGTTGAGTCTGTTGTTTCAGGTGATATTTGCGCAATCAACGGAATGGAGAATTTCGAAATTGGCGATACGTTCACCGACTATGAAAATCCAGAGGCATTGCCTACTATTTCAGTAGATGAGCCAACAATGAGTATGTTGTTTACCATCAATGACTCGCCTTTCTTCGGTAAAGAAGGTAAGTTTGTAACGAGTCGTCACATTAAGGAACGTTTAGAAAAAGAATTAGAAAAGAACTTGGCGCTTCGCGTTCAAGAAACCGATAAAGCAGACCGTTTCAATGTATTTGGAAGAGGTGTACTTCACTTGTCTGTATTAATTGAAACCATGCGTCGCGAAGGATATGAATTGCAAATTGGACAACCTCGTGTAATCCTTAAAACCATTGACGGGGTTAAGAGCGAGCCGATTGAAGAGTTGACCATAGATCTTCCAACTGATATGGCGGGTACCGCTATTGAATCTGTGTCGAAGCGTAGAGGTGAAATGAAAAACATGGAGCCTAAGGGAGATCGTACAGTGATTGAATTTGAAATTCCTTCAAGAGGTATCATTGGATTAAGAAGTTATTTGTTAACTGCTACTCAAGGTGAGGCTATTATGACTCACCGTTTCAAGGAATACCAACCGATGAAGGATGAAATTCCTGGTCGTTTGAATGGTTCTTTGATTTGTATGGAAACAGGTAATGCCATTGCATACAGTATCAGTAACCTTCAAGACAGAGGAAAATTCTTCGTTGAAGCCATGCAAGAAGTTTACGAAGGTCAAGTAATTGGTGAACATTCACGTGATAACGACTTGGTTATTAACGTTACAAAGACGAAACAATTAACGAACATGCGTGCTTCAGGTACGGATGCAAAAACAGTTATGGCTCCACCAATTCAATTCACCTTGGAAGAAGCTCTTGAGTACATCGGTCCAGATGAATACGTTGAGGTAACTCCGAAGTCTATTCGTATCCGTAAGGTTTATTTGAATGAGGGCGACCGCAAGCGTTTTGCTAGGCAGTTTACTCAGCAATAAATTTCTTAGGGTTATTAACAATTTGATTGTTTATTAACTATCTTTGCTGTTATGGTAGTTGCTGTAACAGAAGGCGTAAAAATTTCAGTTTTTTCTTTGTTTGAAGAAAGAATGTCGGCTGCCCCTCAAGGCAGCTTCGTCTTTTCCTACCGAATCTCAATTGAAAATCAAAACGACTACCCTATTCAACTTCTACGCAGACATTGGTTCATCACTGATTCAAATGGTTTGAAGCGCGAAATTGAAGGTCCCGGTGTTATTGGAGAACAACCTGTGATAGCACCAGGAGAGAACTTCTCGTATACCTCAGCGTGTGATTTGCAATCGCCATTCGGAATAATGAAAGGTTTCTATTCCATGCAAATGAAAGGAGCCTCTTCCCTATTTAAAGTTCAGGTTCCGGAGTTTTCTTTGGAAGCAGATTTCATGAAGAACTAAGATTTTTTCATTTTTATAAATAATAAAAAAGCGGCTATTGCCGCTTTTTTAATATGCTATATCTCTGAGACTACTTTTTTGGAGTATCAACAATGTCAATATCTACTCTTCTATTCTTTTGGCGACCTTCTATAGTCTCGTTAGAATCAACTGGTTTTGAACTACCGTAGTACTCAATTTTAATTCTTTCTGAAGACACTCCTTGCGAAATTAAGTAAGCCTTGACATTCGCTGCTCGTTTTCTTGAAAGAGAAAGGTTGTAACCTTCAGCACCCGTCTTGTCCGCATGACCTGAAAGTACTAAGGATAGCTGATCATTCGATTTTAATTTATCAGCAAGTCCTTTCAGAATTTCCTTTTGCATTGCAGGTAGATCCGACCTGTTTACCGCGTAATCAGAAATTGTGGTGTTGTATGTGCGAGTTTCTGTTAGAACTACTGGAGTCGGTTCCGGTGTTACAATCGGATCTGGAGTTACTATTGGCTCTGGGATAACAACATCCAATGTATCTACTGGAATTGGATCAGGAATAACTACTACAACATTAGAAGTGGTATCAACAGGAGTTATATCTACAAGCAAACGAGATTTTGTTGTTTTCAATGCAATTGAAACACCAATACTTGCATTCATTAAATGTCCATTAAACATGGTCTTGCTTACACCCTGACTCATATCGTAAGTCTGAGATTGCAGCGAATGTGAAACAAATGTGTATGCTGCAAATACAGATACCTTATCAGTTACTTTATAAGTAGGGACAATTTTAGCCGCAACATTAAGCATATCATCACCCTTTGTAATGAAGTAATCATTCTTCCCATTAGAGTGTAATGTGCTCGCGCCTAGACCTAAACCAAACTGCACATCGAATCTCTTTGGTACACGCGTGGATTCAGCTGATTTGCACAATTGATTTTGAAGTGAGGTCATTAAAAAATAATTCGCTCGGTAGTATTTAGATGAAAAGTCTACAGATGATTTGTTTGCACCCATCGCATCGAAAGCAAATTCAAATCGTCCGAAATAAACCGGATTTAAAAAAGGATGATTTAAACCTAATGCAACGTGTTTGATAGGACTTGCGCTTAAACCTAAATTTTCAGAAAGTGGGGCTGCTGCAAAATGGCTACCTATTGCTGCATCTACTGACCATACCTTCGGAATACGAGCGGTTAGATTTGTAGTGTAATTAGTTCTTCGATCGGCCATGTGGTAACGCAACCCCAAACTCATGTTCATAAACTTTCCGTTAAAGGCATTGTTTGCGAGAGGCTGTTGCATGCTCCAACTGCTTGATTGCAGCGAATGACTGGTAAGCGTACCTGTTGCTATTAGTGATAGCGAATTTGAAATTCTGTACGAAGGATTTACACTAAAAACCAAAGCATACATATCATCGCCATTCAAAAACACATCACCCAAAGAATTGGAACTTTCTGGGTTATACATGGTAGCGAAGCCTACTCCAAAGCCGAATGCTAAATCCATTTTGTTTGACACATTATTTACGCCACGCAGTGTGCGCATATCTGCTATTACTTGGTAGGTAGTTCTGAAATATTTTGAAGTAAAGGTTGATTCGTTTTTGGCTTCTTTGAAAGCGTCAAAACCGATGTCAAATCTTCCGTAAAGTTTTGAATTCGGATACTTGTGATTAGCTCCGATATTAAGATGACTGATGGATGCTCCTTTGAAATCAACATCCGTTTCTTTCGTTGAACCCGCAAAGTGATTACCCATAGAGGCGTCGAATGAAGTGAAGAAATGCCACTTACTATGCTCCTCCTTTAATTTTCTATTATACGTTCTATTGGAGTTTGGCGTATATCGCAATCCGACATTTAGCGTTCTGAACGCCCCTTTAAAGGCCGTGTTTTCTATTGAATTAGAAAAATCGAATGTAGTAGACTGAGCGGAATGATTGATTCGCGTGTAAGACGCAAATAGTTTTAATTCATCACTAAGTTGAAGACTAGGAGCTATTCGGAAACTAATATTGAGCATGTCATCTGAGCGCTTCAAATAGACTGTTTCGTCTACTGGAAAAGTCTTACTCTTCATGGCAGAGTATCCGATACCCATTCCTAGATCAATATCAAAAGCTTGCCAAAAATTTCTCTTGTCTATATTAGAATTCGAACCACCCCAACCTGACAAATTCTTAAGACTTGCATTGAGGTAATAGGTTGTTCTGAAATAATTAGTCTCAAATTTCTGAGATGAAGAATTATTCAGCATCTTATCGTAGGAAAGCTCTAATCGTCCTCCAAATTTGTTGTTGGTGAAATAGTTATTCCAACCTAGGGTGATATTGGAAGGTGTAAGCGCATTTACATTGTAGCCTTCTTGAATCTGGCGCAATCCAAAGTGATTACCGAAGCCAATATCAAAAGAAGATTCTAATTTTCTTTGACTTCTTTGAGAAAAAGAAACAAGTGAAATTGCCAACAACAGAAACGTAAAGATAGATTTCATCTTATTTGTGTATAGTATTGCGCGAATTTAAGAAGAATACTTCGTTTTGACTCTGCATTCAGCCTAAAATAAAGTTATGTTTCCAACAATTAAGCGTTAAATTTGAGACCATGAATTTTGAGCATGATGAATACAGAGGCTAAAATATTTGTAGCCGGTCACAACGGCTTGGTGGGAAGCGCTATTGTAAAGGGACTCAGAAGGATGGGATACAATAACTTACTTCTTAAAAACCGAAGTGAACTTGATCTCCTTAACCCAAATTCGGTAACTAATTTTTTTCAAATAGAAAAGCCAGAATATGTATTTCTAGCTGCAGCTAAAGTTGGAGGTATTGTGGCTAACAATACTTATCGGGCTGATTTTCTTTTAGAAAATCTTTCCATTCAAAACAACGTTATTTCAAGTGCATACAAATCAGGTGTCAAGAAGTTACTGTTTCTAGGAAGCACCTGTATATACCCAAAAAATGCCACTCAGCCACTAAATGAAAATTCACTTCTGACCAGTGAATTGGAATACACAAATGAGCCCTACGCCATTGCTAAGATTGCTGGAATTAAGTTGTGTGAAAGTTTTAATATTCAATACGGGACGAATTTTATATCTGTAATGCCAACGAATTTGTACGGTCCTGGCGATAATTTTAACTTCGAGAAATCACACGTTTTGCCTGCTCTACTGAGAAAAATACACCTTGCGAAGTGCCTTCAAGAAAATAATAAAGAAGCGATTCTAGCAGATTTAAATGAAACAGACTTTTCAGTAGCTATTCAAAATTTAAAATCAATTGGAGTAAGCGAGTTCGGAGTTAATATTTGGGGCTCAGGTAAGCCCATGCGCGAATTTATGTGGTCCGAGGATATGGCGAATGCCTGCATTCACATCATGAAAAATATCAATTTTTCAGATCTTCACAATTTGAAGGATGAGGTTAGAAACACACACATAAACATTGGAACAGGAGAAGAGATTTCAATTGAAGATTTAGCAAAATTAATTGCACAAGTCATTGGATACAGCGGTGACTTTCATTTCGATTCCACCAAGCCAGATGGAACCATGCGCAAATTGACTGATGTCTCGAAATTGCATTCACTTGGATACAAACACGAAATTTCATTGCGAGAAGGAATTGAGCGCGTTTATGCATGGTATCTTGAAAATGCCTCTATTGCGAAACATTAAATGAAGACTTTACTTTACATTGTATACTGGCCACTAAATTCAATTTGGTTAACTCTCCAAGGAGTAGCCTTTTGGAAGGTACATAGTTATGGTTTTCTCTTCGTTTCGAATAAGGGAAATTTCAAATTAGGTAAAGACTTTCTAGTCAATTCGCACCGATTCGCGAATATTATTGGTAGCGGTTCCTCCTCTTCCATTATGATTGGAAAAAATGCCCAATTGACCATCGGTGAAGATGTTGGTTTTTCAAATTCTACCATTTGTTGTCGCGAAGAAATTACAATTGGTGACCACACCATTATTGGTGGAAATTGTAAAATTTGGGACACCGATTTCCATCCAACTTCCATTGAACAGCGAACTATAGATATCGATTCAAATGCCAAGAACTCCCCTATTCATATTGGGAAATATGTTTTTATTGGTGCCGATTCAATCTTAATGAAAGGCATTACTGTTGGTGATTTCGCTGTCATTGGCGCAGGGAGTGTTGTTCGAACAAACATTCCTGAAAACGAAGTATGGGCTGGAAATCCTGCCGTTTTCGTTAAGAAAATCTCGAAATAAAAAAAGGCTGGAAAAATTCCAGCCTCTCTATTTGAAGTCATCTTCTTATTCTTTAATGATCTTGTAAGTTCCAATGTTCTTTCTATTCTGACGAAGTGTTACCTGATAGGTTCCTTTCGCCCATTTTTCAGAAGGGATTAAAATGTTCTGCTGTTGCGTTCCATACTCATGAGCCGGAATTGTGTAGATCGTTCTCCCAACGGCGTCTAAAACTAAAATCTCAATTGACTCAGGTTTTGATAGCTGGAATTGAATGCGCGTAGATGCTGTTGTTGGATTTGGGAAAGCAATAACATTGAATACATTCACCATATTCTCTTCAACACCAATGATTGCATCTTCATAAACAATGAAATCGTCCAAAGCACCTTCAACCAAAGAACCGCCATTTAGATTCACTGTTGGACGAAGGCTATCGCTTGCTATAAATTGAAGTTTCATCTGTGCAGTTGGAGTCATGTAATCACTAACATGGAATGCATTTCTTCTCCAGCGCATATCACTTGTTTTTGTATTTTCAACATAGGTCCAAGTAGATCCATTGTTGTTACTCATTCTTACCTGCCAATAATCAGCTCCCGGATTTGCTCCACCTGGAGGGCTGTTCGTATACCAGCGGTAGTAGCTAATCACAGGATTCGTGAAACTTGAAAGATCAATTGTTGTGGTTTGCAAAGTGGTTCTTCCTGCATCAACGTCGTTCTCACCAATTCCACCACCGATGGTTCCGTTTCCGGTGAAGAAACAATACTCACCCGCGGGAGTTACTTGATCGCCTGTTTGAACAATAGTTCCTGGAGCGACATCAACTGTTGTGCTTGGAATTGGAATTTCCAATAACCAGATTCCTGTAGTCGCATTGTCACCCGCAACACCTGTTTGCCATGTGCCCCAATCTTCGTTGTTATCGCAATCGTGACGTCCAACTTCGTTCACACCAATTAATGTTATGTGCGGAAGTGTTGGGAATAAAGCTTGATGCGAACCTACAGGATTAACAGTTCCAACTGAACCGTTAACATCATTCGCCGTGAAATAGTATTTAAGGATTGTTCCTGGATTGAAACCATCAAAGGTGGTTTCAAAAGATCCCGATGCGTCGGTCATTGCCACAGTTTGCCACGTTGCATTATTCACTTGATAATGACAGTTTACATCAGATAAATACTGCGTATATGGAAAGAATAAATCTAAATCAGCTGTAAGTGTAATCGGCACAATAGGATTTGCGAAAGCCTGAGGTGTGTGATTTATGACAGCTGGTGAGATTAATGTAATACCATGCAAATAGAATCCCTGAACAATGGCATTCCCATTTGGAGTTCCGTTTGTAATGTCTCCGTCGTTATCGTCTGCGAGCAAAACATCTAATAAAATATCAGTAAAGGCCTCTCCTTCGTTTCCGTCCGCAGTTTCAGCTTGCAAACCCGCATAGGCTTCAACAAATAAAGGCATTGTTGCATTCCAATCTCCACCCATTAATAAATGCGTGTCGTACCATGCTCCCATAATTATTTCTCCATCGGCATGCACTTCACCAACTAAATCTTGCGGATAAACCTTACGCTCGGTATCATATCTTCTTATACCATCTTCGTTGTCTGTATAGAAACCAACACCTACTACTGGGCTGTTGCCTAAAGAAATTCCCCAATAATCAGCATAACCCTCTCCAACAGCACCGTTGAAAAAAAATGAACTTTGGCTTTGATAATAGTTGTCGTTAATTCCATGACCGTATTCGTGAAATACGACGTCTGATAAAAGACTTGTCGCGTTACAACCATTGCCGATTGCATAAAAGTTAATTGAACTGCCATCATAAAAGGCATTGCAATCACCGGAAGTTAAGTCGATATTGGTTGGAAGTTGGAAATCCATTCCTGTAAAAGTTGGCATCCAACTTTTGCAATGATCGTGAATACGATTCACACTTTTATATGCAGAAAGTTCACGAACATTAGCAGCTGTATTCATATCAATAATGTTTAAGCCAGCCTGAAGCGTTACATTCTTTTGTGGAATTGTTCCGTTTGTATTCACAGTACTCCATGGTCCCTCAAGTCTTACAATTGCATTTGTACCTGCGTTAACAGGTAAAGTTCCAGAACCGTTTATATCAGATGTATAATCAGTTCCACTCACCGTAACATAAATGTTGTTCAATCCTTCATTTGTAACTACTCCGTATGGATTGGTCATATGTACATCACCATTAACCTGAACATCAACAACAAGTTCTTGTCCTCCAGATTTTTTCGGACCTCCTTCAGCATGACAAACCAAGTTCTTTCGCATTAATATTTTTCCTGTTAATGCGTCAATGTAGGTAAGGTAACGTTGGGGAACATTCTGAGAGTTGCGCGTTGAAACAGTTACAACGTAGATTTTGCGATACTCAAATGAACTTGCCTTAGGTACAGGTAAAATTGAAATATCGCCCGTTGATCGAATTATTTCAATTGATGTAGTGATTCCCTGTAATGCCGCTATTCGCGCTTGTTGCAATCCTATGACAGGCTTGTCCTCCAATTGAATGTTCGGATGAACACCAAATGCGAATTGAACCACTTTTCCATTCACCAGCTTCACTGAAGCCTTACTAAATAAAACTTTCATTCCATTGAAAGTCTGATCAAAAACAACGTTTGTGAATTTACTAGTCTTTATTTCTGGTCTCGCAGAGAGCAGAATCGTTCCAGCAGAAAAAGACTGATTCATTTCATTCAAAAATGAAGTGGCTCTTTCAGTATCGGTAGAGCCTATTGCTTCAATCGGATTTCCGAAAGCCTTTGTCGGCATTCCCGTTCTCTCATTAAAGAGTGAAGTCCATTTAGAATGCGCTCCTTGAAACGCCTTCCAAACAGAAGAATTCGATAGAGTCATTTGTTTGTCTGAATGATAGGCCTCTTCAGATTGATAGAGTTTAATTTCCAAAGGATCATAGTTTCGCTCGATGTTACTTTGTCCCAATATTGAAAGAGACAAAAACAAAGAAAGGACTAAAAATATCTTGCGCATTTTGATAAAGGTTTAGGACCCTAAGAAACGAATAAATGTTGAAACAAAAAAGTGATTTACTTTTTCTTTTCGGCCAAAAGAGAAAACATACTTTGCATTAATTCTTCACGAGCCAACAACTCACGTTCGAGTTTTTCATTTTGTGCTTTCACGTCGTTCAATTCTTCTTGAAGCGGATTCACAGGGGTTGGTGTAGAATTATTCTTGTTTTCCATGGTTATGAGATGAACAAATATATTTCATTTTACTTAAAATACGTCTTTCAAATTGAAAAAGTTCGATGAAAATATTTCTCATCCCACTCTATTTCAGGCTTTTCGTTAAAGATGCCATACACTGTGCTGCCCGTGCCCGACATACTTGCGTAATACGCACCGGCATTCAAAAGACGCTCTTTTATGATTTGTATTTCAGGAAATAATTTGAAGACTTGAGGCTCGAAATCATTACTAAGCGTTTTATTCAACTCTTGACTTTCAATAAGTTTCTTCCAATCGAAATTCGATGGTTGTGGCTGAATGCCTTGAAAAGCTGGGGCGGTGGAGATGTGAATTCTCGGATTAACCAATTCGAGATATTTTCCACCTAAACTAAAATCTACTGGGTTAACCACTTCTCCCCTTCCTGAAATGAGAGCTGCTTTGTTCTGAACGAAAAAAGGACAATCGCTTCCCAATTGCGCCGCGAAGTCTTCCAACTGCATAACACTCAAGTTCAATTGAAACAATTCGTTGAGTGCCTTTAACATAAATGACCCATCGCTCGAGCCACCGCCCATGCCTGCGCCACTGGGAATGATCTTGTGCAAATGAATTTTCACTGGACCAATTCCGTAGCACTCTTGAAGCAGCTTCCAGGCTTTATAAACAATATTTTTCTCGGTTGGAATATCAGAAGATTCTCCCGTGCAAACCAAGGATGTGTCTTCCGTAGTAACAGTCACTTCCAAAATATCGCACAAAGGAATGGGCAGAAACAAACTCTCGAGATTGTGAAATCCGTCGGTTCGTTTCTCGGTGATGAACAAACCCAAATTGATTTTTGCGTTTGGAAAGACAATCATATTAGTCGAGGTAGCCCATTTGTGTCAATGCGCGCGTATCGTTCCTCCACTTCTCAACTTTCACGAACATTTCCAAAAACACTTTCTTTCCTAAAAAGCTTTCCATGTCTTTTCGGGCATTGGTACCCACACGCTTCAACATGCTTCCTTGGTGACCAATAATAATCGCCTTTTGAGATTCACGTTCTGTAAGTATAACGGCTGAAATGCGAATAATTGTAGGTTCTTCTTTAAATGCTTCCACCATGACTTCACATGAATAAGGAATTTCACGATCGTAGGTTGTGAAAATTTTCTCACGAATAATCTCGCTCACAAAGAATCGCTGTGTGCGATCTGAGATTTCATCTTTCGGGAAAAAAGCCGGATGTTCAGGAAGAACAGATAGAATCTCGTTCAGCAGTTCCTTCGTGTAAATTTTTTCCAATGCAGATACGGGGAACACTTTCGCATTTGGCAATGCTTCATTCCAAAATTGAAATGCTTCGTTGGCTTTTTCAGTGCCGGCCTTGTCGAATTTATTGAGGACAACGAAGATGGGAACTTCCATTTTCTTCAGGCGATTGAAGGTTTCTTCGTGAAGACCTTTTTTGTCGAGAAGGTCAATGACAAGCAAAATAAGATCTGCGTCCTTCAGTGCAGTTCCAACCGATTTCATCATTCCTTCTTGCAATTTATATTTCGGGTCGAGCACACCTGGGGTATCGCTATAGACAATTTGATAGTCCTCATCGTTCAATATTCCCATAATACGGTGTCTCGTAGTTTGCGCTTTCGGAGTAACAATGCTTAGCTTCTCACCCATTAACGCATTCATTAGCGTAGACTTACCCGCATTTGGATTTCCAATTAAGTTCACGAAACCCGCTTTGTGGGCAGCCTTAATTTCTCCCTCTTCTATTTTTTCTTGCATATTGCTTGTAAAATTAGTTATATTTGCACTCCCAAAGGGGAAAACTTTTATAGTGCGGGGTGGAGCAGTTGGTAGCTCGTTGGGCTCATAACCCAAAGGCCACAGGTTCGAGTCCTGTCCCCGCTACCAAATCAAAAGGTCGTCTTAATCAGACGGCCTTTTTTCATTTAAATAATAAACGAATCAAAGCAATATTTTTGATCTTTTAACTTTTGTTGTCAACAAGACCCTCCTATTTCTAATCATGAAATTCATTCATCCAGAACAATTTATTAGTGACTACTCACAATCACGGTATAAAGGTTTTGAAACCAATGATTGTGTAGTGAAGGCCGTTTCTATTTTATTTGGAATACCTTATGACGAAGCTCACGGATTTTCAAGGGGCTTTTTTGATCGACCTGAAAAAGACGGTGTAAGAAATTTTGGTAAATCAATGCGTCGTTTAATGAAAAATCCAAACTTCAGCTTTAATGGCAATGTATGTGAAGTAGACATAACAGAAGATGCAACTGTAAAGGATATTTATTCGGAATATCAAGATGGGTTTTATTTGGTATTAACCATTGATCATGTATCGGTTCTTTGCGATGGGACTTGGCTCGATTATACAGGAATTATCAAGCAAAAAGAAGAAGTCTATGCGGTTTATGAATTTTCAGATTTTGATCACTTCGATTCAATTCGAAAAAAGATTTCAGAAAATAACAATCCAAGTTTCGACTATTGGCTAATAGCTATTGTGTTAGTTGCAGCCTTGCTCTATTTCAATGAAAGGGAGGTAAAACAAGAGCTTCGGAAATTCAAGAAATGGGCGAAAAGAGAAATACATATCGACTTTTGAAATGCGCTATATTTGCGCCTTAATTGGTCCTGTAGTATAATGGATATTACATGGGTTTCCGAAGCCCAGAATTCGCGTTCGATCCGCGACGGGATCACTAATTTTGGTAAATAAAAAGATCAAAACATGTTAAAGAATCAATTTATTCTCGTTTTTGCTTTATTCACAGCGCTTGCTTTTAGTGCATGTTCATCTGCACCGGAAACTCCGGAGGAGTTTGGTCAGGCCGTATTTGATGCTATAAAATCGCACAACGAAAAAGACTTTCGAGCCCTTTATCTTACCGAAGACGAGTTCAGTGATATTATAGAACGCAGCGATTTGTCTGAAGACGGCAAAAATCAAGAGCGTGGAAGAGCCATTGGTTTGGACAAATCCATGGAAAAATTAGCAATTGAATCTTTCGAAGGATTGGAGCGACTTTCAAACAACTATAGTATCGATTGGTCAAAGGCTAATTTCAAGAAAGTCGATGTTATACGCGCTGTGCATATCGGTATTCAAGGGGCCCATTACATTGATGTCTATTTTGATTATAACGGTTTCGAATATGCGTTGCACATATACGATTGTTTGGAAACCGAAAACGGTTGGAAGACTTTCAAAGAAGTTTCTATGTCGGCGGTAGCAAAATAAGAACATGTCTTTTCTGCTTCTTCCTCTGCTCTTTTTTATTATTTCGCTCATCTACTCTTCGGCTGGATTTGGCGGAGGAAGTATGTATTTGGCTATTCTTTCTGGTGCTGTCTTCACACTTGCCCTTCCGCAAGGAGAAATAAAAACCTTGGCCTTACTCTGCAATGCAGCCGTGGCGTCCTATAGCAGCGTTCAATTTATAAGAAATAAATTTATTGATTGGAAGTCAAACCTCATGTTGCTTGCTTTCAGTATTCCTTTTGTTCTTTGGGCTACACAAATAAAGTTGGAAGAGAAAGCATTTCTACTTTTCTTGTCTATTGGACTCCTGCTTTCCGCATTGTTTATGTTGTTGCCAGTGGTTGTTAAGTTGAACCAACCCTTTTCATTCAACAAGAAATTGCTTTGGCCATTTTCTGCTGTAATCGGATTTATATCTGGATTAACAGGTATTGGCGGAGGAGTATATCTCTCTCCTTTTCTCTACTTTTCTAAATGGGGAGAAGAACGGAAAATAGCAGCAACCACTTCCCTATTCATTGCGGTAAATTCATGGGTTGCCTTGGTACCCATGCTTTTCCAATCGAAGAATTTACTTCTTGAAAATTCCACCTATTATTTAATGGGTGCTGTATTAACAGGCGCATTCATTGGAAATTTAAGTGCGCTTAAATTCCTTCCGAAGAATGGCATTCGATTAATTACGATTGGAATCTTGCTTTATGCAGGCTTTCGTTTGTTAATTCGCAGTCTATGATTAAGGAAATTCATTTATTCGGATTATTGAGAGAGCAATACGGCGACGCGGTTCGTGTTGATGTACCAGCATTTCCGATTACCGTTGAAGAGATCGTGAAGGCTTTTCGAAAAAGTCATTCCGATGTTAATGACATTCCTTTTCTTATTGCTGTGAATCACTTTATGGCTACTCTGAATGATAATGTTAACGAGAATGATTACATGGCTTTATTGCCTCCAGTTAGCGGCGGATGAAGACACATTTCCAGCTCATAGACAACGCAAAAGGGTTTCCTGATTTGGAACAATTTCGTTCTGCAACTTCTGGAGCTGAAGTTGTATTCAATGGTGTTGTTCGCAGTCCCAACAAGGGATTGGATGTTTTGTATTTGGAATTCGAAGCCTATGAAGCCTTGTTCCACAATGAAATGAAACGCATTGCAGCTTCGCTAGAATCGCAATTTCAAATCAACACGCTTGTTCTTCATCACCGTGTTGGACAAGTCCTTCCTGGAGAATTGGCCGTTGTAGCTGCTGTTTACTCTCAGCATCGCAAAGATGCTTTTCACGCTTGTGAAGCGCTTATGAATGAATTGAAGGCCACTGTTCCCATTTGGAAAAAAGAGTTCAATTCCGATGGTTCTTTTTGGGTAAGTCAAACACCGTAAATTAATATTGTTGCGCCAGTTGAACAGCGCTTAGAGCGTTTAATTTTCCATAGCCATGGTCACTGTCTGGAAGAATGGGGAATTGCGCCGTATGTCTTAAAATCCAGAGGACTTGAAATCTGGTAAGCGTTGGTTTAACAGACCAAACGATTGCCGCAATGGCCGCGGCTGAAGCGGTTGCGGCGCTTGAACCTCCAATGTACTGCGGCCAGTCGTTGTATTGATTTATTCCAACAGCTTTTCGATTGACGTCCCAGCTTCGCTCCATGACTATTGTGAAATCCACTTCAGTGCCGTCGTGACAAACCTGACAGGTTTGATCTTGATCGTTCACCCCAGTTACAGCTTGACATTCATAAAATGCCGCGGGGTAAATTACCCCAAGGCTGGAAGTCATATAAGTTGATGTTCCTGCAGCTGCAAACAATAATTTACCCATGCTGTTTGCGTATGCTACCGCATCAAGTAAAACACTGCTGTAAAAGGGTGTTCCCATGGACATGCTGATTATTTTAACTGAAGATTTATTCGCTAAATAGACATATGCATTTTTAACAGCTAGTCGCTCCGAAGAAGTGTTTAAGTAAACATCGTCAGCCGCGCGAACGGTGAATAGACTAGCCTTGTGCGCACCTCCAATGGCATTGCCATAATTCGACCATGGAGCGGCAATAAGTCCAGCCATAGCGTTACCGTGATTGCACGGAGTATAGGCGCTATAACCAGTAGTGTAGGTAGTTTCATGCGCTCGACCCACATTGGAGTATCCAGAATTGAATTGTTGAAAGAGCAAATATTGATTGGAAGAAACTCCAGCATCGATTACCCCCACTCCTATTCCAAGGCCTTGACGAATGGCCCAAGCTTGCGGCACGTTGTGGTAATTCCAATGCCATGAAATTTTAGCACCGGTTCCAGTTACGGTATAGTCGCCGGTTTGAACAACGTTATAGTTCGGAGTGCAACCACTTTCAGTTCTTTCGACCTGCAAATCAATGATATCATTCAACGGCTCGATGTATCTAATATTCGGGGATCCCATAAGTTTCGCTACCAAAGCAGGACTTTTTGAATTGAATGAAATAATGGGCAGGTGAAGATCTACTTCTAACACGAATTCTTCCCTTTGCACTTCCCTGCCCATCTCAACCGTTAAAGTGTCCTCCAAACTCTTCAAGATTTCCTCTCTCAGATTCTCCCATTCGTTGCGTTTGGACAAATCTTGAATTGGTAAACTGTCACTTTCTCCGTGAAGTTTTAACCCTACAGCGAACTCTCCTTCAGACAATTCAATTGCGGCAAATAGTTCTTCATTGGTGAAGTCTGCCCACTGCCATACTTTTCCATCGTCTAGCCATTGTTTAATCAAATGCTCAACATGCTGCTGAGTATTAAAATTGTTAGACTCGAGTTTAGGAATTGATTGGCTTTGAGTCAAAGTCGAAATCGATTCAGTTTGTTCCTTTCCGCACGAGAAAAGAATCAAGAAAAGGGGAAGATGTTTGAATTTCATGTGCAAATCTTACTTTGGGACATGAAAAAGTCCTATATGCAATCTATTCGTCAAAACAACGTAATTCACTGAAAAACATATTGTTATTTGACATATCTTTATCTCGCAAGGAATAAACTTTAGATAAATCGAAAAAAGTAGTTGTTCGAACAAATATTTAATGTACATTTGCAAACCAATTTTTACTAGAAATGGCGAATCACAAATCAGCAATTAAAAGAATCCGTAGCAACGACGCAAAGCGTCTTCGCAACAAATATTACCACAAGACAACTCGTAACGCTGTGCGCAAATTGCGTGCATTGAAGAGCAAAGCGGAAGCTATTGCTTTGTTACCTGCAGTTTCGTCTATGTTGGACAAACTAGCTAAAAACAATGTGATTCATTCGAACAAGGCCTCTAACTTAAAGAGCAGCCTTACCGTTTATGTGAATGGCTTGAAATAAGAATTTGTTTTCATTGGTTTGTTTTTTTTAAGCCGTCTTTGGACGGCTTTTTTATTTGGCATAAACACGCATAAGTGTTTCTTGACTTCTTTCTATTCTCTCGCTTCTTTTGCCATAAAAAAAGTATGAGTATAAAAGTTGATTTGTTAGAAAACGATTTACCCCGTGAAAAGCTTTTGAGTCACTCTTCAAGTAGTATTACTGATACGGAACTGTTGTCTATTCTAATTGGTTCGGGAAACGCCAAAGAATCTGCCATTCAGATTGCGGATAACCTTCTTCATAAATCGGGTAACTGCCTTCATGAACTTAGTCGTTATTCCTATTCAGAGCTTTCTTCCATTCAGGGGCTGGGACCTGCTAAGTGCTCAACATTGTTAGCCGCCTTTGAATTGGGACGAAGAAAGCGCTCCGCAGAGAGAAAGAAAGGTGTTTCCGTTGGAAGTTCAGCCCACGCATTCGAAATCTTTCACCAACATCTTTCCGATTTGAATCACGAAGAAATGTGGGTGTTATTTCTTTCCAGAAACAATCAAGTGATAAAACTTGAGAAAGTCTCTGAAGGTGGATTCAGCGGAACAGTGGTAGATCCGAAGCGCATCTTCCACTTAGCCCTTCAACATAAAGCTTCACAACTTATATTGGCGCACAACCATCCAAGTGGAAATTTGACTCCCAGTGCAGAAGATTTTCGCGTGACAGAAAAACTTATACAAGCTGGAAGGGTGCTTGAATTACAAGTTTTGGATCATTTGATTGTAACTGAGAGCAGTTATTATAGCTTTGCAGACGAAGGAAAAATGATGGTATGAAGAAAATTGTAACTGTAGTAGGTGCGCGTCCGCAAATTATAAAGTCTGCGGCTCTCTCTCGTGCTATAGAAAACGATTCGTTTTTTCAGGAAATTAAGATTCATACACAACAACATTCTTCTGAAAGTATGTCGGGACAATTATTTTCAGATTTGAAAATAAAGCTGCCAAATGTTTTGCTGGAAGCACCTTCCGGAAATAGCATTGAGCAAATCGCTCACATGTCTATGTCGCTTCAAAAAGCGTTTCAGCAACACAATCCAGATATGGTGGTGTTGTATGGCGATACGAACAGCACATTGGCTGGAGCGCTTGCCGCTGCGCATATGCAGATTCCCATTGCGCACGTTGAAGCAGGCTTACGTTCCTTCAACAGACAAATGCCGGAAGAGATCAATCGCGTAACTACGGACCATTTAAGTACCCTACTCTTCACTCCGACTGCTGGTGCAACGGAGCAATTGCAAAAAGAAGGAGTTCAAAATACATCTGAGAAAGATGCCACTGCTGCTAACCCTGCTGTTGTTGAATGTGGAGATGTGATGTTAGACAATGCTCTTTACTATTCTAATGGCATTGCGAAAGAGCGCGAGAAGTATATTTTCTTAACGCTGCATAGACCTTCGAATGTCGATAATCCTGAATTCTTACTTCCGTTTTTACAAGAGTTGCTTCAAATTTCAATTGATCTAGGAATGGAATTGCATTTTGCAATTCATCCGCGAACCGCTGTTTCATTGGAGAATTCCGATTTGAAGGACGAATGGGAACGTTTGAAATTGAATGAGAACTTCATTTTATTTCCTCCTTTTAATTACACTGAGACACTTGATAAATTGACGAAGGCTTCGTTGGTTTGGACAGATTCAGGTGGATTGTGCAAAGAAGCCTTTTATATGGGCACTCCTTGCTTAATCCTTCGCAGCGAAACCGAATGGACCGAATTGGTTGACAACGGTTTTGCGAAAGTGGTTCACAACGATTTGAGTAAAATCAAAATTGAAAGTCAATACTTCTTAAAGAACGGAATGCCTGAATCCATTGATCTATACGGAAATGGACATTCCGCTGAAATCATTTTATCCAGCATAAAATCATTCTTCGCTTGATTGCTATTTATTCTGAAATAGATTCTTCTCGCTTGAATTATGCGCTGAAAGCGCTATTCAGTCCTGTGGATGTTTCTTTTTTCATCGTGAAAGACAAATCTGAATTCGATGCATTCAAAGGAGCTAAGTTGATTTATTCGGAAGAAACTTGGGACAATCATTTGCATATTCCATCTTCTTTCTTTTATGAAGATGATGTAATTGTTAAATCAGATCGTTTCGATTTTCCCTTTGAAGTGCCCGACAACGGAGCGTTTCATTTCAACTTCGATGTCTTTGCAGCGAGTTTCATTTTGCTGAGTCGCTATGAGGAAGAAGTTGTTTCATTGCGGGATGCCTTTGGTCGATTTGAGAGCAAGAATAGCCTTTTAAGCAAACGCAATTGGCTCGAGCGACCATTGGTGGACGAATGGCGTTTGGCCTTGCTTAGAGCCATTCAAGAACGTTTTCCATTCTTCGACTACTCGCCTACTTCACATCAAGTTCAATTAACGGTTGATGTGGATAGCGCTTATGCTTATTTGCACAAAGGAATGTATCGCACTGCTGGAGGATTCGCGAAGGATTTGGTAAAGTTTCAATTTAGAAATTTATTTCGAAGAACGCTTGTGTTGCTTCGCTTACGCGAGGACGATTATAATACTTATGATTACATTGAATCTCTTCAAGAGAAGTCTGGATTTGATTTGACCTATTTCTTTTTGTTGGCCAACTTCGGTTCTTACGATAAGAATGTTCCTTACTCGAGCAATGCCCTTCAACATTTAATTCAATCTCTTTCGAAAAAGTATCGTGTGGGCATTCATCCAGGCGTGGCGTCGCACGATTCCCTTTCCACATTGAAAGAAGAAATTAGAAGACTTCAATTCATTACTGAAAAGAAAGTTCTGCATGCGCGCATGCACTACTTGAAAATGAACGGAGCGGAAACCTATCGCAATCTAATTCAATGCGGAATTGAGCATGATTATACAAAGGGTTTCGCCGATGTAATTGGATTCAAATCAGGGACTGCCCTGCCGCATTATTGGTACGACTTCAAACAGGAAAAAGAAACCACTTTGTTGTTACATCCGTTTGTGGCCATGGACGCGACGATGAATCGATACATGAAACTTTCAGCGCAAGAAGCAATTGATAAATTGAAGGCCTTGAAACACACCTGCTCAAGACTTCAAGTACCTTTTTGTTTGTTGTGGCACAACGAAAGTTTTTCGGAATGCAACGAATGGAAAGGTTGGAAGGACGTGGTGGCCGAAGTTATGCGTTGAGTTTCTTCAACTCGAAAATTCCATCTTCCATTACTCCGTATGTGTAATGGTGAAGCCAATCTCCAATGTTGATGTACTCTGAATTCTCTCCTACTTTGATTTGCATGGGCAAATGGCGGTGTCCGAAAATGAAATAATCGAAGTGTTCTTTTTGAAGTTGTTCTTTCGCAAAGATTGCTAGCCATTCATTTTCTTCTCCGAGAAATTTCTTGTCGCTCTCTCCTGAAACACTTCTGCTGTATCCTGAACTCTGCTGCGCCAGCCAAATTCCAAAATTCGGATGAAGTCTTGCGAAGAACCATTGACAAAAACTAGACGCAAAGAATTTCTTTAAGATCTTGTATCCGTTGTCTCCAGGGCCCAGTCCATCTCCGTGTCCAATGAAATACTTCTTGCCGTTCCACTCGCGTACAATGGGAGCGCGATGAAGAGTAATGCCGCATTCTTGAGGAAGGTAATCGAAGATCCACATGTCGTGATTTCCAATGAACCAATGAACCGGAATTCCGCTGTCAGTTATTTCGGAAATCTTTCCGAGCAAACGCGTGAATCCGCGTGGGACAGCGCGCTTGTATTCAAACCAAAAATCGAAGACATCTCCAACTAAGAATATTTCGCTCGCGTCTACCCTAGCCTCTTCAAGCCATTGCACGACTTTCTTTTCGCGCACCAAACTCTCTTCGAAGTTTGGCGCACCGAGGTGAAAGTCTGAAGCGAAATATACTTTGTTCTTCATCTTACTTTCCGCCAATGCTTCTGATGAGAGAGAATGGCTCTAATCCAACAAGGTTAATGTTCATCATAACACCGTTGAAGTATCCCGGTAATTTAGCGTCTTGAACTTTGCTATTTCCGTAAATTGGAAGTGTTACACTCCATACATTCGGAATAATATCTATCACAGCAGAGGTGTTCCAATAAACACATTCCGCATTATAGCTTGGACAAGAGGGGCTCCATGCATCTAGTATTGTTCCTTGCAACGAGATGTTGAATTTCTCGATTGGAAGTTGAATTCCAACTGTGGTTGAAAGAAGTCTTTTAGTTGCTCCGACATTGCGAAGGTTCACACCAAGGTTACCCATTCCATTTGCCACTTGTTCTGCGGCAAATCCTGTGTTCGCTCCTCTTCCGAAATACAAATTATCGAAGGCATAGTCGTAAGCCCCTGAAATTCCTGATAAGCCAAATGCTCCATTTTGGAATGCGTACAGGGCATCGTTGTTCGCCTGATAACCCGCAAATGCTTTCACATATACATGACGATCTTTGGTTAATGAATACTTGAAGCGGTATTCTCCACCTGCACTTAACAAAGTCCCAATTTGTGTTGAAGCTTCGCGCACATAAGCTGCTTGCTGAAGGATACGTCCGTTTACATTCAATGTTTGACGTGGACCAATCTTTTGAGACCAGTTCGCATCGAGTTGAATGAATTCTCGGCTTTCATCTTTTACGAGACTTTCCTCATTAAGATTATTCATTGTCGTATTTCTCATCCATTGGAATTGATAAGCCAAAGCCACATTGATAACAGTTCCCTTATTGAAATTCGAAGGCTTGTTGCGGAAGGTATAAGCTACATAAGGTTTGAACAACATGTAGTTGTCATACGAATTACTTATTTCCGTTGAATAATCATCCATTCCGAATCGTTGCACTTTTGTTCCTGCCGTGAAATTCAATTTGTGGTAAGCCACGCTAGCGAATCCGTTTACTGCTTTTCTCTTGAAGCTATAAAGCGGAGAAACATTCCATTCGAAATTCTTTCGAAGGATTTGTTTGTTGTGAAGGTTCACTCCTATCATGCTTCCATCGTGCACGTTGTATGCATACATTGGTAAGTAGAACAATTCTGTTTGCTTTGGATTGTCGATGCTTGAGAAGAACTTCATTTTAACCGGCTCTACTTTTTTGAATAGACCTGAACTTTTCATGGTGTTGTTTTCGCGATTCACTTCAGGAATTACTCCTTCTGGATCGATGGTGTAAGCGTTGGATTTTGGAGCGGTAATCCAGATAGACTTTCCAGGAGCAATAGCCTCTTTTGTCCAGATAGGATTTTTGCTTCCTGCGGTCCCAATGGATACTCCGCCTGATGCATATCCGGTGTTCTTCACCTTTACAAGAGCGGTTCCAGGTTCTGAAGGGTTTTGCTTAATCTGCTTAATACTGAAATCAATCTTCTCTGTTGTCTTGATTAATTCATTGAAGAACCAATCTAGTTTCTGACCGGTTGTTTCTTCGAATACGGCTTGAATATCTTCCGGTTGTGGGTGTTTGAATTTCCATTTCTCGAAATAATTGTGCATGCATTGATCGAACAACTTCTCCCCTAAATATCCTTTCAAATAATAAAACAACAATGCTGTCTTCTTGTATACGATTCCTCCGTAGTTGATTTCAGTGAAGTTGTCGGAATGACATTGCAACGGTTGGTCGAGGTTTTGAGAAGCAGAAATTAAATAAGATAACTCACTCAATGAACGTTGAGAGAAATCTGATATTCCCAAAGTCTTGTCTAATCCACCAATTCCAATGGCGGCGCCTAGTGACGCATCTGGATATTTCGTATCCATGTAACGATCTTCGTTGAACGAGTTCAATCCTTCATCCATCCAAGCGTTATCACGCTCGTTGCTTCCTAATATTCCGTAGAACCAGTTATGACCGACTTCGTGCATGATAACCGTTTCTAAAGATCGTTCGCTTCCGGCAGAACCAATAACAGTTACGTTTGGATATTCCATTCCGCCACCTGCGCTAATGGTTCCGTCTACTGCTGTAACTTGATCATATGGATAGTCGCCATTCCACAATGAATAATAGAATATCGCATCGTGCAAATACTCAGAAGACTTACTCCATAACTTCGCACTCTCTGGAGTGAATAAAGCCCAAGTGGTCACTTGATTCTTATTCGCAGGCGTTTCAACATTTCCTTTTAATACTATCCAACGCTTGTCTGCGAACCATCCGAAATCGTGCACGCGCGATTGTATGTAGCGAACTGTTTTCCATTCTTTCGACGATTCTGGGAATTCATTTAAATCAGCATTGAACGAATTCTCATCAATTGCAGCCTTCGCAATTTTTTCAATTCCCATTGCCGCTTGCTCATTCATGAAATCTACTTCCGAAGGTGTTTGACAATCTCCAGTTGCTCCGAGGATATAATTCTTCGGAAGCGTAATACTTACATCGTATGAACCGAATTCACTGTAAAATTCTCCTTGTGTTAGGTAAGGCATTTGGTGCCATCCGTTGCGATCGTAAACAGCCGGCTTTGGATACCATTGTGTAATCTGAAAGCTTTGTCCAATGTGTCCCAAACGAGAAATACTTCCACTAGGTATCTTCACACGGAACGGAGTTGTAATGGTAATGCTTTGTCCAGGTTGAAGTGGCGTTGCCAATATTAATTTACAGATATCGATATTCTCTCCATCATATTCCCAAGAAGCTTTCACTCCATCTATCTTGAAATCCAATGAGTCGATGTATCCTTTGTTTTCCGCCAATGTGGTAAACAAAACGAAGTTACGCGTGCGAGCCAATTGCTTCGCCAATGCAGTGCTTCTGTTTTTGTATGCGTTCGGCCAGATGTGCATGTATATTTCGTTCAATGCATTCGGACTGTTGTTGGTATAGACCAACTCTTCGTTTCCGTATAGCATGTTGCGCTCATCGTCTAGCTTTACATCTATTTTGAATTTTACATCTTGTTGGAAGTATGATTTGGTTTGAGCCATGGAGGCCACACTCATTCCCAATGCAACAAGAGCTAAGGTGATTTTTTTCATGTTGAATTTATTACTGAGACGATTGTATATCATTATTGTTACTGTTAAAGTCCTAATTTTTTAAGTTCATTTTCCAAACCATCGCCTCGAAGCGATTCGCCCATGGCTACTATTTTTCCTTCTTTGTCAATTAACACTGGAAACGGAATACTCTCAATTTCATAAATCGGAACAACAGCAGATTTCCATCCGCCTAAATCTGAAACATGATTGTTCCAAACCAATCCGTCTTTTTTAATAGCAGTCTCCCAAGCCGATTTGTTTTCATCGAGAGAAACTGAAAATACATCAAATCCTTTTGAAACATATTTGTTGTAAACCGAAACCACATTTGGATTTTCTTTTCGGCACGGTCCGCACCATGAAGCCCAAAAATCAAGAAGTACAACCTTACCCTTCAAGCTACTTAACGCTCGTGTTTGTCCAGATATATTTGGAAGTGTGATTTCGGGAGCCATTTTTCCAACTGCAATTTTAGAATTGGATGTCACTACTGAATTACCCGCGTTCTTTATTTGTCCAACCAATTTTTCTAAAGTCTTATACGCCGGCAATTTTCCGCAAGTGGCTTTCGTGTCGGTTAAAACGCGCTGATACCAAATAAAATCGAAACGCGGATCAAGATTTTGAACAATTGAAATCGCTAATAAACTTGCTGAGTGTTTTTCCAACCAACCTTTGATAAACGCGTTAGCTTCTTTCTGTGCTGAAGCGAATTGCGCTTCCCACTTGGCTATCCACTGTGTGCTGTCTAACGAAGGGTCTGTTGAAGGACGATCGATTTGAGCTTGCGCTTCCGCAAGTTTTTCCATCATGGGTTCCCACTTCTTCACTAAGTCCATGTATTCGACCGTTTGCACAGAGCCCTCAACTTTCGCATTATTCAAATTGACAAATTCGCCTGTAATTTCAACATGCTCTGAACTGTCTGTAATGAGTTGAAGGTAATTTCCCTCTTTGAAATAGATGCGGTAAAAGTCTAAGGGAAGATTGTCGTGAGACTTCAAACTGAAACTTCCATCTGAACCTACAACGGTGCTATCGATAGGTAGAACCTTCGTGTCGGAAAGCGATTCCAAATAAATCGTTTTTCCTTCCGCACCCGTAATTACCCCTGAAATGGAATTTGAATTTCCGCAAGAAGCGAAAACGATCGCTGCGCTTAAGAAATAAATTAATTTTCTCATTGATCTAATAATTGTTGAATGAGTCCAGATGCTGTTTTCGGATTGGCTTTTCCCCCACTCTTTTTCATGAGTTCTCCCATGAATAATCCCAACATGCCTTTGTTTCCTGCTTTGTAGGCAGCAACCTTGTCTGGCCATGCCGCAAGAATTTCTTGCGCAATTTGCTTAATGCTATCATCATCTGCATCTTGAATCAAGTTCAATTCAGCGGCAATGTCTTCCGCCATTTTGGAAGAATGATTCGCCAATGCGGGAAGAATTTTTTCAGCAGCTGTAGAGCTTGATACCTTTCCTGAATCGACAAGGTTAATGATACTTGCGAGTTGCTCGGGAGTAAACGGACTCTGCTCTATTTCTAAAGCTTGTTCTTTCAAATATCCTTTTACCGGTCCCATTAACCAGTTGCAAGCAGCTTTGTAATTCTTCGTTTTCGATACGATGCGCTCGTAATAAAGAGCTGTTTCTTTTTCGCTTGTCAAGACATTCGCATCGTATTCCGAAAGATTGAACTCTTTCAAATACTTGTGCAGCAACTCTTTTGGAAGCGGCGGCATGATTGAGTGAATGCGCTGAATGTGATCTTCGGTAATGACTACTGGAGGAAGATCTGGTTCTGGGAAGTAACGGTAATCTTGCGCATCTTCTTTGCTTCGAAGCAATGAAGTGGTTCCATCTGCGGCGTTGAAGCTGCGGGTTTCTTGATTGATGACTCCTCCCGCTTCGATGATATCAATCTGACGAGTCATTTCGTGCTCAATGGCACGTTGCACGTTTCGAATGGAATTCATGTTCTTCACTTCACAACGCGTTCCGAATTCAGGTGCGCCTTTCTTTCGAACAGAAATATTCGCATCGCAACGAAGCGAGCCCTCTTCCATGTTTCCATCGCAAATGTCTAGGTAACGAACGAGCTTTCTCACTTCAGTCAGATACAAATACGCTTCGCGAGACGTGCGCATGTCTGGTTCTGAAACGACTTCAATCAGCTGAACACCGGCGCGATTCAAATCGATTAAGGAATCGAATGGATCTTGGTCGTGCATGCTCTTTCCAGCATCTTCTTCCAAATGCGCGCGGGTAATACCTATGCGCTTTTCAGAGCCGTCGTCTTCACGAATAACTATTTCGCCACCTGTACAGATGGGAGTTTTGTCTTGTGTAATTTGGTATCCCTTCGGTAAATCGGCATAGAAATAATTCTTTCGCGCGAAAAATACAGGGGTGTTGATTTGCATGTCAGAAGCAAGCGCCAACTTAATGGCGAAGTCAACCGACTGCGTATTTACTTTCGGCAAAGTGCCTGGATGTCCTAATGTAATAGGCGAAACCAAGGTGTTTGGTAACGCTCCAAAAAGGTTCGCATCGGAAGCATAAGCTTTAGATGCAGTCTTCAATTGCATGTGGACTTCAAGTCCAACCACTAATTCGTATTGATCGTATACAGATTGTTCCATTTATTTCTTTACTTCTTTCACTGCATTTAGTAATGCTGTTTCACCTTCAATAAATTTTATCTTCATTCGAAGAAAATACAAAGGAAGATTTTCAAACTCCTTAATGTTCTGACATTTCACCACATCTTTTTCAGTGGTAAGCAGAACCGTATTTTCTTTTCCAAAGTTAATCCATTCTTGTCGAATGCGCGACACATCTTGAGCCGTGTATTCATGATGATCGGGCAAAGCCATTTCAATGGTCGCCACGCTCCTATTTCTGCCTTCCCGAAAGAAAGGTATTGGATTTGCGAGCCCTGCAAAACAGACGCTTCGCATGTTGCTGCTCCACGGATTTACTAGACTGAATGCGGGTTCCGGAGTGTCGTATACTATTGTTGTGAAAGCTAAGACTTGCTTGTCATTCAATTTTAATTCTGACTTTATGCAATTTCTATCTTCTTCAGAAAGCTCTTCTGGACATTTGGTTACAACAATTGCGTCCGCTGATTGGGACCGTTTCTTTAGGTCGCGCAAGCCACCGACAGGAAACAAATGGTCATTCACAAACAAATCGTTGTACGTCGTAAGTAAAATTGAAAAATCAGGATTCAATTTTCTATGTTGAAGAGCATCGTCGAGAACCACCTGCTGAATCTGAGGAAATGCTTGTTTCAATTTGTGAATCCCGTTCAATCTATTTTCTGAGACTGCGCCTAGTAATGCGTTGAAGTGATTGCGAACCACAGAAGGTTCATCACCAATTTCATTCACTTCAGATGATGAAGAAATAATCTGAAAACCTTTGGACTGTCTTCCGTACCCGCGCGAAATGAATCCGGTTTTTGAAGCATCTAATTTTTCAATCAACCAAATGGCGAAAGGTGTTTTGCCTGTTCCTCCAACTTTCAAATTACCAATGACAAATGAAGGAACCGATGCTTTCTTCGACTTAAAAATTCCAACAGAAAATAAAAAATGTCGGAATAGCAGAATGCTTCCCAAAAGAAAAGAAAAAGGCCAAAGAGTTGCTCTGAATAAACGCATCGGTGTAACTTGGCTGCAAGTTAGATTAAAAATGCGTATTGAAGAAGTCATTTCCTATTTAGAGCAGTGGGCTCCGCTTATTTTGCAAGAGTCTTACGACAATTCCGGATTGTTGGTTGGAAATAAGCAAAACGATATCACGAATGTATTGGTGAGTCTCGATTGCACGGAAGAGGTTGTTGAAGAAGCCATCTCCAAAAATTGCAACCTTATCGTATCGCATCATCCCGTTGTTTTCAATGGCTTGAAACGCTTTACTGGCGCCGACTATGTTCAGCGAACGATTATTAAAGCGATTCAAAACAACATTGCGTTGTATGCGATTCACACAAATCTCGACAATACCTTGGAAGGTGTAAATGGTGAAATTGCGAAACGACTTGGACTGAAGAATGTTCGTCCGCTTGTTCCGCTAAGCGGATTTAAATCTCAACCGAATGAAGAAGTGGCTCACAATTGGCAATTGTTACAAAACAATTTGAATCAATGTGGAAGCGGTGCCATAGGTGAATTGGAAAATCCGATAAGTTTAATAGATTGTTTAAGTATTTTAAAAAAAGAGTTTAATAATCAAAGCATTAAGTACACTCAAACGAACAAATCAGTGATTCAAAAAATTGCGATTTGTGGTGGAAGTGGGCAATTCCTTTTAGGTGCCGCGAAGTCGCAAGGAGCCGATGTGTTTGTTACATCTGATGTGAAATATCATGAGTTCTTCGACGCTGAAAACGAGCTGTCATTTATTGATATTGGACATTTTGAAAGTGAGCAGTTTACAATTGAGTTGATTCATGCTAAAATCACTGAAAAATTTCGTACATTCGCGGTCCACAAAACGGGTGTTATAACGAACCCTGTATTCTATTACTGACATTATGGCAAAAAAAGCAATAAAACCTACAGCGAAGGCACCAGCTAAGCCGACGGTTGCTGCTAAGAAAGCAGCTAAAACAGTTGTGTCGAAGGGAAAGGAGAAAGCGGTAAAGAAACCTGTTGCGAAAAAAGTAGAAAAGAAAGCTGTAAAACCAGCTGCTAAACCTGTTGCGAAGAAAGTTATAAAACCTATCGCAAAAAAAATAGTCAAGCCTGTAGCTAAAAAGGTTGTAAAACCTGTTGCTAAAAAAGTAGTTAAGCCTATTGCGAAGAAGGTTGTTAAACAGGTTGCAAAGAAGGTCGTAAAGCCAGTTGCGAAAGCAGTGAAGAAGGAAGTGAAAAGTTCAAAAAAAGTTGTGAAAGTAGTGATAAAGAAGAAAGTGCAAGAAGTGAAGAAGGCAGTTAAACCAGTAATTAAGAAAGCTGCTCCTGCGAAAAAAATCGAAGTAAAAAAAGCGGTTGTTCCTGCGAAGAAACAAACACCAGTTTCGAAATCTAAAGTAGTAACCAAGAAAGCTGCCCCTGTAAAAAAGGTAGAGCCTAAAAAGGCTTCAGCTCCTGTGAAAAAGGTAGCAACTGTTGCGAAGCCTACTCCAACGAAGAAAGCTGCGCCTGTTGCGAAACCAGTTCCATCTAAGAAGTCTGCACCGGTTGCAAAGCCGACACCATCTAAGAAAGCTACACCTGTTGCACCTGCAAAACCTGTAAAGAAAGGTAAAGAGGCGAAAGCTGAAGTTCCAGTAGTTCTAGCACCGGAAGATGAGGCCATTCTAGCCGAAGCGTTAACTGTTGCAAAACCTAAGCGAGAGGCAAAAGTTCGCAAAGAAGTTATTGCTGAAGGTCCTATAGATGGAAAACCAAGAACATTCTTAATTGGTATAGCCCCAGCCCTTGTTGAAAAACGTGTGGCAAACCCAATTCACGTAGCGTCTGAGATGGATCCTAAGCAGGCCATTTTCGTTCCTATTGCGAAACCAGAAAAACACGAGAAAAACCAAACAAACGATACAGAAACTATGATTTCAATTAATCAAATGAACAAGTCGAACAGCGAAGATGCTAAAAAAGGCATCTCTGTTGAATCTAAATTGAGACATTTATTTGCCCTTCAACTCATTGACTCTCGCATTGATAAAATTCGCTCCACTCGCGGTGAATTGCCATATGAGGTAGAGGATTTGAAAGACGAGGTATCAGGATTGGAGGCTCGTTTGGCTCGTTTAAATGGTGAATTTAAAGGTGCAGAAGAGAGTATAGTAACTTGTAAGTCTTCCATTAAGGAGGCCGAAGCGTTAATTGTGAAGTACAAGGAGCAATTGAACAAAGTGAAAAACAATCGCGAGTTCGATTCATTGAATAAGGAAATTGAATTCCAGGAATTAGAAATTGAATTGCAATCGAAGCACATTCGTACTGCAGATACTTTGAAATTAACTAAGCAAGCTGAAATTGACAACGCTTCAACAAAGTTAGCTGAGCGCACAAACGATTTAAATGTAAAAGAAACTGAGTTAACTGAACTAATGAGTGAAACTCAGAAAGAAGAAGACTTCCTTTCTAAGCGCAGCGATGAAGCGAAGAAGCACATTGATCTTCATTTGTTAGAGCGTTATGTTCGCATGCGTAAGTCAGCACAAAACGGATTGGCTGTAGTTCCAATTGAGCGAGATGCCTCAGCTGGTTCATTTATTCAAATTCCTGCTCAAGTTCAAATGGACGTTCGTTTGCGTAAACGTATCATCACAGATGAGCACAGCGGAAGAATTTTAGTCGATGAGGAGATGGCTTATGAAGAAGAATTGAAATTCAAGGAAGTTCTTCAGAAGGAAATGGCGAAATAAACGGTAGGGGTGAATAACCATTCACCCATATTGAAAAAAAGGGATGATTAGATCATCCCTTTTTTAATGACCAATTCTAGGAAGCGGTCTTCCATGTTTTTTGCTGTTGGGAATTCAGAAATAATCTTTCCTTCTTGGAAGAATGATTTTTTTTCGAACGGAGAGAGTTTGTTGTAAGCTCTTAGGTTTTTCAAAAAATGAATATCAGCCTCGTGATTGCGTTCACGCTGGGTGTAAAAACGAATGGTGCTTTTCAATGCGTATTCAACCAAGTCGGTATTTCCTAGGCACAAGTGAATAAGAATGTTGAGTACACGGACATGTCCGTATATGTCCTGACGTAGTTCTTTATCTGAATTGTTAATGATTTCATTCACATGCTTAAGCGCGCGCTGGTGCAAACCGCAAGAGAATTCATAAAGTGCCAATCTGTAATGCATCATCATTTCGAACTCTTTGCTGAGAACATTTTTCGTTTGCTCAATAGAGGCAAACAATTCGTCTGATTGAATTTTCTGATCGAACATGAGTGCCATTTCCACCTGAATTTGCTTCAAAATACGGAAACGAAAAGCGATTAAATCTGGATCCTGGAACTGTTCCTTGTCCTCCAAGGACTCTAACATCTTGTATATGTCTGTTGCTCCTGCTCTATCATTAAGAAGCACCCGACACGTCAACAATTGTCCAAGTGATCTTAAATATCTCTTAGCCTTGTCGTCTCGAAGCCATTCATTTTCCTCAAAAACTGCAATGACCTCTGTAAAATATTCCGCAGCTTTTTCTATGTTGCTCTCTGCTATAGCACAAAAACCTAATGAATACAGTCTAATGCTTTTCGAGCGGATGGACATTGCCAAAGTGGGATCTTCCAGAAGCTTCGAACCTAAAATTTCATTAAGCATCTCTTCGTGAACTTTGGAAGGAGTGAATCCTCCTGAACGAAAGATTGCATTCACCTTTCCATATATGACTTGATACTGAGCAAGATTTTGGAGTTGTAGTAATATTTGGGCTTCTTCCTCGGCTATCTCGTCAATGGACTGACTAAATTCTCCATTCTCGTAATCTTCTTCTAAAAGATTTTTCTGCCACGAAATAATTTCAAACAAATAATAAAAGAATTCATAAGACATGGCTAATTTCTTTGCTCGCTTCAATTCTTTTTTACATTCTTCGAAAAGCCCTTTTTTATGAAGAATGTCGACATTCTTTAATGCTTGCTTCAAGACACTTCGAACAGTGCTCTCGCCGTGATACGAGCGCAGCGATTTCAAAATTAATTTGAACAAGTGATTTTTCTCTGACGGAAGATGTTTTAAGAAAAGCTCGCCTTTGAACGACTCTTTCACAAATTCTTCATCGTAATGATCCATCTTTTCAAGCAAATCAAAGATTCGAACATAGTTCTTCTCGCCCGCTTGCAACGAGCTTTGTAACTTGAAAAAACGCTTTTCACTCTTGGTCAGAGAGTGAACCAGATCGAACAGATCGTGGGTTGGTTTCATACTTGCAGTTTGGTTGGTTGGCTAACAAAGTGGTTTCAATTCTCTGTCGCTATGACTTAGACACCATCAATTTGAAAAAGGTTGTTTCATGAAATTGGAATATATTGCAGACATGAATTTGCTTAATTTGAATAGAATAATTTTAATTGCTCTTTGGTCTATTTTATCTTATAATTCCTATGGGCAAACACCCTCTCATTTGAATTGTAATCATAGACATTCAGCAAAAGATCTTTCCAATAGCAACAGTCGATGCGATACAGTTGATATTATAGACACATACATTTACCTCGACTTCACGAATTTTTCGGGTAACAATCTTCGCGGTTATGCAGATATTGTGGTATCGCCGTTAATGGTGAATATTGCACAGCTGCATTTCGATCTAGAAGGACTGACCACTGATTCTGTTTTCGTTAATTCTGTATCTACTACATTCAGTCATGCAGGGCCTGATTTATTTATTGATCTGCCCAACCTTCCTTCCTGGGTAGTTTTTTCTGTTCGCGTTTATTATCATGGTACTCCTATTCAAGATAACAGTTGGGGAGGATTTTATTACAGCGGTGGCTATGCTTACAACATGGGTGTAGGTATGGATGCGCTTCCGCATAATTTTGGAAGGGTGTGGTTTCCGTGCTTCGATAATTTCAGAGAGCGTTGCACGTATACGATTCAGACTTTAACAGATGGAGGAAAATCTTCCTATTGCGGAGGTTTGCGATCTTCGGTGGAAAATGTAGGTGGAGATTCCTTGCTAACTACCTGGAATTTGTTGCAACCGGTTCCCTCCTATCTCGCAAGCGTTGCGGTTGCAACTTATACGCATGTGGAAGATGAGTTCACGTCGCTGGGCGGGTTCACCCGCCCGATCTGGCTTGCAGCGAAGGCAGCGGATACGTTGGACATGAAGAATAGTTTTGTGCATTTGCACGATGCGCTTAGTGCGTTCGAAACGAAATACGGAAACTACGTCTTCGATAAGGTAGGATTCACCGCGGTACCATTTACCGGTGGTGCCATGGAACACGCCACCAATGTTGCTTATCCGCTCTTTGCCATTGATGGAACAACGGCCTACGAAACCCTATACGCACATGAACTCAGTCACCATTGGTGGGGCGATTTGATTACCTGCGAGACGGCTGCCGATATGTGGATTAACGAAGGCTGGGCTTCATACAGCGAGCGCATTTTCACCGAATGGTTATATGGAATCGATGCCTACAACACTTCCATTCGAGATAATCACAGAGATGTCTTGTTGAATGCGCCGCACAACGATGGTGGATATTTTCCGCTAAATGCTATTCCCGAAAACATTACATACGGACAAACCGTTTATAACAAAGGAGCCGATGTAGCACATACACTGCGCGGATATATGGGCGATGAAAATTTCTTTCAAGCCATTCACGACTTAATGACGCAGTACCAATTCAACACCTTGAATTCTGTTCAGATGCGCGATTTCTTTCAAGCATATACAACAGAAGATCTTTCTGAATTCTTTAACGGATGGGTGTTTCAGCCGGGGTATCCAGATTTTAGGTTGAAGGGATATAGTTATTCCACACAATTTGTCGGATACGAATTGAACGTGCATGTAGATCAATACCTTCATCACAATACAGACTACTTGAACAATGTTCCTCTTGAGGTGACTGTAATGGATTTTGAAGGAAATACAGACACGGTGCTTATTCATGCTTCAGGAGAATCGAGCACAGCAACAGCGACTGTCTTGTTCGAACCCGCTCATGTTATGTTGAACAGAGCCGACAAGTTGCATTACGCAACGCTAGCCGATGAAGCATGGAATTCAACCACGGGTTCGCACGATTTAACCTTTGCAAATTTTGAATACGATGTGAATGATTTAGGAAACATGGATAGCATTTTCGTTCGTGCTGAAATGCATTTAACCGCAGCTGATCGCGTTACCGCTATTCCGCTGACCGACTATGTGATTTCTCCGGATAGGTATTGGCATCTGAACACTTATGCCAATGAAACCACATCAACCAAAATGACTTTGCGATTCAATGGATCTGCTACTGCCACAAGTGCTTTAGACACTGCGTTGTTTCAATTGGTTCAACAATATGGAATGGATGAAAGCAGCCTTGTCTTGTTGCATCGATGGAATGCCTTCGAGTCCTGGGCTGAAATTTCAAATTCAACTTTAATCACTTCCGGAAGTACAACGAATTGGAATGGAAGATTTGAAGTTTTGAATCCGCTTCCAGGCGACTATGCCTTCGCCTTTCATTCAGGAATAATTTCAGTGGAAGAGAATTCGCACCCTTCCCTTCCATTTACAATAACGGCTGACGCCATTTCACATCCGAATTTTAGCGGGAAGTATTCGCTTACCAATGCAAGCGGACAATTGTTGTTGAAGAGAAAAGTTACAGACGGAATGCACATTAACATTTCGAATTATGCGAAAGGAATTTACTTTCTTGAATTGAACAGCGTTACGTACAAAGTGTTTTTGAAATAATATGCAAACACCCACTTCCTTTTCTACACGAAGAGAATGGCTCTTTATCTTCTTAGCGGGTCTTTTCATTACGAATGCGATTACCGCTGAATTAATTTCGAGTAAGCTCATTCAGATTCCCATTCAAATTGGAAATTGGAAGCACAACTTCATCACCATTGTGGGTGTGTTGCCTTGGCCCATTGTGTTTTTGCTAACCGATACGCTGAATGAATTTTATGGTGAAAAGGCCGTGCGTCGGTTGTCTTGGATAACCACTATGCTTATTGGCTACTGTTTTATAATTGTGCTCTTCGCTCTTCAAATTCCCGCTGTTCCAGGCATTGGAGTAAGCGATGAACAATTTGGTGCGGTGTTCGGACAAGCTCCTTGGATTATGATTGGAAGCATTGCAGCTTTCTTGATTTCTCAATTGTTAGACGTGACCATCTTCCATTGGATTAAAAGCAAAACAGGTAACAAATACATTTGGCTTCGCAGCACTGGGAGCACTGTTGTTTCTCAAATGATTGATACCCTTGTGGTCTTGTACATTGGATTTGTCCTTCCTGGAAAAATGGATTGGAACACCTTTGCCGAAGTGGCTCCTACCAATTATTTGTTGAAAATGGGAATTGCCATTGCATTGACTCCGCTCATTTACGCAGTGCATGCAGGCATTCGAAAGTTTATTTAAACAGACCCTTCCCGAATTCAATCTTCATTCCGGTTGAAATAATAATACCGGTAGATTTTATGTTGAAAGTAGATTGAGGATCGTCGAAAATATTGAGCAGCGCTTGTTGCTTGGCTGCAGAAACATAAAATTTGTATCGTTTCGCTTTAGTAACTCCTATCCCAACCTCAATTTGTGTAGACAAATCGAATTGAGCCGCTGTATTTGTCGCGTCTTCCCATGTGTAATCTATGATTTGTCCATTTTCATCCACCACAGGAACCTCTGAAATTGCTTTCAATAAATAACCAGGAATGAATGCCGCATTTCCGAAAATATACACGCGATTTCCGAATTGAACGCCAAGCTTTAACGGAACTGAAAAATAATTAAACCTGTTTCGAAGATCTGCCAATCCCAATGTAGTTCCCACCGAATCGGTAATTGTTAACGGATTGGTGAATCCACGCTGAACCCAATTGAACTCGCTACCTACCGTTAAGAAACGCATGCGCACACGATCATAGGTCACGCTCAAATTTCCTCCAATAATATCTTTGGTTGTGTAGGCAGGTATATCTGTTTTCACATTGGAAATGTTCATTCCAGCTTTGATTCCGAATTGTCTGTAGGGGGTTTGGGCCTTTGCGTTGAATGAGCATAGTGTTGCAACAAAGGCGAGTGCTGTGATACGAAAAATGTTTTTCATAGTGTAAAGATAGGGGGCGAAATATTTTTCGCCCGTATTTTGAGCGAAAGATGTTTCGCCCGATTTAGGGGCGAAATATTTTTCGCCCATGTTATGCGCGTGCGCTGGCAATGAAATAATAATCGGTGTTGTTATTGAAGCTGTTTTCGAAATCATGTCCAGACAGGGGTTTGTTGTTTGAGATGAAATCTTGTAACGTAAAAACATTCAAACCTATTTCGTTCGAGAGAAAAGAATGTAGTTCCAACGGATTGGTATCGTAGAAGTCGCTTGCACCTCTTCCGCATTCGAAGAGAATGGTTGGCTTGTGGGCTGCAAGCAAATTCTTTGCTCCTTTCAATACACCGAACTCTGCGCCTTCTACATCGATCTTCACAAAATGAATGGGTGTTGAAGTTGGAATAATATCGTCGAGCAGTTTTTTCTCAACAGTAATTTCTTCAATTTCCGGATTGTCAATGTCGTAACGGCGACGCTTGATGCCGCTGTATGCGGGGGCGTTCTTCACCCATTGAAAAGTTGTTTCTCCAGATGAGTTTGATAAAGCGTAAGGAAAAATATCTGCTTTGTTCTTGTACTTCGAGCTGAGTTGATTGAACAACGAAGGAATGGGTTCGAAGGCGAAATGCTTTCCTTGGGGAGCCAACTTCAACATGAAGTTTAGCATTTCACCTTTGTGACAGCCGATGTCTATGCAATTGTGGTTGGACTGAATGCCCTCTTTCATAATGCGACGCGTGAGTCTATCGTACTTCAAATTTTTCGTTAAATCGAAATGAAGAAATATCAATAGTTCTCTTACTGCGTCTTTAATCTGGCTCACACTAATTTTTTTCTAAAAATAAGAAACAATTCCAATGAAATTGGAAGAATGTCTTCGACGAGGGCGAAATGCTTCGCGAGGGTCCGTTGGACGAGGGCACATAGCTGTGCGAGGGTCTGTTGGACGAGGGCAAATAGCTTTGCGAGGGTCCGTTGGACGAGGGCAACTTCGTTGCGAAGGCGAATTAAAGCTCACGCTGCAGGAACTTACCTGTAATACTTTTCTTAGCCTTAGAGACTTGCTCTGGAGTGCCAGTGACGATGACATTTCCGCCGCCTTCACCGCCTTCAGGGCCCATGTCTATGATGTAGTCGGCGCTTTTAATGACGTCCATGTTGTGCTCAATGACCAAGACGGTGTTGCCACGTTCAACCAGTCTGTTCAAGACATTCAATAACATTTGTACGTCTTGAAAATGTAGTCCCGTTGTGGGTTCGTCTAAGATATAAATGGTCTTGCCGGTGTCGCGCTTCGCGAGTTCGGTAGACAACTTGACACGTTGAGCTTCTCCTCCGCTTAACGTGGTGCTGTGCTGTCCGAGTGTGATGTATCCCAATCCTACGTCGTTCAAGGTTTTTAGCGTGTTGTGAATGTTTCGGTGATTTTCGAAAAAGCCAACAGCTTGCTCAACAGTCATGTTCAACACGTCGGAAATGGTTTTTCCGTTGTAGAAAATTTCCAAGGTTTCGCGGTTGTAACGCTTGCCGTTGCAGGCTTCGCAATGTACATACACATCTGGAAGAAAATTCATTTCAATCAATCGAACTCCCCCACCCTTGCACGTTTCACACCTTCCACCCGAAATATTAAAACTGAATCTACCGGGCTGATAACCACGAATACGCGCCTCTGGGACCGATGCATACAGATTTCGAATATCGGTGAAGATTCCAGTGTATGTGCTCGGATTGCTCCGCGGAGTGCGACCAATAGGACTTTGATCTATTTCAATAACCTTGTCTAAATGTTCAAGTCCTTCAATCTTTTTGTACGTCAATGGTCTGCGCTGACCATTGTAGAAATGCGCATTCAAAATGGGATAAAGCGTGTGGCTGATTAACGACGACTTCCCACTTCCACTCACTCCTGTTACACACGTGAATGTACCCAATGGAATTTCAATGGTTTCTCCTTTCAGGTTATGTCCGCTTGCACCCTTCAACACCAACTTCTTTCCGTTTCCTTTGCTTCTTTCTTTCGGAACAGGGATATTTGATATTCCACTTAAATAATTTGCAGTAATGCTTCCTATTTTCAAAAAATCTTTTGGCTTACCAGCAGCAACCACATGGCCACCGTGCCTTCCAGCTCCTGGACCAATGTCTATAATGTAGTCGCTTTCCAACATCATGTCTTTGTCGTGCTCCACCACAATGACGCTGTTTCCGCCGTCGCGCAAGTCTTTCAACGAACGAATTAATTTCTCGTTATCGCGTTGGTGCAATCCAATGCTCGGTTCATCCAAGATGTAAAGCACTCCAACGAGTTGCGATCCGATTTGAGTGGCCAAACGAATACGTTGCGCCTCTCCTCCACTTAATGTCTTCGCACTTCGATTTAAATTCAAGTATCCCAATCCTACGTTCAGCAAGAACTTCAGACGGGTGCGGATTTCTTTCAACGGTTCGCGCGCAATGATTTCTTGTTTACTGTCAAAGCTGGAATCGATACCTTCGAACCACGCGCTGAGCTTTTCAATGTTCATTGCGCTTAATTCTGAAATGGTCTTTCCGGCTACTTTGAAATGATTTGCGGTGTCTTTCAAACGGGCGCCGCTGCAAGTGGGACAAGCCTTTTTATTCATGAAGGATTCGGACCATTTGCGAACCGCAGGACTTCCGTCTTCTTCCGCATGTCTTTCAATAAATGCAATGAGTCCGTCGTAGCGGGTGTTCATGGTCTGTCCGTTCGACATTTCCACTTCCACTTTATCGTCGGTTCCGTAGAGTATGACTTGAATGGCGTCTTCATCGACTTCCTTCAACGGCGTATTCACAGTAGCTCCATACATTTTCAAAATAGCAGCTACTTGTTGGTTAATCCAAGAGTTCTTGTTTTCGCCCAAAGGAGTAATTCCGCCTTGCTTTACGCTCTTCGAATTATCTGGAATTATTTTCTCAATGTCAATTTCTGCAACCTCACCCAAACCGCTACAATAGCTGCATGCGCCATATGGACTGTTGAAGGAAAAGAGATTCGGCTCAGGTTCAGGAAAGGAAATACCTGAAGTTGGACACATGAGGTTCTTGGAAAAGTGATGAACCGTTTCGGTATCCAATTCCATGACCATCACATCGCCCTTGCCCATTTTAAGGGCGGTTTGAACCGTGGCCTTCAAACGAGGATTGTTCGGTTCAACCGAAAAGCGATCGACCACCAATTCAATGTCGTGCACCTTGTAACGATCGAGCTTCATCTCTTTCGTCATTTCCTTTAACTTCCCGTCGATACGTGCGCGGACGTATCCTTGCTTCATGAGTGATTCGAAAAGCTCGCGGTAATGTCCTTTGCGGGCTTTCACCAACGGAGACAAAATCGCAATTTTCTTCGCCTTGAAATCTTTCGCTATTTTTTCAATGAGTTGCTCTTCGGTGAAGCGCACCATTTTCTTTCCTGTTGAAGGGCTGTAAGCGTCGGATGCACGCGCATACAAAAGACGCATGAAGTCATACACTTCGGTGATGGTGCCGACTGTAGAACGTGGATTGCGGCTAACGGTTTTTTGTTCGATGGAAATAACCGGAGAGAGTCCGTTTACTTTATCTACATCTGGACGCTCCATTTCACCCAAAAACTGACGGGCGTATGCGTTGAAGGTTTCCATGTATCTGCGCTGCCCCTCTGCGTATAGTGTATCGAAGGCTAACGAAGACTTTCCACTTCCAGAAAGACCGGTTATAACAACCAGTTGATTTCTTGGAATGGTGAGATCTATATTTTTAAGATTGTTTTCCCGTGCGCCGAGAATTTCAATTTTTTCTTCTTCCATAGTTAGTCACGCGCGGGAAGCACTTTACCGCTGCATCTACCAAAACCCACTTTCACCCCATCTTGTTCAGCGTAACCGGTAATTGTAACGGTGTCTCCGTCTGCAATGAATGAACGCGTTGTACCATCTGGCATTTCAACGGGCTTCGTTCCTTTCCATGCAATTTCCAACATGCTTCCGAAAGAACCTTCATCCGGACCGCTAATGGTTCCACTGGCCATCATGTCGCCGCAACGAATGTTGCAACCGCCGACGGTATGGTGCGCCAATTGTTGGTTCATGTTCCAATACATGTGTTTGAAATTACTGTTTGAAACCACTTGCTTTTCTCCGGCTTCTGTTTCAATTTCAACCTGAAGTTTAACATTAATGTTCTTTATTCCGTTGTATTGTAAATATGGAAGAACCTCTGGTTCCTGCAATGGGCCTAGGGTTCTGAAAGGCTCTAATGCATCTAAAGTAACGATCCAGGGTGATACTGTTGAAGCGAAGTTCTTCGCTAAGAATGGGCCGAGTGGCACATATTCCCAACGTTGAATATCGCGAGCGCTCCAATCGTTGAAGAGCATGAGTCCGAAAATGTAATCGTCTGCTTCCTGCGTTGAAATGCGCTCTCCCATTGGCTTTCCGTCAAATGTAATGAACGCCATTTCCAATTCGAAATCGAGTTGCTTGGTTGGTCCGTAGGTTGGAAGTGTTTCGTCGGATGGATTGATTTGTCCGCATGGACGCGTTACTTCTGTTCCATCTACCACAATGCTTGAAGCTCTTCCGTGATAGCCTACTGGCAAGTGTTTCCAGTTTGGAAGAAGTGCTTTCTCCGGATCGCGGAACATTGTCCCAACGTTACGAGCATGGTCCATGCTGCTATAAAAATCTGTGTAGTCTCCAATTTCAATAGGAAGGTGCATTTGCACTTCGTTCATTTTTACAAGGCACGAACGAATTTCATCTTTTACCACAGCGTCTTGATTGTTATTGAGTAAATCGGCCAATCTCATGCGTAATGCAGAGCAAGCCTTCTTGCCGTGCTTCATCATTTTATTCAATGAATGTGTGCGGTATTCTTCAGACCCGAAGGGCAAAGCAGATATGTGGTTCTGCTGAAAAACGCGATAAATATCTAGGACATAATTTCCGATGGCCACTCCTACACGAAGATCTCCTCTTCCTGTTGAGAATATTCCGAAAGGTAAATTTTGTATCGGGAACTCTGTATTTTCTGCACCTTCAACCCAAGTCTTTTCACTAAATGAAATAATATTTTTCATACGCTTTATTTTCACTTCAAATGTAGTTCGCTTTTCGGTTCTTTCTAACTTGCGGACGCATGAAAAAATCAACGAAATATATTCTTGTCGGAACGGCTTTTTTCCTGCTTGGTCTGCACTTTTCGCTGAGCGCGTTGTATGCCTTTCGCAGACATTATGATATTCCGTTGGTTGAATCGGTTGCGATTAGATACGGATTCCCTTTTTTTCATCAAGGATACAGCTTGTTCGTGCCAATGGCTGAATTCGATGATTTTATTGAAGTCCGCTACCATGAAGGCGGACAGTGGACGTCGTTTCAGGAAATTGGAAAGTTGTACGATTATGATGTCGATAGTAAGCTGCGTCAATTTGAGGAATATTCAACCGCGAATCTGAATAATCAAATCGTAAATAACCTCTATTGGAAAGACGGTGTTCGTCAGCTTGAACGTATTGAACAATCTACTGATTTTGGTAGGGCCGTTTATTTCTGTCAACGCCTGGAACGCGCCAAGCGCAAGCTTATCCATTCACATACGTACATCGATTCTATGCAGGTTCGACTGGTGTATCATTTTCATCCGTTGAACGGCGAAAAGAAGAACGATGTTTTTGAATTCAGTAAAGTATTGGTTGAAATAGACAAATGAAAGCGCGGATAGATAAATATATTGAAGGATTATTTGTCCCCTATTCGTCCTCTTGGAACGAGCGCACTTTCGTGAGTTTGGTCTACGCGTGGTTTGTGTTCTTTGCCTTTTGGAATTGGCATTCGGTGTGGTTAATTTGGGGGGAAGACAGCGTGTGCATTCGCTATGGGGCGGGCGACACGAGATTGAATAATTTGGTTTACGCCTTAATGTATAATTTAAAATGGTTCAAGCCTGTATTCATTGTGCATTTGGTTGTTTCCTTTTTCTCGATTTTTCATTTCCGCGGTGTTTTCTTCTTCCGCGCTGCAGCGTGGCTTTCAGCCCTATGGATCTATTATGCGGGAATAAATGCGATGAATGCTGGGTATGTGTTTATGATGCTACTCATGTTTTTCTGTATACCCTATTCATCGAAAGCAATTAAACCCTTTTGGTCATTTTTATCGCGATTGAGTTTGCTTGGGGCGGGTATTCAAGTTGGATTAATTTATTTCTACACCTCGCTTTACAAAATCACCAGTTGGCAGTGGTTGTCCGGTGAAGCCATTTATCAGACGTTCGTGAGCGATTGGTTCAGCAATGACGTCATGAAGAATCTCGCATTGAATGGTCCCTATTTCATTTCAGTTGTTGTAGCATACATCATCATGCTTTTTCAACTCACCTTTCCAATTATCATCAACTGGAAAAAGACTCGGAAATATGCGATTTTCGTTGGTATTTCCATTCACTTGTACATTGGTATTTTCATGCACATGTGGGATTTTGCGTTGGCGATGATGGTTCCATACACGCTGTTTACACATCGTGATGACATCGCAAAGCGATGATGACCCTGCGGGATGACAGCGGAGCTGATGACCGACAAGTCGGATGACCCTTCGGGATGACGGCTGAGCTGATGACCTTGCGGGAGGATTAATTCAAATTCGGATCCTCGGGAAATTTAGAGAGGATCTTTCCTTTTGGGCCCATGCGGTCCATGACTTCCTTCCAGACGTTGTTTTCTTTTGAATTCATGACCAACTTGGAAGGGACGTTCACCACGAACCAAGACTTCGAAGTGATTTCTTCTTGAAGCTGTCCGATAGACCAGCCGCTGTATCCGACGAAAAAGCGAATAGCATTTTCTGGAAGTTTTCCGGCTTCAATAAGTTCTCGTATGCGCGTGAAATCTCCTCCGTACCAAACACCTTCCAAAATAGGTGTGCTGCCTTCAATCTCTTCACCCAACGAATGAATGTAAAAGAGACTGTCGTTCTTCACCGGTCCGCCAAGGCTTACACGTCCGGGCATCTCTGGGAAATTAGCAATAATCTTGCTAATCGGAAGGTCTATGTAATTGTTCAACACAAATCCGAATGAGCCTTCTTCGTTGTTTTCACACAACAAGATAACGGTCCGATGAAAAAACGGATCGCTGATGTATGGCTCAGACAACAAGACTTGTCCACGCTTCGGCACTGTGCTATCGCTCGGTTGAAAATTCACAGGGCTAAAATAGGAATTCCTTACTTTCGCCACATGCGTTTTCAAATATTCCTTTTTATTTTCCTCCTTCCATTTGTAACCCTTGCCCAACCTGGCGGAGGAGGCGGTGCTTACTTTCGACATTTCGGAGTTCCTGGAAAAGATTATACTTCCGAACTCTGCTTGAAGCACATGAAACTGCAACTCATGAGCGGAGTTCATTCAAACATAATTGACTCTGAACAAAAAGAAATTCGCAGTCTGAATCTCGAGCACAACAGTTGGTCTTCCCGATATGCCGGACAAGAGTATCACCAATCTGAAAATCATTACCGCTTGGTCTGGAAGGAAGACAAAGATTCCATGGTGGTAATCTTCACGAACCTCATGCCCGAAAACGGAGCGGGATATTCAGAGACGTTCGACAGTCTTGTGTTTATGCCCGGACATTATGAATTGCGTCTCTCGCAAGACCGTCGCATTCCGGGTTATGAAAGTTTTACTCCGCGAACACATCTCAATTGGTTCAAGGAAAATGCTGCTAGCACTTATTTTCCGACGCGTCCGACCTATTCCTTCTATTATTATTACAACGCCGCGCATCAAGAAAATTCACAAGTCAAATATGAATCTTCGGAACCTCATTTAATCAAGGCTCAACAAATGGCCGAAACTTTTGAGCAACAAAAGTTAGTGCTCACTGAACGGATTCGTTTTCACCGTCTAAAATTCAATACTGAAACAGCCTTAAATCTTGCCTTGGAGTTGGATTCACTTTGTTACTCGGTGAGCAGAATAGACAATTCTGCTTGCAATGTTCTTATTGAAATTTATACCGAAAGAAAAGAATTCGACAAGGCCCTTCCCTATTATACCCGCCTTTCCAAGGAATACAACGACGAGAGTCATTTGATTTCAGAAGCACTGTTTCTTGAAATGAAGTTGAATCGTTCCGAAGAAGCCATTGCAATTTGTGAATTACTCCTTCAGCGCATTCCCGAAGATCACATGAAGCAGTATCCCATCGGTGTTTCACCGCATGCCGAAACCATTCTGCACATCGGCGAAATCTTTTGGCATGTGAACAAACCGAAAGAAGCGAAATTCTATTTTGAACTCGCGGTTCAAGTGGGAGCTTTCCATACCAGCGACGATCGATATGTGAATTTATTCGGAACCTATATTGAAAAATTTCCAACCGAAACCACCTTCTACATCTGCAGAGCCGCTGCCAATATTGGAAGAGCGCCTTATCTCGGTTGGGGCAACATGACGCGCATTGCTTGCTTGGAAGCCATTGAAGATTGTGACAACGCAATTAGACTTGGACGAAAAGATTTTTTGGTGAATTACACGAAGGGACAAGCCATGCAACTGATTAAAAAGAATGAAGAGGGATTGAAAGTCGCCGACGAATGCATTCGCCTTGAACCGAAAGACCCAAGAGGGTATTTGTTGAAGAGCATGTTCTACAACGACATTCGCACCGATAATGCCATGAAAAAAGCGGAAGAATACCGCGTTGAATTTCGTAAACGTCTGGAGACTTTCAAATTCAAATTTCATTACTAGAAAATTCAAAGTGTATGTGTCCTGTCGCGTTATCTTTGCCGCATGGATGAATCGAGACTTTCTGCCCTTCGCGCCGAACTGAATAAAATTCACAAGTGGCCAAGCAAGTACATGTTTAAGTTTATTGTTCCTTCATTCGAAGAACGCGTAACGGCGGTGAAATTAATTTTTGGTGAAAGTGCGCATTTCGAGATGAAGTGGAGTGCAAACGGAAAATACACTGCCATTACGGTTCATGCCATGATGATGAACGTTGATGAGATTTTCGAGAAGTACGATGAAGCTGCTAAAATTGAAGGAATAATAAGTTTATAATATGAAGACATTTGAATTGTTAAGGAACGTATTGTTGGTGTCTTTGCTGGCCATGCTTACGTATGTGTTGTACAAGCGTATGTTGCATGTGATGCGCAAGCAGCACGTTCAGGAGAAATTTCCTGCTCTTCCAAATCAATTGCATTGGACAGAATCTGGAGAAGGACAAATTGCCTTGAAGTTGAACATGAAGATGCACTTAGACATTCAAATCTTTAATGCAGAAAACGCATCAATTCTAACCCTTGCCAGCGAAGAGTTCCCGAAGGGAGATCATATTTTCACCTTTGAAAAGAATCAGTTTTCTGCTGGAAAATACTATTACAAAATTGTTTCTCCGCACGAACAAGCTTCTCAATACTTCAACATCTAATGTCATTACGCATTGTTTTTCTTGGCACTCCTGAATTTGCGACCACTTCGCTGAATGCGTTGGTGAACAGCAAACACGAAGTTGTTGGCGTTGTTACTGCTCCAGATAAACCAGCAGGACGCGGACAGCAGTTGAATGAAAGCGATGTAAAGAAGTTTACGGTTCAACACGGATTGAATTTGTTTCAACCTGAAAAATTACGCGACGAGCAGTTTATTCAAGATTTGAAAAACCTGAATGCCGATTTATTCGTGGTTGTCGCTTTCCGCATGCTTCCTGAAGTGGTTTGGAACATGCCTCGATTGGGCACATTGAATTTGCACGGTTCCCTCCTTCCGCAATACCGCGGAGCTGCTCCTATTCAATGGGCGGTTATGAATGGTGAAACGGAAACCGGATGTACGACCTTCCGATTGAAGCATGAAATAGACACTGGAGAAGTTTTGGGTCAGCATAAAATGTTGGTGGGTCCGAATGAAACAGCTGGAGAATTGTACGAGCGCATGATGCACGAAGGAGCTGAATTGTTGGTTCGAAGCATTGATCTTTTGGAAGAACAAAAGGTTCAACCAATAGCGCAAGAAGAACTAATTACCAGCGAATTAAAGCACGCACCTAAACTTTTGAAAGAAGACGGAAGAGTCCGTTTGACTGACACTCCAGCTGTGGTTCACAACCGTGTTCGCGGCGTGACTCCCTTCCCCGGAGCCTTCACAACTTTTCAAGGTAAGACCTTAAAGATTCACAAAGGCCTTCCAGAAGAAACCGAACATTCATTCGATTTAGGTTCCTTTCATTCCGACAACAAAACGTTTTTGAAGTTGGCGGTGAATGGTGGATATTACAATTTGCTCGAGGTTCAATTGGAAGGGAAGAAACGGATGGGTGTTGAGGAGTTTTTGCGCGGGACTTCAATAAGTTAAGAAAAGGTAAGAGAGGGTAATAATGGGGAAGAAAAGGTAAGAATGAGGAAAATGCTTCGCATGCTTGCTATCTTGTCAAACATCTTTGCTTGCAATTTGCATGCTTCGCAAACAAGAGAATATTCGTATTCAAAAAGTTGATAGATTTACAATAAATACATATGCATTGCATTTAAAGTAAATAGACCAACTCGAATAGCATGAAAAAACTCTTTCTCCTCACCGCGCTCCTCACATTATTTGCACAAATCGGATCAGCTCAAAATTCGGCTTTCGATAAAAATGCATTCTGTAAAAAACTGGAAAAGGAACTCGTTAAAATCAACGACTCGCTTTGCGCTTCGAAGTTTGAATGCTCGATTTCAAATTACCGCACTTTTCTTAACGATTTGAAATCACAATCAAAGGATGTTTCCAAATTCCTTCCCGACACCTTTGCCGGATGGGAAAGCTATTTAAGTGACAACTACCACGTGCCTCATTATTTATCTCACCCTGCCTATTACGAATACCCCGTATTCTCAATAACCCGCGAAGCCGCCATGGCTTATTGCCAATGGTTAAACGAAGTGTATGCTGGATATGCTGATAAGAAATTTCAACAGATGACATTCACTCTTCCAACCGTTTCAGAATGGGAATCTGCAGCATTCCGTTTCAAGAATAAATCTCAAGAGGAAGCGTATTACAAAAAAGATAAATACAGTCAGCGGGAAATAGACTTCCCTTGGTTAAACAACAATCTTTACAGAGAGAATAACAGTCGCTCTAGCTATATCGATTTAAACAAATTATCAAATGGGGGTTCCTTAAGTTATCTCTATTTCCCTGATTTCCGCAAAGCAAATTTTCAAGATCAATTTTATCAATCCAATGAAACTTTTCCCGTGAAATCGTACTTACCCAATAACAACGGCATGTACAACGTATGTGGCAATGTTGCTGAAATGACAATGAATCCAGAAATTACAAAAGGTGGAAGTTTTTTGAAGTATCCGGAAGACTGCGCTATTCATGATACCCTTGCGTATTACAACATTCCAAATAGAGATGTTGGATTTCGGGTGTTTATGAAAGTTAAACAATAGATGTTGCACAAGGTGCTTTGCAAGATTGCAAGCAAAGATCCAAATCGGGTCGAAAAATTTTTCGACCTTATGTCTTTTCAAACAAAATGAACAAGTGTTTGTGAATATGCTTTCAGTTCAGGAAGTTTCAATGAAATAAAAAATGTATTTTTGAAGACTAAATCTTAATCATATGTCAAGTCAATTACTCAAAGGCAAAAAAGGAATTATCAGTGGTGCATTGAATAACATGAGTATCGCATGGAAAGTGGCCGAGCGTGCCGCTGAAGAAGGTGCTCAGATCGTATTAACCAATGCTCCTATTGCCATGCGCATGGGTGAAATCAACGGTTTGGCTGAAAAGATTAACGCTCCAATTTTCGCTGCCGATGCAACGAACGAAGCAGATTTAGAAAACCTTTTCGATAAGTCTATGGAACACTTCGGTGGGAAAGTAGATTTTGTTTTGCACAGCATTGGTATGTCGCCAAACGTGCGTAAAGGCAGACATTACACAGATTTGAACTACGAGTGGTACAAGCAATCGTTGGACGTAAGCGCAATGTCGCTTCACAAAATGTTGGCTACTGCCTATAAGAAAGACGCCATTAGCGATTGGGGAAGTGTGGTTGCATTGAGTTACATTGCTGCTCAGCGTACGTTCCCAGATTATTCAGACATGGCAGACGCGAAGGCGTTGTTGGAAAGCATTGCGCGTAGCTTCGGATACCATTATGGTGCAGCGAAGAAAGTGCGTATCAACACCATCTCTCAATCTCCAACAGTTACTACAGCTGGATCAGGCGTAAAAGGATTCGACGGCTTCATTAGTTTTGCTGAAGAAATGTCTCCACTTGGAAACGCAGACGCATTAGCCTGTGCAGACTATTGCATCTCGTTATTTAGCGACTTAACTCGCTACGTAACCATGCAAAACCTCTTCCACGACGGCGGCTTCTCATCAACCGGTGTTACTCCTCCGGTGATTGAGAGATTCACAAAGTAGTTGAACTTCGTTGTTCCTACTTCGTAATTGGAAAATCGAAGATTTTATTCCTATTTCATAATTCCTACTGCGTAATTTCATTAACGTCGAAGACCCTCGTTGCTTGCAACCTTCGTCCATAGGACCCTCGCAACGGATGTTGCCTTCGTAAAGCCATTTGCCCTCGCAACGATGTTGCCTTCGCAAAGCCATTCGCCATTGAATAAACAGCATATAAACTGCATATAAAAATTAGTGCGATTTCCAGATTAGCGAAATAGGTTTGTGATATGAAATCAAATTCAAAAAAGTCAGAAATGAATTTTGTGAACAATACCAATTTTGGGTGTTTTTACAAAAATCAGTTGACCATGAGCAAAAACACTTCTATCACTTTCGGTACTTATTTCGAACAGTTTATTCAAAACACATTGAAGGAAGGTCGTTACAAAAACGCAAGTGAAATAGTACGCGCTGGATTACGACTACTTGAAGAAGAAGAAAATAGATTGGCTTCATTGCGCAATTCCATTCACGAAGGAATTGGAAGTGGAACGGCAGAAGATTTCAATCCCAATGAGCACTTAAAAAAGTTGAAGTCAAATAAGAAATAGATAAATCAATAGAGGTTGTTCGTATTCTTCACGAGAGTATGGATTTGAAAGGAAATTGGAAACTTTAACTTCGTAATTGGAAAACCTGCGGTTTTATTCCTACTTCGTAATGCCTATTTCATAATTCCTACTGCGTAATTGTAACTTCGTTGTTAGTCTTCCCTTTTCTTCCCCTTTCTTAACTTCTCTTACCTTGCGAGTTGTTTGAACTTCGTAATTGGAACTGCGTTGCTTTGAGCTCGATCTGCGAGCGGCATCCGAAATGGCCCCAGTGAAGCTGGGGGAAAATGTCTCAAGTTTAATTTCGCTTCAAAAAGGAGGACCTTTCAGCGAAGATGATCAAGAAACTCATTTATAAAACCATCCATTCTAGAAAAGGCAAACCATCGCTTCCCCAAATCTTTGAGTGAGGCACCAAGATGATACAACTCATTTTCATCAAGTATCAAGAATCTATCGTGAGCGTTTTTTAGAATTCGAATTTCAATAGGAGGATATTGCGAATTATGCTTTTCTAAATCTAACCTCAGCGTATCATTCATTCGTTCAGTATAGATCGTGCATTTACATTTTTTATTTCTTTTCGAAAGTTGAAGAAGGGTCGTTTCATCAAGGTAATTATCAATGAGAATAATAGATTTTTTAGCTTTTGAAATCAGCTCGCTCGAAAAAATATAAGCGTCGAATGTTTGATCATTAAAAAAGATTCCAGAAGATGATTTGTTATTGTTTTCAAGTTTCGAGAATAAGTTATCAATCCTTTTAGACTCGTTTTCAACCCGATGCTCTAGTGCGTACAACTTGTCAATCATAGCATGTTCCAAATAAGTTTTCTTTCGGAATTGAATGAATGAATTTATGATGTGAATACTCATCTGTACAGCAATCTCCGACCTCAGGATTGTTGCGATCATAGCAATTCCATAGTCTGTAAAAGCGAAAGGAAATGCACTTGAATGTTTTAATATATGGAACCGGTCGCAATTTGCGACCAGTTCATTTTTTTCTAGATTGTTTAATTGAAAAAGGAAGTTGTCTGGAAATCTGGCAACATTCCTTTTTACTTGCTCATTGAGCCTTTTGGTTGTGGTTCCGAAGAACTCAGCCAAATCTCTATCCAACATCACTTGCTTGCGGCGCATGGTAAAGATTCGCGATTCAATTTCCGATTTAATTAGGTTTTGTTCCATACCTGCAAACCTATTTCGGAGGTTTCGAACTTGAGCTAATTTTTATATGCAGTTTATATGCTGTTTATTCGGTGGAACGGCGTTATTAGAAAACCTGCGGTTTTATTCCTACTTCGTAATGCCTATTCATAATTCCTACTGCGTAATTGGAACTTTGTTGTTAGAACGTCGAAGACCCTCGTTGCTTGCAACCTTCGTCCATAGGACCCTCGCAACGGATGTTGCCTTCGCAACGATGTTGCCCTCGCGAAGCAATTTGCTTCGCAATGTGGTACTTTTGCAACAGATAAATTTCACATGCACGGAAAAGGAAAACGAATAGCAGTCATTGGCGGAGGAGCAGCAGGAATGTTCGGTGCTATACGTTTGGCGGAACTGTTGCCAGAGGCTGAGGTGATTGTTTTTGAAAAAAGCAAAAACCTACTCAGCAAAGTGAAAGTGAGCGGTGGCGGGAGATGCAACGTGACACACTCGTGCTTCGAGCCGAAAGAACTGGTGAAGTTCTATCCACGTGGAGGAAAAGAATTGCTCTCGCCGTTCTTTTCGTTTCAACCTTCCAACATGATCTACTGGTTACTCGATCGTGGCGTGGAAACACATACCGAAGAAGATGGACGCATGTTTCCTTCTACCAATAAATCGCAAACGATTATCGATTGCTTCATGAATGAAGCGGAAAAGCTCGGTGTTCAAATAAAAACTGAATACGCCGCAGATCTCTCGTTCCTTCAATCGTACGACGCTGTTTTAATGACCGCCGGTTCCAGCGAACTCGTTTGGAAAGACCTTGAAAACCACGGTGTGCCTTGCGTTCCGCGTGTACCTTCCCTATTCACCTTCCACATAAACGATAAATCGCTTCATGAACTTTCAGGCATTTCTGTACCGCTTGCAGATCTTGAAATTCTCGACACCAAAATAAAAACGAACGGTCCGCTTCTCATTACCCATTGGGGAATGAGTGGTCCGGCTGTGCTGAAAGCCTCTGCCTTCGGAGCTTTGGCGCTTGCAGAAAAAAATTACGAAGCGAACATTCGCATCAACTGGATCAACCAATCGTTCAACGACACACTCGATGAATTGAAAGATCTTCGAGAGAGTCATCCGAAGAAAATGTGCGTCACCTTCAACCCGTTTCAACTTTCTTCACGCTTGTGGAACTGGCACTTGCAACGCGCCGACCTCTTCCTGAAAGACTGGGCCAACAGCAGCAACAAGGCCATTGAAGAATTGGCGAACTCGCTCACGCGTAGCGTTCTTCCCATGACTGGAAAAAGCACTTTCAAAGAAGAATTCGTGACGGCCGGAGGAGTGGATTTGAAGCACGTGAATTTTCAAACCATGGAACACAAACTTGTTCCGAATTTATATTTCGCTGGAGAAGTGTTGAACATTGATGCGGTAACGGGCGGATATAATTTTCAAGCCGCATGGACCACTGCATGGATTGCCGCGCAAGGAATTGCAGATAAATTAGCCGAATGAGTCACGAGGAATACATGGAGATTGCGCTCGAGCTGTCGCAATACGGAATGGGACACGTTGCCCCAAACCCTATGGTGGGATGCGTGATTGTGCACAACGACAAAGTCATTTCAAAAGGATATCACACCGCATACGGAGAAGCCCACGCAGAAGTGGAAGCCATTCGTTATGTGGAAGACAAAAGCATTTTGAAAGAGTGCACACTCTATGTAACGCTAGAGCCCTGCGCACATTTCGGCAAGACTCCCCCTTGCGCAAACCTCATTACTGAGATGGGAATTCCTCGCGTAGTCATTGGAACACGCGACCCCTTCAGTGAAGTAAACGGACGAGGCATTGAGCATTTGAAAGCACAAGGCGTTGAAGTCATTGAAGGAATATTGGAAGATGAATGTCGATTTGTTAATCGTCGCTTCTTCACCTTCCACGAAAAAAAGCGTCCATATATTATTTTGAAATGGGCACAAACCGCCGACGGATTCATGGACAAGATTCGTGAAGAAAACGAGCGCGGCTCCTTCCCTATTTCCTCTTCTGAATCTAGACAGTTGGTGCATCAATGGCGAAGTTTGGAACAGGCTATTCTGGTTGGACCAACAACAGCGCTTAACGACGATCCTGCATTAACCGTGCGCTTGGTGGAAGGCGATAATCCCATTCGAATAGTGATCGATGAAAAAGGATGTCTTCCCGAAGAGCTTCAGTTGTTCAACAAGGAAGCGCGAACCATTGCCTTGGTGGGCAAAGGAGTTCAAGCGAGATACAACTGCGAAATTCTTCCTCTTGAAAAATCGGGCGTTGAAGAATGGATTCGTGTCTTGCACGAAGCAAACATTCAAAGCATTTTGGTGGAAGGCGGCGCTGGAATACTGAATACCTTTATTGAAAGCGGAATGTGGGATGAAATGCGCGTCTTCACTTCCAACAATAAAATAGAACGCGGATTGAAGGCTCCGAAGCAAATTGGAACAGCCTATTCAGAAAAAAATATTGGAGAAGATCTGCTAACGGTTACGGTGAACAAATGATGTTTCTAATTCTTAGCGTTCTTACCAACGCTGCAATCTACTGGCTTTTCAAGTACTTCGAGCGCATTGAAGCGAAGATCTTTGAGACCATTGTCTTCAACTACATCGTTGCATTTACTTGCGGAATATTCTTCGTCCCGAATGTGCCTGAAGCCTTGCACAGTGCCTTACAATTTCCGATTTGGAGTGTTGCAGGACTCATCATGGGTTCGCTCTTCATTTCGGTTTTCTACTTCATGGCCATTACAGCCAAGAAGTCTGGGATTGCTATGGCTACACTCAGTTCGAAGATGTCTTTGGTGCTTGCTGTTATTGTTCTAGCCTTTTTAGGCGAAGGGGAAATCACGCTATTGAAAGCCATAGCGCTGCTGATTGCCATGTTCGGATTGTACCTCTTCAGTGTAGACCGTAAGAGCAAGTTCAGCAAAGACATGCTCTTGTATCCGGTTGTGCTTATGCTTGGAAGTACGAGCATCGATTTCAGCATTGCTTATTTCCAAGGCTTCACCACGAATCAGAATGAGCTTTCGTTGTTCACCTGCATGCCTTTCATGGGTGCGGGAATTATTGGAGTAACGATATTGGCTTATAAATTAATTTTCCGTAAAGAAAAATTTCCATTGAAAGAACTGGGTACAGGAACATTACTCGGATTGGTTAACTACGGATCTATTTTCTTTCTTGTTGAATTGTACCACAGCGGTTGGATGCCCGAGAGCACAATATTGCCGATCAACAATCTGTTAGTCTTGGTAATTGGATCAATTGGCGCGGTTTTTATTTTCAAAGAGAAACTCAACCGAAGAAAGATTCAAGGTTTAGTTATTTGTTTACTCGCATTAATCTTGTTGTTATGAAATTAAAATTCGTTCATGTCTATTCGATTTTCATTGTTATAGTTGGAAGTGCAATTTGCTCGAACGCAAATGCTCAAGCATTTACTGCAGCCCAACTTGATTCAGCAAATACGGCAAAATCTATTACTCAACTTTCCTCGGAAGAAAAGAATGTCATTAAGCTCATCAACTTAGCACGTATGTATCCGAAACAATTCGCGAAAAATTATGTCGCGAAGTACGATGAGAAGAAAACAGGCTATGCCTATGATGCATCTTATACTAAAGACAAAACTTCTCTCATTTCAGAATTAAACGCCATGAAGCCTATGAAGCCTTTGGTATTCGACAGCGAGATGTATGAGTTAGCGAAATGTTGGTGTTTGGAATCCGGGAAATCTGGAGAAATTGGACATGCCAGAAAGAACTGTAAATCGGGATACAACGGTGAATGTTGTAGTTACGGATTTAGCGGGGCGCTTGATATTGTCATGCAATTGATGGTTGACAACAACATACCTGGACATGGTCATCGCAAGATTATCCTCACCCCCTATTACACGAAAATTGGAATCAAAAACGGATCACACAAAACGTATTCGTTTTGTTCGGTGATAGATTTCAAATCATAAAAAAAGGCCGCTGTTGCGGCCTTTTTCGTTGTCTTATCAAAAAATTACTTCGACATCTTCTCTGCTAATTTCAAAGCTTCGTATAGGTTTACAACCTTACCAGACTTTGAAAGCTTTCCGAATTTAATCTTCTTCTCTTCGTCACCGGGCATTACAACCATTTGCTTCTTGTAAGAAACTCCAGATTTGATAATAATCTCACGAACTTGAGTTCCAGAAAGATTTGGATAGTAAGAAAGAATAGCCGCAGCAACACCAGCCGTAACCGGAGAAGCCATACTTGTTCCGCTTAATGGACCGAATTCGTTGTCTAAGATTGTAGCGTAAATATCTACACCTGGAGCGTAAATGTCAACGGTCTTGTCGCCGTAGTTAGAGAAATCTGCCGACAAGTGATCAATTGAATTGTCGCTCGCACCAATTTCCAACCAAGTTGAACACGTCTTTCCGTTTGCATAACGAGGAGTTGGGAAATTGTCTTTCGAATCTATATCCTTCGCATCGTTACCCGCAGCGTGAACCAACAATACACCTTTCGATTCAGCATACATGACCGCTTCGTCTACAACATCTTTGTAAGGAGAGTGAGATTTACCAAAGCTCATATTAATCACGCGAGCACCATTATCTGCTGCGTAACGAATTGCATTTGCAACGTCCTTGTCACGCTCATCGCCGTCTGGCACACAACGAATAATCATCAACTGTGCAGTCTTGCAAATGCCGTCCATACCCGTTCCGTTGTTCGTAGCACCTACGATACCTGCAACGTGTGTTCCGTGAAGAGCTTCAGGACCATCGATGTGATTGTTACCGTAGTTGCGTTCACGAGGATTGCTGTAATCGTCGCCAATAACTGAACGAGAGTTAAAATCCACATTATAGGTATATTCTATTTGATTGTTGAAGTAACTCCAATAAGCATCTAGATCAATGCCCTGCATCATAAAATTCAAAACCATTCCCTTTGCAGCTATTGCTGCTGCATCTGTTGGCTCGTATTCTGCAAGCTGCTCAGCTGTGAAATCATTTCCTAAAGCCGTGGCTAATAACTCTTTATTAAATCTGTACTTTTCTATAGTAGAATTAACTCTTTTTAACTGTTCCTTTGCCTCATTCACTCGTTCTTCATATTCCGCTTTAATCTTTTCATATTTCGCGAAATCTGCTTTGTCAGACGCTGCAATTGAAGTAGCAGCTGTTCCTTCGAAACGCTTCTTCAACATGCCATAAACACGCGTTAATTCCAAATTGTCTTGCGTAACATCGCCACCTTTTCCACCAATGAAACTCCAACCGTGAATGTCGTCGATGTAACCGTTCTTATCGTCGTCAATTCCGTTGTTCGCAATCTCACCTTTGTTAGTCCAAATATTCGAATTCAAATCTTTGTGAAAAGTTTCCGAACCACTGTCAATAATTGCAACCACAACTGGAGTTGCAGTCTTTCCCTTTGCCTCCATGTACGCATGTGCCTTGATCGCACTCACTCCAGGTAGCCCGTCAATAGACATGTCTGCGTGTTGCCATTGTGTTTTAACATCTGCATTTTGTGCTGTTACCGCGAACGGAATAAATAATGCCGAGAAAACAAATGATGCTATTCTTTTCGAGAAGAAAGAATTTTGCTTCGAATTCAAAATTGGTTTGTTCATATGTGTTTAATTGATGTTGCGAAATAAGGGAAGAAAGTTCGGATTATTGCTTCATAATACAAAAAAATATGTCATTTCCATCAGATCTTGAAATTGCACAGGCGTGCAAGATGAAGCACATCAATGAAATTGCTTCGAAGCTGAACATCAATATCGATGACCTCGAACATTACGGCAAGAATAAAGCAAAGCTCCCATTGAATTTAATTGACGAAACGAAAGTGAAGCAGTCAAAGTTAATTTTAGTGACTGCCATTACACCAACCCCAGCTGGAGAAGGAAAGACAACCACTTCGATCGGTTTGAATGAAGGATTGAATAAATTAGGAAAGAAAGCGGTTGTGGTTCTTCGCGAGCCTTCGTTAGGACCTGTGTTCGGAATTAAAGGTGGTGCTGCCGGAGGTGGTTACGCACAAGTGGTTCCGATGGAAGACATTAATCTTCACTTCACCGGAGACTTCGCCGCTATCGAAAAAGCAAACAATTTACTTTCAGCATTAATAGACAACAACCTTCAGAATAAACAAGGAAATCTTGGATTAGATCCAAGACTTATTTATTGGAAGCGCGTAATGGACATGAACGACCGTTCATTGCGAAACATTACCATTGGCTTGGGCGGAACCGGAAACGGAATTCCTCGTCAAGACGGATTCAACATTACTCCTGCTTCTGAAGTCATGGCTATTCTGTGCATGAGCAAAGACCGCGAAGACTTAAAAAAGAAATTGGGAAACATCTTCGTTGGATTCACCTATGATCGCAAGCCAATCTATGCGCGCGATTTGAAAGCGGAAGGAGCTATGGCTCTTCTCTTGAAAGATGCCATTATGCCGAACTTGGTTCAAACATTAGAGGGGAATCCTGCCATCTTGCACGGTGGTCCATTCGCAAACATTGCGCAAGGAACCAACACCATTATGGCTACGAAGATGGGAATGTCTTTGGCAGACTATGTCGTTACTGAAGCAGGTTTCGGTGCTGATTTGGGTGCAGAGAAATTCATGCATATCAAATGTGGCGCTGCTGGCATTTCTCCAGATGCTATTGTTCTTGTTGCAACAGTTCGTGCTTTGCGTCACCACGGTGGTGCGAAAAAAGAAGAGTACAACACCGCAAACATGGAGCGCGTAACCAACGGTTTCGCGAACCTCGAGAAGCACATCGAGAACTGCAAGAAGTTCGGAATTACTCCGGTTGTGGCGTTGAACCACTTCCCTACCGATTCACAAGAAGAGATCGATTTCGTTATTGCAAAATGCGCTGAGATAGATGTGAAAGCTGTCGTTGCAAGAGGTTTCTCTGATGGTGGAAACGGTATGACAAATTTGGGTGAAGCGGTTTTGGATGTCATTGAAAATGGAAACAACGAGTTCCGCAGATTGTATTCCAACGACCAACCCGTTAAAGAAAAAATTGAAATCATTGCGAAAGAAATCTACGGAGCGGAACGCGTGAACTACACGAAAGAAGCAGAAGGAAATCTTCGTACGATAGAAAAATTAGGGATTGCGAACTTCCCTATTTGTATGGCGAAGACGCAAAAGTCTTTCAGCGACGATGAATCGAAAATTGGTCGTCCAACAGGATTCACCATCACGGTTCGTGAATTTGAATACGCTGTAGGTGCGGGATTCATTATTCCTATTTTGGGTGAAATGATGCGTATGCCCGGTTTACCGGCTGTTCCAGCAAGTGAGCATATGGACATTGACAACAACGGGGTTATTACTGGATTGTCTTAAATCATGGAGGCTTCTTTAAACTACCAAGCATTGAAGAACGGGCAACCGGTCTCCGATGCTTTGGTGGTTGAAGTGCCTGTTCAATTGTTTATTGAAGAAGAACCGCTTACGGTTTCCATGTGCACGCCTACTCACATTCGTGAATGGGCTTATGGAATTTTATTTACGGAGGGAATTATTCGTTCTTCTGAACAAGTAACCAACTATTCGGAGGAAATAGAAGAACATCAAATCACCCTTCGTGTTTCGCTTTCTAACGCAGCCAATGCGGTGACCAACAAAAGATCGTTGTTGAGTGTTTCGGCATGTGGAATTTGTGGGAAGACGGCGTTTGAGCCGGCTACGCGGAGCGATGACGAGCAGAGCTCGATGACACTTCGTGATGAACGAAGTTCGATGACACTTCGTGATGACGAACGAAGTTCGATGACGCTAAGCGATGACCGCGAAGCGGATGACGAGCAGGGCTCGATGACGCTGCGCGAGGGTATTGCGAAAATGATGGTTCAGTTGCGAGAGGTGCAAACGTTGTTTGAAGAGACCGGCGGATGTCATGCGGCGGGAGTTTTCAATAGAGAAGGCCAGTTAATATTTGCAAGCGAAGACATTGGCCGACACAACGCCGTTGACAAAGTTATCGGACATTTACTCCTGAACAATCAACTGCGCTCGGCCAAATACATCGTGGTAAGCGGAAGGGTATCTTACGAGATTGTTGCGAAGTGCTTTGCTGCGGGTATACCCAATCTAGCGGCTGTTTCTTCTCCTTCATCCTTAGCCGTGGACTACGCAAAAGAGTTAGGCATATCACTCTACGCCTTCTGCAGAGAGAATCGCATTACCCAATATGCCTAAATAAAAATGCCCCTTCCGAAGAAGAGGCATTTCCTAGAAAAAACTAGTTTTATTTCTTTCCGCCTACTTTAACCAATGTAATATCAAAGATTAAAGTTGAATATGCAGGAATTGGACCTTGAGGCATATCTCCATAAGCCAAAGCCGATGGGATGTACAAACGAATCTTTCCTCCTTCTTTAACCTTTTGTAATCCTTCGGTAAATCCTGGTATGATTGATTTCAAACTGAAGGTAGCTGGTTTGCCAGGCTCAGAAGAATCAAACTCACTTCCATTGGTTAATTTACCAATATAATCCACTTGAACCGAGTCTGTAGCGGTAGCATAAGCACCCGTTCCATCTTGAAGAATCAAATACATGAGTCCAGATTCAGAAACTTGAATTCCAGCTGTGTTATTCTTTATGGAATCCAAAACTAAAGCCTCTTTCTTTTTCATTGGCTCCAATTTCGACTTTTCCTTACGTTGCATGTAACTCTCCAAGAACATCTGAGCTTCTTCTAATTCCATTCCTGAAGCTCCATTTGCTGCCTTTTCAAAGATGCGGTAGTTGATTAAAGAATCAATTTCCAATCCCTTCAAATTCTCTCCAATAGCCAGTCCCAATGCAAAGGAAAGGCTGTCATTGGTAGAAGCTAAAACTACTTCAGCTTGATTTGTACCAGCATGTCCCTTTTCAGAAATATGCGGCGCAATAACCAAGGCAACGATAGACATTAACTTAATTAAGATGTTCATTGAAGGACCTGAAGTGTCTTTGAAAGGATCACCCACAGTATCTCCAGTTACAGAAGCTTTGTGTGGCTCAGACTTTTTGTAAAACATCTCGCCGTTAATCTCAACTCCTTTCTCAAATGACTTCTTCGCGTTGTCCCATGCACCACCTGCGTTTGATTGGAACATACCCATCAATACACCCGATACAGTTACACCCGCAAGAACACCACCCAATACTTCTGGACCGAAAATGAATCCAACAACAACAGGAGTAATCAATGCAATAGCTCCTGGAGCAATCATTTCACGAATAGAGGCTTCAGTAGAAATAGCCACACACTTCTCATATTCAGGTTTAGAATCGGGAGTTTCTTTTGAGTTTTTGTATTCCATGATGCCTGGAATCTCGCGGAACTGGCGACGAACTTCGTTAACCATATCCATGGCTGCGCGTCCAACAGCTGCAATACACAATGAAGAAAAGATAAATGGAATCATTCCACCTACAAACAATCCTGCTAATACTGGAGCTTTGTAAATGTCAATCGCATCAATTCCTGCTATTCCAACGAATGCTGCGAACAACGCCAATGAAGTTAATGCCGCAGATGCAATAGCGAATCCTTTTCCGGTTGCAGCAGTTGTGTTACCAACAGCATCTAAGTTATCAGTACGGTGACGAACTTCTTCTGGAAGTTGACTCATTTCAGCAATACCACCCGCGTTATCAGCGATTGGTCCGAAGGCATCAATAGCCAATTGCATAGCAGTTGTAGCCATCATACCTGCAGCTGCAATAGCCACACCATACAAACCAGCAAACTCATAAGAACCATAAATACCAGCGGCCAATACTAAGATTGGAAGAACAGTAGATTCCATACCAACCGACAAACCACCAATAATGTTGGTCGCGTGTCCAGTTGCAGATTGCTTAATGATAGACAATACAGGACGTTTGCCCATTGCAGTGTAGTACTCAGTAATGATGCTCATTAAAGCTCCAACAACCAAACCTACCATGATTGCCCAAAACACACCCATTTTCGTTACCACAACTCCACGAGCAGAATCTGTCCATGTCATAGTCTCTGGCAACATCCAATTAACGATAAAGAATGAAGCAGCAGCTGTAAGAATAATGCTGGACCAGTTACCTAAGTTCAGTGCGTTTTGTACGTTACCCATTTCGTCTTTTACACGAACGAATAGCATACCTATGATTGAGAAAACAATTCCTAATCCAGCAATCAACATCGGCAACAAGATTGGAGCAATTCCACCGAAATCATCTTTCGAAATCAACTCTCTTCCCAATACCATAGTTGCTAAGATGGTTGCAACATAAGAACCGAACAAGTCAGCTCCCATACCCGCAACGTCACCTACGTTGTCACCTACGTTATCTGCAATTGTTGCTGGGTTACGAACGTCGTCTTCAGGAATTCCTGCTTCTACCTTTCCTACCAAGTCAGCTCCAACGTCAGCGGCTTTGGTATAAATACCACCACCAACACGCGCAAACAATGCAATAGATTCAGCACCCAATGAGAATCCCGCAAGAACCTCCAATGCTTTTTCCATTTCCACTCCGTTTACACTTGCACCTACAGACTTAACGTAGATGGTATATAACAAAATGAACAATGAACCCAAACCTATTACAGCCAAACCAGCAACACCAAGACCCATTACAGATCCACCCGTGAAACTAACTTTCAACGCCTGTGATAAACTTGTGCGTGCAGCTTGTGTGGTGCGAACGTTCGCTTTTGTTGCGATGTTCATTCCAATGTATCCTGCCAATGCAGAAAGGACAGCTCCAAAAATGAATGAAATTGCAATTACTGGAGAAGAAGTCTCAACAAGGGTTCCTGACCACGCCAACAGCGCACCTGCAATAACTACGAAGTAAGCCAACACTTTCCACTCTGCTTTCAAGAATGCCATAGCACCCTTCGCAATGTAACCTGCAAGCTCTTGCATGTTTTCATCTCCAGCATCTTGCTTCGTTACCCAAGCTGACTTAATAGCCATGAACAAAATTCCAAGCAGACCTAACGCTGGAATTGAATAGAGCACAATATCGCCCCATTGTAAGTTTCCCATAATTTATTTTTTACTGTTAAACGGGTGCAAAAATAGGTGTTTTTGTCTTTAGAGCAAAAACTAATTTTGCCCCTACTTCATCCTAATTTCTTGCGACTGCAAAAGAAGTTTTCGAGTATCGTCAGCAAATGTTGAAATTTTCGATTTTTCATCTGCATTCAAATTGTATTTCTCTGGATGATTTTCCCAATCCGAAACAGGAACAGAATAATACCCACGTGGACTTCCACCCAACCTGCACCAAAAAGGAATGTATCCCCACGAATTCCAACTAACGACGTTATTCTTGACTTTTATATGAAGAACTACTCCGATACCACCATCTTTATAGCGCTCTCGTTGATTGCTTATAAAATTTCCTAGGCTGTATGCTACCGGAACATTTTTATTCGGGTTATTCTTCGGATGAAGAATTTCCATGGGTTCAACCACATGCGGATGCATGCCAATAATCGCATCTGCTCCAGCGTCTGCTAGCCAATGAGCTATTTTATCTTGCTCTGAATTCTGCTTTCTTTGGTATTCAGATCCCCAATGAATATTCATAACAATAAATTGAGCTCCCCTTTCTTTTGCTGTTTTCAAGTCCCTTCTAATTTCAGCCGTATCGATCATATTCACCACGTTGGGATGTTGAACCACCAATCCGTTTGTACCGTAGGTGCAATTCAACAAGGCAATCTTCACTCCTTTCACTTCTTGAATGAGTGGGTAGTTCTTTTCACGAGTTAGCGTATCTACAAAAGTACCCGTGTGAATGATTTTCATTGAATCCAATACCGCAATCGTGCGCTCTATTCCTTTCTTCCCGCGATCTTGCGAGTGGTTATTTGCTGTAACAAAAATGTTAAATCCAGCATCTTGTATTCCTTTAGCATAAGCATCTGGAGAAGAAAATTGTGGGTATCCGGAAAAGGGTTTACCTGCTAATGTTACTTCTAAATTAGCACAAGCATAATCATACGAATGAACGTTTTCTTGAATGTATTGAAACCAATGCGCGTATTCATATCCGCCCTTTTCGCTGTTGTATGCTGCATTAATCATGGGTTCGTGCCCCATCATATCTCCAACAAAAAAAAGAGTGATGTCTTTTGATGTTGTGTCTTCCGTTACATATACAGATTTTGTATGCTCTGCTTCAACATGTTTTTCCCCAAAAGAATATATCCCGTAAAAAAAAGACAATAAAAGAAACAATGAAATTCCGCCGGTTTTAAGCATATGATGAGTTGTTTTCATTTAACAAATATAACAAATGAAGATTATCTTCGCTCACCCATGAATCATAGCAGCCAACTCGCAACACAAGCACAGAGTGCTATTCGCTATAGCATTGTAGTGAATTTCATTTTATCTGTAGTGAAATTCGCTGCGGGTATCTTCGGAAATAGCTTCGCATTAATTGCAGATGCTGCAGAAAGTTGGGTCGATTTCGCTTCTTCTTTCTTGGTTTGGCTTGGATTAAGGACTGCTGCGCTTCCTCCTGATAAAAATCATCCGTACGGACACGGAAAGGCCGAACCCCTCTCTGCTATGTTCGTTGCGGTGCTCATGTTCAGCGTTGCGTGCTTCATCGTTTACGAGGCCATTCAGCATATTATGACTCCTCATGAATCTCCGCATTCATGGACCATAATCGTTCTGGTGCTCGTTCTAATAACCAAAGAAATTTTGTACCGCTTCATGAAAATGAACGCGACTAAATTTAAGAGCAATGCACTTGCTGCAGAAGCTTCCCATCAACGAACCGACTCCATAACTTCATTGGCTGCTCTTGCTGGAATTGTTGTTTCATTGGTAGCCGGAGAAGGCTATGCGGCAGCAGACGATTGGGCTTCTCTTCTAGCGGCATACTTCATTTTACAACAGTCGTTTAAAGTTGGGAAAACAGCCATCTCTGAATTAATGGACGAAGCGCAGCCGGAAGAAATTGTAAATGAAATTCGAAATACGGCAATGCATGTTGAAGGTGTCATTAAAATAAATGCTTGTTTCGTGAGGAAAATGGGATTCGAATGGTTCGTAGACATTCACATTGGTCTAGACGGAAACCAAAGTGTTTATGAAGGGCACGCCGTTGCCCACGCAGTGGTAGATAAAATCAAAGAAAAATTTCCGCAAGTGTATGATGTCCTAACGCACATAGAACCTCACGAAGACAGCGATCCAATCAGCTGATCAGTTGAAACCGCCTGTTGATCACCGGTAACCATGTTGCGCAATTGCCAAATGCCCGATTTAACCTCATCTTCACCCACAACTACAACAAAAGGAATTTTGTTGTCGTCGGCATATTTGAATTGCTTCTTCAACTTCGCATCATCGGGGTACATTTCACAGGAGATACCCGCATTGCGAATTTGCTTCAGCAATTGAAATGCAGATGAGGTGGTTTCACCGCCGAACTGAACCAACAAGACTTGCGTACCTGAAGTAGCAGACTCTGGGAAAAGATTCAATTCCGAAAGCACTTCGAAAATACGATCGGCTCCAAATGAAATTCCAACGCCTGAAACGCCCTTCCAACCGAAGATTCCTGTTAAATCATCGTAACGTCCGCCTCCGCAAATACTTCCCATTTGAATACCTTTTGCCTTCACTTCGAAAATGGCTCCAGTGTAATAATTCAATCCACGAGCTAACGAAACATCGAAAACGAGTTCTCCCTTATTCAATCCCGCCTTCTCCACTTCATTCCACACAAAGGTCATTTCTTCAATTCCCTTTAAACCTGTTTCAGAATTTCCTAAAACTGATTTCAAGAAATTCATTTTTTCATTGAAGTCTGAAAGTCCGTTCAACGATTTAAATATTTGAAAGGTCTCATCGGGAATTCCCATTTCATTCAATTCCTTCTGAACAGCTTCCTCTCCTATCTTGTCCCACTTGTCAAGAACAACAGTCAACCCCATAAACTTATCGGCCGCTCCCGTTGCTTCAGCAATTCCCGCTAGAATCTTCCGGTTGTTAATCACAATTGAGAATCCAGGTAAATTCAAATTTGAAAGAACTTCGTCGAAGAGCTGAACCAATTCCACTTCCACCCATAAACTGTCTGTTCCTACAACATCTGCATCGCACTGATAGAACTCTCTGAATCGTCCCCGCTGTGGGCGGTCTGCGCGCCACACCGGTTGAATCTGATAGCGACGAAAAGGAAGAACAACTGTATTTCTGTTCATGGCAACGAATCGCGCGAATGGAACGGTTAAGTCGTAACGAAGCGCGCGATCACAGATTTCAAACGAAAGCTTTCGCGAGTCTGAAAGTTTTTCTGGAGCGACATCTTTCAAGAAGTCGCCGTTGTTAAGGATTTTGAAAATAAGCTGATCTCCCTCCTCTCCGTATTTTCCGGTTAAGGTGGAAAGGTTTTCCATGGAAGGTGTTTCCAATGGTTGGAATCCGTACTTCTCAAATGCAGTGCGTATTACGCCAAACAAATAGTTTCGTTTGCGCATAACATCTGGCGCAAAATCACGTGTTCCTTTCGGTATTCCAATGGGTGTGCTCATAATTCAGATTGCAAAGTAAAGACTTGAAAGCCGTTGGGCAATAATTTTCTTTAATAAGAGTTCGGATTGTCGAAATACAACTGACTATCTTTGTTGCAATGAAAGGAAAACTTTTGCTGGTAATAATTACTGTGCTGGTTCTCGGACTTTGTTCCGCGAAAGCACAACTTCCTCCTAAGGTAGTCCAAGTTTCCGGCGTCGTACTTATCAGCGATTCACTTTTTCCTGCGGGATATGTAGCCATTTACCGCGCTAAAGACCGAAGAGGTACTTATTCTGGTCGGGACGGTTATTTCACTTTGCCTGTTATGGTTGGCGACACGCTTTTCTTTTCTTGTACCGGATTAAAAGATTCCTATTTCGTTATTCCATCAGATTCCAAAGAGAGTCAATTGTCTATGGTTCAGGTCATGAATATGGAAAGCTATATGCTCCCAACTGCATATATTCTTCCCTATCCTTCAAAAAATAGATTGAGAGCCGAAATACTTTCACTCGACTTGCCTGGTGATGAATACGTTTCGTTCCACCGTGAGGGAAATGATATTGTGAATTACGATGGAATGGTAGATTTCAGCGCACAGTCATATCGTTCGGCCTCTTCACAAATTCAAAATAGATATACCAACGGATTTTATTCGGGCGGAAATTTATTGAGCAAAGACGCCTGGGGTAACTTTATGCGTTCGTTGAAAAGTGGTGAATTAGACTCGCAACAGTAAGAAGCATGCGGAAAGTTATTTTCTTTTTATTTCTTTCAATCGCCTCTTCAATCTCATTTGGGCAATCTGCAACTTTAAAAGGAACCATCAAAAACAGCAGCGGCGAATCTGTGCCTGGGGTTATTATTACCTGTAAAGAATTTCCGACAGTAGGAACTTCTTCCGATAACCGAGGAAATTTCTCTTTGGTTTTGAAATCTGAAACTACCTTAACGATTCTATTTAAAGGACTTGGTGACGAGCCTGTTCAAAATGTATTCTACCTCAACAATGGAGATGTAAAAGAAGTTGAAGTGTTATTAGATAACTCACTTACAACCACAACCTTTGAGATTTTCGATAAAGGAAAGCGCGAAGGTGGATTTCGCGAAATTGAATTGAAACTTCCAACGAAACTTCCCGTCATGAATCAAGGTATTGAAGGATACCTCATTCAAGCCGCGGTGAATATGCCTTCGGAATTGAGCTCGAGCTACAGTGTGCGCGGCGGAAGTTTCGACGAGAATTTGATTTATGTAAACGACATTCAGGTGTATCGTCCGTTTTTAGTTCGAAGTGGACAGCAAGAAGGAATGAGTTTTCCGAATCCGGATATGGTGAGCTCTATAAACTTCTCTGCCGGTGGATTCCAAGCGAAGTATGGCGACAAAATGTCCTCTGTATTGGATATTCAATATGCACGCCCAGATAGTTTAGGAGGAAGTTTTCAAGCCGGCCTGCTAGGGACGCAACTGCAATTGGGCGGATGCAACAAGAAGGGAACCTTCACACACAATACTGGATTTCGATATAAAAATTATTCGTACGTTTTGAATTCATTGGATGTCTCTGGTGATTACAAACCGCGTTTCAATGACTTTCAAACCTATTTAACCTATCGTCCGAAAACGAAATACGGCCCTTGGGAATTTAGTTTTTTAGGAAACTATTCCAGTAACCGCTACAACTTCATTCCGCAAACGAGACAAACCGATGTGGGAAGTATTAACGAAGCTTTGCGTTTGACGGTTTATTTTGAAGGGCAAGAAATTTCCAAGTATGACACATACTTCGGAGCCTTTTCAACCCGATACAATCCGAATGAACACTCGCAATTAAGACTCACTTTCAGCGCGTTCAATACAGACGAAAGCGAGAAATTCGATGTGCTTGGTGCTTATCGTTTAGATGAATTGGATCGTGACTTAGGGTCAGATAAATTTGGAAGCGTGCTCACAAATCGCGGTGTTGGCGCGTTTCTCGAGCACGCCAGAAATAATTTGAACGCACAAGTGTATCAAGTCTCTCACAAAGGATTTGTAGATTATGTTAAGCAACACCACCTCCTGGAATGGGGAATGGACGCGAATATTGAGCACATTAATGATGTGTTGAGCGAGTGGACATTGATTGATTCTTCCGGCTATGCCACTCAGCACCCAAGAGATTCTATAGCTTATACCAATCCGAATGCGCAAGGGAATCAGTTCATTCCAATTCAAGATCGCGTCAAAGCGAATAATCAGATTACCAGCAATCGCGTAAATGCATTCGTGCAAGACACTTGGAGGCATACGATGGACAATGGAGCAACGCTTACTGCAACGGCTGGTGTCCGCGCTAACCATTGGACATTTAATGATCAGACATTAATTAGTCCACGTATCAATGTCGCTTACAACCCGACTTGGGTAAAGAAACGAATGAATGAAGGTGGAAAGTTAGACTCATTAAGAAAAGACATCATCCTACGCGCTGCGGCAGGCTACTATTATCAACCACCCTTCTACCGTGAAATGCGTGGATTCGACGGACAGGTTAATCCGAATATTCGCGCACAAAAGAGCATTCATTATGTCCTTGGCGCCGACTATGTTTTCAATTCATGGGGAAGACCTTTCAAGTTAGTCACGGAACTTTACTACAAGAAAATGGACAACATTATTCCATATGAATTGGAAAATGTTCGTCAGCGTTACTTCGCAGTGAATAGTGCAAAAGGTTATGCCTATGGAACCGATGTTATGATTAACGGAGAGTTCATTCAAGGCGTGCAGTCATGGTTCCGAATGTCTTACTTGAAAACCATGGAAGACATTAACAACGACTCTTTCAACATTTATTTGAACAGCGACGGCGATACCATTTACAACGGTTACACTTTGAACAATGTCGCTGTAGATTCCATTACGCAGTATCCCGGATACGTTCCTCGTCCTACCGATCAACGTGTGAGTGTCTCCCTTCTCTTCCTAGATGAAATGCCGAATCACGAAGAATATAAGGTTATGTTGAATTTTTACTTCGCCACAGGATTGCCATACGGAATTCCTGATCAGCAGCGATACAACGACATCTTCCGCACACGTGCTTATTTGCGCGCAGACCTTGGCTTATCGCGTGACATGTTCGTGAAGCGCAAGAATAAGTTTTTCGATTCTGGAAACATTGCAATTGAAATCTTCAACCTCATGGGCGTGAACAACATCATTAATCACCAATGGATTGAAGATGTAAACGGCAGACAATATGGTATTCCAACTTATTTGACTGGAAGGAGAATTAATCTGAGGATGACGCTTTCTTTCTAGAAAGAATACAAACTTCGTTTGATGACACAACTCTTTGTGATGACGCTCCGCGATGACACTTTGTGATGACCGCTTCGCGGAGCGTCATCGATTGAAAATCGTCATCGCAACTTCGTTGCGTCATCCTTCGCAGAAGGTCATCACGAAGTGTATATTTACATTATGAAAAAACTACTAATCCGCAGCGCACTTGCGCTAACAACACTTGTGCTCTTATGCCTTGGAGCAGCATATTTTTGGTTGAAGAGTAGCCTTCCCGTTTATTCAGGTGAAAAGAAATTGGCCGGATTGCATGAGCCGGTAGATGCCTATTTCGATGAATACGGAATTCCGCATATCGATGCGAAGAATTCTGAAGACGCCTATCGTGCACTTGGCTATCTGCATGCGCAAGAGCGTTTGTTTCAATTGGAATTGCTTCGCAGAGCCGGCAGTGGAACCCTAGCCGAAATCATTGGCGAAGACATGGTGAAAGTCGATCGCATTTTTAGAACGCTCGGAGTCTCTGAATACGCAAAAACTTCCGCAGCGAACTTTCAAAAAAATCACGTTAACGATGAAATGTCGAAGGAAGTCAACGCCTACATGGACGGTGTAAACCAATTCATTCAGAACGGACCTACCCCACCTGAATTCGCGCTTATGGGTATTCCAAAAAGAAATCTTACTGTTGAAGATATGTTTTGCATTAGCGCAGCTATGAGCTTCTCTTTTCAAATGGCAAATAAAACAGAGCCCGTTATGACGCATGTGGCTTTAACACATGGGAAGCAATACCTCTATGACCTTGGTATGAATCACAATGAATCGGAATCTGAAATAAAACAGTTCGATAATCGAAGTCTAGATTCAAGCTTAACAGTGTTGAACAATTTGTTTCTTGAAGCAGAACAGGCCTTACCTGTTGCACCCTTCGATGGTTCAAACTCATGGGCCGTTGCCGGAAGTAAATCAGCAACAGGAAAACCCATCTTCTGCAACGATACGCATATCGGATACGCCCTACCACAGACCTGGTTTGAAGCGCACGTTAAATGTCCCGAGTTCGAAATAACCGGACATTTCCTTGCGGGAATTCCATATGCCTTAATTGGAAGAACTCCCAGCCACGCTTGGGGAGTTACCATGTTGGAACACGACGAAATGGATTTCTATGCGGAAAAAAGAAATCCGAATAACCCCAATGAAGTGTGGTACAAAGGAAACTACGTGCCCTTAACTTTTCGAACCGAAGAAATAAAAATCAAAGGGAAAGAGAACCTAGTATTAACCATTCCAATTACACCACACGGCCCCGTTGTAAATGAAGTTTTTGTTGGAATGAAAAGCTCCACCCCTATTTCTATTTCGTGGGTGTATACCAAAATAGAAAACAAATCATTTGAGGCTTTTCGTGAAATGAATTTGGCGAAAAACATGAACGAATTCGAAGCAGCACTTCCACAAATTCACGGACCAGGACTAAATATTAACTACGCAGATACCGGCGGAAATATCGCCTGGTGGTCGTGTGCGCATTTGGTAAAGAGAAATTCAAATATTAATTCTTGGATTATACTGAATGCACGCGATACCAGCAACGAATGGAATGGATTTTATTCCTTCAATGAAAATCCGCGATGTGTTAATCCTGCCTGGGGATACATCTATAGCGCGAATGATTGGCCCGGAGCTATGGCAGACGGTTCTTACTATCCCGGTTATTACAAACCGCAATACCGAGCAGATCGTATTTGCACCTTGTTAGAGGCAAGCGACAAATGGACTGCAGAAAAAATGAAAGATGTCTTGAACGATATTACTTCCACGGTAGATGCTGGAATGCTAAAAGAATTAGAACCCATTGCCAAGAAAAGTAAGTACTACGAAGATGTTGCTCCGGCATTCCTTTGGGACGGGGCTTATGAGCCAGAGGCAGCAGGACCGGTGTTGTTCAATAGATTCCTTTATTATTATTTGAAGTTCGCTTGTGAAGATGAAATGGGAAAAGATATGTTCAATTTGTTTTTAGACACACACCAAATGCAACGAACACAATTGAGTTTATTCCAAAATAAAAACGCAGTTTGGTGGGACAATGTGAACACCAAGCAAATTGAAACACGCGAAGATATCTTGCTTCTCGCCTTCGAAACAGCGGCTCAGAAATTATTGAAGGAAGAAGGTGTGGTTGAAAAATGGGCTTGGAAAAAAGTGTGTACACTGGAATTAAAACATCCACTAAGTGCAGTTGCCTTATTCAAACCCTGGCTAAATCGAGAAGAACTTCCTGTCTTTGGTGGCAACGAAACCATTCACCAATCGGGTTTCAAACTAGACAGCACAGGAACATATCACGTGCACTTTGGTTCGCAAATGCGCATTATTCACGACTTCGCGAATAACGACAGTTGGAATATTAACCCGGCCGGACAGAGCGGTCACCCTTTAAGCAAACACTACCTAGATCAGGCGGAACTTTACAGAACAAGACAATTTCGCCACGAATGGAACAGTTGGGAGAAAATAAAAACATTCCCTAAGTTGCGCTTATCTTAGACACCTCAATAAATAGCATATAAAATGAAGAGATTATTCATTGCTGCATTTGCCCTTTTCATCGGATTAGCCGCAACAGCTCAAGAAAAGAAAAACTTAACATTAGACGAATCTGTCCTTGGTCAATTCAGACAATTCTATCCTGAACAACTTCAGTTGCAATGGATTCCAGGTACCGAACGCTACTCTCAAATAAAAAATGACATCCTATACAGCCAATCGGCTATGGGGAAATCGAATCCAACCGTTGAACTTACCTTGGATGAGGTCAACAAAGCTTTTCTTGAAATTGGTTTGGAAAAGGCTACGGCCATGCCACGTTGGGAATGGATATCTTCTAACGAACTTCACACCACTGCTGCAGCTGCTTCATTAAAAAACAAAACGGTTGAAGTCACGTTTAAACTGAATAATAAAAAGGCTATTTCCATAAACGCCTACGACATCGACGTCGAAAATGTCGATTTTCAAACCAATGGAAATGTAGCCTTCACCAGGGGAAACAACCTCTTCGTGAAGAGCGGTGCAGAAGAAAAACAAGTCACGTTTAACGAGGAAGGAATTGTAAGCGGACAGAGTATTTCACGCAATGAATACGGAATTGCCAAAGGAACATTTTGGTCGAAAGAAGGAAATCGTTTAGCATTTTATCACAAAGACGAATCGAGCGTGACAGAGTATCCATTAATCAATTACAACACAACTCCGGCGAGTGTAAACAACATTCGCTATCCTATGGCCGGAGATTCAAGCGAAAGAATAAGTATTGGAGTATATGATGTGAAATCGGAAAGAACAATTTTCCTGAAATTGAACAATGGCGTTTTAAACGACACCTACTACGCGACCAACTTGTCTTGGAGTCCTGATGAGAATTTCATATTAATTGCTGAAATGAATCGTGGAACAACCACCTGCAATCTTAATGTCTACAGCGCCACTAATGGTGAATTTATTCGGACTATTCTTTCTGAAACAGATGCTCGTTGGGTTGAACCCGATCAAGCGCCTTACTTCCTTTCAAGTACTACATTCCTTTGGTACACTTGGAAGAATGGTTTCCACAATTATTACCTGTATGATTTAGCTGGAAATTTAATGGCTCAAACGAATGCCAATTTTGAATTGCTTTCTATTTTGGCTGTAAGCGATGACAAGAAAACTATTTTCTTCGAAGGAACAGGAAAGAATGCAACGGAGCGTCACCTCTACTCTGCTCCTACCTCAACATTAAAGTTAATCGCTCTTACAAACGAAGCAGGAACGCACGGTTGCCAAGTTTCTTCAAGCGGAAAATTCTTCATTGATCAATTCAGTTCACTTTCTGTTCCGAATCGTGTTTCAATTGTTCCTTGCGGAAAAGGAATGCCGAATGTTCTTTTGAAGTCTGAAGACAAGTTGAAGAACTACAACATTGGAAATACCGATATTTTCACCATCAATGCCAACAACGGCACTCCGTTGTATTGCCGTTTGATTAAGCCATCGAACTTCGATCCTGAAAAATTATATCCTGTTGTGGTTTACGTATACAACGGCCCTCACGTTCAATTGATTTCTAATTCTTATTTGGGCGGAAGTTCATTGTGGATGAACTATTTGGCAGAACAAGGATACTTGGTATTCACTGTCGACGGACAAGGTTCAGCGCATCGCGGAAAAGAATTCGAGCAAATTATACATCGCCAATTGGGAACGCAAGAAATGGCAGACCAATTAGCAGGTGTGGAATGGTTGAAGAAACAATCCTATGTAAATCCTGCGCGCATGGCGGTGCACGGATGGAGCTTCGGAGGATTCATGACCACTTCATTAATGCTTCGTGCACCGGGAACATTCAAGGTTGGCGTTGCAGGCGGACCTGTTATCGACTGGCGCTTGTATGAAGTTATGTACACCGAGCGATATATGGACACTCCACAAGAAAACGTGGAAGGGTTCGATGCTAACAATTGCACGAAGCACGTAGATAAACTTCAAGGAAAATTGTTAATGATTCACGGAGCAGATGACAACGTGGTGGTTCTTCAACACAACATGCGCTTTTTGAAAGCATGTGTTGACAAGAAGGTTCCGGTTGACTTTTTCGTTTACCCTGGACACGAGCACAACGTTCGTGGAAAAGACCGTGTACATCTCATGAATAAAATAATCACTTACATCACCGATAATTTATAATTTCGGCCCACTTATGAAAAACACTTCACTTACAGAAAAGCACATTGCGCTTGGAGCGAAAATGGTTCCATTCGCAGGATACAATATGCCCGTTCAATACGCGGGGTTAATGCAAGAACATCACTGCGTAAGAAACGACGTTGGGGTTTTCGATGTTAGCCACATGGGCGAATTCTGGATCAGCGGGCCGAAAGCTTTCGATCTAATTCAATATGCTACCTCTAACGATGTATCGAAATTGTTCGACGGAAAAGTTCAATACAGCTGCTTACCAAATGCAACAGGCGGAATTGTAGACGATCTATTGGTTTATCGTGTAAACGAAGAAATGTATTTGTTGGTGGTGAATGCTTCGAACATTGATAAAGATTGGAATCACCTTTCTGAGTTGAATAAAGAGTTCGGAGCAACCATGGTAAACAAATCTGACGATACTTCGTTGTTGGCTGTTCAAGGTCCGAAAGCTGCAGATGCATTGCAATCGTTGACAGACATGACGTTGAGCGACATGGAGTATTACACCTTCAAAATAGGAACATTTGCTGGCGTTGAGAACGTTGTTGTTTCAACCACAGGATATACCGGTGCGGGTGGTTTCGAAATTTATTTCCCGAATGAAGCGGCGAACGAAATGTGGGACAAGATCTTCGCAGCGGGCGCTGAACAAGGCATTCAGCCGATAGGTTTAGGTGCTAGAGATACGCTAAGATTGGAAATGGGATTCTGTTTATACGGAAATGACATTAACGATACCACCTCTCCACTTGAAGCTGGATTAGGTTGGATCACGAAGTTCAGTGCGCCTTTCTTGAACTCTGAAAACTTAAAAGCTCAGAAAGAAGCGGGAGTTGCGCGCAAGCTTGTAGCATTCGAAATGATCGACAAAGGAATTCCTCGTCACGATTACGAGATTGCAGATGCTAGCGGAACCGTTGTCGGTATTGTTACAAGCGGAACGCAAAGCCCTAGCTTGGAAAAGGCAATTGGACTGGGTTACGTCCCAACAGAAATGTCTGCGCTAGGAACAGAAGTATTTATTCTCGTTCGCGGGAAATCGTTGAAAGCAGTTGTGGTTTCACTTCCTTTCTACAAGAAATAATCCTTATTTTTCTATATCTGGAATTCCTGCCTCGGCGGGAATTTTAGTTTTAGCTTTTTTCTTTTTCCAAATGAAAAAGAATATGCCACTCAAAACGAGAATAAAACCAACTACCACCCAAAGAACTGCACTGCTTAAATTACGGAGGACAGAGAATCCGGCCGTTTCAACATTATCTACTTTAAATTCAAGTTCTTTTAGTTCATCAACTTTGATGTGATTGACTTCTAGGGAATCGGCCTTCTTCTCAACAATATAAGAACCGTGATCAATCAAATGCTTGTCATCGATTAACGCAAAGAGCGAGTCTACGCATGCCCCGGAACCATCGAGCAAACAGATTTTGACATCATTTTTAAAAGTCTGTTCGGTCATAAATGGAATGACATCAAGATTTGTCTGTCCTGTCAAATTTTTGAACAACTCAACGTTATTCGCAAAAACTTTTACTTCCCCCGATTTTATCTCATTTTCACTCATTTGAATGGTTGCTCCACTTTCATCTTCACAGAGTTTAAATCCATTCAAGTTGACACTCTCGTCTGAAACATTCTCCAGCGTGGTGAAAATTAGTGGATCCTTCCAATTATTGTTTATGTAATATTTCTTCAGCATTAATTTTCCTGATAATTCAGATTTGCCGACGTGCTTGTAGTTTGCTGTTAACTTCAAATTTTCAGTAGGAGTAATAATTCTGTTCGAATTTGACTCTCCATCACTCCAGTTCACAAATTGATACAAATGGTTTGAAGATTCGGCATTCACCTCAATGGGTAATTCAGGAAAAAACTTTCCCTTAATAGTTGAAACAATTACATCCGAATTATTCATTCGCAAAGATTCCATTGCGTTGGTATTTTGTAAAAGCTCAACATTTACAGCATCTGCATTCAATCCGAAAGTCTTTTTTAGGTGTATGTAGGCAGATTCTGGGCGCTTAATAAAAAATGATTTCAACGCATTTAATTTAGAGATCCATTTCACTCTTGTCTCTCCGTAAAGCTGGTCCCTTCTCATAAAATGTCTTTCCATTTCACTGTCTATGACAGCTGCGTTTCGATCTATTTTAGCGGCGAAATTTGCAGTGGTTAATTTAGTCGCTAACAAATAAGTGTACTGCTTTACAAATTGATTCTTCAATTCTTTATTACCCAAAACTGTATGCAAAAGTGTGGTAGCATATGGCGGGTTGTACCAATATTCTGAAACAGGAAAAGTTCTGTCTTGAATGAAATTCCTTTCGAGAAAATCCATACTGCAACTTAGATCTGTGTCGTACAAAACCCACTTCCACTTTCCTTTGTTATGCTTGAAAAACCGAATATTCCCTCTGTAGTCAACGTTGCTAATAAACGTTTGAATAATGTGAAAATTGAAGAACTCTTCAATATCTAGACTGTCAGAAAGTTTCTGTTTGAAATCCGATGACTGCGACCAATTGCGAACGTCATCATTAAACTTCATATATCTATCATTTGAAGAACCACTGCCTTGAATTTCGACAAACTCATTTGATTTCCAATTGTATCGCTCTTTAAAATAATCCTCGTTAACCTTTTCGCGAAGGTTATGAATACCCCAATATGTTCCATTTACGTAAATAACTGCCGCACGCGAAGCTTTTGTATTCACATTTATATCATCAGCTACTTGGCTAATTGACATGTCTTTTAAACGTGTTTTACTTTGATCGTTTCCTGAAGTCCTTAACACTACATGCTGAAACTCACGAAAAGGCAAATTCTCGAATAGCTTAACTTTTATTTTACTTTGTCCATGTTTTTCTTTCCTTGCAGATAATTGCAACGATTTCTCTTTATGTCCAAGTGTCATTCCGCCATAGGTTTTTATATCTAGTTCCAATTCATCTTTTAACTCACCATTAAAAAAGAACTGAGCAAAACCCGTTATGGGTTCCTTCTCCCAAGCTTTTCCAATTACCTGCACTCTGCCGTCTTCTCCACCTTGTGATGTTCCGACATAGATGCCATTTGGAGGGAAAAATTCAGAACCTTTCACCACCAGAGAAACAACAGGTAAATCATGATGAACATTTACGATATAACTTCCAACGAAGTAATGCGCCGTGTCGTTTACACTCTTTTTAATTTTTACAACGCTGGGCTTTGAAATGGTAAACTTTTGTTGGACATGGATGACACCATCTTCATTAATAAGCTCTATATAAAGCTCATTTGCATTTTTAATTTCAAGATTAATTGAATTATCATAAAGACCTGGCTGATGACTTAGTTCTATTCCTTCAAGAACAGAAAGACTGTTGTAGGTATACAGAATAGACTCCTTTTCAGTTTTTTTTGAGGCAATTAAACCGAAAATAATAGCGGCTAAAGAAACTAGAAGAAGATTTTTTTTCAAAATAATTTACTTAAGGTATATGCAAATATACCATTATAGTAAAGCCTTCGGAAATAAAGCGTTTAAATAATTTAGATTCTAGATTCCCAACTTACTCTTTAAATCTTCTTTCGAAATAAATCCAACATTACCGAATTTCAATTCTCCATTTGAATAATATTTCAAAGTTGGAAGGGCATCTACGCCTAATTCTGTTGCGATACCCGGATTTTGATCCACATCTATGGTTAGAATTTTCAAAGATGGATTTTCTTTCGCCAATTCTTCCAAAAATGGCTTCATTTTTCTGCAAGGTGCGCACCACTCTGCAGAAAAATCCACCAGTACATTTCCAACCGAAACAAGAGCCTTGTATTCATCGGAACTCATTCCGCCGGAAGCACTCACCTTTCCTGAAACAACAGGCAAGCCAGCAGATTTCCATTTTAACATTCCACCTTGTAGTTCATACACCTCTTTGTACCCTTGCTTGCGCATAGCAGCAGCCGCACTCGAGCTTCTTCCACCGCTTAAACAATAAACGAAGATGGGAGCATTCTTATCAATAGCATCAATTCTACGCTGAAAATCATTGCTGTTCCAATCGGCTAACAAAGCCCCTTCAATATACTCCTTTGAAAATTCTTCCGGAGTACGAACGTCAAGCAAAACCGCATTGGGAGTAGATTTCAACTTTTCAGAAAATGTCTTAGCATCGAGCACTTGATTACCACCGTTCGATGTGCAAGCGCTAAAAAAGAGCGCCATAAAAAGGAATAAGCTTGAATATTTCATGTCGCGAAGATAAGAAGTCCAATTCTTCCATTGTGTGATAGGAATTACAAAGGCCGTTCCTATTACATTTGTAGTATGAAGTTTTATTCCATCTTAACGGCCTTACTTATTTCTGCCGCGACTAGTTTTGGTCAGTGTGTAGTTATAAATGAAGTTATGGTTAACGCTGCTGGCGCCTGCGACGGAAGCTGCACACCGAATACAGGAGAGTGGATTGAATTGTATAACACTTGTCCGTTCCCTTGGAACATTGAATGCTACATTTTGTCAGACGGAGATTTTTCCATAACCCTTCCCGCAGGTACGACTATTCCTGGAAATGGATTTATTGTCATTGGATCTTCCAACTCAGGAGTTCCTGTAGATGTTAACATTGGCACATGTGGCTGCACAACAGGCCCCACAGCACAAGTTGGAATTCTCACCAATAGCGCTGAACAACTTTTGTTGTTTGACAATGTAGGAACCATTATAGACGGTATTGTTTGGGGGGGTGGACAGTGGAGTCAGCAAACCTCTTTCACAACGAATTCTTTTGGCATATGTCCGCAATTCACTGTGCCAATACTTTCTGTTTTCACTCAAATACAAACGGTTCCTGGACAAGCAAATAACGATGGTCTTACTGTTTTTCGAAGTTGCGACGGCGTGAACCCATGGGTGTCAGGAACTTTGCCTCCCTCTCCGGGTGCAACGAACAATTCTGATGTTCCGGTAACTGCTAGTTTCAGTCTTTCTGAAAACAGCGTTTGCGAAGGCGATTGCGTTCAGGTAACAAATACTTCTGCAGGAAATCCTGGGTTGTGGACGTGGTTGGTTAACGGAGTTGAGGATCTAGCGTTAGACAGCATAGCACCAACCATTTGTTTCAGCGCACCTGGAATTTATACGTATTCACTCATCGCAAGCAATGGATGTTCAGCAGATACATTAATAGACGGAGCAACGGTGAATGTCATTCCGTTAAGCACCTTAAATGTTACTCCAGATTTAGATGCTGTCATTTGTGACAACGCTCCAACTACCTTCTCAACCACCAGTATTTGCAGCACTTACCAATGGCAAATGAATGGGGTTGATCTTGCAGGAGAAATATCTGATTCATATACAGCCAATGCTGATGGCGTTTATTCGCTCACTTGTCCAAACGACATTTGTATAGCACCGAGTGCGCCGGTTCAACTCGACTATCAGAATTTTCAAACATCGCTCTCCCCTGCTTCAACGGTATTATGTATTGGAGAAAGTCAGCAACTGACCCTAAATGTTGTGAGCGATGGTCCGGCTGTGAACAACGAATGGACGTTAAATGGAAATCCTTTGACTTCAGGATTTACCTCGTTTCTTGGTGTGGAAATGGGTATTTATGAGGTCACAAGTACCAATCCAGGTGGATGTGCTTTTACCTCAATCGCACAACTATTCAGCGCAAATAACAATCCGATTATTACTATCCAAAACCAAACTCAGTCGGGCTGTTGGGACGGACCAACTATCTTGGGAATTGACCCAACTTATTCGAACATTTTTTGGTACGATGGCTCTACCGATTTCAGTATTGAATTGCTTTCCAATGCAACTGTGAGTGTTGCTGCGCTTGATCCGAACGGATGCGACGCTTCGGGGACCTACACTCTCGATCTTCCGGAATGCGCAAATCTCTTGGTCCCAAATATCTTCAGTCCAACCAACGACAGTTTCAACGAAACGTTTCACTTGGTATTTTCTGGTGATGGAAGTACGACTGCTGTAACGAATTACTCTATTCAGATTTTCAATCGTTGGGGAACGTTGGTGTTTGAATCGACAGATCCCGATAATAATTGGAACGGAACTATTAACGGAAACGAGGCTTCAACAGGAGTTTACTATTTTATCGTAAATGCGGAATACTCCAATGGCGAATCTATTCTAGCTCCGAACCAGCGCAGCGGTTGGTTTCAGTTGGTTCGTTAGAATCTTAAACTTGCGCCCATGCGCACGCCGAAATAATTGTAATACACACCGTCTTGAACAACAGCCCCAGAAGCTGAAAGTCTTCCGTAGTAGCGCATGTAGCTATGAGCCAATAGCGCATGAATTTTAATCTGATTGTTCAACTTCAGAGACACTCCCACTCCGTCGTTCAAGTCGATTGACCCTACACTTCCTTTGTGGTAAGCGATTCCGGTAGACACCATAACAAGCGGACTTATCTTTTTTGTGGGCATTAAGCGAGCGCGAAGATCTAACATGAACGGAACAGAAAAACCAATATCGTCTGAATAACCCATTGCACCTATGCCAATTCCTGCGAACGCCCAATTCTTGTATCCGACGCCATTAGCTGTGTATACTCCTCCGAATGATGTTGTATTCGGAAACGTTTGTTTGTCGTACCCATAAATTCCACCCCATGGATCATACAAAGGAATATCAATAGTGAATCCACCTACCTTTCCAACGCCCAGACCAACAACCCCCTCATTCACCGATTCGAAATAGAAATCTCCAAATGCTTTTTTTTCTTTTGACACCGGCATTGTATTGATATCGTTGGCCTTTAGCTCAGCCGGTTTTGAAGTGTTTTTATTATTAGCATCAAGCACAATGTAATCAATGTCTTTAAACGAAATGTCGATCACTGCATTAACCGAAATCTCAATGGTGAATGACTCTTGGGGCTTGTACCCCACAATGCGTGCGGTGAGGACGTCGCCGTTTTTTAGATAGATTTTAGATTTGCTCGCCTCTTGCGAAAAGGCAAACAATGTAGAAATCGAAAGTGTGAGGAGGAGGAGAAATTTTTTCATTCCGTAAAAATAAGATTATTTTCGGATTTGTGAAATATGCAAAAATTCAATCAAAAGTTTTGACCTATCAAATATGTATCTGAAATTGAGACATCATGATCCATATAGAAAAACGTTGAATCCATCCATTATTTATAATATCTCTTGAAAAATGATCTTAAAATTAAATCTTAATAAGTCACAACTAAATCAGAAATTTCCGATAAATTTATTTGAGCCGAGATACTTGGATAAAGGCAATCCGCATCAAAGTCGCTCAATGATTCATCATCGAGAGTAAATGAAAAATACATATAATTCTCATCAATGCTTATTTCGACTTCGTTTATACCAAGAGGGTAAAACTCATCAAAACACTTTGGATCATTTTTCTTTTGCGTTAAAAAATCTATTTCCAATTTGGAATTCACCATTTCCATAACCCTCTGAACATTCTCTCCAAATAATTTATTATTCTTAACTTGTTTTAATTCCTCTTCTTTGAATACGTATAACTCCGTGAAAATTATGGGCCTAGCAATACCAGGAGTTATTGTTTTAAAAATATAACTTTTGTATTTCCAAGTATCAATTTGATCATCACCCATTGCTCCAGAATCTTCATATGTTGTGCCCATAAATACTGGTAATTGAGTCTCGTCTTTAAACTCCAAATAATTAATCGTAAAAACACCATTTCGGAATTCATTTACAGAAACTACAAACTCTTGGAAAGTTTCCCAATTTGCATTGCTATTGTCATAAAGTGTTTTTTCCTTATCAGCGTCCTTAACTCTTAATCCTGGCGCCACGATAAACCTGATATCCGGGCGGTTCATAACATTAGAATGCTCATCTTTAATTCCTAAATAGATTGACTCAGAATCTTTAGTAAGTCTTAATTCCAAATTAAGCGTTTCGCCTGGCTTCAAGGGATACCATCCGATAGAAACAAATCCTTTATAATCGGAATCCCCATCTTGATTCCACGCCTTTGCAATCCATAACGATTTACCTGTCGAGTTTAAAAAGTTAATCTGACCAAAAACTAGAGTATTAAAGAGTAAGAGAAAGAATGTTGATGATATTTTCATTTAAACTGTTTTTAAGACATTTATACGTAAATGCAAATTAACTTAATTTCAACTACAAGTTAGTAAATTTAATATTAAACATTATCAAGCGTCGTTTTGGCCTAAACAAAAGACGCTCGGAAACCTCTCGCGATAGCGCAAAAAACAACTTTTCAGCACTTACTTTTCGATGAAAAAACGGCTTTAAGCAAAGAAAAAGCCCCGAAACAATCGGGGCTTTAATGGTGGCGGAGAGCTAGGGATTCGAACCCCAGGACCTGTTACAGTCAACAGTTTTCAAGACTGCCGCAATCGACCACTCTGCCAGCTCTCCGCGGCAAAGATAATATCTTTTTCGAATCACAAAAGAGTTTTCTTAAATTCGTTGCAATGAATCTCGCATCTATCTCAAAATCAATAGCGCTCTGCTGCATTTTTTTTGCAGCAACCCATTTCTGTGCCGCTCAGCATTATGTTATCCTTCAAAGTGGTGATTCCATCTCGGGAATTCGATTGACGTACGATTCGCCCATAGCGCAGAATGCGTATTTCACGCTTGATCAGAATAGATGGAAGGCCAATGAAATTGCTCGTTTTAGTAACAACAACGGGACATTCGCGAACCTCTCGCCCATTCATGGGTTAGATACGGAGCGCTATGCCGTTCGGATTAAAAAAGGAAGAGTAGCCAATGCGTTCGAAGAAATTCCGTTCGGAGTGTATTGCGACGATACCTTGCGCGTTTATCCGGGCATGAAAAAAATCAACAAACTGCTCGCCTCTGGAAAAGATCTCGACTATTACAATATGGGTAACGGTCCCGTGTATGCCGCAAACTATAAAAACATGATGCGTGACTTCAGTGCGAATAATGAATCTACTTATTACATTCAACACCATCGGAAACTCAAGCGCACTCAGATTGCCTTACTAACAGCAGGAATTGGCATTATGTCCTATGAATTTTTTCGTCAAGACAATTTCGAATTCACTCCCATCTTCGCTCTCGGAACCATTATCTCGCTTTCCCCCTTGTTAGTTCAAACCCCGAAGAAAGACGACCTTTGGATTGCCTTCGATGAATACAATAAACCGAAGGTTGGAACGGAGTAATTAGAAAATCGAAGATTTTATTCCTACTTCGTAATTGGAACTTCGTAAATCCTATTTCATAATTCCTACTGCGTAATTAAAATCGTCGAAGACATTCGTGCAAGCGTATTCCTCAAAGGCATTCTCTGAAAATAATCTTTATTTTTGCTTCGTAGCCGGAGAATCAGAAATTTTACTTCGCTCTACCATCTCCGCAAAAACAAATACGGCCTCTTCCCCACTTTCTATCAATTGATTAAATGACCAATGAATGTCGTTTGCATATCTATCGAGCCCATACAAGCGATCTTGGAAAAGATGAATGTTGACATCGCAATAATCCAAAGGGATTGTACTGAACAGAATTAACTCTTTGTTTTCCATATTCACCCGCAAAGTTGCATCATTCATCCTGTCGTTAAACATCTGAGACAAGTGACAAATTCTGTCGTAATCTTCCGGAATCAAGACCAAGGGAAAAGAAACATAAAAAGACAAATCCGTTTTAGATGAAAAATGAATATAATTCGAGTAGAATCCGCCTTCATTGTTTGAAATCCTAAACTCAATATCGTTGTTGGGGCGAATTAAACTGTAACGGATATTCAAACTGTCTAATAAAGTAACAATCGACTTTCGAACCCTGCTCTCTGCTTTTCCTGGCGTACAAAATCGCCATATGCGCTTCATAAATTTCATTAGTTTCTTCATACGTTCTTTTTTTGGTTTTGGGACTTTCATGTCGCCGAATCTAACATCTCGGATACGATCGTGATAACGCGCTGCAATGAGCGCGAAAACAACCAAGATTTTGATAGCGACAACTATTTCCATATTAATATTTAATTTATTTAAAAATCAAGTCAGAGTAAAATCTGTGTCCTAACTCATCGAGATAAGTCAATGTAAAGGGCGTCTTCACGAGCGATTTCATTCGCGACAAAGAATCTAAAAGTTGCTTTTCCAATTCAACATCTGTTACTCCACTAAAATTCATACCACCTTCCCTTGTTATTGACTTGTGAATATTCTTCTTCCATTTACGAAACAATGTGCTGCGCTCTTTATCCAAATCAATTGTACTAAAATCCATCTCACCATGTTCATATTTATAGAGACTGTGCTCCATTTCTCCTTCTGATCTCTCCATCATATGTCCGTAAAAAGTGCCTCCTCCAGACAATTCATGTGATATAAAATTCAACAATCGCAAAGCCTCTTGTGTGTCGTTTCGAATAGGCTTCATCTCCTTTCCGCTTTTTCTCCTGAGTACTTTGGCGTAAAGCTTAAAGTAATTATCTATACAGCTCTCGCACCCTCCACCCACAAAATATCCCGACCTGCATTTGTCGTAAGCCTCATAAGGACTCAACGGTACTTTGCGGAACAATTCGGGACAGGAATCTCTTACCATTTTCCAGTAAGTAACTGAGTCAATGGGAGCAGGAATGTTCTCCGATTGTCTAATTGTATCTCTTGGAACAATATTGGTCGTTGAAGAAGACTCCTTTTGCGGACTCATTGCCCGTAACTTCGAAGTTGATTCTTCAATAGTCGGTGTGTTGGAACAACCCGAAACAAAGAGACCAAAGAAGATAAGCATAATTTTATTAGAGGTATTCATAATGTGTATGTAGATGCAAATTTCAATCGACTCCTTGCCCTATTCAATTTTCAACAACCTTGTTTTATTCGATTAAGAAACCAATCTAAAACAAAAGAACAATTAGAAGATGCAGATATTCTGCACACTTCAAAAAGTGAATAATTAAAAGTTGAACAAAACTAAAGGAGGCAAATCTTTCGAAAAAGATTGTCATCACCAAAAGAAGTTTTCAGCATATAACCCGACATGTAAATTCATGCCGAAAAATATTTCGTTAGGTCTGTTATTTGTTCAATTCACTCTACACCGCCTTTCATTCTTGAAATAATTATATTTATTCACATCCACTTTCCGGAAATAAATGTGTGTGTTCATAAAATTTCACCTTAATAAATTTTAATTCCTATGCATTTCAAATGCATTTTTTCATTCTAAATTCGACTCCCCATAATATTTAATTTAACAGGTGCCAATCACTTTCGTCAAAGACATTCGTTGCTCCGTAACATTCGTCAAAGACATTCGTGCAAAGCACATTCTTTACAAAGTAAAAGATGCAACTCACTCTCTTCACCATTGAACCAAAAGAAAAAGATCCAATGACCCAACGAGATGCGTTCGTGCATTTCTTTAAGCGCATGGATCTTGAAATGATTGACCTCATTCTGGAAAGAGAGACCTATATGGAAATTTCGAAGGCGAAGTTCATTGCTAGACTTGAACGAGCCTTTGACATGTTCAAGGGCTTCTCAGATTTGCATCTCAAAGAAAATCACGGAACATGCCTTGGCAAAGGCTGCGATCATTTTCTTGACCGCGCCATTGAGTTTGTTGGAAACAGATCGGGTTACCGCCTGTCTCTTGTCCTAGTGGTGAAGGATGGAAAGATTGAAGACATTTCAGAATGCGCGAAATTTCGCGCGAACACCATTAACACCTCTGAGCGGAAGATGATTGTGTTGAGTTTGATGAAGGACTGAGAACTTCGTTTTTGGAAAACCTACGGTTTTATTCATACTTCGTAATTAGAAAATCGAAGATTTTATGCCTACTTCGTAATTTGAACTAAGTTGTTAAATAAACGTCGAAGACTGTCGCCCGAAGGGCATTCGTTGAAAACATTCGTTGCAACGCAACATTCGCCTCCAGCATTCTAAATAAAAAATATTTGCACAGCAAATAATTTTTTATTTATGTTTGCATCGTATTTCGAACCTTAAATGGTACCAACCGAGTGAAGACACCACGGTGGTAAAACAATACGGGCCTTAAGCCAAAAACAAACGTATAAATCCTTTTTTAGATCGAAGTACAAAAAAGTTTAATGTTTAACTAAATACTTTTTTGTATGGAAAAGCAACTTATCGTTCGCTTAAAATCGGGACTCGAGCTTACGTTCGTCCCCAACGAGGTTCGCCTCGAAAAATCATTCGTGGATGTGAGCGCACTGCTCATCGACAATCCCTTACCGCTGCTCATACAATTCACGCATGAGCTGTTGGTCTCTAATCTTCACCTTTCGAAAGTGACCGACTGCGTTCTGCTGCACCTGAAAGACAGCTTCGAACCGAAGAGCGCATCGTTTTGCGTGAACAGAGATGAAGGCGACTTCACACTGCAATCGCAATGCAAGTTCGTACTCCTCATTCCCTTCCCTATTCCCTTTCAGTTGAAGGAAATTCAAACTATTTATTCATCTTCAAAAAATTAAAATCATGAGTCATTCAGATAACAGCGACATCGGTATATCGCTTTCACCAGAAGACATTGCACATGGATACGGACAATTCCCCTACGTAATTGTGCGCTTGTACTCTACGTATTACATGCAAATGCCCATTCATTTCGTTTCCGAAAAAAAGGAAGGGTTGAAAGGCATTATTGTTAAATCCAATGCAGAAAACTTCATCGATAACTTTCCTTACCTCATCGAAGTGGCTGCGGAGTACAAGCGAAATCTCGACACCAAGAACAATTTAAATCACAGGTTGTGTGTGGTGGTTGGAAAAGACCAAGCCTACTACTTCGAAGAAGATCAGATTCGTTTCAATACCTCTATTCCAACTGGCGGAGTGTTGGTGAACAGCGAACAGCAGATTATTGCTATGGGTCACGAGCATTTCATTCAACAATAAAATTTAAATAAAATGAAAGACACTCAAAATAACGCATGGTTCAGAGACAAACTGAACACCGAATTCTTACAATTAAAACACGAGTTCAATCCCATTCAATGGGTGGAAACTTATTTCCTTTTTGACGGCCCGGAAGGATTGGGAATTTATTCGAAAACAATTGAATTGGAAGGGGGGCCTCACGAAGACGATAAGTTGAACTTGCGGAAATCACTCACTGATCTAGATCTCATGAATCCAAATTTGCTTCAGGAATTCTGCGCATATTGGGCTGAGAATTGCGGGGGATTCAATGGAAGTATTTCTTTTGTTAGTAGCACTGTTATTTCTCGCGAAGCCTTCCAATTTTTCATTGAAGAAAAGAAACGAAAACAAGAACAAATAATTTTGGAAGCGCGGCGCAAGAAGGCGCCTATTGTGCAGGAGCTGTTGCGCCTTGGGTTTTCACCTTACCCTTCAGGTTTTAATTCTGATAGCTGGACAGCGTCTTGTCTTTTCCATAACCGCAAGCACTTTATGTGGGTAGACACAAAAAAAAATGAATGTCGTTGTGGTTATGGATCTGGAAAGATTGGTTTGGAGGAATTGAAGAACATGAAATAAAATTTTGAAAAGTGTCGTTCCCATTGCGTTTTTGGAAATCTACCGCTTTTTTCCTACTTCGCAATGGGAACCACTTTAGTCCGCCAATGACTCAAAAACTCATTTTTCAATTGATCAAAGTTGCCAATATCAATAATGGAAACATTCTCTGAACTCTCAATTCCGCATGCACTCGTAGCGATTATAGGTATTCCTAAGGAAATAGCTTTCAATAATTGTCTCGGCTGGTTCTCTGTATGCGCGGGATAAACAATAAGTCCGATCGAACTTAAATCTCCGTCAAACTTTTCAACTTCCAAAGCCTCCCAAAAATTATCAGACTCGATCACCCTGCCTGTGAAAGCAAACTTGAAATTTAGTTCCATTGCCAATCTCTTCATTTCATAAGCCCCTTTTCTTCCAACAGCGGAAGCTGGAAAAAGCACTTTACCTCCCTTTCCAATTTTGTTGTTTGAACTTGGGATGTGCCAAGCCAAATGAACAACTTTATTCCTAAATAACTCTTTGATTTCAGAATGTGGTGTAATAATATTTCTTGCGAGAGTTAGAGCTTTGTTTTCTAGAGTTACTAGTTTTTCATTCGCCCGAAAATCTCTGAGAGTAGCACTTCCATGATGTTTTGAAAAAGCAGCATCTAATCTCTCATGGAGTTTTTCAAATGGAAGTCTTGTCATTAATACATCAAAGGTCCTACCGCCTAAGACCCCAGATTCATAAAGGAAAGGGAGCAAGTTCTGAGAGATCACTAGATGAGTGCTTTCAACTGGAATTTTCCTTGCGGCGGCAAAAGCAATTTTCTTATCCAATTGAAGAGATTGCTCAAAAACATTGTTCTGTTTCTTACTTTTAAAGCGAAGTACCAATGCTCTATAAATCCCCTGAACATTAGTGTATTGAACATTCTTCGACATAGATGTAGTCCAAGAATATCTAGTTGTATTTAATAACTTATTGCGTTTTAGAGGTAAGATGAAAGTATCTGAAGACGTGGCAATTTCTTGAATATATTGATCGTACTCAGGCCACCTCTCATCTAAAACAAACGTTATTGAAGCAATATTCTGCTGAATGGAAGTTCTATCAGGATGCTTAAAACATGCGAAATTCCCACAGGAATAACAATCATTCAATTTATTTGAATCTTGTATTTTCGAATTGTCTTTTTCAGTCTTTACATTCTTTTGCTCGCTTCTAAAACGAACTATTAATTTCTCTGAAGTTAATTCTACTTCAATCCTGAAATCAAACTTTGATTTAAATCGTAAATCAATATAATTCCATTTTACAGTCGCGTCTCTGTCTTGCTCAGCGAGAGATCCTTTAATTACTTTGGTGTGTTTGTGTCTCTCTACAATTTCAAAATTGGCATTAAGAGCAGCATCGTAAATTGCATTTGAAAGTTGACACAATCCTCCAGCTATGGTTGGAACAATGCAACCCTCTCGTATCTCCCGACCTATCACATAACCTTTTCCAATATTGGGATTTCCGATATGCTTCCAAAAGCTAAAAACCTCATCCGCTTTAATCTCAGTCCCATTAATATTCTTAGCGGCGATTCGTAAGTTTTGAATTTTACCCGCAGTTAGTATCCAGTTATCTTTATTGTCAAAAGGATTCCAAAGATCACTTTCTGAAAACGCAATAACCGACTCCTGGTTTAAAAGTCCCATGTCGGAATATTTTCTAATCGAAGATGTTACATTCTTGAAGGCACGCAATACAGTCAACACCAAAATTTTCAATCGAAACTTGGTGTCATTTATAAGACTATGTTTTTCAGTTAATTCGTTATTCATTTTTTCATCCTCGTAACTTAGTAGAATTTTGATTGCTTCATGTATTGCTAAAATAATGAGATAATATTTCTATTATAATCGTATTGCTTTTTAATTAAACGATTTATTCACAAATTGGAAATAAGCAAGAAGCGTTGCGAGGGCATATTGCTATGCGAGGGTTTCTTTGAAACGAGGGCAACTACGTTGCTTGGGTCTTCGACGATTTAGCAACGAAGTTCTAATTACATCGTAGGAATAAAACCTTCGGTTTTCAAATTACGAAGTAGGAATAAAATCTTCGATTTTCCAATTACGCAGTTCATTGACAAATGTCATAACCGCTATTGAGCGCACTCATATTCAATTCAGAAGAGTTGATGGAATTTCGGGCCTTGAAAAAATGAGCATGACCGTTAATCCCAATACCACCGTTAATGAACTGATGTGCCAGTTCGCTGAGCACTTTCCGTTCCTGCGCCTGGCGCTGTATGAGGGTGTTGGTTCGAAGAAACGCGCGGCAACAGAAAACGACTTCGCTCTGAAAATCGGAGAATATAGCGTTGAGATAAAATTTGAAAGCACTACCAAAGTGCGCGACTTCATTGATTACCTGGAAAAATTACTCGGTTGGAAAGTACAAATTCTGCGCAGCAGCGGGAAACTCTACATTGAAACTTCCGTGACCGATCAATGGACCCTCGATAGACAAAATCAGGAAGGAGCCGAACTCTCTAGCAACTTGTAACCATGGCTGCCCTCTGCTTCCACTGCGGCGAAGCTTGCGACAAAGAACTTATTATTCAGGCCGAAAAAAACTACTGTTGCAACGGATGCCTTCAAGCACGCATGCTCATAGACAATTCCATTCTGTGCGCACCCGATGACGAAAACTTCGCTCCCGAAATAAATAGCAAACGCAATTGGGAAGAACTCGACATTTCCACCATTGCGAAACGATTCATTATCTACGAAGATGCCGATTTTAAACACGTGCGCTTCACCCTTTCCAACATCCATTGCGCTTCGTGCGTCTATGTGCTTGAACACCTGCACAAACTAGAGCCTGCTATCTTAAAGACCGAAGTGCACTTCGCTGAAAAAACCATTCGCATGGTTATTCGAAAAGAGGTGCCCCTTTCGAAAGTAGCCAGACAACTGGCTCTCATAGGTTACGCGCCTGACATTGAGTCGGTAGAATCTACTTCTTCCGAAACGGAGAAATCGCGCAAATTCAGATTGCGCGCATTGGTGATAGCCGGATTCTGCTTCGCGAACATCATGCTCTTCAGCATTCCGGAATACATAGACCTTGAACTAAAAAACGATCCCAACTTCGTTTACTTCTTTCGAACCATTAATGTCCTTCTTTCCCTGCCCGTCTTCTTATACAGCAGCCTTGAATTCTATCGCGGTGCCCTAACCGGCATTCGAAATAAATTCATGCACATCGATTTCCCTTTGGTGATAAGCCTTTGCGTTGCGTATTCAAGAAGTCTGTACGAAGTGATTTCCAATACAGGCTCTGGGTATTTCGATTCGTATTCAGGCATTGTGTTCTTCATGCTTATTGGCCGTCATTTTCAAGATCTTCGAACCGATAAATTGGGATTCTCGAAATCGTTCAAGAGCTACTTCCCCATTGTTATTTCAACCAAAAGAGGAAACGCCTTCCAAAACATTCCATTGGCCGAAGTGCAAGAACAAGACGAAATTGAAATTCACAACCATGAAGTCATTCCTGCCGACGGTATCTTATTGAACGAGGAAGCCGAACTCGATTACGCCTTCGTAACCGGAGAGTCTGATCACAAGTCCATTCTTCGCGGAGCCACTGTATACGCAGGCGCGCGAAATTGCAGTGGTAACATTCGCATTCGCGTGGAAAAGGTGATGAAAGACAGTCACCTCGGTTTGCTTTGGAACAAAGAAGCGCGCAAAGAAGAAAACGCAGAACGACAAAGCTTCACGCATGCCGTGGCGAAATGGTTTACGCTGTTCCTCTTGGTTATGTCGCTCGGAGCGTTTCTTATTCTCTATCCTTCCGACCCAAACAAAGCCTTCCGGGCGCTAACTACCGCACTTATTGTGGCTTGTCCGTGCGCACTGCTGCTCTCACACACGTTCACCACAGGAACGGCATTGCGACTTTTGGCGCAAGGGAAATTGTTGTTCAAGAATAGTTTCGTACTTGATAAACTCGCCACCGTGCAGGCTTTCTATTTCGATAAAACTGGCACTGTTACCGATACGCATCACGTAAACGTAAAGTACACGGGCGAAGCCCTTCAACCCGAAGAAAAAAATGCATTCGGAGAATTGCTTGCCTCTTCCCTTCACCCCATTAGTCAATCTTTGTTGAGGGAATTTCCGCGTAACGAACATTGCACCCTTTCTGAATTTGAAGAGAAACCGGGAATAGGAACTTCGGGAAAGGTAAACGGTATTTTTTTTGAATTGAAAAAGAATAACGCTGGGCCCGGAACCGCTCTTTGGATCAACGGAAAATGGCGTGGCGTCTTCCACCTAGAATTTGAAATTCGAAGTGGAATGAAGGATATGCTTCAACAAATAAAAAAAGGAAACAAGTTGGGATTGCTTTCTGGAGACAGCAATGCCGACGATTTGCGCATGCGTAAACTCTTTCCTTTTGGAAGCGAACTGGTCTATCAATTAAGTCCAACTGACAAAGCGAAGGGTATTGCTACAATGGAAAAAACAACGCGATGCGCCTACGTGGGCGATGGATTGAACGACACCGGTGCACTGCAAGAAGCGAGTGTGGGAATTTCCATAAGCGATGCGCATCAGCGCTTCACGCCAGCAGCCGATGTTTTAATTCCTGGAGAACTTCTTAAAAACTTACCGGCAATTGTCAGCTATGCGAAGGCGTGCAGAAGAATTGTATTTTTCAGTTTCGGACTTTCATTGCTTTACAATGTTATTGGATTGTCTTATGCCCTAACGGGAAACCTCTCTCCGCTGGTGGCCGCAGTGCTTATGCCTGTGAGTACGTTCACCATTATTCTCTTCACTTCAACGGCAACGCGCAACGCTTACAACAGGATCTTGAGTGACAAAAATCATTAGGCACTTTGACGCACCTCATAAATCAAAAAGAGGCGTAGAAATATTTTTGAAGTCGAGGAAAATAGCCAAATCATGAGTGTGATTTATTTACTAATCGGAATCAGTTTACCGCTTGCAATGGGCTTTCTCATTGTGTTTTTGCGTAATGCAAAACAGGGACAGTTCGATGATCTTGACACTCCGGCTATGCGCATCTTATTCGAAGAAAAACCCATAACTCAAACAGAAATAATAACCGAAGAACAGTCTAAATGAATACGGAAACTTTTTACTACGACAACAAAATTGTAAAGCAATTTGCCATTGCCACTGCCATGTGGGGACTGGTTGGAATGCTGGTGGGATTAACCATTGCCTTGCAAATGGTTTGGCCATTTTTGAATTTTAATATCCCTGAGACCACCTTCGGACGTCTGCGACCGCTTCACACCAATGCAATCATTTTTGCTTTTGTTGGAAATGGAATCTTCATGGGCGTTTACTATTCTTTGCAGCGTTTAACGAAAGCGCGCATGTTCAGTGACTTCTTAAGTAAGATTCACTTCTGGGGATGGCAGCTCATTATTGTATTAGCAGCATTGTCTTTGGTAATGGGCTACACCACCGGGAAAGAATACGCCGAGTTGGAATGGCCTATTGATATACTAATCACATTGGTATGGGTCATCTTCGGGGTGAACATGTTCGGTACGTTAATTAAGCGTCGCGAACGTCATTTGTATGTGGCTATCTGGTTCTTCATTGGAACTTGGGTTACAGTGGCCATGCTTCACATTGTGAACAGCATTGAACTTCCTGTTTCCTTCACCAAGAGTTACTCGTATTATGCGGGTGTTCAAGACGCCTTGGTGCAATGGTGGTACGGACACAATGCGGTTGCATTCTTCTTAACCACGCCGTACTTGGGACTCATGTACTACTTCATTCCGAAGGCGGCCAATCGTCCAATTTATTCTTACCGACTTTCTATTATTCACTTCTGGGCGTTGATCTTCATTTACATCTGGGCAGGTCCGCACCACTTGTTGTACACTTCACTTCCAGATTGGGCGCAAAGTATGGGAACCGTATTTAGCATTATGCTTCTTGCTCCGTCTTGGGGTGGTATGATTAACGGACTGCTTACGCTTCGTGGTGCTTGGGACCGTGTGCGTGAAAGCGCAGTATTGAAGTTCATGGTGGTTGCCATTACTGCATACGGTATGGCCACTTTCGAAGGACCTATGCTTTCGTTGAAAAATGTTAACGCCATTTCTCACTTTACAGACTGGACCATTGCACACGTTCACGTGGGTGCTTTGGGATGGAACGGATTCCTAACCTTCGGTGTGTTGTATTGGATAATCCCACGTATGTGGCAAACAGACTTATACTCGAATAAATGGGCGAATTGGCACTTCTGGATTGGAACCCTGGGTATTTTGTTGTACGCCATTCCTATGTATTGGGCGGGTTGGATGCAGAGTAGCATGTGGAATGAATTCACTCCAGAAGGACAATTGCAATATCAGTTTTTAGAAACGGTGCAAACCATGCGACCGTTCTATATGGCTCGTTCATTAGGCGGATTGCTCTATTTAATTGGTGCAATAATTATGGTGGTGAACTTGGTGAAAACAGCGAAGCAAGGCGTGTTCTTGGCTCAAGAAAAAGCTGAAGCCGCACCGCTTGAAAAAGCACGCATCACAGGAAACGAACACTGGCACCGTGTTATTGAAAGAAGACCGCTTCAAATGTTGGTATTCGCCTTAGTGCTTGTTGCCATTGGAGGTGTTATTGAAATGATTCCAACTTTCTTGGTGAAGGAAAACATTCCAACTATAGCCGCTGTGAAGCCCTATACACCGCTCGAATTGGAAGGACGCGACATTTACATTCGTGAAGGATGTTACACCTGCCACTCGCAAATGATTCGTCCGTTCCGTTCTGAAACAGCGCGCTACGGCGACTATTCAAAAGCAGGTGAGTTCGTTTATGATCATCCGTTCCAATGGGGCTCGAAGCGCACCGGACCAGACTTGGCCCGTGAAGGAACTGGAAGTTTGAAGCGAATGGACAGCTGGCATTACAACCACATGATGGATCCAGCATCTATCTCTACCGGATCTATTATGCCACGCTACCCTTGGTTGTTCGAAGACAAAATTGACTTCGAAGAAATTACAAATAAGATGGAGGCCATGCAAACGTTGGGTGTGCCCTATACCGATGCGGATATTGCTGCAGGGGCCGATAGTGCTCGAAGACAAGCACAGCAAATAACAAACGGATTGATGCTCGAGTTCAAGCAAAATCAATTGTTAACGAGCGACGAAGGTCTTCAACCCGATCATGAAATCTTAGCGCTTATCGCCTATTTGCAGCGCTTAGGAAGAGACGCAGCACCTGTTCAACAATAAAACTGAAGTAAGATGAAATTTATAAACTACCTCGAATCCATAACAGATGTAAGCATCTATCCTCTTACCTCGTTGTTCATTTTCATCATCTTCTTCGCAGGCGTTTCATACCGCGTGCTTCGTGAAGACAAGGCAAGTATTGAAGAACAAAAAAACATTCCATTCGATCTGTAAAAGCCATGAAAAAAGCTACAACTTCACTGGGAATTCTGTTGCTTGCTGGAACACAAGCATTCGCCCAAACCGTTACCACTGCTGCAAATATCAACACCACGACACCCGTGGTGGTCAGCAATTATTCACCCTACCAAGATCCTATTTTTTACGGACTCATCTTGGTAGCAACCATGCTCTTGATTTACATTCTTCAGCTTCAGGGTGTTTTGAAAGCCCTTGCAAATAAGGCTAAGCGAGATAGGCAAAAACAATCGCGTCAATGGCCGACAACCATTTTAATTATTCTCATTTACTTTGGATCTTCAAATGCTGCATCTGCGGCAACTGGAGATCAAATGTTGAAATTCCTTCACGACGGATTTGGAAACACTCCCTTCAATGCGCTGTTCACACTTATAGTCATTGAATTGTCCGTGGTGTTGTATTTCAATCGTATGATTAAGTATTTAACTACTGATTTTATTGGATTGAAGGAAGGAGCGCCTGAGGCACTTCCTGAGCGCGTAGGCCCTTCCTTCTGGATCAAGTTCCACCAGTCGGTTGAAATTAAAGACGAAGCAGCTATTCTTACAGACCACGATTACGATGGCATTCGTGAGTTAGACAACGCCTTGCCACCTTGGTGGAAGTATGGATTCTACCTAACCATTGTATGGGCATTCGGATACATGGCCTATTTCCATGCAGGTGGAAATGGACCGTCTTCCCTTCAAGAATATCAAACGGAATTAGCAGATGCTGAAAAGCAAATGGAAGAGTATCGCTTGAACGCGAAGAACCTTGTCGATGAAACTACTGTTGCGGTGTTAACTGGATCTGAAGACTTGAAAGTGGGCTCTGCCCTATTCGCTTCGAACTGCGTAAGCTGTCACGGTGCAAACGCTGAAGGAAAAATTGGTCCGAACCTCACCGATCAATACTGGAAGAACGGAGGTGACATAAAAAACCTTTTCAAAACAGTGAAAATTGGTGTGACTGGAACAGGAATGAAATCTTGGAAGAACGATTTGTCGGCTATGCAAATGGCTCAAGTAACCAGCTATATTCTTTCCTTGCAAGGAACGAATCCTGCCAATCCGAAAGCTCCTGAAGGTCCGCTGTATAAGGCCCCTGTAGACAGCACGGCTACTGCTATTTCCGCCTTACCCGATAGCACAGCCTCAGCGAAAAAATGATAGGAGAAGTCGAAGAAGAGTTTAGAGATTCGGTCGCGCACATTAGCGCTGAAGGAAAACGTGTGTGGTTCTTTCCGAAGAAACCAAAAGGACATTTTTATAACCTTCGAAGTTATTTGTCGTGGGTGTATTTGGTGGTATTCTTTGGCTTACCGTTTGTCAAATTTCATGGCGCTCCATTATTCTTATTGAATATCATTGATCGCATTTACATTCTCTTCGGTGTTCGTTTTTGGCCGCAAGACTTTTTCATTTTCGTCTTGGGCATGCTCATCTTCGTGGTATTCATTATTCTCTTCACTGTTATTTTCGGAAGGGTTTTCTGCGGATGGGTTTGTCCGCAAACCATTTTCATGGAAATGGTTTTCCGCAAGATCGAATATTGGATTGAAGGCGATCGTAAAGCGCAAATGACTCTACGCGCTGAACCTTGGAACAGCAAAACACTTTCGCGAAGGATTCTGAAAATATTTTTATTCTATGCCGTATCCTTCGCCATTGCCAATACCTTTCTCATGTATGTCATTGGAAGCGATGCTGTCTGGAACATCGCTACAGAGCCCGTCTCACAGCATATCGGCGGCTTTTCTGCTATCGTCATTTTCAGCTTTATCTTCTTCTTCATTTACTATTGGTTCCGCGAGCAGGTGTGCTTAATTGTTTGTCCGTATGGAAGAATGCAAGGCGTCATGCTCGACAAAAATTCCATTGCGGTTACTTACGACCACGTGCGCGGAGAACCAAGAACGAAACACGTTAAGAAAACGACCGATCAGCCACATGGCGATTGTGTCGATTGTTTAGAATGTATTCGTGTTTGTCCAACGGGCATTGACATTCGCAACGGACTTCAACTGGAATGTGTGAACTGCACGGCGTGTATGGATGCGTGTGACACCGTAATGGAAAAGACACATCGCGAAAAAGGATTGATTCGTTATGCCTCTGAAACCAGTGTCGTATCGAAAACAAAGCTTCGCATTAACAAGCGCATACTCGCCTACTGCGTCGTTCTTCTGGCATTAATCTGTGTTGAAGCGTTTTTATTGATTACGCGAAGTGAGTTGGAAGTGAACAGCGTTCGAACACGAAACACTTTATTCACTGTTGAACCCAACGGCACGATTGGAAACCTCTACAACATTAAACTCATTAACAAGACTTCGGAGGAGATGAATCTAGAATTTAAGGTTGAAGGGAAGAATGCGAGTTTCGATTGGATTGGCCATCAGAACAAATTGCTGTCGGGCGAAATGAAAAACGGCGAGCTATTCATTTATGTTCCCTTGGACGAATTACCTTCTCAGAGAAACCGCGTAGAATTGGAAATATACAGTAACGGCGAGCTGAAAGCCACAGAAAAACTGGTTCTTTTAGCTCCAAATAAATCGAACAGACCATGAATTGGGGGTGGAGAATAACTATACTTTACATACTTTTTGCCGCGGGCATTTTAACATTAGTCTTTCTTTCGATTAATGAAAAGATTGATCTTGTAGACAAAGGGTATTACGAAAAAGAATTGGTTCATCAAGGAAGATTGGATCAGCAAGCGAACTACGCTGCATTGCCCAACAAGTGTTCGTTTCAAATTGCTAAAGGAAATGCTGTTGTTCACTTTCCATTTATGTTGAATGAAATGAGAGAAGCTACGGTGAAGGTGTATTGCCCCAGTAACAATGCCTTCGACGTGAACTACAACTTAACAGCTTCGACAGATAGCGCTTTTTCCTTCAAACTTCCAACCGGAATTCCTTCACGATATAACATTGAAGTTTTCTGGAAGAAAGGCGGCAAGGAATATTATTTCGAAGAAATAATCGGACACAAACATGTTCATTGAGATAATCATAGCTGCCATATCCATGGGCCTTTTAGGAAGTCTGCATTGCGTGGGCATGTGCGGACCCATTATCCTTAGCATTCCTTGGTCGAACACACAAAAGGCTTTACAGATAAGTCTTTATCATTTCGGAAGAGCCACTACCTACGCCATTATGGGTGCATTGGTTGGAGGTGTTGGACAATTGATTCTTCCAAAAGATATTGGCGTTTGGCCTGCGCTCATTAGCGGAAGTGTTTTAATTCTTGTCTTCATCGTGCAATCGTTTCCTTCTTGGTTTCAGAAAACAGTATTTCCTGCTTCATCTGTCGCGACTTACTTCCGGAAATTTTTGAAAATGGAAAGTGTTTTCTCGCGCTTCTTCATGGGCATGGTCAACGGCATTCTCCCTTGCGGAATGGTCTATTCAGCCTTGGCTGTAGCCATTCTTTATCACAACGCTATTTATTCGGGACTCTTTATGTTTCTATTTGGAATAGGGACTTCTCCCCTATTGGTTCTGCTTTCCAGAATTAAGATGGCATTGAGTAAATATCCATTTTTCAAACGCGAAAAAACCATACGCTTTGCGTTGCTTATTCTTGGGCTGTTGATTGTGCTTCGTGGTGTGGAGTTTCACACGTGCTGTGCACGATGACGAACAAGTTCGATGACCGTTCCGGATGACACTTCGTGATGACCGCTTCGCGGAGCGTCATCACATGAAATGTGTCATCCTTCGCAGAAGGTCATCACGAAGTGTCATCCTTCGCAGAAGGTCATCACGAAGTGTCATCACACGAAGTGTGTTAACCTCTTAAATTCATCAACTTAAGCTCCTCTACAATCGTAATGCGAGATCCGTCGATAGTAATTAAACCCTCTTGTTTGAAGTCGCTGAGTGTGCGAATGAGCGATTCTGTCGCTGTTCCAACCATGCGAGCAAGGTCGTCACGAGCAATAGCCATGGTGAAGGGTTTGTTATGGTCTTTTTCGTAGCGTTCTTTTAAGTGAAGTAAGGCTTCCGCTGTGCGCTTGCGAACGCTGGAGTATGCGAGTTTCATAAGTCGTTCTTGTTCTTCTTTCACTTTGTTGCTTAACAACGAAACAACTTCCTTCAACACATCAAAACTACCATCCATGAGCTTGTAGAAATCGGCTTTGGGATAGAACACAATTTCGGCCTCTTCTAATACCTCTGCGCTAGCGCTGTGCTTATCGTGCTGAAGTAACGGAAGAAATCCGAAGAATTCATTGTCATGAACCAGTTGAATAATTAGATCTTTACCAATTTCATGACTCATGTATACCTTCACTTTTCCTGACTTTAAGAAATAAACGCCCATTGCGTCGTCGCCATCGGCAAAAATGAGCTCTTTCTTTTTGTATTTTTTGGTGATCGAGCCATCGCTCATCTTTGTAATATCTGAAAGCCCATGAACCTCCTTTAATAAAAGTTCCATTACGTCTAGAGGAGCTTTATTTGAAGCCTCGCATACTCTCCTAGCCTTATCCAATCTGCTTCTTACAGCGCTTATCAAATCCAAATTGTCGAACGGTTTAGTTATGTAATCGTCGGCGCCTAAATCCATTGCTTTTCGCATGTCAGCACGATTAGCCTTCGCTGTTAGAAAAACAAACGGAATGGAAGCAGTAGTCTCCTCTCGAGACAGTCTGTTCAACACACTGTATCCATCTAACTGCGGCATCATAATGTCACAAAGAATCAAATCAGGAAGTTCTTTGAGAGCGATCTCAACTCCCTCCTTGCCGTTTTCCGCATCGAACAATAAATATCCAGACATACTTAAAATCTCGCAGATATTCTCGCGCATTTCCGCATTGTCTTCAATCACTAATATTTTTTCTATCATTATTCCAAGGGTAAATGAATGGTGAATGTTGTTGTTGAATTTTCTATACTTGTAAAGGAAACTGTCGCGCTCATAAGTTCGAGGCATCGCTTTACAATGCTTAATCCTAGGCCTGTTCCTTGAATATTTGAGGCGTTATTGGCTCTGTAAAAACGATCGAAGAGTTTATCTTTTTCCGATTCAGGAATACCAATTCCTTCATTTGAAATGTTGACTTGAACTTCATTTAATTCGGTGTTACTTAAGACCTCAACTGAAATATTGGTTTCATCGAATGAGAACTTAATAGCGTTGGAAAGTAGGTTCACGATTACGCGTTGCAATAGGGTAATGTCCGCTTTTACTTTTTGATCTTTCGGACAATGAACGATGATTCCCTGATTCGGTTTAAGAATCATGTCCACGTCATTCACAACAGACTGAAGCACTTCGCACAAATTGACCTCTTCCATTTGAATTTCAACTTTTCCTTCATCTAGCTTGCCTAATGAAAGGACATCGTTCAGAATTTCAGTCAGAGAAAAAACTGAATTTTTCACACGTTGAATATGTTTGTCACGATGAACTTGTTCATCTTCTTTCGTGTATTTCGATATGAGTGAAACACTTGAAAGTATCGTTGTTAATGGGGTTCTGAACTCGTGAGAGGCCATGGTAACGAAACGCGATTTCATTTCGTGAAGCTCCTTTTCCTTCAAAAGACCTTCACGTAACTCGGTTTGGGTCTTTTCTAAATCGTTGAGAGCTTCTTGCAATACCAGAGTTCGTTCCTTTACTTTCCGCTCAAGATTTTCATTCATGGTAAGCAGTTGCTTATTCATGAGTTTAAGATCATCTTGGAATTTTATGCGCTCAGTAACCTCTACGACAAAGGCAATGACGAATGTTTCTCCATGTGAGTTGTAATGGCTTAACGAAATTTCTACCGGAAATACCGAGCTGTCTTTTTTCAGTCCGTACAACGTCACGTGCTGACCCATGGAGCGATTGGTGGGAAGTTCGTTGTAGTTTTCTCTGTGATATTTATGTCGAGACCTCGCTGCATCTGGAACAAGTTCATCCACAGCCATGTGCAGCATTTCATCTTCTGAATAACCGAATAGTGCAGCGCACCTCGGATTAACAAGAACAATTTTCCCCGATTTATCGGAGATTAATATTCCTTCGTTAACGTGATTCCAGATTGAAGCAAATCTATTTTCCATGGGCAGTACAAATCTATTTGAGGCGTAGGCACAAGAAAAACGTAAGTGTCAGATAAAGTACTGACAAATATCATATATTGTATGTTTCTTTCAACAAAGTATCCGTTTAATAACACTTAGGTTAAAACATATTTACCCATTCATTTTTCATGAATTGAAAAAAAAGTAAGTTTTGACTGAACAATAAGAAGCTATCCCTGTTTAACCTTTTGAACATAACTTTAAACAAAATGAAAAAAGTATTACTTTCTCTCTCGTTAGCATTAAGCCTTGGCTTATCGCAAGCACAAACGGCTTTTGAAATTATTCAAAACTCGCCGAACCACAACACGCTCGAAGCTGCAGTTCTTGCTGCTGGCCTAGACGGAGCGTTAAACACGCTTGACCCTATCACCGTTTTCGCACCAACCGACGAAGCGTTTGCTGCTCTGCCAGCTGGAACAGTTGATGCTTTATTGGCAGACATTCCTGCTTTGACAGACATCTTATTGTATCATGTTTTCAGCGGAGCTGCTGTATTGTCAACCGACCTTTCTGATGGACAGGTTATTACCATGTACAACAGTTCAGACATCTTTGTAATCATTAACAATGGTGTTTTCATTAATGGAACAAGCCAAGTTATCGTTGCTGACATTGCAGCTTCTAACGGCGTTGTACACGTTGTAAACGAAGTATTAATTCCTGCAGCACCACAGTTATACACTGTTTGGGATGTGATACAAAACTCACCAGACCACAACACATTGGAGGCTGTAGTTGGACTTGCAGGCTTGGACGGTGCATTGGATAGCCCAGGTGCTTTTACTGTATTCGCTCCAACCGATGCTGCTTTCGCCTTGGTACCACAGCCTATTATTGATGCATTAATTGCTGATCCAACAGGTATTTTGACGTTCATCCTTACATACCACGTAGTTCCTTCTGTGGCACTTTCAACTGATCTTTCAGACGGAATGGTAATCACTACACTTTCAGGAGTTGATGTAAACGTTTCTATTATTAATGGTGATGTATTCATCAACCACGCTCAGGTAATTGTTGCTGACATCGTGACTGACAATGGTGTTGTTCACGTAATTGACGCTGTAATTGCTCCTGGTGTGATTGCTAACAATGTTTGGGAAATCATTCAAGCTTCTCCATCACACACTATTCTTGAAACAGCTATTCTTGCTGCAGGATTAGATGGCACGTTGTCAGATGATTTCTTTTTCACAGTATTTGCTCCAACCGATGCGGCTTTCGGCGCGCTTCCTGCTGGAACCATTGAGTCTTTGATTGCAAATCCAACTGCACTTACGAATATCTTATTGTATCATGCAGCAGGAGACGTAGTAAATTCAACTGATCTTGTGGACGGTCAAAGCATTACAATGCTTCAAGGTGACAACACTACGATTACGTTAGGAATGGGCGGTGCAATGATCAACAACGCTAACATCGTAGCTGCTGATTTAAACGCTTGGAATGGTGTTATTCATGTAATTGATGCAGTTCTATTGCCACCAGCTTCAGTGAACGATATTTTGAATGCATCGGTTCAGGCTTATCCTAATCCTTGTACTGACGTATTAACAATCGAAAGAAAAACATCGTCAACTGAGAACTATTCAATCTACAACGTATCAGGTCAATTGATTGCAAGCGGTCTTTTAAATAACACGCTGAATACTATCTCTACAAACGCATTCACTCCAGGTATGTATTCTGTAGTTACTGCAAGTGGAAGTCATTTCAACTTCATTAAGAACTAAATTTAAGTTAGTGATTAAGGTTTTAGTTAAGGAAAGAAGAGCGGGAATTTCCCGCTCTTTTTTTTTATTTTAATGAATAAGTCGCTTTCCCTTGTTCGAAGTTTTCAATAACGATTCCCCATTTCATAAGTTTCGCTAGTTTCCGAATTAAGATAGGTCTTGGTGTGCCTGCCTTTCGAGCCAATTGATTCAATGTGAAAGGCTGTTGTTTCAACAAAGAAAAAAGTTGTTCTTCTCTTTCTGACATTTGGAAGAGTTCGTTCGAATCTTGTTGGGAAGAGACCTCTTGCATGGCAATCCAAACGTTTGAAGCCGGAAGTGTAACATCGTGCTCGCGAACAAAGGCTTTCCAGCCTTCTTCAACTTTTGCTAGATGTGGTTTTACTAATGATTCTTCAATTTGAATTTCAAGAATTGCCTTTCCTTCCACCTTCCAAACGGAATGTGTAAAATGAATGGGCGGCTGACAAAATTCTTCCGCGCTACGAATGATCATGTGAATTTCTTCTTCCGGACGAATGCCAGAAACGTTCCCGTTGTCTTTTACTCCAATGAGTAATCTCCCTCCTACCGTATTGGCGAATGCCACAAGCGATCGTGCAATTTTCTGCGCGTCGTCGATGCGCATTTTAAAGTCTTGCTTCAAATGCTCTCCTTCCGCAATGTAGGTTAGCACGTAAGACATGATTTATGCTTCGAGAAGTTCGGCGACGTAGATGGATAAGTGCGAAGCAAACTTCAATACTTTCCCGTTTTCAATTAGTATGGCTTGTGGCGATTCGTGCTCTACTCCGGTGTCTTGTGCTATCGCATTTGAGATATTACGATGCTCTAAAAGATCTAAGTAATATGGCTTCACTGAAGAAGTAGTATCCCAATCGCGCTCAAAACGCGACAGTGCAGTAGTACTAATACTGCAGCGTGTACTGTGTTTAAATACGACAAACTTTTCTTCGGAAACGAGCATGGCATTCCATTGCTCAACCGAGTTCAACTGATTCCAATTCATGATTGAATTATTTAATCAACGACGTCAGTTCTGCGTCTAAAGGTTTCACACCCGATGGGAATTCAGCTAACCACTCTCCTTCTGGTGAGATTAAGAATTTATGAAAGTTCCACTTCACATTCCCATCTGCAACACCGTTTAAAGCCTTCTGTGTTAGATATTGGTAAACTCCATGTTGATTCTTTCCTTTCACATCGATTTTCTCTGTTAATGGAAAAGTAACTCCGTAGTTTTTTTGGCAGAATGAAACAATTTCTTCGCTGGTTCCAGGCTCTTGTCCAAGAAACTGGTTGCAAGGAAATCCGATAATCACCAATTTACCTTGGTATTGCTCATATAATTTTTCAAGGTCTTCGTACTGAGGCGTGTACCCGCATTTCGAAGCGACATTCACACACAACACATATTTTCCTTTGTAATCGGCCATGTTCATGACCTTGCCGTCGATGGCATTAACTGTTAAATCGTGAAAGCTCATTTTATTTGTTCCTATTGGTTTTGAAGGTTTTTCCCATCTGCTACGCATTGACAAAGCCGCTGCAGAAGAAAGGGCTAAGACTAGTAATCCGACTATATAAATTGTTTTCATAGTGATTTAACAAAATAAGAATTAGAATGTTTAATGAATGTGCAATTATATTGAGCCCTCAAACAAAAGTATGGAAGACATAGCAATACAACACGAAGCTGTTCATCATTCTTATCTACAGAAACTTTCCCAAGGTGAATTTTCAGACATGAAAAAGGCATTGGCCTACTTCGCTAGTCAGTATGAATGTTACAGCGCTTGGTTCCCCAAGTACTTGCTGGCTGTTATTGACAAACTCTCAAGTCCAGCGCACAAAGCGCATTTGCTTGAAAACCTCGAAGAAGAAAAAGGACAATTGCCTGAAAATGATTTGAAAGCCATTCGTGCGTTGGGAATTGACGACGAATGGGTTATAGGAATTCCTCATCCGACTTTGTTTCATCGATTTAAAACTGCCATTTCTTCGGGGCTTGACTTCGATATGAATGAGGCTGTAGAAACATGGCGTAATTCTTTTCTTGTTTATTTGGAAAATTGTTCTGAGGCAGAGGCTGTAGGGGCCATTGGACTAGGTACTGAAAGTGTAGTGAAACATATTTATCGTCCAATTATTGAATCGATTTCTGTGCATACCGAACTTACCATGCGTGATTATGTCTTTTTTCCTTTACACACAGAAGTAGACGATGAACACGGAAAAGTCTTGTTGGCCATAGCAAATGAACTAGCTTCGCAGAGTGAAGGAAACGCATTGCTTGTTCGTAAGGGCATGGAAACTGCGCTTGACCTTCGCGCTGAATTTTGGACCAAATTAGAATTGGAAACGAACGCACTATAATTATGAAGCACCCCTTAATACAAGCCTACGAGAGCGATTTTTTTGATGAAGAGGAAAAGTATTTTGTTCAAGATTGTTTGGGTGCATACATCCGTTCGTTCAAGATAAGAAGCGATACCGACAAGTGGCGTGAGTTCATCGGTGAATTGAATTCGACTGAAAAACAATGGGCTCTTCATGCGTTAATGACTGATGATGAGTTGAAGGTAAATGCGTTGTTTGAGGAAGGAAAGAAAGACATTGAAGTTGACGTGACCTTGTATGAACTGTTAGACTTCACGTATGAGCAAGTTTTGTTTCTTCGTCTGAAGCCTTTAACCGATGCGGTTTTGCTTAAGACGTCTTTAGCTCCCGATGAAGAAGACGCTTTGTTTGAGCAGCACATAGATAAAGCCAGCGGAAAGGAATTGTACAGAAACACTGTTGAGAAATTAAATGTCGACTTTTTTGTTGAGCGATTGGATTTTCCTTTGGAAGTACTTGACCCCCGCATTGTTCGTGTTTCTCCGAATAAAAACAACGAGCTTCACAAGCACGCTCACGAAACCGTATTTGTGTTCTTCAAAGGAAGCGGACAAGTATTGATTGATGACGTTACGGTTCCTGTTCAATCAGGAAGTATTGTTTATGTGCCTCGCTGGGCAATGCACCAAACACAGAATTTGAGCAACGAGGAGATGGTGTTTTTAGCGGTTGCCGATTTTGGTTTTACTGAAAAAGCATTCATTGGAAACTACCTGAAGACTGCACGAATGAAATAGTGTAACATGAGAAAAGCATTGTTCTTAGACAGAGATGGCGTTCTTAATCATGACCCTGGGGATTATACCTATTCATTGGACGAATTCGTAATTCTTCCTACAGTCATGGAAGCCTTGCAATTAGCCGTTTCCAGAGGATTCGAATTGGTGGTAGTTACGAATCAAGCTGGAATTTCTCGCGGACTTTATACCAAAGAGGAAGTGGATCGCATTCACGATTTTTTCCAATCGGAATGCAAAAAGAACAACGTTGAAATTTTGGAGTTCTTTTACTCCATTCATCATCCAGATGTATGCAACTCCCTTTCACGAAAGCCTGCGGGCCTTTGGGTAGAGCGCGCTTGTGCGAAGTATAAGTTCGACAAAGACGCGAGTGTTATGATCGGAGATCGCGACCGCGATGTGATTTGCGCGAATGCTGCTGGTGTTCGTGGAATTCAGATGAAGCAGAACGGCGACCTGTTGGAATACATAAAAGCGCTTTAAGATGTTGGTTTGTTCGAACGGAAAATTCATAGAAGAATCTGAACTTCTTCTCGATGTTCGAACCAATCGTGCCTTTCGATACGGCGATGGATTTTTCGAAACCATTCGTTTCGAACAAAATCGCATTCCACTTTTCAAGTATCATTTGCAACGCATGGAAGCCTCAAACAATTTATTTAAGTTCGAGCCCTCAACAATTTCGTTTTCAGAATTAGAAAGTCACATTGTAGAAACCTTTCAATTAAACAAGATTGAATCTGGAATTGCACGTGTAACATTCTTTCGATCGGGTGAAGGAAGGTACAATCCTCTTCAAAATGAAATGAATTTTCTGATTGAAGTCACCGAACAATCATTCGGTTCATATTTTTCTATGTTGAAGGAAGTCGGACTTTCCGCCCAGACAGTTTTGCATGCCCATTCGTTTTCACACATTAAATCTTTGAGCGCATTGCCCTATGTCTTCGCGGCCTTGGAAGCGAAAGAAAAGGAATGGAACGAATGCCTCCTTCCAAATACAAAAAATGAAATTGCTGAAGGGACATGGAGTTCCTTGGTGTGGGTGGAAGATGACGAGCTGTTTACTCCTCCCCTTTCAAGCGGATGTGTAGACAGCACCATGAAGAACGCATTGATGGAAATGCTTCAAAGCCATGGTAAGGTTTTGAATGAAAAAGTTTGTCAACTTTCCAACCTTCAACAAGCACAAGAAGTGTGGCTGCTGAATGCAACTCGCGGAATACAGGCTGTTTCGCACTTCCAAGATAAAATCTACTCTCACGCCAAGGCGTTGAAAGTTGCTTCTGGACTGGAAGATTTTCTTTCTTTGTGAACCCCTCTCCTTTCGTATTTTAGCACCGCTATGAAATTAAATCTTCGTCAACTTTTTGCTGCAACCGTCTTGTCTGTTGCATTTTTTAACGCCTTTGCTCAACCGCAGGTGAACCCCTGGAACGACAAATTCCGTCAGTTGGGTTCAGATGAAATGGCTACTCCAAATACGTATCGCACGGCGAGCGGGGCTCCCGGAGCAGACTATTGGCAGCAGCAAGTCGATTATAAAATGAAGATTCGTTTAGACGACGATATTCAAAAAATTTACGGTGAAGAAACAATCACGTACCACAACAACTCTCCGGATGTGTTGTATTACTTGTGGATTCAGCTAGATCAGAACATCTATTCAAAGGACAACAACACTGCGAAGATTGAGCAGATGAAGATTAGCGATCAAATGCAAACGAACGATTTGATTGATTTGTATCCGTGGTTCGACGGAGGTTTCAAGTTAGATAAAGTGGCGGATGCTGCAGGAAAAGACTTGCCTTACATTGTGAATCAAACGATGATGCGTATTGACTTACCGAAGCCCATTCAACCGGGACAATCGTATTCCTTCCAGATTAATTGGAACTACAACATCAACGACCGCATGCGTTTGGGCGGAAGAAGCGGTTACGAGTATTTCGACACCGATAAAAACTACTTGTATACAATTGCACAATACTTTCCTCGCTTGGTTGCTTACATGGACTACAGCGGATGGCAGCACAAACAGTTTTTGGGATCGGGTGAATTCACGCTTGATTTCGGAAATTATGAAGTGGCCTTAACCGTTCCTTCAGACCATATTGTAGCGGCTTCTGGAGTGCTGCAAAATCCGAAAGACGTTCTTACTGCAGATCAACTTTCACGTTACAACAAAGCGAAAACAAGCACAGAGCCTGTGATTATTTGCACGCAAGAAGAAGCCATTGCACGTGAGAAAGGACATGAGAAAGCCATGAAGACATGGGTATTCAAGGCTGAAAATGTGCGTGACTTTGCTTTTGCGACTTCAAGAAAATTCATTTGGGATGCGCAGTCGGTAGACATTAACGGCAAGAAACCAATGGCCATGAGCTTCTACCCGAAAGAAGGCAATCCCCTCTGGGAGCAATACAGCACGCGTGTTGTAGCTCACACCTTGAAATCATACAGCGCGCACACAATAGACTATCCTTATCCGGTTGCCATTAGCGTTCACGCGAAATGGATTGGCATGGAATACCCGATGATTTGTTTCAACGGCGGAAGACCTGAGGCTGACGGAACGTATAGCGAAGGAACAAAAACAGGTATGCTTTCAGTAATCATTCACGAAGTGGGACACAACTTCTTCCCAATGATCATTAACAGCGACGAGCGTCAGTGGACTTGGATGGACGAAGGGTTGAATACCTTTTGTGAATACTTGGCTGAAAAAGAATGGGACCGTGAATTCCCTATTCGTCGCGGTCCGGCAAGAAACATTGTAGACTACATGAAAGGAGATAAAACAAAGATGTCTCCGATTATGACCAACTCTGAAAGCATTTATCAATTTGGAAACAACGCTTACGGAAAACCTGCAACCGGATTAAACATCATGCGCGAAACCATTATGGGCAGAGAGTTGTTCGATTATGCCTTCAAAGAATATTGCAGAAGATGGGCATTTAGACACCCTACCCCAGAAGACTTTTTCCGCACCATGGAAGATGCCAGTGCTGTTGACTTGGATTGGTTCTGGAGAGGATGGTTCTACACCACAGAGCATTGCGACATGAACTTGAAGAGCGTTCGTGAATTCACAATAAACGGACATGACCCGAAAGTTGAAAAGTCTTTGTTGAAAGCGAAAGCCGATGGGCAACCTGCCGACATCTCACTAACCAGAGACAAGCAAGAAGGTATTTTGCCTATTGTAGATCAGAATCCGATTACCCGCGACAAGTACAACGACGACAATCCGTATGAAGTAACCGCTGAAGACGAAAAGAAATACGAAGAGTACAAAAAGAACTTGACACCTGAAGAACAAAAGCTATTGAGCGAAACGAATTACTTCTATGAGCTTACTGTTGAGAATGTTGGTGGATTGCTGATGCCTGTGATCTTTGAATTCACCTTTGAGGACGGAACGAAGCAGATTGAACGCATACCCGCAGAGATCTGGAAAATGTCTGAAGCCACAGCTAGCAAGGTTTTCCGTTTCGGAAAGAAAGTAACCAACATCTCCCTAGACCCATTATTGGAAACAGCAGATGTGGAGTTGAATAACAATTTTTGGCCAACGCGCAATGTGCCTTCGCAATTCGAATTGTTCAAACAAAAGCGGTAGGGGCGAAATATCTTTCGCCCTCTTTTAAAGAAAAACCTTTCGCAAAGAATAGGGCGAAATATCTTTCGCCCTTAAATGAGGTTTAGGCGATTTAAAAGAGATTCTTTGAAGTTGCGACCGATGCTAATTTCTGCGGAAGGCATTTTTATCATTTGTCTTGCCATGTCAATGTCTTCAATGCAGTTGAGGTTTATGACAGAGCTTCTATTTACTTGAAGAAAATCTTTTTGAGGAAGTTTGGCTTGAAGTTCTTTCAATGAAATTTTACAATTCACCGTTCGTTGAGCAACTGAAATGCTGCTATACTTTCCGTCTACTTCAATGTATTCGATATCTGCAATGGCGATCTTCTTCAATTTGTTGCCAATGCGAGTGTAAAGACAACCTTCAACAGGCATACTCTCAGTAATGAAACCTATTGTCTCGTTCGAGTGCTCAACGGCAAGATCAATACTTCGTTCCAATTCAACTCGAACAATAGGCTTCGAAATGAAAGCAAGAGGTGCTAACTTCTTGGCGCGATTAAACGTTTCCGCATTTGTGTTTCCTGTTAAAAAAAGTAATTGACATTTTCTAACTTGAAGAAGTTTCTTCGCTAATTCTATACCGTCGATGCTTCCTTTGATTCCAATATCTGAAATAACAACGTGCGGACGATGCACGGAATATGCAACTAACGCATCTACTGCGTTATCCACAGAAGCCACAATAGTATGTCCTAAATCTGTCATGATTACATCTAACAATGCACGAACTAATTCATCGTCTTCGACGATTAGAATTCGGATTTTAGCCGATTCAGAAATTATTAAATCAATCTTTTCGTTCATAGAATTGAGGCTAATTACAATTCAGCTAAATAACAAACATTAGAACTAACAAACAATACCTTATTGTTAAGTGTTGAAAAGCCACAATTTCAAATTGAAATTTCTGCTTTAATTTTGCAACGTATGAATATTTTCGCTCAAACAGAAACTGAAGAAGAAGTATTGCTCGATGTTGTTACCGATGAACAATATCAGATTGTTGTCTTCAACGATCATGTGAATACATTCGATCATGTCATTCAATCGTTAATGACCATTTGCAAGCATGAATGGATTCAAGCAGAGCAGTGTGCTTTGCTTATTCACACAACAGGCAAAACAGTTGTTAAATCTGGTCAATATAAAGAGATGGAGCGAATGTGCACCGCTCTTCACGACAGAAGCATTACGGCTGAAATCGAAAAGAAATAAGCATGTCGAATACACGCTTGGATCAAATTCTAAAAATGTTAGAGACGCATCCAAGCGATCCTTTCCTGCATTATGCGACTGCGCTAGAATATGAAAAGCTCGAGCAATATGAACGAGCCATTGAAATTTTAGAAAAATTATTGCTTACTCAATCAGAGTATTTGCCCACGTATTACAAAACCGGACAGCTTCACGAATTGGTTGGAAACAGCGAGCGTGCGATTGAACTTTATCTTGAAGGAAAAAAATTAGCTCGTATTCAAAAAGACTTTAAAACAGAAGGTGAACTTTCTGAAGCACTTATGCTTCTTGACGTTTTCGACGAATGAGCATTACCCCTTCCCTACCCAAAATTGCATTTTATTGCAGCTCTATCAGCTGGGGCGGATTGGAGATGAACACACTTCGATATGCAAAGGCGTTTCAATCGGAAGGATTTCAAATTGAACTTTATTTGGTTGAAGGGACAACGCTTTTTCAACATGCAACAGAGCAAGAACTTCCTGTTATTTCCATTGCGCGAAATAAGAAGTACTTCGACTTTAAACATGCTCGTCAAGTGGCGAAGAAATTCGAAAAAGACAGCATCGATGTTGTTCATTTTCGAGACAATCGCGATTTAGATTTTTTAGGTTGGGTAACGTTTTTTTCTTCCCGAAAAATAAAACTGATTTATCACCAAGCTATGCAGTTAGGTGTTTCGAAAAAAGATCTTTTACACACGCTTCGATTCAAACGCATAGATACCTGGGTCTCTACGTTGAATTACATGCACAAGCAAGTGCTCACGCACACACGCTTTCCCGCAGAGATGCTTCATGTTATTCCGCTGGGAACCGCTATAGAGGCGGATTCCATATTATCGAAGGAAGAAGCGCGCGCCGCATTAAATCTTCCCATGGAAAAATTCATTGTTGGTGTAGTAGGAAGGTTGGATGAAAAGAAAGGTCAGCTTGAAGTCATTGAAGCCATTTCTTCGGTAAAGGAAAGCAACAAGAATTTGCATGTTGTTTTCATTGGAGATAAAACCAAAAATGAAGCAGATGAATACGTTCAGAAATTGAACGGAAAAATCGCTAAAGAGCAACTTCACGAAATCGTCTCCTTCCTTCCACATCAATCGAACATGCAAAAATTGTATGGTGCGTTTGATTTGGTCATTGTTCCCAGTTGGGAAGAAACCTTTGGAACGGTGACCATTGAAGCCATGGCGAGTGGGGTTCCTGTTATTGGAAGCAACACCGCAGGAACGGCAGAGATTTTAGAAAATGAGCAATTCCTTTTTCATGCAAATGACCCATCCAGTTTGGGTTCAACATGGATGGAACTCATGAATAACGATGAGTTGCGCGCAAATTGGGCCATTCAACTTCAACATAAATTTCAAGAAAAATATTCCATGAAGGCGAGCATGTCGGCATGGAAAGAATTAATTCAAAACATTCAATGATTAGTTACAAACCTTCCGATTGGATTCATTTTTTATTCAGCTTTCATAAATCAGACACGTTCCGTCAGCTTGGAATTCTTATGATTGCACTTGGCCTATACGCCTATGGTGTGCGCTATGTTGAAAAGGAATATTTTCACATTGACGTGAACAGCGAAATTTCAAAGCTTACGATTTTACATACGATTTTGGGAACCGTTATGAGTTTGTTGTTGGTCTTTCGAACCAACACAGCCTATGACCGTTGGTGGGAAGGACGTAAATTATGGGGAAGCCTTACAAATAGCAGCAGAAATTTAGCTTCGAAAATGAATGCTATTCTTCATTTTTCAGATCACGAGAATCGCAATTTCTATCGCAAAAGCATTCCTTTATTCGCTTTTACATTGTCTCAACACTTACTCTTGGAAAAAACCCGAACTGAACTCGATCAAGATTTTACAGATGAATTTGAGTTGCCCTTGGATGTTCAGCACAAACCGAATTATTTGGCATCCCTTATTCACCAGAGGACCTATAAACTTCGAAAAGAAGAAAAGATAACAGAAATTGAGCTGCTGTCTATTAATTCCGAATTGTCAAATTTTCTTGAAGTTTCTGGGGCATGCGAGCGTATAAAAAACACGCCTATCCCCTATTCGTACAGCTCTTTCTTACGGAAATTTATTTTGTTTTACATTATTACACTTCCTTGGGTATTCAGCTCCACGCTTGGAAACTATGTCATTCCGTTTTCCATTTTCATTTTTTACGTTTTGGGAAGTTTGGAACTAATTGCTGAAGAAATTGAAGATCCGTTTGGGGGTGATGAAAACGACGTTCCCATTGAAAAAATCTCTCAAAACATCAAGCGCAATGTTTCCGAGATTATCCGTTAATTTTTTTTTGAAGATATACCAATTGCGTTGTATCCTTGCATCGCTGAAAGCATTTCGCTTTTGTATTCCCATCATTACACTTTGAATTTCATTTCCCCTACATGTACGATATTTTAACATTAAACGCCATGAAAGTGGCCGAGCTTAAATCTGTTGCTGAAAATATAGGCATTGCCAATGCTGAAAAATTAAAGAAGCAAGATTTGGTTCTAACCATTATGGACCGTCAGACTTTATCTGCTGCGCCAGCTGAGGCCCCTGCTCCGACAGTTGTTGAAGCAAAGGAAACAGATTCTACTATTCAGAATTCGGATTCTACTGATCGTCAGAAAAAAACGCGCGAAAGAAAACCATATAAGGCTGCCGAAAAGGAAGAAGTTCCTGCTAAGGAAGAAGTATCGCATGATATTCCAACCGAACAAGAAGAAGCTCCAGTAGCAGAAGAGCCTGTAGCGAAGGAAATTAAGACTGAGATTCCATTTTTAGTTTTAGCGAAGAAAGACGGACAACCTCGTCCGCAACATCCGAATCAGAAAAACCAAAGACCTGAGCAGAAAGACCGTCCGGAAAGAACAGACCGTCCGGAAAGAACAGACCGTCCGGAAAGAACAGACCGTCCGGAAAGAAACGACCGTCCAGAAAGAAACGACCGTCCAGAAAGAAACGACCGTCCAGAAAGACCTGAGCAAAAAGACCGTCCTGAAAGACCGAATAAACCTGAGAACCAAGAAAGTCAGGCCGAGCGTGATCAGAACATCGTACGTCCAGATCGTCAGCGCAGAGGAATGCCAGACGAACACGGATACAATTTCGATGGATTGGTTATGGCTGAAGGAGTTTTGGAAGTGATGCCTGACGGATTCGGATTTATGCGTTCTTCGGATTTCAATTATTTGAATTCTCCGGATGACGTTTATGTTTCTCAACAGCAAATTAAAACCTACGGATTATTACCTGGAGATACCATTCGCGGGGCTATTCGTCCGCCAAGAGAAGGAGAAAAATATTTCCCGTTGATTCGTATCGATAACATTAACGGACGCGATCCGGCTTGGGTTCGTGATCGTATTCCATTTAAGTTTTTAACGCCTTTGTTCCCTCAAGAGCGATTCCATTTAGCCGACAACAACAACAATGTGAGTATGCGAATCATGGATTTGTTTGCTCCAATTGGAAAAGGCCAACGTGGAATGATTGTTTCGCAGCCTAAGACAGGTAAGACTACTTTGTTGAAAGACGTTGCGAATGCGATTGCCATGAATCATCCTGAGACCTACTTAATTGTATTGCTCATCGATGAGCGTCCGGAAGAGGTGACCGACATGAAGCGCAGTGTGAAAGGAGAAGTAATTGCTTCAACGTTCGACGAACCTGCTGAGCGTCACGTAAAGATTGCCAATATTGTATTGGAAAAAGCCAAGCGTTTGGTTGAATGTGGACACGACGTATGTATTCTCTTGGATTCTATTACACGTTTAGCACGTGCTTACAATACTGTTGCCCCTTCAAGCGGAAAGGTATTGTCGGGTGGTGTTGAAGCGAATGCCTTGGAGAAGCCAAAGCGTTTCTTCGGAGCTGCGCGTAAGATTGAAAACGGAGGATCACTTTCCATCATTGCAACAGCATTAGTAGATACTGGAAGTAAAATGGACGAAGTTATCTTCGAAGAGTTCAAAGGAACGGGTAACATGGAATTGCAATTGGATCGTAAGATTAGTAATAGACGTATCTTCCCTGCTATTGATATTCTTTCTTCAGGAACGCGTCGCGAAGATTTGTTGCAAGACAAGGATACCCTTCAACGCATGTGGGTATTGCGCAGACACCTTGCAGATATGAATCCGGTTGAAGCTATGGAGTTCGTGAAAGACCGCATCGAGCGCACGAAAACAAACGAGGAGTTTTTAGTAACCATGAATTCGTAATGAGCACTTGGCGTATCTGGGCTTACGCCCTTTCCTTAGCATCTATTTGGTTGGGATTGCGCTTTGCTTTTGGTCATTACTTTTCATACAATTACGCTGAAGCTCAACCCAAGGGTGTTCTCCTAAATCTTGTTTTTCTTTTGTCTTTGATCTTGGTAACGCTCTATACGACTTATAGCAAAGAGCCGCAAGTGCGTAGTTATTTCGACGATTTCAAATTGTCTTTACGCGCTGGTGTGGCCTATTCTGTAGCCATTGGATTGTCTATTGGCGTTTATTATTCAACCGCGAACGATATGAGTATTAAGCGCGCTAAGGATTATGCCCAATTAGAAGAGGCCTTGAATACTCCAGAAAAAGTGGCTGCAATAACTTCGTCTAACGAGCCGTTGAAAGACCTAACTAAAGAGGAAATACAACAAAGCTATATCGAACGCGTTAACACCATGACATCATCGAAAACGGTAGTGGCAGCAGGCATTTCAGGAATGATGTTGAGCTCACTTATCTTTTCCCTTATTGTGCCTTGGATTTTTAGAACCGTTATGTTGAAAGAACTACAATGAAAAAATTAGTCGCAGCATTTTTATTTGGCTTTATTGCACTAACGTCATTCGCCCAGCGTGATCGCGCGGCAATGAACCTCGCCAAGTTTGATTATCGAAAGTATCATTTCGGATTTGCGTTAAGCGGCAATCAGAGTTCGTTTTTCATTAACTACAAACCTGATTTTTCCTTTCAGGATTCGTTATTAAGTATTACGAACGTCCCGCAGGCGGGTTTCAATCTACACATTTTGGCTTCATACAATCCGATTCCGAATGTAAATGTCCGGTTTCTTCCAGGACTTTCTTTTCAAGATCGTTCATTGCAATACCAATTTCTTCGTCCACAAAATAAAATAGATACCCAGACGAAGCCAATCTCAAGCGTTTGGTTAGAATTCCCTGTTTTGGTGAAGTTCAGAACAAACAGAACAGGAAATTTCGCGGCTTACGGATTGTTGGGAGGAAAATATGCACGCGACATGCAATCGCAGAAGAATGTAAGTAACAACCAGTCGAGCCAAATTGTAGTTAAGTTGAAAAGCAACGACTACTGCATAGAGGCAGGTGGCGGATTTGATTTCTTCTTACCGTTTTTCAAATTTGCAGTCGAGTTCAAGACGAGTATCGGTCTTCCCGATTTACTTATTCACGAAGACACTCGATATGCGCTTCCGATAGAAAAGCTTCGCTCTCGCGCTTTCGTGGTTTCCATCACCTTTGAAGGGTAATTATCTTGAATGTCTTTTTGAAATACTTGCGTAAAAACTGGATTATTTCAGGATTCATTATATACGAAGGCTTCTCCGTTTTACTCAATATTTTCAATATTGCTGACATAGGTATTCCCTGCCTATTCACTGCGATCCTTGGTACTCAGTGCTGGGGCTGCGGAATGACACACGCCGTTATTGCCTTAATGAAATTTCAATTTACAGAGGCATGGAATGAAAATCCACTTATTGTGATTGTCTTACCCCTAGTAACCTTCGCTGTGATTCAAGATTTCTTGAAATTCAAAAGGCAGATCAGTCAACCCACTCCGCAATAAAGATATTCGTGTCGCGGGTTCTTCCATTGTGACGGTTGCTGCAGAACACCAAGTATTTTCCATTCGGAGAAAACATTGGGAACGAATCGAATTCGGTATCGTATGTCACCTGCTCCAATTCGCTTCCATCTAAATTCACTAAAAATAAATTGAAAGGAAATCCGCGCGCACTGTTGTGATTGCTGCAAAACAATATTTTGTCTCCTTTCGGAGAAAACGTTGGAGACCAGTTTGCATTTCCCAAAGAAGTAACTTGGTGCGCATCTGAGCCATCTGCATTCGCTACAAAAATCTCAAGGTTTGAAGGCTCAACCATTTCTTCCTTCAACAAAGATTTATAAGCATCTATTTCTTCTTTGTTCTTTGGACGTGAAGCGCGCCAAACGATTTTCTTTCCATCTGGAGAAAAACATGCACCACCGTCGTAGCCCAAGTCGAATGTAATTTGCTTCACATCACTTCCATCTATATTCATGGTATACAAATCCAAATCGCCGTTTCGTAATGAAGTGAAGACTATTCGATCACCTTTCGGGCTAATCGTCGCTTCAGCATCGTAACGCGGTGAGTTTGTTAATTGCTTCATTACCTTTCCTTGAAGGTCTGCGGTGAAAATATCATAAGTGTTATACAACGGCCAAACATATTTTCCGTTGTTCGGAAGTGGCGGTGGACAAGCCTCTCCGCCTTTGTGCGTTGAAGCATAAAGGAACGATTTTCCATCGGGCATGAACCAAGAACACGTTGTTCTTCCCAATCCGGTTGAAACCAACTGACGCTTGGAGCTGTCTGCTTTGGTTTCCACATTCAATAAAAAAATCTGATCGCAGCCTACACCCCACTTCGCATTGTTGCTCTGAAAAATTAATTGTTTTCCGTCTGGGCTCCAATATGCTTCAGCATTATCGCCGCCGTAGGTAACTTGATGGATATTTTTGATGTGCTTTTCCTTCTCGTAAGTCATCGGACCTGGCTCCGCTGTAACCGGAAGAGATTCCAAAACCAATTGCTGTGTGCAGCTGCTGAATGCAACCATTATCATTGCGAGTGTAGCTAATTTCAAATTCATGGCGCAAATTAAAGGCACAATTGCATATCTTCTGCATTCGGCTTATCTTTCGGAACTGATTTTTATTATGAAAAAAACCCTAACCTCCTTGTTTTTCTTAGCCACCGTATTCGGTGCAACTGCTCAGAAAAAAATTACGAATGAACTCATTTGGAACAGCCGCGAATTCAATGCGGATTACCTCGGTGGATTCAACTCCATGAACGACGGAGAATCATTCTCTGACGTTATTGCGTCAGATGCAAATGGACAAACCATTATTCAATGCAGCTTCGTGAATGGAGATACGTTGAAAGCGATTACAACTGCCAAGAAAATTTTCGGGAATGCAATAAGCGCCTTCGACAATTATTCTTTCAATGCAGATGAAAGCATGTTGTTGATTGAAACAGAAAGCGAAGGCATTTACCGTTGGAGCAGCATGGCTAATTATTTGGTTCACGATTTGGCAAGCGGAAAAACCACACCTATTGCAAACTTCAAAAAAGGAAAGCAACGCTTGGCGACTATCTCTCCAGATAAAAAGCGCGTGGCATTCGTTCGCGATAACAACATCTTCATTTTCAATATTGAAACGAAAGAAGAAAAGCAAATCACTTTCGACGGAGAGAAAAACAGAATCATTAACGGAGCTACCGATTGGGTGTATGAAGAAGAGTTCGGATTCGATCGCGGATTGTATTGGAACGAAACCGGTTCGCTTCTCGCCTACTACAAGTTCAACGAAAGCAGCGTTCCTGAATACGGAATGGATATTTATGGAAGTCTTTATCCTGAGAGAACCACGTTCAAATACCCAAAAGCTGGAGAAAAGAATTCAGATGTGAGTATTCACATTTATGAATTGACTTCAAACAAAAGCTTCTTAGTTGAAAAGACCTCTGCCGAATTCGAATATATTCCACGTATCAAGTGGGGCAAGCAAGCCACACAGTTGTTGGTTCAGAAAATGAATCGTCATCAAAATCATTTGGTCTTTGAATTAACCGCTCCCATTCGCGCTGAAGGAATGGACACATGGGCAACAGCAGTTTTGATGGAAGAGAAATCTGAAACTTACATTGATGTGAACGACAACATTCAGTTTTTATCGGGTGGAAGTTGCATGATTTACACCAGCGAAAAAAGCGGATACGCGCATCTGTATCAAATAGACTTAACCACGAAAGTTGAAACAGCCTTGACCTCTGGAAAATGGGAGATTCTTGATTTTTACGGCATCGATGAAAAAGCGGGAAACATTTATTTCAGCTCTACGCGCGCTGCTCAAGTGAACTACAACAAGCGTATGAGCAGTTCACTTGATGCGACTTCAAAGTATGTGTATTGTTTGAATTTGAAGAAGAACACCTGGAAGTGTTTGACCTCTGACGACGGAACCAACGAAGCTGCGTTTAGCAAAGGATTGAAATACTTCATGCATACTTATAGTAATGCCAACACCCCTCCTACTTTTTGCATTCGCGACAATCAAGGAGCAATCAAGCGCTCACTTATTTCCAATGAAAATTTGGTGAATAAATTGGCGCAATACAATTGTGTGAAGAAGGAATTTTTCTCGTTTAAGAATTCTACGGATATCGATTTGAATTGCTGGATGATGAAGCCTGCGAACTTCGACCCGAATAAAAAATATCCTGTGCTTGTTGCCATCTACGGCGGTCCTGGAAGCAACACCGTTCTTGACTCTTACGGCGGAAAGAACTACATGTGGTACCAATTGCTTTGTCAGGAAGGATACATTGTCGTGAGCTGCGATCCTCGCGGAACACAATTCCGTGGCAAAGATTTCAAGCATTCTACCTATATGAATTTAGGTGGAAATGAAACGCAAGACTTTATAGATTTCGCGAAATACCTGGGACAGCAATCGAACATAGACGCAGCGCGCATTGGCATGCAAGGCTGGAGCTACGGCGGATACATGACTTCGTTGTGTATGACAAAAGGAGCAGATTATTACAAAACCGGAATTGCTGTTGCTCCGGTAACGAACTGGAAGTTCTACGACAGTGTTTATACTGAAAGATACTTGCGCACACCGCAAGAGAATTCAGGCGGATATGAGAACAACTCTCCAATCAACTTCGCGAAGCAATTGAAAGGAAACTATTTGTTGGTTCATGGAAGTGCAGACGATAATGTGCATTTTCAAAATACTATGGATATGGTAAGCGCATTGGTTGCGGCGAATAAGCCATTCGACTTGTTTGTTTATCCGAACAAAGACCACGGCATTTACGGTGGAAACACACGCTTACATTTGTTCAGCAAGATGACCAACTTTTTGAAAGAAAACTTGTAATGAAACAACTTCTGTTCACGTTGTCTGCTGTTTGCATTAGTCTTTTGGCCACTGCACAAGAGCGTTGGCAAGTGCATGGAAGTGTTCATTACGGATTTGTGGTTCCTCATAACTCACTTATGGAACCGCTTATTACTGCGCACAGCCCAAGTGCCAGTATTCGCTTGGTGAAACGAAGCGTTGGTAAATTGTATTCAAAGCCATACGGAAAGCCCTATCAGGGTGTCGATTTCACCTTCATTAACACAGGGAACAACATCCAGCTTGGACAACAGTTCTCTCTGAATTTCTGGAATCAGTTTCCAATAAACCGAAGAATATTCGGAGCACCTATCCTCGATAAAAAATTCCTTCACTTGGGAATAGGCTTGGGATACACCACCAAGATTTGGGATTTACAGACGAATTATCAAGCACCTGTTTTGGGATCGCATTTGAATGCTGTACTTAGTATTGGGTTTGAACAGCAGGTGTTTTCATCGAAGTCACTTCAATACAAATTGGGCGTTCGTGTCACGCATTTCTCGAACGGCGCGTTTCAGTTACCGAATTTAGGAACCAACACACTTGCGCTCACCCTGGGTGTTCAGCCGAAACCTGTTGCTCCGATCAAGCACAAAGACGGTGAGTATGAAATTCTTTTGTTGCGCTTTTTAAGCAAATACAACCACAGTCTTTCATACACGCAAGGATGGAAAGAAGTCATACAGCCTAACGGAAAGAAGTATCCCATTCATCTGTTGAGTGCAGGGTGGGATCGCAGAACTTCGAGCGTGAAGCACTCGTTCGGATTAACAGCTGATCTCATGTTCAACAGTTCGTTAATTCCGTTAATGGAAAACAGAGACGGCGTTCGACCGAACAATCGTTCGGTTTTTCAATTGGGAGTTGGACCAACGTTTTGTCAGAATTTCGGAAACACGCAATTACGCATTGTTCAAGGCATTTACATTTGGGACAAATGGGCTGAGACAACGCCAGTTTACCAGCGCGTAATCATACGTCACGCACCGAAGGACAAGCATTGGTTCATTCAATTCGGATTAAAAACACATTTTGCAAAAGCAGATTATGGTGAAATTGGATTTGGCTACCGTCTATAAGCATTGCCTGCTGGGCCTTGTGCTGACTTTTTGTTCTTGCAACAAAGAGAACGCCCCCGATTGCTTTAAAACAGCCGGAGAAGTTCAAACAGAAACCAGAGATTTAGGAAGCTTTACCAAACTTGAATTGAATAGCAATTTGAAGTATGTATTGATTGACACGAATTTTTGTGGAATTGAAATTATGGGGCCACAAAATTTACTTCCGAAAATAGACGCGCAACTTTCGAATGGCATTTTGAAAATTGAAAACAAAAACACCTGCAATTTTCTTCGATCGTTTGAACACGAAATAACGGTGAAGCTGTATTTCGATTCAATCACGAACATTCAAAATTTCAGCACGGGAAGTATTGTTTCTTTGAATGAATTGAAAGGATCTAAACTTGTAATAGAGAACAAGCATGCGAATGGCAAGGTTGAGCTTTACTTGAATTGCGACACCATCTATTGCGGCTCGCCAGCAGGCGTAAATGACACGTTCTTATATGGCAACGTAAACGTTGCAGAACTGTATTCAGATGCCTACGGAATTATTCATGCCGAATCGTTGCTTGCGAATCAGGTTTACATTAACAACGCATCACTTCAACCGATATATGCAAATGCAACGAGCTATGCTTTTGTGCGAATCGACGATTCTGGTAACGTTGTGCTTAATCAGATACCTAATCTTTACGATCTTGTTCGCAACGGAAGCGGTGAATTAATTTTCGAGTAAATCAGCAACGTGCTGAGGCGCTTTGCAAGGGCGTCCGGTTGCTTTATCTACAAAGACCAATTCTACTTCTGCCGTATTCAACAAAGTTCCGCTTCGATACGTTTCGAAAGAGAACAAAATTCGTGTTCCACTGAATTGCGATATTCGTGTTTGAATTTCAACAAGATCATCGTAATGCGCAGGAGCTTTATAATGTATGTTGAAGGTTCGAACCGGAAGAATAATTCCTTCGTCTTCGAGGTCTTTGTAAACGATACCTAATTCGCGCAAGGCCTCTACCCTAGACACTTCGAAATAGGCAGCGTAATGACCGTAATACAAGTAACCCATGCGGTCGGTTTCTGAATATCTTACAGTAAATTTGTAATGAAAGAGGCGCTCTTGAATTTTCATAGCAACAAAGAAATTGTTTAATTATCTTGCTATTATTTTCATTAGGGAAATCTTTGAACAATCTTTCAAACAAAGCACCTTAATTGATACGCCAAAAATTTTCATAAGTCAATAGGCAAATGAGTTTTTTTTTCACTTTTTTTACATTTCTTTTGTAGTCCGAGAAACGCGAATCATATTTGTTGTTTACCGGCACCTAAACAGACGATTAACCCTTTTTATATTCAGCAGTATTATGACTAATAATTTCAATCAAGTTTGGCAAAATTGTATAAATATCATAAAAGACAATGTAAGTCCGCAAGGATTCAAAACTTGGTTCGAACCGATTAAACCCGTTAAACTTGAAAACAAAGTTTTAACGATTCAAGTCCCTTCACAATTTTTCTACGAGTGGTTGGAAGAGCATTACGTAACTCTTTTGAAAAAAATCATTCGCAAAGAATTAGGTACTGAAGGACGTCTAGAGTATTCCATCATCATGGAAAACAATCAGGCTTCGAACGCTCCATACACCATTAAAGTTCCTACCAGCAATCGCAAGGCCGTTAAGAACGCACCTGTTTCAATGCCATTGGATCTTGATGATGTTCCAATTAAGAATCCGTTTATCATTCCCGGTCTTCGCAAGTTGAACATTGATTCTAACTTGAATCCGAATTACTCTTTTGAGAATTTCGTTGAAGGAGATTGCAACCGTTTAGCTCGCAGCGCGGGTTATGCAGTAGCAAACAAACCAGGCGGAACAGCGTTCAATCCGTTATTGATTTACGGAAGCACAGGATATGGTAAGTCTCACTTGGCTCACGCTATTGGATTAGAGATAAAGAACAAGTATCCCGAGAAAACAGTATTGTACGTAAACAGTGAAACGTTTACACACCAATTCATAGATGCGGTTAAGAACGGAACCATCAACGACTTTTCACACTTTTATCAGATGATGGATGTGTTAATCATTGACGACGTTCATTTCTTTGCTGGAAAGGAGAAGACACAAGATGTGTTCTTCCACATCTTCAACCACCTTCACCAAACAGGTAAGCAAATCATTTTAACAAGTGATAAGCCACCGGTTGAATTGCAAGGTATGGAGCAACGTTTGTTGTCTCGCTTCAAATGGGGATTGAGTGCAGATTTGCAATGTCCATCATTGGAAACCCGTATTGCTATTCTTCGCAAGAAGATGTATGCAGACGGAATTGATCTTCCAGACGAAGTTGTTGAATACTTGGCGTACAGCATTACCACGAACATTCGTGAACTAGAAGGAGCATTAATCTCTTTGATTGCTCAATCTTCATTGAACAAGAAAGCCATTACGCTTGATCTTGCGAAGCAGATGATTGACAAGTTCGTGAAGAACACCGCTCGTGAGGTTAGCATTGATTATATTCAGAAGGTTGTGTGCGATTACTTCGACTTACCTATTGAGTTGTTGAAGAGCAAGACACGCAAGCGCGAGATTGTTCAGGCACGTCAGATTGCGATGTACTTCGCGAAGAAGATGACCAAGAGCAGTTTGGCAAGCATTGGTGCTCATTGCGGTGGAAAAGACCACGCAACGGTATTGCACGCTTGTCGCACTGTGAACAACTTACAAGAAACCGATAAACACTTCAGAAAATATCTTGAAGATTTAGAGAAGAAATTAAGCATTGCTTAAATCAGCATTCACTCCGTGAATAATTACCTAAACAACAGGGAAGCCGCTTTCGAGCGGCTTTTTTGTTTCTTGAAGTCGCAAAATGCGACTTCATTCTAAAATTATTTTTCCCCCACCTCCAGTGGGGGCATTTCGGATGCCGCTCGCAGAGCGAGCTCAAAGCAACGCAGTTCCAATTACGAAGTAGGAATTATGAAATAGGAATTACGCAGTAGGAATAAATCCGAAGGATTTCCCATTACGAAGTAGGAATAAAATCTTCGATTTTCCAATTACGAAGTTCAAACCAGAAATCCTGCAGAAGCAATTCCCAACAACACCATCACGAATTTTTTCCAGTTAAAAGCATGACCTTCTTCACTTTCGAAAAGAATAATGGTGGAAACGTGAAGTAAGATTCCGATTAACACGCCTATCATGGCCGTGTACCACCAACCTTCAACATCCCAGCCTTGTGAATCGACAAACAAATGAAACGCTGCGCCAAGCGGAGCTATGCAAGCGAATAGAACAAGTAAGAACCATGCTTTTGCTTTCTTCACTCCGGCATGCAAAAACAACGAGGCCAAAACGAAGGCTTCAGTAATCTTGTGCATAGAAATTCCCAACAACAACGGATTGTTGTGATCGTGATGCTCGTGTCCGTGAGCGGCTGCCGTAACATCTTCCGCATGAACATGCGCATCTGCTCCGAACGGCATACCTTCAATGAACGCGTGAATCCACAAAGAGGCCATGACCAAAAACAAAAACGATCCAGAAATGTGATCGTGCGTATGCGCATGTCCGTGCTCTACACCGTGAGAGAAAAAATCTAAAATGACTTGAAGTAAAAATCCAGCTATGACAAACCAACCCGCATATTCCCAGTCTGAATGATACAGTTCAGGAAACAAATGCAACACCGTTAATCCCAACAAATAAGCCGCACTAAATGAAAGCAAAAGCTTCAACCACTGGTTGTTTTTCATCTTCCACAACAACGCCAACGAACCGCCTAACATTGATGCTCCAAAGAGCGATAACACCGAAATCCAAAATGAACTTTCCATTACTTCGTACAAATAATTATGCATCGATCTGAGTTCGTCGAGTCAAACGACCCCAACTCATAATCGCCATACGTGTTAATATTTTTAAATCCAATTACTTCAAACATCTCAACCAATTGCTCCTTCGTGAACAACGCTACCGATTCTTGAAAATCCATACGCGCCGATTCCTTTTGAATACGAATGTGCTTAATTACTCGGTTGTTGGCTATCTCTTTAATTATGTGAAACTCGGCGCCATCTTTCACTACTTTGCGATTTTCAGCGCCCGCAGCACTAACTTTTTCAGCATTGAAAAAATCAAATACAAATACGCCGTTGTCATTCAAATGCTCATAAATACGCTGAAGCATTTCAATGTGCTCTTCCGTTGTTTCAAAATAGCCAAAACTTGTGAATAAATTCAACACACAGTCGAATCGTTCATGCAATTCAAAATTTCGTGCATCTGCATTGTGAAATTTCGCGTTTTTTAAATTTCTAGCCTTCGCTTCTTCTAAGCTTTTTTCACTAATATCTATCCCGACTACATTGTACGATTTCTCGCTGAACACCTCGCTGTGTCTACCATTCCCGCAACAAACGTCCAACACACTTGAATAAGCTGGCAGGCTCAATTTCTCAATAAGCCTCAAAATAAAAGCTCTGGCTTCCTCTCCTGATCTGTGTGCATATAATTCGCGGTAAAAGGGAGAATCGAACCACGATGCAAACCACTCCTTGGTGTTGTCCATAAGAATTTTTCGAAAACAAATATACTCCCTTAATTTTGCTTCAAAGAATTTTCTATCTTGCACCTATGAATTCAATCGTCCGTGAAGCTTCACCTAAATCTCCTCATGTGCATTTCAATGCCGTTGGAGGTATTTTAGAATTGAAAGGAAGATCTATTCCTGAAAATGCATTAGACTTCTACAAACCACTAATTGAGTGGATGGGTGATTGGGTTAAATCGAATCCTGCGAAAACAGAATTCCATGTTCATCTTGAATATTTCAATACGAGTAGTTCGAAATGCTTGCTCGACTTGTTCCGCAAGCTTGAGCCGCTCGGCGATAATGCAACAGTTTTGTGGCACTACGAATCAGATGATGAAGACATGTTGGAAGCCGGAGAAGATTACGAAGCTATCTTGTCTGTTCCCTTCCGAATGGTGAAGGTGTAAAGCTTCGCGATTTTATTCAGTCCATCGAACAACAACACCAATAGAAAGAGCAAAGTCATCAGCCAAATCACAACGGTATTGGCAAAAGGTGTTTCCACATACTTTCCACTTTCCTTCCCTCCTATCCATTTCTTCGGTGCGTAGAAATGCGATTTGAAAAACGAAGTTCCTTGATTCGGTAAAAAGTAAATCGGATTCGCTTTGCGAACTAACGCGTTTTCAGTCACCACAATTTTCTTCACATCGTTTTTCGCAGTAACGAACTCTTCCAACGATTCATTCGAATAATTGTCCATGTCTGACTGATAAGCCTTCTGCTTCTCATCGGTATCTCTCAACGAAAACAACCAATTCTCTTTTGACTCGTTCAAGTTGTTGTAACGATCAATGAGATTCGATTCATAGTTACCCAAGACACTCAACAACGTATCTCTGGAAGCCAATCCATTCGATGCGATCTGCTCACTCGCCCATTTCATTTCGGAAGTAAGGTCTGCGCGTTTCGCAAATTCATTCTTCATCAATTCAACATTGGTGGTTGAATTCGGCTTGTCCCAGTTGTTCAGTTGATTACGAATTTCAACAACCCAAAAATCTTTTTCCCACGTGAGTGTTTTCAATTGCACGTCGGTTTCAAACACACGTGAATTAAAAGCGTTGTTGCAATATTGCTCTACCGCTAACGCCTCATACGCCCAGCGACTGGCCATGGCGTTTCCAACCCAAGACACTTCACCTTCAGTTACCATAGACTTGTGCAGTCTGTCGAAACGAACAATCACACCGCTGAATAAAAGTTGAGGAATAATGAGTATTGGAATAAGAATATAAATCACCTTAGCGCTGTTGAATGTGGCGCTAATGTTCAGTCCCAAGACATTCGCGAAACAGGCTGTGCTGAAAAGTATGAGCCAATACGGCCAGAACATGCCGTGAATTTCAAGAATGGAATTTCCAATAAATACATATGACGCAGTTTGAATGGCCGAGATTAAAAACATGAGTCCAACCTTTGAGAATAAGTAACTGTTCTTATTCAAATTCAAATATTTTTCGCGCTTCAGAATTTTCTTGTCCTTAATAATCTCTTCAGAGCTAACGGTTAATCCCATGAACAGCGCCACCACAACAGTAATAAACAAGTACTGCGGCAGATTCACGTTTTCACGAAAAACGTAATTGTCACTTTCCGAATACTTAATGAACCAGCTCAGTAAGAAGGCCAACAAAGGCGCTTCTAGCAGATTCACAATGAGATATTGCTTATTGGTAATTTTCCCCAACACATCGCGCAGCAAGAATACTTGAAATTGTTTGAATGCGCTAGGTAAATTGCTTGCTGCCAATTTCTTTTCAGACTCTGCATTCTTCACCTCATCCTTCATGCGCGTGTCTTGCTCGGGCGCACACATGACATTGTAGAAATTGTTCCACTCTTGCGAAGTAATGCGTCGTTGCTGCGTTTCATTTCCGTAATCGTCGAGCACCTTCGCTTCAATAATGTTGAAGAGTTGTTCCGGATTTACATTTCCACAATGTGAACAACGACTTTCGTCTATGTTCACCTGATTCACCAATTTCTTGAAATAGAAAATACTGTCGATCGGATTTCCATAATAGATCGGCATTCCGCCTTGATCCAACAAAAGCAATTGATCGAACAGGTTGAAAATGTCGCTGCTAGGTTGATGAATCACCACGAAGATGAGTTTCCCGCGAAGCGTTAATTCCTTCAACAGATCCATGATGTTCTCTGAATCTCGACTGGAAAGTCCGCTTGTGGGTTCATCTACAAAAAGCACTTCGGGTTCACGCATTAACTCGAGCGCAATGTTCAAGCGCTTGCGCTGTCCACCGCTAATGGTTTTATCCAGCACGTTTCCAACTCGAAGATCTTTGCAATCTGAAAGTCCAACATCCTGTAGCGTTCGCAAAACCATCTTTTGCAATTCCAACTTCGACTTGCCTTTGAAAAGCAGTTGTGCGTTGAAATATAAATTCTGAAACACCGTGAGTTCTTCGATAAGAATATCATCTTGAGAAACATATCCCATCAGGTGCTTCAGCGATTCTTTCTTGTTGAAAATACTTTTTCCGTTGATGAGCACATCGCCATTTTTCGGACGTGTGTTTCCGTTTAAAATATTAAGAAGCGTAGATTTCCCTGAACCGCTTCCCCCCATGATTCCAATTAAATTTCCGGAAGAAGCTCTGAAACGCAGTGTTTCCAATGCTTTTTTTCCACTTGCAAAATCATGAGAGATCGCATTGCATAGAAAATCTATTCCATCTAAATTCTCTGAAGCCAAGAAAGAATGAAGCACATCGCTGTAAAAAACCGGTTTGCTTTTCGCTCCACGTATGGAAGAACCCGATGAAAACGCATTCACCGAATTCGGAGTAATAGAACTTCCGTTCAACTTCAATTCGTCGGTTCCTAAATAGCGGAAGAAAAACAAATTCTCTTCCGGTATGCGGAAGAAGATGAGCTCTCCGGAAGGCAAATGACTGTGCTCTTGTTCGTCAGCGTTTCGCATGCAGAAGAAACAATCGGAAGATTCAATTTCTTTTGAATGGACAAAATGAATAATAGCCATCCGCGTCTTTTCATCAATATGGAAAGCATCGGCGACGGTATTTAAGAATTCTAGATCTTGTTGTGTTTGCTCTTTATTCGTAAAAACGAATTCCACCAAACGCACAAATACAAGATAGCGCTCATGATGATTTAAAGAAGTATGAATTTCTTCACACAGGCGAAGTACCTTCACGCTTGTCATAGACGTGTGCTTCTCGACATTCGCTTTCGGCTTGTGATATAGGGCTACGTATTTCTTGTAATCTTCAAGAAATTCTTGAATTTGCTGCTGACTCAACCGATTCCCTAAGAACAGTGAAACTACCTCTGAACCATTGGTTTTATTATCGCCAGAAATTATGGCGAATAACTTTAACAGGGCTTGCAGAATGGAAGAGTTCATGGTTGTTTCAAGATGCAAGAAACACATTTTGGGGGAATGAAGGGATGAAGGGAAGTGGAAGTTTTCAACCTAGGAACTGTGTAATTCCTACTTCGTAATTGGAAAATCGAAGATTTTATTCCTACTTCGTAATTCCTATTACATAATTCCTACTGCGTAATTGGAATTGAATTATTGAGAGACAGTCGAAGACATTCGTGGCTATGCCACATTCGTTGCTTCGCAACATTCGCCTTCGGCTTAATTACAACTACCGTTGTAATCGTAACACCCCTTCCAATCCCCACTGTTATTCCCAGAAATATCCGGTCCAAAAGTGAACGGGAAACCGATCATGCGCGGAGAATCTTGGTTTACGCGGAAGTTTCCGTTGGCGTAATCGCAGAAATAAGGGTTTTGGTTGTTCACCATACTTTCCCAAACGTTACCGTCGTCTGAGACATCTTCGTCGGTATCGATCAAGCAGTATTTGAATTGCACTTGTTGAAGTTCGGGGTCTTTGAGGTCTACCACGAATTCACTGAAGTCGCCGAGGGTTGCATTGTTTCCCCACATAATACAATTGCGAAAAAGGCAATTCGTGAGGGTTCTGGTTTGAATATTCTGATTAATGTCTTCGTAATAATTGGTTAAATAGAATGCTGGAGCGGTGCGATTGCCGTTGTTCCAATAGTTTGCGAAAGTGCAATTGTCGAACTGATAAGTCCCGCCAACGCTTAGGTTTGCGCAACTTTCAGCGCAATTGGTTACCAATAAATTATTTCCATAAATGGAAGATCCTTGGGCGAATAATCCCACTCCCGACATGTTATCGATCTTCGTGTTGGTGACTGAAAGCGCAAATCCGGTTGCGCTGGTATTTCCAAGTGTGTCTACCTGAATACCCATTCCTCCGTTTTTAATGATGGCGTAGTTGATGGAACTTGAGTTGCACTGATAGAGCCAAATCCCTCCGCGCGTAACGGAGTATATCCCCGGTCCTACTCCGGTTTCAATTTGCACATCGTACTGAATGCCCCATTGTCCGGGCAGAGTGGAGTAGTCGGCTTCTAACCGATCACCTTCGAAGACCACCTCGTTGTTCAAGCTACCTTGAATGTTTAATGAACCTTTATATACGAACAGTCCTGATTTCGAATGGACGTACACGTGTGTTCCTTCGTTAATGGTAAGGTTGCAACCTTCGTCAACAGCAACAATTCCGTAGATGACATGCGGTTTGTCGTTGTTCCAAATGGCACCGCAAGGCAAGACGTAGAGTTCGTTCTGCGTGGTTCCTCCGTGGAAATACGCATCTTGTCCCCATGCGGCCAGTTGCACCACTTGGTTGTTTCCGTTGGTGTTGAATAAAATCTGATCTTCAATGACGTACGGTGTGTTCGAGTTGGTTGGATCTACGGTGACTTCAACAAAAATGAAAAGACTATCTCCGGCTTCCAAGAATACATTTTCAAAGTGCGTCCCGTTGTCTCCGTTTACGTTTATGCGAAACTGCGAATTCGCCCCACCCGCCAAGTCAATGGTTCCAATCTGAATGGCTTGCGCGTTATTGTTATACACCTTTACAATTTTCGTCACACTACCAATGGTGGTGAAGACAGTATCGAAAAGCAATGTATCGGTCGAGAACTCAATCTTTGCAGAAGAGTCGGTCGTAATCTCGTCGCGTCTGCATGAAGACACGAAAACGATTACTGCGGTGATTAGAAAAAAGAAGAGGCTTTTTCTCATTTAACAAATATATGGCTTTAAGACATTCTCCCCCACCTATCAGTGGGGGCATTTCGGATGCCGCTCGCAGAGCGAGCTACTCATGCAACTAAAATGAGAATTACTTTTTTCATTGAAGAAATTTGCTTGAAGAAACGGGTATTCTTGAGTGATATTGCTATTAAAAGGGAAGAGAAGTTAAGAAGAGGTAAGAGAGGGGAAGAAATTGGCATAAACACGCATAACAGTTTCTTGACAATCTAAAAAACATCCTCTAATTTTATTTTTTAAATTAAAATCAATTACTTACTTTTGACGTTAGTAACGTCACGCGTTACTATGATAAAATCATTTGGAAATAGAAGTACTGAACGAATTTGGAAAGGAGAATTCAACAGGGCGTTCTCTGCTGAAATTCAGGAGACGGCAAGAAGGAAACTTCGAATGTTGAATAGCTCTTCGGATATTATTGACCTTCGAGTTCCTCCATCAAATAAGTTGGAAAAACTGAAAGGGAATCTTAAAGAATTCTATTCCATTCGCGTAAATAATCAGTGGCGAATAATTTTCAAATGGCAAGGAAATAATGCGTATCAAGTTGAGTTAATTGATTATCACAAATGAAAAAACTAAAAAACATCCATCCAGGAGAAATCTTACTGAAAGAGTTTTTAGAACCGCTAGAAATAAGCTGCTATCGTTTGGCGAAAGATCTCGGTATTCCTCAAACACGCGTTTCTTCCATTGTGAATGGTACACGTCGAATTACCGCCGACACCGCACTTCGCTTATCTCTCTATTTTGGAAACTCACCGAAATTTTGGCTGTCACTTCAAGATGACTTCGATATTGAAGAAGAACTTCGATTGAAAAAGAAAGATTTCGGACAAATAATCAAATTTGACATTCGAAAAAAGAACATTACTACTGACCAACGAACTAAAACACTTTTTCCAAAAAAGTTAGAAAAAGCAAACAAACTACTTCAAAGAGTCGGGGTGCCAGAAGTTCCAATTACAAAGTAGGAATTACGCATCCCGATAGCTATCGGGAGGAATAAAATCTGCGATTTTCAAATTACAAAGTTCCCACCTCCGTTCCTTCAGAACTCACCTTCACACTGTACTTCTTCCCTCTAAACAATACGTTGAAGGTATAGCTTTTCCATTGCGAAGGCAAGGTTCCATTAAACACCAACTCTCCGTTCTTCACACGCATTCCGCCAAATCCCATGGTGATCGCCATCCAAGTGCCGGCCATGGAGGTGATGTGAAGTCCTTCGTGTGCTTCGTGATTGTAATCATCGATGTCTAAACGCGAAGTGCGCAAATACATCTCATACGCTTTTTCGCTGTATCCAAGTTTGGCAGCGAGTATCGAATGGACGCATGGAGACAAACTGCTTTCGTGAACAGTTTTGGGTTCGTAGAAATCGAAGTTCGCTTTCAATTGCGTTTCTGAAAAGTCTTCTTCAAAGAAGAAAAATCCTTGAAGAACGTCTGCTTGCTTAATGAAGATGCTGCGCAAGATGCGATCCCAACTCCAATGCTGATTAATAGGACGCTCAGTAGGATCTAAATCGTGAATGCTCAACTGCTCTTTGTCCATGAATCCGTCTTGTTGAAGAAACACATCTGTTCCTTCCAACTTCCCGAAATACATCTTCTCTGCTTTCAACGCCCAATCAGCCGCTTCTTCCGCAAAGTTCAAATGCATCTTGTCGCATTTGCTCTTGAATAATTCTGCATTTTCCGACTGAACCTTCTCTCCCACTTCCTTCGCATACTTCATGCACCACGCCGCGAAATAATTCGTGTACCAGTTGTTATTAATGTTGTTCTCGTATTCATTCGGACCCGTAACGCCAAGCATGACATACGCTTGCTTCGCTTCCGACCAATTCACACGCTGCGTCCAGAAACGCGCAATACCCACCAACACATCAATGCCGTATTCACCCAAATGCGCTTCGTCGCCCGTGTACTTCACGTAGTTGTAAATCGCATAAGCAATGGCGCCGTTTCTATGAATCTCCTCGAACGTAATCTCCCACTCGTTGTGACATTCCTCTCCGTTCATAGTCACCATCGGATACAACGCCGCTCCGTTCTTGAAGCCAAGCTTCGCGGCATTCTCAATGGCTTTGTCTAACTGATTGTATCTATATACCAACAACTGCTTCGCCACATGCGAATCGCGTGTGCTCTGATAAAAAGGCATACAATACGCTTCGGTATCCCAATACGTGCTTCCGCCGTACTTCTCGCCGGTGAAGCCTTTCGGGCCAATGTTCAAGCGTGAATCTTGACCCGTATATGTTTGATTCAAATGGAAAATATTGAAGCGAATGCCTTGCTGCGCTTCATCGTCTCCTTCAATAACAATGTCTCCCAACTCCCAAACCTTCGCCCACGCTGCAATATGCGCTGCGCGTAATGCATCGTATCCTTCGGTTGCTGCGGCTTGCGCTGTGTGCACAGCAGCAGTCGACAAATTTTCATTCGCTTCATTCAACGAGCTTACAATCCCCACATACTTTTCAATGGTAACGGTATTGTTCGCTTCAACACTAAATACCGCTGCGTTTTCAATACGCGTATTGGTGTGTATTGAAGAACAATCTCCATTCAAATTGAAACGAACCTCTTGCGCCCAAGCCACTTGAAATCCAGTCTTCAATGTTTCTGAAACTGCAACTCCTCCATTCGCTGAAACAGCTGTTTGAAGAGGCTTCCAGAATAATTCGTCGTAGTTACTGTCGTGATTGCGAACCTCGGTTTCAATGTAGGCACCGAAGCGAATTTCAGCTGCGCCACTCAACGGAGTAATGCTGTAACGAATCGCAGCCACGTCATCGTTGGCTAAACTGCAAAAACGTTCTGCGTTCAATTGAACCTTCGTTCCCTTCGGAGAAGTAGCCACGCAAGAACGCTTCAAAATGCCTTCCTTCATGTTCAACTCTCTGCGGAAATTCTCGGTTGTCCACGTATTCAAATCGAACTCTTCTCCGTTAATCGTCACATCAATCCCCACCCAAAACGCCGAATTCAACACCTTCGCGAAATATTCCGGATATCCGTTCTTCCACCAACCCACACGTGTCTTGTCGGGATAATAAACCCCGGCCACATAACTCCCTTGAAGCGTCTTACCTGAAAACTTTTCTTCATGGTTCGCACGCTGACCGAACTTCCCATTTCCTAAACTGAAAATACTTTCCGAACTGCGCTGCAATTCAACATGGAAGCCTTCTTCAACAATAGACCACGGGACAGTAGATATATATTTTATCATTTTTTTTCGTTCGGTTTGAAGTCACAAAGAAAAGAAAGTGTACTTAATACACCAACTCTATTTTTTCACATTCAGAATTTAAGCGCCCACTCGGTTGCTTCGCGAATAACTTTTTTAGCATCGAGTCCATTCGTATCGTGCGCGCCGCCCAATACATGCAGCGGAATTCCAGCTTCAACAAATGTTAAAACATCTGTTTGCGTCGAGCGTTGACCCAAGCACAAGACTATTGCATTTGGTTGAAGTACATAATCCACTCCATTCGAATTGAACAACAACTCGCCACCTAAAATCTTCAATCCAATAGATGTGTTGAACACCCCCACCCCCAATTGCTGTAGCTCTGTTCGGTGAGACCACACCGTTGTCTTTCCCAATTTATTTCCCAACTTTTTGTTGCTTCGCTGAAGAATAGAAACCTTGCGAAGCGGCGTGCGCTCTTGTTTTTCTTGAAGGGCACCGCGATGTTCCAACTGCACATCTATTCCCCAATGCGCACTGTATTCTTCTTTCGTTTCTGTGGTCTGCGTGAGTAACGAAGCCACATCCATTGCAATTCCACCGGCACCTAAAACTACCACTTCATTGCCCAATGAAGCATTCTTCTGAATGGCTTCCACATAATTCAACACAGGAAGCGAGCCGTCGTTTTCTTCCCAAGAATACTCGCTAGGAACCACGCCTGTGGCCCAAACCAGCTCTTCGAAATTTCCATCACTAAATTTTTTCAGTTCGAAGGAAGTGTTTAAATGAATCTTCACTCCGCAATGTTTCAACTGCTCGGTATAATAACGAATGGTCTCAAAGAACTCTTCTTTACCCGGCACTTGCGCTGCCAAGCGAAGCTGTCCACCCAACGAATCTTGCTGTTCGAACACTTCCACTTCATTGCCACGTTGCGCCAAAACCAAGGCGGCTGTGAGTCCTGCAACACCGGCTCCAACCACCGCAATTTTCTTTTTGTATGTTGAAGGAAGAAGCTGCATGGTCAGTTCTCTCGCCGCAAACGGATTCACCAAACACGAAGCAATTTCGCCCGAGAAAATCTGATCGAGGCACGCTTGATTGCAGCCTACACAAGTATTGATGAGGTTGGATTGATTGTTCTTGGCCTTCAACACAAAATGAGGGTCGGCCAAAAGCGGACGCGCCATGCTAACGGCATCGGCCTTTCCTGAAGAAATAATTTCTTCCGCCAATTCGGGCGTATTAATTCTATTCGTAGCTGAAACCGGAATGGCAACGTGTTGCTTCAACAATTCCGCAGCCCACACAAATGATCCTCGCGGCACACGCATGCTAATCGTTGGAATGCGCGCTTCGTGCCACCCGATACCCGTGTTCAACAAGTGGACGCCTGCGGCTTCCAGCGCCTTCGCGAATTGAATGACTTCCTCTTTCGAACTTCCTTCTTCCACCAGATCAACCACTGAAATGCGATAGATGAGCATGAACTTTTCAGAAACCACTTCGCGAATAGCCGCTATAATTTCCAACGGAAGACGCATTCTATTCTCGAACGTTCCTCCGTATTCGTCTTCGCGTTTGTTTGTTCGCGGCGCAATAAACTGATGAAGGAAATAGCCTTCGCTGCCCATGATTTCAATTCCATCGTACCCCGCCTCTTCCGCTCTGCGTGCGCAATTCGCGAAGTCTTGAATTGTATTCTGAATTTCTTCCACGCTCAAAGCGCGTGGCGTATAAATATTGATCGGTGCTTGAATGGCCGAAGCACTCACGCATTTATCGTGCACCCCATATCTTCCAGCATGCAGAATTTGCATGGCAATCTTCCCTCCTGCTTCGTGCACCACTTCGGTAATGACTTTGTGTTTGGAAATCTGCTCATCTGCATTGAAGCAAATGGCGCCCGGCCAAAGTCTTCCATCATTGTTTGGAGAAACTCCGCCTGTGATAATTAACCCCACTTCTCCTTTCGCACGTTCCGCGAAATAAGCGGCCATGGCTTCAAAACCGTTTGGAAGTTCTTCCAATCCGGTATGCATAGACCCCATAATGAAGCGGTTCTTAATTTCATTCTTTCCAATGGAAAGTGGCTGAAGTGCGGCGGTAATCATAGACACGAAAGTAAATGAAAAAATTGCTTTACATTTGAAAGTGTATTTATCACACGAAGTATCATGAGTAAGAAGAACAGTGAACCAACACCGAAAAACACACTTGGAATGGATGTATCCGTTGACTGCGTTGTTTTCGGATTCGATAACGACACGCTGAAAGTGCTGTTAATTGAGCAAAAGCAGCCCGATACGGTTCACTTTAAGACTCAGAAGGCAGTCCCGGGAGATTTGGTTCTCGACAACGAAAGTTTAGATGAAGCCGCGAAGCGCATCTTGCAAGAATTGACTTCGTTGAAAGGAATTTACTTGAAACAGTTCCATGCATTCGGAGATCCAAATCGTGTTCGCGGATTGAAAGACCAACAGTGGCTTCGGACCTTCCGTGTGAATCCGGAAAGACGCGTATTAACCATAGGATATTATTCTTTGGTGAAATTGTCTGAGTTCAAACCAAAGGCCGCATCTTTTGCAGGAAAGACCTATTGGGTCGACGTTTACAACATCCCATCTCTTGCCTTCGACCACAATGAAATTGTGCACAAGGCATTGCTTATGCTGCGTCATGAGCTCATGGCCGACCACATTGGCTTTGAATTACTTCCTGAAAAATTCACGTTGTCGCAGTTGCAAAAGTTGTATGAAATTATTCTCGACAAGAAATTAGACAAGCGCAATTTCAGAAAGAATATTCTTCGCACTGAGACCGTAACGGCCTTGGAAGAAAAGCAACAAGGCGTTCTGCACAAGCCTGCTCAACTTTTTAGTAAGAAATGAGAATAGCACATGTTGTAGTTTTCTTCGCTTTTTTTTCTAACGCATTACACGCTCAACAACCCTTATTCAATGAGGCCTTCCTTCAAGACGAGGTGGCCAGTATTTCAATTACAATAGATCCCGACTCGCTTGCGGCTATGTACACCAACCTTGGAAATTCGCATGAATTTCCCGCGGCCATGGTCTACACATTTTCTTCCGGATTCTCTGCTTATTCAGGCATTGGCGTTCGCTTTCGCGGCAACACCTCTTTGAATGCCCAGAAGAAATCGTACAAGATAAACATAGACAAATATGTCGATCAGAATTTTTACGGACTATCAGAGTTGAATCTTATTGGGAATCAAAACGACCCGTCGTTGTTACGTGCAAAATTGTGTTGGGACTTCTTTCGCGATGCCGGAGTGCCTGCGTGTAGAACGTCTTACATACGTGTTTATGTCAATGAAAGCTACATGGGCGTCTACCTGCATGTTGAGCAGATTGATAATCGCTTTGCAGATGTTCGCTTCGACGATGGAACCGGAAATTTATGGAAATGTCTGTATGGATCGGACTTGAACTATCAAGGATCCAATCCCACCTTGTACACCGACGATGCCTATGATTTGGTTGAAAATGAATTTCAAAACAATTACGCTGAATTGGCTCAGTTCATAAACGTGTTGAACAACACTCCTCTTTCCCTTTTGCCATGTGAATTGGAAAAGGTCTTCAATGTGCACGACTACTTGAAAATTATGGCGGCTGATATTTTATTGGGAAATTGGGACAACTACATTTTCAACAAAAATAATTTCTACCTCTATCACAACGAGAAAACCGGAAAGCTCGAATACATTCCGTACGACCTAGACAACACGCTTGGCATAGATTGGGTGGGTGTTGATTGGGGCCAACGAAACTTGTATTCTTGGACAACCTCTTCCAACCGTCCGCTTTTCACAAGACTCCTGCAAATTCCCGCGTACCGCAATGAATTCAGCAATAACGTGAACGATCTTATTGCAACGCAATTCAATGCAACTGTCTTCCAAACGAAAGCTTTGCAAATGCAAAACCTCATTTCTTCTGCCGCAGAAACAGATCCATTGCGTCCGTTGGACTTCGGTTTTACTTTCGAAGATTTCACGAACAGCATTAATTCGTCATGGGGCGGACATGTTCCTTACGGCATTGTGCCGTTTGTTCAAACCCGTGCAACACAGGCTTTGCAGCAGCTGGAAAACATTTCCTCTTTCACACGTATTTTTAATGTGGTTCCGAAATTTCAGAACGACAGTCTGTTCGTTTCATTCCAAAGTAATCTTAACAGCAATCAGTTGGCTGTTGTGTGGAAAGAAATCGGAACTTCAACCTGGAACAATGCAACGGCAACCAGCCTTGGATATTACGGTTTGGTAGATCAGCGCTATCTGTTCGAAGGACCTATTCCAACAGATAGTATAAACATTTTGGTTGGCGTTATTCCTGTTGAATGGCTCAACGACATTGAAGCGCACGATTGCAATTTTGTTTATTTATATGGAAAGGAATCTTCGTCACCTTTGGTCATTAACGAACTTGCTCCATTGGGAACCGACAATTGCATTGACTTTTTAGGAGCCAATGAAGATTGGATTGAATTGTACAATCCCGGACCTGAAGCCGTTTATCTCGGAAACAAATTCATTTCAGATGACGCCAGCAATTGGAACAAATGGCCCTTGCCGAATGTAACGCTCGATGCTGGAGACTTTCAGTTGTTGTATGCAGATAAAGATCCTGAGCAGGGACTGAATCATGTTGACTTCAAGTTAGACGACATCTCTGAAACCGTTTACATTTCGGAAGTTCAGAACAATGCGCGTGTGCTTATTGATTCAATTACTTACTTCAACATACCCATTAATCATTCATTCGGAAGAGCAACGGATGCCAATCCAAACTGGATCGACTGGACCGTTTCTACTCCGAATGCTAGCAACCTTCCGGTGAGTGTGAATGAACTCGTTTCTGGAATTTCAATCTATCCGAATCCGGTTGTTGAAACGCTTCATTGCACCGAAAAAATTTCAGGAAGAATACTTTCCATGCAAGGAGAAGTAGTTCAGGTTTTCTTCAACACGCAAGAAATTCCTTGTCAGTCTTTAGCTGCGGGCATCTATACTTTGCAGACTGACAAAAGTCTTTTTCGATTTATTAAATCCAAATAAGGTTATCTAGACTTGCCTTTGTAACTTGCAGGCATGTATTACAGCGACTATTTAAAATTGGGCGACGTATTAAATGCCCAAGAACTTGAGAGCGACAAACAAGGTCAGCACGCTCACGACGAAATGTTATTCATTGTCATTCATCAATCGTATGAATTGTGGTTCAAGCAGATTCTGTTTGAAATGAAGTCCGTTTACGACATTCTTGCGAAAGAGAACATTAACGACAACAGTCCAGAGTTACAAATCGCTGTAAACCGCATGCACCGTGTCACAGAGATTCTTCGAATCTTGGTTGATCAAATCAATATTTTGGAAACCATGTCGGCGCAAGACTTCCTAGACTTCCGCGATATGCTTCGTCCAGCAAGTGGATTTCAGAGCATGCAATTCAAAGTATTGGAAACATTGCTCGGATTGAAAGTGGAAGAACGTCATGGACAAGAATATTTCACCAGTCAATTGCGCAGCGAAGACGCGAAGCAAATCTATGCATTGGCGAAGGAAACAACGCTTTTGGAATTGGTGAACAACTGGTTGGAGCGCATGCCGTTTTTCGATGATAAATATTGGGTCGACGGAAAGTTTTGCGAGCAATACAGAAGCGCCTATTCCTCTTCGTTGAGTGAAATGGAAATGCAAAACTTGAAGGCGTTCGACGAATTGTTTATGTCGAACGAACCCGTTGAAAACAGAAAATTAAGCAAAGAAGCTAGAAGAGCTGCGCTCTTCATTATGTTGTATCGCGACTATCCGATACTTCAAAATCCGTATAGAATTATAAATTCCTTGTTAGACATTGACGAGTTGCTAGCGACTTGGAGATGGAGACACATGAACATGGTTCACCGCATGATTGGCGGAAGAGCGGGAACAGGTGGAAGCACTGGAAAAGGATATTTGCGTGAAGCGGCAATGAAGCATTACGTGTTTCAAGAATTCGCAGAGCTCACTTCATTCTTGGTTGAACGAAGAAAATTCCCTGCGATCAGCGACGAACTTGCGAAGAAACTCGGCTTCGAGAATGGATAGTTACGTTCGAGATTTACTCTCGGACATTGTGCGTTCCATTGACGAAATTCATGAGTTCTCAAATGGTTTAACCATTGAAGACTTCAAGCAATACTTGTCAAATAAAATGATGCGTCGCGCCATTGAGCGCGACCTCATTATTATTGGCGAAGCCATGCACGACATCGTGAAAGTCGATCACACCCGTGTTATGCGCATTAAAAATTCTCGACGCGTCATAGAACTCCGCAACGACGTGGTTCACTCCTACGACGATCTAGCCAACGAAAAAATCTGGCAATTCATTTGGACCGAGCTTCCTTATTTGCGGAAGGAGGTGGCGCAAATAATTGATCTTCACTATTAGTTGAGTCAACGAATGTCTTCGACGAATGCACTTCGTGCGAATGCTTCGCGAATGTCTTCGACGATTCTAACAACGTAGTTCCAATTACGTAGTTCCAATTACTCAGTAGGAATTACTCAGTAGGAATAAAATCTCCGATTTTCCAATTACGCAGTTCCAATTACGCAGTAGGAACAACGAAGTTCCAACAACGCAGTTCCTACTCCTTCACCACCATCTCCGAATAAACTCTACCCGCACTATTCATCGCCTGAACAATGTACAATCCAGTATTCAAGTTTTGAAAATTCAATTGAATGAAATTCGATTGATTAATTTTTTCCATTGAAACCAATTGTCCGTTTGAATTGAAAACACGAACGTTCCAATTGTCTGAAGTTGAAAGTTGAATGTTTATTTCATTGACAGCCGGATTTGGAAAGAGTTTCAATGAAGTAGATTCAACTAATTCAGACACTCCACTTATTGTGCAACCGTTGTAAACCTCATCTCCGCATGCATCTGTGCGGATATACCACGGGTAAACCGTATTGTTAGTCATAACTGATCCACAGAATGCAAATCCTAGGTCTGGCAATTCAACTAAATAGCCCATATCACCCATTGATGACGAAATATTAACCGTAGAACTGTCTATATCTAAAACATAATTCTTTTGCCAAGCTATACTATTCGTCGAAGTATCATACATTATTAGTTTTGCACCGAGACTTTGGTTGTTTGAACGATCCGTTAAGATGAGTATACCTTGCTCCGTCATAATCGGTTTATATAACTGCCAAGACATCTGTGGCAATGCATTAGGGTCTTCAAAAAGCAGAACCGGCTCCGCATCAATATCTGCTTTATGATAAACCTGCATTTTCGAAAGTGTCATGGAATACTCGCTCAAGGTTTCCTCTCGAATTATATAATATCCCAAACCATCATTTAAAACCCAAGAATAAGCTGACTTGTTGCCCATAAAACTCAATGACAGCAGATTACCGTCTAGATCAAATTTTGCAAAAAAAACTTTGGAGCCAAACAAATTGGTATTGCCAGGATAAAATTGCATGGCTCCCCCACTAACATGAATTTCATTATTAACGATTTTGACATAATCAGGAATTCCGAAATCATACAAATATCCATTTATGGAATTTTGGAAAATACCTGGATATGTGCGTTTGAAAATTACATTTCCAACAGAGTCCATTTTTATCAAACTTAATTCACGGGTAAAACACTGACTGCTGTTCGGATAACCATAATTGCCAGTGCCATATAAATCACCCGTCAAGGAATCTTCACACCACCAATATGGCCATCCGTCTGTTGCGGTTAATGAATCTTTTAGATTGATTGACCAACGCACCTGAAGGCTATCATCGAACTTTATTAGGGGTAAGTGAGAGTTGTCATTTGCCAAAAAATAACCGTTATGTATTTTAAAAATACCCTGATACATGGGGCGAGTATATTCATCGTATTGAATGGAATTATTAAATTCTTCACGATTCAATTGATCATCCCATTCAACAATTCGTAAATGATTGGTCCCTTGAAAACCACACTCTTGAATTACGTTACAATATTTACCATCATGTAATACACTTCCAGAGGGAATAGAATTCACACTGCATGAGTCCATAATGAAATTCCAATAGGTCTGCGAATAACCAAACATTGGCAAGCAAATTAGAATAAGAAGTATAAGCCTTTTCATACAGGTAAATTTTGTAAATTAAAAGTACCGTTATATGTAATCCGTTCAACACCAAATCACACCAATTTTTACCGTTCTAAAAAACAGCGCAGTTTTTTCGAGCTTCATTTTTGAAGATTTTCAGATTTTATAAGGGATTGTTGGAACTACGTTGTTAGAACTGCGTTGTTCCTCCCGATAGCTATCGGGATGCATAATTAAAATCGTCGAAGACATTCGCGAAGCATTCGCCAACGGCATTCGTCGCAGACTTCTTACCCCTTTTTACCCTTCCTTATTTTCTCATCTCCAATAAGATACTTAAAGCATATAAGAAAATCACATAACCATTTTTACGAGCCATCATCTTTCAGAATTGTTTTGTAATTTCGTATGAGTTACAATGCAACAAAACAACACATCCGCGATGTCCTTTCAGGGAAGAGCCGAATTAGGAATGGAGAACCTATCCAAACAATTGCCTGTTTCCTTAGATCAAGCCAAAAAGCAAATCGAATTTCTGAAAGCGAACAGCAAATCAAAAAACAAGAAGCATCGCGCTTAATTGATTTTGCGAAAAAGAATAATTTATGGTTTTCCAGATTCGACGCTTCTAACTACATAAGTGAAGGTGCAGAGCAGAAAGTATACTTGATGAATTCTTATCAAGTATTCAAGTTAAACGATTCCATTTATTTCACCAGTTGGCTAGACTACCTGAACAATTTATTGCTTCATAATTTTTTCTTCGAAGACACTTCATACGAATTAATTGGATTCACCTCTCTGAATAATACGCTTTACTCATTGGTGAAACAGAATTATGTTCAAATCACAGAACCCACTAATTTGAATGTGGTAAAACAATTTTTAGAAACTAACGGTTTCCAGAATATCAGAAATCATGATTATTACAACCCCAATCTCGGGATAATCTTAGAAGATCTTCACGACGAAAACGTCTTGGTAAATAACGGTATTTACTATTTCATTGACACCGTCTTTTATCTCACCTCAGATTTTTAGAGGGAATCACATCCTTTTTCAAAGTTTCAAAATCAAGTTCAAACAACGAAATTCAAATAACGGCGTCCTCCTCCTGGATTGTTTGAGGTTCCAAATTGGCACCTCAAACTTTCAAACTCATCTGGCGAAAGTTGAAATGCGAAATCTGGTGGAAACCGATCGATATTTCTATTGACCGCCCGGTTAATGTACTTCGTTTCAGAATCATAAAAATTCGCCAAATCACTATCGAGCATCACTTGCAACCCTCGTATGGTAAATATTCGTGATTCTATTTCAGATTTAATTAGGTTTTGTTCCATAGAGCAAAACTATTTCGCGAATTTGGAAAATATACCAGTTTTTATGTGCAGGTTATATGCTGTTTATTCAATAACAGAATGCCCGAAGGGCGAATGTGCAAGCACGAATATCCTGCGGACGAATGCTTCGCGAATGTCTTCGACGATTTTAATCTTCACTTTTATTCCCCTCTCTTCCCTTTTCTTAACTTTAACGGACTCCTATTTACGAACAAGAAACAACATCGTCCACTCATCACGTACACGAGTCTCTTTCCATTCAAAGGCAGAGAATGCTTCAAGCAATGCAGGGACGTCGTTCTCGTAGAATCCGCTTAACAACAATGGAGCGCCTGATTGAGTGCTGTTCTCGTAGTGTTTCGCTTGAGCCAAAAGAATGTTGCGATTAATATTCGCAATGAAGATGTCTGCGGTTTTTCCTTCCAACAAATCTTCCACGCCCAAGAGTGCTTCAATCTTTGAACAGTTGTTACGCTCTAAATTTTCAATGGCGTTTTCATACGCCCATTCGTCTATGTCAATGGCCCAAACTTTCTTCGCGCCGAGTTTCTCTGCAGCAATGGCAAGAACGGCTGTGCCGCTTCCCATGTCAATCACTTCCTTGTCTTTGAAATCGAGCTCAAACATTTTCTGCAACACCAAATACGTTGTGGCATGATGACCCGTTCCGAAGCTCATCTTCGGTTCAATGATTAAATCGAGAACACCTTCTTTCGCTTCGTGAAAAGGAGCTCTAACACGACAAAGATTATCGACATCGATCGGATCGAATTGCGATTCCCACTCGGCGTTCCAGTTGATGTCTTCCATTTCCTTTTTTGAAAAGTGAATGGTCACATCTTCAAGGATTAATTCCAACAACGCGTTTTGCAACTCTTCATTGTCGAGGTGCGAAGGAACATACGCCTCTACCCCTTCTTCTGATTCTTGAAAACTATCGAAAGCCAATTCGCTCAACGAAGCAATGACCAAATCGTTTCCCGGGATAAGCGGTGAAACTTGAAATGTGTATACCGTGTATTGCATTAGGCGTTGTAAATAAATTCGAAATCAGCAACCTTCAATGAAGCGCCACCAATTAATCCGCCATCAACATCTTCGCAAGCTAAAAGCGCTTGTGCATTTGCGGCGTTCATGCTTCCTCCGTATAAAATCTGAATGTCGTTTGATACTTCTCCGAACATAGTATTCATGAACGAGCGAATGTGCGCGTGCATTTCTTGTGCTTGCTCATTGCTTGCTGTAACGCCAGTGCCTATTGCCCAAACGGGTTCGTATGCAATGACAATGTTCTTCATTTGTTCGGCAGAAAGGTGTCCGATTACTTCTTCAATTTGTTTTGTCACTGTAGAGAAATGCAACTCGTTGTTGCGCTCTTCAAGTGTTTCTCCAATGCAATAAATTGCTGTCAGATTATTGGCCAACAACTGATCTACCTTTTGCTTCAACAAGGCAGAAGACTCGTTGTGGTATTGTCTGCGCTCGCTGTGTCCAACAAGACTTCCCTTCACTCCAAGTGAAGCCAACATAGTCGCTGAAATTTCTCCTGTGTATGCTCCCTTCTCATGTGCGCTGCAATCTTGCGCGAACACTGAAAGGTTTGTATGCGTTGGACACAGTCCAGCCAGATAACAAGCTGGCACACACACGGCCATTGATTTGTTGTTGGAAGGAAATTCGTTCACCGCTTGGAACAAGGCTTTTGCCTCTTCCCAATTCGTATTCATTTTCCAGTTTCCAGCGATAAGTTTTGAGCGCATTTTTTTTTCAAAGATAATGAAGTCCGAGGGACGAATGTTGCAAAGCAACGAATGCCAGAGGCGAATGTGGCGGAGCCACGAATGTTGCACAGCAACGAATGCCGGAGGAGAATGTCCTTCGGACGAGGGTTGCAAGCAACGAGGGGCTTCGACGTTTCGTGATGAAGCGTTTTTATTCCTTTACGAATCTAATTGCTTTCAATGTTCTATTCTTATTTCTTATTTGAAAAAAATAAAGCCCCTGGCTTAAGTTCTCTATATTAATTTCTGTGTTTTCCTTCAGTAAGGATATCTCATCATTGTGTTTTTGACCAAGCATATCAAAAATAGTTATGGTTGAATTCTCAAAATTTGAATAATTGATATTTATAGTATTTACAGCTGGATTCGGATACACGCTAACCATATCTTCATTTGTCATTGAAATAACTCCGATAGGATATATCGTTGTATCACAAACAGGATTCGTTGAAACTAGAGGTGCAAAAAAGTTTGCCAAATTATTTTCTCGTAAAATGGAATTATCATAAGCATGGCATGGATTGTTAATTTGATCTGCGCAACTGCCTGTTCCAAATAAAAAATTGTAAGGGAAATTGGTTGTGGTAAATTCATCCTGAATATTATAACCATATCCATTATTGGTGTTCCAATTGCTAAATGCCCTGCTGCCATATAGCTTTGGCGTATTTGCTATTCCGTAGCAGTTATAACCGTTTGACATACACCACGACAAACCGGCATAAACACCACCACTATCAATAGGTACCACTAAATCACAAGGTTGATGAAAGGAGTATATTGCAGGTTTGGGTGAATTTACTTTGTGATTTTCCAGTAAATCACTAAACATGGCGCCATACATATTTCCAATTCCTTTTATTTGAAAAGTTGTACTTGTGGGTTCAATGGTACCATCAATATCTCCTAAATCTGGTCGCGCTACATTAACACCGTTAAAATTTTCTCCCACACAATATTCACAGCTTAATGTGTTACTAAATGGATTAGGTGCATTCGTACTTGCATATGCTTGAATTGGCTTTTCACTAATTGTATCTAACAACCCTATTCCAAGTGCAATGAAACTACCTGCGCTTTCTCCTGCTACAAAAATGTTGTTGGTATCAATTTTTAAAGAGGCATTTCTATTAACTAGATATCGCAAAGCCCCTTTGCCGTCTTGCACGGCTCTATAGTATGACCGATACCATTCGGCACTATCAGTTGCAAAAACACAAGAGTAATTTGGGTAATTGCAATTCCATGATAAATCATCTGGAATAAAACCTAATCTATAATTTATTGTAGCTGTAACATAACCTCTTTTCGCAAATTGTTTGCACAGGTTTGTCATTTCATTTTTATCTCCGGCAAGAAATGCACCGCCGTGTATCCATATCAGTAGAGGCTTTCTCGAAATATGGTTGATGTCATCGCAAATTGGTGTGTAAATGTCCATTGTTAAATTTTCTGTGCTTCCGTTGAAGTTTAGCGCAGTGCCATAAGTGACATTTAGTGTACTATCATAATCGTACTTTTTATCTATCCACTGCTGAGCATTTAAATTCAAATGCAAAAAAAATACAAATAGTACTGTTAATTTATTTGTCATATTGTTTGAGTTTTATTTGGTTCAGGGTATGACAAAGGTAGGGACGAATGCGCTCTGCGCGAGGGTCCTGCGGACGAGGGCGAATGCTTCGCGAGGGTCCTGCGGACGAGGGCGAATTGCTTCGCGAGGGTCCTGCGGACGAGGGTTGCAAGCAACGAGGGTCTTCGACGTTTCGAATTACGTAGTAGGAATAAAATCTTCGATTTTCCAATAACGAAGTTCACAGTACCCCGGATAGCAGTGGAAAGCCTTTGAGCGAAGCGAGAAGCTTGGAACGAATAGCCGGAAAAGGTTTAAAAAATTGGATGCAAAAAAAAGGAGCAAACCGAAGTTCGCTCCTAATCTTTAATCTAAACTTAATCTACTATTTCTTAATTACACGGATGGTAATGTTTGAATTGTTGTTGTTAAGATTCACGAAGTAAACTCCGCTTTCTAAGTTGCTAGTGTCGATAGTATGGAACATGTTTCCAGCGTTTACAGCGAATGCTTCAGCAGAAACGATTTGTCCAGCGACATTGAAAATCGTAGCATTCATCATACCTGAATCGAAAGAGCTGAATTGAATGTTCAATTCGTTTTCTGTTGGATTAGGGAAAACCATTAGGTCTTCGAAAGCAACGTTTTCAGAAACTGAAACGCTTGTCAAGTTGATTGTGAATGTGTTTGAACAATCTCCGTTCGTTGCAGTAAGAACAACTGTGAAGTCACCACCTGTTGAATAAGTATATGATGGGTTAGCTGAAGTCGAAGTGTTTCCGTCACCGAAATCCCAAGAGTAAGAAGATGCGTTGGTTGAGTTGTTTAAGAACTGAACCGTGAAGCTTCCGATCGATTGATTGAAAGAAGCGTCAGCTGTTGGAGTTGGATTTACATTGATTAAAATTGGAGTTGATGAACCAACACCGTTACATGCATCTGTGTTTGTTACATTCACTGTGTAAAGTCCTTCTTGAGCAGCTTCGATTGTCTGAGTTGTTTCTGCAAGAGCAGATCCGTTGAATGTCCAAGCATATGAATCAGAAGCAGATGCTGTCAATGTTACCGCAGAACCATCGCAGATTGAAGTGCTTCCGTTCGCAGAGATTGTTGGGATTGGAGAATCACTTACGTTTACACTAATAGTGTTTGAAGAAGCTGAACATCCGTTAGCATCTGTGTACTCTAAAGAGTAATCACCCGTTGCAGATACAGTGATTGCATCTGAAGTAGCGTTTGTGTTCCAATCGTTACCACCCACTTGAGAAGAAGCGATTTCAACGCTTCCACCTGTGCAGAAAGAAGTACTTCCGTTTGCAGTGATAGAAACTGTTGGGTTCTCGTTTACAACTACAGTCAATTGATTTGAATTTGCAGTACATCCTTTGTTGTTACGTGCAGTTACACTGTAGGTACCAGCCGTCATGAAATCTTGTGTTGAACCTGAAGCGCCGTTGTTACTCCACACGAACTCAGATGAAGCATCTGAAGATGTCGCGTTTAATGTCACCATAGAACCGTCACAAATTGAAGTTGAACCTGTTGCAGAAATAGTCGCAGTAATTGCGTTGTTCATTGCTACAGAGTAATCTGCGTTTTGTGGATCCCACTCTGCCCAACAAGAAGTCCAGTCTTCTGAACCAATTGCACCACGGAAAGAAACTGGAGTAAAGAAAGCGTCTTGTAAGTATGAATCTGTAAAATCTGCACCTGAAGCCAACTGAGAGTTAGCCTGAAGAGAGAAGTCAGGGTTTGAAAGGCTAATGCTATTCCAACCAAGTTCAGAACCGGTGTTCACCAATCCATTTGAATTTGCATTGAAGAAATTCGTAATGTTGAATGCACCATTTACGTTGTTTGGATTTGCTGTAGTTACAGTAGCCAAAGAATCGTTCATTTGTGCGATAATGTTATTCTTAAAACGAAGTGTATTAGCAGTTGCATTTCCTTGCGTTGATGCACTTTCGATTAGAAGTCCAACTGGATATCCAGCAAAGACACTGTTAAATGTGCTTGTCTCCGTTCTTCTTCTTAGGTGCAATGCACGCTTATAGTTTGAATTGATGGTGCTGTTGAACAAAAGCGGACCACCAACAGTTACGTTTGAAAAATGTGCTTGCGTGTTTGGTGTCGCCATACTTCCACTTGCATCGTTATCTGACTCAAATCCGTTTGAACCTGATTGGTCAGCGATTTGTGGATCGCGAAGAGCTATTGCAAATTGAACGTTACCGCGGTATCCGAAATCGGTATCGAAATCGTCATCCCAGTTGCGGAAGGAAATAATATTCTTCACGTTCACATTTCCACCGAACCACTCAAAAGCATCGTCACCGCAGTATGATACTTGAACGTGATCTATGGTTGTTCCATTACCAACTCCACACATGGTTATACCGTTGATTTCAGAATTTGGTTGGAAAGGAATTCCTCCGAACTCTATACGAACATAACGAATGATACCTGAGTTATCATTGTTGTTTGGCATAGCTCCACCACCGTAGATAGAACCTACTCCACCTTCAACAATAGCTTCACCTGCAGCTGTTCCATTACCCGCGTTCGCTGGTGAATTCACTGCAGCTCTTCCACAAATAATTAATCCACCCCAGTCGCCATAGCTTCTTTGTCCGGCCGATTTCTGAGAAGTCATTACAATCGGTTGCTCTAGCGTTCCTTCAGCAAGAAGGTATCCACTACGCTCGATAATCAAAGATCCTTTTGTTACCAAATCTCCTTTGATAATAGTACCCGGTTGAATTACCAAGGTGTCGTTAGCCGTAACCTTTACGAAACCTGAAAGGATGTAAATGTTGTTGTTAGTCCATGTGGTAGTTCCATTGATGTCAATGTTTCCACTTACCACAATCTGCGCCTGACTTGCAAATGCAGCCAACATGAGCGCGAAAGAGAATAAAAGTTTTTTCATTAGTTTGAATTTGTTTCCGCAAAATTGCCCCTTATTCTTTATGAGAAGATGATGAATAACTTATGTATTCATTATTCAATTCTCAATAGAATGTTATGTGCTTTAAGAGAATGTTAAGCCTACTTCTTCTTTTGCGTCTGCTTTACATCCTCTCGGAATTTATAACTGAGTGTTACACTCCAGTAATTACCTCGGTTGAAGTACTGCAAACGTTGATCATTGGCGCGACTTAACTTTCCATCTTGATTCGCATCTTGAAGGAAAACGAAATCTTGTTTTAAGATATCCTGAACACCCGCGCGAACAGAAAATCCGTTTTTGAAAGACTTGGTAATGGTAATGTCTAACATGTCGCGAGACATTTCATAAACTTCTGGAATATCAGGAATACCTACAATGGTAACACGAGGACCTATGCGGTTGTACAATACCGTCACTTGCCATCCAGTGGAATCGTTGTCGTAATACAATCCGCCATTAATAATATACGGAGACTGTCCAACCATTGGACGATTCGGATTCAATCCTGAAGCAACACCTTCGGCACTTACTTGAATGTCTGACTTAATGAAAGAAGCATTCGCAACCACCGTTAAGTTCTGAAGTATTCTGTTGGCAGTCATTTCCTTCAACGACTTGCGAATATCGAATTCTACGCCATAGCTCGTTGCACCCAAAGCATTTCCAGGAGCGAAACTACGTGTTCCACCTGATCCAACGCCCGGCACGAAGTAAGGCTCAATCGGATTATTAAATTCTTTGTAGAACAATGCAGCGCTCAAATACTCTGTATTCGAAGGGTAATGTTCTATGCGTATGTCTGCGTTTGAATTGGTAGCGAAGGTCAAATTCGGATTACCTGTATTGATGAAATTGTTTTCGAAATCATAGAAACTGAATGGCGCCAATTCACGAAACTCAGGTCTATTAACCGTTTTCCCGTATGCCGCTCTTAGCATTGTTTTCTTACTTAGCGTATATGAGACATTTATGGAAGGAAGGAAAACCAATGAATCTAATGATGCTTTAATAGGTGTACCTGTGATGTCAGCACTGGTCAAGACTTGAGAGTTCTGCTCAAGTCTGATACCGCCCGAAACTGTCAATCTCTCGAAAGGTAACGTTAGCATAGCATAACCAGCATAGAGGTTTGAAGAAGCATGGTACCTGTCTGCTCCGCGCGTATCTTCTCCAAGGGTAAATCCCGTTGAATCTTGCATGTTAGAAGGCGCAAGAATGTTTGCAATACTTGTTGTGTCCTTGTTCCAATCGAAATTGAAAGCATCTATCACGTATCCTAAATTTCTTGAACCGAAATCGCGGTCTTTGTCTTCAATATAAAAACCAGCCTTAACAGTGGCAAATTTAGGCTTCTCCTTATCCGAGTTTAATTGTTTCAGTTTATGCTCGTAATTGGCAGCGTATGTGCGCACATCTTCCTTCAGGCTCATAAATAGTCTTCCTGAATAAAATGGCTGCGCCACCGTTGTGAAGTAAGCATGAAAATTCTCGTCAGAACCATCCAATGGACGAGTGTAACGGATACGCTTCCAGTCAGGGTCGTTTCTTCTTGTTTGTGCGTAACCCAATGCCCAATTCAGGTTTCCCTTTCCATTAAACAATTCATGTGTTCCTGTTAATTGGGTATTGTACATGCGTCGCTCAGTGTAGCGGAATGAATATTCCTGACGGTAGTTTCCCTCTTCCAATGCACGACCTGTTCTGAAGGTGTTCGATTGCAAACCGTTTTGATTCAAGAAGTTTTTGAATTCGATAAAACTTTTATCAGTCTTGATTCCCCAATTGTGAAGCACACCCACATTGGCATTCTTCTGATAAATCATATCGTCGAAAGAGAATACGGTGTCACTAACTTGTGTCGCAGCGTCGAACACGTTGTAATCTAGTCGATGTGAATTTTGACGTTGAGCAGTTCTTGAATAACTAATCGCAGTAAAATTACCGAATTGAACTTTCTCTGTCTGAAAGCGCTTTCCAAAAGATACGTTCACACGACGATCGGGTAAGGCTGTTTCTGATTCATATCCCCACGTATTGGGAAGGGCTTGGCTCAGTGTTCTAGCTTCTTGATCCGAAATGTTGCTTGAAATATTGGCTGGGAAAATTGAAGGTAAATCACGCGTACCGTTATCGAAACCCAAAGCCTCTGACTTTGAATTCACATTGCTTAAAAACTCTTGCCCTGTTGTGTTCGAACGATAATTGGTTGCCATGCTAACGTCCAACGAAGTGTTGTAATCCGGAAAGTTTTTCGTGTAAACATTTATGGCGCCTCCAGCGAATTCACCGGGAAGATCCGGAGATGGTGATTTAAATATGAGGAAGCGATCGATTGCCTGACTCGGAATAAGATCGAAAGAGAATGAACGAACGTCTGGCTCCAAAGAAGGAACAAGAATTCCATTCATCATAACTGCATTGTAACGCTCGGTTAGTCCACGTACCATAACAAAACGGTTGTCGATGATGGTCACCCCGGGAATTCTACGAGCGACTTCAGAAGCATTTCTATCTTGTCCTTTTTGAATTTGAACTGCACCTACCCCACTTACCACTCCTTTCGCCTCGCGCATCTCCATAATAACTGCAGCCTCTGAACTGGTTTTGCGGAAGTCTTTAATTTCCACACCTCCGCCAACCATGAATGATTCAGATTGCAAAACGATATCGGCTTTTAATTCTTTTCCCGAAGCGATTTCTATCCCTGAAATTTTCTGAGTCGCGTATGAAATGGCCTTCACTTCCAATGAATAATTTCCGCCCGTCTTCACATCAATACGATATTCACCAAAAGCGTTTGAGGCCGCACCAAAAGCGGTACCGTCTACCATAATAATGGCTCCAACAATAGGTTCGGCCGAAGTATTTAAAACAGTGCCTTTAATAATAGTCTGAGCAGCAGCTGTTAAACACGTGAAAAACAATAAAAACAGGACTGATGTTTTTTTCATTTGATCATTCATTTTCATGAATGCGAAACAAATACAGATAAGTTGATTTAAAACACAAAAAGAGTTATCTCTGAGTTAACATTAGACCTCCAATGTTAAGTTAATGTTTCGAACTGGCAGAAGAACTGTTTCGAAATATTCTCAAAAAATAGGAGCGCCTCCTTGGAAATCCAATACTTAGAACGCATTCCGAAAATTCTTCCGTCTATAATCGTGCTTTTCTTCATTTCTCTCAGATGCTGTATCACAGTAGACGGTGACATACCAGGCACTTCAACCACTCGCCCTTCAACGACACCGTTGCTTTTAATCATTTCTAAAAGAATGGTCACACGCGCAGGGTGAGCGAAGGCCCTAGAAAAGTGAGCAAAGTCATTTTCTAACCCCAGGTGTTCATACGGCAATTTTAAATCGTCTTGCATAAAACAAAGAAATTCGATTCTGCCGCGAACTACATTTCGACAGCGTTAAATAAAGGTGAATCTATCTTTAACACCTTAACAATTCCGTAACTCAAGATAACCCTTGAGAAAATCTAAGTTTTCACGGCGCAATTCGTAAATTAGCGAAACTATACTCGAACTATGCAAGAAGCCATTCCATATACCCCAAAGAACAAGATTCGAATTGTAACAGCTGCCTCTCTTTTCGATGGGCACGATGCGGCAATTAATATCATGCGTCGAATTATTCAGTCGACCGGATGTGAGGTCATTCACTTGGGACACGACAGAAGTGTTGAAGAGGTTGTGAACACTGCCATTCAGGAAGATGCCCAAGCCATTGCCATGACCAGCTACCAAGGTGGTCACACGGAATATTTCAAATACATGTTTGATTTATTGAAGGAAAAAGGCTGTGGACACATTAAGATTTTCGGTGGTGGTGGTGGAACGATTCTACCTGAAGAAATTGCGGAATTACAAGGTTATGGCATAACTCGAATTTATCATCCAGATGACGGACGTGCCATGGGACTTCAAGGCATGATCAACGATTTGGTAGAGCGATGCGATTTTCCAACAGGAAAAACATTGAACTATTCACTTGAGGAAGTTGCTTCTAAAAAAGACGCATGCCTTGCTCAAGTTATCTCCGCAGCTGAGAATTTCCCTGAAGAGCACAGCGCATTCATTGCTGAGCTTCATGAAAAAGCGAAGCTTTCTAAAACGCCTGTTTTAGGAATTACTGGAACAGGAGGCTCAGGAAAATCGAGCATGGTCGACGAACTCGTGCGAAGATTCCTTTTAGATTTTCCTGATCAGCACATCGGCATTATATCCGTTGACCCTTCGAAAAGAAAGACCGGCGGTGCATTACTCGGCGATCGCATAAGAATGAACGCCATTAAAAACGACCGCGTCTACATGCGATCGCTTGCAACACGTCAAAGCAATTTGGCGCTTTCAAAGCACGTAGCCGAAGCAGTTAACGTGTTGAAAGTTGCCGGATTCGATCTCATCATTTTAGAGACGAGCGGTATTGGGCAAAGCGATACGGAGATCATGGATCACAGCGATGTCGCATTGTACATCATGACTCCGGAATTCGGCGCAGCCAGTCAATTGGAGAAAATCGACATGCTCGATTTCGCCGATGTGGTTGCGATTAACAAGTTCGACAAACGCGGTGCGTTAGATGCGCTGCGCGATGTGCGCAAGCAATACATTCGCAACCACCAAATGTGGGATGCGCCAGAAGACAGCCTTCCTGTGGTTGGAACCATTGCTTCGCAATTCAACGATCCGGGAACGAATAGCTTGTTCCGTATGATCATTGACAAGCTGAATGAAAAGACACAAGCTAAATTTCAAACAACGTTTGAACTCACCGCCGAGCAAAGCGAGAAGGTCTATATCATTCCACCAAACAGAACACGCTACCTCTCTGAAATTGCCGAAACCAATCGCGCCTACGACGCTTGGGTGAACAAGCAATCAGAGATCGCAGAAAAATTATACGGACTGAACATCGCGCTGAATGCGCTTCGCGAAGGAGAGAACAACGAGACCAAAGAAATTTCCATCAAACATTTGGAAGCTTCGTTCGATCGCATTAAAATGGATTTCGATCCACACCTTTGGAACCTCCTTCAAAACTGGGAAGCAAAGAAAGCTTCGTACAGCGGAGATATTTTCACATTCAAAGTGCGCGACAAAGAAATTCAAATGGAAGCGTCTACTAAATCGCTTTCACACTCACGCATTCCGAAAGTAGCCCTTCCGAAATACAAATCGTGGGGAGACATTGTAAAATGGTCACTTCAAGAAAATGTTCCTGGAGAATTTCCATACACCGCAGGTCTCTTCCCTTTCAAACGCGAAGGCGAAGATCCAACGCGTATGTTCGCAGGTGAAGGCGGACCGGAAAGAACAAACCGTCGCTTCCACTACGTAAGTTTGGGCATGCCTGCAAAGCGCTTGTCTACTGCGTTTGATAGCGTTACTTTATATGGAAACGATCCGGGATACCGTCCAGATATTTTCGGTAAAGTAGGAAACTCAGGTGTGAGCATCTGTTGCCTAGACGATGCGAAGAAGCTATACAGCGGATTCGATTTATCTGATCCGAAGACTTCGGTTTCCATGACCATCAACGGTCCGGCGCCTATGCTCCTCGCCTTCTTCATGAATGCGGCCATTGATCAAGCGTGCGAAAAATACATTCGTGAAAACAAATTAGAAGCGCAAGTTGAAAAGGTTCTGAAATCAAAGTGGGAAGCACATGGATTAACCCGTCCAAGCTACCAAGGCCCTCTTCCGGAAGGAAACAGCGGACTTGGATTAATGCTTCTCGGTTGCACTGGCGACGAAGTTTTAGAAGCTTCCGTTTACGAAAAAATTAAAGTTGAAACCTTAAGCGTTGTTCGCGGTACTGTTCAAGCAGATATATTGAAAGAAGACCAAGCGCAGAACACCTGCATCTTCTCTACAGAATTTGCGTTGCGTCTAATGGGCGACGTGCAGTCATATTTCATTCAACATAAAGTAAGAAATTTTTACAGTGTTTCCATCTCTGGATACCACATTGCAGAAGCGGGTGCGAATCCGATTACGCAATTGGCGTTCACGCTGGCCAATGGATTTACATATGTTGAATATTACCTCAGCAGAGGAATGGACATTAACGAGTTCGGACCGAACTTATCGTTCTTCTTCAGCAACGGAATTGATCCAGAGTATGCCGTAATCGGTCGCGTAGCTCGTCGCATTTGGGCGAAAGCTATGGCGAAGAAATATGGTGCAAACGCTCGTGCTCAGATGTTGAAATACCACATTCAAACATCAGGAAGAAGTTTGCACGCGCAAGAAATTGACTTCAACGATATTCGCACTACGCTACAAGCTTTGTATGCTATCTACGACAATTGCAACAGTTTACACACGAACGCTTATGACGAAGCTATAACCACTCCGACCGAAGAAAGTGTTCGCAGAGCAATGGCTATTCAGTTGATCATTAACCGCGAATTGGGCTTAGCGAAAAACGAAAACCCAATGCAAGGTTCATTCATTACGGAAGAACTTACAGAACTGGTTGAAGAAGCCGTATTGACAGAATTTGACAGAATCACAGAGCGTGGCGGAGTTCTTGGAGCCATGGAAACCATGTATCAACGCGGAAAGATTCAAGAAGAAAGTTTGTACTATGAGACTTTAAAGCACACGGGTGAGTTTCCTATTATTGGAGTGAATACGTTCTTGTCTTCAAAAGGATCTCCGACAATTCTTCCGAAAGAAATTATTCGCGCAACCGAGGAAGAAAAAGAATTTCAAATTCAAACGGTTTCGAGTCTACAAAAAGCATTCGAAGCAAAAGCTCAAAAAGAATTAAGTGAGCTACAAAAAATTGCAATCACTCAAGGGAACTTGTTTGAGCGATTAATGGAATCGGTGAAGTATTGTTCGCTTGGACAAATCACTTCCACCCTTTTCAATGTTGGTGGGCAGTATAGACGAAACATGTAACATATTATGAAACTCATTTCATTCAACGTAAACGGCGTTCGCGCGACCACCAAGAAAACCTTCTTCGAAGATTTTAAAATCATGAATCCAGATGTGCTTTGTTTGCAGGAAACGAAAGCAAACGACGCGCAGGTGCAAGAAGCGTTGCAAAACATTTCAGGATATCACATTTATTCGAGTTCTGCCGTTCGTCCCGGCTATAGCGGCACTGCTCTAATATCGAGAGAAAAGCCATTGAGCGTTACCTTCGGATTAGGCATTGAAGAACACGATCAGGAAGGAAGAGTCATTACGGCAGAGTACGATAAATTTTTCTTGGTGAATACTTACGTTCCAAACAGTGGTTCTGAATTGGCTCGCTTGGATTACAGAGAAACATGGGACGCTGATTTGTTGAAGCACCTTCAAAATTTAGAAAAAACAAAGCCTGTTGTTTTATGCGGAGACTTGAATGTGGCGCACCAAGCCATTGACTTAGCAAATCCGAAAAGCAATTACAACAAGAGCGCGGGTTATACGCAACGTGAAATCGACGGACTTTCAACTTTCATTTCATCTGGTTACAAAGATTCATTCAGACATTTTTATCCGGAAGTCGTGAAATACAGTTGGTGGAGTGCGCGTTTCAACTCGCGTGCGAAAAATGTGGGTTGGAGAATTGATTACTTCATGGTGAGTGAGAATTTCCTTCCACATGTAAAAGATGCATTTATCTTAAATGAAATTATGGGATCGGATCATTGTCCGGTTGGAATTATTATCGAATAAATTATGGCATTTGGAAAATGGGTAGGTGGCGCAATTGGTTGGGCCTTAGGCGGACCAATTGGCGGATTAATTGGATTTGCGGTTGGCTACATGGCCGAGGACAAGTCATTGAGCACGCAAGACCAACAATCTGGTGGGCGTCCTCGGACATATGCGCGACACACGCAGAGCGGAGATTTCTCCTCCGCCTTATTGGTCTTATCTGCAGCGGTAATGAAAGCAGATGGAAAGCTCATGAAGAGCGAGCTTCAGTATATCAGAGAATTTTTCGACAGACAATTCGGCCCGGCTGCAGCAGCTGAAAAAATTGGAATTTTAAAAGAACTTTTAAACAAGGATATTCCTGTTCGTGAAGTGTGTCATCAGATTCGCGACTTCATGGAGCATCCGATGCGCTTGCAATTGCTTCATTATTTATTTGGAATAGCGAAGTCAGATGGACAAGTTGCGAAGGCGGAAGCCGAGTTGATTAAACAAATTGCATCTGATTTAAACATTAGTCAGAAAGACTATGAAAGCATTCAGGCCATGTTCTACAAAGATGCGGCTTCAGCATATAAAATCTTGGAAATCGAGGCTACTGCAACAGATGAGGAAGTTAAAAAAGCCTTCCGAAAAATGGCTATGAAATATCATCCTGATAAAGTGAAAGATTTGGGTGATGAGTATCAAAAAGCAGCGCAGGAGAAGTTCATCAAGGTTCAAGAGTCATATGATCAGCTGAGAAAAGAGCGTGGAATGAAGTAAATGCGTATATTTACTTCTCTCATTTTCACTATGAAAAATTATCTTTTAATTGCATTTACTTTTTTAAGCTTAAGTAACCTTTTCGGACAAGCCTATTTCTTAAACGGATCTGCAACAGCTACTGGAAACGATTGCTACCAGCTTACCCCGGCTATTGGAACACAGAACGGTACCGTTTGGTATGCTAATCAGATTGATTTAAATGACCCTTTCGATTTATCTTTTGAAATGTTACTCGGTTATGCCGATGTGAATGGCGCAGACGGAATGTGTTTTGTGCTGCATACACAAGGAACAACGGCCATTGGAGCAACTGGGGGAGGAATGGGATATTTGAATTTCGGAACGAGTCTCGCTGTTGAGTTTGACACATACCAAAATTTTGCTGATTATTCAGACCCAACGTACGATCACATTGCGATTCAATCTAACGGTAACGTAAACCACAACCTTGCAGGAAACCTAGCTGGACCTGTTCAAATGAACGCAACCAATGCCAACACGGAAGACGGGCAGAACCACCCTGTTCGAATCGTTTGGGAGCCTTCAACACAATTGTTCTCTGTTTATTTCGAATGTGTGCTGCGCATTCAAACAACAATCGACATTACGAATTCAATTTTCGGTGGACAAAATTTAGTAAATTGGGGATTCACGGCAGGAACAGGCGGCTTATCAAATGTTCAGAGCGTGTGTTTAACTCCCGACATTTTAAACACGTCAAATGAATTAACCATTTGTCCCGGAGCTGCCGCCGTGCTAACAATAAGCGGTGCAGATGTAAACGGAACGTTTAACTGGTCTCCTACCACAGCATTAAGCACTTCAACAGGCCCAAGCCCCGTTGCTAATCCAGATACGACAACAACCTATCACGTTATTTACACAGATTTATGTGGCGTTATTTCGGAACAAGATTTCATTGTTACGGTCGAGCCGCTGACTATTGACGCCAGCGCCCTTTCCGATATCAATTGCGCCAACCCTCAGACAACAATCAATTCCATTAGTAACATCAATGGTGTCACCTTCATGTGGATTACCTCTGATGGAAATTTCATATCTGGTACTTCCGCATTTTCGGCGACGGTTAACTCACCGGGATTTTATTCGATCCTCACTGACTATCAGGGAATCTGTCAAGCTATGGATACCCTGACGATTGTTGCCGATTATTCCGATTTTCAAATCATAACCGGAGGAACACAGCAGTTAAATTGTAATAATCCGAATGGAAGTTTATCAGCTATGGTAAATGGCTTTCCCAATGCAGCCTTCAATTGGACAACCACAAATGGCACTATCAATGGCGGGTCCACTACTCCAAGTATAAATGTTGCCGGTGCTGGAATATATATTGTTAATGCAACATTAAACAACAATTGTTTCGATACTGAAACGATAACTGTGACGGGCAATTTCGATATTCCAACGGTTAACCTTTCTTGTTTTTCCGGTTTGAATTGCATCACTCAGAGCGTATCCATTAGTTCTGCAACAAATGCATCTACTCCTGTGTACACTTGGACGGGGCCGGGAATTCAATCTGGACAAGGCTCTTCTGAAATTACAATTGATGCAGCGGGAACATACGCCTTAACTGTTACTGATAATATCAACGGATGTGAATCAAGTGCGAATATTTCAGTAGCCGAAAACATCACTATACCTTCAGTAACCATTGGTGTTCAAGACACATTGAATTGTCTTCATCCTGTTATTCCAATTTTGAATGTCGTAGTGAATAATTCAAACGACTATAGTTTAGCTTGGAGCACCCTCGATGGTTTTTTAGTTGATGGAATTAATGGAATCAATCCAACCGTGTCAGCAACAGGTGAATACTTTGTTATTGCAACAGATAATGCTTCTGGATGCACTGATTCACAAATCATATTTATTCCTGAAAGTTCTTCGAGTCAGTTTGCTATTGATTTGGTTCAATATCCAACCATTGTAACCGTTACGGATGGTGATTTATTGAATCCCTGCTGGACTCCTTTCTTGCCCGGCCTTGCCCAAAGCGAATTGTACTCATTGTTGAATACATTCGATTTGAAAATTTTCAATCGTTGGGGAGAGTTGATTTTTGAAACATCAACTCCTGAAATGTTCTGTCCAAATAAAGAGGAGTTCACACAAGGAACATATTTCTACACACTTGTCCTCTCATCTGTTTGCGGAGGTGTTGAAAACTATCAAGTTTCAGGAACTTTCTTAGTGAAGTAACCATAATTGCCTCCTTTCACTTATTTTTGAAACCTAACCTTTACAGAATTTAAAATTAATATGGAACAGTCTAAACAAAACAAACATCCAAAAGGACTTTGGTACCTCTTCGGAACGGAAATGTGGGAGAGATTTGGGTATTATCTTATGCTTGGAATTTTCTCTCTTTACATGATTGAAAATTGGAACAGCGGCGGAATGGGATTTTCTTCAGCCAAAAAATCTGATATCTACGGAACCTACCTTGGACTCGTATACTTAACTCCATTCATCGGTGGTTTGTTGGCTGACCGTCTTTTAGGATATCGCCGATCAATTATTATGGGTGGACTTATGATGTCTGCCGGATATTTCTGCCTTTCCATTCATTCTGAATTAAGCTTTTATGTTGCTTTGTTCTTGATTATTCTTGGAAACGGATTTTTCAAGCCAAACATTTCAACACTTGTAGGAAATCTTTACAGCTCAGATGAATTAAAAGACAAGAAAGACGCTGGATACAACATCTTCTACATGGGAATTAACATTGGTGCATTCATTTGCAATTTCGTTGCAGCGTATATGCGCATTAACTACGGCTGGGGTCATGCATTCGCGGCTGCCGGTGTAGGTATGTTAATCGGTGTTGTTGTATTTCTTCTTGGAACCAAGCACATTAAACATGTCGATGTAGTTAAGCCTGTTCAAGACGGTGATATGTCAACAGGTAAAATCCTATCGCTTACAGTTGTGCCAATGTTCATCTTTGGAATTATCGGATATATGATTCCTGGTAATTTCTTGGGTTCAGATACTAACGACGCATTCATTATAGGATGTCTTCCGGTTATCGCATTCTTCATTTATCTAGCATTCAAATCAGAGGCAAAAGAAAGTCGTGCAATCAAAGCTCTTCTTGCTGTGTTTACCTGCGTAATCTTGTTCTTCGCAATATTCCATCAGAACGGAGATGCCCTTACCATTTGGGCTGAAGACCACACTGATAGAAAGATGTCAGAGAGTGTAGCGAATGTCGCGCAAGAAATGAATATGGCTCAGGTTGTCGTGAACAATGACATTGTTGCACTTCCTCAAGCTCAATTCGATTCGACAATTAAAGTATTGCGCGGAGTTGAAGGCGCTATGCCTGATGTTTCCGCTGAAGAGCACAAAGCGAAAGTTGCGAAATCTGATGAGATTACCCAATTGGAAAAGTCCCGCAAGTACTTCGAAACATTGCCTAAGAATGAGGTTCCTGCTGTTGGTTCAGACATGAAACTTTACAGTACAGAATTGTACCAATCCATTAACCCGTTTTGGGTAGTGTTACTTACTCCAATTATAGTAGGCATATTCGGATTCATGAGAAGTAAAAAGAAAGAGCCAAGTACTCCAACGAAGATTGCTATTGGACTAATCATTACTGCACTTTCTGCATTAGTAATGGTTGGTGCAGTGTTCGCTACAAACGATTTAACGATGAAAGCAGGTTCACTTTGGTTAATTGCATCTTATGGTGTTATTACAATTGGAGAATTGTGTTTATCACCAATGGGATTATCACTGGTGTCGAAACTTTCACCTCCTCGTATTACAGCGCTTATGATGGGCGGATTCTTCTTGGCAATATCTGTGGGAAATAAATTGTCGGGTATGTTGTCAAGCATGTGGGAGTCTACCGCGCACAAAGAAGATTTCTTCTACATGAACTGTGGGCTTGTGCTTCTTGCTGCATTTGTACTTATTGTTATGTTGAAATGGTTGAATTCTGTAATGAAAGAAAACAACGTTCAGTAAAAACTTTCCTTATCACTTATAAAACCTCCGCTTGTCAGAGGTTTTTTTTATCTTTCCCATCACAAAATTTACATCCATGCAATTAGAGCAAATTCAAAACTTCGAAGGAAAATATCCGAAACAAGTCTGGCACCTGTTTTTAACGGAAATGTGGGAGCGTTTTTCATTCTACGGAATGCGCGGTATGCTCACCGTATTCATGGTAAAAGAACTGTTCTTCAACGACCAAGAAGCAAACCTTAAGTATGGTGCTATTCAGGCGTTCGTTTATGCCTTCACGTTTGTGGGAGGTTTGTTTGCAGATAAAATTCTTGGATTCAAAAAATCACTCTTCTGGGGAGGAGCGCTTATGATTGTGGGAAGTTTTATTTTGGCAGTTTCTCCGCATGAATTCTTCTTCATTGGAATTAGTGTAACAGTTATCGGCACTGGATTCTTCAAACCAAACATTTCTACCATGGTTGGTGCGCTTTACAAAGACAATGACGATCGACGTGACGCAGGCTTTGGGTTGTTTTACACGGGCATTAATGTTGGTGCGCTTTTGGGAGGTTTCCTATGCGTTTGGGTTGGAAAAAGCTATTCTTGGAACTTTGCATTTTCCCTAGCGGGATTTGTTATGATTATTGGATTGATAACTTTTTACTTCACCAAAAAGCATCTTGGCCCAATCGGAGATTCTCCTTTGAAAGATCTTTCCAGCAAAAAAAGAAAAACACGCGAATTGTTAGTTTTTGCGGGATCATTAATCTGTATTCCGCTTATTCTTATCATGATAAAAAATACGGCGTACACCGATTTGTTCATGTATATCATTGGTCCAGCAACTATCCTCTACCTTATTTATGAAATGACCAAACTCACCAAGGTCGAGGTTTATAGACTGCTAGCAGCTCTGTTCTTCATTTTTTTCTCGATTGTTTTTTGGGCGTTTTTCGAGCAAAGCGGAGGGTCTTTGAGTTTGTTTGCGCTTAACAATTTGCATGGGACTGTCTTGCACATACCTATTGATCCCAATGTTTTAAATAACACTGCGAACTCAGTTTTTGTCATTGCATTTTCCGCATTGGTTGGGCTTCTATGGATTTGGCTCGCTAAAAGAAAATCGGAACCGAACACCATGATCAAGTTTGGATTTGGATTTTTGTTCTTGGCATTAGCCTTTTATATTTTCTATGCAACTCGTTTCTTTGCAGATGAAAACGGAGTTACATCGCTTGACATATTCACTGTGGCTTATCTAGTGATTACCCTCGGCGAACTTTGCCTATCCCCTATTGGACTATCAATTATGACGAAGCTTGCTCCGAAACATTTATGGGGTGTTATGATGGGAATGTGGTTCCTGGCATCTGCTTATGGCCAATACGCAGCGGGTATCTTGGGCGCAGGCATGGCGAATCCTGATGAGAATGCAACCAATACCGAAAAGCTAATTTCCTACACCAACGGTTACTATCAGTTGGCGATTTACGCATTAATCGCTGGAATCGTTGTTATAGCGCTGTCTCCTTTAATTAAAAAGTTAATGGGCGGAGTGAAATAAAATCGCTCTTTACTTATATTCGCTTCATGAACACTTCAAACAAGGCTATGTCATTTAGAGTAATCCTTTCAGCATTCATTGTATCATTCACGTTGAATGCATGCGCTCAAAACGTCCCATCGACCGTTGCAAAACCTGCAAATGCGCAAGTTACACAGCCGGAAAGCGAGGCTTGGGAGACAGACTTGAACAAGGCCATTGGACTTTCATACGAAACGAAAAAGCCTATCATGTTATTCTTTACAGGAAGCGATTGGTGCGGATGGTGCATTCGTTTACAAAACGAAGTATTCAGAACAGAGACATTCACCAAATGGGCGAAAGAAAATGTAATCTTAGTTGAATTAGATTACCCAAGAAAAAAGGAACAACCACAAACCATTAAAGATCAGAACCGTCAATTGCAACAAATGTTTGCGGTTCAAGGCTACCCAACCTGCCACTTCGTAATGCCTACCCCTACCGACGACGGACGCATTAACCTCGCCTCTCTTGGACAAAACGGTTACATGGCGGGTGGTCCAGATGCTTGGATCGCGAAGGTGACGGAATTTCTTCCGAAAAAATAATTGAAAACCGAAGGTTTTATTGGAACTACGTAATTGGAAAATCGGAGATTTTATTCCTATTTCATAATTGGAAAACCGTAGGTTTTATTCCTACTGCGTAATGGGAAAATCAAAGATTTTATATCTATTTCGTAATTGAAACTGTGTTATTTTGAATTAACCGTAATTCGCCAAATGAGATAACTGAGTTGTTGGTATTTCGAGATGAAGGGTTGAATGGAAAGTGAAACCTCTATTTTATCGCGAACCAATTCGAGCCAATAAATGGTTTCCTTGCATTCTTTCCTTGCAATGCGAAGTTTATGAATGAAGTCCTTCTTCGATTCGGCACTTTGAGATTCTTGAATGTTTGCAGCCACACTGGTACTGCATCTTTTCAGTTGATTGCTCACTTCAAATTCTCTTCGAACATTTTTCAATTCGTTACAGAGATCAAAGACGTCATAAGACAGCTCTTTCGATAAATCTTGAATTTTCATTTTGTAATAATTTAGAATTCAAAATTCACCCCCTTCTCAAGAAAGTCCTATGTGCTATTTATTCGTCATTTCCCGATAAGAACCTCCCAAACCCCCATAAAACCAAAGGTTTTCCAATTACAACGTACGCATAACGAAGTTCCAATTACGAAGTAGGAATTACGAAGTAGGAATAAATCCATAGGATTTCCCATTACGTAGTAGGAATAAATCCGTAGGATTTCCCATTACGTAGTAGTTATAAAACCTCCGGTTTTCCAATTACAACGTACGCATAACGTAGTTCCAATTACTCCGTAGGAATAAATCCGAAGGATTTCCCATTACGCAGTAGGAATAAAACCTTCGGTTTTCTAATTACGAAGTTCCAATAAATCCTTCAGATTTCCTTTGTGTTTGGAAATTCCTAGTTTATCTTGCGCACACTTAAAACTGCAATTGCAATGGGAGAGACAGCAAGAATAATATTAGACGGAGTAGAATACGAACTACCCGTATTTACAGGCTCTACGAACGAAAAAGCTATTGACATTACGAAGCTTCGTGACTTAACTGGTTATGTTACTTTAGACAGCGGTTTCAAAAATACCGGGGCTGCAAAAAGCGCTATCACGTTTTTAGATGGAGAGGAAGGAAAATTATGGTACCGCGGTTACCCAATTGAGCAAATTGCAGAATACGGTACTTTCTTGGAAGTTTCTTATTTATTGGTGTACGGAGATCTTCCAACTGAAAAGGAACTACGCTACTTCACAGAGAGCATCAGTCACCACACGTTGGTGCACGAAGACATGAAGCGTTTCTATGAAGCGTATCCAACTCACGCACACCCAATGGGCGTATTGTCTTCCATGATCGCGAGCATGTCAACATTCTACCCAGAATCGCAAAATCCGAATAACTTCAGAGATATTGATTTAACCATTCATCGTCTTATGGCGAAAATGCCAACTTTGGCGGCGCAAGCTTTCAAAGTAAGCAGTGGACATCCGATTGTATACCCACGCAATGCATATACGTATACGCAGAACTTCTTGCACATGATGTTCGCATTGCCTACGTTCGAATATGAAATTGACCCAGTGATTGAAGATGCTTTGAACAAATTGTTAATCTTACACGCCGATCATGAGCAGAACTGCTCTACCTCTACCGTGCGTATGGTTGGTTCATCACAAAGTAACTTGTACTCCTCTATCTCTGCGGGAATTGCTGCGCTATGGGGACCTCTTCACGGCGGTGCTAACCAAGCAGTTATTGAAATGCTTGAAAAGATAAAGAACGACGGTGGTGATGTTTCTAAATGGGTTGATAAAGCAAAAGATAAAAATGATCCTTTCCGCTTGATGGGATTTGGTCACCGCGTATACAAAAACTTCGATCCACGTGCCCGTATCATTAAGAAAGCGTGTGACGATGTGTTGAACAAATTAGGCATTCACGATCCAATTCTTGACATTGCAAAGCAATTGGAAGAAGTGGCATTGAAAGATGAGTATTTCGTAGAGCGTAAGTTGTATCCAAACGTAGACTTCTACTCTGGAATCATCTATCGCGCAATTGGTATTCCAACAGAAATGTTCACGGTAATGTTCGCATTAGGACGTTTACCAGGCTGGGTGGCACAATGGAAAGAAATGATTGAACAAGGAGAACCAATCGGTCGTCCACGTCAAATCTACACTGGACATGATCTTCGCGATTATGTGCCCATTGCAAAAAGAGGATAATATTACGGGCTGCTTCGGCAGCCCTTTTCATTCAACATAGATTCATTATGGAAAACGGAAAAGTATCTGTAGAAAATTCAAATGGAATTGCAACCATCACTTTCTTTCACCCACAAAGTAACTCGCTTCCAGGAGCTTTGCTTCGTGAGCTCGCTGCAACCATTGAGGAAATAGGAACACGCGAAGATGTTCGTGTGGTTGTGTTGAAGAGTGAAGGGGAAAAAGCTTTTTGCGCAGGAGCTAGTTTCGATGAATTGGTTGCCATTCAAAATACCGAAGAGGGAAATGTATTTTTCTCGGGATTCGCCATGGTGATTAATGCACTTCGTAAAATTCCGCAGCTTGTTATCGGACGTGTTCAAAACAAAGCCGTTGGTGGTGGAGTTGGAATTGCCGCTGCTGTAGATTATTGTTTTGCAACTTCAGCTTCTTCTGTTAAGCTGAGCGAGTTGGTAGTTGGAATTGGTCCGTTCGTAGTTGGACCAGCTGTTGAACGTAAAATTGGATTATCTGCTATGTCGCAATTGGCTATTAATACTAGCGAATGGCAAAGTGCGCAATGGGCGCGTGAAAAAGGATTGTACGCAGAAGTGTTCGACACCGTTGAAGCTATGGACGCTGCTATTCAAACGTTGGCTGAAAAGCTGAACAACAGCAATCCAGAAGCTATGTCTGAATTGAAGAAAATCTTTTGGAAAAATACCGAGCACTGGGACACCCTGCTATTCGAAAGAGCCGGAATTTCTGGTCGACTTGTTTTGAGTGATTTCACTCGTGCAGCAATAGCGAAGTTTAAAGCGAAGTAACAATTCCACTTTGTGGATTAGTCCCCAGGGGATTTAGTCGAGTTTCGTTTGAACAATTCTTGTATCCCTTCTGCTAATTGTTTCCAGTTATCAAACTCTTCTTGGTAAATAACACCAATACCTTGCGTATACGGACTCTGAGTCGTCGTTGTCATTCGACTGTCATTACTTTCATTGTATACCATTAAACGAATTTTACCATCTTCCGTAATGTTGTATTCCACACGAACATCTCCGATATAATTCGTAGTTTGACTTGTGTTTGCGCCTCCTCTAGCCACTCCAAAGTTACCTGTAACACTCACGCGGTCATTGAACAATTGTGTGCTAAGTGCCAATTCAATTTGTTCGTTGCTTATTTTATCTCCCGGACGATAATTAAAACCTAAATCGAAATCATCGCTGATCTGACTGAGCCAATTGGAAATCTGACTCGAAATTAATTCACTACCATTACTTGCTAAACCTACGCCTGATCCTCCAGTCTGAGTAATGTTTGGAGGACTGATAAACCTTCCCATTACCAACAAAGCAAATGCTTGTCTGTTTCGTTCTTGCTCTGTGCTTATGACACTTGCCAGACGTGATTTCGTTAGTTGATCTGACTGTGGTAACTCCAAATCGAAACCAATGGTTGGATTCATCATTTTACCTTGAAGACCCATGATCAAATTCACCGGAACTCTCTTGCCCGAAGTTTGAGTGGGGTCTGGAATTATATCGTTCAAACTTGCTGAGCTTTTATAAATCGCTTGCATATCTAGTTCCGCTGCCATGGGGTCTCCATACCAAGCGATGGTACCACCTGGTTTTACTTCGAAAGGTTTATTCAATAAATTCTTCAACGTGAATAAATAACTTCCCTGTGTAAGTTCCAACATACCATACATGTTGAACGTGCTTAAGTTATTAATGATCATTGATAAATGCCCCTTCCCTCTTCCTTTCATAACATCACCAACGGCCTCATCGAAAATAACTTGAAACTCGGCGTCTTCCGTTACATCGAGCTGCATGTTCATGGTTATTCCGCTCAAATCAGCTTTTAATTCCTTCTTCGTAGCGGTGTCTAACGGATTAACAAATTGAATGTATGAGTCGAACTGCAACTCTCCCGAAGAACTCATAGGCAAGATAAAGGTTGTGCCTTTTTCACTCTTCAATGTCATGTCGAAAAACGTCTGATCGCCATATCCAGAAATATCTAAAAATCCAGTTGTGTAGGCCTTCCCATAAAAATCACTGTTATCTCCTTCTTTGGTATTCATGGTTAGCAAGGGGGTATCCATTTCAACCATTACATCATACTGCCATTCAGAAAAGTTCTTGTGCAGAACTTGGCCGGTAAGCCTTCCCGGATTCCCTTCATCGTCAAAAATCTGGACATTGTCGAATGTAAACATTTCCGGATCAATATGAATCTTGTCGCTAAAAGTATAACCTGTTTGAAGAAAGGGAACAAAAAGTTTTGCTTTACGAAGTAATAAATCGCCTTCCAATTGCGGATCTTCTAGTTTGCCTGTTAAACTAATCATAGAAGATGCAAAACCACTTATACCTAAAACATCTTCACCAATAAAGGCATTCAATATGCTCAAATCAAAACCATTCATGGTCAGTAGGAAATCAAGCGGACTTTCTTCATTTTTAGGTGTGTAGTTCCCTGCAAAACGAAGCGGTTGCACACTGTCCCTTTCAATTTCACCATCTGCTCTTAAACGCTCTTTCTTACTGTCCCAGGTGCTATTGACACAAAGGGTTCCAATTTTATAATCGTTCAACCCCAAATCAAATAAACTAAGTTCAGACGAAACAATTGTTTTATCGTACACATTGCTCAACTCCACTACTCCGTTTGCTTCTCCTTGAAGTGTTAAATCTTCTCCCAACAAACCATTCAACATAGACAGATTAATATTCCCAAGCTCTAGACGGAGGGGAGAAGAAGGATGTTCGGTAACCATTCCGTTGACCCCCAAAAATTCGTCCTGATTGTGCATTTGAAATCCGTTCACACACAAATCTTTGTGACATAATGTTATTGAGGCATTAGGCGTCCAATACCACGGTTCATTATTAATAACCAATTCGCTTCTTCCGATTATATATTCAAAATCATCGAAACTATTTAGGAAAAACACACCGTTCAAATCACCCGTGACAAATTCTCCCGGATTACCCCACATTAATGCGCTGTAGACGGTATCCCCGAGCGACTGCACGTCCCAAGAAAGATTACTAATGTATTTTGAATCCGCAGACAAAACTTCATTCACCTGTACAGTGAGAAATATTGAACGCAATTCACGAGAAATATCCACAACCAATTCCTCTGCTTTATAATCTTCATATTGAACAAACGGAGATCCGAATGTGCCCGATAGCTCGTTATTTTTTTCATCTACATACAAATTCAACGATGTGCCTTTTGCAACTTTCAACTTTGGAATGAAAGCCGCTGAAATGAATTCAAAATCATTGATTCGCACCGTTAAGTTGAAATCCTGCTGTTTATGTGGACGCGCGGAATATTTCATGTTTGGCATCGCATCAGCAATAATATCTTGCAAGCTTGGCCACAATTGATCGTAGTTAAAATTACCTTCCAATTTCGCAAAAACCACATCAGAGTTCACTGTTATACTTCGGGTTCCCTCCTGCTCTGTATCTAAGGTGAAATAATCCAGCTTTCTAATTTTTTCATCGATGAGATAAACAATGTTCGCCCCAACAAATTCACCTTCAATTTCACTTAATGTTAGCCCCTTCAAATGTGCATTGAATTCTCCTGCAATAACAGCTGGTGTATCATCTTCAATTAAACCTACGGCGGTTAAATCAAATCGATTTACATTCAAATCGAAGTTTAGAATCGGCTGCTTTTGAGAAAAATCTATTTCACCATCAAATGTAGCTTGAGCATTGGCATCGGCTATTTCAAATTGACCACTGAAGAAATTATTTCGGAAATTTCCGCTCGAAGTCATTTTGGTATAAACGTAGTTTCCTATTCCAAGTTCTCCTATGTCTCCATTGAAATTTAAATTCATATTGCTCACCTCAAGGCCAGTCCCTTGAATATGCATATTTGTAGAGACAACACCTAACTCTGGATCTGAATAATATGCGCCTAAATTGAACTTTTCCAATTTCAGTTGTCCCGAGTAACTAACCAATGAATCGAAGTCACTCATCTGAATTTCCGTCGTGAGCGAACCAATATCCGTTGTCGTCTTTCCATAAAGTTCAACTTCCGACAAATCACCGCGAGCCTTTCCTTCAAACCTTATCTTACCCAGTGTTGAAATGTTCGCTGGAAGTTCCATAAACTTTCCGTCTGAAAACGGATAACTCTTTAGTGCTGTAATATCTGTGTAATCACTAGAAATTGACTCCGCTGCCATTTCGTACTTTAGACTGTCAATATTCATTGCATTCATCAGGTGAATATTCCCTTTGAAGTGTGATTGCCTTCCAAATTCGAGATTCATATTCCACAAACTCAAATCATTCAATGAACCTGAAATGTCCCCATCTATCTTCAACACATTGTCGAATCCTTTTAGGTCACTGCTAAAAACGGAAAGATCATTTAACACCAATTCAGTGGATTGAAGATGAATGTCCCATTTCACTTTGTTGTTGAAGTCGTTCCAAGCATCGTCATTCGGCGCGTATATTCCAAGGTCTCCAATGAGGTGGGTCTTTCCTAAATTCGCATCCAATTCCGTGACTTGAATGACATTTCCTTCCATGCGGAAATGTGCGTGCAGTTGATCGACATTCAAACCGGAGCGTTCCTTGAATTTCAACGATTCAATATTGGCTTGAATGACATCTCCCTTCATTTCGAAATTTTCAATTTCCGTTGTGAAGTTTGAAATCTCCAATTGTTCTTCAAAAAAAGTTCCGTCTAAAACAGCCGGCAAATTGTAATCGAAATAAACGAATCTCGCGTTTTCAACATTCAACTTTCCAACCCAAACGCTGAAATTACTCGTTGTGTCTTTTGGTTCATCGCTGGAAAAATAATCCGACAAAAACTGGTAGTTCCAATCTGTTTCTCCGGCATATTTTTTCAATTCAATATTGGGTTCTAAGAGCGAGATACTTTGAGATTCGAACTTCGAATCATCTGAAGAAAATGAATAGATCGCCATGTGCAATTCCTTGGTATAAAGCAAGGTATCTCCTTTGTGATCTTCAATGTATAAACCGTCTAAAACCAAGCGAGCCCATAAATCAATTCGAACCCGATCGATTTCTACTTTCCGATTCCACTCGGAAGAAAGGTATCCGGCCAACCTGTGTCCACCCCAAGTTTGCACTGCATGAATTTGAAGCGAGAGAACAAAGGCCACCAAAAAAGCGGGAATAGCTAAAAGCCAGAGAAATCTTCTCTTTCGCTTTTTCTTCGGTTGAACAACTATTTTTTCCTCAGGGGTTTCCAATTGTACAAAAATAACCCTTGCAGAACGGATTTCCGAACAAATATTACTTCTGTTGCAAAGAAGTATTGTGCTGCTTCAATACTTCAACAAAGAGATCTCTGTTTTCTGGACTAATAATCACTAAAATCCTTCCATTATGATACAAGGCCAAACGCTTCAAAGACGCGGCTGGAGAGCTAATGGGATTGTTCGTGTATTTGTAATGTGTAATGTCGGAAATATCTAGTGTTGGAAAAGGAAAAATGCCACAAAACACTTTCAACTTTCCGTCTGAAGTTATGGTGTAATGTGTATTGAAAATTATCGAAAAAACGAAAGCTGTCAGCGGTATGTATAGTGCCAACATGGTTAAAGACTCTCGAACGTTTAAATATCCCGTAATCATAAAGACGACTATTACCGGACCGAAAATCCACCAGCTAATGCCGCTTTTCATCTTAAAATTCGCCCCTGGTATCATGGCCTATTAAAAGATCGAATGAAAAACTACTATAAAGAAGTCGAGAAATTTCTGCGGCTTCCATACCAGTAAAAAGGCAATACCAAATGCAGCTCCTGCCAAGTGTGCATCGTGCGCAATTGCAGTATTCATCTTCTTATTCATGTAATATTCCAATCCGAAAAACAGAATAATTGCCGCCCATCCGGGTAATGGCAAAATGAAGAAAAACAAAAGTTCTGACGTTGGAAACATGAACATATAAAGCATCATGACTGCGCTGACCGCGCCTGAAGCCCCAACACTTGTGTAATAGATATTGTCGCCATGCTTTTTCAAAGCGGGCAAGGTGGCAAATGCCGCGGCTCCCAAATACAACAAAGCAAATAATGCTGTTGGCATGTAATGTTCAACCGCTCTACCAAAGCTGAAGAGTGCAAATAAATTGAAGAACAGATGTCCCATATCTGCGTGGACAAGTGTGTGCGACCAAATGCGATAAATCTCTTTGTTGTGCTTCACCCGATAGGGAGAAAGAGACAATTTCGAAAAGAGTTCCGAATTCGAAAGCGCTTGCCAAGAGACTATTCCTGTAACAAGGCACAATAAAACAGTTAGTGAAAGTTGCATAATTTATTTTAGCTGGAATGGTCACTTACAATAACCCATCTTCCATTGATTCGTTTCCAAAGCAACGTAAAATGTCCGCTTAATGTATCTGAGCTTCGAAATAAATTCCAACGGCCGTCAACATATGCGTTCTTTCCGTTCAACACTTCAATGCGAAGTTCTTCAAAACGTAATGTTCCCATTTTTTCTCTGGAAGGATATGAGCGCTGGTAGCGTTCTAGCGAAGATTTCCAACCTAAAGTAACGCCGTCCTTTCCTAAAAAACGAAGCGAGTCACTTTCCCAATATCCGTTCATGAAACCAACAAGATCTCCCGCATTCCAGGCTTTCTGCTGAGAATTCATGGTGGACTTTATTTCCTGTTGAATGGAAGAAACAGAAGAACATGCTTCAAACAGGAAAGCAAAAATTACAAAGCCAAAGATTCGAATCTTATACATTGAAACGGAAGTGCATGATATCTCCGTCTTGCACCACATATTCCTTCCCTTCCACCGACATTTTACCGGCTTCTTTAACAGCTGCCTCAGATTTAAAGCTTAAGAAATCTGCCAACTTAATGACTTCCGCGCGAATGAATCCTTTTTCGAAATCGGTGTGAATAACACCTGCTGCTTGCGGCGCTGTATAACCTTCGTAAATAGTCCACGCACGAACTTCCTTCACTCCTGCTGTGAAGTAGGTTTTCAAATTCAAAAGACGATAAGCAGCTTTAATAAGCTTCGAAACACCTGGCTCTTCAAGTCCAATATCTTGAAGGAACATTTGACGTTCTTCGTATGTGTCTAAAGAAGCGATGTCTGCCTCAATAGCAGCACCGATAACCAATACCTCTGCGCTCTCGTCCTTCACTCCTTCTCGGACTTGCTCAACATAAGCGTTTCCGCTTGCCACTGAACCTTCGTCAACGTTGCACAAATACAAAACAGGTTTTGCCGTCAACAACTGCAATTCACGAAGAAGAACAATTTGTTCTTCATTCTCAGGAAGCTCGGTACGAGCGCTCTTTCCTTGTTCTAGAGCAGCTTTCAAGCGTTCTAAGTAATCGAACTGTTTTTTTGCTGTTGAATCTCCAGCCTTCGCTGCACGCTGAACTTTCGCAATGCGCGCATCCACAGCTTCAAGATCCTTCAACTGCAACTCAATATCTATAATTTCTTTGTCTCGAAGTGGGTTCACAGATCCATCTACGTGCACCACATTCGGGTCGTCGAAACAACGCAAAACGTGAATAATAGCATCTGTTTCGCGAATGTTCGCTAAAAATTTATTTCCAAGTCCTTCTCCCTTCGAAGCTCCTTTCACCAATCCTGCAATGTCAACAATTTCAATGGTTGTAGGCACTATACGCTCGGGAGTGATAAGCTCTGCAATATCTGTCATGCGCTCATCTGGAACGGTAATCGTTCCTACGTTTGGCTCAATGGTACAAAACGGGAAATTAGCTGCTTGAGCTTTCGCGTTCGACAAACAATTGAACAACGTTGATTTCCCCACATTCGGAAGACCTACAATACCGCACTTTAACGCCATGATTTTTGAATTAGGGTGCAAAGATAAAGGCAAGTGTTCACTTTTCCACAATCAACAAACACATACCTTTTCGACCTTAATTAAAAACTACTTTCGCAAAAAAATTCTTCAATGGTTTCTAATCAAGAACTTTCGCGAATAGCCTCTCAAGTGAGACGTGATATCGTGCGAATGGTCCACGCTGTGAACAGCGGACACCCGGGAGGAAGTTTAGGCTGCACCGATTTCTTGGTGAGTCTTTATTTCCGCCAAATGACAATTAACCCAACAAGCTGGAACATGAACGGTGAAGGAGAAGACCTCTTCTTCTTGAGTAACGGGCATATCTCTCCCGTTTTCTATTCAGTGTTGGCGCGTTCAGGTTACTTCGATGCGGCTGAATTAGCAACCTTCAGAAAAATAAACACACGTCTTCAAGGACACCCTACCACGCACGACGGCCTTCCTGGAGTGCGTATCGCAAGCGGTTCACTTGGTCAAGGCATGAGCGCAGCTGCTGGAGCAGCACAAGCAAAAAAATTAAACAACGATCCGAAACTTGTTTTCACTCTTCACGGAGATGGTGAATTGCAAGAAGGTCAAATTTGGGAAGCCGCTATGTATTGCGCGCATCACAAAATTGACAACATCATTAGTACGGTAGATGTAAACGGACAACAAATCGATGGCCCGACAGAGGCCGTTATGTCTTTGGGAAGTTTACGTGCAAAATTCGAAGCCTTCGGTTGGAAAGTATTGGAAACAAACGGACACGACCTGGAGCAACTGAACGCTACAATTGATGAAGCGAAGAGCCTAACCGGAAACGGTTATCCGATTATGATTCTCATGACGACTAGCATGGGTAAAGGTGTTGACTTCATGGAAGGCACTCACAAATGGCATGGCGTTGCTCCGAACGACGAGCAATTAGCAAATGCATTGGGACAGTTAGAAGAAACCTTAGGCGACTATTAATAAAAGAGACATGCTAGAATTCGATTTATCACCCGCGAACGACACTCGCTCTGGCTTCGGTGCTGGACTTCATGAATTAGGTCAGAAAAATCCTAAGGTTGTGGCATTGTGTGCCGACTTAATTGGCTCTTTGAAAATGGATGCTTTCAAAAAAGATTTTCCTGAGCGCTTTTTTCAAGTTGGAATTGCAGAAGCAAATATGATGGGTGTCGCCGCTGGAATGACCATTGGCGGATACATTCCATTCACTGGAACGTTCGCGAACTTTTCTACAGGAAGAGTTTACGATCAGATAAGACAAAGCATTGCATACAGCGATAAGAACGCTAAGATCTGTGCTTCTCACGCTGGGCTTACCTTGGGTGAAGACGGTGCAACACATCAGATATTAGAAGACGTTGGGATGATGAGCATGCTTCCGGGCATGACTGTTATTAATCCTTGCGATTACAATCAAACCAAAGCTGCTACTCTAGCAATCGCAGATCATCACGGTCCGGTTTACTTACGTTTCGGAAGACCGAAAGTAACGAACTTCACTGCTGTAGATCAGAATTTCGAAATCGGAAAAGCATGGCACATTCACGAAGGAAACGACGTGACAATCATAGCAACTGGACACCTTGTTTGGGAAGCTGTTGAAGCTGCTCGCGAATTGGAAGCTGAAGGAATTTCAGTTGACCTGATTAACATTCACACCATTAAGCCCTTAGATACAGAGGCCATTGTGAGAAGCGCAATGAAAACCGGAAAGGTTATCACATGCGAAGAGCACATGATCACGGGTGGGTTAGGAAGTATGGTTGCACAAGTATTAGCAAAAGAAGCTCCTTCTGTTATGGAATTCATTGGCGTGAACGACAGCTTCGGCGAAAGCGGAACACCTGATCAGTTGATGGAAAAATATGGATTGAAGTCGAAGAATATTATTGCTGCAGCTAAGGGGTTGATGGAAAACTAGGAACTTCGTAATTGGAAAATCGAAGATTTTATTCCTACTTCGTAATTGGAACTTCGTTATTCCTATTGCATAATTGGAACTACGTTATTCCTACTGCGTAATTCCAACTGCGTAATTTGAACTACGTTACTCCTACTTCGTAATTCCTATTTCATAATTGGAACTGCGTTGTTAGAAATTCGACTTGAAATTTATCATAATGAAAAAGATATTTTCAACCATACTTCTGGTGCTTGTCGCATTTGGAATATTCGCGCAAACCAAGATATACAGAGGTAATTCAACCAGTTATTTCGATTGCGTTTATACGCTGAAAGAAAATAAAGTTTACACTGGAAATTCAACGAGTTATTTCGAATGTGTTCTAACCCTATCAGGCGATAAAATTTACCGAGGAAATTCAACGAATTATTTCGATTGTCTTTACATCATCAAGGAAAACAAAATATACAAAGGCAATTCAACAAGTTATTTCGATTGTCTCTATACCATAGAAGGCGGTAAAGTCTACAAAGGAAATTCCACCAGCTATTTCGATTGTCTCACAACCATTGACAAATCAAAGGTCTATCGCGGGAATTCAACAAACTATTTTGATTGCATACTAACCGTAGATGGACTAATTCCAGAAGCCCTTCTAGCCGTCCTCGCCGGTTCGTTTTAACTATCTTAATTTATTTTAGTTGCTTAGTTTAGAAAAATACTTAATTTTATTTCGAGAAAAGAATAATTTATATAACCCGGCACAAAATGCGAAGCACAATCCTACTATTTATTTTCCTCATCGTAAGTTCTTTAAATGTTTATGCTCAGAATTTAAAAACAATATATGCAAGAGGTGGCGAAGGAAAAAACGTCAATTGGCCGGCAATTAAAATTCAAGAGGAAAAAGATAAAGACGGAGCCGGCTTCTTTTACATGGTCTGTTTTCAAGGTTGTGTTCCAAAAAGAGCATCTTCAACCCTTCCTGGGCAAGGTGCTAAATCATATTCTGTAAATAATCTGAATGATGGCAATCCCATGACTGCATGGGTAGAAGGCAAAAGTGACTATGGTATAGGGGAATACTTTGAGGTAAATGCCGATGATATCAACATCATTTACAATGGATACCAATCATCTCCAACTAACTGGAAGAATAATTCTCGTGTAAAAAAGTTCAAGGTTTATAAAAACAACAATCCTATCTGTTATCTGGCACTTACAGATGAAATGGGGAGTCAGCACTTCGATTTACCAGTGAACAAAGACTATAGTGGAGACTACCTTCACACGTTCAGATTTGAAATTATGGAAGTATATCCTGGTGACAAGTGGCCAGATGTTGCAATATCCGAATTGGACCAAGCCTCCTGCTGCTTTTCAACTAACACAACCATCTATTCAAACAACGGTCAGATTGGTTACGATGAACTTGGAACTCATGCGCAAATCACAACCATTGATTTAAACACCAACGAAACGCAGGAAGCCGAGATTGTAAAACTCAATTCACAAATTCACACCAAACTCTATCAAATCAGCACAGCAACCAAGTCTATTGACATTACAGTCAACCACCCTATTTATGTTAAGAATGTTGGATTCGTTTCTATTGCACGACTGCAAACCATCTTCAAAACAGATAATTTCACAGATTTAATAAATCATGTTGACGTTCTAACTTACAATTCTGAAACGAAAGCGACCGAATACGAAACTCTTACCGGCATCACTGAAAAAGAAGGCAGATTTGAAACATTTACCATTTCTGAAGTTTCATCCGTTGGCGCTTATATCGCAAACGGATTCATTACTGCTATTTATAAGTAGTCGCTTTCTTCATTGCAAGAATTCATTTCTCACTCTTTCTCGTTGCGAATTATTTTGAATACACAATATTCAAAATATTTGCTTGTTGTTAATTTGAATCCATAAATAATTAATGATGAATTGAATCTCTACATCTTCAACTGTTTCTAACCCTTAAAACTGAAGATTATGAGAACATTCACCCTTGCATTTATTTGCCTGATCTACTCAGGAACAACATTCTCAATTAATCAAAATCCGAAAAATTGGGAACACGGGTATTTATTTGAAAAGCAAAACTACAACGGTACCACTTATGTATATATCGATCCGAATGGCAAATTCATTTGGGTAGATGATTCTCCTTCTAAGGAAGTTAAGACCATTGATGGAGTTTGGAAACGCAATCCAATAAATAAAAGCTTAAGTTTTTATTCTGAAGACATAGACGATGCCCGCTATTTAGGCAATTCGCTGACCGTATTTGAAAACGGATTATTCAAGCAAGACCAGAAGAATCCTGTTTTCAAACTAGCAACTGAAAATATTACAGCTTTAATGTTACCTCAGATTCTTGAGCAAATAAACACTCCTTCTGAATACAGAGAACTTTTTTCGCTTTACGAAATAAACAATCGTCAAAAGAAATTTTCATGGGAAATCCCTACCTCCATGGAAAGTAACTTGAGCATGGTTCTAGAGGAAATTAAAAACAACAACAAAACAGCTCAAACATGGTCGAATAAAGAATATGCTAAAAGTAAAGAAACCCGTGAAGAATGGAGCAAGATCTACCCAAAGGCCTGGGAATTTGCTACAAAGACTTTCAGCGCAATTCAAACAGACTCGGCGAAGCTCAGAGCAATGTGCACTTGGATTGAAGAAAACATTAAATACGACCTAGAATTCTCGCGTGCAGAAAATAAGGATAACAGTCCAGAAATTATTTTCACAAGCAAAAAAGGGCTTTGTCTAGATTATTCTCGCTTATTAAACGTTTTCTGTCAAAGTCAAAACATACCCTGCTTCGATATTGCCGGTTACCCCATTGACGATATTGATGGAAAAATGACCTCTCGAAGAGACAGCTATCACGCATGGAACTATGTGAAAATTCAAGGGGAATGGCTCGCTGTAGATCCTACTTGGTATAAAACAATGTTTTCTCATGATCATTTTCTAATTCCAATAGGAGCTTATCAATACCAGCATTTGCCAGACCATAATGTTACGTTGGCTAATTCATTTGCGCCAAAGAACAAAAAAGAACTACTCAGATGTCCGATAGTTAAGCAAAACGACATGAATATTATCTATGTTGGTACAAAGGAATATGTTGCCGCGGGCACTGGTAAGAATCTTGAATTTGATCTGTACTCAGAAAAGGATGCGACACTTGATTTACACATTGATTCGATGCAACATGGCCACCACTCGATGACTATTTCATTTTGCATTGGTTGCTACCACGATGTTCCAAGTATGATTGAATATTACAAAGGGGAAAAGCACTCTGAAATCAAGTTAAAGAAAGGAATCAATCATATTCGAATCCCTCTTTTAAGTGATATTGCGGAATATACTTTAAGAAACAATAACTTCGAAATTGCCTTTTTGGCATATCCTGAAAACGATGCAGCTAGCGCACTCACAAAACTTACTTCGTTTGAAGATAGCCTCTGGTGCGTTGCTCAAGCCTATTCAATGATGGGTAAATGGGCGGAAGGAAAAACTGTTGACTTCGACATTCCAGTTAACTTAATGAATCACCCTAACTGGGAACTCATTAAACAAGACTTCCACAATCAAGAACTCGAATATTCAATTCGTACAATCAAGGGAACGAAGTATGCCATTTTTGAAATTAGTCGCTATAAAATCGGAGGAATGTTTCCTGTAATCAAAGTGGCTATTGACGAAGAAAAGAATATTCTAAGCTCTCCGAAGATTACACTTGATTAGTACTTGATAATACGTCGAGATTTTATCCCTACTTTCGTAAAAACTAACCTGATGAAAGAAGTTAATGAAACTGACAATGCAGTTTCTCAAGTTGAAGTTGTCTCGAAGGTCAAGGCCATAAAACCAGCGGTGCTGCTGCCAAACGCTCTATCTAATTTAAATTCTGTGGTGTGTAAATTTCATCCAATGACTGATGAAACCATACCGTACAGAAATATGATAAGTGTTCTATCAAAGAAAAGAAGCCTGCACAAGCTGATTAAAAAATTAGACGTAAATCAAAGTTCCCGTTATCAGCGAACACCGGAAGACACTTATTGCAACGTATACTCATTCGACTATTGCTACTTTGCGAAAGTTTATCTTCCGACAGTGTGGTGGACAGATGCCGCAATAAAACAACTGCAAGAGGGAATAGACGTTACACCTGTTTTCAATAAAACAGTTCGTCCTATTTATTCGAGTGCTATTCACGACTGGTTCTCTCAATGGGGAGAAAGTTTCGGTTGGAAGCAAATGACTTCGCTAACGGAAATTCAAAAAAGAGTTACTGAAGAAGGTGGCGTGGGAATTATTTGTGCGAAAAGAAAAACTGCAGGTCTTTCCGGACATATCGTGCCCATCGTTCCTGAAACAGAAAAGAAAAAAGCATTTCGCGAAAACGGCGAGGTTCTTTATCCGCTTCAATCTCAAGCCGGAAAAATAAATTACAATTACTTCGCGAAGAAAAGACGCGATTGGTGGAACCATCCACGTTACTCTTCATTCGTAATGTATTACCACGTGTAATCGAGCGTCTCAAAACTATTCCTTTCAACATAAAAAAAACTGACATAAAAACTATCAAAACGATTAAATAAGAATGAAAAACAACCCGATAAGAAAATACTACTGGGGCATTGGGTTAGAAAATGAAACTTACTTTCAATTCGAAGAATCCTTGGTTGTTTCCGGGCAATTCATTCAAGAAAAAATGGGCCGTGAGCGTTACAGTATTGATTACCTAAAATGCTACAAAGAAGGAAGTTTAGAAAACCTATTAGCCACAGCATTTGACTCGAATAAAAACTATTTAGTGAGTCAGATGATGAATAGTCACTCTTTAGAAAAACTGGACATTCATTTTCAACACAAGACCATTCAATCGGCTCCTCCTCTTCTCGACAATCCAGACTATGCGGGAAAGTCTATTCTAGAGTTGTTTTTAGAAAAGCAACCCTACCAAATTCAAAGTATGCTCACGCAAAAGAACAATCCCATGGGATCAATCATTTTCGACGGAGATACCATTGAATTTGTAACGAAGTATTACGAAAACAGGACCATTCAAGAATCTTTCAATGAGCTGAAGGCATCGAAAAAAATCTTTCTGGATAAACTCAACGAAAGTAAAATACTTCCGGGAACGTTAACCTATCCGAACTACAATATTGGCATAAACATGTTTATGTCGAACCAGAAAAAGCTTGTGCTTTTTAATAACGGAACCTTTCACTTTCACATAACACTTCCTACACTTGCAGAGGACAGTCGAATCATTGATTACGATGCTTTTGATCGCGCTCACCACAAAGCCATTTATCTGTTGCAGTGGTTTGAACCTTTATTCATTGCAACACTTGGAAGCCCTGATATCATGTCGGTCATCAGTGAAAAATTCGGAACCGAAGAAAAGTTTGCAGGTGGCTCTATGCGTAACGCAATGTCTCGATACACGGGTGTCGGAACCTATCACAAGTCTATGCCGAAGGGAAAGGTTCTTACTTATCCGGTAGATGATTTTCGAAAATTATTGAACTTCCAAAAAGAAGAAAACATTTGGTGGAGAGATCGAATTGAATCGGAATTGTGCTATGAGCTTCTGTCTGATGTTGGCTTAGACTTCAACCGTGAAAAACTCTATCAAAGCGGCTACGAATTCCGCAGCTTCGATGAATTTCCTACCGAATATCTTCCTGAAGTATTGCATGCGATTGTTCTGATTTCAGAGCATGCACAACACGAAGAAGAAATTGAATGGGCTTCAAACAACGAGATTTGGAATAACCTCGTTTTCAAAGCGCTTACGCAAGGATTTAAAACAGAAATGACCGAAGAAGAGAAGAACGAAATCCTACGTGTATTCAAACTACCTGCTTCTCTTCAAAATGTATTGGCGGAAGTTGATCGATTAGATGAATTCTTTTTCCGGATCCTTCAGCACCATCATGACTTGCACAACGACAGCAGCGAATACTTAAAAGCTTTTATGTACGAGAAAACAGAAGATGCTCCGCGGTGGGAAAATTTCAATGAGCATCAAGTTGAGCAGCATCTCTCTCAAATAAACAGCTTAAATTAAAATTCAATTATTTCAATGAAAAACTTTAAACGTTTTTTAATTGTTGTCATCTGTATCGCTATCTGCGGAATTGTGGCTTTTAGCTTGATTACAATTGAAACGAAAGAAGTAGTTCAATCAACTCCAACTCTTTTAGTAGAAAAAAAGGACTCCGCAATTGAAATTCCGGTAGATACTTTTTGCAACAACTTAACGCAATTAATCGGAGGAAATGACACTTTGCTTTCTTACAACAAAAAGTGGGATGCAAATAAGATTAAGCCCTACGCTAAAAATGTGAATAGCAAAACAAAACGCATTGAAGGCAATCGACTAATGCCCTTAATGGAATGGAATAAATCCAATCTCGAACGAAACAAAACAAGCGATTCGTCCTTTGCCTTTTATCCTTTTTCCGGCGGAGACTTCATTCATTTAAATTGGCTTTATCCGAATGCAACGGAGTACCTCTTGGTTGCCCGAGAAGATGTTGGATCTGTTCCTAATTTATTGGACAAAAACACCGAAGCTGTTTTAAGCTATTTGAACGATGTCGATTTTGTGCTTCGTGATATCTACAGCAAAAGTTATTTCATTACGAAGAACATGTCTTCCGATACTAAAGTAGACACTCAGGTTAACGGAATGCTTCCTGTTATTCTTTGGGCAATTTCAAGAACCAATCATGAAGTCTTGTCTCTGAATTACAAGAATATCGATTCTACAGGAGTTGCCCTAGAAGCGGACTTAACGAAAGGAAAACCTTCAGCTGTGGTCATTTCAGTTCGACACAAAGTAACCCGAAAAATTAAACGAATCACTTATTTATCTTGCGACATTTCAGACAAGGGGTTCAAGTCTAAACCAAACAACTTTACATTTCTTAGCAATACCATTCCTGCTAATTGCAACAGTTTTGTGAAATCTGCATCCTATCTTCTTCACTACGATAGCTTCAAACAAATTCGAGATTTCATTTTATATAAATCGAAATTTCTTGTTCAAGATGACACAGGAATTCCATACAAGCATTTCAATAGTGAAACATGGACCGCAGAACTTTTCGGAACGTATGTTCTCCCCGTAAAAGATTTCAGCGAGAACTTGTTTCAAAATGATTTATTAGGAGCGTATAAATCTGACATGTACAAAGGTCCTTTGAAGTTTTCTTTAGGCTATCACTGGGGCGGTCAAAACAGACAAAACCAAATGGTCTTTATAAAGCATTAATTTATTGAAATGGTGCAAAGAATAACGCTCGTCCTCTTCAACCTGTTGTTATTCATTAGCACACAAGCCGCATGGGCTCAGAGCTCCAGCGGAAAGACACAACCTACTCTACTCGATAGTATTCTCAGGAGCAACAGCACTCTTCAACCCTTAATTGAAAAAAAAGATAAATTTCGAACACAAATCATTTATTCAAGAATTAGCAAAGACTCAAAAGGTGAAATTGTGTTAACGCATTATTCCTTCAATGCAAATGAAAAGAGCTACTTCTACCCTGCCAGTCTTGTGAAGTTTCCTCTGAGTATTTTCGCAATTGAAAAAATGAATGGTCTAAAATCAATGGGTGTATCACTTGAAAGCAAACTCTCCATTGACAGCAATTACACGTGTCAAAAAGCGATAACCGAAGACCTACTGAGTAACGATCTAAAACCTTCCATAAAGAACTACATTACCAAAGCCCTGGTTGTTAGCGACAATGAATCGTACAATAGACTTTTCGAATTTGTAAGTCCTGGCTATTGTGAACAAAGGCTTTCCGAATTAGGCTTCAATAACGCGCGCATTATTTCCAGATTTTCTTCTTGCGACAGCACTGAAAACAGACATACAAATTCTTTCAAGTTTTACAACGATTCGAATGAACTGATCTATTCTCAGCCGCCGAAATTCTTTTCAAAAAAAATCACACCTCCTTTTTCAAATATGAAAATTGGAAATGCTCATTATTCAAAAGGAAAAACCATCAACTCGCCCAAAGACTTTTCAAAAAGCAATTGCTTCCCGCTGCAAAATATGCATGACCTGCTTATTTCTTTGGTCTATCCAGAATCAAGTAAATTGACCTTCTCGCTTTCAGCTGAAGACAGAAATTTCCTTTTAAAGTGTTTATCATCATCTCCGCAGGAAAGTGAAATAATTCCAATTGTCACAAATCCCGCATACAACGAGTTCATGACCAATTACCTCTATTACGGGGCACAAAAAAACGTTATTCGCAATCCGAATTTAAAGGTTTACAATATCGTTGGACAATCGTATGGATTTCTATCTGACATCAGTTATTTTCAAGACATTCAGAACAACGTTGAGTTTTTCCTTTCAGCGGTGATTTATGCAAACTCTTCTGAAGTTGTTGGAAATGGCGGATACCAATATGAAACTGTTGGATTTCCATTTCTTCGTGATTTAGGAAATACTATCTATAATTTCGAATTGAAAAACAAAAGCAAGAATTAAATCGCGCCTTTCGATCTTCTACATCGTTCGCTGCAGTACTTCACTTCTTCCCAATTCTTCTCCCATTTCTTCCGCCAATTAAACGGAAGGTTGCACACCACACAAATTTTAGAAGGCAGATTACTTTTCTTCATACCAATTGTTTTTTCACTTTTTTCCAATAAGAAAAGAACGAACCAAACTCACCTTTCACATCTGACATCCAATCTCTTGAGTCTTCCTGTCCAACGTAATTATTGAGCGGATGCTCCTTGAAATAAAAAATTGAATTGCTCAATGGTTGAAGCTCCCTGAATTCACCAACGTATATCTGGATATGTGGAATATTCTCTTTCGCTAAAGCAATACAAAAATCAATGCACTTCTTCGAAACAGGATGTTTTTCAAAAACAGAAGGCTCTAAAAGTAAAATACGATTGCCATTTTCCTCTGCTCGCCACAGGGGATCTACATTGTAATAATTATAGATAAAGAATGGTTCCGCTGAATTAACCTCAATATACCTCAATGAAGGCAGTTCAGTCTTAAGCTCAAAACGCTCCAATTCATCCAGCTCCTTTGGAATTTGAATTTCAGGAAGTCGATCATATTCAACGTCTAAAAAAGTTCCTTCTTGATATGTGTTGCAATACTTATTGATGTTCTCTTGATTTGCGAAATACAACTTGTTGCTCTTGGCGCCACATATCCATTGCCAACTGAGTGCATTGCTCGCCCAATCGCCGTCCAACAAATAATAGTACATCCATTTTGCGGGATCTATCCAAGCACATCGACCAACATTTGTCGCCAATGACGCTACATACATTCGCACGTGATTGTGCAAATAACCCATTGAATAAAATTCTTTAATGGCATTATCAATGGCCTCTATTCCGGTTTCGTGATTAACAATAGACTTCGGAATTCCTGAACGATCTGCACGAGCTTGAGGCTGTCTCAAATCTTTATTAATCTCATTACCCCTGACTATCCAGATTTGTTGCCAATAGTCTCTCCAAGCCAACTCTTGCAGAAAGCTTTCCATATCATTCGTAGAGTATCCCTTATTCAAAAAATAAAGAGCCACATACTTGGTACTAATGAGTCCGCGAGAAATATATGGCGACAAATAAGTTACATCTCCATTGATGAAATTTCTAGTCTTACCATATCGAACGGGATCAATTCGTTCCAATTGGACTATGACTTCTTTTAGATTCGTTTCAAACTGTTTCAATCAAATAATTTATATCAGAACAAAAGAATCTGTGTTAATGTTCTTGAGTAAAATCAAGATTTGTTTAACTTTTTTGTGTTTTTATTAAACAAGACTGAACAAAACAAGAAATTCGCGGTTTTATATTTCGTGGAGGCAGAAACCACAACAAAAAACGCGGAGAAACCGAAAATCCTTAAGAGTAGGAAAACCTTACTAAAACTGTTTTTTATGGAACACATGGGTACAATTGCAAGTGACAACTATGTTGCATTTACGTTCTTCATCGGAACGATGGCTATGATGGCCGCTTCAGTATTTTTCTTTTTTGAATTGAACAACACTTCACCAAAGTGGAGAACGTCTGTTCTAGTTTCTGGTCTTATTACCTTCATTGCAGCAGTGCACTACTACTACATGAGAGGTTACAACTTGGAGACAGGTGAGTCGCCAACATTCTTCCGTTATGTTGACTGGATTTTGACTGTTCCATTGATGTGCGTTGAGTTTTACTTAATAACTAAAAAAGCAGGTGCTAAAATTTCTTTGTTGTGGAAGTTAATCTTCGCTTCATTGGTAATGTTAGTGACTGGATACATCGGAGAAGTTTTAGACAGAGACGGTAGTGTACTATGGGGTGTTCTTTCAGGAGCAGCTTACTTCTACATTGCATACTTAGTATGGTTTGGTGAAGTTTCTAAATTGGCTGAAACTGCAGGTCCGCAAGTTGCAAAAGCAACTCGTATCCTTGCTTGGTTCGTATTAGTTGGATGGGCGATTTACCCATTGGGATATATCCTAGGAACTCCAGGCGGATTATTCGGAATTAAGTTGGTTGAAGATCCAAAAGCTGCATTACACGCTATGGACATCGTTTACAACATTGCTGATGCAATCAACAAAATTGGATTTGGTTTAGTAATTTATGCGTTGTCGCGTAAAGAAGACTAAACAAATCTATTCTACTAAAAATAGAATTCAAGAAGGGCGTAAGAATTTAAAACTTACGCCCTTTTTTTTCACTTAATTTTTGTTTCTCCAAGCAGATTAAAACAACCACAAAATGATCGCAGAAAAAAAATACGATTACATCTTTGCTGGAAAAGGCGCGTCTGCTGCACTCGTGTTAATTGAGCTTGAAAGAAGAAATCTTTTAAACTCGAAGAACATACTCATTGTTGATCCTAATCAAGATTCAACTAACAATAAAAACTTTTGCTTTTGGACAGAAGATAACGGCGAACTCAAAAAAAAACTTGAGCCCTTCATAGAGCACAACTGGTCAAAAATTCAGCTGAATAATGGAAAGGAAGAATACCTTAAACCAACATCTTACAATCACATTCCCAATTCAATTGTTATTGAAAAGGCAAATGAGATAATTGAAAAGTATAATGCTCAAGTCTTGATTGATACTGTTACCGAGACCGGTACTGATAACCTTGGCAACTTCGCAACAATAGGTGGCGAAAGTATTTACGGAGAGTACATCCTCGATTCAAGAACTCCCATTTTACAAAAAACCGACTGGAATCAAACAACCCTATTTCAAAGCTTTATCGGATGGATTATCGAATTTCCAAATGAAAAATTAGATGTTGAATCCTTTCGCATGATGGACTTCAACATTGAACAAAATAACTTCACACAGTTCGTTTACGTATTGCCTTTCTCAGAGAACAGCGCATTAGTTGAAGTGACCAGATTTGGTAAAGAAATCATCATCACTGCCGAAGCGGAAGCCATACTCGAGGACTACATAACGAATCAGTTCGGAGAATATAAAAAACTTGGAATTGAGCAAGGGTGCATTCCTATGAGTAACGCACCATTGAGCAATCTTGGCAGTTCAAACACAATTAATCTTGGAGCTCGAAACTACTGCCTCAAACCCAGTACTGGCTACGCCTTCAAGAACATGTATAGTCAAGCTGTTGAAATTGCTGAAAGCATTCAGCGTGGACAAGCAAAAATCTTAACCAACCGAACGCATGAAGAAGCTTCGAAAGGTCGGTTTGCATTTTACGACTCTTTATTACTTATTATTCTTCATCTTTGGCCGTCTTACGGAAAAAAAATATTTGCTCAATTATTCTCAAAAATTGAAACGAAGCTCATTCTGAAATTCCTTGATGAGAAAACATCTCTTTCAGAAGATATTAAAATTTTCAGTAGACTTCCTATAGGCATCTTTCTTAGAGCATTAGCCTTATACTTTATTAAAAGCAAAGCTTTCAGACCTTTTTTGATTCTCTGCTTTGTTTGCATTCTATATCTCCTCGCAGACTTTCCTGACATTCAGAACATAGTCGGGTACACAACACTATTCATTGGAATGGTCTGCGTTGGAATACCGCACGGAGCTGTAGATCATTTAATTGAATCGAAATCTTGGAATTTCCGCAAGGCACCGCGCTTCATAGGGAAATACTTGGCACTCATGGCCTGCATAGGAATCTTCTGGTTGTTTGCGCCTACCCTTGCACTTGTTACCTTTTTGATCTACTCGGGATGGCATTTTGGTCAAGCCGATGTGAAGCATTGGTCCCTCCCTACATACCTTACCCTACCGTGGGGAGTAACATTATTGTTATACATTTTAGGTACTCACCAAACAGAAACATCGCAAATAGTAAACTACATTGCGGGAATTGATTTCCCAATTTCAATTACTCCGCTTGCAATTGCTCCATGGATTTTATTTGCTCTTTGGAGAAGAAACATGCCACTGATTTTCACCCTTAGTTGGCTTGCATTTTCAAGTCAACTACCCCTCCTGCTTGCATTTGGAACATACTTCATTGGTCAGCACAGCATAACAAGTTGGAGACATCTCAAGCAGCATATTAATCTTGAAAACAAAAAAATCTGGATTCATTCCTTACCTTTTCATTTAGGAGCCTGGATAATTCTAATTCTGTTTTTTGTTGTTTGGCCTTCCATTCAAAATCAAATCAACGCAGCCTACAATGCCTGGGGGATATTCTTTATTTTCATTTCATGCGTAAGCTTTCCTCATGTGATTTTTATGAATAAGTTGTATAAGAAGCGAAATTGATCCAATTCAGATTTTCAACAACGTAGTTCAAACAACGAAGTTCTAACAACGTAGTTCTAACAACGTAGTTCCAAAAACTAAGTTCCAACAACGTAGTTCTAACAACGAAGTTCGTCCTACCAAGAAATCTGAGCAAGGCCCCAAGCGCTCAAATGCTTATTCACTTTCGAAAACGGCTTCGTTCCGAAAAAACCTCGATAAGCGGAAAGCGGCGAAGGATGAACGCTTTCAATAATTGCATGTTTCGACATGTCAATTAAAACACTTTTCTTCCGCGCATAATCTCCCCATAAAACGAATACGACATGCGCGTTTTCTTTCGAAACAAATTCAATGGTCGCATTCGTAAATTCTTCCCATCCCCATTTCGAATGACTGCCTGCCTTGTCTTTTTCCACCGTTAAAACACTATTCAATAACAATACACCTTGCTCTGCCCACGATGTTAGATCGGTAGTTCGAGTTAAGTCAATTCCGAATTCGCTCTCCAACTCTTTGTATATATTTCGAAGTGAAGGCGGAATCTTCATTCCTTGTTGAACACTAAACGCTAAGCCGTGTGCTTCGCCTTGGCCATGATAAGGATCTTGTCCAAGAATAACAACGCGAACATCTTGTGGCTTGCACAATGCGAAAGCTTCAAAGATTTTTTGATTAGGTGGAAAACAAATCGAGGAAGCATAAGCTTCCTCGACCTTTTTTTCTAAAGAAAATAAATAGTCCTTTCTCGTTTCCTCTTGAAGCAATGCGCTCCACGTTTTTGGAAAGGACTCGAATAACATTACAATTTCACAAATTTCTTATTGAAGGAAGAACCATCTTTCTTCACCACTTGAATGAAGTACATTCCACTTGCAAATGCATTCGCAGAAATCGTTGTTGAAGAAGCATTTAAATTCAAACTTTCAACCAACCTTCCATCTTGGGTATAAACGCGAATTTCTTTCAACAAATCGAAACGTGGACATGTCAAGGTGAAGCTATCTTCAACACGCGTTGGGAAAATCGTTAGCTCCTGAAAAGCAATGCTTTCTTCTATTCCCACAACACCGGCACAAGGCTGAACCGCCGCAGTTCCAGGATAAGAACCGTCAATAGCCAAAATTCCAGTACCCGCAGCATCAAGCCAATCTACTAAATCTTCGTTCGAAGGATTCGGATTACCAGTAAAGTGCTTGTCCATCTTACCGTAATAATCTGGTGCTGTTTGCGCATCACAGAATGAACCTCCGCCCGTAAGTGTTCCAATAATTTGGTGGTCCTTGTTAAACAACGGAGATCCTGATGATCCACCTTCTGTTACTCCCCAATTCGTTACTGTTTCAATCCAGTTCACTTTCCAGTGTTGCCCCGATGTTTGCCATGTTCCTGAAGTAACTGTTCCAGCAGTAGAAATTTTCTTCACATCTCCAGCAGGGTGGTGAATGCAAATGGCTTTCCATCCGGATGTTGATGCCGTTGGCGCAGATGTGTTCGCGTTCCATCCAGCATAATAAACCGGCCAAGTAGTAGGAATAGCCTGAGTCATTTCCAACAAACAGAAATCACTTCCTGAAGCCCCACCTCCATCGTTCGAATCGGCCAAACGATTAGTCCCTGTTTTCTGCTGAGCAGATGAACTAATTCCAGTTCCGCAAGCACTCTTCTGGTAATTGAAGCGAACTACAATATTTCCAAAATCAGAGGTCGACGAAGATTCGGTGCAGTGCATTGCTGTTAAAACAAATTTTCTACAATCGTAAGAGGTGTTATTTACCAATGTACCTGAACACAAGCCTACCCCACCTCCCGCAGGAATACTTAATTTAACAACCGCTCGCATATCATCTGCCCACTCGTCTCCTTCCGGACATTTAATATCAATTTCACATGGATCAGATGCGCGTTCAAAACGATCGTCATGAACAAATCTAAAGTAGTGTCCGAAGCCACGGATATTTAGAACAGGCTGCTCCATCACTTCGAAAGGTTGGTAATATTCCAAAACCACATCATCTCCAAAAATCTCAGGGGTGCGATATTTCCCTGAAGTTGAATTTTCTTCACTATCGTATGGCCCCACAAACCACTCGCGATCTGCGGTATATGCAAACAACGAAGTTCCTTCTGGCAAATACAATTGTTTGAAAAACACATCCATGCTCAATGCTCCAGGACTGTGAACACGCAACTGCCACATTTTATCGCCGTTAGGAAAATAAGTCCACACGCCATCAGAAAGGGCATTCATTGGATATTCGACAATCTTTCCGTAAATCGGAAGTGTTCCATTTTTTTCTGACTCATCGGCCATTGCCCACAATTCTTCGCTCGTCAAGTTCGCAACTTGCAGACGTTCTAGTCGAGAATTGAACGATGAATTAGGTTCTCTGAATCCAGCTGGCTCTTGAGCCATTACTTGCAGCGACATCAATAGTGCTGATAAAAAGTATAGTTTTTTCATTTTGCAGATTTGAGGTGGCAATATAGTCAGTATTTTTGCTTCCTTGACTCTGTTTCCTAAAATATCGCGTCTGCTCCTGAAGGCCTACATTGGCCCTTTCATCATTACCTTTTTAATTGCGATGTTCATTTTCGAAATGCAATTCATTTGGGTGTATCTAGATGACTTGGTTGGAAAAGGAATTGATCCGCTTACCCTCCTGCAATTGCTTGTATATGCCAGTGCGCGAATTGTGAATATGGCTCTGCCTTTAGCCATTCTTATGTCGAGTATAATGACTATGGGTTCACTCGCTGAAAATTACGAATTGACGGCCATGAAAAGCGCAGGAATGTCTCTGAGTAGAATTTTAAGACCGCTCGTTGTTTTCATGATCGCGATGTCGGTATTCTCATTCGTATTCGCAAACAACGTATGGCCCATTGCCAATCTAAAATTCAGAACATTGTTGTTCAGTATTGTCCAACAAAGACCAACACTGAATCTAGAAAGTGGTGTTTTCTATAATGGTATTGAAGGAATTAGCATCCGAGTTATGGATAAGAACATAGAAACTGGAGTGCTCAAAGACGTTTTAATTTACGATCATAGAAATCAGAATTTAGGAAACCGAACGGTCATTCGTGCAACAGAGGGCGACATGAGCGAAACGGAAGACAAACGATTCCTTATTCTCACCTTGAAGAACGGTGTTACATACGAAGAGAAAGAGGAAAACAGCAGACCTAAAAAGGGTGCAATGCAATCGAATAAGAAAGAAAAGCACATGCCTCTGGTCTCCGGCAACTTTGAAAGCATGGTGCTTCGATTAGATCTTAGTTCACTCATATTTCAAAAAAATGATGAAGAAGTTTTTCGAAACTCTTCTGAAATGATGACCATTGCTCAACTTGACAATGCCATTGACAGTCTTGAACTTCAAAAAGACAGTCTTGACAAAGCCATTCAAAATTTTCAAGCCAACAATCAAAATAAAAGTTTAGATGCTACTGCACCAGCAGTAACCAGTGCAAAAAACGTAGCCCTCGACAACAACGCAAAGCAAGCGAAAACGCTCGAAGGCATGAACGAAGAATTGCTGAATCGAAGCAAATTCATAAACCGACACAAGATTGAATGGCACAGGAAATTCACCCTGGCCTTCTCATGCATCATTCTCTTTTTTATTGGAGCCCCCCTCGGAGCAATTATTCGCAAAGGAGGAATTGGCTGGCCTACCATTCTAGCTTTAGGTATTTTTATTCTTTTTGAAATGCTAACAATAGCCGGAGAGAAGATGACAAAAAGCAATATTCTTGACCCTTCAGTGGGCATGTGGTTGGCCACCTTTGTTACGCTACCCATGGGAATTTTCATCACTTACAGAGCTCGCATGGAAGGAAAGTGGCAATGGAATATCTTCAAGAAAAAAGCAAATAAAAACAAATCTGAATACACATGAAATTTCTTCAGATTTGTCAAAAGCCGCCGCTGCCACTAACAGACGGGGGATGCATTGCATTTCATGCGCTTACCACTGGATTACTTCAAGCGGGGCATAGCGTTAAAGTGTTAACCCTTTTTACTGACAAACATGATTTTCTTCCTGAATCCATGCCTGAAGAATATTTAAAAAAAACAGACATTGAGGGAGTCTACGTTGACACGAAAATGAATTTAGTGGATGTGTACTGTAATTTCATGACTCGAGACCCTTATAATTTGAGTCGGTTTTTCTCCGTAGATGTCGACATTCGATTAACCCGATTACTTCAAAAAGAAAAATACGATTGTATCATTCTTGAGAGCATTTTCACGTCTCCATATTTATCTACAATACGAAGAAATGTAAGCACTACTGTAATACTTCGATCGCATAATGTTGAACACCAAATTTGGGACAAGCTAGCCATTGGCGAGAAAAATTTCTTTAAAAGAATATACCTTTCCTATCTCAGTAAAAAATTATATAAAGCAGAAATAGAAGCGTGGCGCAGTGTCGACGGCGTGGCTTGTATAAGTTACGACGACATGCAATTCACCCGTGCGCTTTCTCTAAAGCCCTCATATTTACTCCCTGTGGCCATGTCTATTCAAGAATCTGTTGAAATGACTGGAAATGATTTAAAGGCATACCACATTGGTTCAATGGATTGGCTACCAAATTTGGAAGCCATAAACGGATTCATTGAGAATACACTTCCAACTGTATTAAAAGAATTTCCAAACTTTGAATTTCATATTGCAGGAAGAAAAATGCCTTCGACACTTCACGAAAAAAAAATAAATGGCATTGTCTCGTGGGGCGAAGTTGAAAGTGCAGAGACTTTCGCAAGAAACTTTCAAATCATGCTTGTTCCCTTACTATCCGGTTCTGGAATTCGCATTAAAATTTTAGAGGCCTTCACCATGGGTATTGCCGTTATTTCCACAGAGCAAGGCATTCGAGGATTAGATGTGGAAGACAGAGAAGAATATTACCGCGCAGAAACACCCGAAGAATGGGTTGAAGCGTTGCGCGCCTTACAATACCCTGAAGAACGAAAAAGAATAGGACGAAACGCACAGGATTTCATGGAACAGTCGTACAACAATTCAAAGATTGTTCAACCCCTCGTTCAATTTATCAAATCTCTTCCAAAAAGATGAAAATCGTAGTGCTCACTTCGCGCATTCCGTATCCGTTGGAAAAGGGAGACAAACTCCGCATTTTCCATCAAATAAAACATTTGTCAGAGTCTCACGAAATTTGCCTCATCTGCTTGAATGAAAATTCTCAGTCCATTGACACATCTGTGCTTCGAGAAATGGTTTCTGAATTTCATGTTGTTCCGATTTCAAAATGGAAAATACCCTTCCGTTTAATCTTCGCTCTTTTTCACAATCTCCCTTTTCAAGTTGAATATTTCTTGGATAGGAAAAACAAAAAAAAGATTGAAGCCATAATTCAAGACTTTAACCCCAATCATATCTATTGTCAGCTAATTAGAACAGCAGAATACGTAAAAAATCTTTTTCAATTCGATAAAACGATTGACTA
>JBIIAO010000019.1:0-3038 GCA_044239865.1 Flavobacteriales bacterium
CATCCTTTGTCAACCTATGGTTAAGAGTGCTATCTTCGTCCCCACAAAATCGAAAATCATGTCACAACAACATCAAGAGCAAATTGACGCCTTTATGTCGAAAGTTCGGTCAATGAACCCGAACGAGTCTGAGTTCCTTCAAGCAGTTCACGAGGTGGCGGAAGCCATTATTCCTTTTATGGAAAATCATCCTAAGTATAAGGATGCTAAAATCCTAGAACGCATTGTTGAACCAGAACGTACAATAATCTTCCGTGTTCCATGGGTAGATGATAAAGGTGAAGTTCAAGTAAACCGCGGTTACCGCGTAGAATTCAATAGCGCAATTGGACCTTACAAAGGCGGATTGCGTTTCCATCCAACAGTAAATCTGTCGGTATTGAAATTTTTAGGATTCGAACAAATTTTCAAAAATTCTTTGACTACCCTTCCAATGGGTGGTGGTAAAGGTGGATCTGACTTCGATCCGAAAGGAAAGAGTGATCGTGAGGTTATGGCTTTTTGCCAAAGCTTCATGAGCGAATTGTCTCGCCACATTGGTCCTGATACTGACGTTCCTGCTGGAGATATCGGAGTAGGTGGACGTGAGATTGGATTTATGTTCGGTCAATACAAGCGTCTTCGTAACGAATTTACCGGTGTATTAACTGGAAAAGGTCGCAACTGGGGTGGATCATTGATTCGTCCAGAAGCTACAGGTTACGGTACTGTATATTTCGCTCAAGAAATGTTGGCGGTGAAAGGAATGAACTTCACTGGTAAAACAGTTGTAGTTTCAGGTTCTGGAAACGTTGCGCAATACGCTATCGAAAAAGCAACTGAATTGGGTGCTAAAGTGGTTACTGCTTCAGACTCTTCGGGATATATCTATGACGCGAACGGAATCGATACTGAGAAACTTGCTTTTTTAATGGAATTGAAAAACGTGAAGCGCGGACGTATTCAAGAGTACGCAACCAAATACGGTTGTGAGTTCGTAGCTGGAAAAACACCTTGGGGTGTGAAGTGCGACATTGCTCTTCCTTGCGCTACGCAAAACGAATTGAATGGCGACGATGCGAAAGCATTGGTAGCTAACGGTTGTGTTGCAGTAGCTGAAGGTGCTAACATGCCTTCAACTCCAGAAGCAATTGCGGTATTCGACGCAAACAAATTAATGTTCGCTCCAGGAAAGGCTTCTAACGCTGGTGGTGTTGCAACATCTGGTTTGGAAATGTCTCAAAATAGCCTTCGTTTAAGCTGGACTCGTGAAGAAGTAGACCAACGTCTTCACAACATCATGAAGAGCATTCATGCTGCATGTGTTCAGTATGGTACAGACGGAGACTATGTTAACTACGTGAAAGGTGCAAACATCGCAGGCTTCGTTAAAGTTGCCGACGCTATGTTAGACCAAGGGGTAGTTTAACTCAATATTAAATTTTCTTCTGAAAGGGCGGTTTTCGAACCGCCCTTTTTGTTGCGACAATAATTGTTGAGTTAACTTCGTTCGGAATATATATTCAGTAAAATGAAGATTATCGCTTTTCTTTTTTCTGTGTTTTTCGTTTCGAATCTTCTCGCTCAGTCTGAAGTGGGTTTTTCCGGTATCTATAATTTTCAAACAGAGAGTTTAGGAATAGGTGCTCGGGGAATTTTTAGAGAAAAGAAGCAGATACAAATCAGCCCGCAGTTTTCGTATTTCCTTCCAACCAATAAAATTCATGAGTTCACACTTGGAGCATCTGCACAATACAAATTCTTCAAAAGAAAAAAAATCCAATCCTACACATTGGTTCATTTGGGATACAATCGTTGGATGAACTACGAGTCTTCTGATATGAACGATGCAAGACTTAACAATTGGAACGCTGAAATAGGCGTGGGTGTGGTTTTCGGGAAGAAAATAAAACCTTTTGTCGAATGGAGATACAATACGCGGCACCAAGAGGGTATGCTGCACGTGGGATTAATGTTTAACAAGAATTCATTCAAAGGAAAAAAAGAAAAATGCGCAGCTTATGACTAATAAAAACACTTATTTTTTTGCCAGAGCGACAATGCTAATTGTTCTCGTTACTACCGTATTGTTTTCATCGTGCTCTAGAGATCGCATTGAACGCGATTTGAACACCTATGAATCTCCAAATGCCTATTTAGATTCTAAGAAGCAAGACGAACAAGTGTTTGTCATTGACACTGCGGGTGAGGGACCAATTATTGGAAATCAAGGAACAACTATTTGGGGAAGTATTGACTGTCTTCAATTGCCAGGTGGTGGGGCTGTGACTTACCCGTTTTTGGTGAAATTGGTGGAGCTATATACTCCGAAGGATATGATCTATTACCGTATGCCAACGGTTGCAGCAGGAATGCCTTTAGAAACGGCTGGTGAAATTAGATTGAGAGCCGAAAAAGACGGACAAGAACTATCGCTATCGCAACCCTGCGCCTTTAAAGTGAGTATGCCGAATGCTTCGCCGGCACTGAATTACATGAATGTTTATTACGGAAATGAGAACGGTGATTTAGTGGATTGGACCACTGACCTTGGATTGTGGGGAATAACTCAATCGCAGAATCCAGTGTTCGATGTGGATACGATTGGATACACCGCGTTTATTGAAAAGCTAGGATGGATTAATGCCGATCGTTCTGTGACAACAAGCGGAACGTACAGCATAACTTTCGATTCGGAAGAAGACGATTTGTCGAATGTTATATTCTTTGCCTATCTGCCCGACACTAAAACGGTATTGCAATCTAGCGGCGGAATTATCTCAGGTATTCCTTCGGGGGCATTTGCTAAACTTGTAGCCATTGCGGTAAATACCAGTGGAGATTTATTCCATTTCCACCAAGATCTAACGGTGAATGGCAATTCAACGGTAATGGTGGTGATGACAGGAATTTCAGATCCGGAATTGACGACGCTATTGGATAGTTTATAAAAATAACAGTAGAGGCTTTTACCCCTTATTTTCGTACATTTGTCCGAATTTTATTCGAAAATTCCAACGTATGTCCGCAAACAATTCGAAAATTGTAGGAGAAGGTCT
>JBIIAO010000012.1:0-9704 GCA_044239865.1 Flavobacteriales bacterium
GAGTGGTGGTAGGAGCGGGGGCGCATTACGTTCGTTTTTTAACCAACTACGCGGGTGTTTACTCGCAGCGTTTTTGGTACGATAAGCTAGGCCGCATTGTGCTAAGTCAGAATACAAAGCAGCATGATAACGGCACGTACAGTTACAGTTTATACGATGCGCAGGGTCGTGTGCAGGAGGCAGGCGTGAAAGAAGAAAACACGAGTACGACGGGCTTGCACATGCATGATGTTCAGGGAGCCGATGTGGGCGGGGCTTTTAATCCGCTGGCCATAGAGGTAAGTTCTACCACGGGCAGCAGCAGCGGTACAGCGTTTATGCAGTGGCTGGCTCAGGGGTTGAACACCAGTACGGGTGTTAATGCAACACGCACAGAGGTTACGCGCACGGTATACGATGAGCCGTTGGTGAGTGGTATCGGGTCGTTTACGCAAAACAACTTACGCAAGCGCGTGAGCTCGGTGGTGTATCAGAAGGTGTATCACAGCGATGCCTCGGACGGGTATACCCACGCCACGCATTACAGCTATGACATTCATGGCAACGTGAATGAACTGGTGCAAGACAACCCCGAGATGGCCGTAACGAGCAGCTTGTCTGATCAGCGGTACAAGCACCTGGAGTACGACTATGATTTAATCTCGGGGAAGGTGAACCGCGTGAGTTACCAACGAGGAGCGCGCGATGCGTGGCACCATTGGTATGAATACGATGCAGATAACCGCATTACGCAGGTGTACACCTCAACGCATCCCGACCCGATAGCCATGGCCGGAACCACAATCACCGATCCAACGGTTGTTGGTGCGCTGTGGGAGCAGGATAGCAAGTATTTTTATTACGCTCACGGTCCGCTTATGCGTCAGGAGTTGGGCAGCAACCAGGTGCAAGGAGTTGACTACGCCTATACCTTGCAGGGTTGGATAAAGGGCATCAACAGCAATGCGCTAGATGCCACAAGAGACATGGGCCACGACGGCACGGGCACGGGACTGAACGGACGCTTTGCGCGTGATGTGGCTAGCTTTAGTTTAAGTTATTACGAAGGCGACTTTAGCAGTGTGGCATCCACAGGAGCGTTTAGCAGCGTGGTGGGCAGTGATTTAGAGGCGCAGAGTGCTGAATTATACAACGGCAACATACGCATTATGCAAACGACGTTGATGGAAAACAACGGATCGGGAGTCCTCGTGCCAAGTAATTTGGGAATGGCCTATAAGTACGATCAGTTGAACCGACTGAAGCAGGCCAAAGGGTTTACGCAGTTCACGCCGTCTACCAACGCGTGGGCTGCTTCGAGTGGAGCTAGCGGCGAGCACAACAATTTCTTTACCTTTGATGCTAACGGCAATATCTTAACGCAGCAGCGTTATGAAGGAAGCACGTTAGTAGATAGCCTCACGTATCAGTATGCAACCAATAGCGCAGGACATTTGTTAAGCAACCGATTATATAGCGTAGATGACTCGGTAACGGTAGCCTCTTTATCGGCTACGGATATGGAGGACATGCCAGCATACATCAATGCGTCGCCCAATACGAGTAACAATTACACGTACACGCAGATTGGAGAGTTGAAGTCAGACAACCAAGAGGAGATACAAGAAATCGTTTGGCGTGTAGACAGTAAGATATCAGAGATTACGCGCACGAGTGGATCTGCGAAGAAGAACTTGAAGTTCGAGTACGACGCCATGGGCAACAGGGTTGCCAAGCACGTGTATGCGGGCAGTGTGCTAGAGTCGAGTACCTATTACGTCCGCGATGCGCAAGGAAATGTCATGGGGGTGTATGAGCACAAGATGGATGCCGAGAATGCGGTAATGGAGTACAAGCTTATCGAGAGAAATATCTACGGCAGTGCACAGGTGGGAATCTGCAAAGACACGGTCGATTTAAATATCACAAACGCAGCAGGTGCATTAACGCAAGCGACGTATTACCACGCAAGGCAGCTGAATCACCGTCAGTACAGCCTCAGCAATCACCTGGGTAACGTGCTCACGACCATTGGCGACGGGAAGGCTGCTACAGACAGCAACAGCGACGGGGTAATCGATTACTACACGGCATACATCATCAGCGTCAGCGACTACTCACCGTTCGGGGTTGAGCTGGCAAACCGATCATGGAGCATTGAAGAGTATCGGAATGGGTTCCAGAAGCAGGAGAAGGACAAAGAGTTATGGGAAGGGGCTATGTATTACAAATACCGCGTCGAGGACCCACGACTAGGAAGGTTCTTCAGTGTGGATCCGAAAATAGCAAAAGAGCCAGCATGGTCCTCATATCGCGCTTTTTTTTGTAATCCAATTAGATTTATTGATCCAGATGGACAATGGGAATGGGATACATGGGGAAATCTTGTAGCTCAAAAGGGAGATAATCAACTTTCTTTAATGTTATTTCTCGGCACAGACTACGTAAACTCCAAAGATTTATTATCAAGAAATGGAGTAACATTTAACTCTGATAACAATGCCAATATAACGCAAGGTCAAACTCTAGCTAAAGATAATCTTTGGGTTGAATCCAAACCTACGAGTGGCCCAGTAATATATAATACGGCTGATGCAGTAGCTTATTATTATGTAGGAAGAGGCAAAGATGTTGACGTCGGTGATGCTACTACTAATGAATTACTTAATTCAAGTGAATTTAAAAAAGCAAATTATAGAATTACAAATGGATTGTCAGAATTAGATCATGGCTATTTTAAGGTTGATTTGACATTTTCTACATTTCATGTTGGTACAACTCAAGTTAAATATGATGTGTCAACTAATGGAAGAAGTAATTCTGTGACTTATCAATTGTTTTATAGTAATGTATGGGGATCAGATGGATATTGGGATCCGGATTACCTTGATGAAAACACTCTTGGTAAAATACCTTACATCGGTGATTGGACAGGAACAACGCCCGATGGACCAGGACCGAATTTGGAAAGAGGAGGGACACCATACCATTATAAAACAAGGGAACGCACCTATTTTTACAAACCACCAAATAATAAGTGAAATATATGTTTACGTTGATTTTTTTTGCGGTTATTTTAATATCACTGCTTATTATAAAAAAAAATAATTCATTCTTGGTTAAATGTAGAATTATTGTTAAGTCTTTTCAATATAGAATTACTCTTGTTTTAGTGGGGGGGGGTATGTTGTTTTTTATTTTGATATATATAAAAAATGATAAGGAAGGGTTTTATTACGGATTGGGTTGCGATTTTTGTTCCTGTAAGCTACCGTATGATGTTTCGCCCGAAATGGATAATTATGGTGGTTTTACGTTGAATGATAATACAGGTTTTCCAATTATTGGAGGTGGTTTTTCATTCAATCGAAGCGATTTGAAAATAAGAAATATCTTAGCTTATTATTATGATGACTCTTCATTGATTTGTAAAGTTTCGGATACAACAGGTAATGATAAATACCTGTCAATGTACGTTTACAAAAAAATGAACCAATCTGTATTTGGTTTTAAAGAAGTAGATAAATCACAAATTCAGGGCTTGTCATATAAGAATAGATGGTTTTTGTTAAACAAAGAGTATTCTGATAATGTTTATTTGAAAAAAAAAATTGCCGTTATTGGAATCGCAGTTTCAATATTATTAATTTATGCTGTAATCAGGAGCAGAGTGATAACAGCCTGAACTGTGTACATATTGCGAACAGAAAATATAATTTTGTTGGTGAATTGAATTTAAGCAGAAGTTGTGTTTTAGATGGGTGTAGCCAACCTAAAGATGATAGAGTGAATTAGCTCTTTTTGAAAGCAGGAGGTCATAAATATAGATTTGTTTTAAAAATCGAAAATCCATTGGAGGCCTGAAATGGAACGATGTTTAAATCGGATGTAGCCTAATTATAAAAAATCATTGAGCTGCTTTTTGGTGAGCATGGTCTCAATCTTATATTGTATTCAATCAACTTTTGAAATTGGAAGTTTACTAAGTTTAATCCCATTTCGCAATACAACAATTCAAATATCATAAATATGCATATTTACTTTACAGTAATAGGTCCATGTGTAAACGCAGACACCTCTCATAAATGCGACATTTGGCGTGTCGAAATGCACTCTGTTTCTACTTCTAATTTGTAAGTGACAAAAATATAGGAAATCTGAATAAAATCAGGACTAAAAAGAACGGCAGATTCTACTGGTCAGCCAGACAGAAGACAGCGCGACAACAAGAACACGTCGGGTAACACGCCATCACTGAAACCCTCTAAAAGCACAAAGCCGAAAAAGTAGATTAAGTTGCAATTCGTTAGATTGTATCAATTGAAATTTGAATTTGGCGTCGTCGATTTTTGATCTAAATAGCGCTGGTGCTTTTTTAGAATTTTTATGTCTTTCGTTCGAACCAAATATCTTGTAATCTCTCCTTTATTTCATTCTTAATTCTAAGGTGGTTAATCACACGTCTTCAAGACAGCTTTGATTTTATTAAAGATCTTACATAACAACCTTTGACTTTTTCCCTAATAAAAAATACGTCGTTTGACGTATTGACAAAGTTATTGTTTCATCTGAAATTTGTACAAGTGTATGAAGGCTATCTGACAATGTTCTTTCACGTATGGCTGAATGAATGGGTAATATGATGAGTCATTATTCAGAAGATGATTGAGGGTTTTGTTAGTCACTGATCAATCAGGATATTGTCCTATTTTGAAGGGCTGACATGATGATATGATATTGTACTTATCGACCAGGATCTAACTTAATAAACGAATAGTAATAGCTCATATATCGGAGTTATGCGGCATTTTAAAAAGACGACAATATGAATTTATCAATTTCAGAACTACTAACATATTCGACAGTCAGAATTGAGTGTGAGCTTAAGACTGGAGGAATTTCAACAGGAACTGGATTTTTCTTCAATTTTCTTGAGGATAAAACTAACAACACTCACGTTCCTGTTGTTGTGACAAACAAACATGTAATTAAAAACGCGGCAAAAGGAAAGTTAATCATTACAAAAGCAAATGAAAAGGGTGAGCCTGTTGACACGCAACACTTCACTTTGGCTTTTGACAATTTTGAAAGTTTTTGGCGACTTCATCCCGAAGCAGACGTTGACCTTTGTGCAATGCCAATAGCACCATTTGTAAATGAAGCAGCAAAAAGAGGAGATAAACTGTTTTATATTCCTTTCACAATAGACCTTCTACCAGCAGACAAACATAAAGAGGAATTAACCGCAATTGAAGACGTTTTAATGATTGGTTACCCAAATGGAATATGGGATTCGGTAAATAATATGCCAATTTTCAGAAAGGGAACTACAGCTACAAACCCTTTGTTGGACTACAATGGTAAAAAGGAAATAATGATTGACATAGCTGCCTTTCCGGGTTCAAGCGGTTCTCCGGTTTTAATCTTTAATGAGGGTGGTTATAGAGAAAAGAAAGGAAATATGTATATGGGTGCAAATCGAATTATACTTCTTGGAGTATTATTCGCTGGACCACAAGCGATAGCAACAGGGGAAATAATTATGACAACAAACCTACAAAGACCAATCGCGGTGTCGCAGATTCCAATCAATTTAGGACTTATTATAAAATCCGAAAGGATATTAGAAATGGAAAAACTATTTAAACAATAAAAAACGACCGCATAACAGCACCTACCCAAAAGTGGCGGTTCGGTAGTTAATTGAAGCTTTGTGCATCTATCAAAATTTGTGCTTGATTGATAGTGAAGCACTTCGAAATCGCCACCTTTCGGTAGCTGCAAAACGTTAGCGGTAATTCTAAACTACATTGAAAAAAAATGAAAAGCATAGATAGTATTCGTATTGAACATGTGAAAGGAATTGAAAGAATAACTTTCAAATACACTTTGAACCCATATATGCCAAACTTCTTCGTTGCACCAAATGGCTTCGGAAAAAGTTCATTGGCAACCGCTTTCAAATCATTAAATAGAGACAGGATTAAAATAGATGAAAAAAATTATCATAAAGGAGATAAGACATTAGAACCACTTTTGGAAATTGAAATAACTAATGACGATTCCTCTAAAACAACACTAACTGCAAACAAAGACAAAAATGAAATTTCGAAAACATTTGATATAGAAGTGATTAGGAGCTTGTTAAAACCAGAAGCTAACTACAGAAATATCCAGGGTAATCATATAACTAGTCCTACTTTCGAAGTTGAAAGTATACACATTATTGAAAACATACCAGACAAGTTTGAACTACCGTATCAAGTTACAAAATTTCGAAGAGCTATTTCAGATAATAGACAAATATGGGTTGACTTATCCGAACTCTTATCTAATGCTCAATTTCTTATACGACTTGCAAATTTAGACGTGTTGGACAAGTTTAATTTAGTCAAACAACGAAACATTATCGATGATTACAAAAAAACTGTAAAAGGTCTAAATGGGACAAAAGATCAAATCATTTGTGAACTTAATTCAGAATATTTAGATATTTTAAATAATAAGTTTGTTGGACGCATTGTTCAATTACTTGAGAAATTTCAGAGCAAATCACAGGGAGAGAATATTCTAGAAGCAATTCAGTTAATTGAATTATATAAAAGCAACAAGGATGGTTTTTATAAACTATTCGAATACAAGAAATACTCTGTTCGAAAAGAAAGAATATTAACACTTTTCAATTCGTTTAAATCGACATGGAAAGGCATTCAGCCTAAGGAAATTAATATCACGAAGAAAGTAAAAAAGAAATCGGTACTAGTTCAAAAGAACTTTGGAATTGAATTTCCAAAAGCGACTGACATCTCCAATGGTGAACGTGATGTGATTTCATTTATTGGTTGTCTACTCAAGGCTCAATCAAATTTCAGAGGAAAACCAACTATAATAATTATAGATGAAGTTTTCGACTATCTTGATGATGCTAACTTATTAGCCGTTCAGTTTTACATCACCAAGTTCATACAGTTTTTTCAAACGAGAAAGAAACGAGTAGAGTTCTTTCCTATTATTTTGACACACCTCAATCCAAATTATTTTAAAAATTATTTTTTTTCAAAACAGAAGGTGCATTACTTGTTACGTTGGGCAGGTACTGTTGATCGTGGAATTGAAAATATTGTTATATCCAGAAATAATACCATACTTAAAACATATGAAGATAGTATAAGTAGATATTTTCTTCATTTCAACCCTACGGATTTTGATGTTACAACTGAAGCAAAATCAGAATTTTCAACTCAAAAACTAGGAAACGTTAATGAAACGATTTGCAATTCAGAGGAATTCAAGAAATGTGTGTTTATGTATTTTGACAATTATGTAAGCGGAAAAAAGAACTACGATCCAATATCGGTTTGTATTGCTTCTCGGATTCTTGTCGAAAAAGATATTTACAATCAGCTATCAGCCAATTTACAGTCAGAGTTTATCGAAACACATTCAACTGTGGCTAAACTTGAATTCGCACGTGAAAATTCAGATGTAGTAATTCCTGAAATATATTATTTCCTTGGGACACTCTACAATGAATTACTTCATATTCGAAGAAATAATGATAACTATAGTCCAATATATTTGAAGTTGAATAATATTACGATAAAAGAAATGATTAAGCAACTGAAAAAATAGCTGCATCTAACAGTCGTATAGTGAATTAGGGGGTGAAGTGGTTAATTGAATATTCTACTGAACCGGTTGGTTCATGAAAAGTACTTTCTTTTGTTAAGAATGAAAGGGATGAAGCACTCATAATTGACGAGTTGAAAAACGAAATTAGAGAAATGCTTATCGGATTGCCTTTTTAATCAATGGAATAATTTAATCTGATTTTGTCGAACGAAGTTAGATTTGTTTGTTTGGGGAGTGCGAAAATTGCAACTCAAAAGGAAATTTACCTAAATTTGCAATAATCCTATGAACAAAGACTCAAACGCAATGCAACATAATCTTCAAATGCAGAAGATTGGAAACGCGCTGGTTTACCTTTCTTCTCACATTTCCGATTTGTCGAAAACCAAGCTTCTGAAGCTCGTTTATCTGTTGGACGAAGTTTCAATTCGGAAAAGTGGTGTGCCCATCTTTAATCTAACCTACAAGGTTTGGAAATTTGGGCCAGTTTCAGAAGACCTCTATATAGACTTATCCGATGATTTGAGATTCGTGAAAGATTTTTTGAAGTTCGATGCGTCAACACAATCGTTCAAACCGGCTTCAGAGTTTTGCGACGATGAGTTTTCGGACAACGAGATTGAACTCATGAATTTTGTAATTGAAAAATACGGTGCCAAAAGCGCTGCCGATTTGGTTAGCGTTACACATCATCCTTTTTCTCCTTGGTACAACACAGCAAAGGAAAACAACGTTCTCGAGCCTCTAGAACAAGAACTGATCAATCATACCGATCTGATTATCGATATGAAACAACTCATCGCTCACGACGCGTTGAAGCTGGCCCTTTACAACGACTACATTTCGTTAAGTGGTTATGCTAATTGAAGGAAATATTCTTTACTTCACTCCGTTTTATTTTAAAAATGGAAATCCACCGAGATCAAAATTCTTTGTTGTTTTAAAGTCTTTAGGAAATCACGCGGTCTTGGCTTCCTTGCCGACAAGTGTCGATGCAATTCCTTCGAAATACGACGATCAACAGGGCTGCCTAGAATTGCCCGAAATTGGTTTGAACTGTTATGTTATTCACCCCAACATTGCCATTACCGAATGCGGCAAGTCTTTTCAGAAAAAGACCCATTTGTTCGGTCATCAACTCGATGAATATGCAACGCAAATGTTGAACGAAGTATATCCAACAGAGGGCATCGATTATACCGTTTGGGGAAAATTCAAGCCAGACGTTTTTCAAGATTTGCTAGATTGTTTCAGATCTTCACAAGCCGTTAAACGCAAGTACAAGCGTATCCTTTAGTACTTTTTATTTTTCCCACATTTTTTTAGTAAACTACAATACGAACAAAGGCGTATTGCGGCGCTATTGCATTTTTCAGTGATTTGTTTAAACAGATAGTTACATCTTTTTGATGCGAGAAATGTATGAATTCATTGTCTTGCTTGAAACACTTGCGACTATGTCTTAAACGATTCTGTCTATGCAAGCTTGTCGTTGGGTATTCTTTTATGTGGGATTCACTGTTTCCCTCCTCATCCCATCTTTATCAATCTTCTCTCAGTACCCACCTGTTACACAACGGTTGCAGTATTCTTCGTCGTTGGGCGATGTAGTTGTTAGCTCCAACCAACAGGTTCAACTTCCGAGTTTGTCTTCTACGCAGAGCGATTTAGGTAGCTTGTTCACGCTGACGTTCGGAGTGGATTACGCGAGCGACGTGATGCCTGTTGGCGATAAAATATACGAGGTAGATGTGAAGATCGAATACCACGCAAGCGGTAGCAGCGTGTTACAATCCCAATACGAAACCTTGATTTTGGATGGGAATTCGGGCAATGGCACGACGTTGTTGAATGTTGGAGTAGATAAGCGTACCGTTTTGATGGGTAATGTGAAGGATGCGAAGGTGATTGTTCTAGCTATGCGTGAGAACACTACAGCGGTAAGTTTTTTGAATCACCGTTTGTATTTGGATTTGGAATTGTACCCCAATGTTCAGGGTGTTTTGTCTAGTGTAGTTCCTGGGAATCCTACGGTGAGTGAGGTGGGAGTAGAGTCTTGTACAAATGGGAGTAGTTCGAGCAGTGAATTTTTG
>JBIIAO010000002.1:0-821280 GCA_044239865.1 Flavobacteriales bacterium
CGCTATCACCTACATCGGTCAAGTCACCCGATACTGCAGTGTCTTCGTCTGTGGTAACAACTTCGTTGTCTACAATCGGAGCGTCGTTCACTGCATTCACAGTGATGCTTATTGTATCGTTGACACAAACTACACCTGGAGTTCCTGCATCGCAGATAGATACTACTACTTCGTCCGTTCCATTAAATCCTGGAGCTGGAGTGTAGGTGTATGTTCCGTCTGTGTTGATGACGATTGTTCCGTTTGAAGGACCACTTACCGGAGTTGTGTTCGCTGTCAATGCTGTTCCATCAGGATCAACATCGCCTGTATCGGTCAAGACACCTGTTGCCGGTACGTCTTCGTTTGTCGTGATTGTTTCATTATCTACAATCGGTGCGTCATTTACTGGTGCAACCGTTACTGTAATCGTGTCATTTACACATACTCCTGGAAGTGGTGTTCCTGCATCACAAATCGATACCACAATCACATCTGTTCCATTGAAGTTTGGATTTGGAGTGTATGTGTATGTTCCATCTGTGTTGATAACAATCGTTCCGTTTGATGGACCACTCACTGGTGTTGTATTTGCCGTAAGGGCTGTTCCATCAGGATCACTATCGCCTGCATCAGTTAAGTCACCTGTTGCCGGCGTGTCTTCGTTTGTAGTGATTGTTTCGTTGTCTACAATCGGAGCATCATTTACTGAATTTACAGTGATGCTTATTGTGTCGTTGACACAAACTACACCTGGTGTTCCTGCATCGCAGATAGATACTACTACTTCGTCCGTTCCGCTAAATCCAGCGTTTGGTGTGTAGGTAAATGTTCCGTCCGCGTTGATGACAATCGTTCCGTTCGTTGGACCACTTACTGGTGTTGTGTTTGCAGTTAATGGCGTTCCATCAGGATCAGAGTCACCCGCGTCAGTCAAGTCACCTGTTACTGGCGTGTCTTCGTTAGTAGTCACAACTTCGTTGTCTACAATCGGTGCGTCATTTACTGGTGCAACCGTTACTGTAATCGTGTCATTTACACATACTCCTGGAAGTGGTGTTCCTGCATCACAAATCGATACCACAATCACATCTGTTCCATTGAAGTTTGGATTTGGAGTGTATGTGTATGTTCCATCTGTGTTGATAACAATCGTTCCGTTTGATGGACCACTCACTGGTGTTGTATTTGCCGTAAGGGCTGTTCCATCAGGATCACTATCGCCTGCATCAGTTAAGTCACCTGTTGCCGGCGTGTCTTCGTTTGTAGTGATTGTTTCGTTGTCTACAATCGGAGCATCATTTACTGAATTTACAGTGATGCTTATTGTGTCGTTGACACAAACTACACCTGGTGTTCCTGCATCGCAGATAGATACTACTACTTCGTCCGTTCCGCTAAATCCAGCGTTTGGTGTGTAGGTAAATGTTCCGTCCGCGTTGATGACAATCGTTCCGTTCGTTGGACCACTTACTGGTGTTGTGTTTGCAGTTAATGGCGTTCCATCAGGATCAGAGTCACCCGCGTCAGTCAAGTCACCTGTTACTGGCGTGTCTTCGTTAGTAGTCACAACTTCGTTGTCTACAATCGGTGCGTCATTTACTGGTGCAACCGTTACTGTAATCGTGTCATTTACACATACTCCTGGAAGTGGTGTTCCTGCATCACAAATCGATACCACAATCACGTCCGTTCCATTGAAGTTTGGATTTGGAGTATAGGTATATGTTCCGTCTGTATTAATTACAATCGTTCCGTTTGATGGACCACTCACTGGCGTTGTGTTCGCAGTAAGTGCCGTTCCATCAGGATCTGAGTCTCCCGCATCTGTCAAGTCACCTGTTGCTGGCGCATCTTCGTTTGTAGTGATTACTTCGTTGTCTACAATCGGCGTCTCATTTACTGGTGTTATAGTAATGTTGATTGTATCGTTCACACACGTTACTCCCGGTGTTCCTGCATCACAAATAGATACCACTACGACATCCGTTCCATTGAAATTAGGGTTTGGTGTGTAAGTATAAGTTCCATCTGCATTGATCACGATTGTTCCGTTTGATGGACCACTCACTGGCGTTGTATTCGCCGTCAATGCTGTACCATCTGGATCGCTATCGCCTGCATCGGTTAAGTCGCCTGTTGCTGGCGTGTCTTCGTTTGTAGTGATTACCTCATTGTCTACAATCGGTGCATCATTCACTGGTGCAACCGTTACTGTAATCGTATCGTTTACGCATACTCCTGGAAGTGGTGTTCCTGCATCACAGATAGATACCACAATCACATCCGTTCCGCTAAATCCAGCGTTTGGTGTGTATGTGTATGTTCCGTCCGCGTTGATGACAATCGTTCCGTTTGATGGACCACTCACTGGTGTTGTGTTCGCAGTAAGTGTCGTTCCATCAGGATCAGAGTCTCCTGCATCTGTCAAGTCACCCGTTACTGGTGTGTCTTCGTCTGTGGTAACAACTTCGTTGTCTACAATCGGAGCGTCGTTCACTGCATTCACAGTGATGCTTATTGTATCGTTGACACATACCACACCTGGTGTTCCTGCATCGCAGATAGACACAACTACTTCGTCCGTTCCGTTAAATCCTGGAGCTGGAGTGTACGTGTATGTTCCGTCTGTGTTGATGACGATTGTTCCGTTTGAAGGACCACTTACTGGTGTTGTGTTAGCCGTCAATGCTGTTCCATCTGGATCAACATCGCCTGCGTCGGTCAAGTCACCTGTCGCTGGTACGTCTTCGTTTGTCGTGATTGTTTCGTTGTCTACAATCGGAGCATCATTCACTGCATTCACGGTGATGCTGATTGTGTCGTTGACACATACCACACCTGGTGTTCCTGCATCGCAGATAGACACAACTACTTCGTCCGTTCCGTTAAATCCTGGAGCTGGAGTGTACGTGTATGTTCCGTCTGTGTTGATGACGATTGTTCCGTTTGAAGGACCACTTACTGGTGTTGTGTTAGCCGTCAATGCTGTTCCATCTGGATCAACATCGCCTGCGTCGGTTAAGTCACCCGATACTGCGGTGTCTTCGTTCGTAGTAATCGTTTCATTATCTACAATCGGTGCGTCGTTCACTGCATTCACAGTGATGCTTATTGTATCGTTGACACAAACTACACCTGGTGTTCCTGCATCGCAGATAGACACAACTACTTCGTCCGTTCCATTAAATCCTGGAGCTGGAGTGTACGTGTATGTTCCGTCTGTGTTGATGACGATTGTTCCGTTTGAAGGACCACTTACTGGTGTTGTGTTAGCCGTCAATGCTGTTCCATCTGGATCAACATCGCCTGCGTCGGTTAAGTCACCCGATACTGCGGTGTCTTCGTTCGTAGTAATCGTTTCATTATCTACAATCGGTGCGTCGTTCACTGCATTCACAGTGATGCTTATTGTATCGTTGACACAAACTACACCTGGTGTTCCCGCATCACAGATAGATACCACTACTTCGTCCGTTCCGCTAAATCCAGCGTTTGGTGTGTATGTGTATGTTCCGTCCGCGTTGATGACAATCGTTCCGTTCGATGGACCACTCACTGGTGTTGTGTTCGCAGTAAGTGTCGTTCCATCAGGATCAGAGTCTCCTGCATCTGTTAAGTCACCCGTTGCTGGCGTGTCTTCGTTTGTAGTGATTACCTCATTGTCTACAATCGGAGCATCATTCACTGGTGCAACCGTTACAGTAATCGTATCATTCACGCATACTCCTGGAAGTGGTGTTCCTGCATCACAAATAGATACCACGATCACATCCGTTCCATTGAAGTTAGGGTTTGGTGTGTAGGTATATGTTCCGTCCGCGTTGATGACGATTGTTCCGTTCGATGGACCACTCACTGGTGTTGTGTTTGCAGTTAATGGTGTTCCATCAGGATCTGAGTCTCCTGCATCGGTTAAGTCACCCGTTGCTGGAGTGTCTTCGTCTGTTGTTACAATTTCGTTGTCTACAATCGGAGCGTCGTTTACTGGTGCTACCGTGATGTTGATCGTATCGTTGACACACGTTACTCCTGGTGTTCCTGCATCACAAATAGATACCACTACGACATCCGTTCCATTGAAATTAGGGTTTGGTGTGTAAGTATAAGTTCCATCTGCATTGATCACGATTGTTCCGTTTGATGGACCACTCACTGGCGTTGTATTCGCCGTCAATGCTGTACCATCTGGATCGCTATCGCCTGCATCGGTTAAGTCACCCGTAGCTGGCGTGTCTTCGTTTGTAGTGATTGTTTCATTATCTACAATCGGTGCGTCATTTACTGGTGCTACCGTTATAGTCAAAGTGCCGGTGCCCGTTGATGCATTCCCATCTGTAGCTGAATAGCTAATACTTGGAACGTTACCATTAAAGTTTGGTGCAGGAGTGAAGGTATATGTACCATCGGAATTGATAACAATTGTACCAACACCTGCAATGACAGCCGTTTGTCCAGCATTGTATGTGGTTCCGTTGATTGTGAAGGTATTTACCGTCACAATTGACCCACCTGAACCAATATCATTTAATGTTACTGAACCATTCAGTGGCGTATCTTCTAAGGTACTTGCATTGTCGTCAACAACTTGAATTAATCCAGCAATGTTCAAAAGCGCATTGTTACTGGTGACATTACCACATACATAATTGGACTGAGCGATCAATAGGTGGTATTCATACCCATTCATTGCTAATGCAACATTGGCAACGGTTAATGTTGTTGTGGTTGCACCTGAGTATGTTGCGGAATTGGTAACATTTGTCCAAGTTGCGCCATTATTTGTGCTTACCTGCCACTGATAGGTTGTAGTACCTGAACCTGGAGTAACTGTAGCAGCAAATGTTGCCGTTGTTCCGGCAGTAAGCGATTGGTTTGCAGGCTGCACTGTTATTGTGCTTGCACTACCAACTGTTAAAACATTCGCATTGGTTCCAGGATACGTTGCAGCTGTAACTGCACCGTTTGCATTGGTTGCTGGTGGATTTCCAGTACCATAATACATGTTTCCGTCAGTTCCTTGAGCCGTTGTTGTGTTGTAAGCTTCATTGGCATCGGAACAACCGTCGTTGTCTGAATCAGTATCTAATTGATTTGGAATGCCATCTAAATCTGAATCTGGACAACCAATTGCAGTAAAGGATATATCATCGATTGAAAAATCATTACCACTTGCATTAGTTGAAACATTTTTAATGATAAAGGTTACAGTTTGATCACTTGTTGATGTATAATCTACCGTTGCCAATTTCCAACCCAATGAATTTTGCGCACCAGTATTTGCTGTTGCTAAAATTGCATTGCTACTTGAAAGAACTTCAGCTGCCAATTCATAAGCGTTTGCGACAGAAGCGGCTTGGTGCCAGAATGATATTCTGTATTTTGCCCCCGCTTGAAGGGTTACGCTTTCACTGTAGAAATTACCAACAGTTGTGTTTCCATTTACTGCTAAATACGCATCATTCGCAGTGCCTGTTGTATGACCTACATACCTCCAGAATGATGCATCTGGATGATATGGTGTACTTTGATTGACCACTGCATATTGAGACGCGCCACCATTACTAGCAGAATACACATAACCACCCGTAACAGTGGTGTTTGCTAAATTACGCGGTGCTGCTGCTGTTCCAAAAGTACCATTACTTTCGTTGGTGTTTAATTGCGCTAATGGACATTCTAAATTATCTAAAATTCCATCGTTGTCATCGTCAGTGTCTATTAAATCCGTGATTCCATCATTATCAGAATCTGTACACGCATTGATTGTTGAAACTAAGGCATAATTTGTATAGGTAGAACTATAATTAACCGTTCCAGCTACTCCTCCTTCGTAGTTGTTTAATAAACCATTGGTGTTGGTATCTGTTCCTGTTGGGTAAACAGAAGTACTCGTTGCCGTTGTTGAACTTCCTGCTTCAAACGCATCTGAACAAGCATCGTTATCACTATCCAAGTCTAATGAATTTGGAATACCGTCACCATCGATGTCAGGATTACAACTTCGTTCTGTAAAATAGGCTTCTTGAACCCATCCTGAAATAGTACCTGAAACAGATGTTCCGAAAATCCTGTATTTTGAATAGGCCGTATAATTATTAGGCATACTAAATTTATACGAATTGCTCGTTCCCGTTATTGGTGCGCTTGTTCCAAACACTTGATTGGCAGCAATTGTATTCCATATGGTTCCATTCCAACCTTCTATGTTGTATGTACCAGTGCTTCCAAGTGGGATGGTCCCAGCTTGACTACTCAATTCAATCAGACTTAGCGCTTTTGCTGTAGGCAAATCAAATTGTAAGATCGTTTGATTTAAGAATGTCGTCGTTGTATAAGCATCTATAGCTTCTATGCCATTGAGAATATTGGATAAAGTTCCGCCCCATGTTACTGTTGAAGAAACACTTACGCCCGTTTTAGACATTAATGCTGGACTACAGTTATACTCTACCGTATCAAGGATCCCATCATTGTCATCATCTAAATCCAGTAAATCTCCAATGCCATCACCATCTGTATCTAAACATGCGTTAACTGTTCCGTTAAGGGCATAGTTTAAATAGGTAGAACTATAATTTACCGCACCAGCTGTTGCACTTTCGTAAGTGTTCAATAAACCGTTGGTGTTGGTGTCTGTTCCTGTTGGGTAAACGCTTGTACTGGTTGCTGTTGTTGAACTACCAGCTTCAATTGCATCTGCACAACCGTCGTTATCACTATCCAATTCTAATGAATTTGGAATACCGTCACCATCGGAATCAGGATTACAACTGCGTTCTGTAAAATAGGCTTCTAGAGCCCATCCTGAAATGGTACCCGAAACAGATGTTCCGTAAATCCTATATTTCGAATAAGCCGTGTAATTATTCGGCATATTAAATTTATACGAATTGCTTGTTCCCGTTATTGGTGTTGATGTCCCAAAAACTTGGTTAGTTGCAATTGTACTCCATGTGTTTCCGTTCCAACCTTCTATGTTGTATGTTCCGGTGCTTCCAAGTGGGAAGTTCCCAGCTTGACTGCTCAATTCAATCAAACTTAGCACTTTCGCCGCAGGCAAATCAAATTGTAAAATAGTTTGATTTAAGAATGTCGTAGTTGTATAGGCGGCAATAGCTTCTGTGCCATCGAGAATATTGGCTAAAGTACCGCCCCATGTTACTGTTGAAGAAACACTTACGCCCGTTTTAGACATAATAGAAGTGGTACAATTATTCTCTGCGGCATCCAAAACCCCATCGTTGTCATCATCTAAATCAGTAAGGTCTACTATTCCATCGGCATCCGTATCGTCACATGCATTAAGTGTAGCATTGCTTGCGTAATCATAGGCGTAGTATCCTGCATAAATTCCGTTATCTGCTGTGGTTTCTAACGAATTAGCAAAACCATTCGTTCCATAAGGAGACGCAACAACACCAGTTGCTGAAGTGGTAATTGTTGCAGTTCCAGCCTCTTTTGCATCCGAACAGTTGTCGCCATCCGAATCTAGATCTAAACGGTTTGGAATACCATCACCGTCGGTGTCTAAATCTTCAGGCCCACAAATTACTTTGAACTCACATAAGGTCATGTTGTAAGCAACATTAATAGTGCCCGTAGGAATCGTTTCGGTACCTACTTGGATAGTATTATTATTATTTATATCGTACCAACCTGATAAGATATTCAATCTTACTTTTTGTGGATTTGCAAATGATTGTCCTAAATAAAATACTTGCGCTCCCGGATTACTATTAGCTCCAATCGGTTGAGCTGTGGTAAAAGTTTGAGAAGTATAAGTAACTACATTATTGTAAATTACTTCAACTCTAAAGTCTTTTACCGGCCCATCTCCTCCACCATAATTGTTGGCGTCTGGAGCCCAAAGCACCACACCACCTAAGGAGGTGTTAGCAGGCAAAGTATATTCAAGGAAACCTTTGGTCAAAGGTTCTGTCATATAATAAGAATCCGCCAATACATTTGGCACTGAATGAACAGCAGACAAACCAGTACCGGACATTCCTGAATTATTAATGGTTAAGGTAGGTGTTGAACCAGGCCAATTTGGCGTTCCAGTTGCAGCAGTTGGTGTGGTAATTGTGTTACAAACAGTCATCTCAGCTGTATCCAAGACGCCATCATTATCATCATCTAAGTCGATAAAATCTGGCACACCATCGCCATCAGTATCGGTACACATATTAATGAAATTGTTTGTTGCGTAATCCGAATACTTTGAGGTATAATTCAGTGTTCCATATGCAGTTCCTTCGTAGTTGTTCAAAAGTCCATTGCTGTTGGTATCCGTTCCTGTTGGGTACACAGATGTACTTGTTGCAGTTGTTGAGCTACTTGCTTCTATGGCATCGGCACAAGCATCGCCATCTGAATCGAGATCCAAACGGTTAGAAATACCGTCACCATCGGTATCAATATCGGTACATATTTTCTGAGTGAAATACAACTCATTCGCCGACTGAGAACCTGAGGCACTGATACCAAATATTCTATATTTAGTATACGCCAATAGGTTATTTTCCATATTGAACTTTATGGAATTGTTAGACGCATTGACTGGAGTTGTATTGGCAATAACTTGTTGACCACCTATATCAACCCATTGGGTGCCGTTCCATCCTTGCATTTTGAAAGTACCGCCAGCAAGTATAGCTGTTTGTGAAGGGTAATTTCCTAGTTCTATTTCAGTTAAAACAGTAGCTGCTGGCAAATCAAACTGTAAAATGGTTTGATTGGTAAAAGTAGCTGCAGTAGAAGCAACATAAGTCGTTCCATCTACGCCATCAACCAAGCCTTGCAAACTGGTAGCTCCGTTGTAATAGGTCCAAGTTGCTGGAGAAGAAACGACAACTCCTGTTTTAGGCATCAATGAAGCCGCACAAGTACTTTCAAGAGCATCTAACACCCCATCATTGTCATCATCTAAATCAATGACATCTCCAATTCCATCATTGTCAGTATCAAGACATCCGTTGAGCGCGTTGCTGATTGCAACATTGTAACTATACGCTCCACTGTAAATACCACTTCCAGCCGCTGTTTCCAAGGCATCTGCTAAGCCATTCGTCCCGTATGGAGCTGGGTGGACATAATTTGCAGCAGCACTTGTTGTTGTTCCCGCTTCTTTCGCATCCGAACAACCATCGCCATCAGAATCAAGGTCCAAATGATTCACAATGTTATCACCATCTGTGTCATTGCTGCACGTAGCTTTCGGACTTCCACTAGGAACTGTGTTAGAGGCAATATTGAATAAAGCATTATATACACCACCGTAGTAGGAAGTTCCAGCGACACCCAGAAGGCGATAGTACTTGAATTTACTCGTTGTAGCGAGTGTATTCGCGATCGTAAATGTTCCCGTAGTTGCCGTTGATGAAACCGCTGGCGATAAGTCTGTCCAAGTTATATCATCCGAAGAACCTTGCAATTTAAAGGTCATGGCAGCAGAAGAGGACAAGGCCCAGTTGACCAAATCAAAAGAAATTCCTGTGATTCCGATGTAGTCAACAGCAGTAAACTTGAAGATTTCTTTATTTACCCAATTCACGTTCGGGTCAAAGGCCGAATAACTTGTTGCGCTATTGTCAATAGAATTGGTGATGGCATTTGTTGAGTATGGTGCAAGCTCTGTGCTTACGGCAATAGGCTTAGCCAACTCAAGTGCTGTGTAAAAACAAGTAGGTGATTCAACGGCATCTAGTACACCATCATTGTCATCATCGATGTCCGCGAGGTCTTTTACGCCATCTCCATCTGTGTCTGTACATGCATTAATTGTGTTGATTAAGGCATAAGTAATATACGTTGATGCGTAATTAATCACTCCAGCTGTTGCGCTTTCGTAGTTGTTTAATAAACCGTTAGTGTTGGTGTCTGTTCCTGTTGGGTAAACGCTTGTACTGGTTGCTGTTGTTGAACTACTAGCTTCAATCGCATCCGCACAGCCATCGCCATCAGAATCCAAATCCAAATGATTCACGATGCCATCGCCATCTGTGTCATTGCTGCACGTAGCTTTCGGACTACCACTAGGAATTGTGTTAGTGGCAAGATTGAATAAAGCATTCGTTACACCACCATAGAAGGAAGTTCCAGCGACACCCAGAAGGCGATAGTACTTGAATTTACTTGTTGTAGCGAGTGTATTTGCGATGGTAAATGTTCCTGTATTGGCAGTGGATGAGACCGCTGGTGACAGGTCTGACCATGTTATATTGTCAGAAGAACCTTGCAATTTAAAGGTCATGGCAGCCGAAGCGGACAAAGGCCAAGAGACCAAATCAAAAGAAATCCCTGTGATTCCAATAAAGTCAACAGCAGTAAACTTGAAGATTTCTTTATTTACCCAATTCACGTTCGGGTCAAAGGCCGAATAACTTGTTGCGCTATTGTCAATAGAATTGGTGATGGCATTGGTTGAGTAAGGTGCAAGCTCTGTGCTTACGGCAATAGGTTTAGCCAACTCAAGTGCTGTGTAAAAACACGTAGGAGATTCCACTGCATCCAACACCCCATCATTATCGTCATCTAAATCAATAACATTACCTACTCCGTCACCATCTGTATCAATACATGTAATGAGGTTTGCATTTAATGCATAATTGGTATAGGTTGACGTATAATTAACTGTTCCAGCTGTTGTGCCTTCGTAGTTGTTTAATAAACCATTCGTGTTCGTATCTGTTCCTGTTGGATACACCGTTGTGCTTGTTGCAGTAGTGGAACTTCCTGCTTCAATAGCATCAGAACAACCATCGCCATCTGAATCTAAATCTAAATGATTGGCCTTTCCATCTGCATCCGTGTCGTTGATACAGTTTGGTTTTGGATACGACGAGCTTTGGAAAGAGGATGAATTAATATCAAAATAAACCTCTGTAGCTTGACCTGCCAAAACGTTACCCGCTGCAACTCCTAAAATACGATAGTGAGTGTATTTTTCTAGGTTGGTGGTTAGTGTGAACTTATTGGAATTTGTTAAAGAAATCCCTCCATTTACTGTCACATTTGTTGCGTTAGCAGGTAATGCAATCGCAGCAGTCAAGTCTGTCCAAGTAGAATTGTTATTTGAACCTTGTACCTTTAAACTAGCTCCAGTCGCAGCAAATAGTTCAGTAGCTGACGCTTTTTGAATATAAAAGGCATCCAATTGTGTAGCGGAATTAAATTGGAATTTCAATAATTCTTTATTCAATTGAGCTTGAACTGGTGTATTGATAAATTCTACATTATCCGCTGTGGCGCCACCGACTCCATCAGTCAGCACCTCAAAAACATCGTTTTTAACAATTTCTAATTGGCTACTAACTTTAACTAGACTTGATTTATTTCCTGAATTAACTTCGTTTATTTGATAAAAACATGTTGGAGATTCGACCGCGTCTAAGACCCCATCGTTATCATCATCGATGTCAACAAGATCTTTTATTCCGTCGTTATCCGAGTCTAGACAAGCATTGTTGTCGATTGACAAAGAATAATTAGAATAAGTAGAGGCGTAATTTACGCTGCCTGCAGCTGAACTTTCATAGCTATCTAATAAGCCGTTAGCATTCGCATCTGTACCAGATGGGTAAACTGAAGTGCTCGTCGCTGTTGAAGAACTCCCTCCTTCAATGGCATCAGAACAACCATCTCCGTCTGAATCTAAATCTAACGCGTTGACAATTCCATCACCATCAGTATCACAAACCACATTTTGAACGATAGTAATTTGAACATCATCAATGAAATTCCCTGTACTACCAGTTGGCGTAATAGATTTAAATGCAATGTAAGTGGATGGTTGGTTTGCTGGAATGTTGTAAGTTCCTGTGTAAGTTCCCCATGCGGTGTTGCCGTCCGACATTACTGCTTGCGTAACGGCTGTGGCTAAAGATCCACCTAATTGGACATGAGCCACATCTACACCATCTCTACCACGGTGTTTCACTGACCAATTAATTGTTGACCCTGGGGGCACACATAATTTTTGGTAAAATGTTGTTACAGTATATGCATTTAATTCCGCATGCGCGTTTCCTTCTGCAGCTGGAACTGAGGTGTAGCCTGACCCCCATAATTCAATGAAATTATCGTTAGATGTAGACCAACCCGGAACTAATTCTTGAGCTAGAATAGTTACAGTTGCTAAAGGAATGACATTCGACTCAAAGCCACCATTTATGATAGGTGTAGTACAAGATTCGTAACACTCCTCATCATCTAAAATACCGTCATTGTCATCATCTATATCTATGATATCTCCAACACCATCATTGTCAGTATCAAGACATCCGTTGAGTGCGTTGCTGATTGCAATATTATAACTATACGTTCCATTGTAAATCCCACTTCCAGCCGTTGTTTCCAGCGCATCTGCTAAGCCATTCGTTCCGTATGGAGCTGGGTGAGCATAATTTGCAGCAGCACTTGTTGTTGTTCCCGCTTCTTTCGCATCCGAACAGTTGTCGCCATCAGAATCTAAATCTAAATGATTCACAACGTTATCGCCATCTGTGTCATTGCTGCACGCAGATTTTGGAAGCAAACTTGCTTGATATGCAGTTGTATTTACATCGAAATAGATTTCTGATGCGATACCCGCTAATACCGTTCCGGCAGCTACACCATAAATTCTGAAATACTTATAGGCTCCAGGATTCGTCGTCAAGACAAATTTATTGGAGTTCGTCAACGAAACTGAACCATTCGTAGTACTATTTGTAGCATCTGCAGGACAAGCAATCGCTGCTGTTAAATCTGTCCAAGTAGTATTATTATTTGAACCCTGCACTTTCAAACTCGCCGCTGTTGCAGAATAAAGATTGGTAGCTGATGTTTTTTTAATGTAAATCGCATCTAATTGCGTTGGAACCAACAATTCAATCTTTAACAATTCCTTGTTTAATTGACTTTGTGCTGAAACATACTGCATTGCTGCAGTAGTGCCGCCTATTCCATCTACCAATCCAGCTAAATTCGTATTCAGATTTAATAAGTTTAGCTCTGAGCTAACTTTAATGTAATCAGATTTTGAAGCGGTATTCCAATCCGCAGCACTAATAAAGCAAGTTGGAGATTCTACAGCATCCAATACACCATCGTTGTCATCATCTAAATCAAGAACATCTGTAATTCCATCACCGTCGGTATCTAAACACGCATTGATTGTATTTGTTAATGCATAACTCGCATAAGTAGAACCATAATTAACTGTTCCAGCTGTTGTGCCTTCGTAGTTGTTTAATAAACCATTGGTGTTGGTGTCTGTTCCTGTTGGATAAACAGTGGTGCTTGTTGCAGTTGTTGAGCTGCTCGCTTCAATCGCATCCGAACATCCATCACCGTCAGAGTCAAGATCCAAGCTATTCACGATTCCATCGTTATCAATATCCCATGAACAGTTGTTTTGTTTGAAGTAAACTTCTGTTGCCCAGCCACCACCAGTGGCAGCGTTGATTCCAAATACACGGTAATATTTATACGCATTCGTATTGGTTGGGAAATTCGCAATGTTGGAGTTGTTTGTTGACAGACCACCACTTGTTGAGGTGGCAACATTGCTATAGGTTAGGGTGCCTGTAACATCCGTCCAAGTGGTATTATCTGTACTTCCTTGGATTTTATAGGTGCTTGTGGCAGAAAACAATGTTTGTCCTACATAATGCCCAATTTCTAAATAACTCAAGGCTATTGGCGTTGGAAATTCAAAATTTAACAAGGGACTATTCGTTAGTGTTCCCGTTGGCGCGCTTATTACATAGACATTCGCATCTACACCATCCACTAAATTGGCTAAGGTGTTGGAATTGAAACTATAATTAATGGTTGCAGGTTTCGTCACAATTACACCTACTTTAGAAGTAATTTGTTCTGCACAAGCTAATTCTGTTACATCCAACACCCCATCATTATCATCATCTAAATCAAGAACGTCACCTACTCCGTCACCGTCTGTATCAATACATGTATTGAGGTTTGCATTTAATGCATAATTGGTATAGGTAGAGGTATAATTAACCGTTCCGGCTGTTGTGCCTTCGTAGTTGTTTAATATACCATTCGCGTTGGTATCGGTTCCTGTTGGATAAACTGTTGTACTCGTTGCTGTAGTTGAACTTCCTGCTTCTTTGGCATCCGAACAACCATCGCCGTCTGAATCTAAATCTAAATAATCTGGCGTGCCATCGTTATCTGTATCTGGAGGAGTACACGACTGGTATGCTTGTCCGTTCAACGTGAATCCTGCCTCGCTCCAAAATTGATTTCCTCCTGCATAAGAAAGAGAAGTTCGCGTATCTAAGCCCAGCGTAATTGAAGTAGTTGCTCCAATGGCTACAAAGGTAACTGAACGTAATCCTGATCCATTTAAATAAGTTGCGCCTAATTCCGCTCCTGTTGCAGCATCTACACCTTTTAAATACGGTTTGAGACCTTCTGCATCAACAAAAGAACTGATTAAGTTAACCGAGAAAGTATAGGTCATACCAGGAGTTGTGGTATAGTTTTTATACATTTTCCCGCAGAGTTGCGTGGTAGCACTACTCGCTACAGACCCTTGGAAATCAAAATAAGGAACACCACTGGCAAGCCCCATGTAATCAAAATTAGACATAATGGTTACGGAAGGAGACGGGTCATAATCAAAACCATTCCATCCCGAACAGTGGGTAGTAATTCCAAAAGCTTGTGGAGTAGCAAGACAGGAAGCATTTGTCGCTACAGCAGTACAAGACAATTCAGAAATATCTAACACGCCATCATTATCATCGTCTAGGTCATTAATGTCTGTTATTCCATCGCCATCGGTATCTAGACACGTATTTATTGAATTGAATAATGCCAATTGATAGGTGTACGTGCCATTATATATACCACTTTCTGTAGCCGTTTCTAAACTATTGGCAAAACCATTAGCTCCTGTTGTTGTCGGGTTTAAGAAACTTGTTGCCGAGGCAGCCGTTGTTCCTAGTGGTGCTGTTCCTGCTTCAATGGCATCAAAACAGCCATCACCGTCAGAATCGAAATCCAAATGGTTCACTTTGCCATCGCCATCTGTGTCATTGCTGCACGTAGCTTTCGGACTTCCGCTAGGAATTGTGTTTGTAGCAAGATTAAATCTAGCGTCATATACACCACCGTAATTTGATGTTCCTGCAACACCAAGGATGCGGTAATACTTGAATTTACTTGTTGTAGCTAGTGTATTGGAGATCGTAAATGTTCCTGTAGATGCTATTGATGAAACCGCAGGTGATAAGTCAGTCCATGCTACATCATTTGTAGAACCTTGCAATTTAAAAGTCATGGCAGCAGAAGAGGACAAAGACCAATTGACCAAATCAAAAGAAATTCCTGTGATTCCGATAAAGTCGACAGCTGTGAATTTGAAGATTTCTTTATTCACCCAATTGACTGTTGGTGCAAAGGCCGAATAACTTGTTGCGCTATTGTCAATAGAATTGGCAATGACATTGGTTGTGTAAGGCGCAAGTTCCGTGCTTACGGCTATAGGTTTACCCAACTCAAGTAGCGTGTAAAAACACGTAGGAGATTCCACTGCATCTAAAACCCCATCGTTGTCGTCGTCAAGATCGTCAATATTTGCAATGCCATCTAAATCTGAATCCAAACAAACTACGGCAGAACTCGCCATGTTATTGGTATAATCACATTCTGAAATTCCTGAATTAGGGAAAGTGGTAGCGAAAGCATAAGGTCTTACGGTAGTTCCATTATCATTAACCACAGCAAATACGGTTGTTGTATTATTAATTAATGTAACTGGAATGGTCACATTTAAAGTTGCACCAGCCGCCACTGCAGCCGTTGTAACATACGTACCTACTAAGGTAGCGGCACTTGTGGTTGGATTGGCATCATAAACAGCAATCGGTGTCCCAATAACTAAGGTCGCCGCGCCATTATTAGTGATTACAGCTGCAATTGTCAGCGCAGGACAAGGACCGGAAACACTTGATATAATAATGCTTGCATCGGGCACAGAAGTATAGCCATAAGGCACACCGCTCCCTACAGGTGCATCGGCATATTGAAGCTGCGCAACGTTGTTGTTGATGGACGCCGAACTCGCTGGATTGGATTCTGTTGATGGAACCGTTAAATTGGAATTGATGTTTACAATGCGGTAATTGCGTTGGTTCCAATAATTTGGTGCGTCTTTCCACGCAAAGGTATTGATCGCGCGGTTAAACACACGCAATTTACCATCCGCGGTTACCGCAATGTCAGCTTGATTGTCATTGTCAAAATCCCCAACAATTGGGTATTCCCCCCAAGTAGAAGATGCAGCTGCAACAGACGCATAATTTGCCGGTGCTGCTAAATTCCCATTGATGATTCGCAAGGTGGATTGGTCACGGTATACAATTTCACGGATACCATTGCCATCAAAGTCGAAGGCGGTTATCCCTGTACAACCGGACAAATCATTGGTCGCCAAAGACCAAATATATTGATTTGCACTTCCTGTCGCAGTTGTAAAGTTTAAGTTGTAAGCCGTGACAATTCCTGCAGAACCTGTAGAGTTTATAATGACAGCCTCTGGATAATCGTTTGCTTTTCCATTGTTCACCTTCTCATTGTACACATTAGCAATAAGAGGTAAGCCCCGAACACCATAACTAAATGCAGGTGGGATTCTCTTGAATAAAACGATTGATTGATTTGGATCCCAGATGTATACGTTTGCTGAACCGTTGTATACAATATCCAAATCGCCATCCAAATCCATGTCAGCAACAGCAGTTGGGCCATTGTCACCGGCCGCGGCACCTGAACCAGCGATAGTACTTAAATCTTTCAACACGGCCATTGTGCCAGCCGTTAAGTTGACACTGTACACACGTGAACCATACACCAATTCTTTTCCGGGGTTGGACGCAATAATATCTAACACAACCACATCAATCGCTGTTCCCGTTGCCCCCGATGTTGCACCTATGTAATTTAAAGGTGTACCCGCGACTCTTTTTACCAAAGCACCGCCAACAATTCCAAAGATATCCGAACCCAAGACAATTTCAGCAGCGCCATCTTCGTCAATGTCAACGATATATGGGGTAACATCTGATGTATATTGAGAAGCAGTTGTAGACTTATATAAGTAACTCGTTTCTGTTCCCGATTGATTGTCAAAAATGTAGACAAATCCTGTTGAATTTACCATTACTACTTCCGGGGCTGAACTAGAGTTCCCAATAATGTTGGCCACAGCTGGTTGAACAGATCTTGCATTGGTTGTCGCTATGACATAGTTCTTTGTTGCGGTACTTGCATTTGATCCATTTCCTCTATAAACATAGTATCCGGAGTAATCATTTGCAGTAACAATCAATTCTGAAATGTTATCTCCGTTTAGATCCGCAGCCGTCGGCGTTGCACCGTTCCAAATTACAGTGTTGGACTGAAATTTTTCAGCGATCCCCCACACTGGAGCAGGGGTTGAATTATAAGGACCGTAGCAATTGGCGTTCTGCGCAAAACTTTGATTACTTGTAAATAACAAAAATGAAACTACTGCCAATTGCAATAATTGCTTGCCAAAACTTCTCGAATGTACCATGCTCTTTTTTTTACGCTTTATTCACATAACCCCGCACTTTATTAACACGCGTAATGAAGTCAGGATATAGGGACGTAAAATTACCGCGTCAAGACGACGCCAAAATATATCCCAATACACATGAAGATGTGTATTCGATAGCGGTTTAAAGATTCGTTGAAAGGTTCTGCGAAAGGTGCTTCGCAAGCCGAACTCATTCAATTCAATTGAGGTGATACCGGAGATTTTACCGAGAACAATGTTTTTGATATTGCCGTTTACAGAACTTCTCCAGCTGGCGAATATTGGCAGGTAACGCCCTTTTTCAAATCGCTTGCACTAATGGTCTCAAGCGTTTCATTAAGACTGCTTTTATTTGGATTGAAATCCTGAATTAAATGGTCGTAATTCAAGTAACCGAGGTATTCCGCAATGATAATGATAACCAATCTTGAATAAACCACTAAATTTGAGCGTGTCACAATTATGTCTTCAAATTATTCCAGGAGTTCGCAATTTCCTTTGCTGGTCAATTGTCGCGTGGTGTTCATTTTTTACAGATGGTTCTTCCTTGCAGGCGCAGTCCATTTACGCACAAATGCCACCTTATGACATTAATTCTGGACTTCCTGCCAATGAAGTTTCTGATTTGGTCAAAGACCAAAGCGGTTACATCTGGATCGCCACAGAGAAAGGCCTTTCCCGCTTCGACGGTTATCATTTCGAGAATTTCAACAGCTCCTCTCACCCCAACATATTTCACGACAACAGGATAAACCACATTAAAAAAAATGGTGATTTACTTTATTTGCTGACCGAAGCCGACGGGCTCATTTTATTGAATCCGCAAGAACTCACTTTCAAAAAACTTTCAATCGACAAGCCTTTATCCATAGCCTTTTCAAACGACACAACGGCATTTCTTTTCGATACCGGACTTCTAATTGTTAAACAGAATAACAGAATATTATTCAAAGAAACAACTGCTGTTGGACCTAAAGCAAGTGTCTTGATTTACCAAGGGGACCTTTTATTTTCCGCCAACAAATCTGACATTTATCGCATCAACCTTGGCAACCCATCGGAACGAACAGAAATTCCCATGCCAACCAGCAGAACTTCTGGGAATCTCATACTTTCGCCAAGGCACGGAGTTATTAACTGGAACGGCTGGCGGGTATTCATACTGAAGAATAACGAATTTGTTGAACATCCAGAATTAATTGATAAAACAGAAGTGAGTTTTTTCGATGAAGAATCTTCGGGAGCCATCATCCGAATTGAAAACAACACAATTCCCCATGTCACCCTTCATGGTAATTATTACGCACTGCTTTTCGGAAAAGATTCAAACCTTGAGTACCGCTGTATCTGCCGAGTAAATGAAAATGCAGTATTCGTTGGAACTAACCAAGGGATGATTCTCGTGTCCTATCAACCAGCCCTTTCAGAAAAAGCAATTGATAACCCACCGACAGAACGAAACGAGGCCCTTGTGCGACGAAGAATTATTGAACACAACAATAAACGTTACTTTTTGGGATTTCCGAATATACTTGAGCAAAACGAACGAGGTGAAACGGGGCTTCTCACTGACACAACCTTTTCATCTTATGACGGCCTTGTATTCAATGAGCAATTGTATTTCACTACAGAAGGCCGCCGCACCCTCGTTAGCTTGGATTTAAAAACAAAAAAAATCACCACACACATTCGCGATGACATCAGAGATGACGCGACAATGCGAGACATTTCTATTTTTTCAGACTCTCTGCTTCTGATGACAGGTGAAAACAAAATAACTTCTTACAACCCTGCGAATAAACAAGTGCAAGAATTCAGTTTAGAATCTGGAATTACAGCTTACACAGCCAACCAAATAGGAAAAAGCAATCTTATTCTTTTGGGCACAAGTCATGGGCTCTATCGCATTCAATTAACGCGCAACAAAGGATTCGAGTTCATCGACCACCCGTGCAGCAGCCTCGTTGAAATAAAAGACATTCTTTTCCGTGAAAACCAGAATGAAATCTGGCTGGCCACAAATACGGGAGTGGCAGTGGTTCAATTGAGCGATTTTAAAATCAAACGAATTTATAGCAGTGCTTTCGAAATCTCTCACCCGAAAGTTACTGCATTGATTGAAGATTACAACGGTTGTATTTGGGCATCTACTTATCTCGGAATAACGGTTTACAATACAAACGACGAATCCATTCGGTTTTTAAACAAATCACATGGTTTAATTAACAAAGAGTTCAATTACTATTCGTCATCTATACTCGAGAACGGCAACCTAATTTTCGGAGGCCTCAACGGTTTTGAAGTTATTAATCCGCTTAAATTGAATGACTTTCAGTATTCCAAAACCTTTCATATTTCAGGAATTGAGCATATTCAAACCGATAGAACAAAACAATTTTCGAATTACCAGGAAGGGCAAACCATTTCCTTTCGAACGGGAATTGAATCTATTGTGATTCACCTATCTCATTTAGACTACCAATATAAAAAAGGTTATTCGTTTCGTTACACTATTGACGGTAAGAATTGGTTTCAAACCGATGATAAAGGAAGCATTGTTTTATCTGATCTTACTTATGGTGAATATACCTTAAAAATTCAAATGTTTGACCCTTTCGGAAGGCTGGTTACAGAGAAATCATTTCCAATTGTATCAACCGCCCCTTTTTATGTAAAGACAAGCTTTCACGTCTTTTTTGCACTATTTGTGGTGGCAATACTCGTATTGCTTTGGTTAAATATTCTAAAGTCTATGCGCATTCGAACAAATACCAAAGCGAGGATTGCCATGGACCTTCACGACGAATCGGGAACCATACTCACACGCTTATTACTCATTAGCAAAAAATCAAAATTCGAAGCGAAGGATAAAGAACTCATACAAAGTGGATTGAAAGAAGCCCTTTATAGTTTCCGAACCTACCTTGATTCCATTTCGAATAAAAGCCATACGCTACAAGACCTTTCAGATGACTTGAAGGAATTTATAGCTTCCTCATGTTCCGACGGAGACCTAAAGTTTAAATTCAAAATAGATTTCGACCGAAATTACAGGCTCGACCGTGAACTTTTTAGAGACCTAAAATTATCGGTCTATGAAATTATGACAAACTGTCTTAAGCATTCTAATGCCACTCTGATTTCATTGAACCTTCAGGCGGAAAATAAAACCATATTCATGAATATCACAGACGACGGCATTTGTGACCTTTCACATCTCGAATCTCAAAAAGGCAATGGCATTCGGAACATTGCAAAACGCATTAGACGAAACAACGGTTGGGTCAGATATTTTATTCAAGAAGGACAAACAGGATTAACAATAGAAATTAAACTTCCCATTTTGTGAAAAACATCATCATTATTGAAGACGACATACATCTCGCTCGATTAATGCAAGAGAGCGTTAATGAGATTGAAAACATGTCCTGCAAACAGATTTTCACTAACCCTCTGGACTTTCTGAATAATCCGGTTGAAGCCGACATTTATTTGCTTGATATTGTTATGCCCGAAATGAACGGCATTGAAGCCATTGAACGCATACTAAAATTGTATCCGAACGCTTCGATTGTCATGAATACCATTAAAGACGATTCTGAAACCATCTTTAAAGCCCTACAATCGGGGGCTTCGGGGTACATTGACAAACAAAGTTTCGAAATGAATTTTAAAGAAGTTTTCGAGAGTATTGAAAATGGTGGGGCGTATATGACTCCAAAGATTGCTCGACAAGTCATTTCGTTTTTTAATCAGCCTAAAAACATTTCCGAGCAACTCACCGAACGCGAAAAAGACGTGGTCAATGGAATTCTCGATGGGCTCAGCTACAAACTCATCGCAGACCGCCACTCCATTGCCATAGATACCGTTCGCATGAACGTGAAGCGAATCTACCGGAAACTTGAAATTAATTCGAAGTCAGAATTGTTTAAAATGATGGGTGGGAGGGGGAAATAGTTTACTCGGCTACTAAAAACTCTTCAATTATTTCTCGGAGTTTTTTTTGTTGGTTGGAAGGAAGACCTTGAATCTTCTTCCCCATGCGCTGAACATCTACACAACGCATTTGATCGCAGGCAATCTGACCTTTCTTCCCTTTCAACGTCAAATTGAGCCGCATGGGATAATTCCGAAGTGTAGAAGTTATTGGCGCAATGATCACCGTGCTCATGTGTCGATTCATTTCATTCGGAGAAAGAACAATGCAAGGACGCGTTTTCTTCATTTCGCGTCCAACCGTTGGATCAAGATTAATCCAATAAATGCCGTAGCGTTCTACCATGTCCAATCCTCCATGTTTTCATCTTTGAAGAAGTCCGGCATACGATCATTGCTCTTATCTGATTTGGCTACCAAAGCAATCTGTTCCTCCCAACCTTTTCGTGCATTGGAAACCGCACGAATAACGAGGGTGTTATCTACCACCTCCATTTCTACCGAATCGGTTAAACCCAAGTCTTTCATGAATGAAGAAGGTATGATTACTCCCTTTGAGTTGCCTATGGAAATTATTTTCGATTTCATATCATGAAAATTACTTCCCGCAAAGTTATAACATTGTTTCAACATCATAAAATTTTATTTCCACAAAACTGAAAATCATTTTCAACAAAAGCAAGATTTACCTATGCCATAAAAAAGCATATACTATTTCAAAATCTTTCTCGTTCCCCTATACACTTAAACTTCAAAATTTTATTGACATGAATAAACTTTCCTATTTCTTTAAATTCGGAACCGTTTCGTTGGTTGTTGCGGCGGCGGTGCAATGTTCGAGTGTTACACAAGATTCTTCGAAAGATGCGGAGCAAGATGCCGAAGGCAAGATTCACAGAGTGAAAGATGTTTCACAAGATGCTTCGCAAGAGAATGCGGAAGGGAATACGGTGGCGACGAGATTTAATGTTCCGGTGGGTTATACAAGGAAAGCATATGCTATCGGGACGTTCGGGAATTATTTGCAGCAGCTGCCGTTGAAACCAGCAGGGACATTAACCAAATATTACAACGGTGAAATAAAAGATAAAAAAGTTGCTGCTGCGGTAATTGACATGTCGGTTGGAAATAGAGATTTGCAGCAATGCGCCGATGCCATTATGCGACTGCGCGCCGAGTGGTTGTTTTCGGAAAAACGATTCAACGATATTTCCTTCAATCTAACAAACGGTTTCAACATGAAATATTCCGAATGGAAGCAAGGGAAGCGATTGAATGCGGCATGCAACGGGTGGAACACGGGAGGAACAGCCTCTGAATCGCACGACGATTTCATGAATTACATGAAAAAGATTTTCACCTACGCAGGAACACTTTCACTCTCAAAAGAACTTCAAACCAAGAACATTGCAAACCTCGAGGCAGGCGATGTATTTATTAAAGGTGGGTCTCCTGGCCATGCGGTAGTTGTTGTTGATGTGGCTGAAGGAAGGGAAGGAAAAGTCTTCCTCCTTGCGCAGAGCTACATGCCCGCGCAAGACATTGAAATTTTAAAGAATCTGAATAACGCTGGAATGTCTCCGTGGTTCAAGGCCAGCGAAATGGGCATACTCGATACCCCCGAGTACGATTTCGATTGGAGTCAATTGAAGACGTGGCCATGAGTGATTATATTTGAAGATGAAATTGAAAATCTTCACGCTGCTTGCATTCATTCAAGCAGGTCAGGCTTTTGCGCAGACTTCCGATAACTGGTTTCAAGATGCAAAATTTGGAATCTTCATTCACTGGGGAATTTATTCTGTGAAAGGGATTGATGAGTCGTGGTCTTTTCACAACAAGAAAATTGATCACAGCGATTACATGGCGCAGGCAAAAGGATTCACCGCCAGCAAATACAATCCAGAAGCGTGGGCTGAACTCATTGAAAACTCAGGAGCGAAATACGCCGTAATCACTTCCAAACATCACGACGGGGTTGCGCTGTGGGACACTAAGGTTCCTTATTTGAATACCTCTTCAAATCAAAAAAGAAAAACACCTTTCATCAACAGCATTGCGAAAACCTCTCCTGCAGGGCGCGATGTGTATTCTCCTTTGATCGCTTCCCTTCAACATAAAAAAATAAAAATCGGAATCTATTATTCACTCATCGACTGGAGCCATCCGTGCTATCCTGGCTTTTTGAAAGACAGCACGCGTTATAAAATAGCAGACGACGCGGAGCGTTGGAACGTTTTCAAAACCTACAACGAAGCGCAAATCATGGAACTGCGCAATGCGTACAATCCGGACCTATGGTGGTTCGACGGCGGATGGGAACATTCAGCGCAAGAGTGGAACGCCTTTGCCATTCGCGACAGCCTTGTAGCAAAAAACAAAAACGTGCTCATTAACAATCGCCTTCCTGAATGCGGAAACTACGAGACCCCCGAGAACTCCTTCCCTATTCACAGAAACGAAAAGCCTTGGGAGCTATGCCTTACCCTCAATAAAAACTGGGGCTGGCAACCGCAAGACACTGCCTTCAAAACACCGGAGCAGATTATTCATATTCTTACCGACGTGGTTTCGTTGGGCGGAAATTTATTGCTCGACATTGGACCGAAGGAAGACGGAACCTTTCCCATGCAAGTGAACCAAGTATTGGAAGAGACCGGCGGATGGCTTGAACACTACGGCGCTGCGATTTACGGAACACGCGCCGGATTGCCTCGCGAGTATTGTGAGTTCCCAACGACTGTGAGCGCAAACGGACATACACTCTTCGTTTTCGTTCCGAATGGAATGGAGACGGTGTACTTGAAAGGCCTTCTTCCAAAAATAAAATCGGCCTTTTATCTGGATAACGACGCACAAGTCAAGTACCAAATCATTGGTAAAATTTCTTGGAGTTCACACCCCGGACTTGTTTCGTTGAAAACTTCCGGAAACGGGCCAACTCCCTATACCCGCGTAATAGCGCTTGACCTCGAGGAAAGCCTTTGGAACGACGAGGGAAAAATGAAGTTAGACGACTTGAAATAAGTTATCTTCGCGTCAGTTTTTTAAACGTACTACATGTCAAACGCATCTACGCAAATTGCAACGCTTGAACAAGCAATAGAAATGGGACTTCGTCCCGAAGAATTTGATCAAATCAAAACCATCTTAGGCCGCACGCCGAATTTCACGGAAATGTGCGTGTACTCTGTGATGTGGAGCGAACACTGCTCATACAAAAACAGTATCAAGTGGTTGAAAACTCTTCCGAAAGACGGACCGCACATGTTGGTGAAGGCTGGAGAAGAAAACGCAGGTCTTGTAGATATTGGCGACGGCTTGGGTTGCGCCTTCAAAATAGAATCTCACAACCACCCGAGTGCACTTGAGCCATACCAAGGCGCTGCGACAGGTGTTGGCGGAATTAACCGCGATATTTTCACTATGGGCGCTCGACCGATAGCACAGTTGAACTCGCTTCGTTTCGGAAAATTAGACAATCCGAAAACCAAGTGGTTGTTGGAAGGTGTGGTGAAGGGAATTGGCAACTACGGCAACGCGTTCGGAATTCCAACCGTTGGTGGTGAAGTGTTCTTCGACGAGAGCTATCAAGTGAATCCGCTGGTAAACGCCATGTCTGTGGGCTTGGTTGAAAACGGAAAGATGATTAGCGCGAAAGCGAAAGGTGTTGGAAACCCTGTTTACATTGTTGGTTCAGCAACTGGAAAAGACGGAATTAAAGGAGCGTCGTTCGCTTCGAAAGATATTACCGCAGAGTCTGCGAAAGATTTGCCTTCTGTTCAAGTGGGCGATCCGTTTCAAGAAAAATTATTGTTGGAAGCAACCATGGAATTGTCGGAAACCGACGCTATTGCAGGCATGCAGGACATGGGTGCAGCAGGCATCACCTGCTCTACCTCTGAAATGAGCGCGGGAGGTGGAGTTGGAATGGATATTTATCTAGACAAAGTTCCAACCAGACAAGAAGGCATGCAGCCGTTCGAGATTTTACTTTCTGAATCGCAAGAGCGTATGCTAATTGTCATAAAGAAAGGACACGAAGCGGAAGTGGAAAAGATTTTCGACAAGTGGGATTTGCACGCGAAAGAAATTGGTGTGGTAACGGAAGGGCCTATGGTTCGTTATTACATGAACGATGAAGTTGTGGGTGAAATTCCTGCGGAAAGCCTTGTGCTTGGCGGTGGTGCTCCAGTTTATGAAAGAGAATATAGCGAGCCTGCTTATTACGCAGAGAACAAGAAGTTCAACATGGACAATGTTGCTGAGCCGAAAGATTATGTTGTGACTGCAAGGCAGTTGATTGCTTTACCGAACATCGCTAGCAAGCGTTGGGTTTATGAGCAATACGACAGCATGGTGGGTACCGTGAATATGAGCACGAATCGCAAGAGCGATGCAGCTGTTGTGAATATAAAAGGAACCAACAAAGCCGTAGTGTTGACGGTGGATTGCAACGCGCGATACGTGAACAACGATCCGGAAATTGGAACACAAATAGCAGTTGCGGAAGCAGCGCGAAACATTGTGTGTTCGGGTGGTGAGCCTTCCGCAATAACCAATTGCTTGAACTTTGGAAATCCGTATAACGCTGAAGTGTACTGGCAATTCGTAGGGGCTATCAAAGGAATGAGTGCGGCTTGCACGAAATTCCAAACTCCTGTAACAGGCGGAAACGTGAGCTTCTATAATCAAACGGCGAAAGCAGATGGATCTGCTGCTCCTGTCTTCCCTACTCCAACCATTGGTATGTTGGGCGTAATGAAAGACAAGAGTTTGCAAATGACTTTGGATTTCAAATACAAAGGCGATTTAATTTTCCTTTTGGGAACTTCACACAACGAAATTAATTCAAGCGAATATTTAGCGAACATTGTTGGAACCCTTGGTTCTCCGGCTCCATCTTTCAATTTGGATGAAGAATACGACCTTCAACAATGTATTAAAGGCCTCATCAAAAACAGCTTCATTAACGCAGCGCACGATGTGAGCGACGGTGGATTGTTTACGACCATGGTTGAAATGTGCATGGTGAACGATTTAGGTTTCGACATTGTAACAGACAGTGAGATACGCAAAGACGCCTTCTTGTTCGGTGAATCGCAAAGTCGCGTTGTGGTCTCAGTTGTGGAAGACGACGAGGACAAATTCTTAGATTTCGTTGCTGAAATGAATATACCGTGCTTACTCTTAGGTCACGTTACCAAAGGAAGATGCACCATAGACGAACAAAATTTTGGAATGATTGCGGATTATAAAGAACTTTACGACAATGCAATTGGAAAAGAAATGTCAAATTAATTTTCAATTCAAAGCGCTAAGAATAAACCTTAACTTTAAATTATGTCGTTTGTAAAGTTTATAAAATCGAAATACGGTAGAAGGAACATTGCTCTTATCATTGGAGCAAACGTGTTATTATTTCTAGTCGTTCTTTTCGTTTTAAAAATTTACACGCGTCACGATGAAGCCATTCTTATTCCAGATTTAAAAGGAAAATCAGACGCAGAAGCTAGAGCTATCTTGGAAGACATGGGCTTAGAAATGGTTGTCACCGACAGTTTGTTTTTACCTGAAGCTGCACCTGGAACCGTTCGCGATCAGAATCCGAAAGCGGGAAGTGCCGTTAAAGGTGGTCGAATAATCTTTATTAGCATCTTCAAGAAAACTCCTCCAATGGTTCCTATTAACGTAAAGGAAGGAGATCACGTTCAAATTGCTTCCTTACGCTTATCTAATAAAGGCATAAAATTCCAAGTTCAATACGCACCGAACAACAGTATGATAGGGGTTGTTATGAAAATTGAACACAATGGAAGAGAGCTAAAATTCGGTGAGTTATTGGAACACGGACAGACGGTAGTTTTAACCGTTGGAGAAGGCATAAAAACGACAGTTCCTGTTCCTAATTTATTCGGAATGTCTTACAACGATGTTATGAATTTATTAACTAGCTTAAACCTCTCAGGCCAAGGATTTTTCGAACCTGCAGCGTTTACGTTGGAAGACTCCGCCGCTTACCATGTCTGCCGTCAGGACCCAAAATACTCTGCTGAATCTATGCCTCTTGCTGCGGGAAGATTTGTTGACTTCTGGTTAAGCAGAGAGCCATGCACAATAGATACGATCATCAATCCGTTTGCGACAGAACCAGACCTATTCATACCGTAATGAAAAAACTGTTTTTATTCGTTCTTTCTTTTGCATTCTTGTCGAGCTATTCGCAAGAAACGGAGACCGTTATTCGATACGATGCACAACGCAATCTTCAATCTAAAAAAGAATTCATTTGGAAACAACAGGGCGAAATTCGCGGAGGAACCGCTAGCTTAACGCTTCCTTTTTTCGATGATTTTTCAAGGTATTCATTACCCACAAATGACCCTAACGTATTAACCACCTGGCAGCGTTGGACAGATACGACGGCCTTTATAAATTCGGGGTTTCCTATTGCTCCGCCAACCATTGGCGTTGCCACATTAGACGGACTGCGCGCAGACGGCTATCCATACAATTTCGCAGATGAATTTTCTTATGGAAGTGCAGACACCCTAACCTCCTTGCCCATTGATCTTTCGGGATTAACAGCAGCTGATCAAGTTTTCCTTTCTTTCTTTTATGAAGGCGGCGGACTTGGTAATTCTCCAGATGCGGGAGACAGCCTTATCGTTGAATTCTACTCGCCTTTCGGCGCAGGACAATGGACGCAGGTATGGACCAGTCCGGAAGTATTTCAAACAGACGTCTTCGAACAAACTTTTATTGCGGTGAACACACCGGAGTATTTACTCGATGGATTTCAATTTAGATTTAGAAATTTTGGAACGCTCAGTGGTGCTTTCGATCATTGGCACATTGACTATGTTCAACTTGATGAGGGAGTAGATTCGAGCAACGTCATCTTCGACGAAGTGTGTATGCAATTTCCGCTTCGCACCTTATTGAATGAATACACTGCCATGCCTTTAACGCACTTCGCTGCAAATGCCGCCAATAATATGGCTTCGAGCATTGCGGTGCAGGAAAGGAATTTAGGCAACGACGAAAATATTGTAACCAATTACAGCATTAAAAAGCAGGGTGAAGCTGCACAAGTTTTCAATGCCGTTGATTTCAACACAGCATTAAATGCGAATTCATCTTTCACAAGAACGATTGGTTTGAACGGATTCACTTACAACATCACACCTGATGACACATGTTCTTATTTCGATGTGAAGACGTATATTAATCCGACCGATGCTCGTTTGCAGAACGATACCGCAACGCTTCGTCAGTACTTCTATAACTATTACGCCTACGACGACGGTACGGCAGAGCGCGGCTATTCCAACTCGGCTGCAGGAGGAATGATTGCCATGAAATTTCGTGCGGAAGTAACAGATTCGCTTTTAGGGTTGTTCGTGTATTGGCTTCCAACAGGAGTAAATGTAACCGCGGAAACTTTCTTGTTGCGCGCATGGAGCGACGGTGGCACTGAGCCTGGAACAGAGCTGGGTGAGAATTTCAATTACCACCATCCTGCATTTTATCAGCATGGAGAAAATTATTTCTCTTATTATTCTTACGATACCCCCATTGCTGTTACCGGAAACTTTTACGTGGGTTGGGTGCAAAGCGGAAGCGTTGGGCTTCCCGTTGGAAATGACAAGAGCGGAACCACAAATGCTACCAAAGTATTTTACAACAACGGATTCGAGCAACCTTGGCAACAGTCTAGCATCAACGGTGCGCTTATGATTCGTCCGGTATTTAAATCGGGAAAATCTTCGGTTTGGAATTCTGTAACAGAACTTTCGAAGGAAACTCCTTCCCTATTCCCGAATCCGTTTAACAGCAACTTCACCATTCAAGGATTGAATGAAAACTATTCGTATAACGTATCTATTCTTTCTTCAACGGGACAGCTTATTGAGTCATCATTCCATTCACATGTGAGTAACATTGAAATGGAAAACAACGCTCTTCCTGCTGGAATGTATTTCATTCAAATCACAAACAATTCAACGCAAGAAATCATTCGCTTAAAAGCAATGAAACAATAAGATGGAAGAAAACGAAATTCTAGAGGAACAGGAGGAAGGATTTTTCGAGCATCATCGAATTGTATCGGACAAAGGGCAAAAGCTTATGCGCTTGGACAAGTTCTTGGTAGATCGCCTGGAGCGCACTTCGCGGAATCGCATTCAAAATGCAGCGGATGACGGATATGTTAAAGCGAATGGAATTCCCGTAAAAAGCAGTTACAAGGTTAAGCCGCTCGATGTAATAACCATTGAAATGCCCTACCCCGTGAGGGATATGGAACTCATTGCGGAAGACATACCCATTGAAATTGTCTATGAAGACGACGCCTTGGTAATTCTTATGAAGCCGAAGAACATGGTTGTTCACCCAGGCTTTGGAAATTTCTCGGGCACCTTGCTCAACGCTATGCTCTTTCATTTTCAGAATCTACCCATGAATCCCGATGCCCGTCCGGGCTTGGTTCACAGGCTCGATAAGAACACGACAGGTCTTATGGTTATTGCCAAAACAGAAGAAGCGCTTACGCATTTAGGCAAGCAGTTTTTCGACCGAACGCTAGACCGCAGATATGTGGCACTCGTATGGGGCGATGTGAAGGAAGATGGAACGGTGATTGGAAACACAGGACGAAGTTTAAAAGACAGAAAAGTATTCACAGTATTTCCGGAAGGCGATCACGGGAAGCACGCGGTAACGCATTACAAAGTTTTGAAGCGCTACGGCTATGTGACATTGGTAGAGTGTAAACTAGAGACAGGAAGAACGCATCAGATTCGGGTTCACATGAAGCACATTGGGCACACCCTTTTCGGTGATTTCGAATACGGCGGAGACCGAGTACTGAAAGGGACTACGTTCACGAAGTACAAGCAATTCGTACAAAATTGTTTAGATCTATTACCAAGACAAGCATTACACGCTAGAACACTTTCTTTCACCCACCCAACAACTGGAGAATGGATGAGTTTTGAAAGTGAACTTCCTGCAGATATGCAAGCAGTTCTTGACAAATGGCAGAACTATTCTGAAAATAGTATGAAAGGCTAGTATTCGTTTTACAAATCTTGACTTAAATTAGTGCTTTGAATTATATGGCACACGTCATTTTTCAAAAACTATGGCTGAATCTACTGGCTCTATCTACAAGACGTTAAGCGAATTGCTTAATCTTGAAAAGTATTTCATAAGAAAAGTTATTCTTCTCTCATCACTTGCTGGCCTCTTTTCATTGGCCATTCCTGTAGGGGTTCAGCTACTGTTAACCTTTGTCACAGCGCAGGAAGTGCGTCCAGGCATGTACGCCATTCTCTTACTTATCTTGTTTTTTGTTTGGCTAAACGGGGTTCTACAGATTCGATTGATGAAGGAAGGAGAAGACGTTGAGCAAAGACTCTTTGCACAGCTTGCATATACCTACTTGGGTCGTATTTTAAATCAACATCCGCAGTCAAATGATCGAAGTTTTGCTAAATATTTCATTGAGATTAGCTACTTGCAAAAAGGATTCAGTAAGCTCTTTATTGACTTATTGTTTGCATCACTGCAGCTAACCTTTGGTTTACTTCTTATTTCCTTTTACCACCCGATCTTTTTCCTCTTTGGACTGTCATTTGTTGGGTCATTTGTTTTATTACTCAGATGGAAATTCAATGCCGCCGTTCAATCGAGTTACGAAGAGTCATGTGCTAAATACGAGATGGTAAATTGGCTATCACTCGCTGAATTGTTTCGAAAAAAATTCAATCGACCAAATCCCGATTTTGCTTTTTCAGAAGCGAACAAAATATCAGAAGATTATCTTGAATCGAAACGTTTTCACTTCAAGCTTTTACTTCAAAAACAAAATGCATTTCTAGCTTTCAAGATTATTACAGTTGGAGGCATGCTGTTGTTGGGTAGCCTTCTAGCTGTTTCGCAAAAGATTAGTATCGGTCAATTTTTGGGTGCTGAAATTGTAATCGTTTTGGTTATTTCAAGCATTGAAAAAATCCTGTTTTCACTTAGCACTATTTTCGATACCCTAACGAGTATGCAAAAAGCGCTTTCTTTTCAGGGAAATAAACAGAGTGAATTCACTTCGAACGAAGAAAACAGAATTCCAATTGAATCTATTGACTTCATTGAAGCTACCGGAACATCTCCTTTCATTATTGAGAGAGGAAAGATCTATGACTTAGGTGGAAATCTAGCTAACTGTAAAAAACTACTTCAGAGCCTTGATCTTCGAAATGAAAACATATATGGATTGAAATGTAATGGACATGATCTCAAGAATATTTCAGTCTATGATTTTAAATCTAGAACAGCATGGTGCGATCACCTTCCCGTTATACTCGAAGATTCATTCTTTGCAAATGTTAAATGGAACACCCAAGCAAGCAACGAAGAGGTAATTGCTGCTGCAGAACTTGTTGGTCTGAATCAATTCTATGCACACTCCAATAAAGGTATTTATTTAGACACGCAACACCGCGATTCATTCTGGTCTCTAGAAAACCGAGCGTTACTGGAATTAGCCCGAGCCATTGTCGCAAAGCCTGACCTTTTAGTCTTACGCAACCAATATATTCTGCAACATCCAAAAGGAATTGAAATCATTCAATCAGAGTTCAAAGCAGCTATTGTGCTTATTCATAATATCACTGAAATTCCATTGAGCGTGGCGTCTAAAATTCAAATCAATTAATTGATGGAAAAGAATAACCTCCCTCTTTTAGACGAAGTAAATTCTTCAAATCAATTTACTTCTTGGAACAAGATAGAACAGCGTTCTAAGAACATTCGTACTGCTCGAATTTTATTAATTGCTTTTTCGATAATCATTGGAATCCTTTGTATTCCCTGGACTCAGAACATTACAAGTTCAGGAAGTATTATTTCTCTTAATCCGGATTCACGTCCACAATCCGTTGAAACCATTATTGGCGGCAGAGTGGAAAAGTGGTTTGTACAAGAAGGGGACAGTGTGAAAAAGGGTGATACAATATTATTCATTTCCGAAATTAAAGTAGATTATTTCGATCCGAACCTTGTTCAAAATACAGAATCTCAATTGCAGTCGAAGGAAAGTGCGCTTGAAGGATATATGTCTAAAATTGCTTCACTTGATCTTCAAATCAACGCAATGCTCAATGGCAAGGAGGTGAAGAAATATCAGGCTTATGCGAAAATTGAGCAAGCGCAATTGAAGGTAAAAACAGACAGCACGGATTTATTGAATGCCGAGCGTAACACTGCAATTACAGAAGAACAGTTCAAACGTTACGAGCAATTGTACAAAGAGGATCTTATTTCAAAAACTGAATTGGAAACGCGTCGTATGTCTTATCAAAACGCATCTACAAAAGTTCTTGAGTGCAGAAATAAATTTTATATTTCGAAGAATGAATTGCTCAACACTAGGCGAGAGCTAAGAGCCATTGATGCAGAATACAGCGACAAAATTTCAAAAGCTGAAAGCGAGAAGTATGCGTCCATGTCCACTCTTTACACTGCTGAAGGAGAGTTAACAAAACTTCAAAATCAATTCAACAATTACGATCGTAGAAATGGATTGTATTACATCTTGGCTCCTCAAGATGGATTCATTAGTAAAACTTCGAAGTCTGGAATTGGAGAGACTGTAAAAGAGGGTGAAGAAATTGCGCGAATCAGTCCATTCGGATTTTCACACGCCATTGAAATTTTCATTCATCCTGTAGATATGCCTCTAGTGCATGCCGGAGAGCAAGTGCGATTAATCTTCGATGGATTTCCGGCCTTCGTAATAAGCGGTTGGCAGCATATTTCTAAAGGAGTTTACAATGGCACCATTCTAACTGTTGATCCCGCTCTTCATGAATCGGGAAAATTCAGAGTGCTCGTCCAACCGTCTAATGGAGAGCAATGGCCAAACGCTTTGAAGCAAGGTGGTGGAGTTCAGGCTATCATGCTATTGAACGACGTTCCGGTTGGATATGAATTGTGGCGGAAGTTCAATGGATTCCCTCCTGACTTTTATTCCCCTGAAACTTCAAAAAAGAAATCAGAAGAAAAGTTGTAATGAAAAAGCTGACATCTCTTTTAATACTCTCTATTTGTTTTGTATCGAATATTCATTCGCAAGAGCTGACGCTTACCGAGTATTTGAATTGGGTTTTGGAAGAACATCCGCTTGCTGAGAGAGCAAGACTGAATCCGCAAATGAGGAATGCCCAGTACCTTCAAGTGAAAGGTGTTTTCGACCCTCTCTTAGAAAGTAAATTCAAGAATAAATTTTTTCGAGGTACAGAATATTATTCCACATCAGAAACTACGCTATCATACAATTCACCTTATGCTATAGGATTAATAGGGCATTTCGATGTGAATACCGGAAGCTATGTAAATCCTGCCGACTATACATCAAACGCCGGACTTCTCGCGCTTGGCGTATCCGTGCCATTGTTGAAAGGATTGGTCATTGATGAGCGAAGAATGGCGAAGAAGCGCGCTGAAATTTTATTGGAAGCGGGAAATCTTGAGCAACAACTAGCCGTTAATGAGCTGCTTGCTCAAAGCGTGCAACTCTATTCCGATTGGTACTTTACTGTCCAAAAAAATATTGTAATCGATTCGTTGGTCAAGACAAGCGAGCGCAGATTTATTGCTGTCCGCGCCAGATACAGAGGTGGCGATCGTTCTGCCATGGATACATTAGAAGCATACGTACAAAATCAAAACCGCTTGCTTCAATTTCAAGAATCGAAATTAGATGTTTTAAAAGCGCGCATTGCCCTTGTCGCATTCTTAGAAAACGTGGATGAAAACAGAGTGGCTATTTTGAACGAAACAGTAACTCCTTCCTTGAATTTTAAAAACGAAATGGCGCCTTTTAGAAGTGGACCAACTCTTTTTTCACAACTTGACAATCACCCGGAATTGGCGCTATATGCAAACAAAGGTGAGTCGCTTCGTATTGAAGAAAAATGGAAAGCTGAAAAACTTAAACCCAAATTGAACCTTGAGTATCATTTTCTAAACAAAGATTTCAGTGAAGGACTCCCCTCTTATTTTTCAACAAACAACTACAAATGGGGAGCTGAATTTTCAATGCCACTGCTATTGAGAGAGGCACGTGGAGAACTTAAAGTTCAACGCATTAAAATTCAGGAAAATGATTTGAATTTCGAATGGAAAAGAAATCAACTTGAACAGAAAACGCTCGCTCTAGAAGTCACATATACCAATACCCTATCGCAACAGGAACTCGCAGAATCTAACGCTGATCTTTACAAACGATTGCTCCAAGCGGAAAACACAAAGCTGTTCAACGGGGAAAGCTCGTTGTTTTTGGTGAATCAGCGTGAAAACTCCTATTTCGAGAATGCCATAAAAGCTGTTGAATTGGATCGGAAAGTTCAACAAGTGAGAATAGATCAGAGCGCATTGTGGATACTGACTTTTCTCAAGGAATAACATCTGAACATTATAACTTCACATTGGTTTTAAAGGTATGAAACGTAAAAAAATCATGACCTACATTTTACTCGGCGTTGCAGTAGTATTCATTTTATTCCAATCATTCGTCTATATGTCTACCAGCAAAACCAAAGAACAACCTTACACCGTGCTTGAGAAGGATGGCGATATTGAGATACGTCTTTATCCTTCTGCTACACTCGCTACCGTGCAGTCGAAAGCCAATTCCTATGACGAAATGGCCAGTCCTGGATTTCGAGCATTGGCCGGTTATATTTTCGGTGGAAACGAAAGCGAAACTCAAATTGCAATGACCTCACCGGTTCAAATGGACATTAACGACAGCTTATCTTCCATGAGTTTCGTTATGCCTGAAGGCTATGACATGAACAATCTTCCAAAACCGAATAACAGTCAAGTTATTTTATCGAAGACAACAGAACAAGTAATGGCTGCTATTCGCTTCAGTGGATTCGCAGACGACAACGATCGCGAAAAACACAAACAAGAACTTCTGAATTACTTGAATTCAAGAGGAATTCAGACCAAAGGGAATTTCAAATTCTTAGGATACAATCCACCCTACCAACTGGTCGGCAGACGTAATGAAGTGGTGATTGAAATTGTTCGATAATTTCTGTTGAATGAAATACCTTCGTGATGGGAAACATCATGAATCAAAAAACCTATTCCTTATCCTTTCAAAATAAATCATTCAAAATTGTTGAATGGAGTACTTCCGACAACCCAACTGAACTGATTTTATGCTTGCACGGTTTCGGAAGAAGTCCGGAAGATTTCGCCACGTTCACAGATTCACTGAAAGACAACGAACGACTTGTTGCTATTGGTTTTTGGTCTCATGCAGGAAGTGATTCCTTCACCACGAAAGAATTAATCGAAGGATTGTCGGCTGAGTCGTGGGTAGCGCAATTTCATTTCTTGTTGAATCATTTTCAAGTTGAAAAATGCAAGCTCATTGCATACAGCATGGGCGGTCGGCTTGGACTGATGCTCCTTCAACATGCGGGAGAAAAAATATCATCTGCACATTTCTTAGCGAGCGACGGACTCACGCGGAACAAGTTGTACGCGTTTACTGTGGGGACTTGGGTTGGCAGACAAATAGCGAGTGGTCTGAAGAAAAACGGAAATATCGTTATTCACTCAGCGCGTTTCTTGAAAAATCTAAAATTACTTCCCGTCAAGTTATTTCGTTTTGTAGAATATTATATGCACGAACGTTCCATGCGCGAGCAAGTGTTCGATGTTTGGATGGGCTACAGGCATTGCTATCCGGAAATGAGATTGATTGCGCAATCGCTTGAAAAAAACAAAATTCCAACTGAATTTATTTTCGGGAAGTACGATGTGATTATTCCCTGGAAGCATGGGGATAAACTTCGATCTATGACTTCTCATCTTCCGCATGTTGAATGGAAGGTTATTGAAAAGGGACATAGACTTATGTAGACAATCTATCACAAAATAAAAAAAATCAATTTACACAAAGAAAATCTCGCGCGAAAATTAATTTATTTCGCCCGTTTAGAGACTATTCTCGGAATAGAACCCGCCTAATTAAAAGTCAGCGATTTGAATATCTACATCCACTCCGAAGAACCAAGATTTCCCAATCGAGCTATCGTTATTCAATGATTTTATAAAAGAATTTGCTGCAGAAATATTAACTGATAAACCGTTTTCAAATAATATTCCGGCACCACCTTCAAATCTCACCGAGGTCAAATCAACATTGGAGTTTGTGTTGAATGGAACCAAAAACAATTGAGTTCCACCAAAAACAAATGGACCTTCATCTTCCAAGAAATAACCTTTTATTCTCACATGTGGCGTTATCGCCGAAACTCTGATTAAATTTTCTTCTGAACCAATTTTGACTTTACTGTTAAAGTACTGAAAATTGGCACCTGCAAAAATTCCCAAATGACCATCAAGTGTGCGCTTCTCACCGCGCATACCTAGACTAAAATTATTCGCACTACCGCTAAACAATGAACTGTCACCAGTAGAAATATTATAGGAACTAAAAAGAAAGCCCGGAGAAGCGTAGATGTTTTGACCGTTCACTCTACCAAATAGCAAAAATGCTCCAATTAAAATCAAAAATTCTTTTTTCATATGCCACAAAGATATTAATTATTTACATTTTTTCACCTCGTTTCTACCCAACTATAAAATTTCTAACGCGCACAATCCCACTTTATTTTTCAATACTTGTTTTTTGTTGCTTAGACTGATCATTTCAATGTTGTCAACAACTGTTAAAATCTCTATTTGCACCATAACGGTTGTTGGTTGTAATTTCGCAATCGTATTAGAAACACGCGCCTTACTTCACCCTACGAAGTGAGATAAAAAAAAAATGCCTAAAGACAAAAGCATTAAGTCGGTCCTCATTATTGGTTCTGGACCCATCGTTATCGGACAAGCCTGTGAATTTGATTACTCTGGAAGCCAAGCTGCACGGTCTTTGCGTGAGGAAGGCATTGAAGTAACACTTATCAATAGCAACCCTGCAACCATTATGACCGACAAGGTTGTTGCAGACAATATATACCTGCTTCCCCTTGAAACGGCTAGCATTGAAACCATTTTAAAAAATCACAAAATCGATGTTGTTCTTCCAACCATGGGTGGACAAACAGCGTTGAACCTTGCCATTCAATGCGAAGAGAGCGGCCTGTGGGAACAGTACGGTGTTCGCATGGTGGGAGTAGATACCAAAGCCATAGAAATTACTGAAAACCGCGAGGCGTTTCGCGATTTAATGATTGAAATCGGAGTGCCAATGGCTCCACAATTAACCGCAAAGTCTTTCCTTGAAGGAAAAGAAATTGCACAACAATTCGGATTCCCACTTTGTATTCGCCCTTCTTACACGCTTGGCGGATCAGGAGCGAGCCTTGTGCACAACCAATCTGACTTCGACCGTTTGCTCACACGCGGACTTCACCTCTCGCCTATTCACGAAGTCATGATTGACAAAGCGTTAATGGGTTGGAAGGAATACGAACTCGAGCTGCTTCGCGATGCGAACGACAACGTAGTCATCATCTGTAGCATTGAAAACTTCGATCCAATTGGAATTCACACCGGAGACAGTATCACTGTTGCTCCGGCCATGACTTTAAGTGATACTACTTTCCAAAAGATGCGCGACATGGCCATTATGATGATGCGCGCCATTGGAAATTTCGCAGGGGGATGTAACGTTCAATTCGCGGTTTCTCCCGATGCGAACGAAGACATTATTGCCATTGAAATTAATCCGCGCGTTTCGCGCTCTTCAGCACTGGCCTCGAAAGCAACTGGATATCCGATTGCGAAAATTGCCGCAAAGTTAGCAATAGGCTATCACCTCGACGAACTTCAAAATCAGATTACGAAAAGCACTTCAGCTTTATTCGAGCCTACGTTAGACTACGTAATTGTGAAAATACCACGTTGGAATTTCGATAAATTCCCTGGATGCAATCGCGAATTAGGTTTGCAAATGAAGAGCGTTGGAGAAGTTATGGGAATTGGAAGAACCTTCCAAGAAGCCCTTCAAAAAGCTTGTCAATCCTTAGAAATAAATCGAAACGGATTAGGCGCCGACGGCAAAGAACTTCGCGACCAACAAGAAATATTAGACTCCTTAGAACACCCAAGTTGGAATCGTATTTTCCACATTTACGACGCTATTAAATTGGGAATTCCATTCAAGACCATTCAAGAAAAAACGCGCATCGATTTATGGTTCTTGAAACAGATTGAAGAATTACTTCAGTTGGAACGCGTGATTGAAAAGCACACGCTTGCTTCCATTCCGAAAGAATTGTTGTTCGAAGCGAAGCAAAAAGGTTATGCCGACAGACAGATTGCGCATCTCTTGAAATGTTTGGAAAGTGAAGTCTATACAAAGCGCGACGAGATGGGCATTCAGCGTGTTTACAAATTAGTAGACACATGCGCTGCCGAGTTCGAAGCGAAGACTCCATATTACTACAGCACGTTTGAATATGAGAACGAAAGTGTTCGTTCCGAAAACAAAAAAGTAATTGTTTTGGGAAGCGGACCGAACCGCATTGGTCAGGGTATTGAATTCGACTACTCGTGCGTGCACGGTGTACTTGCAGCAAAAGAATGCGGATATGAAACCATCATGATCAATTGCAATCCGGAAACCGTTTCAACCGATTTCGATACTGCAGATAAATTGTATTTCGAGCCGGTATTCTGGGAACACATTTACGATATCATTCGTCATGAAAACCCCGTGGGAGTCATTGTTCAGCTTGGCGGACAGACTGCATTGAAGCTTGCAGAAAAATTACAGCGCTACGGAATTAAAATATTGGGAACCTCTTTCGACGCGTTAGACTTGGCGGAAGATCGCGGTCGTTTTTCAAATTGCTTGAAAGAAAATAACATTCCTTATCCAAAATTCGGAGTCGTAGAAAACGCAGAGCAAGCCATTGAGCTTTCGAAAAATTTAGGCTTCCCGTTATTGGTTCGTCCGAGCTACGTGCTTGGCGGACAAAAGATGAAGATTGTGATTAACGAACACGAATTGGAGCAGCATGTGGTGAATATTCTTAACGACATGCCCGACAATCAGATTTTGTTAGACCACTTCTTGGAAGGCGCTATTGAAGCGGAAGCCGACGCCATTTGCGACGGAACCGATGTTTACATCATTGGCATTATGCAGCACATTGAACCTGCTGGAATTCACAGTGGCGATTCTTACGGTGTTCTTCCTCCGTATAACTTGGGCGACCTGGTTATGACTCAGATTGAAGAGCACACGAAGAAGATTGCCTTGGCGCTTGGAACGGTTGGTCTGATTAACATTCAGTTCGCCATTAAAGACGACGTTGTATACATTATTGAAGCGAATCCGCGTGCGTCGCGCACAGTGCCTTTCATAGCAAAAGCCTACGACGAACCGTATGTTAACTATGCAACGAAAGTTATGTTGGGTGAATTGAAGGTGAAGGACATTAACTTCCAACCGAAACGAAACGGCTACGCGATCAAAATCCCTGTATTCAGCTACGAAAAATTCCCTGAGGTAAACAAAGAACTCGGTCCAGAAATGAAATCAACCGGCGAAGCCATTCGATTTATCAAAGACTTGAAGGATCCGTTTTTTAGGCAGATTTTTTCGGAGCGCAACCTTTATCTATCAAAATAACAATCGAAGCGAGCTTCGATCAATCACAATGTGATCAATCACCTGCGGTGATCAATTTGTCTTCGACAAATCAATTGCTTCGCAATCAATCCTTCGGATTAAAAGTTCAGCCTAAAAAAATCACCGAAGTAAAGAGGGGTATTATAAAAAGAAGAAAGGAGAAGAGAATGAAATATTCACCTGCTACTGAGAGAAGAATGAAGTTAGTTAAAGCAGGTAAAGTGATAGGTGGAATAGCTTTTACAGCTTTGTATGCTATCCTGTATAATATAATCGGGCTTCCACGCATTAATAGAGGGCAAGAATAATCAAAGGCAAGATAAGTTTCTTTATATTAATAGCTTGATCAACCGACCGGTTTTTTTTGTGATCCATATTTTAGAAAGTAAATACTTTTTTTACCCTTCTTCTTTTTTAAGGGGTTTTTGGTCTAAGTTTGTAACTGTACAAATACGATATGCCCTCTGAAAAATCTAAAATTAACATTTATTTTCCTATTCATACTAGGCACAAGTGTAACCGCTTTATCTCAGAATGAAGGCACAGAATCTTTTGCTAGCGTATTTGCTTCCTTGGATATAGATTCATTAAAAGAGCATATGCACGATTCATATTACGATCAGCCCGAGTTTAGAGGCAAAGGTAAATTTCTAGATGCGATTAAGGATCCCGTTTTATGGAAAAAACTTATCACAGAGAAGGATGGAAGCTATATTGCTGTTTTTGCTCCCGGAGTAGAATGGGATCTTTCTACCAAGGATAGCATTTGGTACGAATCAATTTTTATAAAGAGCACGGTGGATTCATATTACGACAATACCCTTAAGAATCTGGAATACGACAGATATGAATATGAGGTTTTAACTCAGGAGGACGGGACTATCCAAGAGCATTATACCTTATTTAAAAATGGTGAATTCTATAAAAGCTATTGGGTTTGTGGACATTATAACAAGATATCCTCCATATCTGAGGAATAGAATAATTCATAAAAAAAGCCAGCTTTAAAGCTGGCTTTTACCTTGGTATTTTATTCTATTATGCTTTTTTAGGGGAAAGAGCATCACAACTTTTCGGTAATTCAGCTACGAATGCTTTCATACCGGGTGATTGCTTATAAGCAACAAAATCCTGGGACATTTTAATAATAAATCCTTGATTCCTAACATTCATGATAATGCTATTTGCGAATTTTTTGAATGTATCGGTTACCGTAAGATCATATTTCATATTCAATGAAAGTTCAGCTATAACTTTTGCTGGCTTTATATGCTATGCTATAAAATATGATCTGGCTTCCGCAAATTAATAGAGGGCAACAATAATAAAAGGCAAAATAAGTTTCTTTAAATACAGAGCCCGATTAACCGAATGGTTTTTTTTGCGGCCCGTGCTTTGGATAAAAAATATTTTTTAATCCTTCTTCTTTTTCACGGGGATTCGACAAATATTGCACTGTTAATAAATTAATAACCACTTGAAAAAAAAGCATGAAAAAGAACACTTTTCAAGGTTTGATCAAAAAAGGATTTTTGACAACTGCATTCTTAGCCTTTGCCATCTTGGGATTCTCTCAAAAGAAGCAAGAAGTAACGGACTCTTTATCTGTAATGCTTTCTAAAGAGTTCGGAAGAACTTTCACACTCGATTCAAATATGTCATTAGGGTGTCAGAATAACGCAAAGGAAAGCTACTATGGACAAGTGATTCCCCCGGTGAAGGGTCAAGCCCATTATCACGCACGTTTAAAGATGGAAGATGATCAAGTTTTGGACATCCTAAGCATAACTACAGCAGTAAGAGATATTAAGGAGCTTGTTCAAAGACAAGATGCCTTCGCTTATCTAAACGAGATCTCAGCATCAAGATTCTGGGTCGAAGAGATTAAGGTAGAAAACACTTACTTTTTAGTAGTTGGTTTGGATTAACTAAACGATAAGGAACAAAAAGGTAGCGATTAAAGCCCTTTTATGTAACTATCAAACGAATCATTAAACGCGGTCCCTCCCGCCGTGCGGTGTTTAGACAGCTTTTTGAATTCTACCAAAGACCACAACACAAATTCCATAAGGAAAGGAACGTCAGCGGTTGCAACGTTAGGTTGATACTTGTTTAACAATATTACAAGAGGTTCAACGGAAAGGAGCGCTTTCACGTACGTCTCTTCGTTTGATTCATCGATTAGCTCGAAGGAGTCTGCATCGAAAAACCATTGAATCACTTCGTCGTATGGGGTCGATTGATCTTGCTTTTTCAGCTTTTCAATTTTCGGGAAATAGTTCAAGAAAAGTGTTTTCGTGGCTTCACCAATTAAGTGATTCGCAACGAATGACGTTCCCTCCTGTTCGCCTTCGTAGACCAATTCAACCTTACCAGTTATGGAAGGAATCATTCCCATAAGGTCGCTGAAACGAACAGCAGTGACATTTTCTTTATTCATTAACGCACGACGTTCAGCGGTGCTAATTAAATTTTCGAAGGCCGTAATGCTCATACGCGCACTCACGCCGCTCTTGTGATCAATGTATTCGCTTTGTCTTGCTTCGAACGCTATTTGCTCTAGGATATCGCGAGCCAATTCCGGAACATGAACCTTGCACAAACGGTCGTCCAACTTCTCGGATTCTTGCTTTGTGATTTTCTTCGCGGTTTGAATATCGGCTGAGTAGTGCGTTAAAATCTGAGAGCCAATGCGGTCTTTCAGCGGGGTGACAATGCTTCCGCGGTTGGTGTAGTCTTCCGGATTCGCGGTGAAGACAAACTGTAAATCGAGCGGAAGTCTTAATTTGAATCCGCGAATCTGCACATCTCCTTCTTCCAAAATGTTAAAAAGCGCTACTTGAATACGCGCTTGTAAATCGGGCAATTCGTTAATCACGAAAAGACATCTGTTCGCTCGCGGAATCATTCCGAAATGAATCACGCGTTCATCGGCGTAACTCAATTTCAAATTGGAAGCCTTAATCGGATCGATGTCTCCAATTAAATCGGCAATGGTCACATCGGGTGTTGCTAACTTTTCGAAAAAGCGCTCCGAACGATGAAGCCATGTGATAGGTGTTTCATCGCCTTTCTCTTCCATAAGATCGCGAGCATAGCGGCTAATCGGATGGAACGGATCATCGTTCATTTCACTTCCAGATACAAAAGGAATGTACTCATCTAACAAGTTAATCATGAGACGTGCAATGCGTGTTTTCCCTTGCCCGCGTAAGCCCAGAAGATTGATGTTGTGTTTCGATAAAATGGCGCGTTCCAATTGTGGAATCACGGTGTCTTCGTATCCGTGCATTCCATGAAATGTATTTTTTCCTTCTTGAATGGAAACGATGAGGTTGTCGCGCAATTCTGTTTTAATGCTTTTTGAAATATATCCAGAAGCCTTCAGGGTGCCGAATGTTGTGATTGAAGTATTCATTAATTAATTCGTTTTTTTCTATTCGTTTCGTAATCGTGAAAAATCATTTCACCCAATCCTTTCAATCCTGTATAAAATGCTTTGCCCTTGTTCGACTTCGTGAACTCTTCCACGAAAGATTGCAAATACGGATCTTGCGCAATCATGAAAGTTGTAATGGGAATGTGCATCTTCCGCGCTTGCGCCGCCATGGTGTAGCAGCGTTCAACAATATGCTCATCTAACCCGTTGCTGTTTTTGTAGTATTGTCCATCTGGCAAGCGAAGGCAGCTCGGCTTTCCGTCGGTGATCATGAAGATTTGTTTGTTTGTATTCCTTTTTCTTCGAAGAATGTCCATAGCTAACTCGAGTCCGGCAACCGTGTTCGTATGATACGGACCCACATTTAAGTATGGAAGGTCTTTGATTTTTATTGGCCAAGCATCATCGCCGAAGACAATCACATCGAGCGTGTCTTTCGGATAGGAAGTCGTGATGAGTTCAGCCAATGCCATTGCCACTTTCTTCGCGGGAGTGATTCGGTCTTCACCGTAAAGGATCATGCTGTGACTAATGTCTATCATGAGCACGGTGCTCATTTGCGATTTGTGGTGTGTGTCTTCCACCACCAAATCTTGTTCGGTTAATTTGAAGTCACCAACGCCGTTGTTGATTTGCGCGTTCTTTAAACTTTCGGTCACTGAAATATTTTCGAATGAATCTCCGAATTGAAAACTTCGGAATTCTCCAGTTGATTCATCGCCTTGTCCGCTTTTCTTGCTCTTGTGATTTCCCGCACCGCTTTTGCGAATCTTCCCGAAGATCTGATCCATGGCGTTCTTGCGCAGGGTCCGTTCGGTCTTGGCGGTTATGGACACTTGTCCTTTTCCATCTGGCAGAATCTCTTCCTTCAAATAACCCTTCTTCTTCAGATCTTCCACGAAATCTTCCATGGTATACTCGTCTGTTGTCAGCTTGTACTCCTTGTCAATCTCTTCCAACCACTCCAACGCCTCATCTACATCTCCGGAGGTATGCGTAATGAGTTCACTGAACACATCGAACAGTCTCTCGAACGGAGAAAGATTGGGTTCTTCAAAAGGTTTAAAAACGTAACCAGACTTTTGCATGCAAAAGGAATTTTATTGAAAACATAACGCTCATTGAAAAGTTCAATGCGCAATGAAGTTACATGAACTTCGTAATTGGAAAATCGAAGATTTTATTCCTACTGCGTAATGGGAACTACGTTGTTCCTACTACGTAATGGGAACTGCGTTATTCCTACTTCGTAATGAGAACTGCGTTGTTAAATTATTTTATCCGACCAAAGTTCTTCCAAAAATACTTTCCAGGGCAATATTCGAACACCTTCTGAAATTCGGGGTAAAGGTTCGTTGCACACCAAAACAAGTTGGTTTACGGCATATTCTTCCGAAAAGGATTTCAAGCCTTTCAGATGCCTCGATTGAACATTGCTAGTTGCTTTTACTTCTATGGCCACATCGTGATTGCCGAGAACGAAATCAATTTCAATCTGTGAAGCGGTTCGCCAATAGTAAATGGGATAATCCTTCCCTGAATAGCTGCTGTGCGCGTATAATTCATTGTAAATAAAATGCTCAAATGCATTCCTAAAAAGCTCACTTCCGATATCTATTTTCCCTCTTTTCAATAAATAATTTACAACTCCGATATCAAAGAAATAAAATTTAGGTGCTGTAATTACTCTTCTTTTCGGTTTCTTTTGATAAGATGGCAGGAATCGTCCGATTAGCGTGTCTTCCAATATTTGAAAATACTCCTTTACTGTTACCGCACTCACTCCACAATCCGAAGCAATGTTGGCATAATTAACCATTTCACCGTTACTGAATGCAGCCGATTCAAGAAAGCGTGAAAAATTGGCAACATTGCGGATTTTTGCTTCTCCTGCAATCTCATCGCGAAGGTAATTTCCTACATAAGCTGAGATCATTTTTTTCGGCGATGATGACAAGTAATGCCTCGGCAGTAAGCCATTGTTCAAGGCCTTTAATAAATCAAAGTTTGGAATTTCCGCACTGGTGAATGGATAGAGTTCATACCTCAATGCCCTTCCACCAAGAAGATTGGTGTTCGAGCGAATAATTTTTCTTGGACTTGATCCGCTCATAATAACCCTTACCGGCAAATGGGTAATGATCCAATGAACTTCGTTTAATAATTCAGGAACACGTTGTATCTCATCAATGATCATTACCGTGTACTGACCAGCAGCTATGGTTTCACGAAGCATGGACGGATTTCGTAATAATCTTTCATAAACATCTGAAAGCAAAAGATCAAACCACAGCGCATCCGGAAACAGCGTTTTTAACAGCGTGCTTTTTCCTGTTTGCCGCGCTCCCCATAAAAATAGACTTTCATTTTGGGAGTCTATTAACTCTTGTTTTCTAAAATACATTTGTTGATTATTTATGATGATATTGTAAAGTAAGATATCGAATTGTCATGATAAACAAAAGTAGTGATTTCAATTGAAATAAAAAATTACACGAGTCCAAGAAATTTCTCGCACCAATGGTACGAGATTTTCAAGTTGATAATAGTTGTTGCAGAATTGAGACACCAACTCCGCGAAGCGGTCATCACGGAGTGTAATCCTTCGAAGAAGGTCATCACGAAGTGTCATCCGGAACGGTCATCACAACCTGTTGTGTCATCGGCTACGCCGTCATCGCAACTCCGTTGCGTTAAGAAATCCCACTCCAATCACTCTTCTTCCTTTTCAACCGCAACAACTCCTCACGAATAGGAGCGCTCTTATCACTGGTCAATTGCGGATCTTCGGAAAGCCATTCGTTGGCGATGTTTCGCGCGGCGGACATCATCTGCTGATCTTTCACCATATCTGCAATGCGCAATTGCAACACACCGCTCTGCGCTGTTCCTGCTAAATCGCCTGGACCACGTAAACGTAAATCGACTTCAGCAATTTCAAATCCGTCAGTCGTGCGAACCATGGTCTCCATGCGCAACTTCGTGTCGTCGCTTAACTTATGTCCTGTCATAAGGACGCAATAACTCTGATCTGCTCCGCGCCCTACCCTGCCGCGCAACTGGTGCAATTGCGACAAGCCAAATCGCTCGGCACTCTCTATGACCATCACACTCGCATTCGGGACGTTCACCCCTACTTCAATAACAGTAGTAGCCACCATGATCTGCGTCTTCTTCTCTATGAATTGCTTCATCTCGAAATCGCGGTCTTCAGCTTTCATTCTTCCGTGAACAATGGAAATAAAATACTTCGGAGATGGAAACGCCCGGGACATACTCTCGTATCCGTCGAACAAATCTTTGTAATCCATCTTCTCGCTTTCTTCAATCATCGGATAAACCACATAGACCTGACGGCCCAAGGCTATTTCCTGACGAATGAATTCAAACAACATCAACCGATAGGCATCGGTGTGCCACTGCGTATTCACCGGCTTTCTTCCCGGAGGAAGCTCATCAATAATACTCACATCTAAATCGCCATACACCGTCATAGCCAACGTACGCGGAATAGGTGTTGCGGTCATGACTAAAATATGCGGGGGCAAGGCTGCCTTCTTCCACAAGGCAGCGCGTTGTGCAACTCCAAATCGATGTTGCTCATCGATAACTACCAATCCTAAATTCGCAAACTCAACAACAGGTTCAATTAGAGCGTGCGTTCCAATGATGAACTTCAATTCACCACTCTGCAAATCTTCCATTAACGGAACACGATTTTTCTTCTTCACCGATCCGGTGAGCAATTCAACACGAACACCCAACGGCTCGAGCAATTGCGAGATTCCTTCAAAATGCTGATTCGCTAAAATCTCTGTAGGCGCCATCAGACAAGCCTGATAGCCATTGTCTATGGCCAACAAAATAGCCATGAGCGCAACAATGGTTTTCCCACTTCCAACATCGCCCTGAACCAGTCGGTTCATGTGAAAGCCCTTCACCACATCGGTGCGAATCTCTTTCACCACACGCTTCTGCGCCCCTGTTAATTCAAAGGGCAAGTGCTTTTTATAAAATGAATTGAATAACTCTCCCACTTTCTCGAACACCACTCCCCGCTGTTCCACCGTGCCCGCCAACTTCGTTTGCAACAATTGCAACTGAAGGAAAAACAATTCTTCAAACTTCAATCGTCTTCTCGCCTGCTCCAACTTCTCTGCATTCGCAGGAGCGTGCAATTGCACGAGTGCTTCCGCGCGAGAAATTAATTTGTATTGCTGAATCAATTCCTGCGGCAGTACTTCCGGAATTTCATGTCGAACTTCTTCACACAACTGCAGCGTTAATTTTCCAATGACGTTGCTGTTCAAGCCTCTGTTCGACATCTTCTCTGTTGTGCTGTAGACAGGCTTCAATCCCACACCAGCGGCCATACGCGAAGATTCAATCTCTTCCACTTCCGGATGAGCAATGTTGAATTTCCCTTTGAACTCAGTAGGTTTTCCATACACCAAACAAGGCTTGTTCACCGGCAAACTGCTCTTCAGCCAACGCGCGCCTTTGAACCACACCAACTCCATTGTACCCGTCTCATCTTGAAACACACCTACAAGTCGCTTGGCGCGCGCCTCGCCCATTTCCGACAAACGCACAATTGTTCCTTGCAACTGCACCGCAACAGCGTCTGACTTCACATCGCTCACCTTCTGAAACTGACTTTTGTCGACATACCGAAACGGATAATGCATGAGCAAATCTTCCCACGTGCGAATACCCAATTCCATGCGAAATTGATCAGCCCGCGCAGGTCCAACTCCCTTTAAAAAAGAAATATCATTTTCCAGTTTCGACATTCCTCACGAAAATATAATAACTTGTGCAAGCATTCATCCTTTGTGGACATTTAACCATGAATCAACAGCAATACAACAGACTCTTTTACGCGCTTTCAGCCATGGTGCTCGTGGAAAAACTGCTTGTTTTTTTCCTCTTTTCCATTCAATACACAGACAGCGATCAAACGCTTTTATGGCAAGTGGCTACCGACCTTTCGAATGGGCTTTTTCACGGGCCTTGCTTCTACGGACAAAGCTATGGCCCCAACATAGAACCCTTGTTGGCTGTGCCTTTCATGAAATTAGGAATACCCGTTTACGCAGCACTTCCGCTGGCAACACTCATCCTTTCAACCACTCCGTTTTTTCTTTTAGCGTTTTATTTCAAACAAAAATTATCCGCGCAAACTGCCCTCATTCCACTCATCATTTGCCTTTTGCTTCCTTTGGAATACAGTCTACTCACAGCCATTCCTCGCGGATTCGTTGGGGGAATCTTTTTTGTAAGCCTCGGATTATTCTGTTGGAAATATTTCAGAACTAACCTCTCTTTAGTATTCGCTGGAATTTTTATTGGACTGGGACTCTATGGTAATTTGAACAGCGCGTTGCTTCTTCCATTTATCATTCCAAGCATTCATTGGAATAAGAAATTCATTTTACGTGCAGCGCTGTTCTTCGGTGTTGGTTTTATAGTCGGACTACTACCCTTCTACTTCAACTTTCTATATTATAAAGCGCATCCGGAATTGCTCATTCACGTAGCGCCTAGCGTGAAACTCAGCTGGGCCAGTTTCCTTGAAACGCTTTATCGCTTCAACAATTACTTCGATCAAGTCTCACCGCTGTTTTGGCGATTCGGATTTATTAGTGTGCTCATTCTTCCTGCTGCAATAATTTTATTGTGGAAGAAAAACAAACGCCTTGAGGCGTGGACAATTGTCTTCGTCTTGTTGGCCATTCTTGGATCATTTTTCTTGGAAAAGACGAAAGAAAGTTCCTATTCCCTTTTCTTTTCAGGTGGAAGATTTTTCCTTGCTCTTCCTTTCGTGTTTATCTTCCTTTCACTTTATTTCTATTCGTTTCTCTCTTCGGAAAATAAATTGAATTTCAATCGCATTGGGCTCGCACTTGCCGTTGTCTCTTTTGGAATAAAAACATTTTTCTTCTCTTCATTGCTAACAAGTGCCATGGACGAATCGAAATCTTGGTGTGTGCATGTTGTGCGAATTAGCGACCTGAAAAAACAATGTGCGGAACTGGTTGAATTCGGAGATCACCCTTCGCTTCTTATTGCAATTACCGGCGATACTCCCGGACAGCCGGTAACCTACGGATGTCAGTGCCTTCAGGCCGAATTTCCTTCCACCTATATTCCACATTACGAAAGAAGAAGATGGCTTATTTCCGAATATAACAAGACTGTTTTTCCTACTATACTCCTTCACGGAAAAGACACCGCACGTTGGGACAGAAGTAAATTCGGTCACCTCAACATTGTAAAGCACGACAAAGAAAAAGGATGGATGTTGGTTCGAAACTCAGAATCAACCGACGTATTTCTTTTTGAAAGCGGGATATTAACTCCGAATAAATAAATTCATGAAAATTGTTCTTCAGCGTGTATCACGTGCATCCGTAAGAGTAGATGATCTCATTGTGGGAAGCATTGATCACGGAATGCTTCTGCTCATTGGATTTTCTTCCAGCGACACGGAAGAAAGTATGCTTCCAACACTAGAAAAAATTGTAAAGCTTCGCGTTTTTTCCGACCAAGAAGGAAAGATGAACAAGAGTGTTGTAGATGTTGAAGGAAGTATGCTCTTGATTAGTCAGTTCACGCTGTATGCAGATACGAAGAAGGGAAATCGTCCAAGCTTCATTGAAGCCGCTCGTCCGGAACAAGCGATTCCGCTCTATGAATTTTTCATTACTGAAATGAAAAAGCGTATTGCAAAAGTTGAAACAGGAATCTTCGGTGCAGATATGAAAGTAGATCTTGTAAACGACGGTCCGGTAACGATTGTTTTCGAAACGTAGTTATTTTCTTTTTACGCTCGTCCCGTCTGTATAGTGAACCATCTTAACCGTAATGAAAACTTTCGTAGCTCCTTCAACCCAAACAGTCTCTAAATCCTGAGCTGTGCCTCCGACAGAAATCGGATCTGTAAAATTTCCCGACTGCCATTGACCTTCGCGTGTTCCTTTTAATTCTCCGAAATTATCGTAAAACTTCGACGTCCACTTTAATCCGTCAACCACCTTTTTCGAATTGTTTTGAAATTTCGCGTAATAACCCACATTGTACCCTAACGTATTTTGAGTAGCTGCAGAAAGGACCTTTACAGAACCGTAATCTGAGTGACTTTGAGCATTTACCAAAATTGCTGAGCCGAGAAACAAACAAAACAGAATGGCTTTCATAATATTCATTTTAAATAACAACGAGGAACTCAATTAAAATGTTGTAGTGACTCTCCTTTTTTCATTTTATTATACTGAAGCGCCAATAAAACCATCACATCTGAAAATGTCTTCATGGCATCTTTGGTCTCTTCTGAAATCTCTTGTTTGCGCAAACGCAGAACCATGAGTCCATATAGCGCAGTAAGATAAGCTTCCACTTCACTCAATGCTTTTCCGTTTGCTCTCTCGCGATATGCGTCTAGATTTTCTTTCGCGCGTTCATTCGCAGCTATGTATTCATCGTCACGAAGAAGGGTATTCAAAGTCGTGTGAAGCAAATTCAATTCTGAAAGAACTTCTTGAACTTCTTCTACATTACCCTTTTCTTCAGCGTTACTGCGCTTCATGCTTTTGGCTAATCCTTCGAACCACGCTTTCTCTTCCTGAATTTTTTCTTCGGTTGGAAGGAACGATCGTAGAAAGCTCTCCAACGATTCAACATCAAAGTTCACCGCACGAAGCAAGTCTTGCATCTGCCACATGTAAATAATATACTCGGCTATGTTCTCGGTGTATTTGCGTTCTGCGATAGTCATTACTTCGATTGCTTTTCAGTTTCGTATTCTGCATTTAATCCCTTCACAATCTCAGTTGTTAAATCATAAAGCGGATTGGCAAATAAAATAAGCGGCGCAGTGCTTTGATAAGAAACAATATAATCCCAACCGTTTGCCTTCGCGTAATTCGAAGTAAAGACTTCCAACTTCTTTCTTAAATCTTCTTGCATGGCAGATTCATTTTGCATAAGCAACCGCTCTTCTTGTTGTTGAATTTGTGCCAATTCATTTTGCAATTGTCCCAATCTACCTTGAACAGTCGCCTGCTCGTCAGCCGGCAAATTTCCCTTTTGAGCATAAAGCACTAAATCATCAACTTCTTTCTGACGCTTAGCCGCTTCTCCCTTTACTTTGGCTTCTGCCGCTGATGCACTTTTCTCTAACTCCGCTGATTTCTCGGTAATAAATAAATATTGGGAATTCAACGAATCCAAGTTCACATAAGCAATCTTCATTTGACCTGGGCTAATGGTATCCACTACCTTCGACTTTTCAGCCAACTCCATTGCGGCATTCAATTTATTCCACATAACCAACAATGCAACGAAGGTTCCTGCGAAAAGAATAACAAGAATTAAATTAAATGCGAAAGGTTTCTTTACTGGTTTATTTTCTGAAAGTTGATGCTCCATGCTTTGTGTAAGTTTTGAAATTGGTTTTCAATTTCGGTTAAAAAATCTTCGTTTAGTAATACGCGGACTGCCTCAATGGTTTTCACCGCTTCTTGGTCAATCTTTATGGCTTGTTTGTATGAGGCCGCTTCGAACTCTACGATCCACTTGCCGTTCCAAGAATGAACAACAATTCGCATGCGCGCGTGGGGAATGGTTTCAATGGCTCTCATAGTCTTGCGAATTTAATTCTTTTCTTCCACTTTCTTCGCCAAGTTTTTCAAACGTAGCATAATGAAAAAAGCCATGAGGGTAAAGCACATGGCCACGTACCCAACAATGTGATAGTTCTCTAAAGGCGCATTAGCGTTGGCTTGTGTAATAATGCTCCCAGCTAAAGCAGCACTTATGCCAGATGCTGTGCTCTGTGCTGCAGAGTTCAAACTCATGAACCCGGCTCTGTGCTTGGGGTTCACAACACCGCTCACTATTGTGTTCGCTGGAATCATTCTTCCAGTTACCATCACGAAGAAAAATCCAGCAATGGTTAACACAATCCACAAATCTGTTTCTGGAAGATTTGTGTTAATGAAAATAGGAATGAGCGAAAGCAATGCAAAAAATCCGAACACTTTAAATCTTCCAATTTTATCGACTGCCCTTCCAATTAAAATACTGCTAATTACCGTGCAGAATCCACCAACCAAATAAATGTATTTCACTTCGTGTTGTTCCAATTTCACATTGGAAATCATGTACGGAGTTAGGAACGAAATAATGGTGAACTGTCCGAGCACCAACAACACAGTAAACAGCAAAGCGTTTCGCTGCGCCACATTCGAGAAGGAAGCCTTGAACGTTTCCATGGGTTGAAACTTGTTGGTTCTTCGTTCCAAGTGATCGCGCAGTGGTGGAAGCGTTTTCCAAGCCATGAACCAAAACGGAAGACTTAATGCGCTAACCATATAAAACGGGACGTGCCAATTTCCATCAAAAAAATCGACTAGGGTTAACGCCATAGGAACACCTAAAATAGAAGCCAGCGAAAATGCAAGCGTAATAGCCGCCATGGCTTTTCCTCTTCGTTCCATAGGTATAACGTCTGCCACAATAGACATCACCAATCCGCCTAACAAACCGCCTGTAATTCCAGTTAATATGCGTGTTCCGACAAACAAGTAATAATTCAATTCGTTGTTATCGGTAGTTGGAACCAGCGCGCTGCTTAACGTTCCGAGCATGAATCCTAAGTAAGCCAACAACAGTGCTTTTTTTCGTGGAAGATTATCGAGATAGAAAACGCCTAAGAAAGAAGTCAATCCTGCGGCCAATCCGTACGAGCTCACCAACCATCCAAATCCGGTTGGACCAACACCCAAGTCGCGCTTCAAAATATCGCCCATGGGCATCATAATCATGAAGTCTACGATATTGGTAAACTGAATGGCTGCTAAAGCAATTAAGATCCAGCGTTCTTTACTTATTGAATTAGCCATTGAATTGGGAATTCCATTCCCCTTGCTTTTTATCGAGTTCGTTTTGCCATTCCTGTTTGAATGGAGAACGTTGCGGCTCATTTCCTGGATGAACTTTTGTGAAGAATAGTTTCAGCAAAGCGTTTCGTAATCTTCCCGGGTGACGAAGCGCTATGCGCATTTCCACAGGAACCGCCCCGAAGGTAGATTTAATCTCTCCCGCTGTTCTTCCAAATGCAATCTCCTCGCACTGCTCATCAATTGCGGATTTCACAAACGAAAGCAACATGTTCGAATACAATCCGTAAGTCGCATTCGCCTCGTAATCTATTCCAACTAAAAACGCTTCCAATTCTTTGTGGTTGATTAAGGCAATCTGATATCCGATGATTTCATTCGCAGCATAATAGGCCTGAATGAGCATTTTCTCTTTAAGTGACTTTTTCAATCCAACCAAAAAATCAACCGTTAACGGTTCCATGGCGAATTCAGCGCGGTCATATACATTTCTATACAACGCCTGAACCAACGTTGCGTTCTCTAACAAATCCGATGCTTCCCAAACGCGAGTTTCAACTCCTTCAAATTTCTTCAATGCGGCCTTCGCCTTGGTTCTGAATTTCGTGTTCAGCGCGTTTTGATAATCGTCGAAAGTCTTCCAATTCCCATCCAATGGCATCTTCAACAAATGATCTACTGCGAACGTATGAAATCCGCATTCCTTCAACTCGTTCAACGCATTGTAATCCTTCGGATAAAAGTCTTTCACAACTACGGCTTGTGTATCTCTGTTGCTCTTCCGCAAATAATGAATCACCTCGGTAAGGGCATAACACAAAGCCGTTGTAGCTTCTTCCACCTGAATTTCCTTCTGAAAAATATATCCGTGCGGCCCCGTGCAAAACGGACTTCCACACACTACTATGGGATACTGACGCGATTGTCTTCCGAAGACGCGCGCAACAAAACCGGCTCCGCCTTCCACATCTACGTGCGACTTCAATTCGCCAGAAACGAAATAGGTGTATTGCAAAACAGCAATACCAATGGGTGCTTCGTTCTTGAAAAACAAAATGTAAAACAGGTTTCCTTCCCAACATTTCGCAAGGGCCGATAAATACTCTGAGGAGAGAAATACGTTCTGCTCGTGATTGAGAGAATCCCATGTTTCTGCCGGGACGTCGATAAACTTATCGGTTACAGTATAGCTGAGCTCAGAAGAGCCAAGTGACCACCGCACTTTCTTTCGTTCACCAAACACACTGCAGTTTACCATAATTCTCAAAAGATTCGCAAAGGTAAAGACACTTCAAGGTTAACTTTGTTTAAATCTCGTAAGAATGTTAGGCCCAAAAAAGATACTTTTTTTCGACAGCGACTGCCTCTTTTGCAACCGTTGGGTGCAGCGCATTCACAGACATTCCAAACACTCCGATTTATTTTTTTCTGGGTTGAAGGGAAAAGAAGCCGAAACCGCTCTCTCTGTGCTAGACCGAGAGTCGTTATCTGGAATTATTTTAGTTGTAAATGGAAGGAAATTCCACAAAGGATTGGCTCTTCGACAATTATTTTACGAAGTGAAGGCACCTCTCTCCATCTTGTTAATACTGACATTCATCTGTCCGCTGTTTTTATTGAATGAAATTTATAATTTTATCGCACGAAACAGACATCGTCTCAGCGGAAAATCCGCTTGTGAATTTGAGCCTACCTTGCAATCGAAAATACTTCTTTAATCATGATTGAAAACCTGCCTTTTTCGTTAATTCTTGTTACCTGCATTCTTACTTTGCTTTCGGGCGTTATGATGACTTACGCTTTTGTTCGCGGACACCATCGTGCACAACAACGCGCGCACATGTTCGCTTTAGCCTTATTGGCATGGACAATCTTTCAGTCAACGCTTGCGCTGAATCGTTGGTACATGGATAAAAATACCGGGACGGGTCATTTACTTTTCCCGATTGTATTTTCTTCAATTCTTATTTTGTTATTGGCCTTTACGCCGCGTGGAGCAAGGTTTCTGAGAGCGCTTCGTCCGTCTTGGTTGTACAGTCTTCAATATCTAAGAATTCCTGTGGCTTCCATGTTTTACATTCTTGCTACATGGAAACAGACGCCTTGGGAAATGACTTTTTACGGAATGAATTTCGATGTGGTATTTGGGGTGATTGCTTTGATTTGCATGCCTATTTTCCCCAAGAAAAAAAGCAAGTACAGACATGCTTTTTCAATCTTCAATGTTGTTGGAATTGCCTCTATCGTTTGGCAGTATATTTTAGTGTTAGGAAGTGTGCCGAGCGAATCTCAATGGCTTGGTCTTACACAACCGAATTACGCAGCCACCCACTTTCCTTACGGTTGGTTCGTCACTGTAATCTTCCCACTCATACTGGCTTCCAATGTTGCGCTGTTGGTTCAGAACCTTACGCATCATGAAAAGCCAGTACTTTAACTGAGCTTTCTCTCTTCCTTGTAAACCATAAATCCAGCAAGTCCTAGCAATGCGAAAAGCAATGCAGATCCTGCGTATGATATAGTAGTTCCTTTCTCCCAAACCTTCGGTTCAAATGACCATTCAACAGTGTGCGTTCCAGCAGGAACCATGGCTCCACGAAGAACATAGTTCACACGTGCAGCATCCACTTCATTTCCATCTATTCTGCAAATCCATCCTTGAGGATAATAGATTTCACTGAACACAACGGGCTGCGCTTCTGCTGAAGTGTTGTTTACTTCATAACGCAAGACTTTGGTTTCGTATGCCAACATGCGAACCGAAGCTGTGCTGTCAACTGCGCCTTGAGCTGCATGAAACTGTGTTGCGAAGGAAGCTTGAGTTGTGGCTTCCACCTTTGGATTTATTTCACCTAAGGCAACAATTTCCTCATCGCTGTTGTTGGTTGTTCTCACCTTCGAAACGAACCAAGCATTGCCCATTGCGAATTTGTTTGGAATGGCCGGCTGCTCTGGATTGCCAATGTAATATTTCGTGTTCAACATATTCAATATGGAAAGACTGCCGCCCAATGAATCGAATGTTCCAGCTTGCAAATAAGCAAGCGCACTATCTAGCTCTTCAGCCAAATGGAAATCGATAACCTCTTGAATGCGTTTCAACTTCGCACCGTGGTAACCACCAATGCTCTTGTGAAAGAACGAAGTTTCCGCATCGTTGAAAGGATTACCTAAACGCGCCACACGGAAATCGGAATTCAATTGAAGCGTTCCGAAATTAGCGACTTCCTTCATTGCATCTTTCGATTTAACATGGTCGTAAATACCTGAATTCTTTAAAGCCTCCTCGAGCGAATTCGACTTATTCTCGAAATCTGCAACTGCAGGTTTTTCCAAATCGAGAATAGAAAAGTCTGCAGCGCTTGGCTTAACCGGTATCTCTTTTTCTTCAAGCGTTACAAATTTCTTGTATGCACCTTTTTCCTTTTCCAAATTCAAATAACGTCTTGAAACGCTGAATCCATCAAACAAAACGATTACCCCAACAATCGGAAGAATAGCCATTTTCAAGGTCTTGTTGTTCATGTACACAAGTGCGAGAACTCCACCCGAAATCAACAATACCAAGAACAACGAGCGCTTCGCATCGGCCTTGAAAATTTCAGCGCGAACATCTTGCAAGGCGCTGCTGTAATCGTCAATCATTGCCACTTGTTCTTTCGGAGCGTTCTTCGCCATTTGGTCGAATTGCTCTTGTTCTTGCGGACTAATCAGTATCCCAGTTGAACTTGGACTTACATACAAATACATGATCACAATTGCAAAAACTGCAACAGCTCCTGTAAGAATTTTCTTCCCGTTTTTTCCCCAAGCCACTTCGCCTTCAACCAATTTCTTCAAGAACATCATTCCCATTGCCGCAGCCATAACTTGAACAAGCACCAAGATCATTTTCGAATCGCGGAACTTGTTGTACATCGGAATTTTTTCAATGAACATGGAATTCAACCCGGTCATTTCTTTCAAACATAATCCAAGTGCAAGAAGGGTAATAACCAAAAACGGCCATTTGATTCCGTCTTTCAATCCAACAAAAGCCAGGATGAACAACGTCATAATTGCTGCCCCGAAATAGAATGCTCCTCCCGTGAAACGCTGAGCACCCCAATAACTATTGGTGCCTTTCAGATCGTCTTTAAATTTGTTTACATTTTTATTTCCTTTCGCGGCATTTGGAATAGCATCTTTGTTTTTATCTCCAATTGCAGCAGACGCACCGCCTTTTGCGTTCGGAATTAACAAGGACCATTGTTCACCTGAAGCGAAGTTGTAGTCGAGAATGTAAGAACCGCTCAGACCTTCTTGTTCAATGTTTGAGCTTTCCTTTGGTTTAAGAGTAAGGTCTGAACTACCACGCGTGGTGTATTTGCTGTATTCGAAGGTAGTCATAAGGTTGCTGGCACTTGGAAGTACAGCAACAACGCTAGCAACAGCCAAAACAGCTAATGACATACCCAATGCTTTGAATTGTTTTGCAACTGCTAAACGAATCGACTCTCCCAATGCAACAGCTACCAGCAAGAACGCCAAATAGTACGTCATTTGAAGGTGATTCGCAGCAATATTCAATCCCAAGAAAAGCATAAAGATGGCTCCACCTAAATAGGCTCTTCCCCTAAACGCTAGAATGAATCCACCAAGTGCCGGTGCTAAGAATGCAATCGATGTTACCTTACCGGTGTGTCCCGCACCGAGGTACAAAATATTTATGGTAGCGAATCCGAAAGCAACCGCGCCAACGAGACTGTACCAAGGACCAAGACGGAGGCACAATCCGAGAATGTAGTAACCTAAGAAACAAAGGAACAAAGTTCCGATTGCTCCAGGTAATCCGAGACGAAGGGTTAATAATATCGGACGAAGTAAGTTGGCATTGTGTTCTGTAGATACCTGGTAAGCCGGCATTCCTCCGAACATAGAGTTCGACCAAAGCGCTTCTTCGTTGTGCAATTCACGATAGTTCGAAAGCTCTTGTGACATACCTCTCCACTGCACAATGTCATTCTGATCTAAATCGTATCCTTGCCACAACGGTGAAAAATAAACGCTCGCCAAAATCACGAGTGAAAGGATTGCCACTGCGTGTGGCCAAGACAATTTCAAAAACTTATTCATTTATTCTTGATCTTTTATTTCTATAAAATCTACATATTCACTGTCGGGAGTTTTATTTCCAGACGTTTGTTTAGCTCTCGCATTTTGAGTGTTACTCTGCGCGCGCTGATTGTTCTTTACTTCTTCGTTCACCCTGCGCACTGCGTAATTCGCAGTTAATTTTACTATAAATTGAATTATTCCGGATATAATAAAAATCCAAAGAATGGTCTTTAAAATTCCACCTAAGCTCGCAACCATCATTTCGTTGTCAGTTCTTTAAATATTTGCTCCAACTTTTGATCTGAAGCCATTAATTCACTTACAGGAGCATTCGCTACCACATTTCCTTTGCTTATGATTACAACACGCGAACACATGGCTTCCACTTCCTGCATAATGTGCGTAGAAAGAAGGACAGTCTTTTCCTTCCCCATTTGAATAATAATTTCGCGAATATCTGAAATCTGATTCGGATCAAGACCGCTAGTAGGCTCATCCAGAATAAGCACTTCGGGGTCATGAATTATAGCTTGAGCCAAACCTACGCGCTGACGGTATCCTTTCGACAATTGTTGAATGGGTTTGTGTGCTTCAGGTGTTAAACCAACTAAAGCAATGACCTCTTCCACTCTACTCTTCAAATTCTTTACACCGTGAAGACTTCCAGCGAAAGTCAAATACTCACGCACATACATATCTGTATACAACGGATTGTGCTCTGGCAAATAACCAACACGTCGCTTCACTTCCAAAGGTTTCTCGTTCACATCGAATCCACAAACGGAAACTTTCCCTGAATTGGAAGGAATGTAACCGGTTATAATTTTCATCATGGTACTCTTTCCCGCACCATTTGGGCCTAAGAAGCCAATAACTTCTCCTTTCTTCGCTTCAAATGAAACACCATTCAAAGCGGCTTGAGCACCGAACATTTTGACTACCTGGCTTACTGAAATTGACATAAAGGACGGGTCTAGTATTTTCTAAAATTCGATTGTAAAGATAACAGAAATCGCCTGTCTTTTAAACGTCTGACGATAGTCAATTCATTGACACCTTTTTAATTCGTATATTCGAAGTCGCATTCACTATTAACTATGAAAACAGAGCAACTTCAATGGACAGTTACCCATGATTGGGACTTCAAGAATTGCACTTTGAATAACGCGCAATTAATACTTGTTTTTGCAGGAATAGACATTATACCCAACTGCAATCATTACGAAAAATTACACACTGTATATCCAGATGCTCAAATCGTTTTAATTAGCACTTCAGGCGAGATTCATGGAAATGAAATGTTCGATAATTCAGCATCGGCTACTGCTATTTATTTTGAAAAAACGCCTATTCGCATTTCCACCCAAGAAAATAGCACTGGAAGAGATGCCGCGCAAATTGGTATTGAGTTGGCAAGAGAACTCTTAACGGAGGACTTAAAACATATTTTAGTTTTTTCCGAAGGAGGACACATGAACGGAGATCACTTAATTGCTGGTATTTCGAGAAACCTGCCGAGTCATATCGCCGTGACAGGCGGATTAGCTGGCGACTCTGCTCGCTTTGCAAAAACGCAAGTTGGATTGAATGAGGCAATTTCTGAAAATATGGTCGTTGCCATTGGCCTATACGGAGATGCAATAGAGGTGGGCTACGGATCTAACGACGGTTGGGATTTATTTGGCCCCTTGCGCTTGGTAACTAAGTCTGAAGAAAATGTTCTGTTCGATTTAGATGACACAAATGCTCTTGAACTTTATAAAAAATATTTAGGCGAGCGCGCGAATGAATTACCAGGTGCTGCATTACTCTTCCCTCTGTGTATTTTAAAACCTGACGGAACGAGGTTGGTTCGAACCATTCTCTCGATTAACGAAGAAAACCAAAGTATGGTCTTTGCTGGAAATGTTCCTGTTGGCTCGAAGGTCCAGTTTATGATAGCAAACTTCGACCGTGTCATTGATAGCGCTAGCAGTGCAGCTTCAACAAGCCGCATTCACGAAAATGAAAATCCAGATTTAACCCTTATGGTTTCTTGCGTAGGAAGAAAGCTTGTCATGCAGAACAGGACAGAAGAAGAAATTGAAGCAGTTGTTGATACGTATAACGAAGAATCTACTTTCTGCGGCTTTTATAGCAATGGTGAAATTTGTCCTTCCTCCGATGGCGTAAATTCATTGCACAATCAAACCATGACAATAACCACATTCAAGGAGAGAATATGACCTTTGATTCTTTGCATCCACTTTTAAAAAGACAAGTAAAAAAATATTTAGGACTTCAAGAGGAAATTCCTGAGCATCTTTTTAATTTTTTGAAGAGCATCAATCAAAGTTATTCTTTATACGATAGCAATAGAGAACTCGTTGATCGTGCAATGAAATTGAGTGGTGAAGAACTCTTTGAAAAAAACGCAATGCTGTTCGAAGAAGCAGCTCGCCAGCGTGCGTTAATCAACAATATCAAAGAGGCTATTCGTACCATTAGTCCTGAAAAGGAAATTAGCGACGATGACATTCTGCGCATTGGGGAAATTCTAACGAACACAGTCAACGAACGTAAAGAATTTGAAAAGCAAATTGAAGAATCACGTCAGAAGGCTGAGGAATCGCTTGAAACACGAAAACTCTTTTTAGCAAACATCTCCCACGAAATTCGCACTCCGATAAGTGCAATTTCCGGAATGTCGGGGATTCTTGCTGATACTGAAATCTCTGAAACACAGAAACAATACGTTAACGCCATTCAATCCTCTTCGAAAAGTTTAATGGTTATCGTGAATGACATTTTGGACATGTCGAAATTAGAAAGCGGAAAATTTTCGGCAGAATTCATTCCATTCGAAATTCGCTCTGTGCTAGACCCCTTGTATACAACGTATCTCCTCAGAACCGACGAAAAAGGAATTGCATTCAGTATTGACTACCCGAATGACATGCCCAAGTGGCTATTTGGCGACCCAACGCGATTGGGCCAGATCTTGAACAACCTTATTTCGAATGCCATCAAATTCACGGATACGGGGAAAGTATCGCTTAAAATTACTTTTGAGAAAAAAGGAAAGCACAATGAATTTTACTTTCGGGTTACCGACACCGGTATTGGAATTGATCAGGAAAAACTGAAAACAATTTTTGAATTCTTTTCACAGGAAGACAATACCATTACCCGCAGATTCGGCGGTACTGGTTTGGGCCTTGCCATATCCAAGTCCATTTCTGAATTACTGGGTGGTGAAATAACTGTTGAAAGTGAGAAGGGCCTTGGCTCTACTTTCCAGTTTTGCGTAACTATGCCAGAAGCATCTGTGCAACTGAAGAAGGAAACTATTGCTCAATCAGATTTAACCGGAAAAAATATTTTAATCGTTGAAGACAATGAACTCAATCGTTTTTTGGCCGTAACTATTTTGAAAAAATGGAACGCCAACATTCACATCGCTATAAACGGAGAAGAAGCCGTAAAGGCTGTCTCAAACCTTGAGATTGACATTGTCTTAATGGACATTCAAATGCCGGTCATGGATGGTGTTGCTGCAGCAATTGCTATTCGTTCCGAACTCAAATCAAATGTTCCAATCATAGCATTAACGGCAAATGCCTTAGAGAGTGAAAAAGAAAAATGTTGGCAGGCTGGAATGAATGAATACATTACCAAGCCATACAACCCCGAAGTTTTACGTGAGAAAATAATTTTTCTTACAGAAAACAAATCAAAATCAGAAAATCACAATTCAGAACACATTTCACTGGATAATTTGTCCACCCTTATGAACGGTTCGAAAGAGCAAATGATACGCATGACGAAAGTCTTTCTCGATCAAATTGAAAAGCACTTCAACGAATTAAAATTGGCGCTGAATGAAAACGATTTGGAGCAGATTACAGCCATAACCCACAAACTAAAATCTTCATTCCAGCTTTTCGGACTTAACAAAACAGGAGTTCTTTTGGAGCGTATTGAGCAAAAAGCAAAAACGTTAAAAAGTCATGACCTGAATTCTGAACTTCAGCTCATTCTGAACATGCAACCGCGACTTACATACCTCGTTCAAAAAGAATTAAACCAACTCATACTTTCGAATTCAAATTCATGAACATTGCCATTTTAGCGTCCGGCGCTGGAAGCAACGCCGCAAACATTATTCAGCACTTCAAAAACACTTCGGTGAAAGTCAAGCTTATTGCTTGCAACAACCGAGACGCCGGTGTTTTTCAAATCGCGAAAGACAATCAAATCGATTCTTTGCTACTAACGAAAGAGAATTTCAAAACTTCTGATCAGTTCGTGCATGAACTTCAACAAAGAGAAATAGATCTTCTCATTCTTGCCGGTTTTTTATGGCTGGTCCCAACAAACTTGATAAAAGCCTTCGACGACAGAATCATTAACATACACCCTGCTCTGCTTCCCAAATTCGGAGGGAAAGGTATGTACGGACATTTTGTGCATGAAGCGGTGCATGAGGCAAAAGAAATCGAAAGCGGTATTACAATTCATTTAGTGAATGAAGAGTTCGACAAAGGAGAAATTCTCTTTCAAGCCAAAGCCAACGTTGAGAATTGTTCAGCTAGCGAAATAGAGCAAAAAGTTCGCGCGCTAGAAATTGAACATTTTCCAAAAGCTATTGAAAACTTTATTTCGAAAATGTAATTCGTTACAGAATATGAGGTGTAATTTCGTCCCATGAATTGGGTAGAAATTGGGTCTTGCTTCATGGTGCTGTTCGCAGTGATTGATATTGTTGGGAGCATACCAATAATTCTTGATACTCAAAAAAAAACAGGAGAGATTAAACCCCTTCTCATAACCTCAATTTCCTTGCTCTTAATGATCCTCTTTCTATTTGCCGGAGAGTCCATTCTTAGCGTCTTTGGGGTAGATGTCTATTCATTTGCCGTTGCTGGCGCATTTATTTTGTTTTTCATTGCGCTGGAAATGATTCTCGGAATTCGAATATTCAAGCAAAAAGAAGCATCTTCTAAAGTTGCGGCTGTTATGCCCCTCGCCTTCCCTACGATTGCCGGTGCCGGTACAATTTCAACACTTATTGCTCTCCGAGCGGAATACCAGAGCGTAAACATAGTTATTGCTGTTCTCTTGAACATGCCCATTATTTTCCTTGTATTGAAATTAACCAACCGCATTGAACGCATTTTAGGTCCAAATGGACTTGCTATTTTAGAAAAAATGTTCGGGATTATTTTACTAGCGATTGCATTGAAACTATTCAGTAAGAACATTGGATTTCTTTTTCCCCACTAAAACTTTATTATGAAAAAAATATACCATCTCGCTAATTGCGGAACCTGCCAAAACATTATCAATGAACTGAGTCCACTTCCAAAAGGAACAGAACTTCAAGACATTAAAACTTCTGCTATTTCGGAAGAGCAATTGACTGAAATGCACGCTCTAGCCGGCAGTTACGAGGCGTTGTTTAGTCGTCGCGCATTGAAGTATCGCGAATTGGGTTTGAATGAAAAAACGCTTTCTGAAAAAGAATATAAGAAATATATTTTGAAGGAATATACTTTTCTGAAGCGCCCTGTGATGATATTCAACGGCCAGATTTTCATTGGCAACGCCCCTAAAACGGTTGCAGCGGCCCAGGCATTTCTCCAAAAGAAATAACTCTGCCCTGTGGCACAAAACAAGAACCTCGGTGCTCACCTTGCTTTATTCGCCGTAGCGCTTATTTACAGCGCGAACTACCTTATAGCCAAATGGGTCATGCCAAATCCTATTGGCCCAAATGCATTCATTGTACTGCGTGTTTCCGGAGCATTAGCCCTTTTCTTTTTGGTTTCATTTAAGTTCCTCGAACTTCCAAAACTTCGAGACGTCCCTCTTTTTCTATTTTGCGGATTAACCGGTGTTGCGACTAACCAATTGCTCTTCTTCAATGGACTAGCGCTTACTACTCCTGTGAACGCCTCCATTATTATGTGCACCAATCCCATCTTAGTTGCTATACTTTATTTCGTTGGAAAAAGGAAGTGGCCATCGCTCATGACCACTGCGGGGATACTTCTTGGTTCCATTGGAGCCCTTGGGATAATTCTCCTGCGTGCGCCGTTCGAAGCCAGTTCCGATTACCTGAAAGGAGATTTGTATATTCTCATTAACTCGCTTTCCTATGGGCTTTATCTAACTACAGCGCCTAGACTAATGAAAAAATACAAGCCCATTACTGCAATTACTTGGGTCTTTGCCGCGGGATTAATTTTCATACTTCCCATTGGATTTTCAGACGCAAGTGCAATTGCGTGGGCTACGCTCACACCGCTGCATTGGCTTAGCCTAGCCTTTATTGTTATCGCTGTTACCTTCCTAGCTTATCTCTTGAATATTTATGCGCTAAGCAAAGTTTCTCCAACAGTAACAAGCGCATACATTTATCTGCAACCTCTATTGGCCGGAGTGTTTGCGTTTTTATTTGCTGGAATAGGGAACCAAGATCACACAGGAAGCATCACCTTAGAAAAGATTTTGTTCGCTCTGCTCATATTTGCAGGCGTGTATTTAGTTGGAAAACGTAACGATTAAAACGACATTTCTAATCCAATAGAAGGAAGCATTGGAAGCTGATTCACACGTTTCGATGTTACACGGTCAATGTAAAAGACATTTGCTCTGTTGTAGGCATTTGTTAAGCCGAAGTTCATCTCCAAAGTAGATTTCTCCCATTTAAACGTCTTGCGAATATTCGCATCTAAACGGTGGTACCATGGCAATCTTCCTTCGTTCAGCGGAGCGTATTGTATCCCTAAGGTTGAAGAATTTGAAACAGTGTAATCTGTTGCAATTCCCCCATCCAAAGAAGGCGGCTCGTAACCACCTTGCGTTTGTGTAAACGGAAGACCGCTTCCCAAATTCCAACGTGCACTCATTTCCCATGAATCGTTCTTTCCCCATGAATGCGAAGCCACAACATTCACGTTGTGTCTACGATCAAATACAGGGTCATACCAACGCAAACCGTCCCAGCGGTCTACATTCATAATGGAATAAACGACATTCACATTGGAATGCTTTGTAGCGTATTTCAAAACAACATCTACCCCTTTCGCAAATCCGCTTTCAATGATAAAATCTTTGCGCAATAGTTCTGGCTTGTCTTGATTGTCTGCATCGTCTGGAAATATCTTATTGCGATTGGTATTGGTCACTTGCTTGAAGTTTCTGTAATATCCTTCAACATTCAAATTCAATTCTTCCGTAATGTCAAATTCAAATCCTACAATAAGGTGAGACGCTTTTTGCAGCGAATTTGAAACGTCTCGTGTGGTTCCATCTGGACGGGTCACGGTGTTTTGAATTTCATCTGGACTCGCTAAAAAACCATAAAATAAATTCACAATATCCCTATCGCTATTCGTAGCCATAAGATTTTGCGAATACAGTCCTGCCGCTGTTTTCAAACGCAAACGCTCAGACATTTTGTACTTCATTCCAATTCGAGGCTCGGGAGAAACAGTCGAAAGAGAACTGTAATATTGCAAACGGAAACCCGGCTCTATAATAAGTTTCCTTCTATTGATTTTGTATGAAATGAATCCATTTAACTCAGTAGTATTTTGCTCCAAATCAATTCTCACCCCTAATGGATTAAAAGTGTTGTAACTCGTCGAGAAGCCTACGACTTCCACACCATACTTAATCGCGTCTTTACCCAAACTATAATTGAAATCCAATCCAAAATTGAACGAAGTAATTCCGCTCTTGCGATCGGCAACAGACTCTTCTTGAAGCAAGATATTGTATTTACTCCATGCGAAGTTTCCGTTAATCAGAACCGGCGAACTTGTCGGAACAACCACAAAGTTTCCACCAGCACCGACGTTCTTCCAATTCAAATTAGAGAGAGCCTGGTATTTTGTTACCTTATCGTCGAATGAAAATCCGAATAAATTAAACTTACTTCCGTTCGAACCACCGAAAGATAATTTTCCATAGAGATCGGTATAACTAAAAGGCAATCCGTCTCCGTTGTTCACGAATGAATATACCTGAGGGGAGGTCTTGTCTAAGTAGCTGTTCTTTGCACTTAAAATATAAGAAATGCCACTTCCATTCTTAGATAACTTTTTCAAAGGACCTTCCAATTGAACCTTTCCGCCAAAGGGACTAAAGCCAATTTTTCCATCGTGACCTTTCTTATTTCCATCACGCGTTGTAATATCAATAACAGAAGAAATTCTTCCTCCAAATTGAGCTCCGAATCCTCCAGTATAAACATCGGCATTCGAAATAATATCTGTGTCGAATACTGAGAACAATCCAATACTGTGAAACGGATTGTAGACGATCATTCCGTCTAGCACAACTTTATTTTGCACGGGACTTCCCCCTCGAACAAAGACTTGCCCACCCTGGTCGCCGGTAGATATGAAACCTGGAAGTGTGGTTAAGACTTGAACAATATCTGTTTGTCCACCGAATGAAGGAACGCGCTTAAAATCCTTTGGACGCAACGTCTCGGAGGAAATATTCACATTGTTAATTTGCTCGGAACGTTGGTCGCTAATCTCTAAAACACCCATCATGTTTGAACCAGACTCCAAAAGAATATTGGTTGAAATCAACTGCCCCTGCTTCACCGTCAGAGTGTCTCTGTATTCATTGAAGTTTATTACTTTAACAAATAACACATACGTTCCCGGTTGTAATTTCGTTAAACTGAAGTAACCATTCTCGTCGGTATTGGTACCTGAGGTTGTACCATCAAGGGCTACTAAGGCCATTAATATAGGCTCCCCCTTTTCCTTGCTTTTGACAAATCCTCGGATAGTGCAATCTTGCGCCTGCACCATTAGCCCGGTAAATAGGGCAACTACTAAAACGATATTTTTCAACTTCATGTTTTTCAATTCCAATGGTTGCGAAGATAGGGTAGATAAGTATTTTTTCTCACAAGGATTACAGACAAATTACCGTTTAAAAGGCAATTTGGCTTATGATTTTGTGGGTTTATAATTCTATTCGTACATTAGGCATTGTATTTGGCTTGCACCAAAAAAAATCACTATGAAAAAACTACTTTTTTTATTCTTAATTCTAGGTTCACTAAAAAGCGTTGCTCAAGAAACAAACACCTATCCTGATTTATTGGCCATGTTTGTGGACGAGAAGTTTGAAAAGTGTCTGTACAAAGCAGAGAAATACACACTTAATGATAAAACAAAGAAGGATGCACTACCTTACCTTTTTATGAGCCGCTGCTATTTTGAAATGTCTAAGCGAGACGAGTTCAAGGAGAAATATGACAGAGCAGCTAAAGATTCTTTTAAATATGCTTCAAAGTATATTGCTAAGGATAAAGAAAGAAAGTTCTATGCTGAGCATGAGGATTATTTCACAGAATTAAGAAACAAAGCCATTGCTGAAGCTGAGTTGAGTATGGACAATAAAAAGTACTCTCAAAGCAAAGCATACTATGACTATCTTACCGATTGGGATCCTAATGACGCAGGAGCGTGGATAATGATGGGGGTTTCATTCGAATTTTCAAAACAAAAAAAGGAAGCAGAAAGTGCACTTAAAACCGCTCAGACTTTACTTTCCGGCAAAACATGTTCTGTTGAAATTCAAGGTCAAAAAGATTTACTGAAGAACGCTATCATTGCTTACGCAGAAAAATTATATACGGAAGGTAATTCAGCACAGGCAAAAATTTGGTTGAACCTAGGGAAAGAATGGTTTATGGATGACAAAGAATACCAAGTGACTTATTCGCAGTACGCGAATTAATCTTTTTTAATATGGAATGAAAAGCCATCTTCGGATGGCTTTTTTTATTTGATCAATCTCCGAAGGGAGTAGACTATTCCCCTTCCACCTTCAATTGAGAAGTAAGGAAGTAGATCACCACCGAATGACCTGAAAAACACTTCTATTTCCGGTATCATAGACCCCTCAAAATCGAATGCTCTGCAACCTCTTCGTATACTTTCTTGAATACAAAATTTTACACCACATGCCGAAAGGGCATTGTCGTTCTTCGCATTACTTGAAACCAAATAGTAACAAACCCCGTCTGCAATTGCACAGAACGCCTGGTACTCTCCACCTTCAGCAATAACTGTAAAAGCAGACACAGAATTCAATGCGTTGAACTTAGACAAAAGCTGTTCATGAGCCACTCCTTTCGAAGAAATGGAATTCATAAACAAGCTCAATTCGTTTTCATTAAACGGACGAACTTCAAACGAAAAATCAGATGACCGTTTCAACTTGTTTCGAAGTTTAGAATCTATCCTCTCTTCCCAATTATTCAAATCTAAAATGCGATATGTATACTTTGTTTTCGGAAGAGTACCCTTCCAAATGGCTTCCTGAAAATCTGTATACTCAACAGGAAAGTCGAACTTCCAATACCCCCACTTCCCACTTCCCACAAAAGAAAGCAAAGCCTTCAAAACTTCCTTTTCTTTCGCGTGCCTTGTAGCTGGCTTATCGTATTCGTTCAAAAAAGTTAACCAACAACTCGGAAGGAAAGGCGGAGTAATTAGACTGTTCAAGACCTGCTTTCCAGACTCCCACACCCACATTACCGCAACCACCTCAGCGTCTTCCTTAAATTGCAAGATCCGCAACTCTGAGCCAAAAGCCTCGCGCAGAAAAACAGGAAATCCTTTCTTCTCCCATTGAACTAAAGCTGAAGACGACGGTTCAATGACTGCTTGCATTCGGAATTGTTTTATACGCTGAAATTAAGACTTGTTCCTCGACTTCCCAATTCAAAATTTTCTTGGCCGCTTTCAAATGCGGGATATAAACACTTAAGTCTTCCTTCAACACATCATTTACAACTTCATTGATGGAATCAACATTCCAGGTTGGGATAACCCTTCCAACTTTATATTCATTCACCAAAGCAGCGCAATCGGGAAGTGGATTGGTTAGTACCGGAATCTCCGATTGAATGTATTCGAATAATTTATTCGGAAGAGAAAATTTATAACTCAAACAGGTGGGCTCAACTGAATTAACTCCAACGTCGGCACTGCCCGTATACAGCGGAATTTCAGCGTAAGAAACCGCAGGGATAAAGAATATACTTTCACTTCGCGCCGCATATAATTCAATCTGTTCTTTCAATGCACCGAATCCCATAAATACGATAACTGCTTCAGCTGTTTGTCTTGCCTCGAACGCATTCAATAATACTTCAATCCCTCTTCCCTTCGCTAACATTCCTTGATAAAGAAATACCATTTGACTTTTTTCCAATCCCAATTTTTCTCGAAGCGTATTTGAATGCACAACCTGCATTTCATTCGGAAGATTTCGAATGAGCGCAACAAAAGGTAAACTATATTTTTTCTTGTAGAATTCCTGAATAGAGGGGCTCACCGTAATAACCAGCTCGGCCCAAGGAATAAATAATTTCTCAAGGGTTCGAATGGCGTAGCGCATGAAAGCACCCTTCCCATTTCGGTGCGATTCGAGCTCGTGGCAATCGTAAACCAATTTCAATTTCGGACGAGAAATTTTGGCAAGAATTCCAATCACAAAAGCTTCATAATCGTTGCAATGCCAAATATCTACCTTTCGATATTTTCGAATAGCCCGAAATGCAAATTCAAAATACTGAATGGCGCCTAGAAAAATATTCATTCGCTTCCAACGATCCGACTTCACTGTGACCCTCTCCACTTCCACTCCATTGAAATTCTCTTGAGCCAGCACATCGCCTTTCTTCCAGGCAACAACCGTTGTGAAATATCCATTCGTCGAAAGGCTCTTGGCCATGCGGAAAACACGATTGTCGTTTTTAAAATTCGTAACGAGTAACGAAATTATTTTCATACTTGCTCGTGATTCTTTCGTGTGTAACGTTCCAAAAAGAATAATACAACAAGAATATTGAATGAAAAATAAATAACCTTCGAGATCACCAAAAACTTCGTGGCTTCTAATTCATTCATTCCCCAATGATGAGCCAAATAAACAGCGGCTATGGCCAAAACGAAATGAAGTGCGTCAAGGAATAGACCCACACGTTGCATATTAATGCGATAAGTAATAAAGGCCAAAGAAGACGTTACAAAATTCAGGGCGAACCAATAAATTAAATACTTCAGATACAGAAATGAACTTCCCCAAGCGTCTCCGAAAATAAATCCCATGGTATTGCTTGGGAGCATTTGAACAATGAAAACCATTCCTGCTGCAGCAATTAAAAAACGAAGGAGCACCTTGTAATACAAAGCGCGCAATTCCTTTGGATCTTCAATTTCAGAAATACGTTGAAAAAATACTTGCGAATAGGAGTTGCTAACCACATTCAACGGAGCCATGAAAATTCTTCTGCACAACGCCATGAATCCAACAGCAACTAATCCGTAATACAACGTGAAGATTCCAACGTGGGCCCATTGCGCTAACCTATTCAGCACACTTCCCCAAATACTAAACATGGGGTAGTCTTTGTGAAGCACAGCCAAGGCCTTCATGCGCTCATTGGAAAGATTTTTTAATCCTTCCGGTTCCGACTTCAAAAATTTCCAAAACGCATATACACCTGCAGTAATCGAACCGGCGACAGTAGAAAAAACCAATCCCGAAGGACCCCAAGCCCCGTAACCGGTTGCAATTTTTATTGGCTCTGAAGACACTGCAGACAACACTTTCGAGTTGGCGGCAACTTTATATTGTTTCAATCGTGAAAACCAATAATTGAACACATTAAACACAGCTGTGAAAAACAAGACAATTGGAATGGTCCACAAGTAAATACGTATGGGCTCATTCATTAGCCAATATGAAACTTCTTTTGCTAAAAACAAAAAGAATAGGGAGAGAACAACACAGGAGTAAAAGGCTACTTTCAGGGCTAAACCTGCAATGTGACGCGCATCGTTCTGATCTTTCGGATGCATAATTGCGAATTCGTACTTTCCTGTTACGACAACAGAAAGCACGGTTACAATCATGGTGTATTGTTCTAGAAGAGTGAAATCTTCCGGAGTGAATAGACGCGTAATAACTGGCGCTAAAATGAATACCAACGCCTGCCCAATCACAGTACCAGCCATCAACGTGAATACATTGCGAATGTATTCAGCGCGCATGAATTTGGTGAACGACTCAGATACTCTGTATTTCATGAAATGAATTAACTGTTGGTCTTCGCAGCAGAATAAATTCGCTCAATAATTTCAACCACTTTCAGTCCTTCCAAAGCGTTGGTCGTAATGTTCGACACGCCGCTAATGGCTTCAACAACGTTTTGAATAATATAAACGTGGTTCGCTGCGCTTCCTTTATAATGACCGTAATCATTTGCCGGATTTCCTTCAGCCAAAGCGGGCATGGTGTAATTTTCTATTTGACAATAAGCCACTTCGTTCATGTACTGCCCTCCTATTTTCACCGTTCCCTTTTCAGCAACTACCGTTAAGCTACTCTCGTAGTTCACACCACTCACTGCCGTTGAAAAATTTATCGACCCTATACCTCCTTCAACCAAATCAAACATAACAATTCCAGAATCTTCAAATTCTGTGGAATGCGTGTGATTGAAATCGTGTAGTCGCGTTTGAATATTATCAATGTCGCCGAATAACCAATACATAATGTCAATGAAATGCGAAAACTGAGTGAACAAGGTGCCGCCATCGAGATTCTTGGTACCTTTCCAACCACCCTTTTTGTAATAGCGATCATCGCGGTTCCAAAAAAGATCAATATTCACCATATAAATTTTTCCTAGCACTCCCGATTGAACTAACTCTTTCATCCACACGCTTGGCGGACTGTATCTGTTTTGCATTACACAGAAGACCTGCTTGTTTGCTCGAAGTGCCTCAAAAATAACTTTTTCTCCATCGGCCTTATTCAATGCCATCGGCTTTTCAACCACCACATGTTTTCCTGCTTTCAACGCGAGCAATGCATGTTGCGCATGAAGACCGTTAGGCGTGCAAATGCACACCACATCGATGTCTTCATTGGTTAGCATATCTTCCGGAGAATGATAAAAAGGAATGTCTTCGCCTACGCCACATTCTTCTCGCGAACGAACATCGCACATCGCAGACAGCTCCGTTTGTTCATTGCGTTGAACCATTTCAGCATGACGCTTACCAATGTGACCTGCACCAATAACAGCAAATTTAATTTTCTTCATAAAATTCTATCAAATACAAAAGTAGGGAGAACCCTTTGAATTAATCTCTTGGTGAGGGGTTCGATATAATAAAACCAAGGTTGAAAAGTATGCTCCACGGATTCTCCTTTTGCTCGTAATAATTCGCAGACAAACTCACTGGACCAATTGGAGAATGGTAAACCACCGTTCCACTTCCCAATGTATAAGTCCTGTAAATATCAGATGAAGGAACTGCCGTGGCTTGAAATGGCTGATAAGCATAGACATCAGCCCGCAAATCAACATTTTTAGTAAGGTGCAACACCGGAGAGATTCCTACAGTAAAAAAAGAAGTTCCTCTATAGACCGGCATATAGAAGGTTTTGAATTCAGGGAAGAAACTTGGCGTAGGACTCATGATTGATGTGACAGTCGCATTCTGAAAATCTTTTTGCCCAGACCACAGCACTTCAGCTTTTAGCCCGAAGGAAAATCGAGGTTGGTCAATGACATAATTCTCATAATACACGCGCATCTGCATCCATGAATGACCGTTTGTTAATGTATCTCTATTGTTACTTGTGCTACCAGGGATGGTATATTCATTTCCACTAACACCCTTTCCAACAACTTTTATTTGCGAGCCTGAAGATGCGTATTGAATTCGATTCAATGTACTTCTAACATAATTGAAACGGACCATTTTCGCATTGAACTCGGTGACATCTGCAGTATCAATACTTAAAAAATTCTTCGTCTGATAATAACTGTCGTTTTGATGCGTGTAAATCGCATCTATTTTAAACTTCGCCTTCCTTCCCGCGGGCAAAATCCAACTCGCTTCGCCAAACCGCTCATTCAATAAAACATATGACGGCTTAACATCTTCAAAAAAGGTTGTCAAACTCTTGTAATAATCCCAACGATTCCGAGTGAACGAAACTTCAAAGGCGACGGGCAAATTGAACAACATAATTTTCGAACGAGCCTTAGCTTGAACGGAGGCATAATACCTACCGAAGTAACTGTTAGCCTCAAGCACGGTGTTTACTCTTCCAAATAAGTTATATCGCAATCCAACGTAACCCGTATTGATTGATCGCGAACTAAAGTTCCCGCCAAATGCAACAGTCAAATCTTTCTCACGCTGCACGCTCAAATCCAAAACGTACTTCCCAGTTTCCGGTTTGAAGAACATTTTAGGATACACCGATTTTATGCTGCCATCTGCCAACACGCGAAAATAGGTCCGCTGCAAATCGTTCAATGAAATAGAACTTTCTTTCCTCCCTAAAAGTTCACGAACGTATTGTGTTTGTCCTTTAGGCAAGCCCTCTAAACGAACTTCGTCTATTACCAGCGGAGCGCATTTCACCCTAAATCTTTCTCGCTTATTCCATAATTCTTTTGTCGAAACTTCTCTTTCAATCAATTTCTTTATTTGAGGAAGCGATCGCATTGTTGCAACGTAACCAGAATCTATTGCCGCCATAGCATTCGAAAACTCGAAGGTACCTGTGCTGCTGCTGTTGGGTTGTACAATAAAGACTTCTTCGCATGGAATAAAAAACTCTTTCTGAGAAACAATCATTGCCTCCAATTGAGACATCAAGTTATTCTCTTTCGGATCTGCAGGAGCACCTGAAACATTGCAGCCCAAAATAACATCTGGATGAAAATCGCGGTACATCACATCCATTGGGAAGTTATTATAAATACCCCCGTCGTAAAGTAATTTCCCATCAACTCTTCTTGGAGGAATGTAAAAAGGATAGGTACAAGATGCCCGAATAGCTTCATTCAACGAACCCGATTTGAAAATGACTTCCTTTTTGTCTTTCACATCGGCAGCAACACAGCGAAACGGTATGAACAAACTATCGAAATTTTGTTTTGCAGCTTCGCTGGCTGCACTCAACAACTTCATATGGACCCAATCCATCAAAGCTGGGTTAATTAAATTAGTTGGAAGGGTATTCGAAATATTGTCTCCACCGGAATATTTCAAGCTGACCATGGAAGCATTGGGCTCTGACTTCAAATAATAAAACTGCATATCAATGGGCAGATCCTCTCCTTCAGACAACATCATGAACTCTGGCGTTCTGCACAATGAATCCATTTGTCGGGTTGAATAACCTGCCGCATAAAAAGAGGCGATGACAGCACCCATGCTTGTCCCGCAGATATAATCGATAGGTACATTGTTCTCTTCCAACGCGCGAAGGAATCCAATATGAGCCATAGCCGTTGCCCCACCTCCACTTAGAACAACCCCTACACGCTGCGCACTAGATCTATGCATCTGCATAGAAACGACCAAAAGCAATAAGGCCATGCGCAAAATTCTCATAGTGCAAAATTGCACCTACTTTTCCAATCATAGGTCATTAAAAGATAAAATTTCAAACATCACTTGTTTCTAATCCGAAATCGGAATAGCAGCGTACTTTTGCAGTATGAAATCGATCCGAAATAAGCGCCGGTTGCTCGGGGTACTTTACCTCATGGCTGCCTATCTCGTTTTTCAATTGGTTTGGTGGGGATGGCAATTGTATCGCCTACAATGTGCTTATTTGGAACACCTCAAAGCCGAGGGAGCTGCTCTTCCTGCCAATGCCCTTCGAAATAAAATATTTATGATCGTAGGCGAAGGCGGCGTTTTTCTTCTGCTCTTGTTTTTGGGGATTTGGTGGATTAAGAAAAACGTTTGGCAAGATTTGAAACGTGCACAAAAAGAAAAGAATTTTCTTCTTGCAGTTACGCACGAATTGAAGACTCCGATTGCCGCCATTCGTTTGAATACTCAAACACTAAAAAATCGAAAACTCACGGAAGAACAATCGCAAGACTTGTGCGCAGATATCATTACAGAATCGAATCGTCTTGAAACGTTGGTGAATAACATCTTGTTGGCTACACAATTTGAACAAAACACTGTCCTTGGAAATTGGCAAAAAACAGACTTATCCGCACTCGTTGAAACACAAATCAAACGATTCCAACAACTCTTCCATGAGCGAACTGTTAACTCGAACATTCAGTCGAACATTGAACTTGAAGCAGAGGAAAATATGTTGGTGAGCTTGCTTTTCAACCTACTTGAAAACGCTAATAAATACTCACCTGTTCCCGAGCCAATCTCGGTTACATTAAAGGCAAGTGAACACATAATTCTCTTGGAAATATCCGACCTTGGAATAGGCATTCCCATTGAAGAACGAAAATCTATTTTTGAAAAATTCCACAGAGTGGGTAACGAAGAAACACGCTCGCAAAAGGGAACAGGATTGGGACTTTATATCGTGAAGGAAATTTGTAAAGCACACAAGGCAGAAATTACCATTGGCGACAACTCCCCTCGTGGAAGTCGCTTTCAAATTACATTTTCAAAATGACAAAAAAAGTTGGACTCATTATTTTAGACGGATGGGGCATTGGAAAGAACGATCACTCAAATGCTATACTTAGCGCGCAAACACCCTTCACCCATCACTTAAATAATACAGCAGCACATGCAACTCTTCGAACAGACGGAGAGTTCGTTGGTCTTCCTGAAGGACAAATGGGAAACAGCGAGGTGGGACATATGAATATTGGCGCGGGAAGAGTCGTTTATCAAGATCTTGTGAAAATTCACCTGAGCATTCGCAACAATGAATTGCACAAAAACGAAGTGCTTTTAACTGCCCTTCAACATGCAAAAAAAGAAAATAAAAACGTTCACTTTATTGGGCTCGTTTCAGACGGTGGCGTACACTCGCACATTAACCATTTGAAAGCACTAGTTGACATTTGCGAGGAGCAAGAACTTTCCAAAGTCTTTATTCACGCCATTACAGATGGAAGAGACTGCGATCCGAAAAGCGGCGAGGGATTTATTGAAGATTTAGAAAATCACTTAGAAGGAACGCAAGCTAAAATTGCGAGTGTGATTGGAAGGTACTTCGCCATGGATCGCGACAAACGCTGGGAGCGAGTGAAAAAAGCGTATGACTTGTTCGTGAATGGTTCTCACGAAAAAAGTCCTTCAGCATCACTAGCCGTTGCGCAATCTTACGTGAATGGTGTTACCGATGAATTCATTGAACCCATTCAAATTGAAGGAAACTATCAAGGCATTGAAGAAGGCGATATAGTTATTTGCTTCAACTTTAGAACCGATCGTTGCCGTGAAATTACCATGGCGCTTCACCAACAAAATTTTCCAGAATTCGGAATGAAGAAGCTTCCGCTTTATTATGTGACCATGACGCGTTACGACGATTCATTTCAAAACGTGCATATTCTTTTTGAAAAAGACAACCTCATAGACACCCTTGGAGAAACATTGTCTTCCGCAAACAAAACGCAATTGCGTATTGCAGAGACTGAGAAATATCCGCATGTCACTTTCTTTTTCAATGGCGGAAGAGAAGAGCCGTTTGAAGGGGAAAGCAGACTCATGGTTCCTTCACCGAAGGTGACAACCTATGACCTTCAACCCGAAATGAGTGCGAAAGAAATTGCTTCTTCTTGCGTTCAATTTCTTCAAGAAAAAACTCCTGATTTTTTCTGTTTGAATTTCGCTAATCCAGATATGGTTGGACATACAGGCGTTTATGAAGCTATTGTGAAAGCCATTGAAACAACAGATGCTTGCTTAAAGCAAGTTGCTGAGACAGCCATTGAATTGGGTTATTCTTTAATTGTAATTGCCGATCACGGGAACGCAGACTGCGCGGTAAACGAAGACGGTTCTCCGAATACAGCACACACCACGAACCCCGTTCCCGTGTGGATTGTAGACAAAGAAATCACAAAAGTGAACAACGGGAAATTGGCAGACGTTGCCCCAACCGTACTCACACTTTTGGGAATTGAAAAACCCCAAACAATGTCTGGGGTTTCACTTATCTAATGCTTAATTATTCTTAAGGTTTCTTGTGCATAACATGCACATAGCCTTCTCTGCTGATTCCATCTGAGCGATTGAAGATCCAGAAGTAAACGCCGTCTTCAACGTCGGTACCATTCCATGGATTGTCGTTGCTGTAATTTAGCGACTCGTACATAAGTCCACCCCAACGATTATAGATTCGCAATTGACTGTTTGGGAAACTTTCCAATCCCTTGATAATAAAACTTTCGTTGTTGTATTCATCAACATTAATCAAAAGAATATTTGGCTCTTCCGTATCGCAAACAGTCAAAATAAATGGGACAATACCCAATTGGTTGCATTCGTCTGTAACAGAAACATCATAACTACCTCCAACAGTGCCGAAGACCGAATTGGTGATAACATTCACAAAGAAGGCTGCCGGATTTGATGGTGCAATAACATACGGCTCGAGACCGCCTGAAACCAAAACTTCAGAATCAATACCCGTGCACAAGTCTTGAGGACCTGCGAAAACAATTGCAGGGGGCTCGGTAATCAAAAATAAAGAAGAGTCTGAATTCCCACAAAAATCGGTAATGGTTAATTCATAATTCCCCGCGCTGCCGACTGAAAATATTTGCGTTGGATTTGTTCCAATTGTTGCACCCGAAGCATCTTGCCAATTGAATAGGTAATTAGGAACGCCATTTGAAATTAATGGTACCGCATTAACAGGGACAGAAGCATTTGGACAAAGATTCAAAATATCTGTAACAGGAGACAATTCGGTTGGAACATAATCCACAAGATTCAAGAACGCAGTAGCGGTATCTTGTAACTGAGTTGTTGGATTAAAATAGATAAAACCTATTTCAATGGTTTCATATCCGGCAGTTATATTTCCAAAAGTCACGGTTTGAGTTCCCTCAACAAGATTATCAATTATTCCGTTCACAAACAAGGTGTCTGAAACTCCAGGAAACAAAATAATTTCAGTTACTCCGTTTGTATTGTAATCTTCATTAAACGTTGCTGTTCCAGAGAATATCAATTGAATGGTATCGTTCTCTAAAAGACATGGCGGCGGTGTAATCACGAATTGACCGTTGTAACATCCTTCTCCTTCCAAAATAGAATTGGCAGGAAATCCAGGGATCGGACTAATACCCGGGTTGGTCACGGCAACGGATTCAATTAAACTTCCACCTACATTAAAACTACCTTCTTTCAAGAAAACGGCAGAGTCAAAAGCAGTGTCAGATACATCGGCAATGGCCAACTTAATGTGATAAGTCTGTCCACATTCCAAGTTCTCGTATACAGCGGTAAGGACAACAGTCAATCCGTCGTACTGAATATAGTTGGGGTCTGTATTGAAAGGAGCGGTAAGACCATTTCCGTTGTTAATGTAATATTGGCAATAGTTACAATTAGCTCCACCAGGAACAGCTAAACCGTCGCAACCGGCATTCAAGTTATTGATGGAAACGAACTGGGTAGTCCCTGGAATCAGCGCAATATTATCTGCAGCATTACCGAATGGGCCCGCAATTCCGGGACCTGAAAGAAAAAAGCCGAAGACGTCACTCACGTCGCCACACGAACCTGCGCCAGAATATTCCGGATATTCTTCAGAAGCAAAAACATAATCAAATGAAATCGATGTTCCTGTTGCAACAAAATCAAACTCCAATATTGCCGCATCGTTGTGAATTAAACCGTCCAAGGTGTTTAAGTCAACATCTGTTGCCCCGAAATTACCACCTGTAACGGAGCTGCTGCCCGAGTTGTTCGGACCAATAGCATTCGAAATACCTCCCGTACCCATAATTACTCCAGTTGGAAAAGGCAAGTTACTAGTAGTCGAATTGAATAATCCAATTTGATCAGCGCCACCGCTAAAAGTCACATTACTGAATTGAACATTCGGACCGAGCAAATTCTGAATAACCAAATTTATCGGCTGAGAAGAATCCACAGTTAATTGCCCATGAACAGAAATTTGACTGATAAAAAAAGCGACAATCAATCCTAAATTTAAATTTTTCATAGTCTGGTTTATAAGTACTTGACACTAAAACACATGCAAAAGTTGTACAATGAAAAGACTTAAAATAAAAAACCTCAGATTTCTCTGAGGTTTTTCGTCAAATACTTTCTTTTAAGGCTTCTTATGCATCACATGAACATAACCCTCTCTGCTAATTCCGTCTGAACGATTGAACACCCAGAAATACACGCCATCTTCAGCATCTGTAGCGTCCCAAGGAGTAAGATTGCTGTAGTTCAACGATTCGTAGATTAACGTTCCCCAACGGTTATAAATTCGAACTTGGCTGTTTGGGAAACTTTCAAGCCCCTGAATTCTGAAAAACTCGTTATCGTAATCATCTTCATTGACAAGCAATAAGTTTGGCTCATGGGTGTCACAAACAGCAATTATAAATGGAATAATGCCCTGCTGATTGCATGCGTCTGTCACTATAACGTCAGAAGCGTCATCTGCTATTCCGGTAATCGTATTCGTTTGTGGGTTTAATATCATTGTCAACGCATCGTATTGATAAACGTAGGGTTGTAATCCGCCATAAACCAACAATTCCGATTCAATTCCTGCGCATAAATCTTGAGCTGCAGCAAATCCAAAGACGGGCGGTTCTGTTATTGTGAAGTCATCTGTAAACGAAGAACCACAATAATCAGAGAATGTGTATGAATACGTTCCAGCCGATCCTTGCGTAAAGGTTTGAGTGGGTCCAGCCTGCCCATTCGACCAAGAATAGATGTATGGAGGCCAGCCACCCTGCGATCCCGGATCAACGATTAATGAAGTTCCTGGGCAAAGCAAAGTATCTTCGGTTGGAGCAACAAACATACCCGCATAATCGAGTAAGTCCAACGAAGCGCTCACTGAAACAGAGTCACAAGCGCCTTCACACAAATAGCTGCAGCTAATGGTAATTGTTTCCGTACCCTCAAAAATATTATCTGGAATGGTTATAATATCGATGACAAAACTTGTATCAGCAACTACAAATTGTGTGACACCATTGGTGTGGTAATCCTCTAAATAAGTTGCAGTTCCTCCAAAAATTAGATTCACCGTATCCCCTTGAGCTAAACAATCCGGGAAGTTGAATGTAATTTGTCCGTTTACGCAACCTTCCAAAACTGAATTCGGAGGAAGGTTCGGAGCTGGATTTACTACACTAGAAGAAATTCCTGCATTATCTGTTCCTGTGGTAAATGACCCAGCTTCAATAATTACGTCTGACTTCAACGCTTGATCAGATCCGTTTGCAATCGCTAAACGAATGTGATACGTTTCACCGCAAGTCAAATCGTATTGAGCAGCAAGTTTCACCGTAAATCCATTCAAGCCTATAGGAATGCTATTGGCTCCATTGTCAATGTAATAAGGAGCGTTTATCACATTGTTAACCGAACTAATGGTTATTGGCAAAGGTGGTGCCGACTCAGGAACAATGGCAATATTCACCGACCCACCCGGAAAAGCTGCTGGGCTTGCATATGAACCCGTGATTCCAGGACCGCTTAAGAAGAATGCAAACACGTCATTGAATTGACTATTCACCCATTGCAAATATTCATCTGATCCGAAAATATAATTGAAATTCAAACTATCTCCTACTGCTATGAAATCAAATTCAAGCGAAGCAATGTTGTTGACTGAACCAACGGTGAAAAATTGACCTATCAACGGAGGAACAGAATTCGCTACTGCTAATAAGTCTGGGTCACCGGCGATATTGGGTGTTAGGAATGTCCCGAAAAAATTGGGGACAACTTCTTGCACATCAGAGCAACCTATTACAATACCCTCAGTAATTTGAAAGTTAGGATCTGTATTGCCGGTCATCTGACCCAATTGTAACGGCAACCCGTTGAACACAGCATTTGAATAGGTAACCCCAGGACCCAACAGTGATTGAACCGCCTGATCTGCCGTCACGTAGGTCACGGCAATTTGCGAACTCACGAATTGACTAATTAATACACCAAATACAAATAGTATTTTTTTCATTCCAATAAAGATTTCTTTCCAATGACCACATACAGGTATGTGAAGTTGCCTCGGTAGGTTTATTCTTCAAATATAACAAATCCTAGTTAGTTTTGCCGCATGCACGAAGTCATTCGAATTGAAAATCTTACCCGGTTCTACACCATTGGTGAAGAGACCGTGCGTGCGCTCAATGGAATTAATCTTAGCATTGAAAAAAATGAGTACGTAGCGCTAATGGGGCCGTCAGGCTCCGGCAAGTCCACGCTCATGAACATTATAGGCTGTTTAGACACGCCCACTTCCGGAGAGTATTATTTGAATGGACCAAACGTTGCTCAACTTTCAGACAGCGAATTGGCAGCCATTCGAAACAAAGAAATTGGCTTTGTCTTTCAAACATTTAACCTACTTCCGCGACTAACAGCTCTGCAAAATGTGGCTCTTCCCCTAGTCTACGCTGGCATTCCTGAAGCCGAACGATTAAAGAAAGCCAAAGAGGTCTTGGAACAAGTGGGACTAGGCGATCGAATAAAACACAGACCGAACGAACTATCAGGCGGACAGCGTCAGCGCGTTGCTGTAGCAAGGGCACTTGTAAATCACCCTTCAATTATTTTGGCCGACGAACCCACGGGAAACCTCGACACCAAAACAAGCGAAGAGATTATGCAGTTGTTAGACATTATTCATCAAGCCGGGAACACCATAGTTTTGGTCACGCATGAGGAGGACATTGCCCTTCGTGCGAAACGTGTGGTTCGTATGCGCGACGGAATTATTGAAAGCGACCAAGCCCAAGTATAACCTCTCGTGGCGTATATTTGCCACTCATTTTTTTACCATGAACATCAAAGAAATAATTTCTTCACTTCCAATAGGAACATCCATTCAACTCAACGGTTGGGTGCGCACTTTTCGCAACGAGCAATTCATTGCCTTGAACGACGGTTCTTGCATTTCTAATTTGCAAGTGGTTGTGAATGCAGATTCTCTCTCGGAAGAAGACAGTAAGCGCATTCACACCGGCGCTTGTATTTCCGTTTACGGGACGCTGACAGAGAGTTTAGGTAAAGGCCAAGCGATAGAACTTACCGCTTCGAAAGTTGAAATCTTGGGTGAAAGCAATCCGAACGAATTCCCCATTCAAATGAAAAAACATTCATTGGAATTCCTTCGTGAAAAGGCTCACCTTCGTTTCAGAACATCAACATTCAGCGCGGTGTTCAGACTTCGTCATCAATTGTCTTTTGCCATTCATAATTATTTCAATCAAAACGGATTTTTTAACATTCACGCGCCTATCATCACCGGTAGCGATGCTGAAGGTGCGGGGGAAATGTTTACCGTTTCCAACTTCGATTTAGAAAACCCCCCGCGTATGGAAGACGGAACTATTGATTTCGGGGAAGACTTTTTCGGAAAGCACACGCACTTAACTGTAAGCGGACAGCTTGAAGCAGAATTAGCTGCACTGGCACTTGGAAAAGTATATACCTTCGGACCAACCTTCCGTGCAGAAAACAGCAACACCAGCAGACACCTTGCAGAGTTCTGGATGATAGAACCGGAAGTTGCATTCAACGACTTGGCTGCTAACGCAGATTTGGCTGAAGACTTTTTGAAGTATTGCATTCGTTATGTGTTGGAAAACGGCAAAGAAGATTTACTTTTCCTTCAAGAACGAGAAGCAACTGAAGACAAACAGAAACCTACAGAAGAGCGTCAAACCGCTCCACTCATCGAGCGTTTGGAGTTCGTTGCGAACAACACCTTCGAGCGCATCACATACACCGAAGCCATAGACATTCTCTTGAATTCGAGTCACTACAAAAAGAAGAAATTCAAATACCCTATTGAATGGGGAATTGATCTTCAAAGTGAGCATGAACGATTTTTGGTTGAAAAGCATTTTCAAAAACCAGTCATTCTAACCAACTACCCTGCTGGCATTAAAGCATTTTATATGCGTATGAATGAAGACCAAAACACCGTTGCTGCTATGGATATTTTGGTTCCAGGAATTGGTGAAATTATAGGTGGAAGTCAACGTGAAGAACGCTATGACATGCTTCTTGAAAAATGCAAGCAATTCAATATTCCGGAAGAAAGTATGTGGTGGTATTTGGAAACCCGCAAATTTGGGACGTGTAAGCATGCCGGATTTGGATTGGGCTTCGAAAGATTGGTGATGTATGTAACAGGAATGACGAACATTCGCGACGTTATACCTTTCCCTCGCACCCCGAAAAACGCAGAATTCTAAATTGAAATTTTACTTCTGAATTAGCGCTATCCAGACCGAAGTCTTGTAGTTATCAATGCGCGTCCATATTGGACGAACGACACCGTTCACCGCTGAAATATTATTATAGTCTCCAAGAAATACACTTGCATTCGACTCGAAGGGCTTTTCGCTAATGCGCTCGTTGGTCCAGGTTTTACCTCCATCGTTTGATGACGCTAAATAAACATCAGTGTTGAAATCGGCATGGTTTCTTCTGTCGTAAAACACAGCATACAAATTTCCAGTTACCGCATCAACTGTCATCCAAGGAAAAAACTGATGCGTGTTCGTTTTATCGTTGTTCACGCGAACCGCCTCCGTCCAATGATCACCTCCGTCTGTAGACGAAGAAACAAACACATCAACGTCGCCGTTGCGTTCATCGCTCCAACACAAATACAGATTACCTCTGTTCGGTCCTTGACTTAAATCGCTCAATAGAATTGGCATACCGTTAGCGCGATAAACCCCAGGAATATCTTGATTCCAACCGCCTGGAATTGACATAGCAACTTTCGATTTCGGCATCCAAGTATTTCCGCCATCCAATGATTTGTTGAAGTAGATATTCTCTTGGTGCGCCCAAGCTACATAAACTTCGTTGTTCAGTCCTGCAGCCGGAACAGCTCCTTCAACGGTACTATCATCATCCAAACACCCACCTTCAACATCGCTAATGGTTATGGGTTTAGAGAAACTCTGTTCCCCTTTTTTTCCCTTTGAAAAAAGAATTCTCGAATGATCATTCGGTTCGAAGCTCTCGTACTTATCAAATTCTGTCCAAGTCACGAAAATTTCACTGCCGTCTTTTGAAGTGGTTGCCCATTGTTTGTCCTGATCTTTCGGCGCGTTTGTTCCAATGGCAATTCCATCGGTCCAGCATTTTTTCTTACATGAAAATTTCTTTTCTTGTAGTTCCTGAATGACGATAGATTCAAGTAGACGTGAACTATTCCACCCTTTATTGTCTGGATCACCTAAATGTAGGAAATAGAAATCACCTGTTGGAGAAGCGACAATTGTTGGATCTCCGTAAACTCCATGCGAAGACTTCAACACATCGTGATCCCAAGTAATTCCTCCGTCAATGCTTTTGTAGACATTGTTCAATATTGAACCTGCTACCATTCGCTTCGGATTAGTCGGATCTATCGCAATGCTGGGTTCGCAAGGTTCGTAGGGGGAAAAAACTCCTTTTTCCGATTTGAGTTCAATATTCTTGTAATCGGTTTGTGCAAAAGCACAAATACTTGCGATACAACTAAAACTTAGAATGAAATTTTTGAGCATATTCTTTGGCAAAATAAGTTAGAATAACATTAGCGCCAGCACGTGCAATGCTCGTAAGCATTTCAGGCATGGCTTTATTGTAATCTATCCATCCTCTTTCAGCAGCCGCTTTCAACATGGCGTATTCACCGCTTACATTATATGCAGCAATGGGCAAGGAAGAATAATCACTCAAATCACGAATCACATCTAAATAACACAACGCTGGTTTCACCATCAAATAATCTGCACCTTCTTCTTCATCCAATTCTGCTTCACGCAAAGCTTCCTTACGGTTAGCATAATCCATTTGATACGTCTTCTTATCTCCACTCTTCGGAGCACTGTCTAAAGCCTCTCTAAACGGCCCGTAAAATGCACTCGCATATTTCGCGGTATATGCCATTATTCCCACATTCTCAAAACCCTGATTGTCAAGCGCATCGCGGATTTCACCAACACGTCCATCCATCATATCGCTCGGACCTATGATATCGAATCCAGCTTCAGCCTGAGCAACAGCCATGGCTGAAAGAATAGGTAATGTCTCGTCGTTTACAATCTGATTGTTAATGACCAACCCGTCGTGACCATCTGAACTGTATGGATCCATGGCGACATCTGAAATAAATACCGCCTCAGGAAAACGCTTCTTCAACTCGCGAACTGCTGTCAAATAAAAATTAGAAGCGTCTAACGAATAAGTCGCATACTTGTCTTTGTATTTCTCATCAACAGCCGGGAACAAAATAAAATTCGTTACCCCCACATTCATGCACTCATCCACTTCAACCATTAATTTTTCCAACCCAAATCTGGAAATACCTGGCATACTAAGTATTGGCTGAAAAGCATTTCTGTCTTCCAACAGAAATAGCGGATACACCAATTGTTCGAGAGACAATCGTGTTTCGCGAACCATTCCACGGACGGAAGCGTTTGCTCTATTTCTTCTGGGACGAATGCGCATTATAACAATTCAGATTCTACTTGAGACTTTAGAACATTGAAAGCAGAATCCTGATCCTTTGCTAGTTTTAAAACTTGCTCGTCCTTCAATTCTTTGAAAAACGCATCGTCTTTTATGGTAGCTCCCTCCGGAATTTCTTTCAAATTCAATTTGTAATTCACCACTTCATCTTTCAACGTGTTTATCATTGATACACGCTCCGACAATTCATTCACACGAAGAATTCCAGCGCTATCTAATGGATTTTGCGTCAATGCAGAAATTTCTTTTTCTGCAGCAGAAATCTCCTTGTCTAAGTCTGAAACTAAAGCATTTTGCTTAGACAAAACGCCTAACTGGGTGGTGCGAGCTTGTTTCAAAATTTCCGTTTCAGAATCGAAACAAGCTGTTAAACCAATTGTCAAAGCAATTCCTAAAACTACACCTAACTTTTTCATATTACTCATTATTATTTTTTCTCGTTCAATTCCAGATTTTTCGGCACCGGATCGTAGCCGCTTTTTCCCCAAGGGTGACAACTTAAAATTCGCTTTCCTCCTAAATAAATTCCTTTCACAACCCCCCATTCTTTAATGGCCTCTGTAGCATATGCGCTGCAAGTTGGCTGGTATCTGCAATTCGAACCTAACCATGGAGAAATAAACCCCTGATAAAATCGAATAGGTAAAATGAAAAGCAATCTCAAGAATCTAGACAAATTTACTCGTATTTAGTTCAAAGGAAAATTAATAACGGCTAAGAAAATCGAATAAAAAATTACAGGCACCAACAAAATTCGGGTAACCATGTTGGCATGAATGCGCAAAAGGCGATTCAATGTGATTGAAATCAAGAGAATTCCTGAAATGCAAATCAGTTGTCCCAACTCTACCCCAATGTTAAATCCAACTAACTTCCCAACCAAACTTTCTCCTTTCATTAGAGACATTTTCAACTCAGTTGAAACAGCCGAGCCGTGAATAAATCCGAATAGGGCGATAACCAAAACTGTTTTCCAAGGAAGTGTTGTCGTTTCAGTAGGTGAGATTAGTCGCTGAACTCCGCGGACAAGAATAGTCAGTGGTATTGCAAACTCAACCCACTTCATCGACAACATTGGCAAACCGAAAACCAATGCAACAGCCGCAAAAGCATGTCCCAATGTAAACCCGGTGATTGACCAAAGTAACATGCGACGGTCATTAAACGTAAGTCCGATAGCGAGCACCCATAAAAACAAGATGTGATCAATTGCACCCTTGTCTATAATATGAAATATTCCGTGCTGTATGTCCTCGAGAAGCGTCATGAAAATTACACTTCTTAATATTTCTTCTTGAATTTCTTCTTCTTGTTGTTGTTGTTACGCTTTTTGTTGTTGCGGTAACTGTCTTCAACAAAATCGTTGTACTTCGACCCTTGGATGGTTTTCACTGCGTGAATCTCTTGTATATTCTCGACTGACAATTTTCCAGCACTCAAATATTTCAAGTCTTCTAAAATCACATCGTCGGTAATTGTCGCACGATTCCAATTCAAAGCATTTTGCTTCATCAGCGTTGCAATTGAAATTGTAAAGTTCATGCGCTCTTCCCCTTCCTCCATGGCCACACACTTATCAATCATCACCTCTACATATCTGCCATAGTGCCCAAATTTCACAATTTCCTGAGGGTAGGCAATACGATTTGGTTTAACAGCAAACTGAGACGGTTCAGGTTTCGGATAGGGAGAATCTACATCTAAGCGAAAATCACTCATAATGTGCAAGTGATCCCAAAGCTTGTGATTGAAATCTTCCATGTCACGCAAGTAGGGAAACAACTGACCCATTACTGAAATAATAGCCTTGCAACAGCGCGCGCGCTCATCGCGGTCTTCAAGTGTTAGAGAGTACTGCACCATCTTCTGAATATTTCTACCATATTCCGGTAAAGTAATTTCAGGACGTGCGCTATTCATCTCTAACGGCACAACAACATCTGGCTTCTGAAAGCGGTGGGGATTCATAATAAATTTAAATGAGGTCTAACAAATATACACTACAATTAAGCGCCTACAATTTTCAACTTCGCGAATTTCAGTAACAGTTGCTTTTGCCCTTCTGAAGGGAAGAAAACAGTGGCCTTTTCATTCGGGTTTTCACCTTCTACTTTAATGACTTTTCCTTTGCCGAATTTTTCATGTTGAACTTCAACTCCAACTTGAATTTCATGCGGCAAAGCCCAATCTCCTGCAGGAAGCGGAACAGGCGCATTCATATCCACTTTCTTCAACTTACTCGTATCAACCTGCGGAATAATGGGCGATTGTTGCGGAGAAGAAGACTTGGGTCTTTCCTGCAGCGGAAGCTTGTTTATTCCTCCGCTGAATTTCCCGCGTTCTTCACCGAAATCGAAAGACTTCGATGGTGAAGGCGATTTCTTTCCTGAAGTCGTTTCCAAAAACTTTTCGTCTATCTCTTCAATAAAACGCGAAGGTTCACAATAGGTGAATTGTCCCCATTTGAAGCGCGAATTCGCGTAAGATAGAATTGCTCTTTTTTCAGCACGGGTGAGGGCTACATAAAAGAGTCTTCGCTCTTCTTCTAAGTCTTCACGGGCATTCAAAGACATTTGTGACGGAAACAGATTCTCTTCCATTCCAACAATAAACACATTCGCAAATTCTAATCCTTTCGCTGAGTGAATGGTCATGAGCGAAACGCATTTCGATTCGTCTACATCTGTATTTACCGTATCGGTAAGCAACGCTACATCTATCAAGAAATCTGACAACGAAGGAATCGAACTGTCTTCCAATTCACGTTCAGAAAACTCTTTCAATCCTGCTAATAATTCCTGAATATTTTCAACACGAGCTACCCCCTCAGGTGTGCGATCAGCATTCACTTCCACCAATAAACCCGAAGCCGCAGCAATGTGCATACCCAAGTCGTAAGCCGGCTTCGTGGTAAGCTCTGTCGCAAAGCTCTGAATCATGGTAACAAATTCATTCAGCTTATTCGCGGTGGCTCCAGATATTCCAACTTCAAAGCAACGGGCAATCATTTCCCAAATGCTAATCTCTCGTTCCGATGCTCCAACTATCAATTTCTCAAGGGTGGTTTTCCCAATTCCGCGAGCGGGATAATTAATCACCCGCTTCAATGCTTCTTCGTCCTTGTGATTCGCGGTTAGTCGGAAGTAAGCCAACAAGTCTTTAATCTCTTTGCGCTGATAGAAACTTAATCCACCGTAAATCTTATACGGAATATTTAATTTTCGAAGGGCTTCCTCCATAGCACGCGACTGAGCGTTCGTGCGGTAAAGAATGGCGAAGTCGTGGTAAGTTCCTCCGTCTTCCTTTTGCAATTTGAAAATAGTGTTCGCCACGAACATACCTTCTTCATTGTCGGTTGGGGCTTGATGAAGACGGATTTTACTTCCCTCATCGTTGGCTGTCCAAACGTTCTTTTTAATCTGATTTTTATTGTTTCCGATAATTGAATTCGCTGCTTCAACAATAACTTTCGTTGAGCGGTAATTCTGCTCCAATTTGTACAACGAATAATCGGGATAGTCTTTTCTGAAATTCAGAATGTTCTGAATATTCGCTCCGCGGAAGGCGTAAATACTTTGTGCGTCATCTCCAACGACACATAAATTTTCATTTACCGCGGCCAATTGCTTCACAATTAAATACTGAGAAAAATTTGTGTCTTGATACTCATCTACCATGATGAACTGAAACTTATGCTGGTAGCGGTGAAGCACATCTGCATGGTCTCTGAACAAGATATTCGTTTTGAAGAGCAAATCATCGAAGTCCATGGCCCCAGATTGAAACAAGCGTTGGTCGTACTTTTGATAAACCTCTGCCATCTTGGGGCGTTTAGCAGCGTGATCTTCTGAAACCAATTCCACTTGTTCAGGGTAATCGTCCGCAGCAATTAAATTATTCTTGCAGGAAGAAATTCGATTCTGCACCATTCCCGGCTTGTAGATTTTGTCGTCGAGCGACATTTCCTTCAAAATATCTTTAATCAAGCTCTTACTATCTGCTGAATCGTAGATGCTGAAGTTTCGCGGATAGCCAATTCGATCGGCTTCCGATCGAAGAATACGCGCGAAAACGCTGTGGAAAGTTCCCATCCAAATGTTGCGCGCGTTGTCTTCGCCCATAAGGTTAGCAATACGCTCCTTCATTTCACGTGCTGCCTTGTTAGTAAAGGTTAGCGAAAGAATACTGAACGGATCAATACCATTCTGTATCATATGCGCAATACGGTAAGTCAAGACACGCGTCTTTCCCGAACCCGCTCCTGCAATAACCATTAATGGACCTGAAATGTGTCGAGCTGCTGCACGCTGAGCGTCGTTCAACTCACTTAAAAAATCTCTTTGACTCACTTCGCAAAGATACTTTTACCGAATTGAACACCCCATTAAAACTTCAACTTTCCGGAAGAAACTTATCAACGCTTTGCGCTACTTTTGCCAAAAGCCTTACACATGTCAAAGATTTTAATTGTCGACGATGAAGCTGCCATTCGCAGCGCTCTAAAAGAAGTTCTCGAATACGAAGGGTTCAGCATATCGGAAGCTCCAGATGGAGAGACCGCGCTGAAAATGGTTATGAAAGAGTCATTCGATTTAATTTTTTGTGACATTAAAATGCCCAAATTAGACGGACTCGATTTTCTTTCTGAATTGAAGAAAGAAGAAATAAACGTCCCCGTTGTAATGATTACCGGACACGGAACGATTGATACTGCTGTGGAAGCCATTAAACGCGGGGCTTACGACTTTATTCAAAAACCATTAGATCTGAATCGCGTGCTTGTTTCAACTCGCAATGCGAATAAGCACGATGCGCTGGTGAAAGAAACCAAGACACTCAAAAAGAAACTCAACAAAGTTCTCGGTTCTAATATTATTGGTCAGAGCAAATCTATTCTTGAAATAATTAAAATGATAGACACCGTTGCTCCAACCGATGCGCGTGTATTAATTACAGGTGGAAATGGTTCGGGGAAGGAATTGGTGGCACGTCAGCTTCATGAAAAAAGTAATCGTGCTGCACAACCATTCATTGAAGTGAATTGTGCGGCTATTCCTTCAGAGTTAATTGAAAGCGAATTGTTCGGTCATGAAAAAGGAGCGTTTACTTCTGCAGTAAAAACGAAGCCCGGAAAATTTGAGTTAGCCGATAACGGCACCCTTTTCCTCGATGAAATCGGAGACATGTCGCTTTCTGCTCAAGCCAAAGTGCTTCGCGCCCTTCAAGAAAATAAAATCACACGCGTGGGTGGAGAAAGAGACATGAAGGTTAACGTGCGCATTTTAGCAGCCACAAACAAAGACCTGAAAAAAGAAATTGCTTCAGGTAATTTTCGTGAAGACCTTTACCACAGACTTTCTGTTATCGTAATTAAAGTCCCTTCACTAAATGAACGCAAAGACGATCTTCCACTATTGGCAGAACACTTCCTTCAGCAAATTGCCGATGAATGCGGACAACCCAAGAAAAACATTCAACCCGCTGCATTAAAGCTACTTCAACAGCACGACTGGACAGGTAACATTCGTGAATTCCGAAACGTTATTGAACGACTTATTATTCTTTCAGGAGAAATTATTGATGACAAGGCGGTGAAGCAATATGCAACCCCTTACTTCAATTGATTCCGAATAGGAATCATAAAAGGCACATAGGCTAAAAAAACAGCAATACTTCCAACTACTAAAAAAGAAATATTGGGCGTTTGAGCAGGCATTAAAAACGTTGTTCCAATAACAAACAAAGTATATCCGTATAAAACAAAAGACACCTGATAGTGCTTTAGGCCCAGTGCCAATAATCGGTGGTGAATATGATTTTTGTCTGCCAAAAACGGAGATTTCCCATTTAAAATTCGAATTGAAAATACACGCAACGTATCTATCAGCGGGTAGGACAAAATGGCCATTGCGAAAATTGGCTTAGAAACTATCTGCATAGGGATAGACATTTTCGAAGGGGGAAATTCAATGAGTTTCATGGCCAAAACGTACATACAAATTCCAATGATCAATGAACCCGAATCACCCATGAAAATGCGCGCTGGTTGGAAATTGAAAATCAAAAATCCGAAAAGCGACCCTGCTAATCCTACAGCCAATAAAGCCAATGGCATATCTCCTGTTTTGTAAAACCATAGCGTGAAAGTTACACTGCCAATTAAACCAATTCCTCCTGCTAAACCATCTACTCCATCGATGAGATTTATGGCATTTACAATAACAATGTATATGAAAATGGAAATCAATACACTCAGCCAATACGGCAATTTATCTACTTCAAAGAGTCCCCAAAATTCAGTTAATCGAATGTCTGCTAGGACCACAAGTGTCACTCCAACAAGAATGTGAACGATTAACTTTTTAAACGGATCAACCCCAACAATATCATCTTTCAATCCAATAAAAAACAAAGCAAACATGGAAGCCAACACATACTTGAATTCGTTTAACGCTTGTAAAGGATTGTAGTTGGCTCCCAATTCCCAGGCGTCGCGAGAAGGAAACCACAAGCAATAAGAAATAATAGTCGCCGCAAAAATTAATATACCCCCTAGTGTAGGAATGCTTTTGCTATGCAGCTTACGATCGTTACCGGGTTCATCTACCAAATGCTTCATCTTCGCCACTTTAATAAGCGGAGGAGTTGCCACCAATACAATGGCAAACGCACTTAGAAAAGCGAAGACAATATCTTTCAATTTTGGTTCAGGTTAGGGTGAATCAAATGTATTCAAAAATCGCGATAAACAGCGTGCAATCCGGTGCGAATTCCCAACATTAAAATAGTCGCGTGTTGTTTAACCAAATCATTAGACCGATCATCAATTCTATCTGTATAGGAAATAATAAATTCAGAATTCGTTTTAGGATTAATCCAATACCCCACCTCAACATCCCACTGTTTCAGATTTCTTTTAATCAACTCAGGCGCATCGTTGCGCTCTTCCAGTCTATTTTGAACAATGTAATTCCATTTCACGCGAGCAAAGTACCTTCCATAGCGATAGCGCGTGCGCAAGATATATTCATGCATGTTGTTCAACGGATGCCCCACCGTCTGATTCATGTGCGTAGCGTCTGTGTATAGTGCAGAAAAGGAATACACATCGCTTTGAACCCGATTGTATTCAAAACCCAAATCAAAATTCTTCACGCCCAAATTATAAGACTGAACTCCCAATTGAAGCGCTCCATTCTTTTTATAATCTCCTAAAACATCGGCATACGCTTGTCCATATACTTCAATATTATTCGTCAGTCGAACGTTCGCGTCAATTCCTATATTGAAATTATTTCGAACTGAATTAACCTGCGTGAATGCTGTTCCAATTAGTGGAGAGTAGAAGTTCACAGGAAGCGACTGCGGCATTGCATTCGCATCGTATCGATTCCAAATAACTGATTCAAAAAGTGAAAGCTCCACTTTAGTCGTTGGCTTCCAACTGAGGTATGAAAAACTACCTGCCTTCCTTCTAAACGTAGACTCAGGAGTGTCGCCTATAGGCAGACGCTCTAGACTTTGCATCACATTCCAAACATGCGAATACTTGACTTTTCCTTTTGTAATATCGAATTGAACATAGGGATAATTGTACATCCCATCTGACCAAAGCAACGACCTGTAGCCGTTTCCAATCTTATGCTTTCCATAACCCATATGAAGTCTCAATGCTTTCAAGGGTTGAACCGTAATGCGCGAAAAAGAAGATGAATAATCGACCACATCACGAATAGCAGTGTAGTCCTTGTCCCGGCCAAAGCCAGGTATAACACCTAAACTATCTACATAATTTTTCATGTACTTCGCCATGTATTCTTGATTTTCATAAAACCCGGTCTCAACAGAAACCTTATCTCCAAAATCTGCCTGAACCCATAAACCCCTCGTGTTGGCGATAATTCTATGTGATCTCGGATAGTTCAGAGTATCCGTAAAATCTTTTCCTCCAGCAATGTTGTACAGAAAATTCATTCGAATGTGAACGTCCCCTTCTTTGTATTCGAAAATGTGCTTACGAAGCGCTATGGCCGCAAAGTCGTGATACAGTTTCACGCTATCTTTCAATTCACCTTCCATTTTCGCAAGGGGCAAATCACTCCGCATATATGGTTGTATGGAGAGAAAAACAGGAGAATCCGTCTTCAATGCTGCTTCTCTGACCGAGCGCGTAAAACCAAAACCGGTGGGGTATGCTGATGGCTGTGCCAAGCAGAACACAACTTGAACAAAAAACAAAACAGTGATAATAAATTTCAATTTCATCTCAACAATTATTTTCAATTCTCGCGAACATCTAAAGCGTCACGCAGTCCATTTCCAACCATCATAAACGAAAGTACTAAAAGCATGATACATACACCGGGTAAGAAAGCTAAATAAGCCATATCCGTTGTTAAATAAGAATAACTTTCTCGAATCATGTTCCCCCAACTTGGCGTAGGAATTTGCGCGCCGAGTCCTAAAAAACTCAATCCCGCTTCCATAAGAATAGCTGACGCGAAATTCGCCGCAGACATAACTATTATTGGAGAAAGAACATTCGGCAAAACGTGTTTGAAAATAATTCTCGAAGAGGAATTCCCTATGGCCTTCGCGGCTTCTATGTATTCCTTTTCTCTCACGCCAAGAACTTGCCCGCGCGTAATACGAGCCACTTCCACCCACATGGTTAATCCAACCGCTATAAAAACTTTCCAAAATCCTGTTCCAAAAGCGAAGCAAATTGCCATAACCAAAAGCAGTGTAGGAATGGCCCAAACCACTTGAATGAAATATGAAATAACAGCATCTACCCAGCCTTTGAAATAACCAGCCCACAAACCAAGTGTTACTCCAAGCAACAGCGAAATAAGCACTGCAATAGTTCCTACCAACAACGAAACAGAAGCACCCGCCATTAATCGCGAGAGCACATCTCTTCCATATTTATCTGTCCCCAGCCAGAATTTCTTTTCCGAAATAACCTCATCATGGCTATTTACATTCAAATCTTTCAACGCAAAATTCTTGACTTCACCACCCCCGTTTTTTTCAAACAGTTCAACACGAAGAGAATCTCCAAACTGTTCACTCTTCGAGATGGGGAACCATTCTTTTTCATCTGATTTCAAGGCGACAAATTGCACGGAAAATCCCGGTTTACAGAGGGCAAGACTTAATTTCTGATCATTAGCATTCTCTGTTTTGTCCAAGCGGATGAATGAACCAAAAATCGAAGTCACAATCATCATGAAAATGAAAATCAAACCCGCCAAAGCCAGTTTGTTTTTAAGGAATCGTTGAAAGGGCGAAAGGGGCTCCATGGTTATTTCAAACTTACTCTTCTCCCTTTCCATTTTGGAACAAAAAATAAACTACTTATAAAGATGAAAAGACTGAAAAAAGGATAAAGTAGCATTTGCGGCACTAGGATAATTATTTCCTTCCCTTTCATTCTGTTTGGAAATACTCCAAGGATGCCAATCACTTCCAAACTAATTTTCATAACTAGAAAAACAATGCTTATTTTTTGAATGGAAGCAAGGAATATTCCTATCACTGCCATAACATGTAGCGCGCTGAAGAAAGCAAAAATAAAATGCAATATTGATGACATCGTAAAAGGAAGCTTGGTTGTTTTTCCTGCCCATCTCAGTCGTTGGTTAATCGCTTCGTGAATTGTCTTGACAGGAGTTATTTCAACATCTGTAAACCCCTTCCAACAACAGCCTATCTGGCCTTTCGATTTTAAAACATGAGACATTAAAAACAAATCATCTCCGCTCGAAACGGAACAATGAGCGTGTATATGTTGAAGGAAAACCGATCTCTTGAAAATTAGATTTGCACCGTTGCACATCATAGGCATTTTCAGTTTTGCGCTGAGTTTTGTGAGCCATTGCATGTACCGCCATTCATTTGATTGCAATATCTCCAACAATCGCTTTCCTGTTTTCATAAAAACAGGAAGAATAGTCAGATCTTCTTTCAAACTGTTTTGAAATTCTTGAAAACGAATTGAATCGAAATTCAAAAGTTGCACATCGGAATCTAGCGTCCAAATATATTCCGTTTTCGCTTCTTGAATACCTAACTCGAGGGCAGCTTTTTTTCCTTTGAATTCATTTTGAAGATTTAATATTCGAAGGTTCGGAATGCTGCATCCTGAGAGGTGTTTTTTCGAATCGTCTGTCGAATGGTCATTCACTAAAATCACTTCTTCAACACAATTCGAAATCAATTCCAACGAATGCAAAAAATTCAAAAACGAAGGATCAACTGAATGATCATCATTATGAATATTCCGAAACGGAACTACGATGGTTATTTTGGAAGGAGTGTCTTTCACGAAACAGATTACCTTTGAACCTCAAAGTAAATTCATTTGAGCACAAAAGAACGAATCATTTTGGGAATTGATCCAGGCACTAGTATTTTAGGGTACGGTGTTATTCGGGTGGAAGATAAAAAAATGACTTTATTGGCCATGGATGTTGTTCGAATGGACAAGATTTCAGATCACGCGTTGAAACTCGAAAAGATATTTACTCGATGCGTTGAAATTATTGAAGAATACCATCCCGATGAGCTATCTATTGAAGCTCCGTTCTTCGGGAAAAACGTTCAGTCTATGTTGAAATTGGGAAGAGCTCAAGGCGTGGCCATTGCCGCCGCGCTCAGTCACAAGCTTTCAGTGGTAGAATACGCTCCGCGAAAAATAAAACAAAGCATTACAGGAAACGGAAACGCCTCAAAGGAACAAGTCGCGGCCATGCTTCAACAGATTTTAAAAATCAATCAAGCCGACATGCCTAAGAAAATGGATGCTACCGATGGTGTTGCCGCGGCTGTCTGTCACTATTTTCAGACTAGCGGTCCTCTTGCCTCTAAAGGAAATTACAAAAGCTGGGACTCTTTTTTAAAGAACAATCCCGATCGAATTCGTTGAAAATATTTAACAATTCATTCTTCAATAATTCGAAATTATTAAACTTGTTTGATCAATAGGTATGCCCTATTTTTGAGCAAATGCTAAACCGCGCCTTCATTACATTGCTGCTCCTTTGCGTTTCGCAAATTCAATCGTTTGCGCAAGTATTGGGTGTTCCCTTGTATTCGTGGGATTTTTCTGGAGGTCTTCCTACCACCTGGACAAACGGAAGTAATTCAAACATTGGCATATGGGAATATAGAGGTCCAAGCACCGTTCCAAGTAACGCCATTACTTCTAGAGGCTCTTGTGCCGGCGGCAGTTCTGCTTTTAACTCACTTACCCAAAGCAATGGGTTTATGATTTTCGATTCGAACTATTGGGACGACAATGACAATGAATGCGGCGGTTTTGGAACTGGCCCGGATCCCGGACCACATACCGCTTGGCTCATTTCGAACTCGTTTTCACTAACAGGTGTAACCGGTGCAGTGGTAACCTTTCAACAACAATTCCGCAACTACAGTTCAACCATTAAGGTTCAGTATTCCATCAATGGAGGAACGACATGGATTGATATGATTACACAATCTGACTTTCCCGGTGTAACGTCAGAATGGAAATCTGCTACTTTTCCATCAGGGGCAATTGGTCAGACCGACGTAAAACTTCGCTTTTTGTATTCGGGTAGTTATTATCATTGGGCCATCGATGATATTACCGTTTTCAAACCAAGCATCAACAACCTCTCAATAAACAACACGAGATATACCACATTCGGCAACACTTCTCCTGTGCCGCCGAATGATTTTCATGACTTACCATACGACCGCTACCCAAAAACTATGTTGGTCCCCTTCAAATTCAATGCAAAAGCAACGAATATTGGAAGTGCAACACAGACGGCGTCCAACCTCAATGTAAAAGTTCTTAATGCCGCGAACACGGCCTTGTATAACCAAACAACAGCGAATTCGAACGTTGTTGCAGGAGCCACCGCATCTTACACATTAACGACAGGTTTCACACCAAGCGTAACAACCGGGTATTACAGAGTTACATATCAAATCAATCAAACGCAGACCGACGAGGCACCGAGTAACAACCGAGACACCCTGGATTATTTCATTACAGATTATCAATATGCTCGTGACGAAGGCCCAATGGAAGACGAGTTTACCCCAAGCGCTTTGTATGCAGGCCAGACGTATCAAGTGGGAAATATTTTCGAAGGAAGATCCAATACCGTTAAATGCACATCCATCGCTGTTGCTGTTGGACCAGGAACCGCAATAGGCACAACAATACAAGCGAAGATTTACAAAAACGATTTCACGGATGTACAAGCAACGTCCGTAACGTATCCCGTTAATGCATGGGATATCAATGCCCTCGGACAACAAAAACTCATTACGCTTCAGCTACCAACACCGCTAACATTATACGCCGATAGCGTCTACATTGTTATGGTTGGAAACACTGTCGGCACCCAAGCGTTAAAAGTTTGTAGAAGTGGCGCCGCGATTGCCCAAACCAGTTTCGTGCGCTATCCCGAAAGCAATGGCCTATTGTTCATGGCTAAAATGCCCATTGTGCGCATGAATTTATTTACCGCAGCGCAAACTCCGGGCTGTACAAATCCACTCGCCAATAACTTTCTCTCAACTGCTAATATCGACGATGGATCTTGTGATGTTCCGGGGTGCATATACCCTGAGTCTTCGAATTACAATGCAAATGCAACGTGGTATGATGGGTCATGCGTTGTGTTCGGATGCACAATACCCACAGCTTGCAACTACTCAAATATTGCTACAGTGAATGACGGTTCGTGTATCCTACCGATTACCTATTATGCAGATAGTGATTCTGATAATTTCGGAAATTTAAATGCACCACTTCCATCCTGCAGTATTCCTGTTGGATATGTTTTAAACACTAGCGATTGCAACGACGCCAATGCGAGCATCAATCCAAACGCTACGGAAATATGCAACACGTTTGACGATGATTGCGATGGGCTCACAAATGAAGGAATTACATTCGTTACATATTTTGCAGACGTGGATGGAGACGGATTTGGTAATCCAAACAATAGCCAAAGTGCATGTTCACCACTTCCAAATTATGTAACAAACAGCAGCGATTGCAACGATGCAAATGCACTTGTTAAACCCGGAGTTGTCGAATTGTGTAACCTCATAGATGACAATTGTAATGGTCAAGTGAACGAGGGCCTCGTATTCGCGAATTACTATATCGATACCGATCAAGATGGATTCGGTGCGGGAACGCCAACCATTTCATGCACGCCTATTTTCGGCAACTTCGTTACGAACAATTTGGACTGCAACAATAATAACGCGAACATTAGACCCAACGCTAGTGAAATTTGTAATTCAATTGACGACAATTGTAATACTTTGGTTGATGACGGATTGACTTTCGTGAATTACTATATTGACACAGACGGAGATGGCTTCGGAGCAGGAATAGCTACAAACTCTTGTGTCAACCTGGGAGCAGGCTACGCGACTAACAATACAGACTGCAATAACACTAACTCTGCAATACGCCCGAGTGCTTCTGAACTTTGTAACGGTATTGACGACAATTGCACCAACTCAATTGACGAAGGACTTACATTTTCAAATTACTATTTAGATATTGACCATGACGGATACTACCTTTCGATTGTAAACGCATGCGTTTCCCCTGGCCCCAATTATACTACTGGAGGTATAGTATTGGGAGATTGTAATGACAACAATTTTAATATCAATTCAGGAGCTATCGATATTTGTGGAAACGGTATTGACGAAAATTGTAATGGTGTAGACCTTGTCTGCATTATCCCTGGATGCACCAATCCTATTGCTGCAAATTTCAACGCGTTAGCAAATTTAGATAACGGTACATGTATTATTCTGGGCTGCACAGATCCAGCGGCAGATAACTACAACCCGCTAGCCAACACAAACAACTTTAGTTGTATTTTCTTCGGTTGCACAGATCCGTTTTCAAATAATTATGATCCAACGGCAAATACGAATGACTTCAGCTGTGAATACAACGAAGCAGCAATCTCTGTTTCAGAATCAATCGTGTGTTTATTCGATACAATAACTGCTTATAATCAAACACAACTCTCACCATCCGATTCTTGTATAATTGACTTTGGGGACGGCACAGTGCTTAATTATTGCTCTCAAACTTATGCTTACGTTTATACTTCCCCCGGTAATTACTCCATTCAACTGACGTACTTTCAAGGCAACGAAATATCAATTGCAAATACAGATACATTTTTCGTCGCATCGCTTCCTAGTCAAGGTAATCTCGAACTGACCTTTCCTGAAATAACCTTAGTGCATGACGCTGCAGATTCGTTTGAATGGTTGTTCAACCAAAACCCAACCAGTTATTCTGACATTACAATTGACGCGTCAATCGATTACAGTAATGATGGATTCTATCAAGTTCGCTTGACCAATGAATTCGGTTGTATCACCTTTACCGACTCAATCTATTTCGTTATCCCAACATACTCCGCACTGCAAACCACAGCTTGTGGACCGAATGAAGTTGTTTTTGAAAACACCACCATTTCTTCACAAGCCCTAGATTGTCAATTCACAAATTCTAACGTTGCCGATTTATATTACAACTCTCCTTATTCATACTTGATGGCAGCGCCTGAAAATTTCTCTGTAACAGAGACATGTACAGCATTTGGCAATGAATATTATTCGCTTCAAAACCTCGTTTTCGAATCGTTCCAAATTCCAACGGCACCAGCACTCAATTATGCTGCAAATACCGTTTTTGTAACCAACAATTCCGGAAATGAAATTCAGTGGTTCCTCAATGGAACTCAACTCGATGTCAGTACCAATTCGCAAAGTATAAGTACCTTCTTCAACGATAACTTCCAAAATGGAAATTATGCGGCTGTTTATACAAATGAATTTGGCTGTAACTCTGACACTGGGTATTATTTCGTTCTTGAGATTAACGCAACCACAAGTGAAAGCTCTGGATGTTATCCATTTACTACAACCCTTATAAATAACACTTCCATGCCGGAGGGAATCCAATGCGAAATTCTTCTTCCCGGCCTTGACTATATGCCAATAGATTCTACTTTGGAATTCACCTTCAATGACCCCGGTAACTTTCAACCTACGCTTTACTGCTATTCAGGAGCTTATTCGAACACATTTATTTTGGATCCTATTACGGTCTACAGTCACCCCGATGTCCCGGTAATTTCATCCACTTTCGGGGAAGTCAGCGCCATGAACAATTCACTGGGGTACACCATCTCATGGGATTTAGATGGAAACAATCTGAATGTATCTACCAATTCCATTTCAACATTTATCAATGGGATTTATGAAAATGGTTACTACTCTGCAACTTATACAGATGTTAATGGATGCTCTACAACCAGCGAGCCTTTTCTAGTTATTCAACCGAATTACAATGCTGTTGTTGGAGAAGGTTGCGGACCATTGGTGGCAGTTCTTTCAAATACAACAGACCCTGTAAACGGCATGACGTGCAGCATTGCTGATGGCTTAGGTGGGGCGACAATTCCTTTTGATTCAACAGTTCAACTTACTTACAACGATGCCGGTAACTTCGCTCCGGAAATGACGTGCTCGGTTGGAAGTACATTCGGAACGTTCAGTGACACGGTGGTTACTGTGTATTCCAATCCAACTGCTTCTTTATTAAGCTACAATAATGGATTTATAACTGCTGTTGACTTCCCTCTACCAAGCTCAATCGTTTGGACATTGAACGGGTCTCAATTGAGCAACAATTCCAACCCTTTAGATATTTTATCGAGCAACCTTAGCGGATATTTCTTCGGAACCATAACGAACGAATTCGGTTGCACTGTGACCACTGATAGTCTTCTTCAAATCTTCCCTTCGTTTACGCTAAGCAATAACCAAGGGTGCGGACCATTGAGCGTTCAAGCTACCAACACAACGCCTACGTTTAATGGTATGACTTGCGTGCTTCAGACCAACGGAATAGAATACGGGCTGAATAATTCCAATACGTTGAACTACTCCATAGACGGGGCTTATACGACTTCAATTGCATGCACACTCAATGGCACAACTTATACTGCTAATGGTCCCAATGTCACTGTATTTCCAAATGCGCCGGCTCCACTTCTGACCTCGGCCTACGGTGCGGTTTTGTGCTCGAACTGTGCAGGACTTCCTACTCAATACTTCCTCGATAATGCTGCATTCGCCCAAGGAACAAATGTCGTAAGCACCCTACAAAATGGAATTTACCAAAATGGCTATTACACCGCGCAATCAGCCTCGAACCAAGGATGTTTGTCGCCAGTTTCGCAGCCCATTCTAATCATTCAACCGATCCTTAACTTCACGCCAAGCGAGGGCTGCGCTCCTTTACAAGCTTCCTTCGTCAATAGCACAGATTACATAGCTGACCTTTCTTGTGAACTCTTCTTGGGCAACGGGAACGGAAATATCCCACTCTCCTATCTCGAATCCTATGATTTCAATTACACGACTCCGAATACCTATTCTCCATACCTAACATGCACGTTGGCCAATACAAGTGCAAATAGTCCAGCGACTACACTGATCGTTAATGGCGGAACTACACCTGCATTGATTCTTGAAAATGGATTTGTAACATGCACCAACTGTGCTAATCAAGACAACGTAAATTGGATCATTGACGGGACGCTTAATGTTGACTCTTTGTTAAGCGTTCCCGATTCATTAGGACAATTCTTTTCTTGCGATTACATTAACGAATTCGGATGCACCGCAAACTCATTCGTAGTATCCGTTACTGAAGAAATAAATAGTTCTTTCGAACTTTTTCCAAATCCAACGAGAGATGTGCTTAATGTTTCAGGGCTTTTGCCTGCAAGCACTATTGAAATGAGAGATTCCCAAGGAAGGCTCATCTTCCGTGAATTAGGAAAAGGTAATGTTAGAATCATTGATACGACTAATTTCTCAAACGGAATTTATACTATTTCAGAATCATCCAATAATATACTCCGAAGTGGCACGCTTTTGGTTAATCATTAGTGACTTTAAAAATTCTGACCGATATTTGAAAACTAACAATCTATAATATGAAAATCAATTTTACCCTTTTTGCTGCAGTGGCCTTCTTCGTTGGTCTTGCTGGATGTGCTGAAGCGCAGCCTGGAAAAATCACAACTTTCGGAGCACCAATGTTAACTCCAAATGAAACAGAACACAATTACGGTCAAGTGAAAAAAGGTTCTGACGGAAATTGCACATTCGAATTATCAAATACCGGAGATCAAAATTTAATTATCAGTTCTTGTCAAGGTTCTTGCGGATGCACAACTCCAAAGTGTGACCCTAACACAACCATAGAACCAGGAAAAAGTGTTGCCATCACCGTTCACTACGATACGAACAGAATGGGACCTTTCACAAAAACTGTTATGGTGAATTGGAATAATCCAGAAGCCAAGCCTACCGTTTTAACCATCAAAGGTGAAGTCATCGAATAATTCAAACCAATAAAAACTTCAATATGAAAAAAGTAATTTTCTCTCTAGCTATTGCAATCGGATTTGGAATCTCTGCAAATGCACAAGCACAATTAGTAACTGGACCTGCTATTACAGTAGATAAAGACGTACACGATTACGGCACTGTATCTTTCGGCGGAAACGGAGCATGTGAATTCAAAGTAACAAATTCAGGAACTGAGCCCTTAACATTAAGTAAATGCAAAGGTTCTTGCGGATGTACCGTTCCAACTTGCGATACTACTCCAATCTTACCAGGTGGTTCATCAATCATTGCCGTGAAATACGACACGAAGCGTCCAGGTCCAATTAACAAATCAGTGACCATCAACTCTAACGCGGTAAATGAGCCAGTTAAAGTTGTTCGCATCAAAGGAAATGTTGAAGCAGATCCAAATGCTCCTGCTCCGGGTACACCAGGTGGTGCTCCGGTGAAAGAGCAAGGCGGTGCTCCAAACAACTAAGAGAATATTAAACATTAAAAAAGGTCTGAAATTCAGACCTTTTTTTTATTTCACTAAATTCCTTCGTGAGATTATTTCCAACGAGCAATGACCGTTTCATTTCCTTTTGTAACATCGTCAATGTTGGCAACAATCTCAGTTCCTATTGGGAAATACAAATCAACGCGACTTCCAAATTTGATGAAACCAAATTGATCATTGGTCTTTAACTTATCACCAGCATTTACGTACCATACAATTCTTCGCGCTACTGCTCCAGCAACCTGTCGAAGCAATACATCTTTACCCGGAGCGTGCTCAACAACAACTGTGGTACGCTCATTCTCAGTGCTACTCTTCGGATGCCAAGCAACTAAAAACAATCCCGGGTGATATTTGAAATACTTTACTTCTCCCGAACAAGGGGTCCAATTCGCGTGAACATTCAATGGTGACATAAAGATGGAAACTTGAATTCTTTTCCCCTGGAAGTATTCAGGCTCTTCAACTTCTTCAATAACAACAACTTTTCCATCACATGGAGCAACCAATTCATTTTCATTCGCACGATTCACACGATTCGGCAAGCGGAAGAATTGCAAAAAAAGCAAGAATACTATTCCGCAAGCAATAGCCGTTAACACCCATACCAACGGTGATTCGAACAATAAAAAACCGCAACCCACTAATATCGTAGACACTAAAAGTGTTCCACCTAAAATTTTAAATCCTTCTTTGTGAATAGTCATATTAAAATATTATTAAATAAATAATTACTAGCGGCAAAGCGATGAGCAAGCCATCGAATCGGTCCAAAACACCGCCATGACCTGGCAATAATTTTCCTGAATCCTTCACACCCTTTATCCGCTTTATTTGAGACTCGATTAGGTCTCCGATATTAGCAAACACAGCAACAATTATGGATATAACCACCCAATCCATTCGTGGAAAAGTTGAAGGCATTAACGAAAACAGAAAATAACCCAATACAATTGCAGCTGCTGCACCACCGATTAATCCTTCCCAAGTCTTTTTCGGAGAGACCGCTTCCAATAATTTATGTTTACCAAAAAACTTCCCGACCAAATAAGCTCCAGTGTCATTCGCCCATAAAATTAAAAAGAAACCAAAAGGCAGGCGAGCGTCAAAAGAGCCATTCACTTTACTAAAATAAACCAATAGAGTAAATGGCAAAACGGTGTAAATAAATCCCATTAAAAGGGTAGACGTGTCGAGTATAAAACTCGCGCTTACTTTAATCATTTCAATTGACATGAACACCAACCAAAGCACTGGTACAATTAGAATCCAACGCCAATCTGTTCCATAAACCATAGTAGAAGCTGACGTAAAATAAAAGACGATTGCCAAACCCAATCCTGTTCTTCGTTGAAAACGTCTCATTTGCGGATTCACCAAACGAACGAACTCCTGGAAACCCTTTGCAGCAAAAAAACCAAACAATATCGAAAAAGGCAAAAGCCCTGCAAAAGCAGAGCCCACCACAACTAACGTAAATACAAGTCCCACTAAGGTCCTTAATAACATGTTACTCACACCTAGTTCTCTTCAGTTGTTGAGGTTTCAGTTGTATCTGTCGCCTGCTCCTCCTTCAACTCTTCTTCACTGGCAGTAGAATTCTCAGTAACTTCAGCTACAACTTCATTAGCAGCCTCAATTCGATCCTTTTCAATCTGAGCGCTTGTTTCGGCCTCGTCTATTTGAGTTTGACGGTCTATATAAGGTCTAACACCTAGAATTCTTTCTAAGTCTTCTTTGAAAATTACTTCCTTCTCCAATAGCAATTGAGCCAACTCCTCCAACTTTTCTCGGTTTTCAGTAAGAATATGAAGAGCTCGTTGATAGGCCGTTTCAACCAACTTACTTACCTCTTCATCTATGGTACGAGCAGTTACATCGCTGTATGGCTTTGTAAACTGATTCTCACCGGATGAATCGTAATAACTCAGGTTTCCAATGCGCTCATTCAACCCATAGATTCCAACCATGGCATAGGCCTGCTTCGTTACTTTTTCCAAATCGGAAAGAGCACCCGTTGAAATTTTACCAAAGATTACTTGCTCTGCTGCACGTCCACCAAGTGTTGCACACATTTCATCAAGAATTTGGTCAGTCGTTGTGATTTGTCTTTCCTCAGGTAAATACCATGCGGCACCTAAAGATCTTCCTCTTGGAACGATCGTTACTTTCACCAACGGTGAAGCATATTCCAATAGCCATGACGTAACCGCGTGACCTGCTTCATGGAAAGCTATGGAACGCTTTTCATTTGGAGTAATAATTTTGTTCTTCTTTTCTAAACCACCAACAATACGGTCAACTGCAGCTAAGAAGTCTTGTTGCACAACGGTAGCAGCTCCATGTCGAGCAGCGATAAGAGCGGCTTCGTTACAAATATTTGCAATGTCGGCTCCAGAGAAACCAGGTGTTTGACGAGCCAAAAAGTCTACATCAACAGAAGGATCCGTCTTCACATTTTTTAAGTGAACGTTAAATATCTGCACACGCTCTTTCACATCAGGCATGTCTACATAAATCTGACGGTCGAATCGACCAGCACGCATTAACGCTTTGTCTAAAATGTCTGCGCGATTCGTGGCCGCAAGAATAATAATTCCTGAATTAGTCCCGAACCCATCCATTTCAGTTAACAGCTGATTCAAGGTATTCTCGCGCTCGTCGTTTCCGCCAAAGTTTACATTCTTGCTTCTTGCACGTCCAATGGCATCAATCTCATCGATGAATATGATAGCAGGTGCTTTCTCTTTCGCCTGACGGAATAAATCACGCACACGACTTGCTCCAACGCCAACAAACATTTCCACAAAATCAGAACCAGACAAAGAAAAGAATGGAACCTGCGCTTCTCCAGCCACGGCTTTCGCCAACAATGTTTTTCCTGTTCCTGGAGGTCCAACAAGCAATGCTCCTTTTGGAATCTTAGCTCCTAATTCTGTATATTTTTTCGGGTGCTTCAAGAAGTCTACAATTTCCTCTACTTCCTCTTTTGCCCCTTCCAAACCAGCAACGTCAGCAAATGTTACGTTTGTGCCTTTTCCTTTCTCAAACAATTGAGCTTTACTCTTCCCTATGTTAAAGATTTGACCACCACCACCGCCGCCACCGCCGCCACCCATGCGACGCATAATAAATGTCCAAGCAGCAATCATTACCCCCAAGGCAATTAACCACCACAATAAACTCTGAGCCGTTTCATTCGGCGGTTGAAATTTCACCTCGAAATTATGAACCGGACCTAAAGCATGCAATTCGTCAATAAAGTGCTCACTCGGCGGAATGTTGAACCAAAAGTCACTGCCCTGACGAGTTCCCATAACCCCTTTCTGCTCAGGATACTGACCTTTCAAATTCGCTTTTCCAAGAGAATCTAAATACACCTTACCCATTGAACCGTTGTATTCAACGCGGGCTATATAATTACTTTCAGCCCATGACTTCACCTGAGCGTAATTCGTTTCAGAACCATCTGAACTGCCATTGAATACCATTAATCCTATCAACACGATTGCTATAACCGCGTAAATCCAATAAAAACTAAATCCACCCTTCATCGGATTGTTGGTTCCCGAAGGCTTTTTACTATTCTGGTCACTCATCTTTTTTCTTTGCTGTTTTCTTAGTTACCACTTTCGGTTTTACAGCAGTTATAGGTTTAACAGCCACCTTTGCCTTTTGTTCTGCCTTTGGTTTTGCAGGAGCTTTCACTTTGGACTCGGCTTTCACCTTAGGATCTGCTTTAGCTTTTGGTTCTGCCTTGGGCTTAGCAGCAGCTTTCGGTTTTGCAGGAGCTTTTGCTTTCGGCTCTGCCTTTGCTTTTGGTGCCGCCTTAGCCTTTGGCTCTGGTTTTGCTTTTTTCGGCAAAGCCATTAGCTTACCATCTGCCCATAGACCTTCTATGTCATAATGCTCACGCATGGGTTCGTAAAACACATGGACAATTATGGTAAAATAATCCATAAGTACCCATTGCGCATTGCGCACTCCCTCTACTCTGCGAGGTCTTTCGTCCAATTCTTTTCGAGTGAAATTCTCGGCACTTCTCGCTATCGCTTCAACCTGAGTTGTACTCGTTCCTGTGCATACAATGAAGTAATCGGCAATTGCCGCTTCAATATTCCGCAAATCAAGAATCTTGATATCGTGACCTTTTACTTCTTCTATTCCGTCAATAATGGAAAGTAACAATGCATCTTCGCTACTTTTATCTGCTTCTTTTTTCTTCATTTTTTATTCTTCTGTAGCAAAGGTATTCCGCTACGGCGTAATTTCGTTGTAATCTTTAAGTTTTCTGCATTGAAAGAGTCCATGTTTGAACAATCACCACATTCCCATTTCGAGCATCTCGACAGCACAAACAACTATGCTTCCACAATTGCTAAACTGCCAGAAACTCAAAGTGGCACTGCCATTACTACCGATTTTCAGTTGGAGGGAAGGGGGCAACGTGACAACAAATGGCTTGCAGAGCCGGGAAGTTCCTTCCTCGGCACCATCATTTTAAAAATCCCAATCAAGGTCGAAGACATCTTCTTCTTAAGCAAATGGAGCGCGCTTCAAGTGACAAAAACACTTATTCAACATAATATTCAGTCCGTTTCTATCAAATGGCCAAACGATATTTTTGTTGAAGGAAAAAAAATCGGTGGTATTCTCATTGAAAATTCTTGGAGCGATCGGCAGCTTCATTATTCTTTAATTGGAATCGGAATAAACATTTCGAATCAAAACATCGAAAACGCGACTTGCATTTCAAATCACACACTTGAGATTCCGACTCTATCATCCTTCTTGAAGACATTGCGAAATCAAATGGCAAGCGATTTATTTCTGTTGGAAGAAAGTAAATGGCCTGAAATAGATTCACAATACCATCAGATACTTTTTCAGAAAGGTGAAATGAAGGAATATCTAATCGCAAAAGATCAATCCATTTTCTCGGGGGAAATAATTCGTGTGGAAGCAGATGGAAAACTGGTTTTAGAAAAAGAAAACCAATCTTGCTTAGGTTTCTACATGAAAGAAATCACATTTTTATAACTCTTATTGAAGGAAAGAAGACTTACCTTCATTCTGTTAATACACCTAAATGAAAACGATTAAAAGAATTGCCGTTTTAGGCTCTGGAATCATGGGTTCGCGCATTGCCTGCCACTTCGCACAATGTGGGATTCCAGTTTTACTATTAGACCGAATTTCAGACGACGAGAAAGACAAGAATAAAATCGTGAACGATTCACTGAAAAACGCGTTGCAAGCCTCTCCTTCTCCCATCTATTCGAAGAAATTTGCTTCGCGAATTGCAACAGGAAACTTCGATGATAATTTGAAAGACATCTCCAATTGCGATTGGATCATGGAAGTCATTATTGAAAAGCTTGAACCCAAGCAAGTCCTATTCGAAAAAGTAGAAAAATACAGGAAAACTGGAAGCATTGTTTCAACGAATACAAGCGGCATTCCCATTCATCTGATTGCAGAAGGAAGAAGCGCAGACTTCAAAAAGAATTTCATCGGCACGCACTTTTTCAACCCACCGAGATACTTGCGTTTGTTGGAAATCATTCCTATCAGTGAGACCGATCCGGAACTTATTTCCTTCCTAAAAGAATTCGGAAGTTTGAAATTAGGAAAGGAAGTCGTGCTGTGCAAAGACACTCCTGCGTTCATTGCGAATAGAATCGGAGTTTTCAGCATTCAAGCCCTGCTTCACAACATGAAGGAATTGGAACTGACTGTTGAAGAAGTAGACAAACTCAGCGGAACCATCATGGGCAGACCGAAGTCTGCAACCTTCCGCACCTGCGATGTAGTAGGACTAGACACATTGGTGCACGTGGCAAATGGACTTTTTGACGTTGCGAAAACCGATGAGCAACATAGGTTATTCGCCTTGCCTGATTTCATTCAAACGATGATTACCAATCAATGGTTAGGCGATAAAACAAAACAAGGATTCTATAAAAAAACAAAAGATGAAAACGGCGAGAAAGAAATTCTAGTACTGGATTTAAACACGCTCGAATACCGCAAACAAAACAAAGTCAAATTCGCGTCGTACGAAGCGGCAAAATTGATTGACGACCTTCCTTCGAGACTTCAACATTTATACAACGCAAACGATAAAGCAGGAGCGTTCTACAGGAAAATGATGCACTCATTGTTCTCCTACGTAAGTTTCAGAATGACTGAAATTTCAGATGAGTTAAAAGACATCGACGCGGCGCTTCGTGCTGGTTTTGGCTGGGAATTAGGCCCTTTCGAATTGTGGGATACTCTTGGTTTCAACACTTGTCTTTCAAACATGTTGAATGAAGGATATACGGTTGCACCGTGGATTCATGAAATGAAAAAAAATGGATTCATTTCATTCTACAAAAACTCGGAAAATCCAGAACAATTCCTTCCAACCGAAAACAAATACGCTCCCATTGAAATTAGTAATCAAGCGAGATTATTGGACTCATTTAAAGAAATTATTTGGACAAACAGTGCTTGTATTCTTCGTCACATTGGCGATGGAATTTTAGCTCTTTCATGGAAATCAAAAATGAATACAATAGGCGGAGAAGTGCTTGCGGGTATTAACAAAGCCATTGATCTTGCTGAAGAAAAATACAACGGATTGGTCATCTATAACCAAGGAGATAATTTCTCTGCAGGCGCAAATGTGGGAATGATTTTCATGTTTGCCGTTGAGCAAGAATATGAAGAGCTCGACATGGCCATTCGCTATTTTCAAAAAACTGTCATGCGTCTTCGCTATTCGAACATTCCTGTAGTTGTTGCTCCGCATGGACTTGCGCTTGGTGGTGCTTGCGAAATGTCAATGCATGCAGATGCTACCGTTGCGCATGCAGAAACATACATGGGATTGGTTGAGATGGGGGTTGGTGTAATTCCAGGCGGAGCTGGAACGAAAGAATTCGCCTTGCGTGCTTCTGATGAAATGAAGGAGGGCGACATTCGTTTGAATGTTCTTCGAAATAGATTTTTAACGGTAGGACAAGCGAAGGTGGCGACCTCTGCAGAAGAAGCTTTTGAATTGGGATACCTGAGCAAAGAAAAAGACGAGGTGTGTGTAAGCCGCGCTCACCAGCTCATGCGCGCGAAAGAAGTTTGTTTAAATCTTCATCATGCAGGATACTCTGCACCGCAAGAACGGAAAGACATTACAGTTCTAGGAAATGAAGGATTGGGTATTGTATATGCCGGAGCTTCTTCCATGAAATCTGGAAATTACATTTCAGAACACGATCAGCTCATTAGCGAAAAACTCGGATTTGTGATGTGCGGAGGAGACCTTTCTGCTCCAACAAAAGTGAGCGAACAATATCTTCTAGACCTCGAACGCAAAGCATTTCTCGAATTGTGCATGCAGCGCAAATCGTTAGAGCGTATGCAGAGCCTCATTAAATCAGGAAAAATTTTAAGAAACTAATTCCATGAACGCATACATAGTTAGGGGTTATAGATCTGCGGTTGGAAAAGCACAAAAAGGCGTTTTCAAATCCATGCGCGCCGATGAATTGGCTGCGCAAGTCATTCAGTATTTAATGAAAGACTTTCCGCAAATAGACAAAGATGAAATTAACGATGTTATTGTCGGAAATGCCACGCCGGAGGCAGAGCAAGGGCTGAACATTGGACGTATGATTTCCCTAATGGGATTGAATACGGAGAAAGTTCCAGGCATGACCGTGAATAGATATTGTTCAAGCGGGTTGGAAACCATTGCACTCGCAAGTGCGAAGATTCATGCGGGCATGGCCGATTGCATCATTGCCGGAGGTGTTGAAACCATGTCGCCCATTCCATTCGGTGGATGGCGAATTGTTCCGCATCCGAAAGTCGCAAAGTCGCATCCTGATTGGTACTGGGGTATGGGATTAACCGCTGAGGCGGTAGCAAAAGAATACAAAATCTCCCGCGAGCAGCAAGACGAATTCGCGTTTCATTCACACCGAAAAGCGCTTGAAGCTATTGCAAACGGACATTTCGCAAATGGCATTGCTCCCATTGAAGTGGAAGAAATTTTTCTTGATGAAAAAGAGAAAAGACAAGTTCGAAATACAACTGTGACTATAGATGAAGGACCACGTGTAGGAACAACCATCGAAGCGCTTTCAAAATTGAAACCTGTGTTCGCGTTGGACGGAACAGTTACCGCTGGTAACGCGTCGCAAACGTCAGATGGCGCGGCTTTCGTAATGGTTTGTTCGGAAGACTTCATGAAGAAACACAACCTCACGCCCATTGCACAACTGAAAAGTTATTCCGTTGCTGCGCTTGCACCGCGCATCATGGGGGTTGGTCCAATCTATGCCGTTCCGAAAGCGCTTGAAGCGGCAGGATTGAAACAAAGCGACATCAGTTTATTCGAATTGAATGAAGCATTCGCTTCTCAAAGTGTTGCAGTAATTAATCACCTCGGTTTAGATCCTGAAAAAACAAATATAAACGGAGGAGCAATAGCATTGGGACATCCGCTTGGATGCACCGGTGGGAAACTTACCGTTCAGCTGTTAAACGACTTAAAAAGAAGAAATGAAAAGTATGGCGTAGTAACCATGTGCGTAGGAACTGGTCAAGGTGCCGCCGGAGTATTTGAAAGATTTTAAAAAACACATTATGAAACCAATAACAGGTGGAGAATTTTTAATCCGCAAAACAACATCATCTGAAATTTTCATTCCGGAAGAATGGAACGAAGAGCAAATGATGATGAAGCAGATGTGCGACGATTTCGTGAATAATGAAATCACGCCTATCCTAGACCGACTCGACAATTTGGAAGAAGGCCTTATGCAATCTGTTCTTCACAAAGCGGGTGAATTAGGCTTGCTTGGAATTTCAGTGCCCGAAGAATTCAATGGAATGGGCATGGACTTTAAAACCACAATGCTTTGCACAGAAACGCTCGGTGCTGGTCATTCCTTCTCTGTTGCTTATGGCGCTCACACAGGAATTGGAACATTGCCTGCATTGTATTACGGAAATGAAGAACAGAAAAAACTCTTCATCTCGAAACTTTCAACGGGAGAATGGTTCGGTTGTTATTGCTTAACTGAACCGAATTCAGGAAGCGACGCCAACTCTGGAAAAACAAAAGCTACGTTAACGGAAGACGGAAAACATTATAAAATTTCCGGACAAAAAATGTGGATCACGAATGCAGGGTTCGCAGATGTATTCACTGTATTCGCAAAAATTGAAGACGATGAAAACGATGAAAACCTAACGGCGTTCCTTCTTCATAAAGACATGCCTGGCATCGCTTTGAATCCCGAAGAAAAGAAAATGGGAATCAAAGGGTCTTCCACTCGTCAAGTCTTTTTGAATGATGTGCTAGTTCCAATAGAGAACATGTTGAGCGACCGTCAGAATGGATTCAAGATCGCTGTGAACATCTTGAATATCGGACGAATCAAATTAGCTGGAGCAGTCATGGGTGGTGCGAAAGCAACAGTAACCGACTCTTTGGAATACGCCATAGCGCGAGAACAATTCGGAAGATCCATTTCAAAATATGGAGCCATTCGTCACAAGCTTGCAGAAATGGCCATTCGTTGTTATGCTACAGAATCGGCGCTTTACCGCGCAACGCAAAACATTGACGATGCCATTGCCGGATTAAAAGCGTCTGGAATGGAAAAAGGAACAGCCGTTCTGAAAGGAATCGCAGCATTCGCTCCTGAATGTGCAATTCTGAAAGTATACGGAAGTGAAACCCTTGACTACGTCGTAGACGAAGCCGTACAGGTGCATGGTGGAATGGGATACAGCTCTGAATCGCGCGTGGAACGCGCTTATCGCGATTCGCGTATCAATCGAATTTTCGAAGGAACAAACGAAATCAATCGCATGCTTATCGTTGACATGCTTTTGAAAAAAGCCATGAAAGGCGAATTGGATTTAATGACTCCAGCTATGAATGTGGCGAATGAACTCATGTCAATTCCTGATTTCGCTGAGCCAAGTGAAGACATCTTCGAACGCTACTTAGCTTGTATTGAAAATTTCAAAAAAGCAGTTCTCATGATTGCAGGAAGCGCCGCACAAAAACTCATGATGCAATTAGCGAAAGAGCAAGAGATTTTGATGAACGTGGCAGACATGGCCATTTGGACATACGTTGCTGAAAGCACTGTTCTTCGAACACAAAAAAGAGTTCAATTGAAAGGAATAGAAAATTCTGTGAGTCAAATTGCAATGATGCAAACCTTGGTTACCGATCTTGCAGACTTCATTCATAAGGCTGGAAAAGATGCGTTGAATTCGTTTGTTGAAGGAGATGAACAGCGAATGATGATGATGGGATTGCGCCGATTTACAAAAACAGAACCCTTCAACACAAAAGAAGGAAGACGACTTGTTGCTGCTGAACTAATTGCAACAGCGAAGTACTGTTTCTAAAAAAGAATTGAAAATGAAATAGGGAATTAATTCCCTACTTCTGAATGAAACTTAATGCGCATCAAACGAAGAATTTCTTCTTCATAATCACCATCAAAATATTCTTCAGCTTCCACAATATCATCTGTCTCAGACTGCATGAAATATTCCATAATTTCATCTTGCGCATCTTCATCTATTTCATCGTCTATGAAGTACTGAATATCTAGGCGAGTTCCAGCATGAACAATTGTTTCAATCTCATCAATCAAATCTGGGTATGTTTTTCCAATTCCCTTCGCAATATCGAAAAGCGGAATACGCTTATCTACATTTTGAATGATCTTAATTTTGTGACTGCTCTTAGCATGTGCACTTTTCAAAACAAAATCCTCTGGACGTTCAATATCATTGTCTTCAACATATTTTTTAATCAGTGCTAAAAACGCCGAACCAAATTTCATGGCTTTCCCTTTCCCCACACCACCAATATGCGAAAGCTCATCAACGGTAATTGGGTATTGTGTTGCCATTTCCTCCATGGAAGGTTCTGAAAAAACCACATAAGGAGGAAGTCCTTTTTCTTTCGAAACTTTCTGACGCAATTCTTTCAGCATGAGGAACAACGTTTCATCGGATGCTCCGGAACCTGTTGCCTTCACTGCATGAATCAATTCTCCATCGTCATCTGTTTCTCCGATTTCTTCTTCTTTCACCAAATCCATTTTGAACGGTGACTTTAAGAATTCTAAACCTTCTGCCGTAAGCTTCAAGGTGCCGTAAGTTTCAATTTCCTTACGAATGAGATTCTTCACCAAGAGCTGACGCATAATAGCGTTCCAATGCTTATCTGTTTCCTCTTTTCCAGCGCCAAACAACTTGTGCTTATCCGCTTTATAAGTAGAAACCTCAGCGTTGTTAATTCCGCCCAAGACATTCGCAATGAATTTTGCTTTGTGGGTTTCTTTGAATGCTTTAATACATTCCAAAACCAATTTCACATCTTCTGTAGCATCGAAAATTTCTTTCGGCTTGCGCGAGTTATCGTCCATGCCTGCGCCTTCACCGGTAACGTCATCCCATTCTTCACCAAAATAGTGAAGTAAATATTTTCTTCGGCTCATTGCCGTTTCGGCGTATGCCATTACTTCCTGAAGAAGCAACATTCCTATTTCCTGCTCTGCAACAGGCTTGCCGTGCAGAAACTTTTCTAATTTCTCAACGTCCTTAGGAGAATAAAAAGCCAAGCAATGTCCTTCACCACCGTCGCGACCAGCGCGACCTGTTTCCTGATAATAACTCTCTAAACTTTTTGGAATATCATGGTGAATCACGAATCTCACATCGGGTTTATCGATCCCCATTCCAAACGCGATAGTTGCTACAATAACATCTACATCCTGCATGAGGAATTTATCTTGAACGTCGTTCCGCTGATGGCTGTCCATTCCAGCGTGGTATGAGAGCGCTTTAATTCCGTTAGCTACAAGCAGCTCCGCAATCTCCTCGGTCTTCTTCCGCGACAGGCAATATACAATGCCGCTCTTTCCGGCATTCCCTTTTACGAATTGAATGATCTGTTTACCCACGCTTACTTTCGGGCGTACCTCGTAGTAAAGATTATCACGGTTGAAAGAAGACTTAAAGACTTTCGCATCAACCATTCCAAGGTTCTTCTGAATATCGATTTGAACCTTTGGCGTAGCCGTTGCCGTTAAGGCCATTACGGGCAGGTCTGCAATTTGCTGAATAATGGTTTTGATTCTTCTGTACTCAGGTCGGAAATCGTGTCCCCATTCTGAAATACAATGCGCTTCATCAATGGCAACAAAGGAAATTTTACAGGTTCGAAGAAATTCAATATTCTCTTCTTTTGTCAAAGACTCTGGGGCCACATAAAGAAGCTTGGTCTTGCCACTGAGCATGTCCTTCTTTACTTGAGCAATTTCGCTTTTATTCAATGAAGAATTAATGACGTGCGCTATACCCTCTTCATTTGAAAATCCTCGCATGGCATCCACCTGATTTTTCATCAAGGCTATCAAAGGCGAAACCACAATAGCTGTTCCTTCCGACATAAGAGCAGGAAGTTGATAGCACAAAGACTTCCCTCCGCCTGTAGGCATAATCACAAAGGTGTCATTTCCTGCAAGCACATTATCGATAACGCCTGCCTGCAGGCCTTTAAAGTTTGAAAATCCAAAGAAATATTTTAAGGCTTCTTTCGGAGCCATATCTGTCGCTGTAATCATTGTCATTAGTAATTGAACGTTATGAAAAAGTAACGTCACCGTAAAATTCGCATAACGAATGTAAGCACAAAAGCACATGCACACCAACAAATTCGGTCGAAAAAAAAGACCTCAAAAAACTAACGATTCTTCGCATCTTTGCAAAGTGAATATGAGTTCCCATACTACCCTTTTAGACTCGGCGAAAGAAGTCATTCGCTTAGAAGCAGATGCCCTTTCCGCATTGGGAATGTCATTAGACAATACCTTTGTATCTGTCGTATTGGCTGTACTCGAAACTAAGCAACCGATTATTGTAACGGGAATAGGCAAAAGCGGTATTATTGCTCAAAAATGGGTAGCTACGTTCAATAGCACTGGGCAACCCGCTCAGTTCTTACATGCCTCTGAAGCCATTCATGGCGATTTGGGCATGGTTCAAAACAATAGCATTGTCTTTTGCTTATCGAAAAGTGGAGATTCTCCTGAAATTCAATACTTGGTTTCCTTGTTGAAATCTATGAATGTTAACTTAGTGGGAGTGGGTGCCAATACCGAGAGTTTTCTTGCGAGAGAATCGGCTTACTTTCTTCACACTCCCATGACCAGCGAAGCTTGTCCGAATAATTTAGCTCCAACCGTTAGCACTACCCTTCAATTGGCTGTTGGCGACGCTATTGCTGTTTCACTTATGACGGAAAGAGGATTTAGCAAACTAGATTTTGCAAAATTTCATCCCGGTGGGGCACTTGGCAAAAAACTTTTCACAACCATTGAGCAAGTGATGCGTGCAGATGCTCTTCCTCGGGTTTCTTCAGACTGCAACTTTCGTGATTTACTTATTGAGATATCTTCCAAACGCGCAGGAGCTACTGCTGTAACAGAAAACGATGAGCTGCTCGGCATTGTGACCGATGGCGACATTCGAAGAGCCGTTGAGCGTAATGCCAATCTAGACGCTTTACGCGCATCTGACTTAATGAACACGTCAGCCAAAAGAATTCAAAGCTCAGCTTTGGCCGTTGAAGGTTTTCAATTGATGGAAAACAATAAGATTAGCCAACTGCTTGTGGTGGACGAAAATGGAAAATATTGTGGCATTATTCATTTGCACGATCTTCTGAGTGCTGGCATTAATTAATCGAGATGGCTGAAGAGAAAAACATGAGCTTCTTGGAGCATCTTGAGGAACTTAGAAAAAGATTGTTTCGAGCGGTTTTGTTTGCTGTTGCAGGAGTTGTGGTTGTTTTTATTTTCGACACTTATGTAATTGAGAACATCATTATGGCTCCGCGAAGAGCCGATTTCCCAACATACCGTTTCTTTTGTTGGTTAGGCCATAATTTGGGGTTGGAGGATCAGCTCTGCTTTTCAGATGCGAACTTTACACTTCAGAGCACCACTATGGGCGGAAATTTCTCTGCGTACATGACGGTGGTTTTAATTGGAGGGGTCATTCTCGCCTTTCCCGCAATCTTTTATCAGCTTTGGGCCTTCGTTCGTCCAGGATTGAAAAAGACTGAGCTTAAATCGGCCCGTGGCATTGGTTTCTATGTATCCTTGTTATTCTTTCTTGGGGTGCTTTTCGGCTATTATGTTTTAACACCGCTATCCATTCAATTTTTAGGAAACTTTGCTTTTGCAGATGTTGAAGTGAACGCAACCATATTATCTTATTTGAAACTATGTTCTTCGCTCATTCTAGGAACTGGATTGGTTTTCCAGATGCCCGTAGTGATTTACTTCTTGGCGAAAATTGGCTTAGTCAGTTCCGCCTTCCTCAAAAAATACAGAAGACACGCCTTTGTGATTAATCTTATTGTCAGTGCAATTATTACTCCTCCGGACGTAACAAGTCAAATGCTTGTTTCGCTCCCATTGCTGCTGCTTTATGAAATAAGTATCCGTGTTGCACAGCGCGTGGAGAAAAACAAAGTTTAATTCCAATTCACGTTTGATTTTCGTTTGCAATGACAAACGAGATTTTCATTATATTCGTGACCTTAAAAGTTAACTTAAATTTAATCAAATGAAGAAAATCTACTTATTAGGTTTGTTCACGGCTGTTGCGAGTGTATCATTCGCACAACGGTCTGTACAACAATCACCAGCACGCAGAACTTTCACAAGAAGTGAAATTTCTCCAAAAGCTACTATCCGTCAAGAGATGGCACCATCTGCTGACTGGAGCAATCGTGTTACACTACTTACCGAAGATTTCCAAGGAGTTACGGGTGCAATGCCAGGCGCTTTGCCAACAGGCTGGTCTACAGGTTTAGTTGTTCAAGCTGACGGCTCAAACGGAAATGGTTTCAAAACACACACCAGTGCAACTGCTAACGGAGGTGGTTACTGGCCAGTTCCACAAATTGGAACAGGTAACAAATTTGCTGGAGCAAATGACGACGACGCTCCTTGCGACTGTGACATGGTAGATGCATACGTTCAGTCCCCTTCGATGGACTTTTCTGCAGCATCTAACATCGCGATTTCATTCGATATTTTCCACGATGGTAATTTCGGTGGGGGTGATGCGACATTGCAAATCTCTACAGACGGTGGTGCTACCTTCAACATTCGTTCTATCGGAACTGACGAAACAGGTGCAAGCATCGATGTATTTCCATTAGACCAAGATTACTGGCAGTCTATTATTGTTCCATTGTATGATGTAACAGCAGCAAACGTAATCATACGTTTCCAATGGACTGACGCTGGATCTTGGGCTTCAGGTTTTGCAGTTGATAATGTGATTGTAGGTGAATTACCTGCTAACGATATCCGTGTAGTTAAAACTAAAACTGGTGACTGGAACCAAGCAAACTTCGGTTTAGGTTTTTGGGATTACAACAGAGTACCCGTTACTCAAGTTAGCCCAGTTCATGCAACTTCAGTTATCTTCAACGGTGGTACTAATGACCAAGTTGATGCTACTATGAGCTACGAAGTAACTTTCAACGGAACTCCTGTTGCTGGCTCTCCTTTCGCTGCTGATCAAACATCTGCTAATTTCTTATCTCTCGATAAAGACACTATCTCCGTATCTACAACTTGGACCCCAAGTGCGACAGGTACTATCCAAATTACAGCTACTTCCTCTTCAACTACCGGAGATGATGTTGCTTCGAACAATACAGGAACTGCTTCAATTGAAATCACAGACTTCACTTATGGTCGTGATGGAAATGCTGCACAAGCATTCGTAGGTCCAACTTCAGATTTTGAAATTGGAAACTTGTTTGATATTTACGCTGACGATCAATTCGGTGGTATTGATGTTGCTATCGGAGCTGGTTCAGCTGCTGGTGACCCAATCCTTGGACGTATATACCTTTGGGAAGGATTCGACGCTAACAGCGATCCTATCTTCACAGATATCGGAATTGAAACATTGGAATACATCTTCACTGGAAACGAATTCAACAGTGTTGGTGGAAACGATTTCGTAACACTTCCTTTCGCTTCTGCTGTTACCTTAAATGCTGACAACACTTATCTAGTAGTTGTTACTTGTGTAACAGGCACACGTATTCCAGTTTCTGGAAGCAACGAGTGGGTTGTTTCTTGGTTGTATGACGGTACTGCTTGGGGTGCTACAGGTTCAGTTCCAATGGTTCGCTTGAACTCTGACGAAACTGCTTCAGTTGCTTCAGTTAATGGAGCTGCTTCATTCGAATTAGCTCAAAACATGCCTAACCCATCTAATGGTAACACAACTATCGTTTACAACCTTCCGAGCAATGAGCGTGTAACTTTAACAGTTCGCGATATGACTGGACGCGTTGTTTCTGTTTCAAACGAAGGTGTTAAGCTAGCTGGTAAAAACATGATCTCTTTGAATACTTCAGCGTTTGGTGCAGGTGTTTACACTTACACAATCACTGCAGGTTCTTCAAGTTTGACAAAAGAAATGATGGTGAAGTAATTTCACTCACTTTCCTTGAAAGTAAAAAGTCCCGCAACATTGCGGGACTTTTTTTTTTACCCAATGGATTTGCCTAATGAAAGATTTCTTACCTTCACATCCTAAAATTAAACCTGATAAGATGAAAAAACTTTTTACTCTTTGCGGTGCAATTGGTTTAGCTTTTTCTGCAACGGCACAAACAACGCCATTGACAGACATTAAAGCTGCTCCAAAGGCTCCTTCAAACACTGAATTGGAACGTTCTGCTCACGCTACTGCAACGACTCCAACTTCAAGCAACGATCGTGTTGTTGTATACAGCCAGAACTTCTCTACCGGATTTGGCGATATGACTCACGAAGACAGTAGCCCTGCTGGAACCATTTGGATGGTAGCAAATGCCAGCTCACCTGCCGGAGAATTCTCTTCCACATTGCCTGCTTTAGCTTCGCCAACGGCTGCGAACGGATGGGCAATTTTCGACTGCGATTTATACAACACTCCCGTATCTAACGGTGTTGAAGACGTTACAGGAAGCATGTCAACTCCATCTATCAATTGCAGTGCATTAACTTCTGTAATTGTAGAGTGGTCTCAGTACTTCCGTTATTGCTGCTTTTCAGCGTCTCCATTGACGTTAGAAGTTTCTACAGACGGTGGAACGAACTGGACAGTTTTCCCAGCAAACGGAAGCTTTACACCTAGTGCAAACTCACTTTCAGCAAACCCATTAAACACACGTGTTGATATTTCTTGCGCTGCTGCAGGACAATCAAGCGTTTTAGTGCGTTGGGGATACAACACAGCAGCTGCTGCTGGATATAGCCACTACTTCTGGGGAATCGATGATATTGAAATCTTTGACAACTCTGCAGTAAATGACTTGGAAATTCTTCAAGTAACTAACGGAGATGTTTTCGGCATTTGGGAATACCGTGTGACTCCTTTCGAGCAGCGCACCTATTCTGTAGATGGAGGTTTGCTTGCTGGTGTTATATACCGCAACAACGGAAGTGCTGATCAAACTAACACTTCAATAAACATTGATATTTTAGATGGTTCTGGAGCTATCGTTGGAAACGCAGTTTCTAGCCCGTTCACTATGGAAGCTTTCGGCAACACGCCTGAGTGTCCTTCATTCCTTAACGACACTTTGTACATTCAAACAGGATGGGAGCCTAGTGCAATCGGAACATATACTGTTCGTGCAAGTATTCTTAGCTTAGACGCAGCAGATGAGACTTCGGCTAACAACACCATGGACAAAATAATTGTTTACTCTACAGATGAGTATGGTCATGAAGATGAGGCAGCTCTTGACATTGAATTAACTCCACGTGCTAGCGATACTAGCCCAGGTGAGTTTGATCCAACCGGATACGGCGCATTCTTTACTTGTCCAAATGCGGGTTCGTTGGCGCACGGTTTAACTGTTGTTTTCGGACCAACATCGAATGCTGGTGTTGATTACACTGCTGTATTGTTCGAAGGAAGTCCTAACGACGCTGCGGTTCTGGCTTCTCAAGATTATGTTTTGAATGCAGGCTGGATCGACAACGGTTACCAATACTTCCCATTCGATGCTCCAGTAGATCTTCTTCCTGGAACTGTTTACTTCAACGGTGTGTTGAACGAAAACACAAGTGCATTGGAACTAACTGTTGCTGCTGAAGACAACAGTGACACAGATAATTCAACTTCTGTGTACGAAATGGCTGGTGACGGTACTTTCGTATGGTTCGGAAGTCAAAGCTTCTCTCCTGCTGTTCGCTTGATTCTTTCTGAGCGTGTGGCTGTAGACGAGATTAACTCTGACAACTTAACTTTCTTCCAATTCGCTCCAAACCCAGCTGTGACTTCAACTCGCGTTAATTTCGAGTTAAGCTCGGCTGCTAACGTTGCTTACGAAGTTCGCGACATCACTGGAAAATTAATCGAGTTCAAAAACTTAGGTAAATACACTCCAGGAATGAACAACTTCGAACTGAATGTTGCTGGCTTGAATGCTGGAAACTACGAAGTTTCATTAGTAATTGGTGGAGCAAGAATGTTCACTAAAACACTTTCAGTTAAGAAATAATATTTTCTTGTTGAAATGAAAAGGCCACCTTCGGGTGGCCTTTTTTTTATTCGTATCGAAGCGCTTCGATCGGATCAAGCTTCGATGCTTTTTGAGCAGGATAATATCCGGAAGCCACCGAAACGATAAAAGATATCGTTGCTCCCAAGAGCAGCCAAAGCCAAGGAATTGTGAATCCAACACCAATGACCAATGAAACGATATTGCCCACAAGCACACCTAAAATAATTCCTATTATCCCGCCTATCTGACCAATAACAACGGCTTCAATTAAAAACTGTTGCTGAATAATCTTCGCGCTAGCCCCAATGGATTTGCGAACACCAATCTCACGCGTTCTCTCTGTAACAGAAACGAGCATGATATTCATAAGACCAATTCCTGCGCTAATGAGCGTAATGATACCAATACAAATTCCCCCTAACGTAATTCCTGAAATCAAGCCCATAAGCTTTTCCACCAAACCATTACTCATATTTACCTCGAACGAATTATCTTCTCCAGGACCGTCGGAGCGCGCTACACGCATGGCTTCAACTGCCTGTTCAGTTGAAGATTCCAGCAGCTTCGCAGATTTTACAGCAATGCTAATTTGATATTCTGAATTATCATCGCCAAAAGTCTTTCGAACGTTCGTCAAAGGAATCAGACACTGATTATCACCCGCAAATCCGAATGTATTTCCCTTCTCTTTTAATACACCAACAATCACATATGACCTTCCACTTACATCTACGGTCTGACCAATCGGTGAAACGCCTCCCTTAAACAACTCCTTCCCTATGTCAGCGCCGCAAACCATTACGCTCGCACCGTCCTTCAGTTCGAAAGAAGAAAAATTTCGACCATCGCTTAACACGTAGGAAGACAGTTCGAAGTAATTAGCATCACAACCTAGGACAGACACATTCGGATTGGTTTTCAATGCGCCTTTTGAAACCGTGGCAGTGGCGGAAGCAAAGACACTCAAGGAAACAACAGCATCTTCCTTGAATAACTCTTGAAACTTTCGCGCTTCCTCATAAGAGATGACTTCAACTTGCTTGCTGCTTTGGCCTCGGCGCATGCCTTGACGCGCATTATTTCCAGAACGAATAGAAAATGTGTTTGAACCTAATCTAGAAAACTCCTCACTTAATTTTCGTTCAATGCACTTCACGGCGGTAATCATTCCAACCAAAGCGGTAATGCCAATAGCGATAATTGAGACGGTTAATGTGGCTCGAAGCTTCTGACTTCGAACCGATCCAATAGCAGTTCTTAAATTTTCTTTGAAAGATGTCGATAAAACGCGAAGCATAAAACAAAAGTAGGGTTGTAATTCCCTCTATTCTTAACTATTTTTGCAACGTAAAAATCTACATATAATGAGTCAAGTATTCGACCTAGACATGATTAAAAACCACTACAGCAGATTGGCTGAACGAGTGGAAAACGCAAGAAACGTTGTTGGAAAGCCATTAACCTTAAGCGAGAAAATTCTTTACTCACATCTTTGGGAAGGCTCAACTGACGTGGCTTTCGGCCGTGGAAATTCTTATGTAGATTTCGCTCCAGACCGTGTTGCAATGCAAGACGCAACAGCTCAAATGGCTTTGTTGCAATTCATGCAAGCCGGAAGAAAAAAGGTAGCTGTGCCTTCTACCGTTCACTGCGACCATTTGATTCAAGCACGCGTGGGTTCAACAACTGACTTGAGCGATTCATTGATTAAAAACAACGAAGTATTCAACTTCCTTTCTACTATTTCAAATAAATATGGAATTGGCTTTTGGAAACCAGGTGCTGGTATCATTCACCAAGTGGTGCTTGAGAACTATGCATTTCCTGGTGGATTGATGATTGGAACAGATTCTCATACGGTGAATGCTGGCGGTCTGGGCATGATTGCAATTGGCGTAGGTGGTGCAGATGCCATGGACGTGATGGCTGGAATGGCTTGGGAATTAAAGTTTCCTAAGTTGATTGGAATTAAATTGACTGGTAAACTTAGCGGATGGTGTTCTGCTAAAGACGTTATTTTGAAAGTAGCTGGAATACTTACCGTGAAAGGCGGAACCGGCTGCATTGTAGAATATTTCGGTGAAGGTGCTACCTCGTTGTCTTGCACAGGAAAAGGAACCATCTGTAACATGGGAGCTGAAATTGGAGCTACCACTTCAACCTTCGGTTATGACGAGAGTATGGAGAAATACCTACGCTCTACCGGTCGTCCTGAAGTAGCTGATCTTGCGAACAACATTCGCGAGCACTTAACAGGAGATGCTGAAGTTTATGCAAATCCAGAAATGTATTTCGATCAAGTTCTTGAAATCAATCTTGATGAATTAGAGCCATACATCAACGGTCCTTTCACTCCAGATTTGGCAACGCCAATTTCTAAAATGAAAGAAGCTGCTGCTGCAAACGACTGGCCAATTAAAGTTGAAGCTGGGCTTATTGGTTCTTGCACCAACAGTTCTTACGAAGATATTTCTCGCGCAGCATCTTTAGCGAAGCAAGCGGCAGAAAAAGGAATGGTACCCAAAGCGGAATTCAGCATTACGCCTGGTTCAGAGAAGGTTCGCTTTACCATTGAGCGCGACGGCTTTATTGAAACGTTTTCTAAAATCGGAGCGAAAGTATTTGCGAACGCTTGCGGACCATGCATTGGTATGTGGGCAAGAGCTGGCGCCGAAAAGAAAGAACGCAATACAATCATTCACTCGTTCAACCGTAACTTCTCTGCTCGTCAAGACGGAAATCCAAACACAATGGCATTCGTTGCTTCTCCGGAAATAACCACTGCACTTGCGATTGCTGGAGACCTTACCTTCAACCCACTTACCGATTCTTTAACGAACAATAAAGGAGAGCAGGTGATGTTCGATGCTCCAACTGGATATGAATTACCACCACTTGGATTCGATGTGAAAGACGCCGGCTACCAAGCACCAGCTGAAGATGGAAGCGCAGTTGAAATCAGCGTTGCTGAAGACAGCGAACGTCTTCAATTGCTTGCGCCGTTTGCTGATTGGGACGGAACAAACATTGAAAACGCACGTGTATTGATTAAGGCTAAAGGAAAATGTACAACTGACCATATCTCTATGGCTGGACAGTGGTTGCGTTTCCGTGGTCACTTAGATAACATCGCAAACAACACATTAATTGGTGCTACCAATTTCTTCAACGGGGAGCAAAACAAAGTAAAGAATCAAATCTCTGGAGAATACGCTGAAGTGCCAACCGTGCAACGCGCATACAAAGCTGCTGGTATCCCTTCTATTGTTGTGGGAGATCACAACTACGGTGAAGGCTCTTCACGTGAGCATGCTGCTATGCAACCGCGTCATTTGGGTGTTCGTGCTATTCTCGTAAAGAGCTTCGCGCGCATTCACGAAACAAACTTGAAGAAGCAAGGTATGTTGGCGCTCACTTTTGCTAACGAAGCTGACTACGATAAAATTCAAGAAAACGATACAATCAATTTTGTTGACTTAGTGAATTTCTCTGCAGGAAAGCCATTGACTTTGGAATTGGTTCACGAAGATGGTTCGAAAGAAAACATTCTTGTAAACCACACCTACAACGACCAACAAATTGAATGGTTCAAAGCAGGTGGCGCCTTGAACTTAATTAGAAAATCACTATAAAAATCAAAAGAAAAGGACTTGTTAAAGTCCTTTTCTTTAATCTTCGCATTATGAAAAATCTATTGTATCTCTTTCTTGCTTTAACATTCTTCGCTTGTGGAAACGCCTCTCCCAATGCAGAAGCTACTCCTGCGGCAACAACAAATACGGTTGTAGACGGAACCAACAAAACAGAAGCAGTTCTTTCCATCAGCGGAATGACATGTGTGGCCGGTTGCGGTGGTAAAATTCAGAAAGAACTTCAGAATTTAAACGGAGTTGTAACAACCTCATTAGATTTCGTTGAAGACCGAGATGTAAATGTTGTGAAGGTTGAATTCGATCCTGCCTTGGTGAAAGAAACAGACATGATCAATATCGTGAACACCATTGCCGACGGTCAATACCACGTTGTGAAAGCTGAAATAATTTCGCACAAAGCTTCATAATGTCAACCCTTCAACAAACAAAAAAAAGATTGAATACAGCGGGCAAAATTGCCCTGATCTGTATGTTCTTAATCATAATCGCCGGTAGCTTTGTCCGCATCACAGGCAGCGGAATGGGTTGCCCCGATTGGCCGAAATGTTTTGGCTATTACATACCACCTACTGATATTTCAACTGTTCAGCTCGAAGAAGGAAGAACTTATACCAAAGGACAAATGATCATTCACCATGACACTCTTTGGATTACGGAATCTGAATTTCAATACACGCCTGAATTTTGGAAATCCAATTTTAGTAGTGAAGCCGCATTGAAAGTATACCCCAAACACCAATACGCTGAATTCAATGCGTTTCACACTTGGACGGAATATATCAATCGTCTGCTCACTGGACTGCTTGGGTTACCCATTTTAATCATGACATTCTTTGCCTTGCTGTATTATAAAAAATCAAATGACTATTGGCCTATACTTTACTCGGTATTCGCTATTGTCATGATTCTTTTTGAAGCGTGGTTGGGAAAAATGGTGGTAGATAAAAATCTAAATACCTCTACGATTACTTTACACATGGTTGGCTCGCTAGGAATCCTGCTCAGTTTATTATTCCTTATTCGACGAACCAACGAAAAAGTCAATTACACAATACCTGTTGTTCTTCGTAAAGCACTCTCATTTTTCTTTCTCATTCACCTTGTTCAACTTTTACTTGGCACCCAGGTTAGAGAATCGGTGGATCTTCTTCTTGAGAATGGGGTTGGAAGAAATATTCTTATTGAGAATTTACCTGTTGGATTCAAGATTCACAGGAGTTTTTCAATTCTAATTGTTATTCTCGCAACCCTAATGTTCCTGCAATACCGCAGACTTGAATTGAAACCAAGAAAATTTTTCTACTTGTTCGTTGTACTTGGATTTGAAATACTTTTCGGTGTATGCCTCGCCTATTTCAGCTTACCGATAGCCCTTCAGCCTTTGCATCTACTTTTTTCTATTCTGCTTTTCGCTTTAAGCGGAATGTTATTATTGGAATCTAAAAAGAAATAAACACTCCATTTAGTTTTTAACATTCTCTAATTTACTTTGGTCGGCGTTTATCTTTAACCCTTTCTTTTAGTAAATGAAAGGTGTATTCTTTTTGCTTTTATTAAATTTTTATTGCTTGATTTCAAGCGCGCAGGAAAGTGTGCCCATACGCTTGAGGCAATTGAAGCCCAATCGCGAGCTAACTAATTTCCTAAGACTAGATTCTCTTCAACAAACTAAGGCCAATGTTAACTACGAGCTTATACTTTCTCATGGCAGATGGTATGCGATTGGGGATGGCGACGGACAAGTTTTTATTTCCGAAAACGGAAATTGGAAACGAATAGATAAAACCCGACTTGAAGGATATCATTACCGCGCATTTCTTTTCGATTGCAACGGGAGCTTAATGAAATACGGTGGCTACGGTTTTTGGAGAAATCATGGCATGTTCGTTAAATTCAATGAAGCATTAGGCGATTGGCAAATTCAACCCAGCGACCGCGACCTTCCTTTTAGTGGAAATCTCGCTTACTTCAGCAGAAAAGAAAATTCCCTTTACTCATTTGGCAATTTCATTTACAACCAATCAATGAGCGAGGAGAAGAAATTTCTCGACAGCCTGTATCGAATTGATTTGCTTACCATGAAATGGGAGAATCTCGGGAAGCTCAATGAAACACTTATAAATAATTACCATCTGCATTACCGTTCCACCACACTTTCTGACAATACGGGTTGCTTTGTCTTGCCGATTAGCACAGATTCGACTGCTCTTTTTTTGAATTTCGAAACGAAAAAATACAGCGTTTACAATTCAAAAAACAATTCCCGACTCTTTCGTTTTTTTCGCGAATTACCGCCAAATCAACAATTGTATTCAGATAGCTACGGTTTAAAAATTCTTGCTAACGACTCAATCGTTATTCTCGACTCCATTTCTTGGGAAGCCGCTATTGATCAACCCGTTGAATCTTCAAATTTAATCGACGGAAAAACTCCAACGATTGCTTTCAAATACTCACTCCTACTGGGTGGTCTTGGTCTATTCTTCGGAATTATCGTTTTGTTTTACTTGTACAAACGAAAAAAATCAAAACCGGTTGCTACATATGTTCCACCTGTTCAGTCCTTTTCAAGAACGCTTGACCTTTCAATTTCAAACACTATCGTTTTCCAAGGAGCCATGTACCCCATTGACACTGCAGATTATCTCGTGATTCAAAAACTGGCTCAACAAGATGCTTCTACCATTGATCTGAATGAATGGCTCGGTTTAGAGAATAAGCAACCGGAAAATCAAAAGAAGCAACGTGCTGAATGGGTCAAAAGAATGAACCTATTCTTTTATTCAATTGGTTTTAAGGAAGAGGCCTTTCACCGAGAAAGACTAGAAACAGATAGGCGTATGTTCGTATACAAAATGAATATTAAGCTTAAAGCAAATCATTCAACTAACTTTTCCTCTGATGGAAATTAGGTGAATTCCGCAAAACAGATAAATTGAAAAACCATTTATTTTCAGGAACTTAACTTTATCAAATAGGTGAAAATTTGGTCCTTAACCCAATTCACGCGAATTCAATAGTATTCACTTGTACAGATCTGTTCATTTGTACAAATCAATTTTTCAAATGAATACTATTCAGGATATTAAGCATTGGTTAGAGGAGGGCAATCTGTACAGAGCAGAAAGAGCCATTCAAAACTGTAGCAGTGATCTTAATGCAGAGGAAAAGAAAGAATTTGAAATGCTATTGAATGAAATTAGCGTCCGCCATTATCGTCTCTTAGCAGGTAAGGCCGTTCTCTCAAAAGACGAAAGCTTGCTCAACATTTGCATCCAAAAACTCAGTGAAAAGAACGCACCGGTGGAAGGACTGAAAAATTCACTTCTGCAAATAAAATCTGAGAAAAAAACAGCTCAATTCAAGAAAGTCCTCATTATCCTTTTCGGATTAATCTCGATTGTATTTGTGACATTATTCATTTTGACCTGACACATTCTTCGAAGTGTCGAGAAGGGTGTCCATTCCCATCATCTGCTTCATTACTTTTTGCATTCCGTCTGGAGACCCGTCTAAGAAAATAACATTGCCCTTCCCATATTCTGCGAAGTTCTTAATGGCTTCTGTCCACATGGAAAACATAATCATAGAGGTATCTAAATTCGCTTGCTGCATTTCTCTTGCTGCGTTCTGCATACCCTTAGCTACTTCTTCTCTGAACAACGCAACTCCTTGACCTCTTAGCTGTGCAGCCTCTCGCTCTGCCTGCGCGGCAATTTTAATGGCATTTCCGTCGGCTTCAGCCGCCTTAGTCTTCGTAATCAATAACGCCTGCCCTTCGTTCTCTGCAGCAGCTTTCAAATTGCTTGAAGCCACAACCTGGCTCATGGAGCGCATAACAGCTTCATCGAACGTAATGTCATTAATCTGCAAGTCGTGCAGATGATAACCCCACTCTTCAATAACATTATCAATTTGCTCTTTCACATGATCAATAATTTCATTGCGAAGTGATAATACTTCAGCTTGTTTTTTTGTAGCTACAAAGGCGCGAATATTTCCTTCAATGGTCCGAATGAGCGCTTGCATCAGGCTCTTTTCATCAATGAATTTAAAAGCAACTTTCTTAATGCTGTCTTCTGCGTCATCTTGAACGGAAAACAAAAGCATACTCTTAAAATAAACATTCGCTTGGTCTATGGTCACCGCCTGAAATTCCAATTCTACCGAACGATTCTGCGTAGAAATGCGTTTGAAAACAGTTTCTATAAATGGAATCAATAGATTCAATCCCGGACGAATTACGCGTCGGTATTTACCGAAAACCGTGACAACAGCAACGTTTCCTTGCTGTACCGTTTTCAATCCGGAGAAAATAAGCAGCGCTAGGATTCCTAATAAAATGTAAAGTGGCATAATGGTAATTTTTACGAATGTATCTCATCTCTTCCATAAAAATCAGAATAGATTCATTTCACACTAAAAAAGTGTAATTTTGAATATGCAGAATTCCGAATTACTCAACGCTGAAGAAATTGAGCAGAAGCTCATTCGCATGGCCTACGAAATTGCCGAGCGTCATTACAATGAAAAGAACATAGTTTTTATTGGTATTGAAGATAATGGAGCTGCAGTTTCCAAAAGACTCTTTGAACTAGTGAAGGAAATTGTTACCCTTCCCTGCGAAATCAGTAGCATTCAACTTTCAAAAGATCATCCCTTTGGAAGCGCAAAACTTTCAACTCCGCTATCTTTAAAAAACAAATGCGTTGTGCTTATTGACGACGTCTTCAACTCTGGAAAAACACTCATGCATGCCGCGTCTTTTCTTGCAGCACAAGAAATTCATCGATTAACTACAGCGGTATTGGTTGAAAGAAAACACCGAAGATTTCCAATCAAGGCAGACTTCGTTGGACTGAAATTATCCACCACATTGAAAGAACATGTGACCGTATGTATCGACGGCACAAATTCTTCGGTTACGATTCGCTAATTGATTTCGAAGGCGAAATTCAGCATGTAGTTTCTTCCCGCTTGCGGATAGTAAAACCGTTCTGTGACTGTTTCGCCATAGATGTAGGAATAAGCGTATCCATTGCTGGAATACATTCTATTGAAAATATTATTCGCCCAAAACGTAATCTTCACCGAAGGCTTGCTCCCGTATTTCGAATCCCATTGAATTCCGAAATCACTCACAGCAAAAGCAGTAATTACAGCAGTGTTGCTTCCTGTATTATCGAGATGCTGTTTCCCAACAAACTTTTCGTTGAATAAAAGATACAACTGCTTCCTCACCGGCTTCATAGTCATGCGCCACCCGTGTGGAAAAACTTGATATTCGGCAGATAATCCTGCAATAATATTCGGACTAAACGCTATGTCTGTTTTCCCACGATCAATAACCTCTTCCGCAGAAGTATAATCTTCGTAATAACGTGTAATCCGCTCTTGAAAATCGATGATTTTGTTTTCACTGAAGGTTATATTTCCGTTCACCTTCAAACGTTGTTGGTTAAAATAAGCTGAGGAACTCAACTCTACCCCTCTTCTGTAAGACTTCGATACATTGGTTCTCAGGGGAGCACCTACGTCGTTTACAGCACCTGTTAACACCAATTGATTGTCGTAATTCATGGAGTACACATTCACATCGAATTGAAACAATTTATCATTTTCGAAATGAAGGCCAGCTTCGTAATCGGTCATGTATTCATTCTTCGGCGTTACACCAAATGGCGAATCAACAAAATCATTTCGATTTGGTTCTTTTCCTGAATGAGCCACAGAACCGTATAGCGAAAGCGATTTATTCATAAAATAACGAACACCAACTTTCGGGTTAAAAAACTGCGCAGAAGTATTCACATCATAAGCGCGTTGGTCGTTATCTGTTCCCTTTGTCTGGTATGAAATAAATCGCGCCTGTAAGTCGGCATTCACAACTATTTTTTTCGGTATAACCACCCACTCTATTTTCGAAAAAGCATTCGCGTCATACTTATCAGACTGTCCGTAATAATACTGATGATTCATTTCAAAACTTAACGGATTGCCCGTGGCGATTACCTTTCCATAATGCTGACCGTTGTAGTGATTCGCTCCTACTCCTGTTGTGCTTGTCACATTGTTTTTCTTCAATACATATGAAGCGGTCACGCCATAAAAATTATTGTTCAACCAACGTCTTCGAACCAAATTCGTGGTGGTAATGGTGTCGCCATTTACAATCTGTGGCAGCAAGTTGTAGTTCGCTAAATCTTGATCTGTCTTGAATTGTTCGAAATATCCTTGACCGTGAGTAAAGTGCGCCGCAGCACGAAATTCATGTGTTATCCCATTCTTTTTCTTCGATGAAAAATAATGTGCTTGCGCATGGTCTTGGGCGTAATTGTCAATTTCGTTTTCGTACAAATACGCATTGTATGTTCTCCCCGAATTCAAAAGATTATCTGTATCGGCTTGCGACAATCCATTCCTTCCTGCAAAATTTATCATATCCGAAGTCGTCCCATAAAGTTTTTCATACGGGGTGCCGTTCCAGGCTTGGTAGGTATTTTCCTTTCCACCAAAAACAAAAACCGTCAATTCACTCTTGCGATTTTCTGCTTGAGTTAAACGCCATTTTCCCTTCGTAAAATAAGAAAACAAACGGGTCTCTGCACGCTCAATGTACCCATTCGATTGAATGCTGCTTGCACGAAGATTGTATTCGAAATTGGCGCTCCTTCTTTTCCCTATTTCAACCATTAGTTTATTACTTCCGAATGAACCACCGCCCGTATTTAATCGAACGAAGTTTCGTTCTAAATCTGTGTCAGTATCCATGTGAATGCTTCCACCGAAAGATCCCGTTCCATTCGCAGAAGTTCCTATTCCGCGTTGAATTTGAATATTGGAAGTTGAAGAAGCCAAGTCGGGAGTGTTCACCCAAAACACTTGCTGACTTTCGGGATCATTCAGCGGTACTCCGTTTATGGAAACGTTCACGCGCGTGGGATCGCTTCCGCGTATCCAAAGGCCGGTATAACCAATCCCATTTCCAGCGTCGGAAGTCACAGTTAACGAAGGCGTAAAACGCAACAAGAAAGGAAGGTCAACTCCTGTATTGATTTTCTCGATATCTTTTGGAAGAAGATTCGTTACCGCATATGGGGCCGTACTATTCGCCGACCAAACGTCGCGAATACTCACAGGATCTAAAACAAAAGTTGGAACTATTGTCGTGTCTTTTTTTTCTTGTGCAAATACACTTGGCGCAACAAAAAGGGCGATGCTTACAAAAACAATTTTCTTAAACATGTATTTTACTTTGTGCGCACGACAGGGGTTGCGGTGCACGTTGTTCATCTTTTCCTTGGCGGCATTACCCGCCCAGGTTCCTCTTGTTCCGAAACAAGAAGGGTCTAATCTCAGCCATTTTTTTTCGAATGGCACCCCTATGAGAACGGCGCAAATATAGAAAGGTATTACCTTAGACAAGTGAAAAAAGGATTGGTATTCAAAACAACAGGGAAATCTTATGACGTTTTAATCGACGGGAAGATTGTTGTGTGTTCGTTGCGCGGAAAAATTAGACTGCAAGGCCTGCGTACTACAAACCCTATTGCTGCCGGAGATTATGTAGATGTTGAAATGGACAGCGACGGCAATGGCAGTATCAATCGCATTCACGACCGAACAAATTATATCATTCGTAAATCGGTGAACCTTTCGAAAGAAGCTCAGATTATTGCGGCGAATATTACACGTGCGTTCTTGTTGGTAACAATTGACCGTCCGCAAACCACACCCGGATTTATTGATCGTTTTTTAGTTACAGCAGAGGCCTATCGCATTCCCGTTACTTTGATTTTTCACAAGTGGGATATTTATACCGAAGATGAAAAAGAGAAGGCGATTGATTTGGCTTCCATTTACAAAAGCATTGGATACGAATTGTTGTTTACGAGTATTGAAACGGGACAAGGTCTGAAAGAATTGAAAGAACTCATTGAGACAGGAACGTTTTTATTTTCGGGTCATAGTGGCGTTGGAAAATCATCTTTGGTTGGAAAAATTTCGAACAACGAAGACATTCGCATTGGTGAAATCAGCGACTGGAGCGGAAAAGGACAGCACACGACAACGTTTGCTGAAATATTTCCGTTGAGTGAAACATCGTTCTTAATTGATACTCCGGGCATCAAAGGATTCGGCTTAGTAAATTTCGAAGAGGAATTGTTGGGGAATTATTTCCCTGAATTTTTAGAATTATTACCTGCTTGTAAGTTCAACAATTGCAAGCACATTAACGAGCCGAAGTGCGCTGTTCTAGAGGCATTGAGTGAAGGAGAGATTGCAGAATCGCGCTACATGAGTTATAGATCTATGTTAGAAAGCGAAACAGAAAAATACCGATCATCATGAAATTCCAATTGTTTACCACTGAACACTTTTTTATTATTGGGGCTACCCTTGTGCTCTCACTTTTATTTATTTGGGTTGGAAGAAAAAACGCTCAAGCGCGAGAAATACTGCGTTGGTTTTTCGGAGTACTCTTGTTAACGAATATGGTCGTTTATCAGACCTATCGTTATCAAACAGGCCTTTGGGAAGTTCAACACGATTTACCCTTAGAGCTTTGCAACCTCGCGAATATCTTAACCGCATTGGCTTTATTACTGAAGCGTCGCGGCATGGCTGAAATTGCGTGGTGCTGGGTTATGACAGGGACGATGAATGGACTCATCACTCCAGACTTCATGGGCGTGTTTCCGGAAGTGCCTTATGTCTCATTTTTCATTGGACATGCGGGATTAATTATAGCTACTTCCTTTTTAGTTTTCGGAATGAAACTGTATCCTGAAAAAAGGTCTTGGCTGCGTGTGGTTCTTGCCTCACAGGTTTATTTCGCTTTGGCCTTTTCAGTCAATAAAATTATTGGAAGCAATTACGGGTACCTTATGCACAAGCCCGAAGGCGGCAGCGCCATGGATTTCTTCGGTCCTTATCCGTATTATTTAATTACGCTCGAATGTTTAGGAGCGTTGATGTTTTTCTTGGTGTTGTTGCCGTTTATGAAAATGCAAAAACAACATTAATTCCAACTCGGAATCATTCCGCGTAAGCCCATATCAACCACAGATTCTCCCGCACCTGGCTCCCACTTTCCATCCGAGTTGGTGTCTATCCATTCGAAACTATTATTGGTGGAAAGCGAAAGGGTTACATAGATATCTTCAGTTTCATTCCCTGTAATCACCAAGGGTGAAGAGAATCCTCCCGTTACCACGCAACTTCCTTGTGGAATGGGTGAGGTTGCAAATATCGGATTCGGAACTGTGGTTGCACCTGGCGGGGCTTGTCCCGAAGTTACATAAGGAGTTCCAAACACACTCGTTTCAAATCCCCAATATCCCTGAAGCACATCATCATTCACCGCAACTGATTGAGTGTTTATTAAGTAGTTCGTGATGTATGTATTGAACCCTACGAAACTCGATACTCGACCCGTTAAATCGAATCCATTCGCCAACAAATTCACATCGAAATTCTGATACAACAACGAAGCACGCACGTATTCATAAGTACCCGGAGTAAATGATCTAACGGGAACGGCTACAAAAATTTCTCCAGGCGCTGCAATTCTAGCTTTCGCGAAATCAATCGCATTAGTTCCGCCTGCCATGGTTTCATCGGCGTGATAAACAATCTCGCCCGCACCTAAAGCGGTGTACATGTTAGGTGTGAATTCAATGTAATGCGCAGAAATTTTATGAAACAACGGACTTAACGCCGCGTGTCCCGCAGGCACTGTCGAAGGCTGTCCTAAATTATTCAAACGCTCTTGCGTTGGGTCAGTGACAATCTTTATGTAAACTGTTGGAACATCCATTGAATGTGGATCGTCCTTGCATCGATCGCAAGACACTAAGACCATCATCATTAAAACAGCAAAAAGGAAATTCGATTTTTTCATAAGGTGAAAATAAGATATTTTTTGAAAACTAGCCCATGTAAATCCAAGCACTTTCATAGGACTCTTGGACTTCAAAAAACTGAAGCATTTCTTGATAAAATGAATCTCCGCCTATTGTTGCGCTATCTCCAATCACAATCAACTTCTTCCTTGCGCGAGTAAGCGCAACATTCATCCTGCGGTAGTCTTTCAAGAATCCAATTTCATTCTCGTCATTGCTTCGCACCAAAGAAATAATAACCACATCTGCTTCCTGTCCTTGAAACGAATCTACCGTATTAATCGTCACCTCCTCGTCTTTGAACACACGCTCCAACCATTCAATTTGCGCGCGATAGGGTGAAATTAAGGCACATGAAAAAAACTGTAGCGTTTGTTCCTTCAACATCGAATACATTTTCATGGCCAATTCAGCTTCGCCTTTGTTCATGCGCGAATGACCCTCTGCTCCTGCTTCTTCATTGTATCCCGTTCCAGCAGTGTCAATGAATTGAATCGGATTCAAATCTCCTTCCAACATACGACGCGCAACGGATTTATCTGCCGTGAGTTTTCCTTCATAGAAATACTCGTTGCTGAACGCCGCTATCTTTTCGTTCATGCGGTATTGCACATTCAGAAAATGCACGCCTTTTTCAATACGTGCAGTTCTTTCCATGAGCGAAATTGCTAAGCCCTTCTGGGCTGCATCATTCGAAAAAATAGTTGGAGGAAGTTGCAAGTGGTCTCCCGCTAAAACAATTTTATTTCCCTTCGCGATGGGAATCCAACAGGCTGGCTCCAGCGCCTGTCCTGCTTCGTCGATCACAACCACATCGAACACGCGATCGCGAAGCATATCATTCGCAGAACCAACTAGAGTTGTGCATATCACATCGGCTTGATCAATGAGTCTGTCTAATAAAAACAACTCAGTCTCTCGCGCTTCGCGCATCATTTCTTTTGCTTCCTTGAAAATTAATTTGCGCTGCTCTGCCTCTTCTCTTCCAAACGAACGCTTGTATTTACTTCCTAGCGAACGCAACTCTTTCGCTCTTCTTTTCCATTCGCGAACGCGAGAGTAATCTTTGTCTTCCAACAACTTCACATCGACTGTAAATGCGTTCGCCTTTGAATGCACCTTCGCTGGATTTCCCAGGCGAAGTACCTTCAGTCCTTTCTCCCCTAACCCTTCCACCAAATGATCCACTGCCGCATTGCTCGGCGCGCAGCACAAGACTTTCTTTTTCAACCTTGCTAACTCCTGCATGGCATGAATGAGCGTAGTAGTTTTTCCAGTGCCTGGAGGACCATGAACAACACTCACAACCAAATCATTCACAACACCGCGTGCAGCTTCATTTTGGGAATCGTTCAAATTCCCGTGCGAGCCGGAATATTCTATTTCTGAAAGTCGTTTCTCTTCGGAAGTAATGGCATCTCGAATTTCAGCTAAGCGATTGTTCTTCGCGTTGATGACATTGTTCAAAGCGACGAACATTTCCTTGTATGACTTTTCATCGAAGGATACATTCAAACCTATTTTTCCGTCGTCGGTCCAATCGGGTAATTCATCGACTCTAAATTGAATTTTCATTCGGGCATGATCAACGAATGCAATGGTTCCTTTTAACGATTCACCTTGATGATTTTCATGATTGGAAAACAATTCAACAGGCTGACCCGATTGAAACGAATGCTTCGCAGGACCATTCGTTTTTTCCACCACTAAAAACGGATACGAACCGAATCCGAATCCATCTTCGACAATCTTCAAGGGGAACCAAGTGAGTCCTTCTTTTATTCGCGCATTCACCGGTTGCTCTTTCAATTGTTTTTGAAAGCGCGCCCAATCTTCGTCTCGCTCTATTTTTAGAAGCTCTGCAAGATTTCCGAGATATGCTAAATTTTCTTGAAAGGTCATGGCTAGAAATAAATAAGGGGCGAAGATCGCCCCTTATTTCAATATAGTTCAACTATTAGTTTCTCATCAGGTGGAAGTAACCTGTGTAGTCCTCAATTTTTCCAGCTGGAGTAGTTACTTTCAAAATGTAATAGAACACACCGTCAGAGTAATCCGAAGGCGACCAATCGTTTTGATAGTTTGTGCTTTCGTATACCAAATCACCCCAGCGGCTGAATACTTGCACTTCAGCATTTTGGAAATACTGCAACGCGGTTCCAAAGTTCAAAACTTCATTTAATACGTCGCCATTCAATGTCAGAATGTTCGGTAAAAACACTTCACAAGGAAGAGAAGTCACTTCAAAATCTGAGGTGCTATTGAACAAACATATTGGTTCTGAAATAGTAACGCTATATTGGAATGGTGTAAATGGCACATCTGCGTTTGATGGGTAGTTGATGCCAACTGCGCCCGGTATAGCACCTGATGCATCTGACCATTGGTACAAATACGTTGGATCAATAAACGGTGCTACGAGAAGCATGTCCTCACCAATACATATTGAATCAGCTGCTAGTGGTGAGAAAGAAGGTGTTTCAGGAGTGATTAACAAAACGTTATCTGTGACAGTACATTGAATGTCATCGATAGGATGGACAGACAAGGTGACTTCTGACGTTCCTGAAGCACCGCTGAAACTAGGGAAAGGAATATTTGAGGCATTGAACGTTCCGCCATTTGCACTGACCACTGACCAATCGTAGACGTAGTTGATTCCGGGCACTTGTCCTGAAACATTACTCGTCAGGTTCACTGAATTCAAGCAATAAGGAAGGTCGTTACCCAAATCTAAAACGGGTGGTGCGAAGTAATTCACTCCAATAGTATCTGTGTATGTGCAACCAAAGTTATCCAAAGCAGAAGCAATGATGTAGTAATCTCCTGGTGTTGTCGGATTTAATATCGCTCCTCCACAGTTCGCAATTGTGCTAGTAATTCCTGGGCCGGTCCAAGTGATAGAATCACACGTATATCCGAAAGAAGGAAGGAAAGAAACCAATGGTGGGTAAAGTGATGAATCAAAAGTTACAGACCAGTCAAAAATCCATCCGTCATCAGAAGCCCACAAGTCACATACTTCAATAATCCATGCACCATTTAATGGACAACCAATTAAATTCGTAAAAGGTTGAACGGAGTTATATGTTCCGCTTGGCAAAGTGCCTCCTGTATTAGCTGCCCAAGTACCTGCAGTTGCTGTGGGAGAAAAATAATAGTCGTAACCTATTCCTGCAGGGTCAGCAGGTCCCATTATATCTACAGGCTCACCTAGGAAAGTTCCACTTCCACCTTGTTGGTGAACAATAAGCGTTTGTCCGTTTGGACACTCAAAGGAGATTACGATATCACCCATGAAACTGTGCTCAAAGTTCATAAAGAAATTGTCTATGTCCGAGGCACTCTGAATGGTTTGACCAGCGTTAAATCCACCAAAATAGATGGTGTCAGAAAAGCACTGTGATTGATCATCTGGTATGAATAATGCACCACCTAAATTCGCTGTTGGAAGCGCTGACCAGTAGGTTGGTTCTATTGAAACAGCTAAGTTTATTTCTTGTCCAAGACAAGCCTGGAAGTCATCTGCAGCAATGTTTATAGAAGGGTAAGTATCCACTAAAATTAAAGCGTCAATCAAATTAATGTTTCCACAACCGTTCGTATCCAACACCATCAATTCTACCATGTAAGCACCTGATTCCGAAAAGGTGTGCGTAACAATTGGCCAAGAAGTCACATCAGTTGTTCCATCATCGAAATCCCACGTGTGACTGCCCAAGATTGTACCAGGAACAAAAACTGTTGTTGACGCATCGAAGGTTATTGATTCTCCCACACAGAGACGAGTAGGCTGAAAATCGGGTTGGTCCACTGTAACTGCAACTATTGGTGGTTCACATGGAATACCACATGATATCTCAGCACCAAAGCTTCCTACACTTGCATCAGCATCGGATGTAAAGAGGACTGTAAGACAATTGGAAGGATTACTTGAAGAAATTACAATATTGCTCAAGTCTGAACCAATGTACGTTCCAATGAGTGGAGCACTCGCGTCTCCACCGTTGAAAATAGCAAGTTGGTCGCCAGCGCCAAGGTTAAAGAAACTAAAATCTAGATTAACCTGTCCAGGAATTGTCGCGTCGGAACATATTACAGAAATCGCTACGATGTTCGGACCATAGTCTGACGCACTTAGTCCAGGATCTACCAAGAAACCACCACAATCAGAAATGAACGCAGTTCCAACGGGATACTCCTGAGCGGATGCTTGAAAAACGGACAACGCCGCTACGAAAAGGGAGAATAAAACTTTTTTCATTTTACTTGGCTTTGTTGTTTATCAATTCTCTTTTGTATAAAGTCTCTAAGCGTTTTGCCGAAAAAACGGTGATCACGTAATCTGAGTTCATCCAACGATAAGCTTTCGTTTCTATCGCATCTGGTTGAAGCGCGGGAGTGCTCGTTAAAACTGCGAAAAGCATCTGTGGCGTTGGCGATGCAGAATCCAGAAGGTTATCTCCTGAAGTATTCAACACAGGGGTAATCGCCGCTTTTTCGGGAGCTAAAGTCACCGAAAACATGTTGTTCTGTAAAAAATTCAACCAAGAAGCATCACTGTTGTGACGACTGGTTATGTTCGACTGAGCGAACGAAATTCCAATTGTTCCGAGGAACAAAAAGAGAGAGAGCAGAATTTTCTTTTCCATAAAAACAAAAATAGGTAATGTGTTGACTATTTCATTCAGAAAATAGTTGTCCGTTTATTAAAATGATTTCAAAAAAATAGGAATTTGAAAAATATGTGTATATTTGCAGCCGCTTTTAAGAGCAAGATGATCTCGTAGCTCAGCTGGTAGAGCAATACACTTTTAATGTATGGGCCCTGGGTTCGAATCCCAGCGGGATCACCAAAAAGAAAAAAGGCAGGAAACTGCCTTTTTTCATTCTCAATTGCCCTGGTGGTGAAATTGGTAGACACGCCATCTTGAGGGGGTGGTTCCGTAAGGTATGCTGGTTCGAGTCCAGTCCAGGGCACAAAGGGGAATTTTCCCCTTTTTTTTATGTCTATAAAAAACACTTGTGCCCAACGGAATAAGGTACTTTCGCAGAACGATTGATTAGACGAAATGGAAAAGATAAAAAGTAATTTCACATGGATAGCGGGACCGTGCAGCGCGGAGTCTGAAGAACAGGTTATACAAACCGCCCGTGATTTAAGTTTGAAAATACCTTTATCTTATTACCGCGCAGGCTTGTGGAAGCCACGAACTAGTCCGAATTCATTCGAAGGAATGGGAGCCCCAGCGCTTTCTTGGATGAAAAAAGCCAAAGAAGAAACGGGGGTTAAAATCATTACAGAAGTAGCTACTTCTCAGCACGTAGAATTGTGTCTTGAACATAATTTCGATGCTCTTTGGATTGGTGCACGAACAACTACGAATCCTTTTTCAGTGAAAGAAATTGCTGAAGCGCTGCGTGGGGTGAACATTCCCATCTTTATTAAGAACCCCATTAATCCTGACCTTTCGTTATGGATTGGTGCCTTTGAGCGATTTCAAAAAGTAGGGCTTACCGATTTAAGCGCTATTCACCGAGGGTTCTCAGTAGCCAATAAACTACCTTACCGAAACAAACCGCTCTGGGAAATTCCAATTGAATTCAAAACACAATTTCCCGATATACCTCTTCTCTGTGACCCCAGCCACATCTGTGGAAATAGGACATTGCTGAAAGACGTTAGCCAACGCGCCATTGACTTGGGCATGAATGGAATCATGATTGAAAGTCACCCGAATCCTGACAGTGCCTTAAGCGATGCCGCCCAACAAATTACCCCAGCTCAAGTTGCGGAAATGGCTGCTGCTCTGCATTACAGAACCACCTCACTCACTTCCAATTCTGCTGAAAAACTTCAAATACTGAGAGATCGCGTAGATGCTTTAGATGCAGATATTATTGATTTGTTGGGAAAACGAATGGATATCGCAAGAGAGATGGGCGCTTTGAAAAAAGATGAAGGCATAATCATTTTCCAATTGGAACGTTGGAAGGAAATTCTTGAAAGTCGTGAAGCTTGGGGCAAGTCGGCGCAACTCACAGAGACTTTCCTATCTGCCTATCTCGAAGCTATTCACAAGGAAAGTATTCGAGCGCAAAACGGCGTTATGAACAAAGACTAAACTCCCTTCATTGTGAATGAATGGTGAATAAAATCAATAGGTTCAGTTGACCCGTCTGCGCTAATTTTACGAGATATGCGCGCGTGGACTCTTTTTGGGTTTTTGGTTTCAGGCTTTTCTATGCTTGGACAAGACTCCGCGCCTCAAGATTCATTGCTGCCTATTGTACCCTACTCCTCTGACGGAGCCGCTAGACAATGGCTCAATGGAAGCGATAAGTCGAACTTGCCGAAATTCACAGCAGCGATCGTGCCCATTCAACCTGTTGTTATTTATTTTGAGAAATCGGGAGCTGATCTGAGTACTTCAGCAAAGCAGCAATTGAACGACATTGTCGAAAAACTTGCGCGGAATACTAAAACCGCTGTGCTTATTACGGGTTACGCAGACCGCAACGGGAGTAGTGAAAAAAACTGGAAAGAATCCGAAAAACGAGCGAAGGCCGTTCGAGAGTTTCTTGTGGCATCTGGGATTGACTCTAATCGATGCGTAGCTAAGTTTGCAGGAGATGTTGCATCCATTGGAAAGAACCCCGGAGACCGGAAAGTTGTTGTTGAATTTATAGCTCGTCCATAATGAAAATAATTTGTATTGGCAGAAATTACGCGGCTCATGCCGCAGAATTGGGAAATGCCGTTCCTGAAAATCCGGTGGTATTCTGCAAACCCGACTCTGCGATTATTCAGCGTGGAAATCCGTTTGTCATTCCTGCATTCACCAACGATGTGCATTACGAGCTGGAGCTGGTTTTCCGAATAAATAGATTGGGAAAGCACATTCAAGAATCTTTTGCTCCGCGCTATTATAACGAGGTGACACTAGGCATAGACTTCACGGCAAGAGACGTTCAAGACGAATTGAAAAAGAAAGGGCTTCCTTGGGAACGCGCTAAAGCTTTCGACGGATCTGCTTTCGTTAGTGAGAAATTCTTCGACATTGAATCACTTCCTTCCACCCTACTTTTCACATTGAAAAAAAACGGAACGGTTGTTCAAGAAGGAAACAGTTCACACATGATTCATTCCATAGATAAGCTTATTGAAAACGTCTCGGAAGTTTTCACTCTGAAGATTGGAGATTTAATTTTCACTGGAACTCCAGCAGGAGTTGGCCCTGTAACTTCGGGTGATTTGTTGGAAGGATTTCTTTTCGAAGAAAAAGTTTTTTCGCTTCGAATTAAATAAGACTCAAGATTTCGTGTTGCTTCTTTTTTCTAGCATAGGAACAAACGAAAACTCTCCGAAATACGTGTTTTGAAAATTTCCTTCAGCGTCTTCTTGAATAAGCGTCATTTCCTGTTTATCGCCTTCGCCGAAAGGCATAACTAGCTTCCCTCCTGGCTTCATTTGCATAAGTAGTTCTTCAGGAACAACAGGTATTGCGCAAGTGATGATTATTCTATCGTACGGAGCAAATACCGGAATTCCTTTGTAGCCATCTCCGTAGGCCAAGTGGCATTTGTACCCCATTTCAGCCAACAACTTTTTCGAGGTATCGAAAAGCAATTTCTGTCTTTCAATAGAATAAACTTTCGCTCCCATTTCACAAAGGACAGAGGTCTGATATCCAGAGCCGGTTCCTATTTCCAAAACCTTCATCCCCTTCTCTACATCTAAAAGCTGGCTTTGAAAAGCTACGGTATACGGCGCAGATATGGTCTGCTCCGCCCCTATTGGAAGGGCCTTGTTCTCATAGGCCAATTCCACAAAAGCACTAGTTAAAAACGCATGTCTAGGCACTTTATTCATGGCATCTATAACGCGAGTATCTGTAATTCCCTTTTCGCGTAGTTCCTCCACTAATTTTCTCCTCAGTCCTTTATGCCTGTAATTATCCTCAATCATACCGCCAAGGTACGGGACTATTTCATCCGCTTTTCAGTGTTGAAAAGTAAAAATCAACGAAGTGATGTCGACATCAATTTCAATCACATTTGCATAAGAAGAGAATTATTTATGTTGAAAATAGGAGTTTTAGGGACGGGTTACTTAGGGAAGATTCACATGCAAGTGCTTTCGGAATTACCGGAATTGTTTCAGTCTATTCATTTTTTCGATCCAGATATTAAAGCTGCGAAAGAAGCAGCGGCACGCTTTGGCATTGAGCCTTGTCATAGCCTCGATGCGCTCATTAACGAAGTTGATGTCGTTGATGTCGTTTCAAGCACGCCCTCACATTTCCAATGTGCTTCGAATGCTATTCGAAATTTAAAGCACGTTTTCATTGAAAAGCCAATTACTTCGACCTTAGAAGAAAGCAACCGATTAATTAAACTCGCTAAAGAAGCCCAAGTCATTGCTCAAGTAGGACACATTGAGCGATTCAATCCAGCATTTGTAGCCGTTTCATCGCTTCTTGAAAACACCAAGTACATTGAAGCACACCGATTGAGTCAATTCAAGGGAAGAAACAACGACGTCTCTGTCATTCTAGATGTTATGATTCACGATATTGATTTAGTTCTAGCGGTAACTCAGGCAAATGTTAGAAGAGTTTCGGCCAATGGGGCTTCCGTTCTTACGCCTCATATTGACATTGCGAATGCCCGCATTGAGTTAGACAATGGGTGTGTTGCAAATCTTACTGCCAGTCGTGTAGGCACGGACTCCATGCGTAAAATGCGCTTCTACCAAAAAGATGCTTGTTACGTTTCAGATTTTCTAAACAAGACAGCCCATAGCTATGAACTTCTTCGTGAAAACGAAGAAAATGAAATCACTAAAAAAAGTCTTTCAGTTTCAGATACCAATGCGTTGAAACAGGAGTTAATGAGTTTCGGTGAAGCCGTCTTGCGGCAATCAGAACCAACAGTATCACTTGAAGACGGACACAAAGCATTGGCTGTAGCAGAAATGATTGCTGAAAAAATTAGACAGAGCGTGTTCACTTCTGAGGATTAAAGCTGTTTTTTTTCTAAGGCAATAATCTAACTTTTCTGCCGTTTCTCAGACTAACCTTTTTGATGCGAATGTATATTCGCAACCCAAAACACGCCGATTGAAACCAACAGTATTTTTTATAGCCCTTTTCGTTCTTGTACTTCAAGGATGTGATATTATAAATCCAGAGGAAAAAGAACCTGCGTATTTGTATATCCCGTCATTTACGTTTCAAGCAAATCTTGATCAAGGCACCGCAAGCGAATCCATAACCGAAGTGTGGGTTTACGCTAAGGACCAAAGCTTGGGGGTTTATGACTTACCCGCAAAAATTCCAATTTTAGATCTCGGCACAACCGACATTCGAATATTTGCTGGCATTAAAAACAACGGTATCTCTAACACACGTATTCGTTATCCGTTTTACGCACCATTCGATACAACGTTAACACTGTCGCCCTTTCAGGTAGACACACTCATCCCTCATTTTTCCTATTACAGCCAAGCGGTTATCACGGAAAAAGGATTTGAAGGAGGGAACTTTTTAGTTCAAACAGGAACGAACAACGGCAACTTTTCAGTTACTAACCAAGCTGCTCAAGTTTTCGAAGGAAACAGGAGCGGTTGGGGGCACATAGACACAGGACTTAGTCATTTGTATTACAAAGACGACGACAACCTCAATTACACAAGCGGTGACAATGTCTTTCTTGAATTGAACTACAGTAGCAATAATATTTTCTCAGTTGGATTTATAACAACTACCGGTGGAATAGCATCTAAGAATCTTGCCCTGATTATTAATCCGACATCAAGTGGGGATGGGCTTTTGACTGTTTGGAAAAAGATCTATATTGACTTTGGCTATGTGCTTCAGCAAAATCCAACCGCTCAATTTCATGAATTATACATTGAAGCCATTCCGGCAAACGCCACTACTCCGGTAAACATTTTTCTTGACAATTTGAAGTGGGTGACTTGGTAGCGAAGGGTGAATAGAATTTGAAGAATAAAGGAATCATATTTTCATATGTCGCAGCAGATTGGATTGCTGCTGCTTCTGCGTGGACGAGTCTTTATGTTCTCCGAAAAAAATTCGAAGCAATCAAATATGGTTATGATTTAGGATTTCATACCGATGCCAATTTTTTCGCTGCGCTTATATTTATTCCCCTCGGGTGGATTTGCTTTTACGCTATGTGGGGCATGTATTCCGATGTATTGCGAAGACACCGTTTACGAGAAATTGGACAAATTCTAGCGACCTCATTAATTGGCAACACTGTCATCTTCTTTTTGTTTTTGTTAGACGACGAGCTACCTAATTACAATTATTACTACACAACATTTGGATTTCTTTTACTCGCTCATTTAGGCCTAACCCTGCTACTAAGAATTTCTATTACTTCAAGAACGGTTAAAAAGATTCAGTCTCGCAAATGGGGATTTCCTACCCTAATTGTTGGCGGAAATGCAAGAGCGCTGCAGCTTGTAGATGAGATAACCCATTTAAAAAAATCACCTGGATTTTTATTTAAGGGATATCTTAAAATAAACGGTGCCGACGAACTGCTCTCTGCAAGTCTACCACTTTTCGGGAAATACCCAAGCTTACCGTCCATAATTGAAGAGCATCAAATTGAAGAAGTCATTTTATCGGTTGAAAGTGGCGACCACAAAGAATTGGAAAATATTTTAGCTCTTTTGGAAAACTACAATGTTCGCATTAACATTATACCAGACACCTTCGATATTTTATCTGGAAATGTGAAGATGACGAGCATTTTCGGAGTTCCTCTCATTCGCTTAAATACGCTTTTAATGCCGAGTTGGCAATTCAGCATTAAACGAATTCTAGACATCTTTTTAAGTGCTATTGCACTTCTCATTTTATCTCCCCTGCTGCTTATTATTTCCGGACTTGTGAAATCTACATCACGAGGAACGATCTTCTTTTTTCAAGAGAGAATTGGAAGAAATGGCATTCCTTTTCAGATAATTAAATTCAGAAGTATGTTCACCGACGCGGAAAAATTGGGTCCGCAATTGAGTTCAACACACGACTCTCGAATTACCAAATTTGGCAAATTTCTAAGAAAAACACGCTTTGATGAATTGCCTCAATTCTGGAATGTATTAGCAGGAGATATGGCACTTGTTGGTCCTCGACCCGAGCGCCAATTCTATATTGATCAGATTTCGAAAATAAATCCGCACTATCAAAAGCTTCATCGTATTCGTCCCGGTATTACATCTTGGGGACAGGTGAAATATGGTTATGCTGAAAACGTTGAAGAAATGGTTCAGCGTCTTCGTTACGATTTATTGTACCTCGAAAACATGTCCTTGGCCATGGACATAAAGATTCTCTTTTACACGGTTGTGATTGTGTTAAAAGGAAGTGGGAAGTAGTTGTTTAAATTGTTCTTCACTACCTTAACAAAAAAAATTATATGAACCGTTTACGTTGGATTCAAATTCTATTTGTTTGTGCATTAGGCCTTTTCATTTTCGCTTCGAATAGTAACGGAAGAGCAACTGTAGCAAACTCAGGCAACACAGGAGCTCCAGGAGAGAATACTTGTGGACAATGTCACAGTGGAGGAAGTTACAATGCCTCGGTTGCAATTCAAGTTTTTCCAAATGGCGGCACTGTTCCAACCACACAATTTGTTTCAGGGAATACGTATACCGTGAAAGTAACGGTTAGCAATTCAATGGGAAATCCATTTGGTTATGCATTTCAATTCACTGCTTTAACCGACGCTGAAAGCGCGCCTATCAGCGGCTACAGCAGCCTAGCTTCGAACGTCAAGCAAAAAACAATTACCGTTGCAAACGCCTTCAACGGCCGAACCTACCTCGAGCACAACGGTGTGACATCGAACAATCTTTTCCAATTCAACTGGACTGCTCCGGCAAATTTAAATGAGCCTGTAACATTTTTCGCAAGTGGAAACGTTGTAAACGGAACTGGTTCAACAGCGGGCGATGCGACCGCAAATACTTCGTTAACCTTGTATCCCGCGGTGCAAGTGAGTAACGATATTATTCAACCTTCATGCACAAACAATGGTATTGGGACTATTACATTGACTATTTCAGGCGGACAAGCGCCGTATAACGTCGTATGGCAAGACGGATCCACCGGAAACAGTATTCAAGGTGGACCAGGCTCCTACTCTGCATTAGTCACAGATTTCGCAGGAAATTCAGCAACCCTTCCTGCAGTGTTAAATACATTCACGCCGCTTACCATCGAACATACTTCAACAGATGTTTCTTGTTTCGGGCTTTGTGACGGAACAATAAACCTGAACATAATTTCGGGAACAGCTCCAATCAATGTTCTTTGGAGCAATGGTTCTGTTGGAGGTGAGCTGTCCAATGCATGCGCTGGAATATACACTGCTACTGTTACCGACGCTAATGGATGTTCATTCGTGGTGATGGATACAATCTTCGAACCTACAGCAATTACTAACGCTCCGGATATCCAAAACGTTTCTTGCGCGGGAGATTTAAGCGGATGGATTTTTAACAATCCCCAAGGTGGAACAGCTCCATACACCTACACTTGGAGCCATGATTTATTTTTGACTGAAAGCAGCGCAATCTATTTACTTGCTGGAAATTACACTTCAACAATAACTGATTTTAACGGATGTGAATTCTCTGAAACAATCACTATTGAAGAGCCTGATTCGTTAGACTATTCTGTTGAACTTTTTGTTGAAGGCGGACTAGGTGTTGGTGAAGTTCAAATGACTACCAATGGTGGAATTCCACCCTACCAGTGGAATTGGCTTCATGGTGACACGAATGAAGACACAACTATTCCAGAACTCACCACTAGTTATTGCATAATTACAGATGCGAATGGTTGCGCGATCCAGACTGAAAATTTCACAACAATTACCTCCGTTGAAAATTACGATTTCCAATTTGAACTATTTCCACAACCCGCTAATGAAACGCTTAGTATTTCCACGACTCAAACTTTCGAACGTTTAGATATTTTGAATTCAACCGGTGAGCGCATTTATACCATGAGAAATCCGCAAAGAATGCAACAAATAAATGTTTCTGAATGGAGTGCGGGAAGTTATATCCTTCAATTAACGCAAGGCAATACCCGAGTGAATCGCTTGTTTTTAGTGAAACACTAATTCAATTCCAACAACTCGAAAGCCTTCTGCATGTCTGCATGCTGAAAGCGGTCTTGAACGTAGTGAGAAACAACCGCTCTTAATTGCGCGTGCATGTCTTCAACTACTTTCGAAGATTTAAGTGGACGTCTGAAATCCAATCCCTGTGCAGCGTTTAACCATTCAATGGCTAGAACCGACTGTAGATTTTTCACGACTTGAAAACATTTCGTTGCGCCGTTGGCACCCATACTCACGTGGTCTTCTTGTCCGTTGCTGCTGTCTATGGTATCGACACTTGAAGGCGTGCACAATTGTTTGTTCTGACTTACGATAGACGCAGCAGCGTATTGTGGAATCATAAAGCCGCTGTTCAAGCCAGCGTCTTTCACCAAGAAAGCAGGCAAGCCTCGTTGTCCTGAAATAAGTTTGTATGTTCTTCTTTCCGAAATGCTTGCAACTTCAGCTAACGCAATGGCCAAAAAATCCATGCTCAACGCAAGAGGTTGTCCGTGGAAATTTCCACCAGAAATAATCTGATTTTCTTCCGGAAAAATAATTGGATTGTCTGTCACTGCGTTGATTTCTCTTTCAATAATGGTAAGCACATAGGCAATCGCGTCGTGCGACGCACCCAACACTTGAGGAATACAACGGAATGAATATGGGTCTTGAACGTGTGCTTTTTTCTGAACTTGAATTTCACTTCCTTTCAAAGCATCTTGCATTGAAATTGCTACAATCTGCTGTCCTTCTTGATTTCGAACACGGTGCGTTAAATCTATGAACGGCTCTGGGCGCGCATCGAATGCATCGACAGACATAGCGGCAATGTTTATAGCGTTGTCGAACAAATGCTCGGCACGAATTAAATTCTCTACTGAATAGGCCAACATAAACTGCGTGCCATTGATGAGCGCTAATCCTTCCTTCGATTGAAGCGTAATGGGCTTCAAGCCCTCTTCTTTCAATACATCGGCGGCATTGCGCTCGTAACCTTTGTACATCACTTTTCCTTCCCCAATCAACGGAAGGCACAAGTGAGATAACGGCGAAAGATCTCCGCTTGCGCCCAATGAACCTTGTGTGAAGACAATAGGTAAAATATTCCTGTGATAGAACTCTAACAACAACTCAACGGTTGCCAATTGCACACCGCTGTGACCGTGAGAAAGACTTTTTGCTTTCAGCACTAACATTAATCGAACGATTTCTTCAGGAACATTATCGCCCATTCCGCATGCATGCGAACGAAGCAAATTGTTTTGAAGAAGATTCAAATCGTCTTTTGAAATTTCGGTATTGCACAACGAACCGAAACCTGTATTGATTCCGTATACCGGATTCTCGCTCGTCTCTAAATACGAGTCTAAAAAAGTTCTACATGCTTGAATTTTTTCCTTCGCCACATCGGAAAGTGAAACTTTCGTTCCACCCGTTCTTGCAGCAACTAGGTCGTTCAACACCCATTCTTCGTTAGGGCAAAGGATTAAATTATTACTCATAGAAATTAGCTCAACTTAAAAACAATGGGCAAAGTCATAACGACTCTTTTCGGCTCACCATTCAAAGATCCAGGTGAAAAGTCCTTCAGATTCTTAACCACGCGAATGGCTTCTTTACCCAATGCTTTTCCGAGATCTCCTTCTGGCTGACGTAAAATTTTAATATTTGAAATCTTACCGTTTTTTTCAACTATAAATTGCACAAATACCCTTCCTTCAAAACCGTTTTCTAAACAGACCTGAGGATAAACCATAGATTTGGCAAGGTCCTTAAACATTTCAGTTTCCCCGCCTTCGTATGCAGGCATGACCTCTGGAAAAACCAATGGTTCTTCAACCAATGGCCCAGGAGGTGGCGGTGGCATTGGAATTGGATCAGGATCGGGTTGGGCAAAACAATGCGCAACGCTCAGTACAAGTAGCAGGGAAAAGATGTGCTTCATTATACCCATGATTCGCCTTTGTTAATCTTAATGTCGTTTACGAATTGCTTAATTTTTTGCTCGTCTTCTTTTTTACAGACCAACAACGAAACACCTGTATCAACCACAATGTATCCGTTTAATCCATGAAGGACAACAAGTTTATCGCTTCCCACGTGCACCACACTGTCTGCACAGTTGTACAACATCACGTTCTCCCCTACTACTCCGTTGTTGTGCTCATCTGTTTCCAATTGCGTGTGCAATGAACCCCAAGTGCCTAAGTCGCTCCAACCGAAATCGCTTAAGACAACATTTACGTTTTTTGCTTTTTCCATAATACCGTAATCGATACTAATGTTTTCGCAACTGCTGTACATGTTGTTTATGAATGTAGCTTCTTCCGTTGTTCCGTATTTTCCTTTTCCTTCTTCGAACTGTGCGTACATTTCCGGAAGATGACTTTGGAACGCCTTCATAATCGAAGGTAAATTCCACACAAAAATTCCGGAATTCCAATAGAAGTCGCCACTTTCAATAAAGTCCTTAGCCAATTCCAAATTTGGTTTTTCAGTAAAGGTTTTTACTTTCTTCACGCGATCGTTATCTACCTCTTTCGCATCTGCCCATTGAATGTATCCGTATCCGGTATCAGGGCGCGTTGGCTTAATTCCGAGCGTTACTAAATTTCCAGATTTGTTCGCTTGATTCATGCTGATTTGAATGTCTTCAATGAATGAAGCTTCTCGCGTGATCAAGTGATCGCTCGGCGCAACAACGATATTTGCATCGGGCGTGCGCTCTGCAATCCAGAACGCTGAATATGCAACACACGGTGCCGTATTACGCATGAAAGGTTCGCACAACACTTGTTCCGGTTTAAGGTCTGGCAATTGCTCTAAAACAAGCGCCTTGTATCGTTCATTCGTTACCACCAAAATATTCTCTTTCGGAACAAGGGGTAAAAAACGATCGTACGTCATTTGAATGAGCGTGCGTCCAGTTCCCAGAATATCGTGAAACTGTTTTGGAAAAGCCGTGCGGCTCATAGGCCAGAATCTTGAACCAATTCCACCTGCCATGATAACGCAGTAGTTTTTTGAAATGTCAGTCATGTACTAAAAGTATCAAATTATTTTGGAAGTTTTCCAACCATTTTCGAAGGCACTACAATCTCGTCATACTCTTCTGCAGTCACATGTCCTAAACGAATCGCTTCTTCACGAAGAGTGGTTCCGTTTTTATGAGCAGTCTTCGCAATTTCTGCCGCTTTGTAGTATCCAATTTTTGTATTTAATGAAGTCACCAACATCAATGAATTGTTAACCAACTCTTCAATGCGTGAGTAGTTCGGCTCAATTCCAACTGCACAATTCACATCGAAAGAAACGCAAGCATCTCCTAATAAAACTGCACTCTGTAAGAAGTTGTATGCCATCATTGGTTTGAACACATTCAACTCGTAATGTCCTTGAGTTCCACCAACTGTAATGGCAACATCGTTACCCATCACTTGCGCGCAAACCATGGTTAACGCTTCGCATTGCGTTGGGTTAACTTTTCCTGGCATGATGGAAGAACCCGGTTCGTTTTCAGGAATATGAATCTCTCCAATTCCGCTGCGAGGACCGCTAGCCATCATGCGAATGTCGTTTGCGATTTTGTTTAATGAAACTGCTAATTGCTTCAATGCACCGTGTGTTTCAACAATACCGTCGTGCGCTGCTAGTGCTTCAAATTTATTCGGGGCTGTAATAAATGGAAGCCCGCTGAACTCAGCAATTTTCTCTGCTACCAATTCTGAATATCCTTCAGGTGTATTGATTCCTGTTCCTACTGCTGTTCCGCCAAGAGCTAATTCACCGAGGTGAGAAAGCGTGTTGTTCAATGCACGAAGACCGTGATTGAGTTGCGCAACATACCCACTTAATTCTTGTCCTAGAGTCACTGGCGTAGCATCCATTAAATGTGTGCGACCGATTTTCACTACGTTCATGAACTCTTTCGATTTCGCAGCAAGCGTGTCGCGTAACTGCGTAACACCCGGAATGGTAACTCGCACAACCGCTTCGTATGCGGCCATGTGCATAGCGGTTGGATACGTATCGTTTGAAGATTGCGATTTGTTTACGTCGTCGTTTGGATTCAACAACATTTGTCCTTCACCCAATTGTCCGCCTGCTAAAACGTGGGAACGGTTTGCAACCACTTCATTCACGTTCATGTTGCTCTGTGTACCTGATCCTGTTTGCCAGATTACCAAAGGGAATTGATCATACAATTCACCACGAACGATTTCGTCGCACACTGCAGAAATAGCATCGCGCTTTTCAGCTGGCAATACTCCTAACTGACAGTTGGCGTGCGCTGCGGCTTTCTTCAATGTACCGAAAGCCTTAATGATTTCCTTCGGCATACTTGCCTCAGGTCCAATTTTAAAATTATTTCTAGAGCGTTCAGTTTGTGCTCCCCAATACACATTAGCGGGTACCTTCACTTCACCCATTGTGTCTTTTTCAATACGAAAATTTTCCATGATGATATTATTTATAAATTATAAATCGTCGTTATCGGAATGCTGAACTCCTTTCCCTTGTCCCATTAAAAAGGCCTTCAAGAAATTATCTATTTCACCATTCATTACTTTTTCCACATCGCTGGTTTCTTCTCCGGTGCGAACGTCCTTCACCAATTTGTATGGTTGCATCACGTAGTTTCGAATTTGAGAGCCCCATTCGATTTTCTTTTTCCCTGCTTCAATTTCATCGCGTGCAGCATGGCGTCTAGCAAGTTCGGCTTCAAACAATTGAGACTTCAGCAATTGCAATGCCTTTTCTTTGTTTTGAAGTTGCGAACGCGTTTCCGTATTGTCAATGATAATTCCGGAAGGCTTGTGTTTCAAGCGAACCCCGGTTTCAACCTTGTTTACGTTTTGTCCACCTGCACCTCCTGAACGGAAGGTGTCCCAAGAAATATCTGCGGGATTGATGTGAATGTCAATGGTGTCGTCTACGAGTGGATAAACGTAAACACTCACGAAAGAAGTGTGTCGTTTCGCGTTTGAGTCGAACGGAGAAATACGAACCAATCGATGCACGCCGTTTTCACCTTTCAACATACCGAATGCGAAAGGACCTTCAAATTCGAGTGTGCACTGTTTTACACCTGCAACATCTCCTTCTTGAAGGTCAAGTTCTTTCACTTTGTGTCCGCTCTTTTCGCCCCACATAATGTACATGCGCATGAGCATGCTTGCCCAATCGCAACTTTCTGTGCCACCTGCTCCCGCAGTAATTTGAAGAACAGCGCTTAGATTGTCCTCTTCAGCAGAAAGCATGTTTTTAAACTCAAGCTCTTCAAGCTCGGTTGATGCAAGTTTATATTGCACGTCGAGTTCGGCTTCGTCTACTTCGCCTTCCTTAAAAAATTCATAAAGCACTTGAGCATCGTCAACCGCAGATTGACATTTTTGATAAGCATCTGTCCACAATTTTTTATTGCGAATTTGCTTCATGGTTGCCTCGGCTTTTTTCGGATCGTTCCAAAAGTCGGGGTCTTGTGTTAGTTTTTCGTCTTCACGAATTTGGAGGAGTTTTACCTCCACGTCAAAGATACCTCCCGAGCGCTCTCGTGCGCTCTTTCAGTTCGTTGATCGCGTCAATTGTTATCGCCATCTGGAATGAAATTTTATAGCGCGAAAGTACGTCAATTAATCCAAAAACGAATCAATATCTTCACTCATTTCACGAAGAACCTTAAAGACTTCCTCTGTCTGAAAACCTTTACGAATGAGGGCTTTCGCGGCATATTGATTTTTCAACCTTCCTTTCTTTTCATATTTCTTTTGAAGGGCAGGAAGTAGCGCTCGTATCTGAAGCGAGTCTGCCTCACTCGGAAGATTTCGAATCGCATCTTGAATGTTCCGGGGAGAAACTCGTTTTGCTTTTAGATGCAACTCAATTTTCCGCTTACTCCATTTTCGAAATTCGAAATGATCGTGAGCAAACGCTGAAGCGAAGCGCGATTCGCTTAATAAATTCAATGTAATTAATTCCGACATGAGTTCTTGTCGGTCTTGTGACCACACTCCGTATTGAATTAATTTCTTTTCTACATCGAAGGGCGCGCGTTCCGCCTTGTCGCAATACCGTTGAATTTTCAAGCGGCATTTCGCTAGATCTATTGGCGCTTCGTTTTGCATTTTTCGAAATTAGAAAGAATACTTTATTTGGTGTGAAATGTTCAAAGGAATTATGAAATTTCTTTGTTAAATTTGTGAGAGAATCGAAGATAGAAAAATGAAAGAGGAATTAATAGGCCAGTTGCGCGACTTACTTCAAGCCGAAGATATTATGTTGGTGCGTGATCAAGTAAAAAACATTCGCAGTAACTGGAAAGCTGAAAGCGTAAAAGAGCGCCAATTGCAATGGGAGCATTTCAAATCTGAAAATGCAGAAGGTGCAGAAGTAGATTTTGTATACGCGCCTCATGAATTGGAAGGGACGCTTCAAGAATTACTGAAAGAATACGAAGACAAAATTCAAGTAGCTGGCAAAGCGCTTGCACAAGAGCGTTCGCGTAATTTCGAAATAAAATCTGACTTGTGTGATCGCATGGAGCGACTTACCAAGAACGAAGAAAATATTGGAAAAGCTTTTTCTCTTCAAAAAGAAATAAAAGAATATTGGGACAATACAGGTGATGTTCCTGGAGATAAATATCCTGCGTTAATTGATCGTTGGCACAAATCGAATCAAGACTTTTTCTATCATATCAATATCTACAAAGAACTTCAGGCGAACGATTTAAAAGTAAATCACAAGTTGAAGGAAGAGTTGATGGAATTAGCGAAAGGACTTTCTGCTATTGAGTCTATAAATGAATTGGAAGTTGAAGTGCGAAGACTTCAGCGCGAGTGGATGCTCATTGGTCCTTCTCCCAAAGAAACCTTCCAGCAAATGGGCGATGATTTCTTTGGTGTATTGCGTGTTGAGCAAGAACGCGTGCAGGCTCATTACGATGCACTAAGCGCGAGCAGCAACGAAAATTTATCGAAGAAAACACTTCTTATTCAGCGCATGAAAGAGATTCTTGAATTGGATCTTTCTCAGGGCAACAGTTGGAACAAATGGACTGAAGAAGTTTTGAAACTTCAAGAAGAATGGAAAACCATTGGTTGGGTAAAGAAAAAAGAGAACGAAGAAATTTGGCAAGAGTTCCGTGGTTTATGTGATTTGTTTTTCACTAAGCGCGGAACATATTTTGAATCTCGTAAAGAGGTTTACGAAAAGAATAAAAAAGCTAAGGAGACAATCATCAACGAAGCTAAAACTCTTCAAGACAGCAGCGACTGGAAATTGGCCACTGAAGGAATTAAAAAACTTCAAGACAAGTGGAAACAGGTTGGTGGTGCTGATCCGAAAGAGGAACAAAAATTATGGCAGCGTTTCCGCTCTTCTTGTGATTTATTCTTCCAAAGAAAGAAAGAACACTTCGGTGAGTTAACGGGGCTTCAAGAAGAGAATTTAAAATTAAAAGAAGCGTTGCTTACTGAAATTGAAAATACTCCGCTTTCTGGGAACAACAACGAAGACTTGTCCATGCTTCGTTTATTCAATGAACGCTGGCAGGCACTCGGACATGTTCCGCGTGAGCACTATGCGAAAATGCAAGCGCGTCACAAGGCTGCATTCGATGATAAATATGGCAAACTAAATGCTGATCGCAAAGAAGCAGATATGACCCGTTACAAATCGCGCATTGAGACTATTAAGTCTACCGGTGATAAAGGGTTGAGCAGAGAAAAAATGATTTTGCGCGATAAAGTAGATAAGCTAAAAGGCGATATCAAATCTTACGAAAACAACATGGGCATCTTCACCGGTAAAGGTGCTGAAGGTATGCGCAAAGAGATTGAGAAAAAGATTGCTTCTGCGAAGCGTGAGATTTCAGAAATTCTTGAAAAGATTTCTTTGATTCCGAATTAATTATTTAACAATTTAGACATAAAAAAACCTCGGAATTTCCGAGGTTTTTCTTTTTCTACAATTTCTATTTAGTGCTGAGCACGGTGTTTGAAATCTTCGTAAGGCAAACGTTCAATTTTCAAAGAACAATTCGCCTGAACAACTTTCATTACTCCGTCTTCATACAACATGTCATAAACATTCTTTGCTTCTTCTTGCTTCGCAAGAGTTTGCTTCGCTAATTGATCTAGACGCTCTTCGTCTACAGGCATGCCGTATGACTTGAAACGATCTACTAATGAAGCTTTCACATAATCCATAGCATCATCGACAGAAACTTTGATTTCGTTTTCCTTGATGATTTTATTTTCAATCAACTGCCACTTCAATCCGTTTGCATAGCCTGGGTATTCCATTTCCAACTGAGCCATTTCGATTGGCTTCTCGTTGGTCATTAGAATGAAACGCTTCAAGAACTCGTCTGGTAATTCAATAGAAACCATATCAACGATATCCTTCGCGAAGTCACGCTTGAACATCCACTCTGAATCTTTTTCGAACATAGCAACTAAGTCAGCAGTTACGCGCGCTTTCATTTCATCTTCAGATGTTACAGTGCCCGGAGCGAATAGCTTGTCGAACAATTCCTGATTCAGCTCTGCGGGTTGCATGCGCATAATCTCAGAGATGATCACTTGGAATTTCGAATCGAGGTGGTGAAGGTCGTGGTGCGTAACACCCAACATGCGAGAAAGATCTTCGTGGTCGGCATTCAATAAGAATGGATCAACCACAGCTGTCTCACCAATATTCTTCCCTACGAACAACGCTTTCGTTGCTTCGTCTTTGATGTATTCTAAGAAAATTGAAGACTTGTTTGAAACACCTCCTTCTTTCACAGAACCGTCTTCATTCAACTCGGCAATTTCAGCCATGATCATGTCTTCTGACTCTGTAACTTCTGGCTTAGACAATTGACCGTGACGACGAGCATATTCCTTCATTTGACGAGAGATTAGCTCTTCGCTCACATCTACCTCAAGCTTCGTAAACGTTTTTGATTTGTCTAAATTCAAATCGAATGTTGGAGCGTATCCAATTTCGTAAGTGAACGTAAATGTTGATGGGTTGTCCCAATCTCCAACATCATCGCCTTCCTTTGGAATTGGACTACCTAATAACTCAAGTTTGTTTTCAGAAACATAATTTCCGATAGCATCTTGCAGCATTTTATTTATTTCGTCGACCAATAATGATTTTCCGAAACGTTGTTTCACTAAAGAGGCAGGAACTGCACCTTTGCGAAACCCAGGTAAATCAACACGCTTACGGTAGGTCTTTAAGGCCGTTTCGTAAGTCTCGTTGTAATCAATAGGGTCAAGAGACACCTTCAACTCTCCAGTAAGAGAGCCGGTGTTAAGTTGTTCAATATTCATAACGATAGATTGTTCTTCCGTTGAGGAAGTATTATTCAGCTAAAACCATTACTTGGTTGTTCAATACCTCAACGGTACCGCCAAGCACATCAAAAGTCAATTCTTTGCCTTGAGCATCTTTCACTCGCACGCTTCCTTTTTTCAACGACGAAATAAGGGGGGCGTGATTGTTCAAGATTCCCAATCCACCTGAACTTCCAGGAAGAAAAACATATTCTGCTTCTCCTTGGAAGAGGACGGTTTCTGGGGTAATTATTTCAACGCGCATAATTGCTCTTAGTTCTGTGATTCAGCCAACATTTTCTTACCAGCTTCAATAGCTTCTTCGATGGTACCTTTCAAGTTGAAAGCCGCTTCTGGAAACTCGTCACACTCTCCGTCTAGGATCATGTTGAAACCTTTAATTGTTTCTTCAATTGGAACCAATACCCCTGGGATACCGGTAAATTGCTCTGCCACGTGGAATGGCTGAGACAAGAAACGCTGCACTTTACGAGCGCGGTATACAGCCAATTTATCGTCTTCTGATAATTCGTCCATACCCAAGATCGCAATGATATCTTGTAATTCTTTGTAGCGTTGCAGAATTCCTTTAACACGTTGAGCGCAAGTGTAGTGCTCGTCACCAACGATAGCTGGAGTTAAGATACGAGAAGTAGAATCCAATGGATCTACCGCAGGATAGATACCTAACTCGGCAATTTTACGACTTAATACAGTTGTTGCATCTAAGTGAGCGAATGTAGTTGCTGGCGCAGGGTCAGTCAAGTCATCTGCAGGCACGTATACCGCTTGAACCGAAGTAATAGAACCTCTTTTCGTTGAAGTAATACGCTCTTGCATAGCTCCCATTTCAGAGGCCAACGTTGGCTGGTAACCTACTGCTGATGGCATACGACCTAAAAGAGCCGATACCTCAGAACCTGCCTGCGTGAAGCGGAAGATGTTATCAATAAAGAAAAGGATATCACGTCCACCTGACTCAGCATCTCCATCACGGAAGTATTCAGCAACTGAAAGACCGCTCAATGCAACACGCGCACGTGCTCCAGGGGGCTCATTCATTTGTCCGAACACCAATGTTGCTTGGCTTTCAGCAAGAGCTTTCATATCCACTTTAGATACGTCCCATCCGCCTTGTTCCATTTCGTGCACGAATGCATCGCCATATTTAATAACGCCAGACTCGATCATCTCGCGTAACAAGTCATTTCCTTCACGAGTACGTTCACCAACACCTGCAAATACAGAAAGACCTGTGTATGCTTTCGCGATGTTGTTGATCAACTCCATGATCAATACGGTCTTACCTACTCCGGCACCACCGAACAATCCAATTTTACCACCCTTCGAGTAAGGTTCAATCAAGTCAATTACCTTAATACCTGTTAAAAGGATTTCAGTAGCGGTAGACAAATCTTCGTAACGAGGAGCGGCACGGTGAATGGAATTACCATTTTCGTTGCTCACTTCTCCGATACCATCAATCGCTTTTCCAACTACGTTGAACAAACGACCTTTGATTTGCTCTCCAGTTGGCATGGTGATGGTGCGGCCAAGAGCCACAACTTCAGCACCTCTCTGAAGACCTTCAGTTGCATCCATTGCGATAGCACGAACTGTATCTTCACCCACGTGCTTTTGACACTCGAGGATTAGATCGTCTGCGCCAGAACGCTTGATAGCAAGGGCATCTAGGATGTTAGGAAGCTTTTGACCAGCAGGGAAAGAGATATCTACCACAGGGCCAATAATTTGAACTACTTTACCATTTTGAGTTGACATAGAAAGATGTATTCAGTTTGAATTTCGGGCGCAAAAGTAATACAGGAACTCGAATTTTTCACTGAAAAATGTCTTAATCTGCCATTTTTTATTTAACACCTCCAAAATAGAGGTCGGGCAATATTTCCGAGCAAACTCCTTTAAGCAGTTCGAACCTCCTTCAAAAGACCTTACTTTTGCAGAATCATTGACCAAAGCATGAATAACCAAGGAAATAACTCTGAAGAATCCCTGAATTCGTCTAACCTATTAGTCGTTGTCTTCAAGTGGAGAAAACACCTGTTCCTCGTAACGGCGGCAGCGGCAATAATTGCGGCAGCGGCTTCCTTTCTGATCACAGAAAAATACAAAAGCACTGTCGTGCTTTTCGCCTCGCAGCAGCATAGCTTCGGGGAGCAACTTTTAGAAGATGTAAAGAAATCTGACGTCCTTGCCTATGGCGAGGAAGAAGACGCCGAGCGATTGATGCAGATTATTAACTCGGATCAAGTTCGAGGAAGAATTATAGAGAAATACAACCTGTGGGAAGTGTATGACATTGCCAAAACAGACCGCGGAGCGAATACCTTGATCGGAAAAGAATACAATGAAAACGTTTCTGCTGACTTAACTCGATTTGGATCCATTGAAATTACCGTATTAGATGCCTCTCCAGAGCGCGCTAGGGACATTGCCAATGATATTGCGCAACTTACAGACTCTGTGAGCAACCAAATGCGCAGCGACCGCGCTATGTCGGCATTCTTGTATGCTAAATCCTCATTAGAGACCCTTCAAACCGAAATAAAAATTCTTGAAGACTCGATGCAGTATCTTCAAGAGAAAGGAGTATACAGCTACAAAGACCAGATTGCCTATTTAACAGAACAATACGGAACTGCCATTGTGGAAGGTCATCCCGATCGTGCCCAAGAAATCAAAGTTCAAATGGACTTCCTGTCTAAATACGGCACGCGTTACAAGAAAATTGAAAGCGAAATTGACGGGGGATATGAAAAAATGCAGATCCTTAGAAAGCGTTATGATCTGATGAAGATTGACGTTGAGTCTGACATTTCCTCTCACTTGGTGGTAGACAAAGCAGCGGCTGCCGATAAAAAGTCATACCCCATTCGATGGCTCATTGTTGTGGTGAGTGCCATGGCTACATTCGTCTTCGGCGTGGTGGTTATTTTAGTTCGCGACAACATTGAAAAGTTGAAAAAGGCGTAAGCAGTGAAGGCCTTCACAGCACTTATTCAAAACAAACCAATTCTATTTTGGGGAAGCATCTTCGCTCTAACGCAAGGGTTTGCTGTTGCGTTTGAAATGTACTTCCTTTTCATTCTTCCTGCGGCACTATTTGCTTTGTGGTTGGCCATTCATAAAATTGAATGGGTATGGTTCTTCAGTGTAATGGCCACTCCTTTGAGTATTAATCTTGAGGAAATGGAAGTGGCTCACATTGGCATGTACCTGCCTACTGAACCCATCATAGCCGCTCTTTTACTTTTAATGATTTTCAAGATCATTTCCGGAAAAAGTGTAGACCGAAGAATATTCAAACATCCTTTCACCTACATTATTGGCTTGTATTTGTTGTGGATGGTTTTCACCGCCGTAACAAGCGAGTATCCGCTTGTCTCATTTAAATTCATTGCTACACGACTTTGGTTTATCTCGGGATTTTATTTGCTTGGTGCTCATCTTTTCCAAGACCTTTCCAACATAAAAAAATTCTTCGCGAGTTATTTAGCACCACTCTGCATTGTAATAATTTACACCGTAACACGACACGCTCAATTCAATTTCGACAAAGAAAGTGCGCATTGGGTTATGGAGCCTTTATTCAAAGATCACACAAGCTACGGCGCTGTTTTGGCAATGTTTTTTCCAGTTTCCATTGGCTTACTTTTTTTGAAAAAGAAAAGTCCCTTGGTGACCTTCTTAATATACGCTGCCCTACTCATTGTCTCCATTGGACTTGTGCTGTCTTTCACACGTGCGGCTTGGGTTTCTGTTGTGGTTGCATTTGGAGTGCTACTAATCATGATGCTTCGCATTCCGCTGAAGTATGTTCTCTACGGGGCGCTTATTTCAGGAAGCGTATTTTACGTTTCGTGGGACACTATTCAGCAGCAGCTGGGGCAGAACAAACAAGAGAGTAGCGACAAATTAGATGAACACGTTTCCTCTATATCGAACGTATCGTCTGACGCCTCGAATCTAGAACGTTTGAACCGATGGCATTGCGCCATGGAAATGTTTCACAGAAGGCCCATTGTAGGATGGGGGCCTGGAACTTATCAATTCGTTTACGCGCCGTTTCAGCAAGCGAAGGATAGAACGATCATAAGCACGAACAACGGCGATGGCGGTAACGCACACAGCGAATACTTGGGTCCACTTGCGGAAGAAGGGGTATTGGGCTTGCTACTCTTTATTTCAATTTTTGTGTATACCCTTGTGCTCGGATTTAAATTGTTTTATGCTGCGGTAGAAAAAGAACATCGAGCAATTATTGCCAGTTCGTTCTTAGGATTAATAACGTATTTCGTGCACGGCACCTTGAACAATTATTTGGACACGGACAAGGCTTCGGTGCCGTTTTGGGGATTCATCGGGATTTTAGTTGCGATGGATTTGTTTCATCTGAAGAAACAAGAAGAGGCTATTTCCAACAAATAGCCAGAATGGCTACATCGTCGTTGAACAAACATTCGCCGCGGAAAACATTTGCTGCATTCTCAATAGCAAGACAAACATCCTTGGCGTGTGAGCCTTTCATGTTTTTTTCAATACCTTCAATTTCGAAGTAATCACCTTCAGCATTGTTCACTTCAACAAGCCCATCTGTATAGCCCAACAAGACATCTCCAGATAAAACCACTTGCCTCACAGCGCTCACCTTTGGCAATTCTGGAAGCATTCCCAGTCCAATAGAAGTCGCGCCAAATTGCTTGAATTCGCTTCCTGTTTTGAAAACAGGAGCATTGTGACCGCAGTTCACATATTCCAACTCTTGGATTTTCGAATCATATACAGCAAGAAAAAACGTAATGAACTTTTCACCCTGAACCGCATCCCAAACACGTTTATTCAATTTGTTCGCGAGATTTACTAAATCCGGACGCTTTTCCTCAAAAGCATTTCGAACGTAAGCTTGGAAATTCGACATTAAAAATGCCGCGGGCATTCCTTTTCCTGAAACATCACCTAAACAGAAGACCCATTCGTCTTCGTTGATTTGAAACACATCGTAGTAGTCTCCACCAACTTGCTGATGCGCTCTGTATATTCCTTGAACATTCCAAGCAGCGGTATCCGGAAAGCGACTTGGCAAAAGCAAGTGCTGCATTTCCGCAGCCAACTCCAACTCCTTCTTCAATCTTTCTTGTTGAACCAAATTGGTCAGCAATCTCTTATTCTCGAGAGCAACACTAAGGACCGATGTTAAAGTTTGAAGGAAGCGCATGTGCTTCACCGTAGGACTCATTCCGCGGGCATCCTCAGCGTTATCTCCTGCAAGCGCAATAGCCAGTGGTTGATTGTTGTGCAATACTGGTACAACTACATCATAAGACTCATGTGAAGCATCTTCCGAAAGCGCAACGCCTTTATTTGTATGAAAAAAATCATCGGTCGGAATAACAAATTCCGAAACATTCATGTCGCCGTATTGAAGCAGACATTGCCAATCTTCGCGTTTAACGAATAAGGCCAATCTCTCTATTCCCAAATGGGTCTGTACAATATTTTGAAATTGGAAAATCAAATCTTGCTCTGAACTATTCGCATTGATAGCTTCAGTTAATTCAAGTAGCGCATTCAATTTGAAGTCGCGTTGTTTTATTTTCGATGAGAGTCGCTCAGTATTTGACATCTTTGCAAAGAAACAACAAAGTATCCAATGCGCATTGCATTCACAGGAACAGAATCGAGCGGAAAAACAACACTTTCCCGGTGGCTTGCAAATGAGCTTTCGGATGCTGTTTATGTTTCTGAATTTGCTCGTGAGTATCTCGAAGAAAGACAATTGACTCGCGCTAATGAAGAGGATTTCAAACAAATCGCATGCATTCAATGCGAACGCTTCACTCAAAGTAAAGAGAGTATCTACCAAATTTTCGACACCGATATTTTCGTTCTGCGCATTTGGAACGATGAAGTGTTCCAATTGAAATTACCTGAACTTGAAATTCTTCCTTCCTGCAAAATGGACATTCACTTTTTGTGCGCGCCTGATGTTGAGTGGGAAGCGGATGCACTTAGAAGTGCGCCGGCTCAAGCCGAGAGAGAACGATTATTTGAAAAATATAAAATTGAGCTTCGAAATTCACAAGTAAACTTTACAATTCTATCAGGAAGTTTAGCTGAAAAAAAATCCTTAATTCTATCCTCTGTTCGAAACAGTTCCTTTTAAAATCAATAACGCGATAAACACTCCCGTGGCATCGGCAACAACATCAAACCAATCAAAAGAACGATCGGTTGTGAAATAGAATTGATAGTATTCCAGAAGGACGCCTGCGCATGTCCACACTGTAACAGACTTAAACTTCCCCCATCCCGAAAAAACAGCGAGTGAGGTTGCTACGAAAAACATGAAGGCATGTACAATTTTATCGGGACCTAAATTTTCCCAAAAAGAAATTTTCGGAAAAGACTTGCTAGACATGGCGTGTAGGCCGAAAACAACAACTGCCCACAAAATGTGAGCAGTTGTCCAATATTTTTTTGGAAGATTAACCAACCATTGCTTCATAAGCAGCAGCGTCCATCAATGAGCTTAAATCTGCTCCTTCCGATAATTTTACTTTAATCATCCAACCGTGTCCGTAGGGATCATTGTTTACGTGAGCAGGATCAGCTTCCAATCCGGCGTTCACCTCAATCACAGTTCCTGAAACTGGCATGAACAAATCGCTCACGGTCTTCACCGCTTCAACCGTTCCGAAGATTGCATGTTCTTCAAGGCTTTCACCTTGTGTTTCAATTTCAACAAAAACGATATCACCTAATTCGCTTTGCGCGAAATCTGTAACGCCAACAGTAGCAATATCGCCTTCAATGCGAACCCACTCGTGGTCTTTCGTGTACTTTAATTCAGCTGGAAAATTCATTGTTTTCAATTTATGTGGAACAAAAATAAGGGAAGTTTGAAGTGGAACAATTAAAAATAAGACTAACTTTCACCCAGACTTTATGAAAATGGAAATTACTGCATACGTTGTTTTCTTGCTTCTCGCCATTGGTATGGCCTCGGGAATGCTCAGTGGATTTGTTGGAGTTGGCGGAGGACTTATTATTGTTCCTGCACTTGTGTACTTTCTCGGTTACACTCAATTACAAGCACAAGGGACAAGCCTAGCTGTATTGCTTCTTCCCGTAGGTTTTCTAGCCGTTATGCATTATTACAAGCAAGGAAATGTGAACACAGCGGCAGCACTTCTGATTGGCGCTGGATTTATTTCGGGTGCGCTCTTCGGTAGCAAATTCGCACACAACATTCCCATTGCAAAAGTGAAATTCGGATTTGCTCTTGTGATGCTTATTGGAGCATTGAAGTTGCTCTATGAATCGAGTAAAGTTTTGTTTGGGTCGAATTAACTCAAATTGTAAATCCGCTCCATCACTTTTCCGAAAGCGTAAATGTCTTGAAAAGAATTGTACATGGGAACCGGTGCCATTCTAATGATGTCCGGTTCGCGCCAATCGACAACAACTCCTTCCTTCGCTAACACACCAACAAACTCTTTGGTCCTTCCTTCCAAACGAATAGAAAGCTGACAACCTCTCTCATTTGCATCGTGAGAAGTGAGTTGCTCGACTGGAACTCCTTTCGATTTCAATTCTTGAAAAATAAATTCTAAGTAAGCGGTTAACGCTTTCGACTTTGCGCGCAGAGCTGACATGGAAGTTTTGTCGAAAAGATCTAAAGCGGCTCTATGAGCAGCCATAGATAAAACAGGAGCGTTGCTCATTTGCCATGCTTCTGCAGAATGTGTTGGATCGAAATTTTTCTGCATCAGGAATCTCGTCTCTGCTTTGTTTCCCCACCATCCTGCTAAACGTAAAACATCTGCCCCATGAAAACGCTCGTGAACATAGGCTCCCGAAACTCCTCCAGGACCGCTGTTCAAATATTTGTAACTGCACCAACATGCGAAATCGATGTCCCAATTGTGCAACTGCAAATCTATGTTGCCCGCAGCATGCGCAAGATCCAATCCGACCTTGGCGCCAACAGCATGTCCTGCCTTCGCCAGCGATTCACAATTGAAATATTGCCCGCTGAAATAATTCACTGCACCGAAACAAATCACGGCGAGCTCATCTCCCAATTCATTAATCTTCGACAAAATATCTTCTTCACGCAACAGCACTTCACCTTCACGCGGTTGCATTTCAACCAACACATCATCTGGATTTAAGCCGTGCAACTTCGCTTGTGATTCAAAGGCATAACGATCGGAAGGAAAAGGTTTGTGTTCGAATAAAATTTTTGTGCGCTTTCCGGAAGGTCGATAAAAACTAATAAGTAACAAATGCAAATTCACTGTAAGTTGATTCATGGCCACAACTTCAGAGTTTTTAGCGCCTACAACATTTGCAAGTGATTCCGTAAGTACTTCATGATAATTGAACCAAGGGCGCTTCGCATCGAAATGTCCTTCAACACCAAACTTCTCCCAATCACTTAATTCTTGCAGCAAATACTCTTTCACTCCCTTGGGTTGAAGCCCAAGCGAGTTTCCTGTAAAGTACAACATGGGCGAACCGTTGTGTTGTGGAATGAAATATTCTTCACGAAATGATTTCAACGAATCATTCTCATCTTTCATTTTCGCAAACTGCTCTGTATTCTCCCAAGCGCTCATAGTTGTGAATTATTTGAATGCAAATTTAGGGGAAGGTTCGTTACTATCTTTGCTAGAATTTATATGACGAAAGCGAATAAAATAATAGTACCCGCCACAATTCTTTTGGCATCTATTTATTCATGCAACAATACACCCACTCAAGCACCACCGCCCAAGGAAGAAAAAATAGTTGTCGAGAAAAAGGAAATCGTCTACTTCAAAGACAGCATAGATTCTACCTTTCAATTAGAACCTTTAGACACTTCGGTTGCTGTTATTGAAAAATTATATTTCGACAGAGACGAAGAAAACCCTGAAGGCATTTTCACTTTCAGAGGAGGAAATCAGCGTAATTCTCCAATTCGAGGAAAAGTAAATTCAAAACCAAAAAGCATACGTATCGATTGGGAGTTTAAAACAGCAATTGATTCCCTGCGCGGGAATTTTGGCTATTGGGGAGGAGGTGCTGGTTGGACTGGCCAACCCTTGGTTGTGAATTGGAAAAAAAATGAATTGGCTCAATTATCGAATCTCAAACCTGAGTTTTTAAATCGAAACGAATTAAAAGAAATTATCCAGATTTCACTCTCCGGAAATATTTATTTTTTGGATTTCGAAACCGGAATTGAAACTCGTCCGCCCCTCTGTATTCGAAATCCAATAAAAGGCACACCGAGCATTGATCCGAAAAATAAAGATTTACTCTATGTCGGACATGGCATTCCGCACAGAGGAGAAATGGCATGGCGCACCTTTCATTTAAAGAAACAAACTCTTTTGCACGAAGAGTTTCTTCCTTCAAGATTTGCGTATCGCAAATGGGGAGCGTGCGACGCCTCTCCATTAATAGACACAACAAGTTCTACCATGATTTGGCCCACTGAATCCGGGGTAATCTATCGTCACGATTTCAGCAAAAACTTATTCGACAAAATTGAGCAATTCAGATACAAACTTTCTGATTCGCGTTACCAAGGAATCGAATCCAGCCCGAGCGCATACAAGCAGCTGGGTTACTTCACCGACAACGGTGGAAATGTTATCTGCGCCGATTTACGCAACATGAAACCGCGCTGGCATTTCTTCAACATAGATGACTCGGATGCCTCACCAGTTATTTCAATCGAAAATGAAATTCCTTATATTTTAATTGGAAATGAAGTAGACAAGCAAGGCGCCGAGGGATTTGGTTACTTGAGGAAAATTAATGGACTAACAGGAAAGGAAGTATGGCATTTCGAAAAAAAATGCTATTCTTCCATTGGCGAAAAAGTTAACAACGGAGGTATGCTTTCAACCCCATTGCTCGGAAAAGAAAAAGCTGCAAATATCATCTACACTGTATTCTCACGCACAGATGTGCACGGCGCAGGCATGCTCGTCGCTATAAACAAAACCAATGGCAGCATGCTTTTCGAAGTTCCGCTTTCGAGATACAGCTGGGTATCTCCTATTGCAGTGTATGATCAAAACGGAGCCCCAACCTTGTATGTTCCAACTGTAAATGGATTCGTTCTGTTGGTCGACGGTCTTACAGGCGAAGTTGTTTTTTCCCAAGATATGGGGTGTATTTTTGAATCATCTCCCATTGCTTGGAACAACAGAATAATTCAACCTGCACGAGGAAATAAAATCTATAGCTTTGTAATCGAATGAAAACTAAACTAACATTATTTCTTGTCCTATTAACCTGCATCGCATTTGGACAAAAATCAAAATTATTCAAAGTCGAAAACAACCGGGCTGCTTATCACTACTGGTGCTACGAACCGGAAAATTACAGCGCCAGTAAAGACAGCCTTTGGCCTGTATTTGTATTTCTTCATGGCCGAAGCCTAAGCGGAACTGACTTGAGTTTAGTTAAGAAATATGGCCTTATCGCAGAAGTTGAAAAAGGAAGAAAATTCCCTGCAATTATTATTGCGCCTCAGGTGAATAAAGGCGAATCTTGGAGTCCCGACAAGGTTATTTCTTGTTTGAATGAATTAGCCAAAACACATCGAATAGACACTACCCGAATTTCCATTACGGGCATGAGCTTAGGCGGCTATGGGTCTTTACACACCGCAGGAAAATACCCTGAGAAATTTTGCGCAGTTGCTGCATTTTGTGGAGGTGGAAAAGCAAAAGATGCCTGTAAGCTTTCTACCATTCCAGTTTGGGTAGCTCACGGAAAATTAGACCGTGCCGTGCCCTTTGGTGAATCATATGAAATCGTGGAAAGAATAAAGTCGTGTGATTCAAAAAATGTCAAATTCACAGTTTTCGAAACCCATGACCACGGCGCATTGGAACGAATGTTTAGGACTTCTGAGCTGTATGACTTCTTCCTTAAAAATCAAAAAGAAAAACCTACTTACTTCCCTCCTTTTATAAAAAAAGCGTTGAATTAAACCAGTGTGTTGGTTTCGGTATTTGGGAAGATAACCCACGGTTTGAAGACCTTCGCCTCTTCAAATTCCATTTGAGCGTAAGAGCATACTATGACAATGTCACCTACCGTGCATTTCAATGCTGCTGGACCATTCAAGCAGATCACACCGCTTCCTCTTTCACCTATAATAATGTAGGTTTCAAGACGCTCGCCATTTGCACAATTCAAAACTTGAACGCGCTCTCCTTCTATCATATTTGCAGCTTCCAATAGAATTGGATCTATTGTTATGCTGCCTATATAATTCACATCTGCCTCAGTTACAGTTACTCGGTGAATTTTTGACTTTAAAACCTGAATAATCATAGGCGGCAAATTTAATCTTCATTTCTCATCTTAGCGCCATAATTATGAGAAAGATTTTGAATATTCTACTGAATTGTTGGTTTCCGAGGGTGTGCAGCGCCTGCGAAAGAAGTCTATCCTTGAAGGAAGAAGGACTGTGCTTCTTTTGCAAGCAATATCTTCACCATACAAATCACTTCGAAAGAAGGGGTAATACACTTTTTGCGCAGTTAGCCTATCGCATGTCCCTGCACAGTGTCCAATCTCTTTACTTCTTTCAACCTAAAAGCATTGAACAACGAGCCATTCATGAATTGAAATACAAAAAGAACATGCAAATTGGAAATTTCTTTGGGAAGGAAATGGGCAAACGTTTATTGAAAACATCTTGGCTGCGTGATGTTGATTTATTGGTTCCCATTCCGCTGCACAGAAACAAAGAACTTGAACGCGGATATAACCAATCGCGCGTTCTCTGCGAAGGAATATCTGAAGCGACTCAACTTCCTATTTCTATGATATTAAAAAAACAAAAAGCCGGAAAAAGCGCCACAAAAGGAAATCGAATGGATCGAATGACTAGTCGGAAAATTGTATTTCAAATCGAAAGTAAAATTCCTTCAAACGTAAATCACATCCTAATTGTAGACGATGTAATAACTACAGGCGCTACATTGGAATCTGCCTTTCAAGTTATACGAAAAGAGTTTCAAGGTAAAATTTCAGTGGTGTCTATCGCTCACACCTTTTAATCCTATCTTTGAGCGCTTTAAACTCATTGATCATGATAGACATCGTTAAAAGAATTTTCATTCTACTCCTACTTGCTCTTCCTGCCTGCGCATTCACGCAAGTGCAACAGGGAAAAGTTTTGTTGATGAATGGAACGGTGGTAGAGAATACCCTTTGGGAAGAAAAAGACGGCCTGATTTACATCTACGACCAGAGGCATAATCTTTTCGGCAAGGAAAAAACACGAGCGATTGAACTGAGTAAAAATGAAATTTTCAGTCTTTCAAATGGAAGCAAGGAACAAGTACTTTACTTCCAAGACACCATGCTTGGAGACTATTACACGCCTGAAGAAATGCGTGTTTATCTGTCAGGAGCGGGAGATGCGAGAAAAAACTACAAAGCGAAACACATAAGTGCTATTGGATTTGCGATTTGCGGTGCAGCAGGATATTTAGTTGGAGACGGTTTACTCGTTTTAATAATTCCGCCTATTACCTATGCCGCTATTCAATATGTTGGGAAGATTAAAATAAGAGAGAAGTATATTTCAAATCCCAATTTTAAATATAACGATTTGTATGCTGAAGGATTTGAGCCACCGGCGCGATCTCGAAAAATGATTCGCGGAGCCCTAAGCGGACTTGCAGGTTCAGTTACGGGCGTTTTGATTTCCTTAATCAAAAACCAATAGACGTGCTCATAGCATTGCTTCAGAGTTTATCTCTAGCGGGCGCCTCTTGGTTTCTTTTGAATACCGCTAACCCACAAACTCTCTTTGAAAACACGCTGTTATCCGTAGCGGTATTTTATAGCTATTGGGTTGCTCAAAAACTTCATCAAGCTGCTTATTGGTTGCCTTTATTAGTCATCGCAGGAACAATTACCCTTTCTCCGAACGTTCATTCGGTTCTTATGTTAGCGGTTTCTCTTTTCACGATAGCCTATTTCCTTCAACATAAAATTTCATTCCGAAAAACACCCCTGCTAAAGAATATCACCGTAGCATTATGCTGGTCTATTCTCATTGCAATTCCAGACACCAAAGAAATTTTTCAGTTAGGTGGAAGTGTCTTCTTCACAACTTTAGCACTTTCGCTTTGCATTGACTTTGTTCAAAGAAAGGAAGATGAAGGAGAGATTGAAACGGTGCCGCATTTGATAGGATCAAATCTCACGCTTTTGTTCTCTTTGATTTTCGTGTTGATTGGACACTTGTTTATGCCCACTTCATTTTACGCTGGAATATTGGCCTTGGCCATTCAAGCAGGTCTCACCTACTTCTCAAAGGAAAAACAAAGAGAAGCCCTCCGAGAACTTCCCTTCCTAGCTTATGCTTTAGGAATTTATTTGCTGTAAACGTGATCTAAGGCATCGCAGAAATCTACGATTGCCTTATCAATGTCTGCATCTGTATGCGCTGCTGATACGAATCCAACTTCATATCCGCTTGGTCCCAAATAAATTCCGCGCTCTAGAAGGAATCGATGAAACGGAGCGAACAATTGTCCGCTGTTCTCTGGAATTTCATCCATTCGTCGTATTGATTTTTCCTTCGAAAAGGAAACCCAGAAAATACTTCCCATGTGGAAGATTCTGAACACGTTATTCTTTTGATCGGCATGTGCTTGAATAGCATCTACCATCTTCTTTGTTTTTCTTTCCAATTCTTCGTAGAATCCAGGCTTCGCACATTCCTTCAGTTGCGCTAGACCCGCTGCCATGGCCACCGGGTTTCCAGAAAGTGTTCCGGCTTGATAAACAGGACCGTCTGGAGCAATCTGAGACATGATTTCCGCACTAGCACCATAGGCTCCTACAGGCATTCCCCCGCCAATAATTTTTCCAAAGGCAAGAACGTCGGGCTGAATGCCGTAGTAACCTGAAGCCCCTTCAAAACCCAAACGAAATCCGCTAATGACTTCATCGAAAAGCAACACTATTCCTTCACGTGTGCAGGCCTCACGAAGGTGTTTCAAAAACACACCGTCTTGAATAAGCAGTCCGTTATTTGCAGGAACGGGCTCAATAGCCACCACTGCAATTTGTCCGCGATACATTTCAACGGCTGCATCAAACGCTTCAATATCATTCAACGGAACAACAATTGTTTCGTTCACATAGGCCTGCGGAATTCCAGCGCTACTGGAAGTTCCTAGCGTAGCTAAACCGCTGCCCGCTTTCACTAACAAAGCATCTACGTGACCGTGATAGCAGCCTTCAAACTTCAACACTTTATCTCTTCCGGTATAACCGCGTGCTAAGCGAATAGCGCTCATAGCTGCTTCCGTTCCGCTGCTTACAAATCGAATCTTCTCTAAATATTTATGATGTTGTAAAATGAAGGAAGCCAATTCGTTTTCTTCTCTAGTTGGAGCGCCAAAACTCGCGCCCTTTGCGGCTGTTGTGCATATAGCCTCAGTAACTGCATCGTTGGCATGACCTAAAATAAGTGGTCCCCAAGAACAACAGAAATCAATGAATTCATTTCCATCTGCATCCCAAACATGCGAACCTTTTCCTCTTTCAAAAAACAAAGGATTTCCTCCTACCGACTTAAATGCGCGAACCGGAGAATTCACTCCTCCCGGAAAATATTTCTTCGCTTCTACAAAAAGTGCCTCACTGTTGCTCTGTTTCATGGTGCAAACTTACGCTTGAACGAGAAAAACAATGTACTTTTGCTTCCCACAATTTTTTATTAATTTGAAATATTACTTTACTTTTCTCTTATTTCTAATTGCCTCTACTTTGAGTGCAAAAGATTTTCCTATAGAATCATTTCAAAAGTTAGAGAAACTTGGAATTTCAGTAACACCTGAATGCGGTGTTTATGCAGAGGCAATAACAGTTTCATTTAAAAACAATACGCAGTTCACAATTCTCTTCCGATTAGGAAATTCTGACACTGATAAATTCCAAGTTTTTAAAAACCCAATTACCCTCAAACAGAACACCTGCATACAAGTAAAATTAGAAGGCGCTAATGCCCCCAAAACAATTTTCATTGGAACATTCGTTGTAGGACGAAAACACTCGCTTCCTGTAATCTGTTTGAAAGTTACCGATAGTCAATTCTTTCCTCCAACAGGAATATATGACGGCACAAGGGTATCGGGTGGAAATGATACCGCAGGCGGCGGTGGTCATTCCAATTACATTGGTAATGCCTGGAAAAAAAATCCAATCTCTTGCTTCGCTCAATTTTATTACAACAACAAATTGGTTGAAGCAACTTCATGTAAACTCAAAACCTTCGGAGGTTGGACCTTGGGGTTACCCGAAAAATCATTACATCTTCTCACTGACACAACCGTTGGGAAGAAAAACTTCGAATATAACTTTTTCAAAAACAAGCCCTACAACGAATTTGAGCATTTAGTTTTAAGAACAAGCGGTAGTGATCAACACTTAACACGATTTAAGGATATAAGCATCTCTAGCTTCGCCGCTGAGCTCAACGTAGACTACATGGACTACGAACCTGTGATTATGTATGTCAACGATAAATATTTCGGCATAATAAATCTTCGTGAAAAAATCAACAAAGAGTATCTTGGTAATAATCACAACGCTACTAAAAAAACAACTGAACTACTTGAACTTGCTGGAGGGAATTCTAAAGATTACGAATCGCTAAAAAACTTTATAGCAGCGCACTATAAAGATTATAATTTTTCAATTGAGTTAGAAAAACTCATGGATATAGAAAACTATTTCAACTATAGTTTTTTAGAAATATTTATCGCTAATATGGATTCTCGTGGAAACATTCGTTTCTGGAAAGATACCTCAGGTGCAAACAAATGGCATTGGATTTATTATGACGGAGATTTAGGATGTGGCTCACACTATCACACCCAAAATTTTTTGAAAGAAAGAATAAGCCCCGTTCAAACAGAGTGGTATAATCCACTTTGGACAACGCACATCCTTCGTTATACAACTTTGAACCCTGAACTTCGAAATAGATTCATTCAGCAATCGTGTCTGATTATGAATACAATTCTGCACAAGGATTCAACAGCACACCGAATGGATAATTTCGCAAATAACATTTCAGAAGAAATTCCATTTCACATAAATAGATATCCCATTAGTCGAAAAGAAACTGAGAGTGGTTGGAGACACCACATTGCCACCTATAAAAATTTCTGGGAACTTAGACCCGCCTCCATGCTTACACACCTTCAAGAAGCATTTCAACTTGGAGGGACCGTTCAAATAAAATTAAGCTCCAATTTCCCGAATGAAAAGCTTTTGAAAATAAACAACTCCAAGCTCTTTTTTAAAGCAGTTGAAGGGCCTTTTATAGCGAATATCCCTTTGCCTGTTTCACCGATTGGAGGTAGCTTTCCTTATGAATTTGTCCAATGGAGCGACGGGGACAAAAACCCTTCACGAATACTGAGCTGTGACAAAAATCAAACATTGGAAGCCCAATTCAAACATGTTGAGAAATCCGAACTAGCATCCAAACTCCGCATTCGTCGTTTTGGCAGTCAGATGAAGGCAAAAGACCCTATGCATTGGATTGAAATCATTAACCAAAGCACGGAGGCCATTGACTTAAACGGCATCATACTTTATGATTCTCCGAATGGTCTTGTGGATACTTTGTTCAAAGCTAGCTATGCTGAAATGCTTGCTCCTTTGAGTTCAGTCATATTTGTAAGTCGAAGTCATACCAGCGATGTGGGTGACATATTGCACCTTCCTGAAGGAACAAAAATTTATCCGCTTGATTTCCCCATTGGTTTTAGCCCTAAGCACTCTTTCTTCCTTGGTGACAATAAAAATAGGCTAGTGGATAGTATGATTGTTGATTTCCCAAATTCACTTTTCTCCCACGGCAAACATTTCGTTTGTTTCTTTGATGAAAAAGGGAAAACCGTTTACGATAGAATAAATCAAAAAACTGAATTTGACTGGACCGTTAAAGAAGGTAAAAATGCCAACCAACTAATGAGTGCGCTAACCCATCTTCCCTTGTGGATTTATTTAAGCAACGGCTTTATCTTATTGATATGTCTTTTACTCGCTGGTTTGAAAAAAATCAAGTGGCGCGATGCTATTAAATATTTCGCATTTGCCGCACTTGCCATTGGCCTGCTTTATTGGGCTTATAAAGGCGTTTCAATTCAAGATATTGTTGGGCAAATACTAAATACACATTGGGTTTGGATTGTTGCTGCATTGTTGATTGAATACGTGTCTGTTATTTTCAGAGGAATTCGCTGGAACCAATTGTTGAAGCCACTCGGTCACAAAGCGAACACCTGGAATGCCATTCACGCTGTTGCCTTTGGGTACTGCATGAACGACTTGGTTCCAAGAAGCGGCGAAGTCGCTCGTTGCACATTACTTTTCAAATCAGATAAAATTCCAGTATCGACCTTAGTTGGAACCGTAATCGTAGAACGTGTGATAGACATGGTAATGTTTGGTCTTCTTCTCCTTTGGGGGATTTTGCTTTTACCTTCCACGTTGTCTTCGTTAATGAATGAAACAAAAAGTCCCGGATTCTCAATGGAACTCGGAATTGTTTTAATCGCATTAATAGTGATTGGAATCCTTGTATTGCGATACATCTTGAAGAACACTTTCAATAATAAATTCATTGAAAAATTCGCAGAATTCATTCGTGGCACATGGAAAGCTTTTTTAAGTGTTGGAAAAATTGAAGGTAAATTCAAATTCATTTTTTTAACCGTTGGAATTTGGGGGGCGTGGTTACTCATGACTTGGTTCAATTTATTAGCCGTTCCAGGTTGTGAGCACATGGGGTTGAATGAATCGGTATTCCTCATGATATGCGCAAGTTTGGCTATGCTAGCGCCGACTCCGGGCGGATTGGGAGCATTTCACTCCATTACAATCATCGGATTTATTGTTTTAGGATATGCAGATGAAAGCAATGCATCTACTTCCCTACTCGGATTAACCTTTGCGACGGTTTCTTGGTCAACAAGAACACTCATGGAAATTGCTTCAGGCTTCTTTGGTTTCCTCATTGTATCATACAGAATCAAATATGGAAAAACTGCTTCAGCAAATTAAAGTTTGGCGCGAAGCCGGAGAAACCATTGTTTTCACCAATGGCGTTTTCGATATTTTGCATGTGGGACATGTTACTTATTTGGAACAAGCAGCAGCGCTTGGCAATAAGTTAATTGTTGGCGTGAACAGTGATGCTTCTGTTCGAAGCTTAAACAAAGGTCCTGAACGTCCGATTAACCCCGAGTGGGCGCGTGTTCGCGTTTTAGAAGCCTTGCGTTGTGTAGATGCCGCAGTCGTTTTTATAGACCACACTCCTCTCGATTTAATTCTGTCTATTCAACCCAACATTTTGGTGAAAGGTGGCGATTACAATCCAGAAGAGACAGATGAATCGAACAAGACCTACATGGTGGGTTCGAAGGAAGTGAAAGCTTCCGGCGGAAAAGCAATTGCCATTCCTTTGGTTGAAGGATTTTCGACAACGAATATTCTGAATAAGCGATAAGCTTTGGAAATTCTAGCCATACTCTCAAGTCTTGCCTACACTGTTCTGTATCTCTTGGAGTCTGCATGGTGTTGGCCTTTGGCCATTCTGGGGAGCTTAATCTATTATTATTTATGTCGAAAAGCCAACCTGCCAGGAGAGAGCTGGCTACAGTTGTTCTACGTTGGCTTCGCAATGTATGGTTGGATAAACGCAACCGCTGCTTTTCAGCATCCTGTTTGGAAGACATCTCATCACATTCTTTTTTTATTCGGAGCAATTGTTCTGTGGCAGTTACTTTTTCTTGTTTTGAAAAAAAGAAATTCGGCACTTCCTCAACTCGACGCATTTGTACTGGCCTTTGCCCTTGCCGGAACAGTTTTGCAAATCTTATACATCGAAAGCAATTGGTACTATTTCGTTGCAGTTAATTCCATTTCGATATATACCTATTGGACACGCGGATTGAAGAAAAGCATTGTGCTTTACCTCGTATACCTAGGTCTAAGTATTTACGGAATTATTAAGTAAAATCTTCGAAAAGAAAATCGTTGTATGGGAAACGAACGATGTGAATTTCGCGTGCACGGTTGTATAAGATTTCGCGAAATTCTTCCACATGTATTTTCTTCGCAGCACTCATGAACACAACATCTTCAGAACCCATGCGCGACATCCAAGATTCTTCCAATTCCTCAAGCGAATAATTCTCAATGGTCTTAGGTGTTAAGTCGTCTTCCTCTTTTTCAATAAATGAATAAGCATCTATTTTATTAAAAGCAAGAATCATGGGCTTGTCACCCGCTCCAATTTCTTGAAGCGTTTCCATAACAACCTTATGATGATCCTCAAATTGCGGATGAGAAATATCTACAATGTGCACCAATAAATCTGCTTCGCGAACTTCATCTAATGTGCTCTTGAACGACTCTATCAATTGGTGAGGAAGTTTGCGAATGAATCCAACAGTATCGGTCAACAACAAAGGCAAATTTCTTACAACTACTTTTCGCACCGTTGTATCTAACGTTGCGAATAATTTATTCTCTGCCAACACTTCGCTCTTGCTCATCATGTTCATGATGGTAGACTTTCCAACGTTGGTATATCCAACAAGAGCCACACGAACCATGGCTCCGCGATTTCCGCGTTGAGTTGTTTTCTGGCGATCAATGATTTTCAAATCTTCTTTCAACTTCGCAATTCGATCGCGAATAATTCTTCGGTCAGTTTCAATTTGAAGCTCACCAGGACCGCGCATTCCAATTCCTCCTTTCTGTCTTTCCAAGTGTGTCCACATGCGCGTTAGGCGCGGAAGTAAATATTCGTACTGTGCTAGTTCAACTTGAACTTTGGCATGAGCGGTTTGAGCGCGCGCAGCGAAAATGTCGAGAATCAAATTGTTACGATCGAGGATTTTCACCTTGTGATCATCGTCGTTGAACAAGTTTTCGAGATTGCGCAATTGCGACGGAGAAAGTTCATCGTCGAAGATGACCATGTCCACTCCGTTCTCAAAAACAAAAATTTTAATTTCTTCAATCTTTCCAGAACCCACGAAGGTTCTGTTGTCGGGGTGATCAAGACTTTGCCAATAGCGCTTCACACAAAACGCATCGGCAGTTGTGGCAAGAAACGCCAATTCATCTAAGTACTCGGTAAGAACATCTATGTTCTGTCGCTTATTCACTATCCCAACTAGCACACAGGTCTCTTGGGGTTTCTTCGTGTCTTCTAATTTTGCCATCTTATCTTCCCGACAACTTCATACAGTATGCTGTAAGCGCATCAATTTCTTGAACGGTTAACATACTTTCAAAAGGTGGCATTCCTGCTTTTCCGTGTATAATCTGATTTTTTATTTCATCAGCGGAAAGCTGACTTAATGTAAGTTTTTTTGCTCCACTCATTTGAAGATTTCCTTCACTACCATGACAGGTTGCACAGCGCTTAATGAATAATGCTTGAGCATCCACAGGCCCTTGTGTCTTCGGCTCTTCTGAACACGCTTCGAAGCACAGCGAAAAAACAAATGCTAACAAAGAGTAGAGTAGTACGTAAATAATCTTCTTGTTCATTCTCAGTGCATGAAAGCCATTTTCGACCAGTACCCCATGTAGCTCATAGCAAATATGGTAATGAGCAATCCCAATCCGTAGAATATTGCAATTTTCTTCGCGCGCTCACGTCCGTTCGTTGCACGCTTTGCTTTCGAATATCCCAATGTGATAAAAACAACAGCCAAAATCATCATAATCGGATGCTCAATCAGCTTCATGCGAACTGCAGCGTCTTTCATGATGTTCACGCCCGTTCCAGAAATCGCAGAAAAATTCATTGCCAACAATACCAATCCAACTAGAAGCTGAATGTGAGAAAAAATCAATGTAAATAAAACCAACTTGCTTGGCTTGCCTGAAACAGTTTCGTTCTTCTCTTTCACCAATGAAACAACAATGGCTAAAAGCGGAAGAAGTAACAATAAATAAGGAAGTAAAATGTGTAAGTGTTTGAAGCCGGTTTGCATAATTATTAATTTTCCTCAAATCTAATCTTCTTTTTGAAAAACTCCACATCTTTGTGCCCAAGAAAAGACTATGAACAAGATTATATATAACGTTACGGTTAGCGTAGACCCCGGAATTCACGAAGAATGGATTACCTGGATGAAGGACATTCACATACCAGATGTCATGAGTACGGGCAAGTTTCTGCAAAACCGAATATTAAGAGTTCACGGGGAAGAGGAGAACGGTGTCACCTACGCCGTTCAATATACCGCAGCTAACCGAAGTGAATTAGATGCGTATTTCGCTGAACATGCGCCGCGCCTTCAAAAAGATCACGTAGACAAATACGGCAATAGCGCTGTGGCTTTTAGAACCATTCTTGAATTGCTCCACGAAAGTTGAGAGTTGTTGTTCAAGAAGAAAATAGACTATTTTTGCACCACTAATTACTGAACGACAATTTATTGAAATGAGTGCTACCCTTCAGCAAGAAAAGCTAAACCTTCGAGTTTCGCAGATGGCAGAGAATCTTATAGGTTCTGAAATCATTAAACTAGGCGGAGAAATTCGCGACCGCATTCTTCAAGGAGAAAAAATATACAACTTCACCATTGGCGATTTCAACCCACAAATTTTCCCTATCCCTGCTGAGTTAAAACAATTCATTATTGATTGTTACAACGAAGATTTAACTAACTATCCCGTAGCAAACGGAGTGGTTGAATTGCGCAATGCCGTAGTTCAGATTCTAAGAGAAAAACAAGGTCTCGACTATTCCGCTGAAGAAATATTAATCGCTGGTGGTGCGCGTCCAATCATCTACGCGATCTTCCAAGCTATAGTTGACCCGGGTGACAAAGTAGTTTTCCCAGTTCCCTCTTGGAATAACAATCACTACACCCATCTTTCTCACGCGCATCAAGTGTTCGTTGAAACACTTCCTGAAGACAACTTCATGCCGAATGCAGACTTGTTGAAGGAACATATTCAAGGTGCTTCTTTATTGGCGCTTTGCTCTCCATTGAACCCAACAGGAACGGTATTTTCGAAAGATCAGTTGGAAAGTATTTGCGACATGGTGTTGGAAGAAAATGCGAAGCGCGGAGCAAACGAAAAACCCTTGTACGTGATGTACGATCAGATATATTCGTTGCTCACTTTCGGAGATACACAGCACTTCGATCCAGTTACCCTTCGACCTGAAATGAGAAAGTACACCGTGTTCGTAGATGGGATTTCCAAATCACTTGCCGCTACTGGTGTTCGCGTGGGGTGGGGATTTGGCCCTGAATTTATCATTGATAAAATGAAGAGCATTCTTGGTCACGTGGGTGCTTGGGCACCACGACCAGAGCAGATAGCAGCTGGAAGATATTTGCAAAACATTGCATTGCTCGACAATTATTTAACTTGGATCAAAGAAGAATTACAAACGCGTCTGAACGGATTTTATTCCGGATTCGAAAGCCTACGCGAAAAAGGATTTGCAGTTCGTGCCATTCCTCCGGCAGCAGCCATTTACCTTACGGTTCAATTTAATTTAGTTGGAAAGAAAACGGCTGAGGGAAATGTTCTTGCAAACACAGGAGACATTACTTCCTATATTTTAAATGAAGCGAAAGTAGCCATTGTTCCTTTCCGTGCCTTTGGATCTTCAGACGATTCAACGTGGTACAGACTTAGCGTTGGAACCGCTTCACGCGATGATGTTTCGCAAGCAATTGCTTCGCTTGAAGCAGCACTTTCGAAGTTGTCGTAATTAAATATGATGATACCCTTCACCACGAATAATGGAGAAGGCTCTGTACAATTGCTCTACTAAAATTATTCTGACCAAGTCATGAGGGAATGTCATGTCTGATAAACGCACTTGTTCATTCGCTCGTGCATAAACTTCATCTGAAAATCCGTGCGCTCCGCCTATAACCAACACCCAAGATTTGATTCCTGCGAGTTGTTTCTTTTCGATATGTTTTGAAAAATTAACTGAGGTGAATGCCTTTCCTTTTTCATCTAACAGACAAAGAAAATCTTCCGTTTTGAGTTGCTTAAGAATAAGCTCTCCTTCTTTGTTCTTTTGAATATCCGGGGTTAGACCTTTCGTTGCGATGTCTTTCAATTCAATATATTCGAACGTGCAGTAATGCGGCAGTCTTTTGGTGTAACGCGCAATTCCTTCCTTTACGTAAGGTTCATGCGTATGACCAATGACCAAGACCTTCACTCTCATTCGCGACGGTCTTCTCTGTTCTCTTTAATATCTTGCTTCTGCAAGGGGTTAGCTGCAAAAGATCGATACTCTTTGCGTTTGAGGAAAACGTCAGTTGCCGTGAAAATAGCTGCGCGCAAAGAGGCCTCATCGGCAGTTCCTTGGCCAGCCAAATCATAGGCTACGCCGTGATCGGGAGAAGTTCTAACTATCGGTAGTCCTGCTGTGAAATTTACACCGCTATCGAAAGCTATCGCTTTGAACGGCGCCAATCCCTGATCGTGATACATCGCTAAAACAGCGTCGAACTTCAAATAAGCTCCTGAACCAAAAAAACCGTCGGCGCCGAAGGGTCCGTATACATGAAATCCTTTTTCAACTTGATCACGAACCACCGGAAGTATCACATCCTTCTCTTCGGTGCCAATTAATCCGTTATCTCCAGCATGTGGATTAAGCCCAAGCACCGCAATACGGGGAGTTGGAATACCAAAATCGCGCTCAAGACTTTCGCGCATGATTGCCAACTTCTCTGTAATCTTTTCTTTCGTAATGTTGGCACTTACCTCTTTCAAAGGAACGTGTCCTGTTACAATTCCAATCTTCAAAGCAGGGCTCACCAAGAACATTAACACCTTATCTGTACCAGCCATTTTCGCTAAATATTCTGTGTGTCCCGGGAAATTAAAATCTGCGTTCTGTACATTGTCTTTATTGAAAGGCGCTGTAACCAAAACATCAATCTTATTCGACGCCAAATCACTCGCCGCCATTTCCAAACTTCTACGCGCCATCTCACCGCCAAGGGCAGTCGGCTTTCCCCACTCAATATCTCCTTTGAATTCCTTCCAGCAATTCACTAAATTCACTTTCTTCGCAACCGCTTCTTCAGCCGTTGAAGCATTTTGGTAAGTGAATTCTTCCATTCCACCTATGCGTTTCGTTTGCTTAATGATTTCAGCATGCGAATAAATAACCGGAACAATGTGCTCGAGCATTCGGGTGTCGCAAAAAACCTTAATCACGGTCTCAAGCCCAATACCATTCATATCGCCACAACTAATTCCAACTTTAACTTTTTCCATTATTAAATGGTTTTCAAACCGAATGATTGTTCGGTTTAGTTAGCGTAATTCTTTTTTATGAAATCGTACAACAAACGTACTCCAACACCTACTCCACCTTTCGTGCGGTAAGCATCTACCTTATTTTGGTAAGCTGGACCAGCGATGTCAATGTGAATCCATGGGTAATCTGTGAAATGTTCAAGGAACTTTGCAGCAGATATTTGTCCCGCAAATGCACCGCCCAAGTTTTTCAAATCAGCCACATCACTCTTCATCTCTTCACCGTATTCCTTCCACATTGGGAATTGAATGAGTCTTTCCCAAACTTCAAATCCACTATCCATTAAACTATTCACCACCTTTTGATCGGCAGTAGCCATAACTGCGCTAGCGTAAGTTCCAATTGAACGAACCGCAGCACCTGTTAATGTTGCTAAATCTATAACCAATTCTGGTTTGTATTTCTTAGCGTAAACTAAAGCGTCTGCTAAAATCAATCTTCCTTCAGCGTCTGTGTTCAATACTTCAACGGTTGTGCCGTCGCTGATTGTTAAAACGTCTTGCGGACAAACTGCATTTCCGCCCGGACGATTATCTGTTGCTGGCACCAAAGCCACAACGTGAACAGGAAGATTGTTTGCAGCAATTGCATAGATTGCGCCTATTACTGCAGCACCACCCGCCATGTCGCATTTCATTTCATCCATTGAACCAGGAGTGGGCTTCAAGCTTAATCCACCTGTATCGAACACCACACCCTTTCCAACTAAAACAATTGGTTTCTTGTTCTTCGCATTCTTTGGTTTGTACTCCATAATGGTGAACGTAGGCGGATCAATACTGCCCTTATTCACACCAAGAAGTCCACCCATTTTAAGTGCTTCAATTTGCTTCTTGTTTAAAATTTGAGTTTTGAATCCAGCTACTTTTCCAGCCTTATTCATCTCTTCTGAAAATTGTGTTGCTGTTAAAAACGAAACAGGTTCATTAATAAGCGTGCGAGCCAATTCCGTTGCTTCAACAATATTGTGAAGTTCTAACCAGTCGGCTTCAGTTATTGTAGCGTCAGTAACAAATATTTTCGAAAGTGTATTTTTCTTGTTTGCCTTTTCCTTGAAATACTTCAAGAATTGGTAGTTGCTTAGAGCAGCGCCTTCAGCCAAATACCAAGCGGCTTTCTCGAACGTACTCTGATTCACAATGTGCAACGATTCAAGATTGGTCTTGTTCACGGCTGCTTGAATTTCCACCCCTGTCTTGCGCATAGACTCTTTCGCTTCAGCGTTCCAAGTTCCTTCTATTGCCACGTAAAAATGCTTTTCAGTTAATGAAGGCATTAACACGGTGTTGCGATTCACGTTGATTTCGCTTTCCAAATAAGTCAACTGAGCTTTTTCAAGTTTCAATTTCTTTACTTCTTTTTTATTGAAAAGAGTTACGACTACATCTGCGTTCTTCGGCGCTTTGTTGCTGATTTTTGCCATTGTATATTTCTATTAATTCGGAATAAAAAAGAGAGCTTTTTCGGCTCTCTTCATTTTTATAATGTTTGCTTTACTTCTACTTCTTCGAAGGCCTCTATTAAGTCACCCTCTTTGATGTCGTTGAATTTATCGATGTTCAGTCCGCATTCGTAACCTTTCACCACTTCCTTCACATCATCTTTGAAACGTTTCAATGATCCAAGGAGTCCTGTGAAGACAACAATTCCGTCACGAATTACACGAACACGGCTATTGCGACTAACCTTACCTTCCAGCATGAAGCAACCAGCAATGGTTCCGACCTTGGTAATCTTAAACACTTCACGAATTTCAGCAGTACCAACGACCTGCTCTTCAATGCGTGCAGACAACATACCTTCCATGGCCTCTTTAATTTCTTCGATGGCCTTGTAGATGATCGAGTACAACTTGATTTGAATTTCTTCGTTCTCTGCAATCTTACGCGCACTTTGACTTGGACGAACTTGGAAACCAACGATGATTGCATCGGAAGCCGATGCCAACAACACGTCTGATTCGGAGATTTGTCCAACCCCTTTGTGAATAATACTTACTTGAATCTTCTCTGTACTTAATTTTTGCAAAGAGTCTACCAACGCTTCCACTGAACCGTCCACGTCTCCTTTTACAATCAAGTTCAATTCCTTGAAATCTCCAAGAGCAATACGACGACCAATTTCCTCGATGGTCAAGTGCTTCTTCGTACGAACACTTTGTTCGCGTTGAAGTTGTTGACGCTTCGTTGCAATTTCACGTGCTTCACGCTCATCTGCTAATACGTTAAAACGATCACCCGCATTCGGAGCGCCTTCAAATCCTAAGATTGAAACTGGCGTTGCAGGTCCAGCCTCTTCAACCTTTCCACCTCTTTCGTTAAACATAGCACGAACTCTACCGCTGAATTGTCCAGCAAGAATTGGATCTCCTACACGAAGTGTTCCCGCTTCAACCAAAAGGGTTGCAACGAAACCACGTCCTTTGTCTAATGATGATTCTATGATTGTACCTATCGCGCGTTTCTTCGGATTCGCTTTTAAATCAAGCATTTCAGCTTCAAGCAATACTTTTTCAAGGAGCTTGTCGATGTTCATTCCTTTTTTCGCCGCAATTTCTTGCGTTTGGAACTTTCCGCCCCACTCTTCAACCAACACATTCATTTGAGAAAGTTGCTCTCTCAAGCGTTCTGCATTGGCATCTGGCTTATCCATTTTATTGAATGCGAAAATCATTGGAACACCTGCCGCTTGAGCGTGACTTATGGCCTCTTTTGTTTGAGGCATAACGCTGTCGTCTGCTGCAATTACAATGATTGCCAAGTCTGTAACTTGTGCTCCACGAGCACGCATAGCGGTAAACGCTTCGTGACCCGGAGTATCTAAGAATGTTATTTTCTTTCCGTTTGGAAGGGTAACGGTATACGCACCAATGTGCTGCGTAATTCCTCCAGCCTCTCCAGACAACACGTCTGCTTTACGAATGTAATCGAGAAGGGAAGTTTTACCGTGGTCAACGTGTCCCATGACAGTAATTACCGGAGGGCGTGATTGAAGATCATCTTCGTTGTCTACCTCTTCCGTAATTGCATCGGTTACTTCAGCGCCTACAAATTCAACTTGATATCCGAAGTCCTCTGCCACAATAGCAATGGTTTCAGCATCTAAACGTTGGTTAATAGATGCGAAAATTCCTAACTGCATACACGCAGCAATAATCTCGGTAGCGTTGCGCGACATTAAAGTAGCCAACTCGCTTACCGTTACGAATTCGGTTAATTTCAACACCGCATTCTCTTCAAGCATGCGCGCTGCTTCTTGTTCGCTACGACGAGCTACTTGAGAACGCTTGTCTCTTCTGTTCTTTGAAGACTTTGATTTTCCACCAACACCAAGACGTGCAAGTGTTTCTTTAATCTGATTTTGAATATCCGTCTCTGTAGGAGCCGCTTTCGGTTGAGCAACATAAGGGGTGCGAGTAGGTTTGTTCGCGTTTTTCTTGTCTATCTCTTGTTGGCGACCAATATCTACTTTCGATATACGCTTGCGCTTGCGCTTCTCTTTGTTTTCAGCAGCCGTAGCGGCAGGCGATTTCTTTTCAGGAGTTGTTGGAAGAACAATCTTACCCATCAATTTAGGGCCTGCCAACTTCTCTACATTCACGCGAATTATTTCCTTCTCAACAACCTCTGGCTTTACAACCTCTGGCTCTGGAGTTGGCTCGGGCTTTGCCACAGGGGCCGCAACCTTCGGCTCTTCCTTCTTTCCTTTTTTCGGCTCTTCCTTCTTTGGTTCTGCCGCTTTCTTTCCGCGTTTCGGTTTTTCTAATGCAGAAAGATCAATCTTTCCCACAACCTTAACTTCGTTCGGATTCCGTTCGTCAGGCTGTGAAACAGCAGGAACTTCTGCAGGAGTTTCCGTTTCTACAACAGATTCTACTACCTTAACATCTTCTACTTTTGCAGGTTTCTCAATCTTAGGAGCAACAGGCGCTTCAACAGGTTTAGCCTTCACTTTAGGTTTTTCAACCACAGCATCTGGGCGCTTGAATTTTGCCAAATCAATGTCCGACAACTCCTCGCTCTCTCCGTCCTTCCTTTTTTTATTGTCCGAGATACTCAACGACTCGCGTGACTCACGCAATTTCGTTGCAGCTGCTTGAACAACCTCTTTCGCTTTTTGGTCCGTAGAAAATTCAGCACAAAGCATATCATATACTTCGCCCTCAATTTTCGCCATTGGATTATTATCTACTGCAACTCCCTTTTTCTTCAGGAATTCAATAATGGTATCCTTACTAACATTTAAGTTAGTAGCGGCCTTACCTAAGCGTTGTGGTCCTTTTGTTTCTGACATAAATCTATTCCCGTTCCTTAAAAAATCTATTTAACACATTCTTCGTGATTAAGCACTTTTTTGACTAGCGAAACGAATTTTATTCGAACTCAGATTTCAAAATACTCAACACTTCATCAATGGTTTCTTCTTCTAAATCTGTACGCTTAACCAAATCTTCTTTCGGAATCTCAAGAACTGAACGAGCAGTATCGCAACCAATCGATTTCAATTCATCGATAATCCAGCTGTCGATTTCGTCAGAGAATTCTTCCAAATCCACATCATCGATGTCGACATCTGTCTCGCGATAAACATCTAACTCATAACCGCACAATCTTCCGGCAAGACGAATGTTATGTCCACCTTTTCCAATTGCTAAAGACACTTGGTCTGGCTTCAAGAACACATCTGCCTTCGCATTGTCTTTATCAATGCTAATACTTGAAATTTTCGCTGGTGCAAGCGCACGTGCAATTAACAAGTTCTCGTTAGTTGTGTAATGAATAACGTCGATATTTTCGTTGCGTAACTCACGAACAATTCCGTGAATACGTGAACCCTTCATACCTACACAAGCACCTACAGGATCAATACGATCATCGTAGCTTTCTACAGCAACTTTCGCGCGCTCACCTGGCTCACGAACAATTTTCTTAATGGTAATTAATCCATCAAATACTTCAGGAACTTCTTGCTCGAATAACTTCTCTAAAAATTCAGGAGCCGTACGAGAAAGAATAATTTGTGGACTGTTGTTGCGTAAGTCTACGCGATAAACAACCGCACGAATGGTATCTCCTTTCTTATAAAAGTCAGATGGGATTTGCTGATCCTTCGGCATAATCAATTCGTTGTTCTCGTCATCAAGAACAAGAATCTCACGCTTCCATACTTGGTAAACTTCACCAGAGATAATTTCTCCAATGCGTTCCTTGTACTTCTGGTAGATATGATCCTTCTCGAGCTCTTGAATGCGGTTCTTCAACACTTGACCCATAGCCATAATGTTTCTGCGACCGAAATCTTCGATTTTAATTTCTTCGATTAATTCTTCACCAACTTCAAGATCGTCTACAATCTTTTGAGCCATGCTCACTTCGATTTCAGCCACCTCGTCATCAAGTTCTCCATCTGGAACAACCTGACGCGTGCGCCAAATCTCTAAGTCGCCACGTTCTGCGTTAATAATTATGTCGAAGCCATCTTCAGCGCCCCAGCGCTTTACAATCATAGCTTTGAACATTTCGGCCAAGATGTTTGTGATCGTCTCGCGGTCGATGTTTTTGAATTCTTTAAAGTCTGCAAAAGACTCTATCAGGTTTAGTCCTTTCATAATGACAAGGTTAGTTAAAACGTATTACTACTTTGGTTTCTTTTATGTTATCAAATGCCAGGGTGACTGTTTTTTCCACCCATTCTTTTTTCTTTTTTCCGGGAAGCGCCTCTTTTTCTTGGTACTTCAATACAATTCCAGTCTCACTTACTTCGGCCAAATCGCCTTCGTACTTCTCTCCTTCACCTACTTTCACTTTAACTGTTCTTCCGATATTCTTAACATATTGTCTGTGCACCACCAGTGGTTTTCCAACTCCCGGGGAAGAAACTTCCATTGAGAAATCCTCTTTTTCACGATCCAAAGAAGATTCAACATGTCGGCTTATTTTCTTGCAATCCTCCACATTCAAACCTGAATCTTTATCGAGAAGCACCTCTATGGCATTGCCCGGACGAACGGAAATAGAAACGATAAACGCATCGGACAAGGTGTCCGTTTCGGCTATCTTGGCGTTCACCAATTTTTCTATTTCTGCAACTGTTATCATGACTAAAAAAAAGAGGGGTTAAAACCCCCTCTCTCGTTGTTCAATTACTTAATTTCAGGTGCAAATATAGGCATTTTTCAACAATAAACCCAAATATCTTCAGCAGAGAGCTTTTTTCTGTTAGTAAGTTGAATTCAGAGAGCCGTTAATGCATTGTTTCTTTGTAAAAAACTCAGAGCATGAATGTATTGATCTTAGGTTCCGGTGGCAGAGAGCACGCATTTGCGTGGAAAATTTCACAAAGCTCACTTATTCACGACATCTTTGTTGCTCCAGGAAATGCTGGGACAGAGGCTTTTGGAACCAACCTTTCCATTGATCCTTCAGATTTCAAATCAATAAAAAAAGCGGTAATTGAACACGGTATTAAAATGGTTATCGTTGGACCCGAAGATCCTTTGGTTAAAGGGATTGTCGAATTCTTCGAAAAAGACAAGGCACTTGTTGGAGTTTCGGTAATTGGACCTAATTCTATTGCAGCCCAGTTAGAAGGAAGCAAAGACTTCGCAAAAAAATTCATGGCAAAGCACGGCATTCCAACCGCTAAATACGGATCGTTTACTCAAGAGACCTTAAAAGAAGGACAGGCATATCTCGACACACTTAAATCACCCTACGTCCTCAAAGCCTCTGGCCTAGCTGCTGGAAAAGGTGTGGTTATTCTCGAAGATTTAGCACAAGCAAAAAAAGAATTGAAAGCAATGCTTTCAGACAAAAAATTCGGAGAAGCTTCGAGTACCGTTGTTATTGAAGAGTTTCTAAAAGGAATTGAATGTTCCATCTTCATTATGACAGATGGAAACAACTACAAAGTGCTTCCTGAAGCGAAAGACTACAAACGAATTGGTGAGGGTGACATGGGTTTAAACACAGGTGGAATGGGTGCCGTTTCTCCAGTTCCTTTCTGCACCCCCGAATTCATAGACAAAATAGAAGCTCAAATAATTATTCCGACTGTGAAAGGTTTAAAAGCCGACGGTATAGACTACCGCGGATTTATCTTTTTTGGAATTATTAAAGTTGGAAATGAACCGTATGTGATTGAATACAACTGCCGAATGGGTGATCCTGAAACGGAAGTCGTTATTCCACGTATTAAGAGCGACTTGCTGCATTTGTTTGAAGGAATAGCTACTCAAACACTTGGTGAATGCGACATTCACGTTGATCAACGCTATTGCACCACTACGATGTTGGTTTCAAAAGGCTACCCCGACTCTTCAGAAAAGGGTAAAGAAATTTCAAATATTGAAAATGCTCGTGACTGCATAATCTTTCACGCAGGAACGAAAAAGAGCGGAACAAAAGTAGTTACCAATGGAGGAAGGGTCCTAACAGCAACCGCCTACGGAAGTTCACTCCACGAAGCTATAGGAAAAAGCAACGAGGCCGCCGACACTATTTCTTTCTCTGGAAAATATTTCAGAAAAGACATTGGCAACGACCTTAAAAAACTAATCAAAGAGAAATAACTAATCGCAAAGAGAAGAAATCCCATTGACGTAGAATTTCACAACGTCAATTTCCTTCGCTGTTGAACTTCCGAGAAATCCGATGATAAGATCATTGGTGATTCTCTCATTGTATTGCTTCAAAAATTTCCGAGAAATTGGCATGTATGTATAATGCCATTTTTCTTCAGAATAACCCGTGCGTTTGCTCTCTGACTTATTATCGTACGTTTGACAAAAGCCGAAAGATGCCGCATTCTTTTTCAGCCATTCATATTCAAGCTTTCCCTTTCCTGAACTGAAGTATGCCGGGTCTACAGAATTAATATCTAGATCAGTTCCCCAATGATGTCTTGACGTTCCCGGCATAGAGCTAAACTTCAGAATGTCCAATGCCGTTTCTTTGTCAGACTTAAAATTCGGCCTGCGACTTTTCCATTTGCGTTCCCAAATAGCCTTTTGCATTTCGAAATTTCTTCCACCAGAAACAACCTTTAAACTAATACCTGCCTTTTGAGCGGCAACCGCCATTGAATCAAATGCTGAATTCACTTCTTTCAACAAATAACAAGTCTTGGTGCTGCGGTTACTCGGAACTTGAATGAACAAGGCATTCTTTTCATAATTAGTCTGACCTAAAAGAAATCCGACAGAAACGGAATCACACCAATTCGACTGTCCGAATAACAAGTTAGAAAAAAATAGTCCGCAAAATATCAATGTCGTTTTCATCATATGTTTCAAAGATAAGTATTCGAAGATTGGAATTCATAACTTCGCAGCATGAATCCATTTGATTTTAGCGCATGGCTCCACTCCGCTTTACAAGAAGACATTGGACCTGGTGATTACACAACCCTTGCAACTATACCTGAGAGCGCCATTGGCAAAGCTCAATTAATTGTAAAAGACAACGGTGTAATTGCTGGAATTACAATTGCAGAAAGAATTATTCAGGCCTTCGACCCATCTCTAAAAGTTACAACATTCATTCACGATGGAGACGTTGTTAAGAAGGGTGATATTGCGTTTATTGTTGAAGGAAAAAGTCAGAGCATAACTACCATTGAAAGACTTGTGCTTAACGTTATGCAACGTATGAGCGGTATTGCAACCGAGACGCATCGTCTCACGCAAATGATTGCGCATACCGCTTGTAAGCTACTCGACACTAGAAAAACAACTCCAAACTTTCGCTATTTCGAAAAAGAAGCCGTGCGTATCGGTGGTGGTTCAAACCACAGATATGCGCTCTACGATATGATTTTGGTGAAAGACAATCACATCGATTTCGCAGGCGGCGTAAAACCTGCGCTAAGTAAAATTTCTGAATTCATTAAGGAAAAAAATCTCTCGATAAAAGTTGAAGTGGAAACACGCAATCTTTCTGAAGTTGATGAAGTGATTGAAACGGGTGTTGCCTTTCGCATCATGCTCGATAATTTCACACCTGAAAAACTTCATGAAGCTGTATTGCATATAAACGGCAGAGTGGAAACCGAAGCCAGCGGAGGTATAAATGAAAACACCTTGGTCAGCTATGCCGAAACCGGAGTAGATTTCATAAGTATGGGCGCACTTACACACCACGTAAAAAGTTTCGATTTAAGTTTGAAAGCGATCAAATGAAAAGGAAAAAATTCACACGTTACGCTGCCTGGTTTTTTAAAGTTCGACATTTCCTCGAACGTTATCACCCTTATGGATTCGGCGGATTAAACATGTGGGAAATTTCCTCCTTCCTAATCATTGCATTTTCCGATGTGAAAACAACCATGCGTTCTGCAAGCATTTCTTTCCGCATATTTCTCGCATTCTTTCCTGCTATAATTACAATATTTTCTTTAATTCCATTTATTCCCATTGCGAACTTTCAGGAAGATGTATTCCTTGGCATTAAAAGTCTTTTGCCCGGAGACACTTTTCATTTTATTGAAGGGACACTCTATGACTTGATTAATAAAAAACAGTCTACCTTACTATCTGTTGGTTTTGTACTCATGTTTTACTACGCTTCCGCAAGCATGAACTCAATTATGCAGGCCTTTCAAAACAGTCAGCACATTGAAGTTTCAGCACACCCTTTTCTTGTTCGAATTATCAGTTTTATCATGATGGTGGTTCTCGGTGTTATGTTCTTCTTGGCCATGATTTTAAGTTCAATTAGCGAAAGTACTTTCCTCGCAATGCACGAAAAAGGAATCATTGGCGACAAAGGAATAATACCGTTTCTTAGCTTTGGGCAGTGGTTCATTTCCATCTCCTTTATCTACTGCATCATTACTATTTTATATAACTCCGGAATGAACATGCGCATTCGCAAGAACTGGAAATTCTTGAATACGGGAAGCCTTTTTACCACAATTCTCCTCATCGCCACATCCTTTGGTTTTAGCTACTTTCTCGAGAACTTCGCGCAATTCAACAAATTATACGGTTCACTGGGAACACTTATGGTCATTCTCATTTGGTTGAACTTAAACATGGTTATTCTTCTTGTTGGATTTGATTTAAATGCATTGATTCGAAAAAAATTACGCGCAACGCGTTTGTCTAAACACAAACTTTAGTAATTTGAAAAAAAATTCATTATGAAATCACTATTGTTTTTTACTTCTCTATTTTTTCTAACGCTATCTGCAGCAGCACAAGGTGTTGTTGGGAAATGGAAAACCATTGATGACAAGACCGGACTTGTTAAAAGCATCGTAGAAATACGTGAGCAAAACGGCGAGTTGTACGGAAAGGTCATTCAATTATTTCGCTCTGAATGGGCCAATCAAAATCCAAAATGCTACGAATGTAAAGACGACAGAAAAGACCAACCTATGTTGGGAATGGATGTTGTTCGTAACATGAAATGGAACGGTAGCATGTACAAAGACGGAACCATTTGCGATCCGAATAATGGAGACATTTATCGTTGTGAAATGTGGTTGAAAGCGGGTGATTCAAACAAACTCGAAGTAAGAGGATATTGGGGATTCGTCTACCGCACCCAAACTTGGGAGCGCGTTCAATGATAAAAATAATCGCCATTCATGGCTTTTTAGGTAATAACGAAATGTGGAAGGAAATTCTTCCTTCCCATTTTCCTTTTTCGTTCTATACTCCTCAACTCGCCGGACACGGCAACAACGACAACCTTTCTTCTTCTTCCATTGAAGAATTTGCGAATCATGTTCTTCAACAAATTGAGCCGAATGATTCTGACGAATACATTTGGATTGGACATTCCATGGGTGGATATGTGGCGGCGCATTTGGCAAAAACTTTTCCAGCGAAAACAAAAGCACTCGCCTTTTTTCATTCAACCGCAGATGCAGACAGTGAGTTGAAAAAACAAGATCGCCTTCGAGCCATTGAAATTGCAGAAAAGCATAAAGCCATGTATGCAACCAACCTTATTGACGGGCTGTTTCACGATGCAAACCAACATAGGTCTTCCATTGACAACCAATTGGAAAAAATTGAGAGCATTTCTTCAGAAAGCATAGTGCAAAGCCTTCGAGCCATGCGCGACCGAGAGTCTTCTATTCCATTCCTCCAAACAGCTGAATTTCCCATTCACTATTTCGCTGGAGCGAATGATAAAGTTCTTTCCTTGGATAAAATGAAGGTTGAATGGAGCTTTCTTCAGCAAGCACATATTACCATAATTCCCGAAATTGGGCACATGGGACACATAGAAAAACCATCGGCTGGAAAAACTTTTTTCGAAGGAGTTATTTCTGCTTTTGCGTCGTAAATTCACTACAAACTAACCTCTCAATTTTGCACCATGTGTGGACGTTACGCCGTAGTTTCTAAAATTGAAGAAATTCAAAAAGCCTTTCGCGCTGAAATTGGCAAGGGTGTCGTGTTTAAACCACAAGCCAATATTGGTGCTGGCAAACAAGGACTAATCATAACACAAGAAAACAAATCTGAAATTCGAAATTCAACATTCGGATTCACACCTGCTTGGGCCGATAAACCTAAATATGTGTTGAACGCGCGCGCAGAAGGCGATCATAACAAAGACAACTCATTCTTTTTTTCCGGTTCGAAGGGCATACTTGAAAAACCATTCTTTCGACTTCCTATTCGAAGAAAACGATGTTTGGTGATTGCCGATGCCTTTTACGAAGGACCAGAACGCGGTGGACTCTCTTTTCCACATTGTGTTTTTCTTTCAACTGAAAGAATGCCTTTCGCATTTGCGGGCGTTTACGATGAATGGAAAAATCCTACAACACAAGAAACTCTGCATTCGTTTGCTATAGTAACAACCGCAGCGCCTCCGGGTGTCCTGCAACAAATCGGACATCCACGTTGTCCACTTATTCTTTCGAAACACCAAGAAGAATTGTGGCTCGACCCTCACGCCCACCTCGCTGACATCACTTCGATTTTGCAACCTGTTGTAGATCTTGAACTGAACGCCTATCCTGTCAGTACCGATATAAAAAGTATTCAAGCGGAAGGAAGCGATTTATTGAAACCTACCGGAGACGCGCTACTTCCTGAAACATCCTTCATTCTTCACCAACACATTGAAATGTTTGGTATGGGTGAAACGCGTGCGAAAAAACGAAGAGAAAACGAAAGTCCAACCCTTTTCGATTAAACGTGCTGCTCAATTCACATTCGTATTACAGCATGCGTTACGGCTTGCTCAACGTGGAAGACGTGGTGCAATTTTCTGCTCGAAATAATTATCCAATTGCTTCGCTTACCGAAATAAATTCAACCACGACCCTTCACGATTTTCTTCGACTTGCAAAAAAAAATAATGTGCAACCGTTGTGGGGAATCGACTTCCGAAACGATGCTCAACAATTGTTTGTAGCCTATGCCTCCGATACCGCTGGAGTACGCGAGCTCTCGGAATTCCTTTCAGAACATCTTCACAATAAAAAAAAATTCGAGGTTCGTGCACCGATATGGAAACACTGCGCAACCATCTACCCATTCGAAAACTTTAAAAAGAATTCATTCAAATTGAATGAACATGAATACCTCGGTGTGACTTCGGCAGACCTTCCAATCTTCGAACGAAGCGAATGGTCAGCGCAGCGAGAAAAAACACTCGCCTTTCAAACTTCAACCTTCCAATCACAACGTCATTTCAACATGCATCAATTGTTGCGATGCATAGAGAACAACATTCTACTGAGCCGACTTCAACAATCGCAACAAGGCAAAAGACGCGATACTTTTCTTTCTCGAAACGAATTCGAAGCGCAATTCGAAGGCGCGCCTGATCTCCTTAAAAACACTTTTCAATTTTCAGAAAATTTTTGTTGGAAGGAAGAGGTCAACCATAGTGTTTCAAAAAATCAAAACACATTCACAGGAAGCCTTCAGGAAGATGTTGCATTGCTCCGTCAACTCACTCAAGAAGGACTAGCCTACCGTTACGGACACGAACCGAACAATCGTACGGTTATTGAAGAACGCATTCAAAAGGAACTGGAAATTATTGAACAGAAAAATTTCGTTTCTTATTTCCTTATCAATTGGGACATCACACAATTCGCAAGAGATAGAGGTTTCTATTATGTGGGAAGAGGAAGCGGTGCCAATAGCGTAATAGCTTACGTCCTTCGAATTACAGATGTAGATCCCATTGAACTCGATTTGTACTTTGAGCGATTCATTAATCTATACAGGCAAAACCCTCCTGACTTCGATATTGATTTTTCATGGACCGACCGTGAAGAAATTACAGAATATATTTTCGAACGGTTTCAAAATGTCGCGCTACTTGGAGCATACAACACCTTCCAATACAAAGCAGTTGTTCGTGAACTGGGAAAAGTTTTCGGACTTCCTGTCGAGGAAATTGAATTATTAAGCAGCGGAAAATTCAATCCGAATACACTCGATAAAAATCAGCAGAACGTCATGCGATACGCATCGTTCCTTCAAGATTTTCCGAACAGTTTAAGCATTCACTCCTGCGGAATTCTTATTTCGAATGAACCCATTCACAATTACTCTGCAACGTTCCTTCCACCGAAAGGACATCCGACAGTAATGTTCGACATGGTGGTTGCGGAAGACATTGGACTGCACAAATTCGACATTCTTTCACAACGCGGATTGGCAAAAATCAAAGAAGCCGTTCAGTTGGTGAAGGAAAAATATCCGAGAAGAGAAATCGATCTTCACAATGTTGCTCCATTGAAAACAGATGAGCGCATCAAAGATTTACTTCGTAACGCGAAAGCCATAGGGTGCTTCTATGTAGAGTCTCCTGCTATGCGCATGCTGCTCACGAAACTTCAAGTAGACGATTACTTGGGATTGGTTGCTGCGAGTTCTGTGATTCGTCCAGGGGTGAGCAGCAGCGGTATGATGAAGGAATTCATTCATCGCCATCGCGATCCCAAAGCACGAGAACGCGCGCATCCGCAGTTACTAGCCATCATGCCTGAAACGTATGGCGTTATGGTTTATCAGGAAGACGTGATTAAAGTAGGACACTTCTTCGGTGGACTCACACTCGCTGAAGCCGACGTGCTGCGAAGAGGAATGAGTGGGAAATTTCGTGGAAGAGAAGAATTCGAACGCACCAAAGAATCGTTTTTTGAAAAAGCCATTGCAAAGGGAAATGCTTTCAGCGACGTCGCAGAAATTTGGAGACAAATTGAAAGCTTCGCTGGATATGCCTTCGCGAAAGGGCACAGCGCAAGCTACGCCGTAGAGAGCTATCAAAGTTTATTCTTGAAGGCCTATTACCCCGTTGAATACATGACGGCTACCCTCAATAATTTCGGGGGATTTTACGACACTGAAATTTATGTGCTCGAAGCCATGAAGCACGGAGCAAAAATTTCTGCCCCTTGCATTTGGGAAAGCGATGCCACCTGCGTTTTGCATGGCAATGAAATTATTCTTGGATTCGGTTTGGTAAAAAGTCTAGAGACCAACACCATTATTCGCATCCTTAAACTTCGTCAAAACGAAGGCATTCGAAGCATTGCACAACTCATGGATCAAGCGCATGTTTCGGTTGAGCAAATGAGTTTACTCATACGCATTGGCGCTTGCCGGAAATTCAACAAACCTAAAAAAGATTTATTGTGGGAAACGCACTTTCATGGCAATCCAGATAAACCCGAAATGGGTCTTTCACTTTTCGAAGAACCAGAAAAAAACCTTACGCTTCCAAAATTTCAAGACGATTGGTTGGAAACGGCATTCGATGAAATGGAACTCATTGGCTTTCCTCTTTGTTCTCCCTTTGAATTGGCATCTGAAGAATTAACAGTTACTGAAGTAGCAGCGCAACTTCCCTTCCACCTAAACAAAAAAATATTCGCTGTAGGCTATCTTGTTAATGTAAAGAAGACTCGCACCAACAAAGGAGAGCTCATGGGCTTCGGAACATTCGTAGATAAGGAACTGCAGTTCTTCGACACAGTCCATTTCCCCAATAGTTCATCGTTTGGTAACTTCCGTGGTAGAGGTATTTATAAGATCACAGGAACGGTGCTGGAAGAGTTCGGTGCCTATTCAATTGAATGCACAGAACTCGAAAAAATTCCGTTCAAAAAAGATCCGAGATACATTTAAAGAGGTTCTATCAACCACGACATCTGAATAACTCCATTCAATGGTGAAAAAATTCTTGGGCAATTCTTTTCAAATTTGAACGTTACAATAAACACACAGATTCGAAAAAATTATGGAGTCAGCTATTTTATTTCTAGAAGCACCTATTGCTGCAAGTTCTGAAAAACTATCAATCACGGATTTAGTTCTTAAAGGTTGGTACATCTACATTCCGCTTTTAATCATGAGCGTAATAACCATTTACATCTTCGTTGAAAGATGGCTCACGGTTGCAAAAGCGAACAACGAAGATTCAAACTTCATGACCAATATTAAGCAATACATCAATCAAGGAAAATTGGATTCTGCTAAAAACCTTTGCGCAACAACCAACACTCCTGTTGCACGAATGATTGGAAAAGGAATTGTGCGCATTGGCAAACCTCTTGAAGACATTAAAGGAGCTATTGAGAATTCTGGAAAATTAGAAATTTCTAATTTAGAAAAAAACACTTCTATACTTGCCATCATCGCATCCATTGCTCCAATGTTTGGATTCTTAGGAACTGTTATCGGAGTTATTACAATTTTCCACGACATTTCAAACGTTGGTAAAATTGAAATCGGAGTGGTTTCGCAAGGTCTTTACATTAAAATGATTTCTTCTGCAGCCGGATTAGTTGTGGGTATGTTAGCTTACGTGGCATACAACACATTGGTAACTCGCATTGGACGATTGGTAAATACCATGGAATCTCACGCTGTTGAGTTTGTAGACATTCTTGACGAACCCATGAACTAATAGGAAGCACCATGAACTTCGGAAGAAAACACAAAGTACATATTGAGTCTGGCATGTCCACACTCTCTGACATCATCTTCATGTTGCTTATCTTTTTCATTATCGCTAGTGCTGGAGCAGTGCAAGAATTGTCTGCACAAATAGATAAGCCACAAGCTGGAAATGGAAAAGAAAACGCAGCTGGACTATCTATAACCATTACAAAAGACATGGCCTATAGTCTTAACGGAACCCCAGCTGAAAAAGCAACCATCTTGAATCAACTTCAAGAAAAACTAAATGCATCCGACGACAAACGTGTTCTTTTACGCGTAGATAAAATGGTTCCAACTGGAGAAACAATTGAAATATTTTCAGGTATTCAACAAATCGGAGGCACACCATTCATTGCAACTGAAAAAGGAAACTAATGAAAGAGGAAAAGAAAAATAAAATAATTGGCGCAGCCACAAGCGGAGGAGTTCACTTGCTTATTATGCTCCTTGTTTTTCTTTTACTTTCATCAGCTCCTCCTCTCAAAAAAGAAGAAGAAGCTGGAGGTGGCGGAGGAGGAAACCCATCTGGTGAAGGGCAAGGTGCTGCTGAAGGGGAAGCTGGCGGGGCAATAGAACCTGTTGAAATTGCTTTCGCTCCTATGCCCGAAACATATTTAGGTGCAGATATTTCCGCACCAACTATTTCAGAGAGTAAGACTCCCGTTGAACGCACGAACAAACCAGCTAGAGATAACCAACAAACCGCTCAAAACCAAACGCAGACTTCCGCATTAGATAACATGCTTAACGGACTAAATGGTGGTGGCGGAAACGATGCGAGTAACGGTGGGGGAAATGGGGGAAATGGAGGTGGAACGGGCGGTGGAGATGGTGGTGGAAACGGCCCTGGGGCTGGAAATTTCAGCGGTGGAGGTTTTGGAAATGGAACTAGCTGGTCGTTGAAGGGACGAGATAATTTAACTCCACCAAGCACCTCAAAAAAGCCTACTGCAAATGGTAAAGTCACTGTAAGCATTACTGTAGATAAAAATGGAAAAGTGACAAAGGCTACAGTTGTAAATTCAAACATTACGGTGGATGTTCCACACAACCACGGATTGGCCTTAGAGGCTGCTCGTAAATGCACTTTTACAAGTTCAAACAGTGCTACGCCCCAAACAGGAACGATCACCATTGTTTTGTCTGTAAAGTAATCAGGTGAATTACGAAGAAGCCGTAGAATATCTTTTCTCACAGCTACCCATGTTTCATCGCATTGGCGCTGCTGCGTACAAACCCGACATCGGTAATATTTCCAAACTTTGCAATGACTTAGGAAATCCGCATTTGAAATTTCCTGTTGTGCACATTGCAGGGTCAAATGGTAAAGGATCCACCTCACACCTTATAGCATCTGTTTTAATGGAGGCGGGGCATAAGGTTGGACTATTCACATCTCCGCATCTTAAAGACTACCGAGAGCGCATTCGTGTGAACGGAAAAAAAATCGATAAGTCTTTTGTTGCCGAATTTGTAGCTGCGTCAAAAGAATCTTGGAAGAGTATTCAACCCTCCTTCTTTGAAATAACGACTGCCCTTGCTTTTCATTACTTCGCAGAGCAACAAGTTGATATTGCAATTATTGAAGTTGGAATGGGTGGAAGACTAGACAGCACAAACATTGTTCAGCCCATTGTAACGGGCATTACTTCAATAAGCAAAGACCACACGCAGTTTCTTGGCGATACACTTGAACTCATTGCGAAAGAGAAAGCGGGTATAATCAAAGAAAAGATTACAGTAGTATTGGGCGAAATTCCATCGAACGCTCGAATTGAAATTGAAACAATCGCAAAGGAAAAACATGCTGACATTATTGATAGTACTCACTTAAATGCTCCAACATCAGCATTGGAAGGGAGTTACCAGCTATTCAACGAAAGAACAGCGTTCGGAATTATTCTTGAACTTCAAAAATTAGACTGGAATATTTCTGAAGAAAATATTCAAACAGGTTTTCTTCAGGTAATTGAAAACACGCACCTCATGGGACGCTGGCAGATTCTTGCAGACGCCCCTTTAACCGTTGCCGAAGTGGCACATAACGAAGAGGGAATTACTTTTTTGGTTGAAAAAATAAAAACGATTCCATTCAAAAAACTTCATGTTGTAATTGGAATGGTGAACGACAAAGAGCATTCTCAAGTTTTGTCCTTATTACCGAAAGAGGCTGAATACTATTTCGTTCAAGCTGACATTCCTCGGGCCCTTCCGAAAGAAGAACTTCAAGCAAAAGCTTTAGAATTTATGTTGAAGGGAAACTGCTACCCGAACGTTCATTCGGGTTTGAAGTCAGCGCAAGAAAACAGCACTTCGAATGATCTAATCATTGTTACTGGTTCTATTTTCACAGTAGCTGAAATACTTCCGGAAGAAGATTAGTCCAGCACATTCGACTGAATGTGCTGCAATCCTGCTCGCATCAGCGGCGTCTTTCCAAATACAGCATGAAAGGTTTCCGCAGTCATTTCCTTCCATTCATTTTTTGAAAGATTCAAGCGCTCCGTTTCAGCAAAAAACCGAGGTTCATTGTGTTGAATAGAGAAGCGATTCCAAGGGCACACATCTTGACAAACATCACACCCGAAGGCCCATCCATCAAGCTTTTCCTTCCATTCACTTGGCACATTCTCTTTTAATTCAATGGTGAAATAAGAGATGCATTTACTTCCATCTACAATCTTATCGCCAACAATAGCAGCGGTCGGACATGCGTCTATGCACGCAGTGCAACTTCCACAATGATCCGTCACAAGAGAATCTGCATCCAATTTCAAATCGAGAATTAACTCAGCTAAAAAGAAAAAAGAACCCTTTTGTTTTGAAATCAGATTGCTGTTTTTTCCAACCCAACCTAATCCTGACTTCGCTGCCCATGCTTTCTCGAGTACAGGCGCACTGTCCACGAACACTCTTCCCCCTACTTCACCAATTCGCTCACGAATGAGTTCAACAAATTGAAACAATTTGTCCTTCACAACCACATGGTAATCTTCTCCCCAAGCGTACTTCGAAATTTTCGGCAAGGCTGAATCCTGTGTCCGCTTCGGATAATAATTGAACATAAGCGACACCACGCTCTTCGCGCCTGGAACAAGAAGCGTCGGATCCAATCGTTTATCGAAATAATTTTCCATATAACGCATTTCTCCATGCATGTTCTGCTTCAGCCATTGCTCTAAGCGTGGAGCCTCGTCTTCTAAAAATTCCGCCTTCGAAATACCACAATGTGCAAATCCCAATTGACTTGCAATTTCCTTTACAATACGCGTATGTTCAGCTTGAGTAGACACTAGAACAATTGCCCCGGATTATTTCTAATCTTCCCTAAATGCTTATAGGTAAGATCTGTCAATTGCCTTCCACGAGGAGTGCGCGTTAAAAATCCTTCTTGAATTAAGAACGGTTCGTAAACCTCTTCAATGGTTCCCGCATCTTCTCCAACAGCAGTTGCTATTGTCGTAAGTCCGACAGGTCCGCCATTGAACTTATTCATCATGGTCATCAAAATTTTGTTATCCATTTCATCGAGACCAAGCGTATCCACATTCAATGCATCCAAAGACATTTGAGTAATATTGATTTCAATGGTCCCATCACCCTTAATCTGTGCAAAATCACGGACACGACGAAGCAACGCATTCGCAATACGCGGCGTACCGCGACTTCTGCGAGCTATTTCATATGCTGCATCGGGCGTAATTGGAATCTTTAAAATAGCAGAGCTACGCTCTACAATATCCGTTAATGTCTTCGAATCGTAATATGAAAGTCTTGCATTAATTCCGAAACGTGCGCGTAACGGCGCGGTTAACAATCCACTTCTTGTTGTTGCTCCCACAAGAGTAAAAGGATTCAAATTAATCTGAACCGAACGAGCATTCGGTCCTGTATCAATTACCAGGTCAATACAAAAATCTTCCATTGCGCTGTAGAGATATTCTTCTACAACAGGACTCAACCGATGAATTTCATCAATGAACAAAACATCATTCGTTTCAAGATTCGTGAGCAATCCTGCAAGATCTGCGGGCTTATCAAGTACGGGACCTGAAGTGGTTTTAATTCCCACTCCCATTTCCAACGAAACAATGTATGCCAAGGTAGTTTTACCTAAACCAGGAGGGCCATGCAGCAGCACGTGATCTAGGGATTCACCACGTAATTTGGCAGCTTGAACAAAAATCTGAAGATTATCAAGCACCTGCTTTTGACCTGTAAAATCTTCAAATGACTTGGGTCTCAGGACTCGTTCTAAATCCTTATCTGTAGTGCCCTCAGCCTCGTCTCTTATATCGAAATCGTCGCTCATAAATTCTAATTAGACTCAATTAATTTTTTTCCCATTTCATCTAAATGAAACAATTCAGCCCAACCGTATGGGTTAAGACTTAAACGCAACACAAAGTTGGGTGAAGTTAAGGGTTGATCAATGGACTTGTTATTCTCTAACATAATTCTATAACCGAAGCCTGCTCCCACCTCAAATAAATTCGCAATATCATAACTGAAGCTCATGGCGGGTTCATAAAGAATCACGCGCCCTTCATTTAATTTAATCCGATTTCCTTCAGCATCATTATACTTCAAAAAGCTCTTTCCAAAACCTAATTGAATAGGAAGTGTGCCCTTCCAATGACCGCTTTTAAAAAAATCCAATTCTGCATAAGGACCAAAATAACGCAGCTCGAATTCACTGAGATTATTAACACCTTGAACATTTACATTCTTATAAACTCCATTGGAAAGCCAATTGTATCCGACACCTAAAACAAGTATCTCATTGAATTCGGCGCCAACCTTTAGCGCCTGGGTATTGAATGTCCTTCCACCTATGAATGTACCCCATGTGTCCCATTTAGCAGTGGCCTTTGGCTTTTCATCAAACACTCCTTTGAATGAATTTTGAAGATTAACGGGTTGAGCCAAAAGGGTTATCTCGGCAGCACAAAATAATATGACAAAAAAAATCCGCATCGTTCTAAGATACGGATTTTTTAATTTATGAATGCTAATCATTAATGTGCGTGTTCTCCTGGCTTCAATGGAACAACTTGTGGAACGAAATCCTCTTCGTGTTCTGGGTTTGAATAATCGTAAGCCCAACGATGCACTTCAGGAAGCGCACCTGGCCAGTTTCCATGGATGTGCTGAACTGGAGTCGTCCACTCCAATGTGTTCGACTGCCATGGATTCTGTGAAGCCTTCTGTCCGTAGAATATACTGTGGAAGAAATTCACTAAGAATAAAATTTGAGCGGCACCTCCAACTATAGCGAAAGTACTGATGTATGGATTCAAGTCCATTACCCAGTCTAAAAACTCAAATTCAGAATAGCTGTAGTAACGACGTGGCGCACCAGCCATTCCTATGAAGTGCATAGGGAAGAATACGCCAAATCCACAAACCAAGGTTAACCAGAAGTGAGCATATCCTAATTTCGTGTTTAACATTCTTCCGAACATCTTAGGGAACCAATGGTAAACCCCGGCGAACATTCCGAAGATAGCAGACATACCCATTACAATGTGGAAGTGAGCAACTACAAAATATGTGTCGTGAACGTTGACATCTAAAGCAGAGTCAGCCAAGATAATTCCTGTCAAACCACCTGTAACGAACGTACTTACCAAACCAATACTGAACAACATCGCTGGAGTGAAACGAACATTTCCTTGCCACAAGGTAGTAATGTAGTTGAAGGCTTTAACCGCCGATGGAATCGCAATTAACAATGTCGTGAACACGAATACAGAACCTAAGAATGGGTTCATACCTGTGATGTACATGTGGTGACCCCATACAATGAAAGATAAGAAACCAATCGCCAAGATTGATCCAATCATAGCCTTGTAACCGAAGATTGGCTTGCGTGAATTGGTAGCAATTACCTCAGAAGATATTCCTAATGCAGGAAGCAATACGATGTATACCTCAGGGTGACCTAAGAACCAGAACAAGTGTTGGAACAACAACGGCGATCCGCCAGTTACATCCAACGCCTCTCCTTGAATGAAGATATCAGACAAATAGAATGCTGTACCCATGCTTCTGTCCATCAAAAGAAGAACAACAGCAGAAACCAGCACAGGGAATGAGAGAACACCTAAGATTGCAGTAACAAAAATGGCCCATATCGTCAATGGAAGACGAGTCATTTTCATTCCTTTAGCACGAAGGTTAATGATGGTTACCACGTAGTTCAAACCACCCAAAAGTGAAGAGGCTACGAACAACACCATTGAAATTAACCAAAGCGTCATACCCATACCTGAACCTGGCATTGCTTGAGGCAGTGCAGAAAGTGGTGGGTAGATTGTCCAACCGCCTGAAGCAGCTCCACCTTCAACAAATAAGGATGCTAACATAATTAAACTAGATACTGCAAAGAACCAGTATGACAACATGTTCAGAAATCCTGAAGCCATGTCGCGAGCTCCAATCTGAAGTGGAATAAGTAAGTTCGCAAACGTTCCTGATAATCCTCCGGTTAAAACGAAGAATACCATAATTGTTCCATGTATCGTAACCATCGCTAAATAAGCGTTACGATCTAAGATTCCGTCTGGCGCCCATTTGTCACCCAAAAATGCATTTAAAATTTGAAACTTCTCTCCTGGCCATCCCAACTGCAGACGGAAGAAGATAGATAACATTACAGCTACAACTCCCATTACGATCGCCGTAATTAAGAACTGCTTAGATATCATTTTGTGATCCATCGAGAACACATACTTCGATATGAAGCTCTCCTTGTGATGGTGATGACCGTGGTCTTGTGCGTGCGTATTTTCAGTTGCTTCCATGATTATCTCTTATTTTTTTTCGCCCATTGCTGTGGCTAAAGTGTCTTTTTTAGGTTCGTTTGCCAAAGTTGTATCAGCTGCTTCTTTCACTTCAGGAGCTTTAAACATTTTTTGTTTTGCTACCCAAGCGTTGTAATCCGCTTCGCTTTCAACAACTACTTTCATTTGCATATTGAAGTGAGCGGCACCACAAACTTTGTTGCATAAAAGAATATAATCAAATGCATCGTTACCTGTGATTTTGCGCATCTCTGCTGTAGTTACCGTTGGCGTCATTTTCATACGCGTGGCTACTCCAGGTACCGAGTTCATTTGAGAACGGAAGTGAGGCATATATGCTGAGTGAATAACGTCTTGTGATCGGAAAATAAACTCAATCTCTTTGTTAACCGGAATGTGCATTTCACCTTTCACCAAACGGTCATCGTTTCCAGATTCCCAAGTGCTTATACCATTAACGCTGTTCTCATCTATGTCGGCAATGCGCTGTTTATGACGCTTCAATCGGCTAACCTTATCTTCTAAAGTAGCTACGTAGCTCTCTGGCATCAAAGGCATAAGCTTATTTTCTGCCAACTGATGTTCAACATTTTCAATTTGGGCATCCAACTCGTCCATCTTGGCACGAATTCCTTCCTTTGTAACAAGACCAAGCGGATTAGAAGTGCTGATCAAATTGTAACTCGCCGTACCAAAGGTTTTATTTTCACCAGGATAGCGAGCCGTCCAATCGAATTGTCTACTGTACAATTCAATTTGAATAGCATCAGCAGAAGCAGGACCTGTTATCTTGTTCCAAGTAATAAGACCATACACAATAACGAAGGCCAACAAAACACCTGGAACCAACGTCCAAAGCATCTCCAAGCGATTGTCATGTGCGAAAAACTTCGCTTTTCTTCCTTTTTTGAATTGGTATTTCCAGGCGAAATAGAATAAGAAAAAGTTCACAATAAAAAAGGCTATGGTAATCATCCATATGTTCACCTTCATCAATTGATCGACATCAACACCATGTGCAGAAGCTGATACCGGAAGATAATCTCCATATCTAACATACAGGAACACTGTACCTACGAAGAATAAAAACATCCAGACTAACATCAAGTTAGCATTCAGTTTATTGTCGGCCGCGGAGATCTCTTCCTCTTTGTTCTTTCTTAACGAACGGCTCAATTCATATACTTTAGTCAATTGCGCTATGGCAATGATTGCAAGTACTATAACTAAAAGAATTAGTAGTTTCATTTGACTATCTTTTTATCTTACGCTTCAATTAAATGTGATGGTTTTCGCTTTCTTGCAGGAAAGGATGGTTCTTCGGAATCAAAGGAGCCTTGGTTAATGTGGTTAATACCACACGCAAGAACAATCCTAAAAACCCGAGTAACATTCCAATTTCAAACCACCATCCGAAATCTGCATGGTGACCTTCACCAAATCCCCATAATAAATGTCCGTGAATGGTTCCAGGAATAACAGCTAGATACAAATCTGCAAAGTGACCAATTAATATAATCACACCCACTCTTGTTAAATACTTCGTGTTACGTTTTGCATCTCGAGAAATCAATGTGTAAAAAGGAACAACAAAGTTCACTGCGAAAATCGTCCACATCAAAACCATGTAATGATCATAACGTTCCTTGAAATAAGTAATCTCTTCTGGAATGTTTGAATACCAAATCAACATGTACTGACAAAACCACAAGTAGCTCCACAACATTGAAATGGCGAACATCCATTTACCCATATCATGAATATGCGATTCGTTCATCATCGCGTAATAACCTTTTCCACGCAACCAAACTAAGATTAACGTTGCCATTGTCATTGCGGTAACCCACATTCCTGCGAAGATGTACCAACCGTACATTGTGCTGTACCAGTGCGTGTCAATAGACATTAACCAATCCCAAGCCATTGTAGAAGAGAATACGGCGAACAACACCAGAAATGTAGCTCCCTTTTTGTACATCTTGTAGTGAATCTCAGTTCCTCCAACAGCATCTTCTTGCAAAGACCACTTGCGGAAATAACGAGCAAACCCTACGAATACTGCAGCATACGCAACAACTCTCAACCAAAAAAACCATGGAGTGAAATAGGTGTGTTTTCCAGCTATAATCTCGTCGTAATTCTCACTAGCCGGATCGTAAACAGATGAATCCATCCAATGGTATAAGTGGTGTCCGTGAAATTGTCCCACCAACAATACAAGAACAATTACACCCAAACCGTAAGGAATGTAGGAGAAAATTGCTTCAAATAATCGTTTCAATAAAGCTGACCAAGCTACCTCAGCAGCATATTGCAACGAATAGAAGAACAATATTCCCAATGCAATAGCAAAGAAGAAAAACCCACTAATCAACAACATGGCCCACCAGTATTGGTGATGCTCTGTTTTATCAGCAAACCATCCTAGCAGAGCAGACACCCCACCAATGGCCATCAACGCCGTCGTCCACATTTTAGTTTGCGACGGAAATTGGAATTGTAATTTATCTTGTGACATACTGTATTCCTTCTTGTTCTTATTTTTTTGTTGAATCTGCAGGCGCTGCCTCAGCTGCAACCTTTAACATATCCTTCGCATCATACTCAGGAGTAGCAATACCTTTTTGAAGGCACTTCACCCACTCCAAAATCTGCCAACGCTCTTTTTGATTCAATTGAGAAGCATGTGAACCCATCAACCCTTTTCCGAATTGAAGCGTATGGTACATCTTCCCTTCTTCTAAATCTTTCAACTTAGTCGCATAGTCAGGAATACCTGCGATTAGACCATTCTTAGAAATAGCGCCATCTCCATGACCTTCTTTTCCGTGACAGTGTTGACAGAAAATCATATATAAACGCTTTCCTTCTTCAATGTTCACTTTGTTCGCTAGCAAAGGCGAGTGAATCTCAACAGCCGCTCTTGAATATCCAGTTGTGTCATTTGGCAATGCATAAGGCATTCCGAATAAAGCATCGTCACCAGCATAAGCAATACTGCCTTTTGCAGGAACGCGAGACAACACAGCTTGAACTCCCGCTTCGTCCTTCTGACTCTGCGTCCAATCCATGTGTTTATTTGATCCGTAATCTACGTAGGCCTCCAATGCAGGAGAGCGATACATATCTGGCATGTATTCCACACCAGGAGAATTCGTGTCTACACCACAAGAAGCAAATGCAATTGCTACTGTGATAGCCGAAAATGTGTTTAGTAGGGGACGCTTCATCTTAACAGTCCTTTATGCTTAGTTCAAAAACTTCAGTTGCACGTATTTTTTCTTCCAAATCAGATACAGAGAATGCGTGATTATCTTCTGTAACTATTTCCATTACAAACTTATCGTCTGTAGTTCTTGGATCTGGATTAGAGGCTGGCATTCCAGGAAGAGTTCCGTTGCGCAAAAAGTAGGTTATTGCCATACCATGCGCTGCACAGAAAACTGAAAATTCAAACATGATAGGAACGAAAGCCGGAGCGTTTTCAATCCAAGTAAAATTTGGTTTACCACCAATGTTCATCGGCCAGTCATGAATCATGAAGTACCAAGTTCCCAATATTGCCAATAACGTTCCGGTAGTTGCATACATGAAAGATGCAATCGCTAAGCGTGTGCGCTTAACACCAATGATTGGATCTAATCCGTGAACAGGGAAAGGAGAAAATACATCTTTCACCTGTATCCCTTGTTTTACCAACACCGTAGCTGCATCCAACAACTTTTGGTCGTCGTCGTACATCACGTGAAATACTTTATTTGCCATTGCCTTAATCGTTCAGTTTTTAATGTTTGTCTGAGTTCTTGTAGCTTTCGCCCGAAACTTTTAAGATTGTCTTCAATTCGTTCAAAGCCAAAACAGGGAAGTAACGCGCGAACAACAAGAACAACGTGAAGAAGATTCCGATTGTTCCTACGAACATTCCAATATCCGTAACACTTGGGTGGAATTCACCCCATGCTCCTGGCGTGTAGTCACGGTGAATTGAAGTCACAATGATTACAAAACGCTCGAACCACATACCAATGTTTACTACAATAGACAATAAGAATGTAGCAGTTAAGCTTGTTCTAATTTTCTTGAACCAGAACAACTGTGGAGAGATAACGTTACACGTCATCATCATCCAATAAGCCCAACTGTACGGACCAGAGAAACGGTTGATGAATGCGTATGATTCGTATTCAACACCACTGTACCAAGAGATAAATAATTCAGTTAAGTATGCAACACCCACGATAGATCCAGTTACAATGATTACAATGTTCATGTATTCAATGTGTGCAATATTTATGTAAGCCTCAAGACGCATGGTCTTTCTCATAATCAACAATAGCGTCAATACCATTGCGAATCCCGAGAATACCGCTCCAGATACGAAATAAGGAGGGAAGATTGTTGCGTGCCATCCCGGAACAATGGAGGTTGCAAAGTCCATCGATACAATCGAGTGAACCGAGAATACTAGCGGGGTAGCAATACCTGCAAGGACCAAAGATACTTCTTCAAAACGTGTCCAATGCTTAGCGCGACCTGACCATCCGAAAGAAAGAATTCCATAAATCTTCTTCGGAAGTGGCTTAACCATACGATCGCGAATGGTCGCGAAGTCAGGAATTAAACCAATGTACCAAAACACCAACGATACAGAGAAGTAGGTCGAAATCGCAAATACGTCCCACATCAATGGTGAGTTAAAGTTTGGCCAAAGTGAACCGAATTGGTTCGGCAATGGAAGTGTCCAATATGCCTGCCATACACGTCCCATGTGGAATACAGGGAATAACGCAGCCATCAATACCGCAAAAATGGTCATCGCCTCCGCTGAACGGTTAATAGCCATTCTCCAACGTTGACGGAAAAGTAACAATACCGCAGAAATCAAAGTTCCTGCGTGACCAATACCCACCCACCAAACGAAGTTGGTGATATCCCATGACCAACCAACGGTCTTGTTCAATCCCCATGCTCCAATACCCGTACCTACGAGGTACATAATTGAACCTACTCCATACAATGCAATAACTGCAGCAATGGTAATTGCAATTTTCCACTGACGTGGCGCTTTGCCTTCAATAGGACCAACAACATCATTTGTAATATCGTGGTACGTCTTGTGACCTAGAATAAGGGGTCTGCGAATAGCTGCTTCTTTTATCATGGCTTATGCTTCAGTTTCTTCAATGTTTCTAACTTTTGTCATGTAGAATACGTTGGGCTGAATTCCAACTTCTTCTAATGAATGGTATGAGCGGTTGTTCTTCGAACGATCAGTGTTCTCTGATTTTGTATCGTTCAAATCACCGAATACAATGGCGTGCGTAGGACAAGCCTCAGCACATGCTGTAACGATTGATCCGTCTTGAACAGGGGTACCATCTTTCTTAGCTTGTAATTTACCCGCTTGAATACGTTGTTGGCACATGCTACATTTCTCCATAACACCACGTGTACGAACAGTAACGTCTGGATTCAACACCCAACGAAGACTTTCATCTTGTGACGGATTGAAGTTCGCAAACTTATCGTTTGTTACATAGTTGAACCAGTTGAAACGACGAACTTTGTATGGACAGTTGTTTGCGCAGTAACGGGTACCAATACAACGGTTGTAAGCCATGTTGTTCAATCCTTCATTACTGTGTGTCGTTGCAGCAACAGGACAAACCGTTTCGCAAGGAGCGTGGTTACAGTGCTGACACATCATTGGCATGTGAACAGTGCGTGGATTCTCTTCTGGATTCTCCATTTCACGGTAAGCACCAATTGCTCCTTTACCTGTTGCCTCTTCCGTTTTTTCTAACGTTTGAGATAAATCAATAGGCTGGAATTCAGAAGAGAAATAACGGTCGATGCGCATCCAGTGCATATCACGGTGACGACGAACTTCGTCTTTACCTACAACAGGAACGTTGTTCTCTGTGTGACAAGCTGTAATACAAGAACCGCAACCGATACAAGAAGACAAATCAATTGTCAATCCCCAACGGTGACCAGCTCCTTCTACAGGATGATCTCTATACAAATCAAATTCTTTAACCGGCTTACGGTCTGCTGGATTAATCTTTCCATCTCCATTCACATCTTCGTGAACAGGTAATGATGGAACCAAATTCCATGAAGCTGTTCCTTTTTCAGCTTCTTTCTCAGCTAAATACTTTCCTAGAACCGTTTCTCTTACAACTGAATCACGACCCATTACGGTGTTGTGCAGTTGTGTTGAAGCCAATTCGTATGTTTCCTCTGTAACTTCTAGAGTTGCAGTTCCAATGTATTGACGAGTAGTCGAAGTTGAAACGAATTGAAAAGCGTTCTGACCAATGGTCTTAGGCATTCCGTTTTCATTCAATTCATACTCACCATTAGCCGCTGTTTGATAAGCTGCTTTACCGATTTTTTCGTTGTTTGCACCACGACCATAACCCAAAGCAATTCCAATGGTTCCTGGCTTTTGGCCTGGGGTTGGACATACCGGCAAGGTTACTGTTTTTCCGTTTATGGTTACTTTAACAACTGATGCAGGATCATCTTGAGCGATGTAAGAATTTAAATTCAAACGCTTAACATCGGTCGGAGACATAGCTACATAATTGTCCCAAGTAACTTTAGTAATCGGATCAGGTGTTTCTTGAAGAACAGGGTTATTTGCATAATCTCCAGCTCCAATGGTAACCTTCTGATAAAAACTAACCTCCCACTCCGCTGTTGCCATTGAACTTGCATTCGAAATTGCAGTTGCTAAGTCGTAAGATACAGGCGATGATGCAATAACAGGCGCTGCAACTGCGGCTGCCGCTGCTACAACAATTGGAGCAGCTGCGGGTGCAGTAACTTCTGCTTGAGCAGGCGCTCCTGAAGCTAAAATCGGAACAATAACCGCTGCATTCTCTGCTTTCGGTAATGCAACATTGTGCGTAGTTCCATTATGAATACTCATGTTGAACAAGTCTGAAGACAAACCTGCATGAGTTCCTTTGATATAATCGTAGTAAGAAATTGAATTACCAGACCAACGCAACAAGCTCTCTTGTGCAGGACGTGTATTGTAAAGCGGAGTAATGGTTGGTTGAACGAAATCTATTCGTCCAGCCATTGGCTCTAAATCGTTCCATGACTCTAAGTAATGGTGATCTGGAGCATTGTAAGTCGCTTTAGCTGAAGTCTCATCGGCATATCCATTGAAACTAACTACAGTAGCAACCTTACCCATTGCAGCTTTGAAACCTGCCGCATCCGCGTAAGAATATCCAGGATTCGCTCCGTAAACGATTAGCGCTCCCACTTGACCGTTGTTCATTTCACCAACCAAACGATCCATTGCTGCATCGTCTCCTTGGAAGAAATTAACTGGCTTGTCAGCATTCAATGTTGAACCGTAGTTCTTCAATTCGTTGTTAATGGCACAAACAATAGATTGAACATCTACATTGTTGCTTCCCGCAATAACAATGCTCTCACCTGCATTCGCTTTCAACTCTTCAGCAATACGTGCAATACGCGCTGAATCAACTCCTGCAACTTCGGCGCTTCCGCCTTTGATTGCATTGTACAACGCAGCAACTACAGCACCTTCTTGTGACGGTTTAATTGGAATACGAACATCGGCGTTCGATCCAGTCAATGACATCGTTGCTTCGAACTGGTAATGTTTGCTCATCCACTCACCCTCTGGGCGACGAGTTGAAGCATAGGCACCTTGGAACAAGTTCGAAGACATCCATGTGCCTAAGAAATCAGATCCTACTGAAACAATTGTTTTTGCTTTTGAAAAGTCAATAGCAGGAATTACTTCCTTACCTAAAACATTCTTGTGCGCTAGACGCATACCTTGGTATGAAATAGCATCCCATTGAATGTGCTGAACCTTCCCAGTATATTTTGCAGAGAACTCAGCGATTGCACGCTTAGCACTTGGACTAATTACAGTATTAGACAGAATTCGAATGGAAGAAGCACTTGCCAATGCCGAAGAAATTTCAGCATCTATTGTACCCCAATCGCTAGAAGAACCAGCTTTCATTGGTCCTTGAAGACGAGCACTATCGTATAGTCCCAATACCGAAGCATTGATTCTAGAAGAAACCGCACCGCCACCAATTCCGTGTTCTTTGTTTCCTTTAATGAAGATTGGACGACCCTCGCGTGTTTTCACAAACAAGTTCGCATACTCATTTCCATCATAGAAAGAAGATGCGTAGTAATTCGCAATACCCGGAGTGATTTCCTCTGGCTTAACCACGTAAGGAATACTTTTTATTACCGGAGTTTCGCAAGCAGCAAGCGTTGCAGCAGCTACACTGAATCCCATGAACTTCAAGAAGTCACGACGTCCAGTGTTACTTTCAGCAAGCTTATCATTACCCAAAAAGCTTTCAACGCTTTCAGACTTTGCAAACTCGTTTGACATGCTTTCTTGGAAAGAAGAAGTGTTCTCCAACTCTTCCATTCCTGTCCAGTATTTTTTATTCATACCCATGATATTCAGGTCCAATCAAAATTAATAGTGACATTTTCCACATTCCCATCCACCCATTCCTTTTACAGAAATCTCTGGACGTAATGTATCTAGCTTCTCTCCCAACTTCATTCCGTCTATGTTATCTTGAAGCAAAGCACGCAGGGTGCGCTTTCCAGCTTCAGTAGATTTGAAACGCTCATGCATTTCTTCATAGTACCCGCTTGAAGTCAAGTCGATTTTCTTCTCTTTGTGACATTCAATACACCATCCCATTGTAAGAGTTGGCTTAGTCAATTTCACCAATCCCTCTACATCTTCCTGAAGATTAATTTCTTCTGTAGTTGCTTGACGACCGGTTGTGTAAGTTTGAACTGGACCGTGACATTGCTTACAATCAATCTTTCCAACCGTTACGTGCTGGCTGTGGTTGAAGTAAACGTGATCCGGTAAATTGTGAACCTTATTCCAAACAATTGGCTTTTGATCGTAGTTCGCAATGTATTGTTTTGAAATAGTATCGAAACCAATGGCAGCATAGATCTTGGCAATCTCTTTTGATCCTGTGATTGGACCTTTGTTAATACCCTTGTGACAGTTCATACAAACATTCACTGAAGGAATACTCGCATGTTTCGATTTACCGGCACTGCTATGACAATATTGACAATCAATTTCGTTTTTACAAACGTGACTTGCGTGTGAGAACCAAATAGGTTGCTCCGGGTTGTAGCCTTCGTAAACACCAATATCCATCAATGTTCCGTAACCCACAACTACAAAGTAACAAACCAAGAAGACACCCACAATTCCAACGAATCCTTTGTTCTTCCACATCCAAGCCTTCATTGAAGACCAGTATCCTTTATGCTCTTCTTCTTCCGATGAATCACCCTCGGCATTGGCCGCTTTCAATGAACGTGAAATGTTAGCTGCAGAAACACCAACAATAGCTAGAATTAATCCTATAATAATTATCCAAATAACTCCGCCTCCACCGTTCGCCTCTTCTTCCTCGGCCTTCATCTTAGCCATATCTTCTACTGTGATACAATTCGGACCTTCGTCTTTCTTTGCTCCAGCACCGCCACCCGATTTAACATACGTTAAGATGTGATTAATCTCTTCTTTGGTCACTGCTTGCGCAGCCATCCAACCGTAGGTGCCAACATACTTATCTACCAAGCCCTTGATGTATGGATCACCCGACGCGGCAGCAGCTTGAGGATTATTGATCCACTTTACAATCAGCTCATCCTTACCGGCCCAACGGTCTGAAATACCTTTCAAACCAGGCGCAGCCAAGATTTCATCTGTTATTTTGTGACACGACGCACAATTGGCGTTGAAGAGCTCGGCACCCTTAACTGGGTCCCCACCTTCGTGAATGTTAGCAGCGTAAGACGCTGAAAACAAGGATAGGTTAACAATCGATAATAACGCTAATCCTTTTAAACTTGCTAGAAGTCGCTTCATTCCTGGTCTTTTTACAAAAATCCTTATTTAATGCGTCGCAAATTTACTTCACGAGGTTTATCACAGAAATGTCATTTTCATCTATTTCTTAATTTATACCTATTCTAAATAACATTCGCGTCATTTTCATTGTTACTCTATTGATTCATTGACGTTTATGTTTTGTACTTCAAAAACGCTGGCGTACCTTTGTTAAGAAATGAAAGATATCATGCGCCTTTTACTTACTCTTCTAATTTTTGCTGCTTTCAGCACTTCAGCTCAAAAGCCTGTATCCAAAGACTTGAAAGCTAAGTCTCCCGTGCAAGACACTCTCAAACCGGGGCATGTTGTTTTTAATGTTCCTCAATCTATCTCGGCTATTGAGCAAAACTCAAGAGGAATAAATAACCTTGAAGGGTTTCGTATTCAAATTTTCTTTGGCCCTCTCGAACAAGCAAAAGCAAAAAGACAGGAATTCATGGCGAAAGGTTTTGTTCATCAGGCCTATCTCGAACAAAACGTTCCCGATTTCAGTTTGCGCATTGGCGATTTCCTAACTGAAACCGACGCCAAAAACGAACTGAAAAACTTTAAGACATCCTACCCAAATGCCTTTATTGTCAGGGGACACATTGAACCCCCAAATTTAAATTATTACATCAACGCCATTAACGCTTCGGGGAAATAATTCAAATTGAGAAACATCAGTCAGAGCAGAAGCATTCCTCATTATTTTTTCATTCAGGTTCATTCGTAACTTCGCCGCATGCCTATTTACCACTCACTCGGAAAAACACCTCCAAAACGTCATACAACGTTCTATAAGGAATCTGGCGAATTGCATTACGAACAGCTATTCGGCACAGAAGGATTTACGGGAATGTCTTCGTTGCTTTATCACTTGCACAGACCTACCCAAATTAAAAGCATTAGCGCACCCGTTGATGTTTCACCAAAAGCAGCGGTCTATCACAACATAGAGCCACGCATGCTCAGCGGTTTTAACGTTGCGCCACAAGACGATTTTCTTGAAAGCAGAACGGCTTTGCTTTTCAACAACGACCTGCACATTTCAGTTGCTGCACCACGCAAAAGTTTAACAGAATATTTCTACAAAAACGCAGATGCAGATGAAGTTATTTTCATACATCGCGGCTCTGGAAAATTGCGAACGTTCTTGGGAAATATTCCTTTTGAATACGGCGACTACCTGGTCATTCCAAGAGGAATGATTTATCAAATCGATTTCGATACCGAAGACAATCGCCTATTTATTGTTGAAAGTTTTTCACCCATTGTAACACCGAAGCGATATAGAAATCAATTCGGACAATTGCTAGAAAGTTCACCCTTTTGCGAACGCGATATCAAACGTCCTTCTGAACTCGAAACGCACGACGAGAAAGGTGATTTCACCATGAAAATAAGAAAGGAAAATCACATGCACACCTTGGTGTATGCGACACATCCTTTCGATGTTGCAGGCTGGGACGGATATAACTACCCTTACGCATTTTCAATACACAATTTCGAACCCATTACTGGACGTATTCACCAACCGCCTCCAGTGCATCAAACGTTTGAAGGACACAACTTCGTAATCTGTTCTTTTGTTCCGAGATTATACGATTACCATCCAGATTCTATTCCCGCTCCCTACAACCACAGCAACATCGACTCAGATGAAGTGTTGTACTACGTAGACGGAGATTTCATGAGCCGAAACCACATTGAAAAAGGATTCATTTCCCTTCACCCTGGTGGAATTCCTCACGGACCACACCCTGGAGCTTATGAAAGAAGCATTGGTCAAAAAGAAACGCAAGAACTTGCGGTAATGATAGACCCTTTCAGACCGCTTCGAATTACCGAAGCTGCCCTTCAAATTAACGATCCAAATTATATTAAAAGCTGGCTATAATGAATGTTTACGACGCAGGTTCAGAAATAGAAAAAATATTTGCTGACGCCCAAGATTTCCTACCTCTATTAGGTACCGACTACGTTGAATTGTATGTTGGAAATGCAAAACAATCCGCGCACTATTACATGAGTGCGTGGGGTTTCAAACCCCTTGCCTATCGCGGATTAGAAACCGGATCGAAAGATGCCGTTTCGTACGTGCTTCAACAAGATAAAATTCGTCTGGTTCTTACAACCGCGCTTGGTCCTGGTGGTCCAATTAACGAACACGTAAACCAACACGGAGACGGAGTTAAAGTCATTGCTTTAATGGTTGATGATGCAACTAAGGCTTGGGAAGAAACCACCGTTCGCGGAGGAGAAACATGTCTTGATCCTATTCGCTTGAACGATGCCAACGGAGAAATTATCCTAAGCGGAATTCGCACCTATGGTGAAACCTTTCACTACTTCGTTGAACGCAAAAATTACAACGGTGTATTCATGCCGGGTTATGTGAAATGGGAACCTGCCTATCAGCCGACAGAAGTTGGATTGAAATACATTGACCACATGGTGGGAAATGTGGGTTGGAATGAAATGAATAAGTGGGTTGAATTCTACGCGAAAGTGATGGGATTCACGCAGTTGGTGAGCTTCGACGACAAAGACATTTCTACCGAATACACTGCATTAATGAGTAAGGTAATGTCGAACGGAAACGGTCGCGTTAAATTCCCAATTAACGAACCCGCTGAAGGAAGAAAGAAAAGCCAAATTGAAGAGTACATTCAATTCTACAACGGCGCAGGCGTGCAGCACATTGCTGTTGCAACCAACAACATTATTGAAACGGTTACCGCATTAAAAAACAACGGTGTTGAATTCTTAACGGTACCGAACACCTATTACGAAACGGTTTTAGATCGTGTTGGAAAAATCGACGAAGACCTTGCTCCGCTTCAGGAACTTGGAATCTTAATTGATCGCGACGACGAAGGTTACTTGCTTCAAATATTCACGAAGCCAGTTCTAGACAGACCAACCATGTTCTTCGAAATTATTCAAAGAAAAGGCGCACAGTCGTTTGGAAAAGGAAACTTCAAAGCACTTTTTGAATCCATTGAACGCGAACAAGAAAGACGCGGAACACTATAATTCGTGAAGCTATCGCTCTTCATTGCTAGACGCTATTTGTTCGCGAAAAAATCGCGAAACATTATAAATGCCATTTCGCTCATTTCGATGAGCGTTGTGGCATTTGTTGCTTGTGCAATGATCCTTGTAATGAGTGCCTTCAACGGACTCGAACTTCTTATTGAAGACTTATTCTCGAGCTTCGATGCGCCCATAACCATTGTTGCAAAACAAGGAATGCAAATCGAAGAGAAAACCATTCCTTTCGAAAAAATACAACAGTTCGAAGGTGTCACTCTCATTGGAAAAGTGATTGAAAACGATGCTTGGTTGCAATACAACAATTCCAATACAGTAGCCACCATTAAAGGCATTGAAGCCGCCTATGTAAAAACTTTGCCCACCGACAGCATGGTCTACTCCGGTGAATTTTTACTGGAAGAAGATTCGGCAAATTATGCCGTTGTAGGGCTTGGTGTTCGAGGAGAATTGCAATTTCCTTCCTCATTAAATCAGCCCGTTATTCTGAACATTAAAACTCCGGTTGCAGGAAGAAGACTTTCAACCAACCGTGAAAATGCCTTCAACGAAACAAATCTGCGTGTAACTGGAATTTTCACAGCAAATGCAGAACTCGATAAGAAATATATTTTCCTGCCTTTCCGCTTAGCTCGTGAACTCTATGAAATGGACTCTTCGTTTACTTCATTGGAAATTCAAACTTCACCCAACACCGATTTAAATAAGTTGAAAGAGGAATTGCAAGTGCTACTTCCAGATCTCAAAGTTCAAACCCGAGAAGATAAAAACGCACTGGTCTATAAAACGAACCAGAGCGAGAAATGGGCCACCTATCTCATTTTAGTTTTCATCTTAATCATTGCAAGCTTTAACATCTTAGCTTCCCTTACCCTTCTTATCATTGAAAAGAAAAAAGACATTCACGTGATGTATAGCATGGGGGCAACCAAAGCCACCATTCGAAATATATTTATTCTGGAAGGCGTTTTCATCAATCTTACGGGGGCAGTGATTGGAACTGCGATTGGATTACTGCTTACCTACCTGCAACAAACAGTGGGATTGGTGCGCATGCAAGGCGCTGTGGTCGAGTTTTATCCCGTTCACATTATTCCTTCATCTGTTGCATTAATTTTCGTTACAGTTTGCACAATCGGAAGTCTCTTTTGCCTTGCATTTGTTCCTGCTTTATTGAAAAAATTTCAATACAACAAGTCGCAAGATTAAGCCAATTCAATTTTATTTCCTGGCAAGCACCGAACCACACCCTTCAGTTCTAATTTCAATAAATGAAGCGCCAAATTCTCACCATCGAATTTCCACTTCAATACATCTAAATCGAGCGAATGCTCTCTACGAAGTAAATTGAAAATTTTTGTTTCTTCAACGCTCAATTCTGGAATAACCAACTGCGTTGCCATTGTATCAATTTTCCAATCCATAAGCGCACACAACTCTTCAGCAGATGTAATTAGATGCGCCTTCTGCTGACGAATCAAATTGTTACATCCTTTGCTGAAGGCGTCATTCGCACGGCCGGGCAATGCGAAAACTTCTTTATTGAAATCATTCGCGAAATTAGCCGTTACAAGCGCCCCTCCTTTTGCAGCCGACTCAACTACCAGTATAGCGTCTGAAAGCGCCGCTATGCATCTGTTTCGCGTCTGAAAATATTCCCGTTCAGCCTTTACATGCGGAGCCAATTCAGAAAATACCAGTCCCGTTTCTTCTATGCGCTGAATCAATTTTCGATTTTCCTTCGGGTAAATATTCTCGTGGCCATTCGCAATGCATGCCCAAGTCACTAATTTATTCTCCAAAGCAGACGAGTGCGCCTGGGCGTCTATTCCAAGGGCCAATCCGCTTATGACCACCACATCCAATTCACGCAAAGAAGCCACGAGTTCGTTGCAAAAAGACCTGCCGTAGGCCGTTGCGTTGCGTGTTCCAACAATACCAATGGTCCGTGCTGGATTCACTTCAGCATTACCTCGCTTGAATAGAAAGACAGGCGCATCATCGAAGTACTTCAATCGCTTGGGGTAATTGTCGCAGACATAAGTAACTATTTTTATTTTATGCTGAAGGGCATCGTTCATTTCGCGCTCAGCCTTGAGTAGAAATTCAGTTTTTATTGCTGAATCGAATCTGAAACGAATGGGAAGCTCCCATTGTGGAATAGGCGTATGGAAAGCGGCTTCCGCCGAGCCGAATTTCTCTAGGAGTTTTCTGAACCGAATAGGACCCAAATGAGGCACATTAGAAAGTGCCAGCGTATACAAAAGCTGTTGTGTATTTGACATGGGCACAAAATTCATGAAAAGCGTTCAACGCCTTCACAAACACTTATGCCATAAAAGAGAATATTATTTCTGCTGAATGAACAGTTCGATAGCTTTACTCATGCTTGGCGCCTTTGGGTTTGGTGCCATAACATCTATGCGAAGCTTCGCATTGTCAACCGCCTGCGCAGTCGTTTGTCCAAAAACCGCAATCTTCGTTGTGTTCTGTTTGAACTTCGGGAAGTTCTTGAATAGCGATTCAATATCTGAAGGTGAGAAGAACACCAACATATCGTATTTCACATCCGCAAGATCACTTAAGTCACTGCACACGGTTTTGTACATTACAGCTTTTGAAAAATCAATTTTTTCTTTCGTCAGAATTTCAGGAATACTCGGCTTCAACATATCCGAGCAAGGGAGCAAAAATTTCTCTGTCTTGTGTTTCTTCACAAAATCCATAATTTCTGCAAAGGTTCCGTTTCCGTAAAAGATTTTTCTTTTTCTGAACTGCGTATACTTCTGCAAGTAAAAAGCAATGGCTTCACTCAAACAAAAATATTTCGTAGCGTCGGAAACTGTAATCCGCAGTTCTTTCGCTAAACGGAAATAATGATCCACAGCATTTCTGCTGGTGAACAACACAGAAGGGTGTTCAGCATAATCTATTCGTTGCTGACGGAAGTCTTGTCCACTCAAGCCTTCAACATGCACGAAAGGACGATAGTCAATTTTTAACTTATGCTTTTTAGCAAGATCTACATAAGGGTTCTTATCAGAACCGGGATCTTGTTGCGTAATTAAAATTGTTTTAATTTTCTCTGCCATCTCTGAAGGTTGAGGATATCCTCTAAAAAACGTTTAGCCAAATTAGTTTCGAAAGCACAGCCCAAGGCAAGACTTCGAAGGTGCAAAGGTAAAAAAAGATATAGAAAAATGGTACACCCATTTGCATTGCCGAAAACATAGCCTGAATGGTGCTCAAAAAAGGAACCGTTACCAGTAAAATCAAGGACAAATTCAAAGCGATATCGCTCACATTTCCGGTTGAATAAACCGCCAGCAATAAAGGAACCGTGAGAACAAGGACGGCAAACCTTGAGGTTAACGCTAAGTACTTGTTGTAGTCTTCCAAGGCAGATGATGCTCCAGCTGTAATGAAAGCAACAACCCAAGTCATGATCCATTTGAATCCAAAAAGAACAACAACGATTGAAACACTGAATAGAAATTGATAAAAGGGTGGCATCGTAAAGATGTCGGAAAAATAACGTTTACTCAGAAGGGTAAGTACCAATCCCCCCATGAGAAAAAAGCAAATCAACATTCCGAAATTTTTCCAGCCGTGGCCCTCTCTGCGCTCTTCCTGCTTAAAAAATCTTCGACTTAAGACCGAACGCAAAATCGCACGCAAAACAGTATTGTCACGATTGACCCAAGCAATAACTCCCAAAGCGAAGACAAAGATGAGTAACATCCAGTCTTCAGAAAGTTGATTGGCAATGCGAACGGCTGGGTTCATTAACGAATCATTTTCAAGAATCCGACTTCACCTTCTGTTAATGGTCTATATCTTCCTCTCGTTAATTCCTTCTTCGTTAAACCAGCATACATCACGCGATCCAATTTCACCACGGTGTAACCGAAGTGCTCGAACATGCGACGTACAATTCTATTTCTTCCGCTGTGAATACGAATACCCACCTGCTTCTTGGCATTTACTCCTTCCACATATTCTATCTCATCTGCCTTAATGAATCCGTCATCTAAAACAAACCCTTCACGCATTTGATCCACGTGCTCAGATCTTACTTTCTGATCGGTTTCAACGTGATACAATTTCGGGAATTCATGCTTCGGATGCATCAGACGTTTCGCCAATTCTCCGTCGTTGGTAAACAGCAACAACCCTGTAGTGGCGCGGTCTAATCTTCCAACTGGATAAATGCGTTCAACGCAGGCGTCTTTCACCAAATCCATAACTGTTTTTCTTCCTTCAGGATCTTCCATTGTGGTTAAGAATCCTTTCGGCTTATTCAACAAGAAGTAACGTAATTTTTCTGGACGAAGAACTGCATCGTCGTATTTCACTACGTCGTTTTTCGGATCTATTTTCAATCCTAATTCTTTCACCACAACACCGTTCACATTCACCAAACCCAGTTCAATCAATTGATCGGCTTCTCTTCTCGAAGCTATACCTGCGTTGCTTAGGAACTTATTCAAACGAATCAATCCTTCACGCTCGGTCTTGCTTATGTATGCTTTTTCGGGAACGAATTCTTTGTGAAGTCCGCCACTTTTTTCTTTCTTCTTCTCTTCTTTTACACGCTCACGTGCGTTTGAGCGATAAGGCTTCGGTGCATCTTCGTCGCGTACAAATTTCTTCGGCGCTTCTGTGCGTTTTGGTCTTGTGCCCAAAACATTCTTTCCTCTGTCGTGACGGCTCGTGTCCTTCGGTGCCTTTGCAGGGCGCTCGGGGCGTGCTGCAGCTTTGGGTTCTGGACGCTCTGCGTTGTAACGACTTTCGTTTCTTCCGCCGGTGCGGTTTGAACGTCCACCGCCTGTTGGTCTTGCGCCACCTCTTCCACCTTCACTTTTTCCCTCACCGCGTGCAGGGCGATCGGAATAAGCCGGACGGTCACTGCGCTCTGGTCTATCCGATCCTGAGCGAGCAGGACGATCCGGTCTAGCAGAACCTGAACGAACGGGACGGTCGGGTCTATCAGAGCCTGAACGCGCTGGGCGATCTGGTCTCGCAGAACCTGAACGAACAGGGCGATCCGGACGAGCAGAACCTCCACGTGCAGGACGCTCGGGTCTCGACGAAGCAGGGCGCTCTGGACGAGCTCCTCTTTCAGGACGTTCCGATTTTGATGAACCCGAACGAGCGGGGCGCTCGGTGCGAGAACGATTTGGTTTTGGATTAGGCATAATGAATTATTAATGCAAAAATAAAGGGACACCTTCAAATTGAGGTGTCCCTTTTTTAATTGGGCGAAAATTATTTTTTCTTCTTTCCTTCTGGTGCTTTTTCTGCAGTTGCAGCAGCAATAGAAGCACGAGTTGCTTGAACTGCAACAACAGCAGCAGCATCAGCTTCCAATACTCTACAACCAGGGATAGCAATTTCGCGAATACGAATCATATCACCAATTTTCAAGTGTGTGATATCAAGCATAATTTCGTTTGGAAGTTCTTCTGGCTTACCGAAAACACGAACCTTACGGTAGTTGATCGCTAAACGACCACCCGACTTCACACCTTCAGAATTACCGGTTACACGAACAGGTAAAGCTGTTTTAACTTCTTTTCCAGGAACTAATTCCAATACATCCAAGTGAACAACTTTGTCTGTTACTGGGTGACGTTGAACTTCTTGAATAAGACCGTGACGAACTGTTCCGTCGATATCGATCAATAATTCCAAGGTGTCTGATGACGCCATGATTTTGTCCATTACTTTGGTGGTAATGCTAAAGTGTGTAGAAGAGTTACCACCGTAGATAACGCCAGGAATGTCTCCTTTGCGACGTAGTTCTGCAGCATTTTGTCTTCCTACGCTCTCGCGGAGAGAGCCGCTCAATGAAAATTGCTTCATGTTATTTGATTTTAAGAGATAATAAATTTCGAACTGATACTTTTGTTTTCAATCAGGTTTTGAAGCACACTTGCGAATAATTCGGAAATGTCTAACACCGTGATTTTATCTTTTGGCTTTCCTTCTTTCAAAGGAACGCTATTGGTCACTATTAATTCCTTCAACACAGAATCTTGAATGCGCTCGTAAGCTGGTCCGCTCATGACAGCGTGTGTGCACATAGCACGAACACTTAATGCTCCGTGTTCCATCATCATTTCAGCAGCTTTGCACAACGTTCCTGCTGTGTCTACCATGTCGTCTACGATAATGACATCCTTTCCTCTCACATCACCAATCACGGTCATGCTTTCAATCTGGTTAGCGGCCTTGCGTTGCTTGTAGCATATAGCGAGGTCACAACCCAATATTTTTGCGTAAGCACTTGCGCGTTTTGTTCCTCCTGTATCAGGCGCAGCAATAACCAAGTTGGTCATGTTTTTTGCTTGAAGGAAAGGAATCATAATTGTGCTTGCGTACAAGTGATCCACTGGTACTTCGAAGAAACCTTGAATTTGCTCTGCGTGAAGGTCCATGGTAATGACACGGTCAACACCAGCAGCAGTAAGTAGATTAGCAACAAGCTTCGCTCCTATTGGAACACGTGGCTTGTCTTTTCTGTCTTGTCTTGCCAATCCGAAGTATGGCATAACGGCAACAATACGCTTGGCAGACGCGCGTTTCGCGGCATCTATCAAAAGTAAAAGTTCCATTAAGTTGTCTTGGGGTGGGAAAGTCGACTGAACAATAATCACATCTTTTCCTCGCACTGTTTCTTCAATCGACGGTGCAAACTCACCATCACTGAAGCGTTGAATCAATACGTTTCCGAGCTCTGTTCCAAAGGAATGAGCAATGCCTTCGCCTAAGTATTTAGACGCAGAACCAGAAAGAATTTTAACCATGTCGTTCATAACAGTGCTTGAAAAGGTGTGCAAAGATAGTTAATTTATTGAGAATGACAAGGGGCAACATCCTAGAAGGTCGAAAAAAGAAAAGCGCCGAAGCGCTTTTCTAAATCAAACTTTTAAAACAGAAAAATCAATTCACAATCAATTTCTCAACTTTCGAATCTCCCAATTGAATAAAGTAAATGCCCGATGACATTTCAGTTAGGTCAATCGTGTTCTTACCTGAATCTAAAACCTCATAACGAACCACTTGTCCCAATTCATTGCTGATACGAAGACCTTGTTTTTCGTTCCTTGGATTTTCAATGGTCACAGCACCATTTGAAGGATTCGGATAAAAAGAAAATTCATCAACCGAAAGGGTAGCAACATCTGCAGATGCATATGACTTCAAACTAACATCATCAATTCTGAAAATAGTTCCAAAACTTTCGTCCACATCTGATTCAAAACTTATTGAAATCATCTGGCCGGCATACTGCTGAGGAATTGTATAAGTCAGTTCAACCCATCCATCACAATCAGCAACCGTCAAATTAATATCACAATCTGCGTTTGAAGCATAATCAGAAAAAATCTCTTGTCCTGCAGCATCATAAATAATGATATCAAGAAAATCATATTCATTGACATCGTCTTGCTCATCAGAAACGGCGCTATACCAACAGGCAAAATCTGCATGATGCATATTCGCAGGCAACTGTATGTCCTGAGATACAAAATCAATCATATCAAATGCTCCGGTTTCTTCCCAGTAATCTCCAAAAAAGAGATAGTTGTCACCGCCGTGCGGCTGACATAAACCTATGTCTGCAAAGGCACTGTCTGCCAAGGTAAAATCCCACCCTTGATCGAAGTTTTCAAATCCGCCATTAACAACCAATTCTTGTTGTGAAAAAACCGCTGATCCCGATAGGACCAGGGCTAAAGAGAATAAAATCTTTTTCATTTTGTTCTTATTTCTTTTTCAATTCAACTTTAACATTTTCCTCCAGCTTGATATAGCCTCCAGTTGAAATATCGATAATTGCAGGAACAAAGAAACCAAGAGCATCTACCCAATAAAGCCAGTGAATATTAGCATTTTCACGAGCGTGGTAGGTCTCTGTATAAAATCCTTCTGAAGAAAACTTAACATCTTTCGTTTTTCTAGGAATAGCAGTCATCATTGGGGTAGTTCCAATAGTTGTCTCTACTCCTTTTTTGCTTACCAAAATCACAGTAGCACCAGAAGGCTCCGAATTAAAGCTAACAGTCTGTTTTGTGCCATTTACTAAAGTTGCACAAGAACTTAAAAACAGAGCCATTGACACAACGACTAAACCAAAAATCTTTTTCATTTTACTTAAATTTTAATAATTATTAGTACAATTTTACTGTCTTGCAACCTTCAGTAATGGTTACTGAACCAGACCAAGTAGCCGATCCGTCTGAAGCGGTGTAGTTGTAAGACCCAGCATCTAAACCGTTGAAAACCGCGCAACCAGAAGTTCCGCATGATGGCGCACTGCCATATTCTGAAGTAATGTTAGAAGTTACTCCGTCTACAGAGACTACAGTTACTCCGTAACCGCTACCTGTTTGTTGCCAAAAAGTAACATCTCCTGTCTTTTCTTTACTGCAACCGGCAAGCGATACAGTAACAATTGCAACAATTGCAAAAAATAGATTTCTTTTCATAAAGGTGTTTTTTAAAGTTGTACAATAATACAACGCAATTCGACTTGACCAAACGTTTGTTGTAAAAAAAAACAACTCGTTGTGTTTTATAACAACACCTTAACATTGCACTAAGGCAATTTTGCTCCATGAAAGAGGGCTATTCGGTAGAAAAAGAGTTCTTGTCGAAAGTTGGCGAGAAGGTCAAACTATATCGAACAAAGAAACAATTGACCCTTCAAGAATTAGGCGAAGATATAGGTCTAGACAAGGGCAATACCCAGCGACTCGAGAAAGGAAAAAACATGACGCTGCTTACACTCTTTAAAATTGCAGCAATTCTCGAAGTAGACACAAAAGATCTTCTAGACTTTCCACTCGAATTCAACATTCAAGACGTAGAAAAATTCATTCAAGAAAAAAAAGAAGGTAGATCAAAGAAATAATCTAATTCGAATTAAACGTATTCATCGTAAGAGCAACACCAATGAAGGCGAAGGACAAACATCCTTGCGCCAACAATTGAAATCAAACGTTATCAAACTTAAAAGATTCTATCCCATAGTGAAACCGCTCATAAGCCAGCGGCCGAATAGTGTGAAAATTACCCTGCCTCCAAAACCCGCACATTCCACTAAAATCAATCTCTTTTTTGCTTCTCTCTTGTAACACATTAAATATTCAGCATCAGTGAACTGATCTTTATTTAGAGATTGAGATAAAGCAACTTTATTCTTGGCGTTATATGGCGTTGGATTTGCTCCAATTGCAGTTCCAATAACAGCCAATGGACCGAATAAAAAACCCAAAACGAAGTGCCCACCTTTTTTGCCGTGATACCTTTGTGCGTCCATTTGACCACTCATGCACTTATCTGCTGAATCGACAGAATTCAGAATAGCAATGTATTCCAAAAACTGCTCATCGTTCGGATTTTCGAATTCAACTGAATAAATATCTTTTGCGGGGACTTCGACTTTTCCAACCTCTGTTTTAAACATCACGCTACAAGCTTTAACTTTAACAACATCGCCCTGAAACTGCATTCCATTGGTTAATGTTAGTTTATCAAAGGCCTGTGCCGAGATTACAGTTACTACTGTCAAAAGTGATAAAATCAGTTTTTTCATACGGATGTTTGCTGTTAAGGTAGAACAATGATAGACCTAAAGCACTCATAACCAATTTTTTTAGATAAAACAACCCATTTTGTTTTATTGCAAAACCTCAAAGTCGATCAAAGAAATAATCTACTTCGAATTAAACGTGTTCATCGTAAGAGCAACACCAATGAAGGCGAAAGACAAACATCCTTGAGCGACTTTCTGAACCACTTCCTCCAAACCAGTCTTTTCTTCCGATGTCCACTCCCCTAATACATAGTCTACTTGCTGACCCTTCGCGAACTCATTTCCTACTCCCACACGAATGCGCGCGTAATCTCCAGTATTCAAGATTTGCTGAATGTGCTTCAAGCCGTTGTGACCACCGTCGCTGCCCTTACCGCGCATACGAACCTTTCCGAAGGGTAAAGCCAAATCATCTGTAACGACAATGACATGCTCCAACAAAACCTTCTCCTGCTGCATCCAATAGCGCAAGGCATTTCCAGATAAATTCATGTAGGTGGAAGGTTTAATGACAATGAATGTCTTTCCCTTCGAACGAAATTCTGTCTTGTCGGCGTAACGCTCGGTAGAAAATGTAGCGTTGTGCTTTGCAGCTAACTCGTCGGCAACCAAGAACCCAATGTTATGACGGGTATTCGCGTATTCTGCGCCTATGTTTCCCAATCCAACAATTAAGAACTTCATCTTACTTCCAAGCTTTAACAATTAATCCAGTGCCTGTGCTGTGCGTTCCATTCACGTCGAACACATTCAACAACAACGAAAACGGCATGGTTACTAAATAATAAATCGGCAGTATAATGAAAAACGCTTTCGATTTATTCAATAGTAGCATGGGATACTTCATTGACAACTTCCAAGAAATCTTTCCGGGAGCGCCATAGCTGTAACGTGCGTCTACTTTCGAGAATCCGGCACGAAGGCATTTCTCTTCAATCTCATCAATACCATATCCATCGCGCACGTGCTCTTCAATGAACGAAGTCTCTCCGTCATCGTGCACGTCACTTCCACCCATATTGCTTGGCGTGCTAATCAAAAGCATGCCTCCAGTTTTCAAGCTGTTGCAATAATTGGTTAACACCTGAACGTCTTCTTCAATGTGCTCCATAACGTCTACGCACAAGACCAAATCGAATTTTTCAGGTTGAACAAACGTCACCAAATCACCCACTTCAAACTTCACTTTGCCCTTTCCAATTTGATTGAAAAACGCGTTGCAATCGGCAACCTGCTCTTCCTTCACATCTACCGCTAAAATTTCTGCTTGCGAAAACTTCTTCGTCATCCAAAAAGAATACTGTCCGAATCCAGAGCCTGCATCCAAGATGTTCTTCACCGCACTCCCATTCAGTTTTCTAAGTTCACTGCGTATATGCCATGAACGAAGAAGTAAGACGTCTAACAAAAAATAAAACAACTTGCGCAAGAACGGTGTGCGATTAAAGACACTTCCTAAACTGCGTTTTATAGGATCGTAATGCATGCTTATTTCTTCAATAAATTATCGATTGTTTCGTAGTAATCCAACGAGTCATCTATGAAATACTGCAACTCAGGCACTTTACGCATTTGCTTTCCCACCTTCAAACCCAATTCTCTTTTAACGGAAGAATGGTTCTGCTTCAACAATTTCAAGGCCTCATCTTTTTTATCTGAAGGAAAAACACTGATGTAAATGCGTGCTAAACTTAAATCGGGTGCCACACGGGTTTGCGTAATGGTTACCATGCTTCCACCTAACCACTCACGTGCATTTTGCTGAAACAACACTGCCAACTCGCGCTTAATTAGCGAACCAAATTTTTCTAAACGTACTCCTGCCATAATGCAAAGGTACAACAGGATGTATTTCATTGTTTTTTGCTTTTACTTTGCGGCATGGAAATGACCCACGTTCGAAAAGGAACGAAAGCCGATTTACGCGAAGCACTTACGCTTATTCAAGAATTGGCGGTATATGAAAAGGAACCCGAAGCCGTTGTGGTTTCTGTTGAACAAATGGAAACTTGGGGATTTCAAGAAAATCCATATTTCGAATTTTATGTCGCTGAGCAAAATGAACAAATCGTGGGCATAGCTTTTTATTACATTCGCTACAGCACGTGGAAAGGTCCTATGATTTATTTGGAAGACATTGTGGTGAAGGAAGAAATACGTGGAAACGGAATTGGAGCGCGTTTGTTTGAAGAAGTAGCTAAGGAATGTGCAAAACGAAATTTCCACGGAATGACCTGGCAAGTGCTCGATTGGAATGAACCTGCGTTGAACTTTTACAGAAAGTACAACGCTACTTTTTCAGCCGAGTGGCTGAACGGATATTTATTTACTGAACAAATAAAAGAGGCGACATGGCACCAATAACAGTGCACAAATTCGGAGGAGCTTCGGTTCGAAATGCGGAAGCTGTGCGAAACGTATGTTCCATTCTCAATCATTTTCCTGAAAACAAGATTGTCATTGTTTCCGCCATGGGTAAAACCACCAACGCCTTGGAAACCATTCACAAGAAACGTTTCGAAAGAAAAGATTTTGAAAAAGAACTTCAAGAAATATTTGAATTCCATTTCAACATAGCGAAACAATTAGAAGTCGATGCCGATACCGATTGGTTGTTGGTGTTCGATACTCTATCTCAAATTTGCAAGAAGGAAATAGAAGGAAGTTTCGATGAAGAGTATGACCGCATTATTGGTTACGGCGAATACCTATCGACTGCTATTGTGAATGCGTGCTTCAACAAAACCAATCTTTCTTCGAAGCGATTGAACAGTGCTGACTACGTGATCACCGACTCTCGCTTTCGCGACGCACGTGTGCTTTGGGATAAGAGTGAGGAAAAAGTCGCTTCCCTTCAACATGAATTTGAATCGCATTCAACGTTGGTTCTTCAAGGATTTATAGGCGCCTGCGCTTCGCAAGATGCGTTGCAAGATTCTACGAAAGATGCTTCGCAAGATTTCTTCGAAAAGAAAAAATTGACTTCATTAGGGCGCGAAGGATCTGATTTTTCCGCAGCGATATTCGCTTATTTGTTGAATGCTGAATCGGTAACGATTTGGAAAGATGTACCTGGATTGCTGAACGCCGACCCGAAGTGTTTCGAGCCTACACAATTGCTGAAAGAGATTTCTTTTCGCGAAGCTGTGGAATTGGCCTATTACGGAGCAAGCGTGATTCATCCGCGAACCATTAAGCCTCTTCAAAACAAGAACATTCCACTTTTCATCAAATCGTTCTTGAATCCAACAGCTGAAGGAACACGCATTGTTGAGAAAGCGAATGCTGAATTGGAGGTAGCCTCTTACATATTGAAACAGAAGCAAACCTTAATTTCTATTTCAACCAAAGATTTCAGTTTTGTGGTGGAAGACAACCTCACCTTCATCTTCAAAACCTTCGCCGATCTTGGCATTCATGTGCACATGATGGAAAACTCTGCATTGAACTTTTCCGTGTGTATTCCTTCAGAACCAACGAAATTAAAAGCGCTTATTGAACAGTTGAGCGACTTTCATGTTAGATACAATGACAACGTTTCGATATTAACCATTCGTCACCCGAAGCCTATGGTTATGCAACAGCTCTTGCAATACAAAGAAGTGTTGCTGGAACAACGCAACCGAACGACCGTTCGGTTTGTGATTCGTGGAAATTGGAATTTACCAGAACCCATTAAAGAATAAGAGAATGAAGATTTACACGAAGAAAGGCGACGACGGAAAAACAATGTTACTTGGAGGAACTAGACTTCCCAAGCACCACATACGTATTGCGGCCTATGGCGATGTGGATGAATTGAATTCGTTCATTGGTCTTGTGTCGGATTTACTTCCTTCGCACCAAGAAACCCTTCGTGAAATTCAAAACAATCTTTTTGTAGTTGGAAGTCACTTGGCCACAGAGCCAGATCAGGCCGAGAAAATTCAATTGCCTGCGCTTCCTGAAAATGCTTCAGAAAATCTTGAAAATGAAATAGACCGAATGACTGCTATGCTTCCTGAATTGAAGCACTTCATTCTTCCGGGCGGACACGCAACTATCTCGCACATTCACATTGCACGAACGGTTTGTAGAAGGACGGAACGCACAGCTACTGCGCTTGCAGAACTTTCAACGGTTAATCCGATTTTCATTCAATACTTGAATAGACTTTCCGATTATCTCTTCACGCTTTCACGCGCAGCTGCCCAGGAATTAGGTGCTGAAGAAAACAAGTGGGTTCCGAAAAAATAACTTAGAAGCTCTGTTCTGAAACTAGTTTTCCGTCTTTGAATAAACTTTGCTTCACCAATTTTCCCGATTCGTTGTAATCGAGAAATACGCCGTTCTCTTTTCCTTTGGTGTAATACTGATTGCTTTTCAATTTTCCATTCGGATAATAATACTTCCACGAACCGTCTTCAATGGAACGCTTGTAGAACCCTTCCCACTCTAAATTTCCATTCGAATAATACACCTCTTCTTTCACAATTTCTCCGGTCGTGTTTTTCATATACACCACAACATATTGTTTGCCATTCGGATGCTTTCGAGCAACATCGCGTGTTGTATTTTCCAACTGAGCGAAAGTCGTTTTTCCACCTAAAAAAAACATTAAGGAGAGTAGCAAAAGTTTAATTGAACTGTTCATGATTAATTGAAATCGGGGTATAATAAATATTTCTTGCGAATGACTTTATAGCTATCTAAATCCTTTTGCCACGAAACTCGAATCTCATCTTCAGAAGCGCCGCTTGCAACCTGCTTTCGAAGCAACGTGTTTCCGGCTAATTTATCGAAAAAGTTTGGAGATGAAAAGAACTTTTCTTTGTTGGGATAGTTTGAATACATGGTCATGAGCCAGGATAAATTGAGCTCAGTGGGTCGTTTTTCGATACTTACTTTTATGCCCTTGCAAAGCTGGTTTTCATAAGGTGGATTCGTAGACACTCCCGGAATTTCCTTGGGGGTGAAAGATGTTTCACCCACTTTACATTTGGGGAATCCGAATTGCTGAAATGGCAAAGCGGTGCCTCGTCCAATACTTATGCATGTCCCTTCGAACAAACACAAACTTGGGTAGGCATAAATGGATGTAATGTTGGGCAAGTTCGGTGAAGGCTTTATGGGCAATTCGAAATACGAGTTGTGGCTATATGCGCCGCATGGAATAACAGTCAGTTCGCACGATTTCTTTCCCGTTAACCAACCCTCTCCGTTTATCATTTTTGCTAACTCACCCAGTGTACATCCATGCACAATGGGAATAGGCAGCTGTCCAACAAACGAATACAATTTCGGATCGGTCATTACCGGCCCGTCGATGTAATAGCCATTCGGATTCGGACGATCTAAAATAATCACGGGCTTTTTGCTTATGACCGCAGCTTCCATAACTTCCTGCATGGTTGCCAAAAAAGTATAGAAGCGCACTCCCACATCTTGAATATCGAAAACAATGACATCTACGTTAGCAAGCATTTCGGGGGTGGGTCTGGTATGACTTCCGTACAACGAAAAAATGGGAAGTTTGGTTTTCTTGTCGAAGCCGTTGCTGACGTGATCTCCGTTTCCAGCTTCACCCCTGAACCCGTGCTCTGGAGCAAATATTTTCACCACTTGAATTCCACTTGCCACAAGCGTGTCAATAAGATGCACATTACCAATAACGCTTGTTTGGTTGGCCACTACAGCCACTCGTTTGTTTTTTAATAAGCCAAAATAATTCTCGGTTTGTGAAGCACCCGAATTTTGTGCGAATACATGGAATGCATTCAAGATAAAAAGCAAGAACAAGAACAAAGGAATACGGATGTGTTTCATGAGCACACAAATTTTGTAAATTCTTTACCAAAATCGAACCGAAATAAATGAAGTTAGTAACTTTCCAATGTCGAAGTCCTAACTTTGATGCGCAATGAAATCTTTTAAGCTAGCATCCTTCTTAGCATTTCGCATGCTTCGAGCACGCGATAACGGACGTATTTCGAAACCTATTGTTCGCATTGCTATGTGGGGAGTGGCTATAGGAATTGCGCTTATGATACTGGCATTAGCTGTTGTGAAAGGATTTCAATCGGAGGTCCGTCAAAAAGTAATTGGATTCGGTGGACATTTTCAAATCGTTTCCAATGGAGATAACGCAGCGCAAGAATCGGTGCCGTTGCTTTACGACAAAAATTTAATTGGGGATCTCACGAAAATTCCTGGCATAAAAAACGTCAGTGTCTATGCGCAAAAACCCGCCATTGTAGAATCTAAAACCGGACTGTCAGGCGTTATTGCGAAAGGAATTGAAGAACAATACGACACCACCTTTCTACACAGCGTGCTAACGCAAGGAAGAGTGATGCAGCTGCGCTACACAGCCGACACACTGCCTGTTGCTGAAATAGTTTTATCGGAACACATTGCAAATCGTCTTTCACTTCAGCTCGGGCAAAAGTTGAGTTTGTATATCGTGAACACAGAAGACGATATTCAGCAACAAAATTTCACATTGGTTGGAACCTACAAAACGGAATTAGAAGAGTACGATGAAAAATTCATTTTTGTTCATCTCGCTTATTTGCAACAGTTCGGCGGGTGGGGTCTTCAAGGACAAATAGCCGTAGACACGGCAAGCGTTCCATTACTCACTTTTATTTCTCCCGTTGGCTTTGGGAACAACGGAGAATTTGAACAGCATTGGCTAGACGGCACGCCAGCGAAAGAGCCGTTTTGGTATTCAAGTTTTATAGACACCACGTTCGGGTTAATTACAACGGCACCTTTTCAAATACCAGACACCACTTACGTTCATTTAACCTTTCCTCCTCACGGAGAAAATGAATACGTCACTCCCAGATGGACTTATTCGAATTTACGCGGCAGTGAAGTCAATTACATTGGTGGATATGAAGTTCAAGTTGAAAATTTCGAAGCGCTAGAGCGTGTGCGTGATCCTTTGTGGGAAGCTGTACCCTACGATTTGTTCGTGATTCCACTCACCGATCGCAATCCGGAAATCTTTGCTTGGTTGGAAATGCTCGATGTGAACGTGGTTATTATTGTTGTACTCATGGTTGTACTTTCTATTGTAAACATGACCTCGGCGTTACTCATTCTTATTTTGGAAAGACAATCGTTTATTGGAACATTAAAATCCATGGGGTTACCGAATCCGATTTTGCTTCGTGTGTTCTTATGGCACGCAGCTCACATCATCGGAAAGGGAGTTCTCATTGGAAATATTTTAGGTGTTGGACTTGCGCTATTTCAGAAGTACACAGGGGTGTTTAAGTTAGACCCAACAAATTATTATGTGTCTGAAATTCCTATACTCATGAATCCCATGGAAATAATTGTTCTCAATGCGATCACGCTCTGCGTTTGTGTATTGGCCATGATTCTTCCATCGCTATACGTTTCAACTTTTCGGCCAGCGGAGTCGATCAGAAAAAATTAAATCACGTAACCTTACCTTCGCATTATGAAGTATCACGAAAATATTCTTGGAACCATTGGCAACACGCCTATGGTGAAATTAAACACCATTGTAAAAGACATTCCAGCGCTAATCTTGGCGAAAGTTGAAACTTTCAATCCAGGGAACTCAATCAAAGACCGCATGGCGTTGAAAATGATTGAAGATGCGGAAAAAGATGGAAGATTAAAACCAGGCGGAACCATTATTGAAGGTACTTCAGGAAACACCGGAATGGGATTGGCCATTGCGGCCATTATGAAAGGATACAAGTGTATTTTTACAAGTACCGATAAGCAGAGTAAAGAAAAGTTCGATGCACTTCGTGCACTGGGCGCAGAGGTTATTGTTTGTCCGACCGATGTAGATCCGGAAGACCCACGTTCATATTACAGCGTATCTTCTCGTCTTGAAAAAGAAACGCCAAATTCGTGGAAGCCAAATCAGTATGACAATCCAAGTAACGCGCAGGCGCATTACGAATCAACCGGACCTGAAATTTGGGACCAGACAGAAGGAAAGATTACACACTTGGTTGTTGGAGTTGGAACGGGTGGAACCATTTCTGGAACTGCGCGTTTCTTGAAAGAAAAAAATCCGAATATTCAAGTACTTGGAATTGATACGTACGGTTCAATATTCAAACAATACAAAGAAACCGGAAGCTACAGCAAGGATGAAATTTACACCTATGTAACCGAAGGAATTGGTGAAGATTTCCTTCCGGAAAATGTCGACTTCAATTTAATTGATCACTTCGAAAAAGTAACCGACAAAGACGCTGCAATCTTCACACGCAAAATTGCAAAGGAGGAAGGAATCTTTGCTGGAAACAGCGCCGGTTCTGCCATGGCTGGTGTTATTCAAATGAAAGATAGATTCAAAGAAGGCGACATTGTTGTAGTCATTTTCCACGACCACGGTACGCGCTACTTAGGAAAGATGTTCAACGACGATTGGATGAAATCTAAGGGGTGGTTATAAACCCTTCGACTTACTTCTTCGCGTGAGCTTTAATGACGTTTGAAATTATTTCAACGCATTGCATAATCTCAGCTTCAGTGATACACAATGGTGGAGCGAAACGAATAATATTTCCGTGAGTAGGCTTTGCAAGTAATCCGTTTTTCGCGAGGTCTACGCAGATGTTCCAAGCCGCGTGGCTTTCTTCGTGATCGTCAATCACAACTGCATTCAACAATCCTTTTCCACGAACAAGCGTAACCAACGAAACTTCACTCTGAAGTTTTCTCATTTCGCTTCTGAATAATTCTCCTAAGCGCTCTGAATTTTCTGCCATTTTCTCGTCGCGAAGAACCTCCAAAGCAGCCGTTGCAACAGCACAAGCCAACGGATTTCCGCCGTATGTGCTACCGTGTTCACCTGGCTTAATCGTAAGCATAATTTCATTGCTTGAAAGAACCGCACTAACGGGAAGAACTCCTCCTGAAAGGGCCTTACCTAAAACCAAAATATCTGGTTTCACATTTTCGTGATCACATGCCAACATTTTTCCGGTACGCGCCAATCCAGTTTGAACTTCATCGGCAATCATCAACACATTGTACTTCGTGCACAACGCACGGACACCTGCCAAATACCCTTCATGCGGAACAACCACACCTGCTTCCCCTTGAATAGGTTCGAACATAAATCCAGCGATGTTCGAATCGCTCGATAAACAAGTTTCTAATGCATTCAAGTCATTGTAAGGAATAGAAAGGAAGCCGGGCATATACGGACCGAATCCTGCATAACTACTCGGGTCTTGAGAAGTCGAAATTGCAGCCAGTGTTCTTCCCCAAAAATTCCCTTCAACAAAAACTATTTTCGCTTGATTATCTGCAATGCCTTTCACTTTATATCCCCACTTGCGGGCCAACTTCACAGCAGTCTCTCCGCCTTCAACACCCGTGTTCATCGGAAGAACTTTCTCATAACCGAAGTATTCGGTGATGAACTTTTCATACGTCCCCAATTCACTGTTATAAAACGCACGAGAAGTGAGTGTCACTTTCTCGGCTTGATCTTTCAACGCTTGAATAATTTTCGGATGACAATGCCCTTGATTCACTGCAGAATAGGCCGAAAGAAAATCGAAATACTCCTTCCCTTCCAAATCCCAAACCCTAACGCCTTTGCCCTTCGCAATAACAACCGGAATCGGATGGTAGTTATGAGCTCCGTAATTGTCTTCCAATTCCATGGCTTTGGCCGAGTTCAAGCTTGCATTCATTTGAAATAATTTTCAGCGAATTTAGACAGGGAATGTTGTATTTTTGCATTCCAAAATATTAATTATGTCAGGATATCGCACATTTACGATGATTAAGCCAGATGCAACTGCTGCTGGTAACACAGGAAAAATCATTGACAAAATCATTGAGTCAGGATTCACGATCCGTGCAATGAAATTAACACAACTTACCCTAGAAGATGCTTCTCGTTTTTACGAGGTTCACAAAGAGCGTTCGTTCTACGGAGAATTAGTAGAATACATGACTAGCGGACCAATCGTGGCTGCTATTCTTGAAAAAGATAACGCAGTTGAAAGCTTCAGAACACTTATTGGTGCTACTGACCCGACAAAAGCAGACGAAGGAACGATCCGTCGCATGTTTGCAACGAGTATTGCTGCTAACGCCGTTCACGGTTCAGACAGCGACGAGAATGCAGCTAACGAAGGTGCATTTTTCTTCTCAACGCGCGAGCAAGTTTAAGTTTTTAAATAAAAACTGAAAAAACATCGGGAGCTCGCTTTAATTAGCAGCTCCCGATTTATTTTTGTACCCTAATCAATCAAGACATGAATAAAATAAAAGTAGCCAATCCCATTGTTGAAATGGATGGCGATGAAATGACTCGCATCATTTGGAAATACATCAAAGACAAATTAATTCTTCCATACGTAGAACTTGATATTAAATATTTCGATTTAGGAATGGAAAATCGTGATGCTACGGAAGACCGCGTGACTGTTGAGTCGGCGGAAGCTACATTGAAATACAACGTGGCCGTAAAGTGTGCAACAATTACTCCTGATGAAGCGCGTGTTCAAGAATTTGGATTGAAGAAAATGTGGAAGTCACCAAACGGAACCATCCGTAACATCATAGGTGGAACTGTATTCCGTGAGCCAATCATTTGCAACAACATTCCTAAGTTGGTTCCCGGTTGGACGAAGCCGATTAACATTGGTCGTCATGCCTTCGGAGACCAATACCGTGCAACAGATACTGTTATCAAAGGGAAAGGGAAATTAACCATGACCTACACCCCAGAAGATGGTGGTGAAACAAAGTCTTGGGAAGTCTTTAACTTCGATGGCGACGGCGTTGCTATGGCTATGTACAACACAGACGAAAGCATCTATGGTTTCGCTCGCAGTTGCTTCAACCAAGCCATTATGCGCAATTGGAATTTATACTTCTCTTCGAAGAATACTATTTTGAAACATTACGACGGACGCTTCAAAGACATCTTTGAAGAAGTTTATCAGAATGAATTCAAATCGAAATTCGCAGATTTGGGTATCACCTATGAGCACCGTTTAATTGATGATATGGTTGCATTCTGCTTGAAGAGCGACGGTGGATTTGTTTGGGCTTGTAAGAACTACGACGGCGATGTTCAAAGCGATATTGTAGCACAAGGATTCGGTTCTTTGGGACTTATGACTTCGGCCTTAATCACTCCAGATGGAATGACCATGGAAGCGGAAGCAGCTCACGGAACAGTGACTCGTCACTACCGTCAGCACCAACAAGGAAAGAAAACTTCTACCAATCCGATAGCTTCTATTTTCGCATGGACCCAAGGACTTGCTTTCCGTGGAAAACTGGACAACAACCAAGAATTAATCACATTTGCACAGACACTAGAAACAGTTTGTGTTGATTTGGTTCAAGGTGGAAAAATGACAAAGGATCTTGCGGTTTGTATTCACGGAAGTGAAACTCGTGAGGAGCACTATTTAACTACTGAAGATTTCTTGGATGCTATTGATCAAGAATTGAAAAGCAGATTGTCAAACTAATTTGTTTCGAAATATCTATATGAAAAGACTCGCTGAAGCGAGTTTTTTTTATGGTTTCAAATAAACCGGAGAATACAAGGTATTCGAGAAATTCAAATCTCTATCGCAAATGCGCACCGAAAATCTGCAGGTGTCAAATCCGCTATTTAAATAATAACCGGGGTACATCTGAACGGTAATAGTGCCTTTTTGTGTTTTATTCTGACCAGGCGGTGTTGCCCAGGGCACGCGATAATAAAAAGGAACTGCGTTCGGATTTAAACAAGGTTCTTCGCTTATTTGCATCCATGCTCCATTGCGCAACTCCTCATACACACAAAACAAATTGTATCGCGTATCGCATGCTCCGAAAACACCTGCAGTATCCGACTGACCGAGACCTACATTTCCATCGCCGTCAATAAAATCAACTTGTAAAAATGCGCTATCACTGCTCACCGTCATTCGCACAGCCTCAACAGTCGGCTCATCTGGATAAGTCTCAACCTTCAAGCAACTTGTTACAAGTAGTGCTAGGAAAATAAAAAGGGGTGTCCCAATCTTTCGCATCTTTGTAAAGATATAGAACGAAAGGCATTTCAGCGATGAACAAAATAGATTTTACACAAACAACTTCCGAAAATTTCAACAGGCATTCCCTTGCGACTTTTGAGAAGCAATTTGGTGAATCTTCGATTTACAAAGCGTATTGCAAGGCTTTTGGAAAGGATTTAAATACAATTTCATCGTGGGAGGAAATTCCATTTTTACCCATTTCATTTTTCAAAACCCATCGCGTTTGTCAAGACCAACCTATTGTCCACACCTTCGAAAGCAGTGGCACAGGCGGAAATAGGAGTCAGCACTTAGTAAATGACCTATCGCTTTACGAGCAATCATTCTTACCCACCTTTAAAATATATTTGGAAGTTCCTCTCGAAGAGGTGAGCATTTTAGCGCTTCTTCCTTCGTATTTAGAACGAAACAATTCCTCGTTGGTATATATGGTGAATGCCCTGTTACCAAAAGCTCACAGCACTTCCGGATTTTTCCTGAACGATTTTACAGCATTAAAAAATCAGCTCGTCGAAAATGAAAAAAATAAAATAAAAACACTCTTAATCGGTGTCTCTTTCGCACTTCTCGATTTTTCAGAACAATTTCCATTGCTTCTAAAACACACCACAATTATGGAAACAGGTGGCATGAAAGGTCGCCGGGAAGAACTTACACGAATAGAACTTCATGCCGTTTTATGCAAGGCCTTTCAGCTAACAGAAATTCACAGTGAATATGGTATGACTGAACTTTTTTCTCAGGCCTATTCGAAGGGAAGTGGAATTTTTGAGTGCCCACCTTGGATGAAAGTGGTGTGTCGCGATCTTCAAGACCCCTTGTCTTTGCTCCCTGCTGGAAAACGCGGCGCGCTTAACATTGTTGACTTAGCCAATCAGAATTCCTGTTCCTTCATTGCAACTGAAGATGTGGGCATTGTGCACGAAAACGGAACGTTCGAAATCCTCGGAAGAATGAATCATGCCGAGATTCGAGGATGTAATTTACTTTTTTCAGAATCCTAGGCAACCATTTAAATTCTTCTTCGTCTTTCATTATGAAGTGTAAAACTTCTTATCCGAATTGAAATGTGTTGGGCAGGACAATTTGGTGACATGATTTCCTAAACAAAATAAGCAGGGGGTTCCAAAGGGAACCCCTGCTTATTTTATATACATTTCAACAGGAAATAATTCTTCTTTCCGCGTTGAAGAATAATCAATTCTCCATGAATCAAATGACTCGCGTCAATTTTCGTTTCAGGTGTTACTTTTTGTTTGTTTACTGCGATGCTGTTCTCCTGCAACGCTCGTCTGGCTTCGCCTTTAGAAGGAAGGAATCCGGAATTAACTAGAACATCAATGATATCTGCACCTGCCTCTATTTCAGTTTTACTCACTGTGCCTTGCGGAACTCCTTCGAAAATATCAAGTAACATTTCTTTTGAAAGAGAATCGAATGTGCTGTCCTTCGAGAATAAAATACCGGATGCCTGAATAGCTTGTGAAGTATCTGATCCGCTATGAACACGCGTCGTAATATCTTCGGCCAATGCCTTCTGAAGCGCACGCATGCCGGGGTCTAGCAGATGTTGCGCTTCCAATCCTTCAATCTCTTCTTTTCCTTTCAACGTAAAAATGCGAATGAAATTCTTCGCGTCCTCATCGCTAGCATTCAACCAAAACTGATAAAATTTATACGGTGAAGTGCGTGCAGCATCGAGCCACACATTTCCACTTTCGGTCTTTCCGAATTTCGTTCCGTCTGCCTTTTTAATGAGCGGAGTGGTTAATGCAAATGCGCTTCCTCCGTCAATTCTGCGAATCAATTCTGTTCCTGTCGTAATGTTTCCCCATTGATCTGAACCACCCATTTGCAGGGTTATTCCGTGGTTCTTCCACAAATAATAAAAGTCGTATCCTTGAATTAACTGATACGTAAATTCAGTAAAACTCATACCCTCGCGGTCTTCTCCGCTGATTCGGTTTTTCACCGAATCTTTCGCCATCATGTAGTTCACCGTTAAACGTTTTCCAACATCGCGAATAAACTCGAGGAATCCCATTTCCTTGAACCAATCGTAGTTGTTTACGATTTCAGCGGAACGATCTCCGCAATTGAAATCTAGAAATCGCTCCAGCTGTTTTTGCTGACATTCTTGGTTATAGCGAAGTTCTTCTTCACCCAATAAATTTCGCTCTGCCGATTTTCCGCTAGGATCGCCCACCATTCCAGTTGCACCGCCAATAAGGGCTACGGGCTTATGTCCACTTTGTTGAAAATGAAGAAGAGTCATAATCTGAACCATGTTCCCCACGCCCAACGAGCTCGCGGTTGGATCGAATCCGATATATGCTTTGCGCATCTGCGCATTCAAGTGCGCCTCAGTCTCTGGAATGCTGGTGTGTAACATTCCTCTCCATTGCAACTCCTCTACAAAATTCATCTTTTATTTTTTTACGAAAATACAACCATTAAATCACTTCCTTCAATTGTTCCAAACGCATTCCGCGCGAACCTTTCAACAAAACTATTTTGTCCTTCACTTCATTCAATTTCAAATATTCCAATGCGCCATGAGCATTCAAAAGTTCTGTGGCGCCAACCGCTTGGAACTCCTTCCCTATAAAAATTCCTTGAAGACCGAGCTCTTTCGTTAGCTCAAGAATTTTCTGGTGTTCCGCCTCTGCGTATTCACCCATTTCAAACATATCTCCAACGATGAAAAAGGTGTTCGCCATCTTAGAAAGATTTATCAATGCCGCTTCCATACTGCTTGGATTAGCATTGTAGGCATCAAGTATAACTTTATTCTTACCAGAATCCCACCACTGACTACGGTTGTTTTCAGGGGTATAAGATGAAATTGCCTGGCACATCAAATCGGCCGGAACACCAAACTCATGTCCAACAGCAATAGCTGTGGCCATGTTAAACAGATTGTAAGTTCCGGCCATTTGCGCGTGACACGAGTGAATAGTGTTATCAGAAGGTGTACTAAATTCAAAAGAAAGCGTCGGGTGTTCGGCTAACGTCTGCAGATGAAATCCACCTGTTTTGAATCCATATTTCTTATGTTGAATGAATTCCGCCATGGTATCGAGATGTGTCAATTCAGTATTCACTAAACACATTCCACCGTGGGAAGCAACATAATCGAATAGTTCACCTTTTCCTTTAATAATACCTTCTACCCCGCCGAAACCTTCTAAATGGGCTTTGCCAATATTAGTAATGATCCCGTAGTTCGGCATTGCATATTCACAGTAAGAAGCGATCTCCTTTTGGTGATTAGCCCCCATTTCAATAATAGCCATTTCACAATCTTCAGGAACTGAAAGTAATGAAAGTGGCACACCAATGTGATTATTCAGATTTCCATGTGTGGCGAATGTCTTGTACTTCATGCTCAAAACTTCTCGCATAAGCTCTTTGGTAGTAGTCTTTCCATTGCTTCCGGTTATGCCTATAACAGGAAATGTAAAAGTCTCGCGGTAGCGTTTTGCTAGGGCCTGAAGAGCATCCAAGCTGCAGCCTACTCGCACAATTCGTTCGGAAGAAACATTGACCTCTTCATCAACAACAACCATTGAAGCACCTGAATCAAGGGCTTGTTGGGCAAAATCATTTCCGTTGAAATTATCTCCCTTCAGAGCGAAGAAAATATCATTTGGTCTAACATTGCGTGTGTCGGTTGTGACCTGACGCACTTCTAAATATTTTTGAAATATTAATTCAATCATGATGCTAAAATAAAACACCCCGCATTAGCGGGGTGCAGTATTAATGTTTTTCTGAGAGAAGATTATTCTCCTCCTTTTGAACCAATTCCATTTGGCGAACCTACACGATCCATTGCACAACGGAAACCGATAGAGCGACTAGACCTTCTTTCGTCTAAGAATCTTCTTGTACTTGGAATGTTGTAATACACACGATCTTCCCAACTTCCACCTTTGTAGACACGTGAACGGTTGTTGATTAAGGTAGTTTTTCCATAATCATACATTCTATCTGAACGATCTTCCCACGTTGCATCGCCATACTTCGTGCTGCTTAAGAAATCTCCATCATTGTAATCAATGTTGTCTGCTTTACGATAGTTCGTTCTGTTGATGTTTTCCTCAAGAGAAACATCTCTCATTTTAGCTCTGCCTGGACTTGCTACGATAAAATTCTCAAGGTTGTCCAATACCGTGTATGCAATGTCAGCATCAGAACTTCTTACCGCTTCCAATACATTACTTGCCATGATGTCCATAGCTCCTGCCTCATCTTTATCGTTCAACTTAACCAAAGCTGCATCAACTTGCGTAATACATTGTTGAATCAACGCTACGTCTTTTGTGCCGTATTTCGCACGAGCGACCAAAGTTTGTTCTTGTAAGCTTGAAAGGTATTTTTTAACTTCTGGAATATCGAATACATCATAAGTTAATTTACTTACCGGAATTCCATCGGTACCCACAACTTTAGTTTTGTAAACGTTTCCTCTGAAAGGTCTAAATTCAGAACGGTCATCTTCAGTAAGTGGGCGATAAACATCAGCCACCCATTCTGAAACGTTACCTGCCATGTTATACAATCCGAAATCGTTCGGTGGATATTGGTAAACCGGAGCGGTAATGTCAGCGTTATCGTTCAAAGCTCCTGCAACACCCATTGCATCACCAGCACCTCTCATGAAGTTAGCTCGCATAGATCCAACATAATCATCTTCTCCATTACGAACATAGTGACCGTTCCAAGGATAGGTTCTACGATCCGCAATCAACTCTTGGTATGAATTACCAATTAAAGCCATAGCAGCATATTCCCATTCCGCTTCTGTTGGGAGTCTGTAACGTGGCAACAAAATACCATCTTCAACCCTTACTCTATGGAAATTAGCATTTTTGCCCTTCGATAAAATCCCGCCGTCTTGAATGATATTGGTAATTCCGCCATCACCCTTCTCTGGGTATTGAGGATCATACTGACCGTTATAGTAGGTTTCTGTGGTGAAGTGATTGTCATCAATTTGGTCGGGTGAATGAACAATAATGCCCTCACGAACTAAAATTTGTTCGTTCACACGATCCGTTCTCCAAGAGCAATAATCTGAAGCTTGTAACCAGCTTACACCAACTACAGGGTAATCTGCATAGGCAGGATGACGTAAATATAATTCTACGTATTTCTCCATTTGCTCATCTTTTTCTCTCCAACAATTCGTGTCTGGAAGAGCTCTGCCCACCAATTCAGGATAACTGTCGTGATATACGATGGTCAACCAACGCATATAGTCTAACCAATGCTGATTAGTTACCTCAGTTTCGTCCATGTAGAAGGAACTTACCGTTACAGCGGTTTGCAAATTATCCCATGAATAATTCACATCGTCCTCGGAGCGTCCCATTGAAAAGCGACCCCCCTCGACAAATACAAGCCCGGGGCCTGTTTCTTGTCCGGCATATTCTACTCTCTCATAGCCACCATTGTTGGATTTGTTGTATTCCCAGCCCGTCGCCGTAGATTTATTCTCCTCACACGAGTTGAGCACAATCATAGCCATAAGGGCTAGAGATGCTAATGTTAATTTGAAGTTTTTCATGATTTCCTATTTTATGAATAACTGTTGGGTTTCTTATATAACTAGAAAGAAGGGCAAGCTATTGTCCTGATCTTCACTTTTCTTGGACGACAGTCGAAATTAATTCCTAAAGACACCTCGTGAGAGCCACCTGTTGCTGGAGTTAATGCACTTACTGTGATGTCATAACTATAACCAACGCGAATGTTGTCGTTTTGAAGTCCGAGGGTTGCAATGAAGCTATCGCTGTATCGCTGACCGAACAACAATCCACGGAACCAAACACCAGCAACTATAGGACCTTTGGTAATGTACATACCCAAGTTCAACTGTTGGAATTCCCCCTGTCTGCGGTAAAGAATATTCGGAGAAAGTGTGCTAGCGTCTTTGTATTTCTGTTTGATTGGAATAACAGCTCCTGCATGAACAGTGTACTTCATAGGTAAGCGAGAAGTACCTACGATTAAACTTTCGTTCGGCTCATTCAAGTGATGAACAGCGAAACCACCGTAAAAAGTTTGGCTAAAGCCAAGGACACCCGCAGAAAAATCAATGTTCTTCACACTTCCACCTCGTGGGATATCATTTGTCTCGTAGATAAATCCTTTGCGTGGATCAATCATATCACCGAACGTAAGCTTGCTCCAATCCAAAGATTTTTGAAAATAAGACGCTTGAAAACCAGCTTTAATACTGAATTTACGGTTAATGGCTTGTTGATACGAATAAATTCCACTCACCGTAGTCGTGTTCAACGTGTTTTGCGCGGCACGGTCATTCATAACCATAATGCCTAAACCACCGGAAACGGTCTCAACGTGCTGGTCATAACTGGCACACGTGGTAACGTAAGCGCCGGTTAATGATGGCCATTGGTTTCTGTAATTCATTACAACACGTGGGCATTTAGAAGTCCCTGCAAACGCGGGATTCAAGTAGAGTGGGTTGGAGTAAAACTGTGTGAACTCGGGGTCTTGGGCCATAACATTTGTTACACCCATTACACAGATTATGAACCCTAGGAATTTTAATTTCATCGCAATCTTCGTTCGAAAGTTTGTAAAAAATATTCGATTTGAATAGCAATTATACAACATTTTTGCTTTCAAATTACATGAGGCCTAAACAATAAATCGGAATATCTTTGGTTATTGGCAGGCCTCAAAGCAAAACCTCAGAAGATTAAATGCAACCGATTAAGTTACTATTCATTTGTTTATCAGCTGTTTATGCAGCAAACGCTTCGGCTCAAGTGATTATTGTGCCCAAGCAAAAAATAGAATGGAATGACGTTGAACAAAACAGGACCAATTTCTCTGTAGTTGGAGATTTGTGCTCAGCTCTTGTCAATTCGGACCATTCCGTCCTGCCTTTTTTCGCTTTTCGTGCTTCATCTTCGGCAAATGAAAAATTCAATCAGCCATTCCTTTCGAATATTTCAACCCTAGAAATAAGTTCGTCTTATTTCGACAAGGATCAACTTCAATCAATCGGTGACGAATTTCGAGTTGAAGTTGAATCGGTTCAATTCGACAAAAAAAACAATCAGGTCGTTACTGTATTTCCATTTCGAAACATAAACGGCAGAATCGAAAGACTTCTATCCTTTGAAGTTCTGGGGTCTACTTCCTTCCATGAGATGAAAAAAAACAATTACACTTTTGCTGCTCACAGTATTCTGGCAGAGGGTGATGTTTATAAAATAGCGATCGCAAAGGATGGGGTTTATAAAATCGACCGCAGCTTTCTGGAAGGACTTGGCATTTCCCTTTCCGGATTAGATCCAAATACAATTAACATTTACGGAAATGGTGGCGCACTTCTTCCAGAAAAAAACTTCGTAAATAAGGCAGACGATTTGGTAAAAAATGCGATTCACATTCAAGGCGAATCGGATGGTGTGTTTAATGCCAATGATTACATTCTTTTCTATGGAAAAGGCCCTGACACATGGACACTTGCTCAAGACGCTGGAATCGGAAGAAAAAGATGGTTTCACAACAAGCATTACTACAGCGACTCTGCGTATTACTTCATTAAAGTAAATGATACTGCGCCGCTTCGTATTTCAACAGAAAATAATGGTGCTGTTGCGAACAGAATTTCAGATTCTTTTCAAGATTTTTTATATGTTGAAACGGATCAGTACAGCCCCGCAAAATCTGGGCGAGAATTTTATGGTGATTTGTATGACGCTGTGCTTTCAGGATCTTATACGTTTAGTTTTCCCAACGTAAAAACGACTGAACCCGCAAGTATGGATTTCAATTCCATCGCGCGAACAATAGGTGGCAGTTCGATTTTTAACGCAACTGTTCAAGGAAACGTAAATACTGTTTCCATTGGCAATGTTACTGACTCTCCTACTTCACAAGTTGCACGGACAGGCAGAATCAACACCTCCTTCCTTCCATTCAATGGAAATTTCAATGTTTCTGTAAGTTTCAATAAAGGGAATGCAGATGCCAAGGGCTGGCTTGATTACATCTGTATGAACGCGACGCAAAATTTAAAAATGCAAGGAACGCAAATGCGTTTTCGCGACACAACTTCTGTTGGGATAGGGAACATTACTGAGTTTCAAATTTCAGAGCAATCGTATGCTGTAAATGAAATTTGGGACATCACAAATTTCACCGCGCCTGTCCGTGTTACGCTTGCGGCTAGCGGTGCGCTTTCAACATGGACTTCAACAACTGATCAGTTAAAGGAATTCGTAGCTTTCGCATCCAGTTTTTTCACACCGACTCCAATCGGAAAAGTTGAAAATCAGGATTTACACGGTTGGGCAAGCACCGATTTAATTATTATTAGTTCTCCTATTCTTTTGCCGGTGGCAGAAGAGATTGCGGCCATTCACAGAACGCAAGGGCAATCCGTTGAAATTGCAACACCCCTTCAAATTTTCAATGAATTTTCAAGTGGAAATCCCGATGTCATGGCTTTCCGTCAATTGGTGAAAATGCAGTTTGACCGCGCCAATGGTGGCAAACGCGCTCCGAAGAATTTACTCATTTTAGGTGATGGCGATTATTCAAGAAATAAGGGTATTGCGAATCACGAAGGGACAAATGTTCTCATTTTCGAATCGAACAATTCTCTTTCACCGACGAGCAGCTATGTGAGCGATGATTATTTCGTCATGGTCTCACCGCTTGAAGATGGAAATGCCACAGGATTACTTGATTGTGGAGTTGGTAGAATTCCGGCGGGCTCGCTTGATGAGGCCTACGGCTATTTAGGTAAGATAAAATCTTATTTAGCTGACAACACTTCCTCAACTGGAGGAGCTTATTGCTTGGGTGATGTTCAAGCTTCACCATATGGAAACTGGCGAAATGTAGTGACTTTCGTTTCCGATGATCAAGACGGAAGTGGGGGCGCTTATGAGCAGGTACATTTAAATTCAGCAAATTCACTTTCAAACATTGTAAAAACGAATCATCCCGAATACGACATTTCGAAACTATACATGGACGCTTTCACACAAATATCTACTCCGGGTGGTGAGCGCTATGTTGAAGGGGAAAAGGCTATTCAGCAGCGCGTGCAGAGTGGTTCCTTGTTACTTACATATATTGGCCACGGCGGGGAAAAAGGTTGGGCCCACGAGCGTATACTAGACCTTCCGACCATTGAAGGATTCACCAACAAATATCGATTGCCCGTTTTCTTAACTGCCACATGCGAACTAGCTCGCTACGACGACCCCGAGTTTAAATCGGCTGGAGAGCTCCTGGTGATGAACGCCAACGGTGGAGCTATAGCCATGCTTACAACAACGCGTATTGTATTCAGTGGTGAAAATTATGAAATGGATTTAGCGTTTTTCGAGCACGCGCTTCACAGCGAAAACGGTTCTGTTAAAACACTGGGGGAATTGAATATGCTTACGAAGAACGGGGTGTCTATTGGAAATGATAGTAAGCCTAATTTCAGCCTGCTCGGTGACCCTGCATTAACCATGGTTTATCCGAAATTAAGCGTGCAGACGACACACATCAACAACATTGAATTGGCTTCATTCACAGATACTCTGAAAGCCTTGGATGAAGTCGAGTTCAAGGGCAAAGTGACCGACAGCGACGGGAATTTTCTAAACGGTTTTAATGGTTTTATATATCCTACCGTTTATGACAAAGAGTCGAAGGTGATTACGCAGAACAACGATCAGAATGGTGAAGAAGGACAGTTCCAAGAGTTCTATTCCTTCAACAAAATAATTTATCGCGGAAAAGCGAGTGTGAGTAATGGAGAGTTTTCATTCAAATTCATTGTTCCCTTCGATATAAATTATTCGGTAGATAGCGCGCGAGTGAGCTACTACACGGTTTCAGGGAACAAGGATGGACATGGCTTTTGTGAGGCATTCAAAATTGGAAGTCTCAATCCCAACGCACAATTAAATACGGTGGGACCCAACATTTCATTGTATTTGAACGACTCAACATTTGTGAGTGGAGGATCTACCAATACCACTCCGATTATTTTGGCGAAACTGCAAGATGAAAACGGTATCAACACGGTGGGAAATGGCGTTGGACACAACTTGACTGCAATCATCGATGGGAATTCGGCGAAACCTATTGTATTAAATGATTTCTACGAATCCGACTTAGATACATACACAAGTGGTGAAGTTCGATATCCACTGAGTACGCTGTCGCTAGGCGAACATTCCCTCACAGTAAAAGCCTGGGATGTCTTCAACAACAGCAACGAAGAAACCATTCAGTTCACCGTAGCGGAAGATTCGAAAATTGCGTTGAGTCATTTGTTGAATTATCCGAATCCATTTACGACCAACACAAGCTTTATTTACGAGCACAACCAGGCTTGTCAGCAACTTGATGCTCGCGTTCAAATATTCACTGTAAGTGGAAAATTGGTAAAGACAATTGAATCTTCCTTCTACGCTACAGGCTTTCGCGGACAAGACATTCCTTGGGATGGAAAAGACGACTTCGGAAATGCCATTGGCAAGGGAACTTATATCTATAAATTAGAACTTCGAAATGAAAAAGGTCAGCGCGCCGAATCGTTTCAAAAATTGGTAATTTTAAAATAATGTGTTGAAGGGGATATGTATGTTAAATTTGCACCACGCATGAAAAGTATTTTCAAAATAAACGTTTTAGTTGCTGCCTTGGTTTTAATGGCTTCAGCTGCATTTGCTCAACTTACGAATCCGAATGAGTTGAACGGCCGTCAAGCCACCATTAACACCATCACAACGGCAGTTCCGTTTTTAACGATAGCTCCAGATTCGCGATGCGGTGCGCTTGGAGATGCCGGAGTAGCGCTTGATCCAGACGCTAGCAGTATTCACTGGAATCCATCTAAAATGGCTTTCTCTGAGAACGATTTAGACGTTTCTGTTTCTTATTCTCCTTGGTTGCGTGCATTGGTGAACGACATGAGCTTAACCTATTTGAGTGCCATTAAAAAGTTGAGCAAGACACAAGCAATCGGAGGTTCTCTTCGTTATTTCACTTTAGGAAATATTACTTTCACGGATGAAGTGGGAACCAACATTATGGATTTCCGACCGGCTGAATTTGCATTAGACTTGGCGTACTCTCAAAAACTTTCTAAGAGATTTTCTGGAGGAATAGCTCTTCGTTACATCAACTCGAACTTAACTGGAAGAACGAATTTACAAGGAGCTGAAAGTCGTCCTGGTCAATCGGTTGCAGTGGATATATCTACATTTTACACCAATGACAAGATTAAAATTGCTGGACGCAAATCACAATTGAATTGGGGATTGAACATTTCAAACATTGGCGCGAAAATGAGCTACACGAATTCAGACAATCGCGATTTCATTCCCACCAACTTGAGATTGGGGACAGCGATAGCAACGAATCTCGATGACTACAACAAGCTTACTTTTTTGTTTGACTTGAACAAGCTTTTAGTTCCGTCACCACCCATATACAACAACGGTGGGGATACCATTATTTCAGGATACAATCCTGTGGTAGGAACTGCGACTGGAATGATTCAGTCCTTTTACGATGCACCAGGGATGTACGATGCCGAAACTGGATCTATTGTCGCGGGAAGTAAGTTTCGTGAAGAAATTCGCGAGTATAATATTGCTACCGGATTTGAATACGATTTCGCAAAACAATTCGCTATTCGATTGGGTTATTTCCATGAGCACTACACCAAAGGAAATCGTCAGTTTATTACTTTCGGAGCTGGACTTCACTACCAAGTGTTAACCATTGACATGAGTTATTTGGTAAGCACTACGCAACAAAACCCGTTGGCGAATACATTGAGATTTAGTCTGCGTTTCAGCGTAGGTGCTAATTCAAAAATTTCTGAACCAGTCGAATAATGAAGATTCGCGTAGGGTTTGGATATGACGTTCACCAACTGACTGAAAACCGCGAATTGTGGTTAGGGGGAGTTCTAATTCCACACGATAAAGGTGCTTTAGGACATAGCGATGCCGATGTTCTTTTACACGCCATTTGTGATGCGCTTTTAGGTGCTGCAGGTAAGCGCGACATTGGATTTTATTTTCCAGATACTTCTTCTGAATTCAAGAATATCGATTCTAAAATTCTTCTTCAACGTACCATTCAAGTTTTGAAAAACGACGGATGGAAGGTTGGAAACATTGACTCCACCTTGTGTATGGAACGTCCGAAGATTATGTCTTTTGTTCCAGAAATGAAGAAAGTCATCTCTGCTATTTGTGAAATTGAAGAAGGCGATGTGAGTATTAAGGCGACAACTTCAGAGAAGATGGGGTTTGTAGGAAGAGAAGAAGGCGTGAACGCTTATGCGGTTACACTGATTCAAAAAGACTAAGCCCAAACCTTTGTTCCTTCGGAACAGTTCTTACAAATATCAATTTCTTTTCTTCCTTTTAGCAGTTGTTTTCGAAACGCTGAATAGGTCTTGCCCTTCCAAATAGATTTAAAATCTTCCTTCGAAAGATTACCCATTTCATGCGTGGCATCTTTATCGAAACAACACGGAACAACCTTTCCATCCCATGTCACCACTGCCCCACTCCACATGCGCCAGCAATGATTGTCTAAGGATGATTTCACTGCGAACTTTCCATTCGAAAGACGCTTGTAACGACTGTATTTTTCTATCGTTGGGATGAGTGGATTTCCATTTTTATAGTCATACACTTGCGCAGTTTTAAATCGAATTTCATCGACTTTGTATTCGTTCGCTAATTGTTTTGCGTCTTCAATTTGGTGTTCATTCGGACGCACAACGAGAAACTGAAAAATGATGTGAGGTGTTCTCGATTTTAGATTTTTTCTTGCTTCGACTAAAAGCTTTGTTCCATCTAAAACTTTCTGCAACGTGCCGTTCACGCGGTATTGCTCATAAACCTCTTGCGTGGTTCCATCGATTGAAATAAGAATTCGATCTAATCCGGAACGAATAATTTCTTCAGCTCTTTTTTCTGTAATGAAATGCGCATTGGTGGAAGTGGAAGTGTAGATTCCTTTTTGCGAAGCCTTCGAAATAAATTGTAGAATATCGTTATGAATGAAAGGCTCGCCTTGAAAATAAAAGTTCAAGTAGCTGAGTGTTGGAGCAAGTTGTTCCAACCAGCGATTGAAATTTTCAGCTTTCAAATTCCCTGTATCTCTTGAGAATTGTTTCAGTCCCGATGGACATTCTGGACAACCCAGATTGCAAGCGGTGGTTGGTTCAATGCTCAAAGAGATGGGCATTCCCCAAGGTTTTGAAGAATTGAAAATTCTCGAAAAATAAAAACCTGTATAAACAAGCAAAGCGTTTGTTAGACGCTTTGCTGTTATTGTTTTTTGTATGAATCGAAGGAATTCCTTCATTCTATGTTATTATTTACCCGCGCTCTTTTTCGCGTTAGATAATGAGTCGAATTTATCTTTTCCCAAAACTTTGATTAACGAATCTCGCACCTTCATTTGCGCTTCATAGGCTTCTTTCCTACCGCGTTCTTCTTTCATTGCCTCGAGCAATCCAATTTCGTCTAAAGCCGCTTCGTGCTTGGCACGCATGTTCTTCGCCGCTTCCGAACCTGGAACAAACGTTTCCAAATCCTTTACTAATTCTTCATTCACATAAGCACTCATTTGCATTTTACGCTCAAGGAGTTTCATTTTTGCAGGTGTTTTTAGGGACAAATAATAGTCGAGCGTTTGGTTGTTCAATTCATAGATACGTTCAGCCAATTTCGTCGCAGTCTGAAGATCACCCGCCTTGAACAACAATTTAGCTGTTTGCCAAAGAATTTGTGGTTGGTCGTATGGTGCGTTCTTTTCAGGTAGAGCTGTAATTGCTTTATTCAGCACTGTTGCAGCCTTTTCCATTTTGTTTTCAATAATGAACTGCTCTGCGAGGTTATTCATCTGCATGCGCAGGTTGGTCACCATGCGACGGTTGTTCTCATCGAGATAGATGTCTTTCGTATCGATATTTCCCCATTGGAATTTATTCATTACGTTGTCGTACATTAACTCTGAAGCAACACCACCAGTCATATTTTCGCGATCGTAGTCAGTATGGAAAATCGGGGTTAAGCGATAAGCCAATCCTTCCAATTGGAAGTAAGGTTCAAGACCCATGTAAGCCTCAGAACCTGTCGTAACGGCAAAGTAAATTGGACGCTCCCAGTTGTTATGAACGATTAAATCCATAACCATCAATTGCGCTTTCGTAATGAACTGACGAGGACTCTCTCCATCGTCATCCATAAGAGCAAATGTTAGTTTATTCACTAATGAATCGTTCGCACCAACATACTGACTGAACTTCGCTTGGTTCTCTTTAGATACTGCATAAGAGAATTGATAGTTCGGCATAACGCTGAATTTCTTGTATCCGAAGTCTTGAATTTTCGAATCGTCTAAGCAATACGAAAGGGCTTCTTCCAAAGGCGTTAGAGCGCTGTCTGAATTCAAAACTATAAGATCGCGAGTACCTTGACGGTATTTGAATTCAGGGATAGAAAAAGGCACAGGAGCGCTTTCGTATTGACGACGCTTCATTTGATCGATGTACCAGTCAGTATTCAACAAGGAAAGATTCACAACACGAACGTCAGTTCGAACACCTTCTACTTCTTGCGCATACCACAATGGGAAAGTATCGTTGTCTCCGTTGGTGAAGATGATGGCATTGGGCTGAAGTGAATTCAGATAGTTCTTTGCCATATCTATTCCTGTTCTGCGATCTGAACGATCGTGATCGTCCCAACCCTGAGCTGCCATTAATATTGGGGCTACCAGGGAAAGTCCGAAAGCTAATCCGGCAATTGCTGTTGAAGGAATCTTCTTTAACACCAACTTCAACCAGAAATAAATTGCTGTGACACCTAGACCAATCCATATGGCAAAGGCATAGAACGAACCTGCGTAGGCATAGTCACGTTCACGCGGCTGAAGAGGAGTTTGGTTCAGGTAAACCACAATTGCGAATCCGGTTAAAACGAAGAGCAACCCAACTACAATAAAGTCTTTTCTGTGTTGAAGGAATTGATACACCAATCCGAGCAATCCAATTAAAAGCGGAATCATGTAATATGAATTGTTCGCTTTGTTGTTCTTGGATAACTCAGGAACAAACTCTTGATTTCCTAAACGCTTTTCATCGTAGAAACCAATTCCTGTTTTCCAGTTACCGTCTATAAAATCTCCGTGACCTTGTGTATCGTTTTGTTTTCCTGCGAAATTCCACATGAAGTAACGCAAATACATCCAATTCACTTGGTAACTAAAGAAGTATTCCATGTTCTGCCCAAACGTGGGTGTACGTTTCAAATCTTTCAGTTCAGCCCAAATTTTATACTGTTGAATGTGGCTTCCTTGGCTACTATACATGCGCGGGAACACATGAGATTGTGTGTAGTTGGGTTCAGTAGCTTTCTTCTCGCCCGTTTCCAAATACTCTTCCTTCACCATTAATTTCTTGTCCGTGTTGTTCGAAACGTATTGCTCCGCTTCGAATCTATTCTTGAAGGAAATGATTAACTTGTTTTTGTTGCTGTCTTCGCGAACGCTGTATGATTTAACGTAGACTTCGTTTCCGTCGGTATAAGGTTTGCTCTTCACTTGTGGGGTGTTGAAGTATTGTCCGCGAAGAAGAGGACGGTCGCCGTATTGTTCACGGTTCATGTATGACACCAAAGCGAAGAAGTTGTTCGGTTTGTTTTCATTCATAGGCGTATCTGCCTGTGAACGAATTACGATGGTTGCGAAAGTGGTATAACCGATTAAGGCAACGCCAATGCTCCAAGTAAGTGTATTGATAGCTACCCAACCGCGTTTTTTCGAATAGATAATTAATGAAACAATTCCACCAATTAAAATCAATCCGTAGACGAATACCCCTGTGTTGAAGGGCATTCCAAGCGTGTTTGTGAATATTCTTTCAAACCAAGCAGCAATTTTAATAGACCAAATTAGGATTACCGTTTGCATTAAGAATAACAAACCAAGCGCAACACCCGAAGTGATTGCAACTCCCTTCCATGAGAATGGATATTTCTTGAAGTAGTATACGAAACAGATTGCAGGAATAGCCAAGAGGTTCAATAAGTGAACACCGATAGACAATCCCATGAGGTATGCAATTAAGATAATCCAACGCAAATTGCTTGGCTCGTCGGCTTCACTTTCCCATTTCAAAATAGCCCAGAAAACAACGGCCGTAAACAACGACGACATTGCGTATACTTCACCTTCAACCGCGCTGAACCAAAAGGTATCGCTGAATGTGTAAGCAAAGGCTCCGATTAGACCGGCTGCGAAAATGATTAGGTTCTTGTTATCGCTGCTGTCGCCGTCTTTGTCAACCATCTTCTTCGCTAAATGCGTGATGGTCCAGAAGAGGAACATGATGGTAGCTCCGGAAGAAACTGCCGACAAGGAATTGATTGCGTAAGGAACGTTTTCAACGCCTACAAACGCCGAGAACAAACGAGCGATGAGCATAAACAAAGGTGCCCCAGGAGGGTGACCCACTTCAAGTTTGTACGCTGAAGCTATAAACTCTCCACAATCCCAGAAAGGCATTGTTGGTTCAAGGGTCATCATGTAGACTGCAGTAGCAGCCATAAACATGAACCAACCTAAAATAATGTTTGCACGTTTAAACGAAATCATAGTCTTAATTTGAAGTGAGGCGAAGATACATTTTTTTTTACACGCGTTCTTGACACAATTCAACTAAAACTGAATTGCTGCTTTTCGGGTGAAGAAAGGCGATGAGCTTGTTATCTGCCCCTTCTTTCGGAGCTTCGTGAATCATGGTGAAGCCTTCTAATTTCAGGCGTTCTATTTCAGCATAAATATCTTGAACCTCGAAAGCAATGTGGTGCATGCCTTCTTTGTTCTTTTCGAGAAATTTAGCGATGGCACTGTCTTGTGAAGTGGCTTGAAGCAATTCTATTTTTGAATCTCCGACTTGAAAGAACGAAGTAATGACGTTCTCCGATTCTACACGCTCTTCCTTGTAAGGTTTTACGCCAAGAAGTGCAGAAAAAATTTCGTTCGAAGCAGCGATGTCTTTCACTGCAATTCCGATGTGTTCAATTTTCATAAAACAATTAATTATACAGATGAAGATATCCGGTAACCGAATTGAAGTCTGCGTTGTACTGAAGCAAATTGTAATTCGCTGGACCGTTGATTAGGCTTCCATCTGAAAGCAACCACTTGCTTCCAGAGCAGGTGTCTGAAACGGTTACATTGTCAGTGTTTACTTGAACATAGCACGGATTATCGGGATTGTGCGTACTTCTTGCATCGAAGACTGAAAACACATCGAGATCGTTTCGATAAATAATTAAATCAACTGTGTTGCCGTTGTAATAAACCCAACCCGTTGGAACAGTTAAGTCGAAAAACGTAGGTTCGAAAATATTCACGTTGATTGAAAAGGCGATTTCATTGAGCATTTGGCTTCGGTCCGTGCATGAATGCATAGGGACGAACAAAAGTCCAAAGAATAAAAATCCGGCAACGAGCTTCTTCAACTTATCCATTCAAAATATTTTTTTTCGATTCTGTCGGAACAAATTCCTTCATGTAGAAAGGTTCAATTTGCGCCATGTGTTCTTCAAATTTAGTGGAAGAATTGGGCAATAAACCAACAAAATGTTTTGCGCTTGGTGGAATGTTTTCCATTTGATCTTCCTTCAATATAAAATCCTTCACTTTAAACGCAGCATCTCCAACAAAGATTGCTTTCTCTACTCCGAGATTGGCTCGCCATTCTTCATTAAGCGTGGCGAATGACCAACTTCCATTTGAAAAAACATAGGCATCGTTTCTTCGCGCATCGATTAAAGCAACAGGCATGTCACCCGAATCGTTTCCAACTGAATTAACTAAAAGTTCTCCCGTGGTAATAGCAACCATTCCAATGTTCAAGGCATAAGCTAATCCTTTAGCTGCGGTCACTCCAATGCGCAAACCGGTGTATGAACCCGGGCCAATACCAACTGCTATTCCATGTAAATCAGAAGGCTTCAAATTGTTGCGATCTAGAATGTCTTTCATCATTTGATGAAGCGCTTCGGCGTGAACGAACTCTGTTTCTTCGCGTTCAAAAAGATCGACTAACACGTTGTCTTTTATAAGCGCGACACTGCAATTCCGCGTAGCGGTTTCCAAACACAAATACATTATTTCTTCTCCTCTAACTTAATCTTATCGCTGTTCGCAAGATCTTTCGATAAGAGTTCATAAGGACCTGTTACAATTTCTTCTCCTTCATTCAATCCTTTTGTAATCTGAATGAAAGTGCCGTCCTGAATGCCTGTAGAAACTTGCTTCATTTCAACGGTATTGTCTGCTTTCTTAACGAAGACGACGGTTAATGAAATATTATTTTGAAGGGAATCTGCGCGTGTTGTGACAGAAGCTGTTGGAACCGCTAGGGCTTGACTGGCTTCATCTGTGTGAATTTTCACTGTGGCACTCATGCCTGGCTTAAACGGCGAATTATTTTCTGAATTTCCATTTACACCTGCATAGGACTCTTTCACAATTCTGACCTTCACCGAGAAGTTCGTTACTTGCTCTGTGCTTGCGGCTAGGCCTTGCCCAGCGTTCAAAGCGGAATAGCCCACTTCGGTTACAACGCCTTTGAACGTTTGATCGCTGAAAGCGTCTATCTCCACGTCTGCAGTATCTCCGACTTGAACATGCACGATGTCCGTTTCGTTCACCTCTAAATCAATTTCCATTTCATTCAAAACCGAAACTTTCATAATCACATCACCGCTCATCATATTGTTTCCGAGAACCGTTTCTCCGAGCTCTTTCGCCAAGGCGGTAACGGTTCCCGAAATAGGCGCAACGATGGTTGTTCTTCTTAAGTTTTCTTGCGCTTCGCTCTTTCCAGCGTCGGCACTTGCTATGGAGAAATTGGCACTGTGCACACTTTCTTCAGCGGCTTCCACTTCGGCTACAGAAGATTCTAACGCACTGCTAGCGTTGTCGTATTCAGCCTGAGAGATGGCTTTTTGATCGATCAATTTTGAAAGTCTTCCAAGTGTTGTTTCTTGCAAGCGCTTTTGTGCTTTCGCTTGTGTTAAGCGAGCTTTCGCGCTTGACAAATTACTTTTCGCTGTGTTCAAGGCTGCTTCAGCGCGACTCAGGGCAGAGACATACAGGTCGGGGTTAATGCTAACTAACAGTTGTCCTTTCAACACATAATCTCCTTCTTTCACGGGTAATTGAACAATCTGCCCAGAAACTTCCGACTGAATTTTCACTTCCACAGATGGTTGTACTTTTCCGCTTGCGGCCACGACTTCACTTAAATCTCTCTTCTCTGCCTTTCCAAGTGTAACCACCTTCGCATCACCTGAACCGAAAATCATAGGCAATACAACTGCAGCAATAATCACAACGATTACCGAAATCCAGATCCATCTTTTTTTGTTTTTCATGGTTGAGACATTAAAGGGACTCCCATGTAGAAGTCAATTATTTTTCGTTTAAAAATCCAGTCGTATTTACTTCGAACAAAATTAGATTCTGCCTGCTGCAAGCGGTTGCGCGCATCAAGGTATTCAGACATTCCAACAACACCTTGATTGAACCGCAGCTCGTTCCAATCGAAAGCCAAATGACTTGCCTCAACTGCTTTCTGAGTAGCTTCGTAGTTGGCTTTTGCGCGTGTGACATCGAGGTACGCTTTGCGCACTTCTTGTTCCAACTGCACTTTAGTTTGCTGAACGTTTAACTCATTATCAGCTCGCGTCAATTGAGCGCGTTTAATTGTCACGTCGTTCGAAAATCCATTGAAGATGGGCAGCGTTAAGCTAAAAAATAGGGATTGGTTTACGTTATCTCTCAGCTGATTCCCGAAGGGCTTAGTTGAGTAATCATCTACACTGTATATAGCTTGGGGAAGAGAGAACACATATTGATTCGAACCGAAGACTTGTCCGATTGGAAAGGACAATGAATCGGGGGAACCTGTTAACACCTTCGATGCACCTGAATATCCAGATCCATACGAATAACTCATGTTCAGGCGAGGCGACATTCCACCTTTCGCGATGCTCATATTTAAATTGCTCGAGGCCAGTGAAAGCTCAGCTGATTTTATTTGCGGAAATGTGGCGAGTGCATTCTGAACACACGCTGTTAAGTCGGGAATTTTCTCTGCAATATTGAACGAAGAAAAATCGGCTTTAATATTGAAACTTCCTTGCTCTTGCTCTGTAAGCTGCATCAATTGGGCTATGTCTAGAATGGCAGATTGCACATTGTTTCCTGCCGAAATATAACTGGCCTCATCTGAAAACAATTGCGCTTCTATATCGCGCAGACTGCCTTCTGCAGCATTGCCTGCATTCACTAAATCGTTAATGCGTTTAACTTGTTCCTTGGTGCGATTGAGAGTTAGTTCTGTTGAAGCTTGAAGCTCTGTTGTAAGCAATACATTCAAGTATGCAACAGAGACTTGCAATGCCAATTGATTGCGCTGATAATCGAAGGTGAGCAATTGTGCGCGTGTGTCAACTTCTGCCTTCTTGTATTGATTCACATTTTGAAGTCCGGAAAATAGCGTCACACTTGTTGAGAGCCCCAAGCTGTTGCTTTGGATACGTTGCGTTGCGAACTGATTGGTAAAAGGGTCAATTCGCTGTCCCCAGTTGTAACCGTGAGATACCTGTCCGTTTAAGTTGGGAAGGAAACTCCCCAAGGCTTGCTCCTGGTTCAGTTTGGTTTGTTCAAGACCGAGATTGTTTCTTTTCAATCCAATATTCCGTTCAATAGCTGTGCCCACGCATTGTTGCAAAGTCCATTGAGCATGAGAAAAATGACTTCCTAAAATGACTAAGAAAACAAGGAAACAACGCTTCATAAATCTTCGGAAATTTCCAAACATCACAAGACATTTGGTATTCAAAGGTAATTGAAGTTCTTTTAATTCGCTTTGAAGAAATTCGTGATTCGCTTCCTGAAAAACACGATTGCCAGGACCGCAAGAAGGGTGTATGGAATCAGCATTAAATAAAGTATTCCTGTGTTCAACCCTTCGGCCAAACTTCCGGAAGAATTCTGACTTGCCGTTTCAGCAGTAGCCTTGCACATGGCGCATTGCGCGTAGGTGGCGACATTCAACGCAAAGAAAAATACGACAACGAAAAGCTTTTTCATGTTCATTGGTAAAAAGGTGAAATCATGAAGTAAACAATAACGCCTGTTACCGCGACATAAAACCATATTGGCCAAGTGTATCTCGCCAGTTTTTTATGCTCAGGAAATTCTGCTATGAGCGCTCGGTAAGCGGTAAATAAGATGAATGGAAGAATGATTGCCGCGAGAACAATGTGTGTGGAAAGAATTACCAAATACAAACCTCTCATGGAGTTGCCCTTAGGAAATTCTGTTTCTCCAGCGAACATGTGGTGTCCGATGTAAGTCACTAGGAAAATGACACTCAAGAAAATAGCACCTTTCATTAACTTTTTGTGCAGTTCAAAGTTCTTTTTCTTAACGGCAATTAAGGCCGCAACAAGAAGAATAGAAACACTTCCGTTGATGAGTGCATTGGCTTTGGCCAACAGGTGAACATCGAATCCCAAATCTACATCGGTGAATTTCAAGTAGCGCAAAGACACGACTACCAAGAATACAACTGCCGATACGAGATAGATTAGAGTCTTCGCTAGCTTATCGTTCTTTTTCAATTCTGCTTCCATGGTCTTATTTCTTAAGTAACAAATGTAAATCTGTAAACAACTGATCCACCGCTTTTGTTGAGGTTCCGTCGTAATATCCTCGAATTTTTCCTTCCTGATCAATCAATGCGATTTGATCGGTGTGAAAGAATCCGCCTTGTGCCGTATCAGATGGAAATGCGGTTAGCTTGTACCCCTCTCTCGCCTGCCAGTATATGTCTTCTTCATTTCCAGTCACGAAATTCCAATTGGAAAAATCTGCGCCCATTCGATTGGCATATGCTTTCAGAGCTTCAGGTGTATCGTTTTTCGGGTCTACAGTGTGTGAAAGAAATACGACTTGGTCGTTTATGTTTTCTGATTTAGCCGAATGTTGCAAACGGGCCATCTGAGAAGATAACATGGGGCAAATACTCGTGCAGTTCGTGAAGAAAAAATCGATCACGGCAATTTTTCCTACCATGAAATCATTGGTAATGATTTTCCCCTCTTGATTTGTAAATGCAAACAGAGGAATGGGGTCGTATACGGTATCTGGAATTCCTTCACCCTTTTCATTGTATTTGATTTCAATTCCGAAATCACCGAAATAGGGCAATGTTTTTTCTTTCTGACCGGGTGACTTTACAGGATCAGTGCATGCCGCAAGTGCGACAAATACCAGCAAAAACAAACGATTAATAGCCACGCTTAATTTTTCTCTTTTTATTTAAGATTGCAATGTCTTCCATGAGGTTTTCGAAGTGGTACTCCGTATTGCCATAGAGTCCGCGAATGTGTCCACCTTCGTCAACAGCTCTAAAAACGGCTTCGTTTTTCAAATCTTGAATCAGAAATCCATTGCGAACAAATGAAGCCATAGCAGCGGAATCTCCTTGAAGAAACTGCCACTTTGTTTTGTTGTTCGAGTATCTTAAATTCTGGGTTACATAGGCCTTCACAGCAGCCGTATCTGAGTATCCGTTTGGATCGAAGCAAATGATTGAGATGTCGGGCTCCATGCGAAACTTAAAATTCGGGATGAGCAATCTCTCTGTGATTTTAGGAAGGTTTGGATCTTCGAAATCTACGAATGCAGCTATCCAAATTTTCCCCATCAATGAATCTCGATTGATGAGTTGGTTGTCTTGGTTTACAAATGCGAAATCTGATATCTGATAGTCCGACGTTTCGCATCCGGCGTCACAATTCGGACCGAAATAAAGTGGTTCACTAAAATTATGCTTACCCAATGGCCCTAAGACAATGAGCAGAGTGAGTGGAATAAAAAAAAGCATACCCACCAATAGGATATACTTTTTTATTTTTTTTTTATTCATTGTTCTTCAGCTTAGCCGAAGATGTTGTGTCCTTCTTGCACACTTACACCTTCATACAAACCAATAAAGATTAAATACATGATGAATATTGCATAAGGCAGAAGAACTACATACTTGAGGTTCTTTCTTTCGTCGCCAAGGTGCATAAAAATTAAAACAATGTATGCAGCCTTTACCAAAGTGAGGACTAAGAAAGTTAACTTGATGGTTTCCCAAGCAAATGTTCCATTTCTTTTGAATGCAACACCCATGAATACTTCAATGATTGTGATTACTGTTAATAGTACAGTTACCGCATATAATTTCTTACGAATTTGCTTTCCAGCCGCTTCGTCGTGTTTTGCATTAAGAGCATAGCTCTCGTTTACAATAAGGTCGTCTCTTTCCATGATAATCAGTAATATTAGATAAGGTAGAAGAATGTGAATACGAATACCCAAACAAGGTCAACGAAGTGCCAGTACAATCCGATTTTTTCAACCATTTCATAATGTCCGCGGTTCTCGAAGATTCCTTTAACAGCCATTAACCAAACGATGATGTTGATTAACACACCTGAGAATACGTGGAAACCGTGGAAACCTGTAACGAAGAAGAAGAAGTTCGCGTATTGCTGTTGCATCGCGTATTCATTCTTATGCATGTTCGCTCCAAACGCCATTGAACCTGGCTCCATAGCCGACCAAATCTTTTTAGCGTCTTCACCTTTTACCACCAACTTACGAAGGTCTTTTCCGTCTTTGTGCTCGAGGGTGTATTTGTTCAAGACAATTTCTTCAGGAACCATTGTAGAAATATCTTCATGTGTTTCGCCAGAAGCGTGTTCACCGTGTCCTCCGTGCTCGTCATGAGCAACAGGTTCTTCAGCAAGCTCCATTGCGTGCTCATACTTGTGACCGAAGTCGCTTGTCATATGCACCCACGTTCCGTTATCCAACGTTATTTGATAAGTGTTACCTGCATCGTCAGCAGCTGCAACGGTCATGGGTTGATTTACTTGGAATCCACCACCAGAACCGTGAATAAAGTGAGACCATTCCCATGCCTGTGAACCCAAGAAAATGAAACCACCAATAATGGTAAATCCCAACCACTTCACCACGCCCTTCTTATCCATTCGATGTCCGGCCTCTACAGCCAATACCATTGTAACAGAAGAGATAATTAAGATGAAGGTCATTAATGCCACATACATCAACGGATAAGATCCGTGTAAGCCAGGTAGGGCCTCGAAAACTTGTTCACCAACAGGCCACAGGTCTGAGCTTCCGTGACGAATTACACCGTAAGCTGTAAGTAGTCCGCTAAATGTGAGGGCATCCGATACAAGGAAAAACCACATCATCATTTTACCATAAGAAACGCTAAAAGGAGAACGGTTACCGTCCCACAATTCGTCCTTCGTTACATGTTCTGATTGACCTGACATAATTGTAAATGAAATTTGGCTGCAATTTTACTTCAAAAGCATCAATTTAGAAAAGAGAATCGGCATTTTTCACTATTTTGAACAATTCTGAATAAGCTAATAGTTGCGTTTAATAGATGTAAAAAATGAAGAAGAACAGGTAAATCCAAAGTATTCCCATGAAATGCCAATACATACCATTGGAATTGAGGCTAATCCATTTGTCTTTGTTTAACTTACCATTCTTCAGTCTGAATAGGTTCACCAAGAGATAAATGAGTCCACATAGCAAGTGTGCAATGTGCAAATAAATTAGTACGCTGAGCATTGCGCCTGACGCATTGAAGGTTGTGAGAACTTCTAACGTCTTGTCTTCTCGCGTTTGATCGGGGCGGACATAATAGTAGTTATCGCCTTCCTTCACGAGGGTCTGGCCATTCAATTCAAAATAATAATTCGAACCGTACTCACCGTTCAACTTACCCAAGGTGTTCCAACGCGATTGCTTCAGTCCCTGTTCAGTTTGGGTAATTGTGTTTCCCATTCCCATGGAAGCCATTTCGTTCCAACCCTTGTTTTGAGTGAAAACGAAGGCTATTCCTAAAATGAATGTTGCCAAAGTCAGGTAAAATGCCTTTGACTGACTTCCTGCTTTCAAAGCTTTTAAAGCCATAATAAGTGTTACACTACTCAGAACTATCAATGCATTTCCAACCCAAAAAATACTTGGTGGTTGAATGTGCACCCACAATAGTTTTCCATAAAGTACCATTATGGCACTTGTGATTCCGCCGAAGAGCATGACCACTGCGAAGATAACTAGCCAAACAATCATCTTTTTCGAACGCAGTTCTACTTCGGGGTTTTGACCATCAAAAGGATTAATTTGTTTAAAGTCTGTGTTTTCCATTAGATTTTATCTATTACGTATGCAATTTGAACAATGGGTAAATAAAAGAATGAGGCAAACATAACTCTGCGTGCATTCAACAAGGTTGGTTCTTTAAATAAGTTGTAGGCGAGGAATGACATCCAAATACCAGCTGCAGAAACTATTATAGCTGCAATGTTACCAACCATGGGTGTTTCTAGCGGAAGCGTCCAAGGAAGCAAGCTTACTGGAATCAGGAAAAAGCTGTATACCATGATTTGAAAAGCCGTTTTTTTATCGGGCATTCCGTTAAAAGGTAATAGTTTATAACCGCCTCGGTTATAGTCTTCGTGAGACACCCAAGCAATGGCCCAGAAGTGTGGGAATTGCCACATGAATTGCACCGAGAATAAGATTCCGGCTTCAAGTCCGAAGTGATTGGTAGCAGCTACATATCCGAGCATGGGTGCTACTGCACCGGGAAAGGCTCCAATAAATACAGCCCAAGGAGTAATGCGCTTTAGGGGCGTGTAAATAAATGCATAAGAGAGAAAAGCTGCAAAACCGAGAATTCCTGAAGCGGTGTTCAAATAGTAAAACAGAATGAAAATACCGAGTCCTGCTGTGGTTAAAGAAACGAACCACGCTCCAAGTGGAGATATTCTGTTCGTTGGAAGCGGACGGGTTCTTGTGCGGTGCATGAGAGCGTCCCATTGACGTTCGAGAATCTGATTGGCACCGTTGCTTCCCCCCGTTAATAAAAATCCCGCAAGAATGAGCCATCCCATTTTAATGTAATCCCATTCCTGAGATCCCATTTCATAGGATAAAACACAAGAAACAACCACCAAAAAAGACAAACGCAACTTGAATAAATCCAAAGCAGCTTTGATCTTTCCCAAAACACCTGATTTTCCTTCAACCGAAACTTCCATTTCCGCTTATCTCAATTTTTGCAAAAGTACTGCTTTATTATCCTTCAATCATTAATAATCCCATCGTCTGACAGAAAGCATTCCCTTACGAATACCTACCATGAGCCACGCCTCTTTGAACGGGTCAATTCGCCTGTCTTCCGAGCGGTAGCGAGCAAATCCAAACACCTGAATTTTCGGTGTTACCTGATAAGCAGCTTCGGCATTCACGACAAACAATGTGCTTCGATTTCCTTGAAGGATGTTGTTTCCGTATACACTCCATGGGTTCACATAAGACTGAAAAATATTGCCTCCTACATTGCGATTGGTGTCTCTTCCGAAGGCAGCCCAGACGATGCTAGCTGAATAATTCCATTTAGCCCGACTGTATTTCGCCGAAGTGAACCATTCGTAAAAGTTTGCACCCAGCGGATGAGCCAGCGGTTGCCCCATGTGCTCCCATGCCTGTATGTCGCTGCCGTGGGTATAGGTGAAAGGACGAACGAACGACCATTCGGTTTGGAAGTTCAAACCAGGAATTTTCTTAGGGGCAATGCACATACCCAATTGCATTCCGAATTTATTTCCCCACCAACCGTTTCTATTTCGAATTTCACTCATTAAAAATTCATCGAGAATAACTTGTCCGTATATCTCGAACACCTCGCTCTGCCTGTATTTCCATGAAGCGCCCAACAACACGTTATCGGCAGAGCCTTGAGAGAACTCGGCAGGACGATAGAATAAAAACGGATTTAAATAATGAAGATCTAATTCTCTGTGACTTGCTGAATCGCGCGCTTGCCAAACCACCATTTCATGCGCAGACACCGACCACTTCTTATTGATCTTCCACTCCAACGTGTGAACTGCAAAGTACTTTGGATTTAAATCGAAATGATCTCCTATGCGCTGGTAGCTGTGGGTTCTAGACCACAGATTAGTGAACGTAATTTTCTTTCCAATCTTCGTTTCTAACAGCATGAAAGGAAGGGCGCTGGCGCTGGCTGAGAGGATTAAAGAACGATATCCATAACCGATATCCTGTCTTGAATTACCTGCCATCCAAGTGAAGTGCTTGTTCAACTTTCTCGAATAAACTACTGCTGGAATAGCCGCAAAAGCCGTAGCTCCAGAGTCGGGCGTTAGCACTCTTCCAAAACCCGGAAGGGTTCCCAATGAATCTAAGTAACGCCTATTAAATTCGGGAAAATGAAAAACTGCTCCCGTGAGCGACAGCGTCAATTTGTTTTTTTCATTCTGAAAAACATTGCTGTAGTTCAACACTGCTGAATAACCAAGATTGGAAATTTCGCGCGAGCGATCTAAACCCGCAGCTATTTCAAAATTGAATTTTGAAATAGTGCTATCTTTTTCTACTTTCAATAAAGTAGCATGACGCAGCTCATTAAACAATGAGTCCTGCGAAAACACAACGTTGATGGCTGTTAAAAGCGAGAGTATAGCAATGATTTTTTTCACGAGGGGAAGATAGAACAGTCTTTCAAAACACGCATTGTTAATAGGTAATAAGTTTCACAATTTTATGTTGAAAGAATAGCCTTTAATTTGTGATGTTATGGCAAAAATTGAAATTGATTTAGAAGAAGAAAATCGCGAGATACTTCGCAGATACCGCGCACTCTTGCGCGTTTGTTACCGCTCGAAAACACGGGCCGATCGTGCGCGGATAAGGAAAGCCTTCGAGCTTTCCGTAGATGCCCACAAAGACATGCGACGCAAGAGCGGCGAGCCCTACATCTATCATCCGCTTGCCGTGGCGAAAATCGCCGCGGAAGAATTGGGTCTCGACACCATGAGTATTGTTTGCGCATTACTGCACGATACGGTCGAAGACACTGAAATAACGCTCGACGATATTCAACGACAGTTCGGAAAAAAAGAACGCGTTATTATCGACGGCCTGACAAAAATTTCCGGAGTTGCAGACCTGAGCTCTAGCGATCAGGCCGAGAACTTTCGCAAGATGCTTCTGACGCTGTCAGACGACGTGCGCGTGATCCTCATCAAACTCGCAGATCGCTTGCACAACATGCGCACACTCGATCACATGCGAAGAGACAAGCAATTGAAAATTGCAAGCGAAACGCTCTTCATGTATGCACCGCTCGCCCACCGCTTGGGATTGTACAACATCAAAACGGAACTCGAAGATTTAAGTTTGAAGTTTACTGATTCCGAAGCCTATGACGAGATTGTAACCAAACTTCAAAAGACGCAAGCTGTTCGTACCCGATTCATTAATCAATTCACCCTTCCGATTCGAAGAGCACTCGACGAGCAAGGATTGATTTATGAAATCAAAAGCAGAACAAAAAGCATCTTCAGCATCTACAACAAGATTCACACAAAGGGGGTTCCATTTGAAGAAATCTACGATTTATTCGCCATTCGAATTATATTAAATACGCCTCCAGAAATGGAGAAAACAGACTGCTGGCGCGTATATTCAGTTGTGACCGATTTCTATCAGCCAAGCCCTGAACGCTTGCGCGATTGGATAAGCATTCCGAAAAGCAGCGGCTACGAATCGCTTCACACAACCGTTATGTCCCCAACTGGAAAATGGGTGGAAGTTCAGATTCGCAGTGAGCGCATGGATGACATTTCAGAAAAAGGTTATGCCGCCCATTGGAAATACAAAGACGCTGTTGAAAGTCCGGAAAGCAAACTCGATAAATGGCTCGGACAAATTAGAGATGTGTTGGAGGCTCCGAGCGACAATGCGATTGAATTTATAGACAACTTCAAGCTTTCACTTTTCAGCGAAGAGATTTATGTCTTCACGCCAAGTGGCGATTTGAAGACGCTTCCAGTTGGTTCCACCACGCTAGACTTCGCCTTTCTCATTCACTCGCAGATAGGACACCAGTGCATTGGGGCGAAGGTGAACCACAAGCTTGAGCCTTTAAGTTACAGGCTCAGCAGCGGTGATCAGGTGGAAATTCTAACTTCAAAAAAACAACATCCGAAAGAAGATTGGCTGAACATTGTCATCACCGCCTCGGCTCGACAAAAAATTAAAACTGCGCTCAAAGAAGAGAAGAAACAGATTTCCGAAGAAGGGAAAGAAATGTTGAAGCGCAGATTCAATTCACTAAAAATAACCTGGGGAAGTAAAAACATTGATGAGTTCGTTCGAGCCTATCAATGCGTAACAGCTATAGATTTCTATTACAAAATTGCGAAGGGCAGAATTGAATTAAAAAAGTTGAAACCGCATACCGTTGAAGGTGATCGCATTCGATTCGACAAGATTACACAGGAAAAACACGAAGAAATTACGCGCATTGTCACTACGGCTCCTTCAACCGGAGACACCGTGCTTATTGGAGATGATAAGCAAATAGTGGATTTCAGTTTATCTGTCTGTTGCAGCCCAATTCCAGGCGATGAAGTATTCGGATTTATTACAGTTTCAGAAGGAATAAAAATTCACCGAACGAACTGCCCGAACGCCCAAGAGCTCATGAGCAAATACGCATATCGCGTTATTAAAGCAAAATGGAGTAGCAACGATTTGGTTCAGTTCGAAGTGGGATTGAAGTTCTCAGGAACAGACGACGTGGGACTGGTACAAAAAATAACAAATATCATTTCCACCGACATGAACGTGAATATGCGCGCTATATCGTTTGAAGCACGTGATGGCATTTTCGAAGGGAAAATGGTTGTGTTGGTGCACGATACAGAGCATCTGAATCACTTGATTAAAAACCTCAAAGACGTAGATGGCGTCTTAACAGTCGATCGCATTGAAAGTGAATTTGCTTAATGCAACTTCATCTTTCGTATTTTTGAAACATGACCCCTGCAGGAAAAATAGAATTGTTGCTTCATTCGAAGAAAAAACAATTAGCCGTTCTCATTGATCCAGATAAATGGAACAGTGAAAATGCTAAACAGCAGGGAGAGTTATACAAGGCAGCGGGCGTAGATTTTTTATTGGTTGGTGGTAGCTTGAATGCGGCGTCAGATTTCAATGAGCGTGTAGAACATTTACGTGCAACTTGCCCCTTACCGCTTGTTCTTTTTCCAGGTCATCCTTTACAATTAACGAAGCACGTAGACGCCACACTTTTTCTTTCATTAATATCTGGAAGAAATGCGGAATTCCTCATAGGCCATCAAGTTGTTTCTGCTCCCTATTTGCATGAATGGAGACAGGAAGTCATTCCAACGGGATACATGTTAGTGAATGGAGGAAACACCACAACGGCAATATACATCAGTCAGACTGTTCCGCTTCCGAACGACAAACCTGAAGTGGCAGCAGCTACTGCGCTTGCGGGAAAATACTTAGGACTCAGATGTTTTTATTTAGACACTGGAAGCGGCGCTGATTTCCCTGTTTCACAAGAATTAATTTATGCTGTAAAAAAGACCACTCAGCTTCCTGTTATTGTTGGCGGTGGAATTGTGAATGAACAGCAAGCGCATGCCGCTTGGCAAGCTGGCGCCGATGTTGTTGTTATGGGAACCGCAGTGGAACAGAATCCTGAAATACTTTTCGAAATACAAAAATTGAACGCCCTATGATTCGCAGACCTTTCAACTTAACAAAATGGATTGAAGAAAATAGACATTTGCTTCAACCTCCTGTGGGAAATAAGAATTTATATGTTGAATCGGAAGACTACGTGATCATGATTGTTGGCGGTCCAAACGCACGCAAAGACTATCACTTCAACGAAACCGAAGAATGGTTTTTTCAAATCGAAGGCAGTGTTATGATAGGCGTTCAAGAAGATGGAAAAGCTGTAGACATTGAAGTGAAAGAAGGCGAGATGTTTTTGCTTCCGCCAAGAACTCCTCACCAACCGAGAAGAGGAGAAGGTACAGTTGGAATCGTTATCGAAGTAAAGCGTGCAGATCGCGAATTAAAAGACGGACTTCTATGGTTCTGTGAAAAGTGTAATCACCCCCTTCACGATACATATTTCGTCCTCGAAAACATTGAAAAAGATTTCCTCCCTCGTTTCAAAGAATTTTACGGAAGTGAAGAAATGAGAACGTGCAAATCATGCGGACACATGATGGAAACAGATCCGAAGTTCGTGTAACTCCTAACGTCGCTTTAGCCACAGCTCTGGGTTTTGGGGAACCCAACCTGCATCAGAAACTTTTCCCAACTCGAAGTGTAAAACATAACCCTCGCCATTATCGGCTACGGTTCCAATTTTATCTTTTGCGTTCACCTTGCCACCAACCGTTACTGAAACATTTTGCAATCCGCTATATACCGTTTTGTATGCACCGTGCGTAATTATTACATTCATTCCCGCACCTTGAATATTGAATACGCTGGTAACTGTTCCGCTAAAAACTGTATGAATTTCTGCATTCGCAGAGGTAATAAAATCAACTCCTTTGTTATTTACTTCAATTCCGGAAATGGATTCGTGTGCGTGCTTTCCGAACTTGGAACCAATGGCTCCTGAAGATACTGGCCATGGCAGACTCCCTTTATTCTGTTCGAATACCGTACTTGCTAAAACCACTTCAGGTGCACTTTCAATTTTCGGAGTTGCCTTTTCCACTGGCTTCGGCGGAGTAACCACTGGAGCAGGAGTCGTTGTTTTTACAGGTGTTGAAGATCCAGAAGCACTGGCAGATGCGTTACTCGCTGCTTTCGCGTTGGCTGCGATCCTTCGCGCTTCTTCTTTTTTCTTTTCCTCGGCAAGTCTCGCCTTTTCGGCTTCCTTCTTGCGCATGCGTTCATTCTCAGCGGCTATTTCCTGCCTTACAACTTCTTCAATTTTCGCGGTCAATTGTCGGCGTTCCAATTCTTTCTCACGTTGAACTTCGCGCAACTTGCCTTCTTCCGTCTTTAAAAACTCTAGCTTTTTCTGTTGTTCGGATTTGTTCAAAGCGATTTCATTTCTTTCGTTTTGCTCGTCGCTCGACAAAGCCAATTTCGTTTGCTTGTTTCCTTCCAACATGGAAATATTTTCGGCAATTTCCTGCTGCGCATTTTTCATTTGCTTCGAGTGAAATTTTCTACTTTCGGCATATTGCTTCAAGAGTTGGACACGCTTAAGCGCTTGGAAGAAATCAGCTGATGAAAGTATAAAAGCTATCTTAGAATAGGATGAGCGCTGCTTGTAGCTGTTGTAAATCATTTTTGCATACTCTGCCTTTAAATCTTCAATGCTTCCCTCCAATTCAACAACTCTTCCCTCTCCGTTTTTTATTTCTCCGTCTATGTTTCCAACTTCAGAACTGATAGACTGAATTAATTCTTCGCGCAAACGAATTTGCTCGTTCAACAAGGAGACTTCTGCTGAAGCGTTTCGCTGATCTACCTGATACTCCTTAATCAATTGCTTCGTCCGAGCTATTTCATTATTTAACTCTGTTCTCTTCGATGTGAGCTCAGCCTTTTTTGTTTGTGCAAATACCCATTGAAACGTAATTCCAGAACAAAGAAGAATTAACACAAGAAGTCCATACGAAACATGTGATTTATTCAGTTTATTCATACCTATTTCCGTTTAATTGGATAATCCTTGTCATAGTCGAACGAGAAATCGTAATGATTCTGTGTGTTCAAACGAATAATTTTAAATTCGAGCGAGGTACTGCCTTTTGTGTCGCTGATTTCTACTGTGCATTTGTGCGGATAATGGGAAAGATCTTCTTCATCGAAATCTGAATAATTTATCCGAACCATTCGCTTCGTGCGAATATCCATGAGTTCACATTTCACTATTTTGTATTCATTCGATTCAATCCAAAATTTCGATGAAATCCAATCGTTGTCTTCAAGACGCTTCGACACTCTTCTTCCCTCGTGATTAGATAACGAATCTTGGCTTTCAGTAGCTCTTCTAACGCGACGAGATAATCGAGAAACTAAGGTGTAATATTCTACATCCAGTTTCTCAATTCCGCTTTTCATCTTACCTTCTTCACGACTTAATCCAATGGGATTTCCAATCAGCAAATCTTGCAACGCGGATAAATCCAAATCTATTTTCGCCAGTTCACTTAATTGGCTTACAGATCCAAGAAATACATATTTATCTCCAGGAATATCCGATACCATTTTCAAGCTGTCCTTGTCTACTAGCAGACGTAAGACTTCAATTCCAAGAGCAGGACTAACACTTACAGAAACCGCGCTATCTTTGCGCATACGCACAGTGGCTTTGAATCCTTGCTGCTCATCACCGTTGGTAAACTCTGCGTCGAGTTTCATTCCAAGCCAATCAAAGTCGAATTTATTTTTATCTATATGTCGAATTAAAAAAGCCTGAGACCTTTCCTTCAACGGTTCTTGCGTAACAACAACTTCCTTGCTTCTACAAGAAAATAAAACCGGAATAAATAGAATGAGGAGATACTTATTCAATGAACATCTTTTGATTAATTTTTTCTTTCAGTTTCGTATGAGCTGGATTCAATAATAAGGCCTTGTTCCAACATTCCAATGCCTTTACTTCATCTCCCAACATGAAATAAGCATCGCCTAAATGTTCCCAAATTTCTTGATCGGTTGAAAGTAAGGCTACTGCTTTTTCCAATTCAACAACTGCGACTTGGTATTGCTTCTTCTGAAACAATATAAATCCATACGTATCCAAATAAATAGCATTGTCGGGCTGCATTGAAACGGCATATTGAACAATTCCCATGGCTTTGTCTAGCTGAATTTTTTTCAAAGCAAGGTAGTAAGCGTAGTTATTCAATGCGGTTGCATTATCCGGATTTTGAATCAAAGCTTGTTCGAATGCCTTCTCGCATTCGGTCCAATTGTTCGTTTTGAAATAAGCACTTCCTATGGAAGAGTAAAATTGCGAAAGCAGCTCGGGATTATCAATGACCAAATCTCTGCCGGTGATAAGCAATTCTATCGATTTCGGATAATCGAGTAGCTTCAAGTATCCCAAACCTGTGTAATAATAGACATCCGCGTCCGTAGGAAAAAACTCTATAGCCTCATTTCCGAATTTCACCAATTCGTTCCACTTGCGCAATTGCTTTTGGTTTCCCAATAAGAATTGCCAAACCAACACATCACTTTTGTGCAAGGAAAGAGCCAAAACGAGCATTTCCTCTTGGCGCACAAATTTGCTAGCATGGTTCGCAATAAATGACAATTGAACCAAGCATTGGTATTCAGATTTGAATTGATTGAAGGTTAAATCGAAAATTTCCCAAAGTGGTTTCTCAAATTTCTTGTCTTGAGCTACTAGCTCTTCATATTTTTTCAAGACATCTATTGCATCGGACCAACCCAAATCCCCGGAAGCGATTGACTTCTTCAACAACTCGTAACTCTTTGCGTCTTCACCTAAAATGGCCAATTCACTGCTTTCTTCTAAAAGCAATTTACCATTGTTCGGTATTACTTCTTTCATGTGAGTTAACCATTGCTTGGCCTCATTATCCAATTTCATTTCCCGATAGAACTCTAGCAAATGAAAATAATATACATCCTCAACCTTATTTTTCTTCTCGAAATCTTCGAGTACTTTTCCGGCCTCTTTGAATTTCCCCTGATAGCTCATTAGGTCAAACCTTCTGCGTGCAATATCTTCATCTTCTCCTTGAATAGCTGCTAATTGTTCTAAAACGATTACAGCTTGATTTATATCGTAGTCTGCAATAACATTTAAGTATTCATCTAAAATAGGCGCCGGATTCAAGCTGTATTTCACCGCTAAATCGAAGCACTTGATGCCCTCTTTCACATTACCAGAATATACTTCATAGTACCCAAGATCTTTCAAATACCAAGAATTGGTGGGCTCCATTTCAACAGCACGAACAATGTGCTCCTTTCCCATTTTTTCATACTTAGGAAGTTGAGAACACAGTTTTGAAATTTCATAATGAGCAGCGCTTACTTGTTCGTACTTGAGTGCTGTATTAAAATAATTGACAGCAATTTCAAAATTGCCTGCCATCTTCGCTTTCTCGCCTTCATAGAAATACTGTTGAAACTTCGCGTGATTTTCATCGGTTACAACAGAAGCTTTTTTGCTTCCGCATGAAGCAAGAACGATTAACGAGAAAAAAAGAAGGGTTTTATTTTTCATTGTTTTGGATGGAATTGTAAGAACCCAAATCAAGTATACCCTTTACACCTGACACTTGACAATACTCATCAATTAATGAATTTGTAAGCTGACAATTCTCAATTTTACTATTCGCTTCAACGGACGAATTTTCAAGTTTTGAATTCATAATGGAAACATTGCTAGCAATGCTAACGTTCGGACCCACAGTTGAATTGTGGAGCACCACGTTATTTCCGAAATAACACGGTTCGATAATTTTCGAATCGCCTTCCAATTGAACGTTGTGATTTTGTGGAAGTCTTGAAACCACAGAGGCCATGGTCTCTACAACCGCTGCTTTGTTTCCGCAATCCATCCACTCGTTCACTTCACCCGGAATAAACTTCGCTCCTTGTTTCATCATATTGCGCATGGCGTCTGGCAATTGGTATTCTCCGCCATTCATGATGTTGTTGTCGAGTAAATATTGAAGTTCACGTTTCAACCATTCACCGTCTTTGAAATAATAAATTCCAATCATGGCCAAATCTGAAACGAACTCTTGCGGTTTTTCCTGGAAAGAAACAATGGTTCCTTCGGGGTTCAATTCCACCACACCAAATTGACGAGGATCTTCTATTTTCTTCACCCACAAAACGCCGTCTGCATTTGGATCTAATTTGAAATCGGCGCGGAACAATGTATCTGCGAATGCAACAGTCACTGGGCCTTTCAACGCAGATTCAGCGCACATAATGGCATGCGCCGTTCCCAATGCTTGATCTTGGTAATGAATGGTACCCTTCGCTCCGAGCTGCTCGGCCAAAGCAATTAAATGATTCTCTACTTCCTTTCCAAATCGTCCAATAATAAACGCAATCTCTTCAACCTTTTCTGTTTGAATGGAAACAATATCTTCTACAAGCCTCTGTACAATCGGCTTTTCAGCTATACGTACTAAAGGCTTCGGCGTAACAAGAGTATGTGGGCGCAATCTCTTCCCCATACCAGCCATTGGAATTACAATTCTCATTTCTTCTGAATATTCTTTCTAACAAAAGAAAGCAAAAAGGCCGAAATCTTTTCGGCCCTTCAATGAAGTAATGAACATTTGAAATTGAATGAATTATTTCACTCCTGTACTGCCGAATCCGCCCGCACCTCGCTCACTTTCTGAAAGTTCGCTTTGCTCCTCCCATTCTACTTGTTCGTGCTTGGCAACGACCATTTGCGCAATGCGTTCTCCCGGTTCAATGGTGAACGGTTCATTCGAAAGATTTACCAAAAGAACTTTAATTTCTCCGCGGTAATCGGCATCAATGGTTCCTGGCGTATTCAATACAGTGATTCCGTTCTTGAAAGCGAGTCCGCTTCGTGGACGAATTTGCGCTTCAGTGCCCACCGGCAATTCCATGAACAAGCCTGTTGGAACCAATACTCTTTCGAGTGATTTTAATTCAATCGATTCTTCAATATTCGCACGAAGATCTAGTCCTGCCGCATGCGATGTAGCATAAGCAGGAGCTGGGTATTTCGATTTATTTATGAGTGCAACTTTCATTATTTCCCTGTAAACGTTGGCTTGCGTTTTTCCATGAAGGCTGTTGTTCCTTCTTTAAAATCTTCTGTTCCGAAACACTTTCCGAACTCTTCTGCTTCAGCTTTCAATCCAACAGCTTCACTATCGAATCCAGCCTGCACGGCGCGTAAAGCGCTTGATATTGCAGAAGGAGAAAGCTTTTCAATTTTTCCAGCCATATCAGTAGTGAACTGCATGAGCGCTTCCAATTCAACAACGTGATTCACCAATCCCCATTGCAAAGCATCGGTTGCTGAAAGTCTTCCAGCGGTAACGATTAACTCGGTTGCTTTTCCTCTTCCAACTAAACGTGGTAAACGCTGTGTTCCGCCGTATCCTGGAATGACGCCCAAAGAAACTTCAGGCAATCCCATTACTGCGTTTGTTGAAGCAACACGCATGTGACAGCTCATGGCCAATTCCAATCCACCACCGAAAGCATAACCGTTAACAGCAGCAATAACCGGTGTGTTCAAACGCTCCACGAAATTGAACAGTTGTTCGTGCCCTAACAACGAAAGTTCCTTTCCTTGTTCAACAGAAAAACTTGCGAATTCTTTAATATCGGCACCTGCAACAAACGCTTTCTCTCCTGCGCCTGTAAGCACGATAGCGCGAACATTTTCATCGGCTTCAGCATCTGCGAATGCGGCGTGCAACTCTTCAATGGTAGCCTTGTTCAAGGCATTCATTTGATCAGGTCTGTTTATGGTAATGATGCGCGTTGCACCAATGTTTTCAAGAAGTAAAAATTGAAACGACATGTAATTATTGTTTTTGCGAATTTATTCTAAAAGAGTTTAACGAATCACAGTAACGTGTCCAATTAATTCTTGTCTTCGCTCCAAACTATCGAAAGAGAGCTTCCAGGTATAGACATCGTTCGGAACAAAATATCCTTTGTATCCCGCCAACCATGGTTCGTTCGGATTGTTCGTTTCGAAAACCATGATTCCCCAACGATCGAAAATTTGGAGGTGAAACCCTGTTAAATTCTCTCCAACAACAAAGAATACATCGTTCACTCCGTCTCCGTTCGGTGTTAATGCATTTGGAACATAGACCGGAAAATAAGGACGAACATAAACCGAGTCTATACCTATACACCCCGTGTTGTTTGTGGTGGTCAAATAATACCAAGTGGGTGCAGAAGGAACTGCATTCGGATAGGCACAATCGGTGCAAGACAATCCAGAAGAGGGAAACCAATTGTAAGCGAGACCGAAGGTGTTTCCGAACAGCGTTGTACTTCCAGGATAATCGAAGTACTGATCTGGACCCGCGTCCACTTCAGGCAAAGAAAGAATATTCATGTACAACGAATCGGTATCTGCACATCCGTTCACATCGGTTCCAACAACTGTAATCCATTGCGAAAACGGAGCATTAGCAAGGGTTGAACTTGCTGAAGAATTTACCACACTGCTAAAAGGAATCCACGAATAAAAATCTGCTCCGCTTGCTTCAATGGGATAATACTCCCCGAGACAAACGGTGCCTCCTTCGGAAGCCACGACATTCAATTCAATAACATCAACACTTACTTCAGAAATACCTTCTCCACAAGCATTAGTGATAGACACGTTGTAGGTTATTGAATTACTCGGTGAGGCTGTCGGATTCTGAATCGTAGTTGAATTCAATCCCGCAGAAGGTGACCATGAATAGGAAAGTCCTTCTTCCGATTGAAGCACAACGCTCTCTCCCAAACACAAATTTATTGTCGGATAAACAACACCACCTGGGACCGTCTGTTCCACAAAGACATAACAACTGTCTGTGGCCTCGCAACCTTCAAGGGTTGTTATGGTGACGAAAAATTGCTCGTCTAGGGTTGGTGTTGCAACGGTATTTGCGTTGTTCAACGCACTCAATGAATTTGAACTTTGCCATTGGTATGAAGCTCCTCCAGAAGCTGTGAGTAGCTGTGAATCGCCAATGCAAATGGTGTGATCGGGACCAGCTTCTGCAACGGGAACAATGACGTTCACATAAACACCTACGGTATCGCTTCCACATGCATTAAAATCGGAGACGTAATAGGTTGTGGAATTCGAAGGCGTTCCAACGGCGGTGTTTCCATTCAAGTTCGAAAGCGTGGCGTTATTCAACCAAAATAAATTACTCGAACCGCTCGCATTCAACGTCACAGATTCTCCTAAGCAAAGCGGATTTACACTTGCAATTGTTGGAGGAATAAATTCTATAATTTGAAGGTTCACTGTCGCGGTATCCGAGACGTAACAATCGTTAATATCAGAGGCAATCATAGAAACAGTGAAGTTTCCAACCGAATTAAATACATGACTGGGTTGGAAGGCCGTACTCGTTTGTCCATCTCCGAAATTCCAAATAAAATCAGAAGCATTCAATGTTCCATTGGAGAATTGCGCAGGGCTTCCGACACATATTTGCGAAGGACCTTGAACATTCGCAATAGCCTCTAACTGTCCCAGATCAAAACGGAAAACCGCTAGATTACATCCGAAACTGTTGTTGGTGGAAGACCAGGCTCCGGGCGTTGTAGGAAAGTCGTCGTTGTTCTGACAGCCCGCGCACACCGCCTGATACACAGAGCCACTCTTATCGAATCGCGACGTTCCACCATCAACGTGTTCTGCACTTGAACTTCCACCGAGATAAGAACCGTAAACCAACTGCGTAGCACTCGCATTCAAAACCGCCAAGTAAAAATCGCTGCCATCGGTTGTAGATTGAAAAGCATCTGCAGTAATCGGAAGGTTGTTCGTGGTGCTGTAGTATGCCAGGCATGTCAGCGCCGGACAGGTAAGGGAATTGGTATGTCCGCCCCAGCCGCTGAAATAAATCTGATTGCAATCGCTCACCAAAAAAGCTGTTGGAGAAATATCAATCTCGCCACTTCCTGTTCCAATGGTGGTATTCCAGTTGAGCGTGCTTAAAGTTGGATTGTACTGACGAATGAATTGCCCGCTATTTGTTTGACCGTACAACCCTGGAGTTATGGTCATGCTTCCTGCTGTTTGTCCGAGACAGTATACATTATCGGTTAAATCGGTTTGAAGGAAATACGCTTGATCGTATTCTCCTGTTCCGATAAATGTTCCGGCTACAGGGGTGAATGTGTTTGCGTCGATTCGAAGAATAAATCCATCCGTTGCACCATTCCAATTGGGATCTTGACCATTCGAACAAAATGGAAAATTCTGACTTTGGGTTCCGCCGGCTAAAAGCAAATCTCCATCGTTTGCAAACTCCAATGCATAAATGGCATCTGCCCCTGACCCACCGAAATACGATGACCAAAGGAGCATGCTTAGACTTGGATTCAGTTTCGCAACATAACCATCACTGTCTCCGCCGCCATAGTTGGGTTGTGTGGAGCCTCCCGCAATGTCTGCATTTCCGCGAACACATGATCCAATAAATATATTGTTGTTACTATCCACGTTCACTTCACCGCGAAATGCATCGCCGTAATTGTAGAACAATTCATTCGCATAATTCAATCCGTCGGTAGCGTTTCCTCCTAAGAAAGTTGACGCAGCTAAGGTTCCACTGGCGTTAAATTTCGTGATGAAAAAATCGCACCCGTCCGGATGCCCGCTTGTAAAGAAAGTCGACATCATCAAGGGATTTCCTCCTGCAAAAACAGGCTGATAAGCACCCATCGAAGTTGGAAAATCGCTGCTTCCTGTTACCCCGAAAACAACAATGCGATCGAGGTTATCTACAACAACAGAATGCGGTGTTTCTTGATGAAGTCCACCTAAATAGGTGCTATACAAAAGTCCAGATCCCGTAGCGTCGAACTTCGATATCGCTACATCGAAATAATTGCCAGCATTGGGATTAAAGACAGAACTGTATGCATTCGCTGTTGTGGGATAATTGTTAGCGAAGACACTAGCTCCTGAAACCAAGTTGCCATTCAGGTCATCGCATGCGGTGAATCCAAAATTATTTGCTGAAGAACCAATGAACGAAGAAAACGCAATTTCCGGATCAATAATAAGCGCATAGTTTGAATCGTAAGCACCCAATAAAAATTGAAGTCGATTTCCATTCAACACATAATCGCATTTCACCTCAATAAGGTGTCCGTTTATAGATTGAAACGCAAAAGGCCTAGATTCATATACTCTTCCTAAATCATGATGTGAAATTAAGTTTCCAGCGGTATCCAATTCCAAATTCAACGAATCGTGATATTTCCATGAAATGAGATTTGGATTGGCGTGTGCTTCAAGTTCAAACTGGTATTTAATAGATTTCGATTTACCCAATAAGCGAAGATTTATTCCGTCATAGACATTTTGAAAATTAATGTTTTGAAATCGCTTCACATGAGCACTCCATTTCGTTGAATCGGAACCTAGGTAATAATTGAAGTAACCAGGCAGGTCATCCTCTTCCACGGCGTCATTCAAACTTCCATATTCCAACTGTTGAAGGAAAAACAACGTGTTTACTGTTTCGGGAAGAGCACTCGGCTTGTGATCCGGTATGAAAATCGTTGAATCGAAAAGCTCATAGGCGAATCCGTTCGATTGAATCCAGAACGAACCCCCGGGAATATCGGCTTTGTATTTAACCTGAGTGGGCCATTGACCTTTGTTCTGTATGAAAGAAATCTGAGCTAATAGGGCTATCTGTCCAAATAAAAATAGGACTAAATAACAAAACGCCTTTTTCGCCAACTCCGATATTCCCATGGTCATCTAGACAAATGTAACGCACACTAAGTTGCTTCAAACTACACGTTACGAATCACTTATATTTTTTCCAACAAGAAAAATGTCGTATATTCGCGGCCCTAAACAAATTCTATGAGAAATTCTTTGACTGCAGCCGTTGCGCTGTTGCTTCTTTTGAGTTCAGTTGCATTTGGTTTCAATGAATCCGATGAAAACGAAGTTGTCTTTGCAGTTCCTTCTGCGCATGCAGAAATCGAAAAAGATTCTTCGGCTACACAAGTTGACTCTTCTTCTGTTCAAATCGACACTACACTCGTAATTAAGCGCTCTGAAATCATTGCGTCTATTCTTGAGGACGGTAGAAAACTACTCGGACTACCCTATAAAGCATCTGGCATAGCGAAATGGCCTTTGGACTGTTCCGGTTTTGTTAGCTATATCTATTCTTTACACAACATCAAACTCCCAAGATCTTCTGGCAGTCAGGCCGAATTTGGACAAAAAATCTCTTTAAATGAAGCGCAACCTGGCGATTTACTTTTCTTCACAGGAAGAAATGCTCATTCAGGTAAAGTGGGTCACGTGGCCATGGTTGTGAAAAATGACAATGGGAAAATAACGATGATACACAGTTGTAATAGAGGGATTCGTTACGACGAGTTTCCTAAAATAAAATATTACAAAGAGAGATTTATTAAGTGTGCGCGAATTAAAATAGACCCTACTTTAGCTAAAGTTTAAATTTAGCTTATGTTATCATTTTTATCGAAAAGCGTATTATTTATTGGGTTTTCCTCAATCCTCAGCTGTTCTACTGGCAACACACCTGTGAAGTCCGAAGCTCATGACACTCAAACTGATGTCCAAGCAGTTCACGACACAACTGAAAAACGAATTTTTATTTCCGCAGTTGGAGACTGCATGATAGGCACTAATTATCCAAGTGCAAATCTGCTTCCTCCTAACGATGGGAAAGATATTTTTCGTGACGCAGCACCCTATTTACAAAAATCGGATTTAGCATTTGGCAATTGTGAAGGCGGATTTCTAACAGGTGAAGGTCCCGTTAAAAAATGTTCCGACCCTACAAAATGCTATGCTTTTAAAATGCCCGACCATTACATAAATCATTTCGTAAACGCTGGCTTCGATATTCTAAGTATCGCCAACAACCACGTGGGTGATTTCGGGGAAGTTGGAAGAATTAATACGAAGAAAGTCCTCACTGCAGCAGGAATGTACTATGCCGGATTAACTTCATGTCCAACAACTACTTTCGAAAAAGACGGTGTGAAATATGGCTTTTGTGCTTTTGCTCCGAATAACGGAACTGTTAATGTGAACGATCTATCCAACGCAAAAAAGATAGTTCAGGAATTGGATAAAATTTGTGATGTTGTTATCGTCTCCATTCATGCAGGAGGCGAAGGAAGTGGATTTCGACATTTAACAAATTCAAACGAAAGTTACTTGGGTGAAAAAAGAGGAAATCCGCAAGAATTTGCAAAAGCGGTTATTGACGTGGGTGCGGATATTGTTTTCGGACATGGCCCTCACGTGCCGAGAGCGATGGATCTTTACAAAGGCAAATTCATTGCATACAGTCTGGGGAATTTCGCAACGTATGCGCGGTTCAGCTTGAAAGGTCAAGCAGGTTACGCTCCATTGGTTACGATTGAGGTAAATAAAAAAGGAGATTTCATTGCGGGAGAAATAATTAGCTTTATTCAAGAAGGGGAAGGTGGTCCAAGCTTAGATGCACAAGGTCGCGTAGCAAAAGACATAAAAGATCTCACTGAAGCAGATTGCCCTTCAACAAAATTGTCGATTGATTCGACTGGTAAAATTTCTATTAAAAACTAGCTGAGCTTATCGGCTAAAATGCGCATTTCCATAGCTGGAGAAACTTTCTCGTAAAGAATACGGTAAACCGCATCGGCAATTGGAATATCTGCATTGAATTTTTTATTGATCTCGTGAATACCGCGTGTAGCATAATAACCTTCCGCTACCATATTCATTTCAATGGTTGCCCATTTCACACTGTAACCTTTTCCTACCATTGTACCGAAAGTTCTATTTCGCGAATAGGGTGAATAAGCTGTTACCAATAGGTCACCTAAATAAGCCGAAGACTTAACATCTCTGTGCACTTCGTGAACGGCATCTATAAAACGCTCTATTTCTCCTATAGCAGCAGTTACAAGCACCGCCTGGAAATTATCACCATACCCTAAACCGTGGCAAATACCCGAAGCAACGGCGTATACGTTTTTCAAAATAGCCGATAACTCAGTTCCAAAAACATCTTCCGTTGTGGTGGTCTTTATGTAACGGCACTTCAACTGTTCTGCCATATAATCAGCCTTGTCCAAATCAGAACACCCGATGGTTAAGTAGGATAACTTCTCAAGAGCTACTTCTTCAGCGTGACATGGGCCACAAATGATTCCAATGTTCTCATAAGACACATTCCAAGTTTTATGGAAGTAACGTGCAGGTATGGCATCGAACTCATTAATTACCCCTTTGATAGCTGAAAACAAAATTTTATTCTCCAATCCTTTAACCTCAGCATCTTGAAAAGCAGAGTGCACAAACGCCGAAGGAATAGCAACGACTAAAATATCGCAAGCATTAACAACTTCTTGCAGATTGGAAGACACATGCACCTTCTTCAAATCAAATTCAATCGCTTGAATATAATTGGGATTATGCCCAAATTCTTGAATATGCTTTACAGCTTCATCGTTACGCATCCACCAATAAACACGCTCTTGCGATTGACTCAATAGTTTGGTTAATGCAGTAGCCCAGCTACCGCCGCCTAAAACACCAATAATCTGCTTTCCTGAATCTGTCATGGCAGCAAAGATAATCATTCTTTAAAACTGAATTTTCCTTCGTATTTTGCAAGCATTGAAGCCAATGAACTATGGAGAAACTGAAAGCGATACTGGTCGACGATGAATTTTTCGCTCGTGAGAATTTAAAAATGTTGCTGGAAGATTATGCAAGTGAATATGTGAATCTAATTGGCGAAGCCGCTTCGGTTAAAGAAGCTCTCGAGTTGTGTGAGATGAATAAAGTTGATTTGGTTTTCTTGGATATAATGATGCCCGAAGCAGACGGCTTCGCATTTTTAGAGCAGGTTAAAAATCGAAATTTCCAAGTTGTTTTTACCACCGCGTTTCGCGAATATGCCGTAAAAGCCATTAAAGAAAATGCCTTAGACTATCTCGAGAAGCCTATTGATATTGATGAGTTAAAAAATGTTGTTGCAAAAGCAGTGAAAAGCAAATCGCAGCAAACAGGTTCTCTAGACGAGAATAAAATAAACCGTGTTCTGCAGGAAATTGCACTGCATAGCAATTTCGATAAAACGATTGTCCCTACCAGAGATGGATTTGTCATTCTAAGAAACAATGAGTTGATTCGGTTAGAAGCCGATGAAAACTATACGAAACTCTATTGTGTCAATGGAAAAAAATACGTGAGTAGCAAAAACATAAAGTCCTTCGAAGAGAAGCTAGATTCTCACATGTTTATGCGCGTGCACAAATCGCACATCGTGAACGTTGCTCTTCACCTCAAAGAATTTAACAGAACAGAAGGGAATGTTGTTGTCTTATCGAATGGTGATCATGTCCCTGTTTCAAGAAGAAAATTACAAGAGTTTTTAGATAAGATGCAAGAGTAATCATGCGTTTGAAAAAACACATATCGTTTGTTCTATTCTGGCTTCCCTTTATTGTTTTTGGGCAACAATATTCTTTTATTCAATACAGCTTAAAAGAGGGTTTAGCTCAAACACAAGTGCGCTGTATTCAGCAAGACAAGCAAGGATATGTTTGGATAGGCACACTCGGAGGGGCCTCCAAATTCAACGGAAATCAGTTCGTGAATTATAGCAGAACAGATGGACTCATTAACAACCAAATCAATTGCATTGAGCAACTTCAAAATGAGCAAATTGTTTTTGGCTCCATTGGCGGAATATCCGTTTTGGAAGGAAACACCTTCACCACTCATAAATATTCAGGAGAGCTCAACGATGCATCTACCACATCGTTGGTTGAATTCAGTCCGAATGAACTACTCATAGGAACCGAGCGCGGACTTATTTTTTATTCGGAAAACAAATTCGTAGAGGACAACATCACGCTATTTTTTCAAGGAGAAAACATCAAACGAATTCGAAAAAATAGCAACAACGAAATTCTTGTCGCTACAAAAAAAGGAATTTGGAAACTAAAAAACAATCAATGGGAACAACTGTTTTTACTGAATAACGTAGAGATTGTTTTGTTCGATTTTATAGAGACCTCGAAGCATGAACTTTGGGCAGTTACTTCACTGGGAGGAGTGCTCAATGTGACGACAGGGCTTTCACTGACGAACATAGGCGACTTCGCCTTGGCTAATGTTTTCACGGGAATAGATTTCAATAACGGAAACATCTATTTCACAAGTAGAACTGGAGTTGTCATGTTCAATGAAGCGAACGCAAACCATCTCTTTTTTTCAAAATCGAACGGCTTAGCGGTCGACGATATTCGTCAAGTGTTCATTGATCGAGAAGGCATGCAATGGTTCGCCAGTTACGGCGGTGGTGTTTTCAAACTGACCAATACGCAGTTCAAGAGTTTCACAGTAAACAGTGGATTAACGGGTAACGCGGTCATGAGCATCACTCAAGATCATCAAGGAAATTTTTTCTTTGGTACGTATGACAACGGAGTAAGCTTTCGGTCGAATCCCGCCAATCCATTCAGTGCGAATTTCAATGCATCGTTAAATGAACTTTCTCCTAATCTGCGCGTTTGGACTACGTTGAAAGACTGGAACAATGCCATCTGGGTAGGTACTCCGGAAGGACTTTATTGTTACGATCGTGATTCATACAGTATGCCTCATTGGCTTCAATATGGAAAAGAAAATGGTTTGGAAGAAGAGGTAGTTTTAAGTCTATGCGAAAGAAAAGACGGCAGCTTACTCATTGGAACCAACAAGGGATTTCAATCCTTTTCAAATAAAACATTTCAAAGTTTTTCGCAGTTACCCAATTTCCCTGCTACAAGAATTCGTCACATTATTGAATCGCGTGATGGGAAAATCTGGATGGCCACTCGCGATGGAATTTCGCTTTTTCAAAACAACGCATTCACCAATTTCGGAGAAGCTCAAGGACTTCAGGATGCAAGTGCGTATAGTGTTGCTGAACTTCCAAACGGAGAAATAATTTCAGGCACACAATCGGGATTGTACAAAGGCAACGAAAATGGTTTCGTGCATTTAAATATTTCTGAAGAACCTGGTGGAAACACGGTGAACTTCTTGAAAGTGATTCAAAATAAATTATGGATTGGAACGCTGAACGGAATTTTCATTTGGGAGCTGAATCAGTCTGGAGGCCTTGGTGAGCGTAAGATTCACTTGAATGAATCCGACGGACTCATTAGTCTTGAAACAAACTTGAACGCCGTCTTCGTCGATCTTCAAAATACCGTTTGGGTTGGCACACCGAACGGGGTTATGCAAATTGAATTGAGCGCTATTGATGCTAAATTCAACATTCCAACTCCCCTTGTTCACCTCACCAACATACAATCGAATTTGGAGAACATCGATTGGAAAACGCTCACTTCTGGAACCTGGAACGGCAAGTCTTTTCCGAATGGACTCGAATTCAACTACAGACAAAATTCATTCACCTTCTTTTTCGACGCGTCAAGCACTACCTACCCTGAAAGACTTGAATTCAGTTATTGGTTGGAAGGATTAGACAGCACATGGAGCAGTGCAACAACCTTTTCGCAAGTAAACTTCAACAATCTTCCTTCAGGAAATTACACGTTCCACATTCGTGCGCGCTGCGGAGAAAGCGGACAATGGAGCGAAGAGGTAACTTGGCAATTTCGGATCCTTCCGCCCTGGTATTTGATGTGGTGGGTTATTCTTCTAGAATTCCTTTTTCTTGTTGGAGTTGTCGTTCTTATTTCTCGTTCAAGAAGAAGGAACATTCGCAACAAGCATTTAGCCGAACAATCTGAAATGAAGGCGAAGTTGCTCATGCTTGAACAACAGAGCATGAATTCAAGCATGAATCGCCATTTCATTTTCAACGCATTGAATTCGATTCAATACTACATTAACCGTCAAGATAAATTGGCGGCGAACCAGTACCTCACAGATTTCGCGAAACTCATTCGTAAAAACCTAGACAGTTCGGAAGAAAACTTCGCGCCCCTTTCGGAAGAAATTGAACGTCTTGAATTGTACTTGAAATTGGAAAGCATGCGCTTCCCCGATAAGTTCATTTATCGTGTTCACCAAGACTCTCCTGAAGCACTGCGATCGGTTAAAATTCCGGCCATGCTTATTCAACCGTTTTTGGAAAATTCCATTTGGCACGGATTGTTGCCGAAAGATTCTGGCGGACAGCTGCATGTCTTTTTCGAGTTGAAGGAAGGGTGCCTTGAAATTCGCGTCGAAGACAACGGCATTGGTTTAACGGAAAGTCAATCTAGGAAAACGAATAGCGACGGGCACATCTCGAAAGGAATGGAAATTACCCGCAGCCGAATAGCGCTCATTGAACAGATGACCGGCAAACACATTGAACTGAAGGGGCCCGAAGACTGGAAAACGGAAAATGGGGAATCAGGAACGCGCGTCAGCATTCACTTCCCAAAAGATTTCCAGGAAATTTTCAATCAGGGCAACACTTTTTAAGAGTTTTCGTTATATTTGTATGGACTTCGGTCAACTATGAAAAAACTCAACTACATAACGCTCCTCTTTTTTGTTGCATTGGCCTTCGCCTCATGCACCAAATCTGTTTGGATGGAAGATGCCACTTCCGTTGGAACATTGCGTTCTGAAATTGTTGATGGCGCCGAGTTTAGCACAGACAACGACATTCCAACTAACTCATCTGTTTCGAACAACAACCGCAATTCTGAAGGCGATTCAGACATTACCGATGATGAGGATGACGGTATCACCGACGACGAAGACGAGGACGATACAGACCAAACCGGAAAGAAGAAAAAATAATTCTTCAACCTCTTCAAAAAACTTTTTTAACAATTTCAAATCTTGTGCTCCCACGAGATAAGTTTGCTTTATGTCACCTGAACGCTCAATTCTACATATGGATCTGGACACCTTTTTCGTGTCGGTCGAGCGTTTATTAGACAGCCGTCTAAACAACAGACCCGTTCTTATTGGTGGTACCAGCGACCGCGGCGTAGTGGCTTCGTGCAGCTACGAAGCGCGAAAGTTCGGTGTACATTCCGCAATGCCCATGCACATGGCAAGAAAGCTCTGTCCAGAAGCGGTAGTTATCAAAGGAAATTCCTACAACTACCTCAAATATTCAGACCTCGTAAGCGAAATGGTTCGCGAAGCGGTTCCGCTTTTCGAGAAAACATCCATTGACGAATTCTACTGCGACCTAACAGGGCTCGATCGTTTTTTCGGATGCTACCAATTCGCCGGAGAACTCAGACAAAAAATAGGAAAAGAAATAGGCCTTCCAATTTCCTTCGGATTGTCTACCAGCAAAACTGTTTCCAAAGTGGCTACGGGTGAAGCCAAGCCGAACAACCAGATTCGAATTGAAACGGGAACAGAGAAGCCTTTCCTTGCCCCTCTTTCCATTCGGAAGATTCCCATGGTTGGAGAAAAAACGCATCAGCTTCTCGTTAATCTAGGCATTCGGAAAATACACACCCTTCAGGAAATGCCTTTGGATGTTATGTCGAAGGCCCTCGGAGAAAACGGGGCGAGCATCTGGAAAAAAGCCAATGCCATAGACCCTTCGCCTGTTGTGCCTTTCCAAGAACGGAAATCCATTTCAACAGAAAGAACATTCGATCAAGACACCATAGACGTGCATAAGCTACGCGGACTCTTAATTGCCATGACTGAAAACTTAGCTTTCCAGTTACGCAAGGGGGAAAAACTCACTTCGTGTGTTACAGTGAAGTTGCGGTACTCTGACTTCCAAACGGAGACCATGCAATGCCGCATTCCATACACATCAGCCGATCACATTCTTATCCCGAAAATATTAGAGCTCTTCGAAAAGCTATACAGCCGTCGCGTCTTAATTCGTCTTATTGGCGTCCGCTTCAGCCACTTGGTTTCAGGCGGATACCAGATTAATTTGTTCGACGACAATGAAGAACAAATAAGCTTGTACACTGCCATGGATGAACTGCGGAAAAAATTCGGTGATCGCGCCGTTATGAAAGCCGCAGGCATTGAAGCACGCAGCATTGGCAGAGGTGATAATCCTTTCGATGGCGGTCCGCCCGTTCTTCTCGCAAATAGGCGTCAGTAAGCATTACCTTTGCACCCATGCAACTTTGGGAAAACGAATACTTCACCTTTCTTCCTCCAAATTCGTCTGAACGTCAGGCCTATATTGCTTGGGGAAAGAAAAGCACATTCGTACTCAATGAAAACAACCCGGCTGAAATAGAGCAACTGAATATTTGGTTGAAGGAAAAAAATCTTCCTGTTTTTGGGTACGTTTCCTTCGAAGCGAAAAAACTTTTTGAAAAAAACGCTTACGAGAATTGTTGTTCAGATGGAAGTGAACTCGTCTATTTCTTCGAACCCAAACACATCTGGAAAGAAGAGAACGGAACGTGGTTTTCCCTTACTGAAGAACAACCGAACGAACGTTCGGTAATAGAAGATTTTATTTCCAACTACAAAAAAGTAGAGCATTCGACTCAAGAAGAAAAACTTGTATTCGAAATGCTCGAAAACAAGGGTGCTTACATTGAAAAAATTGAACGCATTCTCGAACACATTCAACGAGGCGACTATTACGAAACAAACTTCTGTATGCCTCTTCAGGCATTGGGTACGCTCAATGACGCGTTCGCCCATTTCTCAAAGATGAACAACGCTACAGAAGCGCCACATGCAGTTTATTTCAATGGGGAAAATATTCAACTCTTGTGTACATCACCGGAGCGTTTCATTCAAAAAAAAGGAAATAAAATAATTTCACAACCCATTAAAGGAACAATTAAAAGAGGAGCGAATTCAGCTGAAGATGAGGAGAACAAAACCTGGCTTCGATCAAGTAAAAAAGAGCAAGCTGAAAACATCATGATTGTTGATTTGGTTCGCAACGACCTTTCACGAATAGCGCAGAAAGCGAGTGTTAAGGTTACGGCATTGTGCGAACTTCATACCTTCAAAACGCTTCATCATTTGTTAAGCACGGTAGAAGCGCAGCTTCCTTCCAACATTACATTCACAGAAATTTTAGCAGCAATGTTTCCCATGGGATCCATGACCGGCGCTCCGAAAATTAGCGCTGTGAAGCACATGGAAAAAATTGAAATGTTAGACAGAGGACTTTACAGCGGTACCTTTGGGGTTATTGAACCGAATGGAAATTTCGACTTCAATGTTATTATTCGTTCTGCGGTTTACAACAAAGAAAAAAAACAAACAACTATAAAAGTGGGAAGCGCCATTACACATGCCTCGAACGCGGAAGCGGAATACGACGAATGCCTGTTAAAAGCCGCTTCCACCCTTTCCATATTTAACTGAACATGAAAAAATTACTCAAAGACTTAAAGGCCGAATTTCAAACCTTCGATGAAGCGCAGTTGCTTGTGGCGGTAAGCGGGGGCATGGACTCTATGCTTATGGCTGAATTGCTTCTTCGCGCTAAAATTCCATTCGCTGTGGCGCATGTGAACTACCAACTTCGCGCGAAAGATTCTGAAAAAGACGAACAGTTTGTGAAGGCTTATTGCAAAAAAAATAAACTCACTTTTCACTGTGCGCAAGCAGGCGATTTGTGGAAGGACTCGAAAAACAATTTGCAAGAACGTGCCCGCGATTTTCGTTACACGTACTTTCAGCAGTTACAAGATGAATTCGGATATACCACTGTGGTTCTTGCGCACCATGCGAACGACCAACTGGAAACCGTTTTGCAACACCTTGTTCGTGGAAGCGGATTGAAAGGATTACTTGGAATGAAGCGCATGACTTCAACCAAATGGCGTCCGCTTTTAGATCTTTCGAAAAAAGAATTGGAAGGTTTTGCGAAAGAAATAAAATTGAAATGGAGAGAAGACGCTTCGAACAGTTCGAACGTGTATGGAAGAAATAAAATTAGAAATAAGGTCGTTCCAATTTTAGAAGAGTTGAATCCAAATATTCTTCAAACCCTTTCCAACAGCATTGAAATTTGGGAAGAACAGCATTCGATTGTTCAAGAGAGTTTGCAAAACTGGCTCGAACAGAATGTAGTCATGAAAGGAGAAAATGAATTGCTTTCGATTGCAGCTGTGCACAACCACTATGCACCGCGACAAATTTTATGGGAATGGTTGAACCTCTTTGAATTCACAACCGGAGAAATTGAAGAGATTTTGAAACTTCAGAAGACCGGAGCAAAAGTTTCAAATGCAACGTATGCAGTTGCGCGCGATCGCGATAACTATGTGTTGCATGCTTTGCAGAGTGAAATGCCATTGGACGAATCGAAATACGAGGTAGATATTCTTCCAGCTAAGGGGTATGAAATTGAAAAAGATCCGAAGGTCATGCAACTGAATGCCGATAAGTTGCGTTTTCCATTAGAGATCCGCGAATATGAGGCCGGAGATAAAATTCGTTCATTGGGAATGAAGGGGATGAAAAAAGTGAGCGATGTGCTTGTGCAAGCGAAGATTCCAATGAATGAAAAGAAGAACTTTCCTGTGCTTGTGAGTCAGAACGAAATTGTTGCGGTTATTGGACTGTGTATTTCAGAGGATTACAAATTAGACGACTCGGCGAAGAAGGTTTTTGTGATGCGCCTCACCTAATTAGAATTGAATTGAACTATTTTTGAAGCTATGAAGAATTTATCAGTAAAGATTTTTGCGACCCTTGCACTTTTGTTTTCATCTTGGAATGCGCAGGCACAAATTGTTGAACCCGTAAAGTGGAAAGCGAATGTAATTAGCCTCCCGAATAATGAAGCCGAGATTGAGCTGAAGGCAACCATTGAAGAGGGTTGGCACATCTTTTCAATTCACCCCTCGTCGAATCCAAATGTGATGGCTTTTCCTACGGAAATAACATTTGTTTCAGATCCATCTAATTACAAATTAATAGGAGGAGTAACCGAAGAAAAGTATTCAGTTCATTTCAATCCAGATTGGCCGGGTGATGAATGGATTTTTGAAAAAACCGCTTTATTCAAACAAAAAATACAAATTTCAGGAACTGCCCCATTCACTCTTAAAGGCAATGTGTTTTGTCAGGCTTGTAAAACTTCATGCACGCAGTTCGATACTAAATTTAAAGTTCAAATCACACCCAATGCAGCTGACGGTACTGTCGCTACTGTAACTCCTGCAGATACGGCAGCCGCAGAAGAAGAGCAAATTCAATTAGAACCAACTACAACTAAATTCAGATATTGGATTCAAACCATACGTAACGATAAAGAGAAGTTAACCACGCGTTTAGAAAGTGGAAGTGTCTCGTCAGCGACTGCTCAAGATGGAAACATGTGGCAATTGTTCTTCCTAGGATTCTTAGGCGGATTGGTTGCATTGCTCACTCCGTGCGTGTTTCCTATGATTCCCCTGACGGTTGCGTTCTTCACCAAAGGAAACAAAGATCGAAAGAAAGGAATTTTCCAAGCGTTGATTTATGGCGGATTCATTTTCCTCATTTACATTTTACTTTCATTGCCGTTCCACTTCTTGGATCAGATTAACGAGAACATTCTGAACGACATTTCCACCAATGTTCCTCTGAACATTGTGTTCTTCGCCATCTTTATTGTATTCGCTCTTTCATTCTTCGGATTGTTTGAAATAACGCTTCCTGCTGGATTGGCAAATAAGATGGACAAAAATGCGGAAGCAGGAGGAATGTTAGGAGCATTCTTCATGGCACTTACGTTGGCTATTGTTTCGTTCTCGTGCACCGGACCTATCTTAGGTTCTTTGCTCGCAGGATCTTTAGCCAAAGACGGAGGAGCAATTCAATTAACGATTGGAATGGGCGGATTCGGATTGGCATTGGGAATTCCGTTTGCGTTATTCGCTATGTTCCCAGGCATGATGAAGAGCTTGCCAAAATCAGGCGGCTGGTTGAACTCTGTTAAGGTGGTACTCGGATTTTTAGAAGTTGCACTTGCGCTGAAATTCTTATCTCAAGCAGATTTAGTGGTGCACTGGAACTTGTTGAAGTACGAGGTGTTCATGGGGTTGTGGGTAATCATCTTCTTTGGAATGTACCTCTATTTAATTGGAGCAATTAAATTTTCACACGACAGTCCCATTCAGAAGTTTTCGAAATTCCGAATTGTCTTTACTACCATAATTGGAATGTGGGTGGTTTACCTTGCCAGTGGATTATTCGTGAATGAAGAAGGAACTTCATACAATGCGCTCCCGTTAATGAGCGGACTTGCGCCTCCTACTGGCTATTCGTATGCTTACCCAAGTGATTGTCCGCATGGATTACTTTGCGAACATGATTACACTGTTGCACTTGAACGCGCCCGCAGAGAAGGCAAGCCTTTGTTTGTCGATTTCACAGGATATGCTTGTGTGAATTGCAGAAAGATGGAAGAACACGTATGGCCTGAAGTTCTTGATTTATTGCAAAATGAATTCATTGTTGTTAGCCTTTATGTTGATGACAAGAAAGAATTACCTGCCGAATTAAAAGAAACCGTTGTAACCAAATGGGCCGGAATTGAAAAGGAGATTGAGACCTACGGTGACTTGTGGTCTGCTTTCGAAATTGAAACCTTCAACAACAATTCTCAACCAATGTATGCGATTATTGATCCAATGACAGAAGGCAGAGAAGAGCTGATGAATCAAGTGAAGAGCGGCATTGTTGAAACCTCTGAATTCAGAGCTTGGTTGGAAGAAGGCTTACAAGCTTTCAACAACAAATAATGGGTAACGTTTGTCAGTCCTCTTGACGCTTTGAAAACTTTTTCGTTTCTTCGTGAGGAATGAAAAAAGGACTTTTACTTTTCTTATCGATATGTTTTTCTCTTGCGCTCTCTGCGCAAAAAACTGTCGTATTCGGAACTGTAATAGACGCCGTTTCAAAGCAGACTGTTCCTTTTGCTCCTGTCTATTTCGTTGGCACAAAGTCTGGAACAACTTCAGATGAAAACGGGAAATACAGAATTGAAACTTACTACTCGAGCGACACCCTTCGCTGCAAAGGCATGGGCTATGCGCAACAGTCATTCTATGTAAAGCAAGGTTCTACCAAAGAAATAAACTTTGCTCTCGCAGATGAAAACACCACCAGCGTTGTAGTCATTCGTCCGAAAGATGAACCCAATCCCGCGATAGCACTCATGAAAAAAGTGATTGCCAATAAGAAAATCAACAACCGAGAAAAACTAGATGCCTACGAATACGAAGCTTACAACAAAGTAGAATTCGATTTGAATAATATAAGTGCGGCCATTGGCGATAAGAAACTCATGAAGCCTTTTGAATTCATTTTCGAAGGAATTGATACCACGCAGGAAAAGCCATACTTGCCGGTCTTCATGACCGAATCGCTTTCCGATTTTTATTACCGACGCAACCCGAAAATTTCCAAAGAGATTGTAAAAGGAACACGCGTTACCGGAGTAGAAAACCAAAGTGTGAATCAGTTCTTGGGCGACATGTACCAGAACGTAAATATCTACGACAACGAAATTGTTATCTTCTCGAAAAGCTTCACCTCGCCTGTCTCGACGTATGCCCTTGGATTCTATGATTATGGTCTGGTAGACAGTGCCTTCATTGAAGGAAAGTGGTGTTACAAATTAGAATTTTTCCCACGACGAAAACAAGAGCTTTTGTTTCATGGTGAAATGTGGATTCACGACACCACGTATGCTGTTAAGCAAGTAGACGCAGCGATTTCCGAAGGCGCGAACATCAATTGGATCAAAGATTTCAGCGTCCATCAAGAATACAACGAGATCGAAGACGAAGTTTGGATGCTCGTGAAAGACCAACTCTTGGTTGAATTCAACATGAGTGAAAAAAAAATCGGGATATACGGAAGAAAAAATAGCAGCTATAAAAAATTCATCATTAACAAACCTCGTGAAGACCCCTTCTACCAGGGATACACAGACATAGTCGTCGACCCGAACTCCTCGAATCACGACGATGCCTATTGGCAAAATATGAGGCATGCTGCTTTAACAGCCAAAGAACAGCGCATATTCAATATGGCAGATACGCTGAAAACCCTTCCGCAATTCCAAACGGTAACGGACATTATTACGCTTTTTGTTTCTGGTTATAAAGTGAAGGGTAATTTCGAATATGGACCGTATTATACCTTTTATAGCTTCAATCCAATTGAAGGTAATAGGTTGCGATTTGGAGGACGAACAAGCAATGAATTTAGCAAAAGATTAATGCTCGATGGTTATCTCGCTTATGGCTTTCGAGATGATCGTTTCAAATACGGTGCGGGCGGGCTCTATGTTATAAATAAAAGTCCTCGACTAGCCATTTCAGCGCATGGGAAAAGAGACATGGAACAATTAGGTCTTGGCGCTGGGGCCTTCCGTCAAGACAATATCTTATCTTCTCTCTTCAGAAGAAACCCGGCTAACAAACTCACCGATGTAACCGACTTCAATTCATACATTGAAAAAGAGTGGCTGTATGGACTTTCCAATAAACTCATATTTACCCACCGCGCATTAAGGCCCGCCGGAACAAAATATTCTTACACTCGATTTCTTCCACTTACCAATAGCTTCGAAAAAGAGAACGCACTAGTAACAACAGAGATTTCACTCTATACTCGTTTCGCCTTCAAAGAAAAATTTGTTTATGGTGAATTCGAGCGCATAAGTCTTGGGACCAATTACCCCGAATTTGAAATGATTTACAGTCTCGCTCTTCCTGGAGTAATGAACGCTGAATACAAATATCAACGTCTAGAAATGCAGGTGTCAGACAAAATGCGCTTCGGGCCATTCGGTTATTTAAATCTTTCTGTTCAGGCTGGAAAAATTTTCGGAAATCTTCCTTACCCCATGCTTCAAATGCACCAAGGAAACGAAACTTTTTTCTACGATGAAGCAAGTTATAACACCATGAACTACTTCGAATTTGTAAGCGACAAATGGGCAAGTGTTTGGGCATCTTACCACGCTGAAGGTTTGTTATTCAACAAGATTCCTTTATTGCGTAAGTTGAAATGGCGAGAAGTAGCGAGCGCAAAAGTGTTGGTTGGAAGTTATGATTTGAAGAATGACGAATTGCTGAGCCGGGATTTTAACGCAGATGGGATTGCAGATATTTATCGATTAAAACAACCCTACATGGAAGCAGCAATCGGAGTAGAAAACATCTTTAAAATTTTACGCGTAGACGCCTTGTGGCGTCTGTCTTATCTAGACCACGCAAACATCGTGCGCTTCGGACTTCGTGCAAAACTACAATTCGAATTCTAAAACCTATCTTTGCCGCATGTTTGGAAAAGCAATCATCCCCAACACCCTCACCATGCTAAATTTAGTTATGGGATGCGCGGCGCTATTGGCTCACGATGTTCAAGATGCTTTCCTATTTGTGCTCATTGCAGCATTTGCAGATTTACTCGACGGATTGGTAGCACGGGCCATTGGTGCTGCTTCCGAAATGGGAAAGCAATTGGATTCATTAGCCGACGTGGTTAGTTTCGGAGTTGTGCCGGCTTTCTGGCTGTTCAGACTTCTTCAACCCGAATTAAAAACATGGGCGGCGATAGCATTTCTTTTGGCCGTTGCAGCTGCTTTTCGATTGGCTCGATTCAATTTAGACACTTCGAAATCAACCGGATTCAAAGGACTTCCTGTTCCCGCAAACGGACTGTTCTGGTTGAGTGTTTTGTCTTTGACAGAAACAGAACCTTTAAGCAATGAAGTTCTCATCGGACTCATTCTCCTCTTCGCATTCCTCATGGCTTCAAGGCTTCCGCTGCTTTCTTTCAAATTTTCAAATTTCATTTGGAAGGAAAACGCTATGAAATTCATTTTTATTGGAACCATATTGTTAACCGCCATCGGTGCTCATTTCATTTTGAAAAAAGTCCTGTGGACCGTTCCAATTGCCTTACTTTTGTACCTCATTTTATCTGCCGTTCAACACCTATTTGGGAAACACCATGAAAAAGTTTAAAGCTGAAATAAACGTAATGCCATTGGAAGCATTATTAGATCCACAAGGAAAAGCAGTGACCTCGTCATTGAACAGTTTATCTATCGGAACCATCGCAAATGTTCGTGTTGGAAAACACATGAGCTTGTTTGTTGAAGCGGCTGATCATGCCGCTGCTGAGAACATCGTTGATCAAGCATGCAAGAAATTGCTTTGCAACGAAATCATGGAGTACTATACGTTCACCGTTGTAGAGGCCTAATGCGATTTTTCGCAATTCTTTTTTTGTTCTTTTTGAACCTTGCGGTGACAGCGCAGGTATGCGATACTTCCATTGTTCTCAAACTCGTTTCTTTCGGATACAAAACCAGTGAAGTTGAGCGAGAGGTCAAGGCGCTCATCATTCACTCGACGTTTAACGCCTCATTTCCAAACATTCAAAATCCGGATACTTTCTCAGTCAAAGGGGTTATTAAACAATTCAAGCAATACAAGGTAGCAGCGCATTATTTAATAGGAAGAGACGGTGTTGTTTATCAATTGGTCGAAAACAAAAACATAGCTTTCCACGCAGGAAAAAGTCAACTGCCCGACGGAACAACTGATGTGAATGCATGTTCCATTGGTATTGAAATCATGTGCACCTATACCGTTGGTCCGAACGAGGCGCAATACGCAGTGCTGCGTAAACTTATCGATCAACTTGATGCAGAGTACAACTTCAAGTATATCCTCGGTCACTTCGATATTGCTCCGGGAAGAAAGACAGACCCTTGGCACTTCAAGGATGATGGTTTTTTTCGGAAATAATTCTATTCCTTTCCGCCTATTCTTTGTAACTTCCTTTCCTTAACCATAACCGTTTCCATGAAAAAGATTTTGCTTGCTTTTGCATTTTTCGTGTCTTTTCAGGCCTTTTCACAAGCTCCTTCGAATGACATTTGCACCAATGCCATTGAATTAATTCCAAACGCTGGAATAGTTGCCTCCACAAACTTGAATACAGTAACGGAAGGAACAAGTCCTTCTTGTGGTGTTGGCGCAGGCGCAGCAATAAAAGACGTTTGGTACAAATTCACTTTTACTGGAGGAACCTTCACATTAACAACCACCTTAGGCACACTAGCAGACACGCGCATGGCTGTATACAACAGTTGCACGGGAACCCAATTGCTTTGCAACGATGACGCTGCGGGAATGGGTTACGCCTCTCAATTGGTTATGACATGCCCAGCCTTAACGGTGGGTACAACGTATTATGTTCAAGTTGGTGGATACAACAATCTCCAAGGAAATTTTAGTATTCAATTAACCTCTGCTGACATTGCAGGTTGTACAGACCCTTCAGCAGGAAACTACAACTCATGCGCTACAGTTGACAATGGATTGTGTAACATTTTTATGCCTAACGAAACATGCGCTACAGCAGCCGCTTTCGTGCCAAACAGCGGCGTTATTGTAACCAATAACAACAATGTTGCAACAGGACCAACACCTGGCTGCGGCGGAACCATCCGCGATATTTGGTATTCATTCGTTTACCAAGGTGGAAATGTTACTATTCAAACTAGCGCTACCACTGGAACCGGAACTGGAATTACCGACACACAAATGGCGGTATACAATGCGTGCAACGGATCTATCATTGCTTGCGATGACGATGATGCTGCAGGTAATTTTGCTATGGTGAAATTTGGCTGTCCCACCGGTAACGGAACCGCTGGAGCGAACGAAGACGACTACTTAACTATTGGGCAAACGTATTACATTCAGGTGGGAGGTTATAACAGCACCATGGGTGAATTCAACTTCAACATAACGTCTACAACTGTTTCAGGTTGCACGGACGATAACGCATCAAACTACAACTCATGCGCAACCATTGATGATGGCACTTGCGAATTCCCAACATTGGCTTCCAACTTCAATTATTATCCTTCGGGAATGAATTGCATGAATTTTCAATTCAACAATACTTCAACTGGAAACGCAACGACTTTCGAATGGACGTTCCCAGCTGGTTGTGTTCCTGCTACTTCAACATTGGAAAATCCAACCACCACTTTTGCAGCGGCTGGAATGTTTCCTGTTACACTTACAACCTACGATCCGCTCGGAAATAGTAACAGTGCAACACTGAATGTGATTGTAACTGCTGGACACACCTTAACAGTTGACATTACAGCGGATAACCTTCCACAGCAAACGTCATGGAAAGTCTTCAATCAACAGAACTTAGTTATTCAACAAGGAACTACTAACGATGCGAACTTCTGCATTAGCAATAATTGTCATCGCGTTGAAATTTATGATACAGGTGGAAATGGATTGTGTTGTGCGAATGGTGGGGGAAACTACACCGTTTATTTAGATGGAAACTCCGTTGCAACAGGTGCCGCATTCGGCGCGCTTGCAACCATACAAGTGAATTGTCCGCAAGGAACAAGTTGCGACAATGCAATAGTCGCTAACCTAGGATTAAACGCTGTTCCTGCACCGAATTCATGGTATGAGTTTACCCCGTCCGTGAATGGACAATATCAGGTTTCAACATGTGGGCTAGCGGGATGCGATACTAAGATTTGGTTATACGACTATTGCAATATGGCTTTATTCGACAACTCAATGGAAGCGACATACACGTACAACGACGATTTGTGCGGTCTAGAGGCTGAAATTACACCCTACCTCGAAGGGGGGGAAACATATTACATTCGAGTAGGTGACGACGGAGGGGCGTGTGGACTTAGCTCATTTGAGGTTTTATTTCAGTACATGGGACCTATCGTTGGATGCATGGATTTAAACGCTTGTAACTACAGCCCGCTTGCTGAAGCACCCGCTGCATGTTATTACAACGGAGATCCGAACTGCTCGAATGTAGGTCCCGATATAATGGTTGAAGGAAACGTACTTTACACTTCATTGTATCAAACCACCCTAACTGCAACAGATGGATGTTTGGTGAACGAAGGATGCTTGCAAGGTTTGGGAACGAGACAAATTGTGCGCTTCTCTACGCGCATCGACAACATCGGAAACCTCGATTATTTCATTGGTGTTCCGAACGTGGCGAACCCGCAGTTCATCTTCGATCCTTGTCACAATCACTATCACTATTCTGGCTACGCAGAATATCTTTTGTATGACAACAATGGAAATTTAATGCCTGAAATCGGATTCAAAAACGGATTCTGCGTACTTGATATTGGTTGCGTAACGGGCGTTGCGAAATACGGTTGTGGAAACATGGGTATTACTGCCGGATGCTATGATGTATATAGCTCTGGATTAAGTTGCCAATGGATTGACATTACCAATGTACCAGCAGGAACTTATCACTTGGTTGTTCGCACAAACTGGGACCAAGATCCTGACGCTCTAGGAAACTATGAATTGCGTTACGATAACAACTGGGCGCAAGTGTGTATTTCCTTCGAACGCGATGCGATGAATAACATCATCAACTTCGTGAAACTTCCAATTGGTTCTTGTCCTGAAATCGTTGACTGTGTGGGTCAACTCTTCGGAAATGCTCAACCGGACTGCCAAGGCAATTGCCCTGCAGAAACAAAAAAAGGTGACTTGAACGAAGACTTAATTTACTCGCAGATTGATGTGGACATGTACGGAAATTCAGCTGTTTATTCAGACCTGTCGGCTTCAATATGCAACGACTTGAACAGCGATGGAGATATTAGTATTGCAGATGCAGCATACCTTGAAGAATGTATTCACGCACAAATCGATGCGGGCGTTATTCCGGGAAACATGCAACCTTGCGGTTGGGATCCTGAAATTGTTGATGCGTCTGAAACCGTAACCCTTGGAGTAACAAACGTGAATGCTGAACAAGGTTATTTCGATGTAACCATCATGAATCCTAACGGCGAAGTGAATGCATTGCAGTTCGATATTGGAGGAGCAACCATTACAAACGTCACATCTCTTCTTCCAATAACAACTTGGTCTGCTATTGTTTACAAAGAAGTAAGCGGAGTGAAGATTGGAGCGCTTGGTCACTTAGGAAGCATGATTCCTGTGCACTACACGCCTACTCCAATTCTTCGTGTGTATGTTGAAACCTTTACTGGAACTGAAATTTGCATTGCAGCATTCGATGAAGCGTTGAATATTTTCACACACAACGTACTTACTGAAATCGGACCATGCTTGCCCGTTCAATACATTGCCGCAAGCGCAACCTTCAACAATGTTTCTTGCGTGAATTATCCTGTTCATTTCATAGACAACACGAATAACAATCCAACCTCTTGGAACTGGGTATTCCCAGGAGGTGTTCCTAGTTCTTCATCACTGCAAAATCCATATGTGATGTACACCTCTCCTGGCATATACGATGTAACGCTTGTCGTTACAAATGGAACAGCGAATGACAGCATCACATGGGTTGGAGGGGTAACCGTTTCAAATGAAATTACATATTACCAAGATGCCGATGGTGATGGTTTTGGAGACCCGCAAACGATGACAACTGGATGTGAAATCTCTGCTGGTTTTGTTACGAATGGAAACGATTGCAACGACAACAGTTCATTCATTACATCCAACGCCGATTTAGACGGTGACGGGTTCTTCTCTTGCGTTGACGATTGTAACGATGGAAATGCATTGTCTTATCCAGGTGCAATGGAATTGTGCAACAACTTAGACGACAACTGTGATGGAACAATCGATGAAGGGTTCGATGGAGATGGCGATGGGTTCTCTGCGTGCGCAGGAGACTGCGACGATAACAACGCCGGAATGAATCCGGATGCAACTGAGTTCTGTAACGACGTTGATGACAACTGCAACGGTGCTATTGACGAAGGATTGGGACAAGCGTACTACATGGATATCGACGGCGATGGATATGGAGCAGGGGTGGTTATTTATTCATGCATTGTGCCAACGGGAACAGCGACGAACAACGACGATTGCGACGACTCTAATCCTGCAATTAATCCTTCAGCGGTAGAAACAGTAGATGGAATAGACAACGACTGCGACGGATATATAGACGAGACGAATATCTATACTTACACGTTGAATGAAATTGGATTGAACCTTTATCCGAATCCAGCTTCATCTGATTTGAACATTGAATTGAATGCTCACGCAGGAAATGTTTCGGTGCAAGTGAAAGATGTTTCTGGAAAGAACATTTCGAACTTCCAATTCAACAGCATGCGCTATACAGTGGACGTTTCAGCCTTCGCTCCTGGACTTTATGAGTTTATTTTCCGAACAGAAAATTCATTCACAGTGAAGCGCGTGGTGGTGGAATAAATCTTTGGTCCAATGTTTGAAATTTCGGATCGAAAGTTCCGTTAATTAAAAACAAATCGACTTTATGAAACACATCTTCTTGTTTACCGCATTGTCAGTGGGAGCGCTGAACATGCTTGGCCAAAGTTCTAAACCTACGCCTGTTAAAGTTGAAAATTTACCTGTGCACGCATTGCGCAACGTTAATAATTACGCCTTCACTTCTGGCGAAAAATCAATCTACCGCATTCACTACGGAATGGTCGATGCTGGTGTAGCCACCATTTCTGTGGAAGAGGGAAATAAAAAATTCGGAGGAAGAGATACCTACCACATCGTGGGTGAAGGTCATAGCTCGGGATCATTCGACTGGTTCTTCAAGGTGCGCGACAAATACGAATCGTATGTAGACAAGCAGGGGATTTTTCCTTACCAATTCAAACGTAATTGCGATGAAGGTGGCTACATGGTTATGCAAGACTATTTTTTCTTTCAGCACAAGCGTGCATTCAAGAACAGAAAAAACGAAGGATACCTTGCTCCTGCTTTCGTTCAAGATATGCTGAGTGCAGCGTTCTATGCTCGGACCATGGACTTCACGAATACAAAACCTGGGGAAATTATCACGATTCAAACCTTAGTCGACGATGAATTCTACCGATTGAAAATGCGCTACGTTGGAAAAGAAACCGTTAGCGTAGATGCTGGAACATTCAAATGTTTGCGCTTCGCACCTGTGGTTCAGAAGGGACGTATTTTCAAAGATCCCAACGACCTAGCGGTTTGGGTAACAGACGACGCACACCACTTGCCCATTATGGCGCAAGCCAAAATCAAAGTAGGATCTATTAAAATGGAGTTGCAACAATTCCAAGGTGTAGATATCTGGGGTGTGAAAACTAAATAGTAGCAATACACTTCAACTCAATCGCAATCGGCGATGGAAGGGCGTTAATCTCTACAGTTGTTCTGCAGGGATTAGCGTCCTTGAAGTATTCACCATACAAGCGATTGTAGGTTTGAAAGTCGCGCTTCATATTCACCAAGAAGACAGTAACGTCTACCAAGTTCTCCCACTTCGATCCGCTTGCATCTAAAATGGCTCTTACGTTATCGAACACGTTTCTGCATTGCGCTTCAAAATCGAATTCAATAAAATTTCCGAATTTATCTAGCTTCAATCCCGGTACTCCCGTGTCGTTTGCATCGCTACCTGCGATGCGCGGACCCACACCAGAAAGAAACAATAGATTCCCCACTCTTCTTGCATGCGGGTATGCGCCTACTGGCTTCGGTGCGTTATGGGTTGAAATGATTTCAGACATATTTCGAATTATTTTGTGACAACAAATTTACCGGTTCTTGTGGTGCTTCCGGATTTCAAATGATAAATAAATGTTCCTGCATGAGCGGCTTCCCACGACAACTGCTCTCTTCCAACAGCCTTCCATTTTTTCGAGTTCAGCAATTTTCCATCTAAGGAATAAATATTCATTTCGGTCATTTCACCCGGAACCAATTGCATGTTGAAATGAATTTCATCGACGGTTGGATTCGGGAATGCTGAAACAGTTACCATACGTTCTGCTAATGCTTCAACAGAAACTTCAGGAACAATAGGAAGATTGGCCGTGTAAATCCCGTTTGCATGTGTGGCTACTGCAACGGTTCCGTCGAATGGACGTGAAGTAATCATGTTCACCACAGCGTTTCCGATTGTGCTTGCGCCTTCCATTTGCCAAACGGTGCTTTCGCCATTCAGTTCAGTTGTGCTGAATAAACCAGCGCTAGTTCCTGCTAAATAAATCGTTGGAGTACTCGGATAAATTTCAACCCAATAAACTGCAGGACCGTTACCTGTTCCGTCTACATTCTCTTCAAGATTACCACTTACATTCAACCATGTTGCGCCGGCATCTGTTGAATGGAAAATACTTTTCTTGTTGAAGTTAGAAAAACTCACCATGACTTCGTTCGCGTTCAGATCATTTGTGCTTACTGCAGAAGTGTAGGCGTTCGGAGGGAACAACGTTGAAGAAATATTCGTCTTCACAGGAGTTCCGTAGAGATCTGTTAACTTGAATAATTTTCCAGCTGAACTTCCATAATATAAAACCGAATTATCGGTGTACGCCATATCGAGGCATGAAATGCTTCCTTGGGTTAGCGTAATTGTACTCGTGGTAACATTCGACCAGTCGTCGGTGTTACGTGCTGTTGGATAGTTTCCGGTTACGGAAATGGTATCTGTGCGATCGAGGTACCAGATCATTTTATTTCCAGCTATAAATAATCTGTTTGTCCATGGATCCAACAATAAAGGATTGATGAAAAGCGCAGCAGGACCGTTCTCTGCATCTATGCGTTCGGTGCCGGTTAAGTTTCCGTTTGCGTCGATTGACTTCTTGAAAATTCTTCCACTTTGAGAGCTGGTGATGACATAGTCTGCACCGAAGGGCATCGCGCAATAAGCGCCATCATCGGCATGCATTTCTCTCCAGGGTGAATTTGCATCGGAGGTATGTGTTAACCATGTTCCGTTGTCCTGCATTCCTCCCATTAAAAACTGACTGTTCGTATTGCCCGGCTCAAGTGCTACGGTATAGAATTGTGACGTCAAGTAACCATTGTTCAACGATTGCCACTGAACGCTATCGGCAGTAACGTCTGCGGTATGTTGTACTCCGCCATCGTTCAAACTGTACATGCCTAAACCATTGGCCGGATCGAATGCAATGAGTTGCTGATCGGGGTGATGTTCCGCGTAAACATAATGCCACGGCTCAGGAACATTGCAACGATAACCACCTATCCAATCTACAGAAGTAGCAGTAGCAAACGCATCGGTACTGCGGTGCAAATTCGTTCCGCCAATAAACACTAAATTCGGAATGGTCGGATGGTGCGCTATGCACATGTCGTAACTGTATTGGGTGCGGAAGGTCGCGAAGTCGTAATCTATACCCGTGAACAACTGACATGGTATTGAAGGAAGATTCGCTGAACGGTTCTCCCAACTTCCATCAGCGCCACTTCCATCGCCACCCAAATACGTGTATTTGTAGAAGAAGTGATCAATCGGATAAAACGTATTGTTAATGGTTTCACCCAAGAAATAAATTTCGTTTTCGTTTTGCGGATTCGCGCACATCACTGTTCTTCTAAGGTTCGCTATTTGCGGAAGCGCCGGAGAAATTTCCGTCCAGTTGAGTCCATCAGTACTTCTGAAGAACCCACCGCCGTTGGTGCTGTTGTCGCTGAATGACGCATAAAGCACACCCGATGGTGTCATTATCACATCTACAAATTCACTTGCACCTGAAGTAAATCCAAGAACTTCTGTCCACGTATTTCCTCCATCGTTGCTTCGAATAATTCCGTTGTAAACTGCGGCATAGACAACATCTTCAACCAAGTTCGTGTGATCGGTAATGACGCGCCATACAAAATCGTAGCTCCCATTTTGCAGGTTGTTTTGCGGAGTGCCACTTGCCGTTGACATTAAATGTGACCACGTTTGTCCGTTGTCGGTGCTCTTCCACATACCGTCACCACTCAATAAAGCCGTAAACGAAGTTCCTGAAACCACGCCGTAAAATTCTTCTCCTGAACCGTAGTACCACGTATTCTCATGACCGGGTCTTGTGTCTTGTGCAATACAACTTACACTTTGCAATTGTTCTGGCGCTGTAGTCTTGTCCCAAGACTGTCCTGCGTTCAGTGAATTCCACATACCACCTGTAACTGAACCTGCAATGAGGTGATTGCTATTCAACACATCCACCGCGAAAGCACGTGTTCTTCCACCAATGTTGTAAGGACCTCTAGATGTCCAGTTGTAGTCTCTATCCGCTACGCGAGGCAAGTGATTCGCGAAGTTCACACAACGCTCAAAAATTCCTTCGGGCACCTCCCCTGTTTCAGGATCGCGGTTACGCATGTATTCAAAATATTTTCTGCTGGAAGGATTAACGCCGTATCCTTCTTCCATAGCACCACCCGTCAATTGAACCCGAGTAACTGAAGGAATGAAAAAGTAGGCGCCAAGGACAGCTAATAAAGCAATTGAAAACGAAATAAAAGTTGCACGCATGTCGAAAGGTTTAGTGTTCAAATATAAGCGCTGCAATGTTCAATAATATCAGAGATGAATTGTTTTAAGTTCGACGGAAGGATTTATTTTCGAATTATGAATAACAAACAGAACCCTTTCAGCTTAAGACTTCTTTTTTCGGCTTGTTTAATACTCCTTTGTTTTTCAATGAGTGCTCAAAAATTTTACAGAGATTTTTATCCGAATAAAAAAGTTCGAAGTGAAGGCAAGTTCAACATATCAGGAAAGGAAGACAGTCTGTGGCGTTTTTATTACGAAGACGGAACGCTGCAAGAAGAGAGCGTCTATCGAAACGGTTATTTTAACGGAAAAGTTTTTCGATATCATGCGAATGGAAAAATTCAGGTTGAAGGGTATTTCAAATTCGGTAATGAAGACAGCATTCAGCGAACATTTAACGACAAGGGAATTAAAATTCAAGAAGGAAATTTCTCAGAAGGAAAAAAAATCAATTCATGGTTTACCTATTACGACAACGGAAAAATTCAAAGTGAAACATCTTACGCCGATTCGATTGCCAAGCTTACCAGTTACTTCGACAAACAAGGGGTTCAGACAGTAACAAACGGAACAGGTATTTTAATTGAGGAAAATGATCTAGGAAAAATCAGCAGTAAAACCACCTATACGAATGGAATTCAAGACGGATTATTCGAGGGTTATTTTTCAAAAGGAAATATTCAAACAAACGGTTATTATGTCAAAGGCACTAAGGATGGCATATGGAATGAATATTTCAATGACGGGAAATTGCGAAAGACTACTACGTATAAAGAGGGTTTAGTAACTGGACCTTATGAAGAGTATTTCGACAATGGAAAATTGAATGTAAAAGGCAGTTTCGACAATGGAAAAAAGATTGGGAATTGGGAATGGTATAGAGACAACGGTGTGAAAGATATGGAGGGAAATTTCGTTGACGACTTGCAAGAAGGCGATTGGATTTTTTATCACGACAATGGCCTTTGGCAGTCGAAAGGAAAATATTATCAAGGAAAAATGGAAGGCAAATGGGTCTATCAATATCCAAGTGAAAAAAAGTGGAAAGAAGGAAATTTTGTGGCCGACGATAAGGAAGGTGAATGGACCACGTGGTACGAAGACGGCGGGCTGTTGCAGAAAGGAAATTACATTTTGGGTGAAGAGAATGGCAAATGGACCAGCTGGTATGAGAATGGGAAAATTAAAGATGAAGGAAATTTCAAGGATGGAAAAATGTCTGGAAAGTGGACGGGTTATGAACCTAAGCAAGGAAGATATTTATACATAGGTAGCTGGAGTAATGATATAAAAGTTGGTAAATGGTTGAACTATTCTGAGCGTGGCGACTTACAAAGTTTAATTACTTACGGAAAGGATGGCGAGTTGAATGGGCTTTCAAGAATCTACAATGAAAACGGTCGTCTCATAAGTGAAGGCAAGTTCAAGGCAGGTCGTCGTGCAGGACGTTGGAAGTACTATTACGATTTTGGTGCATTGTGGAGAGATTGCACATATAAAAATGGTGTAATGAATGGTCCGAGTAAGATCTATACAGAGAAGGGTGCTTTGGAAGAAGATGCGAATTACAAGAACAACCGTTATCACGGCGAATGCACCATGTACGACAAGAAATCTGGAAAGTTGGTTCAGCGAGGTATTTACGAGAATGGGAAGATGATTAAGTTTTTGGAGGGAACGCCGGTGAGAAAGTAGGAACTTCGTTATTGGAAAACCTTCGGTTTTATTCCTACTGCGTAATGCCTACTTCGTAATTCCTATTGCATATTTCCTACTGCGTAATGCCTATTGCATAATTAGAACTGCGTTGCTTAATCGGAACGATTGAACGCATCGCGATTGATTCTAAGAATTGATCATCGCAGATGATTGAGTATTTCTTTAACAAGACCATTCATTTGCGAAAAAGCAAACCATCTTTTCCCAAGATCTTTCAGTGAAGCTCCAAGGTGATAGAGTTCTTTTTCATCGAGAATCAGAAAGCGATCATGTGCGTTTTTCAGAATACGGATTTCGATGGGATTGTATTGCGCATTGTGTTTTTCTAAATCAAGTTTTAACTGGGCTGTTATTTTTTCAGTGTAAATAATACAGTGGACTTTTTTGTTTCTTTTTGAAAGTTGAAGCAGTGTGGTTTCGTCGATGTAGTTATCGATTAGAATAATTGATTTTTTTGCTTTTGAAATAAGCTCGCTGGAGAAGACGTAGGCGTCGAAGATTTGATTTTGGAAAAATATTCCGGTTTTAGGAGTTTTTTCGATATGTATAAACTCCCAGATTTTTGAAATTTCTTGAGCGTTTGACTCCTCTCTTCCTGAGAGATAATTTAGACGTTCATTTATTTTAATGAAGTCTAGATTGCTATGCTTAACGCTAACGAAAACATTCACTATCTCGACACTTATTTGCGAAGCGAGGACTGAATTTAACCGTGTTGCCAGCATAGCTATACCGTGCTCAGTGAATACCCACGGGGATTTTACTTTACCACCGGGCTTTCTTAATGAAGTCGCAAATTGCGACTTCAATGTATTCCATTCAATATTGCTAAGTTGAAAGCAGAATTCTTTAGGAAAGCGAGAACCGTTTCTTTTCACTTGCTCGTTAATGCGTTTTGTATCTACGTGAAAGATGAATGCGAGATCACTATCCAGCATTACCTGCATTCCGCGAATGGTAAATATTCGAGATTCTATTTCTGATTTAATTAGGTTTTGTTCCATGAAGCAAACCTATTTCGAAGAAGAGCTGTTGTCAAGAAATGGTTATGCGTGTTTATGCGGGGGAACTTCGTTGTTAGAACTCCGTTGTTGGAACTATGTTGTTTGAACTGCGCTGTTAGAACGATGTTGTTGGAACTGCGTTGTTTGAACTAACGTTGCTAAAACACAGTCGAAGACATTCGCCGTAGGCATTCGTCAAAGACATTCGTCAAAGACATTCGCTCGAAGAGCATCCGTCAAAGACTGACGAGAATACTTCATCACCCTCGGATTCAACGGCTCGTTAGTGATGCAAGGGAACGATTGCTTAATGAATTCGTAAATACGTTCTTCGTCTTGAAAAGCAATCATGGCGCCGCTTTCACTTTCGTTAATGACACGCGCGCAATCACTGGTGATACTGCCAATACCGAGCACGCGATTGCCGGTAGCAACGTATTCAAATATTTTTCCTGTAACACGTCCCTCCTCGTTGGCATTCTGATTCAAGATAACCAACAACAACTGAGGAGTGAGCATGAGGTCTAACACTTCGTTGTGCTTCACATAAGGAATGTATTCCAAATGCTCGGAAAGTCCATTTCGCTTAACGTCTTCCAACACCGATCCGTCAGTTGGACCAACCAACCGAATAATCATTCGGTTTTTGAATTCTTCACTTTCATTCACCAAACGAGACAATGCTCGCCACAATGCAGGAGCATTTCGATCGTCTCCAAAAGTACCGTAATGACCTACGATGAATTTATCTGTCGGCTTAACTTCCCTTCCTTCAAAATCTACATGGTCGAATCCGTTCGTTAACACTTTCACTTCACTTCCACGAATCTTCTCATACTCCGCGCTCAAATACCAACTCACTGTATCAACTACAGTAGCCTCCTTCAATACACTGCGCTCTAACTTCGCATGTCTGCGCTTCGCCCAAGCACTCATCTGAAACTTATCTGCATTGTCCATGTTCACCCACGGGTCTCTGAAGTCTGCTAACCAGGAAACGCCAGTCTTTCGATGAACGCGACGCGCAATCAAATGCATACTGTGCGGAGGCCCAGTGCTGACAATTAAGTCAACGGGATTATCTTTTAAATACTTCACCAAGAAATTAGAGGCTGGACGAATCCAAAACATACGCGCATCTGGAATTAAAATATTCCCACGCACCCAAGCCATTAATCTCTCCATGAAGGAGGGTCCCTTTTCACTGCGAATGAATCCAGCGCTTATTCCCGCATCGCCTTTCCCAGTTGCTTTTCTCAATGCACGGTAAGGTTCGAAGATCGGACAGCGAATGACTTCCACTCCTTCCGGAATTTCAGTCAATAAGGTTTCATCATACACCGGATAGTCTGCGTTCTCCGGAACGAAAACTACCGGCTGCCAATCAGAGTTGTGTAAATACTTCACAAACTTCAACCAACGTTGAACTCCTCCTCCACCAGCTGGAGGCCAATAATAGGCTATGATTAATACGCGCTGTTTCACTACTTGCAAAATTCGCAATAATCCGACTCTGGATTGTGCCTAAATATTTGCGTTTCCAACAAACTCTTCAACACTCCCAACAACTCTTCTTCAAACTTATCTACATCGGCTTCGCGCAAGACAGCTCGTTCTTCTCCTCTCATTAACGAAACGGGTCCCTGCTTTGCGTGCTTCAATCCGAACAACATGGCTTGTGTGCGTTCGGGGTCATGCCCTTCCTTCACCCACATATATGAATAGGTTAAAATTTGAAGAAGCTTGGGCTTGGTGTCTTTCAACCAAGGACCTTCTTTGTCGCTTAATTTCAATTCATCGGGCTTGACACTTCCCGTTTTGTAATCAATTACCATGAAATTGCCCGCTTGCTCATCTACACGGTCAGCCTTTCCGCGAACACGTGCAGGAATGTCGACGCCAATTTTATCCATGGGTAAATCCGCAACAAGTAATACCTCTACTCCATTCACCAATCTTTCTTCGCCGTTAGCTCGCGCATGATTAAATTGTTCCTGATCGTATTCCAACACCACTTCTATCATGCGCTTCACAATGCGACGCATGATAATATCGAAACCTGCTAATTCGAAATTCGAATTGTAAAGTTTAACAATGGCGGCGTCTATAAGCGCATCTAGTTCTAATTTGAATCCGTCAAAATCTACGTCGTGAATCGTCATTCCAACAAAACGCTTGTACAACGTTTCTAAGACATCATGAACAATAGAACCAAACGTTGAGGCTTCCATATTCTCTTCCAAGCTTTCCACTTCACCCAGGCCAACAACGTAGCGGTAATAGAAGTCGAGCGGACAACGCATGAATTTATTTAGCGCCGATGGCGAAATTCCATAATCCAATAAAGCATGAATGCGCTCCGTTGAAAAATCATTTGCTTCAATCTCTTCTTCACCCGTCTGCAAAAACTTATTGCTGTGTTCGAAGTCTTCGTACCGAACGTTCGTTCGGTCTCCGTATCCTGTTAGCTCTTGTCCAATTTGCATGAGATAGCGCGAAGGCTCGGTCATCTTATAGTCAGAACTTAAGGTGTGATACAACAAACGAATATCCTCTGCTCGTTGCAATAAGCGATAGAAGGAATAGGCTATTGTTCCTTCACGCTCTTCAGCCGAAGGCAATTCAAACGCTCTTCTTAAATCGAAAGGAATGAGAGATTGAGCCCTTCCATTTCCTGGAAATTGTTCATCGTTCGCGCCAACAATAATCACGTGTTTGAAATCCACCGCACGTGTCTCCACCATACTCAAAACCTGAAGTCCTTCCAACGGCTCACCCTGAAACGCAATGGTCTCTTGAGACGCGTAATGTTGAAACAACAGATCTAACAAAGGCACTTCATTCAAAAATGCATTTCCTTCCATATGCATTTCAATTCGACCTAAAATCTGCTGAAGTCGCAAAGCCGTTTCCTTCGTCAATTCATCAGCACTGTCCGCTTCAATAAATACAGAAAGAAATTTCTTCAATCGAACAATGCAATTCGGCAAATCGAAATTCTCGACGGTCAGTAATTCTTCCAACGTTTTCATAGCCGGAAGTTCTTCAACCAACTCCTTCAATTCCTTTTCACGGATATAGATAAACTTTCGTCGCATGACATAGCGCTGAATTTCTCTCCGCTCCGCAGAAGGAATAAGAACATTTAAATCGGTTTGAAGAATCCACTGCGAGAAATCCTTGTAATACATTCCCTTCTTCACTTCCTTCGACAAGCGACTCCACATGCGCAAGAGCATTTTCACTACACGGAACAATGCAACCTGATCAATGGGGTATCCCAATGCTACGTTCACAGGCGAGTCTATGGACAATCCATTTAAGAACGGGCGAAGCAAGAACGGTTGAACCAAGACCACAGCGGTATTCGCGCGATCTTCTTCACTCATCTCATTCACCAACTTCGAGGCGGCGAATGCAGAAGCCAAAGGCGTGACCACTTTCGAGAATGTTATGGTTCGACTTCGTGTGTTGAAGTCATCTGTCTTCGCAATGGGCATTCTTCTTTCTTCCCACGAGCGGAAAAATATTCCAGCTTCATGAATGGGGTTGTTCACGTAATAGGCATCTGCATCGAAACGGAAAAACACTTTTCCTGTTTTGTGAAGACGCATCACCCACTTCTCTTCGGCCTTTGAGAAGGCTGTTATTCCAACAAAATAAATAGCATCTGCATTCGTAGGGAAATTCACTTCCACCTTCTCTTCCGCCATGGCCCTGTTGAGTCTTGCGTAACTGAAAGCGTGCTGCTCGTTTTGCAATTCAACAAAACGATGATACACTTTTCCAAGGTCAAGCCAGAAATCTGCGTAATCTTCTTGCGCATCGGTTAACGGTTGAATGCCGAAACTCCAATTTTCAATATCCTTTACGTCTTTCAAATTCTTGAAAACCTCTCCTGGATTGGCAAGCGCGACATCGATATCGTTGAAATCATCAAGCGCCATACTTCCCCATTTCATAAAAACTTCAAATGAATCGGGGCTTTCAACCACTTCGGTGTAGGCGCGATAAAGTAAGAGAAGTAAACTCAATTTTTCTTCCGTTCTTTCTTTCACCACAGATTTAACAAATTGCGGAAGCAACGTGAGCTGTGGCGTAAGGAAGGCCGAACCTAAAATTTCAAACAGAAATTTTTTCAAAAAAACCTTCGATCGATTACTCGGCAAGACAACCAAAACGCGGTGTAAATCTTTGCCGTGTTGGTCAATGAGTTCTTGAGCAATCCGTCTTAAAAAAAGTTCTTCTGAATTTGTTTGCATATTCGCAGTATGAATTTCCCAAAGTTTCTAAAATTTCCAGAAGGAAAACGCATTGTTCAAATCTTTTCCTCAACAACTTTTGAAGAAGTGGTGGTTATGGGCACTTCTTACTTCATTCACACCAACAATGCTGTTACGCATGCCGATCGCATTTACGTTATGGACCTGCTGGAAGGCCGAAATGGCGCAGAATTCATAACCAATGAGGAGTATATTGAAATAAAAGCCCGCATTTCTTCCAATTATAAATTGAAATCCATTTGAACAAACGCGTGTTCGAATTACGGCGTTCCTCGCCGATAGCCCACACCATTCCTTTCTTTTCTTTACTTCATGAAACTTCAGTTCGAAAAAAATGTGGATTTGTTGACGCACAACACGTTCGGCATTTCAGCAATAGCGAGAGAATTTGCACGGATAGACCAACCAGAACATGTGCAAGAGGCGTTGGAGTATGTGCGTCAGAGCAAGAACAATCACCTGGTACTTGGCGGTGGCAGTAACATATTGTTCACACAAGATGTCGATGCAATTGTTCTTCAAAACAGATTATTCGGAATTGAATTGGAAAAGGAAGACGACATGCATGTGTATGTGCGAGTGGCGGCGGGAGAGAACTGGCACAACTTCGTGTTGCATTGCATTCGAAACAAATGGGCTGGAGTTGAAAATCTTTCGCTTATCCCCGGTTGCGTGGGTGCGAGCCCTATGCAGAATATTGGCGCCTACGGAGTTGAAATGAGTAGCGTCTTGAATTATGTGGAAGCCGTGAACATTCACACTTCCGAAAAACACACCTTCTCTTTGAACGATTGTGAACTCGGTTACCGCGAAAGTATCTTCAAGCGGAAGGAAAAAGGCAATTGGTTTATCACTCATGTGGGCTTCAAACTAAACAAGCGACCCGTATTTCATATTGAATACGGCGCCATTGCAGACGAACTAGACAAGATGGAAATAGACACGCTTAGCATTAAGCACATCAGTCAAGCCGTTATAGCCATTCGTTCTTCAAAGCTACCCGATCCGAAAGTCTTAGGAAATGCTGGAAGCTTCTTCAAAAACCCAACGGTAGATCTCTCCGTACTACGTGCCATTCAAACACACGACGAGAAAATTCCATTTTATCCCGTGAATGAAAACACGGTTAAAATACCCGCTGGATATATGATTGAGCATGCCGGTTGGAAAGGCAAGCGCGTTGGAAACTGCGGTATGCATGAAAAACAGGCGTTGGTTCTTGTGAATTATGGCGGTGCAACCGGACACGAGATATTTACTTTAAGCACAGCAGTTATGACCGATGTCAAGAATAAATACGGCATCGAATTGGAGCGCGAAGTAAATGTGTGGTAACTTTGCACTTCAATATAAAACCCAACTATTTTGAGCACAATAAGATTTAAAACAGCAGGCACTCCATTTTTCGATCATTTGAAGAACGGTGTAGATGGATACTTCAACGCTACACGTCGCAACAGATGGGGCAATGGGCTCATTTATGTTAAAGCCGTTGTCTTACTAGCGAGCTTTTTCACCCTCTATATTTCACTTGTTTTTGGAAGTCTTTCCATGTGGATGAACCTTGGCGCTTGTGTGCTTTTGGGACTTACCCTAGCTGGAATCGGATTCAACTTGATGCATGATGGTGCGCACGGAAGTTTTTCAGACAAGAAATGGTTGAATGAAATCATGGCTCACACCTTAAACATGGTGGGTGGAGATGTTAGTTTGTGGAAGACTAAACACAACGTCATTCACCATTCATTCACCAACATTGAAGGACACGACGACGACATTAACATTCAGCCGATGATGCGTACGAATGAGAATCAACCGCGTTACAAGATTCATCGCTTTCAGCATATCTATGGATATATCCTTTACTGTTTAACATATATTTCATGGGTGTGGATCGACGATGTGAAGAAGTACAGAACACAACAAGTAGGTATTACCAAATTGAAGAAGTTTACTTTCATCAATCACTTTACTTTTTGGGCAACGAAGTTGAGCTACGTGGCAACGTTTATTGTTCTTCCAATTATTTTCAAAGGCATACTTGCAGCCATCTTGGGTTACTTGATCGTTTCTATGGTAACTGGAATTGTTATCGCGGTTGTGTTTCAATTGGCGCACGTGGTTGAATCGGTTTCGTTTAACAATCCTGAGGATACTAACGGTATCATTGAAGAAGAATGGGCCATTCATCAAATCAACACGACAAGTAACTTCGCAACAAGAAATCCTTTGGTGTCTTGGTTTACGGGCGGATTGAATTACCAAGTGGAGCACCATTTGTTCCCGCGTATTTCACACGTTCACTATCCTGCCTTGAACAAAATTGTTCGTGAGACGTGTGAGAAATTCGGTGTTCAATACCACGAATACGGAACTGTCGTTGCAGCGGTGCGTTCACACACGCGTCACTTGAAGACCATGGGAATTGCGGACTAAAACTTAGCGCAAGGAATAATTCTTCTCTTTACTTTTCGCATGTTTCTGTTGTTCGCCCACAAGTAGGTGAAACTAATTTCATGAGAACCTCCTGTATTTCCAACCGCTAGTTGCGATGTCGTAATATCATAGCTGTATCCCACTTTGTAATTCCCTGTTTGAAATCCAATGAGTGCAGAGAATGAATCTCTATTCGGATGTTGGTATTGATTCGATTTAACCGGAAGTCCGCGGTACCAGATTCCCAATACAACAGGATTCAATTCCGTATAAACTCCAATGTCTAACTGATCAAATTTTCCTTGGGCTTGGTAGTTAAACGCCAGCACCATGTCCTTTCCAACCATCGAATAATAATTCGACTTAATCTTTTTTCTTACTCCTCCGTGAACGGAAAGACGTGTCGGAATAATTTCGGTCGTTGCGTTGTAAATGGCTTCATTCGGCTTGTTCATGTGATACACAGAAACACCCATCCAAGCTTTCGCTGAATAAAGCAATGCGCCTGCCGAAGCGTCGAAGTACTTTGCAGGTCCGTATGAAATTGCTTCATAGCTGGGGTCCCCATCGCGAATCATTTGATCATAAAAAACCAAATTTCCAAAATCCAATGTTTTGTTTACGAATCCAAATTGTAAAGCGGGTCTAAAGAACAAACCGTGCTTTACCTTCACCTCATACGCATATTGAAATTGAATGGACGAGGTTTTTAAATTCCCACTTCCCAACTTATCACTTCCAGCAATAATTCCGAATCCACTGTTGATGGAAGACGCGTAATGGTCGTATGCAAATCTATAAGACTTGAACCCACCTGGAATTAAAGACCACTGATTGCGATACAAAGAGCTTAGTCTACTTTGTGCCGAAGCCCCTGCAAATGCGGGATTCAATAAGGTTGGCGTTGAGTAAAATTGCGTGTATTGCTGATCTTGGGCAGCGGCATTCATTTCTAGTAATAGCACTAGCGCGAAGAAAATATGTCTGATGTTTATTGTGTTTTTCATCGTGCTAAAAGTGTTAAATCTCCAGTCATGATTTTACTAGTTCCATTGGAAAACGTAACCGATGCTTTCCATGCATAGACATCTTCCTTACTCAATACCCCTCGGTAATAACCGTCCCATCCGCGTTGAATGTCGTTCGTTTCAAAAATTTGCTCTCCCCATTTGTTGAAGATTTGAAGTTCGTAGAGAACCACACCTCTATGAAGCGGACAAAAAATATCATTCGTGTATCCGTATGGATCGTAGTAACCATCGCCGGGTCCGTTTGAATTCGGAGTGAAGGCATTCGGATATTCCAAATACCCATCGCCGTATGCAAAGACAACGTCTACAAGTGTCAATGTATCCGGACAATTGAATTCGTTGTTCGCTATTAATTGAATACTGAATACACCTTCGGTGTCGTAAAAGTGTTTCGGGCTAATTTCATTACTTACAAACCCGTCACCGAATGACCATTCGAAAATTGAAGCGTTGTCACTTGCGTTCTGACATAAAACGGGTTGATCTGGAATAACTACCTGATGCGGATTCACGGTGAAAGAAGCCACTGCATTCGCATGCACGACAAATAGATTCGTGAGTTCTAGCGTGTCATTCGTTCCATCGAAACCGTGAACCACCAAGGTTGCACCGAAAACACCAGCTTGGTAAAACGTGTAAACAGGATTGTCAGAAGTGGTGTAACCGCCATCACTGAAGAACCATTCGTAGCTGTCGGCGTATTGTGAAAGGTTATTCAAGTTAACGGTTAATGGAACACAACCTTCACCATTTCCTTCAAACAAAGCAACAGGAGCCGGTGGTATAATGGTAATGCTCTGCGCGGTGGTATCGGTGCACAAGCCTTCATTCACAATCAATTCAATGTTGTACGTTCCCCAATTTGGAAATACATGATCTCCCGGATTTGGAACATAATACTCTGAGCCGTCTTCCAACGTCCAATGATAACCGAGGTTCCAACCTATCGCATTCTCCTGCAAGTTCACCACGTTATTCGGCCATGTTTGAACCAAGGGCGTTGCTGTAAATGCAGCGGTTGGAAAAGGTTGCACAACAACCCACAAATCCGTTGTCACTTCACAACCATAAATATTCGTCGCTGTTAAACTAACCACAAAAGTGGTGTCAACTGGATACGGATTGTAAAACGTTCCTTGCTCATTAAAGCTAGTACTTGTGTCTCCGTTTCCTAAATTCCAGAAATATGAAGTTGCACCGGTGCTCTGATTATCGAAGACAACTTCAACAGGATTGCATCCTGAAACAATCACATCGGCATCGGCAACCACTTGTGGAAGAACAGTAACTTGATCTGCCCAAACGTCTGTGCATCCGTTCGGTGCTTCAACTGTAAGCGTAATCTGATAAGTTTGAGACTGGTCCGACAAATTGAAATACGTATGCGTATGCTGCGCTGCAGAAGTCGTTGAATTCAAGGCATCGCCATACTCCCATGAATATGCATTTGCTCCTTGCGATGCGTTCGTTAAATCTACATTCAACGGATAGCATCCATAAACAGTATCTATAGCAGCAATCGCGTTCGGAGAATACAAGACAGTGAGCGGAAGCGCAACAGTGTCGGTGCATCCGAAAATACTGGAAGAAACCAAGGATACCGTATAATTCAAATCTTGCAATCCGTTGTTGGAATACAGGTGATACGGGTTGAACGCGTTCGAATAAAATCCGTCACCGAACGTCCATTCGGCTGAAGTACCAACAGTAGATGTATTGTTGAATTGCGCCTGAACACTCGCACAAGCAGCGCCTGTCCAAGAAAAGCTCGCTGTAACAGAAGGATAAACGGTAATCTGAACGGTATCGATGTTTGAACAAGTGCTCACTTGATTCGCTTGCAGCACTGCTGAATAAGTTACGGGTTGGGCAGTATTGTTGACATACAAGAAATCATGTGCAGCCGAAGCAGTCGTGCTTGTCTGTCCGTTTCCATAATTCCAATTGTAACTCAATGCTAACTGTGAGTTATTCTCAAAAGTTACATTCAAAGGAGAACAACCTGAATATTGTTGGGTTGAAATGTTAGACACCGCCTGAGGATTAACTGTTACATTGAATGATATACTATCTGCACATCCGAAACTATTTTCAGAATAGCAAGTAACTGTGTATTGAACAGGATTAAGCGTATTGTTCACATAAACATGCGTTGGCGAAATGTTGATGGAAGTTGTTCCATCTCCGAAGTTCCAGATATAAGAGGAACCTCCAGGCATGTAAGGCGTTTGGAGCGTGAAGGGCGAACAACCCACGACAACCGGCATTGACCATTGCAGATCGAGTGATGGACTCACTTGCACTGCAACACTTGCGCTATCAGAACATCCTTGAGCAGACGTCACGGTTAACTCTGTTTCAAACGTATTCAGCACACCATTAATGTTGTTGAACACATTCGAAGCATTGACAGTATTCATAGTATTTCCGTCGCCAAAATTCCATTCAAACTGATTTCCATTTAAGGATGTGTTTTGAAAATTAACCAGTAGTGGACTGCATCCGGAAATTTCTGAATAAGTAAACGCTGCATTCACTTCCGGATAAACTTGAACGAAATAAGTTTCAGCATCTGTGCAACCGTAGATGGAAGTTCCTACCAAATGAACCGTGTAATTCGCTGTAGTTCCTGAAAGATTTTGATACGTGTAAGAAGGTGTTGCGGCGGTTGAAACGTCGCCGTTCCCAAAACTCCAAGCGTAATTTGAAACACCCGGAAATAACGGCGCTTCAAACGTGAAAGGCGAACATCCTGAAACCGTTGGATTGAATAATGGGAAAACTAACGGCGGATAAATAAGCACATCGTTGCTAACGGTATCTGCACAGCCGCCAATGGAAGATGCAATCAAACTTACATTCCATGTATTCGGAACCCCAGTGGCGTTGGTATACAAATGCGATCCATTCAACCCCGTTGAACTACTACCATCGCCATAATTCCAAACATACGTTGTCGCATTTGTAGAAGTATTCGCAAACCCAATCGTTATTGGCGCACACCCGTCATCATCGGTTTGCGAAAAAGAAGCTTGCGGTTGCGGATAAATCGTTACCGGAAACGAGGTGCTGTCGAAGCAACCGAATGCCGATTCACCGATCAGAGATACCGTAAAATTCTGAGTCGCATTCGTCAGGTTATTGTACGTATGCACTGGTGAAATAAGTGATGAAGTAAATCCATCACCGAAGTTCCATGAAAACCCCTGAATACCTCCAATGGCAGGCATTTGAGCACTAAACGGAGAACATCCTTCCAACGAGGTAAATGGAAGTTGAATATCCAAAATTGGATATATCGGAAGCCCCAATGACGCAGTATCCAAACATCCTCCACTCGAATAAGCCACCAACGTCACATCGTACCACCACAAGAATCCACTGTTGTTGTTGTAGGCATGATTCGGATCTTCCACAATCGATGTTGTTCCGTCTCCAAAATTCCATGAATAAGAAGAGGCGCCCAACGACAAATTATTAAATTCCACAGGCGCCGTTGAACAACCCAATTCATTGTTCGCGATTTCGAAATTCGCAACAGCACCACCCAAGACGGTGACTACACTACTGAATGTATTCGTGCATCCAAATTCATTAATCGCTGTGAGCACAACGTTGTACGGCAAATTGAAAATGGTGTTATTTCCAAAAACATGCGTCTCATTTGTACTGGTTGAAAGTGGACCGTCGTTGAAGTTCCAAGAATAAGATGTCGCTCCTTGAGAAGTGTTGGTGAATGCGACTTCCAAAGGCTGACATCCCGAAACAATATCTTGTGTAAACGAAGCGATTGGATTCGGATGAACTGTAATATTCCCTTGTGAACTCGCAGAACAATAAGGCGTACTAATGTTTAACGTAATTGGAAAAGTTCCTTCAGCCGTGTACACATGTGTTGGAGTTAATTGGCTCGATGTTCCACCATCGCCAAAGGTCCATTGGGCGGTCGTTATCGGATTTCCCGGAGAAGTAACCGATGTGTTTGTGAAGATGGCATTTGCGCCAACGCAAGGACTTGTAACCGTAAATGAGGGAACTGGTGTGGCGTATACGTGCAAGACTTCAGTATCTGTCTTCGTGCATCCGTTTGCGCTGGTCACCAAAACAGAAATATTGTAATTGCCTGGAGTTGTGATAGTCAATGTATCAGGCGTCTGACCCGTGTACGTTCCAAATGAGCCTAAATTCCAATTGAAAAAAATTCCTGAATTAGACACAACATTCAGCGCAGTTGTAAGTGAATCGCAAGCTTGCGCGGGTGAGGCTGTAATGCTAGCTGTAGGACTTGGTAGAACTGTCACCAAAACGGAAGCTGTATCCGCGCATGCACTGCCCAAACCGGCGAAGTAGACTCTATTTCTAACAATAAAAGTACCGGCAGTATTAAAAGTAAAATTCACATTTCCACTTCCTAAATTCTGCCAGTTGTTGTTGTTTCCGAAGTTCCATTGGTAAGACTGATTGTTTCCTGAAGAACCTTGGTAGAATGTTACTTGTCCGCCCGAACAAATCGTATCCGTTGATGCAGAAATACTCGCAACGGGTGGAGGCACAATGTGCACCGTAATGGATTGTTGCGCCACTCCACAGAAGCTACTATCTGAAATCGTAACAGTATAATCTCCTACACCGGGAAAAGCAATCGTCTGCGGAAGGCTTGGTGGCCAAGGCATCCAGGCCGTTATCGAATCCACTCCTTGTCCCCAGTAGTCGCCAAAATTCCAACGCTCTTGACGTTGAAAGGTATTTCCTTGATTCAAACAATTTCTAATCGATGTATTACTGAACGTAAATGCCGTATCAGGATAACACTTCGTAATTGCAGAAGCCCCGATCTGGGCTTGGTCAAGGGTCCACACATTCACAGGATTGAACGTGGCAACGGAGGGATTTCCTTGAAGAATATTACAATAGTTGGAAGCCGTTAACGAGACTGTTGTTTCACAATTAATAGCACTTGAACTGTTGTACAAATGACTTACCACTTGGTTAAAGTTGGAAGCTCCAAACTGAATAAGCGGAGAACCATCGCCAAAATTCCAAGTGAACTGTGTGGTTTCAGAAACGTTTGTTGAAGAGTTTACAAATTCAACTGAAGCCGGCGCGCACACCTGTGTGGTAGCATTTCCAGGAATTTGAATAGAGGCATTCGTAGGCTGTTCCATAACAACAACTCCAGTAATCGAACAACCAGTTCCTCCTTCACTAACACTCACAACGAACGTATCTACCGCAGCTAGATAAGTGTGCTGAAGAACGGTTGGACTTGTCCATGTCACGCCTGTTGTTACAGGCGAACCATCTCCCCAATCTATGGTGTAATTGTCCCAAGTTCCCGATGGTTGTAAGTTGAGAGAAAAATTTCCACCTGAACAACCAAACCAATAAGGCGTTGTTACAACGTTACCCTCATAATCGTAAACACTCGGACACTGCGCGCTAACATTGTATAGCGCGGCAAGAAATAACATAACGAGTAACGCTCTTCTCATGAGTGTATCCTACGAAAGGAATTAAAAAAGGTTCACATAAAGAGAGAAGTTTTTTCAAAAGGAAATAGACAATCCTCGCGAAGTTTTCGACAATTAACCTTCGGTAAGTTTCAGACTTTGTGCCATCTCCGCTACTGCAGGACAAATAAGGGTGTTCCGAAAAGTAAGAGACATGATTTGGGTCATGTTTTTACGATCGGTATGCGGGTATTCACGGCAAGCCTTCGGCCTAACTTCATAGATATTGCAACTGTTGTCTTCCAAATTCAAAAACGAACACGGACTTGAATTCAGCACCCAATCGCGCATCTCATCCATATGCAAATACTTGTCTGTAAACTCTGCAACGCGCATTCCCACGTGCTTTGCAATGCGTTCAATATCTACATCGCGAAAAATTGGACTCGTGGTTCTGCAACAATTCCCGCAGGTTAAACAGTCGGTCTTTGCAAAAACCTTCTTGTGCAGCGCATGAAAAACATCATCTATTTTTTTCTTCTTGGCTAAACGATTAAAGAGTTTCTTATTCTCTTTCACATTCCTTTGCGCTTCCTCTAAAAATCGTATTTGCTTGTCATTCATGTGGATCAGAAAATGCAGGGTTTTGTAAAAAAGAAGTGTCGGTTAAACATTTCAAAAACGAAATCAAATCCGACTTCGACTGTGCGCTCAATTGCAATCCGCCTACTGTAAATTTCATAAACGGATCTATAGTTGCACTCGGAGTTCCTCCGCTATTGTAGTGATCTATCACTTGCTCCAATGTTGTGAATCGTCCGTCGTGCATATATGGTCCAGACAATTCAACATTGCGCAAGGTAGGTGTTTTGAATTTCCCATTATCGTAAACACTTCCAGTGATTCCGCCTCTTCCCAAATCGCTGAAGGTTGCGTCTAGCCCGTTGTTGTGAAACAAATAATCGCTCATTTGCATGCTTCCGAAACCGTGACAATGGAAACAATCCGCACCAAAACTTCCACCAGGAACTTGATCCGGACTTCCTCCTTCCGACAAAAACAAATTGAATCCATGAAACTCTTCAGGGGTAAACTGGTATTGCCCAATTCGCTGCTTATCGAACTTCGAATTCGAAGAAATCATGGTTCTTAAAAATGAAGCAATGGCCTTAACAATTTTTTCTTTCGTTACTTCCGTGGAACCATAGGCTTTGTAAAACAACGCGTCATACATAGCGTCGGCGTCTATTTGCTCAACGGCATGATTCCAATCCTCATTCATTTCAATGGGGTTCTCAACCGGACCAACAATTTGCTCTTCCAACGAAGGTGCCCTTCCATCCCAAAAAAATGTCGTTGACCAACCCATATTTACGAGTGGCATGGCTTGACGAGTGCCTACTTCACCATTGATCCCAATTGAATATTGACGTGGGTCTGAAAATCCATGTTCGGGCAAATGGCAAGTTCCGCAAGACATCGCGTCATCGCCACTCAGTTTTTTTTCCCAAAATAAATAACGCCCTAAATTCACTCCTTCCACCGTTAACGGATTATCACTGGGAATATCCATTGGAGGAAAAAACGGAGGAATAACGAGATTGTATGGAGTGGCCATGGGACCTTCGGGCGCCTCGTGCTTGCAGGTCCACAACAGACTTGCTAATGCAATGAGAAATAAGAAAGTGAAACGCCGTGCGGTCATACTTCAAAAATACGCGAGAAAGAACAAACAAATTTATTTCATTCGCTAATCTTCCTCAGCCGATAAAAGTTTTTCATTCTGAACGAAATTCCAGTCGGTCAACGTCTTCAAAAAAGCAACCAACGCCGCCTCTTCTTCCTTCAACAAATTTAGAGGCTTTACACGTGCATCTTTCGTTGAACGGGTTCCTCCTCCACTGTTGTAAAACGAAACCACTTCTTCCAACGAACTCATAGAACCATTGTGCATGTAAGGCGCTGTCAATTCTATGTTACGCAAAGTGGGAGTCTTGAATTTACCTCGGTCAGATGCCGAATAAGTTCTTCGCTCCAACCCGATGTCGGAATCTTCAAAGCCCAAACTATAAAACTGATAGTCGGTAAAAAACGGAAGCGCATGACAACTGCTGCATTGGGTTCGTTCAGAAAAAAACAATTCCATTCCTTGTTTTTCCAAAACCGAATAATCATTCGACTTTAGAAAATAATGTCGATCAAATTTTGAATCGCCACTGATTAAAGCGCGCTCAAAACAAGCCAGTGCGCGCGTAATCACAAACGCATCTAATTCTCTGCCATACGCTGCCCTGCTCAATGCTGAATAATTCTCTCTCGACTTCAATCGATCAATGACCTCTTCCATGCTCAACGACAATTCATGCTTTTCATGAATAGGTCCTAAGGCCTGCAATTCCAAAGTAGGCACTCCGCCTTCGCTCATGAAATAGGGAGACCACGCCAAGTTCGCGAGGGTAGGCGCGTTGCGAGCGAATTCATTTTCATGGAAAGAAGAAACCGTTCTTCCGTCGGTAAATGCCGCAGGCAAGCGATGACAAGAAGCGCAAGACTGATCTTCGTTCTTCGACAACTTCACTTCATAAAATAATTTCTTTCCCATTTCGAATCGAAGAAGCGTCGGTTCATTTCCTTCCGGGAAATTTATAGGTGGAAAATAATGCGGTTGTTTGAGTGAAATAGGCTTGTCCTGCAATCCTTCTTCGGCACAGCCTGAAAGGATTCCAGCTAACAAAAAAAAGAAAACCATGATTCTCATTGAAGATGAAACGCTGAAACAAAATTGTTAGTGATGCGCTCTGCCAATGGAAAATTCGAAGTGGTGTGCGTAAGGTTGTCAATAGACAAATCAATAAAATCCACAGGTCTGTTGAAGACACTGTCAATAGCCACTTCAATGTTGAACGTACGCGAATCGCCTTCCGCCAAACTTACATTTCCAGTATTGAAATGCAAGACGCGATACAGTGGATCGTCTCCTGTATGATAAGAGTACGAATCCATCAATGGCGCATTCGGCGCACCCGTTAACTCATACCTTCCTTCCACCTTGACAAAAATATATCCAGTATTCCAGTACCAAAACATACCGTTGGAACCTTGAACACTCAAGGGATTCGAATTAGCATATTGCGAAGGATCGACATTTTTATTCAGATTAGCTGGCACTCCAACACCGAAAGAAAGCGAAGAAAATGTTTGTGGAGAAACATCTAGCGAAAGTGTTTTCGGTTCAAGAAGTGTAAACATAAAAGCTTGTTTCAACAAGGTGGAATCAGAGCCGTTGTGCGCGAAAATATTCGATAAATAAAATTGAACGTTTTCCACCCTGAGTTGCTGTCCGAAGGAATTGGTATAAACCGAATCAATGGAAAGCGGCTCACCGTTGTAGGTTGGAATAAATTTCAGATGCACTTTCGGCTTCGGAGTTTGTGGACTTTCTTCTCCACACGACCCGAGAAATAGAGCAAGTAAAACGACGAAGAAATAATTATTCACAATTTTCATTTTCATTGCTACATGGATTTACTTTCACTTCACAAATTAAAGATAACATTCAATTTGCAAATTTGACTTTCTATTGATGGAAAATGAACCCTTTCTCGTATTAAAAAGTTCTGCAGGGAGTGGAAAGACCTACGCCCTGGTTAGACACTTCATTTTTTTAAGTTTAAAGAGCGAAGAAGCCTTTGCTTACAGCCACATTTTGGCTATTACGTTCACCAATGCCGCAGCTTCTGAAATGAAGGAGCGCGTAATGGAACGACTGCATGAATTCACCTTTCCAAAAGCATTAGAAGGAAAGAATGAATTGTTCAACGACATTCGGAAGGAACTCGATGTTTCTCCGATGATCTTGCAAGAGCGTGCAAGAAAAACCTTGTCGCACATGCTTCACAATTATTCGCGGTTGAGCATTAGCACCATTGATAGCTTTACGCACCGCATTGTGCGAGCCTTCGCGAAAGACCTTCAGATTCATCCAGATTTTTCCATTGAAATGGACACCGAAAAATTTCTCGAGCAATGTGTAGACGCGTGTCTCGATGAAGTCGGCGAAGATGCCGAATTAACGACCTATCTTGAAAATTACGTCATGAGTAATTTCGAAGAGGAAGAGGATTGGAACGTTAAAAAAGGAATGATTGGCATTTCAAGACAACTCGTGAAGGAAGATGCACGGAGCATTCTTCAACTGTTCGAGAATTTGCACATTACGGAATATGAATTAATAAAAAAAGCTTATCAAGCGAAACTGACAGAGCTTACTGAAGAGCTCTTCAAAAGAATCGATAATGTCTTGGAGAGGATTGAAGAGAACAATCTCACCGCACAAGATTTTTTCAATAATGGAAAAGGCACCATCACTTATTTGCGGAAAGTAAGAAGCGGAACTTTCGATTTACCCGGAGCCAACCTTCTCAAAGTTCTGGAAAAAGGATGGGGTAAACCGAAACAAACGCAAGTAGATGCTCTGAATCCGCAGCTTAATGATACTGCAGAATACATTATTGAATGGTTGAAAGGAAACAACAAGCACGACTTCACTCGAATCATTAAAATACTTCCTCGCATCTTCACGACCGGTTTGCTTAGCAAGCTGAACGCAGTGAGTCAGCGCATTAAAACAGAAGAAAACCTGTTGCTCATTTCAGACTTTCACGCTATCGTTTCCGCTGTTGTTCAAGAAAGCAACGCTCCTTTTATTTATGAACGTGCAGGAGAACGATACCATCACATTCTCATCGATGAGTTTCAAGACACTTCTGAAATGCAATGGAAGAATTTCCTTCCACTTTTCGAAAACGCCATTGCGCAAGGAAATTTTAATTTGGTTGTTGGAGATGGAAAGCAGAGTATCTATCGTTGGAGAAATGGAAATGTTGAACAATTCGTTCGTCTTCCGAAATTGTACGATGGCGCTCCGGATACCATGCAACACTTACTAAGCAATGCATACAAAGAAGATGTATTAAATACAAATAGAAGAAGTGGAAAAGCAATCATTGAATTCAACAACACCCTTTTCGGCGCATTGAAAGAAAAGCTCGGGCCGATGCAAGATGTGTACGACAAACACGAGCAAGAATGCAGCAAAGACCATCCGGGTTATGTGGAAATTCAAACCACTGTAGTTGATCGAAAAGATTCAGGTGATTTGCACATGTTGAATGGCATTGTTGATGCGATTCGTGAATGCAGAGAAGACGGATATGAATGGGGCGACATTGCCATTCTCACACGAAAAGGCAAATCGGAATCGACGAAAATTTCAGAATTCATTCTTCAACAAACCGAAAAAATTCCGTTGACAACGGAGGACAGTTTCTTGGTTCAAAATTCCGACGAAGTACAGCTGCTTATGGCGTGTATCAACTACTTCGGAAAAGAAACTGAGAATTTTTATCGCTTCAATTTAATTCGAAGAATTTGCGATGTATTTCCAGACCGATTCAGCTACAGCGAAATTATTTCAACCTATGTTGAACAGTTGGAAAAAGGAAAACTCCGTTTCAAAGTCAACGAGTTCCTCGACGAACACTACCCTGGACTGCGCAATATTGTGAAAGACAACGCACATCCGTTCGAGTGCATTCAAGAATTAATTCGTTATTTCCAATTGCAATTCGATGTGTATTTGGAATTCTTCGAAAATCAATTGCTGCAGCTCTCACACCGAAATGGAATGGGATTTTCAGAGATGACGGATTGGTGGAACGACAACCGCGGAAAGCTCTACATTCAAAGTGGTGCGAAGCAAAATGCCGTTCGTATTTTAACCATTCACAAAAGCAAAGGGTTGCAATTCCCTGTCGTTATCTTTCCGAAATTCGACACCAAACATCCGAATCAAACGTTGTGGGTGCAAGCGCCTGATGTTCACCCTGGGTATACCAAAGGACTCATTAACTTCACGCCTAGCAAGGCTCCCAAGGAAGATGACCCACACGAAATTCGAACAGAAAACAACAAGATTTTGCTCGACGACATGAACCTACTATACGTGGCGCTCACTCGTCCAGAAGACCGATTGTATTTCCTTACCGAAAGCAAACCTTCTTCAACGAATAGCGCCTTAAATACTTATCTCTACGACTACTTCAACACTCATCACGCCGGACTGAATAAATTTCACTTCGGAGAAAAAGTGAAGCACGTGAAAGAGGAAAAGGCAGAAGAAAAAGCAATTGCTCTTTTAGATGGTACGCGACTCAATGCCGTGCAGCCCGACTTCCGCATGCGCGAAACGAAACGCAAAGACATGGAGGGAAAAGAAGCACTTATCATGGGAAACCATCTACACGCTTGTCTTTCAACCTTGAATCACTTGAGCACTTGGGAAGAATCTTTATCGAATTACCTCTTCGAGCACACAGAGCTTCAACAAAAAGAAAAAGAAGTGCTCTCCAAACAAGTCAAAGAAACCTTGAGCCACGATTCCTTTCAGCAAATATTTAATACCGCAGATGAAGTGCTCACCGAGCATGACATTCAAGTGAACGTGCGCGAAGTGGCTCGTCCCGATCGAATTCATATAGGAAAGGACTATGTTGAAGTGTATGACTTCAAAACAGGCGCAGAAATGGACAAGCATTTGCAACAAGTGAAGAGCTACATGCATGCACTGCAAAGCGCCACAGACAAGCCTGTTCGAGGATATTTAGCTTACACGAAAACAGGTACGTTGAAAGAAGTGGCCTTCTAATTATTTAGTGCACAACGCTTCAATCTCTTCGACTTCCAACGGGAAATTCGCGAACAAATCGCGACTTCCGTTTTCAGTAATAACGATGTTGTTTTCTAAACGAATGCCTAGATTTTCTTCAGGAATGTAAATGCCCGGTTCCACGGTGAAGACGTTTCCAACTTCAATAGGCTTGTTCCAATTTCCAACATCGTGAACATCTAATCCTAAGAAGTGAGAAGTTCCGTGCATGAAATATTTCTTGTATGCAGGCCATGAAGGATTTTGATTCTTCACGTCTTCTTCCGAAATCAAATTTAGCTTTACCAATTCCACTGTCATCATCTCGCCTACTGCCACGTGGTATTCAGACATAATCACACCTGGCTTCAAATAAGCCGTGGCTTGTTTCATTACTGAAAGAACAGCGTTGTAAACGTCCTTCTGACGCTCTGTGAATTTTCCACTTACAGGCAAACAGCGGGTCATGTCGGCAGAATAATTTCCATATTCAGCACCCACATCGAGAAGTATTACATCTCCATCCTTACACGGTTTGTCATTGTCGATGTAGTGCAAAACGCAAGCGCTTTCACCCGACGCAATAATTGGTGTGTAACCAAATCCACGAGAGCCACTGCTCAAAAATTCATGAGCGAATTCCGCTTCAATTACATATTCCAAAACGCCTGGACGAATCATTTTCATGACCCGCAACAAACCGTTGTGCGTGATATCGACAGCCTTTTGAATTTGAGCAATCTCTTCTTCGTCTTTCACAGCGCGCAAAGCATGCATGATTGGAGCAGCTCTGTCAATAGTATGATGAGGGTATTTCTCGCGGAACCATTTAGACAAGCGCATTTCACGCGTCTCAACTTCAATGGTAGCGCGTGAATGCTCGTTGCTATTCAAGTAAACTGAAGAAGCTTCACCAATAACTGTATGAAGTATTTTCTCGAATTCAGAAGTCCAGTAAATTGTTGTAACACCCGTGCGATCTTTCGCCTGTGCTTTATTCAATTTCGCTCCTTCCCAAACAGCAATGTGATCATTCGTTTCGCGAACAAAAAGCATTTCTCTATGCGCAGGATTCGTAGCGTCTGGAAAAAGAAGAAGCATCGTTTCCTCTTGATCTACACCCGTTAAATAAAAAATATCGCTGTGCTGCTTGAAAGGCAAAGTGCCGTCGGCGCTGGTTGGATAAATATCGTTACTCGTAAAAATAGCCAACCCTTTATCTTCCATGCGAGAAGCAAAGCGTTTGCGATTGTTTGAATAATGTGTTGAAGAAAGAGCTGTGTAGCGCATAATATAAATTACAATTTGACAAATCTAATAGAGTTTCCTTTACTGGTGGAATTAAATGGATGAATGGTATAAACGCCGGAAGAAAGGTCAGAAACTTCAAGTGTATTCCAAACATTCAGACTTAAAGCAGAAATAATCTTAATGGTTCTTCCCGATGCATCTTGAATAGCAACATGAGTTGTACCCTCTGCCATTGCGTTAACCCGCAAACGAATTTCATTCGATGCTGGATTCGGAAATACTTCCGTAGATGTCGTGAGAAGATTAGTGAGTTCAGATACATTTATCCCCTGAACGCACGAACCGTAGATATATGATGGTATTCTTTCCGCATTGTTATTCACAACATCTACAACTTCATCTATGCAGATTTCATTATTTCCATAATTCGCAAGGTAAACACGGCACAAGCTTGTGGGAGCAAGACTGTTCTCGATTTTATTTCCATAAATATTGGAAACAGCGAAAACAGATTCCGTAAAGGTGTTGAATCCAGTTTCACAACTGAAAACAGTAGCATCTACGATACTTGTAACACCGATTACATCTGCACCCGAAATTTCAAATTGATACGCTGTTACATCATCTACTGCACTCATCAATTCAATATCTATATATCCCTCAGTAGCATTAAAATTCGAAATTGATAGACCCGCTGAAGTGTTCACATTCACAATATTTCTCGGGAAATCACATGCATTCGTAATGGTGGAACCGCCGTTTCCGCCGTTCATGCACCACTCTGCTAAGTATATATCGTAGACAGAAATTTCACCGTTCGCATTTAGGTCATTGCACGTTGTCGCAGTAATATTCTCTTGCGACAATATTCCCATGTACACACTAACATCTGATGTGTTTAAATCGTTGTCTGGATTAACATCACCAAAAATCGACGGGCCATTGCAAACTCCGTTACAATCCAATTCTGCTGATCCATTAATGCTTCCCGTGCAATCGATGTAGGACGGACAATCCGCCAACAATTCAAACGTTGGAACTCCATTATTCCAAAAAATCTCCATACAAACAGAAACCGCGTTGTTCTGAGTGTTGCTCTCGTATCTGCCCAAGGCATCTGGCAAGTAGAAAGGGTTTACTAAAGCCACAAAGCGGTATTGGCCTGCTGGAATTCCGGTAATGTCTAACCATTGACACTGCGTTCCTGCTCCATAAATATCATAGCATCCTGAAGAAATTCCCATATCAGAACAATTGTATTGACCAAAGCCACACAAATCCATTACGCAAAATCCATTTTTATGTCCGACTGGAACGAGATCTCCATTTTCATCCATTAGACGATAATCTCCATATCCCTCATAATGCGTATGCCCATGACAATTCACTACGCTAAACATTTCTGGATTAGCGGAAGGGTTGCCAATGTAATAATCGGCTTGACCTATGTTGTCAATTTTTGAGCTAAATCCAATGATCCATCTATTTCCATATCCTGTAACACAACCTTCTTGAACATCGCACTCAGCTGCACCAATTTGACTGATATATAACGAATTTACCAATGCCAAGCTGTCAAATCTTAAATCGGGTTGCGAGCAAAGTTCACTTGGAAAAAAGACACATGAACCGTCGTCTTCAGTAGCCATTGGATTAAAATTACAAGCTGTAGGATTTGTACATCCGACAATTTGTCCGATATACGTAATATTAAAGTTTACTGAATCCGTGCAATCTGCAAAATAATCACCAATTCTTACAAAATAAATTGTTCCGGCAGTGAGATTTACCTCGACATGCGCTTGAAGGCCGCAGAAATCGTCGTTATAAGCATACGTGCCCTCTGCAAACTCTGTTGGAGTGGCGACACACGATTCATATATCCAAATCTTGGTATCGCAGCTGTTGGTTCCACAAGTTGAGAATTCGGTAATGCCGGATTCTAAGGGAATGTAAGTGAACCAAGTGTCTTCATACATACCTACATAATCACCTGTAGTTATTAAAGCAATTGGGTTATCACATGTTGTTCCTTGCTGAGCATGGGCAGATAGCATCAAAGCAACACCTGCAAAAAGTAAAATTAGTTTCTTCATAATTCAGATTAAGATTCCCGAAGTTAACGATTTCACTTGAATGCCCTCTGCTAATTCCGACAATTCATTTCAAGTCTATGCCCTTATCCTTTTTCTTATTGAATTCCCACTTGTATCCCGTGAGAATCACAAAATCCATATCGGCATTCGAAAGATCGCGTTGCACCAAATACCCGACAGATATGGCGTTAGACTTATCTAACTTATACTTTAAAGATACTTGACTTCTCCAATTCGAATTTTCCAATGTAATTGGAAGGAAGAACAATTCATGGCTCACTTGAAAAGTCAATTTTTCCCACTTGGAAAACTCTAAGCTTATTTTTTCTCGCCAAATTGATTTGATATCAATTTCCGAAGTGATTGCCCGAGAAATTTGACAGCGTGTTGTTGAGGACAATTTAAAGTTCTTGAAAGGGAAACTCAATTGAGCACCCAATGACCATCTCTTTCTAACGTTGAACCAATCTTCTTGGCGTCTGGCACCAACGCGATATTCCAAGGAAGTTGTGAGGTACTTACTCCATTTTTTATCCGTTCCAAAATCAGAAAAAACGTTACTCACCTGAGAGACGTTTTCATTAAATCGAATTTCAGGGTCAATGTGTAATGACCAATCTTTAAAAATTTTCGGATCCTTCCAAGGAGTTAAATCTTTGATGTCGCTGGAAAAAGAGAAGGCATTCCACATTCCTGCATCGTTAACATTCTGGGCAGAACCATACGATGCTAGAAGAACGAAAAAAAATAACGCGCTATTAAGGCGTGTCATAGATGGTTAAATCTGAAACAACCTCATGGTCATCGTTGTCTGTGAGTTCAACCTCTTTCAGCACAACCATTTTCATTGGATCTGTAGTCGGTGGATTTTGTCCCGTTGTGTCTCTGCTGTAGGTATACACGGTGTATTTTCCTTTGCGAAGGTTTCTGAATTCGAAATTTCCTTCGTAATCAGACATCACTTTATCATCGGGTGAAAGATGCTCGCCGTAAACAATATAGACTTCGACATCTGCTGCAGGCACGGTATAAACTGCAGTAGCCGGGTTGGTTAAAACAACACGATACTCCTTCAAAATAGTTCCAGAAATAGTTCCTGCCCCTCCTGTACCCGGATCTTTCGTACATGCCGAAAAAACGGCAATAACAGCTAACAAGTAAATTACTTTTTTCATTATTTCAAATTGTGATAGACTGCTTGAACATCTTCGTCCTCCTCAATCTTTTCAATCAACTCTAAAATTTCATCGGTTTGCTCTTCTGAAATTTCCGCATATGTATTCGGAATGCGCTCAAGACTTGACTTATTTGGTATTATTCCACGATCCTCCAATGCCTTTTGCATATTTCCAAAGTCAGAAAACACGGTGTAAATAACCATTTCATTCTCCTCCTGCTCTGAACTATCTAGCCCGTGATCAATCAATTCCAATTCCAATTCTTCCCAAGAAGGAATTTGATCCATCGCCAATCTGAAAACACCTTTGCGTTCAAAAATGAAAGACAATGAGCCGCTGTTTCCCATGAGCCCACCGCTTCGATTAAAATACAAACGAATGTTTGCGACAGTTCTTGTTGGATTGTCGGTAGCTGTTTCAACTAAAATTGGAATTCCATAAGGACCATATCCTTCGTAAACTACCTCTTCATAGTTGCTGGCATCTTTACTAGAAGCTCTTTTGATTGCGGCATCCACCCGATCTTTCGGCATGTTTACACCTTTGGCATTTGCTACACATTGACGCAAACGCGGGTTGTAAGAGGGGTCTGGTCCGCCTGCCTTAACGGCCATTGCAATTTCTTTTCCTATGCGAGTAAAGGCTTTCGCCATGCGATCATAGCGCGCGAACATCTTGTGCTTGCGCTTTTCAAACATTCTTCCCATGTGGTAAATCTATTTTTGGTCCTTGCGGATAAGACAAAAATACAACTTATGCGGCTCCTAAAATGCGCAGATGGCTAATGTGTGCCCGAATGGCAGATAATACGTTTGGATATTCCTGATATTCCAACCCAAATTCTTCACAGGTCTCTCGAACAATTCCGCTAATTGCCGGATAATGTATATGACTTATTCTTGGAAAAAGATGGTGCTCGACCTGGAAATTCAATCCGCCAGTTAACCAAGAAACAACTTTATTTTTTGTCGCGAAGTTTGCGGTAGTGTTTAATTGGTGAACGGCCCATTCGTCTTTCAACGTTCGGCCCTGTGACTCTGGCAAATGAAAAGACCTTCCTTCAACAATGTGAGCCAATTGAAACACAACTGCGATAATCCAGCCTGTGACAAAAAGCATTACGCCATAACCAATCAGGGCTTTCAGCCAACCAACTACAAGTAAAGGAATAATGAAAAATACAACAATATAAAAAACCTTGCTCGCCCAAAATATGATGTGTTCATTACGCGGAATTTTACGGATTGGGGTTTCACCAATTTTCCGAGTGAAATACTTATTGAAATCCTTTATGTACACCCATAAAAAATAGGTGGTGCCGTAAATTAATGTCCAATAAATGTGTTGATATTTATGGAACCAATACTTCTTTTGTTGCTCGTTCACACGTAAGAAAGGCTCTACGTCTATATCCTCATCTACGCCATGAACGTTGGTGTAAACGTGATGAAGCTGGTTATGCTTGAGCTTCCATAAGAATACATTTCCACCAATAATATTCAATGAATACCCCATCATTTGATTCACCCAAGACTTCGAAGAGAAACTTCCATGAGCACTGTCGTGCATAAGATTAAAGCCTATAGCCGCGAACACCATACCCAACACAGACCAAAGAATCAGTTGTGCTGCCCACGATTGAAAAAACAACAGAGAGGCGTAAACAACGGCTATAGAAACCAAAAGCAGGGTAGCTTTTGTATAAATTTTCCAATTGCCAGTTCTGCTAATTCCTTTCGTTGTGAAATATTGTTCTACACGCGTATTCAAAGTATCGAAAAATGGGTGTGCCTGATTACCTAGTGAAAATGCCAATGTATGATCTCCTTTATTGTTTAATCAAATATACGGCTCGAAAAGTTGCACAAAATTAAAATATGAGAATTATCTGCTCTTATTGAAAAAAGCAAAGCTAATCACCTGATTTACATTGTAAATTCGCAACTTAATTTTTAATACCGTGAATAAAAGAATTTCTTCAGCTCTTATTTCAGTTTTTGATAAAAGTGGGTTAGCGCCAATTGTGGAACAAATGCACCTCTTAGGCATAACATTATACAGCACAGGCGGAACACAAACTTTCATTGAAAACATGGGAATTCCTGTTACGGCAGTTGAAGATTTAACCGGTTATCCGAGTATTTTCGGTGGAAGGGTTAAGACACTTCACCCAGGTGTGTTGGGTGGAATTTTATACAGACGAGACGAAGCCCAAGATTTGGAAGAGGCTGCGAAATATAACATTCAAGCCATCGATTGCGTGATTGTAGATTTATATCCGTTCGAAAAAACTGTTGCCTCTGGTGCTTCAAAGGAGGATGTTATTGAAAAAATAGACATCGGTGGAATTGCTCTTATTCGAGGAGCCGCGAAAAATTTCAACGATGTAGTGATTGTTCCTTCGAAAAATGAATACAGCGCACTTCACGAATTGCTTGTCAACCAAAAGGGAGAGACTTCGCTTGAGCAAAGACAGTTCTTCGCTAAGCAGGCATTCGAGGTTTCTTCACATTACGATTCCGCCATTTACTCCTACTTCAAAGGAAACGAAGAAGGATCTTTGCGTATAGCCTCTCGCGATGCACATATATTGCGTTATGGTGAAAACCCCCACCAGAAAGGAAGCTTCTTCGGTGATCTCGACGCTTTGTTCACGAAGCTTAACGGAAAGGAACTTTCATATAATAATTTATTAGATGTTGAAGCCGCGGTTCAGTTGATTGCTGAATTTAAAAACGACTCTCCAACATTTGCTATCCTCAAACACAACAACGCCTGCGGCGTTGCAACAAGACCGTCTATGGTTGAGGCTTATGAAGCAGCATTAGCCTGCGACAGCACTTCAGCTTTCGGCGGAGTTCTCATTGCTAATGGTGAAATAGATTTAGCCACAGCAGAAAAAATAAATTCACTTTTTTGTGAAGTTGTGATTGCGCCTTCATTCGCTCCTGAGGCTGTTGAGTTATTGAAATCAAAAGCGAATCGAATCATTCTAATCATAAAAGAAACTCCCCTTCTTCAAACCCAAGTAAGATCTATTTTGAATGGGTACTTGGTTCAAGAAAAAGACAGTGCAATGGAATCAGCAGCCGACTTAAAATGTGCAACGCTGACCGAAGCCAATGCTGCTTCTATTGAAGATATGATTTTCGCAAATAAATTGGTGAAGCATACCAAGAGCAACACCATTGTTTTCGCAAAAGACAACACGTTACTTGCGAGTGGAACCGGACAAACTTCTCGCGTAGATGCGCTTCAACAAGCCATTGAAAAAGCGAAGCACTTTGGTTTTTCTCTAGAAGGAAGTGCCATGGCCAGCGACGCGTTTTTTCCTTTTCCAGATTGCGTGGAAATTGCGAAGACTGCGGGTATTGTTGCAGTGGTTCAACCGGGAGGATCTATAAAAGATCAGCTTTCAATAGACTATTGCAATGCGAACAACGTGGCCATGTATATGACAGGAGTTCGTCACTTCAAACATTAATAACGTTCGTCTTTCCAAATTCGTTTTTCAACCAATTTCAATTTTTGGTTGAAGAAAATAGCGGTGCTTTTCTCAAAAGACTCGGTGTAATCTGAAACCCAAAAGGAGTACTTCGGTTTGCGCTTACTTGTATTAAGAATATCTTTCTTTTTCAAAACATCGTAGACCGCTTGCGCAACAACAGATGCGCTGTCAATGATCTCTATTTTCTGCTGATAGAACTTCTCTACTTCCTTTTTTATTAAAGGATAATGCGTGCAGCCCAAGATAAGTGCCTCAATACCCTTGAATGATGATTTCGATAAATAACTATCGATTATACTTTGCGAAATTTTGTTGTTGTAATATCCTTCCTCAATCATTGAAGCCAACAAGGGGGTTGCGTTGGAAAGGACCTTCAAATTTGGATTTAATTTCTCAATGCGTTTGACATAAATACGAGACTGAATGGTTCCTTTTGTTCCTATTACTCCAACCTTTCCTTTATTATAATGCGCAGCTGTATATGCCGCAACAGGGTCAACAACATTAATAACGGGTATGTGAGAAGGAATACTTTTAACAACAGTCTTGTAGGCATGCGCTGAAGCCGTATTACATGCAATAACAATGGCCTTGCAATTATTTTCTACTAATAGCTCTGCAATACGATTTGAATAAGCGCGAATACTATCGGGCGACTTATCGCCGTATGGCAAGTGGGCGGTATCTCCGAAATAAATAAACGATTCATTGGGAAGAACTTTCTGTATGGCCTTAGCCACAGTGAGCCCTCCAATTCCGGAATCGAATATGCCTATTGGATTTGTATTCATGGCAAAAAAAATCCCGCCTAGCGGGATTTCAATATTGTACTTTCAATTATTTCTGAGTAGGGCTTGTAGGCGAAGGAGCGGGAATCTTCAACTCCACGCGAAGTTTTTCGCTCAAATCTTCTCCACCGGCATAAACTAAATTTCCAGCACCTAAATCGAAAACATAAGTATACCCGCCTGCCTTAGCAAGCTTAGCGACTGCTGCATCAAGCTCATCATACAAAGGCTTCAATAATGATTCCTGTACTTGCTGTAACTCACCGTTTGCAGTTTGTTGGAAGTCCATCATGTTCTGCTCTAAATCTGCAATGGCTTGCGCTTTACTTTGACGAATAGCTTCTGGCCATCCACCAGCACTTACAGACATTTTCGATTTGGTTTCATACTCAGCAACCTTATCATCGTGCTCCTTTTGCATAACTACATACTCACCTTCAAAGGATTTTTTAGCTGTCTCCATATCGGCTTGAGCTCCTTTCATTGCAGGCATTTGCAAAAGAATTGCTTGTCTATCCACGTGCGCTAACTTCTGCGCGAATGCACCAAATCCCAATGAAATAAATAGTGCTGCTAAAATTGTCTTCTTCATGATTGTATTGTTTTTTTTTCTTCTATTCAATGACAGTACCAAAAATACGCATTAGTTGCCTTTCCCCGGTGAACTTGGACGATCATTTCCTGGGCGACCTGTTCCGGTGCCTGGTTTTTCGTCTGATTTCTCCTCAGAATCTTCCTTATCGTCTCCTTTGTCCAAAACCTCGCCTGGCTTCAATCCCATTTTCTTCAGCACCTTATCACTGATGTCGTGCTTCGGATTAGTGTATAACATATTCGAGTGATTCGCTTTATCGAATACCACCATGTATTGAGATTGTGACGCAATATCTTCAATGGCTTGAAAAATTTGTTCCTGAATAGGAGCAACCAACTCTTCTCGCTTCTTGAATAAGTCGCCCTCAACACCAAATTTAGATTTTTGATATTGCTTGGCTTCATCGCGACGCTCGTTAATGTCGGCTTCGCGCTTCTTCTTCATTTCTTCAGTAAGTAATATTTTCTCCGCTTGAAAAGACTTTTCCAATTGCTCTATGGCGGTGTATTTCTGCTCTACCTGAGCCTGCCATTCACTGCTTAATTCGTTGATCTGCTTTTGAGCGGCTACGTATTCAGGCATGTGCGATAAGATATACTTCGAATCTACGTATGCGAATTTTTGAGCGCTCAACGACAACGTTGAAACAATAAGTACAAAAGAAAAAATGAATTTGATTGTTGAATTTGCTTTCATCATTCGTTTTTTTAAAGTTCACCCATGTTCATACCAATACTGAAGTGGAACTGACCAGGCGCCATATTCGGAGCGTTCGGTAAATCGTTCAATCTCCATCCGTAATCGAATCCCAATAATCCAAACATAGGTAAAAAGATTCGAAGTCCACCACCCACTGATTTGTATAAATTAAACGGATTGTAATCCGAGAAATCTACCCACGTCCTTCCTGCTTCAGCAAAAGCCAAGGCGAAAATTGTTGCTTGAGGATTCAATGAAATAGGGTAGCGTAATTCAGCACCATACTTCGTAATTACTGGAGCCCCTACACGATCGCTTGGCATGGTCAAAGACAAATCATCGTACCCGCGTAGATTAACAATCTCTCGACCATCAAGTAAGAATCCACTTAAGAAAACTCCACCGAGATAAAATCTCTCAAATGGAGATTGACCGAGATTCTTGTTGTATGCACCGAGGAATCCAAAACCTGCATGCGTATGCAACACCAATTTATTCGTTTTGTGTTTGTTCAAAGATGTGTACCAATTCGCAGTGAACTTAATCTTATAATATTCTACCCAGTCAACTTTTTGCTGGTCAGTCATACTTGAATAATCATATTCTTTACCCAAGACTTTCTCTCCAATGGTTGTATAGGGTAATGTGAATTTCGAGCTTAATGTAATCTTCGAACCCCAAGTCGGATAAATCGTTTCAGACAACGAACTTCTTTCTATAGTAAAGTTAGCAGCGAGGTTGTTCGAGTATCCGTTGTTGAAAGAGAAGAACGACCCGTAGTTGTTCAAATCGAAATGCTGATAAGACAATCCACCAAAGAACAAGAACCAGTCATCTGGCTTCTGCCAGCGTTGTCCGAAAACAACAGATGCACCTGTAATAATTAACGATTGACGAAGCGGATTAATTGCATCGCTAATGTACTTTTTCTGTCCGTTTGATTGCACACTGTGATAAGCCGAAACAGACAAAGAGTTCGGTCTTTTTCCGCCTAACCAAGGTTCTGTGAAACTTAAATTATACGATTGGAAAAACGCACCATTGCTCATTGCACGAATGGAAAGTCGTTGTCCATCTCCCGTTGGAAGAGGACTCCACGCATCCTTCTTGAAGAAGTTGCGCATACTAAAATTGTTGAAGCTCAATCCAAGTGAACCAACAACACGTCCACCACCCCAACCACCAGACAATTCAATTTGATCGGAAGGTTTCTCTTCAACCACGTATTCCAAATCTACCAATCCTTCGTCTGCTCTCGGGTTGGTGCGAATGTCGAATGCTTCCTGACTGAAGTAATTCAAATTTGCTAATTCCCGCTGCGAACGAATCAAATCGGAACGATTGAACAGATCTCCGGGACGAGTTCGAATTTCACGATAAATAACGTGGTCGTTCGTTTTGGTATTTCCTGAAACGCTTACTACACCAACTCTGTATTGTTTACCCTCTCCCATCCGCACTTCAATGTCTATACTATCTGGCGGAACCAATGACTCAACAGGATAAGCGTAGAAATTCAAGTAACCATCATCCGTATACAAGGAGGCGACATCACGACCGCTCTGATTCATATTCAAACGGGTTTGAAGAACCTCCATGTTGTAGACATCTCCCTTCTTAATGTTTAAGATTGAATCAAGTGAATTGCTTCTGTATTTTGTATTTCCTATGAAAGAAATGTTTCTGAAATAAAATTTATTTCCTTCATCCAACGTAATTTTAATTTTCAACCTCTCCGGACCAACTGAGTAGATTGAATCTTTGACTATTCGCATATTGCGAAAACCATCTTTGTTGTATCGAGCTACAATAGCTGCCTTATCTTCTTCGTATTCCTCTTCTAAAAATTTCGAAGATTTAAACACGTGATATATGGCGGCTTTTTTGGTATTCTTCATGGTGCGATTCAGAGTCGCTATAGCCATCTTGTCGGCACCCACCCATTCAATTTCTTGAATTTTAATTCGATTGCCTCTTTCAATATCGAAGGTTAGCTCAACGGCATTGGGTAAATTCGGATAGGCCTTTTCTACAATATCTACCTTGGCATTGAAGTATCCTTTTTCAATATAAAAATCTTTAATGATGTTCGTAGCTGTTGCCTTTAGGTTTTCGTTCACAATATTCCCTGAACGAATCTTCATTTTTTCACGAAGATTATCGGCGTCACCTTTCTTTATTCCATCGAATTTAAACACACCTAATTTCGGGAGTTCCTTCACTACGATAACAAGGAAAGCATCCTCTCCGCGGGCTTCGGCTAAGCGAATGTCAATTGATGAGAATAACTGATTTTTCCAAAGTTTTCGGAGGGCGTCTGCTATTGCATCGCCGGGAATCATAATCTCTTGTCCGACTTTCAAACCACAAAAAAGTAAAATAGCTTGAGCGTCGGTATATTCTGCGCCCATGACCGTGATACCAGCCAATTTCATTTTACGCGGTTCAGCATAGTCAATGGTTGACCCCAATTCTACCTGAGCGTGAATATCCGGACTAACGAATAAAGACGCGATGACCACAAGAGCGAATAAAAATGTTCGCGTAATTGGGAGGGTGTATTTTGACGTCTTTCTCAACTTAATCTATTTCGTTAGTTCTGTTTGCTCGGAAGTCATGCCGAACCTACGTTCACGGCCCTGAAAACTGACTAAAGCTTCAAAAAAATGTTCTTCTCTGAATTCAGGCCACATAATCGGCGTGAAATGCAATTCCGTATAGGCTATTTGCCAAAGTAAAAAATTACTAATACGATGCTCACCGCTTGTACGAATGAGTAATTCAGGGTCTGGAATATTTGCAGTTGATAGGTTTTTAGCAATCACGTCAGCCGTAACGCCGTGTTCTGGAATTTGTTGTGCTATGATTGCTCTAACTGCTTTTACCATTTCCCAACGAGCGCTGTAGTTCAAGGCCAATACCAAAGTAACGTCAGTGTTATCAGCTGTTTTAGCTATCGCTACTTTCAGCTCATCGCGGCATTTCATGGGTAGTTCTTCAATATCTCCAATGGCTAATAATCGAACACCGTTTTCCATGAGCTCAGCCACTTCACTAATGATGGTAGACACGAGCAAATCCATAAGCGCATCGACCTCTTCTTTCGGGCGGTTCCAATTTTCAGTTGAAAATGCGTAGAGTGTAAGAAATTCAACCTGTGCTCTTCGCGCTGCCTTTATGGTTGCTCGCACAGATTCAACTCCGTTGAAGTGTCCGAAAATCCGATCTTTGCCCTGAGTTTTGGCCCAACGTCCATTTCCGTCCATGATAACAGCAACATGTCGCGGGGTCTTGTTTAAGTCTATTTGATCGAAGGCACTTTTCATCGAAGTGCGAAGATACGGAAAGCCTGAGTACTGACAAGCACTTAGTCCCAGGTTGCGCAGCTATTTCCTTTTTTATCTATTCTGAAATTTAACGAAGCCATACAGAAGAAGTAAAGATCCTTTCTTCCCGGGTCGCCTCGCTGCATGTAGGCATTATTTGTATTCTCTGGAAGGACACTTTGATCTGCTAGATTCGCAGCCAATTGACCACGAGCAGCGGTTAACATAGTCGGATTCACATAAGACCCTGAAATATCGTCGAAATAATCGGTGTACAATTTCCGCATTCCCCACTCAAATGAAAATCCAAGTAAACCTTTAATGTTGCATTTCAAACCAGCTCCCATTGGCATGGTAAATCCAGTTGTTTTGTAAAGGGGATCCTTACCGGCCATTCCTTGCCCTTCAGTCCCAGCAGGCTGAAGGGCATGCCAATAACCGTTATACATTCCTTCTGGATTCATTCGAAAAACAGCGGCACCTAGAAAAAAATACGGGGAAATATTATGTTTCGAATTGATCTGATAATTGAAAAAATTCAACTCCGCAATAACACTGCCTTCAAAAAAACGATTTCGAAAATTTAAATTTCGATTTTGTTGCCAAATATCTTTGCTATCGGAATCGAAAGCCTCGATATTTCCGTAAGACAATCCGGTTCGGATAGACCATCGCTTGTTCAGATTGTTCCGAATAGCAATTCCAAGAGCCAATTTCTCCTTCGTCCCGAAATGCTTTGCAGGGTTAATTTCCCCAATGTAATAGGCAGTACCTGCTGAAATAGAAAGTTCCTTGCTTTTCTCTTTGCTATGTCCTTGAGCGTTCGCAGAGAAACTTCCAAAAAGAAATAAAACGAACAATAGTAAAGGGTTATTCATGTCTGCTAAATGCTTTTTTCAATAATATATTGTCAATCTATACGAATGTCTAGTCCCCATCCCATTTTCTTTCGAATGGTTCGAAAGAAATTTCGTCCTTCCAAAAGTATCATTTGCAATTCGAAAGGTGCCCGAGAAAGCGTTATTTCAGCCCCGCCATCTACAACGTATTGGGTGCTGTCTAACGTAACTTGAATTTGCCCCGATCTGCATTCTGCTCTCAATTTAACCGTAGAAGTATCGCCGACAACAAGCGGACGAGCTGTTAAGTTGTGCGCAGAAATTGGAGTTAAGATGAAATTATTTGAATTAGGAGTAACAATGGGTCCTCCACAAGAAAGTGAGTATGCTGTTGATCCCGTTGGTGTTGCTACAATTAATCCATCTGCCCAATAGCTGCTGAGAAAAGACTTGTTCACCGAAGCATTAATCTTTATCATTTGATTTCGCGTGGCATGATTAATTGTAATCTCGTTCAAAGCGTATGGGAAATCTCCAAAATCGAATTCTTCCGATTTAATTTGAATGAAAGAACGCGGGTCAATGGTGTACTCTGAATTTACAAATTGCTCCAGGGCTTCATCTACTTCAGAAACGCTCACATGAGATAAGAAACCCAATCTTCCTGTATTAATTCCTAAGATTGGAATACGCTTAGAACCTACTAGCCGGGCGGCATCGAGAAAAGTTCCGTCGCCTCCAAAACTGAACAATGCTGTTGCATTCTCAAATTCTGAATGTTCTTCGAAGGTCGTGTGTGCTGGAATCTGAATATGAGATTCTAGAAAACGCTCAAATCCTTTGTACATGCAAATTGAAATTCCACGACGCACCATTTTCTCAAGAAATTGCTGCACCGAAGGAGCCAAGTCGGCATCAAATTTTTTTCCAAAAACGTAAACTAACATATCGATTAAAAAACAAAGGTAGCGCTTTTCAGCAAACGCTACATATTCAAGTAACGCATGAGTTCGTTGTAACGATCTTTTAACTCATCATCGAATTGAGAAGCCTGAAACTTACTTAAGACATTGTAATTGAAACGCTCTAAACTTTGAAGAATAGGGTTCAAATCGGGAAGATCTATTTTAATATGCATCTCTAAATTACCTTCAGAAGCTGGAACAACTGAAAGACTTAAAATTTTCGCATTGTTCTCCTCAATGATTCGGGCAATTTGCTGAATGCTATGGTCCCGTTCGAAAACTTGCAAAACTATAATTCCGCCTTCGCGCATGACCCCGAGCATTTCAGCCAAATGATCGAGCAAATCTGCAGAAGTAATACTTCCGAGGTAGTTATTTCCTTCGTCAACAACTGGAACAACGGTAACGTCATTCTGACTAATCACTTTCAACACATCTAAAACATGAGAATCTGGTAAGACCGAAACATTGAGTAAATCGAGCTCGGCCTGAATTTCACCTTGATAAACTTCTGCGTTTAGAAAATCACTTTCATTAGCAAGACCTAAAAACAATCCGTTTTCAACCACAGGTAAATCATTCACCCGCAATTCGTCCATTACATTCAATACGTGCATAGCTGACTCCCCGCGATTGAGTGAGGGTAGGCTTTTCGATATTAAATTAAGGGCTCTGTTCATAGACTTATTTAAGCACGTTCAAACGTACATTCATTTTTCGTTCCACAACGTGAATTTGAATTCGAATATTGTCGAGTTTTGCACAACCAATTTTAAATACATGATCGCACTAAGCGTGAACATTAACAAAATCGCCACGATTCGGAATGCACGAGGTGGTAATACTCCGAATGTCATTGTGGCAGCGCAGCGTATCGAACGCTTCGGTGCCGATGGCATAACGGTGCATCCAAGACCCAATGAGCGTCACATTCGCTACGCAGATGTGCCTGCATTGAAAAAAGTTGTGACAACCGAATTCAATGTTGAAGGATACCCTACACCTGATTTTATGGAATTGGTTTTGCAATCGAAACCACACCAAGTAACCTTGGTGCCAGATGCGCCGGACGCTATTACCTCAAATGCGGGGTGGGATGTGGAAACACATTTCGATTTTTTATCTGGAATAGTCCACGAATTGAAATCTCACGGTATCCGAGTAAGTCTTTTTATGGAAGCCAATCCGGCCCTTATGAAACGAGCTGCCGAAACTGGAACAGATCGAATTGAATTGTATACTGAAAGTTACGCGATAGGTTATTCTGTTGATAAAGAAAAAGCTATTATTCCTTTTGTAGAAACTGCGAAAGCAGCTCACGAAGTAGGTTTGGGAATAAACGCTGGACACGATTTGAGTCTAGAAAATTTGAAATATTTCGCCCAGCAAGTTCCTTTTTTAGATGAAGTATCTATTGGCCATGCGCTAATCTCAGATGCCCTTTATTTCGGACTGGAAAACACTGTTCAGATGTACAAAAACGAATTACTCCAATGAAATTGTATTTCAATAAATATGGAGAGGGAAAACCCTTGCTCATTTTTCACGGGCTATTCGGAACAGGTGATAATTGGACTACGCACGCTAAAAAATTGGCCGAGCATGGCTTCTGTGTGTACACAATAGATCAACGCAATCATGGAAGATCATTTCATTCAGATGAAATGAATTACAAACTCATGTGCGAAGATGCTATTGATTTCATTGCTTCTGAAAATCTTCGCGAGGTGATACTCTTGGGGCACAGCATGGGTGGAAAAACGGTTATGCACCTTGCTCAAGAAATTGATTTTCTTATTGAAAAACTAATTGTTGTTGATATGGGCGTGAAGCACTATCCGCGACACCATGATACTGTTTTTCAAGCGCTGCGCTCTGTGCCTCTCGATCAAATTCAATCTAGAGCAGAGGCAGAGCAAATATTTGCTCAAACAACAGTCGATAAAGCCACACAACTCTTCCTTCTTAAAAACCTCTATTGGAAAGAACCCGGGAAATTGGATTGGCGATTCAATTTAGATGCTCTGGAAAAACACATTGAAGAAATTCTCGCTGAAGTTCCCTTCAAGGGCCCTGTGCAGCTTCCGACCCTTTTCATAAAAGGCGAACTTTCTAACTACGTTTTAAAAGAAGATCAAGAGCAATTGGAAGAATATTTTCCGAAAGCAAAAATCATCGAAGTGAAAAATTCTGGGCATTGGCCTCATGCCGAATCACCTGATTTCTTTTTTAAGGAAGTACTTGATTTTAGTCTTCTCGTATAGAACTCAATTCCTTTACCTTTGTAAAAAAATAATTCTATGGGATTTTCGAAAAAAATACTTGTACCTGTTGATTTCACTAAAGTTAGTGACGTTGCAATCGAGCATGCATTGCTCATGGGAAAAACTATTGCAGCCAATATTCATTTGATACACATTGTAGACAACAAGAAGCATGTTTCAGAAGCGCGCTTAAAGCTTGAGGCCTTGAAAGATCGTGTTCGTGTGGAAAGCGGCGTTGAGATTCACACACATGTGCGTATTGGAAACATCTTTGAAGACATAGACAAAGCAGCTACAGAAATGGATGCAGCGCTTATCATCATGGGAACGCATGGGGCTCGTGGAATGCAGTTTATGTCGGGAAGCCGCGCGTTAAAAATTGTTACTGAAAGTTCAATTCCTTTCATCGTTGTTCAAGAAAGAACTATTCGTCAGCACGGATACAACCGCATCGTTGTTCCTCTAGACTTGCATAAGGAAACGAAGCAAAAACTAAGTGCGGTTCGTGATGTTGCGAAGTACTTCAACTCGAAGGTTTATCTAATTTCTCCGAATGAAACCGATGAGTTCTTGAAAAACCAATTGGACCGTAACCTGAATTACGCCGTTGATTACTTAACATCATTGGAAATTCCGGTTGAAGTTGAAATTAGTGAAACCAAATCTGAAGGTTCTTTCGTGAAGTCGTTGTTGAAGTATTCAGCCTCGGTTGAAGCCGATTTAATTTGCATCATGAATTTTTACGAAAGTTCAATTTTGAATGTATTCAACTCTAGCTACGAACAGCATGTAATTACTAACGATGCGCAGATTCCAGTATTGTGCGTGAACCCTGTAGATACATACGTTGCAGACAGATCAAGTCTTGCGTCGTAATCTATATTCGAATTCCGATGACTAATAAGTCATCGGTTTGCTCCAATGAACCCTTCCAAACGTTAAACGTTTCGTGAAGGGTTTTTTCTTGCGAATCAATTTCTAATTCTGAAATTGCAGTAAGCATTTCTTTGAATCGCTTACGCATGAATTTTTTATTGTTCTCTTCTCCAAATTGATCTGCGTATCCATCGCTGCACGCATACACCATATCATCTTTTTCGAGCTGAAACTTTTGTGTTTCAAACGTCTCGCCGCGCTCGCCGAAGGTTCCAATGCTTCGCTTGGTAGGCGCCAATTCTATGAGCTCATTTTTTCGCACGATATAAACAGGAATGTTTGCGCCGCAATATTCCAAGAGCCCTTCCTTTTCATCAATAGCGCAAAGCGCAATATCCATTCCGTCGCGAACACCAGTGTTGTTGTTCCGAAGAACCTCTGTTCCTAAACGATTTACGTTGTTGAGAATTTGTGAGGGGTCTAGAAAAACCTTTGTGACATGGTTCAAAAAATTATGACCTACCAAACTCATGAAAGCACCAGGAACACCATGACCCGTGCAGTCCGCGGCGGCAAAGAGCTTCTTCCCTCCAACATTTTTAAACCAATAAAAATCGCCGCTAACAACCGCTTTCGGAACGTAAAAAACAAAACTCTTGTTGAAGATTTGTCGAACAGAACCAATATTTGGCAATATCGTATTCTGCAGTCGCTGAGCATAGTTGATGCTATCTGTTAGGTCGCGATACAACAAATTCAGTTGCTCTTTCTGTACTTCAGATTCTTCCTTTTGCTTTCGCAATTTTGTCGTGAAATAAGCGATTGCAATACCTGCAAACAGAACAAATAAAGAAACAACGACCAATACTCCGGTAAGACGAGAGAACTGCACATTCATTTCTTCAAGCTCCGCATTCATTCGCTCGGTTTGCTTTTTACGCAATCGGTTTAAAATACTTTCAGCTTCTTCGACAATGAGCGGAATTCCACTTCCTTCAATAAAATATGATTCAGCATCCATAAGCGCTACAGGATTGCTATAACTATCGAACGTTGGTAAAAGATCTTGCACCGCCTTGAATAGAATGAGCATGTCTCCAACTTTTCGTTCCAAAGAATCCATACTCTTCTGTTCCTCTGAACTAAAGTTATTCTTGACTTCCTTCAGGCGCAACCACGAATTCATGAGTGAACTATCACTAATTGCTTTCATTTCCTTGCGATGGAGATCTTCTTCAACGCGTTGAACGAACGCCCACTCTTTGATTAAATCTTTTGAGCGAAGGGTATATCCTTCGAGGTCTTGCAAGCGTCCAATTGAAGGAACATACTTGTCGTTGATTTTCCGATTTATATCATAACTCCGCTGAAGCGTAATCATAGTCATGACCAACGTTCCGGCAACAATGAATATGATGGCACCGAAACCAAATCCAAGACGATACTTCTTATTGAAGAACCAATTCATGGAATTCAATTAATTTGATTTGAATTTTTTCTCAGACTCTTTTTTCAAACGAAGATATTCTTCTTCTCTACCCAAAGCCCGATTCACAAACATAAGGACTTTGTAATTCGTAGATGAAGAGGTGCAGGAAGCAAAGGCCTGCTGCGCATAGGGAATGGCCGCTTTAAATTTCTTAACACTTTCGTCTTGAATGGAAATTAAATCCATCATATCTGTCTGCGCACCTATTTTGCGAATCATGTAAACACCTTGATTGTAGTTGACAATAGCCAAGTTCAAATTCGCTGTGCAATTTCTATTATCCAAGGCTAACACTTTAGAGTAGTATTCCAAACACAAAGAATAATGGTGGTTATCTTCTGTGTTTTTAATCCAGTTGCGGTAATGCCCTTCCGCCATTTTACTGTTGAACTCTAGCTTCAAATCTTTCAATTCCGTTTCTGAACCCTTGTAAAGTTCTTCAAATTTCTTGAATAAGTCGTGCGGCTCATTCTCCGACTCACTGTCCATTTCTGCTGAGCGTAACAACGCATCATTAAAATAAGTGAAAGCTATGAATTGCAAAGCCGCATCAATATTGGTTGCGAATTCCAAATTAGAATCAAATTCGCGCGCTTTGGTTAATGCAGCAACACTCCGATATCTGAAATTACTTTGACGTTGATTCGCTTCCTGCTGTTTGTACAATTCTTTCAAAATATAGCCTTTCACGAACCACGCGTTCGGATCAGAGTTCAAATCAGCCGATTTAAATCCTTCATCTATTTGCGTCAACGCCTCATCGTATTTTTTTTCTGCACATAACTCTGAGGCCTTTGCAACAAGGGGGTTCACTTGTGTGTGGACCATATTCGTCACACCCAACAAAACGAATAAGAGAATGAATATGTGCTTCATACTATTGAACTTTCCATTGTAAAATTTTATTCCCTGGTGTAATTTTTTTCTCAGATAAAGCCGCCTCACTTAATTCGTAGCGAATAGAATTATCTACTGTTTTGAAATTAATGGCTGCACCGCTACCAAGCGCACCTTCCCAATTCGATACGACCAAGGTGCTCTTCCCTTTCACCTCTTTCATCACTTTCTGCAGATCAGATTTTTTCGACTTGTCAATAAAAATGATATGACTGTTCACCCCGGCTTGGTAATCAGACCATGCAACAACTTCAATCGTTTGCGCACCTACTGGCTTCATTCCATATTTCTCCACAACATGCTTATAGACGGCATCGTTTCCATAAACAACAATGAGAAATTTCCCCTTCTTCATTTCTATAGGCCAGTTGCTATTTACCGCGAATTGATAAATGAAATTGGCCTGAATCATCGCACGCGAATCTCCCTCGTCTAACTGCTGTGCAGAAAGCCATTGGCTTGAAGCCAAAACAATAAGGAGTAAAGCGATTCTTTTCATTTAATAGCGCTATACAGGCGCATAACAAATCTATTTGAACAATTGGAACAATTGGTATTCAAATGCAAAGGTTCTTCACCTTGAATTGTTAGAATCGAGCTGTACTCACTTCCTTCGGAATAGGCGCGCCTTCGGTTAAAACAGCAGAAAATAATTTCGAGAAATATGGTGCGAGAAGAACACCCTTTGATCCCAAACCGCCGAACACACCAAGTCGTTCGTTCTCCTTGGCGAAACCTATAATTGGACGTCTATCGCGGGTTGTAGGACGAAAACCTGTTTTGTGGCTTTCCACAACAATATCTTTCTTAATCCTAAGATTCAATTCGGAAAGAAGCAATTGCTTTGCATCTTCGGTAGGCTCATCGGGAACTTCATTCCAATTGTAGGTTGCGCCTAAGCGAAACTTTTTCTTTCCAAAAGGAAGTAAAAACTGACCAAAGTTCACAATTGCATCAAGCTCCAAATTTTCAATCTTCAAATCCAACACTTGACCATGATTAGGTATTAGATCCAGGTGTTCCAATCCCTTCCACTTATTTATGCCAATTCCATTGCAGAGAATAATTCTATCGAAGGTTCTTCCTTTCCATAAAACTTTACTTCCGATATACTCAACTTCATTTTCCTTAACAGCCTCCTCGATAAAATTTTCATGCTGAATGAAATAATCCAAAGCCGCTTCTCGAAACAACGGCACATTAAGCCAACCGCAATCATTCACTTCGCTGTTTCCAAATGGCGAATCGAAATTTTCTTGCACACTCTTGTTCGAGCGGGCGGAGAGAAATCTACCTACTTCAGGATGATCTGATTTTTCATCCCAAAAATTCGCATCTTGAATGGAATTGAAAATTCTTGCCACTGGAAGAACATGGAAAAAGTTCGTTTGAAGCTTCTCTTCCAATTTGCGAAAAGTCACATTCATCTCTTTGAGCATTTCCTCTGCTAACCAAGACGCAGCTAGCCTTTTAAAAGTAACCGGATTCCACATTCCAGCAGCCACTTGAGATGCTGAAGCATGATTGTAATCGTCGGCAATCAACACTTCCTCGCCCTTTTCCAACAGAGAAAAGGCTAGCAGTGTTCCTGCTAGCCCTTGTCCTACGATTAAATATTTCGACATCTTTTATTGAATCACATTTAATGCTTTACCCACTTTGGTAAAAGCTTCTATGGCCTTATCAATTTGATCAAACTCATGACCAGCGCTCAGCTGAACACGAATACGCGCTTGTCCTTTCGCAACAACTGGAAAGAAAAATCCAATCACATAAATTCCTTCTTGCAACAACGCATCTGCGAAATCTTGGGCCAATTTAGCATCGTACAACATGACTGGAACAATAGCACTTTCTCCATCTTTAATTTCGAATCCAGCAGCTTTAATTCCAACTTTAAAACGCATGACGTTAGCTTCCAGTTTGTCGCGCAAATCTGAAGATGCACTTAGCATGTCCATTACTGCAATTGATGCACCAACGATAGAAGGCGCCAATGAATTCGAAAACAAATAAGGTCTTGAACGTTGACGTAGCAATTCAACGATCTCCTTTCTTCCGCTGGTGAATCCGCCCATTGCTCCGCCCAAGGCTTTGCCTAAAGTACCGGTGATAATGTCTACTCGGCCCAAAACATTTTTCAATTCTATTGTTCCTCTTCCTGTTTTTCCGATGAAGCCGGTAGCGTGACATTCGTCTACCATAACCATTGCTCCGTATTGATCGGCCAAGTCACAAATCTTGTCGAGTTGCGCTACATAACCATCCATAGAAAAAACACCGTCTGTAACAATTAGTTTGAAACGCGCTCCTGAAGCGGCTTTCAATTGATCTTCCAGATCTTCCATGTTGTTATTCTTGTAGCGATAACGTTGCGCTTTGCACAAACGAACACCGTCAATAATAGAGGCATGGTTCAATTCATCTGAAATGATAGCGTCTTGCTCATTCAACAAAGGCTCGAAAACTCCACCGTTTGCGTCGAATGCTGCAGCATATAAAATAGTGTCTTCTGCATGAAGGAATACTGAAAGCTTATGCTCTAAGGTCTTGTGAATGTCTTGAGTTCCACAAATAAAACGAACGCTCGACATTCCGAATCCGTGAGAATCAATTGCAGCTTTCGCGGCTTCAAGAACTATAGGATGACTGGAAAGTCCCAGGTAGTTGTTCGAACAAAAATTCAAAACCTCTTTTCCTTCAGTTGTTTGAATGACTGCTGCTTGCGGAGTAGTTATTATACGCTCGCGTTTGAACAAACCCGCTTCGCGAATACCGTTCAATTCATTTTGCAAATGTTCCTGCATTTTACCGTACATAAATTTCAATTTTAATTAGTCAATATTACTTTAGCTGCAGCTTCTGCTGCCGATTGTTCCGCTGCTTTTTTTGAACCACCTGTACCTCTTCCCACTTCCTTACCGTCTAACTCTAACGCTACAGTGTAAAGCATTTGAGCACCTGTGCTGCGCTGTTCACGTACAATATACACCAAATGCCTGCGTGTCTTTTGTCCCCACTCGTGCAATTTACTTTTGTAATCCACATCTAAATGAACACGCTCGTCTAGCCCATGCTCCTTCAATAATTTCAATGCTATTTCCCGAGTGATTTTATATCCTTTATCGAGGAAAAGTGCACCAAATAAGGCTTCTAGTGCATTCCCAATTAGACTTTCATGAATTTCTTGTCTGCCGATACTTACATTTAAGAACTCATACAATTTCAAATCGTACCCGATTGCATTAAGATTATCTCGACGAACAATCTTCGATTTCATTTTGGTTAGTTCACCTTCTGTGAGGGCAGGATATTTCGAAAACAAATAATGAGCTACTATGCTATCCAAAATAGCATCTCCCAAAAACTCGAGTCGTTCGTTGCTGTTTTTTATTCCTGGTTGAATTTCATCGGCAGCGCTAGCATGACGCAGCGCAGTCTCATAAAGCGCAAGGTTATTAGGCTTTACATGAAAGGTGTTTTTGATATAGGTGAAAAGTTCCCTATTGGGATGTGCATTGGAAAAGAATTTCCAAATCATTCGTATTTCTTAAAAATGGCTGAAGTGTTATGACCGCCGAACCCGAAGGTGTTCGTCATTGCAATATTAACTTCTCTGTGTTGCGCCGTATTGAAAGTAAAATTCAATTTCGGATCTAAAGCTTCATCGGCATTGACGAAGTTAATTGTTGGTGGAATGATTCCATTTTTAATAGCCAAGATTGATGCGATTGCTTCAACAGCACCTGCAGCACCTAACAAATGTCCCGTCATTGACTTCGTACTTGAAATATTCAAGTTGTAAGCGTGCTCTCCAAAAATATTTTGAATGGCCTTCGCTTCTTGAACATCTCCTAATGGAGTAGAAGTTCCGTGAACGTTGATGTAGTCAATTTCATTTGAAGTAATTCCTGCATCGGAAAGCGCATTCTTCATTACGTTCGTTGCACCAATTCCTTCTGGATGCGGGGCTGTAATGTGATATGCGTCTGCAGACATTCCACCACCGATAAGCTCGGCATATATTTTAGCTCCACGCGCTTTTGCGTGTTCTAAATCTTCTAAAATAAGACAACCGCCTCCTTCACCTAATACAAACCCATCGCGGGTTGAATCAAAAGGTCGAGAAGCTGTTTTAAAATTCTCATTGTTTTCAGATAGCGCTCTGCAAGCGTTGAATCCACCCACACCTGCCTCACAAATTGCAGCTTCAGAACCACCGCTTACAATAATATCTGCCTTGCCTAAACGAATGTAGTTAAAGGCATCTATTAAAGCGTTTGTTGAAGAAGCACAAGCTGAAACGGTCGTGTAGTTCGGACCTCTGAATCCGTATTGAATACTGATGTGACCAGAGGCAATATCAGCGATCATTTTCGGGATGAAGAAAGGATTGAAACGCGGTGTTCCGTCTCCTTTAGCGAAATTAATACACTCTTCTTGGAAAGTGGTTAATCCACCAATCCCTGAACCCCAAATTACGCCAACACGATCTTTGTCCACTTTCTCTACATCGAGACCAGAATCCACTATGGCTTCCTTAACAACTACTAGAGCGTAGTGCGTGTAAGGATCCATTTTGCGCATTTCTTTTCGCTCAATGTGATCTTCAATGTTAAACCCCTTGACTTCACAAGCAAACTTCGTTTTGAACTTGCTCGCGTCAAAGCGCGTTATGAGATCAGAACCACTCACACCATTGATAAGACCGTTCCAGTATTCTGGTACAGTATTACCAATGGGTGTTAATGCTCCTAGTCCGGTAACAACGACCCTTCTTAACTCCATAGTTTTCGGGAAAGTTGAATAATATCCGAGTGATTATTTATTCGCAGTGATGTAATCAATTGCTTGACCTACAGTCACAATTTTCTCTGCTTGATCGTCAGGAATAGCGATATTGAATTCTTTTTCAAATTCCATGATAAGCTCTACAGTATCCAAAGAATCTGCTCCCAAATCATTGGTGAAACTAGCTTCAGGGGTTACAACTGATGCTTCTACACCGAGTTTATCTACGATGATTTCGGTAACTTTTTGTGCAATTTCAGACATTGTCTTGATGTTTTTTAAAGGTTAAATACGACCGCAAAAGTACAACTTTTCATGACGAACGCACTTTTTTTTGCTTTTCGTGTTCATTTTCTTTACTTAATCACTGATTTTCAACTGTTTAACAAACAAAATTGTTAGTAAAATATTCCTTTAGCCACACTCTAAACTATCTTGCAATTCGAAATTCACTCCTTTTTGAAAGCATGACCTGGGACCAAGATTATCTGAAAGACAAGAATCTACTTATCATAGGATGTGGAGGATTAGCGCACGCTGCTCTCCCTTATTTGCTTTCATCGGGAATTGGACATGTCACAATCTTCGACGGCGACGTTGTTGACGCTTCGAATTTAAATAGACAACATCTTTTCACTCCTGACGACATTGGAAAGAATAAAGCTGCTGTGTTAAAGAATTATTGCTCGTTTCACTTTCCGAAAGTTAAAATCGTTTCTGAAGAACGAATGTTTGAGCCGCGAGCGGAAAAACTTGAGATAGCCTTTGATCTGGTTTTCGACTTCACCGATAGGCTCACAACGAAAGTTGAATTGGCCCAACATTTCGAAAAACAAAGAATTCCATTATTCTATGCTGCAGCGCAAATGAATGTCGGGTCTAGCGCCTTCATTCATTTGAACAGTATAACCAGCAACATGCTCTTTGGTCATGTTCAAGACGCAAGCAAAGTTGAGCGCAATTGCACCGTTGATGGCGTTTGGCCAACAGTGGTGGCTTCTGTGGGCATTCATGTTGCCCATCAAGCACTTCAATTTTTGACACTGAATCCTTGTCCTTTCGTGGGTGCTATCGATTATTTCGATGGAAACACAGGGCTTTGGTCACGTTTCCATTTCAACCCGAAAGAAAAAAACACCAAGGTGTCAATCACTGTTCAAGAATTACTTCAAGATCACAGTACTCCAATATTTTTTCTAGGTGAAGACGATTCACTCCCAGCTGAAGTCATTTCTGTGACAGCTTCCGAACTGAAAGAGGTAATCGAAAAAATAAATCGTCCGTGTATTCTTCTGTGCGAAACAGGTGTGCGAGCAAAAGCAGCAGCCGAGCAACTTTCAAAATATTTCAACTTTCCGATAGTCAGTTGGAATAAAAACCTTGAATCTTTCCTACACTTGTTCCATGAATCAAATGTCTAGTTTAAACAGCACCCTTCGCTTTGCAAAGCAGCTTTTAAAAAGGCCTATGAAACCTTCAGAGGACATTCGTTTGCGCATGCTTCAGCATAGACTGCTTCATGATCTAACATATAGACTTCCCAGCAGTGCGAAAAGAGATGTGCTCATCGGGTTCAAAGAATGGAAACGCATTGTTTCAAGGAAAACAATTGAACCGACTTTCATTCCAAAATCACCTTGCGTATTGGTTTCCACTTCCAGCCAAAAAGAAATTGCGGAAGAATATATTTTAGCGAATACCAACCACAAAACGCTAAATGTATTGGCTCGAGAAGAACTAACACTCTCCGATTTTCCATTGAAATTTCATTTCTTCGCGTTGCGAATTTCTTTGCAATGCCTGTTCGATTCGCGCCGTACCAATCTGGCTTTACTGATTCGCGAAGTGATTGAATGGACAGCCATTTCCGATTTCATTTCAACAAATAATACAACGGAATTTTTAGATTTCACGCCGTTTGAAAAAGATAGCAACGCCCTCGCTTACCTGTTAATGGAAGAGGGGATTAAAGTGACGAAAATTCCTTCGCCCGGACCACTGACCGGACATCACACCTTTATGATAGCGGACGAAGTTGTTCTTTCCAGTGCTTATCAAATGGAGGAGCTTCCTCATTTCGAACATTGGTATGTAAAGGAGCTTTTGCATTGGCCTCCTGAGCAATACCTGCGTTACGCGTATTGCTATACGAACGGACCAATTCCACCTAAAAACACCATTGGATTTTATTCTCATGGCGAGTGGGTAAGAAGAAAAGCGGGACATGCTGATTTCGGGTTTGGAATTCAAGAAAATGAATTATTTCTGTTGGAATGTCTGAAGACTTTTTTGAATAAGCATACGAACTTTCAACTCATCGTTTTTCCACATCCAAAGGAACGGAATGATAGTGAATTTCAAACCTTCTATTCAGTTCTTTTTGAGGGAACAAACACCATTATTGCTCCGGTTGAAATGAAATCGAGCGAGAACTTCTTCGACGTAAACATTGGGGTTATGGCTTATTCTACGCTGCTCTTCGAGCGTTTAGCCCTGGGCTACAAAACATTTATTGGCACGAACTTTCAAACTTCATTTCCCATTGAAGGAAGTCCACTTAAAAACCTTTGTCTCTCTAATTACGCCACGTTCGAAGTGGCATTATTGCTTGCCAATGAGGAAACTGAAAAAGAATTCTTCAATCGCTTAGGGCTAAAAAATTATTCCTTGAAGGAATTCCTCGACCAAAAGGTCGTGGAAATTCAAAAATGATTGATTACTTTGCAACCGATGAAAATCAAGTTTGCCGTAGTCGGATGTGGAAGTATTGGGAAGCGACACGTTGCTGTCTTAGACGCTAATCCGGAAATCGAAATCGTTGCGTTGTGCGATAGCCACATTGAGTCGGCGCGCGCACTTTCCGAGTTGTATGGAAATATTCCAGTCTATTCTTCTTTCGATGAAATGTTGAAGAATATTCAAGCCGATGTCATTAACGTAGTTACGCCGCACGCTCTTCATTCCGAACAAAGCATTGCCGCGTTACAAGCAGGATTTAATGTTCTGGTTGAAAAACCTATGTCGCTTTCTGTTGAAGAGGCGAATCGCATGAACGATATAGCAGCGGCTTGCGGAAAGAAATTGTGGGTAGTGAAACAGAACAGGTTCAATGTTCCTGTTATTCTTGCTGAACAAGCCATTCGCGAAGGATGGCTTGGAAAAATATTCATGGTGAAATGTGATGTGTTGTGGAACCGTTACCAAGGTTATTACGACGATTCTCCGTGGAGAGGAAAGATTGAAAAAGAAGGAGGAGCGCTTTTCACACAAGCCAGTCATTTCATAGATTTACTTATCTGGTGGTGCGGAAATGTGGTAAGTGTGAAGGCGAAAGCGGCAACGCAAAATCACAGCATTGAAACCGAAGATAGCGGTGTTGCAGTTATGGAATTTGAAAACGGCGCGCTAGGATCATTGGTATGGACCACTTGCGTCTATGAAAAAAACTACGAAGGAAGTATCACCATTATTGGTGAAAAAGGAAGCATTAAAATTGGCGGTGCCTACTTGAATAAAATTGAATTTTGGAATGTTGAAGGTCATGAATTAGACGCGAATATTGACTTCAACGACAAGCCAAATTCCTACGGAAAATACCAAGGCACAAGTAGCAATCACGATAAAGTTATTGCCGGTATTGTGAAGGAAATTCAGACAGGAATAGGCCAAAATGTAGAAGGAATCGAAGGAGTAAGAAGTGTAGATGCCATTGAAAAAATTTACGCCAACATATTGCAATGAACGAAGTGAAAAAATACACCGCGCAAATTCGTGACGTTCAATTTGGAACAAATGTGACCGTTGTTGAACCTGTGAACTTGTACGAATGTGAAATTGGCAGCGATGTGTTTGTGGGGCCGTTTGTTGAAATTCAGAAAGGAGTAAAAATCGGAGACCGAACGCGTATTCAAAGTCATACTTTCATTTGTGAATTGGTCACTATCGGATCGGATTGTTTCGTTGCACACGGTGTTATGTTCACGAACGATTTATTCAAAGACGGTGGACCTTCCGGAAACGATAAAACCAAATGGTCTTCCACAGAGATCGGGAATCATGTTTCCATTGGTTCGAATGTCACATTGCTTCCTGTAACCATCTGCGATAACGTTGTTATTGGAGCGGGTGCAGTTGTTACAAAAAATATTACTGAACCGGGGGTTTATGTAGGAAATCCCGCAAAAAAAATACGCTAATGCATATCCCATTTGTAGACCTTAAAGCACAATATTTATCCATTCAATCTGAAATGGACAAAGCGATATCTTCTATTATTTCTAACACTTCATTCATTGGCGGACCCGCCGCTGATGCTTTCGAAAAAAGCTACAGCGAATTCATGGGCATGAAGCACACGATTGCATGCGCAAATGGAACCGATAGTTTAGAAATTTTACTTGTCGCCATGGGCATTCAACCCGGTGATGAAGTGATTGTTCCAGCCATCAGTTGGATTAGCACGGCGGAAGCTGTGACTACAGCAGGTGGTGTTCCTGTTTTTGTAGATGTTGATGAGCATTTCCTTATTGACCTTTCGAAAATAGAAGAGCGCATTACACCTCGCACCAAAGCAATCATTCCTGTTCACCTCTATGGGAATCCTGTTGACATGAATGCGCTAATGGCGATTGCAAACAAACACGGCCTACTCGTTCTAGAAGACTGCGCGCAATCGCATGCTGCGGCCGTACACGGTAAAAAAGCAGGAACCTTCGGACACGCCGCAAGCTTTAGTTTTTACCCAGGTAAAAACTTAGGTGCCTACGGCGATGCGGGCGGCATGGTTACCAACAACGACGACATAGCGAAAATCGCCCGAGCCATCGCGAACCACGGGCAAGAAGGAAAACACAACCACACCCGCGAAGGAAGAAATTCGCGCATGGACGGAATTCAAGCAGCTGTGCTAAATACAAAACTTCCGCACCTTGAAACATGGACAGAGGGACGCAGAAAAAATGCGCATTTGTATCATTCAATCTTGAATGAAAATGTGGTGAAGCCGATCGAAAGAGAAGGCTTCCGTCACGTGTTTCACCTATACGTAATTCAACACGAAGACCGCGACGGACTAATGGCAAAACTGAAAGAAGCGCAAATAGACACTGCTGTGCATTACCCCGTTCCATTGCCGTTGATGCCTTGTTACACCTCACGCTTTCATCACACCGAAGCTGACTATCCAGTTGCAGCAAGACTAGCAAAACGAATTCTTTCACTACCGATGTATTCGGAACTCACGCACGATCAAATTGCCTACGTAGCCGCGCATGTAAATGCCAACTACTAAAAAACATATCATACTTGTCAATTATGACTTCCCTCCCAACAAAGGAATTGGAGGAAGGCGTTGGGGTAAGTTAGCAAAAGAATTCGCAGAGCAAAATTGCATTGTTCATGTAATAAAAGCAGAAGCGCTGAGCGACACAGAAAAATCTGTTTGGAGCGAAGAGGTGAATAGTAAAAACATTTATGTTCATTCACTGCCTCGTGTCTACCCTAAGATTCTTCTTGGTCAGCCCAAAAGTTTTCTAGAAAAAATTCAATACCGAAAAGCGCTTAATTCCATAAAAAAGAATTTCAAAGGAACTCCGTACGATATTAGTTTGGGTTGGGAACAAAACCTTGTTCCCAAACTTAATGATGTGGTGAAAAAATTTCCAATCGAATGGATCTTCGCAACAGGTGCCCCCTGGGATATGCTTCGTGCAGTTGCTGAATGGAAGAAGGATCATCCTTCTATAAAATACTGGGCAGATTTCCGCGACCCTTGGCTGAATGCGCGCAACTACGGCATGCCGTTTTTAAGTCCTGAGAAAAAGAAAGAAGAAGAGAATAAAGCGCAAAGCGTTCTTCAAAATGCAACCGTACTTTCTGCACCCGCCATGCCGATATTGGAGCATTTTTCTTCGTTGAATCTCATTGATTCAACCAATAATAAATTCTTTCACTTAAAGCACTTTCATTCGGAACCGAAACTTACCGAACAATCGTTCGGTTTCTCTTCTACAGAAATAATCATTGAATACGGCGGCGAAATTTATTTAGACACTGAGACTTACCTCCACCAGCTTGCGAAAGATTTAACAAAACTTCGCGAGTTCAACACCGCTCTGTACGAGAGACTGAACATAAACTTCCACTCTTCAAGTTTCGGGAAAATACAGTCTATTTTCAAGCACCATCCTTGTGTTCGTATTTCAGATTCAATTGGAAAAAAGATTGAAGACCGCATTGCCCAAGCCCATTGGTGTGTCATACTGCTCGCTGAACACAACAAAGATTTCTTCACCACGAAATACTTCGAATACCAAACCCTCGGAACTCCTTACTTATACCTTGGAGCGTACGGTGACGTGCAACAAATCATTGAAGAAGAAAACAGAGGAACAACCTGGGGTAATTTCTTCCAAAGACTTCTTGAAAACAACCCATTAAATCCAAGCGATTTCAATCAAGAAGCAAGCGACAATAATTCCCTGTCATTTCGTGTGACTGAAATGTTGGAACACATGAAATCATTTCATTAATTCATGAAGATTTTATTCTATTCTCCGCATCCAACCCTTTATCTCGAAGCTCCAACAGGCTACGGAAGTCATATGCGTGGCATGATTCAAGGCTTTTGTGATGATGGACATACGGTCGAAGTTTTGGTAATGGGTAAGGCTCCGAATACAGGATCAATCAATTCAAATCCTAAAAACTTCAAATCGCTTGTAAAGAAGTTCATTCCAAAAATTATTTGGAGAACTCTCAAAGAAATTCAGCAGATTCGATTCGATAAGCACGCAGCCAAAGAACTTCAAGAAGCCATTCAAACATTCAATCCGGATATGGTTTACGAACGTTCAGCGTGGATGAGCAATGGAAGTATTGAAGTTGTGAAACCTTTCAAAACAAAACACATTGTAGAAATTAATGCTCCGTTCGAAGAAGAAGTAGAAGAATTTGAAAACGCATCTTCCTTCATTGCATTCGTTGGCACAAAGAAATTGAAGCACTTGTTACAATCGGCCAATCTTGTTGCACCCATCACGAGTTCACTTCAAAAACACATAGTTAAAAATTACGATATCAATCCACGTCAATGTCTCGTAGTTCCGAATGCCATTGACAAAGCAGAAATTCAAATCACGGATTCTCGCGTTGAAGAAATTCGAAGAAATTTGGATCTAACTAATAAAACAGTTGTTGGATTTGTCGGATCTATTTTCCCTTATCACGGCGTTGGCAGGCTGATTCAAGCCGTTGCAAATTTGAACAATTCCAATGTCGTTCTGCTCATAGTTGGCGATGGATATATGATTCCTGAATTAAAAGAACAAGCGAAAATAATCGGCTTGTCTTCACGCGTTCATTTTACAGGATCGGTTCGTAAAGAAGACGTCTACAATTACATAACTGCAATGGATGTAGTTACTCTTCCGAATACCGAATGGTATTGTTCACCAGTTAAATTGTTTGAATATGGAGCGCTTGGAAAAACAATTCTCGCTGTTAATGAAGCCGGAGTTTCGGATGTCATGTCCAACGAGGAAGGTGTATTGTTTGAAAACAACGATACTGCATTTCAAGAAGCGCTGCTCACTTCTATAACAGATGTTGAGGAACTTCAAATAAAAGCGGGAAGATTTCAAGAAAAAATTCTCAGTAATCACACCTGGAGAGCCAATGCGCATAAAATTATTCAGCAAATAAATTCAGTGCAATGAACATTTGTTTGCTCACCGACGGTATTACACCCTACGTCACTGGAGGCATGCAGCGTCACAGTTTCAATTTGTGCAATGAATTGTTAAAGCTAGGAAATACCGTGACACTGGTTCACTGTGTCTACGGTAAAACTTCACTTCCAAAAAAAGAAGAGGTTCGAAGTCTATTCGAAAACACAGAAAAATTAACAGTGTATTCGCTTCGGTTTCCTGCTTCGAGTGGCATGCCCGGACATTACATTAAAGAATCCTATCAGTATTCATTTGCCATATCTGAATTACTAAAAGACAAATTCAAATCCTTTGACATCATCTACGTCAAAGGATTCAGCGGTTGGGATTTGTTGCAGCAAAGAAAGAAAGACAAGATTAAAACGGGACCTATTCTTGTGAATTTTCATGGGTTGGAAATGTTTCAATCACCAGCTTCCTTTGGAGAACGACTGAAATCATACTTATTGAAGTCTCCCGTAAAATGGAACTTAAATCAAGCAGATTACTGCATTTCGTATGGGGGGAAAATCACCTCACTCTTGAATCGTATTGGAATTCCTCAATCAAAAATATTAGTTATTCCCGGCGCTGTTAGCGACAACACTTTGCTCGATAAAAGAAAACTTCCAGTGAATTCAAAATTTCTTTTTGTTGGTCGATATGAGCGACGAAAAGGAATTGAAGAGCTCATGCAAGTAGTTGCATCCATGCCCGAATTGGAAATTTCATTTGTGGGAAGTATTCCTCCTTCCAAAAAAATTAATCGAGCCAACATTCACTACTACGGGGAAGTGAAAGAGGTAAACGCGTTGAATAAAATTTTGGACGAACACACGTTTATAATTGCACCGTCACATTCGGAAGGCATGCCGAATGTGTTGTTGGAAGGAATGAGTCGAGGATTAATTCCTATCGCTACGAGGGTTGGAGCGGTAGAAGAGCTGATTGACAACACTAACGGATTTTTAATTGAACCAAAAAGTGTTGACGCCATTAGCAAGTCAATCCAAGCAGCTTTGGAGTTGGGTCAAGATGAAGTTCTCCAGTTGTCTACACAATCAATTCATAAAATCAAGTCGAAATTCACTTGGTCCCTAATAACCGCCGAAACCATAGATATTTTTCAACGCGTCCTTGAAAAGTCTTAATTTCACCACAAAGAAAATTTCGGTGAAGAAGGAGTATTTTAAAGGACTTGATAGTTTGCGCTTTTTTGCTGCTTTGGCGGTCTTCTTCACGCACGTTGAATTAATTAAAAAATTCACAGGTTTCGGAAGTCACTGGATCGATCCGGAAGAGCGAATCACCAAGTTCACCGTTTTCCAATCGGTTATGTCAAAAGAAATTGACCCCCTCTCTCCGCTTATCGCATACAGCAGTGCTTTAGGAGTGGTGTTCTTTTTTGTGCTCAGTGGATTTCTCATTACATTTTTACTTCTAAAAGAAAAGGAACAAAACAACTCCATTGCGATTAAGAAATTCTATTTACGCAGAGCCCTTCGAATTTGGCCTCTGTACTACTTGATTTTCATTCTTGGATTTTTTGTTCTTCCCTACTTTGATTTTTTTGCGGTTCCGGGACAAGACAACTTCTTCCAACAGAATTTCTGGGGAAACCTTCTGCTGTATGCTTGCTTTATGCCGAACCTAGCTTTTGCGATATACACAACAGCAGTTCCAAACATAGGCCAATCTTGGTCTATAGGCGTAGAAGAACAATTTTATCTTTTATGGCCTTTGCTCATTCGGAAAAGCAAAAATGTACTCAAATCTATTCTTTGGATAGCAGGAACAATTATCACTTTAAAAGGGTTAATACTCCTTTCTGCGCCATTTGTAAAAATTGAGTCTCTTATAGTCCTCAAAAAATTTCTAGCCATGTCGAAACTTGAGTGCATGGCGTTAGGTGGCCTAGGAGCTTATTTTCTTTTCCACAAAAAGGAACAATTACTTCATATAATCTATAAACCTCTATCGCAGATTCTTTCGGTAATCATGATTCCTATTCTCATTTATTTCATCCCAACGGCCCTTGAAGATATTCTTCATTTGCTTTTTTCAATTTCATTCTTGGTTATCATTTTAAATGTTGCGGGCAATGAAAAATCATTATTAAAATTTGAAAATCGTGTTCTACAATATCTAGGAAGAATATCTTATGGTTTCTACATGTTCCATGTTATGTGTATTGTCTTCACTATTCATACGCTGGATAAATACATTGGACTTAACAACGACATTACTACTCCACAGCACATCCTTCTATATGGTATTTCATTCTTACTTACAGTGGCTGTATCTTCGTTAAGTTATCATATTTTTGAAATGGCGTTCATACGTCTAAAAGATAAATACGCACAACCCAAACTAACGACCGAAACCGCACAAGAAGATGTTTAGATGGTTTACAGTTATTTCCATTTTTATTTCCATCTTTATTTCTTCGTATGTCTTTTTTAAAGAACCATTCGAGGCATACATCAGTTATCTCGCTTTTGTCATTTTCTTCCCTATTTTCTTTACCAAATTCGGATTGCCTAGATGGCCTGTGCTGCTGTTCTTTCCATTATTGATTTCCGGAATTGTTTACGTTGCTGCAGGACAAAACACATCGACGATGTTCACCAAGATTTTTGTTGGATTCTTTGCCTCGGTGCTCTTCTATCACTACGTTATTCAAGTTTTCGATTTTAAATTGAAGGAGCTCTTCAAGTACTACATGGCAGGGGCACTTCTTGTATCTTTCATCGGAATTTTTCAATTAATTTCCTATTTCGTTGGATTTACTCCTGGTTACAATTACAACTGGCTGTTCAATAAATGGAGTTTAACGGAAGGGGGAATTGGATTGCGTTTGAACTCTGTTTTCTCCGAACCTTCTTATTTCGCAGCTGTTATTGCTCCTGCTTTCTTTGTTTCCTTGTACAACACAATCGCTCGAAAAACACTATTCATTAAGCGGTGGCACGGATTGGTAATTATTCTTGCCTACTTACTCACCTATTCCAGTCTTGGTATCATTGGTATTTTCGCAGCAATTGTGCTTTTTTTGCTCAACCTTGGAGTTGTAAAATACTCCATCATCTTCGTCCCGCTATTCATTTTCTCCTTCGATTACGCTTACAAGAACGTTCCGGAATTTACCAATCGATGGGACGGTACATTCACCATGTTTGAAACTAAGAACTACAAGAGCTACGACATTCACGGTTCAAGTTTCGTATTGTACAACAACTATCAGATCGCACTTGAAAACTTCAAACGTCATCCACTTTTCGGAACGGGCCTCGGCTCTCACCCCATTGCATTCGATAAATACTCCCTGACCAATCTAACGGGAGCGGTAGACATCGAGTTCAACAAGATGGATGCAAACTCTATGGCACTTCGTCTCATGTCAGAAACAGGGATTTACGGATTGGTTGTCATGTTCTACATCTTGTTTAAGTGTTGGATTTTCAAACAGCGGGCGGCTTCAGAAGAACATTGGGTCATGTCGAATGGTATAGCCCTCATTATTATTCTATACCTCGCTCGACAAGGACACTACTTCTTAAATGGATTTCCCTTTTTCTTGTGGATGTATTTCTATTTGGCGAAAGACAATAAGATTGAACTCGCAGCGCAAGAAGAAGCAAAAGCAGCGCTCGAAATTCCCGCATGAAAATTCTAATTCTATATCGCGAATTAGCCGGTTATACCGCGGAGTGCTTGAATAAACTAGCGGAAATTCACGAATTGCTTGTGGTGCATTACCCGATTAACGCAGAAGCTCCGTTCCAATTTCATTTCAACCCGAACATTCAACTTGCATCGAAAACTGAAATAAGGTTAGAGAATCTTATTTTATTTAATCCTAAGTTCATTCTTTGCAGCGGTTGGAGCGACGCAGAATATATTGAATGGACAAGTAACTTGAAACGTCCAACAGCCTTGGCTTTCGACACTATGTGGCAATCGAACTTGAAATTTACTTTAGGAAGTATTTATTTCAAATTGAAATACAAAAAGTTGTTTCACTTCGCATTCATTCCTGGAAATGCACAAATGAAAACAGCGCAAAAATTAGGCTTTTCCTTCAAAAATATTTTGAACGGTTTCTACACTTGTGAAGATGTTTTCCGAACAAATCGAAAAGAACTTTCGAAAGAGAAAGAACTGTGGTGCGTAGCAAGATATATTTCCGTAAAGAACCTCGATTTCCTTTGTGAAACATTTCTTTCCATTCCACCGAATGAACGTTCGGGTTGGACACTAAACCTTGCTGGCACAGGAGAATTGTTTCCAAATAGAGCAACAAACGACGCCATTGTACACCACGGATTTGTTCAACCCAACGAGTTAAGCGAAAAACTAGAAAAGGCCTCCGTCTTTGTTTTACCCAGTCTCTATGAACCTTGGGGAGTTGTTGTTCATGAAATGGCATCGCTTGGAAAACCTTTGTTACTATCAAGTGCTGTAGGTGCCAAGCTGGATTTATTGGTGGAAGGAAAGAATGGCTATTCCTTCAATCCGCATTCATCAGAAGATTTAAAAACACAGCTCCTGAAAATATTCAACGCTTCGCAAGTTGACCTTCAATCCATGGGAAATGAGAGTGCAGCGCTAGCAATGCAATTCTCTTCCGATCTTTGGGTAAATCAATTCACCAAAATGCTGAAAGCCTCATGTGCGGAATAAGTGCCATCATTCATCCGAAAGAAAAGCATCTTGTTCGAGAAACACTCGAGCGCATGAATGCTGCAATGGCTCACCGCGGGCCAGATGCAGATGGTATTTACTCGAACGAACACATTGGCCTAGGACACAGGCGTCTTTCAATCATAGACACGGAAAATTCTGCCAATCAACCCATGCTTTCAACCAACAAAAAATGCGTCATTGCCTTCAACGGTGAGATATACAATTATGTTGAATTGAAAGCAAATGAACTTCAAGGAGTCGCATTTCAAACCGAAAGTGACACCGAAGTAATTCTCGAACTGTTTCAGAAATATGGTGTTGAATGTCTTTCAAAATTGAAGGGCATGTTTGCGTTCGTACTGCACAACATTGAGACTACCGAAACTTTCGTGGTTCGTGATCGTTACGGCATGAAGCCGTTGTATTATTCTATTCAGAATAACGGATGTTTCATTGCTTCTGAGCTGCGTGCTCTGCTCGCTAGCAATGCTATTCCAAGAAAATTAAATCGCAGTGCTCTCGAAGAATACATTGAAACCCAAACAGTTTATGCGCCGAACACTTTGATTGAACATGTTCAATTGCTCGAGGCGGGACATTACTTGTATTTCAAGAAAAATGAAACAACGAAGCATTGCTATTACCGCCTTTTAGATGATACTTCGTATGAATTGTCGGATAAAAAAAATGCGCAAGAATTGTTGCGCTCAACCATGCGTGAGTCTGTTATGCAACACATGCGCGCTGATGTTCCGTTCGGTGCATTTTTGAGTGGAGGAATTGATTCCTCATTGCTCGTTGGATTAATGAGTGAAGTTCGAACTGAAAAAATAAATACGTTTCAAATTTCATTTGAAGAAGAGGCCTTCGACGAACGAAAATATGCGCAACTCGTTGCCCAGAAATTCAACACAAATCATCACGAAATAAACCTAAGCGCAAATGACTTTCTAAAAGATATTCCAGCTGCAGTGGCATCAATCGATTTTCCAAGTGGCGACGGACCGAATACTTACGCCGTCTCGAAAGCTGCGAAAGAAGCGGGTATTACAGTAGCCATTTCTGGTTTAGGCGGCGATGAATTGTTTGCGGGATATCCCGTTTTTCAATACATGCAAAGCATTGAAAAATCTTTTCTATTGAAGCTGTCTCATCCCTTGAGAAGATCGGCTTCGGCATTACTGAAAGCTACTTCTTCAAGCAGATCCATTCGCAAAAAAGCAGAGCTTTTAGGATTACCAAAAGCCAATTTAGCTTCAGCTTTTCCATTGGTAAGAAATGTTTGGAAGGCCAATGAGTTAATCGTGAGAACAACGAAGCACTTCGAAATTGAAAACAATTTCAATTTCATATTTGACAAAAAAGCTCCTCTTTTAAATCGCGTCTCTGCTGCAGAAATAGAGTCATACATGCAACACGTGTTGCTTCGTGATAGCGATCAAATGAGCATGGCACATTCATTAGAAATTCGAGTTCCATTCTTAGATCATCAAGTGGTTGAATTGGCTACACATCTTTCCAATGACTTGAAATTTCCAACTACACCCAAAAAATTTCTCACGGAAACGTTTCCAGATATTCTTCCAGATGAAGTAGTGAACAGAAAGAAAATGGGATTCACGTTACCTTGGAGCATATGGATGAAAAATGAGCTTAGAGACTTTACCGAATCTGGATTTCAAGTATTGTACGACCAAGAAGTGGTGAATGAAGGTGTTTTGAAAAATGCTTGGAGGAAATTTCTTCAAGGAAGTGAAGAAAAGTCGTTCATTTCCTTTTGGCACCTTTCTGTCTTAGGCCATTGGATGAAAAACAATCACATTAATTTCAAGTCATGAAAATAATGGTATTCACCGATTGGTTTTATCCGGGATCGCAAGCAGGTGGTCCTATACAATCGTTGATTTCATTCATGAAGAATAGCGAAGATAGTTTTTATGTTGTAACAAGAAACACCGATTTAAACGGCACAATTCCGTATTCTACAGTTCATTCAGATTCATGGCAACAGAGTTTTCAAGAAAACATTCAAGTCTATTATTTGAATGAAGGTGCGCTCAATGAACATTTCATTTTAAGTATTTATAATGAAATAAATCCCGATAGAGTTTACTTGAATTCCATGTGGTCGCCGAAATTTTCATTGCTTCCTCTGAAGGTCTTTCGTTCAATTGGATTTAGTACTAATGTTTTTCTTGCACCGCGCGGAATGCTCAAAACAGCGGCATTCAAACAAAAAGGATTCAAGAAAAAATTGTTTTTATTGTTTTCTAAATTCATTAAAATTTATTCGAACATCACTTGGCACGCGACAAGCGAAATAGAAAAAGAGGAAATACTTCAAAAATTTCCGAAAGCAAACATTCGTATTGCGCCAAATATTTCTAACGCAACAATATCCCCTCAAGCCAAGGAAATGACCTCACCCTTCCGGGTATTATCCGCTGGAAGAATAAGTCCTGAAAAAGGCTACTACGAGGCACTAGAAGCTATTCGCACTTGGAATCCGAAAAGTGAAATCCATTGGGATATTGTGGGCTTGGAAGAAAATGCAGAACTCGTCAACGCAATTCAATTGTCTTCAACAGAAAGTCCTAACATTCACGTTCAAATGCACGGACATAAAAATCAAGATGAACTGAAAACGTTTTACGAAAAGGCACATCTTTTCTTCTTGCCTTCTCGTGGTGAAAATTACGGACACGCCATAGCAGAAGCCCTTTCCAATGGTATTCCTATTGTCATTTCTGATCAAACCCCTTGGAAAAATCTTGAAGTAGAATTCGCAGGAAAATCTTCTTCGCTCAATCCAAAAGAACTTACCGAATCACTCGATTTCTTCTTGAACCTATCAAAAGCAGATTATCTACTTTGGTCAGCAGGCGCTATCAAATACGCTTCACAACACGTGAACTCTCCAGAAACCCTCGCTCTGAACAGAGGCCTCTTCAAATAATTCCTCTTCCGAAGGACCTTTTGAAACATCTTGCTTCGCATCTTTCCCTCAGAATAAATTACGTTCCCTTAACAATTTCAATAAAGAATAGTTGTTAATTTGCCACATACAATTCCACAATGAACTTAGTCGTACTTTCTAGAAATGTGAAGCTTTATAGCACGAGACGTTTGGTTGAGGCCGCTCAGAAAAGAGGCCACGAAATTCGCGTCATCGATCACTCGAAGTGCGACTTAGTCATTGAAAAAAGAAAACCAAAAGTTCTTTATCGTGGTGAGGAAATTACCGGCGTAAATGCTGTTATTCCGCGTATTGGAGCTTCTGTAACCTTTTATGGAACAGCAGTGGTTCGTCAGTTTGAAATGATGAACGTTTTCACAGCGGTGGAATCGCAAGCTTTGGTTCGTTCACGCGACAAACTGCGCAGCTTGCAAATCCTCTCGCGCGCGGGCCTGGGACTTCCGAAAACAGTATTTACCAACTATTCAAAAGATGTTGAACGAACACTGAAAGAAGTTGGCGGAGCACCTGTAATTATTAAGCTTCTCGAAGGAACACAAGGCCTCGGTGTTGTGCTTGCTGAAAATAAAAAAGCCGCTGTTTCGGTAATTGAAGCGTTCAACGGTTTGAAAGCACGTGTTATCGTTCAAGAGTTCATTACTGAATCTCGCGGAGAAGACATTCGTGCGTTTGTAGTAGACGGACATGTTGTTGGCGCCATGGTACGCACAGCCAAAGATGGAGAATTCAGAAGTAATCTTCATAGAGGTGGCACCGCGAAAGTTGTTGAGCTTACCCTTGAAGAGGAAATTGCGGCAATCAAAGCGGCAAATGCTATGAAACTCGGAATTGCGGGTGTTGATATGCTTCGCAGTGAAAGAGGTCCATTGATTATTGAAGTAAACTCCTCGCCAGGGCTAGAAGGAATTGAAATGGCAACGGGTGTGGATATTGCTGGACAAATCATCAAGTATATTGAAAAGAACGTGTAAATAGTTCTGCTTGTTTGTGGGCGCTTCGGTGTAAATTGCGGAAAAAATTTACCATGCGTTTCGGAACCAAAGCCATTCACGCGGGACAAGAGCCCGATCCAACTACAGGAGCCATCATGACTCCTATTTATCAGACATCAACTTACGTTCAGGAGTCTCCAGGAGTTCATAAGGGATATGCCTATGCGCGTGGAAAAAATCCAACTCGCGTTGCGCTTGAACGTTGTTTGGCTGAATTGGAAAATGCAAAACATGGATTGTGTTTCTCAAGCGGTATGGGCGCAGCAGACGCTATCATTAAGTTACTTGTTCCCGGTGACGAAGTCATTGCTACAGATGATTTGTACGGCGGAAGCTACCGCATGTTCACGAAAGTTTTTGCGAAATATGGAATCGTATTTCACTTCGTAGATATGCACGATTTCGATGCACTTGAAAGAACAGTTAACGCTAAGACAAAAATGTTATGGGTGGAAACTCCAACCAACCCCATGATGAAAATCATAGACATTGAAAAGTGCGTAGAATTTGCAAAAAAACACAATTTGATTTCTGTCATAGACAACACATTCGCCTCACCATACCTTCAAAATCCGTTAGACATGAATGCGGATATTGTTATGCACAGCGCAACGAAATACTTGAACGGACACAGCGATGTTGTGATGGGCGCCTTGTGCACCAACGACGACAACTTGTATGAGCAATTGGCATTCATTGCGAATTCATGCGGAGCCACACCGGGTCCACAAGACAGCTTCTTGGTATTGCGCGGTTTGAAAACTTTGCATGTTCGTATGGAGAGACACTGCTCAAACGGTGTTGTAGTTGCGAACTTCCTAGCTAATCATCCTAAGGTTGAAAAAGTTTACTGGCCTGGTTTCCCTTCACATCCAAATCATGAAGTTGCGAAAAAACAAATGCACGATTTCGGTGGAATGATTTCCTTCAGTTTGAAAGGTGATCGTTTCGAAGATGCTTCTACCCTAGCGCAAAACGTTCATGTATTCTCTTTAGCTGAATCTCTTGGTGGAGTAGAATCATTGCTTGGTCATCCGGCCTCCATGACGCATGCTTCAATACCAAAAGCTGAAAGAGAAAAAAGCGGAATTACCGATTCATTGTTGAGATTAAGCGTTGGAATTGAAGACGCAGAAGACTTAATTGAAGATTTAACAAATGCATTAAATGCAATCTAATATGAGTAAGAAAAACGTTGCCGTTGTTGGGGCAGGATTGGTTGGAAGTTTATGGACGGTATACCTCGCGAAGCGCGGATACAACGTTTCTGTCTTCGACAGAAGATCAGACATTCGCAACGTGAAAGTTGTTCAAGGAAAAAGTATAAATCTCGCCCTAAGTGATCGTGGATGGAGAGGTCTTGAGGGCGCAGGTATTCGCAAAGAAATTGAAGAGGTAGCCATTCCCATGAGCGGAAGATTGATGCACGCTGTGAACGGTGAACTTACCTACCAACCATACGGAAAGGAAGGACAAGCCATCTATAGTGTTTCAAGAGGAATTTTGAATCAGACATTGGTGCGATGTGCCTCTGAATTTGAGAACGTATCATTGAACTTCGAACATAAATGTATCGATGTTGAATTAGATACGAATACGATTGTTTTCGAAGGAAAAAAAGGCGAGCCTATTCGCCAACAATTCGATCAGATATTCGGAACAGACGGTGCATTCAGCGCTGTTCGTGCACGTATGACGAGACTTGATCGCAACGAATATTCGCAATCCTATTTAGATCACGGCTACAAGGAGTTAGAGATTCCAGCGAACGAAGATGGAACGCACAAAATGCGTCACGACTGTTTGCACATATGGCCACGCGGAGAGTTCATGATGATTGCACTGCCGAACATCGATGGAAGTTTCACTTGCACACTCTTCTTTCCTTTTGAAGGCGAAGTCTCTTTCGAGAAATTGAAAACAGACCAAGACGTTCTTGATTTCTTCGAGAAATATTTCCCAGATGCGAAAGCAATGATGCCGGAATTGTTGCTCGATTTCAATACGAATCCTACCGCAAGTTTAGTCATGACCAAATGCAATCCTTGGAACTACAAAAACCAAGTGGCGCTTATGGGAGATTCTGCACATGCGATTGTTCCGTTTTACGGACAAGGCATGAATAGCGGGTTTGAAGACTGCAGTGAACTTGATCGCCTCATGACTGAACTGGGTGAAGACCATCCAGAACTATTGAAAGAATACGGGAAAATGCGCAAGCCAAACGGTGACGCAATATTGGAATTAGCCCTTCGCAATTACATTGAAATGCGCGATTTAACAGCCGACAAAGATTTCCTTCTTCAGAAAAAAATTGAAGGAAGATTCGCAAGCAAACATCCAGAAAAATGGATCCCACTTTATTCGCAGGTTACCTTCAGTCACATTCCGTATCACGAAGCCTTAAGCAGTGGAATTCGTCAGAATGAAATCATGAAGGAAGTCATGAACAGACCCGATATTGAAGCGGTTTGGGACAGCGAAGAAATTGAAAACGAAATTCTGAAGCGTATCTAAAATTGCATGCGCATTTGCAGTGTGCAATCTGTTTTTCGAAATCCTTCAATGGCCGAATCTCCTGAAGATATTTGGTCTCTGTCGATGTACGTCCATTGCGCAACTCGAATCCATAAATCTATATTTCTTCGAACATCAAATTTGAAAATACCATAGATTCTCGCTCCCTTTCCGTAATACGCGGGAATGCTGTAACTGTATAGAACATCGTTCTCATAGGCATACAATCTAGCGTTCCAAGCGTCTGTTTGAAACAAGGCGTAACGGAAGGTTATCGTGCAAGGCACTCCCATTTTCTTCCAAATCACATCTTGAAAAACGAGATATCCATTTTCAGTTGGAAGTCCTTCTTCGTTGGTTTTCACAAACTCTAGACGACTGTGTAACTTCAAACTTTCTGTTGGACTGAAGACAAAATTTAATCGAATTTGCTCCGATAATTTATCGACTGGAAAATCAATTCGATTCAGCACATTGCGATCTACAGAAGTTCTGCGAATGCGCCAGCGCGCATAGAATTCATGCTTCTTATCTGGTTTGTAATTGAACTGAATAACATTATCGGTGAAGCTCGAAGGGCCTGTCACTTGGTAACGCAGCCAAGGGTATTGAACCCCATCTGAATAAGCATTAACACTTATCTTTTTTGAAAGCTGCGCTTGCACACTGACATACATTCCCCGCTCATTCGATGGAAAAACACTACTTCCCTCGGCAATAACATTCGAATACACAGATTGAAAATCTTGATCGAAATTCCGAAATAAAGCCGTTGCTGAAACGCGCGAATGCAACGCTGCAGTGAGTCCCGTAACGTATGCCCATGCATGATTCGAACTGCGCGAAACCTCTCCAAACAGCGAAACATTTTGCCATACACCTTCCGCATACATTCCAACAGCACTCTGTGTTTGCCCCTCGAATTTCCCGTTCGCATACCAATCTGTTCGTGCTGCAATAGAATCGCTCAAACTTCGGTGAACAGCGACAGTTCCCAATTTCCACATGCCTTTTTGAACTTGGATATTTCCTCCTGATACAATTTCAGTCAGCATATTCTTCTTAGCGATTTCGCTTTCGGTTCTGTGCAGACCTCCCAAAAGAATTGAGCTTACGACCATGCCATCATCAGTGAGAACAGTATCTGCATTGAATGTAGCGTCTAACTTTCTTCGCGAAGCGAAAGCCGTTGCACTTAAGAATTTATTTCCAACGGTAATTCCTGCACCTCGAAAAAACGAACTCTCGTTCACAGAAGAATACGGCTTCAACCCTTGCGCATTGCGTTTCACTTGCACACTGAACGAAGACTTCCCAAATGCCATGCTGTTCCAACAAGTAAGCCCTTGTCCAAACTGAACCTGGTAATCGCCAATAACCAATTGCTTCAACGCTTTCGCTTCTCGAATAAACAATGAGGCGCTTTTGAAATCGGGTCCACTACTTAATGGTTCTCCCACATCATTTTCGAAGGTCATTCCAACCATAATATTTCTTCGGTATTGAAACCGATAACGCATGTATGAACCGTATTCACTTCCTAAAAAATTCTTTTTTCCAGTGAGCGGATCTGGAATAAATCCCGCTTGTTCTTGAAGCGTTCGTTTCGAACGAAGCATAATGTCGTGTGTTCCTTCTTCTCGTAATCTTCGAAATGAAAAATCAGAAAACCCATCGTCTTCATTCACATACACAAACGGCTGTATCCACCGAATGGTGGGCACATCCATTCCAGCCACACTCTGCAATTCAAAGATGCTTTTCAATTTTCCAAAGTAATCCATATGTTTGAAAAGTGCATTTATCTGAGTGTCACTGAGTACTAACAGCGATTGCAAGGAAAGGGCGTCAGCTGTGTTCAAATTAATCGGATGGCGAGCGAAGTAGGTCAAGTCTTCTGTGAGAGAAGAATAATCCACGTCACTTCCCTCTTCCATAAAACTTGAAATTGTTTCAATGCGCTGTTCAACCAGCGCGTTGCTTTCTTCCTGAGCGAAAAGAGCAATTCCCTTCCAACCGAAAAGAAAAAAAAGAAGGCACTTACTTTTCCATTCCATATCTCAAAGAGATTTGAGGAGTTAAGCCCAATTGCGGATGAACAACTGCGGCCGCATCGAACGAATAGTTCTTCAATCGAGCGCCAACACCTAGCGACCATGTCTGCCAGAAGGTGTTCATCCCGAACCGAATCGCGAAAACTTCTGCCGGAAAATATTCCAATCCGAAACTGTAACTCACAGCCGATTGAGCGTTCGTCGTTGAAATCACTTGAGCTGAGATCACCACTTGTTCTCCGAAAGAATAGGTCGTTCCAATACGAAGAGATGCGGGCAATTCCTCTTCATTCTTCAATGCGCTAGCAGGAAGATCAATCACTGCCGCCCATTTCCAATCTTTTCGAACATCATACGTTGCGCCTATGTTCGTCCAAAGGGTATGCGCCTTTCCGTAGCCGTTACTAATTCGGGTGGAAGAATAACCGAAAGTCCCAGACACCTTGAATTTATCTGAAAGCGGAAGGGCGTAACCGAGGTTCATGCGTTGCCGATTAAATTCAGTATTCCCATAAGATTGGAATACCACCCCCATAACTCCAGTTCCTAAATGATGTAAAATGGACACTCCAGCGTCTTTAATCTCCGAAATTCCATAGGGAATTTGACCATAAAACGCGTAAGAACTCCCCTTGAATTGAGCAGAAGCCGACAAGTTGTTGAATCCTGAAAAAGCATCGGATTGTGTAATTGCACTTCCGCTAAGTGCGGCCATTCGGGCACCACAGACATCTTGAGCAAAATTCTCAGCAGCGAATTGCAGCGTGAAGCACAGTAAAAAAGGGAAATATTTCATCTATTTAAGTTAATCCAGAAGAGAAAAACTTTCATAATCCAAGAAGCATTGTATATTTGCACCGCAACATGCGCATGTGGCGTAATTGGTAGCCGCGCTAGACTTAGGATCTAGTGCCGTGAGGCGTGGGGGTTCGAGTCCCTCCATGCGCACTTGAAAAGCGGAGGTCAACCCTCCGCTTTTGTTTTTATCTTTGCACTCTATTTTCAAACCTTCCATGGGCAAATACAGGGAAATCAAAGGAATATCGCTTCCACAAATAGCGAACGACATACAAGCATACTGGCAAGCGGAAAACATTTTCCAGCGCAGTATCACTGAACGCGAAGGCGGACAGCCGTTCGTGTTTTTCGAAGGGCCACCTTCTGCGAACGGAATGCCCGGCATTCACCACGTCATGGCGCGTTCCATTAAAGACATCTTCTGTCGTTACCAAACCCTACTTGGAAAACAAGTCCACCGCAAAGCGGGTTGGGACACGCACGGACTTCCAATTGAATTAAGCGTTGAGAAAACACTAGGCATTACGAAAGAAGACATAGGCAAAACCATTTCGGTGGAGGAATACAACAACGCTTGCCGCAAGGAAGTTATGAAATATACCGACCTCTGGGAAAAGTTAACCAAAGACATGGGCTACTGGGTCGATATGAATGACCCCTACGTTACCTACGACAACAAATACATTGAAACCGTTTGGTGGTTGATTCAGCAACTGAACAAAAAGAATCTCTTATACAAGGGCTACACCATTCAGCCGTATTCTCCAGCTGCTGGAACCGGATTGAGTTCTCACGAATTAAATCAGCCCGGTTGTTACAAAGAAGTGAAAGACACTTCGGCTGTTGCGCAATTCAAATTGATTGATGCAAATGATGCGCTGAATGTGAATACGGATCTACCTATTTATGTTTTAGCCTGGACGACTACTCCGTGGACCTTGCCATCCAACGTGGCTTTGGCCGTTGGCGAAAAAATTAATTATTCTCTTGTTGAATCGCTCACTCCATTTGGAAATGACCGTGCTTATTTCATTGTTGCTTCTGCTCTTCGTGAAAAATATTTTCCTGAAGCGAACGGAGAAAACTTTGAAGAGTTCAACACAGGAGACAAGAAAATTCCGAATAAAACGGTATCTGAAATTTCTGGAAAAGAACTTTTGAATCTTCGCTACGAGCAATTACTTCCTTTCGTACAACCGAACGATGGTGATGCTTTCAAGATAATTGCAGGAGATTTTGTTACTACGGAAGATGGAACGGGTATTGTACACATTGCACCAAGTTTCGGTGCAGATGACTTCCGCATAGCGAAACAAAATGGCATGGGCAATCTAACACTTGTCGATCGCAGAGGACGTTTTCTTCCAGAAATACAAGACGGTAAATTTTTATTCGGGGAAGAATTCGTGAAAGAAGCGTATTACTCAGACGAAGAGAAAGCCTTTGAGTTAGCGAAACAAAAAGCAAGTTTAGGTGGTATAATTAAAGACACCGACAAGCTTCAGTACTTAAGCGTTGACGATCGTATTGTTTTGAAACTTCAGACCGAAGGGAAATTATTTAAGAAAGAAAAATACGCGCACAACTATCCCCATTGCTGGAGAACAGACAAACCTATTCTCTATTATCCATTGGATTCTTGGTTCATTAAAGTTCCGGAAAAACGCAATCGTTTGGTGGAATTGAACAACACCATTCAATGGAAACCAGAATCTACTGGCACTGGAAGATTTGGAAATTGGTTGGAAAACGCGAACGATTGGAATCTTTCTCGTAGTCGCTTTTGGGGAATTCCCCTTCCTATCTGGCGTACCGAAGACGGAACAGAATCTATTTGCATTGGTTCTGTTGAAGAACTTCAAACAGAAATAAAGAAAAGTGTTGCTGCTGGAATTTCAGAAACGAATCAGCTTGAAAACTTCCAACCGAACGACCATTCGGTTGAGAACTACAACCTCTTCGATTTACACAAGCCCTACGTAGATAAAATTGTATTGGTTAGCCCTAGCGGGAAACCGATGCACAGAGAAGCGGACTTGATAGACGTGTGGTTCGACAGCGGTGCTATGCCCTATGCACAGTGGCACTATCCTTTCGAGAACAAAGAAAAAATAGACAACAACCTTTCCTTCCCAGCTGATTTCATTGCTGAAGGAGTAGATCAAACGCGAGGATGGTTCTACACGTTGCATGCGATTGCAACAATGTGTTTCGATTCTGTTGCTTATAAAAATGTTATTTCAAACGGACTTGTTTTAGACAAGAACGGAAACAAAATGTCAAAGCGATTGGGCAATGCGGTTGATCCGTTTGAAACCCTTGGTAAATACGGTCCAGATGCGACGCGTTGGTATATGATTACCAATTCCGATCCGTGGGACAATTTGAAATTCGATACAGAAGGAATTGCTGAAGTTCAACGCACATTCTTCGGAACACTTTCGAATACCTACTCGTTTTTCGCGCTGTACGCGAACATTGATGGATACGAGGCTTCTTCGAATGATCCTGCCGTTGAAGATCGCTCAGAATTAGACAAATGGATTTTAAGTAAATTGAAGGCGCTCACGCTCGAGGTTCAAAAAAATCTCGATGCATTTGATCCAACTCCGGCTGCGCGAGCCATTGAATCGTTTGTTAACGATCACCTTTCCAACTGGTACGTGCGTCTTGCGCGTAAAAGATTCTGGCACGGAGAAATGACTGATGACAAACGCTCAGCTTACGCCACTCTTCACGAATGCTTGAAACAAGTGGCACAACTCATGAGTCCGTTTGCACCATTTTACTCGGATTGGTTGTACCAAAGTTTGAACAACAACAGCGAATCGGTGCATTTGTCTCGATTAGAAAATGGAAGTTTCCGAGATGAAAACCTCGAAGCTCGAATGGATTTGGCTCAACGCATTTCCAGCATGGCCCTTTCTATTCGCAAGAAAGAAAACATCAAGGTTCGTCAGACCCTTGCTGAAATTCGCATTCCTGTTCTCGATGAAACTACACAGTCTCGTATTGAAAGCGTTGCGGATTTGATTTGCAGTGAGGTTAACGTGAAAGCAGTGAAATGTGTCGATGAGCAAACAACAAAAATTGTAAAGGATCTTAAATTGAATTTCAAAACACTCGGAAAGAAGTGCGGGAAATTCATGAAAGAAATTCAACAATTCGCCCTAGACAATGCGCAAGAAATAATTTTATCCATTGAAAAAAAAGGCGAATACTTGTGGACGAAAGAGAGTATTCTCCTTCAAACGGAAGACGTGGAAATTATTCCAGTTGACATTCCCGGTTGGAAAGTAGCGAACCAAGGCCCCCTAACGGTTGCTTTAGATGTTACCATAACCCCTGAACTGAAGGAGGAGGGCTATGCTCGTGAATTAGTGAATCGCATACAAAACCTGAGAAAAGAAACTAATTTCGAGGTTACAGATAAAATAATTGTTAAAGTTTCAGGAGAAAACTACCTGAATGATGTTTTGAAAAACAATTCTGAATATATTAGCAGTCAAGTACTTGCTTCTTCGCTTGAGTTTGTTCCAGAAATGGAAGGGGGTGTAGCGGTTGAATGGGAAGGTGAAGAAGTTGTACGTTTACTATTAACCAAAAACCTTTAAAACCAATGGCAAAAAAATCTACCCCTGCCAAAAAAGTTGTTGCGAAAAAATCTGCCCCTGCAAAGAAGGCTGCTCCAGCGAAAAAGATAGTTGCTAAAAAAGCTACTCCTGCTAAGAAAGTAGCGCCTGTGAAAAAGGTCGTTGCGAAAAAGGCAGTGCCATCAAAGAAAGCAGCTCCAGCGAAAAAAGTAGTTGCTAAAAAAGCAGCGCCTGCCAAGAAAGTCGCTCCAGCGAAAAAAGTAGTTGCTAAAAAAGCAGCACCTGCCAAGAAACTCGCTCCAGTGAAAAAAGCAGTTGCTAAAAAAGCAGCACCTGCCAAGAAAGTTGCTCCAGTTAAAAAAGCAGCTCCTGCGAAAAAAGTAGTTGCGCCAGTAAAGAAAGCTGCTCCTGCGAAAAAAGTAGTTGCGCCAGTGAAGAAAGCTGCTCCTGCTAAAAAAGTAGTTGCACCAGTAAAGAAAGCTGCTCCTGCTAAAAAAGTAGTTGCGCCAGTAAAGAAAGTAGAAGTAAAGAAAGTTAAACCAGCTCCAGCAGTTATCGCTAAACCAGCGACCGTGAAGAAACCCGAGGCAAAGATTACTGCTCCCGTTTATAAGCCTGCTCCAGAGATTAATAAAGTACCCGTGAAGATGCCAGCAGAACCAGTTAAAGGATTACGTTATTCAGATAGCGATTTGAAAGAATTCCAAATTTTAATCAAAGAGAAATTAGAGCAATCGCGTTCAGATTTCGAAGAGTTGAAAGAATCTCTTTCAAGAGAAGGTGACAACAGTACCGACGATACTTCGCCTACATTTAAAATGATGGAAGACGGAAGCGACACGAACAGCCGAGAAGAGGTAGCTCAATTGGCTTCACGTCAAGAAAAATTCATTAAGAACCTAGAAAACGCTCTTCTGCGTATCATGAACAAAACATACGGTGTTTGTCGTGTTACAGGACAGCTTATTCCTAAAGAACGCCTGCGTTTGGTGCCTCATGCTACTCTTAGCATTGAAGCGAAGAACATGCAGTAAGATCTCGTATAGTGAGAAAAGTACTCTTAACTATTTTAAGCGTTGTTGCGCTTGATCAAATTTTAAAAATATGGATAAAGCTCAATTTTCTCTACGGAGAAAATGTAGAGCTTATTTCCGGGTGGCTCGATTTACAATTCGTTGAAAATCCGGGTATGGCATTCGGTTGGATGTTCCCTGGAACAAGTGGCAAATTAGCTCTGAGCATTTTCCGAATTATTGTCGTTACCGCCATTATCATATACATCTACAAGCTTACCAAAAAGAAAACCCACCAAGGGTATATGTTTTGTTTAGCGCTCATCGTAGCCGGTGCCTTGGGGAACATCATTGACAGCGCTGTCTACGGCATGTGCTTCGATAAAGGCTCAACCTTCGACCCGCACTTCCAAGATTATATCGCCTACTCAGATACCGCGGCATTTTCTTCCGAAGGTTACGCTCCATTTCTAATGGGAAATGTGGTAGACATGATACATCTTACAAAGGAATTCGACTTCCCATCGTGGTCGCCTATTCATGCAGGAGAAAGAGCTGAAATCTTCCCACCTATTTTCAACATTGCCGATGCTTCTATTTCAGTTGGAATTATTCTCATACTACTCTTTCAAAGACGTTTTTTCAAAGAAGAAGAAGAAGAAGTTTTAATTGAAGAAGCAGTCACGGAAGTCAACACTTCGGCATGAAACTAAATCTTACTGTTTTAGATCTGACTCTGCTACTTGAGAGTAAAATCTCTGGTGGGAATAGTACGAAATCCATACACACGATATGCACCGACACGCGCCACACTGTTGACGCGGAGAACACCTTATTCATTCCATTAATTGGCGAACACTTCAACGGACATGCGTTCGTTGGAAGTGCCTATAAAAAAGGAATTCGAACTTTTATTGTTTCGGAAAATGTTAGTCTATCAAATGATTGCATTGTGATTCATGTTGAAAACACAACCGAAGCTTTTCAAAAAATTGCTGCCCATCACCGCGCGCAATTCAACATTCCGGTAATAGGAATTACCGGTAGCAATGGAAAAACTATCGTGAAGGAATGGGTGAATCAATTACTCGCAGACAACTACTGCATTGCACGAAGTCCGAAAAGTTTCAACTCGCAAATCGGCGTATCCCTTGCTGTGCTTCAGCTTGAATCCATGCACAATCTTGGACTATTCGAAGCCGGTATTTCTCTTCCAGGAGAAATGATTGCTCTTCAGCGTATCATTCAACCCACAACAGGTGTTTTCACTTTTCTTGGAAGTGCCCACGCTGAAAACTTCGCTTCACAAAGCGAATTGCTTCATGAAAAAATGAAGCTGTTTGGTTCCTGCGATACACTCATTATTCCTTCAAACCTTGAATTAAATTTTAGTGGGAATATCATTCGAGTTGGAAATCAAGCACAGGACGATTTTTCCATTCGAGAAATAAAATCTTCTTCAACACATTCAATTATTTCATTCAGTTGGAAAGGAGAAATGTCTTCCGCAGAGATTCCGTTTATTGATACGATATCCATAAACAATTTCGCGCTTGCCGCTGCTACAGCCCTGCACCATGGACTTTCATTGACTCAGCTGTCAGAAAAAGCGCCGCAACTCCTGGCCGTTGAAATGCGCATGCAACAATTGAAAGGAATTGGCGGAATGCAATTGTTGAACGACAGTTACAGTAACGATCTTACTTCGTTGAAACTTGCGCTTCAGCATTTCAACTTGAACATTCAAGCAAAAAAACGAAGCGTCATCATCTCCGATATTTTACAAAGCGGAATGAACGACGAAATCTGGACGTCACGTGTTGCAGAGCTCATGAATGAATTTCATATCGACAACATTTTTGCCATTGGTGAAATTTTCCTTCAACATAAAAATAAATTACCAGAAAATTTCTTGTGCTTTCAAAGAACTGAAGAACTTTTGGAATTTCTAATTTCAAATAAAATTGATTCGAACGCCCTGCTCATTAAAGGCGCTCGGAAATTTCATTTCGAAAAAATAGTGAGCGCATTGCAAGAGCAGCATCAAGAAACCATTTTTGAGGTGAACATGAACGCCCTTGCCAACAACTATTATTATTTCCGTTCATTACTGAATCCCAATGTAAAACTTATGGGCATGGTGAAAGCAAATGGGTATGGTATTGGCGCGGTTGAAGTTGCTGTATGTCTCGCCAATTTTGGCATTGACGCACTAGCTGTGGCTTACACAGATGAAGGGGTGCAATTGCGTGAGGCTGGAATTTCGCTTCCCATTTTAGTGCTTGAACCGAACGTTACAGACTTCGCTCCGCTTTTCAAACATAGATTAGAGCCTGAGTTGTTTTCCATTCGCTCATTCAAAGCGTTCGCGAAAGCGGCTAAAGAATTCAATGCCGAAAAAACATTCAAAGCACATTTAAAACTTGATTCGGGCATGAACCGTCTCGGATTCAAACCCAATGAAACATTTGAATTAATTGAATTGTTGAAAGAAAATTCAAACATTGAAATAGCCAGCATCTTTACGCACTTTGCCGCTTCGGAAGATGAGACACACGATGCCTTCACACAAGATCAAATTACCGATTTCGAAAATCGCTGCGCTCAGATATCAGCAGTCCTAGGCTATTCTCCAACTCTTCACGCCGCGAATACCGGCGGAATTCAGCGATGGAAGAGCGCACAGTTCGATCTGGTGCGCCTTGGTATTGGTCTCTACGGTGTTTCAGCATTTGAAGACGAACAAAAAATGTTGCGCAACGTGGGAAGCCTAAAGACCCGAATTGTTCAAATTAAAACCGTCCTTCCGAATGAGAGCGTGGGTTACGGAAGAACATTTACTTCGAACCAAGAAATGAAAATAGCCGTTCTTCCGATTGGATACGCAGACGGATTCCGTAGATCACTTTCCAATGGAAAAGGAAAGGTGTTCATCAACGGGAAAGCCTGTCCTGTTGTGGGACGCGTATGCATGGACATGACCATGGTGGACATCACATACCTTGATGTTCGCGAGGGTGATGAGGCAATTATTTTCAACGAAGACCACTCCATAATAGACTTTGCTGCCGATTGTGAAACAATAACCTATGAGGTTCTCACGGGCATTCCGCAAAGAGTTAAGCGTATAATTGTAAACGAGGCTTAAACTTCGTTTAGAAAAATGTCATTTCTGTGAACTTGTATGGTGCATTCATTCCGATATTTACAGAATATCGAATATGTTATGACACTCAGAAACTCTTTCCAAAAAACAATTTTAACCTTTTTAGGTCTATTCGCCTTTTCGTTTCTTTCATTCGGACAAGCTGCCAGAATGAACAACGAGTTTATCCTTCAACTTAAAAAAGGATTTTCACCAGAAGAAGCTCAACAAGAGTTGTCGAACCACTTCGGAATTCTTCCAGAAATAAAAATCGGATATGAAGTCAGTGACATCATGCGCGCATGGTTGTTCACCTTCAACGAAGATGTTGTTTCATTGAATGAAATCATTCGCTACGCTCCGACTTGCTCAAGCATTCAACTGGCGCAAGCCAATCACAAACTTGCTGAACGCATTGTTCCGAATGATCCTTCATACGGCCAACAGTGGTTTCACGACGACGCTTCAGACAACGACATTGACACGCCAGAAGCTTGGGACATTACTACAGGTGGATTAACAGCCTTCGGAGATGAGATTGTTGTTTGTGTGGTTGAAGGTGGTGGTGCAAAATGGGATCAAGCAGACATCATTGAAAACCACTGGACCAATACCAATGAGATAGATGGAAATGGAATTGACGACGATAACAACGGTTACATCGATGACATTGACGGCTGGAACATGACTGCAAACAGCGATGCTGTAGCTGCAGGAAATCACGGTACTCAAGTGAGCAGCATGATTGGGGCAAAAGGTGACAACGGAATTGGAATTACCGGTGTGAACTGGAATGTGAAAATTATGCAAGTCGACATGGGTGGTATATCTGAAGCCAACGTCATTGCAGCCTACACCTATCCGCTCAAAATGCGTCGCATGTACAACTTGTCTGGCGGAACTCAAGGCGCTTACGTTGTAGCAACGAACAGCAGTTGGGGAACCGACAACGGACAACCTTCACAAGCGCCATTGTGGTGCGCCATGTACGATACACTTGGAGTTGCCGGTATTCTCTCGTGCGGTTCTACCGCGAATAACAATGTAAATATTGATGTGGTTGGCGACTTGCCAACGGCATGTCCGAGTGAATATATGGTTGCAGTAACAGCTACAAACAGCTCTGACGTTCGAACATTCAGTGGTTATGGCATCACTACTATCGATTTGGGTGCTCCTGGAGAAGCCGTTTATTTGGCTGGAAATACCAACTACGGAAACACTTCGGGAACTTCCTTTGCGGGTCCATGTGTAGCCGGTGCAATAGCACTGTTGTATTCCGCTCCATGCAACTCTTTCATGGAAATAGCAAACTCGAATCCTTCCACGGGAGCTCAACTTATTCGAGACTATATTTTCAATGGAGTAGATGTTGTTGCTAACCTTCAACCCGAAATGGTAACGGGCGGACGATTGAATGTAAAAAACAGTCTCGATTTATTGTTGAATGAATGTTCAGGCGGAGGTTGCGTCGCGCCTTTCGCCATTGGTACTATGCAAATTCCAAACATGTTAGATTATAGCGTTTTTTGGAACAGCACTCCTGACGTAACCACGTTCGCATGCCAATATCAATTGCAAGGTTCTGGCACCTGGACACTTATCGAAAATATAAACGCAAACAGTGTTGTGCTCAATGGTCTGCTTGCTTGTTCAACGTATGAAATTCAATTGGCCTCTTTGTGCAACGACACGTTGGGTGATTGGACAAGTTCATTCTTACTTACCACCGAAGGATGTTGCGTAAACCCGAACGAATATTCGGTTCCGAATGCGCAGGGTGCCACAACAGCAACAGTTGCATGGAATGATGTATTCGCTGCCGATGGTTACAGCATTCAAATAACGGGGCCAAATGGAACCGATATTATTCAATCGCTTCAGCCAAACATTACATTCTTTAATTTAGATTCGTGCACCACCTACACGATTCAGGTAGCGTCAATCTGCGTCAATCCAGAAAATCCTTTTACGCCGTTTGAATTCTCTACTACAGGCTGTGGTTCATGCACCGACGTCGTTTATTGCGATGCGGACGGTGGTAATGCTGCAGATGAATACATCGATGCTGTTACAGTTGGTTCATTCACGAACATTAGCACGGCGAATGCGAACTATACCGATTACACAGATCTTAGCACGTTGACACTGGTTGCAGGAAACTCTTATCCAGTTTCACTTACACCCGGTTTCCCAGGCGGATCATACAGTGAGTATTTTAAAGTATGGATCGACTACAATGCCAATGGAACTTTCGATGAACCTACGGAACTAGCATTCGATGCAGGAAGCGGATCACAAAATACAGTTACTGGAACCATCACCGTACCTGCAGCCTCCGCTCTTGCTCCAGGAAGCACACGCATGCGTGTTGGAATGTCCTATGTTGGAATATTTGGTGCAGGTGCTCCTCCTACCTCATGCGGAACCTATGGTTACGGCGAAGTGGAAGACTACTGCGTAAACTTGCAATTGGCAGATGGCGTTCAAACCATTGAAAACAATTTCAACTTCAACGCATTTCCAAATCCAGCCAATGAAACGGTGTTCTTCACCCTTCCATCTAACATTCAAAAATTCCAACTGAAAGTATATTCAAGCGAAGGAAAATGCGTGAAACAAATCACGACTGATTCGCGTTCTTTCTCGGTAAACGAATTAGCTGCAGGATGGTACGTTTTCGAAGTGCTTTCGGATAACGGAATCGCTAGAACAAAAATTTGCGTTGAATAAGCAAACCAAATGACAAATTAAGTTGTCTACTAAAAAATGAATCGTAAACTCCTTCTCACCTTGTGCACTTGGCTCATTGCTTTTGCGGCTTGGGCTACGCACAATCGTGCAGGGGAAATCGTTTACGAGCATATTTCGGGATACACCTATAAAGTAACTATCAACACCGTCACGAAAGCTAGCTCCTTTGCCGCTGACCGACCGTTTTTAAAAATACGTTGGGGCGATGAACCGTCTGGAACTACCGAAAATCAACTCGACAGTCTCGAACGCTCTCAATCAGTGATTTTAAGTTCAGGCGACGCAAAGAGAAATCAATATGTCGGATACCATACCTATGCCGGTCCAGGAGTATACTACCTCGTGGTTGAAGATCCGAATCGTAACGATGGTGTTATAAATATTTTGAATTCGGTGAATCAAGTATTCACCATTCAAACCATGCTCGTCATCTCACCAGCAACCGGACATAACAATTCAGTTCAGCTATTGAAATTGCCCATTGAGGATGCTTGTCTCAATCAGCCGTGGATTCATAATCCAGTTGCGTTTGATCCAGATGGAGACTCTTTGGTTTATTCTTTAGTTCCATGTATGGGTGCTGGCGCTGAACCCTTACCCGGTTGGCTGCTTCCCGATGCGAGCACTGTAAATGGGTCTGACGTTTTTAGCATTAATGCTTTAACAGGCGATGTCACTTGGGTGGTTCCGCCGTTGGCCGGTGAATTCAATATTGCCATTAAAATTGAAGAATTCAGAAACGGAATTTTAGTCGGATATGTCATTCGAGACATGCAGATAACGGTTATAACATGTAACAACCAACCCCCAATTATTGCTCCTCTTCCCGATTATTGCGTAGAAGCCGGAAGCACAATCCAATTCGATGTAAATGCGAGTGATCCGAATGGAAATGTGGTTTTAATAACTGCATTTGGCGGGCCACTTACAAACGTTGTGCATGAAGCTGAATTCAATTCATTCACCGATACTTTTTATTGGAATCCGGAATGTGACGAAGTTCGGGCTGCCCCTTACACCGTAAGTTTCGAAGCATTAGATAATGGCTACGTTCCCTTAGCAGACATTGAATCTGTGAATATCACGGTGGTGGCCCCAAAGGTTCAAAATGTTCAAGCCAATGCTGTGGGTTCTACCGTTGGAATCTCTTGGAATCCATCGCCCTGTCTCAGTTCTTTTTCAAACTACGAATTGGCAAACGTTCGTTACTTCATTTACAGAAGACAAAACGGTTACAATTTCAACCCTTCCGATTGTGAAGTGGGAATGCCTGCCTATACTGGATTCGTATATATCGGACAAACGCTTGGCGCGAACAGTAACTACTATCAAGACAACGCTCCCGGATTTGGTGTTCCTTTTTGCTACCGCATTGTCACGGTTTGGCCTGACGGAGCGCTCAGCTATGCAAGCGACGAAGCCTGTGTTCAAATCAGAAAGGACATTCCAGTCATTACAAAAGTGAGTATTGAAACAACAGATATTTCTGTTGGAAGTGACACCGTCTGGTGGTCGCCTCCTTCACAGCTAGACACCCTCGCTTTCCTTCCTCCCTATCACTACGAATTAGAATTCGATAACAACGGAACTTGGCAAACCATTTTTGCTTCAGATCCTTTCACTATATTGAATACTGGAGACACGATTTACTATCATTCCAACATAGACACCTTCACTGCACTTAAAAAATACCGCGTTAAATTTTATTCGAATGAAGATGTGGTAGGTTATTCGTCAAGCGCAACTTCACCTTGGCTTGCTGCAACGCCCATGGACAATGCCATACAACTGAATGTGCAAGGCCAGTTCCCTTGGATAAACTCGCGCTATTTCATTTATAGAAAGGCGCCTGGTGAATTAATTTATTCTTTGCTGAATGAAACAACTGCACCGCAATACCTCGATACCGGTTTAGTAAATAATGCAAACTACTGCTACAAAATTCTTACGCTCGGTTCTTACGGTGCGCCCAACGTACCTGATTCTTTGTACAACTTCAGTCAAGAAATTTGCGCGAGTCCTTATGACTCAACCCCGCCATGCGCACCGCTCATTTCACAAATAAATAATTGCGAAATTCCTTCTCTTCAAATTTCATGGAACAACATTGACCCTTCCTGTTCGCAAGACATTACCGCTTACAACATCTATTACGCTCCCACAGATACGAGCGACTACATCGTACTCGGAACTTTGAACGGATCAGGAAGCACCGAATTTGAATTCCTGCACCCAAGCGGGTGGCAAAGCATAGCAGGGTGTTTCTATATCACAGCATTGGACTCCCTGAATTTATGGCCAGATGGCGAGCTTCATCAAAACGAAAGTGCACCTTCAAACGTGGTCTGTTTAGATAACTGTCCGACCTACGAACTTCCAAATATTATCACTCCCGATTTTGACGGACTAAACGATATTCTGAAACCATTTCCATACCGATCCATTGAGAGTATAGACTTTAAAATTTTCAATAGATACGGAACACTTCTTTATGAAACCACAGATCCAGATATCTTGTGGAACGCAACCGATCAAAAAACGAAAAACCTTGTTAGCTCTGGCACTTATTACTACACCCTCATGTTGAACACCATTCGTCTTCAAGGTATAGTCCCCGTATTCCAAGAGGGATACATTCAAATTTTGAACGCAACCCAGGCCACTCCACAACAATAAAAGATGTTCACAGGAATTATTGAATCGCTAGGAATAATTGTAAAAACAGAAACCGTTGGAAGCAATTTAGAACTCTGGATTTCTTCCGATTTTACTGAGGAATTGAGAGTAGATCAAAGCATTGCCCACAACGGGATTTGTTTAACTGTGGTTGAAATAGTTTCTAATACTTACCGTGTTACAGCTATCGATGAGACCATTCATAAAACCACTATTGGTAGTTGGAAGGAAGGAAACAAAGTAAATCTTGAAAGATGTGTGAGAGTTGGGAATCGCCTCGACGGTCACACCGTTCAAGGACATGTAGACGTGATTGGAAAATGTATTTCCACAACTGAAAATGACGGCAGCTGGAAATTCACTTTTGAATATTCACCGAAAGAACTCGGACACATCACAGTGCCGAAAGGCAGCATTGCCGTTAACGGCGTAAGCCTTACCGTGGTTGACAGTTCGAAGACTTCGTTCTCCGTGGCAATTATCCCATTCACCTATGAACACACCACTTTTCAGTTCATTAAAAATGGTACCACTGTGAATTTAGAATTCGATATTATGGGGAAGTATGTGGCCGCGTATATGGCTGCACTATCTTCGTAACATGATATCTTCAGAACACGAAAAAAAACTATTTCTTCTCGACGCTTACGCACTCATTTTCCGTGCTTACTATGCATTCATAAGAACACCACGCATCAATAGCAAAGGCTTAAATACTGGAGCTATGTTCGGATTCACGAACACGCTTCTCGATATTCTCAATAACGAAAAACCTTCGCACATTGCTGTCGTATTCGACGCGCCGGAACAAACCCTACGCGAAATAGATTACGAAGCATACAAAGCCAATCGCTCTGAAACACCCGAAGACATTAAGCTTGCAGTTCCATATATCAAAAAAATTGTTGAAGCCTTCAATATTCCCATGCTCATTGCACCTGGCTACGAAGCCGACGACATCATTGGAACGCTCGTTAAAAAAGCCGAAGAAAAAGGATTTTATACTTACATGATGACTCCCGATAAAGACTACGGTCAATTGGTGAGTGACAGGTCATTTATCTACAAACCTGGCTACCAAGGTGGGAAAGCAGAGATTTTAGGAGAAGCAGAAGTGTGCGCAAAATTCAACATTCAAAACGTAAGTCAAGTTATTGACTTACTTGGAATGATGGGCGATGCAGTAGACAACATTCCCGGACTTCCCGGCATTGGAGAAAAAACTGCCTCGAAACTTTTGGCTGAATTTGGATCACTCGAAGGCCTACTCGCCAACACAGATAAACTGAAAGGAAAGCAAAAAGAAAACGTAGAAAACTTCAAAGAGCAAGGAATTCTTTCGAAGAAACTCGCAACCATTATGCTCGATGCGCCCACCCCATTCGACGAAGAAGCATTAAAGGTGAGCGAGATAAACAAAGACGCTATTCGTGATGTTTTTGAAGAGCTTGAATTCCGTCAGTTAATCAAGCGTGTGCTGAACGAAGAGCCCGAAGTAAGTCCAACTGCAAGTCCTTCTTCTAAAAGCAACTCCGCACCCGATCTATTTTCTTCAGCCGGTGAAGAAGTTGAAATTCCAACTACACCGAAAAACACCATCAACGATGTTCCTCATGAATATTTTATGGCTACTTCGGAGCAAGAACTTCAATCATTACTATTAGAATTACAGCGCGCAACCATCTTTAGTTTCGATACTGAAACATCAGGTCTAGATCCACATTCAGCGTATTTAGTTGGACTGTCATTCAGCACGGCAGCCCATACTGGCTGGTACGTTCCCATCTCTTCGAACTTCGAAGAAGCACAAAAGCAATTGGAAATTTTCAAAGAAATTTTCGCTGATTCTGCGAAAACACTTGTCGCACAGAACTACAAGTTCGATTTCAAGATGATGAAGAAATATGGAATGAAGATTCAAAATAAAATCTTCGACACAATGCTTGCACACTACGTCATTAATGCCGATGGAAAACATGGCATGGACGCGTTGAGTGAACAGTACCTGAACTACAAACCTGTTTCCATAGAAGCGTTGATTGGTCCGAAAGGAAAAAATCAAAATTCAATGGCGCACCTTCCTGCGGAAAGCATTAAAGATTATGCATCAGAAGATGCAGATGTGACCCTTCAGCTTTCAGAAATTTTCATGCCTGAATTGGAAAAGCAAGGAACCACTTCGGTTTTGGAAAACATCGAGATTCCTCTCGTTGGAGTGCTCGCGAACATGGAATGGGAAGGCATCCGCGTAGACAAAGATTTCTTGAATGCATACAGTGTTGAACTTGGTAAGGAACTCGACATTATTGAAGAAAAAATAACGGAACTCGCAGGAGAAAAATTCAATCTAGATTCTCCGAAACAACTGGGAGTTATTCTTTTCGAAAAATTGAAAATAACTACCGAGATGAAAAAGACGAAGACCGGCCAATACAGTACCGGTGAAGATGTTCTTCAACGCTATTTGCACAACCATGAAATTGTTCCGCTCATTCTCGATTACCGCGAGCTTCGAAAATTAAAGAGCACGTATATCGATACGCTTCCCAACATGATTAATCCAATCACGGGACGTGTGCATACGAACTTCATGCAAGCGGTTGCCGCTACTGGTCGACTGAGCAGCAATCAACCTAACCTTCAAAACATTCCTATTCGCACTTCACGCGGCAAAGAAATTCGAAAAGCATTCGTTGCTCGAGATGAGAATCATGTCTTAGTAAGTGCCGATTACTCACAAGTTGAATTGCGCATTATTGCCGCGTTGAGCGGAGATAAAAACATGATCGAAGCCTTTCAACAAGGAGAAGACATTCACAAAGCCACCGCTTCGAAAGTCTTCAATGTGCCATTGGAAGAAGTAACGAAGGACATGCGAAGTAAAGCGAAGGCTGTCAACTTCGGAATTATATACGGACAAGGCCCATTCGGATTGGCACAGCAGTTGGGCATTTCAAGAACCGAAGCGAAAAACATCATTGAAGCGTATTATACGCAATTCGCTGCGCTAAAGACCTACCAGCATAAAGCAGTAGAAGATTGTCGCACAAAGGGGTTCGTTGAGACCGTGCTCGGACGCAGACGTTTCCTTCCAGACATTAATGCTTCGAATGCCATTTCGAGAAGCTTTGCAGAGCGTAATGCCGTCAATGCTCCTATCCAAGGATCGGCAGCCGATGTCATTAAAGTAGCTATGGTGAAAATTCAATCTGCATTGAAACTTGCAAATTTGAAAACAAAAATGGTTCTTCAGGTGCACGATGAATTGCTCTTCGATACGCCCAAAGAAGAAATTGAACAAGTGTTCAAATTGGTGAAATATGAAATGGAAAATGCGGTGAAGCTCGTTGTACCTCTTGAAGTAGAAATTCAATCAGGAAATAACTGGCTCGAGGCTCATTAAAATCATTTTATTTGTGTTATCTTGTAACTATATTCGGATTAACCCGTATCGAATACCTCTAACTATTCAATCAGTTCAAATGATTAAAAAACACCTCTCCCTCGCTGCTATTGCAAGCGTGTGCATTGGAAGCCTGGCAATTTTTGCTTGCGGCGGAAGCAAAAACCCCGCTGAAAACAAAGCTCCTCTAGAGTCTGGCGCGAGCGAACTCACAAACAAAGACGAATTCTTCAAAGACCGCGAGCAAGCGTTGAAGCAAATCTTCTTTAGTATTCCTGCTCCTATTGAAATGGCCGACATGATTAAAGATGCCGGATTCAGTTTCGATAAAGCCATGTTGAACTCCGTTGACAAAGTCTCGAAATATGTCGACGAAGAAAATCGAGCAATCAATCTTGGTATCTACGCTGCAGATTTAAGTTACAGCACAGTATTCGAGCAAAAGCAAGAGTCTGTAAACTATTTAGCGGCTTCCAAAACATTGTCGAACGCATTAGGAATAGACGCAGCCATGGATGAAAAATTCATGGAGCGCGTTCAAAAAAATCAGAACAACAAAGATTCATTGTTAAGCTACGTAACACTTTCTTATCAAAATGTAAATGCATATTTGAAAGAAGGAAAGCGCACAGACGTGAGTGCACTTATTGTATCTGGAGCGTGGATTGAAACACTTTATTTGTCTACGCAATACGCCGGAAAGAATGGAGAAAAGAGCATGAAGCAACGTGTAGCAGAACAGACCTATTCACTTGACCAATTGGTAAATTACCTGAACTTATTCGCTACCAGTGATCGTGTGAATCGCATGAAAGAAGATCTTACTAGACTCCAAACTATCTACAAAGAAGTAATTGTTGCGAAAGGTGAAACTTCGGTTGAAAAAGATGGCGCCGGTGTAACTACAATCGGAAGTACAGAAACAGTTACCATGAGCGATGCTACGCTAGCTAAAATCGCTGCAGAAATTGTTGTCATTCGTAACAAATACATTCAATAAAAAATTCAGCAGATATCATGAAAGCATATAAAATTCTCCTGTTCTTATTGGTCTTTATCCCTTCATTCGCATCGGCGCAATGCAAACCCTTCACTAAGAATAAAGTCCTTCCAAAATTGAATGGGTACGTTCAAAACGATAGTTACAATTCAGCGCAAATGGCTCCTGGCGAAGATGCAGAATTAATGGTAACCTTCTTCGGTGGTCGCGACTATCGCTTGTTGGTTGTTGCTCACCCTATCCTTGGCGATGTTGAATTCACAGTAAGCGACATCAACGGAAAACAGATCTACACGAACAAAGGCGCACAAGACAAAGAGGCCTTTGAATTCAAAATGAAAAACACGCAACAACTTGTAATTAAAATTAAAGTTCCCGAGCAAAAAGACGCGGTGGTTCAACACATAGGATGTATCAGTATTGTCTCTGGATTCAAACAATAAGAAACGAATTCAACCATTTAAAAGCCGCATCTGCGGCTTTTTTTTATGACTTAAAATGAAGGTATAACAAGCAGAGAACTCGACTTTTTTCGTGAGTCTACTTTCTTCCAAAACCAATTATTGATATAGTAAGAAGCAAATGCGCTCGCTGTGCCCACGAATGCTCCTGCCATAACATCCGTCGGATAATGCACCCCCAAATGCATACGTGAATAACCTATTCCGCAAGCATACATATAAGCCGGAACGGCAATATACCATTTCGGTTTAGCCAACACACAACTCGCAGCCCATTGAAATGCTGAACTGGTATGTCCGGATGGAAACGATGAACTGCCGGCATGCGTCTTTTTGTAAATTAAATCTCCATGTGAAACAAACGGGCGTGGCCTTGCTATTCCGTATTTCATTGCTACCGTAATGAAGCCATTCAAAGCCAATCCCCCGGCCATGCCTACAAACTGACGCTTCACGAATTCGTCTTTTTTCAAAACACCTACAGTGCCCACCAATAGCGGGGTTCCGACAGTAACATAAGTGATGCTGTTCGTATAAGCTTCCCAAAAGCGATCAGATTTTTCTGGTCCGCCATTGAGTCTCGCTAAGAGATTCAAATCCCAAGTGGCTTGACCATTCGACTTAAAACAAAAAAGCACCAAGAGCAAAACGAGCCCTTGGTGCTTCAACGAAATTCTAATCATCAATTCTCTGGTTTCACGCTAGCAGAAAGATACTCTCTGTTCATGCGTGCAATGTTTTCAATACTAATGCTCTTCGGACATTGAACCTCGCAAGCACCAATGTTACTACAATTTCCAAATCCTTCTTCATCCATTGTCTTCACCATATTCAATACACGCTCTTTGCGCTCAGGATGTCCTTGTGGCAACAAAGCGAATTGAGAAACTTTCGCACTCACGAACAGCATGGCTGAACTGTTCGGACAAGTTGCTACGCAAGCGCCGCAGCCAATACACGTTGCAGCATCAAACGCTTTGTCTGCATCGTCCTTCGGAATAGGAATCGCATTCGCGTCCATGGTTCTTCCCGAAGTATTTACAGAAACGAATCCACCCGATTGAATAATACGGTCGAACGCTGCACGGTCTACCATCAAGTCCTTCACCACAGGGAAACCTTCTGCTCTCCACGGTTCAATGTAGATCGTATCTCCGTCCTTGAACGAGCGCATGTGCAATTGACAGGTCGTAACACCACGGTTTGGACCGTGCGCTTCACCGTTGATGAACATGCTGCACATTCCACAAATACCTTCACGGCAATCGTGATCGAACGCAATAGCATCTTCGCCCTTGCGAATAATTTGATCATTCAACATGTCAATCATTTCTAAGAAAGACATATCCGGAGATACACCACCCAATTGGTAGTTCTCCATTTTTCCAGCAGCAGTGTTGCTAGACTGACGCCAAACTTTTAGCGTAAGGTTCATGTTTCCGTTGCTCATCTTATTTGTATGATCGTTGTTGAACTTTAATGTTTTCGTAATTCAAATCTTCCTTATTCAATTTAGGAGCAGAAGGATCACCTGTAAATTCCCAAGCAGCTACGTAGCTATACTTGTCGTCTACGCGCAATGCCTCACCTTCTTCTGTTTGGAATTCTTCACGGAAGTGACCGCCACATGATTCGTTGCGATCCAATGCATCTAAACACATCAACTCACCCAATTCAATGAAGTCGGCGACACGTGTTGCTTTTTCCAATTCAGTATTTACTCCGGTCATTCCACCTGGAACTTTTACATTCTTGTAGAACTCTTCACGAATCTTGCGAATTTCAGAAATTGCGAATTCCAATCCTTCTTTGCTCCGCGCCATTCCACAATAGTCCCAAATAATCTTACCCAATTTCTTGTGGTAAGTATCTACAGTTTCCGTTCCCGTAGTTTTGAAGAATCCTTCCAATCTTTCTCTTACAGCCTTCTCTGCCTCCACGAATTCTGGAGTTTTGGTTGAAATAGCTCCTGTGCTAATTTCATCAGCCAAATAATTTCCTATTGTATATGGAAGTACGAAATATCCGTCTGCCAATCCCTGCATCAATGCAGATGCACCTAAACGGTTCGCACCGTGATCACTGAAGTTGGCTTCTCCACAAGCGTAACAACCCGTAACGGTTGTCATTAACTCATAATTTACCCAAAGACCACCCATTGTATAGTGAACAGCGGGATAGATCATCATAGGCGTCTGATAAGGATTCTCAGCAACAATTTGTTCATACATCTGGAACAAGTTTCCGTATTTCCCCGCAACCACTTTCCTTCCTAATTCACGAATTTGATCTTCCGTAGGATTGTGAATTCCCTGCACCGTTGCAGCGGTTTTACCGTAACGCATAAACGCAGATGCAAAATCTAAGTATACTGCTTCACCCGTTGCATTTACCCCGAAGCCCGCATCACAACGCTCTTTCGCAGCACGTGATGCCACGTCGCGAGGAACCAAGTTTCCGAAAGCTGGATAACGACGCTCCAAATAATAGTCGCGACGTTCTTCAGGAAGATCGGTTGGTTTTAATTTCTTAGCGCGAATAGCTTCCGCATCTTCTTTGTGAAGCGGAACCCATATGCGTCCGTCGTTACGCAACGACTCTGACATCAAAGTCAATTTAGACTGATGGTCTCCACTAACTGGAATGCACGTTGGGTGAATCTGTGTGAAACAAGCATTAGCAAATGCAGCACCTTTGCGGTGTGCGCGCCATGCCGCTGTAACATTCGATCCCATTGCGTTGGTTGAAAGGAAGAACACGTTTCCGTATCCACCTGTGCACAACGCAACTGCATGACCACTGTGACTTTCTATTTCACCCGTAACCATGTTACGCGCAATAATTCCTCTTGCCTTTCCATCTACGATAACCAAATCCATCATTTCATGGCGGTTATACAACTTCACACTTCCCTTACCAATCTGACGACTTAACGCTGAATATGCTCCCAACAAAAGTTGTTGTCCTGTTTGTCCTTTTGCATAAAACGTACGAGAAACTTGTGTTCCTCCGAAAGAACGGTTGTCCAACAATCCGCCGTAATCGCGAGCGAATGGAACACCTTGGGCAACACATTGGTCAATGATGCTCGCGCTTACTTCAGCCAAACGGTGAACGTTTGCCTCTCGTGAACGATAGTCACCACCTTTAATGGTATCGTAAAACAAACGATAGGTACTATCACCATCGTTCATGTAATTCTTCGCTGCGTTAATTCCACCTTGCGCAGCAATCGAGTGCGCACGACGTGGGCTGTCTTGAAAACAAAAAGCTTTCACCTTGTATCCCATTTCGGCCAAAGAAGCTGCTGCAGAAGAACCAGCCAAGCCGGTTCCAACAACAATCACTTCAATGTTTCTCTTGTTCGAAGGGTTAACCAAACGAACTGAGTTCTTATACTTGGTCCACTTTTGATCAAGTGGCCCTTCTGGAATTTTACCGTCTAACTTCATTGGAAGTAATTTTTAATCCGAATTATTTAACCCAACCGAAGTACATCGCAACTGGCATAGATGCGAACAATACTGATATCACAATTGCATATACAGAACCAGCCAACTCAATGGTAGAAGCATATTTTCTGTGGTTCAACCCCAACGACTGAAACGCACTTCTGAAACCATGGAACAAATGCCAGAACAAAGAGAAACATCCGAGTAAATAAATGACAACAGCCATCGGGTTTTTGAATACCAACAGCATCTCTGCAAATAAATTCTCGTGCATGACACCGTCGATCTTCACGTGACTTGGCATAACAGTTAAACCCGTTACACGCGTCTTCAACCAAAAATCTTTTAGGTGAATAACCAAGAAAATAAGAATCAAAGTTCCCAACAAAGCCATGCTTCTTGAATACCAGGTGCTGCTCGCAGATGGCTTGTTGTAAGCATATTTAATTGGACGTGCTTTTCTGTTTTGGAAGTAAAGCATTAATCCGTCTACGATATGAAGAATCAATCCCAAGAATAAACCAATTTCCATGGTTCGCACTATCAGATTGGTTCCCATGAAATGTCCCCACTCGTTGAAGGTTTCCCCTCCATCGTTGAAGAAAATCATAGCGTTAATTCCCGCGTGAACGACTAGGAATGAAATAAGGAACAGGCCTGTTGCGGCCATCCAGTATTTCTTAATGAGTGATGATGTAAAAAGACCCATGTTGGTTTTTGTTTTGCAGTGCGAAAATACAATCGGAATGACTTATACAATAGATAAAATAATTTAGAATTTATTCAAATAATTGAACCACAACTTTTCATGCCCTCGACTTAACTGACGAAAATCAAGCGACTCTGTAACATTCGCCACAATGCACTTCGATCAATCGCCCCACTTTTGTTCTATAAAATTATTTCAAAATGAAACTCGAACAAATCTATACCAGCTGCATTGCCCATGCAGCGTACTATCTAGAATCTAACGGTGAAGCGGCTATCTTCGATCCCCTTCGTGAAGTTCAGCCTTATCTAGACCGCGCAGCTAAGGACAATGCAACAATCAAATATGTTTTTGAAACGCATTTTCACGCCGACTTTGTAAGCGGTCACCTCGATTTAAAGAAGAAAGCGAATGCGGAAATAGTCTTCGGTCCAACCGCAAAACCCGGATATGAGGCAATCGTCGCTGAAGACAATCAAATTTTTCTAGTTGGAAAATGTCAGGTTAAGGCCATTCACACACCTGGCCACACCATGGAAAGCACAACCTATCTCATTATTGACGAAGATGGAAAAGAGCACGGAATTATAACAGGAGACACGCTTTTCATTGGAGATGTCGGAAGACCTGATTTGGCCCAGCATGTGATTGCAGATTTAACACAAGACAAACTTGCAGGGTATCTTTTCGATTCGCTTCGAAACAAAATAATGCCTCTTAGCGATGATCTTATTGTTTACCCGAATCATGGCGCTGGTAGTGCGTGTGGAAAGATGATGAGTAAAGAAACCACAGACACCTTGGGCAATCAGAAAAGAGTCAACTACGCACTCAACCCCAAATTATCGAAGGAAAAGTTTATTGAAATTGTGCTCAGCGGACTCACCAACCCGCCAGTGTATTTCCCACAGAATGTACTTCTAAATCTTCGCGGATACGAGAGTCTTGATACTGTCCTTGAACGTGCACTTTCTCCCTTGAACGTCGATGCATTCGAGGCCGCCGCGAATGAAACAAGTGCGTTAATTCTTGATACACGTGAAGCAAATGCTTTCGCCAAGACGTTCATTCCAAACAGCGTGAACATTGGCATTGACGGCAGCTTCGCGCAATGGGTGGGTGAAATGGTAACAGATGTGAGGCAACCCATCTTGTTAGTTACCGAACCTGGAAGGGAAAAAGAATGCGCCATTCGCTTATCCCGTGTGGGCTATGACAATACACTGGGTTATCTCGAAGGTGGGATGAAAACTTGGATTGATGCCGGCAAAGAAATTGATCAATCCACACGCATTTCTGCTGTTGAATTCGCCAATGAAATCAGTTCGAAGAAAATCCTTGTCATTGATGTTCGAAAGAAAAGTGAGTTCGATTCAGAGCACGTGCTCGATTCATTGAATATTCCTTTGAATGAAATAAATGTTCACCTTTCATCCATTCCAAAAACTGAAAAGCTCCTACTCATATGCGCGGGCGGATACCGCAGCATGATAGCCGCATCAATTCTTCGTCAGCGCGGATGGAACAATTTCGTAGATGTGGAAGGAGGATTTGCTGAAATTAAAAAGACCAATGCACCCTGCTCGAACTTCGTTTGTCCAACTACCCTATTGTAGTTCGAAATCCACTGAATGAAGAAGGGCTGTCCGAAGACAGCCCTTTTCTATTTCCAATTCAATTTGAATTATAATCCGAAACGTAAGAAACCAGAGATAGCTAAATCTTTATCTACTGATGTCACGTATTGACCAACGCTTAATTTGCTGTCTTTAATGAATTCCTGATTCACCAAAGTAGTTTCCTTAAACCATTTGTTCAAACGACCCATTGCAATTTTCTCAGCCATTTCAGCAGGTTTGCCTTCGTTGATAGCCAATTCTTTTCCAATTTCGATTTCTTTTAATTTCAATTCCTCTGGAACTGAAGACTCGTCTAATGCAACTGGAGCCATAGCTGCAGTTTGCATAGCCACATCTTTCGCTACGTCGTTAGAAGTTTCTTTGTTGAAACCAACGATTGAAGCCAATTTGTTTCCTGGGTGATTATAGCAATAAACGAACCCAGCATTGATTTGAGCTGCCTGAGACAAATCAATTTTTTCTCCGATTTTACCAATTTCCTCAGTAATTCTTTCTTCAATAGTTAAAGAAGTTCCAGGGTAAGTTAAAGCCTTTACTGCTTCTGGGCTGTTCGCGTTGTTAGCGATAGCCGCATCCAAAATAGTTGTTGCAAAACTTACGAAACCTTCGTTCTTCGCTACGAAATCTGTTTCGCAGTTCAAAACAATAATGTAACCACCGGTGTTGTCTGCGCTAGCTTTTGCTAAAACAACTCCTTCTGTTGCATCGCGATCTCCGCGGCTTGCAGCCACTTTCTGACCTTTTTTACGAAGCAATTCAACTGCCTTTTCGAAATCACCTTCCGCTTCGGTAAGTGCTTTCTTGCAATCCATCATACCCGCACCTGTCATGGTGCGAAGCTTGTTTACATCTGTTGCTGTAATATTCATGATTCAAAAAATTAATTCATTAAAAAATTAAGCCTTTGGCGTGCGCTTGCGCGTAGCTGGCTTTCTATCTTCTTTCTTTTCAGCTGTTGCTGGAATTTCTTCCCCTGTGTCCCCTGTATCCTTATCCGTTTTACGCTCAGCCAAACCTTCAGCAATAGCTTCGATAGCTACATCTAAAATTTTGCTGATAGACTTTGTAGCGTCGTCATTCGCTGGAATCGCGAAATCGATTTTACGTGGATCGCTATTGGTGTCAACCATTGCGAATACTGGAATACCCAAACGCATAGCTTCTGCTACCGCGATATGTTCTTTCATTACATCAATAACGAATAATGCAGCAGGAACACGGTTCATGTCAGCAATAGAACCTAAGTTCTTACGCATTTTAGTAACAGTACGAGTCATTTGAAGACGCTCTCTCTTGCTCATAGTAGCAGCAGTTCCGTCAGCTTCCATTTTCTCAATAGAAGTCATTTTACGAACCGCCTTACGAATGGTAACGAAGTTCGTTAACATTCCACCAGGCCAGCGTTCTACAACGAAAGGCATTCCGATAGCGCTTACTTTTTCAGCAACGATATCTTTAGCTTGTTTCTTGGTTGCAACGAAAAGGATTTTCTTTCCAGATTTTGCGATTTGACGCATTGCATTGCAGGCTTCTTCAAGCTTAACAATCGTCTTGTTCAAATCAATAATGTGAATTCCTTTTTTCTCTCCGAAGATATACGGAGCCATGTTTGGATTCCATTTGCGGCTTAGGTGTCCGAAGTGTACTCCGGCATCTAGCAATTCATCAAAAGTAACTTTTGCCATTTTCTATTTTATTCTTGTTTACGTTCTCTAAAAGTCAACCCCAAAGTAGCCATACCGAAATACGAGTCTTTGAAGTTTGGATGCTAAACAAGCTCGATAAGCTTTCCGAAAATTCTCTAGCGATTAACGCTTAGAGAACTGGAAGCGTGCACGAGCCTTACGCTGACCGAACTTCTTACGTTCAACCATACGTGGATCACGAGTGGTAAGACCTTCAGCTTTTAAAGCTGGCTTCCAATCGGGATTAAGTTCTATTAATGCTTTGCTGACAGCCAAACGAACTGCTTCCGCTTGACCAGTCATTCCACCACCGTTGATGTTCGCTTTGAAATCGTACTTCCCTTCATTTCCGGTTAGGATGAAAGGTTGGTTAACGCGGTACTGAAGCACCAACGTTGGGAAATAATGTGCGTAATCTTTTCCGTTGATTTCAAATTTACCTGTTCCTTCTGAAAGGTAAACACGTGCTACTGCGGTCTTACGACGACCTGAAGTATTGGTATATTGCGTAGTAGTTGCCATTGACTAAATTATCCTTTTAAAGTATAAACTGATGGTTGTTGAGCTGTTTGCTCGTGATTAGTACCTGCGTAAACATACAAGTTTCTAAATACTTCACGACCCAAACGGTTTTTTGGAAGCATTCCGCGAATAGCCATCTCAACCATTGCAGTTGGATGCTTAGCCATCATTTCTTTCGGGCTAGCGAAACGTTGTCCTCCAGGATATCCTGTGTAACGTATGTAAACCTTCTCATCCCACTTCTTTCCAGTAAGTGCGATCTTCTCTGCGTTTACAACTATCACGTAGTCTCCACAGTCTGCGTGTGGTGTAAACAATGGTTTGTGCTTACCGCGAAGCACAGCTGCTACTTCACTTGATAAACGTCCAAGATTCTTTCCTTCTGCATCAACAATCAACCACTGCTTGTTCGCAGATTCCTTGTTTGCCGATGGTGTTTTGTAACTCAACGTATCCATTTTATCTCTATTCTTAAAGTCAGTTCCCTAAAATTTGGGGGTGCGAAAATACAATCTTTTTTCTTATCTGCAAACACTTTTCAACATTTCTTTCATGAAAACATTAAATTTTCAAGATTCCTGCTGTTTCAAGGTGCTTTTAGATGATCAACATAGCGTCACCATAGCAGAAGAAACGGTATTTCTTCTTAATGGCTTCTTTGTAGGCTTCCATAACAAAATCATACCCTCCAAAGGCAGTTGTCATCATTAACAACACACTTTGTGGCTCATGAAAATTCGTAATTAAGCTGTCTGCTATCTGGAAATCGTGCGGTGGGAAAATAAATTTACTCGCCCAACCGTCGAACGCTTTCAATGTGTTGTTCGTTCCAACGCTGCTTTCAAAAGCGCGAAGTGTCGTTGTTCCTACAGCACAAACGCGTTTTCCCTTTTCTCTAGCATCATTTACCAAATCAGCAGTCACTTCAGGAATAATCAATTGCTCGCTGTCTGTCTTGTGCTTTGTTAAATCTTCCACTTCAACAGTTCTGAATGTACCCAAGCCTATATGCAAGGTCAATTCAGCCATATGAATTCCAGCAATTTCCAAACGCTTTGAAAGCTGTTTTGAAAAGTGAAGTCCAGCAGTTGGAGCTGCTACTGCACCTTCATACTTCGCATAAATCGTCTGATAACGCTCGGCATCTTCTGGTTCAACCGGACGCTCAATGTATTTCGGAAGTGGCGTCTCGCCTAGGCTATAAACCAGCTTTTTGAAATCTTCATGAGGACCGTCGTACAAGAAGCGAAGGGTACGTCCACGCGAAGTAGTATTATCTATTACTTCAGCAACCAACTCATCGTTTGGTCCGAAATATAATTTATTTCCAATACGAATCTTACGAGCTGGATCTACTACGGTGTCCCAAAGCAAACTCTTGTCGTTCAATTCACGCAACAAGAAAACCTCGATCATGGATCCGGTCTTTTCTTTATTGCCATACATACGCGCAGGAAAAACCTTCGTGTTGTTGTTCACCATTACATCGCCTTCGCTAAAATAATCTAGCAAATCACGAAATTTCTTGTGCTCAATCTTTCCTGTCTTACGATCCAATACCATTAATTTGGAATCATCACGGTGAGGCAGCGGATGCTGAGCTATTAATTCTTTAGGCAATTCATATTTGAATTGACCCAATTTCATTGTGGAAATCAAGGTGTTATTATTTAAGTGGGGGGCGAAAGTACGAAATCAAAAAGCCTTTGTAAAGACCTTTTTCACCGAGTCATCGCTAAAATGCTCATTTACAGCTTCATAACTAGGATAAAATAACTTCACCCAGTCCATTGGAGTCTTGGCTTCTTCCACTCGAAACGGAAAACTCTCCGTTCTTCGCAAGGCGCTTAAATATCCGCCTACGCCCAATCTCTGCCCAAAATCATTCGCAATAGACCGTATGTAAGTGCCTTTCGAACAGCGAATGCAGAATGACACTTCCTTTCCATCAAAATCAGTCAATTCAAACGACTCAATTTCAATTAAGTTTTCACGCATCTTCACCTCTTCGTTTTTTCGAGCCATTTCATAAGCACGAACCCCATCAATTTGTTTCGCGCTATAAACAGGAGGCATTTGAAGTTGCTCACCTATAAAAGTCTTCGCAACTTCTTCTAATTGCTGTAGTGTTAAATGATCTGTAGATTGAAAATTCTCGGGCAATGTTTCCTTATCGAAACTAGGCGTGGTTGCGCCAAGTAATATCTTGCCCGTATACTCTTTCGTGCCGCCCTGAATGTCGGTAATTGACTTAGTCATCTTGCCCGTGCAAACAACGAGCAGCCCTGTTGCCAGCGGATCTAGCGTACCTGCATGTCCTATTTTAAACTTCGGAAATTTTCCTTCGCTGCGTAATATCCATTTCAACTTTCCTACAACATCGAAACTGGTCCAATTCAACGGCTTGTCTACCAAAAGAATTCGTCCCTCCAACAATTCATCTGCATTTGAAACAGAACAAAGTTTTTGAAAGTCGCTCATTAATTCTGTAACATTAATTCTTTAGCGGTTTGAAGCGCTGCCTCACTGGCTTGATCACCACCTAACATGTGCGCCAATTCTTTCTCGCGTTCCGTCAAATTCAACTCTTGCAAATCACTAATGGTTGACTCTCCTTCAACACGCTTTGTAACTCTGAAATGCTGATGCGCCTTGGATGCTATTTGAGGTAAATGGGTTATGACCAAAAGTTGCGCTGAAGCCGACATTTCACGAAGCAATGCAGCAATGCGATTTCCCGTTTCTCCGCCAACACCCTGGTCAATTTCATCGAGAATGAGCACGGGCATTTCATTCAAATGAGATGTTGCCGCCTTAATAGCTAACATCACTCTCGAAATCTCTCCGCCTGAAGCAACGGCCTTAATGTCTTCAAATGGTTGTCCCTTATTCGCCGAAAAAGCAAAACGTAAATTTTCAGCGCCATACACATGCAGCTCTGGTGTTCCTGTTACTTCAATTTGAAATTGCGCATGTGTTAAATTCAATTTTTTCAACGAAGAAGAAATTGCTTTTTCAGCTTCCTTCACACCCTTCATGCGTAAGTGCGACAGCTTCGTTGCGAGCTCCTTGCACTGATTTTCCAACTGCAAAACTTCTATTTCTTTATTTTGAATCGAAGATTCTAACGCCTCTGTCAATTGTGCATCTTGCTCAAGTTTCAATTTCAATTCATTCAATGCGTCAATGGTATTCACATTGTGCTTTCGGAACATTTTAAATACAAAACTTAATCGCTCCTCTATAAAAGACGCACGCTCTGGATCTAGCGTAACAGAATCAGAAAAACGTTCCAAGTCAATACCCACTTCCTGAAGTTCAGCTATCGCAGACTCCAATTGCGAAGAGAACTGCTGCAACTTTGGATGTCCACCTTCCCACTTCATCAATTGCTGCTTCGCTATTTTCAGTTGCTGAAGAATATTACTTTCACCTGCAATCAACATATTTGACACGCTATGCAGCGATTCTAAAAGCTCTCCTGAATTTTGTTGAAGATTCAATTCACCTTCCATTTCAGCCACATCGAAAGCACTGAAATCTTCTTGTGCCAATTCATTCAACTGAAAAAGTCGAAAGTCTTCCGTAGCCTTTTCATTATTTAATTGAAGTCTAAGTTGCTCCAATTCATTTTGAGTTTCACGCCATTTCAAAAAACTCATTCGGTAAGTAGTCCAAATCTCTTTGGATTTTGAAAAAGCATCAACCATTTCATATCGAAACGATTTGCGGAAGAGCAGCGCATTTTCGTGCTGAGAATGTAAATCCACGAGCTGCTCTGTAAATTGCTTCAATACGACCAAAGTAACTGGCGTATCGTTAATGAATGCGCGGCTTTTTCCTTTGTTGTTTACCTCTCTCCGGACAACTGTTTCTTCCGAAAAGTCGAGATCATTTTCTTGAAAAAAAGAATCGAAGCGATCTTTCGAAATGGCAAACACCGCTTCAACCGTACATTTATCTTGACCCACACGAATACTCTTAACATCTGAACGATCGCCTAAGAGCAATGCGAAGGCATCCAATAAAATCGATTTCCCACTTCCGGTTTCACCCGTTATTGCAACGAAACCCTTGTTGAAGTTCACGTGCAGTGATTCAATAAGAACATAGTTTCGGATGTGAAGCGATTTTAGCATGAAGCGAATTTAATGCTATGCCCTATTTACTTATGAAAAAAGTTATGCCTATTTCTGTAAAATACGATCGTATTTCGCAATATTTCCCGGGTCTAGACGCTTACATAATTCTGCTATAGGCGTTTTTTGTTCTTCGGACAATGGTTTGAATATATTCACTATTTCATCGGCCTTAGCGTAGTAAAAAACCTGCATGTTGTAGGACGAAGGTTTAATCTTATGAATATTGTTCAACCCGTTCAGCGCATCAATAATGTTCTTAGTCGCCGTTGCGCGCTCTGTATACATTTTGTCAAGACCTTGACGATGGTAGTTATAACTGGCTTCACGCAGGGGGCTGAATGTTTCAGTTAAAATATTTTCAATTAACCAATACCTATTTTGTTGCCCCTTCTCTCCACTAGCGCGCCATCCCGGTTCTGGAGCATTCTGAGCATTAGTAACAATCGATTGACAAAGTAAAAAATAGTCCGTTCCACCTTCCAAAGAAAACGAATCGTAATCACTCCCAATAACATACAGCGCATAAAATGCGAGCACGCTACTCAGATTATCTCGGTGCTGATCCGAAGACCATTGCAATTGTGTGTTTTCCTGAAACTGAAAAGTTAGATTTCGGTCGTTAACAGAAACCAATGGCGTTTTGTAATCTGAATTATACACAGGGCGACTTGAGCCAATTTGAATTGTTCCTTCAAAATCGCGCTGACTATTTTGCTTTTCAATGGTAATTTGAATGGTACAAGGGATTCTTTCCTCCTGCGTCCAAACATCTTTCGACCATTTTCTTCCATTAATAAATTCTTCCATAGCCCTTTCCATGGTTTGAAAAACTTCCGGTCCGGAAATCATAATTCGCGGAGGAATAATCTTCACATCACAATTCAGTTCTTGCGTGAAGGCATGGAATGAAAGGAAAAACAAAACCAGGTATAAGAGAATTTTTTTCATTGAAAGAGTGCGGCTATTTCATTGGAAATAATTTGTGCTATTTCCGTTTTCGATTTTAAAGATATTTCTTTTTTACTTCCGTTGGAATGAAAAAGAGTAATGGCATTGTTGTCTGAACCAAAATACACCCCTTCTGTTCTGAGTGAATTCAAGATTAAGAGGTCTGCATTCTTTCTATCCATTTTAGCAATGGCATGCGCTTCTTCGTTTTCAGTTTCTAGGGCAAAACAAATCAATTTTTGATTTTCATTTTTCATTTTACCCAAGGACGCAGCTATGTCTTCCGTTTCTTCCAAGCGCAGCTCTAACGGAGAGTCTTTCTTTTTTATTTTCTCGGTGCTGACATTTGCTGGGCGATAATCGGCGACCGCAGCGGCCAATACAGCAAAATCCGAATGTTGAAATTCTCGCGTGCAGTTTTCATACATTTCAAGAGCACTCTCAATTCGAATAATTTTTATTCCTTCTGGAATATTTTCGTGCACGGGTCCTAAAACCAGCGTTACGTCTGCTCCAAGGGCTCGAAGGGCTTGTGCAATAGCAATACCCATTTTTCCGCTTGAACGATTCCCGATAAATCGAACAGGATCTATTGCTTCGTAGGTTGGTCCAGCATTCACAAGCGCTTTTTTTCCTTTCAAAGGTTGATTCGGATTGAAATGAGAAATCACTTCGCTAAGAATTTCTTCGGGTTCGGAAAGTCTTCCCTTTCCGATTAGTCCACTCGCTAACTCTCCATATCCAGGGGCAAGCACTGTGCATCCCATTTCTTCAATGCGCTTCAAGTTCTCTTGTGTCCCAGCGTGTTCAATCATATCGTGATCCATTGCTGGTGCAAAGAAAAGAGGGCATTGGGCGCTCATGAGAACCGCAAGCAAATAAGAATCGCACATTCCTGCAACATACTTTGCAAGGGTGTTCGCCGTGCATGGAGCAACAACAATAAGGTCAGCCCAAAGGGCCATTTCCACATGATTGTTCCAAACACCGTTCAAGTTACTTTCGGTAAAATCTGAACGAACAGGATGCTTAGAAAGGGTGCTGAACGAAAGGGGCTGAATGAACTCGTGTGCCGATTTACTCATGATAACCTTCACCTCGGCACCTTCTTTCACAAGAAGGCGCAACAAGAACAAAGACTTGTAGGCACTAATGGAACCTGTTACGGCGAGTACTATTTTCTTTCCTTTCAACACGAGGTAAACCTAATAAAAAAACCCCGAAAATTCGGGGTTCTGTAGAATTCAATTCAATATTAATTCTCTTCTTGCTCTGGGTAGCGGTAAAATATTTTTCCCTCTTCCAATTCTTGAATAGCAATGCTGTGTGCCTTTGGTAATCTTTCGTAGTGACGAGAGATTTCAATTTGCTCGCGGTTTTCGAACACTTCTTCCAAGTTGTCTTGGTTGCTTCCGAATTCTTCAAGCTTTTGACTCAACTCTTCTTTCATTTCACGAGCAATCTGAAAAGTGCGTTTGTTCAACAGAACAACTGTTTCAAACAAGTTTCCTTCTACTTTCTCGTACAACTCATTCGTGTTACGCGTAATGGTTGTTTTAGCAGCCGTTGATGATTTATAGTTGCTCATAATAATTCTATTTCTTCGTTAAATTCGTTACCATTTTTTCACTCTTTAGATAGTAATCTTCTGCACTATCTATGAAGATACTTTTTGGAAAAGCGGATACAAATGTAATATAAGATTCCATTGTTTCTCTATAACGCTCCAATTTCTTTGTGTCAATGCTGCCCTCAGCCAACAAAAATTTACTTTCAATGATCAAAAGCATGGCCTGTTCTCTGAATTTCGATTGCGGATATTTCTTCAAGAATTCTTGCAAACTGCTTGTCGCTGCTTTGTATTTCATGGTCTGAACATACAGTTCAGCCACTTCAAAATCCTTTTTTTCAATTTTGAAATTGAGATCACGGATCATGTGATTTGCAGAATCTCGCAAAGAGCTATTCGGGTATTGATCCAGGAAATACTGCAATTCATCCACTGCGGTTTTCGAATCGGTCTGATCTAGAGTGTATGACGGAGATAAGTTATAACTACAAAGCGCCGCCATAAATGAACACTCTTCCGCCTTTGGACTTGATGAAAAAGATTTTGCGTAGGACTTAAAATAGTAATTGCCCATGTAGTAATCCTTCAAACAATAATGCGTCTTAGCAAAATAATAATAGACTTCTTCAGACTGCTGTGTACCGCGCGTTAAGCCAATAAGCTCTTCCAACATGGGTAAGGCCTTGAAACATTCACCGTCCTCGTAATACTTTTTGGCGTTAGCCATTTTCTTTGTGGGGTCGGTCTCCTTCAATGCCTTGCTGTACTCTGTACAACCCGAAATTGTTGTTGCTAAAGCGAATAAGAGGATTACAAATCTTTTCATTTCCAGCGCAAAAATAGGGTTTTGCCATCAAGTAACGGCAAAAGAATCACATTCGTGTGTTCACAATATGATAATTCATAGGTCACATTAGATAAATCCTCTTTATTTTTGTAATTCTAAAAAATTTACGCGTGGATATATTCGAAAAAATCAAGAACAACAGAGGGCCCCTTGGTCAGCACTCTAAAGAATCTCATGGTTATTTTACATTTCCTAAATTGGAAGGTGAAATCGGTGCTCACATGACATTCCGTGGAAAACCGGTATTGACTTGGAGTTTGAACAACTACCTCGGCTTAGCTAATCATCCAGATGTTCGTAAGGCAGATGCAGATGCAGCTGCGGAATGGGGAATGGCTTATCCAATGGGTGCACGCATGATGTCTGGACAGACGAAATATCATGAGCAACTCGAGCACGAACTTGCCGAATTCATGCACAAAGAAGACGCTTTCTTGTTGAACTTCGGTTACCAAGGTTGTATGTCGGCTATTGAGGCTCTTGTAGGAAGACACGATGTAATTGTATACGATAGTGAGAGCCATGCGTGCATGGTAGACGGAGTTCGTTTGCACCAAGGGAAGCGTTTTGTTTTCCAGCACAACGACATGGCTAGTTTCGAAAAAATGTTACACCAAGCGAAGCGCTTAACCGATCAGACCGGAGGCGGAATCTTGGTTATGACTGAAGGCGTTTTCGGAATGGCGGGCGACCAAGGAAAAATAAAAGAAATCGCTGAATTCAAAAAAGTTATTCCTTTCCGTTTATTCGTTGACGATGCTCACGGATTCGGTTCAATTGGTAAAGACGGACGTGGTGCTGGGGATTTCCAAGGGGTGCAAGATCAGATTGATGTTTACTTCGGAACATTCGCGAAAGCAATGGCCACAATAGGAGCTTTCGTAGTATCTGAAGAGCACGTCATTGAATTCTTACGTTACAACATGCGTTCTCAAACATTCGCGAAGGCACTTCCAATGCCTATAGTAATTGGTGCTTTGAAGCGTTTAGATATGATTCGTACGATGCCTGAACTACAAGACAACTTGTGGAATGTTGCACGTGCTTTGCAAAGCGGATTAAAAGAAGCTGGATTCGATATCGGGCACACCAACAGTGTGGTTACCCCCGTGTTTTTAAAAGGAACTCTGGGTGAAGCCACCAACGTAACCGTTGAGCTTCGTGAAACATACGGCATCTTCTGCTCCATTGTAGTTTATCCGGTTGTTCCAAAAGACGTAATCATGTTGCGTCTAATTCCAACTACTGTTCACACTTTAGAAGACGTTCGTTTCACCATTGAGTGCTTCTCTAAAGTTCGTGAGAAACTCGAAGCGGGAGAATACAAAGCAGAGAAGATTGCTTCTTGGGGTTAAGATTAACTCCGATTACTTATATTTTAAAATTGGCTTCTTCGGAAGCCAATTTGTTTTAAGGAACTCTCATTATATTTAACGAATGAAAAAATTCTATCATTTAACTTTCACATTGGGTACCGCTGGGATGTTATTCTTTGCAGGCATAGAATCCGATAATGGAAAGGCGGGGGCAACAGGCTCTCCAGGTGAGCAAACCTGCAGCCAATCCAATTGCCACACAGGAACCGCAAACAACTCCATGGGAGGATCGGTAGCACTTACTTCCTCCGACCTTGTAAATTGGGAGTACACGCCTGGACAAACCTACACGCTTACCGCAACAGTGACTCAACAAGGCAGGTCTTTGTTTGGTGTTGGTCTTGAAGCTTTGCTTCCTTCTGGAGCAAATGCAGGAAACCTTGTTGCCGGTGCCGGAACAACCATAAAAACTGCAACAGTTTCAGGAAATTCGAGAAGAAATATTGTCCACAATATGAACGCTGGTGCAACTGCTAATGCTCATTCTTTCACATTTACTTGGACAGCCCCAGCAACCGATGTTGGTCCAATAACCATGTATTTCGCCGGTAATGCAGCTAACAACAACGCTGCAAAAACAGGAGATTATATTTACAACGCCTCTCAAGTTGTTACCCCTGCGGGTGTTGGTGTTTCTGATCAAGAGATTGCACCTTTCACTTTTTCTTTCTATCCAAATCCAACAACAGAAAACATTACAGTAAACTATTCATTGGAAGAATCTGCCAAGGTTCAGTATGTCATTTATGATTTAACTGGAAAGAAAGTTCAAACAGAATCTGCTACTCGCTTCCCTGGTGCTCAACAACAAAGTATTGATGTGAACAGCCTTCGTGCTGGAACATATTTGCTAAGTTTGAATGTAAACGGAAGCGTTATAACCAAGAGATTCGTGAAGAAATAATTGGTTTTTCAAAGCATAAAAAAAGAGCACCAATCGGTGCTCTTTTCATTTTGTATAATTTCAATTAGATGAACATCAATACGGGTTCTTCCAACATTGCTTTCAACGTTTGAAGGAAAGCTGATCCAGATGCACCGTCCACAACGCGGTGATCACAGCTTAAGGTAAGCTTCATGGTGTGTCCAGGTACTACTGCACCGTTCTTCACAACCGGAACTTCACGAATAGCACCAACAGCAAGAATACAAGCGTCTGGAGGATTCACAATAGCCGTGAATTCTTCTATTCCGAACATACCTAAGTTTGAAATGGTGAAGGTGTTTCCTTCCCAATCAGAGGGTTGAAGTTTTTTGCTCTTCGCTTTCTCTGCGAATGTTTTCACTTCTTGATTAATCTGAGCCAATGTCTTTGTATCAGCAAACCTCACAACTGGCACCAATAACCCTTCATCAACTGCCACCGCTATGCCCATATGAACATGGTGGTTGTAGCGAATTGTATCTCCTTGCCAAGATGAATTCACTTTAGGGTGTTGCTTCAATGCCAATGCTGTGGCCTTAACAACCATATCGTTGAATGACACTTTCGAACCGGTTGCTGCATTCATTGCTGCACGCGCTTCAACCGCTCTTCCCATATTAATTTCCATGGTCAGATAGAAATGGGGCGCGGTGAATTTGCTTTCAGCTAAACGACGAGCAATGGTCTTGCGCATTTGCGAAACGTTCTCTTCGGTATATGATTCAACAGCAGAAGCAGATTGCACAGAAGCACCCGCCATAAAGGCATCAATGTCTCTTCTAACAATTCTTCCGCCATCACCTGAACCAGGTATGTATTGCAACGGTAAGCCTTTGTCTTCTGCTAATTTCTTTGCTAATGGACTCACACGCATACGTCCGTCATTGAACGGCACAGGGGCTGCAGCTGGCGAATGTGCCGCAGCAACTGGTGCTTGAGCAACCACCGCCTTTGGCGCTTCAGCAACTGGTGCTTTTGGTGCAGGAGCCGCAGTAACTGGTGCTTCTTCCTTCGCTGCAGGAGCAGCGCCTTCAGCTGCAACAATCGCCGAAACGTCTTCACCTTCCTTTCCAAACACAGCCAGCAAAGCATCTACTGCAACAGTTTCTCCCTTCTGCACACCTATGTAAAGTAGAATTCCATCTACATAGGATTCAAATTCCATGGTTGCTTTGTCGGTTTCAATTTCCGCCAACAACTCACCACTTTTAACTTTATCTCCCACCTTTTTGTGCCAAGCCGCAACGGTTCCATCCGTCATGGTGTCACTTAGTTTGGGCATACGAACTATTTCAGCCATAATTTTTTTATTAGTCGGTTACGTAAGGGTAATCGTCGTGAGAATATACGTCTTTATAAATTTCTTCTTTTTCAGGAAGCGGCGAGTTTTCTGCGAATTCTACTGATTCAAGAACTACTGCTTTAATTTCTTCCTCCATTGCTTCAATTTCCGTTTCTGTCATCCACTTGTTGTCGCGAATTTTTCTCAAAACAAAATCGATCGGATCTTTTTCAATATACTCCTGAACCTCTTCCTTGCTGCGGTATTTCTGAGGATCGCTCATACTGTGACCTTTGTAGCGGTAGGTTTGAATGTCTAACAACGTTGGACCATCGCCTGCTCTACCTCTTGCTACTGCGCGATCAAATGCTTCAGCTACCGCCTCTGGATTCATTCCATCAACAGATTCAGAAGGCATTTCGAAACTAGCTCCTAGGGTTTTCAAATCGGTTACGTTTGAGGTCCGTTCAACAGAAGTTCCCATGGCGTATTGATTGTTTTCAATAACGAAAATGCAAGGAATCTTCCATGTCATTGCCATGTTGAAAGTCTCATACAAAGCACCCTGACGTGCAGCTCCGTCTCCGAAGAAACAAACCGTCACGTGGTCTTCACCTCTATATTTATCTGCGAAAGCAATACCCGCACCCATTGGAATCTGAGCTCCAACAATTCCGTGTCCGCCAAACAAATTTCTTTCTTTGTCGAACATATGCATAGAGCCACCTTTTCCTTTTGAAAGTCCCGTTGATCTTCCGTACAATTCAGCCATTACGCGGTTCGGATCTGAACCCATCACCAACGGATGAGCATGGTCACGGTATGCCGTAATAACCTTATCGGTTGGCTTAATCGCTTCCATCATTCCTGAAAGCACGGCCTCTTGTCCAATGTACAAGTGACAGAATCCACCGAATTTTTGTTGAATGTACAACTGACCGCACTTCTCTTCGAACTTGCGCATCAATAGCATTTCACGATACCACTTTAAGTAAGTAGCCTTTGTAAAGCGCTCTCCAGTTGGGGTTGACGCATTTTTTGTTGACTTCGACGCTGTTGCCATAATTTTTTGTTCCTTGCAAATATAGTTACGAAGGCCTTGTTCAAAAAGACTTCCTCTAAAAAGTGTACAATGTACACTACCTTATTGTAAAAAATACTATATGGTTTTCTTGAATTGGTTCAAGAAGCGCATATCGTTTTCGAAGAAGTGTCTCAAATCATCTACGCCGTATCTGAGCATGGCTATTCGTTCGATGCCCATTCCAAAAGCGAATCCAGAATACTTCTCAGGATCTATTCCAGAGGCGGCTAAAACATTTGGGTCTACCATTCCGCAGCCCATAATTTCCAACCACCCTGTACCCTTCGTAATTCTATGATCGGCCGGTGTTTCCAATCCCCAATACACGTCCATTTCGGCACTTGGCTCTGTAAATGGGAAGTATGAAGGACGCAAACGGATTTTTGCTTTTCCGAAAAAAGCTTCTGTAAACATTTGAAGTACTTGCTTCATGTCTGCAAAAGAAACTCCTTCGTCGATGTATAACCCTTCAATTTGATGGAATTGACAATGCGCGCGACTGGAGATTGCTTCATTTCTGTATACCCTTCCTGGCATTACAATGCGAATGGGAGGCTTAGTCGTTTCCATCACTCGCACTTGCACACTGCTCGTGTGGGTGCGAAGAACTGTGTCTGGTTGTCCCTCCACGAAAAACGTGTCTTGCATATCGCGAGCCGGATGCTCAGGAGAGAAATTCAATCCAGAGAATACATGCCAATCGTCTTCAATCTCTGGTCCGTCTTCCACACTGAATCCCATGCGCTCAAAAATGGAAAGTATTTCTTCGCGAACCAATTGCAAAGGGTGTCTGCTTCCGTGTGTCCACTCTCCGTAAGGGCGAGTGAAATCAGGTACTTCAACATCACCTTTATTCGATTTGAATTGCACAGAACCTTCATCTATTTTTTCTTGAACAGACGTTTTCAATCCGTTCATGACAGCTCCCACTGCCTTTTTTTCTTCGTTGGGAATGGCCTTGAACGCTTCGAACAAATCGTTCAAGATTCCTTTCCTTCCCAAATATTTCACGCGAAAGGCCTCAACCTCATCGGCTGAATTAAGTTGCGTGGAAGCAACTTCAAGTTTCAATTGCTCTATTTGTTCAACCAAACTCACTTAATCACCTCCATTTTCATGCTAATGTCCTGAACTGGTCTGTCACCTGGTGCAGTTGGCATTGAAAGAATTTTATCGAGTATGTCCAACCCTTCTACAACTTCTCCATATACTGTGTAATCCATGTCTAATTGAGCGGTTCCTCCAACGGTTTTGTATACTTCACGTTGCTCCGGTGTGTATGCGAAATTTGGATTCTTTTGTTTAATGTATTGTTCAACCTGGTTGATTTGTGCATCTGTCATAGGTTGTCCCTGAGCGATGTAGAATTGGCTTCCGCTTGATGCTTTGGTAGGATTCGCAAAATCGCCTTGACGAGCCGCAGCAAGTGCCCCCTTCTTATGAATGAAGTTTGAATTGAATTCAGCCGGCACTGTATAGCCTGGTCCACCCATTCCTAATTGTGTTCCTGCAGCTGCCCCGCGGCTATTTGGATCGCCACCTTGCGCCATGAACCCGCGAATACAACGATGGAAAAGCAAGTCGTTGTAAAATCCAGATTCAACCAACTTTATGAAATTATCTCTGTGCTGCGGTGTTTCATCGTAAAGACGAATAACCATATCTCCTAATGAAGTGGTAACCTTAATTCTTGTGTTGGTGTGATCTGTTTGCATGTTGTTATTTGTTTGATTTTCTTTGTTTTCAATAGGTACAGGCTCCCCTACGGTTAAAGTAGAAGCTCCATTATTAGCCGGTTCTTGCGATTTACATCCTGTTGCATTCAAGAACAAAAGGAAAGAAAAAATTGCAAAACCCCAAAAAGATAGACGTGAATTCATTTTTTTTTCTTTAATTTGTGATACTTAACCGATTTATCGGCCACAAAATTAAGCAAACGTTTATGAAGGCTACACGAACTTTTCAATTTGTTTTAGGAATTTTATTTTTAGTTTCAACAACTATGACTTTAACCTCATGTGTTAAAGAAGAGCCAACCGTGGCTGTGGTTCATGTTGTAGACGCGAATGGCGACCCTGTTCAAGGAGCAACCGTTCGATTATATGGTTCTCCATCACAAAGCCCTCCTCCTGCGAATGCTATCGCATTAGATACTTCTTTAACTACCGACGCGACCGGAACAATAACAATGGATTATTCCGAAAACTACAAACTTGGTCAAGCTGGATTCGCCGTTTTAGACATTGAAGCTTACAAAGGCGCGTTATACGGTGTTGGTATTATTAAAATTGAAGAACAAGAAACAACTGAGGTAACTATAGAGATTTAATCTACGCTTCGTTCCCGAAGTATTTCATCATTGCCTTTTTTAATAGAACTTCCTGATCTCCCGGACTCAAAACCGGGAGATTTTCTTTTTTAACAAAATGTGGCCATCCGTCTACATCTCTTCCTTCAAACTCATAGTAACCGTAAGGTTCTAATAACGTGCATACAGCCACGTGCATAAGTTCCAGCTTTTGATCTTTCTTGAATTTCAAATCGAATATTCCTAGTTCCTGCAATCCTATTAACATCAGAAGGGCCGAGTAATCGAGGGTTTCACCAAAATTTTTCGAAGCTAATTCCAATGTTTCCTGCCACTTCTTCTCAAACAAATAATCCATTATCGTGTGTTTCTAAAAAATATTTTTAAAAAATGTAACCTTTCCATGCGAAGGTAGGTATACCCCAACATAACAAACACCGACATGAAAACTAAATTATTCACCCTTATCGCGCTACTCGTTCTAACCACAAGCGCTTTCGCTCAATCAACAACTCAATTGTTAGATGCGCAACTGAATATCACTAAAACCAAAGCAACTGCTAAATATATACGTACAATTACGAAAGTGAATGAGTCTCTTTTCGAAGTGAAAATAAACTTTCAAACCGGCGAGCTCATGATGACAGGTACTTATCTTGATGAGGCCTTAACACTAGCCGAAGGTGAGTTCGTATATTTCTTCGCAAATGGAATTAAAGAATCGCAAGGCTTGTATGCTAGCGGACAAAGAGTTGGTTCATGGCAGCGTTGGAATTTCGATGGCGCTCAAAAAGCTGATCGCTACTACCAAGAGCCTACGGCATTGCTTTCTGCAAAATAAAAATAGAAGTTAACTTTTAAGAGGGGAAAGGAAATAGGAAACTATTTCCTTTTTCTTTTTCCATAAAAATTAAGACTGTGCATGGAAATTTCAATATCGAAAATCTCTTCCAACGTAGACTTAATGTTCTGAATTCGCGGGTCACAGAATTCAAAGACCTCTCCTGTATCTGTTAAAATAATATGATCGTGCTGTTGATTCTGATAGGCCTTTTCGAAATGAGCTATGTTTTGCCCGAACTGATTTTTTCTTACTAAGGCACAATTCAATAATAATTCAATGGTGTTGTATAACGTTGCTCTAGAAACTCGGTATTTCTTATTCTTCATTCGAACATAGAGTGCCTCTATATCGAAATGGTCTTCTATCGTATAAATCTCTGCAAGTATAGCATACCGCTCAGGGGTTTTGCGATGCAAATGCTTTTCTAAATACGCCGTGAAAATTTCCTTAACCTTATCTTGAATATCTTGTGGGGACATGTGGGCAAATGTACAACGTCAGATTTTTCTTCCTTATAATATTTCTTCATTTCCACAATAGCCCTTTACTAACATTTAGTAGTTCACTATTTTGAAAACTGAGTTTTAACCTGGAGCAATTCTGTGCTTACTTCGAAGAACAAAAATATTTACTGATTTACCTACCTCTAAAAGTTATTTTACGATGTCAGATTTGCTCAATTTCAACCTTCCGAAACACGAAGAAAACGCCATAATCAAAGTTGTTGGTGTGGGTGGTGGTGGCTCGAACGCCGTTAACTACATGTTCAACAAAGGAATTAACGGCGTAGACTTCGTAGTGTGTAACACCGACGCGCAATCGTTGGATAACAGTCCAATTTTAAACAAAATGCAATTGGGACACACACTAACGAAAGGTCGCGGAGCGGGTGCTCGTCCAGAAGTGGGTCGTGACGCCGCGATGGAATCTATCGAAGAAATTCGCGCGTTGTTCCATTCAAACTTACAAATGGTTTTCGTTACTGCCGGAATGGGCGGTGGAACAGGAACAGGCGCTGCGCCTGTTATTGCACAAGTTGCAAAGGAAATGGGAATTCTTACCGTTGGTATCGTTACCGTTCCTTTCGCTTTTGAAAACAAAAAGAGAACCGCTCAAGCAACTGCAGGTATTGAAGAAATGCGCAAGGCAGTTGATACACTTTTGATTATTCGCAACGATAAGTTGCGCGAACTATACGGTAATCTTTCGTTAAGCAACGCATTCAGTCATGCCGACGACGTGCTTTGTACAGCAGCTAAAAGCATTGCTGAATTAATAACCATTACTGGAATTGTTAACGTGGACATGAACGACGTGATCACGGTTATGCGTGGAAGCGGAGTTGCTATCATGGGTAGCGGAAGAGCTCACGGTGAAGACCAAGCCATTCGCGCGGTTCAGATGGCTATGGAATCTCCATTGTTAAACGACGACGATATCACAGGTGCTTCTCACATCTTGTTGAATATTACTTACGGCAACAACGAACTGAAGATGGACGAAATTGGAGAAATCACCGATTTCATACAAGAGCTTGCAGGACCAGAAGCCGATATTATCTGGGGTTACGGAAAAGACGAGCAACTCGGAGAAGACATTTGTGTGAACGTGATTGCAACCGGATTCGCTCCAAAAGAAATTGCAACCCTTCTTCCGCTTAACGCAGTAAAAGAAGTTCCTGAACCTACTCCTGTATTTGTTTTGGCTGATGTCCCAACTGTTGCAGCTGTTGAGCCTTCGCCAGTAGTAGAAGAAAATCCAGTTTTCACCTTAGACACAGCACCTATTGTTGAGGAAGAAACCATAGCACCAGTTGCTGTTGTTGAAGAAGCACCTATTGTTGCTGAAACTGCTCCACTTGTGGAAATGCCTGTCGCTGAAGTAACGGAAGAGCCATTCAAATTAGTTCTTGCAGACGAAATAGAATTAGAAATTGAAAACTCTTTTGAGGTAAATCCAACGGTCGAAGAACCCTTGAAGCAAGTTGCATTATTTTCTTTTGAAGAATTCGAGAAGGCTGAATTAGCTAATGAGGAGCTGGCCAAAATGGAATTGCAAGAAGAAAATGAAATTCCAGAATTAAGCACGTTCAAACTTCAAGAAAACACTTCCGCTGAAACACCTGTGATTCCAAGCTTCGAGAGCATTCGTCCACTTTCAGATCGTGCAATTCCTGAAACTCAAATGACTTTTAAAACAGAAGTCATTACTGAAAATCGCCCGCCACGCACAGAGCTGATGGCACGCAACAAAGAGCGTGAAGGACGTATTCGTGAGTATACAATGCGCATGAAATCTCCAAACGGATTGAATGAATTGGAAAACGAGCCTGCTTACTTGAGAAGAAAAGTAACATTGGATGAAGGAACACATTCAAGCGAAAACACAGTTTCTCGCACCATCTCTAAAGAAGTAACAGACGAAAACGGAAACACACGCATTGAATTGCGCACAAACAATCCGTTCTTACACGATAATGTAGACTGATTTTAACGAACAGTATTTCCCGATTCTGCGGGACGTTCAGGGGAGAGCAACGAAAGCTCTCCCTTGTTGTTTTCAGCCATTAATATCATACCTGATGACTGAACTCCTTTGATTTCTCTCGGAGCCAAATTCGCCAGGTACAACACTTGCTTTCCAACAACTTGTTCGGGTTCGTATGATTCTGCAATACCTGAAATTACTGTGCGTTCTTCGGTACCGATACGCAATTTCAATTGCAATAATTTCTTCGTCTTCGGAACACGTTGAGCCTCTATAACTTCAGCAATACGAAGATCCATGTTCTGAAAATCTTCGAATGAAACATTTGGCTTTATCGCTTCAACTTCAACCTCGGGTTGAACTTTTGATGCTTCCAACTTCGCTACCTGAATAGCAACCTCTTCGTCCGTTATTTTTTGAAAGAGAATTGGCATTTCACCAATGGTGTGTCCTGCTGGAATTAATTGTGAAACATTCACTTCATCCCACTTCAATCCTTCCCATTGCAAACCCGTTTTCAATTTCTTTGCTGTATACGGAAGGAAGGGCTCTAAAGCCACAGACAGCGCGGCTACCAATTGAATGCACGCATTCAAGATACCTTCTGTTTTCTCGGGGTCTGTCTTTTGAAGTTTCCACGGCTCTGTCTCTGTGAGAAGTTTATTTCCAATGCGCGCCAAATGAATAGCTAGGGCCTGTGCTTCGCGGAAACGATAGGCTTCAATCTTTTCACCAATGGTATTGAAGGCAGTTTGCGCTTCTTCAAATTGAGCAGAAGCATCGAACGTAGGGTTCGAAACTCTTCCTTCGTAATATTTGTGTGTTAACACGAAAACACGATTCACAAAATTTCCAACAATATCGGCAAGCTCATTGTTCACGCGGTCTTTGAAGTCGCTCCAAGTAAACTCACTGTCTTTCTGTTCAGGCATTATGGATGCTAAAACATAGCGCATCTCATCTTGTCTATTCGGAAAATCTTCCAAGTATTCGTGCAACCAAACCGCCCAATTTCGTGAAGTTGAAATTTTATCTCCTTCCAAATTCATGAACTCATTGGCAGGAACATTCACCGGCAAGTTGAACCCGCCGTGCGATTTCAATATAATTGGAAAAATGATGCAGTGAAAAACGATGTTGTCTTTCCCAATGAAATGAATCAATTCCGTCTCGTCATTCTTCCAATAGTCTTCCCAATTCTTTCCGTTTTTCTCGGCCCAAACTTTCGTGTTGGTAATGTATCCAATAGGAGCATCGAGCCACACATAAAGTACTTTTCCTTCTTCACCCGGGACAGGAACACCCCAGTCTAAGTCGCGTGTCATGGCGCGCGCTTGAAGCCCTCCATCAATCCAGCTTAAACACTGTCCAACGACATGCGACTTCCATTTCGAAACATCGTGATATTGCTCTCCGTTCAGTTTTCCGTTTTCAATAAAATCTCGCACCCACTCACTGTGGTGTTGCATAGGCAAATACCAGTGGGTTGTTTCTTTCAACACAGGCGTGCTTCCACTTAACGTTGAAACGGGATTGATTAATTCTGTAGGACTTAAAGTGGAGCCGCATTTTTCGCATTGATCTCCGTATGCCTTTTCACTCGAGCACTTCGGGCAGGTTCCTGTGATGTAACGATCGGCTAAAAACTGTTGTGCTTCCGCATCGAAGTATTGTTCTGAACGATGTGTTTCAAAAATACCTTTTTCCTTCAAATCGAGAAAAATCTGCTGACTCATTTCAATGTGTTCCGGCGAAGAAGTGCGGTAATATTCATCGAATGAAATTCCGAAATCGCGGAACGCATCGCCCATAAGCTTATGATAAAAATCTACGATTTCACGCGGAGTCTTTCCTTCCTTCTTTGCGCGAAGAGTAATGGCAGCGCCGTGCTCGTCTGATCCACAAATAAAAGCCACGTCTTTTTCCTTCCCTCTTAAATACCGCACATATATATCCGCAGGCAAATATGCACCTGCAATGTGTCCAATGTGAATGGGACCATTCGCATACGGGAGAGCAGAGGTTACAAGGTGTCTTTTCGGTGACTTCATCTTTTTTGTGGTGTTTTGCGCAGAAAACTGCGAATTTAGCGCATCAAAGATAAAGCGATGCACCCAGCTTTTTTACAACAAGGCGATACGATTGGCATAATTGCCACTGCACGATTCATTACAAGCGAACAATGGCAATATGCAAAGAGCGTTATTGAATCGTGGGGACTGAAAATTAAATTGGCGGAAAACGTTTTCACTCCACAGTTTCAGCTTGCTGGAAATGTTGAAGAACGCACGCAATCTCTCCTCTCTCTTTGGAATGATGCAGAGGTGAAAGCCCTGCTGGTGGCTAGAGGTGGATATGGAACGGTTCACACCATTGATGAAATTTTTCCATATTTGAATCATTCAAAATGGATTTGCGGATACTCAGATGTGACCGTTTTATTAAATGCTTGCACGAATAAAAACATTTCCTGCATTCATTCCACCATGCCTATTTCTTTTGAGCATGCAACACCAGAAGCTCTGGAAAATTTAAGGTGCGCGCTGTTCGGAGAATCTTTTTCATTCAGTTGGAATGAAAATCAAATTCAAATAGGAAGCTGTGAAGGTGAAATTGTAGGTGGAAATTTATCTGTCATATACAGCCAGCTTGGATCTTCTACTCAATTGAATACTCAAGGAAAAATTCTATTTTTAGAGGATGTAGATGAAATGCTCTATCATGTAGATCGCATGTTAACTGCGTTAAGGCGTGCAGGAATGTTCAAGAATATTCGCGGATTAATTTTAGGAGGGTTCACTCAAATGCGAGATAACACCGAGGAATTCGGATTTTCAAGCAATAATCCGTGGGGGAAATCCGTAGAACAAATGATTCTAGAAATGGGTATAAACGCTGAAACTCCTATTGCCGTAGCGTTTCCTGCAGGACATTTAAACGACAATAGAGCATTTTATATGGGACTAAATTCAGAATTAATTGTGAATGAAAATTCCGCACAACTGACATGGAAATAACTACCTTTGCGTAGTTCGTGTAAAAAATACACTAACTAGAATGAGCTCTAAAAACATAACGTTATCGAACGATGAGTATTTGAATTTCGAGTTAATCGGAATTAACTCGAGAGAGAAAGATTTTCGCTTGGCGTGGTTTTTAAATCGTGAAATGAAATGGAGTTTAGAGCGTAAAAAGCCATATAAACTCGAAATAAAAGAACAGAACTCTGAACATGAGTTGTTCAAATACGTTTCCGAAGAAAATCATTACACTATTCACTTAATCTCGAATCGTTCGCTTCAAGGAATACTTATTCCTGAGTATGCGCAAATTGAATACCTGCTTAAAGTAGAGGGCAGAGAAGACATAGAAGAATTGGTTAAACAAATTAGAAAAATAAACAATGTGCTCGCGGCCTTCCATCTAACACAGGATAGTCTGAAACATGTGAGTCATTTGTTCTTCGATTGATTATGAAAAAAACGAAAATAGTAGCGACCATCGGTCCAGTATCAGCAAACAAAGAAGTTCTGAAAGGAATGATTGAAGCCGGTTTAAACGTTGTGCGTTTGAATTTTTCTCACGGCACACACGACGATCATTCGAGCGTTGTTGCATTTGTTCGTGAGATTGACAAAGAGTTAGGAACGAACACCGCGTTGCTGGCGGATTTACAAGGACCTAAGTTGCGTGTGGGTATTATGCAAGACAACGGTGTAATGTTGGAAGCTGGAAAGCAAATCATCATTACTACTGAAGAACAAATTGGAACAGCTTCGCATATCTATACCAACTACAAAGAATTTCCTTCCGACGTAAAACCTGGCGAACGCGTTTTGTTAGACGACGGAAAAATTGCGATTCGCATTCTTTCCACCGATGGTAAAAAAGAAGTTTTGTGTGAAGTAGTTCAAGGTGGAATTCTTTCATCGAAGAAAGGACTGAATCTTCCCGAAACTAAAGTTTCTCTTCCTTCATTATCGAAAAAAGATTTGAATGATTTGGAATTTGCGCTTTCAATGAACATCGATTGGATTGGACTTTCATTCGTGCGCACGGCAGAAGACGTTCGCGTACTTAAAGGCATCATTGCTGAAAACGGCAAGCACGCGAAAGTGGTGGCGAAAATTGAAAAACCTGAAGCCCTTGAAGTAATCGACGACATTATTCGCGAAACCGATGCGGTCATGGTGGCTCGTGGTGACCTTGGAGTTGAAATCCCAATTGAACAAGTACCACTCGCTCAGAAAATGATCGTAAAGAAATGCGTTGAAGCCGCAAAGCCTGTCATTGTTGCTACGCAAATGATGGAAAGCATGATCACAAGCATGACTCCAACACGCGCTGAAGTAACAGACGTTGCCAATGCGGTGTTAGACGGCGCAGATGCAGTTATGCTAAGCGGAGAAACCAGCGTTGGTGCCTATCCGATTGCAGCTATAACCATGATGCACAACATCATTAACGAAGCTGAAAAATTCCCGGGACTGTACTATCTCGAAGAGGCTCCTTATGAAATGGACGAAACACGTTTCATTACAGACAGCATTTGTTTTAGCGCTTGTCGTGTTGCGAAGCGCATAGGAGCAACGAGCATTGCAACCATGTCGTTTTCTGGATACACCGGATATAAAATTTCAAGCTCAAGACCGAAGGCACATGTCTTCGTTTTTACAGGAAATAAGCGTATTTTGACACAGTTGAATTTAGTTTGGGGGGTCAAAGCGTTTTATTACGACAAGATGGTAAGCACCGACCAAACGATTGCAGACATTCGCTACATTTTGAAGAAAAACGGATATGTTCAAGAAGGAGATTTCTTGGTGAACGTAGCCTCTATGCCTATTGCAGAGCAAGGAACTACAAACATGTTAAAGATTAGTCGAATATAGTTTTCGGATTGCCCTGCAATCCGCCAGTGTGAAACATTAAAACCGAACCTTCGTTCGGTTTTTTGTTTTGCACAAAGAACGAATGCATCAATTTCCCGGTATAAACGACATCGAGCGGCAATTGATGCACTCTATTCATTTCTTGAACGAACTCTATTAATCGTTCATTGAATTTTCCATACCCTCCAAATTCATCTTCACTGAAAACAACTGCCCGCTCTAACACTTCATCAGCAGCAACTTCGTCGTGAAAAAAGTAAATCAGTTTATTTCGAATTTCATTTCGCATGTAGTGCTCTCCTTTCAGCGCACTGTATATCCATACTTTTTGGTGCGGTTTCGATTGAACAAGCAGTCCCGCAGCGGTTGTGCCTGTTCCGGCTGCAACAAGCCAATGATCAAATTCGAAATCTTCTTCGCTTACCATTTGCATGGCGCCGTTCATTCCCAAATAATTCGAACCTCCTTCAGGAACTAAAAAGGCCGACTCCCATTTTTCGTGCACCCACGCCTTCATTTCTTCGCTATTCCGTTCTTCGTAATCGGCTCTGGAAATAAAGCAGAGCTCCATTCCACATTCCTTTGCAAACAGCAAGGTTGGACTATAATCCTTCGGTTCTTCCCCGCGAATGATGCCTACAGCATGTATTCCCAACTCCTTGGCAACAGCAGCCGTTGCATGAATATGATTGCTATAAGCACCCCCAAAAGTGACCAGCTGTCTGGCCCCACGCCTATTCATCTCTTCCAAATTGAACATTAACTTAAACCATTTGTTTCCATTAATTGTTGGATGTAACCGATCGAATCGTTTAACGACTATCTTTCCGACTTCTTCGAGATTCAAACTATCGTAAATAGGAAGTTGAAAATTTATTTTTTTGTTCAAGTTAGTAAATTGCATTTTTGCCATATGAGAGAAGAAGATAATTCAAAAGTACAGGTAGAAGACTACTATTTAAGTGAAGAAGGTTTTTTTATTTTCACCGAAGAATATCACTTAAAAAGAGGACATTGTTGTCAAAGCGGTTGCAAACATTGCCCTTTTGGCTTCGATAAAAAGACGGGTAAATTCATTAAATAACTTCGCATCTTTGTAAAAACCATTGTATGCGTCTGCTCTTTATTTTAGGACTACTCTCTCCACATTTCGCTTTTTCTCAAATTAACAAAGACAGTATTCATTTTTCAGGTTACACTGAAATCTATTTTGCCCAAGATCAACACAATTGGAACGACCATCAACGTCCTGATTTTTTATACAGCCACACTTCCACCAATCATGTGGCACTGAATACTGCAGTGCTTGACTTTAAATACAGTTCTGCGCGCGTCAAAACACAACTTTCGTTGGTTGAAGGAACCTATGCAAACAAGGTTACTTCCGCGGAACCCATTGACTTGGGAGCACTTTATGTTGGGAACATCGCGTGTAAATTGAGCAGTACAGAAAACCTTTGGCTACAAGCGGGGGTAATGCCCTCACACATTGGGCTAGAGTCTGCCATTGGATTCTCCAATTTATCGCTGAGTAGAAGTTTAGCCGCAGAGAACTCTCCTTATTACGAAAGCGGTATAGCCCTTCAATACACCTCGAAAAACAACAAGTGGTTTGGGTCTGTTCTTGCGCTCAACGGATGGCAAACCATGTCACTTGTTCCTCAGCAATCGCGAATGAGTTTTGGAAGTCAGATTCAATTTAAACCTAACGCTAACATTACCCTCAACCATTCGACCTATTACGGAGAAGTTCCTGTTTTCACAGGCTCTCAGATGCGCTTCTTTCAAAACTTTTACGGCAATATTCAATTGAAAAAGAATTGGACAGTTCAGTTCCAAACAGACTATGGTATTCAAGAAACAGAAAGTAATGGATTCAACAAAAGTTGGATAACTGGGTTTCTCGGACTCGCTTACAATGTGAATGAAAAGCTTACACTAGTCGGGCGTGGGGAATTGATGAAAGACTCAAACAACCTGGTTATTTCCGGAGTAAACAATGATTTGTGGGGATATGGCTTCAACGTAAATTATTTAATTGATGAACACTTGCTTCTTCGCGCCGAGTGGAGAAACATTACCTCTAACAGTTTCACTTTCGCATTTCAGAACTTCAACGAAAAACAAATGAACGGCCTAAATTTGTCGCTCGCTGCTCAATTTTAGCACACTCACTTATGTCAACATTTCAAGACCAAATACAAGAAGGAATTCCAACAGCATTGCCTGTTGTTCCAGCCATGGATGCCGCTATTAATCGCGCACCCAAGAGAAAGGAAATTCTTTCAAACGAAGAAAAGGGGCTAGCCTTGCGCAATGCCCTTCGCTATTTCCCTTCGGAATTGCACGAAACATTGGCAAAGGAATTTGCCGAAGAGATGAAGGCATACGGACGCATTTACATGCACCGTTATCGTCCAACCTACGAAATGTATGCTCGTCCAATTTCTGAATACCCTGCACAATGCCAGCAAGCGGCTTCCATCATGCTCATGATTCAAAACAACTTGGATCCAAGCGTGGCACAGCATCCGTATGAATTAATTACATACGGTGGAAACGGCGCAGTCTTTCAAAACTGGGCGCAATACCGTTTGGTGATGAAGTATTTGAGTGAAATGACCGAAGAGCAAACGCTTGTGATGTACAGCGGACATCCAATGGGACTCTTTCCCTCTAGTCCTTCTGCACCGCGTGTTGTGGTAACGAACGGAATGATGATTCCGAATTACAGTAAGCCAGACGATTGGGAAAAATTCAACGCGTTGGGTGTAACGCAATACGGACAAATGACTGCGGGATCCTACATGTACATAGGTCCGCAAGGAATCGTTCATGGTACAACCATCACTGTCATGAACGCAGCGCGCATGCTTCGCACTAAACGCGGCGATAAAACTGTCTATGATCGCGCAGCTGAAGGATTGCTTTTCGTAACCGCTGGATTAGGTGGTATGAGTGGCGCACAGCCCAAGGCAGGTAACATTGCAGGATGTGTGTCCATTACAGCTGAGGTGAATCCGAAAGCTGCTACGAAACGTTTCGAACAAGGATGGGTAGATGAGCTTATTGATAATATTGACACACTTTGCGCGCGCGTTCAAGAAGAACTTAAAATAGGAAAAGCACACAGCTTTGCGTTTATTGGAAATATTGTTGAAGTGTGGGAAGTGTTCGCGGAACGAGGCATTCACATTGACTTAGGAAGTGACCAGACTTCGTTGCATAATCCGTGGGCAGGAGGATATTATCCGATTGGATTGACCTATGAAGAGAGTAATTCGCTTATGGCGGAGAACCCAAATTCATTCAAAGAAAAAGTTGAAGAGTCTCTTATTCGTCATGCAGCCGCTGTTCAAAAGCACAGCGAAAACGGAATGTATTTCTTCGATTATGGAAATGCATTTTTGTTGGAAGCTTCGCGTGCAGGAGCAAACGTGATGGCAGATATTCCAACACTTGAGCGCGAATTCAAATACCCGTCTTACGTTCAAGATATTTTGGGTCCCCTCTGTTTCGACTACGGATTCGGGCCGTTCAGATGGGTGTGTGCAAGTGGGAAATCTGAAGACTTAGATGCTACCGATGCCATTGCATTGGAAGTTATGTTGAAGTTGAAAGAAACAGCACCTGCTGAAATTCAACAACAATTAGCCGATAACATCCAGTGGATTCGCGAAGCGAAGAGCAACAAGTTAGTGGTGGGCTCGCAAGCACGTATTCTATACGCAGATGCACAAGGACGCATGGAAATCGCAGCGTCGTTCAACAAAGCCATTGGTGAAGGAAAGATTGGACCTGTAATTCTTGGAAGAGATCACCACGATGTAAGTGGAACCGATTCTCCTTATCGCGAAACGAGCAACATATACGACGGTTCTCGATTCACTGCAGACATGGCGGTGCAGAACTTTGTGGGCGACGCCTTCCGCGGAGCCACATGGGTGAGTTTGCACAACGGTGGTGGTGTCGGATGGGGAGAAGTGATTAACGGTGGATTCGGGATGTTACTCGACGGCAGTGATGCATGCGACAAAAAGTTACGCAGCATGTTGCACTGGGACGTTAACAACGGTATTGCAAGAAGAAGTTGGGCACGAAACAAAGAAGCGGTATTCGCTATTGAGCGCGCCATGGAACAAGAGCCTTTGTTGAAAGTTACCCTTCCACAAGAAGTGAAAATTTCACTCGACTCTTTTATTCATTAAGCCACTCCTTTCGCAACAGGAACAGCCGGTTCAATGGTATCCTTATAAACAGGACCGACATATTCTTCGTCGTAGGCAAGAGCTAAATTCAACATATAAAAAACGTTGAACAAGCAAACCAAAAGTGCGTCAGTATTTGAGCGCTTTCCGAACGATTGTGCCAATTGAACCAGCACTTTGAATCCAAAGAAAACATTCAAGACAGGAATAGCGAAATACCAAGCGTGCTTCGCAGGTCGTCCAATCATTTTCATGATTATCATCAAGTCCCAACCTGGAACAAAGGCTGCTTCGATGGGTTGATTGGCCTTTGCGAATAGTCTCATTTTAGAAACAAATCCGACAAGGATTATAAATCCTCCGATTAGAATAAGGTGCGGCTGCTTAGCCCAAACCTCTTGCAAAGCGATAGTTAAGTTCATGATCTTTTTAGTTAGGTACTTGAAAGACGGGTAAAGTCTCTTTAAGTTGCCTTAGGCTATTCCAATGGAAAACTGATTATTATCAAAAAGTAACATTCTGCTTGAAGATTGTAGTGAAAGGTGCAGTTAAAGAACAGCTCTGAAGAATAATTCATAATTTCACCCACCCATGAACGTTAAAACCATTCATTCTTTCGACGAAATACAACGGATTCTCACAGAAGAAGTGGCATCTCACTCTGCGACATTCATTTTGTGCGACAGCAATACGAACGAGCACTGCGTGAGCTTTCTGCTTGAAACAATAGCAGCGCTGAACAATGTTCCTATCATTGAAATTCCGGAAGGGGAAGAAAGTAAATCGCTCGAAATTGTTGGACAACTCTACGAAGAGTTGCTTCATCACAATGCAGACAGACAATCGCTTCTTCTTAATGTAGGCGGAGGAGTAATCTCTGATATCGGGGGGTTCGTAGCCTCTACCTTCAAACGTGGAATAGACTTCATTAACATCCCAACCACGGTTATGGCGCAAGTGGATGCTGCCATGGGCGGAAAGTGCGGAATTGATCTTATGTCTGTAAAAAACGCCGTTGGACTATTTAGCTGGCCGAAAAGTGTCCTTGTTTTTACTGGATTCCTAAATACGCTTCCAGAAAAAGAATTGAGGTCTGGTTTCGCAGAAATGCTCAAACATGCCCTTATTGCCGATGCTAAATATTGGGAAGCCTTAGCACACGTAGATCCGACTGAGGCATCGCATATTGCTGTATTCGTCAAACGATCAAACGAGATTAAATCTGAGATTACCACACAAGACCCGAACGAACGTTCGGTTCGAAAAAAATTGAATTACGGACACACTGTTGGACATGCGATTGAATCTTTCTTTCTAGCGAAATCTGATCCTATCACCCACGGCAATGCTATTGGATGGGGCATGATTCTAGAGAATCGAATAGCAGTGCAATTGCAAATTCTCAACCCATCATTGGCGCAAACCATTGAAAATCGCATTCTCGGAATTTTCGATCCTCTACCTTCCTTCAGCAAAGAAGAACAAGAAGAAATTTTTCAATTCATGTTGAACGATAAAAAAAATAAGAACGGCCTGTTTCACTTTTCATTGATCCAAGAAATTGGAGATTGTTTAATACAAGTTGAAGTCAGCGAAGAAATTGCCCGCGAGGTAATTTCCGTTTAATCGATATTTTCCCACTGAAGTTGAAGGGAGGTGCTTAAATTTGCACCTTCATTCTATATACATGGAAATTCCAAGCAAATACTCTCCAAACGAGACGGAAGACCGCATTTACGCAATGTGGCTAGAGAAGAAGGTTTTTAAATCTACTCCGAACGACAAGCCTGCGTACACCATTGTTATTCCTCCGCCGAACGTCACAGGAGTCTTGCACATGGGACACATGTTGAATAACACCATTCAAGATTTGCTCATTCGTCGTGCGCGCATGCGCGGCTTCAACGCATGTTGGGTGCCCGGTACCGATCACGCTTCTATTGCAACCGAAGCGAAAGTTGTTCAGAAACTTCGCAAAGAAGGAATCAAGAAATCTGATCTTTCGCGCGATGCGTTCTTGGAGCACGCGTGGGAATGGACGCACAAGCACGGTGGAATTATTTTAGATCAATTGAAGAAATTGGGAGCAAGCTGCGACTGGGATCGCACACGTTTCACCATGGATCCGAAATATTACGAAAGCGTAATCGACTGCTTCATTGACCTTCACAAAAAAGGAAAAATCTATCGCGGCGAACGCATGATCAATTGGGATCCTGCTGCACTTACCGCTTTATCAGACGAAGAAGTAATACACAAGGAAATACAATCGAAGTTGTATTTCCTAAAATATCAAATCGAAGGAACCAACGAATTTTTAACTGTTGCAACCACACGTCCTGAAACCATTCTTGGAGACACCGCTGTTTGCGTGAATCCGAAAGACGAGCGTTACACACACCTTCACGGAAAGAACGTTATTGTTCCTTTGGTGAACCGCGCTGTTCCTGTCATTGCCGATGAATATGTTGAAATTGAATTCGGAACAGGTTGCTTGAAAGTAACGCCTGCTCACGATCAAAATGACTTTATGTTGGGTGAAAAATACCAATTGGAAGTGATCAACATGATGAATGCAGACGGAACCATTTCCGAAGCAGGAGGAATGTATGTTGGGCAAGAACGTTTTGCTGTTCGTGATCAAATTGCAAAAGATTTAGACGCTGCCGGATTGCTGGCCAAGACCGAAGAGCACTTGAATAAAGTTGGATATTCAGAACGTACTGACGTGGTTATTGAACCACGCTTGTCGTTGCAGTGGTTCGTAGACATGAAAGACCTGAGCAAGCCTGCTTTGGAAAATGTCATGAACGATACCATTCGTTTCTTCCCTCCGAAATTCAAGAACTCGTATCGCAATTGGATGGAGAACATCAAAGACTGGTGTATCTCTCGTCAATTGTGGTGGGGACATCGCATTCCTGCGTTCTATGCGCCTGATGGAACTTTCGAGGTTGCGAAAAATGTGGAAGATGCCATTGCGCAATTCCATGTAAAAGGTTCTTCATGGACCGCTAATGATTTGAAGCAAGACGAAGACGTATTGGACACTTGGTTCAGCTCGTGGTTGTGGCCAATTAGTGTGTTCGACGGATTCTATTCGAAAGAAGAATTAGACTACTACTACCCTACTGCCGATTTAGTAACCGCTCCAGAGATTATGTTCTTCTGGGTGGCTAGAATGATAGTGGCAGGATATGAATACGTTGGAAACTTCCCTTTCAAAAATGTATACTACACAGGTATCGTTCGCGATAAGCAAGGAAGAAAAATGAGCAAGTCGTTGGGTAACTCACCCGATCCGATTGAGCTCATGCAACAGTTCGGAGCAGACGGCGTTCGTGTGGGAATGTTACTTTCTTCTCCAGCTGGAAACGACCTTCCGTTCGATGAATCGTTGTGTGAGCAAGGAAGAAATTTCGCTAATAAAATTTGGAACGCCTTCCGTTTGGTGAAGAGCTGGGAAGAGAAGATTGATGCGTCGTTGGAACAACCTGAATCTTCGGCCATTGCAGTGCAGTGGATGAACAATCGCTTCGAGCAAGTGCTTGCTGACATGGAAGACGGATACGATAAGTTCCGCATTAGCGAAGTGTTGATGCAGACGTATAAATTAATTTGGGACGACTTCTGCGCATGGTATTTAGAAATGGCGAAGCCATCTTACGGAAAAGGAATCGATTCAAAAACATACAACGACACGCTTGATATTTTCCAAAATTTATTGAAAGTGTTGCATCCGTTTATGCCTTTCCTAACGGAAGAAATGTGGCAGCACATGGAATCGTGGCAGAGCGAATCAGAAATGATTTGTATTTCGAATTGGCCTGCTGCAAAAACGTTCGATGCGAACATTCAAAAAGACTTTGAAGAGTTTGAGCAGTTGGTAACGGAAGTTCGTAACGTTCGCAAAAAGCAAAACCTTCCGAACAAAGAAGCGCTGGTTGTTTCATTCATGAAAACAGCAAACAGAAATTCTTCGTTCGATGCAGCGTTCTCACATTTGTGTAACATTTCTGAATTGAATGAAGTGTCTGAAAAGATGAGTCCATCATTCAGCTTCATGGTAAATGGTGTTGAATATTTCATTCCTTACACCGCGTCTGTTGACGTTGAAGCAGAGCAAGCGAAGATGAAGGAAGAGTTGGCTTACCTCGAAGGATTCTTGAAGTCTGTAGAGGCGAAGCTTTCGAATGAACGATTCGTAAACAACGCACCGGCTGCCGTTTTAGAAGGTGAAAGGAAAAAGCAATCAGACGCGTTGAGCAAGATTGCCGCGATTAAAGAGCAGCTCGGATAATAGAAATTATTTTTTTCGTGTTGAAATGAAATCGCGAACGATTTTCTTCTCCGCGAAAGCTCTGTTCCAACTGTCGTGTTTGACATCTGGATACGAAATGAGGTGAACATTCGTGTTCACCTTTTTTGTTGCGTTCACCATGCGAACTGAATTCTCAAAAGGCACTACGTTATCGGCCTCGCCATGAAAAGCCCACACTGCGGTTTGCGTATTGTTCTTCGCTTGTGCAATATCTCCGCCGCCGCAAACCGGCATTGCTGAAGCAAAACGATACGGCTGTCGCGCAATGTATTCCCACGTGCCGTATCCGCCCATACTCAATCCTGCAATATACATGCGTCTGGTATCGATGATCGTCGAATTTGCCACCAATGAATCAATGCTATGCATAAGAACCTCCATGGGCCATGTTGGATTTTTTTTCATGGTGTGAACAACAGCCTTCCAATCCACATCGGTCCATCGCTGAACGCTCGGACACTGAGGAGCCCACAGAATATAATGCTCTAATCCAGCGGCTTTCAGGGTTTCCATAAATACCGGTAAACCCACCTTGGTCTGCGCAACATTGTCGCTTCCGCGCTCCCCAGCACCATGTAAAAACAGGATAAACGGAAGTCTCGCTTCGTATTCGCCGTTCACAACAAACTCTTTCAAGGGTAATTTCTTTCCATTTGAAACAAGAAATTTCTCTTGCTGCGCATGGGTTTCAGCATGAATAAGCAAGCATAAAACTAGAAAAAGGCTTCTCATAGAAATGAAATTTTTAAATGGAAATGAATACCAAAGATAACCCTTCAATAGACCAACCTCTAGCAATACCTCGTTTGAAAAAGAAAACAACAGTTATGAAAACGACTCGCACCCTTTTCAAAACACTCGATGAAGTGGTCTTTGAAACTAGAAACAAAATGTATGGAGCTTATACGCTTCGCAAGAATTACGGACGCAGAACGTTGCTCTCTACCGCCATGGGAATATGCATGGTTTCCGGATTCCTCTTCGCGCTAACCCTTTCCAACAAAGCCATTGAGAAAAAAGCACCGGAAGTGCAGATGACACAATTGGCTACTGTGCGCTTGGATGAAATTAAAATTCAACCAAAAAAAGAACCGAAGAAACAATCTCTCGTGCAGAAAGCACAAGGAGGCGGCGCAGAAAACCGCACGGTGACAATTGTAGATAACACTACCAAAAAAACCAACGTATTCAGTCGCTTTGGTGGAATTGGTCTCGGTGGCGACGATGACGATTTCTTCGGATTCCCGGAGGAACCCAATTTCACGGTTGACACGACCACCGTTAAAAAGAAAAAAAATAACAATTTCAAAACATTCGCCCAATTCATGCCTGAATTCCCAGGAGGAATCTCTGAACTCTATGCTTTTCTTCAAGAAAACATCTATTACTCCGAGCGTATGAAAAACCTCGGAATCGAAGGTACTGTCTATGTTTCTTTCATTATTGAAGAAGACGGTAGCATCTCGCGTGTGTCTATTGAACGCGGCATAGAGTACGGTGAAGAGTTGAATAAAATAGCGCTGAAAGCCATCCAAAAAATGCCGAATTGGATCCCCGGTCGTAGCGGAAATACGTCCGTTGCTGTAAAACAAACTATTCCTATTCAATTTTCACTCGTAAACGATTAAATTTGCACCCTATGCTAAAAAAGCCGCTGCTCATTAGTCAGATTATTATGGTAGGAGTATTCATTGGAATGGCCGTCTATTGTGTGGCCTCCAGTGCATTAGACAATGCCTTGCCGGGCCAACGTAAATATTGGTTCGCGCTAGTGCTCCTGTTGTATGCTGCAATGCGCGCAAGAAGAATTTTCAATGCGTGGAAAGACCTTAAATCTGAAAAAACCACATTATGAAAAAACTACTTTTTTTAGCGCTCTTCGGCGCATTGATTGCCAGCTGCGGCAACTACGACACAACAGCGGAGGGAATTTCATCGGGCGAATTGAAAATTGGAGTCGATGAGAGCTATAGTCTCATGATGCAATCTCAAATTCCAGTTTATCAGCAGATCTACGACAAAGCGAAAATTAAACCTACTTATTCTACTGAAGAGGAGATTATTCGTTTGTTATTAGCAGATAGCATTCAAGCTGCAATTATTAACCGTCCGCTTTCACAAGCTGAATTGGATTTCTTTGCTTCGAAACAACGCATTCCAGAATCAGTTAAAATTGCTACAGATGCTATTGCGTTGATTATTCATCAGGAAAATCAAGATACTGTTTTAACACTTGATCAAGCGAAACAAGTTCTTGGCGGACAGATCACCAATTGGAATCAGATTAATCCTTCAAACAAAAATGGAGACATTCGAATTATTTTCGATCACAACGGATCGTGCAATGCGCGATATGTTCAAGAGAATTTTTTAAACGGTGGTGGCATGCCTGCGAACTTCTTCGCAATGGACAGCACGGCAGCTGTAATTAACTACGTGCATGACAATCCTGGGGCAATAGGAATCATTTCTGTAAGCTGGATAACCGATCCAGAAGACAAAGTAACCAAGGCGTTCAGAGATAAAATTGATGTCGTTGGAATTTTGAACAACACCCTTACAGATCATCCAGAACGTGTGCGTTATCCTTTCCAAGCCTATGTGTTCGACAAGAGCTATCCGTTCACCCGAGATGTGTATGCTATCCGCACAGGATTGAAGGGAACAGTGGGAACGGGATTCATTTCTTTCTTGAACGGAGAGAAGGGCCAGCTGATCATTCACAAAATGGGCATGGTTGCTGCTACGTCGCCAACAAGAGTTATTCGAATTAAAGACTAAACCTGAAATAAGTAAACATGAATATGAAGAACCTATTCACAATCCTTGTAGCCAACGTGCTACTTATCTCGTGCACAGCACAAAAAAGAGCTCCACTAGAACTCAATCCAGCATTCGATCCAATTCGCACTTCAACCTTGAACGAGCGTTACGAAAAAGCGCTGCGTGACCTGGCAAGTATGCCGAATAGCGCAGAGAAATTCGCTGTGGATGGATTCAATTATTTAGAGTGGGCAGTAGACGGAAAATTTATTGACGCTAAAAAAACCACTGAAGCAAAAGAAGCATTCTTAGCTGGGGTGAAGGCAGATTCTCTTTTCCCTCTGAACTATGTTGGCCTTGGTCAAATTGAAATGCGCGAGGGGAATGGCGGAAAAGCAGACACCTATTTTGCTAAAGCGCGCGGCATTGTAGACAACAAAAAAAACAAAGCCACGAAAGATTTAAAATACACTACCTACATTGCTATTGCAGCGGCTAACATTGCAGAAGACGCGAAAAATCTAGGAACTGCAAAGCAAACGCTTGATGCCTTGGCTGAAGTTGAAATTGAAACAAAAGCTATTCGTCTTCAATTGGGTTTAACTCTCGGTGATTACTTTCGTTTCAAAGAGATAAATAACCAATCTTTCGCCATTACAGAGTACAACAAGTGTCTTGAAATAGATCCGCAGTATGTGCCCGCTTTGTATAGAAAAGCCCAATTATATCAAGGTGCAAAAAATAACGAAGAGGCATTGAAGTTCTACAGTGAAGCTATTGCTACTGACCCCACTTTCGCCCCATCTTACAGAGTTAAGGCTGAATTATTAAAAGACTACGGTCGCTTTGAAGAGGCCATAGCTGCTTATGCCAAATATTTGGAATTGAACAACTCATGCCGCATTCAGCAACGTTATGCTTCTTTCTTTTATTTGACAAAAAATTACGAAAATGCCATTACAGAGGTTACAGCTGCCATGCCTTGCGATCCAGAGAATTATAAGTTAAATCGTGTTTTGGGTTACTCATACCTGGAATTAAAGAACTTTACTGAAGCGAAAAAATACATGGATATTTACTTCTCTCGCCAAGAAATAAAAAACCAAGACGTTTCCGATTATGTGAACTACAACAAAATTTGCATGGGATTGGGGCAAGACAGTCTTGCAATCGTTTCTTTGGAAAAAGCGCTTGCTTTATTCCCAGAGTACACAGAAGGTTACAACGAAATTGCTACGATTTATACCAACAAGGCCATTGCTTCGAAAGGAAAAGAGAACGAGGCGCTTCGCATTAAGTTATACAGCAAAGCAGCAGATTGGTATGAAAAGAAGACGGTGAAATTGGGGGCTGATCCTAAAGATCAGTTCATTCAAGGACAGATGTATTATTTCTCTCAGCAATATGTACTAGCAGATACTACCTTCCGCAGAAGCTCTGTTCGCTATCCTGAGGCTTGGTTCTGGGTTGCAAAATCTCAGAATAAAATTGACTTGGCTACTGTAACTGAAACAAGTCCTGCAAAAGGATTGGCAAAGCCTTTCTACGAAAAAGGAATTATTCTGGTTGGACAAGACCCTGCAATCATTGAAAAGAATAAAAAGAATTTAGCTGAGGCCTACCAATACCTTGGATTGTACTACGGAAATATGGGCGACATCAATTGTTCGAAGTCAGCTTGGAACAAAGTCTTACAGCTCGATCCTACTAATAAAATTGCAACTCAACTTTTAGTAACACCTGAAACTTTAGATAAAGAATTGCTTGCAGCCCCTGGCGATTGTCCGTTGGTTGTATATCCTGAAATTCCCAAAGAATCGACTGAAGGAACCGAAGGAAACTAATTTCTTACCATTAAAGCGGTAAGTGTTCACTATCCGCTTTTAATAACTCCCAATACTTCCTGAAAAGGAAAGCATTGGGAGTTTATTTTTGAAGTACAAATTGTACTATGGAAAACGCTACACGATTGAAAGAACTTTCAGACAATCTTCACCACAACATTAACGAACTGCTTTCCGGCAACATGTCGCCTGATCAAACGCAGCACTTAGTTGAATTATGCAGTGAGCTGTATGAAAAACTTATTGTTCTTCGTTTCAAAGCGTTCACAGAAACAATCACTCCAGCAGAAAAAATGCAAGCGGTTTTAGAGACCTCTGAGCCCATAAAAATAGATTTCACCCCTATTGCCCCTCCTGCAGAGCTTGCTAATCAAGTGAATTTGATTGATGCTATCAAGGAGGTGGAGCAGGTTGCTGTGCAAGATGCTACGCAAGGTCCTGCGGAAGGTGTTACACAAGAGGTAAATGCGGAGCAAGATTCTACGAAAGATGTTGCACAAGATGCTTCGCAAGAGGAGGAGGAAGATGAGGATGAGGAAATTGTCTTTCAGTTGATTCCAAATGATGAACCAACTATAGAAGCTCCGAAGGGGGAAGTGAAGCCAATGGTTTCGTTGAACGATTCATTCAAAGAAAATGCAAGCCAGCAAGCGACCATAGCAAAGAAATTAGAGGGTTCACCGATTAGCGATTTGAAAAAGAACATTTCCTTGAATCAACGTTTTCAATTCTGTAAAGATTTGTTCAAAGGAAACAACCAAGAGTATGAAGTGACATTGGAGAAACTGAACAATACGAATCGCGATGAAGCCATGCGTGTTCTTCAAATATTGAAAGATAAATACAGCTGGAATCCTGATTCTATGGCCGTTAAAGACTTTACCGACTTGGTAAACAGACGCTACATGGCATGAGGCTATTCGTAGTCCCAACACCTGTTGGAAACCTTGAAGACCTTACCCTGCGTGCGATTCGCATTTTAAAGGAGTGTGATTTCATTTTGTGTGAAGACACCCGAGTGAGCGTTCGGTTATTGCATCACCTTGAATTTTCAAAACAACTGGTGGCCTTCCATCAGCACAACGAGCATCAAAAACTCGATCACATCATTGAGCGCATTCAACAATCGCAATCGGTTGCCCTTATCTCCGATGCGGGAACACCCGGTATTTCAGATCCTGGATTTTTGTTGGTTCGCGCGTGCATTCAAAACAACATTCCTGTGGAATGTCTTCCCGGCCCAACGGCTTTCGTTCCTGCCCTTGTGAATAGTGGACTTCCAACCGATAAATTTATTTTCGAAGGGTTCCTTCCACAAAAAAAAGGAAGAGAAACACAACTCAAGCGAATAGCCGAAAACCCCTTCACTTCTGTTCTGTATGAATCGCCTCACCGCATGGTGAAATGCTTAGAACAGTTAATAAAATTCTGTGGTGAAGACCGCCAATGCTCTGTCTCCCGCGAAATATCGAAGAAATTCGAAGAAACACGTCGCGGAACCCTTGTTGAACTTTTAGCGCATTTCAGCACACACGAACCGAAGGGCGAGTTCGTAATTGTGCTAAATTCGCGTTCATGAATTTGAATCTTTCCCCTGAAGAAATTGTACGCAGAGAAGCACTCGCAAAATTGCGCGCGCTAGGCATTGATCCCTTCCCTGCTGAAGAATTTATTACCACTTCAAACGCCGAAGAAATAAAGGCGAACTACGCAGAGGGTAAACAGGTTATTGTTGCCGGACGTTTAATGAATCAGCGTATTCAGGGAAAGGCCGGATTCGCAGATCTTTTCGATTCAACCGGACGCATTCAATTGTACATCAATCAAGATGCATTGTGTCCAGGCGAAGACAAATCGCTTTACCAAGAGGTTGTTCGTCACCTCCTTCACTACGGCGATTTCGTTGGGATTGAAGGAACACTCTTCACCACCAAATTGGGTGAAGTTTCAATACACGTTTCAGGACTAAAAGTTCTTGCAAAATCATTGAAGCCACTTCCAATGGTGAAGACCGATGCAGATGGAAATATTTACGATGCATTCACCGATCCTGAATTGCGTTACCGTATGCGCTATGTAGATCTTGTGGTGAATCCGAAAGTGAAAGATACCTTCGTGAAGCGCACCAAGATTGTGAATGCCATGCGTAATTTCTTCAACGACAAAGGATACTTGGAAGTTGATACTCCCGTGCTTCAGCCTATTCCCGGAGGAGCCTCTGCTCGTCCGTTTATAACACATCACAACTCGCTTGACATTCCCATGTACTTGCGTATTGCGAATGAGTTGTATTTGAAAAGACTTATTGTAGGCGGATTCGACGGTGTTTACGAATTCAGCAGAAACTTCCGCAACGAAGGAATGGATCGTACGCACAATCCAGAATTCACAGTGATGGAAATTTATGTAGCCTACAAAGACTACAACTGGATGATGAATTTCACCGAGCAAATGTTGGAGCATGTCGCTATGGAAGCGCTTGGACAAACTGAAGTTCAGTTCGGAGAAAAAACATTAAGCTTTAAAGCTCCATTCACGCGCGTTACCATGACCGATGCGATTAAGGAATATACTGGGTTCGATATTACCGGAAAGTCTGAAGACGAGCTTCGTGCGAAGTGTTTAGAATTGGGTTTAGATGCTGGAGAAAATTTAGGGAAAGGAAAACTCATCGATACGCTATTCGGTGAAATGTGCGAGAAGCATTACATTCAACCAACGTTCATAACAGATTATCCGGTTGAGATGTCGCCGTTGTGCAAACGTCACCGCGAAAACCCTGAACTTACAGAGCGTTTCGAATTAATGGTGAATGGAAAAGAATTGGCGAATGCTTATTCAGAATTGAACGATCCTATTGATCAGCGCGAACGCTTCGAAGAGCAAGCGAGCTTGATGGAGCGCGGCGACGATGAAGCGATGTTCATTGATTACGATTTCTTGCGTTCATTGGAATATGGCATGCCGCCTACTTCTGGAATGGGCATTGGTGTTGATCGTTTGGTTATGATGATGACCAATAACGAGAGCATTCAAGAAGTTTTGTTCTTCCCGCAAATGCGCCCTGAGAAAAAACAAGAAGGACCTGATGTTGCTTCTTTCGAAGCGAAAGGAATTCAAGCACATTGGATAGAGGCTATCGTGAGCATGGGATTTCTTTCACTCGATAAATTGAAAGAAACCAAAGCCACAGCACTGCACCAAAACTTGAATCAGTACCGTAAGAAAAACAAGCTCGATGTACCCGCTGCGCAGTTGGAAGAAATTATGATGTGGTTTAGTTAAACAACAAACGCACACTCATATTTCCAGCGTGAACAATTTCACGCCCGTCACTTTTCCTTCCATTGTAATTCAACGAAAGTTGCAAATTCTGATTGATTGTTTTGCGCCATGCGCAGGCCAGCGTGAGGTTGTTTCCTGCTTGCAATCCGCCCAGCGCATCGTAGACAACCGGACCCGTTGCATCGCCTTCAAATTGAATGCGTATGTACTTGAATTCACTTTTGAATAGCTGACCGTTCTTCGCTTCCACTTGCGCATCGGCGCCCACAGAAAGACTTTGCGCCTGGAAGGCAGATTCACTGGCGTTTCCTTTTCTGATTGCGTATTCACCTAAAACAGAATATCGTTTGTTGTTTGTAGGTTGAAACGCGAACGAGGGAGTTGCAGTGATATAGGTGGAAGAAAAGTTTCGCGTCGCAAGAAAATCTGAAGTTGTCTGTTTATTCCCTGAAGTACCTTGAAGTAAAAACTGAATGCTTGTTTCAATTGCCTTCCTGAAATTTATTGTGAAGCTCTGCTCAACACGCGTTTCAAATCCTGAAAGTAAAAAAGCTTTGTTCATGACCTTCTGTGAAGTAAGGTCGGCGCTGAAATTAGGATCTGATTTTCGAAAGAATAATGTTCCTCTAAATACATTTCCGGCAGAAACCAAAAAGGTTTCATTCTCATAAAACGGCGAAATATGCTCTAAACCACCAAAGGTTGATTTGCGTTCTGCCCTGCTCATTATCTGAGTGCTCCAAGACTTAAGCGCACTGTACAGAATGGAGGTTTTATTCTTCAATTGACGTGGGTTCATATTCAATGAAGAAGTAAATGATGCGGTGTAAATACTCTGGTATTCCGTGGTCTGAACTGGTAGACGCACATAGTTCGCTTCATAAGTAAAAGCAGCAACCTCAAATTCAGAAAGTTCTTTGATGCCGTTGTCGTTGTAATCGTTCCACACGTATACGCCCTGACCTGCAGGGACTTCAGCATAAATAAAAGCTTGCTTCGCTTCCAAACCACTTGACGTTTCGTAAAATAAATTTAGCTGCGCCCATTTGTTTTGCGGTGTTCGAAATTCTATTCGCCCGAGTAAACTACCCAATGGTTTTATAAGAGCTAAGCTGTTCAACGAAACCAATTGTCTGTTGCTTGCGGTAAGTGCGAAATAACTTCCACCCTTTGTTGTATTTCGAAATTCAACTCCATAATTGTTTGCTGAAGAAATAGGAGTTACTTCATTCAACAAAAAAGCGTGATCGGTTCTGTTTCGCACAAAAAGCTTGAAAGCGCGATGAGTAGTATCCGTTGAACGTAAGTATGCCTCACCATCGAAAAACTTATAGGATTGTTCCGCAATAGCAAACGTGTTCTGTTCTTGCTCATCGCGAACTCCCAAAGTAAACCGCTCGCCTTCCCTGTAGAGATGGGCCTTTTGACGAATGAATGAAGAACTCACTGCGCCGTTGGTCTCTAACGCAGAAGCATCTATCTGAAGCTTGGTGCGTTTCGAAAGATTTGCGTTCACTAAAAATTTCATTTTATTTCCTTCGTAGACAGAACCGATTTCATAATGTGCTCCACTTAAAGAAATAAATTTTCCTGAAGAAAATTCGCGAACAACTTTGGCTTCAGACAACCATTCGCTTTCGCCGTAGCGCAGCAATGTGCGCGTATTCCAATTGCGTTCAAATTCCACTTCACGAAAGCGTTCAACGCGATTGAATGTCGCGGACAAGTTCTCTGTATTTATTTCCCACAGAAAAACTTTTCCTTCCTTCCTACCTGCAATCTTCTCTTTCACGTTAGCTTTCAGCGCAAAGCCTTTGTTGTTCTGATCGTTCAGGCTAGAAAATGTATTCGCATCGAAATCGGTATACGCTCCCTCCACATTCATACTCCAATAATTTGTTTCTCGTCCCCAATTCGCGGTGTGTCCTGCTACCAGCATACGCTGTTTCTTTGGGGCAGTTAACCGTTGAATGGGTTCGTAATTTCCTTGCTTCACCCCGTCTATAGGAGCTACCCACTTGAATACTTTTCCGTAAGACGAGAATCCGTTCTCGACGTAATTGCCATTTCCATTCCCAACAAATGTAAAATTAGCGGTAAAAAAAGCGTTGGAGACATTGGTAGAATAGACTAAGACGTTAGTGAATGCGAGCGTGTCTATAATCCTATACATAACGCGATCCGACTGGAATCCTATACTGTCTATACCGCTTACGTTCGTGCTTGAAAACGCATCACCTGCTTGCATAAGCGTAACGCGATCCTCGTCAGTGAGCGTTTGAAGAAGGGGTTGATTCTTGGCATCTATTTCTTCAAAAAACTGAACGTACGTTGTTCCCCTTTTCGTTGTGTATTCTATATCAGCTGTAATTAACGGACGTGCATATTGACGGTCACTGTATTGAAATTCGACGACAATGCGTTTGTCTTTCGTGATTCTATTTCGCGGAGTGAAAACAATTTCAGCTGAATTGTAGTCGATTAAATAATCTTGGTCTTGTCCGCGAATTAATTTTTTTCCATCGATGTAAACGTTTTCCGTCCCACCTAAAACAGTGATGTAAGACTCGCCTTGGGCACCTTGTAAACGGTATGGGCCTTGACTTCCTTCTATACCTAAAATACTTTGGCGATTGAATTTACCCTTCGAAATAGAAACGGAAACTTCACTTTTCAAAATGCCTTGTGACTTAATTTCACTGGTGTTTTGAACGAAGAGCCCCAATCCTCTTTTTGTATACTTCATGAAGTAATGCGCCCGCAGAGGCAAGGTAAAATCTCCTGCAATAATCTTGTTTCGTTTATCGGTGAGCTGAATAAACACCTGATCAAACTCTTGAAATTGCTGTGTACTTCCGGAAGAAGAAACGGGAATGTTGTTGTCTGAAATGGACGCGAGCAGTTGAAAACGGTTCGCAATTTTTCCTGTAAGTTGAAGGTTCAAGGAAGACTGAACGCCGAGGTCTTGTTGGTTTCCGATTGAAATACCTCGTGTAATTGAACCGCTTTTTTGAATAGCATCATACGAACGTCCGCTTATCGGCGCTTGTATAATTCCGAATTGAAAGATGTCCCTTTTTCCATATTGAGGTTCATACGTTTGCAAAAAAGCATTGTAAGGCACGCCAATCGTTTCGTACTTCACATAGAGTGTATCATTCAAAAGAGTATCGCGCAAGAGCATTTGCCCATGCACGGTATAGCGGTACCCACTTTTTAAAATTTCATCCTTATAAAACACTTGAATGGAACTGGGGCGAATAATTGAAGTGTCAAGTGAAATACAATTCACATGTGGAAGGAGCGCAATAGATTTTCCCGATTGAGCAACCGAATGAAGCGATAGTGCTATGCAAAAGAGAATGAGCAGCGATCGCATTCGAAAGAATTAATCTTTAATGTTTACGATACAACGTTCTTCGTTGCATTGTTCTATAAGCTGCGCGTGAGTCACTCCCTTCAAATCTGACTTCAACAAATCGCGTTTTTTCTTTGAATAGTCGCGCAGCGCTCTTCCCTCACAAAATCTTCTGATCTGTTCTTCGCTTTCGAGAATTAATTCGGGCACTTGCATGAGTGCACCCGATTCATCTTTGGCAGCCATGGTGAAGTAGCATGAATTGGTGTGCTTAACGACACTTGTTTTCGGATTAAGCGATTCCACGCGAATACCTACAATCATGGTGGTGTTGCCCACGTAATTGACAGAGGCTTGAAACGAAACGAGTTCGCCCACTTCAACTGGATTTAAAAATTCTACGCCTTCCACGGCAACAGTAACGCAATAGGTTCCAGAATGTTTTGCAGCGGCCACATACGCCACTTTATCCATAATTGAAAGAAGGATACCGCCGTGCACCTTTCCACTAAAATTAGCATAGGAAGGAACCATAAGTTCGGTGATGGTAGTTATAGAGTTCTCTACTGTTTTCGCGTTCATGTAGCGAAAATACACGAAGACTTGAAAATTATCCTTGTCGGAATTAAAGTGACTTGAATATTTTCAAAACAATACCGTCCGCCAATCCGAATTTCGGAGCGAATATTTTTTCAATATTGGCGGAGTTAGCGACTTGCGTGTAGAGATTTAATGCAGGGACAATCACATCTGCGCGATCTGGTCGAATGGTAAATTTCTTCACGCGTTCGTGGGGAGACAGTTTCGAAAGTGCGCGCAACAAAGTCTCTAGCTCTTTTACTGTAACAGGCTCTCGTTGTTTTTTCTCTAACATCTTGAAGGCAGAACTAATGTTTCCGCCTGTTGCAATGGCTTCATAACTTAAGCCAGCGTTCAAATACTCCTTCAACCAAAAAGAAATGGCTCGTGGAACATTCTCTTGTTCGTTAATGAGCATGCGCACGGTTCCAATTTCGAAAGATTGGCTGTGCTTTCGTTCAAAATTTTCTATAATGCTTAACTCGGTGCTACCTCCACCAACATCAATGAATAAATAGTTTTTGGACTTGGGTAAATCTTGTTGCTCGAAGTTTCCGAAAATAATGTCGGCTTCTTCAGCACCGGAAAGGATGTCTATTGACAAACCGGTCTTCAAGGCAATAGCATTTGCAACTTCTCTTCCATTCTCTGCACTTCGCATGGCGCTTGTTGCACAAATTCTATAATGCTCTACTCCCAAAGACTCGATAATTAAACCTAAACCTGTTATTACCTGCTTCAGTTGCTTTTCCTTCTGTTCGGAAATTCTTCCAAACGTAAAAACATCTTCACCCAATCGAATGGGAATTCGGGTGTGACTAATTTTATCAAGTTCTATCTTTCCTTCGTCGTAAAAAACTTCAGCAACAAACAAACGAATGGCATTGGAGCCAATATCAACAGCAGCTAATCTCACTATATTCTAATTTTCAATTTATACTTTCGCAGACTTCGACTCCAGGTATTTTTTCCATTCTACCTGGCTATCTTTTAATAGTTTCGAGTCTAGCGGACAAATATAGTTATTGATCTCTCCCGAATGAAGGGATCGTGCCTTAGTTGTATCAGAGAGTTGAATGTCTAACCATTCCTTTATCTCGGCTTTAAGCGAATTATTGTAAACCGGTGTGGTTACTTCCACGCGATAATCTAGGTTACGCGTCATTAAATCGGCGCTTCCAAATAGGATTACTTCATCTCCTCCATTATTGAAAACAAACAAGCGTGCGTGCTCTAAGTAACGTCCTATGATGCTGCGCATGTGAATATTCTTCTTCTGCTTTTTTGTTGAAGGCTGAAGTAGACAAACGCCACGAATGATGCATGAAATATGCACCCCCGCCTCGGCAGCTTCGAGAAGCTTTTTTATGAGCGTCTCATCGGTTAAATTATTAATCTTAAGAATAATGGAAGCGTGTTTCCCCTTCTTCGCGAAATGAATTTCGCGTTGAATGTTCTCCATTAATTTTCTTCGTGTATTGAATGGAGAGACAAGCAAGTGCTTGAAAATAGGACGGTGGAAATTAGCTTCAAAAAACTCGAATAATTTTCTAACCTCTCTTCCAATCTCTAAATGAGCCGTTAACAGGGTAATATCGGAATAGATGTTTGCTGTTTTCTCATGGAAGTTGCCCGTTCCTATGTGCGTAATGCGCTCGGTCCTTCCATCTATTTTTCTACTAATTTGAAAAATCTTACAATGCACCTTCAGTCCAGGAACACCGGGTATTACCTCCACTCCTGCATCTTGAAGAATACGTGTAATTTCAATGTTGTGCTCTTCATCAAATCTCGCCTGCACCTCAACAATAGCCACGACACGCTTTCCGTTTTTAGCTGCATTAACCAAAGCATGTAGAATGTGTGAGTCGCTCGCAATGCGATACATGGTAATGCGAATGGTTCTCACCAACGGATCAATGGCCGCGGCGCGAAGCATATCTAATACATGCGTAAACTTCTGATAGGGATAATGCAATAAAATATCTTGCTTCGCTACGGTGTCTAGAATGTTCTGCGATTTTGCCAGAACAATGTGTGTTAAAGGCGGAGAAGGCTTGAAATTCAAGTCAGGTCTATTGAAGGCCGGGAACTTCAAGAAATCGCGCTTGTTGTGGTATTTCCCTCCAGGAATAATGTTTTCGGCGTCTTTAATTTTTGTTTTCGTTAACAAAAACGTCAACAATTCTTCGGGTAATTTTCGGTCGAAATTTAAACGAACGTATTCTCCCTTGTCGCGCTGCTGAATGCTCTTCGATATTTTATCGAAAACACTCTTTGAATAATCTTGCTCTACTTCATATTCAGCATCTCTCACCACTTTTATATCGAAAGCCTTCGCTGTAGAAACTTTGAAAACGCTAAAAATCTTTCGCAAATTCAGGCGAATGATGTCTTCTAACATAATCACATTCACTGAACCGTCTGGTGTTGGTAGCGTCACGAATCGCGGGATAGCAGTGGGCACCTCAATTAGAGCATGCACTTTTTCCTTGCTCTTCGTATTAATATCTACGATTAAATAAAGCTCGTTGTCGTTCAACGGAGGAATGTTTCCTCGCGTTTTTAACATGATAGGAATAATGTGATGGCGCACTTGGTCTTCAAAATAAGCCTCTAGAAACTCCTTTTGAGTAGGAGTCACTTGAGATTCATTTTTGAAGTAAATACCATTGATGGCTAGCGCCTCTTTGGTCTTTTCGAACGTTGCATCAAACTTCAGCTGAAGCTCAATAACACGATCGTGAATAATCTCGAGTTGTTTTTTCTGTGCGTTTGCTGCAGAGAAGTTACTCTTTCTTAGCGCCTTTAATTCTCTTCTTAGCGTAGCGAACCTAACCTTGAAAAACTCGTCTAAGTTGCTAGAAAAAATTCCTAAAAACCTCAAGCGCTCGAGCAAGGGCACATGATTATCTTGTGCCTCTTGCAATACGCGCTCGTTAAATTGTAACCATGAAAGCTCTCTTTCTATCCCAATTCTTCTCTTTTCCATTTCGCAAAAATGAGCAGTTTATTGCAATGGAATGTTAAGAAATAAAAAACTAGTTGTCAATGATCTAATTCTCAACTACAAATCTTTCACGTAAAACAGTATCAACGTCAACACTTTCCAAGAAATAATAACCCGTTGCAAGGTTAGATACGTCAAAGCTCGTTACTTGATTGGCTTGAATAATAAAGTTCTCTGTTAGAATTCTTCCTGTTACATCGGTAATTCGTCCGACAGTATGGAAATTAGATTCTATTTGAATAAAGTCATTGGCTGGATTTGGGAAAATATGGAAACTTCTATTGTCCAACTCAATAATATCAATAGCTGTAACCAATTGAGTGATTGAATTTGTACATCCTAAATCGGAAGTCGCTGTTAGGGTTACATCGTAATAGCCTGGAGTAGGAAACGTATAATCTGGGTTTTGTAGATTGGAAGTACTTCCTCCAAAATCCCAGGTGTATAGGTTAATCGATCCCGAAGAAATAGTAGACTCATTGGTGAAACTTACCACGTTAGTAAGTTCATCCCATGAGCTTGAAAACGCTGCTACCGGTCTTGGAAAAATAGGAACAATGTCTTCAATCGTGTATACACAACCATCCTCGGTTGTTAATGTTAGAGTTACTGAGTAGTTGCCTTCAGCGTCATAAATAGCAGCCTCAGATTGCAAACTGCTCAATTGTCCATTTCCGAAATCCCACGCATAGGATTGTATGGTTCTGCCATTTACAGAAGAGTATGGGTAGTTGAATACAATTTCATCGGAACTACAATAAGGCTGCGGTTGCTCAATTTCAAATGGAGGTATAGCATCTGGGCCAACAAACAAATAACTGCTCAAAATACCATTTACCAGAGCATACGGATTGGTAAAATCTGATGGCAGAACCTCGGTACACGCGGTGGCCAATGAAAAGCGTAGCATTAGAATTTGAGTATACAGCGGCGTTGAAAATGAGGCAGAAGTACCAGAAGTGGTATTGCTTAACACCAAATTATTCACGTTGTAATTGGAAAAGGGGTCCAAACCACTCACCAACGGAACTGTGCTTACATAGGTCATTTTGTTCAAATTAAAATTAAACCAAAAATCCAAAGCATTAATTCCTGTATTATTTGAATGAATCAACACTGGAATATCTATGTAATAAATACCACCACTGTTGGAATAAGTAGCCAATGACAAATCGAATACAACGGTATCAGACAAAGTCAAGAATTCCTCAGATTTTCTATTGGAACCATGAACGTCCCATGAGCTAAAAAATCCAGCCAAGGCCAGAGTGAAAACAAGTAAAAACTTCTTCATATTCTTATTTTTTTAAAATGAAGAAAAGGTTACTCCGTTGAGTAACCTTTTCTTTAAACAAATTCAAACCATGTTTGGTTATTCGCTTATAACAAGGCGCTTTGTTGACAAGGCGTTGTTGCTATAGAAACGAACGAAATATACTCCAGCACTTAGGTCAGGCATATTTACTTCTATTACTTGATTTGCTTTTACAATAGCTCCTGGGAACACTAATTTTCCAGCGATATCAACGATATCTACTTGTCCGTCTACGTGAGACATTACAGTAAACATACCGTTAGATGGATTTGGGTAAATGTCAATTGCGTTGTCACCAGTCTGAATTGATTTAACAAATCTCACTTCAGTTTGCTTACCGTTTAACAATCCCAATTCAGCTGTTAAATCTTTCTCAGTGATTTTTCCATCAGCTGTTTCGAAAGTAATGTAAACCACTCTTGCATTTGAAGAGAAATCGTTCATGTTCAAAGCCGTGTAACGGAAAGTCTTGTCGTTGTTGTTGTAGAAAGCATCGCTCTCTGAACCCAACTGAGTGTCTTCCATTGATACGTAAGACAATGTATTTTCGTTTACTTGTAACGCGATATCGAATGCGTTAACTGGCTCTTCAGAAACAAATGCAACTGGAACAGAAACTTTCGTTCCTTCAACAATAGCATTTCCTAAATCTACCAAGATGTAATCAGACTCGTTAGTCTTCAAGATACCATCTGCTGCATAAGCGCTATAAGATCCGTCTGCATCACCTAACATTACACCTTTGTAGTTTTCTGTTAAAACCAATGGACAAGTAGCGTTAGTTGCGCTATAACCTGTTTGATTTGCAGCAAGTTCAAAAGGAACAACTGGTACTTTTCCTTTTGAGTAACCGATTAGGTTGTTCGCTGGGAAGGTAGAAGAGATTTGGTAAGCTGCAGTAGCAACACGAGTAGCATCTACAAAGATCCAGTCTTTAGATGGTTGTCCGTTTGAAACACCCTGATTGTTATAGTTCCAAGCTTGTTGGTATTCTGGGATAGCCAAGGTAGTTCTTTGCTTCATTTGAGTAAGGTCACCAGAACTGATTACTCCGTCCAAGTTAACGTCCATTGAAAGCATTGCGTAGATAGAGGGAGCGGTAGCACTTGTGTACTGGTTCAGTAAAAGTGTTTTAGCTATGATCGCATCAGCCGCGTTAACAATCAATTGAATAGTGTTCAAGTTGTTAATGTCGCGTTGGATAGACACGTTCGTTCCGTTACCTAAGTTGTGTGTGAATTGTCCAGCAACGTTTGGAGTTACAGGAGTAGTCGGGTTGTTGATTGTAGTACCCGTTGCACCAAAAATGTTAGTCACCAAATATGTATTTGGAGATGCAGCGTCGTAAGAAATCGCAGAACCATCAAATCCGTATTGCAAGTTCGCAACATAGTTTTGTTGTGTCGTAGAAAAAATATTGTTAGCAGTTACAGGCTTCTGTTGAACTCCTGTAATGTAACTTTCTTGCATGAAAGAAACAGATACCTGAGATTGATCAAAAGCCGCTAAACCAGCCAAACGAGTGAACTCAGCGCAGAATAGATTTCCTGTTCCGTTGAATTCAGAACTAGCAGGAGCAGTTCCTTTGAAACTTAAAGAAATGGTCAACTCACCAGATGTCCATGAAGTAGCTACATCTATTAATGCAGGGTTTACCAATGCGCTATAAACTGTAACGTTACCTGTAGGAACAACTTTCGTAGCATCGTAATTCATTATTACATCATATCCCTTAACGTCGTCTACTGGGTTAGTCAAAGCAGCAGCAACCGGCACGCAATACGTCGGTAATTCACATGTTTGAGAAACAGAAACAACTTCGTATGGCAATGCAAGCAAATCGTTGATCACTAAAGTTAATGTTGCTGAAGTTGTAATAGCACCGTTGCTATCAGTCGCTTTTGCAGTAACAACCTTCGTTCCTGAAGTACTGTTCCAAATAACAGAATATGGAGTTGTTGCATCTACACCAACTGATACACCGTCAACGAAGAATTCAACTTGTGTTACTGTTCCGTCAGAATCAGCAGCATCAGCAGTGAATGTCATTGGAGTTAATGTTCCAGCAGCAGCGCTCACGTAACTAGAATAAATTCCAGAAGCAGATGGACCAGTCAATGAAACAGTAGCAGGAACGTTAGCAAGAACGTTCATGGTTATGATGTTTGAAGTAGCAGTAAGACCTAGGTCGTCTGTAGCAACAGCCTTAACTGTTTGACCAGAACCTAGGACTGCAGTGTATGCAACAGAATAAGGTGTTGAGTTATCTACACCTACAGAAACGTTATTTACAAAGAACTCAACTTGAGAAACAGTACCGTCAACATCAGAAGCAGAAGCTGTAAATGTTAGAACAGTTCCAGCAACAGTAGTTGTTGGAGCAGTTACTGTAACTGTTGGCGCTTGGTTAGCGGCAGAAGTAAACGTTACAGCACTAGAAGTTGTGCTTACGCAATCGTTGTCTGTTGCAACAGCAGTGATTGAATGAGATCCAGCAACTGCTGTGTAAGACTGTGTGAAAGGAGAAGAAACATCGGTACCTAATAAAGTAGCTCCATCATAGAAAGAGACACTTGAAACAGTTCCGTTTGCATCAGCCGCCGTAGCAGTGAAAGTCATTGCAGTACCGTTGATGATCGCAGCAGATGCTGGAGAGGCTGCAACACTTACTGTTGGAGCTACGTTTGGAACAAGGGTAAGAGAAGGATGAGTTAATTCAGCACCTGTTGGGCTTGAAGAAACGTAGTTCTCTGCAACACCTGTTGCAATGTTTTGAATTTGTAAGTTCAAAGCGAAACTGAATTGACCGTTTGTTGTGAACTGTCCAATCAAAACCATGTTTGAAGAAGTTGGACCTTGAACACCACCCAATGCAGCGATTGAACCGTTGGTAAGAACGATAGATCCACCGTTGGTTTGATCCAATACATCTAATGCTGTACCTAAACCTAATCCGTTTGGAACGATATAAGTTGTTCCTGAACTTGGTAAGAAACCATCTTGACCTGTACCTCCCATGATTGGAAGACCGAAACATCCACCTGGATTGTTTGCTAATAAACCATTTGCATGACCAACAGTTCCGTCTGTATCTTCAGACTTCAAAACACCAGCTTTTGATCCCGCTGCTCCACCTGTGGTGAACCAAGAGTCAATCATGGCCGTGTTCTTTCTGATGTTAACACCAGAGATAGTTCCTGGGTTTAACGAAGTTCCGTAAGAAGGATCGTTGTAAAATCCTGTTGTTGTATTAACGGTTAAGTTGTGCGCTGCGTTACCGAATAAGCTATTAAACTTATATCCTGCTGCCATGTCAACATACACACGGTAAGTAACCGAGTTGGTTGTTAATGGAGTAACTGCACCATTTGATGTTGCATTAGCAACATCGTTAGCATCTGCCTGATAATACTTCTCAACGACTATGCCTTGCAAGCCTTGTGAGAAAACGCTTGACGATGCTACCATCAAGCCTAATCCAAGTATAAACTTTATTGCTTTCATGTTTTTTTATTTATGGCTTCCGCAAGGCCCAACGAATCGTGGGCTTTGCAGAGACCAATTTTTTTATTTTTTTAGTTACAAGAAGTTCCGAATGCCGGAGCGAAAATTAAGAAGTCATTTACATCTGTAGTGCCATCTAAATTCAAGTCGGTAGCGCATGCACGAACGCCAGTTGTAGCGTTCAACACCTGTGAATACGTCCAGTTAGACAACCAGTTTTCTCCGTTTACAGAAGAGAATGCACCACGGTAGTTAGCTGGTTCGAAGAAACCATCTACCGGAGGTGTTGGACAACCTGCAATACCTAGAGCTGGATTAGGAGTAACATCATTCTTAACAGTAACCGCATTTGTTGATGCGTCAACAGTAAATGCATAACTGAAACCTGGGATAGCAGCAGTTGTTACGACATTACCATCATTGGTAAACTGATCCATTTCACCACCCGTAACAGTTGTTGCAGCGGTTGCGTTTGCATTTGAGCTGCTCGCATCAATTCCTAAACCGTTCGAGTTTGTAGTTGCGCTGTTCATTACAATAGTGTTGCACTTAATTACCAAGCTGTTTGCTACAGCAGCAGTATTTGTATTCGGAGATTCAGTAGTACCAGCAGTTCTCCAGTTGTGCCATGCGTTGTAAGTTCTTGCTGGTGTACCAGAAAGTGACTTCGCAAGGTTAATTCCGTTCTTGAAATTTGCAAAAATTGAATTGTACAATTCACCTTCAGCGCCATCCTTGAAGTTTGCTCCAGCTAATCCTCTGTTATCTGCTGTTGGTGTTGCCTTTGCATTTCCAAGAATTGTAAAGTTGTACAACACAGGATGAGATCTTAGGGCCACGTTCGAAGCGTTGTCATCCGAATCAGCCTCAATTCCATTGTCGTTATCAGGGCTTGTTCCGGAAGCTGTATTTTTCATTCCGAAGAAGAACTGAGCCTTTCCTTTCCAACCTAAATCGTAGTCGAACATATCATCGTTACCAAACAAGGTTGTGATGTACTTCAAGTTTACAGTTCCACCGAAAATTTCAATGTTATCATCTGCACAAGAAACAATTTCAATATGATCTACAGTTGTTCCTCTTCCTACAGAAGCCAAGGTTAAACCGTTGATTTCTGCACCTACTGCTAAGATTGCACCTGAGTGACGAATAGAAACGTACTTCAATACACCTGAGTTATCGTTGTCGTCGAATGCAGCACCGCCTGATACGAACGGGGCAGAATAGTTAATGTTTCCAACCCAAGGACCAGTTCCTGATGTATAAGTTGGAGCTGTACCTGTGAAAAACTGACCAGTAGTTCCCGCTGGCAAAGCAAATGCTCCGTCAAAAGTAGCTTGAGTTACAGCACCTGTTGTAGCAGTGTTTAATGTAACAACGTTACCTTGAACAGATGAAACTAAGGTTCCAGCAGCTATTCCTGTACCTGAAACAAGCATACCTGGAAGAGCAGAACTTCCGTTAGCTGAAAGTGTAATAGTGGTAGCTGTTGATGAAGAAACAACTTGAGTAAATGAATAAGTATTCGGTGTTGGAATAGTTCCTGAAACAACACTAGCTGGTGTCGATATCGCAACTCCGTATTGATCCTGAGGATTGGTTGTCGCGAAACCTTCAACTGTACCTAGACCATCAGCAACAGCTAATTTACCCGAACCACCTGGAACGAATGGACCGTTCGCAGCTAAGGTTAAGTTGTTCGTAGCTTTTCCAAGAACGACAACCCCACCCCACTTTCCAATGTTTGAAATGGCATAGGTACCATCCATTGGATCTGCAGCAGCAGTGAATACAATAGGACAAGACTCCGTTCCAGCTGCGTTAATTTTACCTCCGCGAGATATAATCAAAGCAGTTGCTTCTGCAGGAACATTGTTCAAAGCTCCCTTAATAACCGTTCCCGGTGCAATGTTCAAAGATTGACCAGCAGGAATGTAAATTTTCTTGTCAAGAATGTAAGTCTTATCACAAGTAAAAGTTGCACCTTGAGTTAGCTCACCACCGAATGTTCCGTTGATAGCAACATAACCAGGAAGACTGGTAACGTTGACGGTCGGTCTGCTTGCTACAGAAGGGCATCCGCAAGATGCGCCTAAGTTAGACTGTGCCTGTGCACTCGCAAAGGCACCAAAAGCCAAAGCAAAAGAAGCTACGGCCTTGAGAATGTTTTGATTAGTTTTCATTTGTTTATTTTATTTTGGAGCAAAGATGCTCTTTGAATAAACCTTTAAAATGAAGATGACTTTGTGGTTTTGTTAAACAAATCGGCCGATATGTTTCACTTGTATTAACCCTTCTTCACATTGGGTTAACGAAGCTTTTTAAAGAAAAAAGAGTTAAAAATTATTTACTCTTTCTTAAATGAATTGAAATTCCGAGTGCAACTGGACGTCTACTTATTCCCTGCTCAGTTAAAGATGACACAAACGAAGCAGCGTAACATTCGGCTCTCATATTCCATTTCTTATCCAAGACAAAATCGTATCCAAAGGATACTCTTAACGCATGATTTATTGCATTGAAATCATTCTTGACTAATTGTGTTTCTTCATTGTTTGATCCGGCGTAAGAATACGTAATTCTATTATTGATGTAATAATTCAAAACATATCCGAATGAAACATAAGGACGAACATATTTATTAGCGCCAAAAGAATATGAGGCTACCAAAGGAAGTTCAATAAACCTGTAGTTGGATTTGTATAAATCAACTCCTACAGCAGACAGCGAATCTACGTTTTCACCCAAACTTAAATATCCCAAACCTGCGCGAACAGATAACTTTTCAGAAAACTTTTTTTCACCAAAAACCCCAGCCGAATATCCGAATCCAGCTCGTGATATGTTATTCATATCGGTATTCAACCAACTCAATTCTTCTGAAGAAGAAGTGAAGCGCGAAGTGAAGCTTGGGGAAAAATAACCCCCAATAGCCATTGATTTCTGCGCACTGATTTGAACAGAAAATACAACCGCAAATAATATGAGTGATCCAACATTTTTCATAATCAATTATTCTTTACACAACGAATACTCATGCCGTATCCTTTGTAAGTGTGTTGTCTAAAAATTCGCGTTTGACTAGCGTCGAAGTATCGATACCACGCCTCATTTCCATCAGTGCTTGCGGTCCACCAAAATGCAGTATTCCCTTGCAGATTCAGCTCACCATTGAACACGCGGCAACCGCCTGGCTTTGCACTAAACTGATAAGTATCTTTTCCAAATAAAGTAGCGCCTTCAGGCCAACCTACAGAATTTTTAGCAGTCAATAATTCCGCTTCTATTGAACCTCTCCAACCCAATGCAGTGGATTCATTCTGCGACATTCCTACCTCTCTTTCTAAAGCCTTCCAATCTTCATCTGTGGCTACATGCCAACCTTCTGGCGCAATATTCAGAGAAGATTCAACAACGGCATAATTGTAGAGCAATCCAAATTGACCATTGTTAATTGTTGTATATGCTGGTTCATTTGTTTCAGACCAAACGGTGTCATTGGCATTTTCGTCAATGAAGGAAATCAATTGCCCGTCATTAAACTTGGTTACTCTTAGATTTTCTGCCATCCACCACTGACTGCCTATTTTAACGGTCTTGTAAGTATTTCCTTCAATATCACTAACGCTACCTATTTCAACAACTGGTTGATCAGGAGTATCAGTGTTACATGATTGAAGAACAGCCATGCAAACCAAAGAAAAAACGGTAACAGTATTTAAAAGTAATGATCTCATATCTTAATAAATAATTTGTGTTTGCTCATTACTCCATTTGAAACTTTCATTTGATAAATCCCTGGAACCAATTCGGAAGTTTCAATTGGAACAATAATATTCAAATCGGAAGTGGAAATTGAACCTGATTTCATATTCGAACCATACGAATTGTAGATTTCGTAATTCCAAGTTCCATCGATACCAGAAATGATGTTCAATGAGATATTCGATTCTGTTGGATTCGGATAAACCATTATATCGAAGTCATTTCCCATCAATGATGGACAAACTTCTTCAATGTTTCTTCCAGCACATGAACCGGGATAACAACACAAAGCCTCTACACTAATATTCACAGCTGGATCGTAATTGCATGCCAAGGAGTCCATGCAGCCGAAAACAATTGGAGTAATACAACTGCCTTCTTCCAAACAAACGAAAGAAGAATTGTACTCTAAGTAATTCGGGTTATTGCATCCACATGAATAAGGATAGCTAAGAAAAGGATTGTACTTTTCATTTGCACCCAATAACGTGTCTTTGGAAACATAATTCACAACAGTCGGAACCCCATTTACCAATTCTTCAACTGTGATATTTATTTTGAAAGCAAGCTCTCCCAATGTTGTTAGCTGAGCAATAATCACTTGATTGCTGTCTGCAACTGTCCCTGAGACTCCGGAACAACTTAATTGAAAATTATTACTCTCGAAACTGCTCTGCGGAACTATAGACCCGAACATGGTAGAATCAGTTCCGGAGAAAAAATCCAACACACCGTTACTCTGCCAATTGGAAGGTGCTGAGTTCAATGTATCCATTCCATCTGCAACAGTCACAGGAATGCCACATGTCGGATCTTCGTTAATGAGCAACCCGCTTGAAATCATAGCACTTCCTCCATCGTTATTTACGCCACCTACAAAAGATCCGTCGGTATCTTGATTCTTCAAAATACCATAGTAATACTTCGTGCCTTGTCTTGCCGTCTGACCTAACGTAAGCCAAGTGTCTAGGGCAACCGTATTCTCTAAATATCTTCCTTTAATGAAATCTTTAGCAAATGACTGTCCGTCTATTGCATTATTAAAAAACAATTCAGAACTCGAAATTGAAAATGCATGATCCGCATCTCCGTAAATACGCTTCAGTATTGTTCCCGGTTTTAAATCAACATAAATTCGGTAAGTAGTAGAACCTTCTGTTATTCCACCACCTAAGTTGTCTGTGGCGTCGTTCGCATCACTCAAGTAGTACTTTTCTATAATCACTCTCTCCAGCTGAGCTGAAGCGTAATGGGCGGCAAAAATTGAAAAGAATATCGTCGTTAATAATGTCTTCATCTCGATCAGTAATTAAAGTTTGTAGGCGAAACTGACTAAGAAATTCGTTCCGTATCTGAATCTGTCAAAGTCCACATAACCATTCGGTAGATCATAAGCTCTGCGCACTGGCGAGTTCAATATATCGCGAATGGTTATGCTCGCACTGTAGTGTTCGCCTATTGATTTACTTAACTTGAAGTCTAACAAGTGTCGTGGAATTTCATACACATCGGGTCTTCCTTTCACCGCACCAGCAATAACCAATCTTGGACCTTGCACGTTGTAACTTATTGTAGCTGTTAAACCCAACGAATCAGCAGTATAGGATAAGATCGAATTGAACAAATAAGGTGCTTGTCCGAACATAGGGCGATACAACGTATCAATGATTGTGTAGACTTTTATTCCATCAATAATTTGCAAATCCTTACGAACGAATTCTGCCTCTGATTTCACCAACGTCAGATTCGCACGAAACTCGAAATTCTTTCCAAGTTGTTTCTTCCCTTCAATCTCAATTCCTCGCACTGTCGATTGCTCAATATTGTCCCAAGTAATACCCGCACCACCAAATCCCATTTCTATGTGATTACGGAAATCTTTGTAGAACACACTCGCAGAGACATTGTCACCATTTCCAAAATAAACTTCACCTCGAAAATCATAGTTCGTGATTTCAACAATCTTCAAATCTGAATTTCCGTAAATCAAAGTTCTAAATTCATTGTCATAGATTGCAGCATCACTTAATTCTCTGATGCTCGGTCTCGCTAAAGACTTGCTGTAATTCAATCGAAGATTACTCTGTGTTTCTTTCTTCGTTTTCAACTTATAAATCAGACTTCCACTCGGCAACAAATTCCACTGATCAAGGGACGCAGCATTCACCAAGGCAAATCCACCCACATTCTCTCGTCGAATATCATTTACACCATAACCCAATTCATAAAATGAATCAGCATCTGTAAAAATATCGGTATGCTCCATTCTTACACCTCCAGAAAAACGCAAGGACTGATTTATTTCGAAGTCAATCAAACCATAAACCGCATCGACATTGCTATTACCAAAACTGTGATTTCTTTCAAAATCAAAATCCATGTAATAGTAATCGAGCGTACCGTTTTGAATAACAAACTTGTCTGGATTTAAATAGTTGTTTAAATCTCCATCTAGCAAAGGCTGAACAACACCTTGATTTCCATTAAATAATCTATACTCGTTGTTGTCAATCTTTCTGTAATTACGTTGAGTTGCTGCACCGAATTTAAACTTACGTGCAACACCCTCTATTTTTGATTTAATAGGTAATTCAAATCCGATTCTTCCGTCGAAAATATTCTCGTCTAAGTAGCGATCATATCTGCGTATTCCTTCGCCTGCAGTTGGTGCAAACTCGTAACCGGTTACTGTATTAAAGTCTAAAAATCGTAGGTATTGAGTGGCCTTAAAATCGGGTGCAATACTGCTTCCATCTGTGTATGATGCATTCACATCTAATTTCAATTTAAGAGAAGGGATATAGTGTTGCGAAGAGTACTGATAAATCAATTGCTTGCGCTGCTCATAAAATATATTTTTGAAAATAGCCGCTTCCTGATTGACTAAACCCTGAGGCATTTCTTCAAAGCTTGCTACATCATTGTTGCCAATGATATTCGGCATGAATAATAAAGAAACTTTATTATTCTTATTCAGCTTGTAGGCCAAATTCAACAAGGCGCTTATCGAATTGGTCTCGCGACTTATTATCGCATTATCCTGTCTTTCGAATAAATAACCCAAGGTTTCATCTCCCACGCGTTGTGATATTCCATTTGGATCATAACGTACCGCAGATCCATACTTAAATCCGAAAATAAAGCCCAACTCCTTTCCGAACAATGTTTTCTGATCTCCAACGCTGAAGCTCTGAGAAAAATTAATTGGCGCTCTGCGAAACTTCGTATTCCAATTGTTACTGAACCCGTTGTTATAATCGGTTCCGTTCGGATTAATCAAATCAAAAGCTTGGGGTTTGTATGTGGAATTGTATTGCGCCCGGGCATTCGAAAAAGCAGTTGGATCGTTGAATTGTGCAGGTGATAAAAGACCCAATTGTACAAGACCCAATCTGAAATAAGTATCACCTTGCGCTTCTCCATCATTCCAACCCTGAATACCTTGCTGCGCGAAATAATCTCCTAATCCCAAAGCTACCATTTGCTGATACGTCGAGGGAGCCAAATTCGGAGTTACAATTCTGTCTGTATCCCTTATTCGAAGACCATTATCAAATCCCAACCAATCGGTACTGCTTCGGTCTGAAGAAATAACATTCTGAAAAGTCGTTTGCGCATTGTAACCGAACTGCGATTCAATATTCACACTTAACTTATCTGGATAATCCTTAGTTTCAACTGAGATGTAAGCACCCGCCCAATCTCCTGGTAGCTCCGCACTTTGAGTCTTGGTAATAACAATGTTGTCTACCAAACTTGAAGGAAAAATATCTAGCTTAATATTATTCGTCAAAGGATCTAACGTTGGGATACGTGAACCGTTCAAGGTTGTGCGAACGTAACGGTCACCAATACCACGCACCGTGATTAAACCACCATTCGTTGAAACTCCAGACACACGGGCAATGGCATTCACTACACTCGCATCTCCGGTCTTCTTCATAACTTCAGCTGAAATGAAATCCAAGGTTGTGGCAGAATTCATTTTCATTTTTTCCATGTAGCCATCGTTCGCCTTTACACGCTTGGCCACTACATCCATTCCTTTGATTACGTTGGAAGAATTTATTAAGGTGAACTCCTTCGATAAGACAGCGTTATCCTTAAGCTGAATTTTTTCTTCTAACTTCTCGTATCCGACAATGATAAAATTCAACGTGTATGGATTGTTGTCTGGAAACTTCAACGAAAACGTTCCTTCGAAATCGGTTTGGGCAATGATTGCTTCGTTCTCTATGGCACGAACAATTACTCCAAACATAGATTCACCTTTCTCATCGGTCACCTTTCCGCGCAAGGTTCCTTGTGCAGAAATAGTGTGAGAAACAATCACAAGAAAAAGTACCGCGAAGAAGTTTTTCATGACAACAGCTTTCTAATTTTATTTCTTAACGAATTTCACGGAATGAATCTGACCTTGTCTTTCAAGCATGACTGTGTAAAATCCACTCGGAAGATTCGTTGTGTCTATCGTGCGCTTTGAACTCCAATAAACATCGTTCATTACAACACGACCGGTTACATCCATCAATCTCATTGATACTTTGTCTACTTGGTTGTTTGACTGAATTATTGTCAATTGATTCTCGCAAGGATTTGGATAAGCAGAAAAATCAACATCAGAAACAACACCGTTTGCTTCAACTAAATCAATTACCGGAGGAAGCGAAGTATAAATTAAAGTCGTGTCTACGAACTCGCCTGTTAATGCCGAGTCAGCTACAAAAATTTGACTTTCTCCGGCAACAGGAGTTGACAATTGCAAATTCAATCGAAAACTGAAAACACCGTCTGTTGTGAACTGGCCCAATAATACGTGATTGCTTGGAGTTACTCCTTCCATTCCACCCAAAGCCGCAATGGCAGCGCCGTTTGTGGTGAAATCGTTTCCAACCGTTTGATCGAAAATGTCTAACTCTGTTGTAATTCCTAATACATTCGGAAGAATTGGTGCGCCTGGCATTAAGCCATCAACTCCATCAATTCCTGTTATCATTAAACCTGCAGTTGCGTCGTTGTTCGCTAAGATGCCTTGATTGTTTCCGATGGTACCATCTGTGTCTTCTGTTTTCAAAACTCCACACAAACCATTCGCCACTCCACCAATGGTGAAATAAGAATCAATCAATGTTGTGTTCTTTTTCGTGTTGTTTACACTTGTTCCTTGGTACACCTTGAAACCGTAATTCGGGTCGTTATAAAACGCAGTCGTCGTATTCACATTCATGGTGTGCTGCAGAGATCCAAATAATTGAATAACCTTGTAACCCGGAAGCAGATTCGCATACACCCTGTAGGTGGTAGAACCTACATGCAACGGATATACAGCGCCATTGTCGCCAGCATCGGTTGAGTCAGCTAAATCTGACACATAATATTTTTCAACCACAATTCCTTCCAATCCTACTTGCGAAAACGCCAATGTTGAAGTAAGAAGTGCCGAAATAAAGAGTAATCCTTTTTTCATTTGATTTATTTTTTCTTTGATTTATTTTTTTTACTGTTTGAATTGAAAATCAATTCGGGATGAGTCCATTCACTTTCTTCGGTAATTGGATTTCGAGCCACGTATTTCTGAGAGCTCCCATTAGGGGCTCCAATAAGCAAATTCAATTCAAATGATAATTCACCCACTGTAGTAAGTTGTGCAATAAGCACACAGTTCGTTGACAGTGAATCGGCGCCTAAAGAGCCCTTTCCTAAAGCTGCCCATGCGCCGTTATCAGTGAAAATTCTTTTTTCAGACGACGTGGTTCCGATAACCTTCGACAAGAAATCCATTTGAAAGAAAGTCGGAACAGGCAACACGTTAGAACGTTTCATACCGTCTATTTCATAAAGCGGAAGAGATTTCTTTTTGCCTTTGAAATAACCTTTTTCAAAACAGATAAACTTATCACTTATGGTATCATCGTATTCTTTCAAGATACCCAGATGTCCTTCAGCGCATGCACCAGCAGAGAGCCAAGAATCTAACAAAGTGATATTCTTTTTGTATGTGCGTTCCGGAATAATGTTCGGATGCGTATTTCCGTTTTCTAAATGGTTGTAGAAGTTAGCCGTTGATTCTATCAATAGCGGATGTTGTGGAGATCCGTATGCAGCTTGAAAGCGAAATCCCGGTTTCAAATCAACGTATATACGATAGGTAACACTTCCTTTCGGTAAATCACCACTGTACAATTTACCTATATTATCGGCCTGATTAGAGACATAAAATTTCTCAACTATAACGCCCTCTAAACCATCTTGAGTGAAACCTTTTAAACTCAGGAATAGGACGAATAAAATAGTCAGAAATTTTAGTGTCTTCATAGCCAATCAAACTTGTGCAAGATTAGCCCGCAATGAGAAATTTGATATTAATCTCAGGTTATGATTAACGAAAGCAATTCGCCCTTTTGTAAAGGATTTGTTAAGAGAGTTATAAAAATAAAACGGTCCCGAAAACGGGACCGTTGTCTCATTTCAAAAGAATGAATTATAACTTAACAAACGTCTTACTCAATCCATTCACTCGAACAACATAATATCCTGCTGGAAATACCGACACATCGATAATCGATTGCGATCCAAAAACAGTGGAGGTGTGAACCAGTGATCCAAGTGAATTAAATATTTCAATTGTGGAAACCTCCGATGAAAAACGCGAAATTGTAACTCTTTCCGAAGTAGGATTCGGGAATAAATTAAATTCGAATGCAGTCAATTCACCAACACTCACATCACTTGTGCTCGGGTTACAATCGTCGTCTATTCCGTTCTCCCAAACTTCTGTTGCAGCAGGGTTAACCAATGCGTTTGTATCGTCGCAATCGGTGTCGTTTGTTACAAAAAGGCTACCTGGATCAGCACATAAACTTTCACTGTTGTTTATGTCACCGTATGTGTCGCCATCTGCGTCTGCGTAATAACTCAAGAATACCAATCCATTGTCAATCGATCCATCACAATCATCATCGCTTCCGTTACAGAATTCAGGCGACCCCGGATAAACACCAAACGCATTATCGTTGCAGTCACCACCTGCCGGCACATAGCCACTAGGTTGTTCGCAAGCAAATACCGCATCCGTTGTATTACCGAATGCATCTCCATCATTGTCGAAGTAATAATCCGTAAAGGTCAATCCATCATCAACGAGACTGTTACAATTGTCATCAACATCGTTACAAATTTCCATCATTCCATCGTTCACCGCAGCATTCATGTCGTTGCAATCCCCTGCAGAGGTAATGTATCCCAACGGTTGAACGCAAGTACTGATCAAAGTTGAAGCGTTACCATATCCATCCATGTCCATGTCTTCATAGAAATTTTGATTTGGTAAAACCGTTGCTTGCAAGGTGTCTGTATCTGAACAACCGAAGGCGTTTGTTCCTGTTACTGTTATCTCCTGTGAATTGAAAAGAAGTGTTCCGTAGGAATTTGATACTCCATTGCTCCATACATAGTCAACTGCTCCTGTCGCATTGAATTCAACATATATCCCTTCGCAAACAGTAACATCTACACCTGCGTTTACAACAGGAAGTTCATTCACTTGAACACTCCATTGTTGAGTAGACTCGCAACCAAATTCATTCGTTCCTGCAGCCGTGTAGACTTCTGAAACCGTTGGTGTAATGAACGAACCGTTCGCAAGGGTTCCATTCCACACAATGTTATCGGCACCTTGTGCGCTCAATTGAATTTCATTGCCCTGACAAACTGCAACATCTGCAGGAACTGTTAGCACCGGCAATGCGTTAATGGTTACCACTATGTCGCTGTATGAGTGATTGCACTGTAGAAGCGAATTTGAAACCTCTAAATGGTAAACACCACTTTCCGTAGCAGAAATGGATCCTGCGTTCATCATTCCAAAAGCCTGACCGTCTTTGAACCATTGCGAGCTAACGTTAGCATTCACAGTTGCCGATAATTCAATCGACTCTCCGGCGCATGCCGTTGTTGTTGTCGGAGTTGAAACAACTGCTGAAAGCGATGCGCAAGTATTCACAGCAAAAATCGATAAAGTGCTACTAACTTCATTCGCCAAAATAACAATGGCTTGTCCGTTTGGAGAATCCTCTGCCGAGATGAAAATAATTCCTTCAGCACCTAAATCAGGACCGCTTCCCGCTAATGTTCTGTTGTTTACGTAGGTAACAAAAACTGGAGCGCTTGGATTTTCAACATTGAAAACCATACATCCACCCACGCGCTCTAATCCAATAAATGCATAATGAATTCCGTCAATTACTGCCACTGTAATGCCCTCTGGTTCCGGGCCTTTGTCATCACTTCTATTCTTCGAGACAGCAGCGCCAGAAGAATTTGAAGCATTGAAAAAAGCATCTGTCAAGGGAGAAGCGGCTGTAATTTTTTCAAATAAATCTTTCGAGTCGAATACCAATTCATTGGTTGCTGCGTTGCGAATAGTGAACGAACGAGAACCCAAGACGTGCAATTCATCATAGTCTCCATCTCCGTCTGTATCTCCTGAATATTTCAGTGCATTCAGTCTACCTAAAAACCGATTGTTTCTTAAAATAGCGGCGTCCGGAAATGCTCCTGGATCTAGGTTATTAAAAACAGATGAAGAAATTCTGTTAGCATCTACCACCGATCCGAATTCTCTTGAATCTCCCTCGTTAGCCATAAACACATAGCCGTTTCCGCCAATGGTTGAATAAGAAATTGCATCAGGCATGTAAGCACCACGAATTGGAATTCCAGCGGTGTTCAAAATAGCTCCACTTTGATCAGACGCATCTAATGAATTTCCTGAACCCTCTGAGTAGTCTGCATAACCCAATGCTTGAATAGATTCGACGGTGTTTGTTACTAAATTCAATACAAGCATTGCGTTGTTCTCTTGCAATGTAATAAAGGCTTTGGTATTGTCATCTGACACGGCAACATATTCGGGCTCTAAGTCTTGAGCCACACTTGCAGAAGTATTGAAAATTCGAATACCTTGAGCACGAAGAGCTGCTTCTTGACCATTGAATTGTGTTAACATAATCTGAGTCGCATTCGCAGACGTAACGTTTGCAATTCCGCCGCTAATGTCTACGACAGTTACCGAACCTTCAGGGTCAACTGAATAATCAGAACTCGGCTCTCCTTCATTCGCTGTTATCACTTTCGAGTAGTCTTTCGAAAATGTAATCATGTCAGGCATCGCGCCTGCGGAAACTTCATTCACAAAAACTCCGTCGGCATCAAAAAATACAATTTTTCCGTTTGCCTGAGGATCTGCATTTTCAGTTGCAACGGCAACAATTCCATCATGAACAGCAATCGAATTTATATTTCCGTATGGCGTCATCACAACTGACGACAATAAAACTGGAGCAGTTGGATTTGAGAAATCAACAATATCCATTTTCCCTGCAATACTGTTCGCAATAAACAGTCGCTGCGTTAATCTGCAATGGGCAACTATTTCAGCAGAATTCACTCCCGCAGGGCCATTAGAGAAGCTTGAAAGTAAATTCAAATTCAATTCGTTCGTAGACGGAATTGTATTTACTTCATTGTCTTTAATGAAAATAATTCTATAATTATTTGAAGCGTGCACAACTCCATTACTAGACGAAAGAATCTTAACAATTACGCGTTCCGCATTTTCAATAATCGCATCATCAACAATTGAAATGAAATGATTCATTACTCCGTTTGTGAGTGGTTCAATGGTTAAGGAATCAACCCAAGTAAAATCTTCACCAGCAGTTGCATTTGAATAGACTGAAAGTGCGAAATGAACGACTATCGGCAGCGCATTTGCATTCGCAATCGAAATTGGAATAGCAACTTCACCCACGTTTTCATTTACTTGAATAAAATTCGAAGCGGAAGCAATGCTTACTTCGGCGTTAGGGCAACCCACATTCACCAACCCGTCGCAATTGTCGTCTAATAAATTCAAACAGTTCTCAGAGGCCGATGGCGAAACTGCAGGGTTGTTGTCGTCACAATCTGTATTCAAAGCACTGTAGCCCGGAACAGGTATGCAACTTGTAAGTGTACTGTCTATATTCCCAAAGCCGTCTTCGTCCAAATCTAAATAATACGTCGTTCCATAGTTGCACGAGTTATCGCTCGTTGTTGCAGTTTCATTGTAATTGCAAGCCGTTGCATCCATACAACCCAAGACAGGATTCACAGGCTGAATAGAGGTTCCTGGCGAACCTACATTCATTGCAGCATCGACACTATTCAGAGTAACTTGACTTTGAATTGTACCTAATGTGCTTAACAATCCAACGTTTGATGCGCCCACATACATGGGATCAAAATTTCCAGAAATATCATATCCCCAATAAAACGAAGTGCCAGCTGTGGCCGCACCAAAACTTACGCGCCACACTTCTATTCCACTCGCGTCGAAAATAATCACGCCATCTCCACTAGAAGAAAGACCAATTTGAGTACCAGTATAAGTTCCTACCTGAACGCTTGAAGCTAATCCCCAAAATGTTCTGAATGTTGTCGCATAGGCTGCGCTCGCATTTTCACAAAACATCACTCGCTCATTCGGAGCGATGGATGTCACGCCGTTAAGCAAAAACGACGTCGCTAATCCAAATGAACTATCGTCTACTTTCCATCCTGTTATATCAACTGCAGTTGTACCGTAATTCGTCAATTCGAACCAATCAGATGTACCTCCGCTGGACACAACTTCGGTGATGCGCACTTGAGATTGCATGACCATTGAACTAAATAAAATAGCTAGAAAAAATAGAACTTGTTTCATTGTGGAAATTTTCCACGAAGGACACAATTAATCTCTATTCGTTAATTAAGCCTAAATCAAGGGTTAGTTATGTATCTGGAAAAATTGTTAACTGGGCGTAATGAAAAGGTTCTTCGTTTGTTAACAGATGTTCTGCTAAAAATACCCCCGCCGTGACTCGAACACGGATTAGCTGTTTAGGAAACGGCCGTTTTATCCTGTTAAACTACGGGGGCAATGATTTTCAATTGCAAATCTCGGCATAATTCAGTTGTAGAACACATTTGATGTTATTTTTGAAGTATGAAACAACTCGCACTTCTTGTTCTTGCCGTTTGCTCGCTTGTCATATCTTCTTGTCGTAAAGACCTCGGAACAAAATGCAAATCATACACTCGTGTGACCGTAACCAACTTGGTGGGTACTGAACAATTCCATTTAGACAGCACCTATACCAACGCTGCCGGAGAGAACTATAATGCCTATATGTTGAAGTACTATCTCTCACACATGGCGCTTGTGAATGAAAACGGACAGCGCGTTGAATTGTATGCGCATGAACTCATTGATCAGTCAATTCCTTCTTCGTTGGAACTGGGGGACGTTGAAATTCCTGATGGACATTACACCGCGTTAGAATTTAATTTAGGCGTCGACTCGCTTCACAACCACTCGGGGGATCAGGCGGGAGATTTAGATCCGATGTACGGAATGATTTGGACGTGGAACACCGGGTACATCTTCTTCAAACATGAAGGAAATTTCACTTCGAGCACTTCAGGGACTGAACAACCGCTCATCTATCACTACGGCACAGACCGCGCTTTAGCTCCGATTTCATTGCCGCTTAATCTTCACGTCGATCGCAATGCATCTGTGATTCAACTTCAATTCGATTTGAATAAATTGTATAGCAATCCGAACACCATTGCGTTCACAGGAAACAACAATCATCAAAGTGCTTCCTCATCAGATATTCCATGGATCAATGCACTTCGTGCTAATTTTCTAAATGCATTTTCTGCTAACTCCTACGTCTTTTTGCAAGAATGAAAAAGATAATCGTTGCATTCATTTTTATTGTTCCTCTTCTCTTTGTTGCTTGCGACAAAGGTGAGGAAGAAGTGCCTGCTGCAACGCCGTATACACTTGTCATTCCGGAGGGTTTGCCTCCCATGAATATTCCCACTACCAATCCATTAACAGTTGAAGGTATAGCTCTTGGAAAACGATTGTTTTACGACCCTATTTTATCGAGAGACAATACGCAAAGCTGCGCGAGCTGCCACCTTCAAGATTTTGGATTCACCGATCCGAATCAGTTCAGCACAGGCATAGATGGAATTGCAGGAACTAGAAATGCAATGCCTCTGATTAACCTGGGATGGCAAACGAAGTTCTTTTGGGACGGTGGTGCGAATGGATTGGAAAGCCAAGTTATTGGCCCTATTACCAATCCCATTGAGATGCACGAAACCATGGAGAACGTTGTTGCCAAGTTGAATGCACATGTGGAGTATCCAGGTTTATTCAAAGCGGCTTTTGGTAATGAAGAAGTATCTTCTCAAAACATTATGCGGGCCATTGCGCAATTCGAGCGAACGCTTATTTCAGGCAATTCGAAATACGATCAGTACATGCGCGGAGAAGTATTGCTCACCGCTCAAGAATTGAATGGAAAAGCGTTGTTTGAAGACATGGAGAAGGGTGACTGTGTGCACTGTCATTCAACGGGATCTACCTTCAGCGATTTTGAATTTCGTAACACGGGGCTAGACAGCATACCTGTCGATGAAGGACGTTATCTGATTACGTTGAATCAAGGAGATCGTGGGAAATTTAAAACACCGTCACTTCGGAATGTTGAATTGACTGCTCCGTTTATGCACGATGGAAGATTTCAAACCTTGTTGGAATGTGTTCAGCATTACAACACAGGCTTCCGCTACAGCGCTAACCTTGACCCTAACTTGTCCTTCGCAGTAAAAGGAAGAATGACTCAGCAAGAAATGGAAGACCTTGTTGCCTTCATGAAAACCCTAACAGACGAGGAGTTTGTGAACAACCCTGCCTTCCATTAAAGCTTCTCCAATCGCTTCACCACCATTCCGAAATTCGTTTCAACTTGAATCACGTAAACTCCGTTTGCTAACGAACTGAAATCAAAATCGATTTGGTTTGAACTTTTATTCGCAGGAACATTTTGAATCCTTCCAGCTAAATCAGTTACGGTAATCTTTTCTATTTCCACCACGCGATTGAATGAAAGTGTGCTGGTATTCGATGTCGGATTCGGGAAGAATTTTGTATCCTCCAAAACGTTTTCTTCAACCGAATTAATGGTGCACACTGAAACATTGTCGATGTAAAAGTTATTCCCCCAATGTCCTCTGTTTTGAAACGCTATAAGAACTTCATCATCTACCTGTACATATTGCTGAAGGAAAATTTCCTCCCAACGCCATTGATCGGCAGTTGGCACAAAGAAGTCTGTCGTGTTCGGCGCAGTAGCCAATTCCTGCCCACCTTTTACAAACATTTCAGTCCAAGTATCACCACAATCCGTGCTTAATAAAACAGCCAATGTATCTGTGTATTGACCACCGTATTCTGCATAAGCCACATCGAAATCAATTACCCACGTACCTCCGCTCCAAAAAGTAATTTGTTTCTCAACAATGAGTTCATCCCTGTTTCCAACCACATCTACCCAATAATTAGGGAAAGTAATCGAATGTGTCCCGAAACCATAAGCACTGCATGCATCACTTATCGAAAACACATCTCCACCACCTGTGCTATGACCGAACGTCCATTCGGTCGGAATAGCACCGTTATCGAATGGCTCATAAACACACTCATTGTTTGGCAAGGTAGCTTGCACATACGCTTGTTTTGTTTTAGATCCTGTAATCCCATTGTCGGTTACTTCTAATGTTACGTCGAAGACTCCGGTTGAAGCATAGACAACGGTCGGATATTTCTCCGTACTTGTTGAAGGGGTTGCTCCCGGGAAGCTCCAGAGGTATGTAGCGTTTGCAGAAGCCACGCTGTGGTCTACGAAATGTATGGTTTCTCCCGGACAAACATATGTTCCGCGTTCACCAGCAAAATCAACCAACAAAGAAGATGTTTCAAAAAGCGGTGCTTCGTACACCCCTAGATTCCAAGTTGCTAAACGTAATTTGTTGTCTCTATAAAAAGGCACTATACGAATAGGCTCCGTTCCTGCGGGAAGTCCACTGCTGTATTCAACCCACTCATTCATACTTGCATTTCTATAAAGCACTCTGCCGTGAAGTAATGCAATATAGACCCCAGCGTTCGTTCCCAACTGTGAACACATAGACCAGATACGATCTGAACCAATAGCAGTTCCCGACCAATTCGCATAATTCGCACCACCGTCGTTCGTGTAATACACCTTCTGCGAATTGTTCGCGTTGGTGTAACCCAACCAAAATTCTTGCGAACTGTTTCCCAACGTGAAGACCATGTTATTCTGACTCAGAGGCAATGAAACTTGATTCCAAGTAACGCCACCATCTGTGGTTCGCCACAACTTCATGGATCCGTTTACACGCTGCTGCGCGTATAGAACGTCAGCATCTGAATAAGACTGCTCTATCCAAATGACATTGTTGGTAGTTGTAGTTCCAAAGGCATATTGCTCAGACCAAGACTGACCTCCGTTTGTACTCTTATATATTTTGTTCTCCTTTCCCAACCAGGCCACATTGTAGTAATGTGAATCGAAAAGTATACGTGAACTTTCGTTGAACCAATAGCTTTCATTCGGAAATAAACTCACATTGAATCCAGTTGGATTTCCGGTTAAGGCATCAGGAAGAACCCTTCCGCCAATATCCGAAAAACTCACTTTGTTTTCATCGGAATAGTTCACATATCCTGTCGCTGCTTCTCCTCCGCCAAGCGCTAAGAAATTTCCAGAGCCGTAGGCTTCGTAGTATCCCATGTTCCCATTGTGGTAGCGACCGCCCACCATAATGTCTTCATTCCATCCTTGATCATACCCCCAGAGATTTACAGCCATGATGCCGTAGTTCTTCGCATCGAAGGTTTGCATAAAATCAGTCGAAACATTTATACCTCCGTCGTTGCTACACCAAATGGTTTCTGTCGTTGGACTGTCTTTGTATATTCTGAATTCTTGCTGATCTACGTGGTAGTTTGGCAATCCGCCAATGTATCCAGCAACCCCGTCAAACGTAGCTCCTGCGTCTTCCGTTAACCACACATTTAATCCGCCGATTAAAACTTTGTCTGGGTTAATCTGCGACGCAACCAAAGTTGTGTTGTAGTGTATTTGTGTGTACGTGCCGTTGTCAGCTGCGAAATTCATAAGGTTCGGATGTGTGTCTACATTGTATGGTGTTCCAATTACACCGTGATTGTTTACCCACGACTCACCACCGTCGTAACTCACATAAAGGCCTATCCACCCGTTCAATTCAACATTGCTATTGTAGGTTCCGTAACCTGTGAGTGCTACATAAATTCTGTTCGGATCAGCTTCGGTCACGGCCATGTGTCCGCCTAGCAATTCAACTCCTGTAAAGCCGGCGTTCTCTGCAAACCAGCCATTGTCGTACAAGGTGAAATTTATTCCCGTGTCGGTACTTTTATAAAACTTCGCAATTCCAACCGAAGGTTCGAAATGAACAGTGTACACAACCGAATAATCATTCGGTTTGAAAGAAACGGTCATGCATTCATTCGGAAGAATTTCAGTCCACGTATCGCCTGTATCTTCTGATCTGTACAATCCCAAATTCGTCGCGGCAAAAACTATATTGGGTTGAAGGGGATGGAAAAGAAATTCCCAAACGTTAATGTTTAACGCCTCGAAGGAAGAACCTCCTGTGATGTCCCAGGTAACTCCTCCGTCAACTGATTTGTATACCTCGTTGTTTCCGCTAAAAAGAACAATATTCAAATCGGTAGGATGACAACGAACAGCGCTCACTCCTCCAATGATCAGATCTTTCGTTGCGAATTCCCAAGTTCCACCAGCGTCTGTGCTTTTGTAAACTCCTCCAGATTCTGTTCCGCAGAACAGTGTGTTGTTATCAACTGGGCTTCTGTCGTGGGTATAGACATTCGCATGTTCGCTAATGGGAGTTAGGTTTCCGTCGGAAGTAAAGTGCACTTTTGGACCGCAGTAATTCCAGATTCCGCTTCCGCGATTTTCTGTTTTCGCTGCTTCTTTTCGATCCGAAAAGAAACGAGCTTGATTGGTGCTTACCCAACGCTTGTAGTATTGCGTATGGACAGTCTTCTCGAAGGTGTGCTCGCTGAAATACGCCTCATACGCGGCTTTCACTTCCATTGGGTCAGTCGTGTCGTTGTACATCAACTTCGCCCATTCGGGCATCTTCGTATCGTTCTGAAAATTCTTTGCGAAGTGCACTTGCGAAGTCGCAATCAAATAATGTATTGCAAAAACAAACAGGAGTACGATTCTTTTCATGGAATAAAAATAGGGAAAATTCACCCTCCCCAATTCTCTCGGTCTAAACTTCGGTATTGAATCGCTTCGGAGAGGTGGGTGCTTTCAATCTTTTCCTTCCCATCTAAATCAGCAATGGTCCGAGCGACTTTTAAAATACGTTCGTAAGCGCGAGCAGATAACTGAAGCTTATTCATAGCCAACTTCAATAACTCTGAACTAGCTTCGTCTAACGCACAATGCGCCTTCAACTCCTGCGTATTCATCTGCGCATTGTAATTTGTTTTACTCTCGCTAAATCGTTCCGACTGAAGCTTCCGCGCATTCGTAACTCGCTCGCGAATACCCACACTCGGTTCACCCGAACGCTGCTCATGCAAACGCGCGAACGGAACCGGAGTTACTTCAACGTGCAAATCAATACGATCCAGCAACGGTCCACTTACCTTGCTCAAATAACGCTGCACAACGCCAGAGCCACATGTGCATTCCTTTTCCGGATGATTGAAATAGCCGCAAGGACAAGGGTTCATAGAGGCGACCAACATGAAGCTCGCCGGATACTCAACACTGAATTTGCTGCGCGAAATAGTGACGTTCCGATCTTCCAAGGGCTGACGCATCACTTCCAACACCGTGCGCTTGAATTCAGGCAATTCATCCAAGAACAAAACACCGTTGTGCGCCAAAGAAATTTCTCCCGGCTGAGGGTAAGATCCTCCGCCCACCAAAGCGACGTCAGAGATCGTATGATGAGGGCTTCTAAACGGACGATTCACAATTAACGCGTCGTGTTTTTTCAATCTTCCCGCAACGCTGTGAATCTTAGTGGTTTCCAATGCTTCGTCTAAAGACAAAGGCGGTAATATAGACGGAAGACGCTTCGCCAACATCGTCTTTCCCGCGCCTGGCGGACCAATGAGAATAAGGTTATGTCCGCCTGAAGCGGCAATCTCGAACGCACGCTTAATGTTTTCTTGTCCTTTCACATCGGTAAAATCCAATGCAAAATGTTGCGTCTGCAACGACTGGAATTTCTCTTTCAAAAATGGAAATTCTTCCAACTTTCCTTCACCCTTGAAAAAATTTACAACGTCTAAAATGCACGGCGAGCCATAAATTTTCAACCCATCTACCACCGCACATTCCGGTGCATTTTCAATTGGAACTATAATCCCTTCAAAGCCATCACGCTTAGCTTGAATAGCCATGGGCAGAACTCCTTTAATCGGACGAATACTTCCGTCCAACGAAAGCTCTCCCATAATTATATATTTCGAAAGGGCTTCGTTCGGAATTTGTTCTGTTGCTGCTAATAGCCCCAGTGCAAGCGGTAAATCGTAAGCCGTTCCCTCCTTCCGAATATCGGCGGGAGCCATATTAATGGTGTAATTCCGAATCGGATTCTTCATTCCTGAATTTGTGAAAGCCGCGCGAATGCGCTGCTGCGCTTCCTTTACAGAAGTATCCGGAAGTCCAACCATGTTAACTAACGTGCCTTTGTCGGCATGAACTTCAATCGTAATCAAGTAGGCATTCACGCCGTAAACAGCGCTGCCAAATGTTTTTGCAAGCATAATTTTTTCTTGCAAATGACATTTCAATAAAACGAAAAAGCAAGAAAGTCATATGCCATAACCTTCTTGCTTCTCTTCCCGAAACCCTCTCTAAACAAGCGTTTCAGAACATTTTGTGTTGAAATAACTACCTTAAGACTTCTTCACAAACTTCGTTAAAATAACAATTTGTTGTCCGTCTACCTTTCCTTCAATCTGCTCCACGTTGTCGTGAACCAAACGAATGTTTCTTACTGCAACACCAACGTTTGCTTTCACCTGAGAACCTTTTACTTCCAATGTTTTAATTAACGTAACGTTATCTCCACTTTGCAAAATGGTTCCGTTCGAATCTTTGTGAAATTGAATTTCACCAGAATCCTCTTCGTCTCCTGCAGCGCGCGCCCAAGTCAATTGGTCTTCTTCCAAATACATCATATCAATCGCATCTGCAGCCCATGAATTCGACTTTAAGCGACTTAACATTCTCCAAGAAACTACCTTCACCGCAGGAATTTCACTCCACATGCTTGTATTCAAACAAGCCCAATGATTGGCATCTAGCGAAACGCGTTTTTCCAGTTGTGCTTTGCACACTTCACAAACTAAAATGCTTTCGTCTTCATTCCCGTCTGAATGCGGAGGAACTTCGTATACCGATAAACTTTCCTTCGATTCGCACAATTCACAACTTCCGTTGCCACGCGCATTTAACTTTTGTTCTGTTGTCATTTCTTTAGTTAGTCAATATTTCTTTCAATGAAGTCTATAAAACTATGAATGACTTTAATATGAATTTCTTGTATGCGATCTGCGTATCCCATCCAGGGTACACGCACTTCGAAATCGCACAGCGGAGCCAATTTACCACCGTCTTTTCCTGTTAGAGCAATGACCATCATTCCTTTCGCTTTCGCTGCTTCAGCGGCCTTAATCACATTCGCAGAATTACCGCTGGTTGAAATGGCCAACAACACGTCGCCTTCGTTTCCTATGGCTTCCACCATGCGAGAAAAAACGAAATCGTATCCGTAATCATTTCCCACACACGACATGTGCGAAGGGTCTGAAATGCTCATGGCTGCAATGGCAGGACGGTTGTCGCGGTATCTTCCTGAAAGCTCTTCAGCGAAATGCATGGCATCGCACATGCTTCCACCGTTACCGCACGAGATGATTTTCTTGCCCAACTTTAATTGAGAAGACATGCACTGTGCGCTCTTGTTTACGGAAGTTAAAAAGTCAGGCGAAGCCAACAATTGCGAAAGCAACTGATGCGCTTCTTCGAAATGTTTCTGAACGATCATGCTGCGAATTTACAGCAATCATTGCATAGGTATGTATTTGAAATCGCGAATAACCACTTCGTGTGTCAATCCGTTGTTCGGACCTATGGCAGAGAAGGGTAGTGTCCAAAAATTCATTCTGCAATTGGTGGTTGCACCAGGAGCAGGAATTACGATCGGTTGCGAAATTAAACTTCCGTCTTGCTTCACACGTGGGGGGTTGTTTAAGTTGAACGACCACGAAGCAATTGGTGTTGCATTTTCATAATCGTCACCCGCATAACTGTACCACGTGATAAGCGTATCCGTCCAATTGAATAAGTGCGTCGTTACTCCTTTCAAAATATCTGGATCAATGAAATTCTCGCGCGTTCTTTCCGGATAAAAAGTTCCAAAACTAACTGGCTGCACAGAGAACGTTGTTGGCTCTTCTGCTGTAGCATCTCCCCATTTCGAAAACTCAATATCAACCTCACTATTTCCTTCCGTTAACATGGTGTTGTTGTCCCAAGTGAATAATCCGAAAACTACGTTTTCAGAAAACGACATTGGATCTGCTTGTATGGTGAAGATGTAAGTACCGTAACCCAAGTTGTCTTGACCAACCACTTCCGAAGAATACCAAGTATCATTGTGCTTCGCAATGGTTAAGTGCAAGTATCCATTTTCGTCAACCCATACATCGTCGTACAAGCGCGAAAAATTGTTTGGTCCGGGACCAACAGGCGTATTGCTATACTTAATGTCCCACTTGCGTCCTGCGAAGTCTACAACATCGCCCTGACGGCCCAACACATCTTCCGGATTAGACTGCTTACACGTAATCAACGTAATTGAAGCAAGCACTAAAAGCAACAAATATCTTTTCATCTTATTGAATAATTAATCTCTTCGTTAACGACCCTACATGAAACTGAAAGGCACCCGATTCGAAAATCGGTTGCGCATCTTTTCCAATGAATTTCAAATCTTCTTTCGAAATAGAAAACTCAACGGTGCGCTTTTGTTTAGGCGCCAATTCTACCTTTTGAAATGCTTTTAATTTTTTTACGGAAGGAGTAATGGATGCTACTTCATCCGTAGCGAAAACCAACACACTTTCCTTAACCGAACGTTCGCTCGGGTTTAAAACATCAACACGAATAAATATCTCTCCACCCAAATCTTCGCTTTCATAACTCACCTGCAAATTCTCGTATTGCACATTCGAATACGACAATCCGTAACCGAATTCCCACTGTGGTTGAAACGCTTTGTTACCAAACTCTTTGTCGAACGTCTCGGTGTATTTGTGATCGTAGGTTGAAGTTCCAACTTGGAATTTTGGATAGGTGAATGGAAGTTTTCCGCTTGGATTAACATCGCCATATAAAATATTCGCTAACGCATCTCCTCCGAAATCGCCCGGCTGATAAGCCATCACAACAGCTGAACATCCGTCAACGAGTTCACGAACAATGCGCGGTCTGTTTTCAACCAACACCAAGACAACTGGCTTTAATGTTGATTGAAGCATTTTCACATAATCTTGCTGTGCTTTTGGAAGTTCTAAATCGTAAATGTTTCCAGGTAACTCAGTGCTTGGCAATTCACTCACACACACCACAATCACATCAGCATTTGCGGCCATTTCCAACGGATTTCCATTCATTTTATTCATGGTCTCTAAACCACAAACTTCACTGAACGTAACATTCTTATTCTTGCTTAGTAGTGCTTCATATATTGTATTTATCGAAACATCATCGAATTGCGCATCGGTACCCTGCCATGTGCGCGTCCAAGCACCATTCAACAAGGTTATTGAATTCGCAGCCGGACCAGTCACAAAAATCTTTGCGTCTTTCTTCAAAGGAAGAATGTTGTTCTTGTTTTCAAGAAGGGTAATACTCTCTTCAGCTGTGTGCAATGCTGAAGCCTTGTGTTCTTCTGAAGCAAATTTTGGAAACGCTGCAACGCTCGGTGGCATTGCATTTTGGAACAACCCCAACTTTTCTTTCGTTTCTAAAATTCTTTTCACACTTACATTTAAACGCTCTTCAGAAATTCTTCCTTCCTTCACCAATTCAACTAAATACTTGGTGAAGTCGTAATCGTTAGGCACCATGCACATATCAATTCCAGCCATTACAGCCAAGTAGGTTGCTTCTTTCAAATCAACCGCAACACGGTGATTCTTCACCAACTTAATAATGTCTTCCCAATCGGTAACTGCAAGTCCATTAAATCCCATCTCTGTGCGCAACAAATCGATTAAGATTTTCGGATTCGCATGAACTGGAATTCCATTGATTTCACCGCTGTTAATCATGACAGTCAGAGCTCCTGTATTGATAGCAGCTTGAAAAGAAGGACGATAAATTTCGCGCAATTCAATGTCTGAAATAATAGCTGGTGTGCGATCGAATCCGGTGCGTGTTCCGCTGTAACCCAAGAAATGCTTCATGCAAGCAGCCACGTGAACGTTGTCTACTGCAGTGCCGTTTCCACCTTGATATCCGCGAACAAGTGCACTTCCAAATACACTGCATACGTATGGATCTTCACCGAACGTTTCGAAAAAACGCGACCAATTCTTGTTTCTTCCAACATCCAACACTGGAGAGAAATTCCAAGGAATACCAGCAGCACGTGTTTCGTAAGCGGTTATTCTTCCTCCCTCTTCGGTTAGACTCGGATTGAAAGTTGCAGCCTGCGCCAACTGCTGAGGAAACAACGTTGAACCCGTTACATAGTTCGCTCCGTGAATAGCATCTATTCCATAAAGAATTGGAACTTTCAATCGTGTTTCAGTTGTTGCAACTTTTTGAATGCCTCCAATGATTTCATGCCACTGCTCGCGCGGATAGGCGTGTCCACCGCAATTCAAAATAGATCCGACATGATAGTCCACTAGTGCTTGATGAAGCTTCGTTGCATTCAAACGATGCGGCTCTGAAAGTTTGTAGACTTCTCCTTCGCACACTACATCAATATTCAACTGCGTCATTTGCCCCACTTTCTCTTCAATGGTCATGGCAGAGAGAAGCAGATCGACATTTGAAACTTTCTTAGGTTTAAGAATATCTTTCTGCGAAGCACACGATACATTCATTGCAACAAGCGCAAGCATGAAAACCGATTGAAAAATATTTTTTGAAGTCATTTTCATTCTAAAGTAATAATTGGAATTTCAACTTTCAACTTACCCCACAACGAAGGATTTGTGTTGAAATTTTCATTGTTTATTGAATTCCATCTCTTCTGAAAGGCTCTTGTGTCTTCCGTTGTAGCCCCATCAATAGCTAATTCAATGTTGTATATTGAATTGTTTTTCCAAGGCGAAACACCTAATTCAGTCCAAGGAATGACACATTCAAAAACATATTTATTTTGAAGTGGCTTCACTGAAATTTGAGCCTTTATATTTTTCTCACGCGACCAATCGTAAACGTCGAAATTTCCACCCATCTTAATTCCAATGTGTCTATCTCCTTCATAAAACATCATACGCTTGTCGCTGATTCCCGTTTCGGAAGAGAAAGCGATTTCGATCGCATCTCCGTTCCAAATATCTCTTCCAGATTGCATATTTCTACACGGAGAAACGTCTTCAATTTCACCACCGATGTACAATTCCTTTTCATTCCAGTTCAAGTAAATCACAGAGCCGTCCATATTCGCTTGCGCCACAAATTGTCCTCCTTCAATAAATCCATCGTTCACCCAACCGTAAGACTTCGTCACAACCAAGGTGTTCGACGCTTTCGGAGTGAAAGGGATAATCTTGAATTCATCCACGAAAACGGTTCCATTCGATTCGAATTGAATAAGCAATTGCTTAACGGTGCCAGCATCTAAATTCCATCCTTCAAACTGAAAATCTACCAGCGGAATAGTAACGGTTCTCCAAGTGGTATCAACAATTCCTCCTTCAACATAACCGCTTGTAACGCCTATCCAAGCTTGTGTTCCAGCGTAGTCTTCCAACGCCATTGCCCAAGGCAATCCCTTCATTGAACCTTCCTGCGTTTTTACTTTGAATGTAATGGCCGCACTGTTTTCGATAGATCCTAAATCCTTTCCGCTCCAATTCGCCCAACCAATTCCAAGTCCCAACCATGGACATCCGCCTGCTTGCTTGTTCCAAGTAAATTTCATGGCACCCGTTCCAGAGAAAACTTCTTTTCGTTCAGAAGTAACGGTTAAACAAATTGGACTTGGTGTGAACCAAATTTCAGAAGTAATGTCGTCTGTAAAAATATCAGTCAACTGAAATCCATTGACGTCCTTCGTTTCTTCAACTATCACTTCATTTTCATAAAGCGCAAGTTCCTTCACAGAAACGCAGCTCGTGAACAACAGCAATACAGACCAAAATGCGTATTTCATAGTGAAAAATTAAGGCTCTAGTGCAGATCCTTCAGTGAATATCATGTAATCTAACCACGTCTTAGAATATCCTGAAGTTGGATTCGCCAAGAACAACACAGACACTTCAATCACCTTATTCGGCTCATGCAATCCATTTCCTATTGGTCCAGATGCAGCGCCATTCACCAACGTTGGAATGTTGTCGTAACGTTGAGAAATTTTCGCCCATCCGTTCGCAGTTAAACTAACCTGAATAGAATACATGTCTTCTGATCCTGCAGAGTACATTCCGTCTTCGTTGTCGTCTTCCTTAATTTGGAACAACACCAATCCGTTGTCAATACCTGCTGGCTTATACAACATCGTGTTGAAATACAAATTCGAAGGATTGCTTGTCAAAGGATAGTAAGTTGATCCATACGCGCTTCCTGGCATGTTCACCAAACCAATCAACCAATCCCAAGAAACAGCACCGGCCATCTCGTAATAGCGTCCACCTTGCGCTGCGCTGTTATTCGTCTGAACAGCAAAGCTCATATTCGCTCCACTTTGAACGTAGGTGTTCCAGCCGCTGTTCCAGCCGTTTTCAAAATCCGCCGCAACGAAACCTTGATAAACTTTCGGTCCAACTACCGTAAGCGTATCATGCAAAGTATCAGCAACATTCTCTATTGAAAGTTGCACTGCACAATCCTCGGCACGGAACATCGGAAGATCTGTCGTGGTTCCTGTCCAAGTCGCATTCGATGCTTCAATGACATTCGAGAATCCTTCGAAGCGCTTAATAGCGCCCGACTGCAGACCCTTAACCTCTAACGTCCAGTTCACGTTCTTCGAAAACGAAGCTGTAAACGTTGTCGTTTCTCCACTCGAAAAATCTACATCGCGATTGGTTATATCAAGCGCATTCACCAAGGTGAACTCACCGTATAAATCAATCAATGAAGGTCCTTCGAATTCATCGTCTACCTTACACGATGTGTAAAGCACTGAAGCGAAGAGTAAAAAATAAATCGACTTTTTCATATTAAAAATTCATTTGATAAAGTAACATAAATTGACGAACGTTGTAATTCTGCGTTGCATCGAAAGCATCGGTATTCTTGAAGTTCGAAAGGTTCACAGATAAACTTGACTTGTCTGAAAAACGGTAGCGAACACCAGCTGCTTGCATGTATTCACTTCCATCTGTCTGGTATTCTTTGAAGTTATAAATCTCAGAGAAGTTGTTACGAACAGAGGTGTAATCGAATCCATTGAATTTGATTTGCTGAACACCCAACATCAAATCCCAGTTTTCCCAGAATTCGTATTCCATTCCCACCGAGAAAATTTGTGTTGAAAGATCTACCGCACGAACATTCTCTTCCGCTTCGCGAGAAGTATTGTCGTTTCTGAAACGAACAGTCACGTCGAACAACTTGTCCTTACTCCCGAATCTTTGACTCACGTGTGCAACCGCTTTAACTTCTGAACGCATGAACTTGCGCGGTATCAATGTTCCTTCGCCGCGTGTCTCTTGCAACATCAGTTGCGTTGCAGATATTTCGAACAATTGTTTTGGGTTAATGTATCGAGCACTAACGGTTACTCCTTGTCTGTTCGGCGTTGCAGTTCCGTACGGAGTAATGTTATCGTACTTCGGTTGGATTAACATTAAGTTGGAAGAAAGCTGACGGTTGTAGGCGTTTGACTCACGCATTAAATCGAAAGCTGTTAAATTTCTTACCACTTGGTCATTCGTAATTCTTCCGAAAGAAGAAGGTTGATAGTTGTAATTCACGCGCTTTGTTTGAGCACCTGGACTGCGGAAATCTGAACTAACATATTTCCATCCTGCCTCTACAGACAATCCCTTTGAAGCATTTGTTCCTAACCACTTCGCATCGAAAATCTTTCCATTCGTTTCTGGTGAATCTTCAAAGTTCTTGTAGTAAGTCTTTGAAGTACCTGCTTCAACATTTACTCTCATTTTCCAATTGGAAAAATCTTTCTTCAACAACAAAGTTCCTGTAGTTACTGGATTGTGGAAGGTGCTGAGGTTTCGTGAAGTTCCTTCAATATCGAAAAGTGTTACATGATTCATTCCTACTTCTAAGAAATCACTTTGAACCAAGTTCACGTTGTACCCTGCAAATAATCTGTCGTTAATACTTCCGAAGTCCGATGTTCTTACACGCGTTGCAACTGTATGAAATTGTAACTCTTTAACAAATTTAGAAAACTGCAATCCGAATTCTGCTGCAGCACCTTGCTGTCTCCAAGAACTATCAGCTGCATAAAAATTATCGTAATTCATCAAGCGCGTTTGTTGTTGAAACACAACTGGACCTTGCGTAATAATTTCTTGTTGTGTATTCGAAAGCGTGTACGGTGAAAGCTTATAGTTAATGTCACCCAATTGGTAACGCACCACTCCACCAGCAACACCTTTGATATACAATTGACGAATGTCGAAACTAACTCCCGAACCCCAGAAACCGCCATAGTCGTTGCGCACACGTACCATTCCATGAATTTCTGTATTTTTATTCGGACGAATATTCATTCCCAAATCAACGAGCGTGTGACCGCTGTTCATGCGTGGAATGGTAATCGAGTCTTCAACTTCTTGACCAATTCTATCTCCGTAGTATAGTCCACGTGCAGCGCCCGTGAATACGACCTTACGTACATCTTTTTCTTGGGCTGAAACAAACTGTGTTGCAACGAATGCAACAATTCCGAAAACGATATGTAATTTATTTTTCATTAAAAAAACGCTTTTAATTCAACCACTAATTCTCTTCCATTGAAATGATCTAACGAGAAACTCTTGTCTTCGAAAGAGAACCAACGATGACGCAAATAAAGTCTTGTATTTCTTCCTAATTCAACATCTACACCCAGTCCATATCCCTTTCCGTATTGATTGCGTGGCCTTCTAGAGACCTCGTCGATATTGGTTAGGTAATTCGCTATTGTTCTTTCGTATCCAATGTAACCGTTTAACATTACCGTTGGTGTAAGTTCATAATACACTTCCAATTCCGAGGAGTATTGACGAACATAGGCCTTCTCGTTCGTAACAACTATCGGCGAGAATTTTCTTCCTGCACTTTGCATTTGCAACAACGAAAACAAAAACACTTTATGTGCTCCAATTTTTCCCTGATATTTCATTTGTGCTTCAGCCACGTTGAAGTGTTTCTTATTCACTACGACTCCAGAGCTATCATCTGAAAGCTGCACAGATTCGTAGGTATCTCTGTATATATCCGAGTATCGTCCGTATGGACCCACATTCGCAGGGTACTGCCAACGCCAGAAACGTGAGCGTGTTACGCTGTTCACAGGATGACCGTATGTAATAATTGCAGCTGCGGGTTCTAACTCCGAAGAAGCTCCCATGCCTCCACTAAATTTAAACTTCTTCGTTCCCCATTGAACATTCAAATTCAAACCTTGACGGTTGTTGGTCATTTGACCCAAGCGAATCATAGAACTTCCGAATGGCTGCAATAGAGAAGAACTACCAATACCTCCAGCAGGAATCTCATTGGCTGCATATTCCTGAGTTGCTGTATTCCAAAAAATAGCTGTGTTATTTACAACCCTTTGACTTAAGCGAAAGGCGTGAACTTCCAAGATTGGCCTTCTACCAATAACCGGGGTAGACCAGCGTAATTGAAGCGCCTCTCCCCATTTTCCCTGATGTCTTGGACTGTAATATTTTCCAACTCCCATTTCCGCTTTAAGCGTATGACCTTTGATATTGGTCACACCTTCGAAAGTAATTACGTTCAGCCCAAAAGCCTCACGCGCAAGGCTATCTGTATAGTTAACACTGTTGAACGTATTCAACGCCATAAAGCCATTTTTCTTTCCTTTGTGAAGTAGTTTTCCTCCGTATGAATAATTTGGAACCACAGAGAAACCGCCATTGATTTCACTTTTTCCAACCATTCCTAAAAAATAAAAGTTCTTAGGTAATTCCTTTCCTTCTATCACCGCACCTTGAAAGGCTCGATTTCCCCATCGCGAATCTTGATCGATGCTTCCTTGATCAAAATATTGCTGATATCTTGAAGCAGCGCTGTTGCCCATAGGATCCCAGGGATTTCTTTCGAACAACATAAAACGATTGTAACCTCTGAAAGATCCGAAGGTCAAATCGGAAATACTCAACCATTGAATACCTCCCACGCGCACACCCCATTGTCCGTATTTCGTTTTGAAATTACCGTACAAATTCATTCCCAACATAGTTCCCAAGTTTCCACCTAAAGCAACAGTTCCTAGAGGCTTTTGAATGCTTGGACGAAGTGAATCGGCCACCTGCGCTCCGTAGGATGGGTTGATTACGCCATTCAAAAATTGAAACATGCGCAAGTCGAATCCCCAACTTGATTTGTCTGAAAATTGTCCTGCGACATTCACCAATAAATTCGGCAGCTGCTCATCGTCACCAATGAAAAAACTACGTGGAAGAACTGTATCTGTTGGAATCGTTCGTTGATAAGGGTTGTTCTGTTTGGTGTAGGTTCCGAAAAAACGATAGAACCCTGAAACACTTATCTTTCCTGGTACTAACGAGTCCTTCTTCGGATAAAGTCCGTAAGAAGAAGTTAGATTATTTTCTTGTCCCCACACACCATTCCCTTCAACCAAAAAAAGAAGTGCTACAAGAGAAAACAGATATTTGAATTTACGATTCATTCGGTTTAAGGTTGAAATTCGATTGGTTTGAAAGAGACTGCTCTCTTCGGCGCTTGTCCCGCTTTTCTCGGCATCACATAAAACGGAACATTCGTATAAGCGTAATGACCGTTTCCATCTACTGTCTCAAAAAATAATCGATACGCACCCTCAGTTGAAGGAGCGAAAAACTTAGCGCTGTTTGTTGTTTTCTTTTTGAATAGTCCGGCAATAGGAGTTGGAGCGCTTTCCGCATCTCCACCCGATTTTATATCTCTACTCTCTGGAACAATTACCCAAGACGATTTCAATAAATCATTGTCGGCGTCTTTTACAAAGGCACTTGCTTCATAGATTTCATCAGCTGTTAAAGCAATGTATTCTCCTTTCTTTTTTCCATCCACGCAAAGGGAGTCTAAAACAGGCGTTCTATTTTTTACTGTTCCCGGCTTCCAAATATCTTGAAGAACTTCAACAGCTTCTGAGGCATTTCCTTCGGCAGAAAATAATCCGTACCACGTTGAAGTCGTCTCTTGCTTGTGCCCCCAGAGGAAGACATATGATCCGATACAAAAATCTTTATCGGCTTGAATTTCGCTGGCCAATCGCTCTCTGTATGACTTCGCCTTTTCTGAACTGCTTTGCTCTACTGGTGCGCCCCACTTGGTTTTCGCTACTTCCCAGTGTCCGTTTGGGCCCCACTCAGTAATCATGTAAGGGCCTTTCCAACCAAAGCTGCGAATGTTCTTCCGAACGCCTGCAATGTCTCCGTATGTATTCACGCAATAAACATCGATTTCTGGAGCGTCGCGAAGAATTAACTTCACTTCCTTATCATCTAAACCTGCTGTTACCGTGGAGGTTGGGTGATTGTGATCGACTTGATGAATATATTTCGCAATGTCGTTGATAGCAGCCCAAACGCGCGTGTTGGTATAGAACAAGTCCACTTCATTCCCAATTCCCCACATGAGTAGAGCGGGATGATCTTTGAATTGAAGAATGACTTTTTTAAATCCTTCGAACTGCGCTGCCACTTTCTTTTCGTCGTTGTAATCGAAACCGTGGCGTTCATGTTGAACCCACAACCCTAACATAACCGTTAGTCCCTTTGAGTATGCTTCGTCCAAAATTTCCTGAGCATTGTCAGTACTCCATGTGCGAATTGAGTTTCCACCTACTTCCACCAATTTATCAAGTTGAACATTTCCTCCCGCTCCTCTGACATCGTATGGCTTGCCGCCTCTCGTTATGTGCCACGCGCCAGCTTCATCTTGCATTACCTTAACAGGTATTGCCTGCGCCATTCCATCAGCAAAACTGAAGAAAAGCGCCAGTAAAATGAACAAGCAGTTTAGATTAATGTTTTTTATCATATATCCATTTAATAGAAAGGAATGAGCGGCAAAGTACATAACATTTGACAAAACATTCAAACATTAAAAACAAAAGTATTAAAACCTTTTTGTATAAAGTACAATTTCTCTAAATTAGCAAAAAACTAGATCATGAAAAAAAATCTATTCGCAATCCTTTCAATTTTTTCCTTAAGTGCAGCTGCTCAAGTAGATGTTACCTTTCAAGTTGACATGAACGACGTAACCGGATTCACTACTCCAGAAGTCAACGGCATCTTCAACGCATGGTGCGGAAACTGCGCGCCGATGAGCGATACCGACGGTGATGGTGTTTGGGATTTAACTATCTCTTTAGCGCCAGGAACTTATGAATACAAATACTCATTCGACAACTGGGCAGGTCAAGAGACTTTAGTTCCTGGAAGTTCATGCACTATGACTACCGGCATATATACCAATCGTGTTCTTAACGTATCTGTAGCTGATTCATTGCCTGTTGTGTGTTGGGGAAGCTGCGAAGCTTGCGGAATATCATCTGGTCCTTACAATATCATGTTTGTTGTGGACATGAATGCCAGTGGGACAACATTCACCACTCCTGAAGTGAACGGAACATTCAACAACTGGTGCGGGGGTTGTGCACCAATGAGCGACGCCAACGGCGACAATATTTGGGAACTTACCATTCCATTGAACGCAGGGATATATGAATACAAATATGCTTATGACACTTGGGCAGGCTCTGAAGCGCTAACCGCTGGAGATCCTTGCACAGTAACCAATTCAGGTTTCACGAACAGAACGTTGGACGTAACCGGAACGCTTGTTATGGACACCGTTTGTTACGGAAGTTGTATCAGCTGTGGGGGTATTAATGTGAATGAAGAGACTTCTGAAGGATTTTCAATTTACCCTAATCCCGTTCAAAATTCATTCATGATTCAAAGCGCAAACTTGGTGAAATCAATTTCTATCCTTGATAACACAGGAAAAAGAATTGAACTTCCAATCGTTGCCTTAAACAACAATGTTCAAGTGAATACAGAATCTCTTCCAACAGGAATTTATCACGTGCAAGTGGTTACTAAGAATGGTGCTACCACGCAGCGCTTCGTGAAGTTATAAGATTTATTAGAACTCGAAAACAAACCCTTTGTCGCGATACTGTTTAAACAGTTTCGCGTCGAAGCGGTACAAACTAGAAGGACGATGACGCACATTTTGTTGCGACTCGTCTAAACGTATTAAGAATTTCAAACCGTTGATTTTCTTTCTGAAATTACCCTTATCGAATTCTCTTTGCAAAATCGTTTCGAAAATTGCTTGGAATTCGGTGAGGGTAAATTTTTCTGGAAGAACCTTACTCCAAAGAGGTTCAGCAACAATAATATCTTTCAACGCTCGAAAACTTTCATTCAAAATCTCTTTGTGGTCGAAAGCTAATTTCGGAATGCGCTTTATGCTGTGCCATTTGGTTTGCTTCGCCCATTTGGAAGGAAGCGGATTAATATCCATCAATTCAACAAGAGCTATATACCCTACTGTTATTACGCGACCCAATGGGTGGCGATTGACTTTTCCGAAGGTATGCACTTGTCTCATGGCCACATCCGACAAAGAAGTGAGGTCATTCAAGACACGCTTTGCCGAATCATCTAAGTCCTCATACGGATAAACTAAGTCTCCCGGTAAGGCCCAATAATCTTGGAAAGGATCCGTGCCTCTTTGAATAAGCAACACTTTCAGTTCTCTTTCGTGGTAACCGAAAATGACACAGTCGACAGAAAATGCGGACTTAAAAAACTCGTCAATTGGAATCGAATAAATATCGTCTTGCTCTATTCTCGTCTTTGCTAACTTTTTAGAAATTGCCATTTCACAAATTTCAGTGAAATAAATGAGATTTATTGGGACTTTTTGTAAAAAATACAATTTTTTTTTAAGAAAGTGTTTTTGTCTATTGTACAATTACTATATATTCGTTGCAACCTTAAAATTAATAAATACCTAAAATGAAAAAGATTTACCTACTCTTTTTGCTCTTGACATCTGTTATGGGAGCAAAAGCGTTTGATGTCACGTTCAGCGTAGACATGAACGGCACAGGGCTTTCCAACGTTTCCATTAATGGAACGTTCAACAACTGGTGTGGCTACTGCTCACCCATGTCAGACGCCAATGCCGATGGCATTTGGGAAATTACAGTTCCCCTAACTGCGGGATCATACGAATACAAGTTTACCGCTACTTCTGGTGGAGCATGGGAAAATTTAGCCCCCGGATCTTCGTGCACCGTAACCAACTTCGGGTACACGAATCGCTCTTTAGCTGTATCAGCAAACGTTACTCTGCCTACTGTATGTTGGCAGTCTTGCGTTTCTTGTAACCAAGCACCACCGAGCTATCCTGTCACTTTCCAAGTAGATATGGCTAACGTTACCGGATTCACTACTCCAACAGTAAACGGATCGTTCGACGGATGGTGCGGAAACTGTCACCCTCTTACCGATGCCAACGCTGACGGTGTTTGGGAAACAACGCTTTCACTTCCTGCTGGAACGTATGAGTACAAATTTGCCTACGACAACTGGGCTGGACAAGAAACTTTGATTGCAGGAAGCAGCTGCACTGTAACCAATTCTGGATATACCAACAGAGCTGTTACTGTTTCTGCAGCTACAACTATTCCAACAGTATGTTGGGCGTCTTGTGTAGCTTGTTCTCAGGCTCCACCTTCTTACACTGTTACTTTCAAAGTAAACATGCAAGGTCAAACCGGTTTCACAACTCCAGAAGTTAACGGAACATTCAACGGATGGTGTGGAAACTGTAACCCATTGACCGACGCGGATGCAGACGGTGTTTGGGAAACAACGCTTACCCTACAGGCTGGAACATACGAATACAAATTCGCAGCCGATGCTTGGACTACACAAGAAAACCTAACTCCCGGTTCCTCTTGCACCATGACAACTGGAGCGAACACCAATCGTACTCTAAACTTAACAGCAAACACTACACTTGATATCGTTTGTTGGGGACTTTGCACCAACTGCCCTCCTCCAACTTACCCTGTAACCTTCAAGGTTGACATGGCTAATCAAACGGGATTCACGACTCCAGAAGTAAACGGAACCTTCAACGGATGGTGCGGAAACTGCAACCCAATGACTGACGCGAATGCTGACGGGATCTGGGAAACTACCCTTAACCTTCCTGCCGGAACTTACGAATACAAATTCGCAGCAGATGCTTGGACAACACAGGAAAGCTTAACACCTGGTTCTTCTTGTACCATTACAACCGGTGCGAATACCAATCGTACTTTAACAGTTGGAACTACAGCTCAAGTGTTAAGCACTGTGTGCTGGGGTTCTTGCAGTGCTTGTGTAATTGGCACTCCAGGTTGCACGAACGCAGCTGCATCTAACTACAATGCATCAGCAACAGTTGACAATGGAACTTGCTTATATGCAACCAACTTCAATGTTGATATGACTTGTGCTGGAACAACATTCACTAACGTATACATCACGGGTCCATGGTGCGGATGGTGCGGAGCAGAGGCGTATAACGTTCTAACCGACGCGAATGCTGATGGAATCTACAACATTACCTTGAATTTAGCTGCAGGAAACATAGAATACAAATACATGGTAGACAACTGGGCTTCTCAAGAGAACTTAGTTGACGACATGCAAAACGGTGGAACTTGCGCACCTATTACTGACTACGCGAACTACGCGAACAGACAAATTGTAATAGGTACTACAACCAACGACGTTTACGGAAGATGTACGGCTTGTCAAGTTGGAATCCCAGGATGTATCGACGTTGCGGCTGTAAATTACAATTCAACAGCTACCTACACTGACGGGTCTTGCTTGTACGCAACTCAATTCAATGTTGACATGAACTGCGCTGAAACTGCATTCACGAATGTGTATGTAACAGGTCCATGGTGCGGATGGTGCGGCGCTGAAGCATACAACGTAATGGCAGACGCTAACGCAGATGGAATTTATACAGTTTCTGTAAACCTTGCTGCTGGAAACGTGGAATACAAATACATGGTAGACAACTTTGCTTCTCAAGAAAACTTAGTTGACGATATGCAAAACGGTGGATCTTGCGCGCCTGTGACTGATTACTTCAACTACGCAAACCGTCAAAGTCCAACGGGTCAAGTTAAAAACGATGTTTACGGAAGATGTTCTGCTTGCCCAGTATTGGGTTGTACCGATGCTAATGCTTGCAACTACAACGCGCTTGCAACTCAAGACGACGCTTCTTGTACTTTCGCTACTTCTTGGTATTTAGATGCAGATGCAGACGGATATTATGTTTCTTCAACAAGCAACTGTACTTCACCAGGTGCTGGATATACCGCTACTGCCGGTACTTCTGGCGATTGTAACGACAACAATTCAACTGTAAACGCGGGAGCAACAGAATCGTGCAGCACGGCATTCGATGACAACTGTAACGGACAAATCAACGAAGGTTGTTCAACTGTTGCAGGTGACAATCCGTCTAATGCCACTTCAATTGCACCTTCGATTTGGCCAAACTGCTCTGCGAGCAACGGAACCTTGGTTGGTGCTGGAGCTTCTGCTTCTGCTCAAACAATCTGTTTAACAGGTGAAGACAAGTGGCACCAATTCGTTGCAACATCAGAAGGTGTTAGCATCGTTGTTAACTCAACGTCTGCTGATATCTTAATTGAATTGCAAACGGCTGCTGGTGTTCTAGTAGCACAAGAGAACGCAGTTTCAGGTCTTGGTGGTGAAACTTTGAACCACTACGGATTAACGGCTGGACAAGTCTACAAAGTAGGTGTGCGTAACTACAACAGTGCATTAGGTACTGGTACTTACTCTATCTGTGCGAAGATGTTAAAGCGTGGTGGATGTGACTACGGTGCTGGTCCATACAGCTTGTGTCAGTACTTCAAGGCAAATTGGGCTGGTGCAGCTGGAACTAGCTACACATTCACATTCACTGGCGTATCTGGTCCTGCTAGTGGTAGTGTTTACACACGCACTCAATCATCAGACATCTGTGTGTTGAGCACAGTATTGCCAACTTTACCATACGGATCTACATACAGTGTATTGATTTCTAACACATACACCTTGAACAACGGTGCAGGTGTTGCTGAAGTTATTACTGTACCTGGATTAGCGCCATGCTCTATGAGCACAGCGACTCAACCGGTTACTGCTCTTCGTACTTCTGACAGATGTACTGCAGGTCCACGTTTCCGTGGTTCTGTAGTGGCTTCTCTACCATGGGTATGTGGTGCAACGAACTGGCGTTGGGAATTCACTGAGTTAGACACTCAAGGACAACCAGTAGGTCTTCCTATTACTGTAAACAGAGGCGCTGCTTCTAACTACATTAATTTAGGCTCAGTATTGCAATTACAAAACGGTAAGACATACTCTGTACGTACTGCTCCAATTTTACCATACACAGGAACGGACTATGTATATGGGCCTGCCTTTGACATGTGTATTATAGGTACTTCAGGAATGATTGCAGAAGATTCACAAGATGCTGCACAAGGTTCAACGAAAGATGCTTCGCAAAATGTTGCGCAAGGATTGGAGTTGAGTGTTTATCCGAACCCTTCAAATGGAAACAATATTCAATTGATGTTATCTGGAATGAATACCGAAGTGGCACAAGTTCGCATGCTTGACGCAATGGGTAAGCAAATCTGGACAAACAAATTCAATACATTGGAGCTTAGCAACACCTCTATTGAATTAGAGCAATCGCTTGCCGATGGAATTTACTTCATTCAAATTGTTTCTGGAAAAGAAACAATTTCACAACGCTTTTTAGTAAGAAAGTAAGTTAGTTCAGTAGTTTAATTAAGTTAGAGGGCTTCGGCCCTCTTTCTTTTTTAAATATGCTTTTTGTACAAGCGACAATTAGTATATATTAGCAGAACTTAAAATCAAACTTATGTTTAAAAAATTATTCGCTCTCATTGTTATTTCTTTAGGAATGTTCACAAGCGCTATGGCATTCAACGTTACTTTTTCGGTAGACATGAATGGAAGCGGACTGTCGAATGTTTCATTGAACGGTACGTTCAACAACTGGTGTGGTGTTTGTGCTCCTATGTCGGACGCCAACGCTGATGGAATTTGGGAAATTACCATTCCATTAATCGCAGGAACTTACGAATATAAATTCACTGCCAGTTCAGGCGCAACTTGGGAAACCCTAGCTGCAGGCTCTTCTTGCACTGTTACCAACTTTGGTTATACCAATCGCTCGTTAATACTAACTGCAGATGTTGTGCTTCCAACCGTTTGCTTCGGATCTTGCGTTGCGTGTAATCAAGCTCCTCAGAGTTACCCAGTTACTTTTCAAGTGGATATGTCTTTTACCAATGGGTTTACAACACCTACCGTTAATGGCTCTTTCGACAACTGGTGTGGGAATTGTCATCCAATGACGGATGCGAATTCTGATGGGATTTGGGAGTTAACGATGAACCTTCCAGCCGGAACCTATGAATACAAATTCGCTTACGACAACTGGGCTGGACAAGAAAGTTTAAGTCCAAATTCAAGCTGCACAGTGACAAATTTTGGATACACCAATCGCTCATTGAATGTTTCTGCGGCCTCAACTCTACCTGTAGTTTGTTGGGGAAGTTGTTCGGCTTGCGCGGGACCTCCTGTATTCGTTACTTTCCAAGTTGATATGTCTAATGTAACCGGTTTCACAACTCCAGAGTTAAACGGAACGTTCAACGGATGGTGCGGAAACTGCGCGCAAATGAGCAATGTTGGCAATGGTATTTGGGAAATCATGTTGTCGCTTTCAGCTGGAACATACGAGTACAAATTCTCTTATGACAACTGGGCTGGAGAAGAAGCGCTTGCTGAAGGTTCTTCATGTACAGTTACAAGTAATGGCTACACCAATCGTACAATTACTGTTGGAGCTTCTGATATTGACTTAGGTACCGTTTGCTTCGGATCTTGCACTGCATGCTCAGTCATCTCTACTCCCGGTTGCACAGACATGAACGCTGTGAACTACAATCCAGCTGCTGGCACTAACGACGGTTCTTGTTTGTTTGCTACCAACTTCAATGTAGATATGAACTGCACCGATCCTTTCACCAATGTATACGTAACTGGTCCTTGGTGCGGATGGTGCGGTGCTGAAACATACAACATTCTTACTGATGCTAACGCAGACGGTATCTACAGTGTTTCTGTAAACCTTGCTGCTGGAAACGTGGAATACAAATACATGGTTGACAACTGGGCTTCTCAAGAAAACCTTGTAGACGATGTTCAAAACGGCGGAACTTGTGCTCCTGTTACTGACGGTGCTACATTCGCAAACAGACAAATTGTAGTAGGTACAACAACCAACGATGTTTATGGAAAATGCTCTGCATGCGACGGCGTTGTTGCTGACCCGTGCGACATTTTAACTTTACCTTTCGATAACTCAGGTTCCCTTTCTAACTGGTCTACCGTTGCAGACGCAACACTTCCAGAAGCTAGCATGACTTGGGATGCCACTGGTGCCCTTCGCTTAAGCGGATCTAACACAGCCACAGCTATCGGAAAAGCATACATTTTCGAATACTTAAACAACGCTGTGAACTACAACGGTAACTCTACTGTTCAACTTGAATTTGACGTAAAGTCTGTTGGGCCTCTTCTTGGAACTGCTTTGCACCTTCTAACTGAATTCCCTGGAACAGGTGTTACAAATACCTTCGATATTCAAAACGGAGGTCTAAATGAAAACACTTGGACACACTATACATACTCGTTCAACAACGTAACAGCTGCTTCAAACTTCCGCATGCATTTCAACATGGCTGCTGGAGCATTCCTTGGAGCAGGTGGAACTTTATTGGTTGACAATATCGAATTGAATTGTTATACACCAGTAGTTATCGCCGGATGTACGGATGCAACTGCATTGAACTACAACGCAGCGGCTACTGAAGACGATGGTTCTTGCACATACCCTGTAACCTTCAACGTTACTTTCCAAGTTGACATGCAAAACGTTACAGGATTCACTACTCCTGAAGTTAACGGTACATTCAACGGATGGTGCGGTGGTTGTGCTCCAATGACCGATGCTAACGGTGATAACATTTGGGAATTAACCATCCCACTTTCTGGTGGTTCTTACGAATTCAAATACGCATACGATGCGTGGTTAGGACAAGAAGCACTGACAGAAGGAAGCACTTGCACAATGACTACTGGTCCATACACCAATCGTGTTTTGAATGTGAACGCTGATGTAACTCTTCCTGTAGTTTGTTGGGCTAGCTGCACAAGCTGCGGACAATCTCCTGTAAGCCATTCTGTAACTTTCCAAGTAGACATGCAAAACGTAACTGGATTTACAACTCCTGAAATCAACGGTACATTCAACAACTGGTGCGGCGGATGCTTCACCATGACCGATGCTAACGGAGATAATATCTGGGAAGGAACTACAGTTCTTGAAGAAGGAACATACGAATTCAAATACGCATACGATGCTTGGGCTGGTTCAGAACAATTAAATCCTGGCGATGCTTGTACAATAACTAACGGTGACTTCACTAATCGTCTTTTAGACGTAACTGCAGATATCATTCTTCCTGTAGTATGTTGGGCTAGCTGTTCTGATTGCGGAAGCACTGCAACCCCAGTAGACGTAACTTTTCAAGTAGACATGTCACAATACATTGGTTCTTTCACCACTCCTGAAGTGAACGGTACGTTCAACAACTGGTGTGGAGGTTGTGCTCCAATGTCAGATGCTAACGGAGATAACAAATGGGAAATCACCATTCCATTAATTCCTGGTACATACGAATACAAGTTCGCATTCGATTCATGGGCTGGACAAGAAAACCTTGTTGCTGGAACAACTTGTACCATTACAACAGACGGTTTCACCAATCGTGTTATCACTGCAATCGATGCTGAAACTCTTCCTGCTGTATGTTGGGAAAGCTGTGAATTATGTATTATTTCTGTAGAAGAAACATCGAACACTCTTTCAGTTTATCCAAACCCTTCAAACGGAATGGTACGTATCAATAGCAACTTGGCTCTTCCATACAACGTTGAAGTATTCGACCTATCAGGAAGAAAAGTTCAAGACATGAAAGTGTTCCAGTCAAACACCGAAATCAATTTGGAAAACCTATCAAAAGGTGCATACCAAATCAGAGTTTCTAACAACTACAATAGCGTTCGCGAAACCGTTATTATCAAATAATGAAAAGTAAATTATTCTTGTTCGTCTTTGCGTGTGGCTTCGGCCACGCGCAAGGGCAAACATGGAATCTCATCTGGTCCGATGAGTTCAATGGAACAACCATTGACAATTCCAAATGGACACATGAGCTTGGCACCGGTGATTGGGGTTGGGGAAACAACGAACTTCAATACTACACCGCCAGCACAAACAACAGCTTCGTCAGCAATAGCGAACTTCACATCCTTGCCAAAGAGCAAACCATTAATACGAGCAACTATTCTTCTGCCCGTCTTATTACAAAAGACAAATTTTCTTTTGAATATGGAAAGGTAGAAGGGCGATTAAAAGCTCCTGCCGGACAAGGTCTTTGGCCGGCATTCTGGATGCTCGGACAAAACATTGGTTCCGTTAGTTGGCCGCAATGCGGCGAAATTGACATCATGGAACACGTGAACAACAATGCCTATATCAACGGCACCGTTCACTATAACAACAATGGACACGTCTACCAAGGCGGTCAATATTACACCGATGTGGAAGAATACCACGTCTATTCAATCATTTGGAATCCTTCTTCTATTCGTTTTTATGTAGATGGAAATATCTACTACACAAAGAACATTTTAAACAATGTATCAGGAACCGAAGAATTTCACAATGAATTTTTCTTCATACTAAACGTTGCTGTAGGTGGAAATTGGCCTGGAAGTCCAAATGCATCTACTATTTTCCCTGCTGAAATGACTGTCGATTACATTCGCGTTTATCAGCAAAACACCATTGGCGTTGAAGAAGAAACAACCCAAGAAATCAACTGCTACCCGAATCCAGCATACAACGTATTCAACGTTGAAAACCCTTTTCTTTCTCCCACATTCACTTGTAAGATTTTCGCTCTAGACGGAAGACTTATTTATTCTGAATCCTCTCAAGATCGCACCACACACATCCCTTGCGCCAACTGGACCAACGGAATGTACTTCGTGGAATGCACCAATCCTAAAGGTCAATCATTAAAAAAGCTTTTCTTAATTCAGAATTAGGAAGATATTTCATAAGATACTTCGTAAGATTCTTCGAAAGATTTACTCCGTAAAAGATATTATCCTCTGCGAAGCAATCTTTGATTTATCAATCTTTAACATACATCTCCTTCAACAAAGCATGCTCTATCTCTTTTGTGTGCTCAATGTAATGCACCCCAGTTCCTGGACCATAGAAACCGGTCCAAACTTTCTTCACCAGTCCATCTTTTCCAATTAATATTAAAGTTGGAAATGACATCACGTGATTCAATTGTGAAAACACAATAGCTGCCGCCTTCTGAGGCGAATCAGCCCCACTACCTAAGTAAACCGGATAAGGCAAAGCCATTTGCTTCGCTTGCGAATTGATTCGCGTAAACGAAACTTTCTTGTCGGTTCCGCGCTCGAACGAAACGGGAACAACCTGCAGTCCTTGTCCACTGTACTTTTCATACATCGACCTAACAAATCGCGATTCATCGGTGCAATTCGGACACCACGTTCCCATAATCTGAACCAAGGTCACTTTTTCCTTCCAATCCTTCTCACCGAATGAACGTTCGGTTTTTGCGTCAGCATCTAATTTCAATTTTAAAATATCCTTGGGATTCTTCATCCAAGTCAGTTCATCGGCCTCGCGCAACTCAAAATTAGCATCGGCCTCACCTTTGAATTTCGCCATATAATGCTTGCCACTCATGAAGACACCTTCAATTTTATTGTCGACTAACTGAGCAGCTAAATAGAACAAGTGTGTTCCATCAAATGCCGATAAATAAAACCGATTGTTTTCAAACGGTTCACCCTGAAGGTAGCGATAGTCGCCCGTTTCAGTTAATACTGTTCCGTAAACAACATACTCTTCTTTCACCACAGCCATATCCAAAATCGCTGGCACCGAATCGTCTTCGTAAACGATTTTATACTTCACGTGAATCGGAATATGAACCTTCGTATCGAACTCCCGCACCTTGTTGTTCACGATTTGAAAGGGAATACGGTAATCTCCCGTACGTGTTGGATCTACCCACTCACCTGTTAGAATTCCCTTTTCCTTTTTTCCTTCAAAATACGTGTTGAAAAGAGGAAGACTCGACTTGAAAGTCGAGTCTTTTCCCCATTTAATTTCAATTGGGATGCGCTCTGCGCCATTCACGATTTCCCACTGAACATCGGTCTTTAATTCAATGCGACAAGGGATGCTTTTGTCTTCAACCTTAAACACAATCAAATGAGATTGTGAGAAAACACTTCCGTTGAAAGCTGCGAAAAACAAGAGCATCCAAGTCTTCATTAGAAATCGAATTTAATTCCTTGCGCCAATGGCAACGAGGTTGAATAGTTAATGGTGTTGGTTTGTCTACGCATGTAATTTCTCCACGCATCAGATCCGCTCTCGCGGCCACCACCTGTCTCTTTCTCACCACCAAACGCACCTCCAATTTCAGCACCGCTGGTTCCAATGTTCACATTGGCAATTCCGCAGTCTGAACCTTCGCAACTTAAGAAGCGCTCTGCTTCACGCATGTTGGTGGTCATAATCGCACTCGACAATCCTTGAACAACGCCGTTTTGCATAGCAATGGCCTCGTCCAATTCTTTGTACTTCATAATGTATAAAATCGGAGCAAACGTTTCGTGCTGAACAATCTCTAAACTGCTGTCTTTCACTTCAGCAATACAAGGCTTCACGTAACATCCGCTTTCAAATCCTTCTCCAGTTACAACTCCACCTTCAACAATGAAGTTTGCACCTTCAGACTTCGCTTTCTCAATAGCTTTCAAATACGTATCAACAGCAAGCGTGTCGATCAACGGTCCAACGTGGTTGTTCGAATCCAATGGATCTCCAATGCGAATCTGTCCGTAGGCCGTAACCAACTTCTCTTTCACCTCATTGTAAACACTTTCATGAATAATTAAGCGACGGGTTGAAGTGCAACGCTGTCCAGCAGTTCCAACTGCACCGAACACCGCACCAATAATGGTCATCTTCAAATCGGCATTTTCTGTTACAATAATGGCGTTGTTTCCACCTAATTCTAACAATGACTTTCCGAAACGCTCTGCTACTTTCGCTCCAACAATACGACCCATGCGCGTGCTTCCTGTAGCAGAAATCAACGGAACACGAGTATCAACGGTCATCATCTCTCCCACTCTCACATCGCCTGAAACGATGCTTGAAATTCCTTCAGGCAAATTGTTTTCAGAAGCAATTTCATTCCAAATATTTTGACAAGCAATCGCGCAAAGCGGCGCTTTTTCAGATCCTTTCCAAATACATACATCTCCGCAAATCCAAGCCAATGCACTGTTCCAAGCCCATACTGCAACCGGGAAGTTGAATGCTGAAATGATTCCAACGATTCCAAGCGGATGCCATTGCTCATACATACGGTGACCCGGACGCTCACTGTGCATGGTTAATCCGTATAGCTGACGAGAAAGACCCACTGCGAAATCGCAGATGTCAATCATCTCTTGCACTTCACCCAAACCTTCTTGCAAGCTCTTGCCCATTTCGTAACTCACCAACATGCCCAACTCTTGTTTGTAATCGCGAAGGCGATTTCCAAACTGACGAACAATCTCGCCGCGCTTTGGAGCCGGCATTAAGCGCCATGTTTTGTATGCTTCTTGAGCGGCCTCTACCACACGATTGTAATCATCTGCCGTGGTGGCTTGCACCTTTGCAATTTCTTTTCCATCAACTGGAGAAAATGACGAAAACAAATCGCCGTTTGAAAAAAAGTTCTGTCCCGTGCTGGTTCCAAGATTCTCTGCTTGAATTCCAAGTTTCACGAACACATCTGACATATCCATAGAATTGCTCATTTGTTCAATTATTTTAGATTGCAAAGGTACAACGTGCAAATACATCAAAAGATGTTTTACCTTTGAAATATGCGGAAGCTAACCCTGATATTTATCTTGGGCTTTTACAGCTTAATGGCTTTCGGTCTCGAAGCCAAGCTGCACTTCTGTTGTGGAAAATTACAAGCCATTCATTTCTTCGAATTTGGCGACGAGCATCACGACGATTCGCACTCAGATCACAAAGGATGTTGTCATACCGAAGGCTGCAACGAAGACGTGCTTATTGCGCTTCAATACGAAAGCGAACACGAGCAATGCGCATCTCCTTCTGTTCCGCAATTATTTGCCGCTAACTCTGAGCCTACTTATTTTTTATTTTATGTTGAAGGAAATTGCCAATCGGCTATTCCAATTGCCGCATCGTTTGTTCCGATAACGTATGAACGGTATTCACTTTTCTGCTCCCGTAAATTATTCGACGACCCATCACACTAGTGTGTCATCCACGAAGTGGTCATCACTCGTAGGGTGTCATCACAACGTGTTGTGTCATCCACGAAGTAGTCATCACTCGTACAGTGTCATCACAACGTGTTGTGTCATCCACGAAGTGGTCATCACTCGTAGAGTGTCATCACAACGTGTTGTGTCATCCACGAAGTGGTCAAGAAATGTAAAAAATCAAAAATCTTATTTCAAATGAAAAATATTATTGTGCTTGCTTTATGCATGCTTTCATTCGGCGCGTTTGCGCAAAAAACAAAAAACATCACCACGAACTTCTGGGTAGCTGGTGCATGTGGAATGTGTGAAACAACCATTGAAAAAGCGGTTGATGTAAAAGGTGTTGTAGCATACGACTACGACTTAACCGCTCACCGTTTAACCATCACTTACAATCCAACGAAAATCACCATCGACAAAATTCACGCGCTAATCAATGCCGCTGGATACGATACGGAGAAGTCGAATGCAACTGACGCGCAATACAGTCGCGTTCATGGATGCTGCAAGTACAGAACCATGGAACCACACAAATAATCCATGAAACACATTGTTGCACTCATCGCATTTTTTTCAATCGTTACGATTGGAAATGCACAAGTCAAGGGCGTTGTTCTTGACGATGAAGGAAATCCGGCATACGCGCTTGTTTATTACAAGGGAACGCAACTCGGCACTGTTACCAATGCGGAAGGAGAATTCTCTATTGGTATTCCGAAAGAAGCGAAATGGCTCATGGTCACGTCTACTGGACACTTCAGCGATTCGTTGTTTATTGATCCGGGATTGGGTACAATCAGAGAAGTGAAATTCAATCTGCGTGAAAACAGCACGCTCGGAACCATACACATTGACGAGCACGACGGCGGAACGCACATCAACGGAAAAGATCCGCAAACGTTTCAAGTCATGAACGAAAAAGAATTGTGCAAAGCCGCGTGTTGCAGCCTTTCAGAAAGCTTCGAAACAAACGGTTCTGTAGATGCATCGTTCACCGATGGAATTACAGGAACGCGACAAATTAAAATGTTGGGTTTAGATGGGAAGTACACGCAAATTCTTTTCGACAACATGCCCGCCGTGCGCGGACTTTCAAGCACGTTAGGTCTGAGCTTTCTTCCGGGACCGTGGATCAATTCCATTTCCATAACTAAAGGAGCGGGATCTGTGGTGCATGGATACGAAGGCGTTACAGGACAAATAAACGTGGCTCACAAAGCGGCTACCATGAAAGAGAGTTTGTTCTTGAACATGTACGCCAGCTCTGCAGGACGCTACGAAACGAACATTCTCTCGAATCAAGCACTTGGTGAAAAATGGAACTACCAATTGCAAGCGCACGGTTCTTCCGCACAGAAATTATACGACACGAACAGCGATGGATTCTTAGACAATCCGCTTTTCAGAAATTATTTGCTTCGCAATGCTTGGCAGTACACGGGGGAAAAGGGGTTACGCGGGGAATATGGATTTTCGTACGGACAAGTAAATACTGAAAGTGGACAAATCAATTACTACCGCAACCAAGGAGTCATACCGTTCACACCTTGGATTTCAAACTCGAAAACAGAGCATGCAGAATTCACCGCCAAGAACGGATACATGTTCGATGAACACGGACACAAAAGTTTAGGAAGTCAGATTAGCATCGGCTTCAATAAGCAGCGAGGTCTCTACGGAAGCCGCATATACGAAGGCCTTCAGAAAACTGCGCGCATCAATTTGCTGTTCGCCAATGAACTTGCAGAAGGATACAACATCACCCTTGGAGCTTCTGCTACAGCAGACGACTACCGCGAATCGCTTACTTCTTTTGTTGGAAATTTGAATCGTGTAGAAACAAGCTACGGGGCCTTCGCAGAATTGAATGCGAGTCCATCGGAAAGACTACAAATCGTTGCGGGATTGCGCGAAGACTATAACAACTTATACGGAATGCTCTTCACTCCGCGCATTCATGCACGTTATTCCATTACCGAAAAGACGAACATTAAAATAAGTTCTGGAAAAGCATATCGTTCGCCGCAAATGGTAGTCGATCATCTTTCTGCCCTTGCGGGAAACAGAGCATGGATTTTACCTGCAAACGCCACTACCGACTATCCAGACTATCCATTCGGTTTTGAAATGGAAGAAGCCGTGAACAGCGGAATTGTGTTGGTTCACAGCACGAAGTTGTTTCACCGCACAGCGACATTTACAGTCGATGCCTTTCATACCAACTTCAAAAACCAACTCGTCGCAGATTACGAAAAGGCTGGAGAGTTTTCTTTGTATAATTTATCTGGAAAAAGTTTCGCGAATGCCGTACAAACCGACTTCACCTTCAGTCCAATTAAACGCAGTGAAATTCGTTTGGCTTACCGTTGGTTAGACGCGCAAACAACCTACACCAATGGTTTGAAAGAACGTCCGCTTGTAGCGAAACACCGCGTCTTCATTAACCTTGCCTATGCGACGAAAGAAAATGCGAAATCTCAAAAATGGAATTTCGATTTCACAGCAAGATGGTTGGGTCCACAACGTGTCGCGAATCAATCGGACTACGTTATTGCAAGCAGCTTATATAGCCCTTCTTACTGGACCTTGAATGCGCAGGTTGCGTTCTTTGTGAAAGAGAACTTGGAGTTTTATGCGGGCGGAGAAAACTTAACCGGATACATGATTCATCATCCAATTTATTTAAGTGAAAATCCTTCGTCAGAATTCTTCGATGCGTCGCAAGTATACGGACCTATGTTCGGTGCGAATTATTACGTGGGATTAAGATGGAGAATTGGTCAGGCAACCAAAACAGCAAAATAGACGTCTTACTATCAAACCCTTACACTATGCGTAATTTAATAGCCGTTTTTTTCTGTGTTGTATCCTTTGGGACCTTTGCCCAAGGATTTGAGATTACAGGTCTTCAGACCCAGAATAATCAAGTGACTGATTACAATTGTGATTCCTTAATCACCATGTCTTTCTCGGCATTAAACCCAGCTACAACTGGATCAAATGCTGAAATCAATCAAATTATTCTTGGAACCAATTTCACTGGATTTCAATTTGCAATATCTATCGATTGGGGTGATGGCACAACAACGACTCACAATGCAGGAACATCGAGCGCCGGAACTACTATCACGGTTTCGCCTAGCACTTCGCATAATTATATGGCTGTTGGGACATACACTATAACAACAACAGTGTACAATCCACAAAATCAGACAAGCGCAAATAACTATAATGTAGTAACCATCGGTGGATGCTCTATTCAATTGTATTCATTCGTGGGTGTTGATTGTGACGGAGATGGGGTCAATGAACAAACAATTACGACTCCGATTCCTGCAACAATCTCTAACATTTGGATGGCCGCTGCACAGAACATTACTTTGAACAACACTGCGGTAAATTCAATCACGGGGTTGCCTTCTGGTCCCTTGTTGGTTACCATAGATCCGTTGTGGCTTGCACAAAACGGATACACAGTAAATTCCAGTTCGTACAATCAATTCACGTCTTCCGGTTTCGGCGCTTACACGATTTCAATTCAACTGAATTGTTTCGACACGCCACCGTGCACAACAAACATTATTCAAACGAACATGCAAAACAATGTTATTGGTTATTCCACAACGAATAACAGCAGCATTTCAGCTTTCGAGTGGATTGCTACTCCATACAACCAGGCCGGAGAGGCAATGGGAAGTGGACAATTTTCAACCCAATCGAGTGTCTACCTGCCGAATGTATACGGAGTTGATTATGTCGTAACATGCTTGAACGCTACGTTTAACAACGGATGCGTATACAGCGATTGCGATACCTTTCAAGTTGCAACAGGATCGTTGTGCACAGGTGGATATGTTTTCTGTGATGGAAACAACAACGGATTGTACGAAAGTGGTGAATATGTTCTTTCAAATGCTCCTATAACAGTAACCAATTTAGAGAACGGAAGCTTTACAACGGTTACCACAAATACTGCTGGTTATTACAACGCAAATCTTCCAGGATTTTGGGACGATTCACTCTCCATTTCTATTAGCCCAAATTACCTTGCCAATATGGGATACACAACCACTACACCTGTTATTGATGCAATGGGAACAGACTGTCAATTCGGTGGGTCTCAAATGTTGAACAACATTCCGATCCAATGTGGAAACTTCAATCCATACCCATATCTGTGCTACAGTGGTTATGTCTTTTGCGACGCCAATGGAAATGGCATTCAAAATCCTGGTGAATCACCATTGATGGGTGCGCCAATCACCTTAGGTTGGACAACACCCAATTCGGCAAGCGTAACGGTATATTCAGATTCGAGCGGTTACTTCAATTACTGTGGATCTATTTACGGAGTAACAAGTGTTGCTATCGCAAGCGTAAGTTCTAGTTGGCTCATCGATAATGGTTATACACTGCCAAATAACAACAACATTTTCTCCATTGTTGGCTCTATGACTTACATTACCCAACCACTTGCAATTCCAGTCTATTGCTCAGGAAATGTGGCCTTGTGTTCAGACCTATGGACTACCGTAACCCCATGGATTGGGTATTACCAAGGTAATACTGCAACCATTCGATTGAATTGGGGGAATTACGGTCCAGGGGCAACACCATACACCCTTACCTTGAACTGGCCCGTTAACGTGACATTGAATACATCTTCCATTCTTAATCCGAACTACGTAATCACTGGTAACTCCATCACATGGACCATTAACTCAACGCAAACATCTTTCAGTACTACTGACTACCTCAGCTTCACGCTGCCGTCTGGATTAATCAATGGTGAACAACATATGTTCACTTCAACCATAACATCTTCAAACGGCACCGACTGCTACGAAGGAAACAACAACGGTGGTTTGCTTCAAATTTTAGGAAACAGCTATGATCCGAATGACAAGACAGTTTTCAAAAAATCATTTCATGCAGACAATGGTACATCATTCCAAGAAAGCACAATTGACTGGTACGTAGACGATGAACTGGAATACACCATTCGTTTTCAAAACACAGGAACTGCTCCTGCGCAAAACATCTTCATCATAGACACGCTCGATGCAGAATTAGACTGGTCTACTTTCCAATTGCTGCATTCTACGCACGGAATAAATGTGGTGAGCTTGGGCAACGGAATTCTTCGATTTGAATTCAACAACATTTGGCTACCAGACAGCAGCGAGAGTCAGGAGTTGAGCCAAGGACACATTATCTTCCGCATTCGCGAAACGCCTGGCAACGATATTTACAGTGAAATCACCAACACTGCTTACATCTTCTTCGATTGGAATCCGGCTATTATCACGAACACCACCTACAACATGAACGACTGGATTGAATTCGTGGGTGAAGAAAATGCATTCAATGTGGAAGCGTATCCGAATCCAATGCAAAATGAATTAACGTTGAAAGTGGAAGGTCAATTCAACTACGAAATTCACGATCTAACCGGAAGAAAATTGCTACAAGGAATGGGTGTTGGACAAACCACCATCAGCACTGAAGCGCTTGCTTCAGGGACATACTTGATTAGCGTTTACGTAAACGGATCTAAGCAGACAGGTAAGGTTTTGAAATACTAACAAGGGCGTCAATCCACACTTCCGAGTCGTTCAAGCTCGGAACAAGTTGAACTTTTTCGCCTCCGTGTTCTTCAAAAAGCTCTTGGTATTCTTCTCCAATTTCAATGGTTGTTTCCAGACAATCGGCAACGAAAGCGGGAGAAAATACCAAGAGCTTTTTCGCTCCTTTGTCTCCGAGTTCCTTAATGATATCGTCTGAAAAAGGCTCTATCCATCCTTTGCCTAGGCGGCTCTGAAAACAAACCGTGTACTCACTTTCTGAAAGTCCTACTCCCGCAGCAATAGCACGAGCGGTAGCATAACAAGTCGCCTTGTAACACATGTGATTCTCTTCGTTGATCTCATGCTCGCAGCTGTGATTGCGACACTTGTTATCGTCGTACAATTTGTCTAACTGACGTTCCGGCAATCCGTGAAAACTGAACAGCACACGATCGTATTCCTTCAAGTCGAATGTCTTCGCATTGTCTACGTATCCTTGAATGTAAAGCGGATTATCATAAAACTGTGGAATGAAAACCACTTCCGGAATGCTCCACCATTTCGAAATAACCTGCATCACCTTTTCATGCACACTTCCGGTTGTGGCTGAAGCGTATTGCGGGAACATAGGCAACACGACAATCTTCTCTGCACCCCACTCTTCAATCTCGCGAAGGGCGTTGTCTATACTCGGAACCTGATAACGCATAGCTAAGAAAACTTTCGTTTCATTTTCGTTGTAACGAGCTTGCAATTGTTCCTTGTTTCTTTTTCCATAATGAATCAACGGCGATCCGTTTTCCGTCCAAAGCTTCTTGTAGATCGCCGCGCTTTTTCTGTGGCGGAAAGGAACAATAATTCCATTCACTAAAATGGCTCTTCCAATTGCCGCAACGTCTACAACACGCGGATCGTTCAAGAACTCGGTTAAATATCTGTACACGGCACCTGGAGTTGGCGCGTCGGGTGAACCCAGGTTCACAAGAAGAATAGCGGTCTTTTTCATTTTCATTTCGTCTGCAAAGGAAAACAACATTCTTCAACCTCCAATGTTCAATGTTGTATCTTTGCCTGCAAAATTGCACACATGTTAAGATCTATGACCGGCTACGGTAAAGCCGAACTTCAGAAAGAAACCAAAAAGTTCTCCGCTGAAGTGCGCTCGCTCAACAGCAAAGGATTAGACTTAAGCGTTCGCGTTCCGAGTGTGTATCGCGACAAAGAGCTGGAGTTGCGTTCAACGTACGGAGAGCTAGTGGTGCGCGGAAAGTCAGAGGTTTCCATTTATATTGAAAACAACAGCGGCGAAAAGCGCATGCATCTCGACACTGACTTAATGAATTCTTACTACAACGAACTTACGTTGTGGAAGGAAGGAAAAGATCTCGGTTCTGCCGATATCTTGGCCACGCTCATGCGCATGCCTGAGGTCATGAAGTTCGATCAAGCAGAGCCTACCGAAGACGAGTGGAACAGCATTGCGGAATTGGTTAAACAAGCGTTTGCTCAATTCGAAAATTACAGACAAACAGAAGGTGCGAAGCTTCAAAAAGAATTTGAAATGCGCATTGAAAATATTCTTCGATTGCGCGCAGACCTTATTGCGCCTATAGAAGAGCGCAAGGAAAAAACAAGAGAACGCATTAAAGCGCAGTTAGATGAATTAGTTGGGAAGGAAAGAATTGACGAGAACAGATTCGAGCAAGAATTGATTTACTATTTGGAAAAACTCGATGTGTCTGAAGAATTGCAACGTTTGCTTTCGAACTGCGAGATGTTCAATGAAGAATTAAGCGGCGGTGCACAAGGAAGAAAACTCGGATTTATTTCTCAAGAAATTGGACGAGAAGTGAACACCATTGGCTCGAAAGCCAACGATGCTATGATGCAGCGCATGGTGGTTGAAATGAAAGATGAACTGGAAAAAATAAAAGAGCAAATCAACAATGTTCTCTAGTCAAGTAACCGGAAAAGCCATTATTTTTTCTGCTCCAAGTGGCGCGGGTAAAACAACGCTTGTCCGCTACTTACTCTCAGAGCCCGCGCTTATGTTGGCATTCAGCGTTAGTGCTACTTCTCGCGAACGACGAGGAGAAGAAGTCGACGGAAAAGATTATCATTTTTTATCGAACGAAGAATTTCAAAATAAGATAGACAACAACGAATTTGTAGAGTGGGAAGAAGTCTATGCCGGAACGAAATACGGCACATTAAAAAGCGAAGTAGAACGCATTTGGAAAGCTGGAAAACATGTCATCTTCGATGTTGATGTTGTAGGCGGACTTCATCTCAAAGAAATATTTCATCATCGCGCATTGGCTGTCTTTGTTCAACCTCCAAGTGTTGAAGCATTAATGAATCGTTTGAAAAACAGATCGACAGAGTCTGAAGAAAAAATTCAGCAGCGTGTTTCGAAAGCTGGATTGGAATTGACCTATGCCGATAAGTTCGACGTTCGTTTGGTAAACGACAAGCTAGATATCGCGAAAGCTGAAGCCATGAAGTTGGTTAATGATTTCCTTGCTGAATGAACATAGCGCTTCTATTCGGTTCTTTCAATCCCGTTCACAACGGACATCTGGCCATGGCGCATGGGGCGCTGCAATCGAATAAAATCGACGAAGTGTGGTTCGTGGTTAGTCCGCACAATCCGTTGAAAGATTTCACCTCTCTCGCTCCTGCGAACGATCGTGCGAACATGGTATCGCTCGCTCTCATGCACGAAGAGCACATGAAGCTCTGCACCATCGAACTCGACATGCCAAAGCCATCATATACCATTCACACCATTCACAAATTGAAGGAAGAATATCCTTCCTTCAATTTTCATATTCTCTGTGGAACAGATGTTGTGAATCAGCTTCCAGCATGGTATAAATACGAAGAGCTCATTCAAAGTGTGAAATTCTTGGTTTGTTCACGCGAGATAGAAAATCAATTTGCGAGTCATTCGCTGGTTCAAGATTATTCTGAGCAGTTTGAGTTTATTGCTTTCGAAGCTATGGATGTTTCTTCAACGATAATCAGAGAAAGCATTGTGAATTCTGGAAAATCTGATGATCTTTCGGAATCTGTTAATCAATTTATCATTGATAAAAAATTGTATAAATAATCGCATCGGGGCGAATGATTATTCCGATAAACAGATCGGGGCGAATGATTATTCCGATAAACAGATCGGGGCGAATGATTATTCGCCCCGATCTGAAAATAACCGATTTCAAATCAGTGACCATTTCAAAATCGGTTATTTGCATTTATTTTCCGACGGAAAAAACATTACACGCATTGATTTTGCAGATGAAGAATTGAAGGAACAATGTTCGTGTGAGATACTGGAAACAGCGAAGAAACAATTACACGAATACTTCGCGAAAACCCGTCAGATCTTCGATTTACCGCTGCTGCCTTCTGGGACTGCATTCCAACAAAACATCTGGAATACTCTTCTTCAAATTGAATTCGGACAAACAAAAAGCTATGAGTGGGTTTCTCTTCAACATGGAAATAAAAAAGCCATTCGCGCAGCCGCACAAGCCATAGGGAAGAATCCCATTGCGATTATTATTCCCTGTCACCGTGTGATTGGGAAGAATGGTTCTTTGACTGGGTTTGCGGGAGGGCTTGAGCGAAAGAGGGATCTTCTTCAATTAGAGAATGGCATTTAGGGAAGAAAAGGTAAGAGAAGGGAAGAGTTTCTTATGCTTGAATGCGGTTGCCGCGTCTAGAGAAAATAGGTTTTCTGAATCGATTAGGATTTCTGACCCTAAGAATAAAGAAACCGATAACTAAAATTCCAAGAAGCCGATAGAACTGCGATGCCCAAACATCTATTCCTGCGGAAAGGACAAGGGGTTTCTTTCCGTCTATTGAGCGGAAGACAGGATTGGTATAAATCTTCGATCCGTCTTTGAGTTTTATTTCAAACCGAACAAAATGCGAAACTTCTTTTAGCGCGAAAACAAAGCTAGAGGTGGTGTTACTCAGCGTAGTGTTCAGTAAGACTATGCCGTCTTGTCCAACAGCTTTAATCTCGCGAATGCTGTCTGTGAAGCTCAAGAAAATAGAATCGTTCACAAGCTTGTGCGTAACCATTTTCGGAAGCTTCTTAAAACGATTCGCTTTCGCTTCGTGTGAATCCCCTTCAGGTGTTTGAACAACAAGTCCATAAGCATTGCCGTGTTTCAACGCGTGAATAAGGCTGTCTTCGTTCGAAGACTTGGAATGAATAACAGTAGCTACTCTTCCGTAATCATTGGGCTTGTCGAGGTTGTGCGCGTCGTCGTCGGCAACAAGAAAAACCGGATTCCCCGCGGAAAGTGCGGCGTCCCACAATTCAAGGCTGTTCTTGAAGTTGCTTAGTGCTTCAATCAGATCATATCCGCGAAGAACTTTCATGTCATCTGCGGAATAGGCATCGCGCAAAGAAGGATGCGCAATGGCCACGCACTTGTTTTTCTTTTTCAATTCATTCAACACAAACTGCTTGCTACTTTGCGATTGGAAAAGCGGAAAGTCGAGCCACATAACTTCAAATGCACCAATACACACTTGGTGATTTTTGAAAGCTCCGTATCCATGCTCATAAACGGCCACATGCGGAAAAGAATCTTCCTGGTAGTGATTTATTTTCATGTAATCTGAAATGGTAATTACATCGTAACCTAAATTTTTATAGGTTGAAAAAACACGTTCCGAAGAGTTGTTTCTTCCGTTTGTAACACCTCCGTAAGATTTCGATTGAATCTGGAAGTTCGACAGCTTCAAATCGTTTGTATCTATTGCTGTATAAGGGTTGTACCATTCACTTCCGTGAAAAGCCGTAGGCTCAGAAAAATTATAAACCGGAGGAATAAACCACCACATCAACAGTGAAATTGCTATCGCGCCTCCAACAACCCACAAAAGTGGTTTCAGGAAAAAGTTGACAACGTATTTTTTCGGGCTTAATTTCACCCAACGAATTTAGTTTTCGTATTCAGCCTGAATGTCAATGCTATTTGAAAAGAAGACTAACGAATTGTTTTCGAATCGTGAAGAAACTCACTCAATGTTAAGCACTTGTTTTTTCTTCCCCTTTCTTTCCTTTAAATACACCTTTAATTGAAGATAATACCGAATAAGCTGGCCTCTTCGCCGGAGTTGGATACTCCGAAGTTGAAATAGGTAAGATAGAATTCGAAAAACCAAATTCATTCTTAATTCTCACCGCGAAATCGTACCACGAAATAACTTCGTTACCGGTGAAATGGAAGAGACCGAACGTCCATTCGGTTTTTTCTTTTAAGCAATTTATGATATATGTTGAAACTGAATTCGCGACGTCGGAAGCGTTTGTTGGACAACCCATTTGGTCATTCACCACGCGGAGTTCACGGGCCGGGTCGGAAGCCATGGCGTTTTTCATCGTGAGGTAAAAGTTTTTTCCGTAGTTGGAATACAGCCAACTGAGGCGAATCACAATTCCAGTTGCGCATTCCAACACCGCTAATTCTCCTTCGCGTTTTGTTCTTCCGTAAACGCCCAATGGATTGCATTCATCGTCTTCAGTATAGGGAGAATTTTTCTCTCCGTTGAATACATAGTCGGTTGAGAAGTGAATAAGAACAATGTCGTGCAAGGCGCAGAAGTCTGCGAGTTCGCTCACTGCTTCCGCGTTAACGCGATGAGCCAATTCCTCTTCCGTTTCGGCTTTGTCTACTGCGGTGTAGGCAACGGTATTGATAATCACATCTGGAATTTCATTCAACTCAGAAAGTTGTTCGAATAGGTCTTCCTCGAAATCAATTTCATCTCTCCCAAAAAATCGTGCTGAAACGGATGTTTCATTCTTGAACGAATCGGCGAAGCACTGCGCCAGCTGACCCGTTTTTCCCAATATCCAAATAGATGCGTTCGCCATATTCCACGAAGGTAAAACGACTTAACTTTGTTTGGGTATAACTTTTGAAAGGCTTCCAAAAAAATTACTATGAAAAAGCTCCTTCTGTTTTCATTCGCGTTCATGACTCTAACGACTTTCGCACAAGAAAAAAGCTACTCCAACCGCAATCCACGGAGCGCTAACATAGGTTTCGCAATTCAAGCGGTACAACCCGTTGGCGAATATGCAGATCATTACAACGGAAATCCTGTTGGACTTTCAGGAATTTTTTCTAATCCCATTAAACAATCCCCTTTCGATTGGGGTGTTCAATTTTCATGGAATCAACTAGGCGCGTTAGACCAAGATATTTCCGTTTACGGCGGCACTAATTTATCGGGAGATTCAGTCTATAACAACGGAACATATCGCGTGAGACATAACAACTATCGCTACCAAGGATTGCTTCGATTCCGTCCGTTTAACGGCTTCTTTCAACCTTACGCTGAAGGATTAGCAGGAGTGGAAACCTTTTCCACCAAGACAGATATTTCGGTTCAAAACAGCGGCGGATTTTCTTCGGTGGAAGAGGCGAAAGTGCAACAAAGCAGCACATCGCTTTTATACGGATACGCCCTTGGACTCCGCTTCCGTGCCAAGAATGCAAGAAACATTTGGTTCGACATTCGCTATGAAAACATTCAAGGCGGCAAAGCCCAATACGTGATTCCAGAAACGGTAACCATTCAGAACAACACCGACTTGGAATTCACCACCGGCACCACGAAAACCAACCGTCAAATCATCCAATTCGGTCTCACTTTCGGTTTCTAGCCCGCCGATCGAATGGCATCAACCGGCTTTAGATTCGCAGCACGCAACGCGGGAATGAACCCTGCTACGATTCCAACAACCAACGAAACTGTGATACCTAACATGATCCGACTGAAAGGAAGGAAGAAGTGAAACTCGGTAACGCTATTCAAAAGCGATAGAACACCCCAAACCAGGAGCAGTCCCATTATCCCGCCGACTAAACAGAGCAGTATGGATTCAAAAAGAAATTGCGAAAGAATGAAATAGCGTTTCGCGCCGAGTGCTTTTTGAATGCCAATGATGTTGGTGCGTTCTTTCACCGAGACGAACATGATATTTGCAATGCTGAATGCGCCGACTAGAATGGCGAAAATTCCAATGAACATTCCCGCTACGTTGAATACGCCTACAATGCTATTCACCATATCGCTAATCATGCTGGAATCAATTACACTGAAGTCGTTGTCCTCTGTTGGACGAATACCTCGAATACCACGGAAGACAGACATCACATCTCCTTTCAACACGTCGACATCGACATCTTTTTTCGCCTTAATGAGAAGCGTTACATCGTCCACATCACTCGCAAAACGCTGCGCATATTCATAAGGAACGTAAACAGAAAGATCGCGTTCACCGCCGAAGAGAGAAGAACCTTCTTTCGCCATCACTCCGATCACTTCTGCTTTTTGTCCTTGAATTTTAATGTCTTGTCCAACCGGATATTCCGCACCGAACAATTGTTCGGCTAACGAGTATCCGATAAGCGCAACAGGCCTTCCGCCATCGCATTCCATTTGCGAGAAGTAGCGTCCCTTTTCAATTTTTAAATCAATGGCTTGAATGTAATCGTATCCCACTCCCAGAAACCCAACGCCTTCGAGTGAATTGTTTTCATGCTCAACGGTCTTGGAAGCGCGCACTTGGATTGTAGCAACGGAGAACGATTTCAAGTCTGCTTTCAGCAGGTTCAGATCTTCTTTGCTTGGTTGTCTGCGTTGCCAGTAATTCCACCATTCGTACTCTCCCCCATCTTTCTCCGGACCCATGGGCCACTTCTGAATGAATAATAAATCGGAACCCATGACAGACAGCCCTTCCTTCATATCGGCTTCCATGCTATCGACAATACTTAGCACAAAAATGATCGAGAAAATTCCAATGGTTACTCCGAACAACGAAAGCACAGTCCGCAGTTTATTCACCACTAAAGACTGCGTGGCGAAAGCGAAGGCTTCTTTCAATTGAAGAAGGAGGAATTTCATTAGGTAAAGGTAGTGCGAGAGAAAATGAAACACTTAAATTTGTTGAAAATCCAAATGAAATGAACATAAACGAAATTGCAGCAGCAAAATCAAATTTCGTAGCGCGCGCAGTAGATGAGGAATTGGTCTTGGTGCCTTTGCGTAACAATGTCGCTGACATGACCGAAATTTTCAATTTGAATGAAGTTGGGCATTTCATCTGGAATGAAATTCAAGAAGGAGCAACGTTGGAATCGCTAACTGAAAAAATTGTTTCGGAATATGAAGTGGAAACAGCAGTTGCGCAATCCGACCTTGAAGAATTTCTGAAAGACCTTTCTAATTTCATTTTGAACGATTGAATATGAAACAGACCTTCGTTTTAACCGTTGCAGACTATTTCGTGAAGATATCTTCGGAAGAAAATATTCCTGTATTTTTTGAAGAAGGCTATTCCAATTTTCTTCAATTGGAAGAAATTGAAAACTACGATGCTACTGTTGTTTGTCATGCTGGACTCCCAGAAAAAGCGAGCTACGCAGGCGAAGTCATCTTCGATGCAGTGCTCGACAAACAGCGACTATGGCAAGTGGTAAGAACGGAAAAGCAACGTGCTTTCATTGTTTTCAATCCGAATAAAATTGAAGAAATTCAGCAGGTCGCCTTTTTAAACGACGCCTCAACGGAATGGCATGTGTATTCACATGTTTTAAAGCAAAACGAAGATTCATTTATCTCTCCACTTTCTTATCCGCTCGGTGCCCTTATTCTGTATTATTTAACGTTGAATAGTAGTGCGTTTATGATTCACGCTTCAGGTGTTTGGGACGGAGAGACGGGGAGAATTTTCAGCGGATTTTCAGGCGTTGGAAAAAGCACCATGGCCAAGATTTGGGAGGAAGAAGGCGCTCACATCGTGAACGACGACAGACTCATTGTTCGCGAGGTGAACGGAGAGTACTTCATGTACAACACACCCATGCCCTATGCCGATTTGAACAAGCAAGCGCAAGTTTCAAAATTCTATTTTCCATTTCATGCTAAAAAGAATTCGGCAGAAAAACTTTCAGGGGCACAAGGACTCACGCAGCTTATGGCCTTTTGCTTTCAGCACAACTACGATAAAAAATATACGGAGCATTTGATTACGCAATTGGAAAGAATTACACAACACGCCAGCACTTACAAATTAGGTGTTGTTCCCACACCCTCAATTATCGACTTCATTCGTAGTCTTGAATTCAAAGGATGACACCTGGTTAACGGCGCCTTGACTTTTAACAAACCGCCCCTTCCCCCAAACCCAAGCGCTCACTGCTAACCATAAACTTACTGCTGGAAAAAACCAACCGTTTACGAGATGCATAAATATTTTTTCAGCAAAAGGGAACATGGAAAGACCGAGACTGAAAGCGTTGAACGAAAAATGCATGAACACCGCTGTCCAGATGCTTCCGGAATACAAAACGAAATATCCCATTAAAGCACCGAGTAACATACGTGGTAAAAATCCAGCGACATGAAAATGAATGGCCGCAAATAAGATGGCCGATATCCAAACCGCCCAGTGCTTCGAGGCGGTCCAGTTCTTCGCAATGCCTAAAATAACTCCGCGGAACATAAGCTCCTCAGTTAAGGGAGCAATGACAACCGTTGAGAGCAATACAGCAACCGGATGAACCTTCGACAATGCGCCGAGCTGCTGATAAAAGGCATTGCTTTCTTCCTCCATGGCATTCTCTAACATCCAGGAAGGCAAAAGCGATTCCACCTTCGCAGAAAAATAATAAATGAAGGGAATGCCTATTCCTATCACTACCAACCCCAACAACGTTGCTTTTCCACCCTTCCAACGAAACGATGTCCACTCTACTTTCGTTAACCACTTCTTCGAAATAAGCAACGGAACAAACCCAACCCACAACTGAATAAGCGCATTCATGGCTAAGACAAATAAAAATACTTGCTGATCAATTTTCGAATTCGCCAATACCGCATCCACAGCTTCCTCACTTCCACAATACAGATACAATCCCCCAATGAAGAACAACTGTCCGAGCATGTAGACGAAACCGAAGAAGGTTAGGGCTATTAATGCCTGATTCTTTGGGGATAAGAAGTTGAACATTCTACGAAGATAATACCTTCTTCGAAGGATGACGCAACGCAGTTGCGATGACCGCGGAGCGGATGACGGCGGAGCCGATGACACCGTAGGTGATGACAAACTTCGTTTGATGACGATTTTCAATCGATGACGAACAAGTTCGATGACCGCTTCGCGGAGCGTCATCCACGAAGTGGTCATCCGGAACGGTCATCACGAAGTGTCATCCTTCGAAGAAGGTCATCACACGTAGTGTGTTGTGTTAACCTCTCTTTTTAATAAACTTTATAAAAGCATACAACTCCCGAATAACCTGATTACACTGCGTTTTCAGACTATGCTGTTCAATATCAGAAATGATTTTATCGTGTTGGAATTTTTCAATCCAGAAGTTTGTTTCTTTCGCTTCTCTTAAGCTTATGTATAGCTTACTTAAAATCATTTTATTGCTTTGCGATGCAAGCGCCTCTTGAATATTCGCTGCGACCGATGATGAACTTCTAAGACACTGATCAATTGTCTTGATATGCATGTAATCCTTCCGATGCTTTTTGCACACCTCTGAAATCTGGAAGGAAAGAGCTTTTGATTTTTGTTCAATAGATGTCTTCATTGAAAATAGAATTTCATCAAAATTCTTTTCACAACTTGTTTCCCGCAATTATCGGTTATGTGATTTTCATATAAAACATGCCCAATTCCCTCGGACTTACAACACCTTCAACCCTTTTAGGTATAACCATTCCGCATATAAACAACTATCCCGAAGGGTCATCCGCATCGCGGTCATCAATCGAAGATTGTCATCACATGAAATGTGTCATCCAGCCTCGCTGGTCATCGCAACTCCGTTGCGTCATCACAACGTGTTGTGTCATCCAGCTCCGCTGGTCATCCGCTCCGCGGTCATCACCTTCGGTGTCATCCAGCCTCGCTGGTCATCACAACTTGTTGTGTAAAGAAAAAGTCCCCGACCGTTGCCGAGGACTTTCCCCTAAACCTTAACCAAAACTCCTGAAGAACTCCAGGATACTAGAGTGCAGCCTCCTGCGACTCAGCTTCTTCATTTTTCTTGCCAAAAATTCTCTTCATGCGCGATTTGGTGTTTTCGCTCATTTGATACATGACAGGAACAACTATTAATGTGATGAATGTTGCGAAACTTAATCCGAATACAATGGTCCATGCCAACGGACCCCAGAACGCAACACTGTCGCCTCCAAAATAAATCTTCGGATCGAGCTCAGTGAACATGGTAATGAAATCAATGTTGAATCCTATTGCCAAGGGTATCATTCCTAAAATGGTCGCAGTGGCTGTAAGCAATACCGGCGTCATGCGCACACGTCCCGCTTCAACAATGGCTTCTTGTAAATTGCTTCCACGCTCGCGAAGTATGTCGGTGAATTCCACCAACAAGATTCCATTGCGAACAACAATTCCGGCGAGTGCTACAATTCCAACACCTGTCATGACAATACTGATTGACATGTCGAAAATGGCCAATCCAAGCAAGACACCAATGACACTGAAAATAATTTCAGAAAGAATAATCAACGTTCTTCCAATTGAATTGAACTGCGTGATTAAGATTAAAACAATCAATCCAATGGCAATCAATCCAGCCATTCCCAAGAAACTCGCTGTCTCTTCTTGTTGCTCTTTCTCACCACCCATTTTCACGGTTACTCCCTTTGGCAAGTTGTCGAACTCAGCAACTTTCTGCTCAATAGATGCAACAACTTCATTCGGATTGAATCCTGTAAGGACATTCGATCCCAACGTTACAATTCGCTTCTGATCCTTTCTGCGGATACCCGCGTAGGTACTGCTGTAACGCACATCTGCGAAGGCTGAAATAGGCACTTGACGAACCATTCCCATCATATTCATATCGCGGAACGTGATAACCATGTTGCGAACCTCTTCTAGGTTGTTGCGTTGATCTTCCTTCAAACGAATTTGAATCGGATATTCATCTTCTTCATCTCGAAAGTTAGAAGGGTTGTCTATACCGAATATTGATTTGCGAAATTCCATACCTACTTGTGCTAACGACAATCCTTCGCGATTCAATCGCTCGCGATCAATGTCTATCACAATCTCTGGCTTGTTGCGTTGCAAGTCGCTCTTCAATTCTTCAACTCCCTGAATCTGTTGTGCATCTAAGTAGTTTTTCAGATTCACACTTGCTGCAATCAAGTCTTCGAAATTCTCTCCTGTAATTTCAACGCTAATTGGCTTCGCAGTAGGCGGACCGCTTTGCTCTTGGTCAACAGAAATTTCAACCCCTGGTATTCCTTGCACCGCAGTGCGAATTTTTTCTAAATAATCCAATGTGCTTTGTCCACCGCGCTTCGAGAATTCAACAAAACCAACACCCACTTTCGCTTTGTGCGAATACGGTGCACGGTCGTCGCGCGATTCGTTCGCGCCAATGGCAACGTTCGTAATCACAGATTCAACAATCGGATTGTTTTCACCCAAGACACTGTACACGCGTTGCTCAATAATTTTCGCAACGCTATCTGTTGCTTCAGGCTTCGTTCCAACTGGAAGACTGGCGTAGACATAAACGAAATTCGGATCTCCCTTCGGGAAGAAAACGACTTCCGGTTTACGCAATCCGGTGACCATAAACGAGACAACTAACAACACCAACGTGCTAAACAAAATGGTCTTCGGTCGCGCCAATGCCCACACCAAGAACTTCGCATACACCGCCTGAACACTCGGCCAAGTCTTGTGTTGGAAGCCTTCGATCAAACGCTTCAAAATAAAACGATAGAAAATATAAATCAGCAACATGAAGATGGTGAAATTCCCCATACCCACATTTCCAGCTGTGTAAAATAGAATTCCAACAACAATGAAAATGACTGAAGTGATTCCCAATTTCTTAATGTTCACACCCTTGCTTTCTTTGTGCGGTTTCATGAAATCTACCGCGAAAACAGGACTAATGATGTACGCCACAATAAGTGATGCTGTAAGCGTAATGATTAATGTAATTGGAAGGTATCCCATGAACTTTCCAATGACACCGTCCCAAAACGCTAGAGGAACGAACGGTGCAAGCGTGGTTGCAGTTCCAGACAAGACAGGAAGGAAAATTTCGCCTGCCGCTTTCTTCGCTGCAATCTTAATCGGCACTTTTCCATTGTCGTAAATACGGTGTGTATTTTCAACCACAACAATGGCATCGTCTACCACAATTCCCAATCCCAGCAAGAACGCGAACAATACAATCATGTTCATGGTGAAGTCCAAACCTGGCAACAACAAGAACGCAATGAACATCGAAAGCGGAACAGAAAGTCCCACGAAAATCGCGTTCGTTGCCCCCATGAAGAACATCAAAATAATCGTAACCAAAATGAATCCGATGATAATCGTGTTAATCAAATCGTGCAGCGTAATGCGCGTAGTTCTACTCTGGTCTCCTGTGACAACAACTTCCAAATCTTTTGGAAATTTGTTCGCCTTCATTTCCTCAATAATCTCTTGAATCTCGTCAGACGCGTTAATCAAATTCTCTCCACCGCGCTTAATTACGTTCAACGTAATAACGTTTTTGTGATTCAATCTACCGTAACTCTCTTGCGTCTTGTGCGCGTCTACAACTTCAGCAATGTCCTTCAAATACAAGTGAGCGCCTGTCTGCCCAGAGATCACCGAATTTTTAATTTCTTCAATGTCCTTGAACTCTCCACTCACACTCAATGAGCGCTTCATGTCGTCGAGTTCAACACTACCACCACTTATGGTTAAGTTTTCATAATTCAATGTTCGTTCAATGTCGCCAATGCTAATTTTCGCAGCAGCAGCTTTGTACATGTCCACGTTCACTTGAATCTCGCGCTCCAACGCTCCAACCATGTCTACGCGCGTGATTTCCTTCATTCCTTCAATTTTATCTTGAAGTTCTTCTGCGTATTTTTTCAATTCATCGAGGCTGTAATTACCTGCGATGTTCACGAACAAGATAGGCATCTCCGAAAACTCAACTTCCATCACATTTGGATCGGCTGGTAAATCTTGAGGAAGATCTTTCTTCGCTCTGTCCACAGCGTCTTTCACCTTCTGCTTCGCAACAGGCACATCTACGTTCGTGTTGAATTCAACCACTACACTCGAGAAATCTTGAATGCTCGTGCTGGTTACTTTCTTCACACCTGCAATGGACTTAATTTGTTTCTCAATATTTTTGGAAACCAAATTCTCCACGTCTTTCGGCGCAGCACCGGGATATACAGTACTCACATAAATTGTAGGAATTACAATATCAGGAAACTGCTCTTTCGGAATACTTCTGTACGTGAGAATACCCGCTAACGTAATGAAAATCGTTAGCAAATAAATGGTAGTCTTATTGTCAATGGCCCAACTGGTGGGTTTGAACTCTTTAAATTTTTCTAGCATGTTTCGGCGTCTTATAATTCAATGGCCATTCCCTCTGTCAACTCTGAGTAACCCGTCGTGATTAGCTTATCGCCTATACTCAAACCGCCTGTCACTTCAGCGTTACCAGCGTATACCTGTCCTATGGTTACTGCTCTCCTGCGAGCCGTAAGGACTCCGTTTTCATTTACTGCAACATATACGAATTGCAAATTATTTTCATTTTGAATGATGTTCAGCGGAGCTAAAATTGCTGCTGCATTCTCATAATCTACAATCTTCATTATGCTAACCATATTCGGGCGAAGCAATTCGTTTGAACCTGTTAAAATAGCTTCAGCCGTGAAGGTGCGCGTCATCGGGCTAATGAATTTCGCCGTGAAAGAAATACTTCCATTTACCTCTATGTTCACGTCGGGGAAGAAGAGGACAACCTTATTTCCTTTCTTCACTTTGTTCGCATACGATTCAGCTACTTCCGATTTTACTTTAAGTGAATTAAGATTCACGATTCTAAAGCAAGGATCAGGATTTTGCGCTGTTGCAAATTGGCCAACTCGCGCTCCCACGTGATCCACAACCCCGTTAATCGGAGCTTTTACTTTCGTAAGTTCTATTTGTGCTTGAATAGCAAGAATTTGTTTCGTTAACGCGTCAACTTGCGTTTTTGATTGAAGGTATTGTACCTCACTTCCGATTTTCTGATCCCACAACCTTTGTTGTCTTTGGAAAACATCTTGAGCCAATTCCAATTGTGGTTGAATTGCGGCAATCTGAGCGGCATACGCACTGTTGTCTGTTTCAGCCAAAAGCTGACCCACTTGAACAGCATCTCCTTCACTCACATAAATTTTTGTTACCAATCCTGGAATTTGCGGCGCAACAACAATGTTGTTTTCTGCATCTACCGTTCCTTGAATTTCCACGCAGTGTTTGAACGGGGCAGCCACCACGTCGGTGGTCATGATCTTACGCGCTTTCACCGCATTTGTAATGCCCAACTCTTGCTCCAAGGCTGAAATTTTTCCATCAAGTTCAGAACGCTTTGCTTTCAAGTCGTTCAATTCTGCGCTCTTGTCTTTCGATCCGCAAGAGGCCAATAACACAGCAGCTAAAACAAATGATGCTGCGATTTTAGAGATATACATGGGTTTCATTTTTTCTTATGATTATAATGCGTTCAACGATTTTGAAAGTCTGGTTTGTGCGTTCATTAAACTCAAACGCGCTTGTATTAATGATACTTCCGCTTGTAACAACTGTGAAGTCTGACGCGACAATTCGAAGCTGGAAGAAGTTCCTTGGTCGAATTTGATTTGTGTTTTATTCAAGATGCTTGAAGCCAAAGCGTAAGATTGCGTGGCAAGATCTACGTTCTGCGTTGCGTTCATGTACTCTGCCATTCCCACTTGATATTCCAATTTCGCAGCATTGTTTGAAAACGCTAAGGTCTCTTCTATCCGCTTAACTTCGATTTCTGCTTTCTGAATACTCTTCATTTTGCCACCACCTGAAAGAATAGGAATATTCATAGAAAGTCCCCACAATTGCGTTGGATACCACGGCTCATTTCCATCAAAAAAATTGAACTCTTGACGTTGTGCTTGACGCTGCAGACTGTAAAAGGCCGCTAGGTTCGGAAGCAAACCTGCTTGTTCGTTCTTCACACTTAATTTTTGAAGTGCTAAGCCATCTTTAATAATCTGATTGTCGATTAAGTTTTCGGCATTGAAGGGCGATTGCACCAATTGCGCGTTGAACGATTCTAAAATCGTTGCGCTGTTATCTGCCAATGTAATTTCCTCATCGACATTCATTCCAATCGTGAACTTCAACAACGTCTTCGCAATAAGCGCTTGGGTCTGTGCTACGCGAATGCGCGCTTCCAATTCATTCAACGAAAGCGACAATTGCTCAACATCTTGCGTCTCTAGGAAACCTTCTTTCTTCAAGGCTTTGGTGTGCTCCAATGATTCCGATAACAAGTCGCGCGAAGCCGTTAAAAGCGCAATGCTTTCCTGCGCAATAACAGCGAGGTGATACGCTTCTTCGGTAGCGCGTTTTACTTCGATTTCACTTTTAATGATGTTCTTGTTTTGCAAAGCAGCGTAGGCCTTCGAAGCTTGAAGTCCCACTAACCAAGACCCGTCGAACAACAATTGAGAAGCGTTAATACCCGCAGTTAATGTTTGCGGAACACCGAATTGCACTGGTACATTTTGTCCAGGCATTCCGAAGAAATCACCGGGCAAAATACTTGTCGGACGGTCAATGAAATTCTGATACTGAATGCTTCCGCTTATTTGTGGAAGACCAATGGCAAGGAGTTCTTCGGTTCGAAGTTTGGCAAATTGCGCATCGAAGTTTTTCGATTTCACTTGGAACGCATTCTGCACTGCATACTCTTTCGCAGCAGCCAACGTGAGCGCATGCTGGGCGTTTCCGAAAGAAACAAAACCAAACGCTACTGCCAACAGGACGCTTATTTTTTTGTTTATGTTAAATTGTATCATGAATTGAATTATTGCTTTTTAGTTTTTTTTTTCTTGGTTGAAGTGGCCGAATTCAGAATGTTTTTATTCAGCAACTCTATTCCCTTTGCTGTAGCCATGCCATGAATGTGGTAAGAAAACCATTCCATATACACGTCGCTCACCTTATACTCTTTACTTGGAAATAAATTCTGATCGAACATCACTTCCATTCTTCCCACATACAACTTCGCTAAGACATTCGGATTAATTTCCTTTCTGTACAATCCGTCTTTTTGTCCTTTCACAATGTTCTCGAATACACACTTGTAAATAATCTCCTGACGTGACGCGAGCATTTTCTGATGCACCTTCGGATGAAATTTTTCCATGTCGTAAGCCACAGACGGATGAATGTTTTGCAACATTTCCAGCACCCAACGCTTTATTTCTAAACTTTCGTCAATGGAATTTAAACCTCTGCTGCAAATTTCTTCGATCTGATTTTTCTCTGCTGTACTGAAAAGAACCACTGCATTCTCCAACAAATCTTCTTTGTCTTTCACGTGCGCATACAGGGTCTTCTTTGAGATACAGAGCTTTTTTGCAATGTCATCCATTGTAAGGCTCTTAATCCCAAACTGCAAAAACAATTGAAGTGTTTCCGAGAGAATATGTTGTTTCTTGATTTCCAAAGCGGCGCAAAGATAAACACAAATTCGACATTGGAAACGAAAAGTGGGGAAAATGTTTCCTTTACACACTTTGTGTGATGACCGCGGAGCGGATGACACCGAAGGTGATGACCCTGCGGGATGACCGCGGAGCGGATGACACCGAAGGTGATGACCCTGCGGGATGACCGCGGAGCGGATGACACCGAAGGTGATGACCCTGCGGGATGACCGCGGAGCGGATGACACTGCGTGATGACCGTTCCGGATGACACTGCGTGATGACGCTCCGCGAAGCGGTCATCGAACATAGTTCGTCATCGATTGTAAATCGTCATCCTTCGAAGAAGGTCATCACCTCCGGTGTCATCGCAACTACGTTGCGTCATCACAACGTGTTGTGTCATCCAGCTTCGCTGGTAAAGATTATTTAACGCGTTTGAACTCATCAACTTGAGAAGCCTTCTTCTCCTTCAACTTCTGATTACCAATCTTCCATGTAAGATTGATACGCGCAGTGCGGGATTCCCAAAGGCCGCTAGCATCCATGTAGAGACCAGCGTATTCAGAGATGCCTCTCCAACGCATGGTGCGAAGAATGTCGCCGTAGGCAAGGCGAAGAACGAGTTTTTCGCTTAAGAAAGTTTTCTGAAACGCAACATCTAAACCGCCCATAGGTTTGTTGCGGAAGGTGCCGCCCCACACGCTTGGACCGTTGAAGAATCCAGAGAGTTCGAACGATGTTGTCTTGTTAAATTTGAAGGTGTTTTGCATGAAGATGTTGTACGATGTAGCGCGAAGGTCAATGGTGTTGCCGTCTTCAAAGGTTGCGCGGTTGTGAATGTTGTAAACGCCCATGTTCACATAACCGTCCCACCACTTCGCAATGGGAACCGGACTGCCTATGTTGAAAGTAATGTTTTCGCGATAACCCAAGTTGCGCGTTTGAATGAAAGAGCGAGAGAACTCTGTGGTATCTGTAATCTCGGTGAAAAATCCGTTGGTCTTGCTGTAACCGATGGAACTGGTGATCATGTAAAACAAAGTGTGACTCAACTCGAAAGCATCCGTGTATTGCGGTTGAAGGAAGGCGTTACCGCGTGAGTATGAAAGTTCGTCGAGACGAGATTCAAATGGATTCAACGACTGATAACTTGGTCTATCAATTCTGCGACTGTACGTTAAGTTGAAGGTGCTGGTTTCTTTGTGATCGAAGGTAATGGCCGCGCTTGGAAAAAAATTCGTGTACAAGCGATCGACTTTCGAAAGTGGTTGCGGAGTTAGTGCGAATAATTCTCCGTTGCTCTTCGTGTTTTCCGCACGCACTCCCACTTGCCAACCAAATTTTTTGTACTTCCCAGAAGCATTAGCGTAGGCTGCAAGCACGCGTTCCTTGTATTCGAAAGAATTTGTAAGATTAGAATCTACTTCAAGGTCATTTCCAACTACATTAAAAAAATCTAATTTGTTGTTCGTATTCACCTGCGTGCCTTTCACCCCGGCTTCCCACTTGATTTTCTTCCAATTGAAACTGTAATCGGCGCGAACCACGGCAATGTCAATTTGCGTTGCTGTGTTGTTCTGGTAATTTCTTTCGTGCAACAAAATGCCATTTGAACCGACGTATCTGTTGGGTTGAAAATTCTTATTGTCAATATCGTAAATCCCGTAATTCGCATCTACTGTAAATTCTTTGTCGTTCTCTCCTTTCCACTGGTAGTTGATATTACCACCGTAGTTGTTGCGGAATCCGTTGTTATCGGAAATAGCTTCCAAGGTACTGTCAATCCCAGCGCCTGGCATTACACTGCCTATTGGAGTAGAGCCGTGGCTGTTCCACAAACTGTTGGCAAGGTTCGTATTCACTGAAATGCCTATGGTGTTTTTATCGTTGATGGAAATGTCAATTCCCGCCTTTCCGTAATGCGATTTGTCTTTGTTGTAGGTATACGCTTTCTGGTCGAAGAAAATATCGTTCTGTTCTTTGTAGAAACGCTGGTATCCCCAATCCTCCGTAAATGCATTGCCGTAAGTCGCATACACATTGGTCTTTCCCTTTCTTCTGTTGTAGGTGAAAGAGCCGTTTGTCTTTCCGTAAACCTGATTTCCGTATCCCAAACCGAATGTCGCGTTCTGTCCGTAGTTGCTGTTCTTCTTCATTACAATGTTCAAAATACCCGCAGTACCGGCTGCATCGAAGCGTGCAGAAGGATTCGTGATGATCTCAATTTTTTCAATGGATGAAGAAGGAGTGCTTTTCAAAAAGTCAGACAACTGCGAACCTTGAAGCGGAGAAATTCTTCCGTCGATGTACACCGTAATTCCCGACTTCCCTTTTACAGAAATGTTGTTGTTGTTATCAATAACTACACCTGGCGCGCGACGCAACAATTCCAAAGCATTCAGTCCAACCGCATTCGCAGTTCCTTCCACATTGAAAATGGTTTTATCTGCTTGCACTTGCACAAGCGGTTTCTTCGCCACGAATTCCATTTCAGACGTTACTGCTGAAGTGCGCATGAGCTCAATGCTTCCAAGATTTAGATTTCCAACCGCACTAATTTTCTTCCACATCGGTTTGAAACCAATGATGTTGAAATACACCAACACTGAATCGGCACTTTCAACTTCCAAACTAAAAACACCGCTGTTATCCGAAGCCGTCGCCTTCAAGACAAGACTGTCCTTCACCGCATGAATACTCACGCTTACAAAAGCTAAGTTCTCTGTCTTTCCATCGTCAATACCCATTACCACACCTGAAACGGTTGTTGTTTGAGCGAATGAAATTAGGGTGAAGAGGATGAAGGAAAATGTGAGGAGAAGATTTTTCATGGGGCGAAGATAATACACACTTCGTGTGATGACGGCGAAGCCGATGACACCGAAGGTGATGACCGCGGAGCGGATGACGCAACAGGGTTGCGATGACCAGCGAAGCTGGATGACAATCTGCGATTGATGACGATTTAAAATCGATGACGAACAAGTTCGATGACCGCTTCGCGGAGCGTCATCCGGAACGGTCATCACAACGTGTCATCCTTCGAAGAAGGTCATCACAACGTGTTGTGTCATCTTTCGGAGAAAGTAAGCGCCTCAGCGCTTCTAGCACCCGTAAGTTTCCCATTCTCAAAAACCAACTTCCCATTGCACCAGGTTGAAACGATGGTGCTGGAAAACGTGTGTCCTTCGAACGGAGACCATCCGCATTTGTACAAGAGGTTTTCTTTGGTGACTGTGTAAGGTGCATTTAGATTGACCAACACAACGTCGGCGCTGTAGCCTTCGCGAATGTAGCCGCGTCCAGTAATTTGAAAGAGGTTGGCAACAGCGTGAGAGGCCTTTTCAACTATTTTTTCTAGGGTGAAAACACCTTGTTTGTGTAAGTCAATGAGCGCTTGTAAACTGTGTTGAACAAGAGGTCCGCCGCTTGGGGCTTTCAAGTATTCTTGCTCTTTTTCTTCAATGGTATGCGGCGCGTGATCGGTGGCAATGACGTCGATTCGTCCATCGTTTACAGCCTCCCGAATGTTCATTCGGTCGTTGAACGATTTCACTGCCGGATTCCATTTGATATAGTTTCCTTTCGTAGCATAATCTTCTTCTGTAAACCACAAATGATGAATACACGCTTCTGCTGTAATGCGCTTTTCCTTCATCGGAATGGCATTTGTAAACAACTCCAATTCCTTTGCGGTGCTGATGTGAAGAATGTGCAATCGCGCATCGTGCTTTTTCGCCAATTCAACAGCCATAGAGCTTGAGGCGTAGCATCCTTCTGCGTTGCGAATTACAGGATGATCAGAAGGAGTCAATGTCCTTCCTGTTGCTTGCAACGCTTCTAAATTTCTTCTAATAACACCGTCGTCTTCGCAATGCGTGGCGATAAGCGTTTTCACTTTAGAAAAAATAATCTCCAAGGCTTCGCGCTTTTCAACCAATAAATTTCCAGTGGAAGATCCCATGAATATTTTTACTCCACAGACTTCCTTCGGATTCACATGCGCCAACACATCTGCATTCTCGGGAGTGGCTCCCATGAAGAAGTTGTAGTTCACCGTTGAAACTTCTGCAGCCCGTTTGAACTTTTGTTCCAACAATTCCAAAGTGGTTGCACTCGGACTGGTGTTCGGCATCTCCATGTAAGAGGTTACTCCACCCGCAGCTGCTGCTGCAGACTCTGTTGTAAGGTCGCCTTTGTGCGTCAATCCCGGTTCTCTGAAGTGAACCTGGTCGTCAATCAATCCCGGGAACAAATGCTTTCCTGTTCCATCTACGATTGAATCTGCATTGTTGTAATCAATTGTTCCAACCGGCAACACGTGTGCGATTTTCGAACCGTTGATCCATACGTCGCTGACGGTCTGTTTTCCTTCGTTAACAACCGTGACATTTTTAATGACTTGCATAGTGCTTATAATTTTTGAAAGCGCATTTTCAGTACTCCGAAAAATGCTTCGTGAAAAATATTCAAACTCATTTTGCTCGTTCCCTTCACACGATCGGCGAAGAGAATAGGAACTTCCGCTATTTTAAAACCAAGGCGCTTCGCCTTGTATTTCATTTCAATTTGAAACGCGTAACCGATGAATTGGATGCCGTCTAAATTCATTTTGGAAAGGACATCGCGGTGGTAACAAACGAATCCGCCAGTGCTGTCTTTCACGCCCAGTCCTAAAATTAAATTGACATAAATACTTCCACCTTTGCTAATGACTCTGCGGTGCCAAGGCCAATCGACAGTTCCTCCGCCTTTCACATAACGAGAACCCACAGCTACGCCGTGATTCTTTTCGCAGGCTTCTAATAATCTTGGAAGATCTTTCGGATTGTGTGAAAAATCGCAATCCATTTCGAAGATGTATTCGTAATTGTTCGCCAATGCCCATTTGAATCCGGCAATGTAAGCGGTACCCAAGCCAAGCTTTCCGCTTCGCTCGAGGATGTGCAATCTCCCGGAAAATTCGGTTTGCTTTTCCTTCACCAACAGGGCCGTGCCATCGGGAGAACCGTCGTCTACCACAAGCAAATGAAACCCTTCAGGCTGATCGAGGACCGCGTGAATCATTTCAACAATGTTCTCGCGTTCGTTATAGGTGGGAATAATTACCAGTTTCATTTGCACCGCGAAAATACAACAGGCGCTAGGCAAATTCTAATTTCCGCCCGAATATTCCATTTCCGCCATGTAGCGGGCATCGCGCATGATCATGGTATCGAGGGGAACCTTGTTCTGCTTGGCTTTTTCGGCAATGGCCTTCACCCACGCTTCGTCTGAAAGGATATTATTCTTGAATTTTTGTACCCGAAATTCAAACGAATCAAATTTTTCTCCCAACACAAAATACTTGTAGGCACTCGAAATAAATCCCCATCCCAACTTATCCATGTTGCATTCCGTGGCCATCACGAATACCACATTCGATTTTTCAATTTGCTTCATTTGTGAAAGCGGATCGGAGTTCGTCATCGTGCCTTCCGGACGCTTGTGCAACTGCTTGTTGTAAAAATAAAAATTCAATTCGGAAAAAATATCCGGCGCCCACGGCAATTGTATCAAATTGAAAAAGTAACTGTCAGAAATCACAGCAACCTTTGGCTGAATGCCACTGTTTCCAAATGACACGCCGTACTTATCGTTTAAACCCACACGCGGATAAGCCATCGGAAGAACGTCAATGGGCCAGTACAAATTCATACCCAAGCCAATGTCGTCGTCAACACTTTCCATGGTGGTGCTCAACGGAAGGTTTCTCTTGTCCCACCCAAACTCGTTCATTTCCTTTCCGAAAAGTTTCATGCAATAATTCACCAACGAATCGGCTGCTAGCGTTGCACCATACTGACTCCAATGAATTCCAGTCTTCGGGAAAAGCGGCGCGGGCGTTTTGCCTTTCATTTCACGAAACCACTTTCCGAAATCGATATGCTGAATGCCTCGTGCCTTCAATTCTTTCTGATATTCTGAATAATAACTTCTATCGGAAACGATAGGGAATTCGTCGGGAATGTATTCGGGATAAAACGAAGCCTTTCCAGGGTTCATGACCACGACAAATTCAACCCCTCTTTCCTTCAACTTCGATTGAATGGCCTTCAACATAAATAAATTCGAATCGAGTTCAGACTGAAAAATCTCTTCCGCACCGCGAAAGGCGTTAATGTATTTGATCTCGTACAAATAATCTTCCTTCCCAATAATAACTCCGTTGGCCTTGGCTTTGTGAAAAAGCGAAAACGCAATCTGATTATGAATACGAACGGCAGTGTTGCGGAATCCGAATTGCTCGTTTATGTAAGTGTTCCTGTTCTCTTGAAACGTCCCGTCGAACCACGATTCAGTGGTTAACGAATCTTTTTTCGTCGGAACAATGGACCCGAAAAGATTTCCGACTTCAGCAAACGGTTTCACCATTTGAATCATCGGTAGAAATATTCCTATGAGAACAATCGAGAACAAGGCGGTATGGAAGCGATTGTTCTTCATTAGAATCGGAAATAAATGAAGGGGTTGAATCCGCTTGCTGTAATGTAGCTCAACGACAAAACAAAGAGCGCTGCTGAAACAATTGTCAATGCGAGATGTCCAGCGTTTCCTATGCTTCGCTGACCGAATACAGCGTCTTGAAATTTCGTTGTTTTTGGAAGGAGTAAGAAGAATGAAAACAATGTCGCTAACGCTGCAATGAGCATCCATTCGGAATCAATTTTTACCGTTACATTTCCGTTGATTGAAAACATTGCATGTACATATCCCCAGGCCATATGTAAATCTTCCACACGGAAAAACACCCATCCGATTACCACCACCACAAATGTGAAAACCACGCGTGTCATTTTCCCGATAGAACCAAACCAACGGATTAAAAACGCGCGTTCCAAAACCAGGAACAGTCCGTGCCAAGCGCCCCAGATGATGTAGTTCCAAGAAGCCCCGTGCCACAGTCCAGAAAGTAAAAAGACCAACCACAAGTTGAAGTACAATCTACCTTTTCCCACCTTGTTTCCACCCAATGGAATGTAGAGGTAATTGCGCATCCAACCCCCCAAGGTCATGTGCCAACGGCGCCAGAACTCGGTGATGTTTTGAGAGACATACGGATTGTTGAAGTTCTCTGGAAATTTAAATCCAACCATTCGTCCAATCCCAATGGCCATGTCGGAATATCCGCTGAAGTCGAAATAGATTTGAAAGGTGTAAGACAGCGCCGCCAACCACGCGGCTCCCATTGAAAGCGTCTGTGGATCGAGTGCACCAGAGCCCGTTTCGGCATTGCCGTAGATGCTGTCTGCAAAGGCCGCCAGCGCATTGGCAATCAAAACTTTTTTTCCTAATCCAATACAGAATCTATAAAAACCGAGCAATCGTTCGGTACTGTTATCTCGTGCCGAGCGATCGGTAATCTGATCGGCAATATCGTGATATCGAATAATCGGACCGGCTATCAATTTCGGAAAAAGAATGATGTACAATTGGTAGTCCCAGAAGTTCTTGAGCGGTTTGTGCACTCTTCGAAAAACATCTACCACATAGGTGAGTGTTTCAAACGTGTAGAATGAAATGCCTATCGGAAGCACCAGCTTGGTCCATGGAATGCTACTCTCTAACCCCACTCCCTTCATGGCAACATTCACATTTTCTATGAAGAAGTTCATGTACTTGAAATACACGAGCAATCCGAGATTCATCACCACTGAAAAAACAAGCAGTGCTTTTCGTTCCGCCTCGTTCTTGCTTCGATCCATTCTTCCCACCAAGAAAAAATCGATGAGGGTGGTTCCAATAATGACAAAAATAAATTTCGGTGCACCCCATGCGTAGAAGAACACGCTTGATAGCAATAAGAATGGATTCTTCAATTTCTTCGGGCATATCCAATACAGCAGCAGGAAGGCTGGGAGGAAGGTTGTAAGGAATATTGCTGAGGAGAAGACCATTGTGCGAAGATAGTACACTCTTCGAGTGATGACGGCGAAGCCGATGACACAACACGTTGTGATGACCGCGGAGCGGATGACCAGCAAAGCTGGATGACACCGAAGGTGATATGCGCCAAACTCGGAAGTAAAACAGCGCCAAACTTGGAAGTAAAAATGTGCCAAACTCGGAAGTTTTGCATATATTTGCACTCTAAAACATTCTTTTACAATGGCTAAGAAAAAATATCTAAAGCGCCTCGGAGATGAGGAATTACAACTCGCTTTAAAGGCATCAGGAGCCGTTTTAATAGAAGGGGCGAAGTGGTGTGGAAAAACGAGTACGGCGCAACAAGCGGCGGAAAGTATGATATTTTTACAAGATCCCGATCAGTCTGCATCGTACTTGGCTTTAGCTGATACGAAACCTTCGCTTTTACTTACTGGATCAACGCCAAGACTCGTAGATGAATGGCAAATGGCACCTGTACTTTGGGACGCCGTGAGATTTGAAGTGGATAAACGAAACGAGCTCGGACAATTCATTCTAACAGGTTCTGCAATACCTAACGACAACGTGACAGCACACACAGGCACAGGAAGAATTTCTCGCATAAAAATGCGTCCCATGAGCCTGTTCGAATCGAAGGAATCAAACGGTAGTATTTCCCTTGGCGATTTGTTCAACAATCCGTTAAAAATCAACGAAGCCACATCGGAACTTAGCATAGAACAAATTGCTTTTGCCATCTGTCGTGGTGGTTGGCCAGCTAGCCTTCAACTCGAAGGAAAAGCAGCGCTGCGCATGGCAAACTCCTATGTAGAATCCGTTATTAATCACGATGTATCGGAAGTTGATTCGGTTGAAAAAAATCCAGAACGAGTGCGCCTGCTTATGCGTTCCTTGGCGCGCAATATTTCAACCATTGCCAATTATTCGACCATCATTGAAGACATTGAAGCTACCGACAAAAGTATTTCCGAGAAAACTGTAAGTACCTACATAAATGCTTTGAAACGAATTTTCGTTGTTGAGGACTTACAAGCCTGGCAGCCATCACTTCGATCTAAGACCGCAATTCGCACCTCTGAGAAAAGGCACTTTGTTGATCCGTCAATCGCCACTTCAATTATGCGAACGGAACCAGAGGGTATTTTGAAAGACTTTGAATATTTCGGTTTTCTCTTCGAATCGCTTTGCACCCGAGACGTTCGTATTTACGCGCAAGCCAACGACGGAGATGTATTTCATTACCGCGACAAATCGGGTCTAGAGTCAGACCTCATTGTCCGATTACGTAACGGTAAATGGGCTGCGATTGAAGTGAAATTAGGACAAAAACAAATTGAAGAGGCCGCAGCAAATCTTCTCGCTATCAAAAATAAGATTGACACCGAAAAAATGGGAGAGCCCTCCTTTCTCATGATACTTACCGGCGGACAATTCGCTTATCAACGCAACGATGGCGTTTGGGTGGTGCCGTTGGGGTGTTTGAAGGGGTGATCAATCTGACGTTGTCAGATCAATTGCTGTGCAATCAATCACCTGCGGTGATCAATCCTTCGGAAAAGGTCATCCCAAAGGTTCAATCGGCTCAAAAAATCTCAATTTCAAGCTCACTTTAACCAAAACCGAGCTATAAAACGAGATGAAATGAGCTATAAAAGTCAAGGGATCAAAACCTCAAAAAAGAGATTGAGCTCGTTTATCGAGCGGCATTCGAAATGCCCCCGAGGAACTGCGTTGTTTGAACTTCGTTGTTCCTACTGCGTAATTCCTATTTCATAATTGGAACCTTTGGTTTTTTAAACTCAGATTTAATCTAAACTTTTATCCCCCAGCTTCACTGGGGGCATTTCGGATGTCGCCCTTTGGGGCTCTTGACCACTTCGTAGATGACACAACACGTTGTGATGACCACTTCGTGGATGACCGTTCCGGATGACACTGCGTGATGACGCTCCGCGAAGCGGTCATCGAACTTGTTCGTCATCACATGAAATGTGTCATCCCAGAGGGTCATCAATCGTAGATTGTCATCCCAAAGGGTCATCCAGCTCCGCAGGTGATTATATTTGTTTCAAACAAAGAAGAAATGACCCCCTTAGAATCCGCAAAAGAAAAAGCTAGACTTTGGAAAACATATGATTTAGATGAAGAGACGCGCAACGAGATTGAGCGTATGGAAAGAGAGGATGAGACGTTGTTCATTGATTCGTTTTATTCCGATTTGGAATTTGGGACGGGTGGATTACGCGGTCTGATGGGTGTGGGAAGCATGCGCATGAACAAGTATACCGTGGGTATGGCTACGCAGGGATTGGCGAATTATATTTTGAAACACCACGCGCAAGTGGGTGGAGAAGGTTCGGTGGCGATAGCGTATGACTCGCGAAACAATTCCAGTTATTTCGCGAATATTGCTGCAGAAATTTTAGCCAAAAACGGCATTCATGTTTATCTCTTTTCTGAATTGCGTCCGACACCGTTGTTGTCGTTTACCGTTCGTGAATTGAAATGCACAGCGGGTATTGTTATCACGGCTTCGCACAATCCGAAAGAGTACAACGGGTATAAAGTTTATTGGAGCGATGGCGGGCAGATATTGCCGCCGAATGACCTTGGAATTATTGAGGAAGTTAGGACTGTTACAAAAGGTTCTGCGAAAGGTTCTGCGAAAGGTCCTGCGGAAGGTCTTGCGAAGCACCTTCGGAACGACCTTCAGAATGACCTTCAGAATGACCTTCGGAACGACCTTCAGAATGACCTTCAGAATGACCTTCAGAATGACCTTCGGAACGACCTTCAGAATGACCTTCAGAATGACCTTCAGAATGACCTTCAGAATGACCTTCGATTAGACCTTTCAAAGAACCTTCAGAATGACCTTGTGCAACACCTTCCAAAGGACCTAACTTTAGTTCGAGACGTTCCGTCTTGGGTTGAGGAGAAATATCTGGAATTGGTGCGAGGGCTTACGCTTTCTGAAGATGCCGTGAAGCAAGAGAAAGACATATCCATTGTGTATACTTCTATACACGGGTCGGGGATAACGTTGGTGCCGAAGACGTTGGCGGCGTTAGGATTTTCGAATGTGAGTGTGGTGGAAGAGCAGGCGGTGCCGGATGGGAATTTTCCGACAGTGGAGTCACCGAATCCGGAAGAGAAATCTGCTATGAAGATGGCGTTGGAATTGGGAGAGAAGGTGAATGCGGAATTGGTGTTGGGAACTGACCCCGATACCGATCGTGTGGGATTGGCGGTAAGAAATGATCAGAATGAATTGGTACTAATAAATGGAAATCAAGCAGGAAGCTTGTTGGTGTATTACCGTTTGTTAGTGGGGAAGGAAAAAGGTAAATTACCTGAACATCCTTTTATTGGAAAGACCATCGTTACTACTGAATTGATTGCTCGTATAGCGGAATCGTTCGGGGTGCCGTGTTACGACACGTTAACGGGATTTAAGTTTATAGCTGGATTAATAAAAGAAAAAGAAGGGAAGGAAAATTTCGTAGCGGGAGGAGAAGAGAGCTACGGCTATTTGGTGAGTGATTTTGTGCGCGACAAAGACGCTGCACTTTCAGCAGTTCAGTTCGCAGAGATTGCGGTTTACGCGAAGAGCAAAGGAACATCGATGTGGGGAATGTTGAAAGACCTTTACCTACAACACGGAGTGTTCCAAGAAGAGTTGGTAAGTATTACGTTGAAGGGAATAGACGGCGTTGCGCAGATTCAAAGTATGATGTCGCGTCTTCGCACCACACCTCCTCAAACCTGTGGCGGAGTAGCCCTTGCGGAATTGCACGATGTGAAAGCAGGCACCTGCAAAAACATGATTACCGCAGAAACGACCGCACTCCCCTATCCAAGTTCAGACGTCTTACAATTCATCTTAACCGACGGCAGCAAGATCAGCGCTCGTCCGAGTGGGACGGAACCGAAGATTAAGTTTTACTTCTCCCTTAGAAAGGTAGTATCTTCTGCTTCTGAGATTTCTGAAGCGCAATTTGAGCTTTTGCAGAGAATTGAGCTAATTAAAAACGAAATGCTAAATGCGGGGTAAATTCACTTCGTGAGTAAGTTGAAGTAAATGGCTTCACCGTAAGTCAGACCGTATTCAATTAGAGCCGCAGGCTATTTACTTTAATTTACTGCGAAGCAATTTACTTTAAATAGGGGTAAATTGAAGTAGATGGTTTCACCGTAAGTCAGATTGTATTCCCCTACAGCCACAGGCTATTTACTTCAACTTACCCACGAAGTGGACTTAAAATAATTGTTGCGGCTTTTAGCCTGATTAATCTTACTTCACACGTTTTTTCTTCTGGCTAATCAAGGTTCTTGCAATTTGATTTCTTAAATCTGTGCAAGCCAAATCAAGTAATTCGAATTGTTTCGCACTCAAGTAATCTGACTTGTGCAACAGTCTGAGCCAATATTGCGTTTCGTAAGTTTCTTTAAATGAAATATGAAGTTTATGGATGTAATCTCGAGTAGATTCGGCTCCGCGAGCTTCATTCAAATTTGCTCCAATCGATGTTCCGCTTCTTAGAATTTGTTTGGAGAGGATATACTCCTTGGCATTAGTCTGTAAATGCTTGAATAGCTTAATTATCCTTAGTGCGAATTCTTCACTTTTATCGTACATGTTTTTTCTCAAATCTCAATTAATGATTGATAATTGAAAAAATACTGTTATGCTAAAATCATATAAAAAATATTCCATTCAACACAGAAGCTTTGAATTTCCTGCATTCTAAATATGCTTGTAATACATATAACTTACCGCGAAGCGATATACATCAATTTACTGCGAAGCAATTTATCCTCCTTCAAATAAGTCCACTTGCGTGGGTAAATTGAAGTAAATAGCATGCGGCTGTAATTAAGTACAATCCAACTTACGGCGAAGCCACTTACTTTAACTTACTGCGAAGCAATTTATATTATATCGATAAGTCCCTGCGGGGTATACTAAAGTAAATAGCCTGCGGCTTTAATAGAGCAGTCGAGCTTACGGCGAAGCCACTTACTTTAACTTACACCTGAAAGGTATTTATTTTAAGAGCCCTAGAAGATAGCTCCCATACCCACTCTTCACAAGTGGCTTTGCTAAATCAATCAATTGCTCTTTCGAAATGTATCCCATCCGATAAGCGATTTCTTCAATACACGAAATCTTTTGTCCTTGACGTTCTTCCATGACTTGTACGAATTGTCCCGCTTGCATCAACGAAGCAAAAGTACCAGTATCTAACCAAGCAGTACCTCTGTTGAAGACGCTTACTGCTAATTGTCCGCGTTTCAAATATTCTTGATTCACATCGGTAATTTCGTATTCTCCACGCGCAGAAGGTTTTAGATTCTTTGCTATTTCAACTACTGAATTGTCGTAGAAATACAATCCAGGAACGGCGAAATTACTCTTTGGTTGTGACGGTTTTTCTTCAATGGAAATAACCTTTCCTTCCGAATCAAATTCTACCACCCCGTATCGTTCAGGATCGTTGACGTGATAGGCAAATACTTTTCCGCCTTCCACTGCTGTGCTTGCTTGCAACAATTTGCTGAGGCCACTTGCGTAAAAAATATTGTCGCCCAAGATTAAAGCAACTTTTTCTTTGCCAATAAATTCTTCTCCGACTACAAAGGCTTGAGCCAGCCCGTTGGGTTCTTGTTGCTCAGCGTATTCGAAGGTGCAGCCCAATTGAGAGCCGTCTCCTAATAATTTACTGAATCCAGGTAAATCATGCGGAGTAGAAATAATCAAAATCTCACGAATGCCCGCTAACATTAATACCGAAAGCGGATAGTAAATCATGGGTTTATCATAAACAGGCATGAGCTGCTTACTTACAGCCAGGGTTAACGGATGCAATCGCGTTCCTGAACCACCGGCGAGAATTATTCCTTTCATGCTATTAACGATTAAGGTATTGATTGTTGTAATAAGTCTGATATGCACCCGAAGTTACATTGTTCAACCACTCGCTGTTGTTCAAATACCAGTCGACTGTTTTTTCAATGCCCTCTTCAAATTGCAAGGAAGGTTTCCAACCCAATTCATTCATGATCTTGGTTGAATCGATGGCATAACGCAAATCATGTCCAGCACGATCGGTAACAAATTGAATGAGCTTTTCCGATTCGCCTTCCGAGCGATTTAATTTCTGATCTAAAATCTTACACAGCAACTTCACCACATCTATGTTTTTCCATTTGTTGAATCCGCCTATGTTGTAAGTCTCTCCAATTTTTCCTTCGTGAAAAACTTTGTCAATGGCTTTGGCGTGATCTTCCACGTACAACCAATCACGCACGTTCTCTCCTTTGCCGTATACAGGAAGGGGTTTGTTGTGAATGATGTTGTGAATGATGAGTGGGATTAATTTTTCTGGAAAGTGATTCGGACCGTAATTGTTCGAGCAATTGCTTACTACAATTGGAAGACCATAGGTGTTTCCGTAAGCACGAACAAAATGATCGGAGGCCGCTTTGGAAGCGGAATACGGCGAACGCGGGTCGTATGAAGTTTCTTCGGTGAAGAAGTCTTCAGGGTTTTGCAACTCTCCGTAAACCTCATCGGTAGAAACGTGGTAAAAGCGTTTCCCTTGGAAGTTGTCTTTCCAATGTGCAACGGCAGCGTTCAACAACGTAACCGTTCCTACCACATTCGTTTCCACGAACTCCATGGGATTCGTAATGCTGCGGTCTACATGCGACTCTGCTGCAAGATGAATTACACCTTCGAAATTGTATTTCTCAAATAAAGATTGTAAAAAAGCTGCGTCTGCTATATCACCTTTCTCAAATGCGTAATTCGAAAGATGCTCCACATCTTTCAGATTCTCTAAGTTACCTGCATAAGTAAGCTTATCGAGATTTACGACTTTAACGTCGGCACGCGTCTTCAAAAAATGGCGAACAACGTGCGAGCCAATGAATCCGGCACCGCCGGTGACGAGGATAGTCATTCTTTTTGTTTAAACTGCATTTTTGTCTCCCGCAATCATGTTTTGTATGGTCATAAAGATAATGCGAATATCAAGAAAGAAAGACCAGTTCTCTAGGTACCAAATATCTGCGTCCACACGTTTTTTCATCTCAATAACTTCAGCAGTCTCACCCCTTAGACCTGTTACCTGTGCCCATCCTGTTATACCAGGCTTGGCGAACTGTCGCACCAAAAAGTTACCAATCAATTTGCTATAATCCTCCGTGTGTTTTAACATGTGCGGGCGCGGACCTACCACAGTCATGTCTCCTTTAAGGACGTTATAAAATTGCGGAAGTTCATCGAAATTCGTTTTGCGAAGAAACCTGCCAACAGAAGTAATGCGTAGGTCATTTTTCGTGGCCTGAAGTTCATCGCTCAGAATGTTTACCGACATGGTTCTGAACTTGTAGCACCAAAACTGGATATTGTTTTCACCCGATCTCAACTGTTTGAAAAACACGGGGCCTTTTGAATTTAATTTAATGGCTATAGCTATCCATGGGAAAATGAGCGGCGTAATAATGAGCAATACAAGTAAAGAAAAAAGAAAATCAAATAAACGCTTCATTAGACGGTTAAAAGGACGTTGAAGCGGCTCTTTTCTGAGGGTAACAATAGGTATGCCTTGGTACAAGTCAATGTTGGGTTGTCTCCCGGAGATTGGGACTCCGAAATAGGGGATAAGTTTGAACCGAATTAAATTATTCTCGCAATAATCTATGATTTCCTTTAGCTGCGGGTCTTCCTCCTCACCGACCTTCCAGAAAATTTCATCTACATCATTGTCCATCAAAAACTTCATAAGATTCGATGCGTCCCCCAAAAGCTTCATGTTTTCGGTTGTACTTTCATTAAAAAATTGCTTCGATGGCTTAAAGTAACCCAAAACTTCGTAACCTATAACAATATTAGACGCGAGATTATTGTAAAGCGCTGTGCTAATTTTATCGTTACCTACAACTATTATAGCCCTTCTACTGCCACCCAGTCTCCAATATTTGGTTATCATTCGGTGAAATAGCAGTCTGCCCAATAAGAGTAAAACAGAAAAATAACCTGCGAAAATGAACAACCAAAGTCGAGAAATCTCATCGAAATCTAATGCTACAACTACAACAAACAATCCCCCGAAGTAGAAGAAGAGAGCAAAAACGATCTTCCGAATTTGCTTGTCAATAGAATCTATCCTTTCAAACTTATATATTTTATTATTGGAGGCAATTAAAAACCACATGATAGGAGCAAAAGCTATGAATTCTATATATTCACCTCCACTGTTCTGGTATTGAAGCTTTGAGAATCGTGTAAAAGTGGCTAAAACAAATGCGCACAACAGGGCAATTGTATCGAATGTAGCCGTAATTATTGAAGTGTAGTATGATAGGCCCTGTTTTTTCACGATTGCAAAATTAGCGATATTCAGTTGAACGAAATAATTTTTTGACAACGATCTGTTTTAAGAAAAGAGCAACAAATAGCGAATTGGTATAGAGGTATCTCTTGAATAATCTTCTTGGTTCTTGTGCTAATCTGAACAACCACTCTAAACTGCACCTTTGCATCCAAACTGGCGCTCTTTTTTGTATCCCAACAAGAACAGGTAGTGCGCCTCCGATACCGACCATACATGCATTTATTTTTCCTTTCATGTTGGCCATCCACTTTTCTTGTTTTGGACAACCCAAAGCAACAAAGACTAGGTTTGAGCGGCTTTGGTTAATTCTATTGATACATTCCATTTCTTCGCGTTCTGTTAGGTCTCTGAAAGGAGGGCTTTCGAAATGTTTGTTCTCGATTTTGGGATAATTGACTTCTACAAAGGTCACTGTCCTTTTTTGGGTCTCCTGGGTTCCTCCGTAAAAGTAGACGCCTAATCCCAATGTTTCGGCCTTGTGAAGCAGGCAAGGCAGTAGATCCATCCCGGCCACACGTTCTTGTTTTATTCCATAGAGTGCTCTATGCGCAAGCACTAAAGGCATTCCATCTGGAGTTGCCAAATCTGCTTTATTTACTATTTCCGCATAGCCCCGGTCATTGTGCGCTTCAATGGTCATGTGCACGTTCGCCACGCACACATAGGATGACGAATTGGAAACTGCCAATTCAATAATTCTATTGACGATATCGACAAAAGAAAAAGTAGAGATATTTAGCTCTAAAATTTTTTTTTTCAAAGTTTCTTTCTTGCAATTAATCTTACATGCTCTTCCTTTTCTTCGTTCGAGTCAAATCTATCTCTTATTTTTTTTGCGGGATTTCCAGCATAAATAGCGTAAGGCTCGGTGTCTCGTGTAACCACAGAACCCGCTGCTATTAAACAACCGTCATGAATATTCACCCCCTGCATAATTGTTGAACCATAGCCTATCCACACATCATTGCCAATTCGAGTAACTAAATCTATTCCTTTCCAATTGTAGTGCTTATCTCTTATGGCGGAAGCTAAGCGAATTGGTGTGCCAATTTGTTGAAAGTTGTGGTCATATTTACCAACTACAGCCACCCGATTGCCAAAAATCACATTGTCACCAATGATACAATCGGTTTCAATAAAAGAATCTCTTCCCAAATAAAAGTTTTTTCCTATAACCATTGTAGCTTTTGCCCAAATATTCGTGCGTTTTCCAGCATGAAATCCCTTGTTGATTTTATACTTTCGATATTTAATTTGAACTAAGAAAATATCTCTAAACTTTTTTAAAAGCCTTCTCATAATCCCAAAATTGTTTCGATTTTAGACCGTATTCTAGCAATATAGCCCATTTTTTTTTGAAATGATTTTTGCATTTCTGTGTCAATCTGTGTTATTCGAGGAAATTCAAAGTGCACATTGTTCTGCGCCTCAAAAATAGGAATATAGCGCTTTGAAGAGCCTCGTGTATGGGTCGAATTCATTCCAAAACCTACGTTTCGTATTTTTGAGACCTTTGGATAGAGTGTTAAGCCTTTTTCTTTAAATTGAGCGTAGAACCAACGAATGGCCCAAGAATCCAAGTCGCCGTTCATTTGTTTTTTTAACATTTGATTTAAATCTGATCCGCCTTTTGCAAATAGTCTTTTAGATTCTCTATCAACACTAAAACTTTCATAATCACTCATATTCCAATCAACTCTTTCCCATCGATTTTTCCATGTGGACCAGCCCCATGACCAGCCTCGATTCAAAAAATAAAACTCTGATTGATTATTCTTATTTAAATTAAATGAATATCCCGAAATTGAAAACACTGACGGTGATTCGTTAAATCGAATCAAGCCTTCATTCATGAAATTTAGAAAATTGGCACTTGTTACCAAATCATCTTCTAAAACAACAATCTTTTCATGATCTAGAAAAATTTTACTAACCCCTTGAATAATTGAGTTTGCTAGCCCCATATTTTCAGTCGCTTCATAGACTTTTAGCAATTTAAACCCTTCAATTGCATTAACATAGGATCTTACTTTATCTACTTCAATCTTATCTACATCATTTTTCGCTGCATCACAAAAAACATACAATTCAGAGTCCGGCGCTAAAAAATTATTTTTAAGGGCCTCAACTGTTTGAATTAAAGTGTCAAGCCGTTTATAACAAAACAGTACAATTGGAGCTAATTGAGTCATCTTTATTAAAATATTATGAGCATGTCTTAAGTATTTATTGTTTTAATTTCCACAATGCTGGTACAATTGCCCGTAAATGAATGGTAATATAGTGAAAACAGGCCACTACTAAACCATTATGTCTTTTATCGAATACAAAAAATTCGGGTGGGTAACAACCGCTCGATGCTGTATATAAATTTTGCAATCGCTTTCTCAAACCTACGGAAGTATTCCGCCATTTAGGAACAAAATCATGACTTTCACAGGTACCTATATAATCGGGGGCAACTAATATCTCGATTCCCATTTTACGTGCCCGAAGACTGTAATCGAAATCGCCCACAGCATGATGAAAAATAGGGTCCAGATTTCCTACCTTGCGAAAAACTTCTTTTGGAATTAAAACGCAATTGCCGTTGCAATAGTCACTCCTTTGGTAGTCACCATTGGGTAAAACTAATTTCCGTAGTGTATTATTGTAACCGCCATAAGTTGCTTTTTGATCAAGTTGGGATTTCGTAGTTCCGCAAACGATAGCACTCGGAAACTTTTCCTTTAATAAAATTTGAAATGCATTTTTTTTCAAAAAAGTATCGTCATTCAACCATAAATAACAATCAAAATCTTTCGCAGCTGCTGCAGTTTCCCATGCCAGATGCATACCACGGTTCCAATACAGATTTCCATTCCCTTGAATGATGTATACTTGTGGGAACTCGTTTTTTACCGCTTCGCCAGTTCCATCATTAGAAGCATCGTCAACTAAAAAGACATCAATGGAATAGGATTCTTCTAATCCAGCTTGTTCGTACAAGGCGGTAACGCATTGGATGGTTTTATCCCGGCGATTGTGGCAGGTAAGAAGTACTGCAATTGTTGAGATTAGGATCATTTAAAAACTAAACTAATTGGTTAAAAATACTTAATACAGTCTTTTTTCTTTCTGGGATTAGTATTTGAAATATACAGCACTCCCAGTATTTCAATTCTATTTTTCTTGAGCCAACAAACAAACATGTCTGGAGATAATAAAGACGATCAGAATTGAGCAATTTTTTTATTGAAGTGGTTTGTTCCGGTATTTTGTTTTGATCGTTTCACATTAAAAAGAATTAAAATTATTGGGGAGAATTCCATTGGATTCGAGAATATTATAAAAAGAATGCATAAAGTTGTAAAAATTGTGATTAAATGATTTTTTGAAAAATGTTGTAAGTTTCTATACAATAAACCTAAATATATGATTAGGCCAAAAACCCCAAAAACCAACAAAAGATAAAATAAACCAGATGATCTAATTACATTAGCGCCATAAATTTTATAAAGACTGTTTTTTCCCGTTGTTTGTATATCAACACCGTATCCTAATAAAGGACGCTCCAAGAATGTCGGGAAATCTATAATGACACTAGTAAATCTTGTGACGCCGACAATATAGTCAGGGTTTTTAGAAGCTTTATCAGCTTCTTCTTCGATTCCCTCTAGTTGAGCACTAATTTTACCGGATAATACTTGCGAATTATAAAATAAATACATCCCAACTGGGAAAAATATAGCGAGGCCAATTACCTTGACTCTGCCTTTATAATTATTAAGAAAATTAAAAAGTAAAATCAAACCAAGCAATAAGTAACCCGTTGTAGATATAGTTGTCAATAAACCTAATGAGATAATTATCTTTTCTCTGGGTTTTTTTTCAGAGCTGTAAAATTGTAAAAGCAAAAGTGCTATAATTAAAAGTGCAGCAAAAGCACCTGGCTCCCACATGCAACCACTGTTCCGAATTGGGTGAACGCGGGTAAAATTAAAAAATAGCGAGTTAGAATTACCTCGAGAATCCATCCCAAACAAGTTATTGAATTTAAACAATAAGTCGGGGACCAGTAATTGCAACACATATCCGAAAAAACTCACAATCGTCAAAAAACAGACAACTTTTATAAAATTGTCAATGAACTGACTTTTATTTATTCTGACAATGAGAATTGCTAAAATGATTTTTATCAACCATCCCACCCATGTTACAATATTAATGCTCGAATTTGCCACATAATAGTAGCCTATAATAAATATTACTAAAAATAATATGCTAAATAATTGTTTGCTAGAAAATTGAAATATTCTTTTTTTGATAGCATAACCGAGCGTGAATAAAAAAAATAAACTTATGTAAATTTCATCTGATGAAATAAAAGATGCATTAGAACTAAATACAATCAAGGCAAAAACGAAAAAGTTATCGATGATTTGCTGTTTATTGATAATCATTATTGTGTTTAATAAATTTAGCTGGGTTCCCTGCCCAAATTTCATTTTTTGGTATGGACTTCGTAACAACAGAACATGCCCCGATAATAGAGTTTTCACCTATGATTACACCTTTTAGGATTGTCGAATGGGCCCCAATAAAGCAATTATCCTCTAAGAATACTGGTGCCGTTTTGGTATTTGATTTATCTAACTTACTGTTGTTTCTGTTGTCAGGATTCAAACTATGGAAATCCGTATCATAAATAACAACATTTCCTCCTATTCTTACATTATTACCTATTGTAATGACATTCGAGCAGAAAATAGCTGTTGAACTCATACCTAAATTATTTCCTATTTTCAGAACGCCTTTTTCACCAACAATTATACTACATTTATTAAACCGGCCTATTGGATTAGCGTTTTCTCTATTGTTCATTTTCAAATTTTCTCCTATGAAGAGAGAACCTCCTAATGAAACGTTTACTTTCGGCACTCCATTACTTTTAAAAGTCGAGAATTTGGCGCCGTTCACAAATAACAAAATATATGTTGTTAAATAATCTATTGGTTTTTGAATTATGAAAATAATTCTTTTTAAGACTTTAAAAAGGCGTGTTAAGGTCATTTTCATTGGTTCCAAATTCCTTTTGCTGTTTCAGATATAATTTTTTTAAACTGTATTCTAGAAAAAATAACCCCCGGGGCAATACAAATTATAGTGCTAATCATAACTCCTACAACTCCAAAATCAAGTGATTTTGCAATGTAAATAGAAAGAGGTATATTTATTAGTGCCATTAATAAAGACAGGTATAGTTGAATCTTAATTTTTCCAGTTGCATTTATATAATAATTATATGGTGTTAACACAATAATAAAAATCGTCATAATGCAAACCGCAAGATTTATTTCAAAAGGAATGAATACGGAGGGACCTAGCCAAAAATTTAAAACGTACTTTGACAGAAATAGAATCACTAAACAGAGAATTGAAAATAGAATAACAAATCGCTCAAGACTCTTCATAGCACCTTTAATCCAGATGGTATCGGCTTTCACATGCGCCTCCGTAAAAGTTGACCAATAGGGGGTCGCCAATATTGCAAATATCATTGAACTAATCGCAAATAGTTTTAAGGAAAGGTTATATTGAACAACATCTTCAGGGGAGAATAGTTGAGAAATAATTATATTGTCGGTAGAGGTAATTACCACCCATGAAATTTGAATTATAAAAAATTTGCTCCCCAATCCGAAAATATCTTTCAGGTGCTCTTTCTTCCAATATTTATAATCAGGTTTGCAATAGTTATATCGTCCTTTAAAAGCAAGGAAATTAAACCCAACCAACAAAAGTGCAGGAAACACTGAGTAAATAACACCAAAAATAAGCAAAGAACTATTTGTGGTTTTCGTCAACAACCAAACTATCAACAAGGACCCTAAATTAGTAAGAAAAGTCATCTTCCCTTGAGTTGAATGGTGTTGGTCCGCTGTATAAATTGTGGTTATTAGTTTTACGACTAATTGCAAACAGAAGAAACCAAATACAATAGGCATTAAGAGACCTAGGTCTTTGTGTAATGACGGAGAGGTATTAAAGACTTTCGTCCAATCAATAAAAAAGTTAAGTCCTACAAACAAAATAATTAACCCGATACTAACAGCACCAATTGTGAAATAAGCTGAACTCACAAAAGCCTTGGCAAGAGTTAAATCTCCATTGGCCTTGGCTTCGGCAAATTTATTGCGTAAACCATTACCTAATCCAATGTCAAAAAATGAAAACCAAGCAATAAAAGAACTCAACGTTAACCAAATTCCATAATTCTCTATTTCCAGAAAATTAATGGTCAATGGGACAATCATAAAACTCGCCAATATACTTCCGCCTTTGTAAATAAAAGAAAGAAGAACATGCTTGGTTATGTTTTTCGTGCGGTCGCTTTTAATCCCAAATTTATTGTAAAGCTTTTCTATTCTTCGTCCCAATTCTTTCTTTATAAAAATTTATTTCAAGACTATAATAGTCGTGCCTCTTGCTCATCCCACGAAATTGCAAATGATTTTGCTACCCCGAAGCGATTTGGTGGCATTCAAGGTAATTGACATCGCAATGGCCATAATGGCTTCACACTTCTTATTAATACCTTTCAATAACACCTAAATCACTCGCCACCATCTCCTTCACCATCGCCTGTAAATCATACTTTGGTTCCCAACCTAATTGTGTTTTCGATTTGGTAGGGTCACCTATGAGCAGATCTACTTCCGTGGGGCGATAATATTCTGGGTCTACGCGGACCAAGACTTTTCCAATTGGCAGTTCAAAGTTGGGGTGGTGGCATGCCTTTACTCTCGCAATTTCGTTTTCATTCTCCCCTTCGAAGGACAACTCGATACCAACTTCATTGAAGGCCATAATGACAAAATCTCGGATGTAGGTGGTAACCCCGGTAGCGATTACGAAATCTTCTGGCTTATCTTGTTGTAAAATTCGCCACATGGCCTCCACGTAGTCTTTAGCGTGGCCCCAATCGCGCTGCGCGTTGAGGTTGCCGAGATAAAGGCACTCCTGCTTGCCAAGAGCAATAGCTGCAGTGGCCATAGTAATTTTTCGAGTTACGAACGTTTCTCCCCTTCTTGGCGATTCGTGGTTAAACAAGATGCCGTTGCAGGCAAACATGCCGTATGCCTCACGGTAGTTTTTAGTAATCCAGAACCCGTATATTTTAGCTGCGCCGTATGGCGAGCGTGGGTAAAAGGGAGACTGTTCGTCGTAAAATCCTTTTTCGTTCTTGTTTTCAGCCAAACCACCATACAATTCCGAAGTAGAGGCTTGGTAAATGCGTGTTTTCTTTTCTAAGCCAAGTATGCGAACTGCTTCTAAAATCCTCAACGTGCCAATGCCGTCTACGTTTGCCACATACTCTGGTGAGTCGAAAGATACCTTCACGTGAGACATTGCACCGAGGTTATAAATCTCGTCGGGCTGCACCTCTTGAATAATGCGGATGATATTTGTAGAGTCTGTCAAATCGCCGTAGTGCAATTTAAAATTCACTTGGAGCTCGTGCTTATCTTGATACAAATGATCTATTCGCTGCGTGTTAAAAGAAGATGCTCTTCTTTTAACGCCATGCACCTCATATCCTTTTTCAAGTAAAAGTTCGGCTAAATAAGAGCCGTCTTGCCCCGTAATGCCTGTTATCAAAGCTTTTTTCATATTTCAAATATTAATTTTTCCTTATGGCTTCGCCGACGCCTGTTACATGTCATTTAGAAAAACTTTTTACGACTTCTTTTTGAAAGGCATCTTAAAAATTCGTTTAATTCGTTTCCAAACAGTTGCCCGCTTCACCTCACTTCCATAAGAGGGTCCGTCTCCGTTTCCATATCCATATCCGTATCCCAATCCGTATCCATATCCGTAATAGCCTACTCCTCGTTGCTTCAAACCATTAAAAACCACTACCGTACGCGGAAAACGCTGCCGAAAATCGTCTGATCCCAACACCTTACGAATAGCTTCTTTCAAACTATGGTTGTGACGCACCACAAACAACGACAAATCGGCCTCTTTCACCATGAGCTCAGGATCTGAAATGAGTCCCAGTGGAGGAGTATCTAAAATAATAAAATCGAATTCGACCCGCAAATTCACCATGAGCTTTTGAAAGCGCTCGCCCATCAACAATTCCGAAGGGTTGGGCGGAATCGGTCCCGAGGGTAACACATATAAATTCTCGTGCTCTGTGCCAAACAAGGTATCCTCTACTTGACATTTGCCAATGAGAAATGTAGATAGGCCAATAGCATTGCTTACATCAAAGGCCTTGTGAATACGGGGCTTACGCATATCGCCCCCTATGAGCAAAGTTCTTTTACCCATCAAGGCCATAGACAAACCTAGGTTCGCTGCTATAAACGACTTCCCTTCCCCTGGGATGCTTGACGATATCAAAAGAACTTTTTCCGTTTCGTGGGTGAAATAAAACGGGAGTTTCGTTCTAATGGCACGAATGCTTTCGGCAATCACTGATCTTGAATTTTCAACAAACACCAACTCAGATTCTGCAATTTTCGTTTCAAACACTTCGCCAATAATTGGAATTGTTAAAACATTCTCTATGTCTGAACGAAATAGGATTTTATTGTTTAAGCGTTCCTTAGCAAATATTATTGCGGCGGGAAGAAGTATTCCTATCATTAGGCCCAGTAGCCAGATAATATTCCTCTTGGGGCTTATGGGTGAACCAATCGCAACAGCTGGCTCAATGATGCGAATGTCTGACAAGGTGCTGGCATACGAAATGGCCGATTCTTCTCTTTTTTCCAACAAGAACGTGTAAATGGCGTTCTTAATGGCTTGCTGTCTGCTAATGTCGAACAAGGCCCTTTCCTTGCTGGGCAACCCGCTCAGTTGTTGCAAGTCCGCGTCGATTTCGCTTTGAAGCGGCTTTTTGGCTGCTAATAAATTATTCTTGATGTTTACCAAAGATACCTTTATACCGTCTCTGAGTTTCGCAATTTCAGCTTTTTGTGACAGCAGAAGGGCATCATTTTCACCCACTGTTGTTTTTCGAATAGCATAGGCCCCTTCGAGCCTAAATAACTCGGTCAGCAAATTTGCCAACAACGGTTCCGAAACACCTAACATAGAGGGGAATATCCCCTTGCCATCTGCTCCCGACACGTACTTCTCTATTTCTTCCAACGACGAGAGTTGTATGTTTATCTGGTTGAGCGAAAGGTCTCTGCTTTTAACCGACTCTAAAAAAATCTTGCCTTGCTCACTCAAATCGAAAATACTATTGGAAATTTTATATTCTTCAATCTTCATTTCAACGAAATCCAGTTCTTTCGTAATCAGTGCCAGACGATCTTCTATAAATCCTAATGTAAATTCAGCAATGGCTCGTTTGTCTTTGAGGCTAATCTCATTGTAACTGTCAATAATCGCTTGCAGAGTTTGTTCGGCTAATACAGAGTTGTGAGACGTAAAGGAAAGCACTATGACACTTGCGTCTTTGCTCGGTAATTCGGCCTTCAATGCAGATCCAATTGCGCTAGCTTCCGCGTTAATGCCGTTAAAAATGGCAAAAAAATCTTTTCCGTTTAAATAACCCAACCGGGTTTCGTCTAATTCAATTAACACCGGAGATCCCAGACCCAATTCTAAAACCACACTGTCTTGCAAGACAAATTCACCCTTATTACTTTTCATCACGTTTCCTTCCATAAGAAATTCAATGGAACCCTCTTTCAGACTATCGGGGTTAAGAGGCGTGAACTGAATTGCAAAGTTGTTTTTGAGGATATCCCTTACATTTCCTTTGTCGTATACCTTCACATAACTTCTGCTTTTCCGAGCGGCCTGGCGCAAAACGGGAACTGAACGAACAACTTCCATTTCGTTCTCGACATTTGTTTTCGACCCAAACAAGTCTAATTGACTGATCATAGAATTTTTTGGCCCAAAGCCGGTCTTCGAATCGTCTTTGATTAAGATTTTAGCACTGGCCTGATAAGTGGGATTTGCATAGCGAAGGTATAGAAATGTTGCAGAAAGGCTTAGTGATAAAAACAATACAAACAGCGGCCAATAGGCCAAAAACATTTGCTTTACCTCTAAAATCAAATTAATATCCTTCTGTTCTCTTTCGTTTTCCATAATCAAGGAGTGACTTTTAGTTTTTTAAATTGTTTAAAACCAAAATAAGCAAGGTAACCGAGCTAGTTACCGTTGGCCACACTTGGAAAAAAGTACTGCTTTGGTTCACGCGTGTGCGGTTCGGTTCTACATACAAAACGTCACCATTTTTCAAGTAAAAATTGGAATCTGTTAAAATGGATTTATCATTCAGATTCAATCGCGTAGTGGTGCGTTTTCCCTGGCTTTCACGAATTAATAAAACTGACTCGCGTTTTCCAAAAATAGTCAAATCGCCCGCCATTGAAAGAACTTGTAATACGGAACATCTGTCATACGGGATATTGAAAATTCCAGGTCTATTGACCTCCCCCAAAACTGAAATACGAAAGTTCACCTGTCTTACGTTTACCACTGCATTTTTCAGGAGGGGCGCTAAATCTCTTTCAAGCAATTCTTGAATTTGAGTTGTGCTCAACCCAATGACTTTTACATTTCCCAATTGCGGAAAAGCGATGTCTCCGTTGCTATCTACCAAATATCCTAAAACAATATTACTCGAGGAGCTACCATTGATAGCCGCCATAGTTGATCCACCGGCATTTGAACTGTTGAAAAGCACTGTTAGTTCAGGGCTTGAAGAAGAAACCACAATACTCAATTGATCCCCAGGAAGGATGTTTAGCTTTGTTGCGGAACTATCTGCTGCAGAAACCGCAAACTCTTCGTTGCCAACATTCGAAAAATAATAGTAATCTTCTACTCGCGCACAAGAACTGAAGACAAACAAACCTAAAACGAGAACCCATAACTTAGCTTTCATGTCTAAAAGATTAGGGTGTAAAGTTACCACTTAAATTAGGAACTAAATAAACTTCATATTACGCTTTAAGCGTCACAATCGATCGTCTACGTGCTGCGCAGGTAACATGCCTTTAACATCATAGATAACGCAATGGTCATTGGTTTGAATATTCAGACTAGAGAATTCGCTATGGGCTACCCCTAGAATTACACCTTGATAGCTTGCGAGATCTATGTCATTCACATTTCCTACTAAATCAAAACCAAACTCAGCCGACACTTCGCTATTAATTGCCCATGGGTCTAGAATATCCACTCTACAACCGAATTCGAGCAATTCGGCTCGAATGTCTACAATTTTCGTGTTTCGAATATCGGGGCAATTTTCTTTAAAGGTTATGCCCAAAATTAATATTCGAGCATTTTTAATTTGAATTCCCTTTGCAATCAGTAATTTAACTAATTTATTTGCTACAAAAGCACCCATTCCGTCGTTAACCCTTCTTCCTGAGAGAATAACCGCTGGGTGATAACCCGCTTGCTCAGCCTTGTATGCCAAATAATAGGGGTCTACGCCTATGCAATGTCCACCCACCAAACCGGGCTTGTACTTTAAGAAATTCCATTTCGTGCCGGCCGCCGCTAAAACTTCGTGTGTATCTATTCCTAATCGGTCAAAAATAAGAGCCAATTCATTCACGAAAGAGATGTTGACATCGCGTTGGGCATTTTCAATGGCCTTAGAGGCCTCTGCGACTTTCAATGAGGAAGCCTTGAACGTGCCTGCTGTAATAATGCTCTTGTACAACTGATCTATAACTTCAGCGATATCGGGTGTACTTCCGCTCGTTACCTTTTGAATTTTTGTCAACGTATTTATCTTATCGCCGGGATTAATTCGCTCCGGTGAGTAGCCACAATAAAAATCTTTGTTGAATATCAAATTCGATTCTTTTTCGAGCACAGGCACACAATCTTCTTCAGTGCAACCTGGGTAGGTTGTACTTTCGTAAATTACGATATCGCCTTTTTTTAATACTCGTCCAATCATTTTAGAAGCAGAAAGGAGTGGTCCCAAATCTGGACGTTTGCTATCGTCTATCGGTGTTGGAACAGTTACAATATAGATGTTAGCATCAATTAACGCCGACTGCTCTGCGCTTAAAAACAATCCATTTAACGAATCGCTCTTTTCCTTCAAAACTTGCAGAAGTTCGTCTTCACTCGTTTCTCGGGTCGCGTCATTGCCTTGGGTTAAATCTTGAATGCGCTTTTGGTTAATATCGAATCCAATTACTGCGTATTTCTTTGCAAATTCCACGGCCAAAGGCAAACCAACGTATCCTAATCCAATGATTGCCAATTTCTTTTCTGAGAACATAATTAACTTTTAAGCGAAGATACGAATAGACCAAACATTGTTAAGAAAAGAAGGATGAACTTCGTAATTGGAAAACCTTTGGTTTTATTCCTACTTCGTAATTCCTATTTCATAATTCCTACTTTGTAATTAGAAACGTCGCAGGCCCTCGTCCACAGGACCCTCGCAACGACAGTTGCCCTCGTCTGAAAGACCCTATTTCTTTAGTGAAATGCGAAAAACTGTCCCTTCCCCAGCCGTGCTCGAAAGCACGTAGATCGCGCCTTTATGGTAATTCTTCACAATGCGCTTGGCGAGGGACAGGCCCAAACCCCATCCTCGCAACTTGGTTGTGAATCCCGGTTCGAAAATGGTTTTCCATTTGCGTTTCGGGATGCCCTTGCCGCTGTCTTTGACGTCTATGTATACTTTGCCGTTGGCCTCGTGAATAGAGACGGCTAATTGTCCCTTAGCGTCCATGGCGTCTACGCTGTTCTTCACGAGGTTTTCAATGACCCAACTGAATAATGCGACGTTCACATTCACTTGCGGATTGCCGTCTGACTTCACTTCAATGTTTACCTCAGAAGAAATACGAACGCGCAAGTAGTCCAAAATTTCTTCCACCAAGTCCTTCGCGCCAATGGGTGCCAATGCCGCTTCAGACCCGATTTTCGAGAAGCGCTCGGTAATGGTTGAAAGTCGGTCAATGTCTTTGTTGAACTCTTCAATCAACGGCTTTGAAACGCCTTGATCTTCGAACAAATCTCGCCACGCCATAAGCGCAGAAAGCGGAGTACCCAACTGATGCGCGGTTTCTTTCGCCATTCCTACCCAAACCAAGTTTTGTTCAGATCTTCTGAACGTAGAAAACATGACATATGCCACAACCAAAAACACCCCGATTAAAGAGAGCTGCAAATACGGAAACAACTTCAACTGCTGAATGGTAGCAGAGTCGTCGTAGAAAATATACTGCGCAGACCTTCCAGGAATCTTGATTTCAATGGGCTCGTACCCTTCCTTCATTTCCGCCAAGACCTGATTCACATTGCATTTTAGGGTGTCTATCTTTCCAACCTGAACAACATTCATCTTCGTGCTGTCGGTAACAATTACGGGGACAGAAGCGGTATTGATTACCGTTTCATTGAAAAATGAAGAAACCAAATCATCAATGGTTTGCTTCAATTCTTTGTACATGTAACTGTTGCTGTAATAAACCACCCGATCTACCTCTGGGAAAGCAATTGGTTTGTATTCTTGTTCATACTGAACACGCAATTTTTCCACGCTTAGAGGGTCTTTGATAAGAACTGAATCAATGTTACGAGAATCCTGCAATTCATTCTTATAGTTGCAAATCAACAACGGAATGGTCTTATTCTGAGTGAGCACATCTAGCGGAAAATCGTACTCCCCTTCTCCAAGACTTATAATCTTGTAAGCTCTACCCAAGAACTCCGCTTTGCTCGTTTCTTCGGAACGCAAGCTGTCGAACAACACTTGCGTGAGTTTCACCAATTCTTCCTTCTTGCGAATGGCACTGTGCCACAACTCAACCTTCGCTTTTTCTTCATCGCGAATGCGTCGCGCAATGCCGTTGGTGTACCACAAGGTAACGCCCGCAATGGCCGCTGCTAAAAGCAACAAGACCACCTTCCACCGTTGTTTATTTTGCAGTACTGCCATAATTCTCGGTTATGCTTTGTGAGCCAGGTCTAATAAAAATGCATATTCCAGTGCCACTTCCTTCAACGCTTCAAAACGCCCGGACTTGCCGCCGTGTCCGGCTTCCATGGTGCACTTGAAAAATAATTTATTCGAATCTGTCTTCATGTCGCGCAACTTCGCCACATACTTCGCCGGCTCCCAATATTGCACTTGGCTGTCCCAATATCCTGTGGTTACGAGGGTATGCGGATAAGCCTTTGCTTCAATATTATCGATAGGCGAATAACTTAACATGTAGTCGTAATATTCTTTGTCCTTCGGATTCCCCCACTCGTCGAATTCGAAGGTGGTAAGCGGAATACTTTCGTCTAACATGGTTGTTACAACATCCACAAACGGCACTGCGCTTATGATTCCGTTGAACAGTGCTGGAGCCATATTGGCAACAGCACCCATTAATAATCCGCCTGCACTTCCGCCCATGGCGAACAAGCGATCGGATGAACTGTATTTCTCTTCCACCAAAAATTCACCGCAAGCAATGAAGTCAGTGAACGTGTTTCTCTTCTTCAATAATTTTCCGTCTTCATACCAATTGCGGCCCATGTCGCTTCCTCCACGAATGTGTGCAATGGCAAAAACAAATCCTCTGCTCAACAACGAAAGTCTTGAACTACTGAATCCAGCATCTATGCTGTGTCCATAGCTTCCGTATGCGTACAGCAAACAAGGTGCGCTGCCGTTTCGCTCGAATCCTTTTTTGTAAACCAATGAAATCGGAACCTTCACTCCGTCTTGTGCAGTTGCAAAAATGCGTTCACTCGTGTAATCGCTCGCATTGAATTCACCCAAAACAGGCTGCTGTTTTTTCAATTCACGCTCACGTGTTTTCATGTTATAATCGAACACGCTTCCCGGCGTTGTCATGGAAGAATATCCGAATCGAAGAGTCTCGGTATCGAATTCCGGATTTGCTCCCACTCCCGCGCTGTACGTGGGATCTGGAAACTCGAGGTAGTGCTCTTCTGCCTTATCCCATCGGGTTACGCGAATGTGTGCCAACCCTTCCGTGCGCTCTTCCAACACCAAATACTCTTTAAACATTTCAACCGATTCCAACAGCGTATTTTCACGATGCGGAATCACTTCTTCCCAACTTTCTTTTTCGGTTGAATGAAGGGAGCTCGACATCAGTCGGAAGTTCTTCGCTTCTAAATTCGTGAGGACGTAAAACTTGTCTTCATAATGCGTGATGCTGTATTCCAAGTCGCGTTCACGCTTTTGAAAGAGACGAAACTCTCCTTTCGGATTGTTAGACTCGAGCACCCGGTATTCGTCCGAAACCGTCTGCGAACTACCTATCATTAAGAATTTCTTTGTTTTCGTTTTGAAAACGAAGCACGAAAATTCTTCATCCTTTTCTTCAAAAACCAAGACGTCTAAAGACGGGTCGGTTCCCAATTCATGTCGCCACACCTGACAGTCGCGCAGGGTTTGCGGGTCTTTCTTCGTGTAGAAAAAATGCAAACTATCTGAAGCCCATGTCGCAGAACCCGAGGTTCCTTCAATGACTTCGCTGAACATTTCTCCCGTTTCTAGGTCGCGTACATGAAGTGTGTAAACTCTTCTACTTACTTCATCTATTCCATAAACCATGAAGCGGTTGTTTTCTGAAATGCTTAATCCGCCTAGCGCCCAATAGTCTTTTCCCTTCCCCATTTCTGGACCGTTGATGAGAATTTCTTCTTCTCCGGTTTCCATGCTGTCTTTCTTTCGGCAGTTGTAGGCGTAATCTTGTCCTATTTCAAAACGCGTGTAATACCAATATCCGTTTTGCTTCACTGGAACAGAGGAATCGTCTTCTTTAATACGACCCTTCATCTCTTCGAACAAATGCTTTTGCAATTCTTCGGTGTGCTTCATTCCCGCATCTACGTGGTCGTTCTCTTCCTTGAGGTAAGCTAAGACATCAGCAGTCTGTTCATCTGGCGTGGCGCTATTTTTCTGCTCGTCTGACAAGCGCATCCAATAGTAATTGTCTATGCGTGTGTGTCCGTGATCTACCAGTTCTTTCGCTATTTTCTTTGCACGTGGGTCGTTCATTTTTTTTCTGAATTTGCGGTTAATGCCTCACCAACAATTAGGTCGATGGGCGAAGTGATTTTAATATTTTCAAGATTTCCTTCCACCAAAAAAACCGAATGACCGTTCGCCTCCACTACAGAAGCGTCGTCGGTAAATAATGGGCTGAAGGGTTTGTTGTAGGCTTCTTTCAAAACAGATGCACGAAAACACTGTGGTGTTTGAATGCGTTTGTATAACGATCGATCGACGCTTTTATTCTCTGCACCGTGCACTTCACGAATGGAATCGTTGATGGGAATGGCGGGGACTACAGCGTTGTATTCTTTCAATGCGTTGAAACAACGCGTGAGTGTTTCGTGCGAAACGAGTGGACGAACAGCGTCGTGCACTGCCACACAATTCACGCTTTCAGAAAGCGCATTCAATCCGTTTTTCACGCTGTGGAAACGTTCTTCTCCGCCAGCAACCACATTGTGTTCAGGGACATTTTCAAATTGAAGACACAAGTCCTTCCAAAATGAAATATAGTCGTGATGCATGACTACGACCATTTCGAAATTTCGATTGAATGAAAAGAAATTTCGAAGCGTATGAATAAGAATGGGTGTGTTGTTCAGCGTAAGAAATTGCTTCGGAAGGGCGCTTCCCATGCGGGTTCCGGTTCCGCCTGCGACAAAGATGACAGCATGATTTTCAGTGGCTTCCATGCGTTAGTCTTCCAGGTGAATGGGGTAAATAATTTCATTCGCAGGAATGGACGAAGTGGTGCGTTTTCCAACCACCAAATTTCGTTGTGCCCATTTGAAACCGTCTCCTGGAGAGAGCATGCACAAGTCTGATTCTTCAATAATTTTTCCAGCTGGAATTTCACGAACGGCAGCAATGCTTCTTTCCAATTTCAAGCGAGCGGAAGCAACAGAATCTTCAATCTTCATTTCCACTTCACCCAAAGACAATTCGAGTTCACGAATGTCGCGCACCATGCGTCGAATGCCTTCTGGGCCAAGGGATCCGCGCTGGTCGGTTCCCTTCAAATTACGATCAGTGGTGATGTGCTTTTCAATGATGGCAGCACCCATAGCAACGGCGGCAACCGGAGTAAAAATGCCGAGCGTGTGATCGCTGAAACCAATGTTGTAATCCGGATAATTGTTCTGTAAAAAACGAATGGTATTGAGGTTCACATTCTTCGGCTGCGTAGGGTATTCCGAGGTGCAGTGAAGAATGCTAATGTTTGAATGGTAATGCGAAATAATGTCTAACGCACTATCGAGCTCTTCCTTTCCGGCCATACCGGTAGAGAGAATGATTGGAATTTTCGTTTCCGCCAAAGCCTCCAATAGCGGGAGGTTCGTGAGGTCGCGACTTGCAACTTTCAGATAATCGGGGGTGATTCGTTTCAACAACGAAAGACATCCAGTTGCGCAAAGCGTTTCCACAAAATCTAATCCTTTCGATTTAGAATAATGAAACAATTCTTCATGTTGCTCGTCGTTCAATTCAAGAAATGCCCTGTGTTCCCCGTAAGTGGCACCGAAGGAATGTGGACTGTTGTAGGGCGCATTCATTTGCGATTGACTGAGTTCTTCATTCAAGTCGCGCTTGGTGAGCTTCACCGCATTCATGGGTTTCAGTTCGAGCTGAAAATAATCTTCCACGACAGGAGCAGCTGCGAGGTCTATGATTTCCTTCGCCAGATCTATTGAACCGTTGTGGTTTTGTCCTATTTCTCCGATTATGTAGGTCACCTTACAAATATATACACACTTCGTGTGATGACGGCGAAGCCGATGACACTCTTCGAGTGATGACCAGCGGAGCTGGATGACGGCGGAGCCGATGACACTCTTCGAGTGATGACCAGCGGAGCTGGATGACGGCGGAGCCGATGACACTCTTCGAGTGATGACGATTTTCAATCGATGACGAACAAGTTCGATGACCGCTTCGCGGAGCGTCATCCGGAACGGTCATCACATGAAATGTGTCATCCTTCGAAGAAGGTCATCCACGCAGTGGTCCTGTTATCGCTTAAAAAGCGGCACAGTTGAACACGGTTCTCCGTACATGATGCGGTTGGAGACAGGCTGAAGTTTTTGAGAAAGTTGAATGTACACTTCTTCTGTTAGTCGAAGTGAAGTGCAGCCCTTAACGACCACATTTTTATCTTGAAATTTCGAAAGATCCAATTGTTGAATAAAGGCTAGCGCTCTCAGTGTGTCTAGATTTTCTGGAGATGAAAAATGACACTGGGCATTCACTTCAGAAAGTTTCAATGACAATAGCATGTAAGCCCAAACGGGTATAATGGCATCTACCGAACAGTAAATGGCTACAATTTTATTCTCGAAATTAGAGGTGTCCAATGCAGAAACAAATTCACGAAAGTCCTTTTCCTTCAACGCTATACCTTGCCACAATTGCGGAGCAATATCTATTGTCGCACCTGCAAACGCTTCTACTTCTTCAGCTATATCTAGCGTAATGAGCTTACTATTTGCAACTTTGTTTTCTATCATATTCCAAAAGTACTTTATTCTTATGAAAAAAAATTCAAAAGGTGCTATGCAAGGAGCCTCCGGCTAGGTGAAGCTGCGTGAATATTGCCATCTTCATCACCTCGGTGTTTTTTTCTTCGGAAAAACAATCTCAATTCTTCCTCCCAATCCATCTTCCACAATTTTCATTAAAGTTGAAAGACGAATGTCTGAACCCTCATTTTCAATTCTGGAAATATAACTTTTCTTCGTCCCGCACTTGGCTGCTAACTGGTCTTGTGTGAGTTGCAATTGCAGTCGTTGTTGTTCAATTAAAGCACCTATTTTGAAACGTTCAAATCCAGCATCGAAGGCAGCGCGCGCTTCACTCCCCTTCTTCCCATATCGGCTGTCTAAATGATCTTCGAAAGTTGTGATGTTCTTATTCTTTTTCATTGAAATATTCGTTCATTATTTTTTGTGCCAATTCAATTTGATTCGACGGTGTCTTCATGGTTTTTTTAGTGAACCCATTTCCTAAAACAACCACTTTCTCTCTATCGAAAAAACAGAAAATTCGAAAAATATTGCCACTATGGATGACACGAATCTCATAAAGTCCTTTTACACCTTTTATTTTCTTGAAATAGACTATTGGTACTATTTCAATGGTTTCCAAAAGCATTATAGTCCAATCAATTTTGTTCTGAATAAAAATCGAGGAAATAGTGTTTGTAGAAAATAGTTTTTCTAATTTTCTCTTCCATACAAAGTTAACTAAATAGATAACATTTCAAAATTTGTCGAAGCAAATTTTATTGCAGGAAAGAGGAAAGTCTTATGCGTATTTCATATAAGTTATGTGAAGCACCTTCGGAACGACCTTGCTCCGCATCTTGAAACAAATCTTAATTCGCGTATCTCTCGTTTACGAAATTCCAATTCACCACAGAAAAAATAGCAGCCAAATAATCTGCGCGTTTGTTCTGATATTTCAAGTAGTAAGCGTGTTCCCAAACATCTATGCCAAGGATTGGAGTGCCTGGTTTGTCTACTACTTTCGACATTAACGGATTGTCTTGATTAGCGGTTGAGGTAACGAAAAGACCGCCCTTAGCGTCTTTACACAACCACACCCATCCGCTGCCGAAACGAGCTTTGCCCTCGTCGGTCATGAGTTTTTTCAAGTTGTCTATGCCACCGAAATCGCGCTGAATAGCTGCCGACAATTCTTTACTCGGCGCTCCTGCAGTGCTCGGCGCTGCCATGCAATTCCAGAAAAAAGTATGATTGAAATGTCCGCCGCCGTTGTTGCGAACTGCCATATCCTTCGGTTCAATAGCCGCGCAAAATTCTTCAATGTTCAACTTCGCATATTTTTGATTCGCTTCAACCTTCATTGCCGCATTCAAATTCGTTACATAAGCCAGGTGGTGTTTGTCGTGATGAATATGCATGGTCTCGGCGTCAATAGCGGGTTCCAAGGCCTCATAGGCGTAGGGTAATTCTGGGACAGTCCATTCTTGTGCAAAAACAGAAACTCCAGCGAAAAGAAATACACCCGCAAGCAACAAATTCTTCATAGTTATCGTTATTAAATCGTTCGAACAAACGGTTGTGAGTTACTTCACAACTCCTTTCCAAAAGTAGTTCATACGCCGTGTACTTTTAAATTAAGAATGGAAGAAGTAAAAGAGATAGAAGGGGGACCGTTTCTTCAGGAAAAAAAACCAGTTTCAGCGCGCAGAAAGTGGCTGAAGCGAATTTTCATTGGCCTCTTCGCCTTGATAACGCTATTATTTTCCGCAATAGTTCTTGCAGTTACCGTGTACGAAGATGAAATTGTAACCTACGCCCTTCAATCTGTTCAACAAAATTTAAAAACAAAGTCGAGCATTCGCGAAGCCGACTTAACACTCTGGAATAATTTTCCCTCTGTATCTATTCGATTCAAAGAGGTTTATGTTGAAGAAAATTCCGAAGCACACGATACTCTTTTATTTGCGAAAGAATTGTACTTGTCGTTCGACATTATTGATCTGTTCAACGGGAATTACAACATTGATGAGATTGAAGCGAAAGAAGGTTCGTTAAACATGCGTGTAAATAGCATGGGCCAGATGAATTGGGACGTATGGAAGCCCGATACCTCTTCCACCCCAAATGAAAAATTCAAAATACATCTTGAGGAGATTGTTGGGGAAAATATTTCCTATCTGTATGAAGACGAACAAGGAAAAACATTTGTAGATGTCAAGTTCAAGGAATTGAATGCCTCCGGCAATTTCAATGAAAAACAATTTCTTCTCGACATAGAAACGGCGGCGCACATGAACGTCTTTTATGCAGGGGAAACTGAAATGCTTCGTCAGCGAAATATTGGACTTGATTCTAAAATGCAAGTGAACCTTGATAACAACACCTTTGTGATTGAGACCGCGGAATTGCTGCTAGAAGAAGTGCCGTTAAATGTCACAGGGAGCTTGGATTACGGCGAACATCCGAGCATTGACTTGCACATTGCCGAAACCGAACTTGAGTTGAAAGAAGGAATCTTGTTACTTCCGAATGCCTTGCAAGTTCAGTTGCGGCCCTACGCACCTTCTGGAAATGCGCATTTCAATTTCGATATGAGCGGCCCGTTCGAAAACCTTTCCATTGCCTCTAAATTCTCAGTGAAAGGCGGAGAGTTGGTTGAAATAAATTCGGGTGTTGAATTGCATGCTATAGACCTGAATGCAAATTATATTTCGAAAGGAGGAATGGACAGCGTGACCATTTCAAATTTTCAATCGCAACTCGGAATGGGAACTTTAAGTTGTAACGGAAGTATTCGTGACTTAAACGATCCTGTCTTGAACTTGTCGGTGAGTGCTGAAACGAATTTGAACGAAGTAAAAGGATTTTTCGGTTGGGATTCGTTGGCTGTTTGTGACGGACAAATTTCAGCACAATCATTCATTCGCGGAAAGATTGCATTTCAAGAGGCCGACAGCACCTTCGACTGGTCTCAATTGCATTTGAATGGAAAGGCCCAGGTTACAGAAGGAAGCTTTCAATGGGCAGCATCCAATGGCTTGTTTAAAAACATTAACGGCGTATTCTTATTGAACGGATCCGACGCGCGGGTTGAGCAGTTGAACTTCAATCTAAACGATAACAACTGTAGTTTTTCTGGGGATTTTTATTCTGTCATTCCCTACTTCACCTCAGACAATTCTGCATTAACCATTCAGGCAAATTTGTATTCGAACAGGCTCGATCTTGAAAAACTTTTAACAGCAGCTGGAAATACTGAAAGCGATATGAAACTTGCTCTTCCTTCTTCCATTCAACTTCATTTAACAGCACAGATAGACCAGTTTTTATTCAAATCGTTCAATGCATCCAACATCAAAGGAACATTGGATTACGCAAATGGCATTCTACAGATTTCTCCCCTTCAACTCAGCATGGCCAATGGCGAAGTAGCTGCGAATTTCGGTTTATCACCATCGAACGATGGGCAGTTCGCATTAACGTGCCAAGGATCATTGAACAACATAGACATTCAGCAGGCTTTCGGATTGTTCGACAATTTCGGGCAGTCGTATCTCACGCAGAACAACATCAAAGGAAACGCTACGGTACTGGTTGATTTCCAAACTACACTCGGCGCAGATTTATCTGTTCTTCCGAACACCATAAAATCTGACTTGCAAGTGAATATTGAAAACGGCGAACTGAATGATGTTTCTTCGTTTCAATATATGATTACGTTCATAAAAGGAAACAAATGGATAGCGCCATTTGTGAAGGAAGATGACTTCGCGGAAAAGCTTCGACACATTAAATTCTCGACGTTACAAAATTCCATTCACATTGAAAATTCCAACATCACATTCCCATTGATGGATATTGAGTCGAGCGCGATGTCAATTACCATGGAGGGTACGCACAGCTTCGACAATGTATTGGATTATAGGCTGGGCTTCGATTTGAAGGAGATGTTGCTGAATGCCTCTAGCACTGAAGGAGACAAGAGCGGAAGACAAATTTATTTGTACATGCGCGGCCCCATAGATAATCTCGAATTCGGTTTAGATAAAGATGCTTTACGCAGCGACCGAGTGAGTGCTAAATTGGTTCAAAAAGAAAAATTAAATCGAATTTTTAACAACGCCTTCGGCTTGCGAAAAGATCGCGACACTCCACGAGAGCCTTTATTTCCTGGGCTTCGAAATGATAAACCGAATGAACCTTCGGTTCCTAAAGCTCCTATTCAAGAACGCATTGCTCCGTATATAAAAGACAATGTATCGCCGGAAGCGAAAGCAGAAAAAGAGAAGAAGACGCCGAAGTGGCTTCGAGAAAAACAAGAATACGAGGAAGAGGAATGACATTACCGGAGGCCTTTGTTAATAGACTAAAAACGCAATTCCCCGATAAATGGGAATTGATGATTCCGGCCTACGACCGTGAAATTCAGACCTCCGTGTTGAGGCATCCAGCCAAGTCTAAACACACCTCCATTGTTGGTGAAACTGTTCCCTGGAACTCATTAGGCTTGCTGTTGAAGGAACGTCCGAAATTTACTTTCGATCCGCATTACCATGCTGGATCTTATTATTCGCAAGAAGCGAATTCCATGCTCATTGGCCATTTGTTTCAACAAGCCATTCAAGAAATTGAAAATCCTGCGGTGCTTGATCTTTGCGCAGCTCCTGGAGGAAAAAGCCTGATTTACGCAACACTGCTCGGAGAAAAAGGTGTGTTGGTTTCAAACGAAGTCATGCCTCAGCGATTGAGCATACTTCGTGAAAACTTAGATAAATGGGGCATTCCGAATGTCTTCACATTGGGAATGTATCCGAATAAAATTCCATTCACCCATTGCTTCGATGTGGTTGCAGTAGATGCGCCCTGCAGCGGAGAAGGATTGTTTCGCAAACAAGTTGACTACCGCGGTGAATGGAAAGAATCTTTCGCTCACACCTGCGCGGTGCGTCAGCATGAGATTTTAGAGGAAGCTGTTCGACTTCTGAAACCGGGAGGATACTTATTGTATTCCACTTGCACCTTCGCTCCAGAAGAAAATGAAGAAATCATTTCATTCTTAATCGAAGAATTTCAACTTGAAAATGTTTCGGTTGAAATGAAGAAGGAGTGGAACGTTGATGTTGTGAAAGGCTCATCTAGCGAGGGATATAGAATGCTTCCACACAACACACCGGGTGAGGGATTCTTTTGCACGCTCTTGAAAAAACCGGATGGACACACTGAGAAAATTCGCTTCAAACCGAATTCGAAAATTGTTCCGCTAACTGCGAAAGAGCGGAGTACTGTGAATGTATTTATTCGTGAAGACATTGCATTGGTGAAGAATGAAAAGGGATTGGTTTTCCTCGATACCCTTCAACATACATTCAAAGAAATTTGGCGCTCCTTGCTTCCCAATGCGAACGCAGGAACGCTCGTTGGAGAATTCATGAAAGATAAATTCATTCCCGGTCAAGGCATTGCCAACACCGGCGTTGAATCTGATGACGTAAGAAAATTAGAGCTTTCGTACGACGACGTTATTCGGTATTTGAAGAAGGAAGTGATTCAGGTGGAGGCCGAAGCGGGCTTCGTTGTTATAACCTTCGAACAACAAAACATTGGATGGGGAAAAGTGGTTGGAACCCGCTTGAACAATAACTATCCGAACGAGTGGCGCATTCGATCTTAGGCTTCTTTTTCGGGAAGATGCTTATCAAAATCTTGGATAGCAGGAATGATTGTCTTGGAAAAATCGTTGACCGGCTCATACACAAACGAAGCGTCTTTTTGCGATTGCGGAATCATGTGAAACTTATCGTCGAGCGCATGCAACATTACGAACAGCGAACTGGTTCCCAATAAATATTTCGCCAGCGAAAAGGTTGCGCCCAAGGCTTTATTCCATTTTTCACCACCGCCTTTGATGTTTTTGGAAATGAGTTTTCCTAAAAAATACATTCCAATAACCACCACCAAGAAAATACCAAGGAACACTGCAACCCGCGTGCTCATAGAGCCGTCTGTTGCGCCAATCATCTTCGATACAGATTCAGATAAATACACGGCTGCATATATGCCAACAAAAAAGGCCAGAAAGGAGAATAGCTCTGAAACAAAGCCGTTCATCCATCCGCGCCAAAGTGCCCATGCTACGATGAGGACTAGAATAATATCGAGATAGCTTACCACTTCTCGAAGCTAAATCAATTTCCAGGACAAACCCTTTTTCAATCCAGTACTTTTTCACTTTACAATGTTCAACAAATGGAGCCCAAGTCTCGCGTTTTTCGCTTTGCTTTGTAATGTGAACGTACGTCCGAAAAAACACCTGGGTCAGCATTTCCTATTGGATTTGTCTATCTGCGAAAGAATTGCTGAAGCCATTACTGGCGTGGGCGAAACGAAGAAAATTATTGAGGTTGGCCCTGGAACAGGAGCTCTCACTCAGTTTCTCATGAAGCTTCCATTCGAGACTTCTGTTGTGGAAGTAGACGACGAGTCTGTTGCTTATTTGAATGCTTACTACCCGGCACTTCGCGGAAGAATTTTCGAGGAAGATTTTCTTCGCATGAATTTGAAAGAAAGCTTCGGTGATAATTTTTGTGTGGTTGGAAATTTTCCTTACAATATTTCTTCGCAAATTTTATTCAAGGTACTGGACGAATGGGAATGCGTTCCCGAAGTGGTTGGAATGTTTCAAAAGGAGGTTGCAGAGCGCATAGCATCGGGCCCTGGAAGTAGAGATTACGGCATCTTATCGGTCCTGCTTCAGGCGCATTACGAAATTAAATATCTCTTCACGGTTGAACCGGAAGTTTTCAATCCTCCACCCAAAGTGAAGAGCGGTGTATTGCGCATGCAGCGCAGACCCGCACCATTGGTGACTTCCCAACAAAAAGAATTCAAGCAAGTGGTGAAGTTGGCGTTCAACCAACGAAGAAAAACCATTCGCAATTCAGTGAAGTCCCTGCTTCAACCGGGAATAACTTCGGAGAACGATTTGTTCAACAAGAGACCCGAGCAATTATCGGTGGAACAATTTATTGAATTGACCAGCATTCTATTTCCCAACAAATAACTCATTCAGCTTAAATTAGCATCATGGCAGCATTGGTAACACTTAGTGAATTCGTAATGGATCGTCAATCAGACTTTCCATATGCTTCAGGCGATTTAACGCGACTTCTTTCCGACATTGGAATTGCGGGAAAGATTATTAACCACAAGGTGAATAAGGCGGGGCTTCAAGATATTCTTGGCGCAGCAGCCAACATTAATGTTCAAGGGGAAACGCAAATGAAGTTGGACGTGTTCTCTGACGAAACGTTGTTAAATGCGATGCGCTGGGGGGGGCAAGTAGCGGGTGCGGGGAGTGAAGAGAATGAAAAGTATTTCGCCTTCGATCTAGAGCGTTGCAAAAAAGCGAAGTATGTCATCTTGTTCGATCCGTTGGACGGCTCTTCGAACATAGATGTGAACGTGAGCATAGGAACGATTTTTTCTATTTTCAGAAGGAAGAGCAGCATTGGAGATCTTGCGAATGTGAACGACTTTCTTCAGAAGGGAGATGAGCAAGTTGCCGCTGGATATATTATTTATGGAAGTAGCACCATGTTGGTTTATACAACGGGACACGGTGTGAACGGATTCACGCTTCAGCCGAGTATTGGTGAGTTTTTCCTTTCACATCCCAACATGAGAATTCCTGAAGATGGCGCTATCTATAGCATGAACGAAGGGAATTTGAATTCGTGCGAAAAAGGTGTTCAGGAATACATAGCTTGGTGCAAGGAAGATGAAAAGAAAACGAATCGTCCGTATTCTGCGCGTTACATTGGTTCACTTGTTTCAGACTTTCATAGAAACTTAATCAAAGGCGGAATCTATATTTATCCGAGCACCACCAAAAACAAAAGTGGAAAATTGCGTATGCAATACGAATGCAATCCACTTGCATTCATTTGTGAGCAAGCAGGCGGAAAAGCCACTGACGGACACCGCAGAATTATGGAAATTGTTCCAACCGATTTGCACCAACGTTCTCCTCTTTTTATAGGATCAAAAAACATGGTGGAAAAGATTGAAGCCCTAATTCAACAACATTCGTAAGATGCGCACGATCTTTTTGCTTTCCTTTTTATTCCTAGGAATATCAGTGTTTGCACAAGATTCTGCAGTCAACATGTCGCGTGAGAATGGTGTCTCATTAGAGAAATTCAACAATAGAAAAATTATACAAAAGCTTCGAACGTTCAATAACCAAAGAGCTGTAGCCATAGGCCTTGATGTGAGTTTGGGATTGTTTGGCGTTCATCGCATGTACTTGGGAACGGATCTAAAAGTACCTGTGATCTATACCGCTACCATTGGTGGTGGTGGTGTTTTGTGGTTGATAGATTTTGGGCTGCTTGTCGCAGTGAAAGATCTAACTCATTTCAAGAACAATCCGAATGTTTTTATGTGGAATACAACTCGTTAAAACATGGATCAAGGGCTATCTGTTGTTCTCATTGCTTTCAACGAAGGTCATCACATTGCGAAATGTTTGTTGGCCGCACAAGGGGTAGCCGATGAAATTGTAGTGATAGATTCCGGCTCTACTGACAATACTATTGAAGTCTGCAAAGCATATGGCGCAAAGGTTATCACCCATGCGTGGGTGGGATATTCAGAACAAAAAAACTTTGGAAACAAGCAAGCATCATTCGATTGGATCTTAAGTTTAGACGCCGATGAGGTGTTGAATGAAATTCTTATTGAATCTATATTGAAGTGGAAACGAAATCCGCAAGCGGCTTGTTTCAAGCGAATGACTAACTACTGCGGAACGTTTATAAAACACGGAGGTTGGTATCCAGATGTTAAAGTGCGTCTCTTCAATAAGCAAGAAACACAATGGGAAGGAACCATTCACGAAGTGCTTCGTGGATTGTCGAAAGAGAATACATTTTTGCTGGAAGGAGATTGTTTGCATTATTCGTACTACTCCGTTGATCAGCATTACGCCCAAGCAGAAAAATTCACCAGCATACAAGCCGAGGATTTGTTTCAACAAGGAAAAAAATCACCTTGGTACAAACGCGTGTTCAGTCCCATTGCGAAATTCGTTGTGGACTATTTCTTCCGATTCGGATTTCTAGACGGAAAGGCGGGCTTCACCGTGGCGCATATTTCAGCGTACGCCACACACTTGAAATACAAAAAACTACATGAGCACATTCGCCTTTCCAAGTAGCATAGCCATCTCGCGTACCGATAGCATTGGCGATGTGATTGTAACATTGCCCTTGTGTGGTTTCATTAAAAAACACTCTCCGAATACGCGCATAGTTTTTATTGGAAGAGGCTATACACAGGCCATTGTAGAGGCTTGTCCGTTTGTAGATGAATTCTTGAATTTCGATAAGCATTCAGAATCTAGTTTGAAAGTAGAAGCGTGCGTATTCGCCTTTCCAGATGCGGAAGTCATGAAGTGGGTGAAGGCGCAAGGGGTGAAGAAACGCATTGCCACAGGAAGCAGAATTGCCTCTTGGAAATTCGCCAATGACCGTGTTTTCTTTTCCAGAAAGAATTCAGACTTGCATGAATCTCAATTGAACTTTCATTTGTTGTCTCCGTTCGGTGCAAAGGACATTCCCACCCTCGAAGAAATTCGCGAATGGCATGTTTTGAAACCCAAAGTAGAAAGCCCCATTCAACTCGACCCGAATAAACGTTCGGTTGTGTTTCATATGTTAAGCAAAGGAAGTGCTTTGAATTGGTCGCTGCATCAATACCAAGAATTGACAATGTTTTTGCCAACAGCTGACTTCAACATATACATAACAGGAACTGAAGAAGAAGGAGTTCGAATTCGAAAAGATTTTCAATTCGATTCGCACATTATAGACTTAACCGGAAAGCTTTCCCTTCCACAATTAATTGCTTTTATTTCTTCTTGCGGAACGCTTGTTGCTGCAAGCACTGGGCCGCTGCATATAGCTTCTGCTGTTGGCATTCACGCCATAGGTCTTTATCCGTCTAAGCGCCCGATGCATCCAGGAAGATGGAAGCCTTTAGGAATCAACGCGAGTTATTTGGAAGATGAAAAATCGGAGCAAAAAGAAAGCCTCGAGATTTCTCCCGAGGCTGTTTTGAAAAAGATTTTGGAAGGTTAGTTTATAGCTTCATTCACCAAGTAATTTTTCCACTTCTCTTTTAAGCGGAGGTATTGAATCGGTTAAAATAGTCCAAATGATTTCGTCTGATACAGAATCGTATCCATGAATGATTCTATTTCTTACATCGATTATTTTTCGTGAATTCGTCAACTTAAAATCGGGAAAACCTTTGACAAGTCTATTCATTGCTTCACCGACGATTTCAAGGTTTCTCTCCACAGCTCTCTTAGTTTTAAGATCCAAAACATATCGGGTAAAATCCATACCATCAATATCTAAAAAGAATTCAATTTCAATGATAGCATTGAGAATATCGTAAAGTAAACTACTTTGATTCTTTTCCATATATCAAGGCTCTTTCTAGAACGATTTGATCTTTCAGAAATGGGTTCTTCAACTCTTTGGCTTCTAGCAAATCAACTTCCCGATGCAATAAATCTTCTAATGAAAACTTTAAGTCGAAATAGTTGTCTGCGTAGGACTTAGGCGATTCGGATTCGTCAAAATCTACTATCAAATCTATATCACTGTCAGGAGTAAATGTACCCTTTGTCACTGAACCAAAGGCATACAGATTCTTGACATTGTGCTTTGAGCACAAACTCTGTATTGTAGAAATGTATTGAGCCAAAGGTTCCATACCACAAATTTAAGAAATAAATAAGAATTACCTCAATTTTAAAACCACACCAGTCTTGAACTCCGCACCCCTTTCAAGATGGTTTTTTCGTTCAATACTGCGAATGCGAATGCCATATTGCTGGGAAATATCACGAATGCTTTCACCGCGTTTCACTTTGTGTTCCTTCACACTTCCCTTGGATCGCTTGGGTTGCATGTAAACAATCTCCTTATCCTTAAAAGAATGGCCTTCTTCCAGATCGTTGTATTTCATTAACAATCGTTCAGAAATTCCTGTGCGCTTTGAAAGATCAGATAAAGATTCTTTCTTCTTTGCAGTTACGTATTTTATGCGATTGTTCGAAACATTAACAGACACCGAATGTTCATTCGGTTTTTGTTCTGTATCGAATTGAGTGAGATTGTATTTTTCAATCAGATCAATAAGGCTCTTTGCATAGGTTGGGCTTGTTGCATAGCCGCATTTTTTGAGGCCTTGCGCCCACCCTTTGTAGTCCGTGATTTCCAACCCAAACAACTCTTGGTAACGTGGTTTCTTCAAAAACAAACTGTGGTCTTCGAACGACTGATCCACTGATTTGTATTTGCGAAAACATTCGTTCGGAGCGTCGTCATCTAAATGCATGGTGGCGCCGTTCCATGTATCGTGACATTTTATTCCGAAATGATTATTGCCCTCTGAAGCCAATTTCGATTTCCCACTTCCACTTTCGAGGATACCTTGGGCTAACGTTATGCTTGCTGGAATTCCATATTCGCGCATTTGTTCTTGCGCAATGGAAGAATATTTTTGAATGTAGGCCTCCGGTGATTGCGCGAAAAAAGAAGAAAAGCAAGAGAGAATAAGTAGGAGAAACAGAATGGGAATGGCGAAATACTTAGTACTTCTTGCGTTCCTTTTCGGTACCGTCTTCCTTGAAGAAGATCCACTCACCAACTTCTTTTCCATTTTCATATTCACCTTCAACATATAGTTTTCCGTTTTCATGCCAAGCCTTGTAGTCGCCTTCTAACACTCCATTTTCATACGTATTCAAGCTCCACTTGTTTCCGTTCTGATAGAAGGTATAACACTCTCCATGGCGTTTTGTATCCTTCATGCGCATTTCAATGTAGCACTGCTGACTATTTGGATAGAATGCGCGTTCTCCAATTTTATTGTCCGTTCCCTTTTCGAAATACCCAACTAGGCGCATTCCTTCGGGGGTTGTTTTTATTTCGCGCGCCTCTGCATCGTCCAAAGATGGCGTGCACGAAGCCAATACTAAAACAAAAAGGGTAAGTATCCAAATTGCTTTTTTCATACTTCTATTTTTTACGTTCAATGGTATAATTCACAAGTAGCTGAAGCGATTCACGCGCAGGTGAGTTTTCGAATTGATTCAAAATATCCAACGCTTTATCGCGGAATTCGTACATCTTTTCTGTCGCGTATTTGATTCCACCTAACTGCACCACTTGAGCCATGAGCTCTTCCACTTTCACTTTATCGGTATTGAATTTCCGAACCGTGCGAATCAATTTCTTCGCGGTATCACGATCTACTTTTGCCAACACATGAATAAGAGGTAATGTAAGTTTCCGTTCCTGAATGTCAATGCCTACAGGCTTTCCAATGGCATCGGTAGTTCCGTAATCGAACAAATCATCTTTAATCTGAAAGGCCATTCCCACGTACTCTCCGAACAACGCCAATTGCTTCACTTGCTCATCTGTAGCGGACGTTGAAGCGGCTCCGCTTTCGCAACAAGCGGAAATAAGTGACGCGGTTTTCTGACGAATGATGTCGTAGTAGACTTCTTCTGTAATATCTAATTTTCTTGATTTTTCTTGTTGAAGTAATTCTCCCTCTGCCATGTCCTTCACCGCTTTACTCATGATTCCCAACAAACGAAATTGTTGTGTTTTCACACTGAGTGAAAGTCCTTGCGACAACAAATAATCTCCAACTAATACAGCAATTTTATTCTTCCAAAGTGCATTGATACTGAAGAATCCGCGACGCATTTGCGCGTCGTCTACCACATCGTCGTGCACGAGCGTTGCGGTGTGCAGCAATTCAATCATAGTAGCCGCAACGAAAGTTGGCTCTTCTGGTTTTTCAAAAAGCTTCGCGGAGAGAAAAACAAAAAGCGGACGCATTTGCTTCCCCTTTCTTTTCACAATATAATTGGTAACCTTGTCCAACAAGCGATGCTCGCTTTTCATCTGTTCTTTGAAGAACGATTCAAACGCATTCATTTCGCCTTCAACGGGCGCTTGTATTTGGGATAGTGCAGACACGGGGGCAAATGTAACACACTTTGGTGTTTACGCCTTCGGCGATGACACTTCGTGATGACCACTTTGTGGATGACGCTCCGCGATGACCGTTCCGGATGACGCTCCGCGAGGCGGTCATCCTTCGAAGAAGGTCATCACTCACAGAGTGTCATCACAACCGTGTTGTGTCATCCGGAACGGTCATCACAATTTCGTTGTGTCATCCAGCTCAGCTGGTGTATTTTTGTACTATGAGAACTTCATTGATTGCGATTTTGTTTTTCGCTAGCGCCTTGTCTTTCGGACAGCGCAGAACAACCTTGAACACCCTTTTCTACGAGCGTACTTCTTATATGCCAAAGGGACTTATTGTATCCATTGGACCTACCGTTGCTTATGGAAAAAGATGGAACGCCACAGATACGATTGCTTCTCCGGATTTTTCAGCTGGAACGTATAAGGCAAGGCCACGGCTAGGTTGGACAGCGGACATAGGAAAATACTGGATTACCGACAGGCTCGTTTTCTTGAACAGATTCGATTTGAATATTCACTATGTTCGTTTCAACGGGTCAGAGAAATTCAATGGAGAAGATGCCTTCGGACAGTCGATATATGAGAAGCGCATCTTTCATGAAAATAGGTTTGGACTTACATTTTCAACCAGCAATATTACCCCGTTTGGAAAAGGAAAATGGATTCAAAATGAATTGGGAATTTTTGCCGACTACGCCTACAAGCGTTCCACGCGTGGTGAATACTATGCGCTTCCGAGAGCTTACTCTGAAAAAATTCGTTCTCAAGTATATTACGGATTGGGCTATGGAATGGCCGTGAACGATGGACTCTATGCGACTTTCGAGGTAGAGGTTCCGGTGCTCCAAATTTTCCCAAACACCTTGGGTGACATTCGCATGGATTATTTCCATTCCCACTATTGCCCAATTGTTTTCAAAGCATCGTTACTCTTCGGAAAGCACAAACCTGAAAAATCCTGTGACGCCATTAAAAAAGGGCCTAGCGATGTTAGCACCGATAAACCGGGTAAGCACGATGGTGGTGATCTTTTTGGACCGGATGTTAAGAGGAAAAAGAAAAGGAAGTAGTTCCTAGATTCTGGCGAAAGATGTTTCACAAGATACTTTGTAAGATACTTCGTCGAAACATATTACAACGTACCTTTCTATAGAATCTTGCCTCCGGCATCTTGTGAAACATCTTGCAAAACATTTGCATCAACCACTCTAAATGTACTATTTTTGCAGCCCGAACGACTTCTATTTAGATTTTTTCTAAATAGTTCGGTTTTGGTGAAACAAGTTGAATAGATTGTTGTTAAAACTAGGCATATGATAAAAATTACAGAAAGTGCAAAAGCCCAAGTGGCCAAGCTTATCGCAGATGAAGGTCATCCTGAACATGCATTTGTGCGTGTAGGCGTTGACGGTGGTGGATGCAGCGGTCTCATGTACAAGCTGGAATTCGACACGGAAAGGAAAGACGGCGATCAGACCTTTGAAGACAATGGCGTGACAGTGGTCGTAGACCGCAAGAGCTTCTTGTACTTGGTTGGAACCGAATTGGAATACACAGGTGGTTTGAACGGAAAAGGATTTGTGTTCAACAATCCGAATGCTTCAAGAACATGTGGATGTGGTGAAAGCTTTTCAATCTAAAAACGAATATGGCTTACGAAGGCGATGAGTTGTTAGAAAACGTAACCTCGAAAGAGTACGAATTCGGATTTACAACCGACATAGAATCAGACAAGGCTCCGGCTGGATTGAACGAAGACATTATTCGCTTGATCTCGTCGAAGAAAAACGAGCCACAATGGCTGCTAGACTGGCGTTTGGAGGCATTCAAGATTTTTCAAAAAATGACTGAGCCTGAATGGGCGCATGTTAAATATGAAAAACCAAATCTTCAGGCTATCTCGTTTTACGCAGCTCCCAAGCAAAAAAAGGTGTTGAACAGTTTGGATGAAATGGATCCAGAGCTTCGCAAAACCATGGAAAAGCTTGGTATTTCTATTGAAGAACAAAAACGATTGAGTGGCGTTGCAGTAGATTTCGTGATGGACTCAGTATCTGTTGCCACTTCATTCAAAGAAAAATTAGGAGAGCTCGGAATCATCTTTTGCAGCATTAGCGATGCCGTTCAAGAACACCCTGAACTTATTAAGCAATACCTCGGAACCGTTGTTCCGCGCACCGATAATTACTACGCGGCATTAAATTCGGCTGTCTTCACAGACGGTTCTTTCTGCTACATTCCGAAAGGTGTCCGTTGCCCCATGGAGTTAAGCACTTACTTCCGCATTAACGAAGCAGGAACGGGTCAGTTCGAGCGCACCCTGCTTATTGCAGACGAAGAAAGTTATGTTAGCTATTTGGAAGGATGCACCGCTCCGCAGCGCGACGAAAATCAACTTCACGCGGCTGTTGTGGAATTAGTTGCGATGCGCGATGCTGAAATAAAATACAGCACCGTTCAAAACTGGTATCCGGGAGATAAAGATGGAAAGGGCGGCATATTCAACTTCGTTACCAAACGCGGAATGTGCGAAGGAACGAACTCGAAGATCTCTTGGACCCAAGTTGAAACAGGCAGTGCAATCACTTGGAAATATCCAAGCTGCATTTTGAAGGGTGACAACAGCGTAGGCGAATTTTATTCTGTAGCTGTAACGAATCACTTTCAACAAGCAGACACCGGAACGAAAATGATTCATATTGGAAAGAATACCAAGAGCACGATTATCTCTAAAGGTATCTCTTCAGGACGCAGTCAAAATTCATACAGAGGATTGGTTCAAATAGGAAAGAACGCATCGAATGCAAGAAACTTTTCACAATGCGATTCGTTGCTAATGACCGATACCAGCGGCGCCCACACCTTCCCTTACATTGAAGTAAACAACAGCACAGCGAAAGTGGAGCACGAAGCAACCACTTCAAAAATTGGTGAAGATCAAATCTTCTATTGCTTGCAACGCGGGCTCGATCAAGAGCAAGCCGTAAGTATGATTGTGAATGGTTACGCCAAAGATGTATTGAATAAACTTCCTATGGAGTTTGCAGTTGAAGCACAAAAACTACTTGCGATTTCTCTTGAAGGAAGCGTAGGATAAAAAGATAAATATGTTAAAGATTGAAAATTTACACGCACGCATCGAAGAGAAAGAAATCTTGAAAGGTCTTTCATTAACCATTGGTGAAGGAGAGGTGCACGCGATTATGGGTCCGAACGGATCTGGGAAAAGTACTCTTGCTTCTGTTCTTGCCGGAAGAGAAGACTACGAGGTAACTGGAGGTTCAGTATCCTTCAATGATAAAGATTTGTTAGACATGGCTGCTGAGGAGCGCGCAAGAGAAGGACTCTTCTTAGCGTTCCAATATCCTGTTGAAATTCCAGGAGTAAGTAACATGAACTTCCTGAAAGCCGCAGTTGGCGAAGTACGCAAGCATAGAGGGTTAGAAGCTTTAACAGCAAAAGAATTCTTGCAATTGGTGAAAGAAAAGTCTCAATTGGTTGAATTAGACGGACAGCTTGCTAACCGCGCAGTAAACGAAGGGTTCAGTGGCGGAGAGAAAAAGCGCAATGAAATATTTCAGATGGCTATGCTTGATCCATCGCTTTGTGTTTTGGACGAAACCGATAGCGGATTAGACATTGATGCATTACGCATTGTGTCTGAAGGTGTGAACACCATGCGCGATGGAAAGCGTTCTTTTGTGATTATCACTCACTATCAACGTTTGTTAGATCATATCGTTCCAGACTTCGTACACGTATTGTACAAAGGAAAAATTGTGAAGAGTGGAACCAAAGAGTTGGCGCTGGAACTTGAAGAGAAAGGCTACGACTGGTTAAAAGAAATGGAAGACGCAAAATGAGTATTGTCGCGGAAATAAAACCAACAAGCACATTCAGCTTCAAACCGAACAAACATTCGGTTTCTGATTTCGCTTTACCTACAACACGCGTAGAATCTTGGAAATACACACGTGTTGGAGCTGTTGATTCAACTTGGAAGCAAGCTGAACGCAATGACAGTATGGTGGCACTGGAAAAAGGAATTCGCATTGAAAACGGATTCATTGCTCTTCCAACAGGCCAAACCGAAGGTGTTTCATTCACCGCTGGAAAAAATCTTTCTGCAGAACAACAGGCACTCGTTCTTTCAATATTAGCGAAAGAAAATAGAAACGATGTGTTCGATGCAATTTCTGAAAATGCATCAAACGATCTTGTTCTGATTGAGATTCAATCCGGAAAAACAGTTGAAGACGCAATCTCTATTGAAATAGAAAACACCTTGAACGACTGCATGAGCACACCTTACGTGTTCATTGTTTCGAAAGAAAATTCAATAGCGAAATTCACCATTGACTTCAAAGGGAAAACAGAACGTTCGTTTCACCTCGTGCAATTGCATGCGCATGTTAAACAGTCTGCGCAATTAGAAATTCATCAATTGCAAAACACTTCGAAAAACGAATGTGTTTTGTTGAGAGAGTCTATTTCTCAAGCAGAGAAAAGTGTTTTCAAAATCACTACAGTAACTGCCAGTGGAACATGGGTACGTAACGAATTGAACATTCGAATTGAAGGTCAGCATTGCGAAAGCTTCCTCAGCGGAGCCTACTTCCCGAAACAAGATCAATTGATCGACAATCATACGTTTGTGGACCATCAGGTTGCAAATTGCTACAGCAATGAGTTGTACAAAGGGGTGTTGTTTGAAAATGGAAAAGGAGTGTTCAACGGAAAAGTTTATGTGCACGTTGACGCTCAGAAAACAAACGCCTATCAGAGTAACGGTAACATTATGATGAGCGACAACGCCAGCATGTTCACGAAGCCTGAATTGGAAATTTACGCAGACGATGTGAAGTGTAGTCACGGATCAACTACCGGTCAATTCAACGAAGAGGCCTTATTCTACTTGCGCGCAAGAGGACTGAGCGAAGTATCTGCGAAGCGACTTTTGGTTTCAGCATTTACTTCAGATGTGATGAATCGCATCTCCATTTCGAGTTGGAAGGAATACGTTCTTGCGACACTTATTCAAAATGAAATCATAACCGAATAATCATTCGGTTTCAAAATATGGACAACACTACCCTTCAACATAAAATGAAAGAATTGAGAAATCAATTCCCAACGTTGAATCAAACGGTAAACGGACGTCCTCTTGTATACTTAGACAACGCTGCAACCACTCAAAAACCGCAGCGCGTGATTGACTCGGTGACGGAGTATTACACGAAGTGGAACGCGAACATTCACAGAGGAGCGCATTTTCTTGCGAATGCTTCGACTGAAAAATTCGAAGCTACACGCTCTGCATTAGCTGAAATGTTGCACGCGAATTTCCGCGAAGAAATAATTTTCACGCAAGGAAGTACCGACAGCGTGAACATGCTTTCAACCATTTTAGAAAATGAGGTCGAAGAAGGCGATGAAATCTGGGTGACGGAAATGGAGCACCACGCGAACTTCGTTCCGTGGCAAGTGTTGGCAGAAAAGAAGAAAGCTATTTTTCGTTACATTCCTATGACCCCTTCGGGCGAATGGGATATGGATTACGCGAAAAGAGAATTGGGAAGCAAAGCGAAAATCGTTGCATTCAATTATGTATCGAATGCATTAGGCACTATCAATCCCGTTCAAGATTTAATAGCCATTGCAAAGAGCGCAGAAGCTTATTTAGTCATAGACGGCGCACAGGCGGTATCACATTTCGACATAAATGTTCAAGAGTTAAATTGTGATTTCTTTTTGTTCTCTGCGCACAAAATGTACGGTCCAACTGGGCTTGGTGTTTTGTGGGGAAAGAAAGAATTGCTGGAAAAACTTCCTCCTTATAGATACGGGGGTGAAATGATTTCGAAGGTTTCTGTAAGAGGAACCACCTTCAACGTACTGCCTTTCAAATACGAATCTGGAACACCGAATATTGAAGCTGTTATTGCATTTAATGAATCCATTTCATTCTGCAATGACGTTGGAAAAGAGGACATGCATGCACATGAATGTTTATTGTTGAAGGTGGCAACAGAGCAATTGAAAGAAATAGAGGGCGCGTTTGTTTATGCAGACATTCCGAATAAAGTGGGTGTATTGAGTTTTAATGTTGAAGGGATTCATTCTGCCGACATTGGAACGTTGCTCGATCAGCAAGGAATTGCTGTAAGAACGGGGCACCACTGCACACAACCCCTTTGGGAAAAGCTCGGAACAACAGGGTCTGTGCGAGCATCTTTTGCGTTTTACAATACATTGGAAGAAGTAGAATTATTTATTGAAGCGCTGAAAAAAAGCGTGAACATGTTACGATAATGATAGAGCAAAAGCAACAAGAAATCATAGAGGAATTTGCCTTCTTCGAGGAGTGGATGCACAAATATGAGCACATCATTGAATTGGGGAAAGAGATGAAGGGGTTGTCTGATGAAGAGAAGAAAGACGACTTGCTTGTTGCCGGATGTCAATCGAAAGTTTGGCTCAAAGCAAGTTTACAAGCAGCCGGAACAGTTAAATTAGAAGCCGATAGCGACGCCATTATCACACGTGGATTGGTTGCATTAGTCGTTGGTGTATTCAATGAAGAAACCCCAGACGATATCTTAAAAGCAAACATTCATTTCATGAATGATATCGGATTGGTTTCAAACTTAAGTCAAACAAGAAGCAACGGATTAGCAGCAATGGTGAAGCAAATCTTGTTGTTCGCAACTGTTTTTCAAGCACAACAAAAAAGCAATTAATTATGGAGAAGGCCGCATTAACAGAAGCAATTATTGCCAAACTAAAAACCATTTTCGATCCTGAGATTCCGGTAGATATTTATGAGTTGGGGTTAATCTATGGAATTGACATTGCGGAAGACGCTGCTGTGAAAATAACCATGACCCTCACCTCGCCTTCTTGTCCGGTTGCTGAAACCTTACCTCCAGATGTAGAAGACAAAATCAAATCGGTTGAAGGCGTTTCAGACTGTAAAGTTGAAATTACTTGGGAACCCACTTGGGACAAAAGTATGATGAGTCAAGAGGCTCAGCTTGAACTTGGGTTTTTGTAAGAGTAATTTTGAAAAAGATATTTCTCATATCATTCGCACTCACGCAATACGTCTTGTGCTTCGGACAGTCTTCGCTAAGGAATATTCAACCCAACAAAACAGGTTGGTTCATGTACTTCGGTGATCATAAATTTTCCGAACATTTGGGAGTTCACTTGGAAGCCCAATTCAGAAGAAATGAAATCATTTCAAAACCACTGCAACTTTTGTTGAGAACCGGGATTAACTATCACTTCTCACCCAATGGTTTTGCTACTGCCGGATATTGCTACGTCCATACTTCTCCATATGGCGTCTTCCCCGCCAAATCAGCCTTCCCTGAAAACAGATTTTGGGAGCAGCTTCAAGTAAAATCGCAAGCAGGAAGAATTGAAATGCTCACCCGACTCCGTTTGGAACAACGATTCTCGAAGTTACCTGCCTTGCAATCTGCAGGGGGATACGCGCCGGGGGACGATGTCTATACGAATAGAGCTCGCGTACTTGTGAGACTCTCGGTTCCATTTAAAGGAAAAACCATTGAAGACAAATCACTTTACTTCTCTTGTTACGATGAGGCCTTCGTGAACTTCGGAGAAAACGTGCAATCGAATATCTTCGATCAAAACCGAGCTTACGCTGCCATCGGTTACAAATTTCCGAAATGGGGAAAACTTGAAGTCGGATACATGAATCAAATGATTGTAAAATCAGACGGAGTGAAAATTGAAAACAACCACACGCTTCAAGTTGGGTTTAGTTCGACTATCGATTTTCGAAAAAAACAAAACTAGCCGAAGGCTCCTTGCGAAGCACCTTGTGCAACATCTTGCAAAGCATCTTACCTTTGCCTGATGACTGGTGCGCATAATTTCTACTCTCGAATTGCTGGAATTGCTCTTTTGCTTTCGTTCGTTTCATGCTCAACCGATCAGGAAAAAGCACGCGAATACAACAACAAAATAACAGTTGAATTGGAAACGTGTGGTGTCGCTATTTTTCAATTGGAAGAACATCTGGGTCAGCCGCAAAACCTGAATGAATTCTACACAAAAGCTGAATCAACATTAAATACAGCAAAAGAGAATTTAACTGAAATAGGAAACTTCAAAGAAGACACATTACTTGTTAATCCCGCTCTTCGAACGGTTGGAAAATTTCAAGAAATTCTTTCGACCTATTACAAACCGTTGTGCAATTTGCATCAACTTCCACAAGAACAAATATCCTTCGCAACAACCGATAGCTGCAGAGTTCTACGCATGTTCATTCAAAACGAATCGGTCTTCACTCAACAAGATTTCGAGAACGCGCAACAGTCGTTTGCCGACAAGTATAAGCTCGACCTAACCGAGTAATCGAGATGTTATACAAGGTGCTTTGCAAGGTCGTTTTCGACGAAGTCGACCTTCTAAAAGACCTTTCGCAAAACCTTCCATAGGACCTGTTTTCAATCCTTCAACTCAGAAAAAATCCTACCCAAAATTATTGTCAACTTTTCTTCAGGAACTAGCATTTGAAAAACAGGACTCTTTCCCTTTTCTTTCTCAACTTTAATCCCATCTTCATATGGCTCTATGGCCAGAATAGATTTATATGTCCACGTATTATTTCTGACCAGCCCATCAAAAATTAGACGCTGATTGGTGACATATAAAACACCCATATCCAATTCTTTCATCTCGTCGGTTGTAATCCGCTGCACAGCCATTCTTCCTGCTCGAAATGAAATTCCCTTAACTATTTTAAAGTTCAATGCTGGGCCGCCGTATGAAAAACCATGAGTCACCGTTCTTAATTCATGCCACGTGACGTTCTTTTTATAATAACAAACTTCATCTTTCTTCAAATTAATAGCCACCTCAATAGGCACTAATGGCAAGTTCTCTAAATTCCAATTTTCTTTGTACCCATCTATAATCTGTTGGGACTCTTCCTGAAAGGAATAATTCACGCCCAAACTTGAACACGTCGCAAAGAACACATCCAATTCACGCGGACCAACTCTCTTATCGCCAATAATTTCTTTGATCAATCTATTCGCAATTTCAGAAACATGCTTTTGAATTAAACTTGAGATTGATTCCTCCTTCAAAGAAAAAGCCTCTTGAATTTTTAAGAGAATACCTCTCTCCTCATCCGACAATAATTCGTCTGCAATAAACTTCGCATACAACTCATCATATACTTTCAATCCCGAACTTGCATAGATCTTTTCTTTTTCATCATTCGTTATGCACAGCAGTGCAGCAAGGTGATCCAGCTCTTCAACTTCTGAAGCTGATACCTCTGAGTCTGCTAGGAAAAAAGCTATTGCCAAAACAAAACAATTCCGCAGCTCTTCGCTAAACTCAATCTTCCAATCTTGTATTTTATAATTCTTACAAATAGACAAAACGTGTTCTTTTGTAACACCTAAAATGCCGCGTTCAGCGAGAAGATTGTTGAATTCAATAAATGCATTCATTTCATTTTTAGAACCCGAAATTCGCTGCCAAAAACTAGCTTCTAGTAAGGGTTTTTTCTCGAATAATTTCATGTGAACTAAGATAGGCTAAAGTTATGCTGACGAATAAACAGCATATAACTTATAGGAATTTGGCATAAACATTAGGTGCCTAGTGGTTCTTCCTTTGGCTCAAAATTATTTGAGTCATGAAAACAAAAAACACCATTCTCTCCCTTTCTCTTTTGCTCGTGTTCTGCTCGTGCGAAAAAGAGAAGCCCATTCCAAACATTCAATGTCGCGTTGTTGAACAAGGCTCCAACGTGCCGATTCCCTTTGCGCAAGTTCAATGGTACGAGCTCGAAGGGTTCGGAAGTACAGTTAGCTACGTGCCTTCCTTCATCTCCATTGCAAATGAAAACGGTGAATTCGAAATACCGAAAGATGCAACAGTAGACGTTGCTAAAGCAGTTGCGAATTCCACTGATCAATATTCCGAATTCGGATTTACGGATGTGCTGTTCTATGCGGGTAGTAATGTTATAAAAATCCCCATTTCATGCAAAGCCAAGCTTCGCCTTCAACTTATAGATGATCCGAACACGCAGCACAACATTGTTGGTGCCTCCTTCAAAGTAAACAATGGTTTTCGCGGAATAACACAAGAGGCCGACTTAGCTGGCAACGGCGCTGAATGCTTCTTCGAAGTAACAGCGCATTTCCACATAGAACTTGAAATTAAAAAGCATTACGCTTCCGGAAACTATTCTTCAGAATGGATAACCCTCGATGCGATACAAGCCAATGAAATCAATACCTACACCTTATACTATTAAAAAATGAAAAAGTTAACAACCCTCTTCTTTTCACTTTGCGCATTGTTCACGTTTGCGCAAAACAACTACACGCCAGTTGTAAAATCTACAGCTTTCAATCAGGCGCTCTCTAAAAATAATTCGCTAGTTTACACTAAAACGCAAGCGGCAAAAGATGCTTTTCTATTTTTATGTGGAAAAGATTCCAACCACTTCTATTTCCCCGATTATCGCGGTCATCTTGAAAGTCTTCCGAATGAAAGCAATGCTTCATATTTGGAAGTGTGGGACGTTGTCTATGTGCGCGAAGCCAACAACTCGAGCGACACGAGCCAATTCATTCTAAGTAATTCGAGCTTACTCACTCCAGGTATACATGTCTTCAACATGCACAACGAAGTACAATCGAATTACCACTCAAATGTAATTGTGCAATCCATAAGTTTCGATGAAGGGACAAGTTGGAACAGCGTCACTAACAATTCCATTTCAACCCTAATTCCATCGAATAGCGAATGGTTCTCTGTTGCCGTGAAATATTCGGTAAACGGAACAATCAAAAAAACAGGAATGAAATTTCAAGTCGAAACAAAAAGTTTGTTAACTCCAGACACGGCGCCGTGGGCGACTGGAAACACCTTTCAAATAGATACACTACTTGGGAACAAACTCATTAAAGGCAACGCTTATACGCTCTTAAGCACCGACGGTATTTTCGATAAACCGTTTGTTTTTGTGGAAGGAATAGATTTCGGAACAGATCATAGCCCAACAAGAAATGGCACTTTCGGTTGGGACGCATTTTCTTCAGGTTCAACAAGCGGACAATATTCCATGTTGCAATTAATGCCCTATTGGATTGACACTTTGCAGCAGCACGGATATGATTTAGTGCTGGTAGATTTTTACGACGGAGCTAGAGATATTCGAGAAAACGCAGCACTCGTAGAAAAAGTAATTGCACTATGCAATGCCTATAAAAACAGCGATGAGCCTTTGGTTATTGCCGGAGCAAGCATGGGCGGGCTAATCTCTCGTTACGCGCTTCGCAATATGGAAATTCAAAATAAAAATCATTGCACACGACTCTACATAAGCCTAGATGCCCCGCATCTTGGAGCTTACATTCCGTTAAGTCTTCAATCTACATTATACTTCATGGCTCCTCATAGCTCTGCCGCTAGCAGCTTTGTTTACGACAAACTGGAACGACCTGCAGCGCAACAACTACTCATGTACCACTGGGGTTCATATGATCCTTTATTACCTACGAAATTCTTAAATTTTCAAGCCGAGCTACTCGAAATGGGGCTGCCGAAAAAATGTAGAAACATTGCTGTGTCGAATGGTAATAAACACGGCACTGGATTAAACGCAAGCCCTGGAACTCCACTACTCTTAGAATCTTGTAACGCTACCAACTTGCTATCAGGAGACGAATTTAGATTGAAATTATTCCCGCTTCCAGGTTCTACCAATGATTCTGAAAGCACAGACGCTTTTCACATACTTGCCGATTTAAAACTCACCGAAATCGATTTCGATTTTCTTAGTATTTCTATCTCTGAGTATTCTTCAAAACCAAAAGTATCGGCTTCGGCATTGCCCTATGACTATTCCTGCGGTGGTTATTCTTCATCGATAAAAGATTTTGTAGACGCCATTAACGAAACGCCTGCATTCAATAATGCCTGCGGATCTATTAGCTCCGACATCTATCAATCGTATCATAATTTCGTTCCAACTACGAGCGCATTACTTTGTGCAAACAACAATCCTTTCACGCCAATTAACGCGTCTGAAATTCCCTTCGACAACTGGTATGCACCTGAAGGAAATAACCAACCTCATTCTGGAATTAACTACGGCAACCTCGCATTCATTGCCGAAGAAGTATTCGCTGATGAACTACCGAACGGACATTCGGTTTTTAGAATGAACACTGAAAACGGAGGTTCTTTCAATTTTGGAAAAACAGGATTGCAAGTTCTTCCTTCAACAATCATTGAAAACAATTCTGTGGTAAGCATTGGCGCTCTCGGGGAAAGTCAGTCTTCTCAGAATAGTATTGTTTTTCCTGGAGATGAAGTGTCCATTGAGACGGGAATCGATTGTGGCACTGGAAGCGTTGATATTCAAGAAAACGGAGTGCTTCGAATTGGCGATGCTACTGGCCTCGTTCAAGCGTTTTTACTTATTCAAGAATCAACATCCATAAACCTTTACACCAACGGTGTGCTTTTCATTCAACCCAACGGAACGTTGATTTTAGAAAATAATTCCACGCTGAATTTGTTAGGTGGAACGCTTCAAATTGAAGGAAAGGTAACATTACTCCCTGGCAGTAAAATCGTTTACGCCTCTGGCGAATTCATTTTGAACAACACCAACGCATCGCTTGAATTCAGGGGCGGACAGCTGCAGCTGGTTGCGCAAGCAGCGCTAACCCTTCAAGCAAATGAAGGAACAATAGATGTGTATTCCATGTGGAATGAAACCGATGTGACTTTCGCAAGCGGAAGTCGCATGTTGGTGGAAGGGATGAACCAAAACAATACGTTCTTGCGCATTCACGAAGGAGCAATGTTCAACGAATCGGGAACAGCGAATTACATCAAATTCAAAAATGGAAAAATTGAATTGAATGAAAACGCGACACTTCTTTCCTACCAAAGATTGTTGTTCGAGAATACCAATATCACTGGCGATGAAAATGCACTTTGTCAAGTCGATTACAACACCATTTCCTTCTTGAACTCCTCTGTTGAGCAGTGCAAAATTGAAAACAATTATGGAAAACTATCTGCATCGAATACACTCTTCAACAATAACGGTTCAGTGAATATCCGTTATGGAAATTACAACTTTCAAGATTGTGCTTTCAATTCAGCCAACCTCTTTTCAGAGCATTTGAAATCCCTGAGTCGAATCAAGAACACCTGTTTCCAAAACAACGACGTTGCTGTTTCAGATTACAGTTTGGTTGAAATTGGAATGACGAATTGCACATTCAATAACAACAATATTGCAGCACAAAAGAAAGGAGGAGTCTTCACCATTCGATGCACTCAATTTTCTCAGAATGGAACGGCATTGGAAATTGGAAAAGGCTGTGTGCTAAACATGTCTTCAAGCAGCGCGGGTGGATACAATGTTTTCGAATTGAACGACGAGCACATTCACTTCTACCACAGCTCAACACCGCTGTTGAACAAAGGATTCAATTCGTTCAGCGGAGCCACCGATTGCAATTTGTGCGGCAACATTGCAACCATATCTTCTATCGGATGCGCGCCTGTAACATTAGCAAGCGCAAGCAATCAATGGCTTCCTATTGCATCTGGAAGTTCTGGAATTGCACTCTATTCATCGAGCACATGCTCCAACGGAACACAAAGTATTATTTCACTAAGCCCATCGGTTGCTGTTTCCACAACTTGTCCATCTGTTATCGGAATTCTAAGTCCGACGAAGTCACTTGCGCAAGCGCGCCTTCAACAAAAAACACTTTCAGATTTGCCTGTGATTTTAACCACTGAATACGGACAGTTGCCGCTTGACTCTGCGTTATCGCTAGCAGCTACATTGGCCTATGCTACAGACTCGTTGTTCGAAGGAAAGCGTTCGATAAAACTTTTCCATGAAATTCTTACCTCGCCTTTGGATCGGAGCAACAGCGACATTCGTTCCTTGTCTGATTGGGGAATTGGCATGATGAAAAAGATGATTGAAGAGCTCGTTCTTCGCGGAGAAATAATTCCTGAGAACAATTCTGAATCGTTTGAAATCGCCGTTCAGCGTTACGTGAATTCATTGAATGCTTGCACCGACAGTGTGGTGTCTGACTCTTCGTTTCACTCGCAGTTCTGGATTGAACTTTCCAAAGCACAACTCTTCCGCTCATTGGGAAATTCTAGTCTCTGCCACGCAATTCTAGAACAACTGAACACGTGTAACGTTGAAGGTGAGGAATTGGAAGAATTACTTTATTGGAAGGCCCTTACAGCCCATGAGTTGAATAACACGACAACATCTTCTTCAAACATAAACGATTCAATATTCACAAACTTGAGCAGTTCAAATTTTCCATTTGGAATTGAAATTCTTGGTCCACAAGAAGTGCTTTTCTACTCCTGTTTTTCAGACAACAAAAATCTGAATTCTATTTCCGGAAAAATAATTCCTTCCATTAGCGCAGGAGAATTCAAACTTCAATTCACCAAGAAAAATAATTTAGTGAAATGGAAAATTCTCAGTGCTGTTGGACAACTAATTCATGAAGGAAATACACGCGAATGTTCTGAAATTCCGTTCAGTTTCGAATTGGCAAATGGATGTTACTTCCTGCAATATTCATCAGACAACGGAAGCATTCAGACTGAAAAATTCGTGATCGAAAACTAATTACAGGTGCATGAGAATATAAACTCCTGCACCACTAAAGAAACCTAACATGGCCCAGAGTGAGATGTTCTTCAGGTACCAGGTGAACGACATCTTCTCTAAGCCCATTGCAGCTACACCTGCGGCAGATCCTATGATTAGCATACTGCCGCCGGTGCCTGCAGTGTAGGCCAAGAAATGCCAAAACGTTCCGTCTTGAACGAAGTGTGAGGCCCAAAGATCTGTTGTGCCTGCTGCTTCAATCGGATACATGCCAATGCTTGCAGCAACCAACGGAACGTTGTCTACAATAGCCGATAGCACGCCAATGGCAATGTTTATCGCGTAGGTGTTGTTCAACTGTTCCTTCAACCAAAATGACATTTGAGTCAAGTGTCCTGCTTCTTGAAGAGCACTCACCGAAAGTAAAATTCCCAAGAAGAAAAGGACTGACGGCATATCAATTTTTCGCAACGCGCTTAACGCCGAATACTTCGCCTTGTCTGAATCCATTTTCCTTCCATTCATCAAATCAGTAACTAACCAAAGTACTCCCACAGAAATCATCATTCCCATAAACGGAGGTAAGTGTGTGAGCGTTTTGAAAACAGGCACGAAAAGTAATCCGCCCAATCCCAAGACGAACACAATCATTTGCTTTGACCGAGTCAAATCAGTAGTTGCAGATTCATGCAATTCAGGACGTTCTAAATTTCCCTTCAACACAAATGACAAAACAATTACGGGTACTAACAGACTGATTAAACTTGGAAGAAAAAGTTCTGAGATCAAAGGGCCCGTGGTCAATTGTCCGCCAATCCAAAGCATGGTTGTAGTCACATCCCCAATTGGACTCCAAGCTCCGCCTGCATTCGCCGCGATAACAATTACCCCTGCAAAAAACCAACGCGACTTTTGATTGCTGATGAGCTTTCGCGCAAGACTGACCATGACTATAGCAGTGGTTAAATTATCCAATGCGGCTGACAAAAAGAATGAAATCAAAGAAATAATCCACAGCAATTTAACTTGATTCGTTGTTGAAATGCGATCGGTAATAATCGCGAATCCGTTGTGCGCATCAATGATTTCAACAATGGTCATGGCACCCATTAAGAACAACAAGATGCCTGAGATCTCTTCAATGTGATGACCCAAACTCGCTTCCAAAACGTCGTGTGAAATTCCGGTTGGAGCTAGAACTAAAAGTGTCCAACACAAAACACCTGCGATTAATGCCGTCGCTGCTTTATCAATTTTCACCGCATGCTCCGCCGCAATGAGAATATATGCAAGAACAAAAACAAATAGAATTGCTGTTATCATTCGCCTTCAACTTTGGAAGTTTTCAAATACATGCGAATGTCGCTTTTCGCGCCCAACTGCATCACTTCCACCAAATCTTGAACAGGTAAATTTCGATCCATTGAAATGGAACAGGTGCTTTCCGGAAAAGTCTTTCCAATAAATTCCAAACGTTGACCCAGTTGCTCAACACTCATTTTCTCTCCATCGAGATAATAATCGTGATATTCATCTACCGCCAATTGCAACGTCTTCTTAGGCTCGCGCTGCTGAGTCTCGCCTGCCTCTGGCAACAACACTTTGATGACATTCGGATTAGCGAGCGTAGAAAGAATTAGGAAAAACAAAAGCAAGAAGAACATAATGTCGTTCAACGCATGCGTGTTCACCACAGCCCCTCGCTTCTTTCTTCTTTTTATATTCATTTTCCTTGAAGGAATAATGTTTTAAGTTGAAGAGAATATTCTTCCATTTGCGCCACAAACTTGTCTACAGAATTTTGTAGCAACTGATAAAAAACGAAGGCTATAATTCCAACCACCAATCCGCCTGCTGAGGAAACCATCTTTTGGTAAAGACCTTCAGAAATAACTCCAATGCTTATATCTGCTGTGGTTGAAATGTCGAAGAAAATAGTAATAACTCCAGCTATGGTTCCAATGAATCCCAAGAGCGGCGCTACTCCCGCAACAATCGACAACACGTTTAATCTTCTTTCCAAATAAGCCACTTCAACATTGGCGGCTTGTTCCATTAACTTCTCTTGCTCGTCGGCAGAAATTTCAGTGAGGGCAGCGTATTGAAAAATACGTGACCAAGCTGCGTTGTCTTCTTCACACAAACGCGCAGCTTCTGTGTTGTTTCCAACCTTCAACGCTGCTAAAAAATTCTCGAAATTATTCTTCTTTCCAACACCTTGTTTTCCTAGAAAAAGGTAACGCTCAATCACAATCACAATCGTTAAAATAGAGAGAAGCAAAAGTGGAATCATTACCCACCCTCCTTTGAAGATAAGGCCAATTAAATCCAACGATTTCTCATAGGTTGCTCCTTGCGGTGCGGCTTGCAAATAGATCATCTTAAACTAATTTTTTTAATGCAATTTCAAACGCGTGCTTCGAAACGAACTGTTCTTCGCTTCCTTGCTGATGAACATTTTTCAACGCTTCACCAATAATTTTCGAAGTGTCAGAGAAGATTCCTTCATCAGATAAATCAACATCTGAATCGCTCATCAAGTAAGCGAAAACTCTCGCCATTCCGCAATTCGAAATAAAATCTGGAACGACACTAAAGTGTGCATCGCACCATTCCGAAATAGGTCCGTAAAAGATTTGCTGATCTGCAAACGGAACATTCGCTCCGCAAGCGATAACAGATACTCCTGCTTTGTGCATGCGCTCTGCTTGTTCTTGACTCACCAAGCGAGATGCCGCACATGGAAGAAATACATCTGCTTGAAGATCCCAAACCTTTGCATTGATTTCTTCGAATGAAAGCATTCCTTCAGCAACCAATGTGTTGTTCACGCGATTCAAAAACAACGTGCGGATTTCTTCAAATGAATACCCGTTCTCGTTAATCAATCCGCCGTTTCTATCAATAATTCCAACTACAGATGCGCCTGCTTGGCTCATGTAAAAAGCAGCAGCAGCACCCACGTTTCCCCAACCTTGAACAATCACTTTCTTACCCACAAGACTCTTCTCATTTTTCCATATTTCGAAAAAATGACGAACGCTTTCCCCAACACCGTAGCCCGTAATCATATCGGCTACCTTGAATTTCATATTTACATCTGGAGAATACTTAACGTCTTCAATGATGCTTACAACACCTCTTCTCAAATTTCCAATACGCTTTACTTTCTGCGCTTCCGTAGGCTTGAAGTGTCCGTTGAACACGCCTTCTTGCGGATGCCATACACCGCAATCTTCCGTCATTGGAATAACCTCGTGAATCTCATCTACGTTCAAATCGCCACCTGTTCCGTAGTAATGTTTCAATAACGGAGTTACAGCAGCATACCAACGCTTCAAGACTTCCTTCTTGCGAGGATCGGCCGGATCGAAATTAATTCCACTCTTCGCGCCACCAATTTGTGGTCCGCTTACCGTGAACTTCACTTCCATTGTTTTCGCCAATGACAAAACTTCGTGCTTGTCTAAACCAACTCTCATGCGGGTTCCACCACCTGCAGCACCGCCACGCAATGAGTTAATCACTACCCAACCTTGCGCTTCAGTAAATGGATCATTCCATTCAAAAACTACTTCTGGTTTCTTATTTTCGTACTGCGACAATAAATCCTTCATTCTCTTGTTAATTTAGACTTCACAAAACTAACACAAAACATGCGTTTAACGAGTATTCCCTTTCTGTTTGCAACCGTTCTATTGGCTTCGACTTTTCTAACTTCTTGCGCCTACGAAAAATCTGCTGCTTACGATTACGATAACAACACGAACGGAGGGTTTGAAAGACAGTACGACGGACTCTACGCTAACGCGAATTTAGAAGAAAGTAGAGATAAGGTTGACTTCAGCAGTCTCTCTGCAACGAAAGAATACAGCGGACCGAAAATGTTGGTGTACAACGCGAACATCGGTATAACTGTAAAAAATTCAGACTCCACCATTTCACAAATCACCCGCATTGCTGCAGAACAAAAAGGATACGTAGTAAGCAAAAGCAACTACCAAATTACCATTCGCATTGAATCTGAAAAGTTAGACGGAACCGTTTCGCAAGTTTCGAAATTGGGAAAGCTTACCCGCAAAAGCGTATCTACGACAGACGTTTCAGACAACTACGCCGACATTAAAATTCGACTCGACAATGCTGAAAAAGCACGAACGCGCTATCTCGAATTATTAGCAAAAGCAGAAAACGTAGAAGCAGCGTTGAAGGTGGAAAAAGAACTAGAGCGCTTGAATACTGAGATTGATCAGCTGCGCGGACAGGTCATTAAGATGGAACACGACATTCGCTTTTCAACGCTAACGGTAAACGTGAATCAAAAACAAAAACTCGGACCGCTCGGATACCTTTTCGTCGGAATTGGAAAAGGCATCGGTTGGTTATTTGTACGCGGATAAACAATTCATCCTTTCCTTTGTTTGAAATAGAAACTTAGGAAAATCATGTTGCGTTCTACTCTCTTTTTCATTGCCCTCATCGCGTGTTCATTCGCTTCCGCTCAAAACGGAAGTATCTCTGGTGTTATCTTAGACAAGAACGCACAAACCTCGCTAACAGGCGCTACTATTCTGTTGCAGAACACTGACCTCGGAGCAATTTCTGATATCGATGGAAAATTTTTCATTGAAAAAATTCAACCCGGAACCTACAATGTGAAAATTTCATTGTTGAATTTTCTTCCTGCTGAACTCTTCAACGTAGTAATTACAAACGGAAATACAAACACGTTTACTGTTGAATTGGAACGAAGCAGCGAGCAATTAAATACACTCGAAATAAAACGCTACACCTACGGAAAAGATACAGAGACGCCACTTAGCGTTCAAAGCCTTACCGCAGAAGAAATTCGAAGCAATCCAGGTGGAAACTTCGACATCTCGAAAGTAATTCAAGCACTTCCGGGCGTAGGCGGACTTTCAGGAGCTGGTGAAAGAAACGATCTTCTCATTCGCGGAGGAGCACCAAGTGAGAACGTTTATTATCTAGATGGAATTGAAGTTCCGCAAATCAATCACTTCAGCACGCAAGGTTCGTCTGGCGGACCACAAGGAATTATCAACGTGAGTTTTATTGAAACAGCTACGCTCAACAGCAGCAGCTTCAATGCGAAGTACGACAATGCACTTTCTTCTGTTCTTCAATTCAAACAACGAAACGGAAACGCACAACAATTAAAAGGAAACGGAAGAATTTCAAGCACAGAAGTCGCAGGTACGCTGGAGGGTCCAATTGGCAAAAACACATCGTTCCTGGCGTCAATTCGTCGTTCGTATTTGCAATATTTCTTTGAACTTATCGATCTTCCGATTCGTCCAAACTATTGGGATTTTCAATACAAAATCAATACACAACTCAACAAAAAAAACACGCTAACCGCAATAGGTTTGGGTGCTATCGATGAGTTTTCATTTGCAGTTCCTAAAGAATCTGACGCGTCGAAAGAATATATCATTCGCTCAAATCCGAATATTAACCAATGGAACTACACCGTTGGCGTTACATTGAAACACACGCTGGATAACGGTTACTACAATTTAAGTTTAAGTCGAAACATGTTCGAGAACAGACTCGATCGTTTCGAAGACAATGATGTTGCCAACGAGTCGCGCAGAACATTGAAAAGCGTGAGCCAAGAAATCGAAAACAAATTGCGTTGGGAAGTGAATCAGTTCTTCGGCGATTGGAAAGTCGTTTACGGATTGTCTGCGCAATACGTGAAATACAACAACGATTTCTTCGCAAGAATTTCACCAACTGTTTATGGTAATGGGGGAAATGTTTTGATCCCACAAATCAATCTTTCTTTCTACAACGCCATTGACTTCGCGCGATACGGTGCATTCGTTTCGATAAACAAAAAGATGCTTGGCGAACGACTTTCATTAACGGGCGGTATTCGCACCGACATGAACTCATTCACCACAACAGGAAACAATCCCTTAAACGCGCTCTCTCCGCGTGTAGCGGCGTCTTTCGCCATTAACGAGAAGTGGAACATGAACGCTTCTATTGGTAGATACGCGAAGCTTCCGGTTTACACGGTTCTTGGATTCAAGCAAGATGGAAATTCAATCAACAAAAACAGCGATTACATTTTGTGTGATCACTTGGTTTACGGATTCGAGTTCCTTCCGAACAACAGCCTTCGCATGACCGCTGAGGGATTCTACAAACAATACAGCAACTATCCTGTTTCATTCGGCTCAGGCGTCTCGTTGGCAAATCAAGGTTCTGTTTATGGCGCCATTGGTAATGAACAAGTAACTTCAACAGGACAAGGACGTGCGTACGGATTTGAATTGTTCCTTCAACAAAAATTCACGAAGTCGTATTTCTTAACGGCTTCCTATACCTTCTTCAAAAGTGAATTCACCGGATCAGCAGGAACCTATGCACCCTCAGCATGGGACAACAGACATTTGGTTTCAGTAATTTTCGGAAAGAAATTCAAAAAGGGATATGAGCTTGGAGTGAAATACAGACTTGCAGGAGGCGCGCCTTACACGCCTTACGACATGACCTCTTCTCAATTGAATTATGTTACTTCAGGAACAGGATCGTTCGATTACACTCAGTTGAACAGTCAGCGTTTGCCGGTCTTCAACCAGTTAGATATTCGCATAGACAAGAAGATTAACTTCAAGAAATCATCACTCGACTTCTTCCTAGACATTCAAAACGCAACCAACGCGAAAAGCTACAGCCAAGACTTGTATTCGTTTCAGCGCACTGCAGACAATAGCGGTTTCGCTACCACAGACGGACAGGCGTTACGCCCGGACGGCAGCAACGGTATCCCAATTCTTATTCCGAATGTAAATGGAAGTATTATTCCAGCGTTTGGAATTATTTATGATTTCTAAAAAAGAAATGTTATTTTAGCTCTATGACAAAAGCAACGGTACTTTCTGCGATTAATGAGCTCCCAAAAGATTTTTCTTTGGACCAGCTCATCGAGCGATTAATGATTATCGAAAAGATAGATGCTGCAGTTGCTGAAGTAAATAATGGAGAATTCTATACGCATACTGATGTAAAGAAGTTGGTTTCAATCTCTCATTAAATCCTCGGAAATCTAGCAGGATTTCCTTCAGACATAACGGCGTAAATCGCTTCAACAATATCGTCAACCGATGGCTTACTGAAGTAATCTCCGTCTGTTGAATAAGCAGGTAAATGCGGCTTTGAAGTAATTGTAATCGGCTGAGCATCTAAGAAATTGAAGGCTCCTTGTTTGTTAATGATCTGATCTAACAAGTAAGCCGAAGCTCCTCCTTCAACATCTTCATCTATCACAACCAAACGATTTGTTTTCTGAACGCTCGATGCTGAAACTCCGGTTGTATCGAAAGGAAGAAGCGTTTGCGCATCTACCACTTCCACCGAAATTCCCATGTTCGCCAATTCATCGGCAGCACTCAAACACATGTGCAACGTGCTTCCGTAAGAAACAACGGTGATATCACTTCCAACTTTCACCACCTCTGCAACACCAATAGGAACAACCATTTCAGAAAGATTGCTTGGCATTTTTTCCTTCTTGCGGTAACCATTCAGACACTCTACAACCAACGCAGGATCGTTTCCTTTCAATAAATTATTGTACATCCCCGCGGCTTGAGTCATGTTCCTTGGAACACACACCACCATTCCGCGAACACTGCTAATGATAGCACCCATAGGACTTCCACTGTGCCAAATACCTTCTAGTCTATGACCGCGCGTGCTAATAATTGCTGGAGCCATTTGTCCGCCAGCAGATCTGTAACGCACGCTAGCCAAGTCGTCGCGCATAATTTGAAGCGCGTAATAGATGTAATCTAAGTACTGAATTTCCGCAACCGGACGAAGTCCGCGCATAGCCAAACCAATCGCTTGTCCAACAATTGTTGCTTCGCGAATACCTGTATCGCTCACGCGCAATTCACCGTATTTATCTTGAAGTCCTTCGCACGTTTGGTTTACTCCTCCAATCTTTCCAACGTCCTCTCCGAAGATTAAAACCTCAGGCATTTCAGCCAACTTAGCGTCCCAAAAATCGCGAAGGACCACGCGTCCGTCAACCATCTCTGCATCGCTAGCATACTGAATAGAAACTGAACGATCTAAATCATGACGGTCGCTGTAAAGCTCACTGCTGTAGGCTTTGTGCATGCGCTCTTGCGCACTGGCTAACCAATTTTTTATATTTTGAATTTCGGCTGAGTCCTGTCCACGAACAGTGCGCAACACTTTTCGAATGGCTTCGAAAACATCTTTGCGAATGGCTTCGCCGTTGTTCTTCAAAGAGGCTGCTGCTTCTGATTGTCCGGCTGCAACAAGCAAAGCAATGGCCGCGTTAACGTCGGCCTGAATTTGCGCGCGGAATTCGTCCCATGCTGTGCGTTGTTCGGCACGTGCTTGCGCTTTTGCCTTCGCGCGCAACTCGTCCAACTCTTCTTGCTTCGCAACATTCTTGTCTGTCAAGAATTTCCCGAATTGCACAATGCAATCGAATTCTTCATACCACTCCAACAACTCTTTCGTCTTGTAACGTTCGTGAGATCCGCTGGTGCTGTGCCCTTGCGGCTGTGTTAATTCTTCAACATGAATTAAAACAGGCTGGTGATGCGTACGCGAATGCTTCACCGCCTTCTCGAACATGAGCATCAACTCTGCATAATCCCAACCTTTCGCCTTGAATATTTTTATTCCTCCTGCACCCGGCTCGCTTTGCATTCCGCTTAACGATTCAGAGATACTTTCTTTCGCTGTCTGATATTTTTTCGGAACCGAAATTCCCCATCCGTTGTCCCAAACACACATGCACATGGGCACGCCCAATACAGCAGATGCGTTCATGGTTTCCCAAAACAAACCTTCTGAAGTACTTGAATCTCCTATGGTTCCGAAGGCTACCTCATTTCCTTTATTCGAAAATTGAGTTCTTGAATGAAGAGCAGTATTCGCTTTGTAATATTTCGAGGCTTGCGCCAATCCCAACAAACGCGGCATTTGTCCGCCTGTTGGAGAAATATCTGATGAAGAGTTTTTCATCTCCATCACGTTCTTCCAATTTCCATTTGTATCCAACGTCCGCGTAGAAAAGTGCCCGCCCATTTGTCTTCCACCCGAAGAAGGTTCCTTCTCTGTATCTGTATGCGCATATAACGCCGCGAAATATTGCTGAACGGTCAATTGACCAATGGCCATCATGAATGTTTGATCGCGGTAGTAACCAGATCTCCAGTCGCCATTTTGAAATTGTTTGGCCATGGCAATTTGTGCCAATTCTTTTCCATCACCGAAAATACCAAACTTGGCTTTTCCGGTAAGAACTTCTTTCCTTCCCAACAACGAAGCTTCACGACTTAAACAAGCCAAAAAGTAGTCGTCGAGCAACATTTGTTTTGCGGTATCATTCACCGATGCTTTGTTGGCCAAACTCATAGGCCGCAAAGATAAGAACAAAGTGAAATACATGGTGAAGCCGAATGTCCTCTTCCGTCTAACTGTGCATCTTTCGAAAGGTGAAATTTATTCGAGGCAAAGCAAACTTCACTTTTCCGATGGCGTGTTGCCAATTCTCTTGGAAATTATTCATCAACAAAAGCGAGCCGTGTGGCAGATTGAAGGCCAACTTCTTTTCGTCGTTTCTTGATCGGAATTTAATCACTCGCTCACCTCCAATAGACACCGAAGCAATAACTGAAGAATCCATTTCCTTCTCATTATCACTGTGCCACCCCATACTGTCTTGCCCGTCTCTGTAGTAATTACAGAGCACCGCATTAAATTCAGCTTTCGCTAAAATTTCAATTTCTTGTTTTAGTTGGAAGAGAACCGTTGATATTTCTTTGGCTTCCCATTGAACATTCGAATACGTGTAAGCCGGACCGAAATAGCAGGTTAGGCGCGGTTCCAAATGTTCTTTTCCGAATACACGAATGGTATTCTGTTGCCAAGGCAATGAAAGAAAATCTTGAATGGAAAAGGAATGGAAAACGTTATGATGAAGAATAAGCTCTTCTCCGTTTGAACTATACAGTTGCTCCTGGCTGAACATCATCGGCAGGAATTGTTTTAGTCTCTTCTTGAACAGGCAGCGCTGCAGGCGCGGCCGGACGAATTGGGTCGGACTCCTCTTCATTCATCAACTGATCCAACGGAACCTCTGCACGGGCTTGCTTTCGCATGTCGTCTGCGCTCTTCAATATTTCATCTTGCACATCTTTCGCAGCGTTGCGAAACTGATACATGGTCTTTCCTAAAGTACGAGCGATAGACGGAACCCCCTTCGCTCCGAAAAGCAAAAGATAAATAAACAATATCATAAGAATCTCGCCAGTACTCATGCTGCAAAGGTAACCTTGTTCAACTTCATTCAAAGAAAAATGCCGGGAAAATCCCGGCACTTTAAAAGTATTCTAAGGCGATATTATTTCGCTTCTTTCTTTCCAAAGATTTTACGCATATCTACTACAATCGGAGTTGCAATAAATAAGGTAGAGTATACCCCACTTATTACCCCAATAATCATAGCGAATACGAATCCGCGAATATCATCGCTACCGAAGATGAACATGACTCCTAAGGTCAATAACACCGTCATAGACGTGTTAATTGAACGACCAAGCGTGCTGTTCAATGCATCGTTGATAGTAGACTTCAATTCAGGATTACGACGCTCGCGGAAGTATTCACGAATACGGTCAAAGATTACAACGGTATCGTTGATTGAGTAACCGATAATCGTCAGAATTGCCGCAACAAAGTTTTGATTCACTTCCAATGTGAAAGGAACAACTCCGTTTAACAAAGTGAACGCGCAAATTACTATAAGCGCATCGTGTAACAATGCCACAGAAGCCCCAATTGCAAAGTCAATTTTACGGAAGCGGAACACTACATAAATACCTACCAACAACAATGTAAGAATAGCAGCCCATATCGCCTCGGCCCTAAAGTCATCGCTCATGGAAGCGTCTACTTTGTATGAAGTAGTAATCTCATGCTTACCCACTGTCCCCAACGCTTTGTCAACGTCGCTTTGAACGCGCTGTGTAACATCGTTTGAGTTGTCGTTAATCAAATAGTTAGTCGTAATCTTCAATTCGTTACCTGCAGTACCAATGGCTTGAACAGTACTAGCAGAGGCATTTCCATTTTCAACCAATGCTGTTGAAAGGGCGCTACGAACAGCTTCTGGATCAACTTTCTCTTCGTATTTTACTTTGAATGAAGTTCCTCCAACAAAGTCAACACCCATGTTGAATCCGCGTGTGGTCCAAGAAACCGCACCAGCAATTAAGATGGTTGCAGAAATTCCGTAGTACAAGTAACGCTTGGTTACGAAGTCGTAGTTCATTTTCGTGAACCAGTTCTTAGTAATGTTGCTGTAGAAAGTAATTTCTTTCTTGCTGTCTAGACGCTTGTAAAGAATCAAACGAGAGATAACAATTGCAGTGAACAATGTTGTGAAAATACCAATGATTAAGGTCGTTGCGAAACCTTTCATAGGTCCCGTTCCAACAAACAACAAGACCAATCCGGAAATCAATGTTGTTGCGTTACCATCGATGATCGCACCCAAAGCTTTCTTGAATCCGTCTAACATCGCAACCGATACCGGCTTGCCTAAACGCAATTCCTCTTTCACACGTTCGTAAATCAATACGTTCGCATCAACAGCCATACCCATGGTTAACACGATACCGGCAATACCAGGAAGAGTCAATGTTCCACCTAATGATACTAGCGCGCCAATCAAGAAGAATAAGTTCGCAACCAATGCAACGTTTGCTGCCCAACCCGCCCAAGCGTAGTAGAACATCATGTAAAGAAGAATAACAATGAATGCTGCAATGAACGACCAGATACCAGCATTAATGTTCTCAGCTCCAAGGCTCGGACCAACAACAACTTCATCAATAATCTTCGCAGGAGCAGGAAGTGATCCAGCTTTCAATAATCCAGCTAAGTCTTTCGCTTCTAAAATTTGCTTATCACGATTGTCACCAGAGCCAAATGTGATTACTGATTTTCCATTTGGAATTTCTTCATTTACAGACGGTGCTGAATAAACTAAATTATCCATAACTACTGCAACCGCTCTGTTGTTGTCTTTTGCGTTCTTCGCAGTCATTTCTTTCCACTTCGGAGCACCTACATCTGGACTCATGGTCATTTCAACAACAATTCCACCTTTAATTGGATCAAAGTCTTGACGAGCGTCAACAATTGATTTTCCGTCTATTGGTGCGCGACCGTTTAATTCGTCTGCTTTAATGGCGTAAAGAATTGCAATTCCCTTCTCAGGTTTCGCACTCCACATCAGACGCAAATCCTTTGGGAACATACTCTTCGCCATGTCTGAATTGAAGATGCGGTCTACCGCTTCCATATCAGTAACTTTCGCAGTACCCGCAATTGCAGATGGGACAGCTTGATTATCTCTTGGAATATTCGGACCGAAGATCGCGAACAAAGGATATTTACGCTTCTTCTCATCTTCCGTCAATTGATCGTCTGGCTTAACAGCTGGTGCTGTAGCGGTTGAATCTTTCTTGGCAGTATCTTGAACTGCTGCATACAACTCAGGAGCTTGAATTTTGCCCAAGGCTGTGTTCAAGTCAATCATTGCTTGCGCAATTTCAACATTGAAATACGTGTTCCAGAATTCTAGATTTGCCGTACCCTGTAAGTTTTTACGAACACGCTCTTGATCTGTAACACCAGGCAATTCAACAACAATTCGGCTTGTCAAAGATTGTTTTTGAACGTTTGGTGAAGTCACACCAAATTGGTCAATACGCTTACGAATAATATTCTCAGTATTGTCTATCGCATCACTCGCCTCTTTGCGTAAAACTTTCATAACCTCATCATCAGACATGTTCGCTTTAAACTTGTCTTGATTTGTTTGGTTGCTGAATTTTCTCCACAACTGTCCTTGTCCGCCAGACTTTTTCCACTCTTCTTCAAAAAGAGTTAAGAAATCTGCCGTGCTGTTCAATTGTGCTTTCTTCGCGTTTTCAATCGTGCTTAAGAACGTCGCGTCAGTACTGTAGTCACTTAATGAAAGTAAAAGGTCAGGAATACTCACCTCGAGTGTAACACTCATACCGCCTTTCAAGTCAAGACCTAAGGCCAACTCATGAGATTTCAAATAGCTGTAGCTGTAACCCATTAAAGGAAATGCAACTGCGTCAGCGCTATCACGCAATGCCTTGTTGTATTTCATTGTAAACAACGATTCGCGTTTAGCCTCGAAGTTTGCTTTAACGAAAGAATCAATACTTCCATGACGCATTGTGATAATGCTATCGCGGTATGCCTCGAATCCTGTCTTACGAATAGAATCTGCAACCACCATGGTGTCGCCATAGTTCTTCAACAATTCACCTTTTACTAATTCGTCTGTAATAGACTCTTCAACAGCTTGAAACACCACATTCTCGTAGCTCTTCGAAATGAAGCTAAACGACAGAAGGTAGCCGACTGATAAGGTTAGAAGGATAATAAAAATCCAGAGTAGCGATCTATTTTGCATGTAAATTCAGTATTGTTCAACACGTTTTAAGGGGTGCAAATATAAGAAAATTAAGAGAAATTAAAGAGTGTACAACAAAAAAGGTTGAGCGAACTCAACCTTTTTCAATTTCGATATAAAAAAATTATCCGATTCCGTTTTCTTTTGCTCTTTTCATAGCAGCTGCCAAACCAATTTTATTAATGGTTTTCATTCCTTTTGGCGTTACGCGCAATTGCACCCAACGGCTTTCTTCCGCCAACCAAAAACGCTTGTACTGCAAGTTTGGATAGAATTTTCTACGTGTTTTGATATTAGAATGGGAAACTCTGTTTCCAGTGATAGTCTTCTTTCCAGTGATTTGACAAATGCGTGGCATAAGAATGAGTTTTTGTGAATAAAGGGGTGCAAATATACGCTAGTTTTTAATAAATCCAATTTTTACTTCTGAATTTCTTTGATTAAAAGCATAAAAGCTGCATCAGAAGCCATTTCCCGATTGCGCGTGCGGTTCTTTCCAAACTTCAGCTCTTTAACAATTGTGCCTTTTCCTGTTGAAAGTGCGACGAAAATTGTCCCAACTCCATGAATTTCATCGCCGCCATCCGGTCCTGCCCAACCTGTTGATGACAATGCAAAATCGCTTCCAGATTTAAGCCGAGCGCAATCGGCCATTGCCGTTGCAACCTCTCCGCTGATTTCACCGTGTTTCGAAATTATTTCGGGGTCAACGCCCAATTCTTTCGATTTCGATTCCGCATGATAAACCACCCAGCCTGAATGAAAAACCTGGCTTGCACCTGAAACATCCGTAACCTTCTGCGCCATCATTCCACCCGTGCAGCTTTCGGCAAAACTGACCGTTTTTCCCGCCTCTTTTAATTTTTCCACCAACACGCTTTGAAGGGTTTCCTTCTCATATCCAAAAATGACTTCACCCACTAGGGCGTGCAGTTCAGCTTCTTTTCTTTGGATGCGCTCATGAAGAATAGTTTCTTCAGCACCGCCATAAATAGACATTCGCAACTTCACCATTCCGGGTGAAGGCAAATATGCAAGATGAATGTCTTCTGCGGCCAATGAGTTCTCCCACTCGGTTAGCTGGTCTGCCAAAAAACTCTCTCCTACACCTTGCGTTAATATGGTTCTATGTACAATTTTTGGAAGTTCAAATTTTTGTTGAATTCGCGGGACAACATCATGTTCCATCAAATATTTCATCTCGAAAGGAACGCCAGGAAGCGAAACGCAAACATGTCCGTCGCGCTCGAACCACATGCCGTTGGCGGTTCCTACCATATTCTCTAAGACGGTACACCCCTCTGGCACCAAAGCTTGTTGCTCGTTCATTTTCAAAAACGGAAGCCCACGCATTTCGAAAAAAGCCTTCACGCGCAAGTAACTCGGCTCGTGCATGACTAGTTCGGTTTGAAAAAGTTTGCACAACGTATGTTTAGTAATATCGTCTTTGGTCGGGCCCAATCCCCCTGTTACAACAACAACATCAGCCTTTTTCAAGGCGTTGTCTATTTCACTAAAGATCACAGGACCCTTGTCAGAAATGCAAAGCGAAGATTCCACTTCAATTCCGAAACTATTCAGATATTGCCCCATCCACGCGGCGTTGGTATTAATGGTTTGACCAATCAGCAGCTCGTCTCCAATATTTATAATTATAGCCTTCATACTTTTTTTTTCCTCTTTCTTAGATTGAAACCAATTTTTGCTAAATTAGTTCGCTAAACTAAACCACTACTATGAAAAGACTCTACTTTACATTGGCTATGGGAATTGCTTTCAGCGCAAGCGCTCAGCAAATTCCAACCAAATTGTCTGCCTCACAAAACAAGGCGGCGAAATTCAACCCTTACACCAACACTACAGTTGGCGATGCTCCTTCACAACAATCAAAAGCCCCCTATGCAGTTTCTACTGCAAAGAGTATGGTTCAGGTGGAAGAGTACGTAGGAACTTCTATTTACGACCTGCAAACCAACGGCAGTATCCAAAATCGCATTATTGCTGATGACGCTGGGGTTGCAGCTTGTTTCACTTTCAGCGCAACAAATTCTTCTGACACTTACCCTGACCGCGGAACGGGTTACAACTACCGCACAGCAGGTGTTTGGCAAGACGATATTACACAACGTGTTGAAAGCATGCGTGTGGGATGGACATCTTTGATTCACCCTTCAAACGGTTCTGAAGTGTTAATGAACCACAGCGGTTCTGCAGGAATCAAAGTTTGGACGCGCCCTGCAATTGGAACAGGAACATGGGTAAACTCCATTGTGCCAACGCCTTCAGGATTTTCAATGTTTTGGCCCCGTGCAGTTTCGGGTGGTGCAGATGGAAACAGCATTCACATGGTATGTCTGGCAGATCCTAACGCCGGTGCATTCACAAACGGAATGACTGGTCCTATCTTGTACAATCGTTCAACCGACGGCGGTGCAACATGGGATTTGACAGAAGTATTACTTCCTGGTGAAGAAGACGTGTCGTTAGTTGAAGGGTTTTCCGGAGACGCTTATGCCATTTACGCTCGTGGAAATAAAATTGCAATTGCTTCTTTCGGTGAGCTTCAAGATTCTTACATCTGGATTTCTGACGACAACGGAACCACTTGGACGCGCAGCACTATCTGGGACTTCCCTATTGATAACTACGTTATTGACCAAGGAACAGATATCGAATTAGATGGTCTTCAAGATACTATTCTTTCTTCTGACGGAGCCGGTGCAGTTTACATCGATGCAAGCGGCACTGCTCATGCCGCTTTCGGAACTATGTTCTATACCGATGATATCGGTGTTATTGATTCATCGTACAGCTACTTCCCATTAGCAGGAAGTGTTGCATATTGGAACGAAAACATGGTTGATCCTGCTGCCGAAGTTCTTGAAATTGGAATTTCTCCTGACCTCGATGCAACTATTCCTGCTTCAATCACAGAAGTTGGTCAATACGGAAACAGCGGCACTGCTTCACATCCTCAACTCGCTGAAGCGGCCGACGGAACGATCTTCTGTTCCTATCAAGCCGTTAATGAAAATTACTTCAACGGTGCAGAATACCTGCGACATATCTATGCTGTAAAATCAGACGATGGCGGTGCAACGTGGACTGAACCTTCAGACATTACTCCAGACATTGCCGAAGACGGATATGAGTATGTATATGCTTCAATGGCGCCATTCGCATACGGAGATAAAATTCACTTAATCGTTCAGCGAGATTTCGAACCAGGAATTCACGTTCAACCAGAAGATGCTGCAGATCCTGTAACCGACAACGATCAAATCTATGTGTGTGTAACACTTGATTTAGTTGGTGTTGAAGAAGGACCTATGGCTAAAACTACATTCAGTGTTTTCCCAAATCCAACAACTTCTGAATTGAACATTCAACTTCCAGCTAACGAGAATGGCGTTATTCGCATCTTCAATGCAAACGGGCAGTTGGTTACTTCGTTCAACAACTTCAACAACGGTATCGCTAAAGTTGATGTTTCTAATCTTGCAAACGGTGTGTACGACGTGCAGTACCAAAACGCAAATGGAACAAGCAATCAGCGTTTCGTGAAGAACTAAGATTTTTATTTTCTATATGGAAGAGGGCCGATTCGTCGGCCCTTTTCTTTTTTTGCGAACGTTTCTGAGGTTACTTTGTTTTCTCATTATGAAGAAGACTGAAAACCCTTCGCTGAAATACATTCATTCAGATTTTGTTGAAGTAAAAACACCCCTAGATCCGTCCGATCGTTTCAAAAATTTCCACACACAATTCATCCCGAATTTCAAAGACGTGATGAAATGGAAGCGCGCAACAAATCCATTTCAAACAGAAAAAAAAATGGGAATGACGGGGCCAGAAATTGCGGAAAATTTCAATTGGTTAAATGGGAATGAAGATGGAATTGTTTGGTTAGGTCACGCCTGTTTTTTCATGCGTATCAACGGCTTGAATATTATTACAGATCCAGTTTTCGAAAAGCTATCACCCTTCCACAAGAGATACTCTTCACTTCCATTTAAAACAAATGAATTCCCCATCATTGATTACATACTGTTGAGTCACAATCACCGCGATCATTTGAGCGGAAAAAGCTTGAAATCCATTCTTAAAAATTCTCCCGATGCTAAGATTCTAACCGGACTTAAAATGGGTTCGTTGATTCGCAGTTTATGCGGACATAAAAACATTGAAGAAGCGGGATGGTATCAAGTTTTTTCTACTTTGAAAAACAATTTAACCATTTCATTTCTGCCTTCACAACACTGGGCGAAGCGCGGTCTTTTCGATTACAACGAACACCTCTGGGGAGCATTCGTTATTCAGTTTGAAAACACCACTATTTACTTCAGCGGCGACACGGGGTATAACACACATCTGAAAGAAGTTGGAGACTATTTCAACATAGATTATTGCATCATTGGCATTGGCGCTTACCAGCCCGAATGGTTCATGAAGCAAAATCATATTTCTCCTCAAGACGCGCTGCGTGCAGCAAAAGAAATGAAAGCCAAGAAAATGATTCCCATGCACTACGGATGTTTCGATTTATCGGATGAGCCGGTTATGGAGCCATTGGAAAGATTAATTGAGTTAAAGCAACAGGGAGTTGATTCAACAGAATTAGTCGTTCAAAAAATAGGGGAGTTCATTTCCATATAAACAACATCTTTATTCAAATGGTTAGAAAAAAATGGTAAATTGCATGACTGCCTTAACTGTTTTCCATGAAATCATTCATTTCACTTGTTCTTGTTTTGCTTTTCTCTGCAGACTGCTGTGCGCAGAGTGTTAGCGATTGCAATGGGGCCATTCAGTTGTGTGAGGATGTCTATACTGAAGCCAACGCCACTTCAACTTTCGGGACTATTTTCGAGCCAACAGGAGCCTGCAACAACGGCGCTGAAACAAGTTCGATGTGGTATACTTTCACTGTTACGCAATCAGGCAATATGGGTTTTATTTTAGATCCTTCTGATGTTGATGCCGACTATGATTGGGGTATGTTCAATATTACTGATAACGGCTGTGCTGGAATAATGAACGGCACTTCGCCAGAAGTAAGTTGCAATTCATACGGACTATTTTTCGGGTCAGGTCCCACGGGTATTTCCACTGCAAACGGAGGGTCCGGAAATTCTAATGGCCCAGGCGATTTGAACGGACCAACCTTCAACGGAGATTTAAATGTTGTGGCTGGTCAAACCTACGCATTGGTCGTTATGAATTGGTCGAACAGCTCGAGCGGTTACTCCATTGATTTCTCTAATTCAACAGCTTCTCTATTCGACGATATTAATCCAACAATTATAAATGTCACCACCGACTGCAACGATCCTGGTGTTGTGGTTGAATTCGACGAAGACATTGTTACCACTTCCATTCAGCCTGTAGATTTTCAATTAACGGGCCCTTCGGGAAACGTGACCATCAACTCCATTCAGCTGCCTGCTCCTAACTCGCCTGGAAACCCTTCTGTGACTCTCATTCCAACGCTAGGAAATCTTCCACCCGGAAATTACACTTTGTCAATCTCCGACCTTGCCGGATATGTGAACGACGCGTGCGGAAATACAGCCACCGGCTCTTTCGATTTTGTGGTTAGTCCGTTGGCGGTTTCTGTCTTCGCGGGGAACGATACTGTCATTTGTCCCGGAACTAACGCAAACTTATTGGCTTCAGGGAATTTCACTTCAGTGCAATGGTTAAACGGCCCGGCAACTGCCAGTTATAGCGTTCTAAACGCCGGTAACTACCAAGTAACGGCAACACTCAACGGGTGCTCGTTAACAGACGTTGTGAATGTGTCAATCGCAACACTTCCGAACTGGGATCTTGGGCCAGATGTTACAATTTGCGCAGACCAGCCCTATTCATACAACACAAGTCAAAGCGTCCTATGGGGAAATGGAACAACAAGTACATCTCTACCCGTTTCCGCTTCAGGCGTGATTTACGGCACTTATTTCTATTTGGGCTGCCCAATGCTAGACAGTGCGCTTGTAACTGTTGTGTCGCCGCCTAATGTTGACCTAGGGCCGGATACGACGTTATGCTCGGGGGCAAGTTTGAACTTTTCTTTCAATGAACAACTGACATGGAATAGCAGCACCCTCTCTTCAACCTACCTCGTAAATTCACCCGGATTGGTCATAGCGTCATATTCAGACGGTGTTTGCAATGTTTTCGATTCAATACTTGTTTCGTTTTTAGAACCCCTTGTGATTCCTATTGGAAATAATTATACGTATTGCCAAGGGGATACTGTAACACTCACGGCCTCTTCCGCAACGGCAGAATACTTTCTGTGGTTCGACGGAAGCGATCTTTCAACACACCCTTTTTATGAATCTGGAAATTACTCGGTAACGGTTTCAAATAGCTGCGAAACGGTTTCGAGAAACTGGAATATGGAATTCGATGATTGCAATATTTATGTTTTCATTCCGAATTCCTTCACTCCGAATAACGACGGAATTAACGATGTTTGGTTTCCTGAAATAAACGGGTGGACAGAAGTTGAGACATTGGTCTACAATCGATGGGGTGAAATTATTTTCTCTAGTTCGAATCCGAATACACCTTGGATTGGAGAGGTGCGTAGCGGGAGCTATTTCGCTCCCGATGGCGTTTATTCGTACCTCGTAAAAGCAAAATTCACGAACGGTGAGGCTCGTGAATTCCGCGGTTTTGTTAGTCTTATTCGTTAACGAACCAATACTACTGTTCCCATCCGTTTAAATGGATCCTCTCCTGAACTAAACTGAATCTTTATTTCATACACGTAGGCTCCGTCTTCAGCAAAGTGTGATCCTCCGTTGACATCACCTACCCAAACTTCAGTTGGATCTTTTGTTTCAAAAATCAAATCTCCCCAACGGTTATATACACTGAAACTATAGCGCGATGTGCTTGATAAGCCCGTTACAACAGGAGCGAAAACATCGTTTTTCCCATCTCCATCTGGAGTAAATGAATTCGGAACATATACATACGAACTCGAACTTACACTTACACTATAGCACTGAGCGTCCATGCAACCACCCGCCCCAACAACATCCAAGCACGCTTCAAATGTCTCGCCAATACTACTTGGAATTGGGAATGTTACATTTTCACTGGTGTATTCGGTTCCATCGATATTCCAAGTGTACGATACCCCACCAAGTGAGGCGTTGTCAAAAAATACAGTGCTTCCCGATGTAGGCTCTGAAGGTGTCCAAGAAAATGAAGCTGATGGGTTTGAAACAACACACACCACATCGTTCTGCGTTATCGTTGCGTTGCAACCTGCGGCATCTGTGATCATAATTCCGATATCGGAACAAGAGTTTCCTTCAAATAGATTACTAAACGTGTTGCCACTTCCTGCTGAAACGCCGTCTAAGTACCAAACGCAGCTGCTCCCTAATGGATTTGATGTGTTTGTAAAGCTTACAGAAAGCGGTGAACATCCCGTAGTTGAGCTTGTGGTGAAGCTTGGTATTGGCAATGCGTTTATAGTTACTTGAACATCGTCCGCACTTAAGCACCCACTGTTATTCAAATTGTAATTAAACGTATACGTTCCAGCACCAAGTGTGGTTGGGGAAATTTGTCCTCCAGCTGTGATCGCTCCCGTTCCTGTTGCAGTCCAAACCCCTCCTGGATTTGCAGCTGTTAATGTCTGAGCAGCAGCGTTTTCGCAGAAAGGACCTGCCGCTGTAATTGCTGCGTTGAGATTTCCAATTACCTGGATAGTTTCTGTGAATGCTTGCGGACATAAACCTGAAGTGGTATAAGTAATGGGATAATTTCCCGCAGGAGTGCTTGCGCTGCCGAAAGTTCCGTTAGCCGCACTTGTTATTCCTGTTCCGCTCCAAGTGCCCCCTGGGGCAGCGGCAGATAACGTTTGAGGCAATGCGTCTTGACAAAATGGTCCAGCTGGTGTAATGGTTCCATCTGGAACAGCTAAAACAACCACGTCTTGCGTATCAGAATCTGGACATGCGCCAGCAATATTGTAAGTCACAGTGTAAGGTCCAGGAATCAATCCAGCTGGACTAAAGCTTGACCCCGCAACACCTTGGCCTGACCATGTTCCACCTGTCTGAGCCGCAGTAAGTGTAACCGCTGGAGCGTCATTACAGATGTCGGCAATGGCATTAATAGTCGCATTTGAATTCGCATTTACAACAACCGTTGTCGTGAAATCATGCGGACAGTTTCCACCTGTATTGTAGTTAATCAAATAAGAATTCGCTGTTGTTGTTGCACTTCCGAAACTTCCTGAAACAGCATTGTTTATTCCAGTTCCGCTCCAAGTTCCTCCTGGACTAGCAGCTGCCAATGTAATTGGAAGTTCTGCAATACAAAATGGACCTGCGGGAGTAATCGTTCCGTCTGGAACAGACCAAACAACAAAGTCTTCAGTGTCTGTTGATGGGCAAAATCCACCAATTGAATAACTTACGGTGTAGGTTCCTGGTGTTGCAGTTGCCACAGCAGGATCGAATGTCCCGTTTGTTGAATTGGTTATTCCTGTTCCGGTCCAAGTTCCTCCTGTCTCGAGAGAAGAGAGCTGCACCGCTGTAATGTCCGCGCAATAAGGGCCCGACGCAATGATTGTCGCATCACTTTGTGGCACAACAGTAACTACGATATCGTCACTTGAAGCACAAATTCCCGAGTTCACTGTAAGTGTATAGGTTTGTGTTGAAACAGCCGTTAGCGTGGGAGATGAAATAGTTGAACTGCTTAAATTCAAGGCTGGATACCAAGTGTATTGTTCTGTTCCTGTAGTTGAATTGGTGAATGAACCAACCATCACGGAATCCACACCTTCACAAATACTGAAATCGAGTCCAGCAAAAGCAGCAGGTACGTTCACAACTTCAATTTGGAGTCCATCTGTACCGCCACATTGACCGGCAATACTGTAATAAATATCGTGTTGACCCGGGCCAACAAGAGTTGGGTCGAAAACTGAAGTATTACCGAATGTGCTAACGATTCCAGCCCCAGACCAAGTTCCAGTTGGATCAGCAGCAACAATCGTTTGCGGACCGACATCTGAACACAGCGGACCAATATCAGTAATGGTTGCATCCCCATTACCAGCAACCGTAACAGTGAAGGTTACAGGTGTTCCTATACAAGTTCCAACTGAAGGTGTCGCTGTAAAAGTTGAGAGAGCTTGGCCAAGCGTTGGGTTAGTTAAAAGAAAACTTCCAATGTTCCCTTGTCCAGATCCCGGGAGACCAGAAGCAGTGTTATCGTTTGTCCAGTTTACAACTGTGCTCGAAGGTGTTGCTCCCCAATTTACTCCAGCGAAAGTTGCGCCGTCGCAATACAAATTTGAAACAGGTTCAATAATAGTCGGACTTGGTCCTACTGTGATGCTTATCGTGCTTGGTGTTCCCGTACAAGTGCCTAATGTTGGAGTTACCGTTATAACCGAAGTTATTGAAGCTGACGTATTGTTTACAGTAGTAAATGATGGTATTGTCCCTGTACCAGTTGCAGGAATTCCTATACCGGATTGTGTATTGGTCCAACCTAGAACAGCATTTGCTGGAGTGCCTGTAATGGTTTGGGTAGGAATAGTTGCGCCAGCACAAACGCTGTAAGTTCCTCCCGGACTTACAACCGCTGAAGGCGTTGGGCTTACCAATACAACAACTGTTTGCTGGGTTTGACAACCCGCTTGCAAGGCAGTACAAGTATATGTTCCGCTAGCTGTAACTTGTGGGCAAGCGATAGTCGGGTTGGCACTCAAAGAAGCAAATCCAGGTCCCGTCCACGCTACCAATAGCCCCGGTGTTGGGGTTAATCCAGAACTTAGTGTTAAAGGATTACAAACACAAACGGGTCCGTTCGTAGTTGCATTCACTTGTGGCACTGGATTAACAACCACTGTCGTAGATCCAGAACATGTTGCAGCTCCTGTAGCAGTTACTGTATATAAACCCGCATTAGTGACTTGTGCTCCCGGAATGGTTACAGATTGACCTGTCCCCGTGAATCCATTTGGTCCTGTCCAAGAGTAATTGGTTGCCCCGAAAGCATTTGACGCTGCCAATGTAACGGTAGCCCCTGCGCAGTTGTTCGCGTTCGTAGAAGTTGCAGATGCCGTTACAGAACAAATTGGAACACCTGAAATACTTGTAGACGGAGGTAAAACGGTAATTGGTGTAGCGTAGTCGCAGCCATTTCCTCCCCAGCTTCCCCAATAACCATCAGCGGCAGCCGAGACAGATACAGATAAATTTCCTGCTGCAGGTGAATTCGCAACCGTTAGATTCACACAAAAGCTCCATGTGCAGTTTCCGGCATCTCCCCAATCATTTGATGGGTTTCCGTCAATAGGACCTGTTGGACCTTCATAAAAATAACCTGGACCTACCGGACCCACTGCCGTATTATTAGTTACTAACCAAATCCAACCTTGACCACCTCCTGCAGCACCACCACAATCGGCAGGAGCAGTCACTGGCGCAACATTGGTCCAGCCCGGCCCTAAATTCAAATCGAATCCTTCGAACCATTCCGCTGATCCACAACCTCCGAATCCGGTCATTGTAAAACACATCGTAACGACCGTTCCGGTTGAATACTGTCCGTTGATGGGTTGAGGATTGAGCGTATATGTAGTAGGTCCCGGTTGCGCTTTCGCAGCAATAGAAAACAAGACTACTAAAACGGTAAATAAATGTTTTTTCACAAGTGTAGGTTTTGGTCTGTTCAAGAGGAATTTCTTCCTTATGAACATTAGACTAACAAAAGTATAAAATAGTTGCGGCCTTCGAATATCCTTTGGTACTTTTTATCGAATTAAAACAATAGAGCCTACTTTTCTAAACGGAACCTCTCCAGCTCTTAGTTGCAGAGTTATTTCGTAGACATACGCATCCGGTTGAGCGTAATAGTTTCCACCGTGAACATCACCCGTCCAAACATCATTGGGATCATTCGTTTCAAAAATAACATCTCCCCAACGGTTATAGACTCTAAATGTATATCTATAGTCGCTCGTTAATCCTGCGATAATCGGAGCAAACACATCGTTCGTTCCGTCGGCATCCGGGGTGAAGGAATTCGGGACAAAAATGTATGACTCTGCGCTTAATACAACGGTGTAACACTGAGCGTCCATGCAACCTCCTGGACCTACAACTTCAAGACAAGCCTGAAACTCACCTGATTCTAATGACGGTACATTGTAACTCACACTCTCTCCCGAAGCCCCCTGACCATTTATGTCCCACGTATAAGTTGTGCCTCCAATCGATGTGTTCTCAAAAGATACGGTACCTCCTAACATTGGCTCTATTGGCGACCAAGCAAATGAAGCCGATGGGTTCGGGTTCACGCAAACCACGTCAGTCATGGTCATACTCTGACTGCACCCCGCAGCGTCAGTAATCATAATACCAATGTCCTCGCATGAGCTACCTGTGAAAATCTCGCTAAGCGTATTTCCGTTCCCTGCTGGTGCGCCATTCACATACCACACACAACTACTTCCCAAAGGGGTCGATGTATTGGTGAATGTAACTGAAAGAGGAGAGCAGCCATTTGTTGTGCTCGTTGTGAAACTCGGCTGAGGCAATGCGTTTACTGTCACCTGAACGTTATCGCTGCTAAGACAACCGCTGTTGTTTATGTTATAATTGAAAGTAAACGGTCCTGCACCCAACGTGCTTGGCGAAATCTGTCCTCCAGCTGTAATTGCACCTGTTCCACTCCAAACCCCACCTGCACTTGCAGCAGTAAGATTGTATGGTGAATCGTCTTCACAAAACGGTCCGGCAGCTGCAATAGTAGCGTCTAGATTGGCAATAACCTGAACAACTTGATTGAAAGAATTAGAACACGCCCCAGGTGTTGAATAGGTAATTGAATAGTTTCCAGCAGGGGTGTTCGATGCTCCAAATGTTCCATTTGCTGCACTTGTTATTCCAGTTCCGCTCCATGTTCCTCCAACACTTGCTGCAGTAAGAGTTTGCGGTAAAGCGTCTTGACAAAATGGGCCAGCCGGTGTTATTGTTCCATCAGGAACAGGCAACACAACAATAGACTGAGTGTCCGTATCGGGGCACGCACCACCAATTGAATAGGTTATGATGTATGTGTTAGGAGTAACTGAATTCGGAGCGAAAGTTCCTGATGCATTAACGCCTTGACCACTCCACGTTCCGCCACCATCCACGGCAGATAAATTAAATGCAGGTGCATCATTACAAACATCGGCAACAGCGGACACCGTTGCGTCCACGTTCGCATTTACCACAACAGTTGTCGTGTTTGCCTGTGGGCAGTTTCCTTGTGTTGTGTACGTGATTGTGTATGAATTCGCAGCTAACGAAGCGGAGCCAAATGTTCCTGCTGAAGCGCTATTGATACCCGTGCCACTCCATGTTCCACCTGTGCTTGCGGCAATTAATGTAATTGGAAGATCTTCTTGACAGAAGGGTCCTGCCGGCGTAATAGTTCCGTCGTAAACAGCGTAAACCGTTATTACTTGCGTATCTGTACTCGGGCAAGATCCTGGAATGGTGTAAGTAATGGTCGGATTCCCGGTAGCAATGCTCGGGTCAAATGTTCCCGCAACCGCATCTGTTATTCCAGTTCCGCTCCAGGTTCCTCCTGGATCTACTGCTGTTAAATTAAACGAAGCAACGTCAGCACATAAAGGCGCTACGTTCGAAATAGTTGCGTCAACATCCGCGCTCACCACAATGGTTTCATTGAAGATTCGCGGGCAACTTCCCGCGGTTGTGTAGGTAACCGTGTAAGTACTCCCGGCCAAGTTCGTTGAGCCAAAACTTCCATTTACCACATTATTAAATCCTGTTCCACTCCATGTTCCACCTGTGCTTGCTGCTGTTAATATTACGGGAAGGTCAGCTTGGCAAAACGGTCCAGCCGGGGTAATGGTTCCGTCGAAAACTTCATAAACCTCTATGGTCTCTGTGTCAGAATCCGGGCATGCACCTGAAATCGTGTAAGTAATGGTATGAACATTAGGAATTACAGAGGCCGGATCAAACGCTCCTGTTGCTGTATTCGTTATTCCATTTCCACTCCAAACACCTCCCAAATTCGCGGCTTGAAAAGTAATGGGCAATGCATCGGCACAAATATTAGCTTGAGGCGTAATTGTAGCGTCAACATTTGCATTGACAACAATAGTTTGCGTAAAGTTGTTGGGGCAGTTTCCGCCAGTATTGTAGGTAATAGTGTATGAACTTGCGGCCAACGTTGCCGAACCGAAGCCACCTGTCGAAGTGCTATTGATTCCTGCTCCACTCCATGTTCCACCGGTACTTGCTGCTGTTAATGTAACCGGTAAATCTGATTGGCAAAATGGGCCCGCCGGAGTAATAGTTCCGTCTGGAACATCGTAAATGAGAATAGTCTGAGTATCTGTACTTGGACAAGGTCCGCCGATGGAATAAGTAATAATGTTGTCTCCAATATTCGCTGAGGCAGGATTAAAAGCCCCTGTTACGCCGCTGGTAATTCCCGTTCCTGACCAAGTTCCACCTGTTTGAGCTGCTGTCAAGACAATAGGCGCAACATCTGCACAATAAGGTCCGGCAGCGGCTATGGTTGCACTCGTATTGGCATTCACCACAATGTTTTCCGTAAAAACCTGTGGGCAGTTACCGCCAGTGTTATAAGTAACAGTATAGGTGCTTGCTCCTAAAGTTGTAGAACCAAAACTTCCCGTTGAAGCGTTATTAATTCCTGTTCCACTCCAAGTTCCTCCTGGACTAGCTGCGGTCAAAGTGAACGGAAGAGAAGATTGGCAAAATGGTCCTGCGGGAGTAATTGTTCCGTCGGGCAATGAATTCACAACAATAACCTGCGTGTCTGTGCTCGGACATGGTCCGCCAATGGAATAAGTAATTGTGTTGCTAATATTCGCAGTTCCCGGATTGAATGCGCCGGTTGAGGCATTGGTAATACCAGGACCACTCCATGTTCCTCCGGTTTGAGCTGCCGTTAAAATTACAGCCGCATCGTCCGAACAAAATGGGCCTGCAGCGCTGATGGTAGCGTTTGTACTTGCGTTGACTACAATATTTTGGTTGAATGTTCGCGGACAGTTTCCAGAAGTTGTGTAGGTTATTGCATAGGTGTTAGCGGCCAATGTTGTTGATCCGAAACTTCCTGTTGCTGCATTGTTAATTCCTGTTCCGCTCCAAGTACCACCGGGAGATGCTGCTGTAAGAGTTACAGGAAGAGCTGATTGACAATATGGTCCTGATGGTGTTATAGCTCCATTTGGAACAGCGTAAACAACAATTACCTGGGTGTCTGTGCTTGGGCAAGATCCTGCTATAGAATAAGTAATCGTGTTATTGCCAACGTTTGCCAATGCTGGATTGAACGAACCTGTTGTTGCGTTGGTGATTCCTGTTCCACTCCATGTTCCTCCGGTTTGAGCCGCGGTTAAAACGACAGGTGCAACATCTGCGCAAAAAGGACCTGCGGCATTAATGGTAGCATTACTCTGGGGCAGCATAGTAACTACAACATTATCTGTTGAGCTGCATATACCTGAGGTGACTGTTAATGTATATGTTTGCGTGCTGTTCGCAGTGTATGTCGGTGTAAGGGTGGTTGTGTTTGTAAGGTTCGTAGCCGGTGTCCAAGCAAATGTCTCGTTTCCCGTGTTCGAATTGGTAAATGAACCATTCAAATTCAAAGTTTGTCCTTGACAAACACTTTGATTCAAGCCTGCGTTAGCAAGAGGTACACTAATGATCTGAATCTGAGTAACGTCAGAAGCAGGACATTGATTGGGTAAATTCAGAGTATAAGTTATTGTCGGAGTAGTGCCTGCTCCTGCTGTCAGTGGATTAAACAATCCACTCGACGTATTTATTATACCTGGTCCCGACCATGTTCCGCCTGGGGTGGCTGCAACCAGCGTTTGAAATCCCACATTCGAACAAAGCGGTCCAATGTCCGTTATCGTTGCGCTTGGCGCATTATTCACCGTAAGATTGAACGTAACAGGTGTTCCAACACAAGCCCCTTGGGATGGTGTCGCAGTTATGGTAGAAATCGTTTGTGTGGTTACTTGGCTTGCTGTAAACGTTGGAATTGTTCCTGTTCCCAAAGCGCCCATGCCCGTTGCTGTATTGTTATTCGTCCAAGCCACCGTCGCAGTCGCACTGCTCGTAGTCCAAGGAATTGCAGGGACTATTGCGCCTTCGCAATATACGTTAGAGGCAGGAACCGTAATTGTAGGAGCGGGATTTACTGTAATTGTGAAATTACTTGCAGTACCGTTACATGTCCCCAGATGAGGCACTACCGAAACGGTCGCTACAACAGGGGTTGCTGAATTATTAGTAGCGGTAAAAGAGGGAAGTCCACCATTTCCAGACGCGGCCAACCCAATACTCGTTTGGTTGTTCGTCCAAGTATACGTTGCTGTTGCAGGCGTGCCTGTAAATGTTTGAGCGGGCACTGTCGCTCCGGAACATAGCGTAATTGGAGATATAGGCGTTACTGTAGGGGCGGGGTTCACCACTACTGGTAATATTTGCTGTGCTTGACACCCATTTAAAAGCACTGTAACGGTATAATTTCCGGTCATTGCGGCCGTAGCACTTACGATAGTTGGACAAGGATTCAAGGCAGCATATGCCGGCCCTGTCCACGCAACCAAAGCCCCTACGGGAGCGCCTGAACACAGCGTTAATGGACTCCCAACACAAACAGGACTGTTCGAGGTTGGATTCATTGTTGGCGTTGGATTTACAACCACAGTTGTAGATCCTGTACAAGTAGCTGCACCCGTTGCGGTAACCGTATAAACACCAGCCATTGCTGCGGTGCAACTTGGAATAGTAACGTTCTGACCTGTGGCTGTAAAACCGTTTGGTCCTGTCCAAGCATAACCTGTCGCGCCTGTTGCAGCCGTTGCATTAAGAGTGATTGTCGTTCCGGTGCAATAGGGCCCCAAATTAGAGGCTGTAACAGCACAAACCGGGACACAGGTTAAAGTGCCGCCGCCTGCAGATTCGGTGATGTTTACATTCCCTGTGCATCCGCCAAAATTGGTAAATAACATAATAAAAATTTGACCTGGAGTCGCCGCTGGCAATGTGAAAACGTTTCCCGTTGCTGCAGAGAAATTGCAGCTAACTGGCGCAGCTGTGAGACCAGCGCAAGCTGCAGACAAAGAATTGAACGGTCCCCAAACGGCATAATCCTGATCGCATGGCGCCGTTTGATTTATGGTAATCGCGCCGGTTGAGCCGACCGTCAGTGTAAACCACGATGGATTCGGTTGACTACCCAAGCAACCATAATTATTTCCTGCCGGCACAGCACCACCAACAACCGCTGGAAAATTCGTAGGTGTCCCTGAGCAAATTGGTGTTGCGCCCAAGCAAGTCGTTCCCTGACCATATAAATTCGCGTTAGCAAAAACAACAAGAATCAGACTTAAAAAGAAAATATGCTTATTCAAAATAACCGGCTTTTTTAGGTTTAAGTATAGACGCAACAAGTCCCAATTGGGTTGCTCTCAGTCTTAGGCTTAATCGCAAATATAATTTACAACCGCTTAATGAACAATGCTTTCTACATGTAAAACTTGCCCATTTTCATTGTAGCTCGTGACCGTCATTTTACCGTTTGTGATTTCAACAACCATAAACCCTAGCGTGGACTGTGCAAAATGAGTAAATTCAAAGGGGGGTTGAATAGGTCGCTTACTGCCGCCGCCGCCCGATACAAAATATGTAACATTTCCTTCCGGCTTGTGCACCTGAAGATCGTGTTCGTGGCCACAGAAATAAGCGTCTACATGGGTTTCGTTGAACAATCCTTCAAACTTTCGCATGTGTTGTCGTTGGTTTTTACGAACCCCGCAGGTGTAAAGCGGATGGTGCCCGACAACCAATTTCCAATCTGCAGAAGAATTACGTAAGCCACTTTCAATCCATCCGTTCTGAGAAACCGTGTCCTGCCCATTCAACTCTGGATAAGAACCAGCTGCAGACAACAAATCCTTCTGATATGGATTTGAGTCCATGAAAAACATTTCTACAGATTCATTGCCCCCAGCAGAAAACTGTTCTTTAAAATATTTCGAAGGTAATTTCCACCGTGAACTCATGTTCGAATAAGCCATTTCTGCAGAAGGCGCTCCCCGATAATCGTGATTCCCTAAAACAACATACCACGGACATTGTAACTGCGATCCTGTGTAAACATACTCAAAGGACATGTCCCATAATACATCCCCTACGGAATCTACTCCAGCATCATAAAAATTGTCCCCTGTGCTTACAATAAAATCGTACTGGCATTCCGAACCCACCTTATCCATTGCTTTTGCCACTTTCAATTGATCCGCTTGCCCCCACAAACCCCAGTCACCTATAACAGCAAATCGCACGGCAGAATCGCCCCTGCATTCTGGAGCTACTATACACACTGGTCCGTTTTCTCTGCAGCTGAATAGCGCGCTCAATGATATGAGAATAAAGCCGTGCAGGATAAAAATCAACGTCTTTTTTTTCGTTAAAAAATTATTCAAGGCCATCTCTCTTCGTTTTTTTCAAATTTAAGGGTCATTCCCACTAATTTTGGAAAGTTATGTTAAAACAAAGCTTTCAATTAAAACAACAACAAAGACTTTCTCCTCAACAAATTCAGTTGATGAAAATGTTACAAATTCCAACCATGGAATTAGAACAACGTATCAAAGAGGAAATGGAAAGTAATCCAGCCCTTGAGGAGGGGGAGGAAGAAAAAGAGGAAAGCGAACGCGACGAAGACAACAACGAAGAAGAAAACGACAGCCAAGAAGTAGACTTCGATTTTTCAGAATATCTTTCAGATGATGATATTCCCGATTACAAATTAAGCGTAAACAACAACTCTGCAGACCAAGAAGACAGAGACATCCCTATAGGAGCCGGTAAGACTTTTCACGATTTACTTTATGCGCAAATTGGACTTCGAGATTTGGACGAAGAGCAATTGCAACTTGCGGAATATATTATCGGAAATCTCGATGATAATGGGTATTTACGAAGGGAACTGCAAGCGGTAGCAAATGATCTTTCGTTCTCCATGAACATCGTGACTTCGGTGCCAGAATTGGAAGAAATTCTCAAAGAAATTCAAGAACTCGACCCTGCAGGTGTTGGGGCAAGAGATCTTCGAGAATGCTTGTTCATTCAGTTAAAACGTCAAGAAAGAAACACTTCAACAGTTGAGCTAGCAAAAGTTATTATTCAAAAATATTTCGACGAGTTCACTAAAAAACATTACGAAAAAATTTCAAAAAAACTTGGGATTTCCGATGATGAATTAAAACCTTCTATTGAACTCATATTGCACCTTAATCCAAAGCCTGGTAATAGCATGCAAGAGTCTAACCGGACGGTGCAGCATGTTACTCCAGACTTTATGTTGGTGGTAGAAAACGATGAACTTCGCCTTCAACTTAATTCAAGAAATGCTCCTGAATTGAAGATAAGTCGGGAGTACAAGGGCATGCTCGATCACTATGCTAAGCTCAAAACTAAAGACACAAAAGCGAAAGAAGCCCTTCAATTCGTAAAACAAAAAATCGAAAGTGCAAAGTGGTTCATAGACGCCATTCAACAAAGAAATCAAACACTCATGATTTGCATGGAGGCAATCCTTACTATGCAACGCGAGTTCTTTCTTTCCGGCGATGAAACAAAGTTGAAACCCATGATTTTAAAAGACATTGCGGATCGTGTAACCATGGATATTTCAACCATTAGCCGCATGGCGAATAGCAAATACATTCAAACGCCTTATGGAACATATTTGTTGAAATACTTCTTTGCGGAAAGTCTTTCAACAGATGAGGGAGAAGAGGTGAGTTCAAGAGAAGTGAAGCAAATTCTTAAAGACGCCATTTCTTCCGAAGAAAAAAAGAAACCTCTTACCGATGAAAAATTAGGGAAATTACTTAACTCCAAAGGTTACAACATCGCACGAAGAACAGTTGCTAAATACAGAGAGCAATTGGGTATTCCAGTTGCTCGATTAAGAAAGGAAATGTAATGAGAGAAAAGTTTATTATTCAATTTTCAAAATTTCTTTCGTTGATTTTCCATCCGCTTGGAATGCCAATGGTAATCTACCTCTTGGTGCGTTGGATTGACCCCTACTACATAGCTCCGGCGGAAGCAGATTACTTCGTTTTTTTACTCCTCGGAATTAATATTGTTGCGCCAGCTGCGAGTATATTAATTATGATAAAATTCAAAATGGTTTCTTCCATTGATTTGCATGATCGCAAAGAGCGCTGGGCACCATATTTACTTGTAATTCTCTACTACATTCTGTCTTACGTATTGCTCAGATATTACGGGCCAACACTACCAACAGAAGTGTTTTCGTTTATTCTAGCGGTTATTGTTTCCTTGCTCATTTCATTGACTATAAACTTCTATTGGAAAATAAGCGTTCACATGTTGGGCCAAGGCGGCGTATTCGGATCACTCATTAGCCTGAGCATTCTTCACCGTGCAGATGTTTCTATTATTATTATTGGCTGCTTGCTCATGTCTGCATTAACAGGCTTTTCGAGACTTCGTTTGAACGCACATACACACCAGCAAGTGTATGCTGGATTTGTATTGGGAATGATTTGCAACCTCGTTATTCTTTGCGGCGAGTGGTTTATTTAACCTGAGTTCTCGTCCAATTCCAAGCGTGAGCTAGTGCATCATCAATGGTTAATTGGCACTTCCAACCCATCTTCTTTTCAGCATAATCAGGAACAGCCCATATTGCAGGAACATCGCCCGATCTTCTTCCAGTAATTTCTACATTCAATGTAACGCCATTTATCTTCTGGAAACGATCCACCACTTCTTTCACGCTAAAACCCTTTCCTACCCCCAAATTAAAAACTTCTAAGCTGCTCTCTCTCGAAAGATTAAGAGCCAAAACGTGAGCCTTCGCCAAGTCTACCACGTGAATGTAGTCTCGAATACAAGATCCATCGGGAGTGTCATAATCCTCTCCGAATACAAATAATTTCGCACGCTTCCCTGTTGCAACCTCGCACACCAACGGAATTAAATTAGTAGGCGCGTCATTCGTTGACTCTCCTATTTTTGCTGAAGGGTGAGCCCCTACCGGATTAAAATATCGCAATACGATTGATTGAAAAGGCACGCTCTTCGACGCTTCAAAAATTAGATCTTCACAATCTTGTTTTGTTTGGCCGTATACGGAAGCCGCCGGCAATCGGGGGGTGCTTTCGCTAACCGGATTTATTTCCGGCGTGCCATACACCGTGCAAGAGCTGGAAAACACAAATCGTTCAACCGAAAATTCTTCCATTAATTGCAACAAAACTTTCGTTGAACCAACATTGTTGCGCATATAGGCCTCAGGCATTTTCTGAGATTCTTCTACCGATTTAAACGCCGCAAAATGAATGACAGAATTTATTTTATATGTTGAAAAAACACGGCGCATCTCAGACTCGTCTGTACAATCTACCTGCTCAAAAGAAATCTTCACTCCGGTTAAATCTTCTAAACTACTCAAACGACCTAGCGTTGAATTCGCTAAATTATCTACAATTACAGGGGTGTACCCCGCTGTAACCAACTCTACAGCCGTGTGAGAGCCTATATAACCCAAGCCTCCCGTGACTAAAACTGTCTTGTTCTCCATAATTCTCGCAAAGATAGAAAGCTTTTTATTTAAGTTTGTTGGCTCATTCTTTTCACTATGAAAAACAAAACTGAACTAGCGCTTCACCTGCTGCAATCCAATAGGCCCGCCCAATTGGTGAGGCATGTCGCTGTTGGCGATGGAATTGTTCAGATCGAGGGATCTCTTCTTTTAGAGGCTATTGGGAAGTATGAAAAAAATTACAATCGAATTAATATTGAAAAATTCGTGCCTGCGTCAGGCGCAGCTACTCGCATGTTCGCAAACTTGAGTGGTGTTGATCTATTGAACCCGAACGATGAAGCTGAGTTCTTCTTTCTTCATTTACGCGACTTCCCCTTCTTCAATTCCATTCTTCTCGACTTTGAAAAAGACGGGTTGAATTACGATGAAATAACGGGAGTAGAAAGATACTCGCGCGTTTTGAATTTTCTTTTCAAAAATGGATATGCCACTTTCCCTAAAGGAGCTGTTCCTTTCCATTTCTATGAAGAAGAACGTACTGCTTTCGCTGAACATTGCATCGAAAGCACGCATTACATGCATAATGGTGGAAATCATGAAATTCATTTCACCATTCCCGCTGAACATCGTTTACTGGTAGAGAATATCTTCCATACTTTTTTTGAAAACCACCCCAATACGATTCAAAAGATTTCTTTTAGTTCTCAAGATCCTGAAACCCATATTCCTGCATTTGATAAAAACAACCTTCCTGCACTCCGTGAAACCGGGGAGATTTTCCTGCGTCCCGCTGGGCACGGCGCTTTGCTTAAAAATTTGCAGGCGCTCAAAGGAGAATGCGTTTTCATTCAGAACATTGACAACATAACCGAAGCCTCTCACCATGCGGATGTCGCTGCGTATAGAAAGTTAATGGGCGGAGTTCTTTTAAGTCTTGTTGAAGAAAGAAACGGCTTGCTGCACAATCTTGAAAATAACACTGAACACGCCGAAGCGCTCGCAATTTCGTTCATTAATAAATGGTTCAAATCATTGAATGATCCCTCTTCCGTTTTCGAACAATTGAACAAACCAATTCGTGTTTGCGGTATGGTTGAAAACACCGGCGAGCCCGGCGGCGGACCGTTTTGGGTGAAGGATGAAAACGGGATCGTATCGAAGCAAATTATTGAAAAAGCACAAATCAATAAGGAAGACCTTAATCAACTCGAGGTATTTGAAAATTCAACACATTTCAATCCAGTTGATTTGGTTTGTCATTTCCTAGATCACAAAGGGAATAAATACAATCTAGAAGACTACCGTAATTCTAAAGCCGCTTTAATTAGCGAAAAGCTAATGTTAGGTAGACGCACAAATGTGATTGAACTTCCCGGACTTTGGAATGGAAGTATGTGGGGTTGGAATACAGTCTTTGTTGAAATTCCTTCTAGCGTTTTTCATCCTGTGAAAACAATAAACGACCTACTAAAAAGCGGACATAAGCCAAAGGCTTAACTCAACGTCCAAACGTCTGAACAACCTGTTAATTCAGACTCTGAAGCGTTCGAAGCTACAATGACTGTTTTGTTTTTCTTGCTTGAAATAACAAATTCAGAAAACCATTTCTCCGCATCTTTATCGAGGTGAGCGCAGGGCTCGTCTAAGAATACGCAAGAAACATCTGCTAGCAAAGCTGTTCCCAACTTCACGCGTTGTTTCATTCCGCTTGAAAAATATTTCAATTCTTTATTTCCGTGTTTTTCAAGTTGAAGAATTTCCGGAATTTCATTGACTGAAAACGTTCCTTCGAAAGGCTTAAGTCCATGCGTAAACTGCAGGTGTTCCAGCAAAGTAAAATCCTCGTAAAGCCCCATGGCTGGTGAGCATAGCGAGATGTGTTTCCATATTTCGTCGGTAGGAATTCCTTCGTAGTTCACTAAGCCTTCTGAAGCAGATAAGTAGCCTGAAATAATTTGAACAAGTGTTGATTTTCCCGAGCCATTTTGACCTACAATTCCTATGTGATCTCCAGAATGAATGGTTCTATTCAGGTGGCGAAAAATGTATTTTCCACCGAACTTCTTTCCAATATCTTGAAGTTCTATTTGCACCTTTATGTGGTCTGTGCGCCTCGGACTACTCCCTTTTCAGAGCGTTGAATGAACGCGAGAACGATTTGTTTTTCTTCTGAATCCGGAAACGAATCAACGATTTGCTTTACTCCTGCAACAACAGTGTTGTTGTGCACAAATAAAACTCTGTAAATATCTTCCAATCGAGAAACCTGCTCGTCTGAATAACCTCTCCTACGAAGGCCAATACTATTCACACCAATGTAGCTCAATGGCTCACGGGCAACTTTTATAAATGGAGGAACGTTCTTTCGCACCAAAGAACCGCCTGCAATAAACGAATGGTCTCCAATTTCAATGAATTGCTGAACAGCAACAACACCTTCTATAACCACCCAATTTCCAATAGTCACATGTCCCGCAATGTTTGCTGAATTCGCAATAACACAATTGTCGCCCACAAAAGCATCGTGCGCTAAATGCACGTAAGCCATAAGCAAACAGTTGCTTCCAACCTTTGTGGTCATGCGGTCTTTTGTTCCGCGATTCAACGTGCAGCACTCGCGAATGGTAGTATTGTCACCTATTTCGACGGTTGTTTTTTCCCCAGCAAATTTCAAATCTTGCGGAATGGCAGAGATCACAGCTCCAGGAAAAATACGACAGTTCTTCCCAATTCGTGCTCCGTCCATGATGGTTACATTCGGGCCAATCCACGTTCCGTCTCCAATCACAACATCGCCATAAATCGTTGTGAAAGGACCTATTTCAACGCCCTCACCAATTTTAGCATCTGAATGAATTTGTGCTAAGTTGCTCATGCCTTTTCTGTTGTTTGTGCAGGTACTTTATCTTTCACAACTTGGGCCAACATGGTGGCTTCACCCACTTCTTTGCCATTCACATAGGCCACACCTCGCATATTTACCAATCCTCTACGAATAGGAGATTCCAATTTAAGGTGGAAAATAACCGTGTCGCCGGGCAGTACTTTTTGTTTGAATTTCACTCCGTCAATTTTCATGAAGTAAGTGCTGTAAAGCTCTGGGTCTTCCACTTGACTCAACGCAAAGATTCCGCCAACTTGCGCCATCGCTTCTATTTGCAAAACTCCAGGCATTACCGGGTTGTCTGGAAAATGTCCTTGAAAGAACGGTTCGTTCATCGTAACGTTCTTCAACCCAACGATACTTTCATTGTCCATTGCAATAATGCGGTCAACTAACAAAAATGGGTAACGGTGAGGAAGCATTTGACTTATCTGGTTGATATCAAATACGGTCTTCGTTAAATCAAACGAAACGGTAGATTGACGTTTTTTGTCCCATGCCTTTAGAACCTTCGCAAAAGCAACGTTCCCGTGGTGACCAGGGCGCGCGGCTAAAATATGTCCACGAATGAACTTTCCCGTGAGCGCCAAATCTCCTACAATATCAAGCAGTTTGTGACGAGCGGGTTCGTTTTCATATTGAAGTTTAATCGTGTTCAACACCCCAATTCCTTCAACCTTCACATCTATCTCTTCTCGACCCAACTCCTTCAAAATATCTTTTATCTGGCCCTCTGTATACTCCTTATCCACCATAACAATGGCGTTATCCAAACTCCCTCCTTTAATAAGACCATTTTTTGCTAAAAGCTCCAATTCTCTTAAAAATACAAATGTTCTACACTTTGAAATCTCACTTGAAAACTGTTTCAAATTATACATTTGTGCGTGCTGAGTTCCGAGTATCGGTGAATTATAGTCAACCATTACAGTAACCCGGTACTCCCCCCCATTCGTTGGAACCGCTAATATTTCAACCCCTTTTTCCGTGTCTTCAAACGCAATATTCTCGTCTAATACAATGAATTTTCTTTCTGCGTTTTGTTCTTCAAACCCGCATGCTTCAATGGCCTCAACAAAGGGCCACGCGCTGCCGTCCATGATTGGAATTTCCGGTCCAGTAACTTGAAGTAGTGCATTGTCTACAAAGCTTCCGTACAAGGCCGCTAAAACATGCTCTGTGGTATAAACACGAGCCCCATTTTGCTCAAGAGTTGTTCCCCTTTGGGTTCCAACCACACGATCGCAATCCGCATCAATAATTGGCGCTCCTTCTATATCTACTCGCTGAAACTTGTAGCCGTGATTCTCAGGTGCTGGACAAATGGTAAGTGTTACCGGTTCTCCTGTGTGAAGGCCAACTCCTTTGAATTCGATTGGCGCTTTTAATGTTCTCTGTTTTGAAGACATGCTGCAAAATTAGTGTGAATTGATAGGTAATTCACTTGATTTTTCGAATTGATTCTTACTGGTTATTTGCGTATCGACTGAATAATAGCATCTGCCATTTCTCTTACCTCTTTCTCTGAAATTTTCTTCTTCTCTACCACCTTCAATCGCACAACAGCAAAAACACTCGAAAGAACATGTTCAAATTGAAAAGCAACATTCATTTTTTTGAATTTCGTGGTTTTCTGACCCTCCTTCAACAACGCGGTTAATGCAGAAAAGGCATCTTCCATTTCCTTGTTCTTACTGTACAAAGGAGAGTTTCTGTATTGTATAACGGCCAGGTAACGCAGAGGAGCTGAAGAGAAATAAATATACAGCGCCATCCAGGCTTGTGTCAATCGCTGAGTTTCCTTCCCTTTAACTGAAAGTGATTCGTGCAGCGCGCGGGCCGCTTCTGTACACGTTTCAACATAAAGACTCTCAAAGAGGTCTTCTTTGCTTGGAAAGTGGTGGTAAATTGTACCTACCGCAACGCCTGAAAGCTTCGCTAATTCAGACATTGGGGAGGCGTGAAAGCCTCCGTTTGAGATCAGTTTTAGGGCTGTATTAACAACCTTGTCTCTTCTTGAAATTTCTTTTGCCATAACCGAATGTTCGTTCGGTCAAAGATATTTCCTTTTCTAAATAGGACCTATGAAACTTTTCACCAATGACCTTTTAATAAAGAAGAAATTCGTAAATTTGCAGAACTAAAATTTGAACACATGTCAATACAAGAAAGAATCAATGAAGACCTTAAAACAGCCATGAAAGCTGGAGAGAAGGATAAGTTAATGGCGCTTAGGGATATCAAAAGCAAGCTCCTTCTTGAAATGACCAAAGATGGCGGAAATGGCTCGGTAGACGATACGAAGTCTGTGGCTATTCTGAACAAGCTTTTCAAACAGCGTCAAGAATCTATCGAAATTTATAGAACACAAAACCGCCCTGACCTTCTTGAAGAAGAGCAATTGCAAGCCAATGTCATTGCAGCCTATCTGCCAGCGCAATTAACACCTGAAGAACTTGAGACCGAAATCAAACAGTTCATTGCTCAAGTTGGCGCAACTTCTCCAAGTGATCTTGGAAAAGTAATGGGTGTTGCTTCAAAAGCCTTAACCGGTAAAGCAGATGGAAAAGCAATTTCGGAAACCGTGAAGAGACTTTTAAGCTAGTCATGAACGTCATTGGTCGCAAAACCATTATTCAACTTCCCGATTTAGGAGGGGTTAACGTGCGCGCCAAAATAGATACGGGTGCCTTTCGCACTGCCGTGCATTGCGAATCTTGGTCTTTAAAAGAGGTAAACGGAAAAGAAGTGCTGGAAGTTATTATTGAATGGGAAGCAGGAAAGCCCATTGTTCTTCTTTTCAAAAAATTTGAAAAACGGATTATTAAAAACTCCTTTGGGCAAACGGAAGAGCGGTATTGTGTGCGAACACTTATTTCGGTTCACAAGAAGAAAATTCAGTCTGAAATTTCATTTACGAATAGATCCGGAATGCGCTACCCTGTGCTGCTTGGGAGAAAAACGATTGGAACAAAATTCTTAGTAGATGTCTCGTTGAAGAGTTAAAAAAAGAGGCCGCCTCTCCCAAAACGACCCCTTTTTAGAATCACTCTTTTTCATACAAGATGAAAGAAGAATGAAAAACTAAACCTAAACTATTTGAAAAAATCTACTCTTTGTTTTCGTTGGGAGAGTAAAACTTTTGAATGTTCTCTACAGCATTCATCATGTTATACCCCACCTGTTAATTAAAGGTTACGTTTTTTAATTTTTATTTCTGAATTACCTAATTTCATTGGTAAAACCATGACCGAACGAGTAAACGCATATGTACTTTCTAGCAGAAAATTCAAAGATTCGCTTCGTTTGGCGCATGTGTTCACGTTAGAGTACGGGGTTCAAACTTTTTTATTTCGAACAGGAAAAAAGGGAGAAAACATGTCATTCTTCCAACCATTAAATGCCATTCAATTTTCAGGGAAAAAATCAGATGGCAAACTGGAAATAGCGAAAGATATGAGCCTCAATGAAATATACTCAAGCATTCCATTTCAAGTTGAAAAAACGACTGTTGCGCTCTTCATTTCAGAATTCCTCTACCGTTGCCTGCCCGAACACTACGTAAATGCAGAACTGTTCGAATTAATAAAAACAGCAACGCAACGGCTCGATCATGTTGAAAAAACAGGGACGCTACCCATTCACTTCATTGCCCAATTCGCTTTAGAAATGGGTTTCCTAAGCGACGATTACGAGCTCTCTTTCGAAAACAGCCGAAGCGATGAGGCCCTGCTTCACCAATCCCTAAAACTTTTTATCTCCACACCTATCGAAACAGAAGTCGTGAGTGCCCTGAATCGTGATCAGCGCAAGTCTCTTCTGGAAGAGCTTATTGCCTTTTGTTCTTCACATCTCGACACTTCCATTCGGTTGAATTCGTTGGAAATGTTTCACGAAATTTTCGATTAAACTTCTGTTATCTTCGCAGTGAAATGAGGTTCGCAGATATCATTGGGCAGAGAGACGTAATTGACCGCTTGCGCAAAGCAAAGGCGGAAGATCGTATTGCGCATGCGCAACTGTTTCTTGGGCCTGAAGGGTCGGGAAATTTAGCCATTGCATTGGCCTATGCACAATTTATCAATTGTCCGAATGCCACCTCCGAAGATTCATGTGGCACTTGCCCAACTTGTAAAAAAAACACCTCCTTTCAATTCGCCGATCTTCATTTCAGTTTCCCTTATTTTACCAAGCCAAATAGCAAAGAAACCATATCCGATGACTATGGCACAGAGTGGCGAAACCGTTTGCTCCAGTCTCCCTACTTCGGCATTGAAGAGTGGATGAAAGAATTATCGAAGGATAACAAAAATCTCCTTTTTACGGTTCATGAAGCAGCCAATATTGTAAGAAAACTTTCTTTGAAATCTTTCGAGGGGGGGTATAAAGTTATGATTATTTGGATGGCCGAAATGATTGGCGAAGGCGTTGCGAATAAGCTATTGAAAATAGTTGAAGAGCCGCCTGCAAATACCTTGTTTTTCTTTGTTGCTAATTCTTCTGAAAATATTCTGAACACCATTCTCTCTCGTGTTCAGGTCATTCAAGTTCCAAAAATAGACGAGGAATCTATTTCTTTCGGATTAAAGCATCTGGGTGTCGACGAGCAAAAAATTCCAGATATTGCTCACTATTCCGACGGTAGTTGGGATATTGCGCTGCGACTCAGAGACAACAACGATCCCAATGAATTCTTGGCCATGCAGTTTCAAAACTGGATGAGACACTGCTATTCTAAAAACGTTCCTGCATTGCATGCTTGGTCTGAGAAAATGAATGAGTTAACGCGTGAAGATCTAAAGCATTTCATCTTGTATGCCTTAGACCAAATGCGACAAAACTTAGTGCTGAATTATACTTCAGAAAGCATTTCTCGTTTTACTTCAAGCGAAAAGGCGTTTGCAAAAAAATTCTCTCCTTTCATTAATCACCTGAACATAGAAGAAATTATGTTTGAATTAGAGGCCGCTCATCGGAGCATCGGGCAAAACGCAAACAATAAAATTCTTTTCTTCGAACTATCGATGCGTATATTCCGATTGCTGAACCGAAAAGAAAAGGCATAAAAAAACACCTCCGAAGAGGTGTTTTGTTTTTGAGGTCCCGAGCGGATTCGAACCGCTGTACGAGCTTTTGCAGAGCTCTGCCTAGCCGCTCGGCCACAGGACCCTCGCGAATGGCAAATATACATTCATTATTGAATAATCCATATCTTTTCAATACTCTTCCTGCCAAATAATTGTATTTTCGCTGAAAACCTGTCTCATGAATAAAAAAGTTGCCATCATTGTTATTAGCGTCTTAGGCGTTATCTGTCTTAGCCTTGCATATTGGGTGAAAGTAAGTCGTGACCGTATTGTTACTTTAGAAAATAGCATGGGCGCTTTGAATGTTCTTGCCATGGACGCGGCTAATGCGACACCAGAGCAAATTATTGAATTATACAAGTTGGCAGAAGACTCGTTAACGAGTATGAAAATGATGTACGATACTCTAACAACGGATAATACAGAAATGATGGCGCAGATTGTAGCGCAACGAACTCAGATTGAAGGTCTCTTAAAACGCGCGAAAAACAAAGATTACGACATTAAAAAACTTCTTGCTGAAACGCAAACATTGCGAAACATCATGAAAGGATATATTCATCAAATCGACTCGCTTCAAACAGACAACGATCGGCTATTTGCGGAAGGTCAGCAGGCTAAACAACAGGCCGTGGCTGCCGAAACGAGAAGCAAAACATTAGAGACGGATCTAAACTCTGCAAAAGAAATTGTTAAAGCGGGGTCTGTGCTTTCAACAGGTAGTTTCTCTTCTACAGGTGTCTTTTCAAGAAACAGTGGTGCTGAAGCAACTACAGACCGAGCAACAAAATCTACGATGATAAAAACATCTTTCACATTGCGTGAAAATAAAATTGTTAACGCGGGTAGAAAAACACTTTATCTCAAGGTTATAGGACCAAACGGCAATACACTCAGCGGTAAAAGTGGTGGTAGTTTCACGGCCACAGGACAAGCAGATACATTCGGAGCATCGCGTGAAATTGATTATCAGGGTGCAGATACCGATGTAAGTATTTATTTCACTCCTAACTCTGTATTGGATAAAGGATCTTATCGCCTAGAAATTTACGAGGGTGGTAATTTAATTGGAAAATCAGAAGTCGTTCTGAGATAACACCATGAAAAAAGCCCTGAAAATTGTACTAATAACTTTCGGGTCAATAGCCGTTCTTATTGGATTGCTGTATGCAACTGGTAACGGTTATCTACCTCGCGGCGTATACTGTACCTACCTCCACGGCAAGAGTAAACCAGATATCGACGATCTGGCGCTTTTCCACACGAGAAAAATAAACACCGGAGTCGCTATAAATCTTCCTGCGAAATTAAATGTGTTGTCGAATGAAAATATTGCGTTTTTAAATTCAACAGAGTCTGAAGCGTATTTGGTTTTTAAAAACGATACGCTAGTTTCTGAGTGGTATGGAAATCCTGAGGCAGATTCAACGCATTGGAATTCTTTTTCCATGTCGAAAAGTGCTATTTCGCTGCTCATTGGCTGCGCCCTTCAAGACGGAAAAATTTCTTCTCTTCAAGACCCTATTTCAAAATATATTCCTTGGGGCGGAAACGATGTAACACTAGAACAACTGCTTCACATGAGTAGCGGAATTCCTTTCGGTGAAAGTTATAACAGCCCTTTCGGGTATATGGCTAAGGCTTATTATGGAAGCGATTTAAAGTCTATAACAGCACCTTTTCAAGTTGAACAAACTCCAGGAACCTATTGGTCTTACGAAGGTGGAAATACCGTGTTGTTGGGAATGGTCCTCGAAGCTGCAACACAAAAGAAAATTTCTAATTATTTCGAAGAAAAAATATGGTCTAAAATAGGGGCGTCGTCTCCAGCGTATTGGAACCTAGATAAAGAAAACGGTTTTGAAAAACCTTTCACAGGAATCTATGCAACGGCAAAAGATTTCGGAATGCTTGGTCAATGTATTTTACATCACGGAAAAGTAAATGGAGAAGTAGTCATTGACTCTACTTTTTTAGCGCAATCGTTCGGCCCTTGGGCCATTCAAGATGGAAATAATTCAATCTGTGATTGGTACGGATTGCATTGGTGGATGGGCGAAGTAGACGGAGTGAAATTCAAATCGGCACGTGGAATGCGCGGACAATACATTGTTATGATTCCGGAAAAAAACATGGTCATCGTTCGTATTGGACACCAACAGTCGAAAGAGCGTGTTAATCACATGCCTGTAGATCTCTTCACATACATTCGAATGGGACTGGCTAGTTAATAAGCACGTTCCGCGCGGCCTTCCATGTAATTGATGAATGCCTTATTCACAACTTTATTGCCTCCGGGTGTTGGGTAATTTCCTGAAAAATACCAATCACCTTGGTTGTTTGGACAAGCGTTGTGAAGTCCTTCAATGGTTTGGAATAGCACACTAACCTTAGCTTTCGTGCCTTCCGGAGTAACAAGCTTGGCAACCATTTCAGAAATTTCTTCTTGTGAATAGGCTTCGTAAACTTCCTTCACATAATTTCTTACTTGCTCTTTTGGAACATCTTCTTGTTCCTTACATTTCAAGTAAACAACATCGAGAACACCTTCCTTTCCATCTCGCTTCAACAAAGCAACGATTGCTTGAAAAGCAATGAAATCCCCCATTTTAGCCATGTCAATACCATAACAGTCGGGATATCTAATTTGCGGCGCGGAAGAAACAATGATGATTCTTTTCGGCTCTAAACGATCAAGCATTTTAATGATCGATTTCTTCAGTGTGGTTCCCCGAACAATCGAATCGTCAATTACTACAAGCGTATCAACACCGGGTTTTACGGTGCCGTGTGTAACATCGTAAACATGCGAAACCATTTCATCACGTGCAGAATCTTGTGTAATGAAAGTGCGCATTTTCACATCTTTGATCGCAATCTTCTCAATGCGTGCACGCTTGCGAACTATCGCTTCTATCTCTTCGTTCGACCAAGTTCCTGATGTTAATTTTTCAATTTTAACATCATTCAAATGATCTTCTAACGCTTTAATCATTCCGTAAAAAGCCGTTTCTGCTGTGTTAGGAATGAAAGAAAAGACCGTGTTTTCCAAGTCATAATTCACTTCTTGTAAAACGCGAGGAACAATGTTCTTTCCTAAATCTTGACGCTCTTGATAAATCGAAGCGTCGTTTCCCCTTGAAAAATAAATTCGCTCAAATGAGCAAGGTGTTAAAGCCGCCGGTGGTTTAATTTCTTTCATGGAAGAACTCCCGTCCTTCTTCACCACGTAAGCACAACCCGCGGGTATTTCTTTAATCTTATCAAGCGGAACATTGAACGCACTTTGAATAGGTGGGCGTTCACTAGCTACAACACAAATCTCTTCGTCTTCATAATAAAACGCTGGACGAATTCCGTTTGGATCACGGTAAACAAACGCGTCTCCGTGGCCTAACATTCCTACCATTGCAAATCCGCCATCCCAGTCCTTGCTCGCTCTTTGCAACACTCGCTGAATGTCTATATTCCTAGCTATTAGCTCTGAAATCTGCTGATTTGAGTAGCCCTGTTGGTTGTATTGATTGAAAAGAACTTGGTTTTCTTCGTCAAGAAAATGACCAATCTTTTCCATTACTGTAACTGTGTCTGTTCTCTCCTTTGGGTGCTGTCCCAATTCAACAAGAAGTCCAAACAACTCGTCTACATTGGTTAAATTGAAATTCCCTGCAAGTACGAGATTGCGGGTCATCCAATTGTTTTGTCTTAAAAACGGATGACAGTTTTCAATGCTGTTTCCACCGTAAGTTCCGTATCTCAAATGACCCAAGAATACCTCACCTGTGAATGCGTAATTATTCTTTAGGTGTTGTGCATTTTTAAGTTTGTCTGGATGCTTTTTTGCCAATTCTGCAAAGCGACTCATCACTTTCGCAAATACTTCTCGAACAGGTTGGGCGTCGTTGCTTCGAATTCTAGAAATGTATTTTTTTCCGGGTTCTGGATCTAACTTAATGTTGGCTAAACCCGCGCCATCTTGGCCTCGGTTGTGCTCTTTCTCCATAAGGAGATACATTTTGTTTAGCCCGTAAAAAGCAGTTCCGTATTTATCGGTGTAATACTGAAGAGGTTTCTTCAGCCGTAAAAATGCGATACCGCATTCGTGTTTTATAGCGTCACTCATGGAGTGAAAAATAATTTGTCGCGAAGATAGTCTATGCTTCGTCTATGTTCGAAATAATTAAATCCATTTCTTGTTTTGGAACGGTAATTTTTCAAATTACTTGGGAAAAATGTCGCTGTTAAAAAAGTTAGCTTCGAGAAAAATAACGATTATGAAAACAATTACACTACTCGCAAGCTTGCTTATCTCCCTGGGAGTGGCGGCTCAATCACACGGTGAAATCTTCGGAAAAATCATCGACGAAAACAACAACCCTGTTGCAGGCGTAATTGTCCGCGCAGAAAATAACGGAATTGTTGTTGGAGCTGCGACGGATGAAAGAGGTGTTTACCGCATTAACGGTGTTGAGCCTGGTACTTACACACTTTTCTGTGACCTTATTGGCTACAGCCAACTTCAGGTTAGTGACGTGCTGGTTAAGTCTGATCAAATTCGAAAATTATCTGATCTCACGCTAACAACAGCTAGTTACGGCGCGGGAGGACCCGTGATTATTCGGGCAGAGAAACCGCTTATTGACATTAACGGTGGAACCGCAATTTCCCTTGGCGCCAGCGAACTCAAAAACAACGCAGCGGCTAATGGAGGATCGTTGAAAGCAATCTTGACGTCAATGTCTAGTGACATTAAAACAAGTGATCGTGGCGAAGAGCTGTATTTTCGAGGAAGCCGCACCGGTAGTGTTGTGTACTACATAGATGGTGTGAAAATCTATGGTAGTCCTTTGAACATTCCATCTAGCGGAATAAACAACATTACTGTCTACACTGGTGGAGTTCCTGCGAAATATGGCGACAGTACAGGGGGGTATGTTATTATTGATACAAAGTCATTCCGAGACGCTGCTCGAGATTAAAAGTAAAGTCTTAGCGTATTAAGTCTTTGTTTTTTCTAAACCTTTTGGTTTGAAGGGAGTTAGGTAATAAATTTAGTTCGCTAACCTTAACTTAATCCCCCTATCATTTTGCAGAAAGGAACTTTTCATTGCACCAAACATGCTGTAATAAATGCTCTTACCGATCTACTGCATCGAGAGCGGTTTTACATTCGCGACATTAACGATAGAAAGGGGTATATCTATGCTCAACAGGGGTTGCGTTTCTTCGCTATTGGAAGAAGCTGCGTTATTCGCATTACTGAGGAATCAGATGTTGTAGAAGTTGAGGTTCGATGTTCAAATAAACTACGTATTGGGATTCCTGGAATTGCGGGCTCTATTGAAAGAAAAATTCTTCAACGCCTTAAAGACGAATTGTAGGCTTACACGCTATCTTCGGAAAAATTTTCTTGTATGAAAAAGTTCGGAGGTCTGTCAACGTGGATTTTTATTGCTTTGTTTATCGGAATTGGTGTAGGATATGCGTTAAACGTTTCCTATCCTGCGCCTGCGCAAAAAACGAAAAAGGAGGCGCTGGAACTACTTTCAAAAGAACTGTCTAATCAACCAACTTCAGCCGCCAACGAGCTTTCGGCAATTGTTTCAAACGATTCTATTTCTGAAAATGAAAAATATGATGCCGCCCTTGCGTGCATCAACAAAACGAAAAATGCTTCAACTGAAATATCAAAATATCAAAAGAGCATTGATGTTTCCGAAGTTCAAAACGCCACGCTTAAAAAAATCTTAGAAATCCTTTCAATCTTTACGGATATCTTTCTTCGTTTGATAAAAATGATTATCGCTCCTCTTGTGCTTGCCACGCTGGTTGCGGGAGTTGCTAAGTTGGGCGACATGAAAACGGTGGGGCGTATTGGTGGAAAGACCATGCTGTGGTTCGTTTCTGCCTCTTTTATTTCTTTGTTGCTTGGGGCTTTGTTGGTGAATCTCTATCAACCAGGAAAATCACTTCAAGTGCCTCTTCCTCCAGAAGCTATGGAATCTGGCATTGATAAGGCTGCGCTAACGCTTAAGGGTTTTGTGGTACACATTGTTCCTTCCAGTGTTATCGAATCAATGGCCACAAACGAAATTCTTCAGATTGTGATTTTTGCTTTGTTCTTCGGAACAGCAACTGCCGCGCTTGGTAAAAAGGGTGAGATTATCGTAAAAGCAATGGATGCCCTGGGGCACGTCATGCTTCGAATAACATCCATGGTCATGTATGTCGCGCCTTTTGCGGTATTCGCGGCAATGGCCTCGGTTGTTGCAAAAAAAGGGATCGGCGTTCTTTCATCCTATGCGCTTTTCATTGGTGAGTTTTATAGCGGACTTTTCTTGCTTTGGATTATTCTGTTGTTCCTCGCTTTTCTTATCGTTGGAAAACGAGTTAAACAATTGGTTGCGCGAATAAAGGCTCCACTGCTTCTTGCTTTTTCCACTGCCTCTAGTGAAGCTGCTTACCCTAAATTGTTAGAAGAGCTCGAGCGTTTCGGCTGCAGAAATCGCATCGTGAGTTTCGTTCTACCGCTGGGTTATAGTTTCAATTTAGATGGAAGTATGATGTACATGACCTTTGCAAGTTTATTTATTGCACAGAGTTATGGGATAGATTTAAGTTGGGCCGATCAAGCTGCTATGCTTCTTACGTTAATGATTACGAGTAAAGGAATTGCCGGTGTTCCGCGTGCATCTTTGGTTGTTATTGCCGGCACCTTAGCCACGTTTGGAATTCCCGAAGCGGGACTGCTCTTGCTTCTTGGGGTCGATCATGTTCTTGACATGGGAAGATCTGCCACCAACGTTGTTGGAAATGCGGTGGCTGCAGTGGCTGTTAACCGTTGGGAAGAGAAGAATTACAATTCTGAGGAAGAGAGCGATTAGTTCAATTCGAGCTCGTCGATTAAGCGAACACCCCCTATAAATCCTGCTATTAAAGCTACCTGATGGTTTGCTTCGCTTATCTCGTTAAGGGGCTCCAATGTTTGAGAATTTGCTACAGTGAAATATTGAAGTTCAATCTGTTCTTTTTCAATAAACATTTCAGTGGCTTCAGCAATGAGCGCGTTCACATTGTTTTTTGATTTATTGTCTTGAAGAAATAACAACGCTTTTGAAAATGCGGTTGCTAGGGTTGCCTGGTCCTTTGAAAGTCTTTTGTTTCTTGAGCTCAGCGCTAGCCCATCTGAGGCTCTAACAGTATCACATCCTACTATTTCCACTTTTATTTCTTCTCTTCTAACCCATTCACGAATGACTGAAAATTGTTGGAAATCTTTTTTGCCGAAAAAGGATTGGTGCGGAAGGACTATTTCAAACAACCTCTTTACTACGGTTATCACACCATTGAAATGGCCCGGCCTATAGCGTCCTTCCCATTCCGATGTTAGGGTTCCAAAATTATAATCCTTCACCTCTTGTCCGGTAGGATACATTTCATTTACTGCCGGAACAAACACAACATCGCAACCTGCATTCTTCAAAAGATCAATATCTGCCTCTTCCGTTCGAGGGTACAGCAACAAATCTTTCGGGTCGTTAAATTGGGTGGGGTTTACAAAAATGGAACAGATTACTACATCGCACACCGCTTTCGCTTTTGCTATCAAGGACAGGTGCCCCTCGTGAAGAGCGCCCATTGTGGGGACAAATCCTATTGTTTGGTTTCCGTTTCTGCACTTTGTGCTAAACGCCACCATATCATCAACATGCTGTAAAACAGCTATTTCGGACGAAGTTCCCTTCATTTCAGTATTTTAAGGCCAAAAAGTTGCAAAATTCAAAAAAGATTTATAATATCTTTGCAACCTGAATTCAGGCAAACCTAAACATCTCTATGCAAAAAACAAAAGTTCTTTTTGTAAGTCAAGAAATTTTTCCATTCACTCCGGAATCAACTATAGCGAATCAAGTTCGTCAAATCCCTCAAGCCATGCACGAACGAGGCAAAGAGACTCGCATCTTCATGCCGCGGTTTGGAAAGATTAATGAACGCAGGCATCAGCTTCATGAAGTTATTCGTCTTTCTGGAATGAATTTGATTGTAGACGATACTGACCACCCGCTAATTATTAAGGTGGCAAGCATTCCTCAAATTCGCTTACAAGTATACTTTATCGATAACGAAGAATTCTTTCATCGCAAAGCTTATTTGAACGATGAGGCAGGAAAACCTTTCTCTGACAACGGTGAGCGCATGATTTTCTTTTCGAAAGGCGTTCTTGAAACCGTTAAGAAATTAGGTTGGGCGCCAGATATCGTGCATTGTCACGGTTGGTTCTCTGCGTTGATGCCACTCTACGTGAAGCACGTTTTTGCAGGAGACCCTCATTTTGCTGAAAGTAAAATTGTTGTATCTCTTTACAAAGACGATTTCGCAGGGTCTATAGACAAGGGGTTATCCAAAAAAGTTCAATTCGACCAAATTGGACAGCAACACCTCGGAGATCTTTCAACTTCGAATTATGTTAACCTAATGAAGGTTGCTCTTGCCCATGCAGACGGTGTGGTTATTCATGATGAAGATATTAATCCAAAACTTATGGAGGAGGTGAATAACCTGAGCGTTCCTGTGCTTAAAGCCTACGAATGTGAAGATTTCCACAGCGCGATTGATGAGTTTTTTGATACGGTGCACGCGGCAAAACCAATTTTGATTGATTAACCCATGAGGAAAACCCTCTTCTTGCTTTATGCGATAGTGCTTGTCATTGGCGCATGTAAGAAACCAACGGATTTGCAGGCAGATGGACTTCTTCCGCCAGAAGATGTATTGTATGCGAATCAGTCTGATACTACACGTATCTTAAGTTATATCGTTCGGGAAGACACCCTTTCTACAGACGAGCTTTCGGCTTGTTTATTAGGTTCCTATACCGAAGAAACCTTTGGAAGAACGTTAGCCAGTTTCTCAACTCAATTCGTGCTTTCCGGAGCAAACCCAAGTTTCCCTGAAATCTTTGAAGTAGATTCTGTGATTTTCTCTGTGGCTTATACCGGTTATTCATACGGCGCTTTGGGTGAAGGATATTTATCTGTGAAAGAACTAAGCGCAGACTTACCAAAATCTGGAAGTTTTAACAGCTCATACAATGCACCCGTGATGAACGAGAATTTGCTCGCAGACGCTTCTCAAACCTTTCAATTCAAACCAAAAGCATATTTATTCGGGACTGAAGATTCTCTCGCTCCCCAATTGCGCATTCCTCTAAAAACAAGTTTAGGAACCCGATTGTTGCAACCTGCAGACACAACCGTATTAGAGTCTGACGAGAATTTTCAAGCATATTTCAAGGGGTTAAAAGTAGAGGCTGGGTCATACCCCATGGGAGTTGTAGCACTTGACCTCACAAACATTAACAGCAAAATAACGGTTTACTACCGCTTCGACAACGGCGGATTAGCAGACACCACCTTCTATGAATTTCCTGTAACTTCTGATTGTGGAAGATATTCTCGAATTCAGCATTTTTATCAATATGCCACCCAACCTGAATTGCAAGAGCTTGTAACAAGCGACACACTTGCAAATCAATCAATGGTTTATTTACAAGCTGGTTCAGGAACGAAAACAAAACTTGTTCTTCCTAATTTACTCGACCTTCAAATGAATGGCGGAAGAATAGTGAACAAGGCCGAATTAATCGTGCCCTTCGAGAAAGACTCTCGTTACGCGCCCACTTCACAAATTTTCATCTTCTATCAGAACTCCGAAGGCACATTGGTCGCTCTTCCTGATCAATTTTCTGGAAACATTGGCGGGGGGGTAGAAGAATCTAACAAGAGGTATCGTTTAAACATTACCCAATATGTTCAAAAAGTTATTTCCGGAGAATTAGAAAACACACCCTTGTTCATTGTTTCGGGCGCCGCGGGCGTGTCAGTTAACAGGACCATTTTACACGGCCCTGAGTTTTCAGAGAATAATGTTGAAAATTTACGCTTGATCATTACATATTCAAACTAAAAAAATTCCTTATATGTGTGGAATTGTTGGTTACTTAGGCAATGAGCCGGTTTATGAAAAGGTAATTAAAGGGCTTAGCCGATTGGAATACCGCGGGTATGACAGCGCTGGAATGGCGTACATAGAAGACGGAGAGCTCATTGTTAAAAAATGTAAGGGAAAAGTTGTTGATCTTGAAAATGTTGTTGGTTCTGTAAAACCTCTTTCTCACATTGGAATCGGACATACCCGTTGGGCAACACACGGTGTTCCTAACGATGTAAATGCTCACCCGCATTGCAGCGGAGACGGATCAATAGCCCTTATTCACAATGGAATTATTGAAAATTACGCTTCTATCAAGCAAGAATTAATGAACCGCGGGCATGTCTTTTTAAGCGACACCGACACGGAAGTTTTGGTTCACTTGATTGAAGATGTTCGCAATGCTGAGAAGGTTAGTCTTTTCGAAGCGGTTCGTCTTGCACTTTCCGAAGTGCATGGGGCTTATGCCATTGTTGTTTTAGACAAATCAAATGCAGACCAACTTATTGTTGCGAAGAAATCAAGTCCATTGGTTATTGGTATTGGTGCGAACGACGATTTCTACATTGCCAGCGACGCGACGCCGATAATAGAGTACACCAAAAATGTGGTTTACTTGAACGATGGGGAAGTTGCGCGTGTTGATCGCACAACAGGATTAACCATTGTGAACATTGACAATCAAAGTCAGACACCCTACATTCAAGCGTTAGAATTAAAGCTTGAAGCCATTGAAAAAGGTGGATATGATTCTTTTATGTTGAAGGAAATACACGAGCAGCCTCGAAGTATTGAAGATTCTATTCGCGGACGTGTGAATTTGAAAACCGGACTCATTAAAATGAGTGGAATAGATGAGCACGAAGAGCGGTGGAAAACAGCACAACGAATCTTAATCGTTGCATGCGGAACTTCATGGCACGCGGGTCTTGTAGCAGAATATTTGTTCGAAGACTTCGCGCGTATTCCGGTTGAAGTTGAATATGCGAGTGAGTTCAGATATAGAAATCCGATTATCTATCCTACTGACATCGTTATCGCAATTTCTCAATCTGGAGAAACAGCAGATACACTTGCGGCTATTGAATTAGCGAAAGAGCGTGGCGCATTAATTTTTGGTGTGTGTAATGTGGTGGGAAGTTCAATTTCTCGCGCTACGCATTGCGGAGCTTATACGCACGCGGGTCCAGAAATTGGGGTAGCATCGACCAAAGCGTTTACAGCTCAGGTTGTGGTACTTTATCAAATTGCTTTGAGTGTTGCGCAAAAGCGTGGTGTTATTTCTAACGAAAGAACCACTCGTTTAATGGCTGAATTGGGGTCTCTTCCGTTAAAGGTTGAACAAGTGTTGAAGACAAATGCCATTACAGAGACCATAGCTGAGATTTACCAGCATTGCTCGAACGCTTTGTATCTTGGAAGGGGTTACAGCTTTCCAGTTGCTCTAGAGGGCGCTTTGAAGCTGAAAGAGATTTCTTATATTCATGCTGAAGGGTATCCGGCTGCTGAAATGAAGCACGGGCCTATTGCGTTGATTGACGAGAACATGCCGGTTATTGTTATTGCCACAGAGGGTGCTTCGTACGAAAAAGTTGTAAGTAACATTCAAGAAGTGAAAGCGCGTAAGGGGCAAATCATAGCAATCGTTACCGAAGGCGACAAAACCGTGAAAGGCATGGCCGATCACGTCATTGAAATTCCTCGTACCGACGATAGTCTTGTTCCGATTGTTTCTGTAATTCCATTGCAGTTATTCTCTTATCACGTTGCCATCATGCGCGGTTGTAACGTTGATCAGCCAAGGAATTTAGCGAAGAGCGTGACTGTGGAGTAGAACGAAAGGGTATTGGTTACTTCATCACCAAAGGTAGAAGAGTTCTCCTGTTCGATGAGGAAAAGTATAAAGAGTATATCATGAACATTGAAGAAGATATTGACATGTACAAGTTCCTCATTCTAAGGAGATATGTTTTGATTTATTCTATAACACGAACTGCACGAACATAAGTCCAACCATTTGACTTAAAACAGCTGTAGTACCCCCCACGTTTGAAGTTGAAGCCCCATGCGCTGAGTTCACCTTCCTCTGAAATACTCCAATATCCATCCTTTTGGAAATTTCCCTTCCTTTTTAGGTGCAAATCTTCATACATTATATTGAGTTCTTCTAACGTTGGAAGTCGCCACCCACTTCCTAGATCAGTACATCCGTTTTTCGCGCTGATCCAGTCCATCGTATTTTCTAAATCCTTATCTGCAACTTGCAGCACCTCACCTGTTTTTGAATTTTTAATTTCTAACATTCATTTTTGTTTATAATCTAACGATAACAATGATACAAAAGAAGGGTTTAATAGGCGATAAAATCTCTCAATTTGTTTTCTTCAACAATAATCAGACTATCCAAAAGTCGATAATCAATGTTTCTAAAGTCCATTATTTTAGAACCGTTTCTTTGTGAGAATCCTACTGATGGTAGGATGAGCATTAAAATCAGAATTAAGTTTTTAGTGCTATTATTCATATTCATTAAAGAAAACAGTATTGTTCAAAACCCAAAAGAATACCTACGCCTGAAATAAAAATTGCATAACTCCCAGTCACTTATTTTTTGTATAACAAAGAAATCATTTCCCTGTCCTTCTCGGTTAGTACTTCTGTATGACCTTTCAGAATACTGTTTTTCTCTCTGTCAATATGTCTAAAACCTAACAGGTGAAACATTTCATGAATTATGGTACTGCTCGTGCAATGATATTTTGTACACTCCATAATATCGATATGAACTCTACTTTCTACAATATCTTTAAAAACAAAATACTTGCTTGTTATTCCCATAGAATTTCTAACACCACTTTCACTTGATGGAAACAATTCAATGTATTCACCATCACTTAAGAAATAAATCACACTGTTAGAAGAGTCCTTATTATTAACCATTTCAACATTGATGGTTTCCATCAACTCGTTAAATTCGGATATAGTATTGATAACAGTTATTGAATCTTCTTTTGTGTATTTCCCAAACATAAAAATTTTAATATCTTTTTTCCATTTCTCTCCGTAATTTGTAATGGAATCAAACTCCCCGCATGTAAAATTTTTCTGAGAAAAACATACAATACTGTTTAAAAATAAAAGGGAGAAAAGTATTTTTTTCATTTTTTTAATTAGTGCTATTTCTAAAACAAAGTGTTCATTTAGAATAAAGACTTCTTGATTAACATGCGAACATATCGGCGGCTAAGTATGACCTTTGTTTTTAGTTTTTAAATGAATACTTAATGAATTGGTCGCAGGTTCTTTAGTGGGTTAATCTGTGGATTTGGATTTGGTGGTCTATATCTATCATTTATTGTTTTTATTCTTACATTTCTGGCTACTTAATCGCTCAGACTTACTAAGCTCATTTCTTATTTAACAGTTAAGGTATCTCCGTTTTTCATTATAAAATTAACCTCAGAAAAAACGAAGTCTCTCTTGAACGCTTCAATTTCTTCGCAAGTCCAGGTATCCATTAGGTCGGCAAGTCTTCTCTGAGATTCCATAGATCTTGAAACTGCTATTTTCTTTGGTTGAACCGGTTGTTGATGCACAAAAACCTTACTTGGCGAACAGCCGTATACAGTTATTGAAAAGACGGAAATCCAAAAAAGTTTTTTCATGACATTGGAATGTTTGTTAATCAAGATCGGTTCAATGCTGAAAAGGGCCTCAGCCGTTTTCATTTGGATTATCTGGAATACGAAAGCATCCTCTTTTAATAATAAAAGTAGACTTGAACCACTCTTTTTCCTCTGCTGTCCAAGTAGCGGCAGCCTCAGCCCATTGATCACCAACCGCTCTGAGATCATAGCCTAATTTTTGAACCGATAAAGAATCCACATTGGTTTGCTTGTTAAACTCATCGGTTACTTTGGATCCATTGGTCTGTGTTAAACCCAGATATGGTAGTGAGGTCAAAAACGTGATACATAAAATGATGATTCTTCCCATTTTTTGTAGTTTTTAAATGAATACTTAATGAATTGTTCTCAGGTCCCAGATTTTCCAATATTAAAAAGTCAAAAGTCAGTTATTACAATAGGAACGATTATGTTAGCTGTAATAGTGCGTTATGGGAAAAATAACGCCTAAAGTCAAGAATTAGGAAAACCTGAATTAAAGTACATTTAATTAAATCAATTTTGCTTTTTTCTAAATCTTTTGTACATTGCTCTTCGTTAAACGGAAATTTAATTTTACGCGCAAAAAGCTATGAGTTTGTCATGTAGAAAGTGTGGTTCTCAAAATATTAATGTCCAAGCTGTTTCAAATACGCAAGGAAAAACCAAAGGGTTCGGCTGCATAAAATCGTTTCTTGGAGTGATACTTTTTGGTCCACTTGGTTTCTTTTGTGGGTTGTGCGGTATGGGAAAGGGAAAAACAACAACTACCATAGAAACAGTTAAACTCTGTCAAAATTGTGGATATCGGTTTTAACAAATTACTCTATTCGTATTTAACGATTATCCCCATCCCGAGAGGGTGTCATCAACTTCCAGAAAGGAGTTTATTCTACAAAGGCAATCAATATCCAATTTGCGCCAGATGCACGGGAGTAGCGTTAGGTCAGTTATTCGGTATTCTAGTCTATTTATTGATATTCCTATTTTCAGTATCTGATTTGAAAATTAAGCCAATGCTCTTTTCCACCGCCATTTTATCTATACCCATGGGAATTGATTGGGGTATTCAGTACTTTTTTAATGTTATTTCAACAAATAAGCGAAGGTTCTTTAGTGGGTTAATCTGTGGATTTGGATTTGGTGGTCTATATCTATCATTTATTGTTTTTATTCTTACGTTTCTGTCTACTTAATCGCTAAGACTTACTAACCTCATTTCTTATTTAACGGTTAAGGTATCTCCGTTTTTCATTATAAAATTAACCTCAGAAAAAACGAAGTCTCTCTTGAACGCTTCAATTTCTTCGGAAGTCCAGGTATCCATTAGGTCGGCAAGTCTTCTCTGAGATTCCATAGATCTTGAAACTGCTATTTTCTTTGGTTGAATCGGTTGTTGATAAACAACAGCCTTATGTGGTGAACAACCGTACACAGTTGTTGAAATAACAGAAATCCAAAAAAGTTTTTTCATGACATTGGAATATTTGTTAATCAAGGGCGATTCAACACCGAAAAGTACCAGAGCGTTTAAATATATAAACAGCAAGTTATTTCACTCTGAACAAACTCATCTTTTTGAAAACGAAAGAGTATTCGATAAAGTATTTCGATAGAGAAAAAATAAAAATCAATTAAAACACTAAACAAAAAAGGGTCTCTTGCGAGACCCTTTTCAATATACTTAAACTTCAATTAGGAGTGGAAGTGAACCAATACAGCCGCTGGAGCAACTCCGAACGCGTTGTTATCAGTATCAAGTCCGAAAGATGAAGATTTTCCGCCAGTTACTACTGGAGCTCCTTGAACCGTAGTTTCAGAAGCACCTGTGCTAGAAGCGCTGATACATCTCACTTGTATTTAACATTTCAACAACAACTCGTAAATAAGGAAATTATCTCCGTGTAATGAGCACGTTAGCTATTTCAATAAATAAAAAAATGGGCCGAAGCCCCTTAATTTTTTGCTGAAAATATTATTTAATGATGTTGTAAAGCTCTTTTAAGTTTGGCTCTAAAATGATTTCAATTCTGCGGTTTCTAGCTTTATCCTCTGCATCTAACGGGTGGTACTCACTTCTTCCCGATGCTGATAGTTGCGTTGGGTCAATTGTACTGTTCGCTGTAATTAATTTTATTACTTCCGTTGAACGCAGTACGCTTAGTTCCCAATTGTCTCTGGGTATGAGTCCGCCAGAATTAATCTTATCCGTGTCGGTATGACCTTCAACGGTAATATTCAAATCTTTTTCATCTTGAATTATTTTCGCTAATTGAATAATCGCTGCCTTTCCATCGGGGTTGATTTCTGTTTTTCCTGAAGGGAACAACAACTGAGCTTCCATACTCACGTATACCTTTCCGTTCTCTTCACGAACCGTAATTCCTTTGTTCTTGTAATTCAATAGTGCCGACTCGAGTTTCGCCCTTAACAATTCACTGGCACTGCGCTGCGCCTGTAGCAACGAATCAAGCTCTTTAATTTTTACTTCTCTTTCGAACAAATCACTTTGCGCTTTTGCCAATGCAGCTTGCTTTTCTTTCACTGACTTCTCTAACTTATACAAAGAATCTTCCTTCACTTGAAGCGCTTCCTTTGCCTTTTCTAAATCACGCAATAACTTCTTATTCTCATCCTGCGAGCTGTTCAACAACTTCTCGTTCTTAGATAAAAGCTCGTTGTTCAAATCGTTAACTTTATCATACATAACACGCAACCGGCGGTATTCCTTTCCATACAGAAGGGTGTCTTCATTCAACTTGTTAACCGATTTCTTTAGTGTTTCAATAGTTGTTCCCTGCTCCTTCGTGGCGGCGTTTATGTTATCCAGTTTCCTTTGCAATTCTTTATTCTCAGAATCACTCTCTTCTCTTGCTGTCTTCATTTCAGCAAATTTCCGTTGAGGAACACAGCCCACAAAACCAATAGCCACCAACAAGGCTAGCGACAAAATCAATTGAATCTTTCTCATAGTTCTTTTAATGTACCTCAAAAGTGCAGCACAAATCGCGCGTGACTAATTGAAAGTTTTTGAATTGTTAACCGCTCGTTGTTCGTCAACTTTTGAAATAACCCGCCATGTAACCAAAAAACAACGGCATTTTCGTGACCATGAACAGCATTTCATTCCACAGTGAGGGTGTTAAGCCTAAAACACCTTCGAAACGGCTTTTAAAAGCCTGGATCAAAGAATTCGTATCGAATCACGGTAAAAATGTGGGAGAACTCGCCTTTGTTTTTTGCGATGATGAAAAAATACTAGAGATAAATCGAAATTTTCTCCAGCACGACTACTACACAGATATTATCACTTTCGACTATTGCGAGGATCATATTGTCTCTGGTGACATCTATATCAGCGTGGAACGTGTGCTTGAAAACAGCTCTATTCATAAATCAGAATATAGTACCGAGCTTCTCCGCGTTCTCGCACATGGCGTTCTTCATCTCATTGGTTTTCAAGATAAAACTAAAAAAAAGAAAGGGGAAATGACTCAAAACGAAGACTTGTGTATTCAATTGTTTTTGACTAAATTTGCACAATAATTACTCTTTGTGAAAGAGTTAAAAATACGTTTCACGTGAAACATTAAGAAAATGAATAAACATTACAATATCATAATTATTGGTGCCGGCCATGCGGGAAATGAAGCTGCTGCTGCTGCTGCCAACCTCAAAAATAGCGTTTTATTAATCACCATGGATATGAATAAAATTGGGCAAATGTCCTGTAATCCAGCCATGGGTGGTGTAGCTAAAGGTCAAATAGTCAGAGAGATAGATGCGCTTGGTGGTTATAGTGGAGTAGTCTCAGACCTATCTGCAATACAGTACCGGATGCTTAATATGAGTAAGGGTCCAGCTATGTGGAGTCCCCGCACTCAGAACGACCGTATGCTCTTCGCGGAAGAATGGCGCAACGCTTTGGAACAAACTCCAGGAGTCGATTTTTGGCAAGACTCGGTAAACGAGGTTATCATAGAAAACAATCGGGTCAAAGGGGTGAAAACCGCACTAGGTATGACCTTTTCATGTGATGCTGTGGTTATTACCAGCGGCACATTTCTAAACGGTGTTATTCATATTGGTGAGAAGCAATTCGGGGGTGGAAGAATAGGTGAGAAAGCCTCTCACGGAATTACGGAACAGTTGGTTTCATTGGGGTTTCGCGCAGGTAGAATGAAAACAGGAACACCTCCGCGCATAGATGGAAGATCGCTCGATTATTCGAAAATGGAAGTGCAGGAGGGTGATGTAAATCCTCAAAGATTCTCCTTCATTCATCAACCAAAAATTACTCAGCAAAGATGTTGCTGGATAACAAACACCAATAGTTTCGTGCATGAGGTTCTTGCAACAGGGTTTGAACAAAGCCCAATGTTTACGGGAAGAATCACAGGAACAGGGCCGCGCTACTGTCCGTCTATTGAAGATAAAATAACGCGCTTTGCTGATAAGGATTCACACCAACTCTTTGTAGAACCTGAAGGTTGGAAAACAGTGGAAATTTACCTCAACGGATTCTCTACAAGCTTACCTGAGGAAGTTCAACAAAAAGCATTGAACCTCATCCCTGGATTTGAAAACGCGAAAATGTTCCGGCCGGGATACGCTATAGAATACGATTATTTTCCACCAGATCAATTGAAGCCAACGCTTGAAAGCAAAGATGTTTCAGGCTTATTCTTCGCTGGACAAATCAATGGAACAACAGGGTACGAAGAAGCTGCTGGACAAGGGATTATTGCAGGGATAAATGCGGGATTATTCGTTCAGGATAAGGCTCCGTTTATTCTGAGAAGAGACGAAGCGTACATTGGTGTGCTCATTGACGACCTTATAACCAAAAGCACAGACGAACCCTACCGAATGTTTACGAGTCGTGCCGAATATAGAACATTGTTAAGACAGGACAACGCAGACGAAAGATTAACACCTTTGTCACATGCTATTGGATTGGCTTCAAATCAACGACTAGAATTGCTTGAAAAGAAGAGAGAAAACATCAAATCTGTCATGAAAGTCATCGAAAAAACATCGACCTCTCCTGAAGAAATAAATGAGTTACTCCAAGAAAAGGGTAGTGCGCCTATTGATCAAAAACTGAAGCTTATTACTCTTCTCACCAGACCTCATGTCAGCTTAGAAGATATAATATCGAAGAATAGTGTCTTAGAGGCCCAAATTTCAGCTTTAGGTGAGGGTCGGGTAGAGATCGTTGCTGCTGTGGAAATAGCTGTAAAATACGCAGGTTATTTGCAACGAGAAAGGGATATGGCTGATAAGCTTACAAGACTTGATCATATTCAACTTTCACCAGAGTTTGATTATCTCAAACTAACATCTATGAGCATTGAAGCAAGGCAAAAACTTTCTAAAATCAGACCATCTACCGTAGGACAAGCGAGCAGAATTAGCGGTGTGAACCCTTCTGATGTTTCAATACTCCTGATTCATTTGGGTAGATAGTTTCATGTGAAACCAACTACTTTTTTTCTTTCAACTTAATGCCATCTACTTTGTAGAGCTTGCCTTCTTGGTAAGTAACTGTATTGATATAAATTCCATCTTCATCGAAATACATCCAATCTCCTTCTAACTCGCCACCTTCATACCCCCCTTTCATTTCGTTTTTTCCGTTCGAATAAAAATATTCATGCTTTCCCACTGGCGCACCCAATTCAAATTTTCCTTCAAACATTTTAGTTCCATTGGAATGTGTAAATACCCAAAGACCATTTCTTTCATCGTCAACATACTCACCTTCTTCTTTGTGATCGTTTATCGATCGGTACCATTTTCCTTGTTTCAATCCATCTCCATAATCTCCCTCTAAAACAGCTACGCCTAAACTATCGTTTTCTACATAATGCCCATCTAATTTTCCTTTTCGATAAGATTCCTCTCTTAGTACTATTCCATTCGAATAATACCACAACCACTTTCCTGAAATAAGATTATTATCGTACTTACCGAGCTGTTCTACCTTTCCGTTTTCGAAGTAATACTTCCAATCACCATTTTTCTTACCGTTTGAATAACTACCAACAGATCTAACTTTTCCGCTTGGAAAGTAGTATTTCCACTCGCCTATTTCTCTGTTTAACGAATCGTATTTCCCTTCGGCTTGGATAATATCATTCAAGTAAAGTCTAGAAAAAATTATGTTTCCCGTGGAATCTAAGGTTTGAAACGTTCCGTGTTTCAAGCCATTCTTCCTTCCTCCACGTTCAATTACTCTTCCTTTCTCATCGTAGAATTTTTCTATTTTAACAAATTCTGTTTCCTCTGTATTCTCTTTTAAAACACCATTTTCATAAAATTCAAACTTCAAAAATTCTCCTTGCTTGTTGTATACCTTGAAGGTTCCTTCCTTCAATCCAAGTTGATAATTTCCTTCCTCTTTTAACTTTCCATTCTCTCTTAACTCAACCCAAAGTCCAACACGTTGATTGTTTCTATTGTACCTATTGATTTTTTCTTCGGAATAAATTAGACCATTCTTGTATGTACGTCTGGTGATTATCCTTGTGTCTTCAGCGTATTCCAGGTATTTTCCTTCTATCAGATTATTGGTATAATTGTAAGATGTGCTAAGATTTCCTGTAGAAAAATATTCAAATGCCAAACCATCTTTAATATCACTTTTGAAGGTTATTGCTCGCTCTTTCCTTCCTAGTGAATCGTAAAAACATTCGAAGCCTTGTTTTAAGTTCTCTTTGTATTCTATTGATTGCTGTAAACTACCATCTACCCTAAAAAACTTCCACGTGGAATCTAGCTGAAAATCTTTTCTATTTCCTTCTGACTTCAATATTCCTGAATCGTAATAGTTCTTCCAATAACCGTTTGGTTTACCTTGCTCTAAATATCCTTCACTGCTTTTCTGACCGTTGGCGTAATAGAATACTTTGAACTCTTTTTGAGACCAAACCGAAAGTTGGCTAGCGAGCAAAAGAGCGATTAATATTCCGAATGGTTTCATTTTTCAAAGGTCGTTATGATTTCTAATTCAAAACGAATTTGACACTAACTTTGTTTTCACCAACATCTATTATGTAATTATAATCTTTATAAAAGAAAATAGTAATAGTAATAGGGCTGTTAATTCCGTCAATAAGTTTATCTTTCAATCCTAGGAATTTACGTTATTACCAATGAAGTAACATGTTCTTAACAACTGAAAGTCATCTAAACATTTGAATTTGAATATTATTACAGGAAATGAACAGAGTTATAAAAAGTTAGGTATGTTCGTAAGCTGCAGGGTGTAATAACTTCTTTTCTGTTAATGAATTTCGTTTATAATAAATTCAAACTAGTGAGAACTAAATTTTGATAGAAAATCATTCTGTATAAGGGCACTGTTTTATTGAAAGGAAAAATTTTGTTTTGATCAGTTATTCACAAGTTAAACACACAAAAAAGAGCGAGTTGTTAAAAGACTCCACTTTCCATTCACATTGTTATTTAAAACAGAAAAGAAGATAATAAGTTTGTATTAAACTAATATTTTATGAAGCTTTATATAGGCTCTGATCATGCGGGTTTCGAAATGAAAGAAGCCTTGAAACAATGGATATCAGCTGAATTTCCTTCGATAACAACAGAAGATAAAGGTTGTTCATCTGCAGAGAGTTGTGACTATGCGGATTATGCGCATGCTGTTGCGGTAAGTGTAAATAATGATTCACGTGGAATATTGCTGTGCGGTTCTGCGAATGGAGTAAGTATTGCGGCAAATAAACATGCTGGAGTAAGAGCTGCATTGTGTTGGACGGAAGAAATTGCGACTTTAGCGCGTCAGCATAACGATGCAAATATCTTATCTATACCAGCGAGATTTGTTACTATGGAAGTAGCACAAGCAATGGTTGGAGCTTTTTTGAATACGCCTTTTGAAGGTGGGAGACATGCGAAACGTGTAGAAAAAATCGATTTATAAAATGAAAAAAGTATTAGGAATATTTTGTGTTTGTGCTGCTCTTTCAACGACTGCACAAAACGCGTTAGATGCGCACGATAAGCGAAATACGTATATGAATACCATTACGGTTAAGGAGCTTAAGGAACAACTATTTATTTTAGCAGCGGATGATTTTGAGGGAAGAGAAACCAGTAAGCCGGGTCAAAAGAAGGCAGCAGCATATCTAGAGAATTACTACGTCTCTTTGGGTTTAGAAAAAGGATCCAACACAGGTGTTCAGCAACAAAGCTTTCCTTTAAGAAAGAGAAAATTAACCTCAACTATTCTTACTGTAAATGGAAAGAAGTATGAAAGTTCTAAAGACATATTTTCTTTAGATGGTGAGGGTTTAGAAGGAACAAAGACTTTTTCACGAATTGTTTTTGCGGGGTATGGCATAACTCAAGGACGCTACAATGACTACGATGGATTGGATGTAAAGGACGCCTTGGTTGTTGTTATGGATGGTGAGCCAAAAAACAAAAAGGGTAAATCCCTTATTTCAGGAGATATAGAGCAATTGAGCGATTGGTCGTATGATCCGGGTTTGAAGGTTGCTTTGGCTCAAGAAAACGGAGCAAAGGCAATTGTTGTTATCCGTCGTGATTACGCAACGTTTTTACCTCGTGTTAAGTTTTGGTTAGAGTCTGAAAAAATGGAGTTGATTGAAGATATGGATGTTGCTGTTGCGACAGGAATTCCATTGATTTTCACCAACGAGAAATCTGCGAACGAGTGGTTCAATTTAGATCTTACAAAAAATTTAGATGGTTTAAAGAAGAAGAGAAAACCGCTTTTTTCAAATAAAACCATAAGACTTTGTGAAAGAGAGGTTGAAGCTGCGTTGAATGTAAGTGTAACGGATGAAATGGTTTCCAGCGAAAATGTATTGGCTTTTATAGAAGGAAGTGATGCAGCGCTGAAGAATGAAATTGTTGTTGTGTCTGCCCACTATGACCACATTGGTATTGTGAATGGCGAGATTAACAACGGTGCTGATGATGATGGCTCAGGAACGGTTTCGGCTATGGAAATTGCTGAGGCTTTTATTCAAGCGAAAAAAGAAGGAAACGGTCCGAAGCGCAGCATACTAATTCTTCATGTAAGCGGCGAGGAGAAAGGGTTATTCGGAAGTGATTATTACACAAGACATCCGGTTTATCCAATGGAAAACACAGTTTGTGATTTGAATATTGATATGATTGGTCGTGTAGACGAAGCGCACAAAGACAATGAGAAATATGTCTACTTAATTGGAAGTGATCGTTTAAGTATGGACCTGCACAACATTTCTGAAACGGTCAATAAGCAAACGTCTAACCTAGCGTTAGATTACACCTTCAATTCGGAAGACGATCCTAACCAGTTTTACTACCGCTCAGATCACTACAACTTCGCGAAGAACAACATTCCTGTTATCTTCTATTTCAGTGGTGTTCATGAAGATTATCACCAGCCGGGCGATGACTCAGAAAAGATTCTTTACGACAAGATGTGTAGCATAGCGCAACTGGTATTTTCTACCGCTTGGGAATTGGCCAATCAGCCTGAAAGAATAAAGTTGAAGAACTAACCTTCTTCTCTCGGAAGGAAGAAAAAGAATGTACTGAAAAACGCAAAGAAAGCCACACCTGGTTGCGTTGTAAGGGTGTCTTCCGTGAGGCAAGATAAAAAGGCAAGCATTACAAAGGCTAAAGCAATTTCACTGTTGCTTGCTTGTTTCCACATGAAATAGAAATAAAGAAGGAAGGAGATAATTGCCGCTAGTCCTGCCGCTATCCAATACGATAGAAATTGGTTATGAACGGCGTGCTGAACCTTTTCATCTAAAGCAGGTGAAGTTTCCTTGTAAGTTTCAGTATACGCAGATTTCACATTTCCCTGGCCCACACCAAGAAGAAGATTTCTTTCAATAATAAACTTCGCAGCTTTGTAATACTCTAAACGTTGAAAAACGGAATGACCACTCGGGTTTTCGCCGCTAAGAAAGGATTGGTATTCAAAAACGATTTGATGCCAACGTTTTTCTAATGCGTTCCAATGTGGTTCATTGCAGTTGGTGTAGCCGGCTAAAATGTTTGAAATATCACTGTCGGATAATTGCTGAACACCGGCTGCATCTTTTGTTAGCCCCCTGCTTGCTAAGTAGCGAATGAGAGTTGTTTGGACAAGCTGTCCCCTCGCGTCTTTTTGAAGTATGGGGTGGTTTGTGCGCGCCAACCAAGCGCTATCTAGTTCTAAGGGAGTAATGTTCACGAAAACACGGTTTCCATTTTCCGTTTGGAAACTGTTTGATTGGTTGAATTGTGAGAGAAAGAAAAGTAAAATTGAAGTTAAGGCGAGTGTAGTTCCAGCTACAATGAATTTGTTCCGTTTCGATTTTGAGGCGAAAAGAAGAACAACTAAGACAATTAAAAATCCCCATCCGGTTAATGTTCCAACAAAGAAGAAAAAGCAACAGACCACAACGATAAGTGCAATTTTTAAATACACAGGAACAACACAAGGCCCTCTCCAGACCGCAATAAGAGCCAATACAGCCATTAAACTGAATCTAATGTGCGAGATGAACAACGAAGCGTCACGAGGCTCTTGAAGGGGGAATTTCACAACAGCATAGGAAACGCAAATAAGTGCGGCAACCCCCACTGAGGAGAAGAATACCTTCCAAATAAAATTTTCATTCGATGTGGAAAGGGGAGAGAGATTTTGTAAAAACAATGGAGCAAGAACCAATGGCAGCAGCGTCTTTATTTCTTTGAACACGGATGTGTTGTCTCCACCACGGAAAAATCCAAGAAGCAAAAGTGTCCAAACAAGAAGGAAGCTCAAGTAAATAGGATTTCGCAAAACAGGAAGCAATAGAAATTTCTTTTTCTGAATAGCGACAACAACTGAAACAAAAAGTAGAAAGAACATAGCAACAGACATTCCTAAATTCCAAAGCGGCAGCATGCACGCCCATAAGGCTAGAGCTGCTAATTGTGTTTTAGGATGACTGAAGAATTTCAGCACGGCTTATTTTTTTTCGGTGCCAGCTGGTCCAGCAAGAATGGTTGAATAGTTCTTTTGAAAAACTTCATGCGAAGCACGAATCAAAGGATCGTTGGTTAACGATTGTTTAATAGCAGCCGAACGGAAGTAATACATCTCCACAATTTTCGCTTCAATGCGTGGGGTTATTTCTGCTTGAAGCTGCATTAGATTGCTTTCGAGAGCCGTAGAAATAGCGATTTGTAAATTGGATAGTTGATCTTTTAAGGCCGGGTTAACAGTAGATTGATGGGTTAATTCTTCTTCTAACTTATCGAGATGTTCAAACCAAGTGGGAACAAAGTCTTTTGCATTTGTCTTCGCGAATTGAACGAAATCAGAGTAGTCTTTTGATGAAATTGAAAAATTTCCGGCAGAATCAATAGACGCGTGTGTTTTCTTGAACTCAACTCCAAATCTGAAGTAAATCAAATTCTTCTGAAGTTGTGAAAGGACTTCTTTTGATGCGCTAGGGCTGATAACAACATCAGGATAAATGCCGCTTCCGTCTTTCACGGGTCTTCCGTGTGTGGTGTAGAATGTTCTGATTTTTGTGGTATCTATTTGTGTAGCGTGCCCGTCTTTTTTGTTGGCATAGTCTAGCTTTTGAATGCATCTTCCGCTGGGGGTATAATACTTCGCTACAGTGACCTTCATTTTAGCATTGTAAGATAAATCTAACGTTTGCTGAACCAATCCCTTTCCAAAAGACGGAACACCAACAATAACAGCTCGGTCTAGGTCCTGAAGACTTCCGCTTACAATTTCAGAGGCGGAAGCAGACATCTCGTCGACCAAAACAACGAGTGGAATGCTCAAATCTAACGGGTCGTATTGAGCAATGTAAACTTGTTTCCAGGACTCTGTCTTTCCCATTGTGCGGGTGATTTCCGTTCCTTTCGGGACAAAGAAGTTTACTATTTTAACAGCTTCATTCAACAAGCCTCCGCCATTTCCACGCAGGTCGAGAATGAGTTTGTTCATGCCCTTTCCTTTTAACGAGGTGAAACTGTTCTTCACATCGTCTGATGCGGTTTGCGTGAACTCGTCGAGTTTAATGTATCCAACATTGTTTTCCAATAATTGGAAGTGAGGAACATCGGGAGTTTTAATGCTTTCGCGAGTTACGGCTAATTCAACGGCTGAGTTTTTTCCAAGATGCAGAACAGTAAGATTAACAACGCTTCCTGGCGTTCCGGTAAGCCCGTCTTCGAGATTGTCTAAATCAATTCCGTCAATAGATTTTCCGCCGATGTGGGTAATGATATCTCCCGCACGAAGTCCGGATTTATAGGCGGGAAACGATTCAAAGACTTCAAGGACAGTGTTTCTTCCGTTTACTAAATCTACGCGAGCACCCACTCCGCCATACATTCCGGTTTGAAGATACATTGCGTCTTCGATTCGGGATTCGGGGTAATAAACGGTATAGGGGTCTAAGGAAGCCAACATGCCATTAAGGGCAGTATTGACAAGGTTTCCAGGCGCAGCCTCTTCCACATATAATTGATCAAGTTGACGAAAGACATCTGTAAAGATTTCGAGGTTTTTTACAACTTCAAAATAGTTTGTAGACGCTGCGGGCTGAGCGAAAGAAGAAAAAGAAGAAAGTGATAGAAGAAAGAAGAAAAGAGTATGCTTAAGTATTTTCATTTGTGGAAAGCTCGTGGTTTGTAACAGAAATTAGTTGTCGTATAAGGTACTTTATTTTTTGCTCCACATAGTCATAATCGGGAATGCGGTTACCCGTAAAGATAAAGGCTAACGATAATTTTTCACCCTTGTTGTTGAGGTGGTCATAAAGCGGTTGTTTTTCTTTTCGATAGACCTCTTTTATGAGTCGCTTTATTCTATTTCGATCATGCGCTCTTGCGAAACGACGCTTTGGCGCGGTGAAAAGGGCTTGCACCGGAAATTCTGAAACCTCTACCGACGGGTGATACAAGCAAATGATGGCAGGCGTTTTAATGCTTTTTCCTTGAGCGTAAAGCGACTCTATTGCTTTTTTTTTATAGAGGCGTTCCTGTTTGGAAAGCGTAACCATTAGTTATGGAAGAAGTAAGAATTGTAGTTTTTAGAAATCTCTACCGCCTTCAGCAATTCGGGATCTGCTGTATTCATAATTCGAATCATGGCATTTTCATCGAATAACGCGCGTGCGATTTGCGCTTTAAAACGAAGTGAACATTGAGACTTAAGTTTTGCTACTTCCGCTTTGGTATAAAGAATATTATTTTCTTTCGCGGAAAGAAGGGTTTTCTCTAAAAGGGCTTCTTCTGTTTTGTAATTTTTTTGATAGAGATCGAACGATTTCCAATTGGAAAGTGCGGGTCTATTTTGATCTACATAATCGAAGCATAAGTGTCTTAAGATTCCCGAATTAATGATGTCGATGAGTGCGAATGATGTGGAGGTAGAATCAAAAGGAATGAAGACATCTGGTGTTATTCCACCTCCCCCGTATACCACGCGGCCTGAAGGAGTAAAGAATTTCAACGAATCAACATGAGAGATTTTTTCTTGATTGAACAATTCACCACTGAGCCAACGTTGGTGTGTTTCGTTGAAGTATTTAGAAGAGTCGCCATAAGGTTTTTGAATGCATCTTCCGGTAGGGGTGTAATAGCGCGCGGTGGTTAATCGAAGAGCGCTATTGTCGGGCAATTCAATTTCACTTTGAACCAACCCCTTTCCGAACGAACGTCTTCCAACGACAATTGCTCGGTCCCAATCTTGAAGGGCACCCGCAACAATTTCGCTAGCGGAAGCGCTGTACTCGTCGATAAGAACCGTAACTTGAATATCTGCAAACGACCCGCGTTTCTGTGTGTTGTAATCGTTTCGGCCGGTGTGCGTACCCGATGTGTAAACCATTAAACGGTCTTTTTCTAAGAATTCTTCAGCGATGCTTGTTGCCTGATCGAGCAGCCCACCACCGTTTCCACGCAGGTCTAGAATAAGTTTGTTGCACCCCTGATTTTTAAGTGCGTTACCAGCGCTTAAGAATTCGTTGTAGGTTGTTTTCGCGAAGCGGTCTATTTTGATATAACCCAATCCTTCTTCAACTTTATAGAATGAAGCGACACTTGGAAGTGGCAACGAACCTCTTTCTACATTGAAATTCAGATATTCTTTTTTTCTAAGAACACTAATGTTCACAACGCTTCCAGCATCACCCTTCAACATTTTCATAACACCGTCGTTGTTCAATGATTTTCCGGAAATATCTTTTCCATCTACTTGAACAATGCGGTCGCCGGACTGAATTCCCGCGCGGAAACTTGGTCCAAATGGAACAACGCGATTCACCATGAGTGAGTCTCGAAGAATTAAAAATTCTACTCCCACACCTTCGTAAGAACCAGACATTTCTTCTTTAGCCTTGGCGTAGTCTTCAGGATTTAAGTAATAACTATGTGGATCTAAATTTTTAAGAATAGATGCAATGGCATCGTCAATGATTTTCTTTTTATCTACACTGTCTACGTAGTTGTCTTCAATGAAATCAATAAGACTGACAAGCTTGTTTGGATTATCTTCTTTACCGGTTTTTATAGTAAGAAGATTTTTGTCGGCAAGAAGAGTACCTATAAGAATTCCAGCAATTAATACAAAAGCATAATACAATGGCTGTAAAGGCGATTTGCCAGATTTTTCGTTTTGTATTTCTTCAGACATGCTTTTTATTTCGAAGTGGAAAAGATAACATTATTCTGGCAATTCTCGCTGAACTACTTCTACCCCAGAATTTCTTAAAAAATCTATCGCTGTTGTGTCTTTGTATGCGTTTAAGTAGACCATTCGGGTAATTCCCGATTGAAGAATAAGTTTACAGCAGTCTTTACAAGGACTGAGTGTTATGTATAATGTTGAACCGTGAGCGTTATTTGTAGACTTCGCAACCTTGAGAATAGCATTGGCTTCAGCGTGTAAGACGTACCAATGGGTTTCGCCTTCATCGTTTTCACATGTATTTGGAAACCCGCTTGGCGTGCCGTTGTATCCGTCTGAAATAATGACTCCATTTTTAACAAGCAGCGCCGCCACTTGTTTGCGTGTGCAATGCGAAAGTTTAGCCCATTCTTTGGCCATGCGCAAGTACGCGAGGTCGTACCTCAGTTGCTTTTGCTCTTCAGCTGTGGGCATGGAAAAAGTCTAAGATAGAGAAATTAATATTCGTCTTCGTTGAAGAAGAAATCCTCTTTAGTAGGGTAGTCTGGCCAAATGTCTTCGATGCTTTCGAAAACCTCTTCTTCGTCTTCTAATTGCTGAAGGTTTTCAACAACTTCCAACGGTGCTCCTGCACGCATGGCGTAATCGATTAATTCTTCTTTTGTTGCAGGCCAAGGTGCGTCTTCGAGATATGAGGCCAATTCTAAAGTCCAGTACATAGTATTAACGCTTAAAGGTTTTTAACGTTTTGCGAATATAACATTTTTGAGCACGCACGCAAGAAATCATTATTTCGTGAGCTTCGGCATGCGCCCTTTCTTATAAACGTTGCGGACTACAGGCGTTTTCTTACGTAGTTCTTTTTGCTCTTCTTCACTCAAATGAGTGATGTTTTGACACTGTTCAGAGCAACAATTCTCGTATTTCTCTTTGCATGTGTGGCATTGAATGAACAGAATGTGACAGCCCAAGTTCAAACAATTGGTGTGATGATCGAAGGGTTCTCCGCACTGATGACACGTTGCAATAACCTCATCTGAGATCCGTTCAGCAAGGCGTTCGTCGAATACAAAGTTCACACCTTTGAATTTAATGTCGAGATTATTCGCTTTCGCATCGCGAGTATATTTAATGATTCCACCTTCGAGGTGATAGACATTTTCAAACCCTTTGTGTTTCATGTAAGCCGAAGCTTTTTCACAACGAATACCGCCGGTGCAATACATGAGCACTTTTTTGTCTTTGTCGTTTTGAAGAATATCTTCCACCACCTGAAGCTCTTCGCGAAAGGTGTCTACATCGGGACAAATGGCGCCTTCGAAATGGCCCACCTCACTTTCGTAATGGTTTCGCATGTCTACAACTACGGTATTTGGATCAGAGAGTTGTTGATTCCACTCGTCTGCAGTCAAGTATTTACCGGTGTTCGACGGATCGAAATTTGGATCTTCAATTCCGTCTGCAACGATTTTATTTCGAAGTTTAACTTTCAAGGCATAGAATGATTTTCCCTCGTCAACAGCGGTGTTCAGACGAATGCCGTTTAGGAAATCTATGGTGAAAAGATCTTCAACAAACGTTTCGAAATTTTCAGTTGGAACTGAAATTTGCGCATTAATTCCCTCGGACGCTATATACGTTCTTCCAAGTACACTTAGCTCGTTCCAACGTGCAAAAAGCCCGTCGCGAAAGCCTTGCGGATCTTTAATTTGATGGTATTTGTAAAATGAAACTGTTGTTCGCGGAGTGCTGTCTGCGAGCATCCGTTGGCGCAGGACGCGCTTATCTTCTGTGTTGTATAATTTTTTCACCTGAACAAGTATAGATTATTCTAGATGCTGCAAAGTTAAACTTGAAATTAGATTTCAAACTGAGTTATGTCATCCAACTTTTTTCGAATGAAATCAATATCCATAGAGGTTACTAATTCCATTCGGAAAGGCTTGAAGTTTGGAATTCCTTTGAAGTAGTTGGTATAGTGTCTTCTCATTTCGAGAATACCGAGTTTATCACCTTTCCAACGAAGAGAAAATTCGAAATGACTTTTACATGCCTCAACTCGCTCGGCGATGGTCGGAGGGGGAAGCAATTCCTGTGTTTTGAAGTAATGCTTAATCTCTCGGAATATCCACGGATAACCAATGCTGGCTCGGCCAACCATGATTCCATCAACGCCGTATTTATTTTTGTATTCCCACGCTTTTTCAGGAGAGTCGATATCGCCGTTTCCGAAGATGGGAATATGAATGCGCGGGTTTTCTTTAATCTTCGCAATAAGTTCCCAATTGGCTTCTCCTTTATACATCTGCACACGCGTTCTTCCGTGAACAGTGAGCGCGTGAATACCAATGTCTTGAAGGCGTTCAGCAACTTCTTCAATGTTCTTCGAACCTTCGTCCCACCCTAAACGTGTTTTTACAGTAACCGGAAGTTTGGTCGCTTTCACAACAGCGTCGGTCATGGCTATCATTTTCGGAATGTTCTGTAAAATGCCCGCCCCCGCTCCTTTACAGGTGACTTTCGAAACTGGACAACCGTAGTTGATGTCTAAGAGATTTGGATTTACTGACTCTATGATTTCGGCACTTTTCACCATGGATTCAATTTCACTTCCGAAAATTTGAACTCCAATGGGTCTTTCGTATTCGAAGATGTCGAGCTTCATTCTGCTTTTTACAGCATCGCGAATAAGTCCTTCACTGCTAATAAATTCGGTATACATAAGATCCACGCCCTGCTCTTTGCAGACCATGCGGAAGGGCGGATCGCTCACATCTTCCATGGGAGCGAGCAGCAGCGGAAATTCAGGAAGTTCAATATCACCAATCTTTACCACGTGTTTGGGTTTAGATGGTCATAATGTCTTTGTCTTTCGCGGCTAAGACTTCATCTACTTTTTTGTTGAACTTATCAGTAAGTTCTTGAACCTTCGATTCACCAGATTTTGCGTCATCTTCAGGAAGGCCATCTTTTTGGGCTTGCTTAATGAAGTCTAACGCTTCTTTACGAGCCGTGCGAATTCCAACACGTGCGTTCTCACCTTCTGAATGCGCTCGCTTCGATAAATCGCGACGACGCTCTTCAGTAAGCATTGGAACAGCAATCATAATGACATCGCCGTTGTTTTGCGGATTCAAACCAAGGTTTGCCTCCATAATTCCTTTAGAAATGGCATTCAACATACCCTTTTCCCAAGGTTGAACATTTAATGTTCTAGCGTCAGGAGTAGTAACGTTAGCAACGTTTTTCAACGGAGTCATGGTGCCGTAATAGTCTACGCGAACACCGTCTAACATTACAGGGCTAGCTTTACCAGCGCGCACTTTATTTAATTCGCTTTCTAAGTGAGTAATGGTTTTACTCATTGCTTCTGCGGCCTCGTCGAGGGCCATTTTAACTTCTTCAGACATACTATGGTTCTGCTTTAAAATTCTACTTTGGTTCCAATGTTTTCGCCAGAAACTAACTTCAGAAGGTTACCTTCTTTGTTCATGTCGAAAATGATAATAGGCAATTTATTTTCGTTACAAAGAGTGAACGCGGTCATATCCATGACGTTCAATCCTTTTTCGTACACCTCGTTGAAAGTTACGGTTTCGTATTTTGTTGCGTTCGGATCTTTCTCAGGATCTGCCGTGTATATGCCGTCTACACGTGTTCCCTTCAACACTACATCTGCTTCAACCTCAATAGCACGAAGTGATGCGGCTGTATCTGTTGTGAAGAAAGGGTTACCAGTTCCCGCTCCGAATATGACTACGCGGTTTTTTTCTAAATGTCTAACCGCTCTTCTTTTAATGAAGGGCTCACAAATTTGTTTCATTTCAATAGCGCTTTGCAAACGTGTAGGAACGTGAGCAGATTCTAATGCGCTTTGCAACGCCATGCTGTTAATCATGGTTGCTAACATGCCCATGTAATCGCCTTGTGTGCGCTCCATTCCGCCCTGTTCTGCTTGAACTCCACGGAAGATATTTCCACCGCCGATGACAATAGCGACTTCAACCCCGGCCTCCCAAACAGCTTTAATTTCTTGCGCGTATTGCATGATGCGTACGTTGTCAATTCCGAACTGTTTGTCGCCCATTAAGGCTTCACCACTTAATTTTAGAAGAATGCGTTGGTATTTCATACTTCGCGAAGTTAGTGAATTAGGTCATTCTGCGCCCTATCTTCGCGAACGATTCTACACGATTTATGGAATACGATTTTAGAAATATTGAAGCAAACTGGCGCAAGAAATGGGCGCAAGACGAGTCTTACAAAGTTACCGAAGACCCGAATAAAAAGAAGTTTTACGTCTTGGACATGTTCCCTTATCCAAGCGGTGCGGGGCTGCACGTGGGCCATCCACTGGGGTATATTGCGTCTGATATTTACGCTCGATACATGCGTCACAAAGGATACAATGTGCTGCATCCAATGGGCTACGATTCGTTCGGACTTCCAGCAGAACAATACGCGATTCTAACAGGACAGCATCCGGCGAAAACAACAGAGCAGAATATTGCGCGCTATCGCGAACAACTCGATAAGATTGGCTTTTCCTACGATTGGAGCAGAGAAGTACGAACGAGCTCTCCGGATTATTACAAGTGGACACAATGGATTTTCGGATTGTTGTTCAACGCGTGGTACGATTTAGAAACGAACAAGACTCGTCCTATTTCTGAGTTGATTGAGAAGTTTGAAGATAACGGTTCATACGGCGTGAATGCTCACATGGACGAGGACTGGTGGAAGACGTATTTGTTGGAAGCCGATCATATTTTCTCCTCTCATTTCGAAGGAGAATTCACAGACACCGACTGGAAAAGCATGAGCGAAGCGCAAAAGGAAGCCTTGCTTATGAATTACCGCGTGTCTTATTTGGCGGACTCTTTAGTGAATTGGTGTCCGGCATTGGGAACCGTACTAGCGAACGACGAGATTAAAGACGGCGTGAGTGAGCGCGGCGGACATGCCGTTGAGCAAAAGAAAATGCGTCAGTGGAGTATGCGCATTTCGGCGTATTCGGAACGATTGATTTCCGATTTAGATACCATTGATTGGCCTGATAACATTAAAGAAATTCAACGCAACTGGATCGGAAAATCTTCCGGTGCGCGCGTTCGTTTTCAGGCAGAGAAAGAAGTAACGATTGAAGTATTCACAACACGTCCGGACACATTGTACGGCGTTTCATTCTTGACCTTAGCTCCTGAACACGAAAGTGTGGAAGTCTTGACCACAGCCGAACAGCGCGACGCGGTGTCGGAATACGTTGCGAATTCCAAGTTGAAGACAGAACGAGAACGCATGGCCGAGAAGAAAATCTCAGGAGTGTTCACAGGAAGCTACGCGATGCATCCGCTGACAGGAGAGCAAATTCCGGTGTGGATTGGTGACTATGTGTTGGCAGGATATGGAACCGGAGCGGTCATGGCTGTTCCAGCGGGAGATCAACGTGATTATGATTTCGCGAAGCATTTCAACCTAGAAATAAAAAACATTTTTGCTGAATCTGATTTGTCAGAGAAGGCAGAAACTTCAAAAGATGCGCTGTTAGGGAATTCAGATTTTTTGAACGGAATGAATTACTACGCTGCATTTGATGCGGTGTGTGAGCGTTTGATGGAAATTGGTGCGGGAGAAAAACGTGTGAATTATCGCCTACGTGATGCGGTGTTTAGCCGTCAGCGTTATTGGGGAGAACCTTTTCCTATTTATTATGAAAACGGAATTCCACGATTAATAGAAACAGAAGAACTTCCCACGCAGCTGCCCGATGTAGACGCGTATCTTCCAACAGAATCAGGCGAACCACCATTGGCTCGTGCAACGAATTGGGAAAGAAACGGCATGCCTATGGAGTGCAACACCATGCCAGGATGGGCAGGATCTTCTTGGTATTTCTTGCGATACATGGACCCGAACAATCATTCGGTTTTTGCTTCGGAAGAACGAATTAAATATTGGGGACAAGTAGACTTGTATATGGGCGGTGCCGAGCACGCAACCGGTCACTTGTTGTACTCGCGTTTTTGGACGAAAGTCTTGTTTGACTTGGGTTACATACCGTTCAACGAACCGTTCAAAAAGATGATTAACCAAGGAATGATCCTTGGGCGGAGCAGCTTCGTTTATCGCATTAAAGACAGCAACACCTTCATCTCCTTCGAACGAAGAAAAGAGTTTGAAACACAGCGCTTGTATGCCGATATTTCTTTGGTAGATAACGATAAATTGAACATTGAAGGCTTTAAGAATTGGCTTCCAGAATACGCTAACGCAGAGTTCATGTTGAATGAAAACGGCGAATACACCTGCGGTTGGGAAGTTGAGAAAATGTCGAAGTCCAAGTACAATGTTCAAACTCCGGATGAATTAATAGAGAAATTCGGAGCAGACACTTTGCGTTGCTACGAAATGTTCTTAGGTCCTGTTGAACAAAGCAAGCCCTGGGATACCAAGGGAATTAACGGGGTTCACAGTTTCTTGCGTCGCTTCCATCGTTTGTTCATGGAAAACGAAACGTTTTCTGTTTCAGCGGAAGAGGCCACTGCGGCTGAAATGCGTGTGGTTCACAAGACCATTAAGAAAATTACCGAAGACCTCGAGCGATTCTCTTGGAACACTGTTGTTAGCGCATGCATGATTGCGACCAATGAGCTTACAGATTTGAAATGTAACAAGCGTCAGGCGTTGGAGCCTTTGGTTGTTTTGCTTTCTCCGTATGCCCCTCACTTAGCCGAAGAACTTTGGAAGAATTTAGGCCATTCAACTTCAGTAATGAATGAATCATGGCCGGTTGCCGAGAACAAGTATTTGGAAGACGATAATTTCGAATATCCGATTTCATTCAATGGAAAAACAAGGTTTTTCTTGTCGCTTCCTGTGGGCATGAGCGCCGCAGACGTTGAGGCACAGGTGATGGCGCATGAAGGCACAGCGAAATATTTGGAAGGAAAAACCCCGAAAAAGATTATTGTTGTTCCAAAACGTATTGTGAATGTAGTTATGTAGCACTACCTTTGGTAGTCCCATGATTTCCCGTTCCACCATAGATCGAATTTTCCAGGCCATTCTTATTGAAGATGTGGTTGGAGAGTTTGTTCATTTGAAAAAAAGCGGGTCTTCTTATCGCGGTCTTTCTCCGTTTGTGAATGAAAAAACACCGAGTTTTTTCGTTGTTCCAGCGAAAGGAATTTACAAAGATTTCAGTTCTGGGAAAGGCGGAAACGCCATTGACTTCCTCATGCAGCACGAGAAGCTTACCTATCCGGAAGCCTTGCGCTGGTTGGCCAACAGGTACAATATTGAAATTGAAGAAGAGAGTCAGACGGAAGAACAAAAAGCTGAAAAGAGTGAGCGTGAACAACTTTCTGTAGTTACTGATTACGCCAATAAATACTTCCAAGATCAGATGTACAATTCAGAAATGGGAAGAGCCATTGGCCTTTCTTATTTCGAAGCGCGCGGATTTCGTGAAGACACCCTGAAGAAATTTCAGTTGGGCTATTGTCCAGATGGGTGGGACAAGATGTCTCAAGCGGCCCTGTCTGCAGGGCATTCGTTAACTTATTTATTGAAGACTGGTTTAACGCGTGAGAAGGACGGTTCGCCGTATGACTTCTTCCGCGGACGAGTGATGTTTCCCATTCACAATGTGAGTGGAAAAGTGATTGCATTCGGTGGAAGAACACTGAAAGCAGAGAAGGACATTGCGAAGTATTTCAACAGTCCGGAAAGCGATCTTTATCACAAGTCAAACACCCTGTATGGCCTGCATCTCGCGAAGAACGCGATGGTGAAGGAAGACAACTGTTTTTTGGTTGAAGGATATACAGATGTGATTGCGCTTCACCAAGCGGGCGTTGAGAATGTGGTAGCGAGTAGCGGAACAAGTTTGACCGAAGGGCAGATTCGACTCATTCGTCGTTTCACACAAAACATTACGATTTTATACGACGGAGACAAAGCGGGAATTAAAGCGAGTTTCCGGGGTATTGATATGATATTGAAGGAAGGGATGAACGTTCGCGTGTCATCGTTTCCAGACGGCGATGATCCAGACAGTTATTCTAGAAAGCACAGCAGTGAAGAGATTCAGCTGTATGTGAAGGAAAACGCAAAGGATTTCATTCGATATAAAACCGCATTACTTCTTGAAGAAGTAGGCAATGATCCCATTAAAAAAGCCGGATTGATTCGCGGAATTGTGGACAGCATTGCGCTTATTCCGGATGCCATTAAGCGTTCGGTTTTTGTTCAAGACTGCTCGCAAATTATGGGCATTGGAGAGTCTGTTCTGTTCTTGGAACTGAACAAATCGCTTCAAGAAAATTTAAAGAAAGGCCCAGGAAAACCAGCCTCTTCTGAAGAGGGAGGTGTTCATGCGCCTGTTGACGCGCCCGCCCCAACTCCGTTTGACGAAACGGCACCGATTGCCGACACACTGAATGCGGAAGCGCAAGAGCGAGATTTCCTGCGCATTTTGTTGATGTACGGCGAATATGAAATGCCCATTGAAATAGTGAATGAAGAAGGCAAGCGAGAAGTGATTCATTTATCGGTGGCAGATTATTTAATTGGAAATTTGGAGCACGATTTCATGACGCTTCAGTCTGAAGTTTATTCGAAAATGCTAAAGGAGTATTTGGAACTGGTGAAGGACAATCAGATGCCGAGTCATCACAATTTTACTTCTCATGAGGAAGAAAGTGTTCGAAGTGAGGCGGTAAACGTGTTAACCACGCGCCACCAGATAAGTGAGAATTGGAAAACGAAACACGGCATATTAACTGAATCAGAGGAGTACGTCATAGGAAAGGCCGCGAAAGATTGTTTATTTCGCATGAAAATGCGCCACGTACAAATTGCTGCAAAGGCCATTGAATCTCAATTGGAAGGGGAGTCGAACGAAGACGAGGTAATGATTTTATTGGCGGAAAAGAAACGATTAGATGAAGTGCGAAAGCAATTAGCAGATAATTTTGGAACGGTGGTTTTATAAAAGAAAACATGGAAAAAGCAATGAGATACCCGATGCCAGGTGAGCGTTGGAAACACTACAAGGGAGGGGTTTATGAAATTATTACGCTAGCGAATCACAGTGAAAACCAAGAGGCTTTGGTTGTTTATAAATCCATTCCATTTGGATCTGTATACGCCCGTCCGCTTGCCATGTGGGAAGACGAGTGTGAGCTTGGACGCATTAAGTTCAAGCGATTTGAAGTTATTGAATAAGTTGAAAAGTCTATCGTTTGAAGTCAGGGTTTTGAATTAAAAACCGCTGTATCTTCGACACAAATATTACTCTATGTTTGAACGTAAAGAATTTAAAAAATATGCTACTGGACATCTAGGTATCAATAGCACTGTGGTGAACGATGTGATCTCTCACATGTATGGTCCAGAGAACATGACAAGAACAGTTATTGAAGAGCGTCACATGCCTTTCCGTGAGGTTGATGTGTTCTCTCGCTTGATGGCTGATAGAATTATTTTCTTGGGAACTGAAATCGATGATTACATCGCGAATATTATTCAAGCGCAATTGTTGTTTTTGGAAAGCACAGATTCTAAAAAAGACATTCAGATTTACATTAACTCTCCAGGAGGAAGTGTATACGCTGGTTTAGGCATCTATGATACCATGCAATACATTAATCCAGACGTTGCAACCATTTGCACCGGTATGGCTGCATCTATGGGTGCTGTTTTGTTGTGTGCTGGTCAAGCAGGAAAACGCACCGGATTGAAGCACTCTCGCGTTATGATTCACCAACCTTTGGGTGGTGCTCGCGGACAAGCTTCAGACATTGAAATCACTGCACGTGAAATTCAAAAGTTGAAGAAAGAGTTGTACGACATCATTGCATTACACAGTGGCAAGACGTATGATCAAGTATGGGCAGACAGTGATCGCGATTATTGGATGATTGCGTCTGAAGCCAAAGAGTACGGAATGATTGACGAAGTTTTAGAAAGAAAAGTATAAGAATTTCAACCCGAATAAAAGTAGAGACACGACCTTCGTGTCTCTATTTGTTTATAGACTATGAAGACTTTTTTTGTTGATGTTGTTGTCCCATTGGCACTTCCGCAAGTGCTTACATACAGGGTTCCTGTAGCCTGGGAGAGCCATGTTCAGCAAGGGGTTCGCGTAGTAGTGCCGCTGGGCAAGTCGAAGCGATACACCGGAATCGTTTGGCGCGTTCACGAAGAGGTTCCGCAAGACTATGCCGCAAAGTATTTTGAAGAAGTGCTAGACGATGTTCCGGTAGTTTCAGAAACACAAATGAAATTGTGGGACTGGATTTCGAAATATTATGCCTGTACGCTCGGAGAAGTTATGACGGCAGCACTTCCAAGCGGATTGAAATTATCGAGTGAGACTGTTTATACAACGAAAGACTTGTCTGTTGAATTAACACCGAATGAACGTTCGGTTGTGGATGTGATTGTTGAAAAAGACCGTGGAATGGGCGTTATGTCGAAAGACATTCAACACGCATTGCCAAAGGTTTCCATTCATTCAACATTAAAAAATCTTCTGAAGAAGAACGCCATTGCGTCGTTCGAAGAGGTGAAAGAGAAGTTCATTCCGAAACGAGTTTCTTATGTGAGTTTAGGAGAAAACGGAAATACTGATGAACAGTTGCAACAACATTTTTCCGCTTTGGAAAAGCGCAATGCGGACAAGCAAATTCAAGTGTTGATGACGTTTTTGCAAATGAGCAAGTGGGATGGAAACAGCGGAGAATCGGTAAAGAAGAAGGAACTTGAAATTCAATCTAAGACAGACGCCTCTGTTGTTTCAGCATTGGTGAAGAAGGGAATTCTAGCCATTGAAGAACGCGCTGAATTGCGCATGGTAAGCGGAGATCACGAACTTCTACCATTACCTGTTCTGAGTGAATTGCAACAAAGCGCCTTTGAGAAAATCAAATCTCATTCAGGAGTTACTTTGCTGCACGGAGTTACTTCTTCCGGAAAAACAGAAGTGTATTTGCACCTCATGCAAGAGCACCTTCAACAAGGAAAGCAAGTATTGTTGTTGGTTCCTGAAATAGCTTTGACATCGCATTTGATCGATCGCATTCAACGTTTTTTTGGAGTTCGCGTGGGGATTTACCACAGCGGCTACAGCACCCATGAGCGCACAGAAGTGTGGCATCGGGTTCATTCAGAATTGCACCGATTTGATATTGTCTTAGGAGCGCGTTCAGGTGTATTTCTTCCATTCGAAAACCTCGGTTTAATCATCGTAGATGAAGAACACGAAGGAACCTTCAAGCAACAGGATCCCGCTCCACGGTATCACGCGCGGGATACCGCAATCAAGTTGAGTGTGCTTTCAAACGCACAAGTGGTATTGGGAAGCGCTACACCTTCGTTGGAATCGTACTTCAACGCATCGCAAAAAAAATATCAGTTGGTTGAAATGTTCGAGCGGTACGGCAACGCAGTTCAACCTAAAATAGATTTTGTAAACCTGCGCTCTGAGCTTCAGGCGAAGCGAATGCAGGGAGTTTTCTCTTCGATTTTACTGGAGGCTATAGACTCAACTGTAAAGGCGGGGAAGCAAGTTATTTTGTTCCAGAACCGCCGTGGATACACGCCTTTGTGGGAATGCGAAATGTGTCACTATACTCCCGAGTGCAAGAACTGCGACGTGAGTTTGACGTATCATAAATTTCATCATGAACTGCGCTGTCACTATTGCGGTCATCATGAAATTCCTGTTCAGCAATGTCCGTCATGCGGAGCGAACGCATTCAAAATGTTAGGCGCAGGAACGGAACGAATAGAGGAAGAGTTGGGCGAGTGTTTGCCACATTTACGTATTTCACGTATGGACTTAGATGTGGCAAAAGGTAAACACGCGCATCATAAAATTATTTCTGAATTCGAAAGTGGGAAGACCGATGTGTTGATCGGAACGCAGATGGTGACGAAAGGTTTAGACTTTAGCAATGTTCATTTGGTGGGGATATTGAATGCTGATAGAATGCTTAAGCATCCCGACTTTCGTTCGATAGAACGCGCCTTTCAAATGATGGTGCAGGTTGCGGGAAGAAGCGGAAGAAGAGAAGAACGAGGCCGAGTGCTCATACAAACGTATGCTCCTGAACATTGGGTTTTTCCGCTGATTGAAAACAATCAGTACGGACAATTTTTCGCTTTAGAGTTAGCAGAACGCAAGCAGTTCAGGTATCCGCCGTTTACACGAATGATAAAGCTTACCGTGAAGCACAAAGAACAGGGCGTGGTTCTAAGCGCAGCTGCAGAGCTTGCCACGTGGTTCTTCAAATCGTTGTTTGGAAATTATACAGGCCCTGAAACGCCCGCCATTGGACGCGTGAACAACTATTATATTCAACAATTTTGGATTCGTATTCCGAATGAAATAACCCCCGCGCAAGTGAAGCGCTATCTCATAGATTGTTCGCATTCACTCACGTCTCAACAGAAATATAAAATGGTTCGTGTGTCTATTGACGTAGACCCTATGTAAACAGCCGAGTTTCATTACCTTTGTTGGAAAGAATTAAAGATGGCTAAACAAGAGATAAATTGCTCGTTTTGTGGTAGAAAAAAGAGTGAGGTGAATGTTCTCATTGCGGGTGTTTCTGGACACATTTGCGATGACTGCGCGAGACAAGCCAACGAGATTGTTAAAGAGGAGGCTGTAGTTCCGAAAGAAGAATTTAGCACTTCGGAATTAATGAAGCCGATTCAAATCAGAGATTTCTTAAATGAATACATCATTGGGCAAGACGAAGCCAAGAAGGTATTGAGCGTTGCAGTGTACAACCACTACAAGCGATTGTCGCAGCATGCGGCAGGTAAGCAAGATGACGAAGTAGAAATTGAAAAATCGAACATTGTATTGGTTGGAGAAACTGGAACTGGAAAAACACTTTTAGCGAAAACCATTGCGAAGATGTTAAACGTTCCGTTCTGCATTGCCGATGCCACCGTGCTTACACAAGCCGGTTACGTTGGTGAAGATGTGGAGAGTATTCTTTCGCGACTTCTGCAAAGTGCCGACTTCGATGTGCAAAAGGCAGAACGCGGAATTGTATTCATTGATGAAATAGATAAGATAGCACGGAAAAGCGACAACCCAAGTATTACGCGCGACGTGAGTGGCGAGGGTGTTCAACAGGCGTTGCTGAAATTGTTGGAAGGGGCTACGGTTAGTGTTCCACCGCAAGGCGGAAGAAAGCACCCGGAGCAGAAGATGATTCAAATTGACACGAAGAATATTTTATTTGTTTGTGGAGGAGCTTTCGATGGCATTGACAAACACATTGAACGCCGAATGAATTCAGCGAGCATTGGATATCGCAATGCGTTTACAGTTGAAGAACAAGGGGGATGGTTGCAATACATTGCTCCTGCCGATTTGAAACAGTTCGGATTAATTCCAGAATTAATTGGTCGTTTCCCGGTGTTAACATTTTTAAATCCATTGGACGAATCTGCATTGAGAAGAATTTTGACTGAGCCGAAAAACGCATTGGTGAAGCAGTATGTGAAGTTGTTTGAAATGGATGGCGTGAAACTTTCTTTCGAGAAGCAAGTGTTGGATTACATTGTTGAAAAAGCAATGACATACAAACTGGGCGCACGCGGATTGCGTTCAATCTGCGAAGCAATCTTGTTGGATCTGATGTTTGAAATTCCGAATCAAACGGAAGAAAAAGAATTCAAAGTAACATTGGCTTACGCGCGAGATAAATTCGAAAGTTCGAAATTGAGTCAATTGAAGGTGGCGTAAAATGACGGAAGAAAAATCGACGGTGGTGGAAACACCACTCATGAAACAATTCAATGAGATTAAGGCGCAATATCCAGATGCGCTTTTGTTGTTTCGTGTGGGCGATTTTTATGAAACGTTCGGATCAGATGCTGTTGCCGCGTCACGTATTTTAGGAATTACATTAACCAAGCGGAAGAACGGCGCCGCGGCGTTCATCGAGTTAGCTGGTTTTCCGCATCATTCGTTAGACACTTATTTACCAAAGTTGGTTCGTGCTGGAAACCGCGTGGCCATTTGTGATCAGCTTGAAGACCCTAAGCTTACCAAGAAAATTGTAAAGCGCGGCGTTACCGAATTGGTTACTCCAGCTGTGAGTTATAACGAGAAAACATTCGACAGTTCAAACAACCATTTCTTGGCTGCGGTTGTTATGCGCGATCAGCAAGCGGGAGTGAGTTTTTTAGATATTTCCACCGGGGAATTTTATTTGGCGGAAGGAAGTACTTCCCACATTAACAAATTGCTTCAGAGCTTTCGTCCGAACGAAGTGTTGTTTCAAAAGCACGAAGATCAGCAGTTCCGCGAAGCATTCGGAGACACGAAGTGGTTTACGTTTCGCATAGACGAATGGGTATTTTCATTGGACTACGCGAAAGAAGTTTTGCAAAAGCAATTCGACACGAAATCGCTCAAAGGCTTTGGTGTTGAAGAATTGAAGCTCGGTGTAATTGCTGCCGGAACGGTGTTGCATTACTTGAAAGACACACAGCATCACAAGACGCAGCACATTCAAAAAATTTCTCGAATTGAAGAAGACACGTTTGTTTGGCTAGACCGCTTCACCATTCGAAATTTAGAATTGGTGCATTCTAATTACGACGAAACAGCAACGTTGTTCTATACGCTCAATCACACGAGCACACCCATGGGAGCGAGACTTCTGCGTCGTTGGGTGCTTATGCCGTTGAAAGATATTTTTCAAATAGAAAAACGTCAGTTTGTAGTTGGAAGTTTTGTGCAGAACGCCGAGCTTCTTGCTGAAACGCGTTTGCATTTGAACACCATTGGCGATGTGGAGCGCTTGGCTTCGAAGATTGCAACAGGACGTGTGAATCCGCGTGAGCTTCTGCAATTGGCAAAAGGCATGCAAACGGCAGAGCACATTCAAGAGTTAGGCGCTAATTCAAAAAGCAAAGAGATACAAGCCTTGTTCAACGTGTTGAAACCGTTAACCGATTGGTGCAATAATATTTTCGAAAAGATCAATCCGGAAGCACCCCTAGCGCTTAACAGAGGCTCTGTCATTGCCGAAGGCGTGAATGCAGATTTGGATGAGCTGCGTAATTTGCAAAAGTCTGGAAAAGACTATTTGCAAATGGTGCAAGAACGAGAAAGTGAACGCACCGGAATTCCTTCCCTAAAAATTTCTTTCAACAATGTATTCGGATATTATTTGGAAGTGCGCAACACGCACAAGGATAAGGTTCCGCCAGAGTGGATTCGCAAGCAAACGGTTACGCAAGCAGAACGATACATTACACCAGAGCTGAAGGAATACGAAGCGAAGATTACGGGTGCTGAAGACAAGATTTCAATTTTAGAAAATCAGATTTATCAATCGTTGATTGAAGAAACGCTGCCGCATTTGGTGAGTATGCAGTTGAACGCTCGCGTGCTTGCAGAGATAGACGCGTTGGCCTCTTTCGCAACCGTTGCAGTAGCGAATAAATATTGCGCACCAGAGTTCACAGAGGATCGCAAATTAGAGATCGAACAAGGAAGACACGCCATTATTGAATTGCGCCTTCCGCCGAACGATCCGTATATAGCGAACGACATTACACTCGATAGAGACTCGCAACAAATCATGATGATCACTGGTCCGAATATGTCGGGTAAGTCCGCTGTGTTGCGTCAAACAGCCCTCATTGTTCTCATGGCTCAAATGGGATCTTACGTCCCCGCGAAGCGCGTGAGAATGGGCATCGTAGACAAAGTGTTCACACGTGTAGGCGCGAACGATAACATGAGTGCGGGTGAATCTACGTTCATGGTTGAAATGAACGAGACTGCGAGTATTTTAAATAATTTAAGTGATCGAAGTTTAATCTTATTGGATGAAATTGGAAGAGGAACTTCAACTTATGATGGTGTTTCTATTGCTTGGGCTATAGCGGAATATCTTCATGAGCACGGGCAGTTCAGAGCGAAGACACTTTTCGCAACGCATTACCACGAGTTGAATGATATGACGAATTTATTTCCACGTATTAAAAACTTCAACGTGTCGGTTTCTGAAGCGAAGGGAAAAATTGTTTTCAGAAGGAAGTTGCAAGAAGGTGGAAGCAATCACAGCTTTGGAATTCATGTAGCGCAGTTGGCGGGAATGCCGAAGACGGTTGTGAATCGCGCGAACGAAATGCTTCAGCAGTTGGAAACAAAAAGAGGTGAAGCCCCTGCGGGGAAAGGGAAAGCGAGTGTTGTTCAAGGAGAAGAAAAAATGCAATTGAGTTTTTTCCAACTCGATGATCCGACGTTGGTTCAGATAAAAAAAGAAGTAGAAAAAATTGATATCAATACGCTTACTCCGGTTGAAGCTTTGTTCAAGTTGAACGAGATCAAGAAGATAGTGGGAAGCTAATTTGTATATTTGAGAATATAAAATAGAAAACATGGGATGTTCGAGTTGTGGAAATAATGATGGTAGCGTTCCAAATGGCTGTAAAAGCAATGGTAATTGCGGAACGTGTAGCACAGGTAAGATGGAGGTTTTCGATTGGTTGTCTGGTGTTCCATTAGCAGACGGCTTGAAGCCGTTTGATGTGGTTGAGGCGCGTTTTAAAAATGGCCGCAAAGCCTTTTTTAGAAAAGGAACTTTAGAGTTGTTTCAAGGCGATGTAATAGTTGTTGAGGCTTCGACTGGATACGATGTGGGAATTGTTTCTTTGGCGGGTGAGTTGGTTCGAGTTCAAATGAATCGTAGGGACATCAAAGACAATTACGAGTTGAAACGCGTTCTTCGAAAAGCAGAACAATCGGACTTCGATACGTGGCAAGCTGCGCGTCAGTTGGAAAACAGCACGATGACTCGTTCACGTGAAATATCGCGCGAACTTGGTCTTCAAATGAAAATTAGTGATGTGGAATATCAAGGCGATAAAACCCGCGCGATATTCTACTACACGGCCGATGACCGTGTAGATTTCCGTGAACTCATTCGCAAGTATGCTGAAGAGTTCAAGGTGCGCATTGAAATGCGCCAGATAGGACTTCGTTTAGAAGCAGGACGCCTAGGCGGAATTGGCTCTTGCGGAAGAGAGCTATGCTGCTCTACTTGGTTAACCGATTTCAGATCGGTATCTACCGGCGCAGCGCGCTATCAACAGCTTTCGCTGAATCCAGGCAAATTAGCCGGACAATGTGGAAAGTTGAAGTGTTGCCTGAATTACGAACTCGATCAATACGTTGAAGCGGTTCGTATGCTACCCCCAACACACGTGAAATTGAAACTTCCGAAAGGAATTGCTACGCATTTCAAAACAGATATTTTCAAGCAAGTTATTTATTACACGATTGAAGGACAACACAGCGACGGGCCGTTTGCTCTATCTGCAGATGTGGTGAAAGAAATTATTGAAAAGAACAAACGTGGTGAGGTGATAGGTGAAGTTCAGACATTTATTGAAGAGAAAGAGATTGTTGAAAGTGTTGAATTTGCTGAAGTAGTTGGACAAGATAGTTTAACTCGTTTCGATAATAAAAAGCGTAAGCCGAACAACAACAACCGCAACCGCAACAGCAAGCCTGGAGGAAATTCCAACAGACCAGCCCCAGGAAACAATAGCAATCCACAAAGTGCTGCGGCTCCAAAGCCGAAAGAAGGCAACCGCCCTCCTGGAAATGGCAATAGACCCAACAACCGCTTCAAAGGCAAACCAAACAATCCGAATCAAGGCACAAAAGAATGAAGAGATTAGTTTTCTTTTTAGGCGTGGCGCTGATGCTCTCCTCATGTGCCGATGATTTTGTTTACGAAAGCAACATGCCCATTGAGGGAGGCGTTTGGGACAGTAAGCAAGCAGCGAATTTCGAATTTGATATTCAAGACACCGTGAGTCTTCACGACTTTTTTATTGATATAAGAAACGGGGAACAATATCAGTTCAGCAATTTGTTTGTCTTCATTGAAATGGAATTTCCGAATGGAAAATTATCGGTAGATACGCTGGAATGTCCAATGGCAGACCCGCAGGGAAATTGGTTCGGTAGATCAGGCTTAGGAGATTTATACGACAACCGAATCATTTATAAATCACGCAAGCAATTTCCACTTTCAGGACACTACAAAGTGTCCATCCATCAAGCTATGCGCGTGAATCCCGTTGAAGGAATTTATGATATCGGATTTCGTTTAGCGAAATCGAAATAGTTGTTGTAAGATTGTTTCACAAAGATGCTTTCAGCAAGATTGCTTCGCAAAAAGTCTTTATGAAATAATCTTTCGAAGAATCTTTGCAAAGCAATCTTGACACAGTCATCTTGCTAAACCATCTTTGCGAAGCAATCTTGCTTCAGCATCTAATAATCTCCGATTATTTTGTGTTTTTGCGGCTCCAAATATTATACTTCGCGATACACCAAAACGCGCGAACACCGTCTTTCCAGCCAATCTTTTTACCTTCTTCGTACGTTCTTCCGTAGTACGAAATTCCAACTTCATAGATACGAATATTTGGAATTCTTGAGAGCTTTGCGGTGATTTCCGGCTCGAAACCGAAACGCTTTTCACACAACAAAAGACTCTGCGCAATGTCAGAACGAATCAATTTGTAGCATGTTTCCATATCTGTTAAGTTCAGATTGGTAAAGGCGTTGCTTGCAAACGTGAGTAATTTATTTCCGATGCTGTGCCAGAAGAAAAGAATACGGTGTGGATTTCCTCCCATGAAACGAGAGCCGTAAACAACGTCTGCACCGTCTTTAAATACCGGCTTCAATAAGTCGTTGTATTCATCAGGGTCGTATTCCAAATCGGCGTCCTGAACTAAGATATAATCACCTGTTGCAATCTCAATAGCCTTGTGTAAAGCCGCGCCCTTTCCTTGATTGAAGGGTTGCGAGTAGAAGTTAAACGTACGCTCAGGATGAGCTGAAATGTATGATTCAATGGCCTCAACAGTGTTGTCTGTCGAAGCATCGTTCACAATCACAATTTCCATTTCAATATTGTTCATCAACTTAACGTCAGCGATTCGATCGAGAATTAAGTGAATAGTTCTTCCTTCGTTGTAAGCGGGAATAAGTATAGAAAGCTTTTTAAACTCTTGCATGAATTATTGTTTAATGACTTTAGGAACACGGAAGTAATACATATCTTTTGAAGGAGCGTTTTTGAGCGCGTCTGCTTGTGAAATAGGAGCCTCGACTACGTCTTCACGCAAGACATTCGTTTCTTCGGTCATAAACACGAGAGGCTCTACATTCGCAGTGTCTAGCTCTTTCAGCTTGTCTACAAATGCAATCATTTCGTTCAGCCCGTCTACCATTTCTGTTTCTTCGTTTTCCGAAAAAGACAGCTTGCTTAATTCAGCTAGGCGACGAACGGTGGCAACATCAACTTTCATGTGTTTTATTCAATTCGCGTTGAATGGTTTCAAACGCTTGCGTTCGCAAAGGTAATAAATCAGATGCAGTTAACCCTGCGGTAGCAATAGGAGCATGGACGGTAACTCTTATTTTCTGCGGAAGAGAGTATTGAAAAAACTTTGCGGGGTCTAAAAGGACTTTATAGTTTGAGTGCCAAGTAACAGGAACTACGGGTCTTTGCTGTTCAATAGCAACCTTGAACGCCCCGTTTTTAAAAGGCATTAATTTCGGCGCATCGTCTGGAATTGTGCCCTCCGGATAAATGGCTACGCTCATGTCGTTGCGTAAACTTTTAGCCACACGATCCAAAGCCACCAGCGCTGCTTTGCTTTGTCCTCTTCTGATAGGAATGTCCTGCTTTCGAAAAAACAAGGAGAACAAAGGCCAACTTAACAACTCACCTTTTCCAACAAACAAAAAATCTCTTCCGATAGCCTCATACATAAAGACAGTGTCTAAGTAGCTACTGTGATTCGATGCGATGATAAAAGACCCTTCGGGTAGCGGAGATTCAAAGGTGACTTCAATAGGACAAAAAATACATTTGCGAATGAGCTTACCCCAAAAACGTTTTAAGACGAATGCCTTAAGATGACGTTCTCTTTTTTTGTATACCCATACGAAAGGAATGTAAAGAAAAATAAGGGTTATCCAAAAGACTAAACCAATCCAAAGTTTATAAACGAAATATATTGGCGCTAGGATGAAGTGCAAAGGTTGGGTTGGTTTAGAATGGGAAGATACGAAACGAATGCTATACCGAATAACCTAAATTTTTGCGAACGCGATCGAGGGTATTCGATGCAGTAACTCTTGCTTTTTCTCCGCCTTGCTTCAAAATATTTTCAAGTGAACTGAAGTCTGAAATGTACTCGAAGTAGTTTTTTCTTTCAATTTCGAAACGCGTAAGTATAGCGCCAAGCAATTCTTTTTTAGCGTGTCCCCATCCGAAATTTCCAGCGATTAATTTTTCACGAAGAACAGCCGCTTCTGCGCTTCCAGCGATGAGTTCATACAATTCACAAATGCTATTGGCATTCGGATTTTTCGGATCTTCAAGTGTTGTAGCGTCGGTAATAATGTTCTTATTGATAACGTCTTTCAGCTCTTTTTCAGGAAGAAAAATGTTAATGTAATTGCCATAGCTCTTACTCATTTTCTGTCCGTCTGTTCCCGGAACATACATGGTCGCTTCATTCACTTTTGAATCGGGGATCACAAATGTTTCTCCCATTTGATGGTTGAAAGCAGAAGCAATGTCGCGCGTAATTTCTAAATGTTGAAGCTGATCTTTCCCAACAGGAACAACGTTTGCGTCGTACAACAAGATGTCTGCAGCCATTAACACCGGATAGGTGAATAACCCGGCGTTCACCTCTTTCAAACGATCTTGACGGTCTTTAAAACTGTGCGCATTCGCTAGCATTGGGAACGGCGTGAAGCAGTTCAAATACCAAGCAAGTTCTGTTACTTCAGGCACATCGCTTTGTCTGTAGAACACATTTTTATCTGTGTTGAAACCACAAGCCAACCAAGTAGCAGCAACACTGTAGGTGTTGTTTCGAATCTCTTCCGCATTCTTAATTTGAGTAAGCGTGTGGAAATTCGCAATGAATAAATACGCTTCATTAGAAGGGTGATTACTCATTTCGATTGCCGGAGCAATTGCGCCCAACACATTACCTAGATGCGGTGTTCCTGTACTTTGAATGCCTGTTAATACGCGTGCCATAGGTTTATATTTCCCTGCAAAGAAACGGCTTTATTTGCTTCTTTCTGTATCGTATTTGTTCTTGTACAGCAAGTACATTTCGGTTTGCATGTTGCTCAATGCAATGCTTCTTCCGTCGATGTATGCCAGTCGCAATTGGTTGGTGGTCATGTTCAACGCGTCGCCATATGAAACAAAAAGCGTGGCGCTTTTTCCGACTTCAAGACTTCCGTATTTTTTATCGATGCCTAAAATGGTTGCTGCATTTATCGTTAACGCTTTCACCGCTTCTTCGTATGGAAGTCCGTGTGCAACGGCTGTACCGGCCATGAATGGTAGATTTCGCGTGCCCATGCGCTCCATGTCTCCTTCGTTTTGAAAAGCGAAAAGGATTCCAGCGTCATATAATTTTTTTGCTAAAGCGAAAGATGCGTGTGGATCGTCTTCGTCTAAAGAAGCCAAATCGTGCACACGACGAAGAAGAACTGAAACGTTTTCCTCTTTCAAAATAGAAGCTGCAATTGGGGCGTCGTACCCGCCAACTAGAACCATCTTCACAATGCCCATGTCGCGTTTGAATTGCACCGCTTCGTGAATAGACTTCAACTCATCTGCATGAACGTAAAGCGTTTTGCTTCCGTCGAAAAGCCCTGCCATGGCTTCGAAGCGAAGCTCAGTCAAATCCCCCTTTGGTGCTTTGGCGTATGCTTTCGCATCGCCGAAGAACAACTCAATTTCTCTTTTTTGTTGGTCGTAGCTTTTCACTTTCGACACCAAAATTCTTCCTTTGTCGTAGTGTCTGTGAATGACTTGCGGCCAGTTGAGGTGAAGGCCATCGTCTGCGCGAACAACAGCGTCTTCCCAGTTCCATGCATCGAATTGCATGACTGAAGAAGAACCTGAAATTATTCCGCCGCGAGGCGTTATTTGTCCCAATAACACACCGTTCGAACGTACGGTGGGAATAATTTCCGAATCTGCGTTATACGCAATAACCGAACGAACGCTCGGTTTGAAAGTTCCTACTTCATACAAATCGTTTTGTGCACGAATGGCATCTGTTTCAACCAATCCCAACGAAGAGTTAGGAGCAATGAATCCTGGATACACATGCTGACCTTCAATAGGAATGACCTTATTGAATTTGGTGACATCTATGCGCGAAACGGTTGCGTCGGCAACAAGCGTGAGAACGCCGTTTTCAAAAGCGATGTATGCGTTCTCAATTACTTTTCCATTTCCCAAATGCGCGTAGCAGTTGGTTAGAAGAATTGACTCGTTCTGCGTTGCTGCGGGAGTGGGTCTGTGCTGTGCTTCAGCAGAAACTGCTGCAAGAAGCGCGAGCGATAAAAATATTTTTCGGATAGTCATGTTCGTTTATTCTTTAATGAAAATTCCTTTTGATGTCTCGTCCATACTGTTGCAATGGAAGTGATGCGGAGTCTTTGGTTGTGGCTTTCTGGTTGAAGCTCCGCCGTTTTTAGCGTCTTCCATTTTTTGAATGATGCGTTCACGTTCTGCAGCGAAGGCGTCTCTTGCCTTTTCATCTTCTTCCAAGTTGAAGTAGCACGTTCCGTCGATGTAGGTCTTTTCAGCACGTGCATAAATGCTCAACGGTTCGTTGTTCCAAATTACGAAGTCGGCGTCCTTGCCCACTTTCAATGATCCCATGCGGTTGTCGAGGTGAAGAAGTTTAGCTGGATTTAGCGTTACCATTTTCAAGGCTTCTTCTGCAGGTACTCCTCCGTATTTTACAATCTTTCCTGCTTCTTGATTTAAGCGCGCGCCCATTTCAGCATCATCTGAATTGATCGCCACTACAATTCCTTGCTCATACATAAGCGCAGCATTGTATGGAATAGCGTCTTTCACTTCGGCCTTATAGGCCCACCAATCGCTGAATGTAGAAGCACCGGCTCCGTGCGCTTTCATTTTGTCAGCGACTTTATAGCCTTCAAGAATGTGTGTGAATGTATTTATTTTGAAGTTGAAGCTATCTGCTACATGCATGAGCATGTTGATTTCGCTTTGAACATAGCTGTGACAACTGATGAATCTTTCTTTGCGAAGAATTTCTAGAATGGTTTCTAATTCTAGATCTCTACGCGGCGCAAGGGGCATGGGGAGTCCTTTCTTAACTTTTTTGCAAGCCGCGTTGTAGGTGTCCCAAGCCTTTCCGTATTCCAATGCGCGATAGAAATGATCGTAGTAAACTTGCTCCACACCCATTCTTGTTTGTGGGAATCTTGTAACTGAATTATCGCCCCAATTGCTTTGCTTCACGTTTTCACCCAAGGCGAACTTGATGAAACCCGGAGCGTTTTCAATCTTCATTCCTTCCGCATTTAAACCCCAACGCAATTTCACCAAGGCGCTCTGTCCGCCAATAGGATTCGCACTTCCGTGAAGCAATTGCGAAGCGGTAGTTCCTCCAGAAAGCTGACGATAAATATCAATGTCTTCCGGATAAATAACACTTCCTTCTTCTACTTCGGCGCTGCTCGCTTGTGTTCCTTCGTTAACACTTGAAAGCGCAATGTGGCTGTGCTCGTCAATGATACCGGGCGAAATGTGTTTTCCTTTGGCATCAATTTCTTGAACCATCTCTCCCTTCGGAATGGCAAGATCTACGCCTATTCCAGCAATCTTTCCGTTCTTCACCCACAAATCACCTTCTTGAATGGTTCCGTTTTCACACGTCCAAAGTGTTGCATTTCGAAACACAACATTTTCTTTTTTCGGAAGCGAAGTCTTGCCGTAAGCGGCGAACGGATAAATAATTTCGCCAGGAAGCGTTTGTGTTTTTTCTTCTTTCTTTTCTTCTTTTTTCGGAAGCGGAGTGATAACAACAGCAATGTTTAAAGCAGGTTTTCCGAAAGACGTTAGGTCAAGTAGAAGATCCTTGTCTTTCGGATGAACATTACCGGAAACCCTTACGAATGAAGCGCTATCGAGGGTTAACTCACCAACCGGAAACCCATCTTTCAATTGAAGTTTCAATTGAATCAACGTTGAATCTTTCGCAGTACTTCCCATTGATTCGTGAAGCTTTTTAATGGCGTCTGTGGTTTTTAATTTTGAAGTGGAAACAACCGTTTCACCCTTCCCTTTTTTTCCTTCCGCTTGAATTTCAATTCCAGCGAACTGAATTTTATAGGTTCCTTCCAACGACATGGATTCAGACTTCGAAACGAAATAAGGCTTTCCATTTACCCACGTTTCAAGAATTTTTGAATCGTTCGTAAAAAGCTCTTTGTTGGTTATGATCAAATTCGCATCATATCCTGCAAGTACTGAACCTACGCGTTGTTGTGCGTTCAGGTATTGTGCAGGACGAGTGGTTAATGCTGCCAATGCAATGTTTGCAGGAAGTCCGTTTTCAACGGCAGTTTTTACATTTTCCAACAATTGACTTTTGTCTTCCAATCCTTGGGCGGTAATGCAAAACTCAAGTCCAGCCTTGTGCATGTAGGCCAAGTTGTAAGGCGCCAATTCCCAGTGCTTCAATTCTGCAGTTGAGATATAACGGTTGCTTGCAGGGTCGCTCACATCAAAGGCTTGCGGATAGTTAACAGGAACAATGAATTTGCCTTTGGTGTTTTTCATGTCTTCCAAACGCTGGTATTCGTTTCCGTTTGTTTTGAAGAGGTATTGAACTCCGAACTCATCGCCAACAGCGTCTGCGCGAAGAATGTTCCACTTGTCGTTTGCCTCGAAAATTTGCGCATGAATACTGTTCGCATTGAAGGCGCGCAATGAAAGATTGGTCTCTCCTTTTCCCTTCAAACTCGCATACCAATTCGCGTCGCAATACGTTTGTTTCAACAGCGCAATACTGCCCATGATGGAAGATGGATATTGTTGCGGACTGGTACCCTTGTTGAATGAAAAGTAAGAAGCCGCTTCAGCGCTAATGATGTCAGCATGAATTTCATTTCCCAACGAAACAAGTGCCCCATTGCCGCGTGCTATTCCATCGGCCTTGTGCGCGCATACCGCTGTAAAGCCACTGTTGCGATAGCTCTCGGCTTCTTCTTCGTTGTGTTGAATTTCGAGTGAAGCTGAGTATTCCGGGTGAATAGCGGCGTTCCAGTTTAACGGCCCTTTTCCAGAATCGTCTGATTCCTCTCCATGATTTTGATTCTGTTTTTTCGGAAGTCCATAGGTAGAAAAAACATCGATGAATCCAGCATAGATGAACTTGCCTGTTGCATCAATGCTAACGCAATTCGTGGGAATAGCGATTCCTTTTCCAACTGCAATAATTTTTCCTTTTTCAATAACCACGGTTGCTCCTTCTAGTTTATTTTCCGGAGTGGAATAAATTGTGGCATTAACGAGCGCATAGGACGTAACGTCTTTCGGACGAATCCCATTGAACGGAAAGGTTTCTTGCGCGAAGGCTACAACGCCATTTGATGCAAGTAAAATGAAGACCAAGAGTTTTCTCATGTTGTATGTTGAAGTGAAAAATTCACAAACGAATTAAACGAAAATACGAGGTTTAAAGATAAACATTCATTGTAAATGTTTTCGAGTAATGCAATTACATTTGTAACATGAACGAAAGAAAAAAAATTCCGACGGCTGTATATGCTGAAATGACCCCAAATCCTTCATCTATGAAGTTCGTTGCGGATCGTTTGCTTTTAACCGGCGGACTTCAAGTTGAATATAAGTCAAAGTCTGAAGCATTAGGTTCTTCGCCACTTGCAGAAGAGCTTTTCAATTTTCCATTTGTAACCAATGTATTTGTTGCACATAATTTCGTGACGGTAACGAAAGACGGAACAATTGATTGGGATATGATAGTTATGCAGCTGCGCGAATACATTCGCGAGTGGCTCATGGATAATGAGATTGCAGTTTCTACTGTTCCTGCAGAGCTTATGAGCAGAAGTGCAAGTATGATTGAAGAGGCGAAAGCAGGCGGATCTGCACCCTCATCTGTTGACCGTTCGAAGTTCAAGCCTTCTGAATACGACGACGCCATTATGGCGTTGTTGGAAGAGTTTGTTCGTCCAGCAGTAGAAGCAGACGGTGGCGCTATTGATTTCGTAGGTTACGACGAGAAGAAAGTTTTTGTGGAAATGAAAGGCTCTTGCTCAGGCTGCCCTTCTTCTTCAGCAACCTTGAAAGGTGGAATTGAAAACCTATTGAAAGCGAAACTTCCGAGTGTAGTCGAAGAAGTAATTTCGGTTTAAGGAAATAATCTGCAAAGACTCTCGTTTCATCCACGCTCATGAAGAAAAATTTCATTTCGAAAATTAGACTTGCGTTATTGTTCGTTTGTGCTGCAAATGTTGCACAAGCTCAAGTGGCTCGCGTATATGTGAATGAATTCTTGCAAATCGGCGTTGGCGCTCGGGCCATGGGAATGTCTCAAGCGCAAGTCAGCAGTGTGAATGATGTTACGTCGGGCTATTGGAATCCTGCCGGATTAATGGGGCTTGGCAACAAATTAGACGCTGCCTTAATGCACAGCGAGTCGTATGCAGGCATTGCGAAATACGATTACGCAGCAGTGGGCAAGCGACTCGATTCAACTTCAGCGGCATCGTTTTCTTTGATTCGTTTTGGAATCGATGATATTCCGAACACATTAGATTTATACGATCCGAACGGAAACATAGACTACTCAAGGGTTACAACATTCAACGCAGCCGATTACGCGTTTTTATTTTCCTACGCGAAGAAAGGAGTTCCTTTCATTCACAAGCCTTGGGCAAGTCGAGTAAACATTGGTGGAACAGCGAAAATTATTTACCGACAGATTGGAGATTTTGCGCGGTCATTCGGATTCGGATTCGACCTAGGAGCGCAATATCAAGGAAAGCATTTGTGTTTGGGCGCTGTTATTCGCGATGCCAGCTCAACGTTCAACGCATGGTCGTTCAGCTTGGGATCAACCGCTACTTCAGTCTTTGAACAAACAGGAAACGACCTTCCGAAAAACGGATTGGAGATTGCGTTACCGAGAGCTATTTTAGGAGCGGGCTACAAATTCAACAAAGAAAAAATTTCATTTTTGGTGGAAGGAAATGCGACCTTCACCACAGATGGACAACGCAATGCGCTCGTGTCTGGAAATGTATTCAGCATAGACCCGAATGTTGGATTGGAAGTCGGATATTCCAATACAATCTTCTTCAGAGCAGGAGTTGGAAATGCCCAGCGCGTAAAGGATTTCGGAGAAGAGTATGTTACCTATCAGCCGAACATTGGAATAGGTATTCGCCTTCGAAAAATGTTTATTGATTACGCATTATCAGACGTTGGAAATTCTTCCGACGTTCTCTACAGCAACGTTTTTTCGCTGAAGTTCTCTTTGTAATTATTCAACAATGAATCGCTCACTCGCGTGAGTGGTTTGTCCTTCAGCATGTAGTACGTAAATTCCTTTAGGAAGGTCAAGTTCTAAAGTTTGTGTGTGCATTCCACCCGGGAAGTTGCATTTCGATTCATACACCACCTTCCCGCTAATGTCTGTAACGGTTACAACGGCTTTATCGAATCGTTGATTGAAGGTTTGAACGTAGAAAGTTCCGTTGTTCGGATTTGGGAAAACATCGAACTGTTGTTCAAAAACGTGCTGTTCCTCTGTGCTAACGATTGGTTGCACAACAATGTTTTCATCGCCAGGTATGTAATACGTATAGGCAAAAAATACAATCATCATTTCATCTCCTGTTTGCTCTCCGGCTGTTACCATTTGTGGCGGACTGTGGGGGTTGAAAGGGTTTGCCGAGGTGTTGTCGTAAAAGGCTTGTGCGCGAAGATTCGTGTTTTGTGGAATGTGAATGAGCTGCGGATAGTTATAGGTGAACTGCCAATTGAAGTCCCAGGAAGGAATGCTAATAAGTGGTTCCGTAGATCCATCGGGCAGCTCAGCCCAACTACTAATGTTTCGTCCAATTAAGTGCATGTGCGGAAATGTTCCGATTAAAGTAACCTCAGCAGGAACGGTATAGGTTTCTGTGAAAGTAGCGGTTTGATTTGCTGGAATATAAAGGAAATTTTGATCTAAAATTCCAGGTGCGTGATTCAAAATGGGATCGTACCAAACTTCGCGTGGGGTTGGATCATCGGAATAATGGAGGTTAATCGTGGTTTGATCAGACAATCCCAATGTTCCGGCTGGATAGTGAAATTCAACAAGAAAATCGCCACCTGCTTCCAAACGCTGCGCGAACCCCAAAGGCACCCACAAAGGTCCGCCTCCCGGAGCCCATGCCGTAAGGAATTTCGCCCCGTTAACAAGGCTTCCTCCACTTGACTGAAACCCATCGCCAGGATCGTTCGCATCTAGTGTAGCCCCCGTCCCTGTTGGATCATAAGAAATTACCACGTGGTGAACAATGCTAGCATTTCCAGGAATTACTTCAATCCCATCAATCCATCCGTCCTGAGCCAATCCGCTTGGAATGACAAAGGTTCTATAGTAGTCACTGTTTGTTGCAGGGCTTGTATAATCTGGCGTTTGATACGATTGATCTACAGAGGGGAGTTGCGTGTTGTTGTTGTAAACTGGCGCAGCGGGTGCAAGTGCTAAGTCTCCTGTTGCAGCCCCCCCAACAATCCAATCTTCAATGGCTTGCTTTTCCGCTTGAGTCAAAACGTTTTCTCCAACGAAGTGGCGGTAGTTCGGGTCGGCAGGCCAAGGCGGCATTTGCCCAGAAGTTATCGCTCCTAAAATACTCGCTTGGCTGTTGTATGCATCGTCGTAAGTCAAGAAAGACGAAGGCCCAATACCGCCTTCGTGGTGGCAAGTAGTGCAGTGGGCAAACAGAATAGGCGCTACGTTTTCGCTCCAAGTTACTTGCGCGAAAGAGTTGTGAGCCGCCAAAACAATAGCGAAAAGAAATACAAGTTTTTTCACGATGGGTGATTTTAATTGGAATAAAGCTAATCAAATTTTAGGTTGGAAGTGTATAAGCTCAGAAGGTTTATTGCGATTGAAATGTTTATTTCTTCAGCGTAGAAATGTCTTTCCAACTGAAATAATAATCATCTTGCAGTTCGTGAAACCCCTGTTGGAAATACAAAATCTTAGCGTGGCCTTCAACAACAAAATTGTTGTGAATGCCTTGTCCTATGGGCTATTTCCGGGAAAGATAACTGCAGTTGTGGGGGAATCTGGAAGTGGAAAATCAGTCACAGCTATGTCGTTGCTCGGGTTGCTTCCAACAAAAAATTTAACTTTTCCTTCCGGAGAGATTTTTCTTTCAAGTGAATTAATCGGGAAGGAAGATCGAACGGTGAGGCCCACAGATGAGGCCTTGGTTTCCTTGCGCGGAAAAAAGATTGCGGTGATTTTCCAAGAGCCCATGACGGCGCTTAATCCGGCTATGACTTGTCAGCAGCAAATGGAGGAATGCCTTCAATATGAAAATAAAGAAGCACGAAAATCCAAAGTATTATCGTTGTTGGAAGAGGTTGAAATGCCAGATCCAACGGGTGCTTTGAAGAAGTATCCGCATGAGTTTTCGGGTGGACAACGTCAACGCATTATGATTGCCATGGCGCTGGCTTCCGAGCCGCAATTGCTCATTGCAGACGAACCGACCACAGCCCTAGACCCTTCCGTGCAAGCGTCTATTTTAGAGCTCATCAAGAAATTGAAAAACAACCGCAACATGTCGGTGCTTTTCATTTCACACGATTTGCACGTGGTGAAAGAAATTGCAGATTTCATAGTGGTTATGAAGTCTGGAAGTGCCGTTGAACAGGGCAATGCAGAGGAAGTGTTAAATCATCCGAAGCACGATTACACAAGAGGTCTACTCGCTTGTCGACCTTCGAAATCTTCGAAAGGAAAGAGCTTAGTTACGTTGGGAAATGATCAGGCTGAAAAGCAGTATACGTTTTCCACCAATGAAAATATTTTATTGCGGATTGAAGGGTTAACGAAGATTTATCCGGGGCAAACAACCCCCGCCGTGAACAATGTTTCCTTTGAAATAAAACACGGCGAAACCCTTGGTTTAATTGGTGAAAGCGGATGTGGAAAGACCTCGTTAAGTCGCATCCTTATGGGGCTTTTGACTCCAACAAGCGGCGATGTTTCATTCGGAAACGAACCGTTGATTGGAAAGAACATGTCATTTCCGAATAAATTTCGAAGAGACATTCAAATGGTTTTTCAAGATCCGTTCGCCTCTCTAAATCCGAAATTGAAAATTGAAGACATGCTCCTCGAGCCCTTGCACATTCATAAAGTTGGAAGTACAAATTCGGAGCGAAAGAAACGTGTTGAATATTTATTGAATGCCGTTGGAATGCCCGCCGATAGCGCTCAGCGGTATGCGCACAACTTCTCGGGCGGACAGCGTCAGCGTATTGTTATTGCTCGCGCATTGGCCACCAATCCGAAATTAATTATCTGCGATGAAGCCGTTGCTGCACTAGACGTATCGGTTCAAGCGCAAGTGTTGAATTTGTTGAACGACCTGAAGGAAGAGTTTGGCCTAACCTATTTATTCATCTCACACGACATGCCGGTTGTGTATCACATGAGCAATCGTGTTATGGTTATGCGGAAGGGTGAGATTGTGGAACAGGGCAGCGCCGAAGAAGTCTTTCTTCATCCAACACATGAATATACTCAGCGATTGATGCGCATTGCCAATCCTGCGTGACGAACATCACCTCAACGGTTTATTGAACCTCCTATCTTTGCACCATGGAATTAACAATAGCCCTAGGATTTTTCGGAGCACTGCTCATGGGCTTTGTGTTGGGTGTTCTTGGCGGAGGCGGTGCCATACTTACCATTCCTATTTTGGTTTATTTGTTCGGATTCGATTTAAGGTCTGCAGTTGTTTCATCATATGCTATTTTATTCTTTAGTTCAATCGTTGGTGGAATTCAAAGTCGAAAAGAAATTGAATGGCGCTTAGCCTTGCTGTTTGCTGCTGTTGCATCGGTCTTCATAGCGTTAACCAAATTCTTTGTGCTTCCGATTTTACCTAAAGAATTTTTTGTTTTCGGTTGGAAGGTTTCAACGCAAAGTATTTTGCTTTTGCTGTTTGTAACCATCATGTTCATTGTGGCTTACAAACTTTTGAATCCGAAAAAAGCAAAAGGAAAGGGACTTGTTTCCTTAACTATAAATGCCGCCATTGTTGGAGTGCTCGGATCACTAATTGGCGTGGGCGGAGGATTCCTCATTGTTCCTGCTATTTACGCTTATCGCAACACAACGATGTCTGCAGCTATTGCTTCAACCTTTGTGGTCATTACCTTGAATTCGGCCTCAGGATTAGCGGTTTCTTATTCAGAATTGAACACGTTGAATTTCTCCATTCTCCTTCCCTTTTTAGGGCTGGCGGTTGTGGGTGTGGTTGCTGGAACTTTACTCTCTAAAAAATGGTCAGATGCGCTATTGCGAAAGTCCTTCGTTGTACTTTTGCTGGCCGTAGGAACGTATATGTTAACGAAAGAAATTATTGAGATACTATGAAAATTGAACAGATTTATACCGGATGTTTAGCGCAAGGCGCATACTATATTGAAAGCAATGGCGAAGCCGTTATTATTGATCCGCTTCGAGATACGAAAGCTTACACAGATAGAGCGAATGCATCTGGCGCGAAGATCAAATACATATTGGAAACGCATTTTCATGCAGACTTTGTAAGCGGACATTTAGACCTTCAGGTTTACACAGGCGCTACCATTGTTTTCGGTCCGAATGCGAAGACAGAATTCATTTCGCACATTGCTACTGACGGAGAAATTCTTCAAGTTGGAAGCTGCACGATTGAAGTGTTGCACACACCTGGGCATACCATGGAAAGCACGTGTTATTTGCTTCGCGATGAAAACGGAAAGCAAGTGGCGGTGTTCACGGGAGATACGCTTTTCATAGGAGATGTTGGAAGACCAGATTTGGCGCAGAAGTCGGGTGAATTGACGAAAGAAGATTTAGCAGGATATTTATACGACAGTTTGAGAAACAAATTAATGCCGTTGGAAAACGACATTACGGTTTATCCTGCACACGGTGCGGGCTCTGCTTGCGGAAAGAACATGAGCAAAGAAACCTTCGACACATTGGGTCATCAGAAGGAAGTGAATTATGCGTTGCAAGACATGACAAAAGAGGCATTCATTCAGGAAGTTACCGCGGGTCTTTTGCCTCCGCCGTTCTACTTCCCTGAGAATGTGGCTATGAATAAGAAAGGTGTTTCTTCATTAGAGGGAGTTGTTCAACATTCATTGAAGCCGCTGTCTGTAGAGGCATTCACGGTATTGATGGAAGATGAGAGTGTGTTGTTGTTAGACGTTCGCGGCCCGCAAGTATTCTGTAAAGGCTTCGTTCCGGGTTCAATTAACATTGGATTGAAAGGCGATTTCGCTCCGTGGGTTGGAACATTGATTACAGACATGAAGCAACGCATAGCGTTGGTTACTGAGCCGGGCCAAGAAGAAGAAGCTATCACGCGCTTGGCACGTGTGGGTTACGACGGAGTTGTTGGATATTTGGAAGGAGGATTCGAGTCGTGGGATAATTCAGAAAATGAAATAGATCAAATCGAAAGTATTTCTGCAGAGCAGTTTGAAGAGATTGCTTCGGAAAAAAAAGTGAATGTTTTAGATGTTCGCAAGCCAACGGAATTTCAGTCGGAACATTTGGAAATTGGTAACAGCGCCCCACTTCACGAATTGAATCAGCACATGAGTTCCTTCAAATCAGGAGAGAACAATTACATTCATTGCGCTGGCGGATACCGAAGCATGATTGCTGCGAGTATTGTAAAGAGCCGTGGAATTCACAATGTCATTGACATTGCGGGTGGTTACAATGCCATTTCGAAAACAGCTTTAGCGAAAACCAATTTCGTTTGCCCAAGTACGCTATAACTTTCGGTTTGTCGTATATTTGCACAACAAAAAATTAAGTTATGGGTAAGTTCGGTACAATGGAGATTGTTTTGATTCTTGCGGTTGTATTACTTCTTTTCGGAGGTAAGAAAATCCCAGAATTGATGCGTGGTCTAGGTAAAGGAATGAAAGAATTCAAAGACGCAAGCAAAGGCGAAGGAACTTCTTCAGCACCTTCTGAGTCTGACAAGATCGAGAATAAATAACATCTATTTCCAATGGTGTTTCATTCGTTGAAGGAAGTTCAGAACGAACTTTCCTCAAAATCCATTACGTTAAAAAACGTTGTTTCTCAATATCTTCAAAACATTGAAGCGCGCAAGAATTTAAATGCGTTCATCGAGGTTTGGGGAGAGGAGGCCATTGTGCAAGCCGAGCTTATTCAACAAAAAATAGACAATGGAACCGCGGGTAAACTTGCGGGGATGGTCATTGCCATTAAAGATAACATCTGTTATAAAAATCATAAAGTTTCGGCATCATCTAAAATCCTTGAAGGATTTGAATCGTTATACAGCGCTACCGTTGTAGAGCGAATCTTAGCGGAAGATGCCATAATCATTGGAAGATTGAATTGCGACGAGTTCGCCATGGGATCTTCCAACGAAACATCGTACTACGGTCCAGTTAAGAATCCGTTGAATGAAAATTGTGTTCCCGGCGGATCTTCCGGTGGAGCATCTGCTGCTGTTGCAGCCGATTTTTGTTTAGCAGCTTTGGGAAGTGACACAGGAGGTTCAATTCGTCAACCAGCTTCATTCACGGGAATAGTAGGCATGAAACCCACGTATGGCGCCGTTTCTAGATACGGACTTATTGCCTACGCTTCAAGTTTCGATCAGATTGGTCCAATGACTAAGTGTGTGGAAGACGCAGAAGTATTACTGAAAATTATTGGAGGCCCAGATGCATACGACAGCACGACCTTACTGGAATCCCTTCCAGCAGTGTCAGTTCGTGCAAGCAAACCCAAAATAGCTTATTTGAAAGAGGCGGTGGAAAGCGAAGCGGTTCATCCGGAAATTCGTGAACGCATCAATTCAATCTTAGAGAAATTAAAATCGGAAGGATACACGGTTGAACCGATATCGTTTCCGTATTTAGATTACATGGTTCCCGCGTATTATGTGTTAACCACAGCCGAAGCCTCCTCCAATTTAGCGCGTTTCGATGGAATTAACTACGGCTATAGGAGCAAAGAAGCGAAGGGAATTGACGAGACCTACAGAAAAAGTAGAACTGAAGGATTTGGTCGTGAAGTGAAGCGAAGAATTTTGTTGGGATCGTTCGTGTTAAGTTCAGGATATATAGACGCCTATTACGGCACTGGACAGCGCGTACGTCGCGTGCTGCAAGACAAGACGAAGGCTATCTTCGATCAGTATGACTTTCTACTTTCACCAACCTGCACAGACGTTGCCTTTGAATTTGGTGCTAAGTCGAAAGATCCAATTTCCATGTACATGCAAGACATTTTCACGGTGCATGCAAACCTCACCGGCAACCCTGCGATATCTATTCCATGTGGAAAAGAATCAAAAACAGGTCTTCCATTTGGTCTTCAAGTTACCGCTCGTCACAAAGAAGACAACGATTTGTTTGCGTTTTCAAAATCGCTGGAGGCCTTTATTTCTTAGGAGATACTATTTTTTCCCTACTGCAGTGTTCACAATTGTCTTTGGCCAACATTGGAAATAAATCAATTTTTTCGGAAATTGTATCCGAAATGCTAGGGCAATATATTCCAGTAAATGGAGTTGCCCTTTAATTAAAGGGAAATCATGATGAAAAAATTAGTTACAGTATTACTGGGCGTTCTTATGTTTTGTAACGCAAAGGCGTTGGAGTTTCCGAAGGACACCCTTCAAGATAGGCAAGTTGCGGCTCTGAAGAAAGAGGAAATAGACGAAATCGACAGAATGTTGGTGGCGAGCTATTTGAACCACTTCTGCTTTTCTGCAGACCCAGATATTCAGAACGCGTTTAATTACGATCCGGATCACGTGCCATCCTTTCCAGAAGAGCTAACTCGCGAGCGACTTAAAATACTCGACAGAGAGAGTCCTTTTGATTTGGTATATAACGATAATGTTCGCGATTTCATTGCCTTATATTCATTACGCAGAAGAGATGTTACCGCGAAAGTGTTGGGCTTAGCTCAGCTTTATTTTCCGCTTATTGAAGATGCGCTAGCCAAGTATAACATTCCTATTGAGCTTAAATATTTAGCTATCGTTGAGTCGGCATTGAATCCGACGGCCATTTCTCGTGCGGGAGCAGCCGGACTTTGGCAATTTATGCCAGGTACTGGGAAAATGTATGGCTTAGACATTACGAGCTATCAAGATGAGCGCTTCGATCCAATAAAAGAAACAGAGGCGGCTTGCAAATATCTGCGCTTTTTATATAACACCTTTGGAGATTGGAATCTAGCACTTGCAGCCTATAACAGTGGTCCGGGGAACGTGAACAAGGCCATTCGTAGGGCTGGCGGAAAGAAGGACTTTTGGGCCATTAAGCAGTTCTTACCAAAGGAAACGCAAGGATATGTTCCAGCGTTTATAGCAGTGAACTACATTATGAGTTATTCTACGGAACATAATATATTCCCAAAGAAGGCATCGGTATCTTATTTTGAAACAGACACGATACATGTTACCGGAAGAGTTGATTTCAACGTAGTTTCCAAGACGTTGAATTTACCCATTGAAGAAATTACGTATTTAAATGGAACCTACAAACTCAAAGAAATTCCGGACAACGGGAAGAAGCACTATTTAACGCTCCCCGTGGAGAAGGTCGGAGATTTCTTGGCTCATGAGAAGGAGATTTATGCAGCAAGCGACACCAGAAAACCAGAGCCGGAGCCTGTTCCAGCACCTTCAGATACCGCATCTGTAAAAAAGGAAGTGGAGCAAACCACAAAAGTTATTTGGGAGGATCAGTGGAAAACCCACAAAGTAAAAAAGGGAGAAACATTGAAAGGAGTGGCCAGTAAGTACGGGGTTTCATCTTCTGATGTAAAAAAATGGAATAAGTTGAAATCGTCATCCTTGAAGGCAGGACAAAGTTTAAAAGTAAAGGTCAAGGTTAAAAAGACCATTACGATTCCTAAAGTCACAGAGGAGAGTGAACCTGAGAAAAAGCCCGAGCCAAAGGTCGAGGGCAAAACAGAGAAAACAACGCCACCAAAATCAACTACTCCGAAAGTAACTACACCGAAGGCAGACCCGCCGAAGGCAGCACCGAAAGAAGAGTTTGTTTATTACACAGTTAAATCTGGTGATAGTCTCTCGAGTATAGCTTCTAAACACAAGGTCTCAGTTGACGCAATAGTTAAGTTAAATAAGGGAATTACCCCAAATAAAATAAAAACAGGACAAAAACTAAAAATCAAAAAGAAATGATAAAAGAGGGTGCCACCGTTGAGGTGAATTATGAGCTATTCATCGACGATGAAAATGGAGAATTGGTAGAAGCAACCAAAGAGCAAGGACCAATGAAGTTCAGGTTTAAAGTTGATCCAATGATTGAAGGCTTTGAAAAGGGGCTAGAAGGATTGAAAGCAGGTGATGCGTTTAGCATTAGCATTCCATGTGCAGAGGCATACGGAGAGGAGCAGGAAGAGTATTACATGGAGTTTCCAAAAAGTGATTTCATGGAAGAAGACGGAGAGTTCGATGAAGAGTTATTCGCGGTTGGCGAAGTTATTCCCATGGAAACTCCAGAAGGACACCAAGTTCAGGGTGTTGTTGAAGAAGTTAAATTGAATTCTGTGGTTATTGACTTTAACCATCCGTTGGCTGGAGAGAATTTATTCTTCAAAGGTCACGTGGTTTCAGTATCGTAAGAATATGCAATTCGTTCGCACTTCGGCCAGTAGCATATCGCGCATCTCTGCATTTGCAGGATCAACGTTGGTGTTGCTCATGGTTGGAATTTTCTTAGTGTTCTATTTAGTGGCGTTGCAGGTTTCAGATCATATTCGATCACAGTTTACCGTGCAGTTGTTGTTGAATGAAGATGCAAACGAAGAACAAATATTAAGCTTTAAAAAGGAAATCGAGGGAGGCGGCATCGCCTCCCAGGTTTCTTATACCTCAAGTGAGCAAGCCGAAGCTGAATACAGCAAAGAAATTGGTGAAGATTTCGTTCAGGTGCTTGGATACAATCCGCTTCCCGCGTCTATAGACGTTCAGATAAACCCGGAAAAGGCAGATGGCCTAACGGTAGACGCCTTTGTTGAATCGTGCAAACTGAATCCGATTATAAAAGACGTGGGGTATGAAAAAACCCTTCTTCAATCAGTCAATGAAAACATCTCAAAGTGGGGCGCCATCATTGGTGGAATCGTTATTCTGTTTTTGATTATTTCCGCCTTCATTATTATGAATACCGTTGAGTTGGCTATCTCTTCTCAGCGTCTAATTATTCGAAGCATGCAGTTGGTGGGCGCTACACCCTGGTTTATTAAGCGTCCGTTTTTATGGCAAAGCTTAAAGAACGCATTGCTTTCTTCTTCTATAGCTTGGCTTTCCATTTCAGTAATATTGTATTTTAATCAGCAATCCTTAGCAGACATTATTCAGATTTTGCTTGACGGGGGTGGGTTTTGGAAATTGGGTGTCTTGCTCATTTCATTAAGTGTAGTTGTTGGTGTTTTTAGCACCTACATAACCGTAAGCCGTTTCGTTCGCGCGAAACTGCACCAAATGTATTGATGCCGTTCCTAAAAGGAAGTCGGCCTAAACCAATAGAATAACAACCGAATATAGAACCTTCGAAATAATCAAAAGGGGGATCGTTATTCTTGTGAAACGTTAACGAAATATGAAGATTTAAGTGAGGTGTTCAAAATTGATCAAACTTCCTTATTTTCGTTGCCCGAATAAAACAATAGAAAATTAATTTAACAGTCATGAACAAAAAAGCAAGTCCTACAGTTAAGCAAGAAAACGGCTTCAACTTCAGTTCAATTTTTCCTTACATCGCAATTCCACTTGCTTTGTTAGCCGGATGGGCATTATACACCTTTGTATTGGGTGATGGTGCAAACTTCGAAGGCGGAGACCCAGTAAAAGGTCATCCATTGAACATCTTAGGAACGGTCCATAAAGGTGGATTCATCGTACCAATGCTTCTTGCAGTAAATATTATCGTTATTATTTTCTTCTTTGAGCGTTTCATTAGCATTATGATGGCTAAAGGAAAAGGAAGTATTTCTGCGTTTGTTCACAACGTTCGCAAAATGTTGGCTAACGGAGATGTTAACGGTGCACTTGCTGCTTGCGACAAGCAAAGAGGTTCAGTTGCAGCAGTATTGCGTGCAGGTTTGTTGAAGTATCGTGATATGTCTGAAGATACAACTTTGGATAAAGAATCGAAAGTAACGGCTATTAAGCAAGAGTTAGAAGAAGCTACGGCTTTGGAATTACCAATGCTTTCGAAGAACTTGGTTATCCTTTCAACTTGTGGATCTTTAGGGGTACTTGTTGGACTTTTAGGAACTGTAAAAGGTATGATTTCGTCTTTCGAAGCCATGGCAACTGCAGGTTCTCCTGACGCAACCGCTCTTTCATTGGGTATCTCTGAGGCCTTGATTAACACCTTCTTGGGTATCATGGCATCTGCGATTGCAATTATTCTTTACAACTTCTTCAATACACGTATTGATAGCATGACATTCGCAATGGACGAGGCAAACTTCACAGTTACTCAAACATTTGCTTCAAAGCACTAATTCAAGTTTTTACTTAATCATAAAAATTTAAAAATATGCCGAAACTCAAGATACCCAAAAGCGCTCCTAGCTTGGATATGACGCCTATGGTTGACCTTGGTTTCTTGCTGGTAACGTTCTTTATTCTCACCGCGAAGTTCCGTCCGAATGAACCTGTTATTGTAGACGTTCCTGCTGCAACATCTGAATTGTTGTTGCCAGAGAAAGTGATGCAAATTACAGTTGATGACAAGGGAAGAGTTTTCTTCGATCTTGCCGGAAAGGACATTCGCCGAGAAATGCTTTCACGAATGGTTCAAAGACATCCGGAATTAAAACTTACCGAAGATGAGGCACGCAAATTTGCTTTGTTAGGTATGTGCGGAATGCCATTGAATAACTTAAGTCAATACTTAAGTGCCAACGAAAAGACAAGAGCAGCGCTAGACGAGCAAACTAAAGGGATACCTACCGATTCTATCAATGGTGAGTTGGGAGATTGGATCCAGAGTGGTTATGAGGCGTTTATGGACGATGCTGCAAAGCACGGTTTAGAACCCAAGGACATCAAAGGTGATAAAGCATTACGATATGCAATCAAAGCTGACGGAACCACAGACTACGAAAAGGTAGAGGAAGTTATTGACGTGTTCCGCGAAAAGAGTATTTTCCAATTTAATATGGTGACTACTTTGGAATCAGGTTCCAAATAATGCAACCGCATAGAACAAACATGTTATGGCAGAAATAATAGAAGGTGGTGGTGGCCACGACAAAGGCGGGAAAAAGAGACCCAAGAAGAGTCCGGTGCGCATGGATATGACACCCATGGTTGACTTGGCGTTCCTTCTCTTGACCTTCTTCATCTTGGCAACATCACTGAGCAAACCGAAGACACTTGAAATTGTTTATCCGAAAGAGGTAGACAACACAGAGGATCAAACGAAACTCGACGATGACTTAGCAACGACAATTATTGTGGGTGAAACTGATGATGAAATTTTCTATTACCATGGAAAATTCAGAAAGGATACCACAAAATTGGAAAAATCGGATTTTTCGAAGGATGGGCTACGTGTTATGCTACTTGAAAGAAATAGCCGAGTAGTAGAGCAAGTGAATAAATTGAAGGATCAACAAAGAGCAGAATTACAAAAGAGCAATTCGCACGATGAAGACGAAAAAATAAACCTTCGATTCAAAGAGCTCATTGCAGAAGCATCAAATGATTCCCTTGCTCCATTCGTTATTGTGAAAACAATTGGAACCACAAAGTGGAAGAATGTTGTTAACGCCATTGACGAGTTGAACATTACAAATGTAAAGAAACGCGCCATTATGGATATGGAAGCACGCGAAGCGCTGCTATTCCTTAGTCCAGAAAAAGTAGCGGAATTAAAATTGAAATGAACGATTGGTGTGTAGTCCTGTACTGCACATTATAAAAGTAAACCATTATGTCAGCAGTAACTGATTTTCTTAGCAACCACTCAGACTTAGTGGCTGTAGCTACAGCAGCAGCTGTGGTTACATTCCTTGGCTTTGAGGCGGGCTGGAATAGCATTATGGCTTCGGATCGTAACGAGCAGGTATTTGAAAACAAAAACAAAGCATACGGTGCTTATAGAATTCGTTCTATGTACGGCAGCGTTTTGGCTATTGCAGTGTTTTCTGGTATTTTCTTGGTATCTGGAGCGTTAATCACACCAGTCATTCTAGCCAAAGGCGAAAAGAAGGAAAAAGAGGTGAAGGTGGAAATGAACGCAGAAATGATTGCGCCCCCACCAACGGATCCAAACGAGCCGCCACCGCCACCACCACCGCCACCACCGCCACCACCGCCACCACCAAGTGTGCGTCAAATTCAATTTACATCTATTGTCATTGAAGAGAATGTAGAGACTCCTCCGCCTTCTCAAGATAAATTGAAAGATGAAAAAATTGCAGATGAGACTACGGAAGGCGACGATGGTCCAATGGGTCCAGCAGATGCCATTGCGGTATACACACCCGTAGATGATAAAAAAGATAAAGTTGAAGCCCCTTTAACTTTTGTTCAAGAGATGCCAGCTTATCCAGGTGGAGAGGGAGCATTGTACAAGTTTTTGTATGATAATATCTCTTACCCAGAGCAAGAAAAGACGCAGAACATTGAAGGAACGGTATACGTGAACTTCGTTGTTGAAAAGGACGGCACACCTTCTAATTTCACTGTAACACGAGGCGTCGATGGTGGAAAAGGATTAGACAGAGAAGCATTAGCAGCTTGTAAGAAATTAGGCAAGTTCAACCCAGGTAAACAAAACGGGGTTTCTCAACGTGTATTCTTGACCATTCCGATCAAATTCACGCTTGCAGATAACTAATTTATAAATACTTTTTGAAAAGGGTTGGCTTCGGTCAACCCTTTTTTATTTTTGAACAGATGTTACCTTTTCATACAGATAGCAATGAAGCTGGCCTCGATGAGGCCGGAAGAGGCTGCCTTGCAGGCCCGGTGGTTGCTGCTGCCGTAATTCTTCCCAAAGGGTTTTCTCATCCTTTCCTGAACGATTCGAAGCAAATGAGCAAGAAACACCGCGATGATCTTCGAATTATCATTGAGAAAGAGGCAGTGGCCTGGAACGTACAGTTTGTTTCACCGCAGGAAATAGATGAGTTGAATATTCTTCGCGCGTCAATAACGGCTATGCAGCGGGCTACGCTGAAATTGAAGAAAAAACCTTCTCATCTTTTAGTAGACGGTAACCGGTTTTATCCTTTGGAAGGATATTCCCACACCTGCATGATTAAAGGCGATGCGCGCTTTCTGAACATTGCGGCAGCGTCTGTTTTAGCGAAGACACATCGCGATGAATTCATGCTGAACCTGCACGAAGAATTTCCACATTACGCATGGGATCGAAACATGGGTTATCCTACAAAGTTACACCGTGCAGCAATTACAGAATGTGGTTCTTGCGAGCACCATCGCATGACCTTCGCTCTTTTGCCACGTGAGTTGCAAATAGAAGCGCATTGATGCCTATTTTCGCACTATGCAGTTAAAGGCAGAAAACATACAGAAGATTTATGGAAAGCGCACCGTTGTTAAAGACGTTTCGTTTCATGTTGAGCAAGGTGAAATTGTAGGTTTGCTTGGTCCAAATGGAGCGGGAAAAACCACCAGCTTCTATATGGTTACAGGATTAATTCAACCAAATCAAGGACGAGTTGTATTAGACGATAAAGAGATTACGCATATGCCTATGTTCAAACGAGCGAAATTGGGCGTAGGTTATTTACCACAAGAGGCTTCGATTTTTCGTTCACTTTCTGTGGAAAATAATATTAAAGCTGTGCTTGAATTGACTGGGCTTTCGAAGAAAGAACAGGCTGAAAAATTGGATGCGTTATTGGAGGAATTTGGCCTTACAGAAAGAAGAAAATACATTGGTCATCACTTAAGCGGAGGAGAAAGAAGACGAACAGAAATTGCTCGTGCATTAGCCACTGACCCAAAATTTATTTTATTAGACGAACCCTTTGCTGGCGTTGACCCTATTGCTGTTGAAGACATTCAACGCATTGTTTGGAAACTGAAAGAGCGGAACATTGGAATTCTCATTACGGATCATAACGTGCAGGAAACACTTTCAATTACAGACCGCGCTTATTTGTTGTATGATGGAAATATTTTGAAGTCTGGAAGCGCTGAAGAGTTAGCTTCAGACGAGCAAGTACGACGTGTTTATTTGGGACAAAATTTCGTTTTAAGAGCCCGAAAAGAATAAGCCCCCGAGAATCTCGAGGGCTTCATTATTTTTTATTTGGAAGAATTACTTCGCGCTGTTGTAGCGAGCTTCAACCACTTCCCAATTGATAACATTGAAAAAAGCTTGAATGTAATCTGGACGTCTGTTTTGATAGTTCAAATAGTAAGCGTGCTCCCAAACGTCTAATCCTAAAATTGGAAATCCAGAACAGCCAACGTTCGGCATAAGTGGATTGTCTTGATTGGGTGTAGAGCAAACTTCCAGTTTTCCATCTTTCACACACAACCACGCCCATCCTGAACCAAAGCGAGTCATTGCAGCTTTCACAAACAAATCTTTGAATGCTTCAAATGATCCGAAAGCCTCGTTGATTGCAGCTTCCATTGTAGGAGTAATCTTTCCACCATTTGGTGAAAGCAATTCCCAAAATAGATTGTGATTGTAGAAACCCCCACCGTTATTTCTTACGGCAGGAATATCGAATCCTTTCACCATTACTTCTTCAATAGAAAGATTTTCTAAATCGGTTCCTGCAATAGCGTTATTCAGGTTTGTAGTGTAAGCAGCGTGATGCTTACTGTGATGAATTTCCATCGTGCGAGCATCGATATGTGGCTCAAGAGCATCGTACGAAAAAGGTAGATTTGGTAGTTCGAATGACATAGTTATTTTTTTGCGAAATTAACCTAAAACGAACGCTACAAAAAAATTCTTGGCAATTGGTTAGAAAGCTTGTTGTGCGCTTATCTTTGTAGCTTATCGAAGCGTTTTCAATTAACCGATTTTAAAGAAGGAAAAGCATGGGACTTTTTAGTTTCCTAACACAAGAAATTGCCATTGACTTAGGTACGGCAAATACAATCATTATCATGAATGATAAGGTTGTTGTAGATGAACCATCTATCATTGCTCGCGACCGAGTTTCAGGTAGAACTGTTGCTGTTGGGCGTTTAGCGCAACAAATGCATGGTAAAACTCACGAGAACATTAAGACGATTCGTCCATTGAAAGACGGTGTAATTGCCGATTTCCACGCGGCTGAGGATATGATCAAAGGGTTAATCAAAATGATTAACAAAGGCGGAAAAATGTTTCAACCTTCTTTGCGAATGGTAATTTGTATTCCATCTGGAATTACTGAGGTTGAAAAGCGTGCGGTAAAAGATTCTGCCGAGCACGCAGGCGCAAAGGAAGTTTATTTGATTCACGAACCCATGGCTGCGGCTATTGGTATTGGTGTAGACGTGGAAGAGCCAATGGGTAACATGATTATCGATATTGGGGGTGGTACTTCTGAAATTGCAGTTATCGCATTGGGTGGAATTGTAACAGACAAAAACATTCGCGTAGCTGGAGATGAACTTACTCAGGACATTGAAGATTACATGCGTCGTCACCACAACATTTTAATTGGAGAGCGCACAGCGGAGCAAATTAAAATTGAAGTGGGTGCTGCCATTGATGATTTAGAGAATCCTCCGTTGGACTATAGCGTTCGTGGTCGTGATTTAGTTACGGGTATTCCGAAAGAGATTATGGTTTCGTACAAAGAGATTGCTCACGCATTGAACAAATCAATTTCGAAAATTGAAGAGGCAATCATGAGTTGTTTGGAAAACACACCACCCGAGTTGTCTGCAGATATTTTCAAGACAGGTATTTATTTGGCTGGCGGTGGCGCATTGCTCCGCGGATTGGATGTTCGAATTAATCGTAAAACAAAATTGCCGGTACACGTTGCAGACGACCCTTTGCGCGCAGTGGCTAGAGGTACAGGAATTGCGTTGAAGAACATCAATCGCTTCCAATTCTTAATGCGCGAGTAATTCGTTAAAACGAAAGCAGAATGGGTAATCTTTTAGCACTGTTGCAACGATTTCACGTGCTTTTGTTGTTCCTTGTTCTTCAAGCATTTTCGCTCGCCGTTTTATTCTCAGAAAACAATTTTCATCGCAAAGAATTTATAAGGCACAGTTCGGATTTTGCTGGATACATCTATGAAAAACGAGATGAGTTCACAAGTTATCTCAGACTTGCAGAAATAAACGATCAGCTTGCAATTGAGAATGCCTCATTACGAAGTTTACTTCCAAACAATTATTTGCAATCTGACACAGCGGTCTACAAATCTCAAGGAGCAAGACAACAGTTCACGTACACACCGGCAAGGGTTGTGAATGCCACAGTGAGCAGAAAAAGAAATTATCTCACACTAAATAAGGGTTATGCCGAAGGAATAGGCCTGGAGATGGGCGTTATTGCAAACGGAAGTATTGTTGGAATTGTGAGCAGCGTAAGCGAGAATTACTCGATAGTTATGCCTGTCCTTCACACGAAGTTCCAAGGTTCGGTAAAGATGAAAGGCTCGGGGGATTTTGGAATTTTAGAGTGGCCCGGTGGTGACCCTCTATTCGCCTTTGTAAAGGAGATTCCAAAGCATGTCTATATCAATGTTGGAGATACGGTGGTTACAACGGGATTCTCAAGTCATTTTCCCGAAGGAATGTTAATCGGAAATGTTGATGCTCTTGAAGACAAACCCGAAGAGAACTTTCATCGGATAAAAGTTAAGCTTGCCACAGATTATAGAAAAGTTGCTTGGGTTCAGGTCGTGAAGAACCTAGAAAAGATGGAGATAGATTCTCTTCAACAACAACAAATTAACGCAGACGGAGGAGAAGAATGATGAATTATTTGCGCATATTCTTATTCGTGTTGCTGCAGGCGTTGGTGGTGAGTAGAATTCAGCTTTTCGACGGGTTGGTTCTTCCATTTATATATATTTTCAGTTTGTTAATGTTTCCATTTGACACGCCGCGATGGTTGTTGTTATTGGTTGGTTTTTTCACAGGAATATTCATGGATTTGTTCACGGGCCCCCCTGGTTTGCACACGTCGGCATGCTTGCTGCTTGCTTTTTTACAGCCGGTGGTGCAAAACATGCTTGCTCCACGTGAGGGCTACGACTCTAATCTGAAGCCCACAATTCATAAAATGGGATTGCCCTGGTACACCACATATGCGGGTTTACTAACATTGGCGCACCATACGTGGCTAATCTTCTTTGAGTTTTTACGTTGGGACAAATTTTTCTTTCAGTTGTTTCATATTTTGTTAAGTTCTATTGCAACTTTATTGCTGATGATTTTGGCGCAACTCTTAATTTCGCCAAATAAGAAAAGCAGTTAATTACCTTGAATAACGACAATCGCCGGTACACTTTCTTGTTTATAGTTGGAACCATCTGTGTAATATACATAGTGCGTCTTTTTGCGCTTCAGGTAGCCACGAGCGAATGGAAGAACAGGGGCTCTCGACTTACAGAACGCGAGGTAATCGTCTATCCTTCAAGAGGAAATATTTTTGATCGGAACGGAAAGGTTTTAGTAACGAATCAAACTGTTTATGATTTAATGGTCTTACCCAAAGAGGTTGTGGCGTTTGATACCTTGGAGTTTTGCAAACTTGTGAATCTACCATACGAGGAGCTTAAAGAAATCTTAAAGAAATCTGTAACTTATCCCAACGTTAAATACAAACCCTCCCCCGTTATTAAGCAAATGCTTCCTGAGGAGTATGCTCTTTTCGCAGAGCGGTTGTATAAATTTCCAGGCTTTTTTGTACAGGCCAGAACCTTACGCACATATCCTGAAAGCCTTGGCTCTCTTGTGCTAGGCGATGTAGGAGAGGTGAATAAAGAAATTCTAGAGAAGCACCCTGATTACCGAAAGGGAGATTACATTGGCTTGAACGGAATTGAAAAATCATACGAGAAAGAACTTCGTGGAAAGCGCGGGATTAAATACGTTTATCGCGATAATTTGGGTGTTGAGCACAGTGTTGAAAATGGCCAACTGGATAGTGCGGCGCAAGAAGGTGTTGATTTGTACTCCACGTTGGATGCCGAATTGCAGAAGTATGGTGAGAAATTAATGCAAAACAAACGCGGATGTATTGTGGCTATAGAACCTTCAACAGGAGAAATATTAGCGTTGGTTTCTGCACCAACCTTTGACCCAAATTTGTTGGTAGGAAGGGCTCGCGGACAAAATTTTGCGGCGCTTGCTAAAGACCCTTTGAAGCCTTTGTTTAACAGAGCCACTCAGGCACAATATAGACCTGGGTCGATATTCAAATTAGCGCAATCTCTTACCGCATTGCAACTGGGCTCTATTACGAAAGAAACTAGAATTGCTTGTAACAGAAGTATTATTGGTTGCCACGGACCACACAGTATGGATGATCTGGAGATGGCGATCGTTCACTCGTGCAATCCTTATTTCAGAGGTGTCTTGCAGCGTGTAGTTGAAGCGAACAGAGATCCGAATAACAGGGCAAATGACGCGGCAATGGGTCTATCTATTTGGAACGAGCAAATACGAAAACTGGGATTCGGATCCAATCTAGGAAGTGATTTGCCCGGCATGAAAAAGGGAAATGTCCCAAGTCCTGAATATTACAACAAGAAGTACGGAGTAGGCGGGTGGAATTTTTCTACTATTTATTCTATTGCTATTGGCGAAGGAGAGTTACTCATTAACCCCGTTCAAATGTGCAACCTGGCTTGCATTATTGCGAACAGAGGGTTCTACGTCCCACCCCACACCGTAAAACAAATTGGAAGAGGCGGCTCTGCACGTACCGAATATGTTACTCGTATTGATGTAGGCGTGAAACCTGATTATTTCGAGACGGTCGTAAACGCTATGGAGAAAGTGGTTGGACCAGGCGGAACAGCGAACAGTATAAAACTTTCGGATATTGTTATTTGTGGAAAGACTGGTACCGTTCAGAATGAACCACGCGAGGATCACAGTGTATTTGTTTGTTTTGCTCCAAAAGAAAATCCGAAAATTGCCTTGGCGGTTTATGTTGAATATGCTGGTTTTGGAGGCACTTGGGCGGCACCTATTTCAAGTCTGATGATAGAGAAATTCTTGAAAGGAGGTACTACCAATACTGCAAGAGAGGAGCAAATGATGAACGCGAAAATTTTAAATTAATGGTGGCGACGGGGAAACAGAATCTACAACTTGATTGGGGCACGATTGCGCTCTATGGCACGTTGGTTCTGTTTGGCTGGATGACTATTTACAGCGCGGCATACAACCCCCTTCTTCCTAGTCCGTTCACCTTTTCCGAAGAGTATGGAAAACAGCTTGTTTGGATTGGCGCGTGTATGTTTTTAATTGTGGTAATTCTTTATCTCGACGCTGAAGTCTTTAATAAGTTAGCAGTATACATATACCTCTTCTTTGTTCTTTTATTGATGTTGGTATTGGTAATTGGAAAGGAAGTGCATGGGGCAAAGGCGTGGTTTGGTATTGGTGATTTTGGAATTCAACCGAGTGAATTTTCTAAGATTGGAGTTGGACTCTTTCTATCGAAATTTATTTCCAGCTCTGGATTGCAGTTAAAAAACTTGCGCATGCGTATTCAAGCGTTTGCGATTATTGGACTTCCAGCCTTTTTAATTTTACTTCAACCCGACGTGGGTTCGTTGTTGACTTTTCTAGCGTTTATTTTGGTCATGTATCGTGAAGGAATGTCAGGCAATGTGCTTATTGCCGGATTCGCGAGTGTGGTTATTGGAACACTCAGTATTGTTATTGGTGCAGGGCGAACGACCTATCCTTATTTCGGAGAATTGAGCTCCATTTGGACGTTTATTATTTCACTTTTCGGGATGGCCATATTTGCTTTGATTTTCGTTCGGAATTTTGTTGTTCCGCGATCGAGAAGAATGCTTTATTCGGTTACCGTTATTTCGTTAATCTTAGCTTCCGGTCTAGCGTTTTCCATTAATTATATTGTGGATAATGTTCTTGAAAAGCACCATAAAGAGCGAATTTATGTAATGCTTTCCTTGCCGGTTGAGCGTGAAGATGCTACTTACAATTCGGAGATGGCGAAAATTACAGTGGGTTCAGGAGGACTGTTTGGAAGAGGTTTCCACCAAGGGCCAATGACACAGAATAATTATGTTCCAGAACAATGGACCGACTTTATTTTTAGCGCAGTTGCAGAGGAGTGGGGATTCGTTGGAAGCGTAACGGTCATTGTTATGTTCTTCGCGCTTATTTACCGGCTAGTTGTTTTGGCGGAACGACAACGCTCTCAATTTTCTAGGGTTTACGGCTATTGCGTGGCGGCCATTCTATTCATGCACCTGCTTATTAATATTGGAATGGTGCTCGGACTAGCTCCAATCATAGGTATTCCTCTTCCCTTCTTTAGTTACGGGGGCTCTTCGCTCATGGCGTTTACGATTCTACTTTTCATTATGATCCGATTGGACGCGGAGCGACTCAGCATCTTTAGGTAGACCACTTCGTGGATGACCCTTCGGGATGACGCTTCGCGATATGCCTATATTCAACATTGCATGGTTTGTAAGGTTCGAATGATCGTTCGGTTCTGCTGTAACCTATTTCATACTTTAGCGTAACATCCAAAATACTCTTGTATGAAATCTTTATATACGCTATTTCTTTCGGCACTCCTTACCCTCTCTTGCAACTTCGCGTTGGCGAATGATACTTTTTTCATTGAGAATAAAGGGCAGATAAAAAATGAAAAAGGTCAGGTTGATCAGTCAGTTTTGTATTCATACTCGACTTCTGAAATGGATGTGTTTGTGCGTAAGAGCGGGCTAACTTATCAGTTCAAACGTTATAACAATGAAGGGGTTTACGCAGAGCGTGTTGATGTTAATTGGAAAGGATGTTCTGAAACTGCTGTTGCCATTGGATTACAGATGACTGACTATACAGAGAAGTATTTTTTAGACGGAAGCTCGAATTCGACAAGTGCATTCAAGGAGGTGAGACTTTCGAATGTTTATCCGGGAGTGGATTGGAGAATATTCGTTACTGAAAAGGGAATGAAATACGAATTCATCGCCAAAGATGCCGAAGCCGCAAAGCAAATTAGTATGTATGTTGAAGGCGCGGAAAAATTGGAAGAACTAGATAATGGAGCGCTTATCGTGAAAGGTGAGTTGGGTGAAGTGAGTGACGCTAAACCCGTTTATTTCAATCAAGAAAAAAGTATTGATGGAAATTTCATTGTAAACGGAAATACAATTCAATTCGAAATTCCTTCCAACACCACCGGAGAAATTATATTGGATCCCACGGTTATCTGGACTTCTTATTACGGTGGAACAGGGCTTGACGATTCACGTGGAATTTTCACAGATGCAAATGGAGATTATTATTTAACGGGGGCTACAAATTCCACCACATTAATTTCTTACTTGGGTTATCAAGGTTTATTGGGTGGAAACAACGACGTTTATGTTGTGAAATTCAATAGCTTGAATCAGCGCTTGTGGGCAACCTATTACGGTAGAACGGGTAGCGATGTCGGGAATGACATTGCTGTTGATGCTTTCGGAGGAATTTACGTTTCGGGAAGCACGAGTTCTATGTCGGCATTTGCTTCGGCGAGTCAGCAGACTGTATACGGTGGCGGCCCGCGTGATGGATTTGTTTTGAAGTTATTTCCTGACGGAACATTGGAATGGTGCTCTTATTACGGCGGCAGTGGCGACGAGCAATTGACTTCATTGTCTGTTGGATTTCAAGGCGAGGTATACTTCATTGGAGAAACGAGTTCGACTGATTTGATAACACTAGACCCGTTGCAAGGCACCTTTGGCGGCGGAGCGAGCGATTTTTATTTGGGCATGATAGATCCAGGTGGGTTCCTTCTACGTTACTCTTATTTTGGAGGCACCGGGGCGGAATTGGCGGGAGATATTGTTGCCACCAACGACTTCAATTTATACTTTACAGGTAGCACAAACTCTTCAACAGGTATGGCTTTAGGCGGAGCGCAGAACACTTTTGGTGGAGGCGCTTACGACGGGTTCTTCGCAAAACTAAATAGCGGGAATATTATTGAATGGGCCTCATACATTGGCGGACCAAGTGAAGATCGCGCTGAAGCTATTCATGTCGCAGGAGATCGTTTGTATGTAGTTGGAAAATCAGGGTCTATAAACGGAATCTCTACTCCAGGCGCTGCACAAGTGTTCAACGGTGGAGGAAGCTTCGATGGCTTCTTAGCTTCTTATATGATTGATGGGATGGTGAATTGGAAAACCTATTACGGCGGTTCTGGAAATGAATCGTTGTGGGGCGTTGCGACCGACGCTGCGGGAAGTGTATTCATTACAGGGAATTCAACATCGTCAAATTTGGGAGACAATGGCTTTCAAAATACCAATGGCGGATTAAACGATATTGTTTTTGCAGGATATTCTATTGATGGCGCGCGCTATTGGAGTTCTTATTTAGGCGGAAGTGCAGACGAGTCTGTGAATGACTTAGTGATTAATTCAAATCAAGAAATGTATTTTGCTGGAAGTTCAGCTTCCTCTAACCTTGCGGTTGGTGGCTACGAAGCCACAAGCAATGGTGGTGGAGAGGCCTTCTTCGGGAAATTAAAAAATTGCGACTATCCGTATTTAACCGTTCATATTACTGGAGATACAATATTCTGCGACGGCAAATCCGCCATTTTGTGCGCAGGTGGCGCAGATCATTTCCTGTGGTCTACAGGAGATACAACTGCAGCGATAGAAGTTGACGAGCCAATGGTTGTTTATCTTATTGGAACAAATGCCTTAGGTTGCGGCACTCGCTCAGACGATTACACCTTTACGGTTTTACCGCAGCCAACGATTACAATTGCGGCAGACGGCCCCCTAACGTTTTGCGGCGACGTTTCTGTGAACCTAACAGCAACTGGGGGTTTGAGTTATGAATGGAACAGTGGTCCACTTACAGAAACAATTAATGTTACGGAGTCGGGTAATTACTCTTGTACGGGCATTAATGAATACGGGTGCGAAGGAAGTAGTAATCAGTTGAGCGTTGAAGTCTTCGATTTGCCGGAAGTTGCCATGGGCCTCTCCACGGATAGCATTTGTATCTCAGCCGATCCTGTAGGAATTGTAGGACTGCCATTGGGCGGCACTTATGTTGGAGATGGAATAGTTGGAAGCTCAATTGACCCAGGTTTGGCTGGCGGTGGAGCGCACCAAGTTTATTACACCTTTACAGATGCGAATGGTTGTTCGAATTCGTCTGACGTGTTCGACTATTTCGTATTGTTCGAGCCAACAGTTCTTTTCCTTTCGCAAGACACGGTATTGGCTGGAGACCCTCCGGTTGAAATGACAGGAATTCCTTCAGGCGGATATTACACCGGGTTCGGGGTGAGTGGAAATTTGTTTTATCCTGAATTAGTAGCCCCAGGATTTTATCAGGTTACCTATAACTATGTAGACGATAATGGCTGCACCAATAGAGACACACAGGTTATTTATGTGTGTTGTGTAGGAATAGACGAATCTGCATCGGTAGAACCGAAGTTGTATCCGAATCCGACAGAAGGGGTGTTGAATTTCGCATTGGGGACTCATTCGGCAAGAGCATATCGCATTTATGACCTTTCGGGAAGAGTGGTTCAGCAAGAAAATCTCTTTGCAGAGCAAAGTTCTCTTAACGTCACGAATTTAGCGAATGGTCAGTATTTACTTAGGTTTGAAGGCGACGGAGTCTTTATTCCGATTCCATTTTCAGTGTCGAAATAAAAAAAATAAAGTTTTTTTGAGAAAAGTGTAACCTTTTTAGGTCCATAGGGGTAAAAGAAGCATAACCTATTTGACTTATGAAAAACTCAATCACAATCTCCATCTTCGCAGCAGTTCTTTCTCTTAGCCTTGTGTCTTGCCAGAAAGAATTCTACATGCCAACCGCATCAGTATCTGTTGCCGACACCACTTCTAGTGTTTCTAACACAGATGAGACTGCACCAACAGCTGTTTTAGGGGAAGACGTAGCGAAATTGAATTTCGTTTGGCTTCAGCCAGAAGGAGCAAACGCAAACCTTCAAGGCGTGAAAATAGAAATTGCAGATAAGAACGGGGAGGTAATTTTTTCAGCAATCGACGTAATGGCAGCAGGTGACGAGGTGTTTCAGTGGTATCCTGGAATCATTCTTCAAGCCGACGAATATACTTTCACAATGAAGTCTGCATCTGGTAACATATTGAGTGTTTCAACACTGAATATGTCAGACGCTTTCCAACAAGACGAATACATTCATCAATTAGACGGAGCGAAATTCTTCCTTCAATTGACTTGGGAAAAGGCATCAGAAATATAAGTTAAGGTTAGTTAGGTATGAAAGGACCCCTTTTCGCGAAGGGGTTTTTTCGTGAAATAAATAATGCGGTTTGTGTACCTATATAAGCAGTTTGTGTATAAATTAGCACTCCCATGACTCAAGAAGAAGAAATAAATTATTTACGTCAACGCGTCGCTGATTTGCAGGAATCTTGTCGCATGGCCGAGAAGTTATTAGTTAATCGTGAAGCGAAGTTCAAGGGTATCATAGATAATTTTCGTTTAGGTTTATTAGAGGTTGAGCCGAGCGGTGTTATTATTGACGCAAACGAATCATTTTGTGAAATGAGTGGTTTTAGCATTGAAGAACTGTTTGGAAAGGACGGTGGTGAGGTGTTGTTAGATGACTTTGAGAAGGAGCGAATGAAAGTGCGCAACGCCTCACGAAGTGAAGGTGAAGCAGATGTTTATGAGTTGCGCGTTTTCAATAAGAAAAAAGAAACACGCTACTGGTTGGTAAGTGCTGCTCCTCTCTTGGGAGATGACGGTGAGGTGTATGGATCAATTGGTATTCATTGGGACATTACCGAGATGAAACAATTGGAATTTGAGTTGAAAGGAGCGCGTTACAAAGCAGAGGAATCGTCGAAAGCTAAAGCCATGTTCTTAGCGAATATGAGTCATGAAATTCGCACCCCTCTGAATGGAATTGTTGGAATGGCAGAGCAGCTGGCTCAATCTCAACTGGATGCTGACCAACGCTATTTCATAGACATTATGCGTTCAGCGTCTTCAACCTTGTTGTCAATTATCAATGATGTTTTAGATATTTCGAAAATTGAATCTGGGAAATTTAGCATTGAAATTACTCCGTTCAATTTAAATGAAACCATTCGAAGAACACTAAGCATTTTTGGAGAGAAGGCAAAGCAAACAAATATTTCCTTGGACATTGAATTAATGGACGACAGGGGAATTATGCATCTCGGAGACCCTCACAGGCTGAGTCAGGTATTGTTCAATATTGTTGGGAATGCGATGAAGTTCACGCAAGCAGGATACGTGCGAGTGACCTCAAACCTCTCTCGTGGTGAAAACGATATTTGCTTCGTTTCGTTTTCAATTGAAGACACGGGAGTTGGAATGGATATAGCCTATTTGACAAAGGTGTTTGAAGCGTTTACCCAAGAAGACGCGAGCATTACTCGAAAGTTTGGAGGAAGTGGTTTAGGCTTGAGTATTGCCCGAAGCATTGTGCACATTATGGGCGGCACCATTGAAATTGAAAGCGAAAAAGGGAAAGGCACTCGGGTTAACATTCGCATTCCAATGAGAATATCGAATGAAAAAACGAAACAAGATATAGTTGAAATGACAGATTTACAGAAGTCTCTTAAAGGGCTTCGCATACTAGCGGTAGAAGACAATGAGCTGAATCGCATGGTTCTTCAAGTTATCTTAAAGAAGTGCGAAGTTGTTGTAACCATTGCGCATAACGGCCAAGAGGCGATTAAACTAATTCAAGAACAAGAATTTGATTTGGTGTTAATGGATGTTCAGATGCCCATTGTTGATGGGTTAGAGGCCACTAAATACATCCGCGAAGAACTGAAACTTTCTACCCCTATTATTGGCCTTAGCGCAAACGCCATGCGTGAAGAGGTTGAGATTTGTAAGCAGGCGGGTATGAATGATTATTTGGTGAAACCTTATTCAGAACGAGTGTTGGTGGAAGTAATGAAAAAGTGGAGTCCTGAAGTGATGGCGACAGAATCTACAAAGGATGGGAATGAAGTTGCGGAAGAGTTAGATCTTTCCGTTTTGAGACAATATGTAGGAAATGATATTGGCGCATTGAGGGATGTTGTTACGGGATACTTAAAGCACCTTCCCCCACAATTGGATCGATTGGAATTGGCTTTGGTTGGTTCAGATGTTTTGGCTTTGCGTCACGAGCTTCATCAGTTGAAGGCGAGCATGGAAATTATAGGTGTCCGTCCAGACGGTCTATCTTTTGCAGCTATTTCGAACGAATTGAAATCAGATGGTTTATCTGACCTTGCTAAAGCAGCCATTAACTCTGTTGTTAAAAAAGGAAAGAACGCCATTATTAGTCTTCGTAAGTCCGTTGAATAGGCCAATAATTTCAGGTTAAAACAAGCGTAGATCTCGAAATTTAGTTTAATCTTGCATCGTAAACTCACCCCATTTGAGAAGAGGAAAACGATACATTATTCTTGTAGATGATGAAGCTATTATTCTGAGCGTCTTATCGCTTCATGTAAAAAGCTTTTTACCAGAAGGAATTGAATTGTTAACCGCTAACTCAGGTGAAAGCGCGTTGGAAAAACTAACTCCCTTACTTGAAGAAGGCGGAGAACTTTTATGTGTCATTAGTGACTACATGATGTCTCCTATGCGGGGTAGTGAATTGTTGGGTCAACTGGAAATACTTTCACCATCGAGTAAAAAGATAATGCTTACGGGTCAAGCCGATTTACAAGCAGTTTCAGAGGTCTTGAATAAAGCAAGGTTGTTTCGTTACATTGAAAAACCCTGGGAGCCCAAGGATTTGGAGCTTACAGTGCTTGAGGCCATTAACATGTACGACAACGAAACGGAATTGACCAAGCGGACACAAGAGCTTGAAATTCTGCACAAGGAATTGGAGCAAAAGGTCATTGATAGAACAGCAGAATTAAATCAGAAAAACGAAGAGCTTCGTCAAGGACTTCAATACGCGCGATTTGTTCAAGAGTGCTTTTTACCAAATTACACAGATGCATGGGATGTATTGCCGAAACTGCATGTGTTTAGCACTTCGGCAGAAGCTGTTTCAGGAGACTTTTATTGGTATAAAAATTTGGGAGATTCTGTTCTTATTGCTCAAGGCGATTGCACAGGACACGGCCTAGCTGGCGCCCTACTTACTGTTTTGGTAAGTGATTTTCTTTCTGAAAAAACAAGTCACCTTGTCGGGGCAGTTAACGTGAAGGAAATTGTGAGCGGCACTGTTTACGATTTGAAGAAGAGATTGCGTCGTGATGTTCAATATTCAGATATGGTTGCAGGTTTTGACTTGGCACTTATGCATGTTAATTTAAAAACAGGCGACGCTGATTGGGGGAGTTTGAATTCGAATCTCATGTTGGTGAATGAAAACAATCAGGTTGAAATAATTTCAAAGTCGAAGGGGTTTCTTCATTTAGACCTTCAGCAAACAGACGTTTCAGGAGGAAAGGTGAACATCAAAGGAAAGCGCGTAGTCATGTGTTCAGATGGACTTTACGATCAGATAGGCGATGTCTCGAACAAGCGGCTTCGCATGAGTGGCCTTATTCAATGGATTGAAAGCGGACAGGTTTTCTTCGACAACAAATGCGGCATAGATGATTTGTTTGCTACCTGGAAAGGAGCACAAGATCAAACCGACGACGCCACATGGGTGAGTTTTCAGCTGTAATAAAAACCGAAAATTTCCGAAACTTGTCAAAAGGGACTAATCCTTTTTGAACACCTCAATTTTTTTTGATTGTCCTCAGTTACATTTGATGCATGAAGCAGTATCACGATTTGTTGCAACACCTTTTAGATAATGGTGTGAAGAAAGAAGATCGCACGGGAACCGGAACTTACAGCGTTTTCGGACATCAGATGCGATTTAATTTGGCGGAAGGATTTCCGCTTATGACAACGAAGAAGCTTCACACACGAAGTATTTTCATAGAACTTTTGTGGTTTTTGAAAGGCGACACAAACATTGCTTATTTAAAAGAAAATGGCGTTTCTATTTGGGACGAATGGGCCGATGAAAATGGAAATCTTGGTCCTGTATACGGCTACCAGTGGCGCTCATGGCCGAATCCAGACGGAACTTCAACTGATCAGATTGTGAATTTGGTAAACGGATTGAAGAACAATCCAAACAGTCGCCGACACATTGTTTCTGCTTGGAACCCTTCATTCATTGAGGACATGGCGCTTCCGCCTTGTCATTGTCTGTTTCAATTCTATGTGGCTGAAGGAAAATTGAGTTGTCAGTTGTACCAAAGAAGTTGCGATACATTTTTAGGTGTTCCCTTCAACATAGCTTCATACGCTTTGTTGGTTCACATGATTGCCCAAGTGTGCGATTTGGAAGTGGGTGATTTTGTTTGGACCGGAGGAGATGTTCATTTGTATTCAAACCACGTGGATCAAGCGAAACTGCAATTGACCCGCGAACACCGCACGCTACCAAAACTGAAATTAAATCCAAATGTGAAAGATCTTTTTGCATTCACTATGGACGATATCTCCATTGAAAACTACGATCCGCATCCACACATTAAAGCCGCTGTTGCTATCTAATGGAAATTTCAGTAATCGCCGCCATGGGCATGAATCGTGAGATTGGGAAAGACAACGATTTAATGTGGCATCTTCCGAACGATATGAAGTTCTTCAAGGATACTACGAAGGGGCATCATATCATCATGGGACGAAAGAACTACGAAAGTATTCCGCTTGCATATCGCCCGTTTAAAAATCGTGTGAACATTGTTTTATCGCGCGATAAAAATTACGACGCTCCTGGTTGTGTGGTCTTTGACGAACTAAGTCGAGCATTGGGTTTTTCGCGCGAAGGAGGCGAAACAGAAGTGTTTATTATTGGCGGCGAGCAAATCTATGCTTGGGCCCTGCGTGAAGGCTTTGTTCAGCATATTTATCTTACGCATATTGAAGGTGAATTCCCTGGAGCTCATGCGCACTTCCCGGAATTCGACGGGAGTTTATATTCGAGAGAGTTAATCTTGGAACAGGGGGTGGATGAGAAGCATGCGTTTGGGTTTAAGACATACAAGTATACACTGAAGTGATTACCTTCTTCGAAGGATGACACACTTCGTGTGATGACCCTTCGTGATGACACACTTCGTGTGATGACCAGCGGAGCTGGATGACGAACGAGTTCGATGATCGCTTCGCGGAGGGGTCAGGATTTTTTCGATTTCGGTTTAACGAGGTCGAAGCTGTGCTGAACGAGTTCTTTTAATAACTTATCGGGGACGTCGCTATTTGGAACGACAAGGTTCCAATGTTTTTTGCTGGTGTGATAACCGGGTTGAATGCCGTTGTATTCTTCACGAAGTTCGATTGCTCTTTCGGGGTCGCATTTGAGATTGATACCTTTTTCGAAGTTGTCGAGATTAACCATGGCGAAGATTTTATTTTCAATTCGAAAAACCAAAGCACTTTCGTCGAAGGGTAAATCGGAAGTTACCTCTTCGCTAATGGCTTGACAGGTTTCGAAAAATTCTTCTATGTTCATCAGTCGTAGGCTGCACAAGGAACGTGGTTGCGTTCTTTGAGTCCACACGCTCTGAACCCAAGGGTAATTTCATGCGAGTTGGTTGCGGCGTAGCGCAAGCGATTTGCTGTAATGTCGTAGGCGTATGCAATGGTTAAGTATGGAAGCGCATCTAATTTCACAAGTGCAGATCCACCGTGACCGCTTCTTCCAGCAATTCCGAATGAAATTACTTTTTTAAATTCGAGCATGGCTTGTCCTTCTAATGAAGGTTTGCTTTTTCCAACATAATTCAATAATACCGCAGGCTTGAAGGAGACTTTATTGCTTATTTGAACGGCCCTTCCGTACGCGAGTGTGTAGTGCCTTCTCATTTGAGTATCTGGAAGTCCTTTTACTTTTGGTTGAGTGAGTTGTCGAATGGATAAACCATAGAATCGATCTTTTCGGTAAAGCCATAATCCGAAGTTCACGGTAGGAGCTACAATGCTACCCAATGAGTTTCCAATCACAGGGTCAATCTCAATGTCTGGCATTGTAATTCCACCCAACCCTAGGCGGTATTGCGTGAAGCCTATTCCAATTCCTGAAGACAAGGAATAGCCCTTCGTTAACTTCATGTGGTAGGCGTAATTCGCAACCAAAGAGGTAGTGCCGAATGGCCCATAGGTATCGTTTTCCACCATAAAACCTAACCCGTGAAAATTGTATCGGCGTTGTCCGAACTTGTTGTGAACGTTAACATACCCTGTTGTTGGGGCGCCTTGAAATCCTGCCCACTGCTTGCGATATCCTACACGAGCTTCTAAGCAGGGCGTACTGCCGGTTACAGCGGGATTGTAGTTTAAATAATTGTAAGTGAAATTCGTGTAATGCGGAAGCTGTTGAGCTTGTACATTAGAACCGAAGCTCCACAAAAACGTTATGATTGCCAGGAATCTTTTCATCTTAATATGGAAACAATTCCGACATACGGTGGTATGTACAAGTTGTAAGTATTCAATTCAATCACGTAGTAGTAGGCCCCGGTTGGTAAAAACCTTCCGTTGTTTGTGCCGTCCCACGGCGTGCGATAACCAAGCGATTTGAAAACTTGTTGTCCCCATCTGTCGAATACACTAACCACCGCGGCTTCAAAAACAGGACGGTCAATTCCTGTGATGGTCCACGTGTCGTCTATGTTATCGTCGTTGGGTGTAAGGGCATTGTAGATTGAAATCGGAGAAAGAATGTTGACGAAAATTGGCGCATTCACTGAGCAATCTCCGATTGTTCCCACTGCAGAAATAGAGATGGTTTGCCCTTCTTCTGTTGGATAAAAGGTCATGGTTGAATCGCTGGTTATCTCGTTGAATTCCGGCATTGGCTCCCAGGTATAAGTTGTTCCTGGGCTTCCACCTTGCGCTATGGCTGAAGTGGATTCGCCTAAAACAATTTCATAGGGGAAAGTTCCTGCGACAATATCTACCGCAGTTCCTCCAATGAATAAATCGTATGAACAAATTCCGAAAAGAGGGTCGTGATCTGAACCAACTAACATCACATAATCGTGATCGAGAAGCAATCCGCCCACAAAAAAAACTTCACTCGAATCTGTGGAGAAACACGGACTAATTATGTTGTATGAAGCCGGTAAGCAAGGGTCGGAGGAAGGAATTAGTTCAGCAACCACAAGCCCCATGGTGTTGTTCCCAGAAAAATCATCGCAATCCTGCAGCAGTAATGCCGCCTCAAGGACACCATTTGGAGTGGTTCCAGTATGAAAGCTGTAAAAATTTGTCATTGAATAGCTGAAACACCCCGTGTTGAATGGTGCGGAAACCAATTGATCGGTCGTCACAGGGGCATCGGCGCACAGTACATTGTTTTCGACTGAAGTACATGGTTGAGCCATGGCCTGCAAGGCGACGAACAAGAGAGTTATGCTTAAAAACAGCTGTTTCATTTGACTATTCAAAAGTAATCATTACCGATCCTTTTTCAACGGCTTGACCAGCATTCACTGAAATGCTTTTTACCACACCGTCGGTTGGACTCTTGATTACGTTTTCCATTTTCATGGCCTCTAGAATTAATAGCGGATCGTCTTTTTTGATTTCTTTTCCAATCTCAGCACTTATAGAAAGCACAAGTCCTGGCATTGGAGATTTAACCTGTTTAATTTTCGCGCTGTTCGCGGAAGAGAATCCAAGTGAATTCAACAACGCGTCCAACGGCTCTTCTAACCGAACCTCTGTTGTTTTATTGTTCACCTTCAACACAACTTTTTTCTCTTCCTTAGAAAGAGAAAGAACTTCCACGTTTACACTTTTCCCCTTCCACACAAAATGCAGATGAGCCCCATTTTGCAGTAGGTCTAGCGGTAACGACTGATCGTTTAACACAACGGTTTTACTGTTTATGTTCGAAGAAACTTCGAATGCGGTAGCGTTATTTACAGTGGCCTTCATTTCTTATTCGTCTTACGTACGCGAAGCTAACTAAATTCGCGCAGATGATGGGTGTCTATTTTCATATTCCGTTCTGCAGGCATGCCTGTCACTATTGCGATTTTCATTTTTCAACGAAGCTTGATGCGCAAGAAGAATTGGTAGTAGCTATGTTGAAGGAAATGGCGCTTCGCAAAGAAGAGGTTGTGCAACATGAAATAAGCACCATTTATTTTGGCGGAGGAACCCCTTCGCTGCTTACTGAATCGCAGCTCGGAAGAATGTTGGAAAGCTTGGGCGAAGGAATGTCTTCGGCGAAAGAAATTACGTTGGAAGCCAATCCGGAAGACCTTACGCCTGAATATTTGCGCATGCTTCAGCGCATAGGAATAAACAGGCTGAGCATTGGTGTTCAATCTTTTTACAACGAGCACCTGGAATACATGAACCGCAAGCACACAGGTGCTCAAGCGGAAGCTGCAATTAAACGTGCGCAAGACTCTGGAATCACCAACATTACAGCAGATCTTATTTTCGGAATTCCCATTGCAACGTTTTCTCAATGGCAATCGAATGTTGAGCAATTGCTTCAATTGGAAATTCCGCATTTTAGTGCCTATGCGCTAACAGTTGAAGAGAAAACGGTTTTTGGTGCTCGGCAAAAAAAGGGAATTTTAGAACCGCAAAAAGACGAAGAAGTTGAAAAGAGTTTTTTGTATTTAGACGAAACCGCGAAGCTTCTGGGATACGAGCATTACGAGTTGTCTAATTACGCGAAGCCAGGCCATCGCTCTGAGCATAACAGCAATTATTGGAAAGGTATTCCGTACGTTGGTTTCGGGCCTTCAGCGCATTCTTTTTCGGAAGGAAAACGTCGTTGGAATATTTCGAACAACGCGCAGTACATTCGATTGATTGAATTGAAAAAAGATTTTTTCGAAGTTGAAGAATTGACGGAAGTGGATAGCTGGAACGAGCGCGTCATGGTCGGGCTTCGAACTTGTGAAGGAATAGATTGGAAAGACTTTCCAGATGATTGGAGAAAAGATAACGAACGAAATTTTTTCAAGTATGTGGAAGGAGGAAGTGCGGAAATGGACGAAAATGGATTTCGATTAACTCCGAAGGGATGGCTTATTTCCGACCACATTATTTCAACATTATTTATTTAATCTTGTACTATGAAACTAACGCTTGAAAAAGACGGCCGTCGCTATTCCTTTCAAACCGAAAAAGGAAAGGACATTAGCATTTCATTGAATACAAATGGACCACGAGCTTGGTATGTAGAACCCATGCGTATTGAGCCGGTTCGCACCGAACAATTTTTAGGTTCAGTGGCAGAAGGAGGAGCCGTGAATTTCCGCGATGTGTATTTCAATCCGCATGGACATGGCACACACACAGAGAATGTGGGACATATTGTGGATACAGATTTTCCGGTTGTGAGAAGTTTAGATTCTTCGTGTTATATGGCTAAACTTATTTCTGTTGAATTGAGTCAAGATGTTTCACAAGATGCGAAGCAAGGTTCTACGAAAGATGTTTCACAAGATGCTTCGCAAGATTGGGTCGTAAGCGAAGAGAGTTTGGAGGGGTTTGATTTGAATGTTGAAGCGCTGATTATTCGGACAAAACCGAATGATCATTCGAAAACGAATAGACAATATTCAGGAACGAATTTTCCGTATTTAACATTGGGTGCTATGCAGCGTATTGTTGATGCAGGGGTTCAGCATTTGCTCATTGACTTGCCTAGTGTAGATCGGGAAGAAGATGGCGGAGCGCTTGCTGCGCATCATTTGTTCTGGAATGTTCCGGCAGAGCCGAATTTTCAAAAAACAATAACAGAGTTGATCTATGTACCGAATGAGATTTCAGACGGTAATTATGTGTTGAATTTGCAAGTTTCGAATTTCGCGAACGACGCGGCTCCGAGTAGACCTATGCTTTTTGATCTAACGGAAGAATAACGAAGAAGGAACTTCCTTTTTCAACTTGTGTGCGAAAGGCAACGGTACCGTTCATTTGAGTTATAATACTCTTGACCATAGCTAGTCCAAGCCCGCTTCCTGCGCTTCTTGTAGTGAAATTCGGCATGAAAATACGCTTCGAAATTTCAGAAGAAATGCCGCTCCCATTATCAGATATTTTTATCACTACATGATTTTTCGAAAAGCGTAAACCGAGCGATATTTTTTTCGTGCGGTCGGTTGGAATGGATTGAATAGCGTTGGTGATAAGGTTGTTCAGCACGCGAATGATTTGTGATTTATCTCCGTAAATAAAGGCTGGTTCCGATTTATTTTGAAAGAATGAAATGGTCTGATTTTCATTTTCAAAAGTGGTAATTACCGACTTCACAATGTCTTGAAGATTTAAATGCTCATTTTTAGATTGCGGCATTTTTGCGAAGTTGGAAAACTCTTGCGCAATGTGAGAAAGCGTGTCTATTTGATCGGTCATGCTCTGCACGAAATCGTTCAAGCGTGTTTGAAATTCTTCGGGATTGTCTTGCCATGAACGTTGCAGATGTTGCAGGCGAAGCTTCATGGGCGTAAGCGGATTTTTTATTTCATGAGCCACTTGTTGCGCCATTTCACGCCATGCCGTTTCGCGTTCTTGCTGCGCTAGCTTGTCGGCGCTGGCTTCCAACTGAAACAACATGCTGTTGTATTCTTGAATGAGTTGTCCAATTTCGTCGTTGCTCTCCCACTCTAACTTCTCATTCTTTTTTCCGAGTTTCAAATGATTGATGCTGTCACTAAGCTTGCTGAGTGAACGTGTGAAATCTCTTGTTATAAGGAAGGCAATGGCTGCTGCTAGAATGAATAGCACAATGTACGTTGTACCAATTTCTTTCATGAAGTTCCAGAGCTTTGCTTTTTCGACTTCTTTCTTTTCGTAAAGCATGCCCACCAGGGCCAATGGCCTTCCGTAACCGTCTCTAAAACACCAATAAGCCAAATTTTGAGTGGGATTTGTTTCTGACGGAAGGATAATGGCTTTCTCTTTTGTTTCATTTGTAATTCGCTTGGTGAGTTCAGCGCTCAACTGCATTGGAATTTTTTTAAAATCTGCGCTATCTGTATTCATTGAAAGGCGATACCTTCCATCCAAATAATAGATTGTAATAAAAAGATTGTTGACTTCAGAAAGCTCACAGACCTTGTCACCAAGAAGCTGGTTTATGGAATCGGGATCGATGTATCCTCCGTTTTGAAAAAGTAAGTATTCGAGCGATTCACGTATTGATTTTTCTTTTTCCGCAATGCGCTCTTCGTTGAAGGTAATATCATGTTCGGAGTGGTCGAGCCACGCGACAATGCCCGTTGCTACAAACGAGATGACAATGACAGAAAAAAGCGAAACGTATATGCGAGAGCGTAGAGTCATGTTTTAAAAATCGAAATCGTCGGTTTGGTTTGGTTTCGTGTTGGCTGGAATAATACAAAGACCAACTACGATTGGATAAAATTCGGTTTGAAATTTATTTGGACTGAAAAGGGGTGTTAGGGATAGTGAAGCGAAGAAAGTCAAATTCTGAAACCCTACTCTGACGCACGCTTCTATTTGGTAGGGGTTGACATAAATATTTTCGCTGTTCTTTCGAATGATGGTTGCTTCATTCGTTTTGTGCTTGTGATAAGTGCTATTGGCATAGCGATAGCCGGCCTGAACTCCGAAAGCGAAATGCATATTTTTTTCAAACGTATTCTTGCTATTTATTTCGAACATAACCGGAACAGAAACCGAAAAGGAACGCAGTTGGTTCTTCAGATAATCAATACTGTCTAATTGCACAATGGCTTGGTTGTCGCGATTGATAAATGAGAAATTATCTTGAAATCCGATTTGTTGGTACCCAAGGGAAATTCCAGAGAAAAAGCCAAATCTATTTTCAATCAGTTGCTTTTTGTATTCTATTAAATTCAATCGGATTGAAAAGGATTGTTTTGATTTTAAGGGTAATTTTTCACTCTGTAAAGAGACCATTCCGAAATCAACCCCCGCGAAGAAGCACATGTATCGCATGTAATCCTTGGAGTTGTAATCTTCTTCAAGAATTTGCAAAGGCGCCATTTCGAAGTCCTCGATGTTAATTTCCGGAAAAGGCACTACTGTATCGGGGGCTAGAACAATGTTTACACTGTCGGTTTGCCCAAAACCGATTATCGCAGGGAAAATGAAGAATATAAAAATTAGTCGCTTCATGAAAAGACAATGTGATTCAAATGTAAGCTATCTATCTTTGCACGGCATGAATACAAAAAAGGATTTGCGAGAATTGAGTTCGGAAGAGCTAATGTCCGAGTTGAAAACACTTGGCGCTCCTTCGTTTCGTGCGAAGCAGATTCGGGAATGGATGTGGCAGCGAGGTGCTGCAAGTATTTCTGACATGCAGAATTTGCCCAAAGAATTACGTGAGGTACTCGATGGGAAGTATTATTTATCTAAAGCCGTCTTGCATGAGCAGCAAATAAGTGCTGACAAGACCATTAAATGTGCGTTTAAAGTAGATGGAGACAAGGTTGTAGAAGGGGTGCTAATTCCTTCAACAAAGCGAATGACAGCTTGCATCTCGTCGCAAGTGGGTTGTAGCTTGGCGTGTAAGTTCTGCGCTACTGGAAGACTGAAAATGTTGCGCAATTTAACAGGCGGAGAGATTTTTGATCAGGTGAATTACTTGCGTAACGAGGCGTTGACGCGATACAAGACTCCGCTTACAAATATTGTTTACATGGGCATGGGAGAGCCGTTGCTCAATTACAATAACATGATGCGCTCCATTCAATGGATTACCAGTCCGGAAGGATTGGGCATGTCGCCTCAGCGCATTACCGTGAGCACAGCGGGAATTGCGAAGATGATTAAAAAGTTGGGCGACGATAAGGTGAAGTTCAACCTGGCGCTTTCGCTGCACGCGGCTAACGACGTGAAGCGCAGCAAGATCATGGAAATTAACGATTCGAACAATTTGGCTGCCCTATCTGAAGCATTGAAGTATTTTCATGACGCAACAGGAACACGCATAACCTTTGAGTACATCATTTTCAAAGACTTCAATGATACGATTCAAGACGCAAAGGAGTTGGCTGAATTTTGCAAGCAGCTTCCAGTTAAAATAAATATTATTGAATACAATCCGATTGACGACGGAGAGTTTCAACAGGCCAGTCCAGAGCGTGTAGATGCTTTTGCGAAGTTCTTGGAAAGCAAGAATATGATTGTGAATGTGCGTCGTTCAAGAGGAAAAGATATTGATGCCGCATGCGGACAATTGGCGAACAAGAACAAATCTGCCAGTGAACGTGTTTTCAAGTAATAGAGTAAACTTTTTAATTAAATATTTCAACATGAAAAAATTATTCTTTTTAGCAGTGATTGCAACAAGCCTAGCTGCATGTGGTGGGTGGAACGATGAAAAGCGGGCAGAGGTGAAATCTGAATGTGCTAAAACCGTGGGTAATCTTTACACGAAGGAAGACGCTGCGAAAATTTGCGATTGTGTATCGACTAAGATTAATGAGAAGTTTCCGAAAGCTGATTTCAAGCCGAGCGATATTAACGATCAAAAGAACGAATGCGTAAAAGACGGAAAGTACATTGATATTTTAACCAAGGAATTGGAAGAATCCATGAACGATTTAGATAGTTCGGCTGATTCTGTAGCGAAAGCGTTGGACGCACAGTTGACAGAGGAAATGAGTAAGCTTCCAAAGTAAATGAAACCGTTCTGCGAAGATTTATTTGGTTACAAGCGCATTAAAACTAGCCCTGTAACCATTGGAGAATTGACCATGGGAGGAGATGCGCCTATTCGTGTGCAGTCTATGACAACGGCGGATACAATGAACACGGAAGCGACTGTTGCAGAAAGCATTCGTATGATTGAAGCGGGTTGTGAGTTGGTGCGAATTACAGCACCTAGTAAAAACGAAGCGGAAAATCTCCGCAACATTCGCGAAGAACTTCACAAGGCAGGTTACAACACTCCGTTGGTTGCCGACATTCACTTCACACCGAACGCCGCAGAGATTGCAGCACGTATTGTGGAGAAGGTTCGTGTGAACCCAGGTAATTACGCAGATAAAAAGAAGTTTGAAGAGATCGTTTATACAGACGAATCTTATGCGACAGAATTGAAGCGCATTCGCGAGCGTTTTATTCCGCTTGTTGAAATTTGTAAAGAACACGGAACGGCGATGCGTATAGGAACCAATCACGGCTCGCTCTCCGATCGAATTCTTAGTCGTTACGGAGACACCCCTGAAGGCATGGTGGAATCGGCCATGGAGTTCATTCGCATTTGTCTCGATTGCAATTACAAGAATTTGGTTATTTCCATGAAAGCATCCAATCCGCAAGTGATGGTGCAAGCTTATCGTTTGTTGGTTCAAACACTTTTGGAAGCTGGCGAAGTTTTCCCTTTACATTTAGGAGTAACAGAGGCGGGTGATGGTGAAGACGGAAGAATTAAATCGGCTGTTGGAATTGGCACTTTGTTGGAAGACGGCATTGGTGATACCGTTCGTGTTTCATTGACTGAAGCGCCGGAAGCAGAGATGCCGGTGGCGAAATTGTTGGTTGATCGTTATGCGAACAGAACGCTTGGATTACACATTCCAGCTGAAGAAGTTCCGATAGACTTTTTCGCTTATTCAAGAAGGCATACACACGAGGTGTTGAATATTGGTGGAAAGAATGTTCCGCGTGTATTCGCAGATTATTCGAACCGCGAGTCGATAACTGCAGCGTCACTTTTCGCAGTGGGTTATGCTTACTCGATAGATATGGATAAGTGGAATTTATCGGATTCAGCTTGCGATTATTTGTTCGTTGGAAAGAATACTGTGAATTTTGAAATTCCTGGAACCCTTGGTGTTGCTATGGAGCACGCAACATGGCTTCAACATAGAAATAGAGATCGTCATTATCCAGTTTTATCTGCAAGCGAATACACCCAACCGAATGAACGTTCGGGTGAGTTGAATTTTGTTGAAGTTGAATTGGAAGATTTGACGGAGGACTTTCTTTTTGTGTTGAATTCAGATGCTACTGTTGTTTTGTTGTTGAAGACCTCGCATGAGTGCGCTGTTCAACACAGAAGAACAGCGATCTTCAGATTAATGAATCAAGGTATTAGCTGTCCCGTAGTTCTTTCTTCGAAGTATGATTTAGATGAAGAAGCGTATACGCTTTATTCGTCGACGGATGTAGGAGCCTTGTTGTTAGACGGATTGGGCGACGGAGTTCTTATTTCAAGCAGTCAATCTTCTTTGGCGAAATCGAATGCCATTGCATTTGGAATTCTTCAAGCAACGCGCACGCGTATTTCAAGAACAGAATATATTTCTTGTCCAAGTTGCGGAAGAACACTTTTCGATCTTCAAGAAACTACGGCTAAGATTCGTTCACGCACTTCGCATTTGAAGGGTGTTAAGATCGGAATTATGGGTTGCATTGTAAACGGTCCGGGTGAAATGGCAGATGCCGATTACGGATACGTTGGAACAGGCGTTGGTAAGATTACCCTCTACAAAGAGAAGAATGTGGTGAAGAAGAACATTGACGAAGCGGAAGCTGTCGATGAGCTTATTTCGCTTATCAAAGAATATGGCGATTGGGTTGAGCCGGCTTAGGCCTTCACCTTCACGTTTTTCAAGAACTTTCTAGCAGTATCCTTCGCTTCTTCAAGATTCGTGTTGCACACTGTGATATGTCCCATTTTACGGAAAGGCTTAGTGTCTTCTTTTCCATACAAATGAATGTATGCTCCTTCGGTGTGAAGCACTTCTTCTATGTTTTCGTAGCGGGCTTTTCCTTCAAATCCCTTTTCACCCAAGAGGTTTATCATAACAGCTGGAGTGCGAAGATTGGTGCTGCCTAACGGCATGTTCAAGATGGCACGAAGGTGCATGCCGTATTGCGACACGAAGCACGCTTCAATGGTATGGTGGCCGCTGTTGTGCGGACGAGGAGCGATTTCATTCACCAATAAATTTCCGTCTTCCGTAAGGAATAATTCTATGGCTAATAAACCAACATGTTCAAGTTTATTGGCGATATCGGTTGCGATTTTTTTCGCATTGTTTTCAATTTCAACGTTCACGTTGGCCGGAGAGAAAATGAATTCAACCAAATTCGCTTCCGAATTGAATTCCATTTCAACCAAAGGAAAAGTGGCTAATTCTCCGCTTTCATTTCGAGCAACGATAACAGCAAGTTCTTTGACGAATGGAACGAATTCTTCCAACACGCTGGGTGTGTTGAACGCCGACTTGAATTCCGCTTCGGTACGCAGTGGAGTTACGCCTTTTCCATCGTATCCGCCTTTGCGAAGCTTCTGCATGAAGGGTCCTTTTTCTTTGAACAACAACGCTTCTTCTGCGTTATCGATTAGGTGGAAAGGAGCGGTTGGAATGTTATTCGTTTTATAAAATTGTTTCTGAAGTCCTTTGTCTTGAATGGTGCGAAGCGCGCTGGGTCTAGGGAATACTTTTTTCCCGAAACGCTCAAGTTCTTCGAGAGCTTCAATGTTCACATGTTCAATTTCAATGGTTAACACATCAACTGTTTTTCCGAAATCGAGCACCGTTTGGTAGTCGTTAAAATTTCCAACAACAAATGTATTGGCAAGTGCTGCGCACGGGGCGTTATCGGAAGGATCTAAAACAGAAATATGAATGTTGAAGTTTACAGCTTCTTGAATAAGCATTCTTCCTAATTGTCCGCCACCTAAAATTCCGAGTTTAGTGGTTAGGTCTATCGTGTGATTCATTTTTCAAAGATAGAATTTCTTGTGCGGATATATATTTGCAATTATTATGGGGGATCAAATAAATGTTTTTCTTGACGATTTAAGCGCCCTTTTCTGGAGGTTGTCACAATTTCCAATTGCCTTTCAGTTGCTTATTTGGCTAGGTTCTGCCGGAGTCATCTGGCTCGGGTTTTTATTTTTCTTTAAAAAAGTTTTTTTTAGAAACAGTACTGAAAAGACCACAACACTTTGGTGGATTAGTTTTGTGTTAGCTGGAATTCCGATAGTTTTTGCGGTGATATTGGATGCGCGGGCTGAGCTTCAAAAAGAGGAAGATCAATTGCTTTCTTCCAATATTGTTCCTGTTGTAGAAGTTGCTAAGGACAGCTTATACTCTACAGCAGTTTCTTTTGACAACATTCAAATAGGTGATTTAGGCGCTCCGGTTGTTAAGACCATTTGGGCGAAACCGGGAATAGAAGTTTTTCAGTTGAATTTTCAAGATCCAAATGCCTTTGTTGTCCTGGCGATTGCAGATTTGAAAACGTTCTCTATTGAGTTAGATACCGCTGTTTCAAAGAAGGAGTTAACCTCACAGTTTGCGAAACGTTTTCAATGTGAAATTGCAGTCAATGGCGAGGCAGGAACAACTCCCGGCGATGATTGTCCTTTAGGCCAATGGACCGGTAATTATGTGGTGAAGGGTGCTGCATTGAAAATGGAAGATTCAGACAAAAGACCTTTTATGTATTTTACGAAGGAAGGAAAAGGGTTTTATTCTACTGACAGAGATATTGTAAAAGCATTAACGGGCGACATGTACAATGCAATTTGGGGAAGGTTTGATTTAATCTTGAACGGTGTTGAGGCGATTGACACTAGAGACCACTCGCAAGAAAAACCTTATCCGAGAACGGTTTTAGGAATAGACCAAACAGGAACAAAGATCTTTATGCTTGTTGCAGATGGCCGTAAGCCTCAACACAGTCGTGGTTTAACCATGAAGGAATGTGCAGCAGTTCTATTGCCATACGGATGCTACAACGCAATGGCCTGCGACCAAGGCGGAAGCTCGTGTATGTATGTCGAGAAATTTGGTATTGTAAATCGCCCAGCCGACGGAGGTGAGCGAAGAGTCTATACACACTTCGGGCTTCGAAGAAACTAGTTTTTTGGTTTCGGAAGTCTGTCGAGTGAAATGTCTAAATACCCATAGGGGCGATTGTGTTCTCCTGTGTTAATCAAATGTTGAAGTAACTCCATGGGGAAATCTGTTTGAATCACGAGTGCCTCGTGTTGAATAAACCAGTTCCAAGTTCCTAAAGCATCGCTATTCTCGCTTTTTCCGGCGCTAATAGATTTGAATAACGCGTTGTACCAGATTCCTGTTCGGTGTTTTCTAAACAAATACATACCTAGGGGATCGGTCAAATAACTGGAATCATTTGAAAGTATTAACTCAACAAGCGGAACATTGGCGTCTAACAAAAAAGTATCTACTTGCGTTTTCGGCATGTATTGTAGAATAGGCATGAATAAAGGACCTTCCGGATTTTGAATCATATAATTGAAGAAGAAGCTTGAGCCGTGAGTTCCCTTTAGGATGACTTGATTTCTTACCCCCATCGAGTCAATGACCGGTATTAATTTTTCGAAGCGCCCCGAACTTTTATCTAAGTTTAATAGGATTTTTCCCTTTGCTAATTTTAACGCTTCTTCCAGTGTAGGAACATGCTCGTCTGTTAAGTCTCCGTTCCGATCTTTTAATCTTAGTTTTGAAATATGTTTTGCGCTCAATGAACTCACAGCACCTTTTCCGTTAGTGGTTCTGTTCACCGAATTATCGTGCATTAAAACGAACTTGCCGTCGGATGTTTCTTGGACATCGATCTCTACAATATCTATGAAGTGATCTATGCAAGATTGAATGGCCGGAAGACTGTTTTCAGGAAAGTTCTTCCAGTCCCCTCTGTGCGCAGCAACCATTACTTCGTGTTTTGCTTTACGCTCTAAAAACTCTTCAATGTTGGCCGTTTGTCCAATCATTGAAAAGCTAAATGCGACAAGCAGAATGGTTAAATTAATTTTCATGTTGGGCATGGAATGTATCTGCAATATAAGAAAAAATTAGAAGAGAATGAATGGAATTTGGTAGTAAATTGCCGGTCATATAAACTTCAACATGAAAAAAATTCTATTTTTTGTTTTAGCCCTAAGCGCTAGTCTATCACAGGCACAGTCGTTAACTTCTATTGAAGGCGTTGAGTACGACCCGACCAATCAGATCTTTTTAGTTGGAAATGGAAACAACGTCGTGCGTATGCACAGCGATGCTGTTCCACAGGGCACATTGGGTGCTGCGAAATCGAACTACGGAATGGAAGTCATGAACGGCGTTTTATTCTCCATTGTTGGAAGTGCGGTGAAGGGTTACGATGTAACTACTGGCGCACAGGTTATGACCATCAGTTTAGCTGGAGCATCTTTTTTAAACGGAATGGCAAGCAATGGAACAGATAAACTGTGGGTGTCTGATTTTTCGGCGAAGAAAATTTATGAAGTGAATGTTGCGAATCTTGCTGCCCCCTCAAGTTCAATTGTTGTTGCGAATACCACGAGCACGCCAAACGGATTGACATACGATGCTGCGAATAACAGATTGGTTATGGTAAGTTGGGGAGCGAATGCATCTATTAAAGCGATTGATTTAGCGACGTATACCCTTTCAGTAATTACGACTACGAACCTCGGCAATTGCGACGGCGTTGATCACGATTCATACGGTAATTATTACGTGAGTTCTTGGTCTCCGAATGCGATTACGAAGTTCTCTAACGACTTTACTACAACGTCTACAGTGACTGTTGCAGGCGGAGTTTCAAGCGCGGCAGACATTTGTTATGCAGAAGAAATAGATACTTTAGCCATTCCATGTACAGGAAACAACGTGGTGAAATTTGTAGGATTCAATCCATCGTTTGTTGTTGAAGGAAATACTTCTGAATTTCAAGCTTACGGATATCCAACGGAAGTGAAAGACATGTTTACCGTTGGCTTCGATTTACCACAAGCTATAGATGTGAATGTTCGTGTGTTCGATGTGAATGGAAGATTGGTGAATGAGGTTATTCATCAAACTTTTCCACAAGGAAATCATCAGCTGGTTATTACAGAATTGCCTTCTGAAAGCGGAATTTATTTCGTTCAAGTTTGGGCCGGAACGCACCTTTCGGTTGTTTCATTTATTCGTTAATGAAAGCGTTTTTACTCGGAAGTTTTTTGTTGTTCGGGTTGAATGCTTTTGCTCAGCCAAACGATTACGTGAATTCGCCTCCTTCGAATGAAAAATCGAAGCAAAGTCTGAACGAATTAACGCATAGAGAGCGAACGGTTGTGGGAGGTTCGCTTGGTCTAGGATTAAGTTCATCGAATGGGTCAGGGATGTTTTATGGGGCCATTACGCCACTTGTTGGATATAGAGTTACGGAGAGACTTTCCGCTGGCGTTGGCTTCAATTTTACGTATTACAAAACACGTCTTTACGAAGAACAGATATACGCAGGTATTGCTTGGGCGCGATTCGGGTTGTTCAATGGATTATTTGCTTGCGCAGAGATTAATCAAGTGAATGCACCTACTTATTCCTTTGGAGGAATGCAAAGAGAAACCTTTCCCTTGGTATTGGCCGGTGGAGGAATATCGCAGGGAATAGGCCACGGATTGGGCACGTACTTTCAGATTATGTACGACTTTACAGAAGAAGAGCGGTCGCCTTACGGACCGCTCGTCATTCGTGGAGGAATACTTGTCCCGTTAGGACCAAGGAAATAATTACATTCCCAATTTCACTGCAATTTCTTTTGGAAGCGCATCTTTGTGTACGATCATACAAACCGTTTTGTAACGGAAATAAGGAACAGAAACGTACTGAAATCCGCCATTGGCAAGCCCTTCACTGCCCCAAGAATTTTTCACTAGGTAATACGCATTTCCTTTATCGTCTTTCGCAGTTCCTGTGATATGCATGAGGTGATCGTCTGTAGTTTCGAAACTATCGAACGCCTCTTGTCTTTTGTCTTGATCAATTTTGGGCTCTTTTTGAAATGAATCTACAAAAGCGAATCCTTTATTTGCATCGAATGTTTTTTCACTTACGTCAGCATCCCATGCAATGGTGTATCCTTTTCCAAGCGCAAAATCTGCAACACGTTGAAATTCGTCGAGTGGAAGGTTGTAATAAGCTTTCTTAGCCCAGTTGTCCGGAACTTCCAACACGAAAGAAGAATAGAAAGGATGATGGGTGAACGAAGTTAAGCAGACATATTCTTTTGCATTGATCTTCATAGCGTCGCGGAAAGAAGCTGGCGTGTAAGAAGCTCCATTGTATTTGAATTCAGACGGGTCCTCCCCAATTTCGTTATTCAAGATATCCATGACGTTTTTCATATAGCCGTTTGTTGGGTTTTTCATACCCTCGTTTACAATGTATGTTAACTTCTCATCGAGGGCGGTATGGTCATATTCCTTCATATCCTGAACAAATCCTGAATACACTTCTTCTGGAACAATTCCGAATTCTTCAATGATAGCAAGCACATCGTGACTTAATCCGCCTGGACCGAATTGTTGTTTGCCTTGAAAACGCACGTAGCTCTCGGCTTTCTTCGGATACGTCATTCTCACGTTGTACATTTCAGAAAGATCAACAGCCTTGTTTCCTCTGCGAATCAATTCAGATTCTATGAAGGAAGTGGTAGCGAAGCTCCAGCAAGTACCTGTCTTGCATTGGTTTTCTACGCTCCCATGAGCGTTATCTTTCACAACGGTGAATTGTTGTGCTGAAGCAGTGAAGGTTGCTGCTAGAACAACGAAAGAAAAAAGAATTGATTTTTTCACGACAAATAATTTTTGGAAAGTTAAGGAGATTGTCATCTTTGTAAAAACAAAAACGCATGAAAAATATTGCAGTGGTGTGTGGTGGGTATAGCGGCGAGTCGGTTGTTTCTATGCGCAGTGCGAAGATGGTGATGGAGAACATAGACCGTTCGAAGTTCGAGCCCACGCAGATTGTGATTGAAGAAAAGCGGTGGTATGCCTTGGTGAACGAAACGGAAGTTGCAGTTGATCGCAACGATTTTTCTGTTGAAGTAAATGGAATGAAAACCACCTTTGACGCGGTGTTTATGATTGTTCACGGGACTCCGGGAGAGAACGGATTGTTGCAAGGATATTTCGATACGATTGGAATAAAGTACACAACGGGCGATGTATTGAACATGGCGTTAACGTTCAACAAGAAAGCGACCACGCGCACATTGGGCGCCATGGGTTATCGCGTCGCGCGTTCCATTGTTGTTCGGAAGGAAGAAGAAATTACAGCAGCGGAAGTGGTTGCGAAAGTGGGTTTGCCATGTTTCGTAAAACCGAATTGTGGAGGAAGTTCCATTGGCACTTCTCGCGTGAATGAAGAAGGTGGAATTATGGAGGCCATTTCTCGCGCAAGAAATGAAGACGAAGACATTATTGTGGAAGAATTTATTTCTGGAAGGGAAGTCACGTGTGGGGTGATTGTCATGAACGGAAAACCAACGGCCTTGCCCATTACAGAGATTGTAAGCGAAACTGAGTTTTTCGATTTTCAAGCGAAATATGAAGGGAAGAGTCAGGAGATTACTCCAGCTCCGATCAGTGAATTTCACTATGCGCGTGTTCAGGAATTGTCTGCTCGTATTTACACCGATTTGAATTGCGGCGGAATGATCCGCGTAGACTTCTTATTACCGGATGAAGAACCTTCTGTGATTGAGGTGAACACCGTTCCTGGATTCAGCGCAGCGTCAATTATTCCTCAGCAAGCGGCGGTTATTGGAATGAGTAAGATGGAGTTGATAAGCACGGTGTTGGAACACTGCGTGTAATTGGAAAACCTTCGGTTTTATTCCTACTGCGTAATGGGAACTTTGTTATTCCTACTTCGTAATTCCTACTTCGTAATGCCTACTTCGTAATTCCTATTGCATAATTCCTATTGCATAATTCCTACTGTGTAATTGGAATCGTCGAAGACATTCGCGAAGCATTCGCCCAAGGGGCATTCGTTGCTTCGCAACATTCGTGCTTGCACATTCGTTGCTTCGCAACATTCGTGCTTGCACATTCGTTGCTTCGCAACATTCGTGCTTGCACATTCGTTGCTTCGCAACATTCGCCCTTCGGGCTTAAAAGTACTGATTCAACGCCACAACCTTCCTAACCGCTTCATGCAAATCTGCAATTGGAATACGCTCCTGTTGCATGCTGTCGCGATGACGAATGGTTACGCAATTGTCTTCCAAGGTTTCGTTGTCTACCGTTACGCAAATAGGAGTTCCAATGGCGTCTTGTCTTCTGTATCTGCGACCAATGGCGTCTTTGTCGTCGTATTGTAAGTTGAAGTCTAACTTCAATAGGTCTACAATTTCTTTTGCTTTTTCTGGAAGGCCGTCTTTCTTCACCAATGGCAATACCGCTAGTTTCACAGGTGCCAAGGCTGCTGGAATGCGAAGAACCGTGCGCTCACTTCCATCTTCCAACTTCTCTTCCACAAATGAACTCGACAACACAGCCAAGAACATGCGGTCTAATCCGATAGAGGTTTCAATGACATACGGAACAAAACTTTCGTTCGTTTCCGGATCGAAATAACGCAACTTCTTCCCACTAAATTCCTCGTGTTTTTTCAAATCGAAATCGGTGCGAGAATGTATTCCTTCCAACTCTTTGAATCCCATTGGGAAGTTGAACTCAATGTCACAAGCCGCATTGGCGTAGTGCGCCAGCTTCAAGTGATCGTGGAACTTGTAATTTCCTTCGCCCAATCCTAATGCATTGTGCCACTTAATACGCTCGTTCTTCCAGTAGTTGTACCACTCCATTTCAGTACCCGGCTTCACGAAATATTGCATCTCCATTTGTTCGAATTCGCGCATGCGGAAAATGAACTGACGTGCAATAATTTCATTGCGAAAAGCTTTTCCAATTTGTGCAATTCCGAATGGAAGTTTCATTCTTCCTGTCTTCTGAACGTTCAAGAAATTCACGAAAATTCCTTGCGCTGTTTCCGGACGTAAATAAATAACTCCAGCTTCGCCGCTTACTGCGCCAAGCTCTGTTTTGAACATAAGATTAAACTGACGAACATCTGTCCAGTTGCGCGATCCAGTCTCTGGATCAGCAATTTCACAGTCTTCAATCAATTGCTTTAATCCTTCTAAATCACTCGCTTCCAACGCCACTTTCATGCGCGTTTTCACAGCATCTATTTTCTCTTGTGCACGAAGTACATTCGGATTCGTTGCACGGAATTGCTCTTCGTCGAATGCATCGCCAAAACGACTTTTCGCCTTCTCTATTTCTTTGGTAATTTTCGCTTCGCTTTTCGCCATGTAGTCTTCCAACAACACGTCTGCGCGGTAGCGTTTCTTACTGTCTTTGTTATCAATCAACGGATCGTTGAACGCATCTACGTGTCCGCTTGCTTTCCATGTGGTCGGATGCATGAAGATGGAAGCATCAATGCCCACAATGTTCTGGTGCATGCGCGTCATAGCGGTCCACCAGTAGTTTTTGATGTTGTTTTTCAATTCAACACCCAACTGACCGTAGTCGTAGGCAGCCGAAAGGCCATCGTAAATTTCAGAGGAAGGAAATACAAATCCGTATTCCTTTGCGTGCGAGATTACCGCTTTTAATTTGTCTTCTTGTGCCATAACGGCTGCAAAGATAGGACTATTAAATTCTTTCGAGAAGCGCTTCGAAGATTTCTCTTCCGTCGGTGTTTTCCAATTCGAAATCGGCTGCACGCTCTGGGTGAGGCATCATTCCAAATACATTTTTACCTGCATTGCAAATACCCGCGATGTTGTTCAACGAGCCATTCGGATTGAAGTCTTCATTTACCACACCGTCTGCAGAGCAATAGCGGAACAACACTTGATCGTTGTCTTCAATTTGCTTCAACACATCGGCAGGAGCAAAGAAGTTTCCTTCTCCGTGAGCAATTGGAATTTGGAATGCTTTTTCGCGATCTAAACCGGCAGTTAAAACCGCGCTGGTTGAAGCCGCTTTCAAGTGAACATTCTTACAAATGAATTTTCTAGTCGTGTTGTGCAACAGGGCTCCTGGAAGCAATTTCGCTTCTGTTAAGATTTGAAATCCGTTGCAAATTCCCATCACATATCCACCGCGATTAGCATGTGCTACTACTTCTTCCATAATTGGAGAAAAGCGTGCAATGGCTCCGCTGCGAAGGTAATCACCGTAGCTGAATCCGCCTGGAACAAATATGAAATCACAACCTTGAAGGTCACGGTCTTTGTGCCAAAGTTTTACCACTTCTTGTCCCATGATGTGCGACATGGAATACACCAAATCTTCATCACAATTGCTACCTGGAAAAACTACGACACCAAATTTCATAGAAGAGAATTTTTGCAAAAGTAAGCTAAACTTTTCACCACTGAAACACCGGAATAAGTTGTGTTTGCTCAATCAAGATCCAAAGGCTTACGGCCACTGAGATATAGAAGAATACGGGGGCGAAAAGCGAAACGCGATAATTCGAATACCAATAGGAAAGACAGAAGATGAGCCCAAGTCCAACCCCTTCAATAATGAGGTGGTTTAGAAATAACCATCCGGCTGTAACAGAGCCCAGCATGGCAATGCACATGAATACGATAATCCATTTCGAGTTTCTGTTTTTGTTCGTGTTCAAGTCTCCTGATGAAACGAGCGATTGCATAGAGAATAGCAAGGACAAGGCGCACAGGGCATAGAAAGATAATTTCGAATAGGAATGAATCATCCAATTGTCTTGCGTATTCAAGCTAATGATGCGCTTGAACAAATAGAAATTCCAATTGTCCATGAGTAGGTATTGCGCTGCGAAGCAATAGCTGAATGGGAAAGCGAATCCGGCAAGGGGCATAATGTATTCACGGAAGTTGAATCCTCGTGTGAAGATGACCGCTACCAAAAGCATGGGCAGCAGAGTCAAGTAGAGAGGGAAGCACAAGGCGGCCAGACCAAACCAGAATCCGGCGCGGAAATAGGGGTCGAGGGCAGTTTTCTGTCTATACACTTCGAGCAAACGATTGGCTCCAACGGTCATAAATATCTGAGCAAGCAGAAAAGTAATGCTGTGATTCAACAAGAAAATAACCGTGAATAAATTTGAAAAAATGAGCGCGGGAACATAGGTTGGACCGTTGTGAAACTCGTGCCTATTGTACACCCAGTTAAACAAAATACCCCCGAGAGTTATGATAATCCACGCCACGCTAGCGCCGAGCCAAGGGGTAAGCACACATTCGAAATTAATAATATCGAAAGGAAATTGTTGCGGCACTTCGGGAATGACATATCCGAAAAGGCAAGGCAGGAAAATCAGAAGGTTTGTAAAAGGCAACACAAACAGGAGGTAAGGTTGATTGCTTGAAAATTGCCGTAGGATCATGTTATTTGAATTGAAGCAAAATTGAGGAGAAAATGTTCCACTTTCAAAAGGAATGCTTAAATTCGCAAAGAAAATAATGCAATCATGAACTTACAAACAGTCCTTGCCCCAATCGTAGACATTTCACAATGGATTTTCCGTAACGTTATGGAACCACTTGGAAACACCTTCAGTATCATTTGCATCATAGGGGCGTTCTTCGGAATTTACTTGTGGATTAGCATGCAGAAGCGTTTCACTGCCGAAGCAAAGAAGAACGGAACAATAATCTAAGAAATATTGGCTTCGGCCTTCCTAAACATATTGAAACCCCGCTGGTTCGAGAACTTTCGAATCGTTGGGGTTTTTCTTTTTCTTTTTTTTCTAGTTGGAAGTGTATCGTTCGGTCAGTCGGAAAATCGTTTGGGTTATTTCGAATTGGATCAAACACTACAGACTTCATCGGGTGAATTATCGGGAACGCTTACGGTTCCCATCTTGAAGGGAACCTTTCCAGTTGCTTTGATTATCGCGGGTTCTGGACCCACCGATCGCAACGGGAACAATGCGCAAATGAAAAATAATTCATTGCAGTTACTGGCGCATGAGTTGGCTGCGCAAGGAATTGCGTCGCTTCGTTACGACAAACGCGGCATCGGGGCGAGCAAGGGAGCTCTCATTTCAGAAGAGAATCTTCGATTCGAAAATTATGCGGAAGACGCGAAGGCGTGGGCCTCGCAATTGAAAGCCGATTCGCGATTTAACAAATTAATTATAATCGGTCACAGCGAAGGGTCTTTGTTAGGCATGTTGGCATGCGAACATGCCGATGCTTTCGTTTCGCTAGCCGGCGCAGGAAGGCCCATTGATGTTATATTGAAGGAACAGCTTGCGGTGCAGTTAAAAGGAAAGAAGAAACTTCTCCGCGCAGCGAATGAAGGCCTTTCGGAGCTCAAGGAAGGCAAGTTGGTGGAAGACGCACCGGTGGAATTGTTTGGCTTGTTTCGTCCCTCTGTTCAGCCTTACATGATGTCTTGGATGAAATACGATCCGGCATTGGAGATTTCGAAATTGAAAATTCCGATTGTGATTGTTCAAGGCAGCACCGACCTTCAGGTTCAAGTGAAAGACGCTGAATTGCTTCACGCCGCTTCCATAGGCTCTCGATATATTTTAATTGAAGGCATGAATCACATTTTCAAGATAGCTCCTTCAGATAGAGAGAAAAATATTGAAACGTATAGCAAGCCGGAATTACCAATTGTACAAGAATTGATTCGGGCAATATGTAATTCTGTTCAGGGCTGAATGAAAAAACACTTATTTATCGGAAATTTTTACAATACGCCTGGGGTTTGAATTTGAGTCGATTGAGAAAAAATAAACACCATCAGTCAGGTTTTGCAATTCAAATGTGTTGCTAAGCGTTTGAATAACTCCGGACTTAACGGTTCTTCCCGCGGAGTCGCGAATGAAAAAAGACTTGCCTAGGTCACCCATTGTGACATTAACAGCTAGATTATCATTGAACGGATTAGGGTACAAGGAGAAGGTGGCTGAGGGGTCGTCTTCAATTTCGATTGTGCTCGTTAGCGTCAGGGTTGTTATGAGATTGCAACCGTCGGCGCTCTCTTCGGTGAACGTATAAATTCCCGGAGACAAAAGGGTGTCTCCATTAAATATATATGGGAATACAGCGGTTGAAACATTTACACTTGTTGAAGAACTGAAATTGAGGGTCAAATCAAGATGAATTACAGAGTCGCAACCTAAATTATTTGTGGTAACAAATACAGCGGTGTTGTTAGATGTGTTGTAGGTGACCCCATCTATCCACGTATAACTGTCGCAAGCAGAGAGACTGTCTATACTTGTTTGGGGAAGTATGACGGTAAGATAAAGCGTGTCAACAACGTTAAGCGGCGTTGTATATGTGTACACTCCAGAACTTTGGTAATTCTGCCCATTCCACAAATAAGGAAGTGTATTAGAGCAAATTGAATCATAGGTTGTTAATGGGAGACCCGAACAATTAACTAGGTTAAGTATGTTTGAATTTAGCAAAAGTCCATTACCGAGGTTCCCCGCCCCATTGGCCCCGCATGCCCATATGCTATTATCGTTTTTTAAATTAACCGAACGTAAAAAACTGGCACTAATAGAAGTCCATAAACTACCGACCCCAAGACTAACGGGGATGTTAGAATCTGTGTTCGTTCCGTTTCCGAGCTCACCCGCTGGGTTTCTGCCCCAAGACCACATACTACCGTCGTTTCTCAACCCAAGAGAATGCTGATAACCGGCACTTATTTTAGACCAATTCGATACCCCGGGAATTTGAACAGGGATAAAACTGTCCGTGTTGGTACCGTCACCAAACTGCCCATACAGATTACTTCCCCATGCCCACAATGTCCCGTCGTTTTTGACAGCCATACAATGAAACACCCCAGAGGCAATGTCGGTCCAGACACCTGACAAGATTTGAGTTGGAGTATTAACAGGTCCAAAAAAGATCGGAGAAATAGCTTGCTGACCCTCTAAATTTATACCCCAAGACCAAACGGACCCATCATTTTTTATAGCAAGAGAATGGTAACCCCCTCCGTTGATTTTAAACCAATCTACGGCATTACCTATTTGCGTCGGGATTGTTTTAGTTATGAAGGTGCCGTCTCCTAATTCTCCATTTAAGTTATTGCCCCATGCCCACAATTCGTTATTTACCGTGAGAGCCAAACTATGATATAATCCAGGGCTTGCATTTAACCAATTTGTTGCTGATCCTATTTGAACAGGAATGTTTTTATTGATCAACGTCCCATCACCAAGCTGTCCCGAGGTGTTTTGACCCCATGCCCAAAGCGTTCCGTCAGTTTTAATAGCAACGGAGTGATGATAGCCAGCACTTATGCTAGCCCAATTGTTTCCAACACCAATTTGAATAGGGGTATACTTGTCGATCAATGTTCCATCGCCCAATTGCCCGTATTGATTACTTCCCCATGCCCACAATGTCCCATCATTTTTTATAGCCAATGAGAAAAAACCACCAGAGGTCAGACTTTGCCAACATTGGCAATTCCCGGTTGAAGGAAGTGTTAAGCCACAAATTAAGAGCAGCGAAAAAACAAATTTACCCATGAGACTAAGTTATGAAATCTTTCTTTCGTTGGGAGACATTTTCTCCAACCCCTGAAAGAAATTGCGAATCACCTGATTGTTGCATTCGACATACTGTCGTTGCGTGGGGCTGCGAAAGAAAGCACTGAGTTCGTGCTTGCTCATTTTCATTTCGGCAAGCGACAAGATTTGAATAATATCCTCGTCAATTAAATTCAGCGCTATGCGCATCTTTCGGAAGATGAGATTATTCGTCAAGCGTTTCTCTGGAACCGGCAACGGACCGTCTTTTCGTCCGCGTTTATGAATGATAAATCCGTTTAGAAAAATGGAAAGCATCTCATCATTAATATCGAGATACTCTTCGTGATCTTCTTTCTTCAACCAATCACTCACATCGGATCGAGTAACCATAACATCTGTCAAAGCGAAAATGTCTATCATCTGCTGATCAGAGAAGTCATAAATAAATCGAATGCGACGGAAGATGCTGTTGTTGGTCATGAGGTTAATTATTGTTCTGCGAACTTACAAACAGAATGCGTTGCGAAGGCGAATGGCTTTGCGAAGGCAACAAGCATTGCGAGGGTGAATTCTTCACGAGGGTCCTTCGGACGAGGGTTGCAAGCAACGAGGGTCTTCGACGATTTTAATTACGAAGTAGGAATTATGAAATAGGAATTACGAAGTAGGAATAACACCGAAGGTTTTCCAATAAAGCCGGAGGCTTTCACAGTTCTAGGACAATTCTCAAATTCTCCTTCAACCGCGCTATCTGCGCCCGAGTGAGCTTTCCGAGTTTTTTAATGAATCGTTTATTGTCTATTGCGCGAAGCTGATCTACAAGTACATCGCTATTTTCATCGAGTTGCTTTTTGGTAAGTGCAACACGAAGAATTTTTACATCTGGAAGAACGTTGGTTGTAATGGGACAGATTAAAGTAGAAAGATGAATATCGTTCAGCAGGTTTGTTTGCACCACAACGACAGGACGGACCTTTCCAGGTTCCGTGCCTTTAGAGGGGTTCAGGTTCGCTAACCAGATTTCGTATTGACTAATCTTCATCGATGAGTCTTTCGTATTCATCTAAAATATCTCTGCTCGAACCGTAAGCCGCACGCGATTCTTTCACGAGTTGATCACGCAACATCTTCCGATTGTAATACTTGTTGTATATCGCCAACGCCTCATTTATGTAGCGATTCCGAGTGGTGCCTAATTTCTCTACGACCTTTTCTGTTTCTAAGAAAATTTCGTCGTCGAGTTTCAGTGAAAGATTTTTCATCCACCAAAGATAGTGTATACCGAAGGTGTATACATCGCGCGTCGAGAATTTCTTTTGTGAGGTAAGAGAAGTTAAGAGAGGGTAAGAAAAGGGAAGATGCGAACTTCGTAATGGGAACTACGTTATTCCTACTGCGTAATGCCTATTTCATAATTACTACTTCGTAATGTTCATTGCTTTTTAAATCCGAAGGATTTCCCATTACCTAGTAGGAATAAAATCTCTGATTTTCCAATTACGCAGTAGGAATAAAACCGAAGGTTTTCCAATAACGTAGTTAATACTTCCAAGCAACCACTCGACTCGATTTGTTTCCGATGTTCATCGGAAGAATCCGCATATCGCGGGCGTCGACGTATTCGAGTTTCAGTTGAATTTTTTTGAGTGTGCTTTCTTTCGAAACGAGTGTGCTGAACCACTCGACCTGTTTCGCGTAAACGGCGCTTTGAAGAATCATTTTTTCAATGAAGGTTTCTTCTCCTCCTTCGCACCAGAGTTCGGTTCCTTGTCCGCCGAAATTCAATTGCACTTTGGTGTTGCGCGTGTTTTTCAGGTTTCTGTTTTTGCGAAGATTCCCTTGTTGTGCTTCTTGAAGCGACGCGTGGAATGGCGGATTGCAAACAGTGAGATTGAATTTTTCTTCGGGCAGAATGATTCCGTGAAAGATGTCGTGCGCATTTTTCTGATGACGCAATTCTATTTTATGTTGAAGGGATTCGTTCGCGTCGACAATTTTTTGTGAAGCCGCAATGGCTTTTTCATCAATGTCTGAACCTACGAAATTCCAGTTGTATTCGTGAACGCCAATGATCGGGTAAATGCAATTCGCGCCCACACCCACATCGAGCACACGAATGTTGTTTCCTAGATTTTTATCTTGAAGGAAATTCGGATTGTTTGCATTCAACAGATCGGCTACTTGGTGCATGTATTCTGCTCTTCCCGGAATCGGAGGACACAAATAATTTTCAGGAATATCCCAATTCGCCACACCGTAATGTTTCTTCAGCAACGCCTTGTTCAGCAGCTTTAACGCCTCTGCATTGAAGAAATCAATGCTCTCATTTCCGTATGCGTTTGTCTTCACAAACTGCCCTAATTCAGGCAATGCTTGAATCAGTTCCGGGAAGTTGTATTTATTTGGTTCTTTCATAAATCAGTTTCATATCTTTTTCTGCATTCTTGCTGACTGTTTTATCGAGTGATTTTTTAAATCCAATATCGACTTTTATCCCAAGTTTATTTTCTGCTTGGTGCTGAACATCGGCCAGCTGGAAATAGGTGAATCCCTTTTCAACTGTAATCACAACATCTACATCACTTTTTGAAGTCATCTCGCCTCTGGCATATGATCCAAAGACCCATGCTTGTTGAATTTGAGGGAACTTTTTAAAGACAGCTTTGAGTTCGCGAACAATTTTACTCAACGGCGTAATGGCCTTGGTGGCGTATGCTAATTTCTGTTCAGCAATTTGCAAAATTTCATTTGCGTTTTGATCGTAGGCCACGAAAGCAACAATTTGCTCTGCGGTTAGATTTTTCTTTTGTTCTACGAAACGGAGTTTGTACAATTTGCACAACAACTCCAATTGCTCCATTGAAATTGGACGAATACCGCGTTCTATTTTACTGAGAATCCCCACATCAATTTTAACAGCGCCCGACACTTGTTGAAGTGTAAGTTTTTCTGTTTTCCTTGATAGTCGAATGGTTTCTGCAACGCTTTTCATAATTTGACAAATTTAGTCAAAAAATGATTTTGGACAAACAAAAAGCCTTCAGAGTAATATCACGGTCCGACTTTAACCCACTTCCATCCACCAGCTTGTATAACTTTATACTCGTATATCCCACTTCCACAACCTACAATAGTTCCTTCAGGTATTCCCATCTCCTCTGATTTGATGGGCAATTCTGAATTATAAGAAACTTGTTTATTCTCACTGGCTTGAACCGGTGAGATGGTGTTGATGAAGAATGCGGTGGAAGCAATCAATGCAGATGTTCCAATCATCATCTTAAAGACATTTTGAATGTTTGGTGTTTTCATAGTAATGGATTTATCTATCAAATTTAATCAATAGCCTAAAGGATTATTAGAAAATATGAGCATGAGTAAATTCGATCCCTACTGAAGTTATCAGTTTTTAGTACCTTAGCTATCGTCAAGTAGATTTAATCAAATAAATACTTTATATGAAATCGTTTCTTTTAATTGTTATTACAACTGTAATCATGGGGTTCTCAAGCATTATTCATGCTCAGGAATATTTTACAGTTATGTCAAATACAAAAAACAATTTTGTATTCAAGGGCCTTCAAAATCCAATTGAATTTTATTGCTCTTTCGAATTAAACGAGATTAAAGTAATTGGCGGTAGAATTGATATGGGATATGACGTTAAGGATAATATTTTGAGCGAGAAGTCGGCATCTGAAAAATTCTGGCGTAACGTTCAAAAAGAAGGTAATTTTCTTTTAATACCAGATTGCGATGCTAAAAGTGTTGAAGTTATCTTAGTTGGAAAAAAGAGTTCAATGAGTAAGTATTTTAGTTCTCTTCGAGTACCTAACCCTTTGGTAAGATTTGCTGGTCAGCTGGCAGCGAACAATACTATTTCAGCTTCAGCAGTAAGGTCAGCAAGAACTATTGATGTTTACCAAGCTGAGGATTTCGTTTACACAGGACTCAATTACAACACCGCAGATTTTAAAGTTCAAATTACGCATGAAGGTAAAACGGAGGAATTCGTTTGTCAAGGTAACTTGAGTCATGAAGCGATGGTAGCAACCTCGAAATTGCAAGTTGGTGATCGAATTGTGATTTATGATGTGAATGTTACAGGTGCATGTGGTCTGATTCATCTTGAAGACCGTTTAGATCTTCTTGTTGAATAAAATGATTTTTAACAAACAAAAGCCTGCCGAAGAAAGTAGTCTATTCAAATCTTGTATTCATAAATATTAATAATCAATAAATAAATACTTTATATGAAATCGTTTCTTTTAATTGTTATTACAACTGTAATCATGGGGTTCTCAAGCATTATTCATGCTCAGGGAGATTTTGCAATTATGTCTGCTTCTAAAAACAATTTTTTATATAAAGGAATAGAGAACCCAGTAGAATTTTATGTCCCTTTCAAAATAAAGGAGATTAAAGTAATTGGCGGAAAATTCGTTTCTAAAGTAGTAAGTGATAGTGTTACGAATAAAAAATCAAAAGCAGATGATGTTTGGCAATTGACACAGGAGAATGGTTATTTTTCTATTATTCCCGATTGTGAAGCAAAAGTAGTTGAGGTCATCTTTGTCGGAAAAAAGAGTTCAATGAGTAAATATTTTAGTTCACTTCCAGTTCCTAACCCGATCGTGAAATTTGGCGGGCGAACTGCAGCGGATACTCATATTTCAAGGGGTAGTGCAATGGTGGAATCAGGAGTTTACGCTTATCAAGCTGAAGATTTCGTTTATATGGGACTCATGTACAATATCGCAGATTTTAAAATTCAAATTACCCATGAAGGTAAAATTGAGGAATTCGTTTGTCAAGGTGACAACTTCAGTGTTGAAGTTAGAGTATCACTCTCGAAAATCCGAACTGGAGATCGTATCGTGATTTATGATGTGAATGTTACGGGTGCGTGTGGTCTGATTCATCTTGAAGACCGTTTAGATCTTCTTGTTCAATAAAAGTCTTTTCATAAAAAAAACAAAACCCCTGATTTTCAAGGGTTATAAGGAGGTTTTAGTCGGGATGACAGGACTTGAACCTGCGACCACACGCCCCCCAGACGTGTACTCTACCAACTGAGCTACATCCCGTTTTTGAAGAGGAACAAAAGTAACAAAATTCTAAGCCCTCCCCCTCGCGTTTGTCTTTATTTTTGCAGTCTAATTCGCGCGATATGAAAATCTCTTACAAACTTCTTTCACAACTGGTTCAACCACTTCCGGCTCCGGAACTCGTGGCTGCAACCCTTACCAGAACCGGTCTTGAAGTGGAAGGCATTGAAAGCGTAGAGAAAATTCCAGGCGGATTGAAAGGCGTGGTAGTCGGACATGTACTCGAATGCGAAAGACACCCCGATGCCGATCGCTTGTCCATAACGAAAGTAAATCTCGGTGAAGGCGAACCCGTTCAGATTGTTTGCGGTGCACCTAATGTGGCTGCCGGACAAAAAGTGTTAGTTGCCACTGTTGGAACAACATTGTATCCATCATCTGGCGAGTCTTTCACCATTAAGAAAAGTAAAATTCGCGGTGCTGAATCAATTGGTATGATCTGCGCGGAAGACGAACTAGGTCTGGGCGCTTCGCACGACGGCATTCTAATTCTTCCAGCAGAAACAGTGGTTGGAACTCCAGCTGCTGTAGCCCTCAACATAGAAAGCGATGCATGCCTCGAAATTGGTATTACTCCGAATAGAACAGATGCTCTTTCACATTCAGGTGTAGCGCGAGATTTCGCTGCTGCGTGGAATTTGGAAAACGAAAATAAGGTTACGCTTTCAAGCACAACCGCCCCAGCGATTTCCTTCCAACCGAAAAATTGGAAATTAGATCTTCTCGAAAACACCGAGTGTTCGCGCTATGCGTTTGCGGTAATCAAAGGAATTGAAAATCAAGAGACGCCAGAATTCATTAAAGAAACTCTCGCTGTTATTGGCGTGAAGAGCGTGAACTTGTGCGTAGACGTGACCAACTTCGTTCAACATGAATTGGGTCAACCGCTGCACGTATTCAAGGCAAATGATTTTTCCAATCAGACCATCACGGTTCGAAATGCAAATACAGATGAGGCGTTAGAAACGCTCGACGGGGTTTCCCGCAAACTCACCAACGAAGACGTAGTTATTTCCAACCAAAACGAAGTGCTTTGCATGGGCGGTGTTATGGGTGGAAAAATTGCGGGCGTGAGCGCTGAAGATTCGTTCGTGGTTTTTGAAAGTGCTTGCTTCAACGCAGTGCGTGTGCGCAAGAGCGCGAAGCGCAACCAGATACATTCCGATTCTTCGTTTCGCTTTGAACGCGGAGTTGCGGTAGATGGAATTCCAAATGCGTTAGCGCGTGCTTGGGAATTAATCCAAGCAGAAAATCCGAATGCTGTTTTGGTGGAAGCGCAAGATGTTTATCCGGTTGCAATTCCGAAAACAGAAATTTCAGTTCAGAAAAATTATTTGAAATCGTTGTTAGGAATTGACATTCCAAGCGAAACGGTTGTTTCAATATTGAATGATTTACAGTTCGAAGTTTCAACGGTTGAAGGTGGTTGGAAGGTGCTTGTGCCCTACAACCGTGTGGAAGTAACGCGTCCAGCCGATGTTGCGGAAGAGGTGCTTCGCATCTATGGTTACGACAAAGTTGAATTGCCTTCGCGCATGACGCTTTCGTTGAACACCAAAGGAAAATCAGAGAGCCTGCATTTCCGTTTGGCCGACCTGCTGGTTGCAGAAGGCTACACTGAGATCATGAATATGTCGTTAACGAAAAGCAAGTACGCCGAAGCGTTCGATGCGGCGTTAGGAGTGAACAGTGTTTCGTTGTTGAATCCGTTGAGCAAAGATCTTTCGCACATGCGTAGCTCTTTGTTGTTTGGTGGAATGGAAAGCATTTCGTTGAATGAAAAGCACAGAGCAACCGATCTTCGTTTGTTTGAAATTGGAAAGGAATACCGCAAGACTGAAAACGGATACAAAGAGAAAAGAAAATTAGCGCTTTGGTTGTGCGGAAAGGAAAGCGCAGAATCATGGAACAACACCGCGAATGCTTCGTCATTGGCGCAATTGCGAGCAGTGGTTGAAAATATTTTGAATGCGTTAGGCATTCAACAAGTCGAAGTTATTTCACTTCAAGACTCTCCCATTTTCGCTTACGGAATGGAGCTGTCTTCACAGAAAAAATCGTTGGTGAAGATGGGACGCGTGAGTCCAGAAATTCAAGAAGCAACCGATGTGGAGCAGGAAGTATTCTATGCTGAATTCGATTTCGACACGTTGGAAAAATTGAGAACGCAACAGCGCAATGCCTTCCAACCATTAAATAAATTCCCTTGGGTGCGTCGCGATTTATCGTTGTTGTTGAACAAGGAAACCGCGTTCGAAAGCCTTCGTCAGTCTGCCCTTAAAAGCGAAAAGAAATTATTGAAGGAAGTGAATTTGTTCGACGTATACGAAGGCAAGAATCTTCCAGAAGGAAAGAAATCTTATGCTTTGAAATTCATACTTCAAGACGCCCAACAAACCTTAACTGATGAAGTTGTAGAGAAGAGTATGCAGCGCATTTTGCAAGGCTTGCAGACTGAGTGTTCGGCGGAGTTGAGGTAGGTTTATTCCTTTACTACCCGGAATGTCTGTTTCATATTTTCTCCAACGCTGAACAAATAAATACCATTTGATAAATTACCAAATTCAATAACTGTATTCTCGGAATTTATTTTTCCTGTTAAAACTAATTTGCCCGTGTTGTCATAAACAACGTAAACAGATCCTAACAATTTCACGTCTGTTTTTACATTGATTTGATTGTTTGCAGGGTTAGGAAAAAGTGAAAACACACTGCTACTAGCGCTTTCATTTATGCCTACAGTCCCACAACCTATTGAATTTAGTAAACTTGCTCTGGGTTCAACCATCAATGTAGCTATAATTCTATCTTTCTGACCTTGTGTAAATCTGTTTACTAAAGGACAATAGGCCATATAATTATACCGACTATTATCCCATACACCGAGGGTGGTACATGGATTAATCGAACCACAATCGCCTTGTTTGTGAGGTGGCGTATCGCATACATAATCTCCATCGACAAGGCAATTAGTATCTACTGGACAATAAGCATTACCACCATCCCCGTTGAAGGTGTGATAAAGAAAAAACCCATGTCCCATTTCGTGAGGTAAAGTCCCGCTGTTACTTGTCATCGAGGTGGAAACAATAACTAATCCATCATAAAGTCCACCAATTGGATATGATGCATAGCCAACGAAAGAACCGTTACATATTTCGCTAACTACCCAAATATTATAATAGTCAGAAACAGGCCATCTGCTCAAGTCTTTTATGGCAGTTTCAATTGCCGCGCTGCAGGTATTCCCTGTTGGTTTTATTCCCTCTGCTAAATAATTTGGAACACTTGCCCCATTAATTCTGTTAATGCCATTTGTTGAATTGCCATTTGGGTCTGCACTTGCGAGGCAAAATTCCATTTCAATATCAGCTCCTAAACCGTTTATATTTCTGAAGCGGTTATTAAGTCCTGCAATAGCTTGTTGAATTTGAACATCCGAAATATTAGAACCTGTTCCAATAGGCTCGCCTAAATGAATAACATGAACAACAACAGGAATGGTGTACAGGGTAGATCGTAATGTGATATTTGCGTGCTTTTGAATATTATCCTCAACTTGCGATTCAAGGAGATGAATTTGCTTCCGATAAACAGAATCGGTTTGCATTAGGTTATTATGAATATGATCCGTAGCGCAGTCAGCACCTTGCCCCTTGCTCTGCACATGAACAGACAGAAAGAAAATTGTTATTAGAATAAAATACGAAGCGGTTTTCATTTTGCTTTCATATATTTCCTGCCGTTCTTGATGTAGAGAGAATGTATTGGGTATGTTGTTATATCCTCAATTTCTCTACCCAATAAATCGTAGTATTTACTATTCGTTAATGACGGATTTTGAGTTTCTTCAGTAATTGACACCGAATTACAGTCGTTAATATTTGTTCCTAAACGAATGTAAACTAAATTACTTTGGTCGACGAATGTGACGATGTTTCCTTCACAACTAAATACCATACTAGTAACTAAGATATTTCCAAAATGGTAATCCATAGTAATTGTATCGGCAGACACGGTATAATCTTCCGTTCCAGGAATATGATTGCCGTCTCCAGCCTCAAAGGTGTTGTATAAGGAATCGCAATTTCCTGCGGTACAATAATAGGTGAACCGTTCACCATTTTCAAAAATAAACAGCGTATTGTCGAAGTTTTGCATTTTCCATTTGCCTTCAATTGTGTTGTTTTGTGAGAATGCGTTGGTTGTGCTCAATAGCAGTATAGCTCCTAATAGTAGTCTTTTCATGTTTTGTTTGTTTTTAATTGTTCGATTTGTGGGCAATTGGGGGAGCTTGCCCTTATTTTTTCTGCTCAGTCTATTAGACCTTCTTATCATTGATTTAGTTGCATACACCCCAAAATAACTATCTTATAGACGCTACAAACCTTCCCTGTACATTTTAATTTAGCGTAATTGCCGTAGTCTGTTAGTCCACCTTCCATTTCTTTACTAGTTCGTAGTTCACACTGCGTCCGCCTTCTTTGGTTTGTTGTAATATTCTTTTTTCTACGAGATCTTTAATATCGCGCAAGGCAGTGTCTGACGATGTTTTATTGATTTTCGCCCATTTCGAACTTTGTAATTTACCATCGAAATTGTCAAGCAGCATGTTCAATATTTTTCTTTGCCTTTCGTTAATTGAAGTCTTTTCGTGGTGTTTCCAGAATTCTGCTTTTTTAAGAATTTGTTGTGATGTCTTTTCAGTAGTGAGCATTGCGTTTTTAAGACAATGAAGAAACCAGTTCAGCCATTCCGTTATGTCATTCTTGCTGTGTTGTACTTTTTGTAAAACAGCGTAATACATTTTTCGTTCTTCTAATATTTGGCTCGACATGCTATAAAAGCGCTCTCCGCTTCCTTCAGCGCGTGCAAGCACCATGTCGGTAAGAGCACGAGCCATGCGACCGTTACCATCGTCGAACGGATGGATAATGATAAACCAAAAGTGTGCTATAGCTGCTTTTAGGACTGGATCAAGTGAATTGTCTTTATTAAACCAGGTGATGAATTTCTTCATTTCTGCTTTTACGAACTTTGGCTTAATTGCTTCGTAATGCACTTTCTCTTTACCCATTGCTCCTGAAACAATTTGCATTTCACCCGTGCGATAACAACCAACTTCTATGGCATAAGGCCCGCTGTATCCGGTTGGAAATAACGCTGCATGCCATCCGAACAAACGCTTTTCTGTTAATGGCGAATTGAATTTTTGTGTAGCATCAAGCATCATCTCCACGATACCTTCAATATGACGACTGCTTTTAATGAGACCTGCTGAATTAATTCCTAATCGTCTGGCAATGGATGAGCGAACTTGATCATAGTTGAGTAGTTCTCCTTCTATCTCCGATGATTTAACAACATCGAGTGTTAATGCGGTAAGTGTTGCTTCTTCTTTTGCCGAAAATCCAAGAGCATTCATCTGTCCGATGATTTTTCCTTGCCTCAATCGTACGTCTCCGAATATGGAATTAATCTCTGATTCACGCCAAGTGAAATCAGTCCAGTTTTTGTACTCGTAGATGTATTTTGCCATGGCCTCTCAGTTGTCTGCGGCAAATATAGGAATTATTCACCGCATATTTGCGGCGAATAGAACGGTTTTTCACCGCAAGCAATTTTTTTGGTTCGGAATGAACGAGAGTAAAAAGATTAGAAAATTACTCTCGTTTCCATAATGAGAGTAAAATTCACCCTCGACAGAGGTGTTTTTAATGTTTGCAGACGGAGTGTTCGGCGGAGTTGAGGTAGGTGGGTCTAAGAAAATGTTAAAATCGTAAACGTAATAATTGTGAAATACAATACAGTGATAGTTACGTACGATATCAAATCAATCTTCGATGATATTTTTTTCAATTTTTCGTTATCCTGTTCATACAATCGAAGAGAAATTACAGAGATGATTATAATTAAAAAAATAAAGATGAATGTTGTGTTATGCAAATAGTCGAGAAGTGTAAGATCGTTGGTTGCGGGTATAATAGTCTCTACAATGTATTTATTACCAACTGCGGCAAACAAACCGCCAACGCATAATCCAAAACGAGGATCTGTGTTTATGGGTTTGATCCAAAATACACACGATGAAATCAAGAATGCTACAATTATTCCTGTTATGAGTTTGAATAAAATTAGCCATGAGCCAGTGCGACTGATAGTTATAGCAATATCAAATCGAGGTGATGTGCTCTTAGATGCTGTTGGATTGCCAAAAGATGTCTCGTACAGTGTTGCCGCAGATGTAAAAGAGACATTATTTATCGCCCAATCATCAAATTGTGAATACACAAGGGTATCAACCTTAGAGCCATTTACGTCCGGTACAAAAACGAAATCGTCCGTTGTATATTCAGATGATTCAATACTAAATATTATCTTTTGGGAGTCGAATGGGTAGCTATTTGTTGAAAATGTTTGTCTGCTTTTGATAAGTGCTTTCGTGTAAAACCAATTGTGATTTTCAAGTTTCTCTGTGCTAGTGCTGTTAAAGCTGAACTCATCGCAATTAATGAAGTCCAATTCCTTTTCAAAATCATAGGTGGAATCACTGTACAAGCACCAAAAATGAATGTCAGCATTCATTGTATTGCCTCCGATGTCAAAATTGTGCAAAGAAGATATGAATGCACCGATTTTCACGGTATCAACTTTTGTGTTTTGAGAGTAGATATTACTAAAACATAAAAGAGACAGAACAAGTAAGCAAGTTTTCCAATGTTTCATTTAATCTTATTAATGTCAATACTTTTCTTTAACGGTTTAGAGTTTGTCATTATAATCATTCGATTTTGATACATCGAACTGCAAATCCATCAGACTTAAAAGCATTTGTTCTAGAAGTTGGCGATTTTCACCACAAATGTTGATGCGGAGAACCAAACTTTGATTAACCATCCCGAAACTTCGGGATCTGCGGAGCACTGAACCGCCACTTTTGCCAAACCCGTGTTCTATGCAGTTACTATGTTATGTGTTATTGGCTTTCTCTACCTCAAAATCAAAACCTTTTTACTTATTTGTTCTCCACCAGCCAATTCGATTTGCAGTATATACACACCTTCACTTAGTGCAGATACATTTATAAGGTCAGCTTTTCCAGATTTAATCAGTACCTGACCATTAATAGAAACTATTCTCAAGTTCTCTATTTGCTCATTACTTCCTGTAAAATCAATATAGATTTCAGTCGAAGCAGGATTGGGATATATTTTTATTCCCTGCGGGTTTTCTTCAGTCAAACTGGTTACTGTAAATTGATTCGTAGATCCGCAACCATCAAAATCTACCACTGCTACCGTCATCACATTTCCAGTTGTGTCAATTGAAATCTGATAAGGTTCTACGCCTCCTGTTACGATAACCTCTTGATTAACCATGTTGATTTGCAGGGTGTCCAGCAAGCAGCAAAGGTATGTATTGCCGCCTGCGGGTTGACCATTCGGATAATAGATGTTTAGGATGGATTGCAAGATATTAGCCCGGTTCTGGGCCTCGTCTGAATTGTAAGTCAATGATTTCAGGTAATGCCAACCTACCCCATAATCAGGATCGGCTGTTGGGCCCTCCGTGTAAAGATTTGGATATACTGACAGGGCGTAATTGACGAATGCCGCGTTGTCAGCAGGAATCAGGTTGAAATAATTTTGAAGTCTGTTGTAGATCGTGAGAGAAGGCAGCACGCCTGACTGGGTCAATGTGTCTTGGAGCGCAACTGAATCTTGCGGAAGAATTCCAAAAACATGGAATAGGGGGCGCAAATCTGCCTGCGCTGCAACTGACATTCTGAGTATCCTCCCGTCATTATCCTGGTCATTGATGCCATGGTCGATCCCATTCTCAAAGTCTATGGATTCCTGTTTCCAAAAATTTCTGAGTGGACACCATCCCAGCATATTGACGATTTCAAAATAATGCCCATACCCTCGGTGCTGGTAACGTACTTCGTTTGTGGTAGAATTTAAAATAATTCTAGCTGAACCAAATGAATTGGAAACCATTCTGTGTGTGGCGGTCTTGTCGATGTCAAACGTATTCGGAACGAAGCTGTAATTTACGGCTACATTCAAGTCTTCTCCCAGGCCATAATTCATGGCCATGATGTATGGGAAATTGACTAAAGCCTCCTCTTCTCCCGCAAATTGGGAAATCGCCAGCGCATGCCCGGTTTCATGAAAGTTCGTCTCATCATCAGGTCCAGGACCATTAATGAAATAAGCCGGGCCAGGTACATCGGTATAGTTGAGCGGTGTGTTTGACATAGGATAACCGATTGAATAAACACCAACCCGTATATCTACATCAGCAATCATATACATATTGTGTTTGTCTGGAATGATCTGCCTGGCTAAAATGGAATTAACACCCCTTACGGCCTCCTCCCAGTCCAGCATGCTTTGCATGAGATCATATTGGCCGGGCACAATGGAATGCTTAGGAATGGTAAACATCACATTGTCCGTTTCAAAAACAGCCCAGGGACCGGGCTTGCTCAGTTCCGCGTTGAAATCAGTTGTTTCATAAAATGACTTCAATGAAAAGAAGGGGGCTTCCACGCCATTGTTCACAGTGACCTGGACAATATCATCGTCGGCGCCGTAGGGGACGAGGATAGAAATCGCTCCTCCAAGGGGATTGAACACTTCAATGGTGTTTGAATTGATCAAGAATTTTTTAGAAATCCTGTCAAATCGTAGAAACGTGGGACGGTTTGTTAAATCCCAATCATGTGAACCCACCCTGATCCAATAGTCCTGGCCAACCAGGCTATTCGGTACTGTAACTGTCGCCACACTTCCGGGAGATAAATACAAACCAGTAGGTCGAAGTGCGTGATCGGTTCCATCTCCATTAATATCGTAGTAAGGGTTCATCCCATCCGGGTCTTCAAAATTAGCACGGATGGGTACTGATACACCAATGGTTGAATCTGCCGGCGGGGCAACAAATCCCGGGAAAGTTGTGCATGCACCATACTTCCAGCCATCGAGGTGTTGCGGATAATTTCCATAAACACCCGAAGTGAAAACCTCATCGAAAATCCCTTGCTGAAGACCGATCATTGCCCGTTCAAGTTCCATACCTGGTGCAATGGCAGGGTCCTTAGAAAAGCCGTTTTGGGTGCCGGGAGTAGTAAAAAGTGCCCCGAATAAATTATCATAATCTGCAACCACGCTTTTAGACAGCAATATATTAGACTCACTGATGGCAAGGCATCCAGGGAATAGTGTGAAAATATTTTTGATCAATGTCAGTTCAACAGGAGTGAGTGTGATAGTTGCATTGATATGGTCCTGAAGATCATTCAGCGCATTCAGAACTAAAACGCAGGAGTCCGAACAATTTACAATGGTCGAGGCATAGGATCCAATGTTATTCGATCCGCTGTAAACAAGCAATCCATCCAGGTACAGCTCACAGCCGGCTGGCGTATAAATACCATCTCCCCAGGTATCATAGATTTCGAAGAACAAACAGGAGCTCGACGAAACGCAGATGCTGTCAGAATAGCTTGTATTGTCCAGGTAAACACCACCCTGCCCTCCTTGAAGAACAATAGTCCCTTGGAGATCAGACAGGGTCCAATACGTTTCTTCACCCCATGGATCGGTTAAAATATCGACTTTCACCTCAACTTGATTTGCTCCACATTGAGCAAAGCTGTAGCCAGTATATAGCGTCAGAAGGAAACTAATCAGTAGAATGTTTTTCATTTTTGATTAATGTTAACTGTTATTGCATAGAACGGTTTGCAGATTTGCGATGTGGCGGACTTAGTAGCAGTATCATTCATTTTACCGCTAATGTTTATTAGAAGCAGAATGTTTCATTTACCACTAAACCCGCCATATTCGCAAATGTGCTGTTAGTGGCTGGTTTTCTTCTTTTCCATTCTTTTGAAAGCATACTTGACCACAAAGTAAATAACCAGTGCAGAAAGTACACCAGTCAAAAAGTCCGTCATTGGCACCATTACAGCTGTATATAGCATCATTGCAAACTCAAACTTTCCTGAATGTTTGATTTCTTTAATTTCAGATGGTTTTATCATATTGCTGGCAACCCAAACCAAAATTCCACCTATACAAGCCATAGGAATTAACTCCAAATATTGAGCTAAAAAATAAGCCATTGTTAATTTTAGAATGGCTTTGAAATAACCCGCTAGCGGAGTTGTTGCACCAGCTTTTATGCTTGTAGCGGTTCTTGCCAATGCACCTGTGCATGGGAAGCCTTGTACTAAAGGTGTGATGATCTGAACTAAACCTTGACCAAAGAATTCTTTGTCAGGATTAAATGGCGTTCTTTCATTTTTTGCTAATCTATCAGCCATCGAAGAACACAAAACACTTTCCACTCCTGATACAAATACGATACCAACCACAAAATACACAATATCAAGCATTACACCTCCATTCATTGAAGGTAAAAAAGGCATTTGCAATTTAAAAAAATTGTTAGGGATGGAACCATATAAATCTCGAACCAAAATTAAATTTTTGCCGGCCAGCACAGTAGCTGCTAATAATGTGGCTGTTCCCATCGCAATTACTGGCCCTGGTATATAAATAGAAATTTTAAGCAGATATTTTGCTAAAACAAAAGTGATTACCCCTATCAAAACCGACCAAATATTGATTACACCTAAATTGCCAAATGCTAAGTATAAATTATGCAAAAGACCACCTTGAATATCTTCATCTTGCCCAAGGAAGTCCTTGAAATTTTCTACACCTAAAATATCTTCAAAATTAGTAAGAGCAATAGATATAGCAATACCAATTGTAAATCCAACAATAATAGAATTAGGGACAAGTTTGGCGTATTTGCCTACACCATATATCCCCATAATAATAAGAATGATTCCCGAAATAATAGAAACCAATACTAAGAAACCGTGAGCTTGCTCAAAAGTACCACCATTTGCAGGATCACTGTACTTCGTAATCAAGGCTGCAATAACTGGAATAAAAGCCGCTGTTGGCCCATATACTTGATATTTTGAACCACCAAAAGTTCTACCCACTACACACGCCAATGCACCTGCTATAATGCCATGTTCAGGTCGCATACCCATTGCCATAGCAAAGCCCATAGCCATTGGGATAGCTGTCATTGCTACGATTAAGCCAGCACTGAAATCTTTGTATGTTACTTTTAACCAATTTTCTTTGGTTAAGTCCTCCCATCGAGAATCAAAAAAGGTAAAAAATAATTTTATTCGTCCCATTGGGGTAGTCGGAAATTTTGCTTTATTCATTTTATATTGTTGTCAATTTTGATTTAGTGATGAATTTATTAGGATTTACACCCATTTTATACTCAAGATTTTTAGGCGCAAAATAGTTAGAAATGTCTTTACCTTCAAGAAAATTTTTGAAAGCATTTGTTGTAAAACCATGAAACGGAAGAATGTTTATTCTGCATTTTGCAGGATATTTTACTTTTATTTTCTCAAACATAGCTTCAAAATTTTTAGGCGTTTTTTCTTTTAAAAACTTTGTTTGACTATAAAGCAGTAAGTCTGTAATTGAATCGTCTATTAAAATCAGAAAACATCAATACACATTCAAAACCTTCTCCTTCATAGTTTTGAATAAAAGTGTCAAGTTGTTTTAGTGAGTTCGCACTAAAATCTGTCGGAATTAAAACTTCACTCATTTTTATTCAATTTGAATTGCTGAAGTTAGTAGGTTTCATTGCTTTTTTTTACAATGAAAGTCATATCTGCATAGTAAGTAACTTGTCCTGTGGATAAATCGTGCATTCCTCCAATAATACCAATTTCTCCGCTTTCTATCATGTGTTCAAGGATAGTACTTCTTTCCATGATGGCTTTTACGGTTCTTTTTACATTAATGGCAGCCACATTTTCTACAAACTCAGCATTTTTTGAGGTGCGATTATCTTTAGTTTCCACTTCGTCATCTACTGCGGGTCTTATTTTTGCAAGCAAGGCTGTTAAATTACCCATTTCGGCATGGTCACAGGCACCTTTTACTGCCCCGCACTTACTGTGGCCCAATACTACTATTATTTTTGAGCCAGCCAATTTGCAGGCAAATTCCATACTACCTAAGATATCTTCGTTAATGATATTTCCGGCAACTCTTACACTAAAAATGTCACCAAGTCCTTGGTCAAAAATAAGCTCAGCAGAAGTTCTGCTATCTATGCAGCTCAAAACCACAGCGAATGGATGTTGTCCGTCAGATGTTTCATTTGCCTGTTGTAACAGGTTGCGATTTGCCTTTAAATTATTGACAAACCTTTTGTTTCCTTCTTCTAGCAATTTCAAAGCCATTGCAGGTGTAATAGCTTCTTGTAATTCCTTTGTTAATGTCTTCATTTTTTTAATATTTTTTTATCGTTGTTGTTTTTAAACTTACCACCTTCGCCAAACGCCTGTTAGCGTTTCGTTGGTTCTTCTTCACAAGATCGTTTTGCCGAAGATAAAACTTAATCTTTAAAACTAGTTGTTGTTTCGAGTAGGATCAGGGCTCGCGCTTGCTTGCTGTTAGCGTTTCGTTTGCTCAATATGTGTAGATTATTAACTGTTATTCAATTCTCAGAAATCCCTAAAATGTTCTCACTGCACGAACCCTTTTTATTGTATTCTTGTTATAAGACGAGTTTGCGTATGTCGTGCCTGAATCGAAAGCCATACCCCATGCAGAATTAATATCATATTCAGTACTACTCCAATAACCACTTGGATCCATTTGAGTGGTCCCTGGAATTTGTGAAAAAGTCATTGAAACGTTAAAATAATTATTCCAAAGCATATTTAATTCTTGAATGGATGGCAAATACCAATCACTCTGACCACTGCTAGTTGAATTCAAACATAAAACTGCAGCGCTACTTGTATGTCCGATTTGCGAAACAATAGAATTCGAGTTGCCTAATCCATTCCAATAACTTTGAGCAGATAAACCTATTAAGGTGTTGTCAACATTACTCCATCCAGACGCTCCACTTAAATCATTTAAATCAACCACAAGTCCGTGTTCTGCTCCTGAATTATCTTTCCATAAATGGAAAATAACCCCTCCGCCAAATACTTCACCTATATAATGTACGAAACCTCCTACACCTGCTGGTCCTTGTGGACCCGTTGCGCCCTGTGGACCTGCTGCACCCTGAGGTCCTGACATGGAACTTCCAGAGTTTGCTGCATATAGTGCATATGGCACACTAAGTAATTGACTTGTGCCAGTTATACTGTAGCTTGATCCTCCCGATGGGTCTGTTTCTGTTTTTAAAAAATAAGGTCCGTTAGCCCAGTCAATTGTTGCGAAGTTACCCGAGACAACAGTTCCTCCACCAATTTCAATACTTACTAGACCATTGGTATTGGTTGTAGAGGTTTGAGTTTCCACGAAAATAGCAGTGCCACTTGGTGAAGTTTGTAAAATGCTAATTCGCATTCCAACGGTAGAGCTTGTTACTAGTGTATTTGATGTATTACGAATTACTGCTTGATAGCTCATTTTGTTTGGTACTTGAGCAAAAACATTTGCAGTCATTAAAATTGCTGCACAAATAGTAATTATTCGTTTCATGATTTCCTAATTTTTAATGATTTTAAATGATTGAACTTTCTTGTTTTCTTGGTTTACAACATTTATGAAGTAAGTAGCTGCCGGTAAACTCGCGGTGTTTATTTGAGTTTGCTGAGCTGTTACTGGACCACTGGTTAACAATTTACCTTGCAAATCATAAAGCTGAAAGGCTAACTTCTCGTTGTTGTAATCGCTTATTTGCAAGGTTAAATTCTCTGAAGTCGGGTTTGGAAAAGTAATGAGCGAAAAGTTCAATGTTTTTTCATCTATGCCTACAGTGAAAATTTCGTAAGCATGTTGAACACCTTGGGCTTGACTACCCGAACTACCTGTGTTGGTGGAGTATACTACCTGTCCGATACTGTATGCAACGGTTCCTCCGCTGCCTGTGGCATTTCCTCCACTGGCGTTTGCTGATTCCTGGGCTTGTGCCAAGCCTGCCCATAACAGACCTGCAGTTAGGAACAAAATGGGGTTTGATTTGATTTTCATCATCTTTTTTTACTTTTTATACTCGTTTTTATTTATCGTTTTTAATTGTTTTCTGTGTCGTTTCGGTTTTTCCAATGAACGCTAACGTTCCGGCGCTTGGCGAGGTTGCGACTTCGGAACGGATTATTTTCTGTTAAAGATAAAATTTCTTGCGAAAGGTAAAGGTGAACTCACTACAAAATTCGCAATCTTGCCAAACGCCTGTTAGCGGTATGTGCCTTTTTATACTGTCTGTTTTTCAATTGTCCGTAATGCCTTTTTTATTATGTAAGCTGTTTCTTTCGTCTTGCTTTCTTTTCCCCATTTTTTGCAGGTTTCAATTACAAATTTCGGTTGAGTTTTACTTGCATCATTTAACCAATTTCCAACGCTGTCTTGGACATATTTTGCTTTGTCCGATTTCATAGGTTCTAAAATTGTCAAACCTAATTTCGGATTTTGTTTTAATTCCTCAATATGTTCACACCAAACTCCACGAGGTCGTGTCGCTTCACTTGCAAATCTTCTTATATTTTCGTCTTTATTTGTAGTCCAACTTGTCAATATATTTAAACTTTCTGTTAAGTTTTTTGCAATGCTTGGTCTAACTGCTAACCAACTAATTTCTCTTACTCCAAAATGTTTGTCTGCTGAAAATGGTTGAATTTGTATAAGTTTTTGAGATATGTTCAATTTTTGATTTTTGCCTATTGTATATGTCGCCCAACAACGAATTAAGTCCGATTTGTGGGTTGAAATTGTTTTCAGTATTTCGGTGTCGTCATTTTTTGTCGATTGATCAAAAAAACCTGTCCCAATTGCTTCGTTAATGGTGTTTACAGTTTGCTTGTTTAAGTTCTCAATATCAGCTAAGATTGGTTTTAGATATTTTGTCCTATTCGTCTGTTTGAGCAAATTTTCAAGCAAAAGTCTCTGGTCAACAGCCAACCACTCAACAAGGTTTGCGGTTTCAATTTGTCCGTTGTTAAGTAGTTCCAAGATTTCTTTTGGAATGTCTTTTGTCGATTTTGAACCTTTTCTTTTAACTTCTTCCATAATATATTTCTGTCAGTTATTGTCTAGTTTTCGGGTCTCGTGGCATTACCGCTAACTAGATTATACACGCTACAAACATACCCAATACATGTCATTGCAGCGTGATAGGCGTAGGTTTGTTGCGGTTAGCTAAAGGTAATAGTTTTATTTACAAATCGACTAATCTGCCTAATTCGAAATGAAACGAGAGTAAAAAATCACCTTGTATTAATCTGAAGCAATGCTGACATTAAACACTACATTTATTGAATATACAATTAGGTTCGCCTGTTTGCTAACACGTATTTCTCAAATAAAATTTATGAAGACAATCCTAACCATTCTTTTGGCGTCTTTGATGCTCCTTTCTTGTTCCAAGGAGGAACATCCAAGAGTTGAATACAAAGTGAGTTCTAGTGGATCCGCAGTAATTGCATATACAATGGTTACACCATCGGTGCGACAAGAAACTGTTTCAGGTAGTTGGGACGTTTCTTTTAGACATTCCAAAGGCGGCAATGTATTTCTTTCTGCTATCAACACAGGAATTGGCACAACAAGCATCTCTGTTTATGTAAACAAGGAATTGCTCTACACCGAAACAACTCAAATTCCTGGCGGTTTGATTGAAATTTCAGAAGTTTTGCCTTAGCGCATTCAAACCGATTGTTCGGCGGAGTTACGCTAAAGAAATTTCTTCCGCAATCCCCCTCGCTTCAGCATCACTCGCAATCAACTCTTCCAACGAAGGCTTCGCGATGAACGATGCTTGTTGAAGGGTCTTCTCTACGGTTTCGGCGATTTGAAGGAATTTAATTTCGTCGTTTAAGAAACGAGCAACTGCAATTTCATTTGCAGCGTTCAAAATGCAAGGAGCGTTTCCGCCTTGTTCCAAAGCTTCGAAGGCAAGACCCAAACAACGGAACACTTCAATGCGCGGCTTCTCAAACGTGAACTGCGGATAATCCATGAAGTTGAAGCGAGGCCAGTCGGTCTTTACACGTTGCGGATAAGCCATGGCGTAAAGGATCGGCAACTTCATATCTGGCAATCCCAACTGCGCTTTCATGCTGCCATCTTCAAACTGAACCAAACTGTGAATAATACTTTGCGGATGAACCACCACGTCTATTTGCGATGGCTTCAAATTAAATAACCACTTCGCTTCAATAACCTCTAACCCTTTGTTCATAAGGGTTGCAGAGTCAATGGTAATCTTCGCGCCCATGGTCCAATTCGGATGTTTGAGAGCTTGTGCCTTCGTTACTTCTGCTAATTCTTCAGCAGGCTTTTGTCTGAACGGACCACCACTCGCGGTAAGAATAATTTTTTCAATCGGGTTGTGCCACTCGCCAGCCAAACATTGGAAAATAGCACTGTGCTCGCTGTCTACCGGATAAATATTCACTCCGTTTTCTTTCGCGAGTTGTGTTATAATTTCTCCAGCTACCACCAACGTTTCTTTGTTCGCCAGTGCAATGTTTTTCTTTGCAAGAATAGCCTTCACCGTTGGTGGAAGCCCCGCTGCGCCTACCAATGCAGTTAGCACAATGTCTATGCTGTCCATCTCTACAATCTGCTCCAAAGCTTGCTTTCCAGCATACACCTTAATGTCTGTGGAAGCGAGTCCTTCTTTCACTTCAGCGTATTTCGATTCGTCGGAAATAACCACTGCATTCGGATTGAATTTCAACGCTTGCTGAATAAGCAGCGCGCTGTTGCTGTGCGCTGTTAACACTTCCACACAAAATTGATCGAGATGTTCTTGAATCACTTCAAGAGTTTGTGTACCTATTGATCCAGTTGAACCGAGAATAGCAATGTTTTTCAATGCGAATATTTTTTGCAAATTAAGAATAAAAAAAGCCGCTTCATTGAAGCGGCTTTTCGATCGTTGCCCGAACAGGATTCGAACCTATATAAACTGCACCAAAAACAGTTGTCCTGCCATTAGACGATCGGGCAATCTCACTTCTCCTTCGAAAAGCGACTGCAAAATAAATACTTTCTTTTCATAACACCAAGTATTTTTCTGTTTCTATCTTCGTTTTATAAAAATAAGCCTGTGATTTCACTTCAGAACTACATCAACGGTACGTTTGTTTCTGCCGTTTCCGGAAAGACCCTTGATAACGTAGATCCTGCTACTGGCAAGGTATACAGCCTTATTCCGCGCAGCGAACAAGCCGATGTAGACGCGGCAGTTACGGCCGCTGAAGCGGCCTTCCCTTCGTGGTCAAATCTTTCTGTGGAAAAGCGTTCAGAGGTGCTTATTCGACTTGCAGATCTTATAAAATCCAATTCTGAAGCCTTGGCGCAAGCCGAAACCCTCGACAATGGAAAGCCCATTTCTCTTTCTCGTGCAGTAGATATTCCTCGTGCCGAAGCGAACATTCGCTTTTTCGCGACAGGCATTTTGCACTTCGCAAGCGAGGCGCATCCGAATACTGAATACATCAACTACACCTTGCGCAAACCCATTGGCGTGGTCGGATGTATTTCACCTTGGAACCTTCCATTGTATTTATTCACTTGGAAAATTGCACCAGCACTGGCCGCAGGAAACTGCGTGGTGGCGAAGCCTTCAGAGATAACTCCGTATACCGCTTATTTATTTTCGAAACTTTGCGCCGAGGCCGGAATGCCTGCAGGGGTGTTAAATATTGTGCACGGATACGGCCCGGAAGCAGGAGAAGCCATTGTGCAACACGACGGTATTAAAGCCATTTCATTCACGGGCGGAACCGCAACAGGCGCGCACATTGCTTCGGTAGTGGCGCCGAAATTCAAGAAGATGTCGTTGGAGTTGGGTGGAAAAAATGCGAACATCATCTTCAACGATTGCGATTTCGACGAAGCGCTTTCAACCACCGTTCGAACCTCTTTCGCGAATCAAGGTCAGATCTGCTTGTGCGGCTCTAGACTCTATGTGCAGAGCGGCATCTACGAAAAATTCAAAACAGCGTTAATTGAAAAAGTTTCGCGCATCGTCCCTGGAAATCCTTCCGAAGACAAAACGAAAATGGGCGCTTTGGTTAGCGAGCCGCACTTAAACAAAGTGTTGTCGTTTGTTGAATTGGCGAAGCAAGAAGGCGGTACCGTTATTTGCGGTGGCGAGCGTGTTATGTTGGAAGGAGAGAATGCGGGAGGTTACTTCATGCAACCCACGATTATAGAGGGATTGAACGCTTCCTGCAGAACCAATCAGGAAGAAATTTTCGGACCAGTAATTACCCTTCAGCCCTTCGAAACGGAAGAGGAAGTTCAAGCACTTGCGAACAGCACGAAATACGGATTGGCAGCCAGCATCTGGACCACTAACGTTACCGTAGCACATCGTTTAGCAGGAAATCTTCAAACCGGAATTGTTTGGGTGAACTGTTGGTTGGAAAGAGATTTACGCACGCCATTCGGTGGAGTGAAACAATCGGGCGTGGGCCGCGAAGGTGGATGGGAAGCACTTCGCTTCTTCACTGAAGCACAAAACGTTTGTATTTCCATTCCAAAAAAATAAATGTCAAACAAATTCGTTTGTACCTTTCAATGCTGAAGAAAGTAGCATGAACGCATACGAACAACTCATACAACGCTTAGACGACTTCATTCGGAAGTACTACAAGAACCGCATGGTTCAAGGGCTTTTGTATGTTGCCGCACTTTTCCTAGGATTGTATTTGATTCTCGTAACCCTTGAATATTTCGGACACTTCGGTCCAGTTGTACGAACCTTTTTCTTCTTCGGATTTTTAAGCGCTTCTGCTTACTTCATTGTTTCAAGAATAGCCTTGCCATTTTTTTCTATGTTGAAGTTGGGGAAGCACATTTCCTATGAACAGGCGGCTTCCATAATTGGAAAGCACTTTCCAGAGGTCGACGATCGTTTATTGAACACGCTTCAACTTCAATCGCAATTGAGCGAACACGCCGAAAGCAGCCTGCTTCAAGCGAGTATAGCACAACGCATGCAATCGCTGCGTCCTGTTCCCTTCACAGCGGCCATTGACGTGAAGAAGAACAAAAAATATTTGCGCTATTTGCTTCCGCTGGTGGGCGTTTTCGGTGTGTTGTTTTTAATTACGCCTTCCTTCATTTTAAAACCTACCGACCGTCTGTTGCGCTACAACGAGATCATTGAAGAGGAAGCGCCTTTCTCGATGGACATGCTGAACGATACGCTTACAGCCATTGAAAACACCGACTATGAAGTGCGCATGCAAGTGACAGGAAAAGAAATTCCAGCGCAGGTATTCATTGAAGTAAACGGACAGAAATTTCAAATGGTGAAGAAGAGCAACATTGACTTTTCTTACACCCTTTCGAATGTGAAGGAAGACGCGGTGATTGTATTTTATGGTGGAAAATTTCACAGCAAAGGATATAACCTCGACGTGCTTCAAATGCCTAAGCTGACCCTGTTTCAGATTGAAGTGAATTACCCCTCCTACCTGAAAAAAGAAAATACTGTAGTGAATAACACCGGCGATTTGCTTGTCCCCGAAGGCACACAACTCATCTGGAAAATCGCCGGAGAAAACACTTCTTCCGTTTTGTTTGAAACTACAGCGGGCAAATTACCTTTCGAAGAAACGTCAGAAGGATTCGAGCACAGCGAAAATGCTTCGCAGAATTTTGCGTACAGCGTCATTCCACAAAACGAACAAGTGCAAAATGGAAACGCACTGTCTTATCAAGTGAACGTCGTTGCCGACGGTTACCCGAGCATAAGCATTCAAGATGAAACAGATTCTACTTCACGTTACGTTCATTATTTCACCGGAGGAATTCAAGACGATTACGGCCTTACGAAACTAACATTTACCGCCGTTCAAATGCGCGACGGTAAGGCCGTAGAAAGCGCAACCGTGTTGCCCATTCAGTTTGAAGTGGGAACAACAGGGGATCAGTTTTTCCACGCCGTAGATTTTTCAATCTTCAACCTAGAACCCGGCGACGAAGTGAATTACTTCTTCGAAGTGTGGGACAACGACGGTGTGCACGGCGCGAAGAGCACACGCTCCCAAGTAAGACAATTCACGAATCCGACGGAAGAAGAACTGAAGGAAATGCGTAACGAGCAAAGCGAAAGCATCAAAGACCAGTTGGAATCAAGCTTGCGCGAAGCGGAAAAATTACAGAAGGAAATGAAGCAGCTCGAACGCGATATGCTCGAGAAACAAAATTTGAATTGGCAGGACAAGAAGAAGTTGGAAGACCTCATTGAGCGTCAAAAAAAATTAGAAGAGCAAGTCAAAGAAATTCAAAAGCAGAACCAGCAACGCAACCAAGAACAGAAAGACGAACAGCTAGCTGAAAAGCAAAAAGAGTTGGAGCGTCTCATGAACGAAATGCTCAGTCCGGAAATGAAGGAGATGATGCAGGAATTGCAGAAGCTCATGAATGAATTGAACAAAGACGAGCTTCGAAAAGAAATAGAGAAGATGAATCTTTCAACCGAAGATTTAGAGAAAGAATTGGATCGCGCGTTGGAGCAATTCAAAGAATTGGAAGTCGAGGAGAAGTTGAAAGAGGCGACTGAGAAGTTGAAAGAGCTGTCTGATAAGCAAGAGAAATTAGGGAACGACGAATCGAAGAGTGCCGAGGAAAAACTGAAAGAGCAAGAGCAGTTGAACAAGGAGTTCGAAGACGTGAAGAAGGAATTGAAAGAGGCGGAAGAATTGAATAAGGAATTGGAAACACCGCAAGAAATTCCGGATACAGAAGGATTGAAGAAAGAGATCGACGAAGAACAAGAAAAGTCTTCTTCCGAATTGAAACAAAACAAAAAAGCCAACGCTGCGAAGTCGCAAAAGAAAGCCGCTGAGAAGATGAAGCAAATGGCTCAAGAGATGCAAGACGGCGCGGAAGCCGCAGAGCAAGAGCAGCACGAAGAAGACATGGCTGCCATGCGCGCTTTGTTGGAAAACATTTTATCGGTGAGCTTCGATCAAGAAGCGCTGATGGAAGAGACCAAGAAGACCCAAGCCAACGATCCGCGCATGAAGACCTTGGCGCAACGTCAGCGTAAGTTGAAAGACGATTCTCGCATGATCGAAGACAGTCTCTTCGCGTTGAGCAAGCGCGTCCCAGAGATTAGCTCAACGGTGAATCACGAGATCAACGAGATTAACGCGAACCTCGATCGCGTCATGAAAGATTTTCCAGATGGAAACATGCCGCGTATTACGCAGAATCAGCAGTCGGCCATGACGGGTTACAACAACTTGGCGTTGTTGTTAGATGATGCTTTGCAGCAGATGCAGGCGCAAATGCAATCGGAGTCTAAATCGAAAAAAGAAGGCAAAGGCAGTTGCAACAAACCCGGCGGAAAGGGTAAAGGAAAAGGCAAGAGCAAGGCTTCTGCCGCGCAGATGAAGCGTATGCAAGAAGGCTTGCAGAAGCAGTTGGAAGAAGCGAAGAAAAAAGGACAGAATCAAGGGAAGAACAATTCAGGCGGATCGAAGAGCGGCGGAGATGAAGGAATGGCGAAAGAATTGGCGCAGATGGCTGCTAAACAAGCCGCCATTCGCAAGATGATGGAGGAGAAGGGAAATGAATTGAACGAAGACGGAAGCGGCGCGGGTAACGAAATGAAGCAAATTGCGAAGGAGATGGAGAAGCTTCAGCGCGACATTGTGAACAATCAGGTAACGGAAGAAAGCATTCGCAGACAAAACGACATAATGATTCGCTTGTTGAAAGCAGAGGAAGCCGAGCGTGTTCGAGAGATGGATGAAGAGAGAAAGAGCAACGAAGCGTTGAATGCTCCCGTTGGAAACCCTAAGAAATACGAGGATTTTTTGAGAAACAAACAAAAGGGCGTCGAGACGCTTCGTTCCGTTTCTCCGAACTTAAAACCCTATTACAAAGAGAAAGCGTTGCGCTATTTCAGAAATTCCTGAAAGAAATAAATTGAACATCGCGTTTTTTTTCTCATTTTTGATACGCAAAAAATAATTCATGATCCAAGGTCGCAGAGAACTTCGTTTTCCTTCAGTGTTAGAAAGCATACATTTAGCTGAAAAGCTAGTAGACGATGTTTGCAGTGAGTACAATGTAAAGGAAGATTATTACGGGGAAGTTTTGATATGTCTTACGGAAGCGGTGAACAACGCAGTTGTTCACGGAAACCGCATGAGCACAGACCTTCAGGTTTCATTAACCTTCGAGTTGGAGAATGAAAAGACTTTGCGATTTATTATTTGTGATGAGGGTCCGGGTTTCGATTACGAAAGTCTGCCAGATCCCACCGCTCCTGAAAACATTGAATTGCCTCACGGAAGAGGTGTCTTTTTGATGCAACGCTTGGCCGACAGATGCACGTTTAACAACGGCGGAACGGAGGTAGTTGTGGAATTCGATGTAGCAGGCACAGCGGAATAATCTTAAATTTGCCACATGCAAGAAAAATTAGCCAATCTCGAACAGAAGAAGCATGAAGCTTTATTGGGTGGTGGTGCGAAGCGCATAGAGTCGCAACACAAAAAAGGAAAACTCACAGCTCGTGAGCGTTTAGAAGTATTATTAGATTCAAACTCTTTCGAAGAAATAGGAATGTTGGTGACTCACCGCAGTACCAATTTCGGATTAGAAAATGAAAAATATTTAGGCGATGGAGTAGTTACAGGATACGGTAAAATCAACGGTCGTTTGGTGTATGTCTTCTCTCAGGATTTTACCGTAATGGGCGGATCGCTTGCTGAAGCACACGCGCAGAAGATTTGCAAAATCATGGACTTGTCCATGAAAAACGGCGCGCCCTTGATTGGTCTGAACGACAGTGGTGGCGCACGTATTCAGGAAGGCGTGGTGAGTCTTGGCGGCTACGCCGACATCTTCTACAAGAATGTTCAAGCCAGCGGCGTTGTGCCACAGTTGAGTGCGATCATGGGACCTTGCGCTGGCGGTGCTGTGTATTCTCCAGCTTTAACAGACTTCATTGTTATGGTGGAAAACACGAGCTACATGTTTGTGACTGGTCCGAACGTAGTGAAGACTGTTACACACGAAGAAGTAAGCAGTGAAGATTTAGGCGGTGCAAGTGCACACAGCACGAAAAGTGGTGTTACGCATTTGACGGCAGAGAACGATGTGGCTGCGTTGAAGGTGATTCGTCAAATGCTCTCGTACATGCCGCAAAACTGCGAGGAAACTCCAGCGCGCTTGCCTTACGAAACAGGAAACGAAAGAAGAGAAGGTTTAAATGGAATTATACCGGCCAATCCGAATCAACCCTACGACATTAAAGAAGTTATTGCAGCCGTTGTAGACGAAGAGTCTTGGTTGGAAGTACATAAAGATTATGCTGAAAATATTGTTGTCGGATTTGCGCGCCTTGCTGGAAGAAGCATTGGTATTGTTGCGAATCAGCCAGCGTTTTTAGCTGGAGTGTTAGACATTAAGAGTAGCAACAAGGCTGCTCGCTTCGTAAGATTCTGCGACGCGTTTAATATTCCATTGTTGGTGTTGGAAGACGTTCCTGGATTCTTACCGGGTACCGACCAAGAGTGGAACGGAATTATTTCGAACGGAGCGAAGTTGTTGTACGCTTTCAGCGAAGCAACGGTTCCTCGCGTTACTGTAATTACGCGCAAAGCTTATGGCGGAGCGTATGACGTAATGAACAGCAAGCATATTGGTGCAGACATGAACTTCGCCTGGCCTTCGGCAGAGATTGCTGTAATGGGCGCTAAAGGCGCTGCTGAGATTATTTTCAAAAAGGAAATTGCAGAAGCAGCAGATAAAGACGCGAAGTTGAAAGAGAAGGAAGCGGAGTATGCGACGCTATTCGCAAATCCATACAGCGCAGCTGAACGTGGATATGTAGACGAAGTAATTGAGCCAGCAGTGACTCGCGAAAAGTTGATTCGTGCATTTGAAATGCTCGAAAACAAAGTAGAGAAAATGCCTCGCAAGAAGCACGGAAATATTCCATTGTAATTCGAAACTATGCCTTTAATTCTCCCTGTTAACGGCGTCTCTCCAGTGTGGGGAAACGAATGTTTCATTGCTGAAAACGCAACGATTGTTGGTCAGGTTACCATGGGAAATCAATGCAGTGTGTGGTTCACGGCTGTGGTTCGCGGCGACGTGAATACCATTGAAATAGGCAATAAAGTTAACATTCAAGACGGTGCTATTATTCACGGCACCTATCAGAAAGCCGGAACTAAAATTGGAAACAACGTTAGCATTGGCCATAGAGCCATGGTTCACGGATGCACCATTCACGACAATGTGCTTATTGGAATGGGTGCAATAGTCATGGACAATTGCGTGATTGAAGAGAACTGCATTATTGCAGCGGGCGCCATTCTTACCGAGGGAACGCATGTGAAAAGTGGAAGTGTTTACGCTGGTATTCCAGCAAAAAAAATCAAAGACCTTTCTCCGGAATTGTTTCAAGGTGAAGTGCAGCGCATAGCGAATAACTATGTCATGTATTCATCATGGTTTCAACCTAAAAAATAATATTTTATGTGGAAAAAGTTGCTTGTCGTTGTTTGCGCAATTGCGCCTGCATTTGCTTTCGCACAGTCGAAGGACACCCTAATTAATTTCCGTGGAATGGAAATTCCAATGGTGCTTTCATTTAGTGATGAGTTTAACGGTTCAGCGCTTAACGAGAAAAAATGGAATCTTCGTGAAGGAGTAACACGCGATGCCGAGCAGAAGATTACCCAGCAATGGCTAACGAAGGAAAGTGTTTCGGTGAAGAATGGAAAAGTGATTATTACAACGCTTCCGAAAGAGAGAAAAGAGCAGCCCTATTTTGTTTGGATAACTGACGGGATGAAAGAGCGCAAAGGGAACTTCAATTACGACACGGGAGAGTTCGAATCGAAGGAATTGTTCCATTGGGGATATTATGAAATTCGTTGCGAGTTGCCTAAGGGAAGAGACGCTTGGCCAGCATTCTGGTTGTACGGTGAATCTGACGGAACCAACAATGAAATTGATGTTTTCGAATTTTGGAATGAGCAAAAATTCTTTGGCGGATTCAGTCAGAAAAAGCAAGCACGTATTCAACATATGACTGCACACTACAACAAGAGAATGTCGGGTGTTGGTGTGAAGTTGCCATTCGACGGATCAGATGGAATGCACACCTACGGTGTGTTGTGGACAGAGAATGTCATTGTTTGGTACACAGATGGAAAAGAAATGCGCACCCTGTACAGATACAAAAAAGCCAGTGATCGCAAAGACGGAAAGATTGTAAAAGGAAGAGAGGAAAATGTCTTTCCACAATCACCCATGAAACTGTTGGTAGATATGGCGGTTCAGCAATCTGAGAATAGATTGCCAATGGAAAAAAATTCCTTTGTGGTTGACTATGTTAGGGGCTTTGTTTTTGAAAAGTAACCTTTTTTCGCAACAAACTCTCTAACCAAACACTCGAAAGAATAAGTACTGCTCCGACGTAAAAAAGCGGACGCATGTATTCTGACTGTCCGTAAAAAAGTAAGGCCAATACAATCGTGTAAACGGGCTCAAGATTTATAGCAATGGCGCAAGAAAAGGGAGACAGATATTTCATCACATTAACGCTGGCAATGAAAGCAAATGCCGTTGTGACTGTTCCGAGTAGTACAACCAATAGCCATTCGTAAGTGCTAAGTTCAGCAATAATGTTCCATTCTCCTTGAATAGAAATAACAGCAATCAAAACCGCGCTTCCTCCTAACATTTCATAAAACGCAATGTTGCTAGCGTGCATGGTGCGGATAAACCTGCCGTTGAAAGAAGAAAAAATAGCTGCGAACAAAGCAGCCAACAGGGCGAATACGATTCCCCAGGCGTATTCCATTTCAACATTGAAAATAACTGCAACGCCCGCGGTTACCAAGGTTCCAAGTGCGAGTTCCTTCCAAACAAATTTCTTTCGCGTAAACAACGGAGAAACAAGCGCAACAAAAAAAGCTGTAGTGCTAATAACCGCAAGTGCTGTGCTAACGTTGCTGATGTGAATGCTATAAAAAAAGCAGAGCCAATGCGCAGCAGTGAGGACGCCAACGAACAACAATTTAATAAGATCGAAGCGTGAAACTAGGAAGGATTTTTTCCAGAAATATTTGTAAATCGCAATGGAGACAAGCGCTACGATCATGCGCAAAAACACCAATACAGTTACGGAGAAGTTCAACTCCTTTCCAAGGATACCTGTGAACCCCCAAAGAAAAACAATGAAATGAAGTAGGACGAGCGCCTTATTCCGCTCCTTCATTTTTTTCCGGCTCGAATTCAACTACTCCACCACTTACAACATATTTCATAAGTTCGAGTGAGTTACCCGTAATGAGTTTTACATTGCTACGAGGAACAATAACAAGGTGTCCGGAAAAACTATAACTCATGGGAATATATACTCCCACTTTCCCTGCTTCTGCTTCGCCAATTTCTTGAAGATCTTCATCGGTAACAAACCCAATAACTTCAACTTCATGATCCTTGCTTAATCTTACTAAAACAGGCTTGTTGAAGCGCTTCTTATTTCCTACAAATGCACCGAGCATATCTGTAATGCTCTTATAAATAGTTTTAATAAATGGAATGCGGTCTAAGAATTTCGAAAAACGAGTTCTTATCTGCTCATTAATAATTTTTGCTCCAAGAAAGCCCAGAATTACAAGTGTTATGAGCAGAAGAACAATACCCAATCCAGGGTACTTGTGTTCAATCGGAATAACGCGATCGAGTGAGTCGAAGATGGTATATATAACATACCCCGTAATGTAAACGGGAAGAGCTAGCACCAAGCCATTAATAAGGTAGGCAAATATTTTTTTTGAGAGCGACTGTTTCATATTGTACGCGAAGATAGATTTTCTTTCTTTCTTTTAAAGACGAAAGCATTGCACAATTAAAAAAAAATACCTAAACTTGAATGAGCATTAGCTCTAACCTTAACCTATGAAAAACATCTACGCCTTTTTAGCGGTTTTCTTTGTTGGAATTTTCGCCGTGAACGCACAATGTCCAACATGTGCTCCTGACCCTACCTGCACAAACACAACGGGGACACCCATGATTTGTCCTGCGATTCCGCCGAATGCAACCACGGGTGTTTATTACGAGCAGGTCATGACGTTCTTCATTCCAACAGATGTTGTAGACCCTTCTTCGGGCATTAACGCAACCCTTCTTCAATTAACCATTACAGATGTTTCCGGATTGCCTTTTGGATTGGAATTTACATTGAATGATGCTGACGGGATTTTTTATCCGCCACAAGGAGAAACTTCTGGCTGTGCTACCATCTGCGGAGTTCCTGTATTACCGGGGACTTATGATATTGTTATCAGTATTACCGCTCTGGCGGAAGCATTTGGATTTGAAGTCACTCAAAACGACAGTTTTATTATTACGCTTATTGTTGAGCAAGGACCTGGAGGAACTTCTACTTTTACGTTTGATCAGTCTGCCGGATGCGGTTCTTTAGATGTCGATTATGTTGCAACAATCGGTGGCGACGCTGGGCAATTGACAACGTATACATGGGATTTCGGAAACGGACAAACGGGAACGGGCGCAGATCCTGCACCTATTAATTACCCAGCACCCGGAACGTATACAGCTGCGCTGCAAACCGTTATTTCTAACTATGTTATTACTTCTGTAAACCTTGCTGGAGTGAACGGAAACTGGAGTGGCGATGCCGACGATGTATTCAGTACTGCAGATCCGTACTTCACGATTAACAATTCGGCGGGAAGTGCTGTATACACAAGCGGAACGGTTACTAATCAAACAAGTGCCTCATACGCTAATGTAAATTTCACTCTTTCGAATCCGCCGTACACCATTACGTTTTGGGATTCTGACGACATCACGCAAGATGATAATTTGGGAACGTCTTCCTTCAACATTGCGACAGGTTCTCAGTCTTTCAACTCTGGAAATGGCACTTCAGGGGCCATTAACATCTCATTGAACGAAGTGACAAATATTTCAGCATCTACTGCAATCAGCGTCTTTCCTCAACCCGACGCTTTGATGAGTGTAACGGGGAATGTGATTTCATGCACTAACGACACCATGCCAACGTACTTCTGGTATTACGACGGGGTGCTAATCTCAGGCGAATCGGGTTCAAGCCTAACCATGACCGAATCTGGCTATTATACGGTTTACGTGCAAAACGAATTCGGATGTTCTTCTACGAGTGAGCCCTATTTGTATTGTGCGCCTATTGAAGCCTTCTGGAACGCTGCGGCTGATCAGTTGTCGGTTGCAGATATTTACGATACATACCAATGGTTCTACAATGGAATGCTTTTGCAAGGCGCTATTACTTATTATTTGATTAGCCCGCCAAACGGAGTTTATGCTGTGCAGGTTACCAATAGCTACGGTTGCGTGCTAACATCTGATATGATAACCGTAAACGTAGGGGTGGAAGAAATAGCACTGGAAGACCAATTGAATATTTATCCGAATCCGGTTACCGATGTATTGAATGTTCAATGGAACAATACCACTGAAACGGCTACGCTTTCTATTCGTGATCTTTCAGGAAGATTGGTTCTTTCGGAACGCGTAGCGAATGGAAACGCAGTGCTTGAGCTTTCTTCATTATCAAGTGGCAACTACATTTTGGAATTGCAAATGACAGACCGGACTATCCGCAAGCAAGTTGTAAAGCAATAATGTGCAAGTACGAATGTGAATACACGAATGTCTTCGACTTATTTGACTAAAGGATAAAACGCCTCTTCGAAATGAAAGATTTTTGTAGAGGCGTTTTCTTGTTCCACGATAGAAACCACGTCGAACCGAGGTTCGAGTGAATAGTTGTGAAGCACAATGAACAAGTGCGCTGCACGAATTAGTTTCTGTCGCTTACGCGGATTCACCGCGTCGAGCGGATTTCCGAAGGCGTCGGTGCTGCGTGTTTTCACTTCAACAAAGACGAGATAATCCTGATCAATCATGATTAAATCAATTTCATAGGGATCGATTCGCCAGTTCATGGCGACTTCCTTGTATCCTTTTTTCTTTAAAAAGTCTAGCGCTTGCGCTTCGCCTTTTTTTCCTAATGCAGTGTGGTTCATGGTTAAGCAATTACATTTGCTGCAAATTATTTCGGTTTATGAAAAATCTTTTTGTTTTCATGTTTGTGTTTATGGGCATAACAAGTTTCGCTCAGAGTTCTAACGAGCCACAATCTTCATGGGGCGGGGTTTCTGAGCGTAAGGGACAGAATTATATCTATTGGGGTTATAACCGTTCTTCGTACCTAAGAAGCTACATTCATTTCAAAGGAGAAGGATACGATTTCGAGTTGAAGGAGGTTAGCGCAACCGATATGCCCGCTAAGTTTGATCCAAATGTTTATTTGAACATAAAGTATTTCAGTGTGCCGCAATTCAATGTTCGTTTTGGTCGCTTTATTACCGACCAATTTTCAGTTTCAGTGGGTTGGGACCATATGAAGTATCGCTTAACGCCTACGCAGACGTGCATTTTAAACGGTTACATAGACACTACGAAGTTTTCCGGACAAGAATTCACCGGGAATTTCAACAATCAACAGATTTTGTACACCAACAGTTTCATGGATTTCCATCACAGTAACGGATTTAATTTTGTTCGCGCGGCTGCAGAGTATCGCGCGCCTGTGTGGAGAAACAAAACCAATCAGTGCGGGCTTTTCATGTGGTGTTCAGGAAACTTAGGCTTCTTTTTACCTTGGACAGACTTCACGTTTTATGGTGAACGTCACTTGAATAAGCTTCACCCCGCAGGATGGGGATGGAGCGCTTCTTCAGGTCTTCGCTTCGAAGCAGGAAAACATTTCTTCGCACAAATCGGTGCGCAATTCGGAAGATCGTATCTAGGAGATATTATGCTGGAAGACGGCGACAAAAACGCTCGCGCTCAGCAATCCATTACCTTCATGGAACGCTCGTGGTCTATCGGAACCTACTTCGGTGGTGGGAAGAAGAAACGGTAAAATCCTACGGATCAAATATGAATCGCGCGTTTCGCAGTCGCATCCAACGCCGCTTCCTTGAAGCTCTCGGTGAATGTTGGGTGAGCGTGAGAGATGCGTCCAATGTCTTCCGCGCTAGCACGGAATTCCATGGCTACAACGGCTTCAGCAATCATGTCTGCGCAACGCGGACCAATCATGTGAACCCCTAAGATTTCATCGGTGTCTTTGTCGGCCAATACTTTCACCAATCCATCGGTGTCCATACTCGCACGCGCTCTTCCGCTGGCTTTGAATGGGAAGCTTCCTACTTTGTAGTTCTTGCCCATCTCTTTCAATTGCTCTTCAGTGTATCCAACACTCGCAACTTCAGGCCACGTGTAAACAACACCTGGAATTAAGTTGTAGTTGATGTGTGGTTTTTGTCCGGCAATAACTTCTGCAACGAATGTTCCTTCTTCTTCCGCTTTGTGCGCAAGCATGGCGCCTTTCACCACATCGCCAATTGCATAGATGTTCGGAACACTTGATTGAAGGTGATTGTTAGTCACGATTCTTCCGCGTTCGTCTACTTGAACGCCCGCTTTGTCTAATCCTAAATTGTCTGTGTACGGCTTTCTTCCAACCGAAACAAGAACGTAGTCACCTTCTAGGGTAAGCTCTTCTCCTTTCGCGTTGTCTGCTTTCACCGTAACGGTTTTTCCTTTCGCGGTTACTTCTTTCACTTTGTGTGAAAGGAAGAATTCGAAGCCAATAGCGGTCAATGATTTTTGAAGTTCTTTCCCCATTGTTTTATCCATGGTCGGAATAATTCCATCCATGAATTCAACCACACTCACCTTAGAGCCCAAACGCGCATAAACGCTTCCCAATTCAAGTCCAATTACACCACCACCGATAACAATCAAGTGCTTTGGAACTTCTTCCAACTTCAATGCTTCGGTGCTTGTAATAACGCGTTTTTTATCGATTTGAATGAAGGGTAAGTTCGCTGGTTTTGATCCGGTAGCTACAATGAAATTCTTTCCGCTTACCTCTTCGATTGCTCCGTCTGTTTTTGCAATGGAAACAGTTGTTGAAGAAGTGAAAGTTCCATGTCCGTGAATAACGGTCACTTTGTTTTTCTTCATTAAATAATCAATGCCTTTTGTTGTTTGGTCTACTACGTCTTGCTTACGCTTCACCATTTGGGTCAAGTTCACTTTCGGTTTTGAACCTAAATCAATCCCGTGCGCTTCAAATGTGTGAACCGCTTGGTGGTAGTGCTCGCTAGAGTCTAGAAGGGCTTTCGAAGGAATACATCCTACGTTCAAACAAGTTCCTCCAAGTGTTGAATAACGCTCAATCAATGCGGTTTTCATACCCAATTGAGCGCAACGAATAGCGGCTACGTATCCACCTGGACCCGCGCCAACAACAACAACATCGAAATTTTCCATGGTGCAAAGATAAGCAGGTCAATCGATGGCTTCGCTTTCTTTTGCTTTAGATTTTCTTCGCTCTTTGAGATAGGCGCGAACCACGAAACCGTTTGTCAACAAAATGAACCCGAGAATTATATATTCGAGGTAGTCTTTTATTCCGGGGAATTTTTCACCCAAAAAGAACCCCAAAAGAGTGAGAGAACAAACCCAAGCAATAGCACCAATGACGTTATATCCTAAAAATGATTTGAACGGAACACGAATTACACCGGCTAGTATGGGCGCGAAGGTTCTTATGTAAGGAAGAAATTTTCCAAGTATGAGGGTCTTTCCTCCGTGCCTCTCGTAGAAAGTGTGTGTAGTTTCAACGTATTTCTTTTTGAAGAAGAACGAATCTTTTCGGTTGAAAATAGCGGGTCCAACTTTCGATCCGAAATAATACCCAAATAGACATCCCGCTAATGAAGCAACCGACATGTACAAGAGAAGATTTAAAATAGGGGTGTCTATAAGTTCGGGTTGAGTTGAGGTAATGAGTCCGGTAAAGAACAAAAGAGAATCTCCCGGAAGAAAGAAGCCAATGATAATTCCATTTTCAGCAAAAAGAATAATCAACACCAAGGCCAGGCCGCCAATGTGCAAAATTTGCTCTGGGTTGGTAATACTTTGAATGAAATCCCACATAAGACTGCAAATTAGTCTTTTCTACTTTCAGATTTTAAAAGGATAGTCTATTCTAACAACATCGGTTCGTTAGGAAGTTTTTTTAGGGTATTCAACACGAATAGTTTTGAAGTTAGCCGAATCGTATTTAACCGTCACGGCCGTTCCCACAGCATAAATGGGTTCTATTTCGCAACGGTCTTCTGTTCGCACGCGAATGGACTCACCTCCTTCTGGCGTGTATTCAATAACTGGATAGAAATATTTCTTTCCTTGATCGGTTGCGCTCATCCAATTGACAATTCTCCCCGGGGTCTTTTTGCTTTTCAGCGCGAAGCGAACGGTGTCTTTGAATAAATAGAACCCTATTCCAAGAGAAAGAAGCGCAAGAAAACTATAGGGGATGAAGTCTGGAATTTTGTCTAACATCAATTATATTTTCACGAATGAAACAACAGATTGTTTTTGATCAACAGTTACAACCAACGAGTAAATTCCATTCGTTAAGTCTTGAATGTTTAATCGTTGCGAAGCAGTGATGACCATTTTGCTTTGAAGCACCACACGACCAGTCATGTCTACAATACTAACCGTTCCATTTCCAGCAATATCGCTTGTTAAAGTAATTTCATTTTGTGAAGGATTCGGGAAAATAGTCAGACCGAATGCATTACTTTCTTCCACACTGCTTACTCCTTCGCAAATACAAATAAAATTGTAAGCGTCGTTATCTGTTGCGGCTAATCCGTCGTCGCAAGGATCCCCGATGAAGTAGCAGGTACCGTTTTCGACATTTGCAGCGGGATCGAAGTTACAAGCGTCAGTACTCGTGCAACCTGAAACATAAATGATTCCGTTGTCGCCTTGATAGCGCACAACACCCATGTCATTTCCACCGGGCTGTGAAGTAAGTCCCGCGCAAACCACTTTGCCGTCGAGCTGAAGTCCAATTCCGTATGAATCATCAAAAGAATCTCCAAGCGAAGTCACAACGTTTCCTGTTCCTCCCCAAGTTGCATCTAACACGCCGTCGTTGCTGAATCGCGTGGCAACAACGTCGCGAACCATGAATCCAGAACTTGTTGTTCCGCAGGCATACCATTTATTGTCTGCGCCCAAAGCGCAATCGTAGAATGCGCTGTATCCACCCACCGCGTTAGCAAATGTTCCGTTGGTTCCGAAAGCAGTATCGTAAGAACCATCAATGTTATGTCTGCGAGCCATTGATGAAGAACCGTTGGTTCCAACAGCAATTAATTTTGAATTTGCATATTCAATATCGTAATAAGTTCCTCCTGTTGCGTCTAGCCACAATCCGTTTGTTCCGAAAGCACCAACCGGCCCGCCGGTCAAGGTCATGAGCATGATCATTGGCACTGAAGTAAATGTATTTGGATTGTACTTGTCTCCACAAATGGCAATTGCACCTTCCGTAACAATGGTTGCACCGGTTACACTAAACTCGTCTGTGTTGCTTGTTTGAAAAGTTGCAGTTCCTCCTGTTCCGAAAGTGGTAACTAGATTTCCTTGAAGATCTAAACACTGAACAGCAATGGAATTGTAGCTGAATCCCGGCGTGAATTTTCTTCCAACCAAATAAATTAAGTTGTTGTTGATTAGCACTTGATTGATGTATTCTTCACCAGTGTCTAGGTTGTCCTCATAAACTCCGTTCACGGCAAATGACGGATCAAGCGTTCCGTCGGGTTTAATGGCCCAAGCAGCGAATTGTGTATCGGCAGCTGTTATGCTTTTAGCACCAACAACAAGAATATTTCCGTTGGGAAGAAGAGTCATGTCGTAAGCGAAATCTGATCCAGCTGTATTCGCAAGTGTGAAAATACCGTTGTTTGCGAAGGAAGTATCGAAGCTTCCATCTTCATTCAACTTCGCAACCATCATATCGAAATCGGTAAACATGCCTGTAGTTCCGCAAATGAAAATTTTATTGTCGCCCAAAACAATCACGTCTTGCGCGTTATCAAAAACATTTGTCGGATTTACCAAAACAATACCATCTGTATCGAATGTCAGGTCTAAAGTGCCTGGCTGAGCGAATGCATTCATTCCAGCGAATAGAATTGCAACAAGCGGGAGAAGAAATTTTTTCATGATGAAGTTTAAGTTAGTCTTACAAATATAGTCTTCATAATTTTTACGGGCATGCAATTTATTCGCATTACTTCGTTACGACATTTGCACTATTGCTTTCAACATAAAAATTAGAAATGAATCCTGTAAAAATACTTTGGGCCGACGACGAGATCGAATTGCTTAAACCGCACATTCTTTACCTCGAACAAAAAGGCTATGTGCTAACAACTGTGAACAATGGGCGATCCGCTATTGATTTTGTGAAAAAGGAGTTTTTCGACATTGTTTTCTTGGATGAAAACATGCCGGGATTGAGCGGGTTGCAGGTGCTTCAGGACATGAAGGCAATTGACTCTTCCCTTCCAATTGTTATGATCACCAAGAGTGAAGAAGAGCACATTATGGAAGATGCCATCGGCTCGAAAATTTCCGATTACCTCATAAAACCCGTTAATCCGAGTCAGATTCTTCTGACCATAAAGAAGAATCTCGATGAAAAACGTTTGGTGAGTGAGAAGACTACCAACGACTATCGTCAAGAATTTCGCGAGATAAGCATGCAGCTCGGTCAGCGCATGAACGCGGAAGAGTGGAAGAGTTTCTTTAAGAAAATGACTTATTGGTCGCAAGAGCTTCGCGGTTCAAACGACGAAGGCATGAATGAAATTTTCAAGACGCAACGCCGCGAAGCCAATGAGCAATTTTCGAAATTCATCAAGCAGAATTACCTTGAATGGATGAAAGATTTCTCGAAGGCTCCTTTGCTTTCGAACTCTGTTTTTCGTCAGCGTGTTGCGCCTTTAGTTGCCTCCGCGAAGGCCGATGAATCTGTCTTCATGTTGGTCATAGACAACTTGCGTTACGACCAATGGAAGACCCTTATTCCACATATAAAACCGTTTTATAGAATAGAAGAAGAAGATTTGTTTTTCAGTATTCTTCCCACAGCCACGCACTACGCTCGCAACTCGCTGTTCTCTGGATTAATGCCTTCGGAAATGCAAAAGCTTTATCCTAATTGGTGGAAGAGTGAAGAAGACGAAGGCGGAAAGAACATGCACGAAGAAGATTTCTTAGGCACACAATTGAAACGATTGGGTCTCGATGTGAAATGGTCGTACAATAAGATTACGAATTATCATGCTGGAAAGAAATTGGCCGAGTCGTACACGAATTTATTGAAAAACAACTTCAATGTTATTGTCTACAATTTCGTAGATATGCTAAGTCATGCGCGCACTGAAATGGACGTGATTAAAGAGTTGGCAGATGATGAGCCGGCGTACTTGTCTTTAACTGAAAGTTGGTTCGAGCACAGCGCGCTGTTGGAAATGCTGAAGCAATTGTCAGAGAAGAAGTGCAAGGTGATTATTACAACAGACCACGGAACAGTGCGTGTTGAGAATCCCATTCGCATTGTGGGTGATCGCAACACCAATTCAAACTTGCGTTACAAGGCAGGAAGAAATCTAGACTACAATCAGAAAGATGTTTTCGAAGTTCGAAATCCGAGTGAAGCCCACTTGCCGAAGCAGAACATTAGCACCGCCTACGTATTCGCAACGAACAATGATTTCTTTGTTTATCCAAACAACTACAATCAGTTCATGAACTACTACCAAAATACCTTTCAACACGGAGGGATTTCTTTGGAGGAAATGATCATTCCGTTCATCGTCTTACAATCGAAATAACATGCAGCAGTTTGAGGTTTATTCGTTGGAAGAATTAGAATCGCTCGCTCAGCAATTCATTCAAAAACACTCGTCGGGTGTATTTTGTGTGGAAGGGGAAATGGGCGCGGGCAAGACAACCTTCATTTCACTTATTGCAAAATTGTTGGGGGAAGAAAGCACGAGTTCACCAACGTTTTCTTTGGTGAATGAATACCATTTGCGCAATAACGAGCGTATGTATCATTTCGATTTGTATCGTGTAAAATCAAAAGCCGAACTGCAAGAGTTCGGCTTCGAAGATTATTTATTCGGCGCTCGATATGTTTTTATCGAATGGCCGGAAGTGGCTTTCGATTATTTAGACGAGCATCATTTCCTTCGCATTCGCGAGGAAGACGGAAAACGTGTTTTTGAATTTTAGTGAGCTGGTTTGTGAGCGGGAGCAACTTCAGGAGCTGCTTCTACCATAACTTTAACCTCTTCCACTTTAGCATCTTCACCAGTATGAGCATCTGCCGCGTGAGCACCTGCAGCATGAGCTGAAGTATCTGCAGCCGCTTTGTGGTCTTCGTGCTTCACTTCCTCTACTTCTTTCGCAGGAACGGCCCCAGGCAATTTAGTCATTGGGACAGCTGCGTTATTATTGATGTTCACGAACATCAAAGTTAGAATTGCAGCGGCTGGAACAATGAACCATAAGAACAATGAACTTTGCTTTGGAGAATCTGAATGTGACATAGTTTTTATTTTGAGGTCCAAAAATAGCAGATAATTCCGTCCTTTCAAAAATAATAAGCAAGGTTTCGTAACTTCGAAGATGAGAATACTCACTTATGGCCCTTCCTAAAAAACATTATCATTCTATTGCGCACGAAACAGCGCTTGCTCCACAAGAAGAAATGCTTCACGTTGGAAAGAATATGCAGCGCCTAACTATAGGCATCCCGAAGGAAACATCGTTTCAAGAGCGAAGGGTGGCTTTGGCTCCCGAAAGTGTTGCCTTACTTGTAAGTAGGGGTCACGAGGTTATTATAGAATCTGGAGCAGGAAACGAGAGTAATTTCTTGGATCATGATTACAGCGAGAGCGGTGCAACCATTGTTTACGATCGCAAGCAGGTCTTTCAGGCCAACACCATTATGAAGGTGGCCCCACCGAGCTTGGAAGAAATAGAACTCATGCCGGGAAAGCAAACGCTTATTTCAGCGTTGAATTTACCGGTTCAGTCCAAAGAATGTTTCGTTCAGCTTGCAGCGAAAAAGATAACCGCCATTGCGTGGGATTACATACAAGATAAAAAAGGAATTTACCCCATTGTTCGCGCAATGGCCGAAATAGCAGGGAATACATCCATTATGTTAGCCGCAGAATACCTAAGTCACCACACCGGCGGAAGAGGACTTATGCTCGGTGGAATAACAGGAGTTCGTCCAACGGAAGTGGTCATTATTGGCGCTGGAACTGTCGGTGAAAACGCTGCTCGCGCCGCTCTGGGTTTAGGAGCGAGCGTGAAACTTTTCGATAACAGTATTTATAAATTGAAACGCATTCAGAATGATCTAGGCGTTCACTTGTGGACGAGTACCATTCAGCCTTCTGAGCTTTCGCGTGCATTGAAATATGCCGATGTTGTTATTGGGGCTATTCGCGCCAAGAAAGGAAGAACACCCGTTGTTGTTTCCGAGGAAATTGTTCAAGAAATGAAAGAGGGAAGCGTAATTGTTGATGTGAGTATAGACCGCGGTGGATGTTTTGAAACCTCTGAAGTCACCAATCACGAGAACCCCACTTTCCGCAAGCACGGCGTTATTCATTATTGTGTTCCGAACATTGCTGCGCGCGTTTCAAGAACTGCGTCGTATGCACTCTCGAATATTTTTGCTCCGGTAATTCTAGATTTGGGCGACGAAGGAGGAATCGTAAATCTGATTCGAAATCAGAAAGGGTTCCGCAATGGAGTGTATCTCTATCACGGAACCCTCACCAACGAAGACATTGCTATGACATTTGATTTGTCGTGGAAGCCACTGGAATTGCTTATTGAGGCGATATAAAAAAGCCCCACCGAAGTGAGGCCTTTTGAAAAGTGTAAGGTCTGTCTTACATGAACGCTTCCATAGGCGGACAAGTACATACCAAGTTTCTATCTCCATATGCGTTGTCAACACGACCCACGCTGGTCCAAAATTTATTTTCACGCAAGCCTGGCATTGGATAAGCCGCAGCGCTTCTAGAGTATGGGTGATGCCATTCGTCTGCAGTCAATTCTTGCGCAGTATGCGGAGCCATCTTCAACATGTTGTCGTGCTTATCTGCAGCACCGCTTTCAACATCTAAAATCTCTTTTTTAATGTGAATCATAGCGTCGCAGAAACGATCCAGTTCAACCAACGGTTCGCTCTCTGTTGGCTCAATCATAACTGTTCCAGCTACCGGGAAAGAGACCGTTGGCGCGTGGAATCCATAGTCCATCAAACGCTTCGCGATGTCTTCCACTTCCACCCCGAAAGATTTGAATGAACGACAATCTAAAATCATTTCGTGCGCAACGTGACCGTTCGTTCCTGTATACAAAACATCGTAGTGATCTTTCAATTTCGCTTTCATGTAGTTCGCGTTAAGAATGGCGTACTTCGTTGCATCAGCCACTCCGTCGAATCCTAACATCTTAATGTAACCGTATGAAATTAACAAGATCAATGCACTTCCGAATGGAGCAGAACTAACACCGTTAATGGCATGCTCTCCACCTGTTTTTACAAATGCGTTTGAAGGAAGGAAAGGGGTTAAGTGCGCTGCCACACCGATAGGGCCCATACCAGGTCCGCCACCACCGTGAGGAATAGCGAAGGTCTTGTGCAAGTTCAAGTGACAAACGTCAGCGCCAATGTTACCCGGATTGGTAAGTCCAACCTGAGCGTTCATGTTCGCACCGTCCATATATACTTGTCCGCCATTGGCGTGAATAATATCTGTAATCTCGTTAATGGCTTCCTCAAATACACCGTGCGTTGAAGGGTAAGTTACCATTAATGCTGCAAGTTTGTCTTTGTGAAATTCAGCTTTCTCACGAAGATCTGCTACATCAACGTTTCCGTTTTCGTCACACTTCGTAACTACAACGGTTAATCCAGCCATTACTGCAGATGCAGGGTTGGTACCGTGCGCTGAAGAAGGAATTAAACAAATGTTACGATGTCCATCTCCTCTGCTTCTATGATAAGCCATGATTACTAACAATCCAGACAACTCTCCTTGAGCACCTGAGTTAGGTTGAAGTGAAACACCAGCAAAACCAGTACATTCACAAAGATCTCTTTCGAGTTCTTCCAACATCTTGTGGTATCCCAATGTTTGATTCGCTGGCGCGAAAGGATGAATGCTGTTGAATTCAGGCCAAGACAAAGGCATCATTTCACTGGTCGCATTCAATTTCATGGTGCAAGACCCCAAAGGAATCATGGCGTGAGTCAAAGACAAATCTTTGTTCTCTAATTTCTTCATGTAACGCAACATTTCTGTTTCACTGTGGTGTGAATTGAAATGCGGATGAGTCATGAATGATGATGTTCTTGCCATTGAACCGAATGAACATTCGGTAGTTAAACTTACTGATCCTTCTTTTCCGGTTAGAATGAAATACAATTCATTCAAGTCTGCTGGCTTCGTTGCTTCATTCAATGAAAGACTTAAACCACCAGCGTGGAAATACATGTTTACGTTGTGTGAAGCTGCACGTTCTTGAATTCCTTCGTCTGTTGAAGCAATCGTTAACGTATCGTAAAACGAAGTATTCACCACATTTATTCCTGCGCTCACTAATGCGTTGCGCAACGAATGCGTGTAAGTATGAATGCGGGTTGCAATGCTCTTCACTCCTTTTGGTCCGTGATATACACCGAACATAGAAGCCATTACAGCCAACAAGGCTTGCGCCGTACAAATGTTTGAAGTAGCTTTTTCTCTGCGAATGTGTTGCTCACGCGTTTGAAGCGCCATGCGATAAGCCGTGTTACCGTGACGATCTTTCGAAACACCGATGATACGTCCTGGCATGTTACGCTTGAAATCTTCTTTCGTTGCGAAGAACGCAGCGTGTGGTCCACCGAATCCCATTGGAACACCGAAGCGTTGTGAGTTTCCGAAACACAAATCTGCTCCCCATTCACCCGGAGGTGTTAATGTTGCCAATGCCATTAGATCAGATGCTACTGAAACGTATACGTCGTTTGCATGCGCACCTTCACAGAAAAGTGAATAATCTTCTACACTTCCTTCTGCATTTGGGAATTGAACACAAGCTCCGAAAAATTCTGGAGTGAATACATGCGTCTTATAATCGCCAATCACCAACTCAATGCCGAGGTGGAAAGCGCGTCCTGTCAATACATCTATTGTCTGTGGGAAAGTCTTTGCGTCTACGAAGTACTTGTTTGCTCCGGTTTGCTCTTTCGCTCTTGAACGGCTGTGGAAGAACAAAATCATGGCTTCCGCTCCTGCAGTTCCTTCATCCAACAAACTTCCATTTGCAATAGGCAATGAAGTTAAATCGGTAACCATGGTCTGGAAGTTCAAGATTGCCTCTAGACGTCCCTGAGCAATCTCGGCTTGGTAAGGAGTATAGGCCGTATACCATCCTGGATTTTCGAAAATATTTCTTAAGATAACCGTCGGAGTAAAGGTCGGGTGGTAACCCAAACCAATGTAGTTTTTTGCAACCACATTCATTTTTCCGAGCTCCCAAACGTGACTTAAATACTCGTCTTCGCTGAGCGCGCTCGTTATATTTAACGGAGCTTTCAAGCGTATGTGTGCAGGAACAGTCTCGTTAATCAATTGGTCAATAGAGTTCACACCAATGGTTTGTAACATGTGTGAGACTTCTTCTTGGCGAGGGCCGTTGTGGCGATCTCTAAAATTAGTTGATGACATACATTTTGTCTTTAGGTTAGCAAATATAGGTAACGCCTTTCTACACAAATCACAAGATTTTTGTCATCGTGTTGTACTTTTGAACTTCTATGTCTGAATTACCAACTATCTCGAAAGAGCTTTCGAAGGAAAAACGCTACAAAGCCGCTTGTGCGCAGGCTTTTGCCTTGTGTAACGGTGAACCGAATTTTATTGCGAAAGCCGGAAATGTAATGGCCTTACTGAAAGAAAATTTCGATTTTCTTTGGGTGGGGATCTATATCGTGAATAACAACGCCCTGAATCTGTTCGTTTTTCAAGGTCCTGTGGCCTGCACACAGATTGAGCATGGGAAGGGTGTTTGCGGAACATCTTGGTCAAATGGCGCTTCGATTATTGTTCCGAATGTCGATGAGTTTCCCGGACATATTGCTTGCAGCAGCGCTTCGAAAAGTGAAATTGTAGTTCCGATTATAAAGGGGAATGAAGTCATCGGGGTGTTAGATGTTGACAGTACACAACTCGACTTCTTCGACGAAGATGATTTAACAGGCTTGGAAGAAATAGCGAATATTTTAGCGAATGAAGTTTTTTAATCTTCGAAATAGCATCGTTATCGGAAGCGCCCTCTTTGCAGTGGGTTGTGCGCAAGTGCGCGGACTGAACGGCGGTGCAAAAGATGTGACTCCGCCGAAATTACTTACACAAAGCATAGATTCTTTCGCCACGAATGTGGCTACAAACACCCTTGTATTGAATTTCGATGAGTTCGTTCAAGCAGGTGCGGCGAATGAGGTGATTATCTCTCCCGCGCTGAAACAGCCGGCCACCTTGATTTGCAACAAACGTTTAGCCATGCTTTCTTGGAACGATACGCTGAAGGCGAATACGACTTACACCATAGAATTTGGCAATGCCATTTCAGATATTACGGAAGGAAATAAGGCTTCATTGAATTTTGTTTTTTCTACTGGAAGCACGCTCGATTCGGCTTCCATTAGTGGAGCGGTTTACGATGCTCAAAAAGGTGGAGTGCCTGAAAAGGCAGTAGTAATTCTCTATTCAGATAGCTTGTTGGGTGAAGTGGCTTATGCCAAGAAAGTGAACGAAAAAGGCGAGTTTCTTTTCAACTATTTGCCGAAAGCCAATTTCCAGATTGCTGCATTTTCCGATTTGAATGAAAACAGAATTTGGGATGAAAACGAAATCGGCGATTTCATGGAACAACCCGTTTCAACACAACAAATGTACCCGCTGAATTTGCGCTTCTCCCCGAAGAAAGTTGAGAAGATAACAGAAGATTTATTCAAAACAGATTCTGTTGGAAGCGGCTTCATTGTTGGCGCCTATGGCATGATAGATAGAATTCGACTGTCTCCATCAGCAGCGAATTTTCCGTTTCGTTACGGATCTTTGGAGAACAGCGACACCTTGTTTTTCGCTTTAGGCGGAAGAGAAGGTGCCCTTCCGAACAATAATTTTGAAGGTATTATTTTTTCATTCAATCAGCAGCCGGCAGATACCTTAAGTGTTTTTATAGCGAAGTCGGCGAAGCTGAAGAAGTTCAAATTTTCAGGTTCTATTCAACAAAAACCGAAAGAATTAATTTTGGTGAAAGCCCCGTCCTATTCGGTTTTGAAACGAAGCACCTGCGAAGTAACAGTTCAAGGAATTAAAGCATCCGGAACTCTGGTAGAAACCAATTCTCCTCTTCATTTCGCGATACAAATAGATGCGAATGCGAGTGAACTTGTTGGAAAGGGAAGCATACGCATATTACCCGGCGCTTGGGAAACAGCCTATGGAACAACGAACGATACCCTTCAATTGAATTTTGAATTTCCATCCGCTGAAAAATTAGGAAATCTCGAACTTTCTATTCCGCTGTTGGAAGATAAAAGTTTCAAGAAATTTGTTGAACTTCGCAATGAAAAAGGAGCTGTTGTTAGAAAGGTAGACTATTCGGAAACACTTGTCTTTAGCGGAATTCAGCCAGGAAAGTACACGGTTCGTTTGGTGCACGACATGAATAGAAACGGACAATGGGACATTGTGGATCTTCAACAAAAAATGAGATGCGAACCCGTAAGTGTTTTTTCAAAGCCCATTGAAGTGCGCGCCAATTGGAGCGTGAAGGTTGTTCTGAATTAAAACTTTAATCGTGAAGATCGTATTTTGAAAATCGGCTTCTTCTTGTTTTCGCACCACGTGCGGACAATCTCTTTTGAATCATAGTCTCCCAATTCGGCTGCGGTTTTCCAGTAATTACAAGCATCATCGTTTTCCTTCAACAAGTATGAAGTTTCACCGGCATAATACAAGGCTGAGATGTAAGAACTGCTAGACGGCTTTAACATTTGTTTGAAAATTACCAGAGCTTCCTCATTCTTCTGCATATCGAGTAAGGAAATTCCTGCTTGAAGTTGGGCCTCTTCTAACGTGCTATCTAGGGCGTATGCTTCGAGAAAAGTTTCTGCGGCTGCACCGAATTGTTTTCTACTTTGGTGAATGGCAGCATCTAAAAAATAAGCCGGAGCATATTTTTCATTCAATGAAAAAACTGTTTCTAGCTCCTCGCGACTTTTTGAATATTTATGTTGAAGGTAATAGACGGAAGCAAGCCAATAGTGTCCTTGAAAATTGTCATTGTGTTCAAGCGTGTAAAGCTTCAACAAGTATACGGACTCGCTTAAATTACCGAGGGAATATTCACAAATGCCATTATTCAGCAGGAGAGACTCGTCTTTGCACCCGTTTGATTTCGCTTCATTGTAGTTCAAACTCGCTTGTTGAAATTGTCCGAGTTTCTGAAGCGCATTGGCTTTAATGAAGTAATCACAGGCCTCGAATTTTTCTAGTCGATTAATGCTGTGTAGGGCGACGTCATAAATTCCTTCAGCATACTGCTGAATGGCTGCTGCGCGAAAATCTTGTCCAACTGCCAAGTTAGCCAACCCAATGAAAAGAAGAAATGCTATTTGTTTCACTTTGGAAAAGTACGTCAACGAACGATTTAAGTTTCCTCTATCTGCTTTTTTTTTAAACGTCAGATGTTCAACACTTTTGAATTGTTGTCGTATTGTTGGTGCTTTATGGGTTTTCTTTACTTTACCAAAACCATATTTAAGTAATTTATTATTTCATGAAAAAATTTTTACTTCTCGTTTTTTCTGCGCTAACCATGGTAGGCGCTCAAGCTCAAGATCTCTTGGGCATTGGCTCGAGCAACTATGGTGGACTTTCGAGCGTGCAGATTAATCCAGCGAATCTGGCCGACAATCGATTGAAATTCGAAATTCAATTGTTTGGAACGGGCTTCGGAGTAGCAAATAATTTCATGGGTTTCAAACCGAGTTATTTGGTTCGCGATGGAGGGTTAACTTCAACAACTTATCCGTTGTTAGACCCAACACCTGCAACAGAAGATTTCACCACAGCGAATTTTGAAGACAACAGAAGAGCATTTGTATTCAATAATATCTATTTGCCCGGTCTAATGATTTCCCTCAACGAGAAAAATTCTATTTCACTTTCGGCGAGAGCTCGCACCTATTTAAATGTAGATGGCGTTGGCGGCGATTTATTTCGTCTTGGGTACAATTCGTTGAATTACCCCTCGCTCTTCAACACAAGAATTACCAATGATAAGCTATCCATTCAGACCATGTCTTGGATGGAATATGCCTTGGGATATGGACGTGTGTTAATGGATAAAGAGAAACATTTTTTGAAGGCGGGTGTTACGCTGAAAGCCCTTCAAGGATTGCAGTCGGCTTATTTGTTCGTAGACAATCTCGATTATTCCGTAAATTCTGATTCAACGGTTTCGTTGTACAACGCAGATGTGCAATACGGACACTCAACAAACTTCGAAGCGAATCAGAATAATTTGAACTATCGCGTAGTTTCAAATTTGGGAATTGGATTTGATTTTGGATTGATCTACGAGTGGCGCCCTGACTTCGCTAAACACAAACATGACATGGATGGTGAGACGAATGTTTGGAAGCGCAATGAAAATAAATACAAGTTAAAAGTAGGTGTTTCTATGACAGACTTAGGAGGAGTAAAATTCTCTAAGGGTGGACAGAGCGCAGACTTTACAGCGAACACTTCGAATTGGGACATTTCGAAATTGGATTTCGGAACAACACCGATTGCTGCATTGGACGATACGCTCAGCGCACGTTTCGGAGGCACGAGTGCCGGAGCGAATTACAAAATGAATTTGCCAACGGCCTTCAGTACACAAATAGACTATCACATTTGGAGGGACTTATACATCAATCAAACGAACTTCATTGCTTTCGGTTTTAATTCAAACCCGAACAAAATTCACGATTTCACAACCATCTCAATTACTCCAAGATGGGATCACCGCATTGCCGGAGTTTCAATCCCATTCAGTTACAATAGTCTAATGGGAACTCGCACCGGTCTTGCAGTGCGCCTTGGGCCTGTTACTTTCGGAACAAGCAGCATGTATCCCTATCGTGCGTTCCTTCGTGGAGACGGATTTGGGACGAAGGACATTTCCGGACTTGACGCCTATGTGATGGTTCGAATTCCTATTGCTTACAAACGCATTAAAGATCGCGACAACGACAAAGTTTCAGATCGAAAGGATCAGTGTATCAAGGATCCGGGGACATGGGAGTTTCGTGGTTGTCCTGACCGTGATGGTGATCACATCCGAGATGAAGCGGATGAATGTCCAGATGTTCCGGGATTGGCTATACTTCACGGCTGTCCTGATAAGGACGGAGACGGCGTTACCGATTTAAAAGACGATTGTCCAGATGTTGCTGGAGTAGTTGAGTTAAAGGGTTGTCCTGACAAAGACGGAGATGGAATCACAGATTCGAAAGATGACTGTCCAGATGAAAAGGGATTGGCGAATTTCAACGGCTGTCCAGACCGCGATTCTGACGGAGTTATGGACCGCACAGATGATTGTCCAGATGATAAAGGATTGGTTCAGTATAATGGCTGTCCTGATCGTGATGGCGATCAAATATTTGATCAGGACGACGATTGTCCGGATCTTCCTGGTTTGGCTAAGTTCCAAGGCTGCCCAGACACTGATGGAGACGGTGTTTCAGATTCTAAAGACGAATGTCCTGAAGTCGCTGGAGTAGTGGAATTGAAAGGTTGTCCCGATACAGACGGAGATGGAATAGGCGATTCGAAAGACGATTGTCCGACTGAAAAAGGCTTGGCTATTTTCAACGGTTGCCCAGACCGTGATTCAGATGGTGTTATGGATCGTGTAGACGATTGTCCAGATACCAAAGGATTAGTAAAATACAATGGTTGCCCAGACACAGACGGAGACAACATCATTGACAAAGTAGACGCTTGCCCTACTGTTTACGGAATTGCTGAATTGAAGGGTTGTCCAGCTGCTGAGCTAACTCATTTCAATGTGGACACTAAAATTGAGAAAGTAACTCAAGGTGGCGGGGTTTACAGTTATGGAAAAAATATTGACACCAAAACGGCGAAGTTCAAATTGGAAGGATACAATTCTGACACTGTTAGAACTGTTTTTGTCACCGCACCAAATCTTCGTGGTAAAAACGCTTACAGAGAGCTCGATGGATTCTTCCGATTTGCGAAAGAGGCCGAGGAAATTATTCTGAAGGAAGAAGAAAAAGAAGTAATGAAGAAGGCATTCGAAAACCTTGAATTCAATAGTACAAGCGATATTATTCTCTCAAGCTCATATTCAAGTTTGAATGAACTGGCGGGGCTTATGTTGGCGAACCCTTCTTGGAAGCTACGTATTTCAGGGCATACGGATAACGTTGGAAATCGTGATTCGAATATCCTTCTTTCGAAACGCAGATCCGAATCTGTGAAGAAATATCTTTCAGCTAGGGGTGTTACCGATCATCGATTTGAAATTCTATATTACGGACCTGACAGACCTATTGCATCAAACGATACTGAAGATGGTAAAGCAAGAAACCGTCGTGTTGAGATGCTTCTTGTAGAATAATAGAAACCTATTCTGAATTGAAAGGCCCCGATAATCAGTTTATCGGGGCCTTTGCTTTATTCGGAAAATTTGGACCGAGACTCTTTTACATTTTTGTTAAAAGGAAAACAAAACGACTATGAAAAAGAACATAAACATCCAGCTTGGCGTTTGGATTTACGCCGACAGATAATACGATTTTAGGTTTTGAGGTTTGGTTTGGTTAAGCCCTTTCAACGTTGTTGAAGGGGCTTTTTCTTTACTAGTCACTTTGCGAAGCACCTTTCGATAGAACCTTGTAATACCTTACGGTGTCTTCAATACTTGAAAAGGTATTTCGGTATTCAAATCCGAAAACGCGCTTTGCTTTGCTCCCATCGAATTGTTTTACCTCATCGTAGTTTCGAATGATCTCCCGCGTAATGGTGGCGCGTTTTCCAGTGCACAATTCCACAAGCGCCTCCATGTAAAAAACAAGCTTAATCTGCCATTTCTTCGCAATGGTTTTTCCAATTTTAACTTGAAGGGCGTCGGCAATTTTTGTGAAGAGTTCCGACATACGAATATTTTCTGCGCAAAGAATGTAGCGTTCGTTAGTGGGTGTTTGTTTAGCTGCGCGTATCATGATTTCCACCACGTCTAATACAGAAACAATCCCGCTTCCACCAGCGGGCAAGGCCGGAAGGCCTTTATCTATCCGAGCAATCATGGTTCCTGAACTGCGGGTGCAATTGTTCGGACCGAAGATGACACCCGGATTCAAAATTGTAGCATTCAATCCTTCTTGAATTCCGCGCCAAACCTCTTGTTCTGAAAGATATTTTCCCTTCGAATAATTTGAATGATAATCGTTGAAATCACGCGGTGTTTCTTCATTAATAACAGTTCCTTTTGAATCGCCTAAGGCGGAAATAGAGCTGATGTGAATTAAGTGTTTCACCTCATTTTCAAGACACGCATTCACCACGTTTTTCGTTCCGTTGATATTTACGTCCAACATGCGTGAAGCATCTTTTTTGTGGTATGAAACGATTGCCGCACAATGAAAGACGGTGTCTATTCCCTCAGTTAAATCGAACATGTCATCAGCGTCTTCCACATCTCCTTTCACCCACTGAATCTGAGAAAATAGATTTTCCTTTCCATAGAATTGAAACAATTCGAAGACTTCCGATTGCCCTTTTTCATTTCGAAATAAAGCGGTAACAGGCAGTCCTTCTTCCACCAATCGAAGAACAAGATGACTTCCAATTAAACCCGTTGCGCCCGTTACAAAATTCATTGTCGCGAAGATATGCCGATATTTGTGTTGTGGAAGTTTCCGATCACATCAAAAGTATTTTGAAGGCATTGCCTGAAAAGGCGGGCGTTTACCAGTTCTTCGAAGAGAACGGGTCCATCTTGTATGTTGGGAAAGCGAAGGTGTTGAAGAACCGTGTAACGAGTTATTTCAATAAGAATAAATACGAAAGCATCAAGACAAAATTAATGGTCAAGAAAATTCGCGACATCAAATATTCGGTCGTTGAAACGGAATCGGATGCGTTGTTGTTGGAAGATTCTCTCATTAAAAAATTCAAGCCGCGGTACAACATTTTGTTGAAGGACGATAAGTCCTACTCGAGTATTGTGATTAAGAACGAACCCTTCCCGCGGGTGCAGAGTACACGTCAAATTTTAAACGACGGCTCTACTTATTTCGGTCCGTACACTTCCGGAAAATCATTGTATTCAATTCTCGATTTAATCAAAGAATTGTATCCTCTTCGCACCTGCACGCTGAATCTTTCGAAGGCGAATATTCAAGCGAAAAAATTCAAGGTGTGTTTGGAATATCATTTGGGAAATTGTCTCGGACCTTGTGTGGGCAAACAACGTGAAGAGGATTATCAGCAAGGTGTTCAGCATATCAAGCGAATCATTAAGGGTGAATATTTAGAGGCGGTGAAGACCTTGAAAAAGGAGATGATTCAATTAGCTTCAGAACAAAAATTCGAACAAGCGCAACAGTTGAAAGAGCGTATTCAAACCTTGGAAAATTTTCAAGCGAAGTCTACCATTGTGAATACAGACATTGACAATGTGGAGGTCTTTTCCATTGCATCTGATGCGCAGAGCATTTACGCGAATTACATGCACATCATGCGCGGAAGCATTGTGCACGTGTACACGGCAGAGGTGGTTCGTCAACTCGATGAGACCGACGAAGAAGTGTTGGCATTCGTTATTCGTTCGTTCCGCGAACGCATGAAGAGTCAAGCGAAGTCTGCGCTGATACCCTTCGACATAAATGAAAAAATTCCCGGATTGGAACTTCATGTTCCTCAGCGAGGCGACAAAAAAAAGTTGATAGAACTTTCTTTAAAAAACGCGAATCATTTCTTGTTGGAAGCACGTAAGCGTGCGGCCTTCCTGGACCCAGAGCGGAACACGCAGCGTATTTTGGAAACCATGAAAAAAGATTTGCGCCTCCCTGAATATCCTGTGCATATAGAGTGTTTCGACAACTCGAATATTCAAGGAACGAATCCGGTGAGTGCTTGTGTGGTTTTCAAAAACGCAAAGCCGAGCAAGTCTGATTACCGCATCTTCAACATACAATCTGTTGTTGGACCCGATGACTTTGCTTCCATGCGCGAAGCGGTTTACAGAAGGTACGCGCGGTTAATTCAAGAAGAGCAGCCGTTGCCGCAGTTGTTGATTATTGATGGTGGAAAGGGGCAGCTCTCTTCTGCCATGGAATCGTTGGATTTACTTGGTTTGCGCGGAAAGATTGCGGTAATCGGAATTGCGAAGCGCTTGGAGGAAATCTTCTTTCCGGGAGACAGCATTCCCATTTATTTAGACAAGCGCAGTGAGAGTTTGAAGATTATTCAGCACTTGCGGAATGAAGCGCATAGATATGGTTTAAGTAAACACAGGCAACGTAGGAGTAAGGGTGCCATTCATTCTGAATTGGAGAACATTGCTGGAGTTGGTAAGAAGACGATTGAAAAATTACTGCAACATTTTTCTTCTGTTGCACGAATTAAAGCCGCTACACAAAATGAAATTGAACAAGTCGTGGGTGAAAAAATAGCCGAAAAAATAAAGAATTATTTCACGAAGGCGCATTAGATAGTTTAGTTTTGATAATATTAATTTTACTTTGAAAATGCCGTTTCAGAAAAGCTATGGAAAACACACCTGAACAAGAAAAAAAATATGCTAAAATTCTTTGGTGGATTGGCATGTCCCCTTGGTTTTTTTTCTCAATAATATTGGGAATTGTTTTATTCAGTGGACTTCCAAACATTGGAGTACTGGCCAATCCAAAGGTGGGATTAGCTTCTCAAATTTATGCTTCTGACGGAACTTCCATTGGTGCGTTTTACAAGGAGAATCGATCAGACATCTCGTACCAAGAAATACCCCCGCATGTTGTAGACGCCTTGTTGGCAACGGAAGATGTGCGTTTTAGAGAACACAACGGAATAGATGCGAGAAGCTTGGCGAGGGCTGCTTTTTCACTTGGATCAGACGGTGGTGGAAGCACAATTACTCAGCAGTTGGCAAAGTTGCAGTTTACTCGCGGTTATGAGGAAGTGGGCATTTTAACACGTGTAGGTCAAAAATTACAAGAGTGGGTTATTGCCTTGCGATTAGAGCGTGTATACACCAAAGACGAGATTATAACCATGTACCTAAACCAATATGATTTCTTGAATCAAGCGGTGGGTCTTAAAAGTGCTGCTAGCATTTATTTCTCGACGACTCCCGATTCGCTTTCCATTCCTCAGGGTGCAATGTTAATTGGAATGCTAAAGAACTCGTCATTATTCAACCCGCTAAAGAGAGACTCCTTAGTCTTGAAACGTCGCGAGGTGGTGATGTCACAGATGGTTAAATATGGAAAATTATCGGATGGAGATTACCAAACATACAGATCCGAACCCCTAGGCCTGAACTATTCAAAAGTTTCTCACGACGAGGGTCAAGCGCCTTATTTTCGTGAAGCGGTTAGAAATAAGCTCACAGAAATTTTTGAAAGTAGAGATGCGAATGGTGAGTTGAAATACAAAAAGGCAGACGGTACTGCTTTTAACATTTACGAAGATGGATTGAAAGTGTATACTACGCTCGATCGAAAAATGCAAATTCACGCGGAGTATGCTGTAGAAGAGCATTTGAGAAAAGAACTTCAGCCCGCGTTTACGAGAAATTTATCGTCGCGACCAAAAGATAAATATCCATTCTACTCGAGAATTACAGAGAACGATCGCAATGCCATTTTAAGACAAGCTGTGGTTACCAGTGAGCGTTACAAAATGTTAGCAGGAAAGATGTGTCCAGATTGCGGCCGACCAGCCTCATACATAGAAAGCGCAGACGGACACAATCATTGCAAAGAAGATGCAGGAGGGTGCGGATATACTTGGGATTCCCATTCTGAGGAGGATATTTTGGCCCAGTTTAACAAACCGGCGAAGATGTCGGTTTACAAACACGGGGGATACAAAGACACCACCATGACCCCAATGGACAGTATCATTTATACCAAGACCATATTGCATGCGAGTTTAATGTCTATGGATCCACGAAACGGATTTGTGAAAGCTTGGGTCGGAGGTATCGATTATAAGTATTTTAAATACGACAATGTATATTTATCTAAGCGACAAGTGGGCTCAACGTTCAAGCCGTTTATTTATGCCATGGCTATGCGCATGGGAATGAAACCTTGCGATAAAATTACAGGAGCCGGTTGTATTGATTTACCTACCGGAGGAAGATGGTGTCCGAAAGGAGGAGCGGGATCCACATATACGATGGCCAAAGCATTAGCGGGGTCTGTAAACTCAATTGCGGCCACGCTTATTTCTCGGTTTGGACCAGAACCTGTTATTGCAATGATGAGACGAATGGGGGTGAAAAGTTTTATTCCAATGCAGTATTCTATTTCGTTGGGAGCGTGTGAACTCTCCATGTATGAATTGGTGGGCGCACAAGCATCATTAGTGAATCATGGGCTGTTTATTGAGCCCACTTTCATTATGCGTGTCGAAGACAAAAATGGTAATTTAATTTACGAAGCTGATCCAGTTATTGACCAAGCCTTGGAGCCGGAAATTGCATACGAAACCGTTAAATTAATGAAAGGTGTTTGTGATTTTGGAACAGCTGCTCGCATAAGATCGAATCCTAAGTTTGGTAAAATACCATACCCAATGGCCGGAAAAACGGGGACCACACAGAACAATACAGACGGTTGGTTCATAGGTATGACCCCGGAATTGGTCACGGGCGTTTGGGTAGGTGCGCAAGATCCAACGGTTCGTTTCTCAAGCACAGCATTGGGTCAAGGAGCCAATACCGGATTGCCAATTTTCGGATACTACATGAACGGAATTTATAAGGATGCGAATCTTTCCATTTCGAAAGGAGATTTTGAAGCACCGCTTAATTATGACCCTATACGCTTCCAATGTAATCAGATAGGAATGGGTGAGTTGTTTAGTGACGGCGAAGACGCAACGTTTGAGGAGTTTTTCAATGGAGAATTGGAATTTGACGGCGATGTGCCAGAATAAAATAGATTATGGGATTTAATAAAGTAAGAGCTTCTGCAGCGGAAGCGTGCGAAGGTATTACCTCTGGAATGACGCTTATGGTAGGCGGATTCGGCCTGTGTGGCATACCGGAGAATTGCATTGCGGAATTGGTGAAGATGGGTGTGAAAGATCTCACTTGCATTTCGAACAATGCTGGGGTAGATGATTTCGGATTGGGCTTGTTACTTCAGCAAAAGCAAGTCAAGAAAATGATTAGCTCTTACGTTGGTGAGAACGCTGAATTTGAGCGTCAGATGCTGAGTGGAGAGTTGGAAGTGGAATTGATTCCGCAAGGAACCTTAGCTACTCGATGCATGGCAGCCGGATACGGAATGCCAGTGGTATATACCCCCGCAGGTGTTGGAACGGAAGTAGCGGAAGGAAAAGAAGTGCGTGAGTTCAAAGGGAAGAAGTATTTGATGGAAGAGGCCTTTGATGCAGACTTCGCTTTGGTGAAGGCCTGGAAAGGAGACGCTATGGGGAACTTGGTGTTTCGTTCAACCGCGCGCAATTTCAATCCCATGATGGCTATGGCAGGGAAAATTACCATTGTTGAAGTGGAAGAATTGGTTCCTCTTGGAGCGTTAGATCCAGACCACATTCACACGCCGGGCATATATGTGCACCGCATTTTTCAGGGAGAGAATTACGAAAAAAGAATTGAGCAGCGCACTGTTCGTCAAAGAATATAATTATGGCTTGGGATAAAATTGGAATAGCAAAGCGAATTGCGCAAGAGGTTCAAGACGGCACGTATGTGAACTTGGGCATTGGAATACCCACGTTGGTGGCCAACTATATTCCGGAAGGAATGGAAGTGGAATTGCAAAGCGAGAACGGTATTTTAGGAATGGGACCCTTTCCTTTTGAAGGGGATGAAGATGCGGACTTGATTAATGCTGGGAAGCAGACGGTTACCTTGCGTGATGGCTCTTCCATTTTCGACAGTGCCATGAGTTTCGGAATGATCAGAGCGCAGAAGGTGGATCTTACGATTTTAGGTGCTATGGAAGTCAGCGAGAACGGCGATATTGCCAATTGGAAAGTTCCTGGTAAGATGGTGAAGGGCATGGGCGGCGCTATGGATTTGGTTGCTAGTGCGAAGAACATCATTGTGGCCATGCAGCATTGCGACAAGGCCGGCAATTCGAAGCTATTGCCTCAGTGTAGTTTGCCGTTAACGGGCATTCATTGCATTAAGAAAGTAGTCACAGATTTAGGTGTTTTCGACATCCGCGAAGGCGCATTTCATTTGGTTGAATTGGCTCCGGATGTCACCCTGGAAGAAGTTATCGCCAAGACAGCAGGGAAACTGCTTACGCAGTAGAATGCCCGAAGGGCGAATGTTGCGGAGCAACGAATGTGCAAGCACGAATGTCTACGACGAATGCCGGTGGCGAATGTCTTCGACGGATACTAGCCCCGAAGGGGTGAAATAATCGGGGAAGCATGGGTGTTAGCCCATGCCAACGGTAATCAAGCAAACGAACCCTCCTCGCGAGTTAACAACGGTTCAACCTTATGCGCATTTATGCGAGAATCGTTCTCCTTCGCCCGGCCTAACAGCCGCGCTACGCGGGTAATGTCGCCCCAAGGGGCTCGCGTTGGTTAGCGCATAAACATTCCTTGAGTGATTAGAGATTGCCTTTCATTTTTGCCCGATGAATCCTTCTTCCTTAAGCCGACTTGTCTTACACTTCGTGTTCGTAACCAAATACCGTGAACCTAAAATTTTTCTTCAAGTTGAACAAGCCTTACACGCCTACCTCATAGGTGTATTCAACAACAAAGGTTCCGAAGTATATGTCATAGGCGGATACTACGATCACGTGCACATACTCTGCGAACTACCGCGAACACTCACCACCGCGAAACTCGCCGAAGCCGCTAAATCAAACTCTTCACGTTGGATGAAATCGCAACACGAATCCCTTGCCGATTTCACCTGGCAACCCGGATACGCCGTGTTTTCCGTCTACTACAAAGACCGAAAGCGAGTCATTCAATACATTAAAAATCAAAAGAACCATCATACCTATTATTCTTATTTAGAAGAGGAAAACAAACTTTTAAATGATCATTCCCTAGCCCCTCGGGGCGACACAAATGCGCAAGGCATGGGTGTTAGCCCATGCCAACGATGATTAATAATTAGATTATTTTCCCGCGAGATGACGCTCGCCCATGCCTTAACACCCGTTGACGCGTAATAATCAAAGAAATTTTGTTGTTCAGCGAACTTTGTTAAACCTTTTGTTGTCTTATCTTCGATAACGGAAATTCGATAATGAAAAAACTTATATATTTCTTTCTTCTGAGTGTCCTAGCACTTAGCTCTTCAGCGCAAAACTTCAGTTGCTACACTCTAGATATTCCTCAGGCTTCCACATGGACGGTGTACAATTCAAATGGCGAAGTCTTCGCACAAGGTGTTTCTCCCGAGGCGAATGCTTTTTGTGTTCCCGGTGGATGCTTTCAGCTGAACGTAGAGCCCATGACCATGAACCCTCTTCCACTGGTTGTTACTGTTTATGACGCCTCAGGAAACGCTCTACCTTTTGAAAATTTCGGGAACGAATTTTACTTTGTTGGACTCATTTCAAACAACGCCGTTGAAGGATGTACAGATCCTGGAGCTTGCAACTTCAATCCAAACGCAACTTGCGCCAATTACTCTTCTTGCGACTACTCTTGTTACGGTTGCACAAACCCTGAAGCGTTCAACTTCAACCCAAATGCAACTGTAGATAACAACACTTGCTGTACAGATCATTGGGCGACTTTCAACGTAGAACAAGGACAAGCGGGAATCTGGTTGTACAGCGAACAGTATTTCATGACTGGCGGAGATAACACAGTGAATAATAATTTCTGCGTTAAAAACGGATGCTACAACCTTCAGGTTTATTCTTTCGATAATCTTGCTTCCAACCAAAATTACACGGTTACGCTGGAAGACGGTTCGGTTTGGTTAACTGGAGTTATAGATACAAACTACTTGTACACTACTGTTTCTCTGAATCCTGTATATGGATGCGCAGACCCAATGGCCTGCAACTACACTGAGGGTGTTACCTGTAACGACGGCTCTTGCGAATACGCTTCTTGCAGCGGTTGCACAGACCCACTGGCAACAAACTACAATCCAAATGCGATTTACGACAATGCAAAATGTTGCTACGCAGACATAGCGACCATCACGACCTCGGTGCCTTCAACATGGACGATTCAGAGTTCATTGGGATATTACCAATATGGAACAACACCCAACGATAGCATGCTTTGCATAAGCAGCGGTTGTTACACCTTGAATTCTTTCCCGATAACTTTCGATCCGTTCAATCAAAATGGAGAGACAACATATATCACAATTACAGATTCTACCGGTTATATTGTTTCTCAAGGTGCAACAAATGCTATGGAAACTGGAATTCCATACACATTCCTATGGGGTGTTGTAGTGCCTGGTTGCACAGAACCAACTGCATGTAACTATAACCCACTTGCAACCTGCAACGAACTTGCATTCTGCGATTATTCATGTCTAGGTTGCACAGATCCAACAGCAAACAACTACGATTCAAACGCAACAGTGGACAACGGCACTTGCTGCTTCAACAACTGGTACACAGTTGAATCTTCTTCTTGGTTGGAATGGTATGTTACTTCTTCCGACGGATTAACTCAACAAGGCGGATATAACAACATGCTTCAAGGTTTTTGCATGGAGCAAGATTGCTTCTCGTTTAGCGCTTGGAGTTTGACTGTTCAACCTTTCCAGATAACTATTTACGGTCCAGACGGAAGTGTGTTCTATCAAACAACTGGAAATGTTAATCCTTACGTAAACGAGTACTTTTCGGTGAATGAAGTCGTTGGTTGTACCGATCTATTCGCTTGCAACTACAATCCGAATGCGACTTGTGCAAACTACACGTTGTGCGACTATTCTTGTCAAGGTTGCACCGATCCTACGTCTCCGAATTACAATGCAGATGCCACTGTAGACAATGGGACCTGTTGCGCAACTGAAAACTGGAACACAGTTACTTCAGGCGGACAAGTTATTTTCTACGCCTTCAACCCAAATACAGGTGAAGGTGATTTCAATGAGTATCCATACGCAACGGGATATTGCATGAACGCGTCAGATTGTTACCAGTTGGTGTTGTATTCATTCATGCCCGTTAACTCAGCAGTTACAGTTACCAATGCACAAGGTGAAGTGGTTTTAAATGGAAACTTAGCCGACTTCGGTTACTTGCAGACGTTCGTTTCAGGAGCGAATGAAATTGTGGGATGTACAGATCCAATGGCATGTAATTACGATAGCTTAGCAACTTGTAATGTTGGAAGTTGTTTGTATTACTGCGGTGGTTGCTTAGACCCAATGGCATTGAACTACGGCGGAGGTGCACAGTTCGACGATGGTTCATGTGTGTATGATGTAGAGTTTCCAAACATGGGAATGATATTAATGGAAGACCCTGCGAATGAACAGTTCTTCGTTTCAATGAATCTTTCTTCAATGGGAACAGGCGGTCCATACGGTGTTGTGTCTTCTTTGAACGAGCCGGTTTCTGTAATGAATGCAGCGGGACAAACCTTGAAAGGTCCATACCCTTGCGGAACGCAAGTGCAGTTCGACGTTCATGACATGGGAAATAACATGCAAACCACACTCACAAGCCCTGTTTATACCATGGCATGTGGGGTTCAGGTGGAAGAGGCACCGGCTAAGAAAACAGAAATGAGCTTGTATCCGAACCCAGCCAAGAACAATGTGAATTTGGTTGGTTTGGAAAAAGGAACATCTGTTGAAGTGTACGACCTAACCGGTAGAATCTTATTCAAAGACAAAGCCCAATCAGATCGCATGGAAATCTCCGTTTCGAAATGGAATGCAGGTGTCTACCTCGTAAGAGTGGCTGGTAAGACTATGCGGTTAGTGAAGGAGTAATGCCTATCGGCGAATGTTGCTAAGCAACGAATGTGCAAGCACGAATGCGCGTAGCGCGAATGTATTCGACGATTTAGCAACGCAGTTCCAATTACCTCATCAACACTTTCGCAGTAGCCATTCAACCGCACTAAATCGTCGCAGACTTTCGCGAAGCATTCCTCGAAGAGATTCGCCCAAAGGGCATTCGTGCTTGCACATTCGCCCAAAGGGCATTATTTGGCTTTCGCCAAAAAGTATTTCTCAACCGGCGCGCTCAATGCCGAAAGGTTATCGTGATCGCTGGCTTTCGCTGCGTCTATGATTTCTCCATTCTTCATCTTCACAAGAATGCCTTCGTTCATGCTGTTGTAGGCACGGTTATCTACTTTGCCATTCAACACGAAATAACGAGCTTCTTCAGCTGTAATTGAATATTCTTCTTGAATGCCTTGAATGGCTTGCTGAATGTTGGTTTCAGGAATTTCATTTCTTGAAATTTCAATCTTGAAAAGTCGGCGTTCAACAATGCGTGTTGCCAATTCACTCAGCACGAAATCGGAGTGTGAAGTCCAGACTTTCAAAGCACCTAGGATGTCAATGTCGTCTAACTTCATAAACATCTCGAACGCTTCATCGCTCGCTTCGAAATGAGACAAAGAAATTTTGTTATTGAGGAAGTATTGCAAAGCCGGAGAAGCCCAGAGCTGCTCGCCTTGGTCTGCCAAATGCTTTGCGCGACGAAGAACATTCACCAACATATATTCTGCGCTTAAAACGGTCTTGTGCAAGTACACTTGCCAATACATGAATCTTCTTGCGACAATAAATTTCTCAATCGAGTAAATACCTTTTTCTTCAACCACTAACTGATCATTCACCACATCGAGCATCTTAATTAAACGCTCGCTTCCCACTTGTCCTTCTACCACACCGCTGAAAAAACTATCTCGCGCTAAGTAATCCAGGCGATCCATGTCGAGCTGACTGCTCACCAATTGATGCATGAATTTTCTTGAATACGTTCCGTTGAAAATTTCAAGCGTAAGATTAAGTTTTCCATCAAATTCGGCGTTCAAGCGCTGCATAGCGAAAGAAGAAATGTGTTCGTGATGAACTTCATTCACAATAGAGCTTTCCAACGCATGACTAAACGGACCGTGTCCTATGTCGTGAAGCAGAATTGCGCAAAGCAATCCAACCTCTTCTTCATGCGATATCGCATGTCCTTTCAATCGCAATTCATCAATGGCATTCTGCATCAAATGCATTGCGCCCATGGCATGCTGAAAGCGGTTATGTCCAGCACCCGGATACACCAACGAAGAAAGACCCAATTGGGTAATTCTTCTCAGTCTTTGGAAATATCTATGATTGATTAATTCAAGAACGAACGCATGGCGTATGGTAACAAATCCGTAAACCGGATCATTGATCATTTTGCGTTTTAACATGGAGCAAATTTATGGAAATATTTAGTATTCCTGTTCAGACCAAATCCGCCGAAGGCATTCGTTGAAAACATTCGTCGTAGACATTCGTTGCTCTGCAACTTTCTTCCCTTCTCTTAACCTTTCTTACCTACTATTTAGCGATATTAATCGCATCACCGTTGGAATCAAAGATCTTATACTCAAGAAGAGCATTGTTGCTCGAAGACTGCAATTCAATTTTAATCTGGAATCGCTTTTTCCAACGAGCCAATATGGTGTTGAACCACCAACCTTTGGTAAGGTAAGCTTCAACCATAGGGTGAATAGCAACAACAATATGTTTGTGCGCGGTAGTCTCGGCAATTAAGCGAATGCTGTTCTCAATTTCATCTTCGAACAACAATGCAGCTTCAATCTTTCCAGTACCACTGCAGCTTGGACAAGTTTCTTGTGTTACAACTTCGGTAACCGGCTTCACACGTTCACGTGTAATTTCCACCACCCCAAAACGGCTTGGTGCAAGAATGTTGTGCTTTGCCTTGTCGCCTTGCATATACTCTTTCAACGCATCGTGAAGGGCCTTTTGGTTTTCCTTCTGCTGCATGTCAATAAAGTCTACGCAAATAATTCCACCCATATCGCGCAAACGGAAGAGACGCGCAATTTCTTTCGCACATTCGAGGTTGGTTTGAAGGGCGTTTTGTTCCTGATCTTTCGCAGATGCACTTTTGCGATTTCCACTGTTCACGTCAATAACGTGCATGGCTTCGGTGTGCTCTACAATAAGGTATGCGCCAGATTTAAGATTTACCTGCTTCGCGAAGCCGGCCTTAATCTGACGGTAAATATTGAATGTATCGAATAAATCTGTGGTCTTGTGAACCTTAACAATTCCTTCCTGGTCGGGAGCAATGCTGTGCATGTATGTACGAACCTCAGCTCCCAATTTCTCGTCGTTCACGTGAATCGCAGTGAACGAGTCGTTCAACAAATCGCGAAGTACCGAAGAGGTCTTCTTTATTTCGCTGAGAATACGTTTCGGAGGAAGCGCATTCGGAAGGTTTTTCACCAACTCTTCCCAACGTAAAACGAGATCTGTTAGATCTTGATCAAGCTCTTCAACGCTCGTGTCTACCGCTTGGGTTCGCACAATAACACCCATGTTTTGTGGGCGAATTTTTTGCATGAGTTTTTTCAAACGGTCACGCTCGTCTTCGTCGGTTATTCTGCTTGAAAGAGAAACTTTGTTCGAAAACGGAACCAACACCAAATACCTTCCGGCAAGTGTAATTTCAGCAGTAAGGCGAGGGCCTTTTGCTGAAATGGGCTCCTTCGCAATCTGAACCAGTATCATATTCCCTTGTCCAATGGCGTCTTTGATGACACCATCTTTCTTCAACTCGGGTTCTTTTTGGAGTCCGGTTAACTCACCAGAAGCACGTTCACCGCCAAGAATGGGGCGTACGTATCTGTTCATTGTAGGATAGTGTGGACCAAGGTCGAGAAAATGCAAAAAAGCATCCTTCTCGTAGCCAACATCTACAAAGGCAGCATTCAAGTGGGGAACCATTTTCCGCACTCTTCCAAGGTACACGTCGCCCACAGCGAACTGCGTATTACTAACCTCACGATGTAACTCAACTAAGAGTTTGTCGTGAAGCAAGGCAATTTCCACTCCCTTGGAGGAAGCGTTAATGACAAGTTCAGCGTTCAAATTATTCTAAGATTAATGCACGACGGGAAAGGCGCATGTAAGCGCCTTCCGTCAATACAGATGGTTCAAGCAAAGATCTAGCGAACTTTTTTCTTGTGACGATTCTTTCTTAGACGCTTCTTTCTTTTGTGCGTAGCCATTTTATGGCGCTTTCTTTTTTTACCGCAAGGCATATTACTTATTATTTAATTTAATATCTATTTTCTTAATAAATGCATTCACACTGTCTCTTACAATAGGGTCTTCGTTGTGACGAAGTATTTGGCTGTACAAGGTTTTTGCCTCGCTAAAATTACCTAACTGCTCATTCATTTTCCCCGCATACACCAGCGCAATGCCCGATGTAGAATCTGTTGCAATGGCTCCCTTGAAAGTAGCCAGTGCCGCCTGCAAGCTGTCCATTTGCATCAATGCTTCGCCCTTGTAAATATAGGCTAATGTATTTTGTGGTTGAAGTTCAATAATTGTATTGAAACGAGCAACCGCTTTTTCCATTTGACCCGAGCGAATAGCAAATTCACCAAGTACGAAATGAGCTTCAACATTTTTCGGATTTTCTTCCACCATTGACAAAAGCATTTGAATGCCCTGCATGGGTTGTGGTCCGTTCACCAACTGAATGGCTTGCTGAATCTTTACGCTGTCTGCAATAGGGCTGTTCGCCTTGTCTATCGCCGACTTTGGTTGAGTGGGGAATAATAAAAAAAGAACGATTAGCCCAAGGGCAATACTAACAATGAGGGTTATGAGATACGATTTACGCATTCTCTGCAACCTTCACTTTTTCTTTCACAGCATCAACAAACTCTTTCGCTGGTTTGAATGCAGGAATGTAATGAGCAGGAATGGTTACCGTGGTTTTAGCCAAGATATTTCTTCCCAATTTCGCAGCTCTCTTCTTCACGATGAAGCTTCCAAATCCTCTTAAGTAAACATTCTCTCCTGCTTCCATAGATTTCTTCACAGTACCCATGAATCCTTCTACTATCGCTAACACGTCGTTTCTGTCAATTCCCGTTTTATTCGAAATTTCTGTTACAATATCCGCTTTCGTCATCTTATTCCGTTTTGTTTGATTTTCTTTTCTCAATTTTGGGGCTGCAAATATACGTCTAAAATCTTAAAATCAAACGATTGCCTTATGAATTCGCGCGACACAACCGCCTTATTGGAGTGGTATAACAGAGAGAAGCGCGATTTGCCGTGGCGAAACACGAACGATCCGTATGCCATTTGGTTGTCTGAAGTAATCCTTCAGCAAACAAGAGTAGATCAAGGAATGGCCTACTACCACAAGCTTTTAGGGCACTATCCTGCCGTTAACGATTTGGCCAATGCACCCATTGACGAGGTGCTTTCATTGTGGCAAGGATTGGGGTATTACAGTCGCGGAAGAAATTTGCACGCGACCGCAAAAAAGATTCAAGAATTGGGAAATTTCCCTTCAACCTATACTTCACTTCTTGAATTGAAAGGCATTGGTCCTTATACCGCTGCGGCAATTGCCTCGTTCGCTTTTAATGAACGCGTAGCAGTTTTAGATGGAAACGTTTTCCGCGTCATCACTCGCTTTCTGGCGTCTAATCTGCCCATTGGTAAGGGAACTACGCGTAAGACGTTTCAGTTGTTGTTGAATGAATGGATTCCGAAACACGCCCCTGCCGACTTCAATCAGGCCACAATGGAACTCGGCGCAACAGTCTGCACGCCTAAGAATCCGAAATGTTCCGAGTGCCCGCTTACCCCGAGCTGCCGGGCTTTCAGCGCAGGAACGGTTTTAAATTTTCCAGTTAAAGCTTCGAAAACGAAAGTAGAGCCATTGTTTTTGTATTACGCGGCCATTGAAACGCCTTCGGGTTATCTGGTGAATAAACGCCCTGAAATGGGCGTTTGGGCTGGGCTGTATGATTTCCCTTTTGTTGAATCGAAAGTAGAATTGAATGAAGAAGAAGTCATTCTTGAATTTCAGAAACGGTTCCCTTCCACCCAAATTTCAACATGGAAAAAAGATAATTTTTATACGCATGTGCTCAGTCATCGAAAGATTTCCGCTCAGTTTTTCAGTTGTTTATGTCGAAATATGTCTGGGGAATTTTCTTCAACCAAAACCACTGAAGAGCTATTGAACACGGGTATTTCAGCGTTGCTTATGAAGTACGTCAAAGAGATTCATATATGAAAACCGCATAAGCATTGCTTTCCGAAGGTGTTTGACTGAAATAGTTTTGACGCATTAACTAAATTTTATTTTTTATGTCAAACACCATCAACAAAGTGATCCTAGTGGGTCACCTGGGTAGAAACCCAGAGGTCAAGACCTTCGACAACGGAGGCAAAATTGCGAACTTCTCCATGGCCACCAAAGAGATTTGGAAGGACGCGAAAGGAGAACGACAAGAACAGACGGAGTGGCACAACATTGTTGTGCGAAGAACCTCGAGTCTAACATTTACCGAACAGTACTTGAAAAAAGGTATGTTGGTTTATGTGGAAGGAAAGCTGCGCTCTCGTTCCTATAAACTGAAGACCGGCGAGGACCGTACCGTTTTGGAAGTGTTTGCCGAAGATGTTCAACTCCTCAGCAACACCAAGAAGGAAGAATCAGTTCCTGCTAACACCGAAATGGTGGAAGAAACTGAATTCTAATCTTCCCGTTTTTTTTCTTTCGTTACCTTTACAAACATATTGGTAATGTAAAGAATGGAATTCAATAGTGTGATCTTGTTAAACAGCGCGGGCCCTTTGTTGCTCGTGCTGTTGCTTTTGTCTTGTAGCGCCATTATGTCGAGCTCGGAAGTGGCTATTTTTTCGCTGTCACCCGTACAACGAAAAGACCTCGAAAACGCGACGGACAGTCAATCTAAAAATGTTCTTCGTCTACTCGAACACCCAACACCTGAAATAGCTACTAAACGACTGCTCGCCTCTGTTCTTATTGGAAACAACATGGTGAACATTGCGGTGGTGCTTGTTTCTACGATTTTGTTCGATATGTGGTTTGAAGGAACTTCGCTTGAACCTTGGGTTGTGGGATTACTTAATGTTGTAGGGGTAACCACTATTATTGTCTTGTTTGGAGAGGTGATTCCGAAAGTATACGCCACTGCGAATAACATTAAATTGGCGAAGCGTTTCGCGTTTTTATTCATAGTACTGGATAAAGTCTTTTCTCCAGTTATTTGGATTCTGACCACCGCCGGAAAATGGTTCGAGAGTGATAACAATCAGCAATCAGGAAATATTTCTGTAGATGAACTTGGTCATGCGTTGGAGCTGACTTCCGATGATAATCGATCGGAAGAAGAGCATCGCATTTTAGAAGGCATTGTGACCTTCGGCGACAATGAAGTGGTGCAAATTATGACGCCTCGTGTAGATATCGTTTGTCTGTTTTTAGGAGAGTCATTCAAAAATGTTATTCAGCGCGTGGAATCTTCAGGGTATTCTCGATTTGTTGTAGCCAATGAGAAGTTGGATTCGGTAGCTGGAATTCTTTACGCGAAGGACTTACTTCCCCATTTAGGCAAAGAGGAATTCAACTGGGAGAGCCTACAGCGAAAGGCATTCTTCGTCCCGGAGAGCAAACAAGTAGATGATTTGTTAACCGAATTTCAACGCGACAAAATGCACATGGCCATTGTGGTTGATGAATACGGAGGAACCTCAGGTATTGTAACTCTTCAAGATATACTTCAAGAAATAGTTGGAGAAGTGAAAGATGAGTTCGATGATCAAAGTGAAATTTTATGGTCGAAACTCGACGAGAAAAATATACTTTTCGTTGCGAAAATTCCGTTGATAGACATGTACCGTGTTTACGATATGGACGGAGATGATTTTGAAGCTTCACGCGGAGACAGCACCACCCTTGGCGGATTCATTGTTGAACAAATGGGAAGAATTCCGAAGTCCGAAGAAACTTGGCAGTTCGGTAATTTCGAATTCACCATAGAATCGGCGGACAACAGAAAAATCAGTCGAGTTAAAGCAAAGCGATATGTTTAAGAAATACAAGCGTTGGATACTGATATTGGCTGCGGCCTTGTTGACTGCAGCGGGAGTGTATTTCTTTTTCTTTTCCAGAGATACTGCAGTACCAAGAAAAAAAGCATATTTCAGAATTGATTTTCCCGAGAAGAAATATACGCAATTCGAAAGTGAATGTCCGGTTTCATTTGAAGCTCCGAATTATTCTAAAGTTATGAATGTGCCTGGAGAGGAAGGAAACACGGGGTGCTGGTTTAACCTTTTTGTACCCCGATTAAGAGCTACTGTATATTGTTCTTATTTTCCAGTAGAAAACAATTTGGAAAAGCATGTTTCGAAAGCATATGACAATACGTTAATGCACGAAGTAAAGGCCACTGCAATTCGCCGCACACAGATTCGAATTGACTCTACGAAAATGTATGGAATTATATACGATCTCGAAGGAGAATCCGCATCTCAGCTACAGTTTTTTGTAACAGATAGTGTGAATCATTTTTTGCGCGGTGTGCTGTATTTCCGCAACAAACCAAATTCTGATTCACTTGCACCGTGCTTGAAGTTCATGCGCGAAGATGTGGTGCACATGATAGAAACAATGCGTTGGAAGTAACTATTTCATCCAGCGAATAACCAATACGGTTAGTGCAATTACAAAAATAAGAATTGAAATTTTATTAATCCCGTGCATCATGCGTAGGTTAAGATCGCCTTGCTCTTTTTTGAAAAGATTCAAAGGATTTAGGTAGTGAAGAATTTTTTTGAGTATCATTATTTTACAATTGAGATCATACTAATTTCAACTTTCGCGCTTTTCGGAAGTTGCGCAACTTCTACGGTTTCTCTGGCAGGAAAAGGAGCCACCATATACTTCGAATAGACAGCATTTACTTCGGCAAAGTCTGACATGCTCTGCAAGAAAATACTGGTTTTAACAACAGAACTAAAATCGGAGCCAGAGGCTTCGAGCAACGCTTCAAGATTTTTCATTACGAGTTCCGCTTCTGCTTCAATTGCAGATGGCGTATACTCGCCCGTTGATGGGTCAATGGCTATCTGTCCGCTTGTGTACACCATGCCGTTCGCCACAATGGCTTGACTGTATGGACCAATAGGCGCGGGTACTTTTTTTGATTCAATTGCGGTTTTCATTCGTATTGTTGCGTTGTTTTTTCAAACTTCGACATAAAAGGTGGAACACACAAATAAGAACATATTATTCATAGATAACTTCGATTCATTCACATACAATCTGGTGCACTATTGCGAAGCATTGAATGCAACGGTTTGTGTGGTTAGAAACAATGAGATACCATGGCATGAGGTGTTGAATTACGATGCTGTGGTTCTTTCTCCAGGCCCCGGATTGCCTGAAGAATCAGGAGATCTAATGAAGTTCATAGCAACATTTTGGGAACAAATTCCCATCTTAGGAATTTGTCTAGGGTGTCAGGCTATGGCACTTCACGAAGGTGGGAAATTAAAGAATCTTGATCAGGTTCTTCACGGTGTTTCTTCAGAGGTTCAAAAAGTAGGTGTGTCTGTTTTGTTTGCTGGATTACCCAATCAATTTGAAGTGGGACATTACCACAGTTGGGTCATAGACAATGATTTGCTTCCAACCTCGTTCGAAGTAACTGCGAGGAATACGAGTGGTTTGGTGATGGCAATTCAACACAAAGTATTACCTTTAATGGCTGTTCAATTTCATCCGGAATCGGTTTTGACGAAAGATGGAATGCACATGATGAGAAACTGGATTCATTCAATTTAGATTATGGAAATTTTGAAAAAATGTATTTTGATTTTCTGTTTGAATGTCATTGCCAATGCGGCTTTCGGACAATCGTATCAAATAGCTGTTTTGAAGTACAAGGGCGGCGGAGACTATTACGCGAATCCCACGAGTTTGCCCAATTTGGTATCGTATGCAAATGCGGAATTGAAGATGAACATTGCTAAGGAAACACCATACGTTGAAGTAGGAAGCACAGAGTTATTCAACTATCCGTTCGTGCACATGACAGGGCATGGCAATGTGGTTTTTTCAGCAGCTGATGCGGAGAACTTGAGGCTTTACTTGTCGAGCGGTGGATTCTTACATATTTCAGACAACTACGGATTGGATAAATTCATTCGCAAGGAAATGAAGAAAGTTTTTCCAGACGCCGATTTTGTTGAGATTCCTTTTGGGCATCCCATTTATCATCAGAAATATGAATTAAATTCAGGTCTTCCGAAAATACACGAGCACGACAATAAGGCTCCGCAAGGATTGGGAATTTTCGTAGAGAATCGATTGGTTGTGTTCTATGATTTCGAATGCGATTTAGGCGACGGATGGGAAGATTCGAATGTACATAAAGACTCGGAAGCTGCACGCACCAAGGCGTTTCAAATGGGAGCGAATCTCTTGCAATATGCATTTACCGGAGGCAAGTGAGGAGTTGCGCGAGGCGCTAGAGCGTTCGGTAGACAAGTACAATCGCCAATCTTTTATAGCGGAAGATCCAATTAGCATTCCGCATTCCTTCAGCAAAAAAGAGGACATCGAGATTTCGGCATTCTTAACCGCCACAATCAGTTGGGGCAATCGAAAATCTATTCTAGTCAGCGCGAATCGGCTCATGGAATACATGGATCAGACGCCGTTTGATTTTGTATTGAATGCACAACCGAAAGACTTTAAAAATTGGAAACCCTCTATACACCGGACTTTCATGAAGGAAGATGTTGAATTTTTCTTAAGGTCGTTACGAAGAATGTATGTTGAAGAAGGTGGAATGGAAATGCTTTTCACGAAAGGATTTTCTCTCGGTGGGTCGAAGGAAGCCATTGAGTATTTCAGAAACATTTTTGTTGGAAATGAATTGCACCGTGCCTTGAAGCACGTTGCTAGTCCGGAAAGGAACAGCACCGCAAAGCGAATAAACATGTTCTTGCGTTGGATGGTTCGTAATGACAATAGAGGTGTTGATTTCGGATTGTGGAAGGGAATTAGTCCTTCGCAATTGTCGATTCCATTGGACGTCCATTCGGGAAGAACTGCGAGAATGTTTGGATTATTGAATCGCACCCAGTCCGATTGGAAGGCGGTAGAAGAATTGGATCGAAGTCTTCGTTTGTATGATGCGAATGATCCGGTGAAGTATGACTTTGCCTTATTCGGATTGTCGGAAGCGGGATTTGAAAAATGAAGAAGGGCCATTTGGCCCTTCCTCTTATGATGAAAACTGCAGAGATTACGAGAGCATTTGTTGACGTAGCAAAAATTCGAATTGCGCGTTTTGTTTTTCAAGTCGCTTGATTGAATTTTCTTTTTCTGCCATTTCCTGATAATTTTTGAAAGCTGCTTCCAGCGTGTCGTTCATCTCTTCTTTTTTGAAAGGTTTCGTGCATACACGAAATACGCGGGCTTGGTTAATTGCGCTTAGCATGGCTTCAGCGGTTATGTTACCTGAAAGCAGAATACGTTGTGCTTTCGGAAATTCTTGAGCCATGCGTTGTAGGAAGTGTGTTCCGGACATGCTTGGCATTTCCAAATCGGATATGACTACTTGAATGTTTTCGGACTTCATAATGTTATAGGCATCGAACGGATCGGTTGCGGTGAAAACATTGTAATCGTTTCCGAAAAGTGATTTGAAGGTATGAAGCACCATCGCGTCGTCGTCTAAGCAAAGAACATTTACCATTGTATCGGTTGTATTGGTGGGAGAGTTTGAATTGTTCATAGTTGAATTGTTTCGTCTCTGTTTAACGCGCGTTACTTTTTTTAGGTTTCGTTTTTCGTGAAGTATTTTCAGAATTATAGGAATCATGGGTGATTCGGGGCTTTTTATTTTGCAGTTCCGCTATGGCCGAGAGTAGTCTTTGGGTGGTTTGAATGGACTCGTCGAGTCGAGATTGCAGAATAGCGTTCTCTTCCATCATGCGTTTGGTAATGGCGTTTGTTTCTTCAATGACTTCTGCTTTAATTTTTTCAACGTCGATATGGGCGTATGCCTCAGACACCATTAGGAGTGAAGGGGTAACGCGATAGAGTGACGCGAGTTTTTTGAAATCTTCTATTTTAACGTGTCGTTGTCCGTTTTCGAGTCGGCTGTATTCAGACTGTGATATTCCGAGTTGATCTGCGATGTACTCTTGTTTGAAAGAGTAGAGCATTCTAAGTTGTTTAAGCTTAGGGTAGTTTGTGTTTTTGAAAACAGTTTTCATAGGAGAATTGGTTTTAGTTTTCCCAAAACTCATATTTCAAAACCTCCTTGAAATTGTTTTTCGAAATTTTCGAAAAGATTATTCCCCCACCCTTGAGTAGATCAATTTCTTAATTTTCTCTGGAATTGGCAAAAGACCTAGCTTTTGTGCTTGGTGGATGGCTTGCGTTTCTGAAAATGGAATTTCTGTTACTTTGGCTTGACTCCATTTATTGTAGGCTTCGCCAATTTTTTTTCTCACAGTTTTTGAAAAATAATCCCCAATTTGTTGTTCTGTGATATTTGAGTCTAAACCTGAAATTTCCCGAATTTGACTGTTTACCATCACAGAAACATCCTTATTCCTATCTGTGTATTGTCGCTCATGTAGGAGAATTAGGTATTTAATTGGAAAGTTGAGAAGCGCTGCGTTCAGGATAAAAGCGACACTATTCATTTGTTCGGTTTGTGTGAAATCAGAAACAAATTTAGTATTAACAACATCTGAAATTTCATCAGTGGAAACGGTCCAAAAATCAAAGTGTAGATTTGGAAATGATAAATCGATTTGGGCTTCATCAATTGTCAAGAAGGATTTTTTTTCAAGGCTTAACAATTGTTTTTGTACAGAGTCTTTTTCACTTTTTGGAAATGCAGCGCGAAATTTCACTTTGTAATGATCTTGGTTAACCTTAAAAGTGAAACACGGTAAGCAAAGCACGGAGTATGCAACTCCAGCATATCTAATTACGTGGGGTAAATCTTCGGGATGAATGAAATTTTCTTCAGCGAAACCAAGAAATGCCTCAATTGTAAAATCTTTAGGTTCTATTCCCAAGACTGATGAAATAGTGCTTCCAACATGAATATATTTTTGCTCTTTAGTGCTATATATTGTTTGAAATTCATTTACACCGAGCTGAGTACTGCTGAGATATTCAAGAATTGACTCGTAGGATTTTCCCTTGACATAGTTTCCTTCGGCATCTGCTAAAATCTTAAGAGCAACTGCCGGATGGTTTGTTTCTATAAGATTTTGAATTAGTTCAAATTTTGAATTAATGATTGAAATGATATTCTCTGAAGTTTCAGAGCCAAGTTCGTTTTTCGAGTATTCGATAGCAATTTCTTTCCACGTTGGAAATTTGAGCGAAATTTCTTTTTGATCTTTATCAGAGCTCATATAAGACAGTAATATTTTTAATAGTTTTTTTCGTTCACTTGATGCTGTTGAAAAGCTAAGATATTAGGAATCAATTGAAATTACTAATACTCTATTTTGCATTATGGATAAATATGAACAACAGTCTAAGGAGGCCGAAGACTTATTGCCAAGATTTGTGAGTGCTGAATCTGTAGCTCGAAATATCGGAAATTCAAATTTAGAGTTTTCCTACTTGCCCTTACGTATTGAACAGATTGAAGAACTTAAGGCTAATGTTGCCACAGAGTTGTTAACTAGTGAATCTAAGAAGTTATTGGCAGATGGTCTCATTGATGTTCCAATAGAATATGGAACCTGGATGTTTTTTCCATTTAGAAAAAAGTGTATTCAAATTTTACCTAAGTCGGATTTTATCGAGTTAAGGACGTGTAGAAATCGTCTTAAGATTACTCGTGATGAGCAATTAGAATTGTCAAGAAAAATAATAGCGGTAGTAGGACTTTCTGCTGGTAACGCGGTGGCCAATTCTCTGGTAACAGAGAGAATTTGTGGTAAAATAATATTATTCGATTTCGATAAATGTGAACTTAGTAATTTGAACAGGCTGAATGCAGGCTTATTCGACCTGGGATTAAATAAATGCCTAATAACAGCGAACAGTATCTTGGAAAAAGATCCATACATGGAAGTTGAGATTCATGAGAGGGGATTTGTTAATTCAGATAATGATGCTGCAATAATTCAGTCTGTAGACTTAGTTGTAGATGAGTGTGATTCATTCGAAGTGAAAATAGTATTGCGAGAATTAGCAAGAGAATTTCGTAAGCCTTTGTTAATGCATACAAGTGAAAGAGGGATAACAGATATTGAGCGATATGATACCACGGATAACTTGCCGATTTTTCATGGATTATTGGATGGAGTAGATCTTGGGGATAAGCGCAAAGTTCTTCTTTCCATAATCAATCCCCAAATCGTCTCGGAACGAATGTTACTATCATTCTCTGAATTGGGGAAATCCCTAAAGTCTTGGCCCCAGTTAGCAACTGAGGTTTTCGCGGGCGGTGCAAATTTGGCGGGTATAGCAAGAATGATACTTTTGAGGCAGCAAGTGAAAGGCGGAAGATATTTTTTTAATATCGAGGAAGTTGGGAAATAACCGAATAAAATATCAGGAGGATTATGGCGAATTGGATTTTATTCTTTCGCTTCATCGGGCTTCCGAAAGTTATTCATTGTGTGAGAATTTTGTAAAGGGTCATAGATTGTTACTAGCGGTGAATGATGTTGACTTAGGGCCAATCGATAACTCTTGGTTTGATTCATCCGATGTATATTTATTAGTAGTTAGGCGGGCAGGAGAAGATGAGATTTTGGGAGGAGCGAAATTAGTTGTTTTTGACAACGTGGGAAATCTTCCTCTTTTAAAATTGTTGAGTGAAGATTACCCCGAATTAATTGATTTTTTGAAGGATTATAGTGAAAATGGGTTGATAGAAATATCAGGGCTTTGGAACTCCAGAAGTGTTGCCGGTTTAGGATTAGGAAGTGAGCAATTAATAAGAACGAGCATAGCCACTTGCGGATTGCTCAACGTTGCAAATGTTGTTACTTTTTGTAGTCCTTTTGTAACAAGATTTGCGGAACTTTATGGATTCACACCTCTTTCAAAATTTGGTCAAAATGGTTCAATACCTTTTCCTGATGATAGATGGATGAGCACAATTAATATTTTATCCGATCCACATGTAATGTCTAAAGCAAATGAAAATGAAAGGCACTTAATTTTCGAATTAAGAGAACGACCTAATCAAACCAGGAATTTCAATAATAGAGGTAAGGAGCTTACAATAAAATTTGAATTAGAATTATGAAGAAATTTCCATTCAGCTCATTGCTTTTATTTATATTTATTTTATTATCTGTGTCGGTGTTTTCGCAAAATGAAGTGCGGTTTGACTTGAGTTCTTCAACCTCAATTTCTCCAAATCTAGGACTGAGTGAGGACACGATAAAATTTGAGTTATCAGTTGAGAATCCGGATAATCACATTCTATTTTTCAGGTCACATTCTTATGACTATTTTTCAGTAGCTAATAGTGCCGGAATAGTATTGTTATCAAATGAAAATTATCAAAAAGGAGTTCAACAATTGAAAATATCAGATTCTTTAGAAGTTCAAAAATTGCAAGTGAAAATATTATCGGGGGAGCAAGTTTTGGTTCCAATGGTTGTTTCTGATGAAGAGGCAATATTGAATGAGAATAAGATTAAAGATGCATTCTATTTGTTTTTTGCAGGAATCTTTGTTTCAATTATTCTTTATAATTTATTTCTGTTTGTTTCTTTAGGTGATGCTTTGTATTTGCTTTATGTTATTGCGACAGTTTTCATTGGACTGGTGCAGCTTCATTTTGGCGGCAAACTTACTGAGTGGTTTTATAGTAGGCAATCGATTTTAGCTGTTTATGACACGCAGATTTTAGGAGCATTAAGTGGAGTTTCTACCATTCTATTTGCAAACTCTTTCCTACGTACAAAACGCTATTGTAATTGGGTTTATAAGATCTCAATAGTTTCAATTTCGTTATACACGTTAAGTTTGATTTTATTATGTTTTGCGCTACCCACTGTGAGCTATCAATTAATAAACTTGAACGCAAGCGTATCTCTGCTATTAGTTGTAGCATCAATTTACGCTATTAAGAGGGGCAATAGGCAAGCAAAATTTTTCTTAATTGCATGGTCGTTTTTTTTGTTAGGTGTAACAGTTTTTGCACTCAAGGACTTCGGCATCCTACCTTTCAACGCATTCACAAACTTCGCTTTGCCAGTAGGGTCCGTGGTGGAGATTCTATTGCTTTCGTTCGCGCTGGCAGATCGAATTAATGTGCTGAAACAAGAAAAAGAACTTTCACAACAACAAGCATTCGTTGCCATGAAAGAGAATGAAAGACTCGTTACAGAACAGAACATTCAACTCGAGAAAAAAGTACACGAAAGAACCGCAGATCTCGAAAACAGAAACACCGAACTGCATACCGCCATGAACGATCTGCGCATGACGCAACAACAACTCGTTGAGTCGGAAAAATTAGCGTCGATTGGACAAATGACTGCAGGTATCGCTCACGAAATAAACAATCCCATTAACTTCGTCCAATCGAACGTTGGACCGCTGAAGCGCGACATCGATGAAATTCTAGAACTGCTCTCACAGCTGGCGGAAATAGATGAAAATAAAGATCTTCTTGAACAGATAAATCATCTGAAAAGTCAATACGTAAAACTTGATGTAGATTACCTCAAAAAAGAAATAGAACAACTGCTTCACGGTATCGAAGACGGCTCGAAACGCACCGCTGAAATAGTAAAAGGACTCCGTGTATTCTCACGGATGGACAAAAACGAATTGGTATCTGCCGACATCAACGAATGCCTGAACTCAACACTCGTCGTGATGAAAAACATGACCAAAGCAGAGGTAACACTCAATGTTGAATTGGGAGAAAATATTCCGAAAATAAAGTGCTATCCGGGTAAACTTTCGCAAGTGTTTATGAACCTTGTTACAAATGCCGTTCAAGCAACGCGCCTGCCAGGAAGACAACCGATAGATCGTGTAATAAATGTTCGTTCTTACTTGAGCGATAATAAAATATATGTTGAAATTCAAGACAACGGAACAGGCATTCCAATTGAAATTCAAAGTAAAATATTCGAGCCGTTCTTCACCACAAAAGATGTGGGAGAAGGCACCGGACTTGGCTTAGGCATTGTCGCGGGAATCGTAGGTGAACACAACGGACATCTTTCGTTCACAAGTAATGTAAACGAAGGCACTACTTTTCTTATAACTTTACCCATCGTTAACTAAGACCCAATTAGTTTTATGATTAAAGTACTTTACCTCGACGACGAAGAAAACAACCTCATCGCCTTCAAAGCGTTATTCCGCAGAGAATTCGATGTATTCACAACCACTTCTCCTCAGGAAGCAGTGGCATATCTGAATGCTAACGTTGTTCCCATAATTCTTTCCGATCAGAAAATGCCGGAATTAAGCGGGGTGGAATTCTTCGAATTGACACTTAACGATTTTCCAAATGCTGTGCGAATCTTAGTGACCGGATACGCCGATATCGAAGCGGTAATTGACGCTATAAATCGCGGACAAGTTTATCGCTACGTGGCTAAACCTTGGAATGAAAACGATCTTCGTGTTTGTCTATTAAACGCTGCGGAACGCTATGAAATGAATATCCATTCAAGCGATTCAGATTCTAAAACGGATAAATGGAAAGGTGCCAAATTACGCATTCAAGATGCTATACATAAAGTGAAAGCCTTAGTCTCTTCTTGGAAAGGATTAAACCAACCCGTTCCAGCCGATTCATTGAACGAAGTGGTAAACGAACTGAACTCACTCGAAGAAAGCGTTAACGAAGTATTCGAAGAGGCGAAATAATCTCTTAAACTTTATCGTCTTCCGATTCTCCTCCTAGACTTTCTTCGGGAAGTGTAGGATCTATCTTCTGCATGCGCCAAGCCTCGTAAGACAAATCGTCTTCCTCATCGATAACTTGCATAAACGGCTCTGCAAACGCCTTGGTGCTTAAATGATGCTCCAATGATAACAACATTGCCGGTAAAACAATCAAGTTCGTTAACATCGCAGTAAACAAAGTCAAGGAAGTCAATATTCCCAACGCGCGCGTTCCATCGAATTCAGAGAAAACGAAGATTCCAAACCCGAAGAACAGTACGATAGAAGTAAAGAGAATACTAGCCCCCGTGTCCTTTACAGCAGAGAGCACGGATAATTTAATGTTCCAATTGTGCTCGCGCAATTCCTGACGATATTTCGCCAAGAAGTGAATGGTATTGTCCACCGTAATTCCAAACGCAATACTGAACACCAAAATGGTAGACGGTTTCAATGGAATGTCAAAGAATCCCATGAATCCCGCCGTGATAAACTGAGGAATTAAATTCGGTACTAGAGATATCAAAAGCATGCGCAAACTGCGGAACATGACCCACATGAGCAGACAAATAACCCCAACAGCAAAGAGCAAACTCGAAAATAAATTATTCACCAAATAAGTGGTTCCCTTCAAGAATACAATACTCGTTCCGGTCATGGTTACCTTATACAAACTGTCGGGAAAAAGTTTGGTAACCTCTGGACGAAGCGTGTTCAGCAAAGAGTCCATAGCCAACGTTCCGATATCTGCTACCTGAGCGGTAATGCGGGTTTTCTTCAATGAATCGTCTAAGAATGTGTTTGAATATTTCGAAGCGTTTGAGTTTTCAGCAGCACTATCCGATTGCTCGAAGTAGGGACCAATGAATTGCTGCTCTCCGCGACTAATTAAATCGTAATACTCCGGATCTCCGTCATAATAGGCTTGCTTCGCAAACTTAATGGCATCTGCAATAGAAAGTGATCGTGAGATTTTTGTTGAAACGCCAGGCAAAGTATCCATAACGTCTTGCAAAGAGTCTATACGTGCAATGGTTTTCGGATTGGTAATTTTTCCGCGCTTGGCTTCAACCATAATTTCGAAAGGCATAACCCCGTCGAAATGCTTTTCAAACCAGCGTAAATCGGTAATCACGCGGTCATCGTCCGGAAGGTCATCGACAATATTTCCTGTCGTCTTCACCAAGGTCATTCCGTAAAAACTAAGGCCGGTAATAATTATAGTTATGAAGTAAATGGGCCTTCTGTTTTTGGTAATCATTTTCACCAAATTCTCTAACGTGTGGAATAACCAACGCATGTCGAGGTGCTTCAAATGCCGCGCTTTCGGAGCAGCGGTGTATGAAAATAATATGGGGAAGGCAATCAGTGAAATGAAGAACATGAGCATGCTATTCAAAGCAGAGATTACACCGAATTGCTTCAGCAAATCACTTTCAACAAAAATAAATGTCGCGAAACCCACGGCAGTAGTGGCGTTAATCATGAACGACGCTTCGCCAACTTTTTGAATAACACGCGTCATAGCGCGCATTTTATTTCCGTGGCGAATGAACTCTTGGTGGTATTTCGTAAGAAGGTAAATGCAATTAGGAACACCAATAACAATCATGAGCGGCGGAATGAGTCCCATGAGCATGGTAATCGGATAGTCGAACAGCGCAATCGTACCCATAGATACAACTACACCAATTCCGATAATAACCATGCAAACTAAAACGGCACGAACACTTCTGAAGAAAACGAACAGTAACACGGCACTAACGAGCAGCGAAAGAAGAGTAAAGAATTTCAACTCGGCCTTCACCTTGGCCGTCATTTGCGTACGAATGAAAGGAAGTCCGGAGATGAATGTCTTTATGTACGAGTCCTTGGAAAACTGATTGATTTTTTCTACAATCTGGTCCACTGCATTTCCTCGGAATTGTGAATTGAAAAGTTTTCCATTAACAAAAATCATCATTAACGTAGCGTCTGACTTCGATTTGTAAAGCAATCCATCGTAAAAAGGAAGTGATAATATCTTTTGTTTTACTGAATCGAGTTGGACTTGGGACTCAAGCTTTCCATCAGAAATATGACGGAAGCGAAAACGCTCTTCCGTAGTATCGGCATACATTTCATAGCAATGCGCAATGGAAAACACAGAGTCAACTACGTTGCGTTGAACGTTAGTTTTCATTCCGTCAATTATAGTATCAACAGGAACAGTAATTTTCTTGAGGGTGTTACCAAGTTCCTTCAGTGCAATAAAGTTCTGAAGTTCCCATATTTCGGGGTCATTCAGTCCAACAATCATAACATTCCCGTCTTCTGAGAACTGCTTGGTAAAGGCTTGGTATTCAACGTAAGTGGGGTCATCTTGAGGAAGCACTCCCGAAAACTTGTAGCTCATGCGCACGTTGCGTGCTTCCCAACCCATAAAAACAGTGATGGCCAAAGTCAATACCCCAAGTAAGATTCGGTTACGAAGAATAAAAGCAGCAATTTTTGCCCACATAGCTTTTTCGAATAGTCTGCAAAGAAACGCTAAATCTATTTTCGAATGAAATTTTAAGCATCCTTTGTCAACCTATGGTTAAGAGTGCTATCTTCGTCCCCACAAAATCGAAAATCATGTCACAACAACATCAAGAGCAAATTGACGCCTTTATGTCGAAAGTTCGGTCAATGAACCCGAACGAG
>JBIIAO010000013.1:0-9123 GCA_044239865.1 Flavobacteriales bacterium
CATTCCGAACAGAGAAGTTAAGCTCACTTGCGCAGATGGTACTACAGTAACATGTGGGAGAGTATGTCGTCGCCGATCTTCAAAAAGCCCCCCGAGAAATCAGGGGGCTTTTTCGTGCGTAATACTTCTTTGGAATTATTAATCTGCTCAATTTTAATTAAGAGTCAAAGATTAAACGAAAAACTTCTTTATTAAAGAGGTATATTATGAATTCAAGCGTAAATTTGCCGAACTAAAAAATATACAAATGAAAAAAATTATCTTAGCTCTAGCGATTGCTTGCACGGCATCAATCGCTTCCGCACAGTACAAAGTAGTTACACTTGTTGAGTCTATTTTACCTGGAGGTCTCGGACGCTCACGTATGATTGAAGCTACAACGGATTTAGATTACAACGCTTACACAACTGCTCGAACAGATGGTAAAGATTCTAAGCAAGGAGACATTGATCGTGGAGATATCAAAATTGGTGGTTTCCGTGAGACAAAAATGTTAAACTTCTTTAGTATGGTTGGAATTAACTTCCAAAACATTGCCTCAAACGATGCTCTTATCATGTCTAAGCTGAACGAAATGGATGCTCAAGGATATGAATTGGCTTTCGCTGCTTCAGGTGTTGAAAGTGACGCTGGAGATAAAGACGGACAAGGAATTTTCATTACACGTCTTTATTTTAAGAAGAAATAATTCAATAGAGTTGAATGAAGAATGGGGCCTAAGGCCCCATTTTTTTGCCTTAATTTGTAACATGGAGAAAAAACTTATCGCGGGTACCATGCGCTGGGGTAGTTGGGGAGCGCAAATGTCAACTCAACAATACGCGGATACAATTACCAAGTGGCTGGAATGCGGGGTGAATGATTTTGATTTAGCGGTCATTGCATGATCTTCAAACAGATTATTTGGATGTTCTTTTGTTGCACAGACCGTCACCATTACTAGAAGTTAATGAAGTAGCTTGGGTGTTGCAGCATCCGCTTATTTCATCCGTGGTTGTGGGAACGTCTAAATTGGAGCGGGTTCAAGAAATGTGCAGAGCACTAGATGTTCGATTGTCGATACAAGATTACTTTTTTCTTTGGGAAGCAGCGAGAGGAATTAAAGTTCCTTAATGATTCATGGTTTGGCTCGAGAGCTCAAGCGTCTGTGCAATAATTTCTGAAGAAATCCGGGTCTCTTTCAATTGAGTCTCCGAAAACAACAACAAGAGTTCCGTAGGCATGTTTCCGACCAGCTCATCTTTCGCCATTGGACAACCACCGAAACCACCGAATGCACCGTCGAATCTGCGGCACCCGCTGTTATATGCTGATTGTATTTTCTCTTGGGCGTTGTCGTAGCGAGAATGCAAATGTGCGCCAACCAGACAATTCGAGAGTGTGTGCGAAGCTTCGAATAATTGCTTTATACTCTGCGCTGTCGCGCTTCCAATGGTATCAGACATCATGATTTCAGAAATGCCAAACTCATTTGCCAATCGCTGAGAAAGCGCTGTAGCAATTTCTTCATTCCAAATTTCATTGTACGGGTTTCCGAAGGCCATACTTAAATACACAACAAGCTTTTTGTTTTTCGCTTCTGTTTTCTTTTGAATAGATTCTAAAACAACTAAACTCTCTTCAATACTCTTGCCTGTATTTCGCAGCTGAAAAGTATTGTTAATGGAAAATGGAAAACCAATAAATTCAATTCGGTCGTGGGTTAATGCTTCATCGGCGCCGCGCTCATTGGCCACAATAGCCAAAAGTTTAGTTTCTGATTCATTGAGTTTTTTCAACACTTCGCGCGTGTCTTTGAGCTGAGGAATTGCTTTTTCACTCACAAAAGATCCAAAGTCTAAACGATCAAAGCCTAGACTTAATAAGTGGTTCAAGTAATGAACTTTTTTTTCTGTAGGAATGAATGTGGCAATGCCTTGCATGGCGTCGCGCGGGCATTCGGTTAAATACAATTCGCGATTCATTTCGCAAAGGTATTCTTATTTTAGAATGAATGGTTCGCTTTGTATGTTCTGAAATGGAATGTTACTCTCTCTGAGATAAGAATGAAACAACTCTTGTTTCTTGCGAGACACGCCTTTTCCCAATAATATTTTTTCATGTTGAAATTCATTCGTTAATGTGGAATCAGCTTTTTTCATTTTAAGCTCTTCGTTCAGTAAGAGTATGGGGGATTTTTTTCGAGAACGAAAAGTTGCAAATGAAACAGCACGTCTTTCTTCATTCCAAGAAAAGAATGAAGGGAAGGATGCGCGCGTGACATGCTGTTGGGCTCGGTTTTGCGAGCATTTCCAAACGTTGAGCTTGTGAATGTATTTTGAAGCGATAGTGTCGTTGTCGCAAGCAAGGAATAATTCTTTTTCATTTCCGATGAGTAAAATGTTAGACTGGTAATAAGTAAATAAATAGCCTGTTTGTTTTGGAATTTGATAGCTGAAAGAAATGAATAGAAGCAATGTAAATCCTGCGAAATGAAGGGCGCTTTTCCATTTGAAAAACAGAAATAATGCAATAGTAAGAATTAGGCAGTAGGATAGAATCAACTGTTCCTGATTGAAGTTAATTTCAGAGAGTTGTGCTTTTGGCAAGAAATGAATGAGGTGAATAAATTCATTCATTGAACGCGTTGTTAAATCAAGAACAACCGTGATAAAAGTTCCTAAATATGGAATTCCAGAGAAAAGTAAAAAAGCAATCCCAACATAAAGAATAAGCGTAGACCAGGGCACTAGAATGAGATTTGCAAAGACGAAATAAGTAGGAAATGAATGGAAGATGAAAAGCGTTAGAGGAAGTGTTGTTAGTGTCGCGGAAAGCGTTATGCTTGTTGAAGAAATAAGGTAGTAGCCAATTTTGTTTTCGGTGTAACAAAGTCGCATGATCGTGGGGTGAATGACAACAATTCCAAGCACTGCAGAAATAGAAAGAAGAAATCCGAGGTTGAATATTAAATACGGTTGGAAGTAAAGAATGAGTAGGGTAGATCCAGCAATGGTATTTCCTGTATTTCTAGAAAGAAGAAAGCAATCTGAAATTACAAAAAAGGAAAACATACAACACGCACGCACCACACTAGCTGAAAATCCGGTGACTGCGCCGTATCCCCAAAGCAAAGACATGGCTAAAAAGAAAGTTAACCATTTGCGTTTTTTCCGAAGAAATAATTTCAATATAAATAAAATAAGTTCATAGATAAGCGCGACATGCATTCCTGAAACAGCGAGTATATGCACCACGCCAGCAACTGAATAGTCTGCAGTTATCTCCTTCGAGAGTAAACTTGTTTCGCCTAATAAAAGCGCCGAAAGAATAGCTGCGGCGGACGAATCTGGAATGGCCGATGTGATTTTTTTCTGTAAGTCGCGTTGGATTTTTTGTGGAAGAAATCGAATAGAATGTTCATCGCGAGTAGTTGTTATTATTTGATGCGTAACGATGAGTTGATGTGTTATTCCATTCGAGAGCATTTGTTTTTTTTGATTGAATAACCAAGGGAGTTTAGGTTGTTGAATCTCTTTGAATTCTCCTATTACACTTAGTTCGTTACCCGGAAGAAGCGTGTCGCATTTTTCTAATTGAACAAGGAATCGATTCCCTTCAGTCACTCCAACGTATTGATTGTTTCGGAGTTTTTTTTCAATTTGAAAGTCTATTTGAACTTGCTTCTGCGGGAGAAGATAACTGTTGTTTAAAAAACTTGAAGTAGTATATATTCCTAAAAAGAATGAAGCACTTAAGATGATTACAGTTTGAAGGAAAAGAAATCTTTTTTTCAGGATAAGCAAAAATTCAGTTGCTAAAAGTGCAAATGTTAAATAGTGCGGAATTGATGGAGAAAGTGAAAACTCAAATTCGAGAAGAATTCCTGAGGCAAAGAAAAAGCAAATGATCACCAAGGGTGCTCTACGAAGAAATGTAAGCATGAGATTCCGATTTTATTCGGAAAATAGCTTGGAATCTAATTGCTGAAAATTATGTTTATGCTTCAAAAAGAAGGAAACCAAGATGCTGCCTCGATATTGGCCGCATAAGTTGGGTGTTTTCCAATATAATTTTTCTTGATTTCGAAGCTTAATGTAGTATCTGAATTTTGAGTAGAAATGAAAATGAGCTTTTAATACCGCATTGAAATAAGCGAAATTTCCTTCCGATAAAAAGCGAATACCAGCTATTCCGTCGAGCACCATTCGTTTTAATATGAATGGAATTAATGCGGAAGACCGGTGGTTCTTCAACAATAAAAACAGATTATTTCGAAAATTAAGATACGTTTTGAAGGCGCTTTGACGATCCAATGTGCCACCACCGATATGGTAAATTTTCGCTTCGCCGCAGACTCCTATTTTGTACCCGCGATTTTTTAATCTCCAGCACAAATCAATTTCCTCCATGTGAGCGAAAAAGGTTCCGTCGAATCCGTTGACTTCTTTCCATGCAGATGATTTAATTGTTAGTGCTGCGCCACTGGCCCAGAACACTTCTCTATTCGAATTGTATTGACCAACATTTTTTTCGAAGGCATAGAAAATTCTTCCTGCGCAAAATGCAAAACCGTCTTTATCTAAGTAACCTCCTGCAGCACCAGCATACTCGAAACAATCCTGTTCTGCGTGGCTCAAAATAAGTGGTGCGCAAGCAACCAGATTCGCGTCGGATTCGAGGTATTTAATTTGTGGGGCAAGCCAATTTTCAGGCACTTCTACATCGCTATTCAACAAAACAAAATATTCGTAATCTAAATTTTGAAGACCGCGATTGTAACCTTCCGCAAAGCCATAATTTTTATCGAGTTGAATACTCGTAACTTCGGGATACTTATCATTTAGCAATTGAATAGAATCATCTGTTGAGCAATTGTCAATGACAATGACATCTGCATCGGGCGAGTGGCTAATCACAGAAGGTAAAAACTGTTTGAGGTATTTTGCACCGTTCCAATTGAGAATAACAACGGCAATGTTTTTATCGCGAGTCATTTCATTAATGCGGATTGTACCAAAGATCTTCTATTTCATCGCCACTGTATGGATCTTGGTTCTGATTGTTTCCAATTCTTCCTGTTGATGATGGGTCATTCATTTGTCGGGAACGCACGAGATTTTTCCAATCGTAATTTCGTAATTCATTAGGAATGTCCGAGTGTAACAATTCCATATCATAGTTTAAACTGGTGTTGTAGAAAAGGAATCTACGGTCACGCAATCCTGTGTTAGTTGTGTAGTAATGCCAGATTTCAAAAGGCCAATAATCGGGGTCGTTGTTTCTTACAATTCGTGTACTTGGTTTGCCATATTGCAGATATACTCTTCCGCGATCCGTTTGCCAACCAGCTTTAATCTTGGTGCCAAATTCTTTTTGAACAGCGCGGACTTCTTGGTAATAATCGTTCCACGCTTTTTCTGGATTTGTGGAATTTCTTCTGTACCAAAACGTGTACATAAAGCTTTGACGCGTTTGAAGATCTACATTGCTCAAGATGTTGTCTATGGTATTGCGTTCGACACTTTCTGCAATTGGTAAACAAGATTGAATGTGAGCGTAGAGCGAATCGCTGCTGGTATAACGAGCCGCAAAGGTATTGGAGATGTCTAGACTCGTTGGAGGTGTGTAAGTGCTTTCCAAGATTTTATTTCGAGAGAAATCTCTGAATTGAGTGCAGACCACTTTGCCTTCACGATCAAGCATTTCCAATTTAACCTTGTAATCTCCCGAAATGAGATTACTAATGTCAATGGTTTGAATGAGAGGAAGGACTTCTTCAGCTTCGGCGCGAATGATGCGCTTTGTACTCGCCACTTCATTTTGAAGGGCGTCTGTTATGCAAATGGAATATGCGAAACTAATTTTTTTTCCTAAGAGCTTTCTAGAATTGTATAATTCGGCGTAGAGGATTAATCCGTTTAATGAAGAGGGGTAGTAATTGGAAACATATGGAATAAGATCGTAACCCGCTTTGCTAAAAGCATTTTCTTGAATGGTGCTTGTGAATGCGCTTACAAATGCAATCTCGGAAAAGAAGCAGCCCTCAGACAAGTGAGTAATTTCTATGGTTTCAGTATGTTTCAGTGGAGCAGCCGATGAATCGTTGGCATCTGTTATTTCAATCTCCAGTTGATACGTGCCGTCTGCTAGCGCAAATCTTTCCAAAGACATGAAATCCGCTGCCGTTGGAAGCAAAGTAGGGGTGCTGCTAGCGGTGAATTTGGCAAAGCGAATGACTTTATTTCCTTGAGAAAGAATAACATTGCAATTAGATTGTGCAATGTATTGTCCCTCTGAATTTTTGACAGATTTCATTGATTTCCCTTCAAAGGAAAATACAACTTCCAAATAAGGACCGGTTTCAGGACTGTAAAAGGATTGGTGATCAATGAAAACACGAACAGCAAGTGAATTCAAAGCAATCAGCAAACAGGAAAAGAAGAGAAATAGTTGTCTCATGTGTGCAAAGATGCGAATGAAAGAAAGAAAAAAAGCAATAAGAAACGGAATTGATTATCTCCCTATGACTCTGTGCAAGTCGTCGATAGCTAAATCCCAAAGCATTCGCGCATCTTCTTCATCTCCTTCATCGCAAAAATCGGTTATGAAAAGCGCAATACCGTTTGTCATTTCATCCATTTTTATGCGCATTTCAAAGAATGTATCTGCGAATTCTTTTTCGTCCCACTGCCAGCGGATATATTGATTTTTTTTTGTTGAAAGAAGTATTGCATTTCGCTCTTCGTCATCCCATTTGAATTGAAATGACTCACCTTTTTGATTTACAGTATCGGCAAACCATTCTTCTAGGCTGCTTGGATTACTAATGCAATTGTAAAGGATGTGCGCAGAGCTATGCACCAGATATTCTATTTCGAATTGAATTTTGCTCATATAAAACTTGTATAGGTGTTTTAAAGATACGAATTTCAATAGAACATTTCGCAAACATGCTTCAAGTTTTTTTACTTCTCTATAGAGTAAGATTTTTTCCAACAAGATTTTCCAGTTTTATTAATTAGATTAATGTCAATGGTTCGCTCTTTTGCTGTTCCTGAAAAAGTAATGTAAGCGAAGTTTTGTTCTCCAACAAAAGTTCCTTCCACACGTGTTGTGTTTATTTCTTTGCTATTGCTGTACGGCTTGCTTGTTAAAGGGGAAGATGTAATGTCGAGCACACGGACATTGTTCGCAAGAGTCATCTGAGAAAGTTCAGCAAAGTGACGATCTCCAGTTAGAAAGATTACATTCTTGATTTTGTTTTCGGTAATCTCTTTCAACAAGTATTCTCGCTCTTCATCGTAGTTCGCGTAGTTCTCGAAGTCGGCCACGCTAGACAAAACTTGACTGCCGACGGCCACCAATTTAAATGACGCCTTGCTTGATTTCAAATCTTGAATGAGCCAGTTGATTTGTTCTTTTCCTAACATCTGAGGGGTTAGACCAATAGTTCCCGGAGGAATACGAAAACTTCTGTTGTCGAGTAGATAAAGGTCCACATCATTAAGAGTTACTTTGCCCGTAATGCAGTTGGTTTCATTATTTGAAAACCCATAGTTCGAATTTCCCCACATCTCTTTGAAGGCTGCTAAACTCTCTTTTTTATATTGAAAGGAAGAGTGGCTGTCGTTGGGACCAAAGTCGTGGTCGTCCCATACGGCGTATTGCGGACAAGTAGAAAGTAATTTTTGAATGGAAGGAACTTGACGTGCTTTTAGGTATCGAGCTTCCATATTGGCTTGCGTTTCAAAGTCGCCTTCTCGCAAATAAATATTGTCTCCACCCCAAATCATTGCATTAGGATGAAGTTCCGAAATAACATTGAAAATAGAATCGGACTGTCCGTATGCCTTGCCGGGTCTGTCGAATTCTGTATCGTTCACATAGGTGCAACTGCCAAACACCACAGAGAAATTCGGAGCGTCTTTTCGCCATTGCCAAAGTTCTTGCGTGGTGAATTCGTAAATCTTCGTTTGAAAGCTTTTGCTTTTTAGGAAGAACGTGTATGTCGTGTTCGGTTGAAGCGAAGAAAGAATAATCTTATTGCTGAGGTGATTTTCTTTCAAAACAGAAAATGAAATCACACCGCCATTCCAATTTTGATTTGAATAATGAAGTGAAACGTTCTCACCTTCATTCGGCCAATGCACCCATATTTCTGCGTTGCGTTGGCCTACATGACCGAGCATGACGATTTCAGATTGTGAGGCGCATTGGAGCGTGAAAACACTCAGAAAGATTATGAGGATTGATTTGATAGACATTGATCTAATTTTTTGTTACTGATTTTCCAACTGTATTTTTCTTCAACATACAGTCGGTTGTTTTTTCCATCTGAAAGTTGCGCGGCTTCATTCAATAAATAATATTGAATGGCTTTTGCAAATTCAAAAGCTGTATTGGCTTCAATGAGTTTCGAGAGTTTTTTTTCAGGAAAGGCCTCTGCGGCAAGTGAAGTTGTAATAACGGGAAGCTCGCTTGACATGGCTTCCAAAATTTTATTTTGCATGCCTGCGCCAATAAACATGGGTGCAACAAACACGCGTGATTCACAGTATGCCTCGCGTATGTCGTTCATCCAACCTGATACAGTCACATTCTCGCTTGCCAAATTTTGAACGTCAGAGGATGGGTTCGCTCCGGCAATGAGCAGCGTGACATTGGGGAATTGAGATAGTAATTTTGGAAGTATTTCTTCAACAAGAAAAATAGCAGCAGCAATGTTTGGCGGGTAATTCATATTTCCAGCAAAAACAAGATCGTACTTTTTGTTTTGATTGGAATTTTTGAAATGGGATGTATCCACTCCGTTCGGGACAATTGTAATCTTTTGGTTGGAAGGAATAGCAAGTAGATTTCGATCTTGCTCTGTAATGATCGCGTGGTGTTTGAAATAATCGAAAATGCTTCTCTCGTAATTTTTCACACGACCACTTTCAATTTTCCAAAATATTTTATTCAGTCCTTTTTCTGTCTTTGCTCTGCGCATTGCCGCCGCACTGAATGCGTCCATGTAGTCAATCGTTTTATCGAATTGAAAAAGATTTTTTACGTATTCTGCTGTTCTAATTAGCTGACAATAGATATGATTGGGGTTAAAGTCTTGAATTATGGCTTCAATCTTTTTTTTGTTTTTCCTAT
>JBIIAO010000020.1:0-8061 GCA_044239865.1 Flavobacteriales bacterium
TTTGGATTTGGAATTGTACCCCAATGTTCAGGGTGTTTTGTCTAGTGTAGTTCCTGGGAATCCTACGGTGAGTGAGGTGGGAGTAGAGTCTTGTACAAATGGGAGTAGTTCGAGCAGTGAATTTTTGGTGAGTTGGACGCCTATTACGGGAGCTGTTGAGTATCAGTTGGAGTATGTTTTTGTGAACGATTACGGCGTTAGTGCGGGCAGTTATTTACCGATGAGTTCTTTGCATGTCGATTTTCGACGCAACAGTACGCGTGTAACGACTGTTGATGCGAGTTATCGTGTTTCGAATTTATTTGATCACGGTTACGTGTGTTTTCGTTATCGGGGTATTGGAGTGGATGGATCCACGGGCGGCGTTGTTTATGGTCCATGGAGTTTGGTAGATGGTGACCATTTGGTGTCATCTGTTTCCGGTTTGGGTGGAGCTGTTTATGGGGTTAGTGTGGGTCATGAGCAGGGTTTGAATTGGCAATCGACGCAGACGTATGCCGAAGGAGGGAAGAAGAAAGAGGTGGTCACGTATGCCGATGGGAGTATGCGCAGTCGTCAGGTAGTTACGCGCATTAATACGACGAATTCTGTGGTTGTAGGCGAAACCTATTACGACTATCAGGGTAGAGCAGCGTTGCAGATTTTGCCATCTCCTGTGAGTGATTTGTTGGGCAGTTGCAGTGAATCTTCTTCGTCTGTTGCCTTGCGCGATGGGTTGCGTTTTTACCCGTCGTTTAATAAGGCTGAGGGTGGTTTGCCTATTACGCCGTATTTGTTTGATCGTGATTTGAGTGAGACGGAGCGTTGTAGCCCGTTGGTATTGAAATTAGATAGCGCGAGTGGTGCTGGTAAATATTACAGTGCAAATAATGTGCGTTACGGCAGTTCTGGTTTGGCTCGGGCTCAGGGGTATGCGTACAGTCGGGTGGCTTATACTCCGGATAATACTGGACGAGTAAGAGAGCAGGGCGGTGTTGGCCAGGCTTTTCAGTTGGGTTCAGAACATACGACGCGCTCTTTTTATGGCGGTAGTTCACAGGTTGAACTGGACCGTTTGTTTGGCAGCGAGGTGGGTTATAGTGAGCACTACCGGAAGGTGTTGGTGTTGGATGGCAATGGTCAGGTGAGCGTGAGTTACATGAATCAGGAGGATAAGGTTATTGCTACGGCACTAGCGGGTTCTTCTCCTGAGAATTTAATCCCCTTGGCATCCTCGGAGTCAGAACCTCAGGAGTTGTATGAGCGTATGTTGCCTCATGGTCATTTGGGAGGAATAAACAATGGATTGAGTGGCGATGGTAAGGAGCGTTCGTATATCACGACGGTTGTTTTAAGTAGTCCGAGTGATTTGGTTTTGAATTATGATTTGTCGGTGTTGCCCTTGGGTGATGGTTGTATGGTCGAGGGATGGTGTGCGAGTTGCGTGTATGATTTGAGTATTTCGGTGCGCGATGATTGTGGATCTTATTTGGGGGGCCTGAGTGAATCTGTTGTGGGTCATGTGGGGCAGGGCGAGGGCGGAGCGTTGTCTTTTTATAGCGATTGCGATTCGTATGATATGAATGGGAGCGGGATGTGGGAGTTGACGTTGTCGTCGTTGCCTGTGGGTAGTTATGAGGTGAGTAAGGTTTTGCGTGTGAATGAGTCTGCGTTGGAACATTATGTTTCTCAGTATACCAATCCGCAGTACAATACGTGCATGCACACGTACGAAGATTATTTGTCAGAGTATGTGAGTCAGATTGATTCGAGTGGATGTGTTGAGCAGACGTGTGAAACCTGTTTGTCTTCTTTGGGAACGTTGGGTGATTATATGAGTTCGGGTCGAGGAAGTGCGGATGATTATGCGCAGGAGTTATCTTTTTGTCACGCGTTGTGTGGCGATGTCTCACCTTGTTCCAATGCATTTTCGATGTTACGCATGGATGTTTCTCCGGGTGGTCAGTATGGCCAGTACGAGGGCGATGCGTCTACGTATGCGTTGTCTGTTTTCAATGATTCGAATCACCTAAGTCGTCATTTGAGTTTGGGTGGTTTGGAAGGGACTTGGCGTTCACCGCGTTATTACGATACGAGTGTGGGCGGATTTGTTACGGGTTATTATTCGCTTTCGAGTTCATCGGGAGTCATGGAGCGTTCGCGCATAGCTGTGACGAGTCTAGGGGGTGGTGTTTACAGTCCGCAGGTTGTTTCTTCGGGTTCTGTATTCTTGGGTTTGGATGGGGTGTATTATGTCTATCCGGAGGATTTGTTGTTGTTGTCAGATTTTCTTTCTTATTGGACCAGTGATTGGAGTTTGAGTTTGGTTTTGAATCACCCGGAGTATGTTTATTATACGACGTGTTTGGAGATTGATGGCGGCGTGAATGGCGATGATGGGGTGTATGTTTTTGATGGAGGTTTGTCGAATCAGCAGACGCGAGCTCAGGCGATATCATCGGGTTATTTAAGTAGCAGTGGCGTTCCCACCGATTGGTTTTCTTCTACGGGTGTGTTGCAGGATTATTTTGTGAGTAGTGGGAATTACGGCGTATACGGCACGTCGTTGCAAGGCGAGTGGGATCATTATTATGTGAATACGACGTTGGGCATTGATTTGAGTATGGCAGAGTTTGCGGCGTTGAGTGTACGTGGGGTGGGTTATTTGGGAGCAACGAGTCTTCCTGCGTCGTTGTATGCTTTTGGCAGTGGAAGTAATACGACGCAGTTGGAGAATGAGTGGTCTTTTTTGCGCACGCTTTATTTGACGCGTAAGCAGCATTGGGTTTCCAAGTACATGGATGCGCAGGCCAACTCGAGTGGGGTGTCTGGGGTGAATGATTGCATTGGTAATTCCGCGTGGATTTGTCCTGTTGGTTATTTGGGTTTTTATGGCGGTGGTGTTACGGCGTGTAGCAATTTGAATCGCGATTATTACGTCTCGAAGGTCATTCGTTTTGGAGGCGATGAGGATGTGACATCGTTGTTAAGCAGTAGCGGTGTGGGCACGGATTACAACACGGCGTCGTATCACGAGTATGAGCAGACGGGTTTATGTCCTGTGGCCAGTCGTTTTTCTCAGGTGTTGCAGGAGTTGGTCAGTAGCGGTGAGTTGTATGCGAGCAGTTCTGTTTCGCTACAGGATTTGGGATCTTTTCCTGCACTGTATGTCTCGTTGCATGAGGGCGATGTGAGTAGTTCCGATCCGTATAGCAATTACGATTGGATGTGGAATACGAGTTTGAGTAGTTTGTCAAGCAGTGTATTGACTGCTAGTTTGTACCGTTCGAGTTTAGGTGTTGGCGGAGGTTGGTCGGGTCTAGTTTCATTGTCGAAGGACACGTGTAGTTGGTCGTGGGATGAGGTGGTGAACATGGGTAATTTTCATTACTTGGGTGACTCCTCGGGTTACGAACGTTTTAGTGTAGAGGTGTTGGTTTTGTTGCCTTCGGGATTGACGCGTGTGGATGAGTTGCAGGGGTTAACAGATTTGGTTTCGCTGGGCGGTTGTCGTTTTGATACGCAGTGTACGTTGTCGAGTTATGGGAATCATTTGCTCGAGGTACTCAATGTTCAGCAAGGTTTTTTGACTTCATCGGGTGTGGGTAGTTTGGGCGGTTGTACGAGCTGTTCCTCTTCTCATGCGGTGCCTGCCTCTTACTTGCCCGTGGGCATGGCTACGTGGTTGGGAGCGGGCATGGTGGATACCAGTGGTTATTATGTTTGGTATTCTTCTTCATCGACGCCAGCGTTATTTATTCGTTCAGTAGGTTCCTCTTATCCGCGTGTTAAGTTGGAGATTACGGGTTCTGTGTCTTCGAGTGGCGGTGCTGGTTTGTCCTTTGGCGCCTTGCCAAGTGATGCGGTATTTAAAACCTTGGCCTGTGATCACGAGCATTATTTTACGTTGGAGGTTTATTCAGGCGATACGTTATGGAACAGTTTTACTGGCGGTAGTTTTATAGAGCTTTCGGGTACTGAGCGTGAGGCAGCCCCGGTGTGTGACTGTGGTTTTCCAGTCTCTGTTGGATGTATTGGCCAGGGTTATGCGATGGAGCGATCGGTAGGGGCTTGGATGGATGCCGTGTTTAGTGCAGATGCACAGGGTCACAATTATTGGGACCGCATGGGTCAGGTTCCCACGCTGGATGCCACGTTGGTGAGCACGCTCTTTTTAAGTCCTTCGGATTATGGTGTTGTGGGAGTGGAGCAGTATGATTCGGCGAGTGGCGTGGACAGTTTGATTTACGATTATTCCTCGTGTCGTTTGGTGTTGTGGAGTGACGGGTTGGATGGAGTGACGAGCACTTGGTCGGGTCTTCATGACGTGTTTGGTTTTCATGCCGATACAAGTTCAGCGTTGCCATCTACTGTTCATTCGTTTTCCTTTTCTGCGGTGAATGAGCTGGGTGATACGTTGCGTGTTGGCGGCTCGAGTGCTTGTTTATCTCTTGAGCGTTGCCAGAGTTGTGATACGACGCATGTAGCCAGCGAGACCATGGCTTTGTTGTCCTCCTTTTCAGTTTCGGATACTGCGCAGTGGTCCGACGGCGGAACGCAGGAGTACAAGCAATACTTAGAGGCTTTGGATCAGTATAATTTGAATTACGGTTACGCTCAGGGCGATGAAGGATTTATAGCAGCAATCGATTACAAGACGTTTTATGAGCAGGGTTCGAAGTACACCTTGTCGATGTATTTAGATAAGTTGTTGTTTTATATGGGTGTTGATACGACGTATGACCGTGGTGTGTTGAGTGATTTGGCTACTTTTTCCAAGGAGTATGGCAATTACGTGGATGGGATGAAGGAGTATGCGTTGTATTCAGAGTTAATGCTGGAGTACAATGGTCAGCGATTGTCGCAAGACCTGAGTTTGTTGGCTCCCGAGGGTGAGATGAATTTTTTGAAATCATCTTACGGGGTTTATGTGAAGGATTATTCGAATTATTTAGGCGCGGTGGTCTCTACCACCTCTGGTGCTCAGCCGCTGTCGTCGTGGGTTTTGGGTTTGGACAGTGTTGTTTCATTGAGTGAATCTTTCGGGGTGTTGTATGGTTCTTATGTAGAGGCTTACCAGCAGTGGGATTCCGTTCAGGTGTATCGCTTGGCGTTGGGCGATGATCAGGTTTGCACCGATTATAAGTCACGCACGTTATACCTTCAGGAAGACTTTGAGAAGTTGGGTTACGGCGGTAGTGTCGAGGGTCAGCAGGCTTTGCAGGCGTATATCGCAGAGATTGCGCTGGCCACACAGACGGGGGATTGCATTGGGCTGTTGAAGGAGTTGTCTTCCTTGCAGGGTGTGTCGTCGTATGCCTTGCTTCGTTCCACTTCGAGTTCTTGCCAGACGCTTTATTTGAACTATTTGTCGGCTGTGTCTCGTTACAATTCGAGCTCGTATGCCTCGCTGAATATTTCTCGTCAGTTGTTGGATCCTGTGTTGAGTTACAGTGATTTCATGACGTATGATTTGTGTGGTTGTGTGGAGTCTTACATGGCTTATTTGGAGAGTTATTCGGGGTATAGCAGCAGTACGACGGGTGTAACACCTGCTGTGGGTATTTTGTACTTTGAGGGTTGTGGTTTAACGTTACCGGAGGGGTATGCCGATAAGCGGGATTGTTATTCAGTGTATGAGGAGGCTTATTATGCATACAACGATTGGGCAGTTCGCAATGAGGGTTCTGCCATTGTTGGCGACATGGTCGATTCGAAGGTTTTTGTGAATGAAGATTTGTGTTCGTGTGTAGATGATTACGCGGCTTATTTGCAGAGTATAGCAGATGGCGTACGAAATTTGGAAGAGGGCGAGAAGGGCCCTAGGAGTTTGTTGGATTTTTGTGGCAGTGGTTTACCGGGTTGTGTGCTTGGCTCGGATATCGTGTTGAGCTTACCTGTGCTGGACAGTTTACCTTATGAAGATCCGTGTTTAGCAGCGTTGCTTTCGCAGGCCGCGGCCAATGCGCAGTGGTCTTATGCGCATCAGGTAGATTCGTTGGCGTCTGCATTTACTGCAGCTTACATCGCGCATTGCATGAACAGCTTGCAAGAATCTTTTTCACGCACGTGGGAAGATCAGGAGTACCATTACACGCTTTACTATTACGATCAGGCGGGCAATTTAATTAAGACGGTTCCACCTCAGGGTGTTGTTCGTTTGCCGCTCACGAGTTCAGAAGATGCGTTGAGCGAGGCGATAGCCAGCGATAGGGCTTCGGGGGAACGCAGTGTTTATACGCAGCACGGCATGGCTACGCATTATTATTACAACAGTTTAAATCAATTGGTGGGTCAGCGTTTGCCTGACCACGAGGCCATGGATTTAAGTTCGGTGGAAGATGTGTTGGGTGTAGGTTATACGAGTAGCAGTAGTGCGGGCGGCAGCTCGGTTCAGTTGGTGGACGAGCATGTGGGTTATGGCGTGATGGATGGCGGTAAGCGCTTGTATCGCACGCAGGATGGTGGGTTGACGTGGGAAGAGGATATGGGGGTGAGCGGTGCCGATGTTTGGGACATTTGTTTAGAGAGTAGTGGAGTGAAGGGGTATATGGTTGGCGATGGCGGACAGGTTTATTACACCAACAGTGGCGGAATGCAGTGGGAGGAGGTTGCTTTACCAGAGCTCGCTGAGTATACGCAGTGGCGTGGAGTAGGTAGTACGGTAAGTTTTACATCAGGCACGCCGCCGTTGAGTGTTGGCGGTTCTACTACGACGGTAGAAACCGTTGTTGTGGGAGAGCACCGCGTGGCTAGTTTAACGGCTACTGGTGTTTGGCATGTGGATAGTCCGAGTGTTTTTTCGGATGTTGATTTAGAGAAGGTGGTCAGCGATGGCAACAATCATTTTTACGCTGTGGGCAATCGCACGCAGGTGTTGGGCGGCGAGAGTTACCGCACGGGTGTTATTTATGTAAGTGATGCGGTTTATCCGCTGAGTTGGCAGGCTGTCTCGGTGTTGCCAACGAGTAGTTCTTTGGGAATTCATTACGCAGGTGTGTTAAGCAGTGGGGTGCAGGGAAGCCTTCGCGTGGGCAGTGCCGACGGTTCTATCCGTCGTTTGGTGGAAACCAGTGCGGTGAGTGAGTACAGTGGTTTAAGCAACGTAGAGGTGTTGGAGGCCATTACGTTAAATGCCTCTGGGGCTCAGGTTGCTTTGCTTCGCAATGCCATGGGCATTGTGTCGTTGCAGTACCGCAGCAGTGGTGCCGATAGTGTTTGGCAGGTTGTTCCCGGAGCACCGCAGGGTCTTACGCAGCTCACGTCGCTTCGCATGCAAGAGAATGGCGTGTCACAGTTCTTGGGTCTTTGTGGAGGAACGTTTAATAATGGCAAGGTGTATTTGTTTTCTTACGGTACGCAGTGGAGTGTTTATGCACTTGGTGTTTCAAATGCCGAGCAGGTAGCAGTGGTTCGTAAGGATGTGTCAGGGGCAGTCGCTCAGGCGATGGCTTATGTTACTTCTACCAAGAATATTTATTTAACTCAAAATGTTCAGGCACCTGTAAACGCGATGTTATTTCCCAAGAGTTGGACGGGCGGAATCTATGCGGGTGTTGGACTGTGCGATTTGGGCAGTGGAGGGTTGTTGGTGGCACGTTTAAGTACAACGGGTACTTTGAGTGCTGTGCGTGTAAATCCGAACAACACAGAAACGACAATTTCCATTCCGTCAAGTTTAAGCAGTGGCGGTATGTCGTGGAAGAAAGTCTTGTTTGGCAAGGTGGGCTCGCAGAACTACCTCTATGTGTATGGTCAGGACGGTTCGGGTAACTGGAGGGTGCGCCGGGCGAATGTGTCGTCCACGACGGGCGTTTTGTCTTCTGTGAGCTCAGCGGTGAATGTAGTGGCTAATGCGCGCATTGGTTTTGGCGAGGATAAGTTATGGATGTCAAACGACCAGGGCGTGACGCTATACGCTAATTTTTCTACAGGCAATATGGCTTATGTGTCCTATTCACCTCAGGCGTTGCGTGCGGCAGATGGTTATGTTACGGGTGGTGTTTTGGTAGGTGGAAGCGATGGCGATGTGTACGATGTGTTCTCCTCGAGTACGGTTACAGCAAGTGCAAGGCAGTTGAA
>JBIIAO010000003.1:0-449818 GCA_044239865.1 Flavobacteriales bacterium
GAATCCAACCATGTAAACATTGCCTGCGGCATCGGTAATACAGGAATTACCTCTTTCTTCTCCGTTCGGCCATACTTGTCCGGTACCTGTGTAATAAGTACCCCAAGCTCGAACATTTTGAGCCATGCTAATTGTTGCAAATCCGAAGATTGCAATTGCTGTCATGAGTAAATTTGTCTTTTTCATGTTTTGTTTTTTTATTGTTTAAGCATTGAGCAATTTTGTCTTAAGCTTGCCCTTAACGATTTGCAGCTACAAGAAGTTGGCGATTTCGAAGCACAAAATTGTCTGTCACCACTGAACGTGATACGAAACACAAAGCTTCATTTAACCACTGAACCGCCAATTTCTTGTAGGTGCTGTTATACACAGTGCAATTTCGACTCATTGCTTAATAAATGGTGCGTTAAACATTCTGCCATTTTTTGAAGTGAAGTTAATTATGTAGTAACCACTCGTAAAGCTTGATACGTCAACTACATATTCTCCGTTTCCAGATGCAGAAAAGGGTATATTGTATTTTCTACCCATCGCATCAACAATATTTAGCTTATCTAATATCTCCGAAGAATTTACATGTTTAATGATTATTTTTTCTGAAGTTGGATTCGGATAAACTAAAATTGATTGTGAAGTCAATTCGTTGATTCCTAACGTTGAAATAAAATATGCCTTGAAAGATATGCTATTTGTTTGAAGCGTGTCCAAAAAGACGGCATTTAAGGTGTCTGAAATCAATCCATTTGCCTCCCAATGAGAAAATTGATAACCCGGCATTGCTTCTGCTTCTATTTTTATAGGAACTCCATCGAAGTAAATACCGCTCCAAGGATATGAATTGGGAGTAATTGTGCTGATGTTGATTTTCCCGGCATTTGCAGGAAATACATCAAGGCTGACGTCAACTTGTTGTGGTAAATTAAACTCGCTTTGAATGTGATTTCTAACTTGTTCTGAGCGGCAGGATAATTCACTTTGATATAATAAATGATATTGATTAAAATCGTTCATCTGGCCTGCTACATTGAGCGAATCGCCCCATCTGTAATATTCGTTTGCCATTTCGACAACGGTTTGGTTGTACATTGAACTATCTATTGCAAGTAATCTGGATGGTAAATAAAGGGTATTCATTTGATCGGCAAATCGATTAATAAAGTAATTGCGGAATCGATCGTTTTGAATGCCTCTTAACCAAATATTCAAATGTGGATTATTGGGATCGGCCTGAAAAAGTTGCGATAGAAAATTATGATTGCAATTTACAATCCATGGTTGGTCGTTGGGTTGTAACCCATATTCTAAATCATTAAGAATATAACGCCAACGGTAGTTTGTTGCATCTGATCGGTATAGTTTTAAATTGTTGTAATTAAATGCCCAATCCACATTGTCAATCCACATTTCGGCAATAATGTAGTCGTTGTAGTACTTCATATCAAAATATTGATCGGCTTGATTCCAATAATTGGTATCGGTTGGATTAAGTTGCAATAAACTATCATATGAATCGTAGAATGATTGAACGGAGCCTTCAATTGCACGAAGGTTGAATCCATATTGCGAAGAGGAAGATAGTATTTCGATGGCATCAGGGTCTGCATTTTCGGAAAGCTCGAACATCTCAGAGTTCGTTTTTTCTCTAACTTCATATAGACCCCAGTATTTCCCGTTGATATATACTGAAGCAGGTCTCCATGCTGAATAATAGTTATTGCTTCCATCCGCCATCATTTTACAACTTGCAGCATCTTTATAGGGCAAGGTCAAATAATTGTTACTTCCATTTCTGAGGTAAAAGTCACCATACTGAAAACGGTTTGGACGGTCCGGTATTACATTGTGCATAATGGGACCATCGCCCAACACGCCATGATCAAAATTGATACGAAATGCTCTTTGTGCACGTGAACGTGCTGACCACCCTCCATCCATCATAATTCCCGTTTTTCCGGAATGGATCAGATTATGGTTTGCTGTTGAGTCAAAATATTCAACGTATGCAGGTTTTAATAAATCCAGCGTGGGATTGTCAAACATTCCGTTAGGGCCGTACAAATTAGATGTGTCTGTAATTACCGAAATAATTGGGGTAATATGATTCAGGTTAAACAAATAACTGGCTGTTGATGTAGTGCTTGGTAGATAACCATTGATAAATGCCCTTGCTCGTAAAACTGTTGTTTGTGATATTGGAATAGACGTCCCATTCCATAAACTGGAAGTTGTGTCAGGATCGCTTCCGTCAAGCGTATAAAAGACATTCGCACTGGGCGAATTAGGGTCCGTGATACTAACAGAGAAACCGGACGTGTATACGCCTCCACCTATTGAAAACAAAGGAGCAATGGCATAATTTGTAAAAGGAGTTGAAAAATTATTTGTTGCGCCTGGTGTTGAAGTCCCAAATTTTTGAATGTTTGGAGCCGAATCAGGAAAAGATCCAATACTCACACCAACTCCTTGACCACAATTTACGTTCAAAGAACTAACTAAAACGTTAGATGGATTATATAGTTTTATTGTCTCGCCATTGGAACTTATTTTGAAATTTGTGTGGTTTCTAACTCCAGAGGGGGGAATAAAGTTCGTTTGTAATGAATTGATTCCAGTATTTGCTAGACTTAACTCAAACAACTGGAAATTTGTTGGACAAGTTGCGATTACATCAAACGCAAGCGAATCTATGTTTCCAGCTGAAAGGCCAGCTGATATCAATTCACTTGCCGTGTAAAGGTATTGTTGGCGAGCACCTTCGTACCAGTTGCTGTAAGCCGAAGGATAGTCGTAGTATCCATTTTGTAAGGTGCCCGAGCCTACATTGATCGAGTTAAAGCGAATATTGGGGCGCTGCTGGGCATTGCTTCCACCGCTGAATCCGCATGCGGAACCTGGGTAATTCAATGCAATTGTAGCCGAATTATAGATTGTGGAACTTTGGGAATGAATGGAATTGCATTGGTAAAACGGGTTGTAGGTGCAAAGATTCAAAACAATATTTGATACGCCGTCCCAATAGAACGGAGTCGTAAAATGATGAGTGTTCCAACCTGTCTGTGGTGTAAATGTGCTATCTGTTAAAACATTTGTAAATGGAGATGATGCGAATCTGTCTTTTCCGCTACAAAAAACTATTATGTACTCACTCGGTTGAATAATTTGATGCGGAAATGACCATTCACCTGGAATTGAATTATCGCTGAGACTGTAATTGAATAAATCAATTGCTGTTGGACCTGCATTGTAAATTTCAATCCAATCTTCATAATCTCCGTCTTCATCCAAAAGGGTGGGGTAATTTTTATTACTCCCTTCATTTATTACTAACTGGGCTTTAGTTTGCACAAAGAGTAAATTAAAAAACACCACTAAGAGTATTTGTGTAAGCTTGACGTTCCCCAATTTTGAAATAGTATTCATTTTGTTTACTTTTTTGTTAAGGTTTAGCACTACCTGCCTTGTTTGCATTGTGTATAACGTTTTGCAGCTACAAGAAGTTGGCGATTTCGAAGCACTAAACTGTCTGCCAGCACTTAACTTGATACGAAGCACAGAGCTTCATTTAACCACTGAACCGCCAATTTCTTGTAGGTGCTGTTATGCACAGTAAATCATCACTTTATTATTAATATTTTACTGGAAGTGTTTAAATCTGGGAGCACAATAAAATAAGCCCCGTTAGTAAGATAAGAAACGTCTATTATTTTGGTGCTTTCGTTTGCTTGACTATTGTATATGATAACTCCAAGATTATTTTTAATAATAATTCTACCTAGTGATTTGTTCATAGCCGTTACAGTAATTCTATCGCTTGCGGGATTGGGGTAAATTTTAAGTTGAGAATGAGAATAATCCTTTTCAATAGATGTTACAGAGAGTGTGTCGCAGACACACCGTATAGATTTGCCATTGGAATAGTTGTCTGAGTTTCGGGCAATACTAGCATTCATATAGTTTAGATAACGATCATAACAAATCACACCAGGAGTCCAAGGGATACCACCACACCAGAAACTGGCATTCATACCCTGACAGCAAACATGTCCTGATGGCCAAATTATGCTGCCGGAAATTTGACTAACTGCAAGTGCCGAAAAGCCCGTTGAATTTGTTGCTCCTAAATTAGGAGTAGTCCACGTGATAGTATCTTTCAGCATACCACCAACAATTGAGCTTTCCAATGTGCTTAGTGATGACGTGTCGGATGTAGGGTCTAAATGATGAACTAACTGATACCAATCAGCATCGGTTGCTACGTGCCAACCTTGTGGACAAATATTTCTTGGGTCTCCTGCGGCAGGATAGTTATACCAAAAACCCAGTGCCATTGTGTCGGTGGTATTAGGCGGAATTACTGGTTCGCAATACCGAGGCTCACTTAGTGGGAAATAATACCAGTTAGTATATCCAGCATTATTAATTGGACTACCATCATTGAAATGGGTTACCCTAAGATTTCGTCCCATCCATTTTTGTGAGCCGATAGTTATTACGGGGTAAATGTTTCCATCATAATCAGTTATTGTCTGCCCATTTGCTTTTCCAAGAATAAATGTTAAAATAATCAAAGTTAGAATTTTCATCGTTTTCATGTTTTTGTTTTTTATTGTGCATAACGGTTTGCGGCTTGGCGTAGTGGCGGATTATTACCACAAATGTTGATACGAAGCACAAATGTTTGTATAACCACAAAACTGTCATACGAAGCACTGAACCGCCACTTTTGCCAAACCCGTGTTATGCCTTCGTTGTTCTTTTATGTTGTTACATTCGGTCATAAATCGGTCTTGGAATTTGTTTTAATATTGTCGCAATAAGTCCCCAGCGTCTTGTTACATATGCCACCTTTTTTTTGTCGATTATAGCTTGGAAAATTTGTCTAACTGCTTTTTCAACAGGCATTACCCAAAATAATCCTTCTCCTTTCGCCATTTCTGTGTCAACAAGTCCAGGCCTAATATCTGTCACAAAAATTGATGTATTAAGTTTTTTAGCCTTTTGTCTTAACCCTTCAAGATAATTTATTTGATAGGCTTTTGTCGCATTGTATGCAGGTGCTTGTCTGCTACCACGTAGTCCGCCAATAGAACTTATTGCAACTAAATGTCCTGATTTTTGTTTTTCAAAATAGTTAAAAGTCCAATCTGTAACACAAGTAAAACCTAATACATTCGTGTCTATTGTCCGCTTTTCTATATCAAAATCTAAGCTTTCATTTATGTCGCCAATGCCCGAACTAATAATTAATAAATCAAGTCCGCCAAGTTCTGTCGTAAGTTCATCTAATTTCTGTCCAACAACATTTGTGTCATTGATGTCAAATGATTTTATATAAAAATTTGGATTCTCGTTTTTTAATTCATTTAGTAATTCAACACGTCTTCCTGTCAGGCCAATTTTATAATTGTTGTCAGCTAAAAGTTTTGCAAGTCCTTTACCTATTCCAGATGTCGCCCCAATTATTATAGCTTTTTTCATTCTTAATTTTGTCTGTTTGTTGTGTCGTCCTACAATGAGGCATAACGTCCCGCGGCTTTGCGAAGGCTGGGTTTTAGAGGCACTTAGTTTCAAATTAGCACAAAGTTTAATAGAATTCCTAATGCTCAAATTAGCACTTCAGCCCAGCTTTTGCAAAACCGCTGTTAGCAGTAGTTTTATTCTGTCCAAAATTCTCCAATTGAATATGTTTTTGCTTGTCCACTAATAATCACTCGGTCTCCTTTGTCTTCACAATATAACTTGCCCAATCGTTCAGAAACTTGTTGAGCATAAAGTTCTTTTTTGTCAAGTCTTTTAGCCCAAAATGGAATTAAAGAACAATGTGCTGAACCTGTTACGGGGTCTTCTAATATTGATGCTTGTGGTGTGAAAAACCTTGAAACGAAATCGCAGTTTTCTCCAACTGATGTTACAATTACACCTCCTGGGTCAAGATTTATTTGGTCGAATAATTGTCTGTCAATTTTAATGTTTCTGATTTCTGCTTCGTTTTCATACACCAAAACATAGTCTCTGGATTTCAAAATTTCTTTCGGTTGAATATTCAAAGATTTTGAAATTGTCGGTGGTAAGTTGTCGACAACAGGCATTCTTGATGGGAAGTCCATTTTATAGTGTCCATTTTCAATTTTGACAATTAAGTCGCCGCTTAAAGTTTCAAACACAATTTTGTCTTTCTTATAGTCAAGAATTGTCGCTAAACTGTGAGCTGTTGCAAGTGTAGCGTGACCGCACAAATCCATTTCAATTTCAGGCGTAAACCATCGTAAATGGATTTTCTCTCCTTTGTCAACAAAAAAAGCTGTTTCTGCAACTGCGTTCTCCTTTGCAATTTTCAACAAGATTTTGTCTGGCAACCATTTGTCCAATGGCACCACACAAGCAGGATTTCCTCCAAAAATTGTGTCGGTAAAAGAGTCTATTTGATATAATCTATGTTTCATTGTGTCTGTCAAAAATTACTGCTAACGTTTTGCAGATTGGCGAAGTGGCGGATTTCGAAGCACTTACTTTCAATTTAGCACTAATGTTTATTTGAAAACCAAATGTTCAATTTAGCACTGAACCCGCTATTTTGCCAAACTGCTGTTGTGTGCTGTACTTATTAGCTTTCTATGTCAGATTAAATTGTTTAAAGTGGTGTTCAAAATGTTTGTTATGAAATATTGTCCATTCTTGTTTGTTTAGTTCGCCCATTGTTGGATTTATAGGCGTTGCATCTTTATTTTCTTTAAAATATTTGTCAAACCTATTTAGTTCTGAAAGAAGTATAGAAATTGCAAATTTCAAATCTGGGAACTTTAATTCTAATAGATCGTCATTTAGCATTGGAGCTTTAAAGCCAATAGGCATTTCCTTGTCTGAATAAATAATTGTTTTCTTTATAATTTCTGCTTTGTCAATTGGGAAATAAAGTTTTTGTGGCAATTTGCCGTTAGAAAACATAATTGCAAATGTCAAATGTTCAACCATATGTTGGGCTGTCATTTTACCAAAGAAAGGCAAACTGTCAGTTTGCAATAGGTTAAGTTTCTCACTTACTTTTTCTCTGTTATTTATGTCAATCATAATATTTTTAATTATGTTTTTTATTTGAACGCTCTGTCAAACAGTATAGCACACAACTTACTTATACGCGCTACAAACCTACCCAATACATGTCATTGTAGCGCGATAGGCGCAGGTTTGTTGCGGTTAGCGAAAGGTAATGATTTTATTTACAAATCGTCAAATGGTGACCGGATTTGTTGAATGTTTCGAATGCTCACATGGGTGTAAATCTCTGTCGTCTTGCTGCTGCTGTGTCCCAATAGTTCCTGAATGTAACGTAGGTCTGTTCCCGATTCCAATAAATGAGTGGCGTAACTGTGACGCAACCAATGCAAGGTTACTGGTTTATTAATCTTGGCTTTTTTGACTGCGGATTTTAATACCAATTGTAAACTTCGATCACTGTATCGTTCTCCGGGTGTTTGTCCCTCAAATAAATAAACGTTCGGCTTGTAAACTTTATAATACTCCCTTAATTGCTCAATTAAATTATTGCTTATCGGGACAATACGATCCTTCTTGCCTTTCGATTGTCTTATGATTAGCAAATTTCTGTCCGAGTGAATCTCCCGCGGCACAAGATTGAGTAACTCACTTCTACGCAAACCACAAGCGTAAATCAGGCACAACATTAACTTGTGTTTCAAATTAACAGGTGCTTGTATTATTCTTTTTACCTCTTGCTTGCTCAACACATTGGGTAATTTCTTCTCCCTGCGTGGACGCTCAATTTGCTCTATATCTAGCTTCTTTTTGTATTGCGAGCGATAAAACAACTTAATAGAATTGATTACCTGATTTTGATAACTCGAAGAACAATTCTTTTTTAAAATATACTCTGTGTTAAAAAGGTATACGTCTTCAAGTGTTATTTCGCTGAGTAATTTTGTAGAATGAAACGCAATAAATACACGCAAACATTCTAGATATGTTTTAATGGTGTTCTTGCTGTATCTTCTTTGCTCTAAATAATTCTGAAATTGTTGGATTTGTAATTCTGCGGGGTTCATTTTTTCTTTCAAATCTATGCAACGGATAGCTTTCAAAAAAAACCTTGTTATGCCGATTTATGCCAAATCTAAAAATACCCCGGATGTCTGTGACGAATGCCCTTCGGGCGAATGTTACGTTGTAACGAATGCCTTCGGCGAATGACTGCGATGATTTAATCAACGCATTTCCAATTAAGAATTAGGAATAAAATCTTCGATTTTCCAATTACACATCCCGATAGCTATCGGGAGGAATAAAATCTCCGATTTTCAATCATTTATGCCGAAACCAACACTCCATCCGCGAACTCTCATATTCCTTAAACACCGTATTCACTGGCCCTCCGTGAATGAGGTGGTTGTTGAAGTGAGATCGAGCAATGTAATTGAATGCGCCCATATCGCCGGTGTAGGCCGTTTCATTATTTATATTGAAATGCTCGTGAACGAAACAAAGCTCTTTTAGAAATTCACTCATGACATTCAACGATCCCCCAATGATTCCGCAGTTCAACAACGTTGATTCTGCGAATTTCTTTTCATATTCAATATAGTCTGCAATCTGATTTCGAAGGTGAGTCGAATGGTCGTTCATCCAGTCGTTGTCCAGAGTTTTCGGTTCGTCGCCGCAAAAAAGTTTGTCACGGTTTTCTTGAAATAAAAAAGCCTCGAACGGATTTCGCACCACCACAACGTCTGATACATCGGTTACGAAAACCGATTTTATTGTTGAAGCGAAATTCAATAAAAAGTCGCGGTAAATGAAATAGCGAAAGACATTCGGATTCCACTTTTCATTGTATTCGATTTTGATGAATGAGATGTTTTCGTTTGAATATTTTTCACACGTTTCCTCAGAGAAATTGTTGTGAAAAAGAACGCCTTGTAATCCCAACGCTTGAATAGAATCTGCCCAGGCTTGAACCAAGGCGTAATCGTCGTGTTCGAGTGTGGTGCTGCGATTCACATCGTACACCCCGGCAATGTGACAAGCCAAAATAATGTTCTCAGACCTCGCGGTGTAATTGAACAACGTTGTCATGAATTAGAAAGCGGAGCGTTATTTTTTTTGACTGTCGCGCTAATACTGTTAGGCATATTTCGATAATAGATGTATGATCGAAGATCTACTTTTTCAACACGAAATTTCGCTTCTGCTTGCTCGAAAAAATCAGCGTCCGCCGCATACCCACTTTTCAAACAAATCGTAGTAAACACTTCGCGTCGGCCGAATAGCGTTCCAAATAAAATGCAATCGTCTAAATGTACCAACTGGGTATGATCATCTTTGTCTGGAACGAAGTAGTCATCCGAATGGTTCACCATAGTCTCGGTGAACGATGCAATTAAATCAAGCGACTCTATTTTTTCCAGACAAGAACTCAAATGATGAGGCTTGTATTCATCGTCGCTGTCCAATATCGTAATGAATTCGCCAATGCTATTCAAGACCCCACGGTCAATCGATTTCGATTGACCTCGGTTGCTGTGACGAACGTAAATGATTTTGTCTTCGTGTTGCTCTGCGTATTGCAGCATTTGCGCGCGACTGTCGTTCGTTCCGCCGTCGTCGATAATGATTAACTCGAAGTCTTGAAAGTCTTGATTCAACACAGAATCAATCGCTCTTTTAATAAAAGCGAACTCGGTGTTGTAAACGGCCATAAGGACAGATATCTTGACTTTCTTCAGCATAATCGGGAACTAGATTTTTCCGCTTGCAAAGAAGGACGAAATTTTCCGAACAGAAGTTAAATAATTGTTTTATTTCGAGAATCGTCTCCGACATCCGTTGCTCCGCAACATTCGCGAATCTACGTTATTGCAATTTCAGAATTCCTTCAATAGATAGGTCTTCATCAATCAGGGGCCAGTGAATACCATAACCTGACGGAGAGATTTTATAAAACATCCGTTGGTATTCGTCGGCTGATTTCAATTTCAATGAAAGTGAATCAAGCGCAACTTTAATATCATTTCCATCAATGTTGAGATAGATGAAATTTTGATCAAAACGAATCGAGTCTATTTTGTGGGTAGGTTGCATGAATTCTTTTTTGACATCTAGTTAAATCTAATACTTCAACATATCCACTTCCTCGAAATTTTCAAAATCTTTGATGTCGCGAAGCTTGAGTAATTTGGTAACTGTTATGTTGGTCCAGGTCTCTCTGAACTCCTCATCTCCGCCTTCCGCACTTTCATTGGTGTTCACCTTTTCTTGTTTCTTCTTTGAAAGGAAGTTAATGCTGGTTTCTTTTTCAACAACTTCGCCGCCTTCACTCGAGTCATAACCAATTAAGTAGAAATCGGAGTTTCTGTATCGGAAGGTGTATTTCCAATATCCATATCGGCCGTGTGCATAGTTAACATAGAGATTTCCTTTGTTAATTTCCAGCGAAAGTTCAGGAGCGTAATACACGCCGCCGTCTTCATTTTCCGAGGCGAAGCAATTGATGTTTTTCAAAGCAAGCTCGTACATATTGTTTTTCTTAAAGAGAACTATTATACCTCTTCTGTTTCGGTCAACACGTTCCCCGAATTCGTTCATCTCAAAACCAGCTTTGTCTGTAGCTTTAACCATCAGAACTTTATCAGGAACCCCGTCACCATCCAAGTCACCATCAACCGAGCTGAACAGGACATAGCCAGTTGGAATGAATTCTTTGGGATTTTGTTTGGTTAAAGGCTGCCCTATTGCAAGAGTTGAGAGGAATAGGAGGGTAATGGTTAGTTTTGTTTTCATGTTGTGAATGTTCAATTCGTTTGAGTTGTGGTTAAAGATTGATATGATAATCGAGTAACACCTTTTTGTAAACCGTATCTACGGTTAGGGTGTCAACGATATACGAACTCAGTAAGCCAATATTCTTGCCAAAAGATTGATAGCTCTTCCTTGAAACATTAGGACCATATACCCAATGTCCTTCCAAGGTGATGATTGAATCTGTTCCATTAAAAAACTTGTTGGTCACTTTCACTTTTTCAGAGAAATCTCCGAAGCGCTTGTCTGTCCAGTCGCGTTCGAATTCAAATCCCACTTGCTCTGAAAGTATTGGCCATTGCACATAGTAATTGCCAAAGGGTGGGCTCATCCAATTGATTTTGTTGTATCCGTAAATCGGTTGTCCATTCAAAAAAGGAACATAAGCCGTGTCTGAATAGGTCTGAACGCCTGAAAGATCTGCTGGCGTGTTTACATACCTATGTGGTAAATACGTTGCACTCACTTCAACTTGCTCCGTGGTGGTGTCATTCACTTCATACAACCACCAACTTCCCGGATAAACAGGATAATAACTCAAAGGAACATAGGACGTTGGTTCACTCGTCACATCGCCTTGCATGCTCTCCCATGTGCACGAAAAAAGCGCACATGAAACCAAAACAACAAACATTAGAACGGCATACAATTTTTGCATAGGGTAAATGTAATGTGTTCTTTTCATCTCGTCGCAGACATTAGTCACCGACATTCGCTGCAACTTAGCAATCGCCCACTGGGCATTCGTCAACGACATTCGCTGCAACGCAGCATTCGCCCAACGGGCATTCGTCACAGACATTCGTTGCTTCGCAACATTCGTTCGCTAGCGAACATTCGTCCTACGGACTTTCGTGCTTCCGCCAAGGAAAAGATGCGTCAACGAAATAACAAACGACAACCACAACGCCGTCCAGAAACCATCAATCTGGAATCCTTCCACAAGCTCCCCGGCTATCAAAAGCATAGAGGCATTAATGACCAATAGGAAAAGGCCCAATGTGAATAGCGTGGCAGGTATGGTTAAGAGGACGAGTATGGGCTTCACGAATTTGTTTAACAACGTAATGACAATCGCGCTTATGATAACGGTAACCGAAGAGTCTACCGAAAATCCATCGAGCAAATAATCGCCAATGAATAAGGCCAAACACGTGATCATCAATTGAAAAGTGGTTTTGAAAAAGCCGTTGGGTTTTTGTTCCATAAAATTGTTTTCAGAACGCGAAGTTCGAAAAGATGAACATGAAATACCTCTTTCTTTTCGAAATTTCTTTTCTTTGTTGGTATGAAGAACATATTCCTGCGCGCATTCATTTTCGTATTTATATCATCCGCTCATTCGGCTTGGGCCTTTTCTTTCCCCACAGGAACAGTCTGGTTCAACACAGATTACCAATTCAACACAGATTTGCTAAAGGATAAATTGGTGGTACTCGGATGTCTTCAACCCGAAGAAATTACAGGTGTTGGAGCCATGGTAGATCTGCAGGAAGAATTTCTTGCAGTTCCTCAAGTACAACTCATAACGCTCATTCCTGCGAGAGATCCAGCTTACAGCCGACAAGAAATCTTCGACTTCATTCAACAAAATGGAATCAGTCATCCGATTGGGATTGTTCCGAATTGGGGCGATATCCCTCTGATTGAAGGAGCCAAACTTCCTCAAATTTTGGTCTTCGATAAAAATATGAAGGAATCCGTTATGGGTATTCAAGGCATGCGCAACCGTGAAACCATTAGCGCCTCACTTGGGCAATGGGTGAAGGCAGATGCAAACAGCTACTCCTTGTGGCAAGCGACCATTACGCCAGAACCTAAATATTGGGCGAATCCGCTTATTGAACTTCCAAACGACTTGTGCTATTTCTCCGGAGAACTCGCTGTTTCAGAGCCCGCGCTTTTCCGAGTTAGCACCGTAAGCGAGGACGGATTAATTCAAAAAAGAATTGGCGGAGTGCGCGGATATGCCGACGGAGATATTTCTGTTGCACAAATGAAGAAGCCTATGGGCTTGACTTTCAGCTATGCCGAACAACTTTTATACATTGCCGATCCGCTCAATCATGCCATTCGCATTTACGACAACGAGCAACATGTCTTATTGACCATTCTTGGTAATGGAAAACAACCCAACATAGAGAATTTCGAGAAGGCAACAACTTGGAAAGGCGCCATTCCTTATCCGACCGATGTGTTCATTGTAAAAAATAAAATTTATGTCCTAGCGGGAAACGATTGCAGCGTGTGGGAATTGAACACCGCCGATCAGTCTTCGAAACTCATTTGGAGAAGCGAAAACAAAGACGCGCAAGGCAATGCGCTCAGCGGGCTCTCCCTTCAATTCTTTAACAAAGAATTTTATATGTTGAAGAGCAACGGTGCCATTTCGAAATTCAAAAAGAAAAAAGAACAAGTGGCATATGCTCCTGAAACAACCGTGAATCGCGCAGGTGGATTCACGTTCTACAACAACGATCTCGTAATCAGTGAGCCCTTCAACAATAAAATTTCGTGGTTAGGCAGTGTGAAGAATATGGCTGGAAGTGGAATTATTGGTTTGAAAGACGGAGCTGCTGACACCGCGCAATTCACTCGCCCTATGGCGTTGAATAAAATTGGAAGTGAAATCTTTGTGTGTGAAGGCGGATATGGTGTGCTTCGCAAATGGCGCATGGTGTCGAACGAAGTAAAAAGTTTTTATCCCGTTGTGAGTCAAGAGGCGTTGTACTCTGGCGAATCTCCAAACGCAGGAGAGGCAGTGGCTTTGGAACCCATAATTGTTGAACCGGGAAAAACAACTTTGAAATTGAGCATTGATGCGCCCGGGTATTTTTTGCTGAATAGCGAAGAGAACGGAGTTTTTACCGACGAGAACTCGGGTGTGAGTGCTTCAGCAGAACAATTGACAGATGGGAAAATTGATTTAGTCCTAGACATTCCGGTGAATAGAACGGAGATGGGATTCATTCAATTGGGGTTACAGTTGGTGCTGCATCCGAACGACGCTCCGAAGATGACTTACTTGAAGAAAATGTTTGTGGTATTCACGTATGAAATTCTTCCGGGAAGCGAACACGAACAAGAGCTAATCATTCATCCGTTCGTAAAGCCGAATTAATTGTCGCCGCGAAGTCTTCCTAATTCAACTGCCGCTTCTGTATAATCTGGCTTAATCTTCAAAGCTAAATTCAAATCGGCTTCAGCATTTGTTTTATCTCCTTTTCCTTCGAAACAAAGTGCACGGTTGTATGCGGCTTGGTAATACGCCGGGTTTTTCTCTAATGCTAAATTGAAGGCTTCAATTCCTTTTTGATAGTCTTTCAAATAAACCAAATTCACAAATCCTTTGTTGAAATATGCCGCTGAGAAATTCGCATCAATGCCAATAATCTTGTCGTAGCATTGAATGGCTTCTTGATAGTTGCTCGGATTTTTCACCCCGGTTTCCTGAAGGAAAATAGCCTTGTTGTAATACGGCTCAACGAAGTTTGGATGAAGGTCAATGGCTGAATTGTAATACTCTTTCGCCAATGGATTTCCATAACTCGCGCACACCAATCCCGCCTCTACGTAGGCGTCGTAATAACTCGGGTCAACTTCAATGGCTGTCTGATAAGAGCTTAATGCCAGAGTAGTGTCGCGAACTTGACGGTACAAGCGACCTTTTAAGTAGTAGGCGTATGCCACGCGTTCATCTTGACGAAGCACGTTGTTAATTTGTTGAAGGGCTAATTCGTAGTTGTTCAGAGCAATGTCCATGGCGGCTTTTTCGAGCAATCCTTCTTTGTGCTGAGGGTCTTTTTCAAGACACTTCTGATAATCTTTATACGCCTCAACCACGCGCTGCTGATCGAAGTGAATTTGTCCAGCCGTGAAGTAGATATCTGCTTTGGTTGAATCAATGGCCTTCGCGCGAACAATGTCGGCATTGGCTTCAGCATATTTTTTCAATCCAGAATAGTGGCGGGCTCTTTCTAAGTAATGCGCAAAGTTGTTAGGTTCTGCTGTAATCTTTGCGTTAATGGCACGAAGCGTCGTATCCGAAGTTTCTTCAATTCCTAGGTCCTTCCCGGTATTGCAGCTTTTGCACGATTCGAGGGTAGAGGCAAATGCGCAAATAAGCACCAATGCAAAAACGGAAATAAAGGTCTTGAGCTTTTTCAACATAACATTCAATTGAGCTATCAAAAGTAAGGTGTTCGTCTTTTCTTTTCTACAACAATTTATTTTACGGTTGATATTCGACCTTTGTAGCACATTAATTTCAAACCATTGGCATCCGAAGGCAAACAGTTCGTTTCTAGTTTCTCATGGAATTCCGCTACGGTGGTGCTGCAAATTCTTATACAGTTGGGCTATACTGCCTTGCTTGCGCGACTAATTGCGCCTGAGAATTTCGCGGTTATGGGCATTGTTTTAAGTCTCATGGGATTTGCAGAAATCTTCTCGCAGATTGGCCTGGGTCCTGCGTTGATTCAACGAAAAGACATTGAGCAATCACACATCAATTCGGCTTTTACAACATCCTTGGGGTTGGGAATAATCTTCACCTTGTCCTTTGTGGCCGCTTCTCCCTTGATTGCTCGCGTATACGGTATTGATTCCTTGAAGGAAATTATTCCTGTTGTGTGTTGCAGTTTTACAATCTCGGCGTTGAGTGTAGTTCCCCGAAACATAATGATGAAGAACATGAAGTTCAAGTCGTTCTTCACCGCGAGCATGCTCAGTATTGTCGGAGGAAATTTAGTTGTTGGACTTTGGTTGGCTTACGGGGGTTATGAGATTTGGGCATACGTTTGGGCGCTGTTCGCGCAGAATGCACTTATGACTTTTGCTTGTTGGATTCTTCAGCCGACGCGGGTTCAATTCAAATGGAATAAAAAAGCGACGTTGCAATTGTTGAATTACGGTGCCGGAAGTTCTCTCTTCAATGCCTTGAATTACGCCGCGACGAAAGTAGACGTTGCCGTTCTTCCGCTCTTCTCGAAGGGCACCGCTCTTTTTCCAAATACAGTTTCGTTGAATCAAGCGGGGATGTATGAAAGGGGCGCTTACGTAGCATCGCTTCCAATTACCATTATGGCGAAACTGAGCGACAGCGTGCTGTTCAGCGGCATGTCGAAGTTGCAAGAAGAGACCGAACGCTTGAAGCGTGTGGTTTTAGCAGCCACCAATGTGCTGAGTATTTTAATTTTTCCAGTTGCTTGTTTCGTGTTTGTTTTTAGTGAAGACATTCTTCGCGTTTATTTAGGGAACGGTTATATGGGAGCAGCGAATCTGTTGCAATGGTTGTTTGTGGCCGTTATTTTTAGAACATTAACGCGCCCTATCGATTCGCTGCTTCGCGCGAAGGGTGAGGTTTATAAAGGAAGTTGGATCAAAGGCATTTATCTTTTCCTTATGATCGTCGGAGTAATGGTAGCTGCCCGTTTTTCGGTGGAAGCTGTTGCGATTTCTATAGCTGTAACGACGGGAATTCACTACCTGATGATGATTGGCTTTGCGCACAGAATCTCGGGCGTTTCGGTGAAGGAGCAACTGGCGGCTTTGGTTCCCGGGTCACGCATTGGCGCTATGACATTGCTTGCGGCATACCTTGCGAAATACATGGCTGTGCGTTCGCACATCGATGGAATTTGGCTGTTACTATTTGCTGTGATATGTGTTTTTGTAGGTGGATGTTTATTGGTGTACATTCGCCCGCAATGGTTGGGAGAAAGAAGCGTTAATCCGCTGTTTATTGTCCCAGAAAGATTTCGGAAATTTCCGTTTTTAAATAGAATTTATAAGGCGTTCGATGAAGAGTAGAGTAGTTGCTTTTGTAATATATTTTTGGCTTGGTGCAATGGGTGTTTTTGCTCAGAGCAGGCTCATTGTTTCAGCGCCTGACAGTTTGTCTTTTCTGCTTTTTGTAGATAATAATCAAATAAATACAGCTCCTGTTTCTGCCATTCATTTATCTAAGCTGAATGTTGGAAAGCACAACATTAAAGTGGTTGTACAAGCGCAAGAATCGGTGTTAGGTCTGACTACTAAGAATTTAATTTCCCACAGTCTGAGTGTCTCTGTGGTGAACAGTAAACTCGAGTTGTTGATATCGGGAGAGTTGAAAATTCAAGCGAAGTCTTTTCAGAATTGGAAGAACGGTTCGCTGCCGAGTTTGGTGAAAGACTCTGTTTATGTTGGGGAAAAAGGATGTGAAAAACCGGCCATGGCTTCGAAGGTAGATTCAATAGTTTCGAATCTGAAATCTAAATCTTTTGATACCGAACGAAAGATGTTAGCGCGCATGCAATTGGAGGCTGATTGTTTTTTGGTGAAAGACATTGTGAAGATTATTTCCACCATTGAATTGGAAGAAAATCGAATGGATTGCATTGTCGCTTCGCTTACTCAAGTCTACGATTTGGCGGTTATAAGTGAGCTGCTAAATTTGGTCATCCTTGAACGAAACAAGGAAGCCATTCAACAGAAAATTTCACAATTACAAAATCAGTAAGAAACATTAAAAGATTACATTTGAACCATGAAAAAAGTACACAATTTTAGCGCGGGTCCTTGCATTTTACCCTCATCTGTTATTGAAGGTTCAGCAGATGCCATTCGTGAATTCGACGGCATGGGATTGTCGTTGATTGAAATTTCACATAGAAGCAAAAACTTCGAGCGTGTGATGGACGAAGCCCGTCAATTGGTGAAAGATATTTTGAATCTCGAAGATCGCTACGAAGTTCTTTTTCTTCAAGGCGGAGCAACACTCGGGTTCTACATGGTTCCTTTGAATATTTTGAAGGAAGGTGGAAAGGCGGCTTACACGAACACAGGTGTTTGGGCAAGCGGAGCTATTAAAGAAGCGAAGTTGGTGGGGAATATTGATGTGGTTACAGACAGCTCTGCTTCCAACCACAATCACATTCCGGAATTGCCTTCGGTTGAAGGTTACGATTATTTCCACTACACTTCCAACAACACTATTTTTGGAACGCAATATCAGTCCACTCCTAAGGTGAATGTTCCTTTAGTTTGCGATATGAGCTCAGATATTTTCTCGAAGGAATTCAACGCAAATGAGTTCTCGTTGATTTACGCAGGTGCTCAGAAGAACATGGGTCCAGCTGGAGCAACCTTGTACATCGTTGACAAAGAAATGTTAGGCAAGACAGGAAGAAAGCTTCCTACTTATTTAGACCTAGCTTCTCACATTTCGAAGGACAGCATGGCGAATACACCGCCAGTATTTTCAGTTTACGCAAGTATGCTAATGCTTCGTTGGATAAAAGAAAACGGTGGATTGAAAGGAATGGAAATTCACAACCGCGCGAAGCAAGAATTATTCTATGCTGAATTAGATCGCAACAGTTTATTCCATGGACACAGCGTTCCTGAAAGTCGCTCTTGGATGAATCCAACCTTCCGCTTGAACAACGAAGAGCACGCCGCTACTTTCGATGCCATGTGGAAAGAAGCAGGAATTAGCGGAATTGCTGGACACCGCAGTGTTGGCGGATACCGCGCTTCCATGTACAACGCACTTCCTTTGGAAAGCGTTCAAGTGTTGGTAGATGTAATGAAAGAATTCGAACGTAAAAACGGATAAGATGAAAATTTTAGCAAACGACGGAATAGACGCAAAAGGACACGCTGCTTTGGAAGCCATGGGCTGCACAGTGTTAACTGAAAAGGTAAGTCAAGATGCATTGGCTGTTTTCATTCACAATGAAAACATAGACGGGCTTTTGGTTCGCAGTGCAACTACAGCAAGAAAAGAATTGATAGACGCTTGTCCGAATTTGAAGTTCATCGGTCGTGGTGGAGTGGGCATCGATAACATTGACGCAGTTTACGCGCGTGAAAAAGGAGTGGACGTTTTCAATACGCCGGCTAGCAGCAGTGCGAGCGTAGCGGAATTGGTAATGGCCATGATGTTCGCTTCGAACAGATTTCTTTATCAAGCCGGTGGCGCAATGCCAGTAAACGGAGAAGAAACGTTTGAAGTTTTGAAGAAGAATTACGGGAAAGGCAAAGAGGTGAAGGGAAAGACGTTGGGAATTGTTGGTTTAGGAAGAATTGGTATCTCACTTGCTGAATACGCCTTGGGATGCGGCATGCGCGTGATGTTCTTCGATCGTTCGAAGGAAGAAGAAACGGTTACGCTTTCCATTAACGGTTCTCCGGTGGAAGTGAAATTGAATGTTTCTTCTTTCGAAGAAGTTCTTCGCGGAAGCGATTTCATTTCGTTACACGTTCCGAAGCAACCGAATGGAAGTTCGGTTATTGGTACAGCAGAGTTTGCACTCATGAAGAAAAACGCAGTGGTAATTAACACCAGTCGCGGCGGAACCATTAACGAAACTGAACTTATTGAATCGTTAGACAACGGCGTTATTGCGGGTGCTTGTTTAGATGTTTTTGAAAGCGAACCACGTCCGAATGCAGCGTTGTTGAAGCATTCAAAAATTATTACAACTCCGCACATTGGCGCTGCTACGGCAGAAGCGCAAGAACGTATTGGTTTAGAGATAGCAGAGAATGTAAAACGAATTATGGACGCGAACTAAGCATGAAGTTCAAGCCATTCAAAGCGGTTTTACCTGCAGCAGATAAGGTGCATCTGGTTGCTTCGCGATCTTATGTTTCGTATTCAAAAGAAGATTTGGTAGAAAAGCTTAGCGGCAATCCCTATACTTTTCTGCATGTTATTCATCCCGATGTAGATGGCGATTATCGCGGCAGACGTATAGCCTACTTTGAAGAAGTAAGAAAGAATTACGAGAAGTTTTTAAGTCAAGAAATTTTCTCGTTGGAAGGAAAGGCATCGTTTTTTATATACCGACAAGAGACACCTGAGTTTTCCTTCCAAGGCTTGCTTGGTGCGGTTTCGGTTGAAGACTACGAGCAAGGAAAAATAAAAATTCACGAACACACCATTAGTCAACGTGAAGGAAGATTCACTGATTATTTAGATACAACAGGAATCAATGCAGAACCTGTTTTGTTAATGTCGAAAGAAGAAACGTGTTCTAGTTTAATGGAACGCGTTTGTTTGGAAAACCCTCTTTATTGCTTCACTACAACGGACCGCGTGAAGCACACTATTTGGCAAATTAACAAGGCTGAAGATATTCAAGAGGTTGAAAGTGAAATGTCGCGTGTGAATGAATTGTACATTGCCGATGGACACCACAGAAGCGCGAGCAGTGTGGCGTTGAAGCAACGCAAAGCGGAAGAGGGAAACAATGAAGAGGTCTATCAATACTTCATGGCGTTGGTGCTTTCACAAGCGCAATTGAAAATTTTGGGATTTCACCGTTTGGTGAAGTGTGTCGTTGAATTCGATTTGAATGTCTTTCTTTCAGATTTGAAAAAGATTGGAAGTCTTCAAGAGGTAACTGAGCAAGAATTGCAATTGGCTGAAGGGAAAATAGGAGTGTATGCGGCAGGAAAATGGTATGCTTTTCAATTCGAAAAAGAAAAAAATGTAATAGACGCCGAATGGCTTTCAAAAAATATTCTTCATCCCATTTTTGGAATTGAAGACGAGCGAACAGATAAGCGCATCTCACATGCCGACGGTTTAGTTCCTTCAAATGAAATTGCGCAACTGGTTAACGAAGGCAAAGCAGATTTTGCTTTTTTACTTCATCCGATTTCAACCGAAACACTCATGCGTATTTCAGACGAAGGATCTACCATGCCTCCCAAGAGCACGTACATTCTTCCGAAGCTAAGAAGCGGATTGGTTATTTATCCGATGCGATGAGCCACATTCAAGATCAAATAAAATTCTACACAGCACAGTTCCCTTCACACGTGAAGCTGGTGGCTGTTTCCAAAACAAAACCTGTTCAAGATTTAGAAGAAGCTTATGCTGCTGGACAGCGCATCTTCGGTGAGAATTATGTGCAGGAATTGGTAGACAAGCAGGGGCAACTTCCATCCGATATTGAATGGCATTTCATTGGGAATTTGCAATCGAATAAAGTGAAGTACATTGCTCCGTTTGTTGCGCTTATTCACGGAGTGAATTCCATTTCCACCTTGAAAGAAATAGACAAGCAAGCGAAGAAATTAAATAAGCAGATTGAAATTTTATTGCAACTTCATGTTGCAACAGAAGAGAGTAAATTCGGATTTTCAGAAGAAGAAGTCTTGGAAATTGCTGCTCAAAAAGAGGTGTATTCAAACGTGATTTTTCGTGGGGTAATGGGCATGGCTTCGTTCACAGAAGACCAGTCGCTTATTCGAAAAGAATTTCAAGAAGTGAATCGCATTTTTTCTTTGTTGAAGCCTCTCTTCGGAGAAAACTTCAATGAAATAAGTATGGGCATGAGCGGCGACTGGAAGATTGCTGTTGAAGAAGGAAGCACGCTCGTTCGAATTGGTAGTGCAATTTTCGGAAGTCGTTAGTTCAACGTTTCAGCAATGCTGTAATCGTTGCGGGTAGCGCTGTTCCGAGAAATAAGTTCGCCCAAGAACCCTGCTAAAAACAAAATTGTTCCAAGTATCATGCATGTCAGTGCAATGAAAAACGCGCTTTGATCTGCAATGTTTTTCGCGGTCTCTCCGAGGTAAAGCGCATACAATTTCGTACCGCCTATATATGCGAAAGAAAAGAATCCGATCATGAATACCAACGTTCCCAACGTTCCGAAGAAATGCATCGGACGCTTTCCGAATTTCGACATAAAAGAAATCGTGAGGAGATCTAAAAATCCATTCATGAAGCGCTCCATTCCGAATTTCGTTGAACCGAATTTTCGGGCTTGATGCTTCACCACTTTTTCACCAATCTTTTTGAATCCTTGTTGCTTCGCTAGGACTGGAATGTATCGGTGCATTTCACCATATACTTCTACACACTTCACCACGTCTTTGCGATAGCCCTTCAAACCACAATTGAAATCGTTCAAGTGAATACCCGTCATTCTGCGCGTAGCCCAATTGAATAATTTCGTTGGAATGGTTTTCGAAAGTGGATCGAAGCGCTCCTTCTTCCAACCGCTAACAACGTCGTATCCTTCATCTAAAATCATTCGCGCCATAGCAGGAATTTCTTCCGGAGAATCTTGAAGATCTGCGTCTAAGGTGAACACCACATTTCCTTGCGCCGCTTGAAATCCCATGTGCAAGGCTGCAGACTTGCCGTAGTTGCGCGAAAAGCGAATGCCGCGAACGGTAGGGTAGGTCTGCTTCAATTCTTGAATAACATTCCAGGAATTGTCGGTTGAACCGTCGTCTACGAAGATGACTTCATAAGACATTTGCTCGCGCTGCATAACCTCGTTAATCCAACGTTGCAATTCAGGAAGCGATTCCGCTTCGTTAAGAAGGGGTATGACTAGTGAGCAGTTCATGCAGCTAAGTTAGGCAAATGGATTTTTGCTTTTTCTGTGGAAGATGGAAATGAATAGACCAATAAAAAGATATTGAAAAAAAGTGCTGATCCAAACGATAATTGCAATGAAAATTGGAGAAACGATTGTATCAATGAGGCCGCTGTTTAAAATTTCATTTAACTGCTCTCTGGTTATGCCTTCTGCATTGGTAAGGGATTTCTTGATCTCTTCTTTCATAAAGATGAGCATAGAGTTGTCGATGTAGCTCAGTTGAATGAATGCGAAAAATAGTTTAACGAGTCCAACCACCATACCTATTCTAAGGCAAAACCACAAGGCCTTTCCATAATTGAATCCCTCGAAGTAGGATTTGTATTTGTTTATTCCTAGCGTAAGTCCGAATACAATGATAATGACTCCAATTAATTCAAAAGCGAAGGCCAAAGAGGGGAACCACGATAGGAGTTGTTCGCAAAGTAAATCGCCCAGAGCGATACCTATTCCGAATTTGAAAAGAATTTGGAAGACTTCCTTTCGGGAGGGCGGATTGATTGAGATTTCGTCGGACATGGATTTATTTTTCTTTGGCAAAAGTAACGAATGATTTTGCAATGAAGCGATTCACGCCTTACATTTGCACAAAGGCAAGTCTTATACGACCAGCTCCTTTCAAATCCTCCAGGGCCGGAAGGCAGCAAAGGTAGAAAGTTGTAGCGGTGCGATATAAGGGGCTTGCCTTCTTTTTTTTGTCTTATTTTTGGCTTTATGTCCGAATCAGCCTTCGCTACCAAATACAGATTACGCGCTTATCGCAAGAAGAAAGTGCTAACTGCTTTTCTCAAAAAACTTTCGAAGAATCAACCCAAGTCTGCCAGGCCACTTATTGTTGCTGCTCAGAAAGAGGCGTGGAAGCAAGTCGATTGTACCTCTTGCGGCAATTGCTGTAGAACCATGACTCCTACTTGGAAGAAGACTGAAGTGAAGAGACTGGCGACACATTTGGGAATGACGTATCAAGAGTTCTTCGATAAGTGGTTATTCATAGATGAAGCAACAGGGGATATTGTAAACACAACGCAGCCTTGTCAGTTTTTCGATATGAAAAAAGGATTATGTGGCGTCTATGAATTGCGTCCGCACGATTGCGCAACCTTTCCACACATGTACCGAAGAGATTTTTTCGATCAGACCGAAGTGTACACAGCAAACCTTCACAGATGTCCCGCAACCCTTGTTACCATGGAGGCTTTGGAGAAGGCAATGCGGACATCATGAGTCGTGAAGATTTTACATATTTGTTAAGGCATTTAGCCAAAGGTGGTTTAATTTTGAATAAACTTTAGGATAGTGGAAATGGATCGCGTTGTTTTATCGCCTGCTCAGAAATCGTTGAGAATTAATCTTAACAAAGACATCTACGGAACCTTTGCAGAAATTGGTGCTGGGCAAGAGGTCGTGCGTCATTTCTTTCGAGCTGGAGGAGCAAGCGGCACCATTGCGAAAGCGATGAGCGCGTATGACAAAGACTTCAGCGATGCGATTTACGGGAAGGAAGAGAAGGGAAGATATGTGTGCAAAGCCCGCGTAGACAACATGCTCAATCACGAATATAGTTTGATTGAAGAGCGTTTAGATCGAGAAGATCATTCCACCAAAGAATTTTTCAGTTATGCCAACACCTTCGCAACAATAAATTTCCAAAAGACCATTCAAGGTCACGGGTGGATGGGTGTGAAGTTTCAGACAGGTTCAAACAGAGAGCCCAACGTTGTAATTATTCATGCGCGTTTGCATGAAAGCGATGTATTGCTTCAGCAAGCCACTGTGGGGAACTTAGGAGTGAACTTGCTTTACGGTTGTTTTTACACCTTCAAGCAACCCAAGGAATTGCTACTTTCTTTATACGACAACATAAATCGTGATCAGGTTGAAATTGATACCATTCAATTTTCAGGTCCTGATTTTGAAAATGTGGACAATAGATTAATGTCTTTACAATTGGTGAAGAACGGAATGACTGAAGCGGTTATTTTTTCTCCGGACGGTGAAAATTTGCAAGCTGCAGACGTTTTGTATAAGAAGCATATTTTGGCATTGCGCGGGTCATTCAGACCGGTAACCAAGGTGAACATAGATATGATTGCGAAAGGTTTGAAAATGTTCGAAGGTGACCGCAAAGTAGATTCCGAAAAGGTGCAAGTGTTGTTTGAAATAACCCTGAACAACTTACGTTCAGATGGTGAAATTGACGAGCAAGATTTTTTGGACCGCGCCGAAATTTTGTGTTCGCTTGGACAAACGGTATTGGTTTCAAACTATTCAAAATATTATAAGCTGGCAGAATACTTCACGAAATACACCAACGAACGTATGGGTATTATCATGGGGACGAACATGCTTGTGGAGTTATTCGATGAAAAGTATTATCGCAATTTGAATGGAGGAATTTTAGCAGCGTTTGGAATTCTTTTTAGCAGAGATTTGAAGATTTACTTGTATCCGTGGTTCGACGAAGCCACGAACACTTTGTACACAACGGAGAATTGTCCTGTGCATCCGCGTTTGCTTCCGCTTTTCCGCTACATGGTTGACAACAAGAGGATAGTTGATATTGCGGAATACAATCCAGATGTACTTTCGATTTATTCTCGCGATGCCTTAGACCTAATTCACAATGGGCACCTTGGTTGGGAAGAGATGGTGCCGACTTATGTCGACACGTTGATTAAAGAAAATAAATTGTTCGGATACGATCCAGAACAAATACCGAATCCAGATTTCACCCCTCCCGTTAGAACGAAGTGGAGCGAGTCGTTGAATTCAAACTAAATAGAAAAATAATTAAATAGATATGTCATATTTTTTTACATCAGAGTCTGTGTCTGAAGGGCACCCAGATAAAGTAGCCGATCAAATTTCAGATGCGTTAATTGATGCGTTTTTGGCCCAAGACCCCGAGTCGAAAGTGGCTTGCGAAACGTTGGTAACAACTGGTCAGGTGGTTGTAGCTGGAGAAGTAAAATCGAAAGCTTATGTGGATTTACAAGATATTATTCGCGATACGATTGCTGAGATTGGGTACACGAAGAGTGAGTATATGTTCGAAGCGAAGTCTTGCGGAATTTTATCTGCTATTCACGAACAGTCTGCCGATATTAATCAAGGTGTAGATAAGAAGAACAAAAAGGACCAAGGTGCCGGTGACCAAGGTATGATGTTCGGCTATGCAACGAACGAAACGGACAATTACATGCCCCTTCCGTTAGAGTTGGCGCATTCGTTGTTGCGTGAGTTGTCTAACATTCGCAGAGAAGGAAAGCAAATGAAGTATTTGCGTCCAGATGCCAAGAGCCAAGTAACCATTGAGTACTCAGACGATCACAAGCCTATGGGTATTTCGGCGATTGTGGTGAGTACACAGCACGATGATTTCGATAAGGAAGCTAAGATGTTGGCGCAGATTAAGGAAGATGTTCGCACCATCTTAATTCCGCGTGTAATGAAGAAGCAACCGAAGCGCATTCAGAAGTTGTTCGACGGGAAGTATGCGTTGCACGTGAATCCAACCGGGAAGTTTGTAATCGGTGGTCCTCACGGAGACACAGGATTAACTGGAAGAAAAATTATTGTAGATACTTATGGTGGAAAGGGAGCACACGGTGGTGGAGCATTCAGCGGAAAAGATCCAAGTAAGGTAGACCGCAGTGCAGCGTATGCCATGCGTCACATTGCGAAGAACTTGGTAGCAGCTGGAGTGTGTGACGAGGTGTTGGTTCAAGTGGCTTATGCCATTGGAGTTGCGAAGCCAGTAGGATTCTATGTGAATACTTACGGTACTGCTCGTGTAGCTATGAATGACGGTCAAATCGCGAATCTAATTTCGAAGAATGTTGGAATGACTCCATACGAGATTGAAACACGTTTCAACTTGCGCACACCTATGTACAAGGAAACTGCGAGCTTCGGTCACATGGGAAGAACGCCTAAGACTGTAACGAAGACCTTCAAGATGCCGAACGGTCAAAAGCCGAAGGTTATGAAGGTGAATTTATTCCCTTGGGAAGAAACGGCAGAGACTTCGAAAAATTTCAAAAATATATTTGGAATTTAATAAAGAAAAAGCCCTCAGATGGACTGCCCCAAAAAAGTTAGATTCTATATTGGGGTATTTTTTATTTATGTTCGAATTCCTTAGTGTTAAGTAACTTCCCGTTACTATATATTTCTTTCTTGCTTTTTTCACCGTCTTCGTTGTAATATATCCAAAAGCCGTTTGATAAAGATTCTACTGTTTTTTTTGTTCCGTTATATCCTTCATTGATAATGTTCGTTTTTTGAATAAAATTGGAAGATAATTTAATAGTTCCATTTTCGTAATTTTCAATCCAAGTTCCGATTTTCTGACCGAGATTCATTTCTCCCTCTGAAAGAATTTTGCCATTTTTGAAATAGTAGCGACATTTGCCTTGTAATACATCTGGATTGATGCCAATAAGTTGACCTTCGAATTGTTTTTCTCCAGAGATATAATAATCGGTGAATATTTCACTAGTCAGTGCACCTTCTTTAGAAAATATAATTTTTCTGAGGTAAACTGCTTGTTTTTTTTCATCAACTTCCATTTTCTCGGAATTTAAATATATAATCCACTCGCCACTTCTGTATCCATTGCTAAATTGGGCTTCATAAATTTTCTCCCCGTCTTGGTTGAATTTTGTCCAAATACCATCTTTTTGCTCATGACTATTGATTATTCCGGATTCGTTGATTTGTCCATTTTCGAAGTAATTAATGTATTGTCCTTCCAATGTAATCGTGCAACTGCCGGCGTTACGGTTAGTAAGTGATTCATAATACTCTTCTTTCTTGGTTCCAGATGGGTAGTATTCAATTCCTTTTCTGATTTGTCTTCCATTCACAATGGCTTCATACAAGTATTCTTTACTGAGATTACTTGTGGAGTCGAAATACTGTTGTAAGCCAAGGAAAATAGCGCCGTTATTATCACCGAGGATATAATTCTCCTTGCTTTTGATATTGCCTGTATTGTAATATTCTATTTTTTCCCCGAAGAATTTCCCGTCATTTTTGATTCCATCTATCCCAATTTGTCCGTTAGTGTACCATTCTTTCCAAATGCCATTAAATACACCGTCGGTCACACTTGACTCGATTGCGAGCTGCCCGTTTTCATACCATCTTTTCTGAGCTCCATTCTCTAGAAAGGCGTCGATTTCTTTTTTTCCATCGATGAAAAACGCAATCTCTCTAATTTTTTTTCCTTTTTCATAATATTCCTCTCCTTGAAGGGTTTTTTTTCCTTCTTTTAAATTTTGCTGTCCATTTTTGATGTATAAATAGTATGCAGATTTGCCATGCTTTTCCCCATTGACATAGTTAACTTCCCTTTGTAATTTTTCGTCTCCAGGAAATCCAACCAAGGGCAATGCATATTCAAGGGCTACCCCTTGTGATTGTCCATTTACAAAATTAATTTCCAGTTCTTTTAGTCCGCGATCATCATACCTTATGTATTTGCCATGTTTCTGATTATTATTATTGATGTAATATTTCTCCTTTATTTTTGTCTTTTGATATGAATCGTAAAATGTTTTTATTTCTTTTTGGCCAAAAACTATGAAATTGAGAATAATTGCAAAAATGGTCAGTGATAGTTTCATAGGTGATAATGTTTGTTGGGCAAATCTATCTTTTCAAAACACATCATTACTGTACATTAATGTACAGTAATTGTTAGATTGAAATTCTAACTTTGAACATGGCCAGAAAGAGAACTGAGATTAATGCGAATGCTCTTGAAATTCTGAAGCAAAGGATTTTAGATAAATCTCAATTGATTTTGAAAAGGTCTATCGATTGCGATATTTTGGCAGATTTGATTTCTTCTGATACCAAGACTTATATCAATGGCATTTCATTCAAGCGGCTGTTTGGGTTTACAAAATATCCTTTCAACCCATCCCTTCAAACGCTAGATATACTTTGTAAGTATATAGGATATTTTAATTGGAGTTATTACGAGCAAAGTTGTTTGGATACAGAGGTTATTTCGGAGTCAGAGTTTAATATATACGTTTCAATTTTCGATTTAGATTTTATTAATACAATTGAACCACATGAAGGGGCTTTTCAATCTGTTTCAAGAAAAATAGCAGTGCGTTTCAGAGAAGATCCAGATTCATTGATTCGAAATTTAGACTTCTTAATGAAAAGGGATCATTTTCAAGTTTTTTTTGTAGAACATTTTCCCGATTATGACAATCTGTGCACGTATTATTTCAAAGTTTACCAGTCTTATTTAAATTATAATCGGAAAGTCGAGGCACAACTTTTTGGAAATTGCATGCTATTTTTAAAGTCGTTTTGGATGTTGGATGAACAGGAATGCCGTGAAAGTTTACAATTAATTTCAAGAGTGAAAATAAATGCTCAATTTCATCCGTATCTCGTTGGAAGATATTTTGCTTGTCATCTACTTTTTCATACGCACTATGGAGAGAGAGAATTGGTGAGTCATTTTGTAGATAGTTACATGAAACTGCGCTCCGAGTTGCCAAAGAATGGAAAGCATTTTAATGATTTTCCTGCAAGTGAATATATTGTTTCAGAAACTCTTTTGCATTGCGGGAGATTTGAGGATAGCATTGCGATTGTGAAAATGGCTTTTGCAGAATATAAATTAAAAATGGAGTTTGTAAGAAAGGGTTACTATAGGCAATTGCAAATCATTCACAGTATAGCGTGTAATAAGTTGAACATCAGCATAAACGATGAACACAAGATAAAACGGATTAATCCTGAAGACTTTTATTTTATCTCTAGAGAATATTTCAAAGTACTGTACTTGTATTTGCGAAACTCAGAGTGTGACAGAGAGGAGGCTTTGGGTTTGTCAAGAAAAATGGGCAACAAATATCTCGAAATGGTTTTTCTTGGAGGGGGCGCGGCAGGAGATTGATATTAATCCCGCTCACTTCTTGAATTTTCCATGTTGATCAATGCAATGTTTATAGCGACAGCGCTTGATAGAATTAACATCTTGTATTCTGGTTTGCAAAAGTGAGAATTTATTTGAATTTTAAATGTTTTTGAAGCATTTAAAATTTCTTTTGCAGTTCCCTTCCAATCCTTTTTGATCAAGCCAATCTGTTTTTGAGAGTTGTCTATAATTTTAAATTCAAGGGAGTTTCTGTCTCCGTGAATCTCAAAAATTATTTCTTCAGCGTCATTTACTGCTTCATAATGCAGTTTTAAAAATTTCAATCTTGATATCAATTTCCCAAGAGTCGCGCCTTCATTATTTTTAATTGTCAAAGTAGAATTTAATACTTTTTCTTGAATTATTGTCGATTCTGTTTTGCCTTCTGAATTTTTAAGTTCTACTGAATAAGAAAAGACACTTGGAAGAAAAAACGAAATGAATTTTTGTCTGGAATTCAATTCTTTTCGTTTAGCTGAAACTACGCAGTTCCCTTTTTGATCAAAGATGGCTGCAGTGTAAATCCTGTCGAGGCGATTTGATTTTTGTTCTAAGACGAAAAAATCTGGGGTATATAATTCTGATTTCATGCGTTAAGAGGATTGCTATACGCTCTATATTTCCTTAATAGATGATTTTAGATCGAGATTCGAGATGTGAGGGGTAAGTCGGCTTGCACTCTATTGTAAATCGAATTATTTTTAATTTTCTTCGTCCTTATTTGACCGCAGTAGGAGCCAGATTGCTCCAATAATTATAGAAATAGCTTTTCCTTGCCATGGTATCGTAAACAGGAAATAAGCTCCGTCAGCGATTGCTTGCTTGCCGTCTGAATTCACTGAACCTGAAGGTTCAGGTGTGAAGAAAAAGCCTATTATTGGAAGAATTATGAGCAAGTAGGGGAGTGCTTTTGAGATCATAAATATTTTTAATAGTTGCAGGATTAATTTTCAGGAGTGAATCGGATGTGTTAAGAGTATTTCTACTGCACTTTAATTAGATTAACAGTAATACCCGCAATTTTCCATGTTAGTTTATTATCAGTTAAAGCGTATTCTCCGCATTCCTCTGGGGATTTTACTGGGTCTGATGACTCGTCTAATTGATAGGATTTTACCATACATAATTGACCGTTGCTTTTTCGCCATTCAAATTGCTCTAATCCTTGTGATGAGTTTTCTTCACCTGTTCCATCTGCTCTGAATATCATATAGCTATCTTCTGAACCCTTCAACACATATTTCCCCTCAAATGTCACTGTTTTTTCTTCGGTTTTAATTGTGCTTTTTGAACTATTTGTTTCAGTTGTACCGCAGCTGGATATTGCAATAACAGCGAGAAGTGTCAGGCTGAAATATTGGAATTTTTTTTTTCATTTTTTTTGGAGGTTATATGGAGATAGACAAGTTGTTTTGTTTCAGCTTAAAGGAATATTTAGGTTCTTTTTTTGAACTTTTTGCTACTAGGAAGTTCTCTGTATAGCGGTTCAGCGGTATAAAGAATGTTGTTTTTATAGGATAGGATTATAATCGGTTGACTTTTGTTCCAATCGTCCTCAGATTGAAAAACTCCGTCAATGGTTCTGACAAAGAATATTTCATAAGTGTCTCCATATACTCTGCCTTGACATTCTGCTTCAAAGAAGGTTTGTCTGCCCACGCCTTCATAAACACATGAATTGTCATTCCGTATTTTTAAATCATAAGTAATTGGTCCCGGCACCTCATATGTATAAGAACCAACGTATTTCCCACCACCATTTGATGATTGGCCGGAGCTGGTAATGCAGAAGAGTGATGAAAGAATAAATATTATCCCGATTTTTTTCATGTTATTAAAGCTGTAATTTATTTAGGTAATGTTTTTATAGTATCCTGAAAATTAGAATATACATAAAGTTACAAAAAAAATAGCGGGGTACACTTCTATTGTGTTTTTTTATTAATCTTTTTGCTAAAAAAATCAAATGCTGAATATTCACATGCGAAAAACACTTGTTTAGAAATTACAATTCTATCAAGATTGTTTAAAACATGGAGCGAGAAAAGAGTACCCTAGGTAGCCGGTAAAACGATCATGAACACATACTAATCACACTAGATGAATATTCAATTTGTTATTTAGCGGAATGATATATTCCAAGGAATGAAATGCATTTCGCATAGTATCATAGAACTTTCAATACCCCATCAGCGCAAAAACGGAAAAGGAAGAGAGCCAGTGGTCAATATCGTAATTTCCTTTGCCAATGCTTTCTTGGGCATAATCCCACATCGAATTCATTCCGCTTATCCACTTACTGCGAAGTTCAGGATTTAAGTCATTTTCATTTAAACTTTTCATCAGGCCATTTAAACACCAGATTCTATTTAAATGATAACCGTCCCAATGAGCCTCATACCCATCGTGTTTTTCCGTTTTTTTAATTACCAAAGCATTGGATATTTTTTGCTGGTCTAATAATTCGGGGCAGAATGAATTTAACCATTTTACAAATTTGTCATGTGGTAAAACCTTACGCATTAAATCGGCAGTCAAGAGGCCTCCAGACATGAAGTCATATTCATGTGGTTCTTGCCCCAAGGGGTAATATCCGTTTTTTGAATAATATTTTATTGCAGTTTTTTTGACAACTTTTTCCAATTTCGTTTTGCCGAATGAAACGGCGTAATCATGCGCGAATGAGAGTCCCATAGATGGACTATCATGGCTGCCACTTATGAATTTTTCCGGCTTTTGCTTGCTCCAAAACTCGATGTGGTTATTTTCAATAAAAGTCAAAAGGGGTTCAAGGTTTTCAAGCCATATCTTGGCTTGTGGATTATCCCATTTTTTCAGTTCGTCGGCAACCTTTAGTAGCCACGATTGACCGTAAGGGAATTCATAGTATTTGGTCTCTTCGTTGGTTGTAAAAAAAAATAATTCACTCTGAATATTTTCTTTATCGAAGCTTTGATTCAAATGTTGCTTGATTTGTTCCGCTTCGGGTAACGTGGGGAATTCTTTCAATAATTTTACAAGACACCAATGGTTATGAACGCAACTGTGCCAATCAAAACAACCGTAAAAAGATGGCCAAAGATTCTTAGGTTTTAATTCCTCTTTTTCGTACTCATTAAGGAAATGCACAGTGTCGTTCCTAACACAGGAAAGAGACAGATTTGCGAAGTAAGAAGCTCCGTTTTCGTTTAGAAAATACTGACCATTATTATCCGCAGATACAATGGCGGTAGTTTGAGAAAAAACAAGAAATGGAGAAAAGAAAGTAATCCAAAAGATAATCCCCTTAGGCATGATTTAAAGTGTTTTAGTTATTCGTTTTTCTTGCTAAAGCCATCTCTTGCAATTGCCAATGTTTCCTTACCAATTCCAACAACAGAAGTAATATTCAAAGGGAACTCGAGTAAAACATGTGTGAAGCTGAGGAAGAATAGAAAACTCAACCCCGTGGAGTAATCGTAGAGATATAAACCACAAGCTATGAGCCACAATATTATAATTCCTACGAAACGTAATTTTGGTACTTTATGCCAACGAATTACCTCCGTTTTACTGAACCAATTTAAGTAATGATACAGGTATGCGAAAGCAATAAATCGCATAAGCATTATGCCAACTGATGAAAAGAAAACCAAATCCCACCAATTGTCCTTGAGTTCACCTTCCTTTGCGTCTGCAAGTGATACGGAGTTTTTGTAATTCGGATGTTCTTTGTTCTGAATTACAAATTCTTTGTCCATAGAATTTTTCCAACGTGCGGTGAATTCTTTCTTTTCGACAGAATCTTTCACAAAAAAATTGATGTAGTCTTTATTCGTCATTTGTGGAGTCATTTCGAACTGACGCATAAGACTAACATTTGTATAGAAGAAGCCATTTCCTTCAGCATAGTAAGCGTTTTTTCCGTACTCTGTTAAGTTTCCTTTTTCGCTATTAGCGGGTAAAAAGAATACTAAAGCCATTGGGACCAAAATAAAAAATCCAATAGACAATAATCCTGTTTTACTGCGTGTCTTTAAAGCTCCAAAGAGCATGAAGAGTCCTGTGAATAAATAAACGTGAATAAGCGTTGGCAGAAGTGAGGTTAAAGCGAAAATCATTGTGCTTGGTTTACCCTGAGTTGCCTCTGGTGATAGCCATCCGGATATATATATGTACAGGAATAATATCGCTACGAGTTTAATCCAAATGTTTTTTACGAAAACAAATAGAAATGCGCTGAATAAACCCAAAACGAGAAGTTTGTCAAATAAATTTGTTTTCGCGAAGTAGTCATATATCTCCGTGTGGAATTTAAAATCTTGGGAGAAGGCTGCGAAGGAGAGTAAAATTCCGATAATTAAAAGGACGAGATAATCGTATTTGCCTTTTGAGAAATACTGGCGATCGTGTAACCAACTTATTTCGGTTAGATAGTGAAGAGGACCTAAAAATGCATAGGCAATTAAGAAAGTCTCAAAAGGAAGAAAAAAAGATAAGCCAGCGCTTATAATCATCAAGCCTATGTTGAGATAATTAATTTTAGCGTCTTTAGTTAGTATCATGCTTCTTTTTGATTTAGTGGATTATTCCGTCAAAGCAAAAATAACGGAAGAGTTTCTGAAATTAATTGGAAAACCGATATTTTTTTCATTCGGACAGGATGTCGCTATATTGGAGAGGATTTTAATAGAAATCCATACAAATAGGCGAGTAGTATTCTCTGTATGTGCAACTAAAGGATGTTTGAGTCTTAGCTTGTTTTTTTCGCATATCCTGCACCATTTTCGCCCAACACAAAATACATTTTCATTAATCCTTTTCCTTTCACTTCAATGTCGCCGCGATATTCACAGGTGAAGATGTCCTTTACCAATTCGTAGGTGGTTTCGGTAATATTCACTAGGCCTACCGCGCCGCTACTTTCTGCTCTGCTTGCTGTGTTTACCGTGTCACCCCAAATATCGTATGCGAATTTTTTAGTTCCGACTACTCCGGCTACTACTTCACCTGTATTGATGCCAAGTCTGCATTCATAGTACGGTTCGCCTTTGGCAACGCATTCGTTCTTGTAAGCTGTCATGTATTCTTGCATAGCCAAACCAGCACGAATAGCATCTACTGGATTAGTTTCATTGGCAATGGGTAAACCGCCAGCACACATGTACGCATCTCCAATGGTTTTGATTTTTTCAAGGTTGTATTTTTCGACAATAGCATCGAAAGCAGAAAAACATTTGTTCAATTCTTCAATCACTTCTTCCGGAGTCATGTTAGCGCTTCTCACCGTAAACCCTTTGAAATCTGTAAACAGTACCGAAACTTTTGGGTAGTGCTTTGCGCTTGCTTTCCCCGTTGTTTTCAGTTCATCAGCAACCTCATCGGGTAAGATGTTGCGAAGAAGTTTATCTGACTGCGATTTTTCATCTGCTAAGGCTTCATTGGCTTCGAGTAAAGCAATCTTGAATTTTATGTTTGAAATGGTAAGCCTGTAGCGCGTTTCAATAAGCATGAACATAAAAACAGTTACAACAAGTAACAATAAACCGCCATTTACGAGAGCCTCTTCTGTATTCAAAAGGGGGTTCATTTGAAAGAAGAAGCACGTAGCTAAAATGGAAGGCACTATAATAGCCAAAGAGTAATACCAATTCCATAAAACAAACATACCAGCCCCTATAAAAAGGGCCAAGTAGTTCAACGAGTGACCTGAAAAGTCATCAACTTCAATAACACTGAAAGTGTATGCGTTCTGTAAGGAAATGAGCAGAAAAGGAATGAAAATCAACATTTTTGAATTGATGAACTTGCGTCTGTGTGCCAACAAAGCCAATGCCGCTATAATCGATACGCCTATGCGCAACGACATAATTTGATTGAAGGCATGGGGAATGTTGAAGTAGTCTGTAATTCCAAAAACAGGATCGAAAATAATTGCAATCCATGCACCGTAGATGTGGTATTTTTCAGAGGATTTTTCTAAGTCCTCTTCCCAAATTAATTTTGATGCGGTCATGGTTTTTGCATTTATACACAAGCACTAAAAATAGTTCAAAATAGTTTCTACAGGAATAGGCTGTTTTGAAAAATGCAATGCATAGCATTTTAGTCTCTCAATCGAACCTTCAACCCAACCTGCGATGAAAAAACATCCGTGAAGTTGGGAGCCGCAAGTCCTGATGTTTGATTAATTACCGCTTCTGTGTTGGGTGAGAAGAGGTAAGGGGTATATCCAATTTGAACGAAAGGAGAGAGTCGAATTTTATTTTTTATGTTGAAGGAATAACTTGTTCGAACGCTCAGATCGCCGCCTATACCGAACGCTTTTGAACGCACGTCGTTATCAATGAAAGGTTCGTCATTTACATTTCGGAATAGAGCGCTTGAAGAGGCAGAGAGAATGAAGTCGGTGCACAGACCTTTCAAACTTCCAGTGCTTTCATGACGAAGAATGTATCCCACGTTTAAGAAATGTAGATTGTATTGATTCACGAAATTCACATTCTCGGCGTAGCTGCTGAAATGCGAATAAGATGCGTTTATTCCTTGTTTGAATTTATTTTCCGATTTGAAAATGTAGGATACCGAAGCATTCATTCCGTGCATGAATAAAGGTTGTTTTTCAGTTAGGAAGGGTCTACTGAAATTGTAAGTTTGAATAGCCTTATCCCAGTTGCTTGCGAACATGTATTTGTACGAAAGATCCGCTTCAATCTCTTGCGCTTGGGTATCTAGGAGCGGAAATAAAAACAGGAGAAGGAAGAGTGCTCTCATTTTCTTACATCGTTAATCAGATTAATCACTTCTCTGTAACCCGTTTCAATAGCGCCATGAACCGTTTGGTGATGTCCGTTTGTATTCATGGCTTCACCGGCAAAGTAGAGTTTTTTAGCAACGGTTTCGCTGGCTACTTTTCGAGCATCACCCATTCCGACAGTGCTGTAGGAATAGGCTCCTCTTACAAAAGGATTAGTAGTCCAGTTCTGAACGTGCGATGCAACGAACGACGCGGAGGCTTGTCCGTTGTACATTGTGTCTAACTCTTGAAGCAATGCATTTGTTATCGCAGTGTCGCTTCCCAAAGAAGTTAGATATTCAGCTTGCTGACCCATAATGAAAGAAAGTAAAATATTATCGTCTTGCACTTTCCCTATGCTGTCGTCGGCATAAGCAGCGCAGATGTTACCTCCAAGAATGTTTTCATCGAAAAACTTAGTGCTGAACTTCAGAAAAACTTTCATTCCCGCATCCATTTCAATTTTTGAAAAGGCTGTTGTTTTTTCTGTTGGAAGAGCAGGGACGAATTCAATGTCTCCCGATTTCAGAATGGTAATAGGAACGGTAATGATTACCTTATCTGCTGTGTATGCGTTATCATTAAAATCAGTTACGTTTATTGTAGGTCCAGCATAATCTATTTGCTTTATTACAGTGTTCAATTGAATGTGGTCTTGAATATGAATCGCAATTTCTTTTTCAATGAAATCGAAAAATGTTTCTTCAAACTTGAAATCGTCATCGCCTGCACTCCAGTTTTCTTCTTCCATTATTTTCCAATACGCCGAAATAGTTGAAGCGTCAGCACCTGAATCTCCGGCTATAGCTTCAACAATATTTTTGTATTCATTTCCGAATCCTTTTTGAATGGCGAACTCTTCGAAAGAAACGTCGGGGACATTTTCTTCTTCATCAAAAATCTCGTTAATGTCCCTTGGCAAAGAAGAAACGAGTTCATTGTTGAACCAGTATTTTTCGTTGCTATCGTCGATTGTAATTTGAGTGTCTGATTTTTTGACTAAATCGCCAACGATACTATTTTCCCCATGCATCCACTGAGCTCCAATGTCAATGGGGAAATTGGCAAAGCCGGTTAGTTTTCCTAATCTTCCTCCATAGTTAGGAGCCGCCTCTAAAATTTGAAAGTCAATTCCCTTCGATTTCAAAATGTATCCCGCGTACAACCCCGCCACACCTGCTCCAATAATCAAGACCTTACCTTGAAACGAAGGGCCTTCAAACAAAGTATCTGGCCTGCACGAAGAGAGCAACGCCGAAGGCAATAGCAGTCCACCAATTGAGAGAAGAGTTGTTTGTTGTAAGAATTTCCGTCTGTCCATGGGTTGTTAATTCCAATTTAAGTCTTTTGTAGATGTTGAAAGCATCAGTCCTTAGGGCTCAACTTCACGAATGACGCCGTTTTCACTAATGACTATTTTTTGACCTAGACTCTTCTTCTTTGAAATGAATTTTTTGGCTGAAATTTTCATGCCCTCAATTATTCGATCGCGAATTTCCTTTAATTCAGAATTTTTCATTTTGCCATTAATTGAATTTGGTTAAATTTTTCATCATTATAAATCACATCTGAATTACCGATAGATTTCTCGAATACTAATTCTGGATTGCTTTTCGAATTGTCGTAAATCATTATCAAATCACAGATGTTTTGATAAAGACTAAAAAGGTTTTTAAGGCCACCATAATATCTGCGAACTATTGTGTCGTTTGGAATATTATGTCCACCTTCCTTAACTCTTGTTTGAACACGTTTTATTGCTAACTCGGTCGATTCAATCCAGAAGAATATAAGCGTTATTGAATAGCCTTTTGATTTTGCTCTTTCGATAGTGTTTACAAAACTTCTAGTAGCAAGAGTTGTTTCAAAAGCAAAATCTTCTCCTAGGTCTAATAGTTCATCAATTCTATTAAGCATGATTCTTCCCGATTCAATAGCAACTTTCTCTGGTTGAAATGGGGATATTCCGCGAGCGATCTCATCTGCATTGACATATTCTCTACAGTTCAAAATGTCTGGAAGAAGGTTGAATGAGGCTGTTGTTTTGCCAGCTCCATTGCAGCCACCGATGATATAAAGCTTCTTTCCAACCATATTCAAAGGTAACAAAGATTAGAATGCCTATTGATTGATCTGAAGGTACAATTTATACTCAGACTTATTCCAACTATAAATGATCCCCAAACATCCTGCAATTAAAACGGTGTAAACAAGTGGAGCAGTATGAACTGATCTGTAATACTCAGAATTGTGAATGAGGATCCACATGGTTGTGGAAACAATCCCGGCGAAGACAAGACAGCGCGTTAGAATAACGCCCATGTAATTGTTCAATCGCTCAAGGTCTGAAGGAAGTTTGTATAGGGTAGAAGTCCAATGCTCCTTTTTACCAAGCAAGAGATATCCCACGAAATGACTGAAAGAAAATCCGGGCTCTTCCGGAAGTAAATTCGATGGCATATAGGTTCGAACGTAAAATGCGAAAAGCGCATAAGCTGTCAATATTGAAAGAATAACAATCAATACCGACCAAGATGAAACTCCACCTATTGTAACCAACGGATTGGCTTCTTTCGAAAGATCGGGCGTAAGGGTATGTGTGCAATACGCGTCGTAGCTGCGAGAGAAAAGTATCCAAGCGGTTACTGCAATGAACTTTAGGTTTTTGGGTAGCTTTAGCATATTATAAAAGTAGTTTAAACCAGCTAACAACTTAATTTTGCGAATCAAGAGCTAAACTAGAAGATTCGACCTTTTCTCTTTAATCGAAGTCCAAGAGTAAATTGGTTCATCAAATGCCCGCTTTCAATTATTATGTCACTGGTTTTGTAAGATCTGAGAGAGACTAGGCTTGTTGAAACAATGTATAGTTTTTCGAAATTCACGCCAATAGAAAACCGGATGTCGCTTTGAAAGGCGAGACTCGCAGATTTGTAATTATTTTTTTCATTCACAAGAGAGTAGTTGTGAAACTGTAATGCGGGACCTCCCACAAGTGTGAGATTCGTGAAAAATACTTTTTTAATGACTAACGTAGCTGAGTAGCCAGCTCCAATTGCAAAGCTTGTATTGCTGGCTCTATTAAGTTGGCCAAATTTGCCATACTCTGAACTTACTTCATTTGGAATAAAAGCACTGTCTGATTTCAATCGGTTAAAAGTGATATTGGCATAATGTACAAAAGATGTCGCTGATTTTTTTTGAAGTGCGTTTCCCTTAAATGCTGCACCGTAAGAAAATTTCCTTTTGTTTGTGAAATTCATGTAGTTGTAAAAAACATTTGTGTTTTTCAAACCATTGTATTGGTAATAGGGGGTAGTGTCATTAAAATTGGCTATAATATTTGATGAGTTTTTGTCGTAATAACCAGTGAACCAATTAAATCCTAATTCAGAAACTAAGTTGTCTTCGTTTGTTCCAATTATAAAATTAACTGCCTTAGGTTGTGGTTTTCTTAAAGAGGGTTGGTTGGGTACACTATACAAATTGAACAAAAAGAATTTTTTTTCATCGGAATAAATTATTCCGACATCAGTTAAACTTTCTGCAATAGGTGAAAGCTCTGTTTTTTGAGAGGTGTCCTTATTAAATGTTTGAGAAATATGCAAAGAGTGATTACTGTAATTCTGATAAAGCGACCAGACTGCATTGTTGTAATATTTATGTACGTATGTGCTGTCGAAGTAAAATTGAGCACTAGCTTGGCAAAAGTGCCAAAGAGATATTGCGAGAATGATTATTTTTTTAGTCATAAATTAATCAATAAAAGCACATGTGTATGTTCGGTTGTGCCCGTTAGAAACCTCGTATGTCCCTGATTCTCCCTTAGCTCTTTGGCACTTGATTACAGTTCCGTCCCATAATTGAAGGGTGTCGTTTCCATAACCATAAAAGTAAATTTCAATAGAATCGTTGACATATTCGAAGTCTTTGATTTTGGGGTCATCAACTTCTTTCACAAAAGTGTCAACGTCCTTTGGGAATACAGGAATGATTTTTCCCTCTTGAATAAACATGGGTAAAAATCCTGGATTGGCAGGGACATCGTAATAATTGTTTCCTGAATACTTTTTGTCAGTCCAGTAGTGGTACCAATTACCCTCCGGCAGATAGACTTTCCAAAATGTTACGCCTTTAGAGATGTCGTCTCTTGCACCGCCTTCTTTTTCAGTAATAACCGGAGCACTTAATATTCGGTCACCAAGCATAAATTGATAATCTTGTTTTAAAGCTTCTTTATCTATAGGATAATGCAACGATAAATGTCGAACCATTGGCAATCCTTTATCCTCAGCTTGTTGAGCCAATGTGTATATGTAAGGAAATAATTTTGCGTGAAGCTTGGCGTATTTTTTCCATTGTTCCAGTGTTTCTTGATCTTCATCAAATCGCCAATGGTCACATAAAGGCAAGCCTCTGTGCAACCTCATAACCGGAATCAGCGCTCCCATTTCAATCCAACGAAACATCATGAGTTTATCCATTGGCGGTGATTTATAGCAATTATAAGCACCAACATCTATGGATGTACTTGGGTGTGCGGAAATCCCTGTATTGGTTACCCCTACGATTTGTCCTCCCAAACCTGAAAGGTTATCATAAGTAGCATTTCTATCGCCTGTAAAAGGAAAAGTGACATTGGATTGCTGCCCAATAAATCCGCTTCTTGGAATAATCACAAAATCTTTATCCGGGTAAGTGGTCTTCCAGAAATTATCTACAGTTTTTGCCCATAACAAAGGAAACTTGTTATGCATGGTTAAACCATATTCTCCGTTATATGAAATCGAGTTATAAGGTGTGTATTCGCCAAAATCATTTATCAAACCATCTGCTCCTGAGTCTGCTATTTTTTTTAATATCTTATTACAAAACCATTTTGTTGCTTCAGGGTTTGTCCAATCAAATTGTGAATTGTGCCAAATTGCAACTTGAAAAACATAAGGATCCCCCTTCTTATTCTTTGTGAAATAGCCCATTTTTTTTGCTTCTTCATACAGAGGACTTTTTTTGAATAATATAGCTGTTGGAAGGTACGGTATTATGTAAGAAATGTGTTTTACCCCAGCCTTGTGTTGTTCTTCGATCATTTTTTTATAATCCGGATACTGTTTTTCGTTCAATGTCCATGCTTCCAATGAATGAAGAATGTCTTTATTCCAGTACCAATCTTCAGCCCATATTGCGCTTAAAGGAATCTTATTTTCCCTGCAGATTTTCAACACTTTTTCATTCACAACTTGTCCTATTTCTTTTGTTTGCCAGTCGTTGGACGCATCACCCCAAATACCAAAAACCCAGGGGTTAGGTTTTTTATAAGTGCCTGTAGCTTTCTGATACTGACTGATAATATCAAGTGGATTATCAGATAGAAAAACAGTTGCATGAAAAGCATTGCTGTAATTTGTAATTGCAAGAGTATCAGGATTTGTTTTGCCAAAATCAAACTCGCTAAAATGAAAACTGTTGAGTAAAAAACCATAACCCTTTAAGTTTAAAAAAAAAGGAACTGGATAATAGGTAATATCTCGACCTTCGGAAGAACCTATTTGTGAAACCACAGGTAAATCGTATCCTACTTCTCTGCACCAATTTGTGACTATAGTGCCTTTATGATTTACCTGATTAAAACGCATCCCCATGCCTAAATAGCTGTCATCGGTGTGCGTGTTAAAATTTACACAAATTCGAGAATGATGTTCGTCATCTTCTTTTGGAGGATTCATTTCATTTAAACTGAAATCGAGTTTGCTTCCATTTAATTTATATTGAAATTTCAATAGGCTATCGTTCTTATCCGATAATAAGACAAAAACATGAAGCGAATCTGATTTAAACGTTTCGATGGCTTTACTAACTATTTGTTTTTTATCTGATTTACCTTTTGTCCAAACAAAATAAGGTGAATTGGCTTTAATGGTATTGTCAGTGAAATGCTGCAGGGTAATCCCGTTGTCAATTACTAACAGAGGTTGGGGTTCTCCCTCCTTAATAACTTCAAAGCGAAATGGCTTTTCGGTTACCCTAACTGAATACCCTTCATGTTGAGAATAGCAAAAAGTCCCAAGGCATGCGCTAATGAGTGTAAGATATATTCGTAAACACATAGTTAAAGATGTTTTTCAGGTTACTTTGTTAAACTAAATCCAAGAGTCTCAATGAGCGATAGATTAAAATTACATTTGTCTACCTGATTAATATTCACAATAGTATCCAACGCCTTCAAAATGCTTTCAGGGCTTGGTGTTTTTGCGTTTTTCACATTTGACATCCAATCGATAACATCTCTAGTTTCGTTATCAATTTTGAATGTGAGCAATGACATATTTAATTTTTCGAAAGGAATAAAAAACCAATTTCCATAATACGGAGGTCTTTTCTTTTCCTCAGGCCCAAGAGGTAGCTCCAATGCTTTCCAAAGATAAATTATCCACCCGTCCATGTCTTTTTCTGCGTTCATTAGGTATACTTGTTCTTTTATGGCGGTAGTTTTATTTATACCCCATTCTCCGCAGAATACCGGTCGATTGGTGATATGAGAATTGTCCATGAATTTCGGTAATTCTTTGTTCATTTTTAATCCATACCAAGTGTAAAGGTGAAAAGAATAACAACCGTTTTTATCGAGTAAATTGTCATACTTAGAAAGAATGCTAAGGTCCGTGGAGCATTTATTTCCCTCATATACAATCATATGGTTTGGATCAAGTTTACGAATCTCTTCCGAGATTTCTTTGTATAAATCAATAACTTCTTTCTCTCTTTTTTTTTCTATGGCCGGCTCATTTATTAGATCGTATCCAAGTATCATTTTTTCATTTTTGAAATGCTCAGCAATTTCACTCCAGATTTCTATAGTTCTTTTTTTTGCGTCAGGAGAATCCCACAGCATAATATCACCCTTTACATAGCCCGTGCACCAGAGTTTGTCAGGTGGTTTGGGTGGAACCATCATCGTAGGAAGAATAGATATGTCGTATTCTCTGAATGCGGGGAGCAATCTGTTAATGCTGTTGAAAAACCATATCTTAGTCGAGTCATTCTCAAAGAGTGCTGCATCAAATCCAAGTCTGACACAATTTATTCCCATTCGCTTCATTAATTTTATGTCCTCTTCAAGAATAAAAGAGTCCATCATTTTCTTAATGTATTCGAGATAAGCTTTTTTACCAATGAGCTTAGAAATTTTTTCGGCGGTTACCTTTTGAGCAGTCTGAGCGCCGCCGATAACATAATTTTCTTGATATTGCCAACAACTTACGTTGGCTCCTTTGATTTGAAAATGCTGTCCATTGGGATGAATAATTTCATTTCCTACACGGTGGAAAAATTGCTCTGTATTTTTTGATTGCGCAGTTAAAATACCAAGTGAGACTAGCGCTAAAACAATAGTTGTTAAGACACGTTTCTGCATTTCATCTAGAATTAATTAGTTCGGAAGATACTAAAGAGAAGTTGGAAATAATTCGTTTTAAATCAATAAATTACATGTTTTTTATAATTTACAGAGGTGATTTTTATAGTATCACAAGTTGTTAGTTGAGCAATCATAATGGAGACATTGATTTGTCTAAGGAATTACTTCACGGATCCAATAATCTGCACAGGACAATTCAAACTATTCGCAATGAAGCAATGTTTATGCGCTTTTTCATGCAGCGCGGAAAGCTGATGTACATCCTCCTGATTTTGAAAAGTGACCAAAGGATTTAGCGTTATCTCAGTGAATTTCCCAATTCCGTTTGAATCGATAACCAATGTGCCTTGGGGTTTGTCTGTGTATGCCGTTACAATCACTCCAGCATCTGCGCAGCAATGCAAGAACCACAGCATGTGACACGAAGACACGGAATACAACAACATATCTTCCGGATTATACATTGTCTTATCGCCACGAAACTCTGGCGCGGATGAACAGGCCAGTGGGGCCTTTCCTTCAGCAGAAAGCGTATGATTTCGTGAATAAGCGGTATAAGCAGATGTTCCTGTTCCGAGGTTTCCGGTCCATTCTATGTTTGCGGTGAAGGTGTGTTGGCGGCTCATGATTTTAATATTGAGTTATCTCGGTAATATTAAGAAGAATATACTTTCCTGAAGATTAATCCTTCGGATGAATTAAGAATTAGGAACAACGAAGTTCCCATTACGAAGTAGGAATAAAATCTCCGATTTTCCAATTGCGAAGCAGGAACAACGAAGTTCCAATAACGCAGTTCCCTCATTCCCCCTCCTCGTAATAATAGGAGTAATCAATTCCTTTCATGAACATTTCACGATCATTGATCTTCGAGGTTAATGCATTTTTAAGAAGAGTTTTTAAAACTTCGCTCTTAGTTGGACTAAGTACCATGGCAGCCATGTATTCACGTTTGCCTATTTGACTCCAATCGATACACTTATGAATGCGTTTTTTAAGAATTATATCAAGCCAAACACGCGCGCTTCGACCATTACCTTCCATAAACGGATGAGCGATGTTCATCTCAATGTACTTTAAAACAATTTCGTCAAAGGTTGACTCAGGCATCAACTCAATTTGCTTCAGATTTTCAATTAAGAATTTCGACATCGCAAATTGAAATCCTCCTTTTGAAATATTCTTCTGTCTAATTTGTCCAGCAAATTCATAAAGTCCACCAAACAAATAAGCATGAATTTGCTGCAGGCCTTTTGTGGTTCCAACTTCGATTGAGTGAATTAAATTTCCTTCAAATAGGGTATAAGCTTTTTTCTTACTTTGTCCATCTAGACTGTCCTCGCTGTATATGAACCAATCAAGGAATTGAAGGCCGCCATTTTTAGGAAATGTTTTAGCAAGGGCTGAAACTCCTTCGCTATCGAGCATATCAGTTTTATACATTTTGCCATCAGCAGCGGAAAGTTTCAGTTGGTTAGTAATACTAACCAACTGATTGTTTTCCTTCTTAAGCTTAGTCTTCAGATATTTCCAATAGTTTCGACTCTTCGAATAATCATCTTCATTGTTAATAGCCGCAACAACATCCAAAACCGAAAACCACCACTTGGAATTTTCTTCATCCCAAACCGCACGAACTTCGCGGTCATTAAAGAATCGGATGGAAATTTTGCTCTTGCTCATACTCTATGTAAAAATAACTCTTTCTATCCGACATCTCAAGTCTTCAGGTTAATTATAAAATAGGAATTACGTAGTAGGAATAAAATCTTCGATTTTCCAATTAAGAAGTAGGAATAACGAAGTTCCCATTACGCAGTAGGAATAACGAAGTTCCAACAACGCAGTTCTCACAACGCAGTTCCAACAACGTAGTTCCAAGTTATTCACATACTATCAAAAACCCAAGTTGTAAAACTTTTGCCCCCAACATCGAACAGTCTGAGCTAATTTTGAGGTCCCCTTGAACCGAATACCTATGGCAACCGATAATAACTACAAACCGAAAAATCCACGCAAAGACAGAGTTTCCGCTATTCGCGACTTCATGCCGGCAAACGAAATGGGAAAGCTTCCGCCGCAAGCTGTTGATTTAGAAGAGGCAGTTCTCGGGGCCATGCTGCTCGAAGGGAAATCGCTGAACGCGGTTATCGACATCCTGAAACCCGATTCGTTTTACAAAGAAGCAAACGGAGACATCTTCGAGGCCATTCGAGAATTATTCGGCGCCGGACAAGCTGTCGATATTCTAACCGTTACCCAAGCCCTTCGCAAAGCCGGGAAACTCGACTTCGTGGGCGGACCGCTCTATATTTCGCAACTGACCAACCGCGTAGCGTCAACAGCGAACATTGAAACGCATGCGCGTATCGTTTCGCAAAAATTCATTCAACGCGAATTAATACGTGTGTCGAACGAAATTATTAAAGCGGCGTACGACGAAACCACCGATACCTTCGACTTGCTAGACAAAGCAGAAAGTAACATCTTCGAAGTAGCAGAAGGAAACATTCGAAAGTCCTCCGATAAAATGAGCACACTCGTGAAGTCTGCCATGGAAGCGATAGAATTGGCTCGTAAAAACAAAGACGGAATTAGCGGGACGCCTACCGGATTCAACGCGGTAGATAAACTTACTGGCGGATGGCAGAAGTCAGACATGATCGTTATCGCGGCTCGTCCGGGTATGGGAAAAACGGCGTTCGTGCTATCGATGGCTAGAAACGTAGCTGTCGACTTCAAACGTCCAGTTGCGGTTTTTTCGCTCGAGATGTCCGGTGTTCAATTGGTGCAACGTTTGATCGCCAGCGAAACGGAAATCAATTCCGAGAAACTTAGAAAAGGACAGCTGAAAGATTACGAATTGACGCAGCTTCACCATCAAGTGGTGAACTTGTCTGAAGCTCCCATATTCATAGACGATACTCCTGCACTTTCGGTTTTCGAATTGCGCGCGAAATGTCGACGACTAAAGTCGAACCACGGTATAGAACTGATCATCATCGACTACTTGCAACTCATGACCGCCGGCGAAGGCAAAGGCGGAAACCGTGAACAAGAAATCTCAGCTATCTCGCGTTCCATCAAACAAATTGCAAAAGAACTCGATGTCCCTGTAATTGCACTTTCGCAATTGTCACGTTCCGTAGAAACGCGCGGCGGAGACAAGCGCCCAATGCTTTCCGATCTTCGTGAATCCGGCGCGATTGAGCAAGATGCCGATATCGTTGGATTTATCTATCGCCCAGAATACTACGGTCTTACCGAATTCAACGACAACGAACGCACACCTTCACAAGGTCTTGCAGAATTAATTATCGCTAAACACCGGAACGGTGGACTCGATAACATTCGTCTGCGATTCATCGCGAATCTCGCGAAGTTCGCAGATGTTGATGGTTACAACTTCAACAACGATTTTAACGGAGGGTCAACGGAAGCAAGGGCAATTCCTGCGAACAATGCCTTCTTGGATAGCGGTGCCACAACCATTACAGTCTCTTCGAAGATGAATGATGACTTAGGAGATGATGAGGACTTTACGTTCACTGGCGGAGAAGAATCTCCTTTTTAAGGAGAGAATGTCTTCGACGAATGTTCTTCGAACGATAGTCTTCGACGATGCTTCGCAAGATTAATTAAAGTCCTTCGGACATTCGCCATAGGCATTCGTCAAAGACATTCGTTGGCAATGCCAACATTAGTCCTTCGGACATTCGTTGGCAAAGCCAACATTCGCCATGGGCATTCGTCCTTCAGACATTCGTTGGCTTTGCCAACATTCGTCTGAAAGACATTCTAGCGAATAGTAAAACTCCTTTCCAAAAGAACGTCTTTATACTGTGCATTAAGCAAAAGCATTCGCTCATACTTCCCTTTTAATTCTCGAAGTGAAATGCCTTCACTTGTTGAAATTTTTCCATTAACAGAAATCGAAATTCCGCTGAAGCCAATGCCGCGCGCATTTTTCTTTTGAAGTTGTTTGATTTCTCCTGAAATATTTACGTAGTAGGAGTTTGAATATTGATCATCTACCCAAACTACATAAAGCGAATCGTTTTCGATTTTGTAGGTCAGCAATTGCGGAGCGTAGCTCTCTTTTAATTTTTGATGGAAGATCTTTTCCTTTCCTAACACATCAATACTGCTCCACGAGAACGACGGCCATACATCGTTCAACTGCCAATACAAGGTGCCTCCGCAACGCGGATTGCTGCGTTGAACTTCAATGGCGCGACACATACCCTCAGCTTGCATTTCTTGCGTAAGCTTGGCGTATTCCTGTGTTGGAAGTTTGCTCGCCTCCGGATACCATTGCTCGGTGTATTGCTTCATGAGACCAAAGCCCCTTGCGTTCTTCTGATGCAATTTTATTCCGTCAGAATTCAAATCGAAAGGAGCAAGAGGCGACATTAACTTCAACACATCTTCACTCGGAAAACTCTGCATGCCAAACTCACTCATGAATCGAGGAACCTTCGTTTCCAACACAGAAAAAGGCTGCTCGTCGTGCCACAATCCCCAATAATGCGAGTCGCCAACGTCTAACGATTCTTTGTTTCCTCTTCCGAATTGCGGAGATGAAGGCCAATAGGGAAGGTTGGAATAATGTCCGACAATGCCAGGTAAAAGTTGATTGAACAATTGATTGTATTCGACGTCTATCGCAGAAACAGAAGATGCTGAAAGACCCGACTTCCATCCCCAATTCGACCAAGCTTCTGCATTCTCGTTGTTTCCGCACCAGAGCGCTAGGCATGGGTTGTAAGAAATTCTGCGGACATTTTGTTCCGCTTCTTTCTGAACACTTTCCAAGAACTTCGAGTCGCCCGGATACATGCTGCACGCAAACATGAAGTCTTGCCAAATGAGAATACCCAGCTCGTTGCAAAGTGAATAGAATAAATCGCTCTCGTAAATTCCACCACCCCAAACGCGAAGCATATTGAAGTGTGCTCCTCTGCATTTTTCAAGCAGCGTTCGATATTCCGATTCGCTGTAAACACCCGGCAACATGCGCAAGGGAATGTAGTTTGCGCCTTTCATGAAGATAGACTTTCCGTTTACCTTGAAGAAAAAACTCTCTCCGAATTCATCGGGTTTGTTCACCAACTCAATCGTGCGAACTCCCGCTTTCATAACACGCGTATTCGCTTTCCCGCTTGCGGTTTGAAGGGTGCATTGCACCAAATACATAAACGGAGTTCCCGCTTCATTCGGCCACCACAACTTCGGTTCATTCAATTCAAAAGGAAAAATAAAATCGTGTTCGCCTTTGCGCGAAATGAATTCTTCCTTGAATAGTTGTCCGCCGAAATTAAACGCTACCGTTACTTTTTCCTCTTTGTCTGCGCGGTAGTGAATGTGCGCACGCATCTGCGCTTTGCCTTCATTCAACGAAAGTGTTTCCACACCAAACGTTTCGAAAAGCATATCGGTGTGTCCAACGACTTCAATGTTTTTTGTAATTCCGCAAGTCACCAATTTAGGACCCCAGTCCCAACCGAAGTGATACTGAGGCTTTCGGCACACCGCGCGAATGCTGTCTCCTGGAAGAGGCAAGGTGCGTTCGCTTAATTTTTGTTTGGCGTAGGCTTCAGCCGGAGAGAAAACAATGCGCAGCTTATTTCCTTTCGGAAGAAGTATTCCTTTCACATCGAAATCGAATTGAACGAAGGCGTTGTTCGTTTCACCAAGAAAAATATCGTTCAAGAAAATTTTTGCGTACGTATCGATTCCATTTAAACGCAATTCAATTTTATCTTGAAGAAGAATGTTCGGTTCACAAACGAAATCGTTCAACGTGTATTCCCAACTTTTTTCTCCAACCCATTGCACGTCGGTTTCATTGGTTCCAATAAGCGGATCTGGAATTTGTTTATTCAAGACCAAATCGCGGTGCACGTTTCCGGGCACTACGCACGACATGAATTCTGTTTTTCCTTCCTCGTTGAAATACCATTGCATGAAGGGAGAAGTTAAATTCTGCTTCACGCTTAATGACTGCGCTGAGAGAGTGTTCATGAAAAAAGCGAATAAAATAAAAAGTGCTAATCGCATATTCTATCTGTTGTGTTGTGCGTTATGCAGTGAAGGGCGCTTTCCGAAAATTTTCATTTCAATTAATCCGCGGAGATAACCCCAACCGTATCCTAAATGTAAAATGAAAAAGCTTAACAAGGTCACACGGGGCTCTTTGCTTTTTGCCCGTCCTGCGAATATGAGCGCAAGAATGAAATAAGCCAGAATGGGAATTCCTAAATAAACGTCATACTTCGGAAAAAATATATTGGTAAAGACGAAAAGAATAAGGTGACAAACAAAAGCAAACGGAACGAGTTGTCGCACTGTTGTAATTTGTCCGTGAAGAATGTTCACATACACCTTCCAGTAACCGTATTGATAATACTGTTTCAGGAGTTTGCTTAGCGTTCCGCGCACGTAGTACTTCGAATGCAAATCGGTATTTAAATAACACTTCATGCCATTTTTTTCCATGCGGAAGTTGAACTCGTCGTCTTGATTGCGAATGAGCTCTTCTCTGAAGTATCCAATCTTTTCAAAGACTTCTTTTCGGTACATGCCGAAAGCAACGGTGTCTACAAACCCACTTTTATTCCCTGTTCGAAAATGTGCGTTGCCAACGCCAAATGAAGACGACATGGCGCATCCAATGGCTTGCGATTGTGCATCTTGATATTCGTTCACGATAATTCCTCCAACACAGTCGGCTTCCGGATTTTCAATAAACGTCTGCATACATTTTTCAATGTAGTCATTCGGAAGAGCAGCGTGCGCGCCAAGAATCATTTTGAAATCTTCTTGGCTCGCTTGTAACCCCATGTTCAATGCTACCGGAGTAACACGACGTTCATTCTTGAGCACAACAATTTTATCTGCATGTTGAAGAGAAAGCTGTTCGAGTTTTTCGAGCGTTCCATCTGTGCTTCCTCCATCGGCAATGTAAACTTTGATAGTGCCTGAATAGGTTTGATTCAAACATGAAAGCACACATTCTTCAATGTGTACTGCTTCTTGAAAGCAAGGGATGGCGATGCCTACAGAAGGGTAACTCATTTTGAAATTTCGTTGTAAAGTTGAACAAGAGTGCGTGCTTCGTTCTCCCAACTGCAATTTTCTTTCACCCAAATATTTCCTTTTTGGCCCATTTCAATGCGAAGCGATTCGCTTTGCAATTGTTTCATAGTGGCAACCAATTCATCTTGATTGAAGGGATTCACGAACGAACAGCCTTCAACAAATGTTTTTTTCCAATATGTGAAATTCGACATGATCACTGGAAGTCCACAAGCGAGGTATTCAAATACTTTTACGGGAGTGGAGTCTAAATAATTCTTCTCAGGGTATAAAATGGCTAAACCTACATGGGAATTAACGTAGTACCGATAAACTTCCGATGCAGGCAAGTGTCCTACCTCAGTTACTTTTTTCCAACCGTTTGAAGACATGCATTTTTGTCGGTATGCTTCGAAGTCCCAAGCTCCTATAAGCGTGAGGGTGGCGTTGTCTATTTCGCCAATAGCTTCTATGCATTCGAAGATACCACGTATTTCAGTTAAACCACCACAATATATGAAGCGTGTAATTTCTCCTTTTTGTTCTGAAATTTTTATTTGAGGAAGTGAGAGAATTGGATAGTTTTTTACAACAGCTAGTTTAGTTTTTGAAAGTAGTTGACCACTCTCTGTGACAATGACTCGCGCACAAAATAGAATATAGAATTGCTCCATACACCTGTATGCAAAACCGATAATTTTCCGAATGAAAAGTGGACCGAGAGGTTTGCTTTCTATTTGTTTGCTGACATATTCATGTGAATCGAAAATAACTTTTTTTCGGAATAGCCAGAAGAGCGGTGCAAATCGAATAAGTTCGGGGTCGTGAATTTGAACAATGCTAACTTTCAATTTCAGAATGGCGAAAAATCCTTGCCATGCCGTGATGAATAATTTTTTAAGTCTGCTGGTTGTTGTGGGAAGTGCAATAACGTGAACGCCTTCCTTTTCAATCGATTGCGTATGAGGAACCACCAAAAAAACTTCGTAACCCGCTTGCGACAAACTCACGCATTCCTTCATGAAAATGCGGCTGTCGAAGGGGGGGTGAAGTGTTGTGAAATGAGCAATTCGAGTTTTCATTTCGCGAGAAGTTTTTCGTAAAGCGAAATGAATTTTTTTCTGTTCGCCTGTTTCGTGCCATCGCGTTCAATACGTTCTTTATTCAATTCTGCAGCATTTGAAAATTCTGTTTCGAATACATCAGAAATAAAATCAGATGTTACATTTTTGGCAATAAAACCATTTGATTTATGTGTGATCCACTCGTTGTTAGATGGTAAATCTGAAAGAATGGGTATGCAGCCACTGGCCATTGCTTCAAGAACACTAATGGAGGTTGCATCACTTTCCGGAATGGAAATGTAGTAGGTGGCTTTCGCGTAATTGTTAGCGTTGTCATCAGGCTGCAGCCATCCGACAAAGGTTGTGCAGCTATCGATGCCCAAAGAAAACGCAAGTGCTTTTAAGTTTTCTGTTTCTTCTCCGACAGCTCCTACAATCAATTTCCATTCTTCGCGATTAGCTTTGCTTTTGAATTTTGCAAACGCCCTTAGGATAAAGTCAATTCGATATAGTTTTTTGTGAAGTCGGTTCGAGTAAAATATTTTTTCTTTTACAGTTTGAACAGGTTCTAGGTTTATACCAAAATTCGCTATGAGAATGTCTATTTTTCTCTCAGGAATCAAGTTCTGCATGGCCGTTGCCAAATCATTTGAATCCGCAGTAAAAGAATCTGCGTGTTTTAGGTTCCATCTAACTAACGACTTCAAGATGAAATTTCTTTTTGGGGTCAAATAGATATCACTACCCCATGCGGTTAGTACAGTGGGTATGCCCAATGGTATTAAGGCTCTTAGTGCATAATAGGCAACACTATTTACTTGATGAATATGAACGATATCAGGATTGAATTTTTTGACTGTAGATCGAATAGTTCTTGGTGTATTCAATTGTGCAGAAAGGCTCCATAAACTGAAATTGATTTTTGAGATTACTTGTACCTCCTTGAATTCTCCTTTCATGAGTTGAAAAAAGTTCTCAGTATGAACGGATGTGCTTCCGATAATTAGGAGTTTCTTATTTATCATCTTATACTTCGTTCCAAGATTTATAATTCGCTTGAAGCGCTTCGTTTTGATCCAACCATTTCTTATCGCGATCACGTGTGTCTCCTACAATTACCGCTGGATTTCCGCTAATGATGGCGTAGTCTGGGAATGAACCTTTCACAAAACTATAGGCCGAAACCAAGCTTCCTTTTCCGATGGTTGTTCCAGGCGTTATAACAGCGTGCGGACCAACAAACGAGTACTTTCCAATTTTCACCTTTCCTTCGTTATAGGCCAATTTGTTTGGGGTAGAAGCGTACTCCTTTCCGTATAAACGAATGGCGTCGTGACTGGAGTGCGTAATGATGCTAACGAAGTTTGTAATTTGACAGCCCTCCTCAATCGTTAATCCGTTTGAGGCATCAATGAAATTCGCATGTCCGATATAGACATTGTCTTCCACGTGAAAATTCTTTTCGCCTTGCAAAAAAGTAGAACTGCAAATGCGCGTGAGTGGAAGAACAGTTCCGTCGGAACGCTTGTAACGTCCAACCATGACAGGCTTAATCCACTTCGATAAATAAAAAAGAATTCTGCGTTTGAGCATGTTCAAATTTAGCCCAAATGATTGAATGTTTCGCGTTCTTTTGCGATGTACCAATACCAAAGCATTCCGGCCAACATGATGCCCATGCCTGAAAGGCTGAACAACGTGAAGCCAAGGATTGGATCGTTCATTAATCCGCCAATGAGAATGCTCACAATTTTAAGGGTTAATCCAACCAACGAAAAGGCGAATGACTGATGTTGTTTGTGCACCACAGCGGTTACCGCACTTACGGGCGATATAAGAAAATTCATGAATATAAATGGAATGAGGATGTGCGCGTAAACTGCCGTCATTCGCCAAGTCTCACCCAAAAGGAAAACGAAAATGTTTTCAGTGAAAAGAAAAAGTATAGTGAAAATAGGAAAGCCAATTGCGAACAATACCCCATAGATTTTCAGGACATATCCGCGAATATTCTTGGTGTCGTGAAAAGCTTGCGCTGCTTTCGGATAAAACACTTGGTATATGCTCGCGCCAATAAGCGCTAACGGTGCTGCAAGAATACGTATCGATTGAAAGTAGTAAGAGCTGATTTCGCTCGCGAAAAATGTTCCCAATAAAAATACAATCCCATATTGCTGAAGGTTATCTACCAAGGCGTTCGGCGCATTGTAGGTTGGAAACTTGCTATAGGATTTCCAAAGCAATTTCGCATCGTGATTCGATAAATTCTTCCATGCTTGAATGGCTAGTTTGGAATAGTTGAATCCAATAATAAACCAACCAATCACTTGTCCGAGTATTGCGCCGTAAATAAGTCCAATCGGATCGTCCGAAATGAATCCCCACAACAAACTCGTTCCAACAGTAACAACAGCTACGCTTATTTTAGCAAGAGCGTTACGCGTGAATGTTCCGTTTCGCGTTGACCAGTAATTCAAGATTTGTGTGAATCCGGCAAAGAAGGTAAACAAAGGAACTAAGAGAATTGCGCTTGGAACATTGTATGATAAAACGCTTTGTCCAGCGAATACGAGCGCAATTCCCAATACAACCAATCCCAATATGCGCAGTAACGTGCGTAGTGAAAGAGCAACCAATTGTTCAGCTTCTTCTGAGCTCTTAGGCAATGCTACGGCGAGTTCAAATCGCAAAGAGGAAAAGGACAGAATGATGGAAGTGCACGCGGTGAAAAAAGAAAATACTGCGAATTCTTCAGGGTTGTACATCCGCGCTAACGCGAATGCACCAAGTACTTGAATGGCTTGCGCAGAGGCCGTTCCAATAAGAAGAATTGCTGTGTTCTTTACAAAGGCAGACTTCAACAATCGGTTCATTCAGTAGCGAGTTTGGGTCTGGCGAGGTGCAAATACCAAACAAACGTAATGATGTACATGACTGAGCTCACCAGCGAATACAAGCCAATGGCCCAGTTCAAACTGTTCATTAAATACCCTGCATAAAGCGCCGTCATTTTTAAAATCACGTCAATGATGTTAAGTCCAAGCGCTTTGTTTTGTACGTTTTCTAAAATGGCAGTGAATGAAAAAGGTGAGACGGAAAAATTCAACACAAATAGGGGAGCTAGCCATCTTGCCATTTCGCCTGAAGCGCGCCACTCTTCGCCAAATACAAATGCGAAAAGAGAAGGTGCGAAGGCAACAATAATAATTGCTCCAATTCCGCTGAATGCAATGAGTGCCTTGGCTGTGCTGAGCATTAGTGGGCGATAAGATTCTCCGTTCTTTTTTAACTCGGAAGCCTTGTTGTAGTGTGTCAGAAAAACCGTGTTACTGATGAGGTTCACGGGTGCTTGAATAATTTTCCAGCACATGAAATAAAGTCCGGTTGTTGTATCACCGAAACACACATTTAACATCCAAACGGTTCCGCTCAATTGCAAAGTTTCAATAATGCCTTGGGGTGTGTTGAAGAAGATGTATTGCTTGAAAGGCCTCAGCGAAATGTCTTTGACGGGTTCTTCCGTCAGTTCATCTTGACGAGTTCCATTGAACAGCACCCACATGGAGATTATTTGGCCAATGATGAATCCGATAACCAATCCTAAATAGTCGAAGAAGAAGTATCCCAATGCAATTGAGCTTCCGTTAATGAACAAACTGTTTGCAACACGATAAGCAGCGTTTGTGCGGTATCTGTTTAATCGGGTGGAAAGGAAATTGTAGGTTTGAATCACAGCAATACTGAAAATTCCAATCGGAAGAAATGCTTCGAATGCAGAGATGTGCATGCCGAAGAAATACATAACACTGAATACAAGGGCAATTCCGGAAGCGAGTCTCCATGCGTTGTTTATGGAAAGCTTAGCTCGCTCACGCGCCATCATTTCTGTTTCCGCATTTGGAATACTGTATTCAATTCGAAACGTAGCAAGCACTGCGAAAGGGATAATCCAAGCGTAGAATAGTGCGAACCACGCGAAGTCTTCAGCGTTGTACATACGCGTCAGAATGGGCGCGGTTCCATAGGTAATCAATTGTCCAACTGCTGTGGCTGCCGAAAGTTTCAGCACATTTTTCAAATGCAGTTTTTCAATCAGTTCTTTCATGAATTCAAGATAGGCATGGACATCCAATGCGAGACCGATTGAAAAAACTGATTGGAATTTCCTTCGCCTTTCCAAAAGTGAACGCCGTGTTTTTCAGCTTTCTCTTTGTCATGCAAATAGAAATCTTTTTGGAAATGAAGAACAATAACTTCTCGCAATTCGGTCTCGCCAGTTTTTCCCGGAAGGAAAACGGTGTTACCCGGAACGAACGCCAAGACGCGTTGTCCATCTTGAGGTAATTGATCAGTTACTGAAATCCAAGTCGACATTTCTGAATGAATTAGTTACCCGTAAATGTAGGCATTCTCTTTTCCAAGAAAGCAGCAACACCTTCTTTGTGGTCAGCAGTTTGTCCTGCTTTTTTCTGAAGGTCTAATTCTAAATCGAGTTGTTGTTCAAGCGTGTTGTTCCATCCTGCATAGATTGCTTGCTTGGTGAAAGCAAGTGCTTTCGTTGGCATAGAAGCCAACCGCGTTGCAAGTTCTGCAACTTTCGTTTGGAATTCTTCCACTGGATAAACGTCGTAAATAAGTCCCATGGCTTTCGCTTCCACTGCTGTAACCTTATCGGCCAAAAGCATTTGGGCCATGGCGCGTTGTGTTCCAATAATGCGCGGAAGGAAATACGTTCCTCCGCTGTCTGGAATTAATCCAATCTTGGTGAACGCTTGCAAGAAGCTCGCATTCTCGGAAGAGACAACCAAGTCGCAAGCCAACGCAATGTTCGCACCTGCTCCTGCAGCAACGCCATTAATGGCGCCAACGATAGGAATCGGTAATTCGCGCATCATGCGAATGATCGGATTGTATCCGTCTTTCAAAATGCTCTCTAATCCCGGTCCGTCAGTAGCAATGGCTTCACCCAAATCTTGTCCAGCACAAAATGCTTTTCCATTTCCAGTTAACACCACACACCGAACGTCCGTTCGGTTTTTAATTTCAGTCAATGCTTCTTGCAATTCAATAGACATTTCCATAACGAAACTGTTGAATTTTTCTTGACGATCTAATGCAATGGTTGCAATGCCTTCGTTGTAACTGAGTTGAATGAATTTCATAATTTAGGATGCTTTGTAAAAGTTCTCGCGCCCTTCAACGAATCGCAAAAAGGCAACGGTAAGAATGAGTCCTGCTGTGGCTTTCACGGCATACGCTGAAAGATCAAGTTGAATAAAGGCCCATGCTCTTTCAGGATTAATGCGATAAATGTAAAGTCCACCAAGCAATAAAATAAGTGCATGTCCAAGGAACCAAACAGCAAGCGAGTTCAACATTTTTTTCTTTCTTGGAATTTCTGCGAAGTATCCAGCTAGCAATGCTGCAGCCAAGAACCCGAAGTAGTAACCACAATTCGTAATGGTGAAGACATGCTTTATTCCGAATTCATAATTCGGGAAAATGTGAAGTCCTGCTATTCCAAGAAGTATGTAGAACAAGGCCGAAAGAAATCCAATCTGCCATCCCCACCAAATTGCGTTGAATAACACCACTAAACTCAATACAGAAAAGGGCAATTCCTTACCGTAAGAAACCACCAAAGGTCCCAGGCCAGCGAGTAATCCAAGGGAAATGACCAATCCAATAATGAAGTTCAGCGCAGGACTTTTAGTAAAAGCGAAATAGGTTTTAAACACGGCTTATTTGGTTATGGAATAAGTGTTGTTGTCCTTGTTCGTATCTATCGTTTGGTTCTTCGCATCAATAGTCACCTTCACAACTTTCATATTCTGATTTTTAAATTTGAGGGAATATGTTTTATCAACCCAATGCCAGTCTTCTTGTAGGTTCCAATTCTCGGGCAGATCACCTTTGAATTTTTCTCCTCGCATGAGTTCCAATGGAATGTAATACACACATTCTTTTCCATTATCGAATGAAACGGTTACTTCACAAGGCATCGGGAAAAGCCCAACGCGTTCCAAAACAATTTCGGTTTCTGCTTTACCGGCCAATACAGTATCAATAGCGTAGTCCAATGTTTTCGTTGTTCCCACGAAATACTCATCGAACCAATCGAGCACCAATCCACTTTCTTTTTCAGCAACGCGCAAGATATCTGCAGGGGTGGGATGTTTGAACGACCATTCGTTGAAATAGGAATGCATGGTTTGGTTGAAGAGCTCAGAGCCCATGATGTATTCCAGTTGACTTAAATAGGTTTCTCCTTTGCTGTATGCCGCAACGCCGTAGGCATAGTTCGTTTCGAAATGATCGGCGTGCGTAGTCAATGGCTCTTCCATTCCTGCTTCAACGAGTCCAAGATATCCATCTATAGATTCTCTGTGGTAAGGATCAGCTTGAGCTGGGAACAACGCATTCATTACCACAGTTGCTGCAAAGCTTGTAAAGCCCTCGTCCATCCAACAATACTGACTTTCATCGGTTGCCAACAAACACTGATACCAGGAGTGCGCGCCTTCGTGAACGGTTACGCCCACAAGACTTGGAAGCGAGCGCTTGCCTGTGATGAGGGTAGCCATAGGATACTCCATTCCACCGTCGCCAGCTTGAATAACGTTGTACACAGGGTAAGGGTATTTTCCGAAATCTTTACTAAGCTTATCAAATGCCTTCACGGTGAATTCAGGAAGACGATCCCACGCTTCATTGTAATTTGCATCGGGCTGATGATAGAAATATATTTTTGGTCCGCCAGCTAATTGTTTTTCTGTGCGGACGTAATCGGGGTCGGCGGCCCAAACGAAGTCGTGAACGTTTTTCGCTTCGTACTTCCAAGTGAGTAAATTCTTTCCAACCTTTTGAACGCGCTTGAAAGACTCTTCTTCATTTAATAAAACACCTCCTGCAGCAACCACGTAGTTAGCGGGCAAGGTAATGTTAACATTGAAGTTTCCCCAAATGCCGTAAAACTCCCGTCCGATATAGGGATTCGGATGCCATCCGTCATTATCGTATTCACTCAATTTAGGATACCACTGACTCATACTGTATTCAATGCCTTCCGCATTGTCTTTTCCGCTTCTGCGAATTTGCAAAGGCACTTGACCGTTGAATTCCAATTCAATTTTAGCAACAGAATGCGCGGGTATTCCTTTTGAAAGTTGAACTTCCAAAATGGTTTCGTTCTCAATGAAGGAAACGGGTTCACCATTTACCAAGAGTTTGCTAATATGCAAATGTCCTTCTTGCTCTTTCGTTAATTTCGAAATGCGATCGCCTACTCTTCGGTCGGGATCTGGTAAAGCCACAGAACGAACATCCATGTCGCTACCCGGTTGAAAAGCATTGTTGTATAAATGGAAGAACAACTGTGAAAGCTCATCATTGCTGTTGTTCGTGTATTGAATGGCCTCTTTTCCAACGAACGAATCGTTCGTGGTGTTCAAAGAGATGTCAATACTATAATCGGCTTGTTGCTGCCAATATTGTCCGAATGCATTTCCACCTAAAATGAAAAATGCAAAAAATAAAAGGTTTCTTTTTTTCATAATTACCAAATTACAGATTCTTCGTTCATCCAATGTCCGTGAAGTTTCAACGCTTGTTCCATTAAATCGCGAACACATCCATGTCCACCATTTTTGTTGGAAATGTAATGCGAAACTTCTTTCACCTCAGGAGCTGCATCGGCCGGACAGACAGCCAATCCAACGATTTTCAAGAGGGGTATATCCGGAATGTCATCGCCCATGTAACACACCTCATCATCATGGAAACGCCATTTCGATTTTAATTCTAAATACACTTCGCGCTTATTAGAAGATCCCAAGTGAACTTCATGAACACCTAATTTTTCAAACCGATTGCGAACGGCTTCAGATCTTCCTCCGCTAATTACTGCAATGCGAAATCCGTTCTTAACAGCTAACTGAACAGCGTATCCGTCCCGAACATTCGCTGTGCGCATCTGCTCACCATCCGGGAACAACCAAACAATGTTGTCGGTGAATACACCGTCTACATCAAAGATGAAGATCTTGGTCTTCGCTAATTTTTCTTTGTAATTCATTGGTATTTATCAAGTATGTTTTTGGAAAGAAGAGTGTATATCTCCTTCCATTCAACATGATTATTCAATAATTGTTTTTGCGCTTCAATGGTTCCTTGGTCTCCGCGTTGCGCAGGTCCTGTTTGAATACCCTCCGGCGATTTCGTTTCCAACAGTTCAACGTGCGCCTTCAGCATGATGTAAAATAAATCGGTTGGAAGCTGTGCTTCCTTCAACAACGATTGTGATATATGTTGAAGGTGATTGGTGAAGTTGTTAGAGAAGACGGCAGATACATGGGCAAGTTGACGTTGTTCGCCGTTGGCGGAAATCCATTTCCCGATGGCGGGTTCAAGAAACGCTTTCACAATGGTCTCCGTTTCTAGATTTGAAAATTCGTACAACAATGGAATGTTGTTGTATTTCACAGACGTTCCCTTCTTCAAGGTCTGGCATGGCCAACACACAGCTCTGTTTTTTTGAGGTAAAGAAAGCAAGGATGTGCCTCCAGAGAAATGAACCGCAATAATTTTTTCAGGAAGTTGCGCCGCCACCTCAGCTATCTGAGAGTCAGGAACGGCAAGCAATACCAAGTGAAAGCTGTCGTTAATATCGCTCAGTTGCGTAGTTGTTTTCCACGGACTAGAAACGGGTAATTCCCGAACCACGTGAAGATCAATTCGCGAATTAATCTCACGAAGAGCAGCGTTCAAGTGCCACGCTAAATTTCCATTTCCAACAAGAGCTATGCGCATATCTCTGCGAAGATAAAGCGAAGAAGCGTACCTTTGTTTCATGACATTAACGGTTCAACTCGATACCCCTTCAAGATGGAAGGATTATGCCCTTATAGATTGTGGCGATTTTGAAAAATTAGAGCGCTTCGGTGAATTCATAACTATACGCCCAGAACCACAGGCAATATGGCCGAAACGCTTGTCAGACGAGGAGTGGAAGAAAAGAGCACACGTTCGTTTTGTACAGAAAGGAAGCAACATTGGTGAGTGGACCAAGTTGAAAAAAATGCCCGATCAGTGGAAAATTCAGTATGAATTAATCAACGGGAAGAATTTAAACATGCGTTTGGGAATGACTTCCTTTAAACATGTTGGAATATTTCCGGAGCAGGCTGCCAATTGGGACTTTTCCATTACAGCTATGGAAAAGATGCAAATTGAAAAGCCGAAAGTCTTGAATCTCTTCGCATACACAGGTGGAGCAACGGTGGCTTGTGCAACGCACGGAGCAGATGTTACGCACGTTGACAGCATAAAGCAAGTTGTGACATGGGCGAATGAAAACGCTCAATTGACGGGAACAAAAGATATTCGTTGGATGGTGGAAGACGCCTTGAAGTTTGTTCAGCGTGAAGTGAGAAGAGGAAACAAATACAATGGGATTATCCTTGATCCTCCGGCATTCGGACATGGACCGAAAGGAGAGAAGTGGAAGTTGGAAGAACATATTTCAGAATTGCTCGATGGCGTGTTGCAGTTGTTAGATCCGAAAGAACATTTCTTAGTATTGAACGCATACAGCCTCGGGCTTTCTCCACTTATTGTTGAAAATCTATTGCGTCCATTTGCTGGAAATAATTTATCTATTGGAGAGCTTTATCTCAATGCGGAAAGCGGCGTGCTGCTTCCGTTAGGCGTTTTCGGAAGAATTTTAAAAGTTTAATTTCATGCGGAAAGTATTCCTCTTTCTTTCTGTAGCCTTGACTTTAGCATCTTGTAAAGTCAAAGACTCTGCATCTCAAACGAATCATACCATTCAACCCATGACCACCTCTAAATTGTTTGATCCGCATTCAACGGCTGCGTCTGATGCACGTGTTTCTCATCTTCATTGGACCGCAAATGTGAATGTGGAAACACATATCATTTCAGCCAACGCAACATTCGATTTTGTTGCTGAAAAAGGAGCGAAGCAAATTTCCTTCGACACGAAAGATTTGAATATTGAATGGGTGAAGGTAAATGGAAAGAAAGCATTTTTTTCATTGGATGAAGTGAAGCCGTTTTTAGGTCAAGCGCTGCATGTTGAAATTAAAGACACCAACAATCAAGTGAGCATTCAATACACCACCTCTCCCAATGCAGAAGCGTTGTTGTGGGTGGAAAAAGAAAACGAACTGCCTTTCCTTTTTTCTCAATCTCAAGCCATTTTAGCGAGAACCTGGATCCCTTGTCAAGACAGCCCCTCGGTGCGTTTCACTTATTCAGCCGACGTTACCGTTCCGAAAGAATTAATGGCTTTAATGTCTGCTGAAAATCCGCAAGTGAAATCACCAGACGGCAAGTATCACTTCGAAATGAAGCAACGCATTCCGTCTTATTTATTGGCTTTGGCTGTTGGTGACGTTGCATTCAAATCGTTGAGTGAAAACACCGGAGTATACGCCACTGCCGATATGTTGGAATTGGCTCACAACGAATTTTCAGACATGCCAGGCATGGTAAAAGCCGCAGAAGATTTATATGGTCCTTATGCTTGGGAGCGATACGATGTATTGGTTCTTCCCGGCGCGTTTCCTTTTGGTGGAATGGAAAATCCACGATTAACGTTTGCTACGCCAACCATTTTAGCTGGAGACAAGTCCTTAGTTTCGCTTATCGCTCATGAGCTAGCCCACAGCTGGAGCGGGAACTTGGTTACCAATGCTACCTGGAACGACTTCTGGTTGAACGAGGGTTTCACGGTTTATTTCGAACAACGAATCATGGAATCACTTTATGGAAAGGCGAAGGCAGAGATGTTAGCCACCTTAGCGCGTCAAGATTTGAACGCAACCTTAGCTGAACTTCCAGCGGCCGATACCCACTTGAAATTGGCTTTGGAGAACAGAAATCCAGACGATGGCATGAACGACATCGCCTACAACAAAGGCTATTTCTTCCTTCGAACCATTGAAGAGAAAATTGGAAGAGAAAAGTTCGATGCCTTCTTGAAGAACTATTTTCAGTCGCATGCGTTCGGCGTTATGACTACAGAAGGATTCATAGATATTTTAACGACTGAACTTTTAACCAAGGAGCAGGCAGATGCTATTGGAATTGACGAGTGGATTTATTCAGCTGGATTGCCCGCGAATACAGCCGTTGTTCAATCGGCAGAGTTAGAGAAAGTAGATGAACTTCGATTGAAGTGGGAAGGCGATGAAATAAAGAACAGCGATCTTCCTTGGAACAACTGGAGTTACCAAGAGCGTTATCGTTTTTTATCGAATGTGAATTACAATCTGTCGCTCACTAAAATTCAGTCTTTGGACGAGAGTTTTCACATTTCGAAAATTGGAAATTCAGAGGTTCTTTTTGCATGGCTCATGTTATCGATACAAGCGAAGAATGAAGCGGTATTCGCAGACCTAGCTACCTTCTTAGAAAAAGTGGGAAGAAGAAAATTCGTCGCGCCGTTGTACGAAGCCATGGAAAATAGTGGTTATCACGTTACCGCCTTGAGCATCTACGCGCATTGCAGAGGGAATTATCATGCTGTAACGCAGAACACTGTTGACGAGACCTTGCATTATTTCGAGAAGTAGAAACGAAATTTTTAAATTTAATTGGAAGAGAGCGAAGCTCGTTTCAACCTAAATTCCGGGACATGAAAATTCGGTTTTCAATATCTCTTTTGTTGTTTCTCATTTCGTTTGCCATTCATGCGCAGCAACGAGGAAAGGTAATTTCGTTCAATACAAAGAAACCCATTAGCGGAGCAGTAGTGAAGTGGAGCAATGGAAAGCAAATTGCTGTCACAGACGAACAGGGTGAATTCGCCATTCCAAGCTCTAACAACGGGTACGTGGTTCAATCCATTGGTTACTACGATTATACCACTACAAAAATTGGAAGAGTCATTGAATTGACCGAGCAGATTTACCAGATGCCTGTCATAAGCATTACAGATAAGCCCGACAGTGTTTTCGGAAGCATTAAATACTCTGTGGGCGATTTTGTTTGGTGGAATGGAAAACTGACCATGTTGCTTTACCAACGCGAAAAACTGCTCAAACCCGCGAATGAAACCCGTGACTTATGGGAAGATGCTTGGATTGCACAAATAGATTCCTTCGGGAAAATTGTGACTTCCTTCCACATTAACGAGCCCGCAGAGCGCTTTCATTTAACGCCTACAGGGTTATGTTTTGTATTAACAGAAAATTCTGTTTTTCAACTTCAAGCGGAACCCTTCTTGCATTTAGATAAATTAAGCTACACCTCTTTTCGTCAGGAATTTGAGCCTATTTGCGGATTCCTTCAATCCAATATTGTCTTTAATACGTTCACAGAAGAATACCCGGAGTTTAGCTATTATTTGTTGAAGGAAGGCAGCAAAGAGCCTATTGAGTTGGAGCGCGTGGCCGATTCCTTGACCATGGAATTATTTAAGTCGGAATACAAATACATGAATGGAAGGGCGAAGCGCATCGCCTACCAATACGAATTGGATTACGGTGTGCCCAAGGAAATCGTGGCCGGACAGATGACACGTTTTAAGGAGAGTCCATACTACCAAGATCCAGTTGCGAAGATTGTTCAGTTGGAAGATCGCTGGTCCATCTTCAACATTTCGCAGAAGCAAGTGATAAGCATTAATGCTGAAGGCTTAGTGCAATCTCGCGCGAATATGAAAGAGGAGGGTAGCGTTGGTTCGTTGACTTCAAAAGAGAAAATCTTGTCGGTGCAGTATGTTCCCGAGACGAAGGAAATGGTATGCTTCACTCAGCTGAGAACCGGTGAGTCTATGATTTATCTGTTGAAGGGAGATGGTAGTCTTGAATTGAAAAAGAATCTCTATTGGCAGCACATTCGGAATCCACAAATAAAAAACGGTAGGGTGTATTACCTCTACCGTCCTTTTGAAAGTCGAAACAATTGGTACTTATACTCGGAGTAATTACACCACGTGATTCCAATTGTGCGTGTCGTTCTCTCTTCCGCGCTTCACGCGATCTAAGTACAAAGCAACTTTAGGAGCAAATTCCCAAGTTGAATATTCATTCAAATTAAAATCTTCTCCGTCTAAGCAAATCGTGCGAATGGGTGCAATGGTAGCCGCAGTTCCTGCCCCAAAGGCCTCGTTGATTTCTCCGCTGCGAAGTCCTTCAATGAGTTCAGCAACAGCTATTCGCTTTTCAGCCACTTCATATCCCCAGTCGCGGGCAACTTGCAAAATAGAGTCGCGTGTAATTCCACTTAAAATAGAATCTGAAAGCTGCGGAGTCATAATGGTGTTTCCCTTGCGGAACATCACGTTCATGGTCCCACTCTCTTCTAAATACTCATGACTTTCAGCGTCGGTCCATAACAACTGATTGTATCCTTCATCTTGCGCTTTCTTAGTTGGAAGTAACGCTGCTGCGTAGTTTCCGGCTGCTTTTGCAGAACCTGTTCCACCGTGCGAAGCACGCGAGTAGTGGTGTTCAATCTTCACCTTCAGTTCAGAAGTGTAATAACTTCCAACTGGACTCGTAAAAACCACGAACATGTAGCTGTCGCTTGGTTTTACTCCGACGTATTCGTCAATAGCAAACATATGCGGGCGAATGTATAAAGCCTCACCGTCGAGGGTAGGAACCCAATTGCGGTCCAATGAAATGAGTTCTTCAACACATTTCACGAAAACATCTTCAGGAAGGGTTGGCATGCACAAGCGTTCGGCGCTGTGATTCATGCGCTTGGCGTTTTCTTCCGGGCGGAAAATAAAGACTTCGTTATCGGTATTTCTGAATGCCTTCATTCCTTCGAAAATGGCTTGGCCGTAATGAAGAGAACTTATGGCTGGTGAAAAGTGCAAGGGACCATAGGGCTGAATGAGGGGTGCTCCCCACTCACCGTTGTGGTATTCCATGACTAACATGTGATCCGAAAAAACGTGACCGAACCCGAGGTTGTCCCAATCGACTTGGTTAATGCGGCTTTCAGTAACTTTACGAATCTCAATCGGTTTTTGTGTAGCTATCATTGAGCGGGTTGATTGATTCCCTAAAAATTAGGAATCCAAAAATAACACAATTCTTCAGACTTTAGGCATTCGCTGAAGGCGCGAACAGAAATTTATTCGGACTTACCAATTCTTTCTTCACCGCATACATGACAATTGCAGCTGTGTTGTTCACGCCAAGCTTCTGCATAATGTTCTTTCGATGCGTGTTTACGGTATGGGTGGAAAGAAATAGTTTCTCTGCAATCTCAACGTTGGTATATCCTTCAGCAATAAGCGTAATGACTTCATTTTCTCTGTTGCTTATGGTTGTAGGCTCGCAGTCGTATGTGGCCACAGCTAAATCCTCAACATCAATGGCTTCCTTGCGTATTCGATCGACAATATTTCCACAAAAGAAAACACTGCCAGCAGCTGTTTCGCGAACCGAATCTAGAATCTCATTCACGTCACAGTCCTTTCGTATATAGCTGGTTACTCCGGCGCGCAAGGCATTCACAATGGTTGCACCACTTTGGTCAGCCGTTAACGCAACAACTTTTAATTTAGGTTGAAGACGCAAGGCCTTGGTAATCGTGTCTACAGAGAATCCCGGCGCAGTAAAGTCCATTAAAAGAATATCTGCTTCGAAAGAAACCAGCAAATTATACAAGCTCTCAGAACTTGACGCGTCACCTATGATCTCTATGTTTTCGTAATTGGAAAAGATAGAATGAAGTCCGGTTTGGACAATCTGACTGTTATCGGCAATGATTAATCGAATCATGCCGCGAAGATATGTTAAGTAAAACGATTCTAAATAAGAAATGACTTTTATTTCTTTTCGCTTATGCGATAAGTCGCCTGAAGGCCAAATCGCACATTGCTTTCAGCCATTCCTGCGGGAAGCGAAGAGCTTATTTTTCGTTGAAGGTTAATCCCATACGCCCATCTGCCACGGTAAATGTCAATGGCCAAATTTCCCCAAGTTTGAGTTCCACCGGTTGAAAATTCGGCTATACCGTATGAGAAATCTTGCACTTGATGTTCATACGCTACACCGCATTGAGGTAAAAGGGTTGTTTCATAATTTTTCAAATTCCATCTGAAAAAGCCAACGGCGGATACGGCGGATGCATTTCCAAATTGATAACGCAATTCGTTTTCAGAATAGAGTCGTTCCTGTGCGTTGAATGCAAGGCCGAGATTTTTTCGTCGCAGAACATAGTACAAATAGAAACTGTATGCATAGGCACCCTTCCCCAATTGAAAATTTGCTGGAAGGCGAAGAAGCGTTTCGTCGCGCTGCATGTATTTTCCAGTTGGAAGTGATAAGCCAAAACCTGCGGTTAGGATGTGTTTCACCGCACGAAAAGAACTGTCTGAGGTGTTCACTAAAATGCGTGATGCACCTAATTGAATATCGCCAATGCCTTTGATTTGAGTTGTTCGATCCTTTTCAATACGCGTGTTTATTCCTAGAGGCACGCTGAATGAATAGATCATTTTTTTCGAAGTGAATTTTCGATAGCTTAATTCTTGTTGAAGGAAATGATCCTCTCGGATAATACTGCTCGGTAGTGGACTGCTATAGGCCATGTCGGGATGAATGGCCGCAAAGTAATTCGTTCGGAAAGCGAACTGATTCTGGCCGAAAAGTGGAACAACTCCTTGGAAGTTCCCAGATCCGCCTCCGCCACAAACATCGCATGCAAAAGAATTAAGCGAGGCTGCAACAAGCAGCCCCGCTATTGATAATTTGAATTTCATCTTACTGATGTAAATGTTCGAATGAGATAGCATTCACAAGATTCGATACTACTGTCTCGCTTTCTGCAGAACCTATCTGGATAGTATCGATAATCGACGGAGTTATTCCGTTTGCGAAAAGCGACTCTAGGTTCAAACTCATGTGCATAACAGGTGCAGCATCAGGCGAGATCGTTAGAATACTTCCAAAATCGTAAATAGGTGTGTAAACCGGACCACTTGCAGTGAACCCTGAATAGTCAAAGCTAGCATTTGCTAATGATCCAGAGAAAAAACTAAAAACAGTTGAAGTGTCCGAACCTATAGCAAACTGAACCCCTGTGTAATCCCCATTCGGAATGTTCGTTAAATCGAACATGGCTGTCCCGGGAACGGCTAAGTTTATTTCATGTATAGAGGCGTCTTCGTAAAAGCTTCCGTCGGTTTTAATAAATCGGATATGCGAAAGATGATAGTTTCCAGAACTGAAAACAACAGTATTGCCATTCGCGTCGACATACGGAGTACTCACTTGAAAGGCACTTGTACCGAAGGTATGTTCCATCTCAAATTCCAACGCGCCCGCTGTTCCATTGTGTGTATGATCGTCATGGTTGTCATGGTCTTTATGGCAAGATGAAAACGTTAAAAGACTAAGTGCAGCAAATGCCGCATGAAAAAAATGTTTCATAAAATATGTAATTGATTTGATTTTAAATGATTGGAAATATCAACGCAAATGCGCTGTTTAAGTCAAATCAAATCAACACGGGGGATGCTCAATTTCTGAAAATGAGTGTTGCTCAATCCCTTCGTTAAATAAAGCGAAAGAAGATTTCATTTCATCCAATGGATAAAATACAAGCTCAGGAAATATTGTTAAGTCAAAGGGGCTGAACTGAAGTTGTTGAGCAAAATCAGAAGCTTTCTTTGAAGCGTCTTTTTCTTTCGAAGCCGATTTCAATTGCTTCTTCAATGCACATTTTCCATTACAGTCCATATTAGGATTGTTCTTGTTGGCGCAAAGAACTTCTTTGTAAAAGGAAAAGTTAATCATGTAATTCAACGAATATCCAGTCTTAACAAGCGTTGGAGCGAGTAAAAGAAGAAAAAGCGAGAATGCTAAAAATCGTTGCAAAGTATTCGTCTAAAGTGAGCGCAAGTTACGATGGCTCGCAGTAACTTTGTCCCCGCAATGACGAAATTTTTCCTTTTCATTTCGGTATTTACCGTTTTCACGTTGATCATTGATTTTTATTCTTATCAAGGGATAAAGCAATTGACGGAGAAATACCCAGATTTCTGGAGAAAGTTATGGCGTCGTCTGTTTTGGCTGCCTTCAATCATGGCCATTGTACTTATAGTTATTGTATTTATTGGGTCTGAAAAGGAAGTTAGAGGAAGCAATTTCAAGTTCTTCTATTTTGTAACCGGATTTATCTTCATTGCTCTTGTTCCGAAAGTAGTCTTTCTTGTTTTTCATTTCATGAACGATTTGGTTCGAATTGGAAAATGGATTGTTCGGAAATTGAAAGGGCTATTAACGAAGAACGAGGACACGGACTTTGAAGAACTAGAGTCGGATAAAATGACTCGCTTTCAGTTTTTTAATCAAGTTGGTTTAGGAGCTGCAGCCGTTACCATGGGCGCCATGTTTTACGGGATTTATAGAGGGAAGTATGATTTTCGAGTTTGTGAAGAGTCAATCTCATTTTCCAACTTGCCCAAATCATTCAACGGTTTGCGTATCGTTCAAATCAGTGATGCCCACTTAGGAAGTTTCTTGGATAACAGTTTCGAAGAGGTAGATGCTGCTTTGAAGCGAATCAACGATTTGAATCCAGATGTAATTTTCTTCACAGGAGATTTGGTTAACAATCTTGCAGAAGAGGCAGAGCCTTGGGTGAACTACTTTCAACAGCTGCACGCACCGCTCGGTAAATTTTCCATTTTAGGAAATCACGATTATGCTGAATATGTTTACGATCCGAATGATTCATCGAATGATCAGATTCTGGCAGATAACATGCAACAACTGGAGTCGGTGCATGAACGTATGGGCTTTCGTTTGTTGAAGAACGAAACCGTTGAGCTGGAAAAGCAAGGCGAGAAAATTTCTTTGATAGGAATTGAAAACTGGGGTAAGGGACGTTTTTCAAAGCACGGGAAATTAGATGTGGCAATGACAAACATGCCCAAAAATAGTTTTAGCGTATTGCTTTCGCACGACCCAAGTCATTGGGAGGCGCAAGTGCTGGGAAAACAAAACATTGATGTGACATTTTCCGGACATACACACGGAGCACAATTCGGTATAGAAGCCCCTATGCTTCACATCAAAGCAAGTCCTTCGCCATGGTTTGGTTACAAGCGTTGGGGAGGTTTGTATCAAGAAGGAAGTCAGTACTTGTATGTGAACCGAGGCTTCGGATATTTAGGATTTCCAGGTCGCGTGGGAATGCCACCAGAAATTACGTTGGTGACAATTTTTTCGGCCTAATGTAGTTTCATCAACAGGGTGTTCATAACCTATTACACACATTAGGTTAATATTGGAAACCTTTTTCAGTTATATTTGAATTGTCGATTTCACAGATATGTCAAACCAAGAAGTAAAACAATTACAGCACATTCATGCCGACTATCACAAATTAGTGGGTGATGTTCTTTTGGATTCAAGTGCTGAGTTGCTTGTTTTCGCCCATTTTGGCGACTTTACTCCGAATAGAAACGAGCATATTCTTGAAGCCATTTCATGCACCGACATCAATAAAAAAGATCTTCGTCAAACAACCAAGCGTGTGGTGACAGTTTTGGTCGAAATGTTACAGAACATTTCTATTCATGGTGAGAGGGGTGAGAACGGATTAATGAATGCCTATGCTGTTGTCGCGAAAGGAAATGATTATTTCCGTTTGTGCACAGGCAATATGTTGAATGTGGCTTCAGCGCGTTGGCTCATGCGTCGACTTGAATTACTCACTGAATTTGAGAAAGAAGAGCTTCGTACTAAAATTCGCCAGCGTCTAAAGGACGAAGGTCTGAGCGATAAAGGCGGAGCAGGCCTGGGATTATTAACCATTGCAAAGAAAGCAGAGAAGGGTTGGTCCTATCGCTTCGATCTAATGGAAAAAGATATGGTCTATTTTCAGTTGAACGTTTCAGTTCCAATGGTAGAAAAATAATGAGGGTTCTTCTTTTTTTATGTGTGTTCACCTCTATTCTTCCTTCAATATTTTCTCAGAATAAAATTTATCAGTTCGATTTAAGTATTGCCGAATCCAGAGGCTTATCACTTGCAGAAGGATTGAAATCTTCCGACTACGACATTCAATTGCGTGCAGCGCAACAAGCAGCCACATGGGGAAAGGCAGAGCATATTCAGGATTTGATTTTTCTCCTTTTCAATTTAAGAAATTCAGTTACGCTTCCGAAGCACTACGAAACGATGGCTGCTGCGGCTTATGCACTTGGACAAATTGAAGGCTCCAATGTGCAACAAATCGAGGCTTTACAGACAACGGTGTTGAATGCTGCCGACAAAAAATTAGTGAAGGAAGCTTGGCTAGCATTAGGTAAATCGATGCACGAAACCGCCTCGTTGGGTGTTCGTTTGGAAGATGCTTATGCCAAGAATTCTTCAGTGCCTCACAATCAATACGCATGTTTGGCTCTAGCGGCACACAAGAGAATCAATCAAGCTGAATTCGTAAAAACAATTTTGAATTACGATGATATTTTAAATTGGGAAGAGGAAGCACGAGTGGCCTTGGCGCAAGTTCTTTCGCGAACAGACTATAATTTTCTATCTGGAAATGTACCGAGCGATACGCTTTATAAATCGAAAGTGAAGCGTTGGGTTGAAAATGAAAAGTCGAAGTACGTCCGCATTCAATTCGCGAAATTGGCCAGCCGCTATGAGTTGTGGCCATTGCTTAATGATTTAGCTTGCAACGAAGACGAGCAAATAGCGGAGCCAGCAATTCAAGTTATGCTGTCTAAAGATTCGACTTTCAGTTCAAATATATTTTGGGTTGACTTAAAGAAGAAAGCAAGTGCCTTCAACTACATGCGCGTCGGTATTCATTTCAATCAATTCGATTTCGATCAGATCCGAGAAGTCTTACGTGCCATGCCGAACAATAGCCGCGAGCAAATAGAGTTGGCCGGTGTGTGGAATGAAAACGGACATCCCGATGCGCAGAATTTCATCATGCATAAATATTCAGAGGCAGAAGATCTGTTTCATAGAATACTGTGGGTGCGTCAGATGTCGAACTCTTATTTATTCATAGACTCGTTGGTTGTGAACGACTTCCCAACCGCTCCACCGGCTTTGCAATACGCCATTACCGAATGCGTACTCGAATACGCGAAGAGCAATCGGAAATACAATGAAATGTTATTTCCAGGTTGGTTCGCGGTGTTGTGGACTTCTCAAGATGCAGGTGTAATCTCACTTCTAGCCACTTGGGCTGTGGAGAATGCTGAACGCGTAAAAGGCAACGCTTTCCTAGGGACAAGCATTAAACAGGCGCTTCCGATGTTTCAAAAAACAGAGACTGTGGAAACGTATAACGCGCTTTTAGATGCATACAACGCCACACAGATGGAAGAAAAGGTTTTGGTGAGAATGCAACAAGTAACGAGTCCTTTTCCTTCCGAAAAAGAATGGAAAAAGAATCAATCGTGTAAAGTGAAGTTGAAAACAGATGTGGGATCAGTTGTGATTAAACTCAATGGGATGAACGCTCCTGAAAGTGTTGCGAATTTGTTGAAGTTGTGCAATCAGCATTATTACGACAGCATTGCTTTTCATAGAGTCGTTCCGAATTTCGTTGTTCAAGCAGGCTGCACGCGTGGAGATGGAATGAGTGGAATGCCTTATGTGATTTCTTCGGAATTTATGGGGCATAACTTTGCGCCGCTTCACATTGGAATGGCCAGTGCAGGAAAGCACACCGAAAGTGCGCAGTGGTTCATCACATTGGCTTACACGCCGAATTTAAACGGTCGTTACACTGAATTTGGTGAAGTGGTAAGAGGAAAAAAAGTGCTTCAAAAGATTAGGGTGGGAACGCGAATTCGTACGATGCGTGAACAACATTTATTTTGAATTGTATTTTATTTATGGAAAGTTGTATTCCGATGAAATTAAAACTAGTATTACCCTTTTTCGTCTTGGCGCTTGTCTCTTGCGCCCAATCGAACAAAGAAAATCCCAAAGGAGAAATTATGAATATTGAAATGAATGATTCGTTGGAAGTCGCTACCCTTGCGGGTGGATGTTTTTGGTGCGTGGAAGCTGTATACGCGAATGTAAATGGTGTGACGAAAGTAGAGTCGGGATATGCAGGCGGATTCATTAAAAACCCATCTTACAAAGAAGTCTGCAATGAAACGACAGGGCATGCTGAAGCAATTCAGGTTTCTTTCGATCCACGTGTAGTTTCGTTTTCTCAATTGCTTGAAATCTTTTTCGTGGTTCATGATCCAACCACCTTGAACAGACAAGGTCCAGATGCAGGAACTCAATACCGCTCTGCCGTTTTTTATCACAATGATAAACAAAAGGAGTTGGCATTGAAGGCCATTCAAGCTATCAATGAAACCGGAGAGTGGGGAGCGAATGCTGTGACTGAAGTAACAGAATTCACGAACTTTTATAAAGCCGAAAATTACCATCAGGATTATTACGCATTGAATGGCGAGCAACCTTATTGCCGCGTTATGATTACTCCGAAGTTGGAAAAATTCAAAAAGCGTTTCGGAGAATTGGCGAAATAATTTTTTAGTTTTTCGAATTGCCGTAAATTAGACAACTAATTGATTCACAAATGAGTCTTTTGGAAAATTTAGGTTATGAAGAAAATTTTATATTCAGTTTTATTCGCTCTATCGGCTCTTTCGAGTCAAGCGCAATTCAATGTCGATTCAATCTTAGATCAAACTTCAGCAGTAGAAGATTTGTTTTTGTCGAATGGAATCTTCGTCAACAACATCGCATTCATTGGCGACTCTGCGCAATTGGGTTGGTTGACAGACGGTGATTCAGTATCTCTCGGGATCAACAGTGGGTTGGTTCTTTCAACAGGTTTAGCTACTTCCGTTAGCACGGGTAACAATGTAGCGGGAGGTAATTGGTCGACACCTAGCAATGCAGATTTGTATACACTAACGGGTTTCCCAACATACGATTTGGCTCAACTAGATTTCGATTTTGTTGCAACTGGAGACTCTATGACTTTTCAATTTGTCTTTGGTTCGTCAGAGTATCCAGAATTTGTAGGAACGAATTTCAACGATGTCTTTGGTTTTTTTGTTAGTGGTCCTGGGATCGTTGGTCCATTTGCTAACAGCGGGGTAAACATTGCATTAGTGCCAGGAACGAATACGATTGTGAGTATCAATACCATCAATGCAGACACCAACTCAGCGTTATACAACGACAATTCTAATCAGACTTTTCCAAATCTATTTTGCGACGGGTACACCGTACCTATGTTTGCTTCAATTGGAAATTTAGTAGTAGGTGAGAGCTACCACATTTCTTTAGCTATAGCAGATGCATCAGATGCGATGTTAGATTCATGGGTGTTCTTAGGTGGAAATTCATTCCAACAATTCTGCACAGTGAACTTCTTGGAAGAAGCAGAAGACAGAGGCGTACAACAGTGTATGCTTTCTCAAGTAAAGGCTGATTTAGACTACACCGTTTTCTGCGGAACAATCACATTGGAGAATCAATCGCAAGTGAACATGAATGTGACTAATGCCTATTACGAAATGGGCGATGGCAATACAATTCCAGCGAATGCGACGGATGTTTATTCTTACACGACTCCAGGAAACTATACCATTAAGTTGGTGCAAGAGACAATAGACGGATTCACCGCGAAGTATACCCTAGGAACTTTTCCAATTTCTGAAATTATGCCTGCTGAACCAATCATTTCACAAAATGGTTCTATCGTTAGCATCGACAATTATGATCCAAGCTGGTTGGTTTCATGGTTTGTTTCGGTAGATGGTGGTTTCTCCTACACTGAATTGGAAGGCATTACCACTCCTTCTTTCGATGTGAACGGAATTGTTTCAGACGGAACGTTCATTTACGTTGGAATAAGCAACGGTTGTTTAAATAGCTCTGTAGCGCAAATGGTAGTGGGTGTAGATGAACTTTACCAAAACTCTTTCAGTGTTTATCCGCAACCGGCAGATCAAGAAATTTTCTTCTCGAATGTGAACGAGCCAAAGACGGTTAAAGCATTCGACGCAACCGGTAAGCTTGTGTTAATGGAAAACAACGTTTCGAGTGTCCTGAACATTTCAACCTTGTCTCCTGGATTTTATGTTTTACATGTAACCAATAGAAATGGAAAGCAAGAGCGTGTGAGTGTGATGGTGAAGTAAGAAATGCTGAAAGAAGAATTTAAATATTTTTGGAAGGGAGCGCGATGGTTCGCGCTCCTTCCTGTTTTATACTTGGTTCTGCTCTTCGTGAACCAACGCTTTCAATTAAGCGATTTCAACGTGTATTACGGAGCTGCCGATGCGCTAATGAACGGAGAACAGGTCTATGGCAAGTCCTTCGGATTATCCAGTGGATTCTACAAATACTCTCCAGAAATTTTGGTTCCCTTTCTTCCCTTTGCGTTGTTGAAGTATGACGTTGCAGCTGTCTTTTTTTATTTGATCAATACCGGAATCATTCTCTTGTTGTTGAAGGAATTCAAACAGACATTTTTCAAGTCATATGAATGGGGAAGGGAAGTGTGGTTCTTTTTAATTGTAGCAGTTTTGTTTTTTGGAGATCAACTCGAACGAGAATTGTTTTTAGGAAACGTCAATGCACTCTTGCTTTTGCTAACGCTTTGGTCTGTGCGTTCCATTGAGAACAATCAACGCGCGAAGGCCGGACTTATTTATGCAGTTGTTCTGTGTTTTAAAATTCACTTCCTAATTCTTCTTCCTTATTTCATTTTGAAAAAAGAATGGAAAGTATTGCTCTATACGTTGCTTGGATTAATGGGAGCAGCCCTTGTATTATTCGTTTGTGTTCCGAATAGATTTATCGTTCTTCATTCGCAATGGTTGAAAGCTGTTCAGGCGCACAACGTGCAATTGGATCAAAGTTCGAATACCATTTACTTCTTCATTCAGAAAATATTATCATCCCTGCATATGGCAGTAGTGCCGACGGCAGCTGTGCTCATTGGATTGGCTATTTCAGGATTGACGTTCTTGAAATTTATTTGGAAGAATATCGAAAAAGGATTTCAATCAAACGAAGCGTTAATTCTACTCGCATTAATTCCAGTTTTAACGCACACCGATACAGAGCATTTTTTGTGGGCCATGCCGTTCTTCCTAATGATACTCATGACCATTTCAACATGGAATAAAAAAGGAAAAATAATTGGCTATGCCGCCCTTGTCCTTGCTTCGATTCCATTTTTGTTTAATAGTCCAGATATTGTTGGAAAGGGGCTTTCGAAACAACTCGACGAAGGAGGAATAGGTCTTTCTCTCATGCTGTTGTTGGTGTTGTCTTTCTTTTACCGCAGTGTTAAGGTTTTCAAAAATCGGTTCATTTAAATCGGTTAATAACTCGCGGTCTGTTTATTTAGGTTGAACGATTGAAGAGGATATATTCGTTAAAACCAAACGAACATGGCTCCTCGCAAACAAAGAAAAATTTACGTGCTAGACACTTCTGTTCTTCTGCACGACCACAACAGTATTAACAGTTTCGAAGACAACTATGTTGCTATTCCCATAACTGTTTTAGAGGAGTTAGATAAGTTCAAAGTGGGTAACGAAAATAAAAATTTCGAAGCACGCGAAACCATTCGAATCATTGACAGATTGTCTTCAACACATACACTGAATGCTTGGGTTCCGTTAGGTAACGGGCACGGTGGGAAGTTCAAAATTATTTTAGATATAGACCTTTCAGCGAACGACGATGCTGAAGCGATCTTTCAATCAAAGAAAAACGATCATAAAATATTGAATGCGGCTATAGTTCTTCAGAAGCAAGAAAAGAGCAGCAAGGTTGTGTTGGTTACGAAGGATATTAACCTTCGTATCAAAGGAAAGGCGCTAGATATAGTTGCTGAAGACTATAAAACGGGTAAGGTTAAGGAAAGTGTTACGGCTTATCGCGGTTACAGCGTTTTGGAAAATGTTTCTGCAGAGGCTATTCGTAAGCTTTATACGACGGGTGAATTGAAAGATGCGAAAATCTTAGGTAAAGAAAAACACAACAATCATTTTTATGTGTTGAAGTCTGGAACATCGAGCGCTCTTGCTTTCCACGGTGGAATAGAAAAGAAAGTTGAGCGCATAGATAAAGTTTATGCAATGGGCATTAAACCCAAAAATGCTGAGCAAGCTTTCGCGCTTCATGCTATCATGAATCCAGAAATAAAGCTTATTACAATTTCAGGTGTCGCAGGGACAGGAAAGACTTTGCTTGCATTAGCGGGTTCTTTGGAAATGAGAAATGGATTCGATCAATTGATTTTAGCTCGCCCAATTATTCCACTTTCGAACAGAGACATTGGCTTCCTTCCAGGAGATGCCGAGGAAAAAGTTTCACCCTACATGCAACCGCTTTTCGATAATTTGAATTTCATAAAAAAGCAATATTCGGAAAATGAGAAGAAGAGAAAAGTAATTGATGAGATGCAAGCCGATGGAAGAATTATGATTACGCCTTTAGCGTTCATTCGAGGAAGAAGTCTTTCCAACTGTGTATTTATTATTGATGAAGCGCAAAACCTTACTCCGCATGAAGTGAAGACAATTATTACCCGAGCAGGAGAAAATACAAAAGTGATATTAACGGGAGATGTCCGTCAGATTGATACACCATACCTAGATGAGCAGTCGAACGGATTGTCTTATGTAATGGACAGATTGAAAGGACAAGATTTATATTGTCACATTACCCTTGAAAAAGGAGAAAGAAGTGAATTAGCGAATTTGGCGAACGAAATGCTTTAAACCGTTTCTTCAATATTGGAAAGGACAACAATTTGCTCTTTTCCTTTCTTGGTTACATTGTAACCAAGACCGCCCTTGTTAACGATGTAACCTTCAAGATACAATTTTGTAACGCGCTCTCCTAGTTGTGTGCTGTGCGTTTGGTGAGCAGCATCACGCTGAATGCGGGTCCAAAAATTAGCCTCTAATTGATTGAGTTTAATGTATTGACTTTTATTGTTCTTGCGAAAAGTCTGAATGATATCTAAGATTACAAAATCGTATTTATCCATGTTCTAAATCTCCAAAAGTTTTGATTAAGCTTCTCAACGAATGTACTCTGCTAACTTGGGTGTGTGACAAGCAAGTCTAATTTTTTGCTCACAACATATTAACTAAATTTTATACCTTCGTTACACAACCTTAATGAAATGAAAAAACTGTTACTCAGCGTTTTGATCGTTGCGCCTGTATGTTTAAGCGCACAAATTACCATAACCAAGAATAATCTGCCACTGGGTGGCGATGTTCTCGCTCAAGAGAATGCGACCATTACTGGGACATTCGATGAGGGAGATACAGGTCCCAATCACGTTTGGAATTTCGATGAGAGTAATCTAACGCTAACAGGGAATATTCAGCAAACGGAATGTGTAGATATTTCAACAACACCTTTCGCTTATCAAATCTTTTTCAATAGTCCGTTTGACTCTGAACACAATTCAGATTTTGCGGTAGGTTTAGCATCCATAGGTGGAAGCACGCAAGGTCTGCCAGTTACGTTGGAAGATATTTATTCCTATTATCAAAATAGCAATAGCAGATATGCAATTGTTGGAGTAGGAGCAACAGTTAGCGGTATTCCAATTCCGCAACAGGCAAGTCCTGTAGACGTGGTTTACGATTACCCTGTGACTTTCGGCGATTTGCATACAAGCGTTTCAGAGCAGGTGATTCAAATTCCTACATTGGGATACAGAAAAACAAATCAGACGCGTGTGAACGAAGTCGACGGATGGGGTACAGTGAATTATTTCGGAACCACGTACGATGCAATTCGTGTGAAAACAACAATCAACGCTGCAGATTCTATTTATGTAGATTTGTTGGGTTTCGGATTTCAATTTGATCGTCCGGAAACAATTGAATATAAGTTCCTGGTTCACGAATGGATGGTTCCTTTGGTTCAAGTGAATTATACTGCTGGTGCGAATTCTGGTGTGTTGGTTGCTTCTCAGCCAGTGAGTGTCATAGAGACAGAAGCACCTCAGTTTGTGGTGTATCCTAATCCAACCACGGATAACCTAACCGTTCAATGGGACAATGCCATCAACGTTCCTTATGCTGTATTTAGTATGGAAGGAAAACGCGTCATGGAAGGAAGCCTATCTAACAATTCGCAAATCGAAGTTAGCGCGTTGGCGAATGGTTTGTACTTTTTGAAAACAGCTACAAGTGAGACGTATTTCTTGAAGAAATAACATTCAATTAGTAATAGAAAAGGGGAGCAATGCTCCCCTTTTTTTTGGACTTGAAATGATTTAATTACAAGTGAATTCTGTGTTGCTCGGATTCGGATCGCAGAAATTTAAATTTGCAGTGTAAATACCGTTCTTCAATGCATTAATGTTGCTGGTTCCGTTACCAGCTTCCAACGGAATGTTCAGCACATATGCACTAGCGCGTGAAGCAAATAAACCTAAGCCACCAACAACATTTGTGTAGCTTGGACGCTCTTGAATTATACCGGTAACAGGGTTGTTAACGTTAATGTAAGTCTTGAGTTCATCGTTAGCTAGTCCCATGCGCAATTCGAAAGCACGGGTTTTATTGCCGTCGTAGGTCCCCACTTCGCGACGAATGTGTGTATCCGTCGGAAGGTTTGTCCCTAAATAAGAAAAGAAAGGTTCGGCATTGAACGTGAGGTTGTAGTAACCTGAATTCAAATCAATGTCATCTGCGTTGAATGTTCCGATTTTCCAGTCAATGAACTTATCTGTAGAGGAAACCAATTGCGTAAGCGCATTGTCAGAATACACGTTTTCTGTGTAGTAAAAACGAAGAGCTAAATCATAAATCTCTGCGTTGTCAATCGGAGTCCAACGAATGGAAACATTATCGCGATAATCGATAGCTCCCGTTACGGTGTTTATCGAGGCAAATGACATTCCTAAGTTGGTTTGTGGGCTTTGGAAAAAGACATTAGCTGAAGGAATAACGTTCGTCCAAGCGAACACATCTGGACGAGAAACGAAATCGGCAACGAGCTTGTAGGTGGCATTTGGATTAAGTCCAGTAGGAGTTGCAAAGTAATATACCGTTTGCGCTGGTCCGTAAAACATGCCGTTCACATCTTTATTGTTGATAGTAATTGGCGAAAGGTTGTGTGTTGCAATCGGATTAGGATTCCCAGTAACATATTCGTCAATACGCAAAGAAGTAAATTCTTCCCACTTGTATTCAGAGCTGTCGCGAATCATGGCGTACTCGTTCAAATTTCCATCGCCTAAAAAGGTCTTATTTACTTTCACAAACTGAGTGTCGGCCTGTGGGTCTAACAATCCGAAAACAATCGTTGTACTCGCGTATGGAGCGGTAAGGTCAACATCTGTTTCGCAAGAAGAAAAAACTGCCAATGAGACTGCCGCAATTGCCGACAATGAAATAATCTTATTCATGGTTCAAATATAGGTCTTGTTTGAGGACTACAAATTCAATTCTACGTAATTCTTACGCGTTTAAGGACATTAAAAACTCAAGGGTATTCACGTTGTCTGCGTAATCAGATAACGTAGGGCATTGACTATTCCCAAAAGGAATAAAGTCATTCCCAACAATACACTGAATTTGGTTTTCGTGATTCTTAAGGTGTTGAAGCAATGCTTCTTTGTTTTCGTAACGCTCGTAAAACACGGAGGCCACAGGCGATGCAATGTTTTTGTCTTCCTTAAAAATAACAAAACCGTTTTCCAAAAGGTCTTCGTTATTCAACAACCAAACGGCCTTGTTGTAATCGTAGTTGTTTACGTATTTGTTGTGCGTAGCTATCGACTGAAAGCTGAAAATCCCGTTGAAGATTCTATTCAAATCGAATTCGGTTGGAAGGTATAACTTAGTGACATTGCGACATCCGAGTCCGAAATAATCGAAAAGATCGTTTCCGAGTTTTTCCAATTGTTCGTCTGTTTCGTTTCCATCGAGAATGGCAACGCTGTTTCTGTTTTGACGAATGATATGCGGATATTTTCCAAAATAATTGTGGAAGTGAACAGCAGTGGAGTTGCTCCCTGTAGCAATAACGGCATCGAAATTTTCTAGCTTCCCTTTGGAAAAAGAATAATTCAATTCGAAATCATTTTCAAATTTTCCCGCAATTTTTAAAAGAGCTGGAATAATAATGGGGTCGTCGGAACTAAGTTTTATCAGCAGTTTATTTCCTGAAATAAGAACAGATAAAATATCGTGAAAAGCAACGCCAGGAATATTGCCCGCGCAGATAACGGCAATTGTTTTGGGCGAAGTGGAATAGGAGTGGTCCTTTGTCCATGCCATTAATTTTTCGGTAGTCAGCTCATTTGCCCAAGCTGAAAGGGCTTGACGAACATTAGCAGCGGTAAACCAACCGTTAAATGTAAATGCCGATTCAATCACGTCATTCACTCCGTTGAACTCCTCTTCAGTTAATCCGCAAGTATAACCAGGCCATTCTTGCTTGGTTGAAAAGTGCTGTAGAGCCTGTCCCAGCTGAACAAATGTTTGAATTCGCTGTTCTAAGGTTGAATTCATCGTAGGTGTATTAAATTTGCATGCGAAATTAAGGTTGAATTCAGATAAATAGCAGAATATGGCAATAATGATTACAGACGAATGCATCAACTGCGGTGCATGCGAACCAGAGTGTCCAAACCACGCGATTTACGAAGGTGGAGCAGAGTGGAAGTACAGCGAGGGAACAGGACTTCGTGGAATCATGTCGCCATTGAACGGCGGTGGTGAGGTAGATGCAGACGGAATACAAGAAGCGAAGAGCATGGATGTTTATTACATCGTTTCAGACAAATGTACCGAGTGCGTTGGATTCCACGATGAGCCACAGTGCGCTGCGGTTTGTCCAGTAGACTGCTGCGTAGACGATCCTGAATTTAGAGAGACGGAAGAATATTTGTTGAAGAAAAAAGAATTCATGCATTTGTAATTGCATACTGAAGGAAATAAAAAAGGTCGACCATTGGTCGACCTTTTTGCTTCTAAGAACAATTAAGTCGGCCATTGAAACCTTCTTAACATCCTAACTGCACTTTCAAATTGAACAACATGAACAGCATAATTCCAAGAAGTAAGAATAGAAAGCTGTTCAATGTTCCTCGCCACTTGTCGTCGTTAGTTCTTCGCTGTTGATAGAAATACAGGGGTACATAGACCAAGCAATGCAAGGAAATTCCTGAGAGCATTAAAATAGTTGCCAGTGGCCAGTGCATGACTTTGAACAGGCATCCTACCGAGAATAAAAGAACATTCAAGGTTCCTAGAAAGTCTACCCCTTTTTGAATAAGTGAAATAGGCTGCTTGTAAAGTAGAATTAATAAAAGTGGAAAGACTGCTAGCACGGAAATGCCTGTTCCTGCTACAAAACAAGCAGCTGCTCCGGGCAAATGGAATATTTTAAAGATTACACCAGTAACCAGTAAAATGCTGGAAAGGGTTAATAAGTAGTTCAATGCTTTTTTCATGTGTTTGAATTTTTGTTGGTGAATTAATTGAATGGTTTCCATTTCAATTTCATGTAAGTTGTCATGAAAAAAACGTGGAAGAATTGAATAAAAGAACGAGTGGAAGTCGTCGTTTTCCGACATTTCATTTTCAATAATTGTACACATGTGATCTATCAAATTAGCTTGCAGATCAGGCAAACTAATTCCATGCGATTCAATTTCTTGTTGAATGAAATCAACTTGTTCGTCAGTTAATGAGACCATGGCTCGTTCCTTTATTCGCATCCAAGAGAATTTGAAGGGTTTCCATAAACTCTCGGAGTTCGTTTATTTTCTTTTTGCTCGTTGCCTTGCCTTGTTTTGTCAGTCGGTAGTATTTCCGTTGACGCTTCCCAATAAATTCCACCTCGGTTTCCAAGTCTTCACTCGCTTCCAGTGAGTGAAGCAGGGGATATAAAGCCCCTTCCGTGATTTGCATTTTGTCGTCGGTAAGTTCTTTTACGCGTTGTGTTATTTCGTAACCATACATGCGTCCATTCTCTTTTAAGAGATTTAAAACAATGGTTCGAAGAGTGCCTTTAATTAGTTCTGATGAATACATAGGACAAATATACATAAGAAACTTATGTATTGATGAGTTTATTGTTGGAATGATGATTTTATAATTGTTGTCTTACCATTTCGAGGGATTTTCCTCAATGTACCTTGTGATGTTTTGAAATGCTTTTTCATCTAAAACTATGTGGGCGTAATAATCCCGCTGCCAAACAATTGTGTTTGGATTCTGTTCTCGAATGGCTTTTGTGACACCAATTTTGTAACTTCTAATTATTGAACCGATTGTTCTTACAGGCGATTCAAATCCTGCAACTTTCCAATTTTTATTACCCAAGATGGGCGCATAAAAGCAAGATTCTTCCGGATGCTGGACTTTTGTGTTTCTTGTGAATTGATAAGAGTCTTCCGTAATCTCTAATAATCCATGGGAATGATCTGGCATAATCACAAATGCATGGAGTTTTACATTTGGGAAGTGGTCAGGGATTTCTAGCCAGCAATTGTGTGCAATGACTCCCCAATTGTTTAAGTGCATTTTTCCTTCACTTATTTTTCCGAATAAGTGTTTCCGATCTATGCAATTCAGAGTTATGAAATAGGTTCCTCTTTGAGAAAAATCGAATCCCTTCAGTCGGATTGATCTTCTGTTAAATCTTTTTCTTTGCATTGTTTTTTTATGCAAATAGAAATCCGATTCATTGTTTGCAGAGGATATGCTTATTCTAAGGAATAATCCTCTACATGCATTATGAATATTCATTCAGAGAATTTCTAAGATTCTCTTATTTGAATAAATGAACATAATTTAAAGAAAGAAGAATTATTCTAAAACAAAATCGGGGTGAATAATTATTCACCCCGATTTGAAATAATCTTCAATCTTGATTTAAAATAATCTTCAATCTTGATTTAAAATAATCTTCAATCTTGATTTAAAATAATCTTCAATCTTGATTTGAAATAATCTTCAATCTTGATTTAAAATAATCTTCAATCTTGATTTGGAATTGTATCTATTTTAAAAAGAACAATCTTCCGAGCGGAAAAGCAGTCTTAATTACGGCTTCCTCTCACAAACAACATCTCATCTACAATATTCTTTCCGCCCATAAGCTCTTCAACAATGAACAACACATAACGAATGTCAACTGCAATCGTGCGTTGCAAGGCTGGTTCGTATGCAATGTCTCCGCTCATAGCTTCCCAGTTACCGTCGAATGCAATACCAATCACGTTTCCGTTTGCGTCCAATACAGGGCTTCCGCTGTTTCCTCCGGTGATGTCTAAGTCAGCAATGAAACAAGATGGCAATTCACCTTTCTCGTTAGCATAACGACCGAAATCTTTGTTCAGAATTTTCTGCGCCAACGCTTCTGGCACAACGAACTCTGGATTGCTATTGTCACGCTTCTCCATAATTCCTGCAGCTGTAGTGTAGAAATCATAATGAACAGCGTCTGCTGGTGTGTAGTCTTTCACTTGTCCGTAGGTAATACGCATGGTGCTGTTCGCGTCCGGCGCGTATTGCTTTTCTGGATTCATTTCGCGAAGTCCAGCAACAAACTGACGCTGACCTTTGCTCATCTTCTCGCGAGGAATTAGTTTTCCTAAAGCGTCTCCGAATTCACTAGCACTTTTTGCAGTTGAAACAGCTAGATCTTTTTCAAACACTTTCTGATTTGGCTTCGCAAGGAATTTCATCAATTTCGTTTTATCTACGATAACTGAAGTAGCGAAAAGTTTGTCTGCGTATGCTTGTACGTTTCCTTTGAATTTTCTATCAAGCACTGCGTGCCAAGACGGACGAGCGTTTGCAGCAATGCGATTGCGATACAAGTTGGTTAATGCAACAAACACATCCTTGTCCGTTTGCATGTTGTATTCCACATAGAACGCTTCAGCTGAAGCTTTGAATCCATCAAGCATCGCTTGCTTCTTCGTGGCGTCGGTTTCAGCAAAATACTTTTCGAATGTGCGTTGGAATTCAGAGGCCAAGCCCATGAACTCGGCTCCAACCATTCCGGTTAGACGAGCATATAAAAATGCTTTTTGTGTTTCGTTGGTGGAAGTGTAAAAGTCCTTCAACATCGGAAGTGCATTACCGTATTTTTCAGTAGCAGATGAACTAGAAGTCAACCATTGAGTGAATCCCGCTTCAGTAGTTGCTTTCTTTCCTTCAACGTCTAAACGCTTCAATCCTCTTGTTTGTCCAATGTAGTACTTCCACGAGTTAGCAGAGCTCGCATACTTCGCAGCATACATTAAACGAACGCCTTCGTTCGCGTCCATGTTCTTCTTCCAAGTCTCTAATTTCAATCCGAAACATTCAACCAAAATTGGGTTCTGCACGTCAACAGCTTGTTCAACTCCGTATGAAGTCAAGTAACGTGAAGTTCTTGCAGGATAACCCATGATCATAGCGAAATCGCCCTGCTTCACGCCACCCATGTTAATAGGGAAGAAGTGCTTAGGCTTCAAAGGAGTATTTTCTTTGCTATAATCTGCAGGCTTGTTTTCAGCATCTGCATAAATACGCAACATGCTGAAGTCACCGGTGTGACGCGGCCACATCCAGTTGTCTGTATCACCACCGAATTTACCAACGCTTTCAGGAGGATTTCCAACTAAGCGAATGTCGCGATACGTTTGATAAACGAATAAGTAAAATTCGTTTCCAGCGTAGAATGTTTTTACTTCAGAATTGTATAAACCGCTTTCGTTCGCAGCCTTCACCAATTCTTTGTTGCGAGCCATAATTGCCGTTTCGCGCTCTGCTTCCGTCATGTTCGCATTCACAGCGCCCAATACACTTTCAGTTACATCTTCAACACGAACCAAAAAAGAAAGTGTTAAGTCTGGAATCGGAATCTCTTGATCCAACGACTTTGCACAAAATCCGTTTTGAAGAATGTTGTTTTCTAAGGTTGAAGAAGATTGAATTGCATCGTAAGCACAGTGGTGATTTGTAAATACAAGTCCTTTGTCGCTCACAATTTCTCCGGTGCAAAATCCTGCTCCGAAACGAACAATCGCATCTTTCAAAGATGCTTGATTAATGTTGTAGATGTCGTCTTTGGAAAGTTTCAATCCAAGACCTTGCATTTCAGCTTCGTTAATTTTATTCAACATAGCCACCACCCACATGCCTTCCGTAGCGAACATTGCGCTTGGAAACATCATGAGCACCGTTAGTGCGAGAATGAGATTTTTTTTCATTTGATTTATTTGATGTTTGACGTTTTACTTTCTTAATTTCTTCTTGTTGGCATCCAACTTCGCTTGTTGCGCCTTTTGCATTTCTTCAATGCGCGAAGCGAATCCACCTTTTTTCTTCGGCTTCTTTTTGTTCGCTTCAATCTTCTCGCGAATTGAATCTTCATTCACGAAGTACTTCTTAATGGCCCACATTTGGCCAATAGAAATAACGTTCGCTGTGAAGTAATACAAGCTCAATCCTGAAGGCATGCTGTTGAAGAAGAAGATCATCATGAACGAAAAAATGTTCATCATTACCTTCATGTTCGGCATTCCCGGTTGAGTCATGGTTGGCTGTGAACCCATGCTCATCTTCGAATAGACAAACGTAGACGCTGCCATCAATAAAGTGAATCCGCTAACGTGTGAGCCATACATGGGTATGCTGAATGGTAAATTCAAAATACTATCATAAGCTGCTAAATCTTCTGCCCATAAGAAGCTCTTTCCACGCAGAACAATCTCAGCAGGGAAGAAGCGGAACATCGCGTAAAGGATTGGCATTTGAAGCAAAACAGGAATACATCCTGCAAACGGATTCACACCGGTTTGTCGGTAAAGTGCCATGGTAGCTTGTTGCTTTTCCATTGGATCTTTTCCTTCGAACTTCTTGTTAATCTCATCGATCTCAGGTTTCAATACACGCATCTTCGCGCCGCTTAGGAAGTTCTTCCAAGTGATAGGGAAGAGTACCATTTTAATAATGATGGTCACAATCAAAATGATCAATCCGAAATCCAATATGTAATCTGAAAGGAACCAAAACAATGGACGAACAGCATACTTGTTTACATATCCAATGATCCACCATCCGTAGTCAATGATGTCTGTGAATTCTGCAGCTCCGCTTGCTTCAAGAGCTTTGTATTCATTCGGACCTAGGTAAAATTGGAATTCAGCTTTTGCGTTTGAAGATGCTTTGGTTTTTAAAGGAAGCTCTGCGTAATATGATTTTGTGTGCTGAGAATCTGCAGGAACCATAATGCTTAAATCTGCATTTTTATCGAATCCTTCCGCGCTAATAATAGCTGCAGTGAAATAATCTTGCTTCATCGCAACCCAATTCAATTCCTTCTCTGGACGCTTTTGATCTCCCGCTCCTTCACTCAAGTAATTGCGGTCTTCTTCCATTTCACGATAGAAAATAGAAGACTTGCTGCGCTCTGCTTGAATGCCCTTTTCCTGAGCCAATCCGTTCAATAACCAACGGAAAACCAACGGAGATCCGAACATCTCATTCTCCATTCCCTTCGCCTCGAAACTACATTTTACATTGTAAGAATTTGGCTCAAGCGAATAGGTCCACTGCAAATGTGCGTTGTTGCTTCCGGTTGCTGTTAACACCACAGAAGCTGCGCCATCTGTTGCATTGGCAACGGTTGTAGAAGAAGTAAAGTTCAATTCACTCGAAAGCAAAACAGCGCCGCTGCCATTCTTCCAAGCAATGTCCATTTTACTTTGGGCAGTGTCCCAAAGTTGAACTTGTTGTTGTGAATTGTATTTTCTGTAGTCAGCTTCCAACAATTCTGCTGAATGCAACAATCCTCCTTTCGAAGAAATCTTCACTTTTATTTTACTGTTGGAAAGAACCGTGTACGTCTCTTGCGCTGGCATTGCCGCAGCATCCATTGAGCCGTAGCGAGCAGTGTTCAATACTGCAACTTGCGCTTGCGCCGAAGCGTCGTTTGTTGTGACAACTGCTGGAATTTCAGGAGTAGGCGTGTTAGCAGCTTGAGTGGATTGCTCGGTTTGTTTAGGCGCATTTGCTGCCGCTTCAGCTTTGTTCTTTGCAGAATACCAACTAAAGCCAACGGCAATTAATAGCATTAACGAAAGTCCAATGACGGTGTTTTTATCGAATTTCATGTTTAGTAAATGAGGTGCAAAAGTCGGAAGTATTCATAAAACTTCCACTTTTTTTTGTGTTCACTTCAATTAATCGTGAATTTTGCCAAGAATCATGAAGCTAACCCATTCAACCATAAAGTTCTTTATACTGCTTGTCTTGCTTGTGGTGGTTTGCATAGCTGCGCTTCTATTGGGAAGTAAATCTATCTCGCTTTTTTCGTTGTTTGAATCTGCTGAATCTCCTGCGGGACGGGTCCTTTGGCAACATCGTATGCCTCATGTTCTCGGCGCAATTGTAGTTGGAAGTTCCCTCGCTTTAAGTGGTAATTACATGCAAGTTATTTTTCGAAATCCACTTGCCGGCCCCTCCGTTCTTGGAATCACAGGCGGAGCCTCCTTGGCCATGGCGGTCATATTTCTGACTTCTTGGGGAATGAATTGGTTCTTGAATGCGGGAACTTGGGCCTTATTTATTCCGGCGTTTGCGGGCGCTATGTTGGTGCTCTCGCTTTTGCTCGTTATTCAGCGAAAAATCCCAATGGCTTCTACGCTTTTGGTAGTTGGACTTCTCTTCTCTCATTTCACGGGTGCTATTGAGAGCATTCTTCAAAAAATGGCGGGTGCCAACAACGTGAATCAGTTTGTAATCTGGGGTATGGGATCGCTAGACGGATTAACGCTTTCGCAATTGCCTTGGTTGTTTGTAGGGTCTTTTCTCCCTTTCCTTCCAACATTTTATTTCTTACGGAGATTGAATGCCTTTGCTTTGGGAGAACAAATTGCTGCGACCTCAGGCGTTGACGTTGTGAAATTGCGTTGGATGTTTTTGATTTCAGTTGGAATTTCTACTGCAACAATAACCGCCTTCTGCGGCCCCATTGCCTTTATTGGACTCATGGCGCCGCACGTTGCTCGCTTGTTTATTCGCTCATTCAATCAACAGCAGCTCATTTATTTTATTCCACTTGTAGGAGCGCTATTGTTGGTCATCTCAGATTTAATTTCCCGTTTCTATGCCCTTCCTCTAAATGCAATAACCGCTGCAATAGGCATTCCTTGCGTGTTCTACATCGTGTTCAATCCTAAAAGAAGTGGTGTATGGATAAGCTAAGAGTAGAAAACATTTCAGTTTTACGTGGAAGGAAATCTGTGATTTCAAATTTTTCGCTTGCTCTTTCTTATGGTTCATTGGTAGCTATTGAAGGAAACAACGGTTCAGGGAAATCGACTTTTCTAGATGCGCTGGCAGGATTAATTTCTATGTCAGAAGGTGAAATTTTTGTAGAAGGAAAACCACTGAGTCAGCTGTCTTATTCCGATCGAGCATCCTATATTTCGTATGTTCCTTCAAGGAAAACAACCGCTGCAGCTTTGGAGGTTACTACCGCTATTGCAGTAGGTGATGTATTTGGAAAGAAGAAGAACAGGGTGGAAGAGGCCATTCAGAAATTCAACCTGAATGAACTTCAAAATAATTTGCTCACAGAGTTAAGTGATGGCGAATACCAGCGAGTTCAACTTGCGCGTGTTTGGGTTCAAGACACTCCAATTGTGCTGCTCGATGAACCTGCTGCGCACCTTGACGCCACTTCCCGCGAGAATCTATTTGCTGAATTGTTGAGGTGGGCGGAAGATTACAATAAGTTGATCATTGTATGTTCCCATGAATTGCATTTGAACAAGCAGTTCGCGACAAGAATCATTCAATTCTGATATTGAGCAATATTTGAGGGTTGAATCTGTTTCACAAAGAGTTATTTTTACCAAAAATTATTAAACCATGAAAAGAAGGTTTACCCTTTTATTTGCGCTTTGCGCGTTTGTTTCTTTTTCTCAATCGAAGAGCGTTACAGCTCCAATCACCGATGTTACCTTGTTCCTAAGCGGAGCTCAGATTACCCATATGGGCGATGTAAACCTGAAGAAGGGGGAGAATACTCTTGTTCTATCCGGACTTACAGCCGGCATGGATGTTAACTCTATTCAGATTTTGGGAAGTAAGGATTACACCATACTAAGTGTGAAGCATCAAATGAATTACACTTCTAAGGTTTCGAATACGCGTGTGCGTGCCATTCAGGATAGCATCAAACTTTTAGGTTTTCAAACTGCTGAACGCGCCAGTTTACGTGCCGTTTATCAGGAAGAGAAAGCCTTCTTGCAGGCGAATCGTTCAATAAAAGGAGACAATGCTTTACTCATTCGTGAAGACCTTTTAGAGATGGCCGACTTTTACAGAAGCCGCATGAAAGAGATTGAATACAAGATTCTAGACTTGAATCAGACCGATCGCGAAAACAACGAGAAACTTCAGCATTTGCAAACGCAACTTTCACAACTGCAATCTCAGAACGTCACGAATCCGGGGGAAATTGAATTCGTAGTAACTTCAGAGGAAGATAAAAAAGTCGATGTCGTTATTTCATATTTGGCGACCAACGCAGGATGGACACCCTATTATGACTTGCGCGCTGAAGACATTGAGTCTGACATTGAATTCACGTATCGTGCGAAAGTATGGCAAGGCACAGGTGCCGATTGGAAGCGAGTGAACTTGACTATTTCAACTGGTAATCCGAATGTAGGTGCGCAAGTTCCAACGTTGAATCCATGGTACGTGAACATCTACGCACCTCAAGCATATAGAGGAAGGGCAAAAGCAGAGGACGATTACAATCAAAAGCCTTCGGCCTTGGCCTCTGGTTATATGGCGGAAATGGATAAGGATTCTCGGGCAATGAATATGATGCAGACTTCTGCTTCCTTCACAACAATTACTTCAAATTCAGTAAGTACAGAATTCAAGATTTCCATCAAATACGACATCGCCAGCGACAATCAGCCAGTTGAAGTGGTTATGCAAAAGCAACGTTTGAAAGCTTCATACAAATACGTAGCTATTCCGAAGTTGGAAGCAGCAGCATACTTGCAAGCCGACATCATCGATTGGATGCAATACAGCTTATTAAGCGGAGAAAGCAACATTTATTTCAAAGGAACTTTTGTTGGAAATGGATACATAGATCCTGCCCTTGCAAACGATACGCTTCAACTGTCATTGGGACGCGACAACGCCATTACCGTGAAGCGCGATCAAGTGAAAGACTTCTGCAAGACCAGTGTTTTCGGAGTGAAAAAATCTACTTCGAAAGCTTACGAAATTACCATCGTAAACACGAAGAAGAAGGCAATCAATATTGAAGTTTACGACCAAGTTCCACTTACACAGAATGCAGATTTGGAAGTGGCAGTGGAAGAGCTTTCAGGAGCCACACAAGACACGGCTACCGGGAAGGTGACCTGGAAGATGACCGTTGAACCCGAGAAGACCGAGAAACGTCAATTGCGATTCACGGTGAAATATCCGAAGAAGAATCTGATTCAGAACTTGTAAAAGAATGAGTCGATTGTTGTTTTGGCTTTTCTTGAAGCCATTGAGTTTGCTGCCTTACTTCATTCTTTATCGAATATCTGATTTGGCATTCTTCCTTTTGTACGTGTGTTTCGGATATCGGAAGAAGGTGGTGATGTACAATTTGGAATTGGTTTTTCCTTCCAAAACAAAAAAAGAAAGAGAGCAGATTGCCTGGGATTTTTACAGGCACTTCTGTGACCTCATTCTGGAAGTCATTAAGAATTTTTCGGTAACTGAAAGCCAATTGCGCGCGCGTTTTGTGATGCACAACCCAGAGCTTCTAAAGAATTATGCAGAAAAGGGGCAGAGTATCATACTATGCGGTGGGCATTATGCGAATTGGGAAATGTGGGCATTGGCAGCACCCATGCAATGTCAAATGCCGCTTGTTGGTATTTACAAACGCTTGAGCAATCCGTATTTCGATCGCAAGATGCGCGAATCGCGCAATAAATACGGAATGCAGTTGGTTTCAACCCGCGCAACAAAAGAGTACTTGGAAGAGCACCAAGGCGAGCTCATGGGAATGGTCTTCGCTGTGGATCAATCGCCCGCCGACCCTAAGAAATGTGTTTGGATTGATTTTCTTGGAATTGAAACGCCCGCCTATTTCGGCGCTGAGAAATATGCGAAGGATTTGAACCTGCCTGTTGTATTCGGACACCTTCATAAAGTAAAGAGAGGATATTACGAATCTCACTTTGAAGTGCTAACGGAAAGCCCTAGAGATTTCGAAGTAGGTGGACTTATTCAATTGGCGAATGATCGGGTGGCAGCCGATATCTGTAAAGAGCCTTACTTGTGGTTGTGGACCCACAAACGTTGGAAACACAAGGACAAGAAGCCGAAGGAACAGCAATAAAATGGGACGTTCGGGAGGGAAATCAAAAAAAAATGAACTCTCTCTTGTTCCTTTCAGAATAATGCGTATATTTGCAGCCCTATTTTTAGGGACGAAAATTAGACGACTATGAACCGCATAAAGGAACTTGAAAGCAGAATTAACCCAATCGCAGAATACCCAAAATTCTCTGCAGGTGATACCATTTCTGTAACGTATAAAATTATTGAAGGAGCCAAAGAGCGTCTTCAAACATTCTCTGGAGTAGTAATCCAAAGAAGAGGAACAGGTTCAACAGAAACCTTTACCGTTCGCAAAATGTCGAACAGTGTTGGTGTCGAGCGTATCTTCCCAATTGCTTCACCATTCATTGATAAAATTGAAGTGAACAAACGTGGTAAAGTGCGTCGTGCGCGTATCTTCTACTTGCGCAGCCTTACCGGTAAAGCAAGTCGTATCCAAGAAAGAAAATACTTCGGCCCAGTGGCGAAATAATAATACTTTGATAGAGTATAGATTAGGGTTCTTCGGAACCCTTTTTTGTTTTCTTGTGAAACACCTTTCGTAGAAACTTTGCTGAGGCAACAGTAAATCAAAAACGCCCTTCCGTTGAAGAGCGTTTTCGATTCCTTAACCAAAACCTACACCCGATTGGGTGAACCTTACTGCCTTAACGAATTCCAACTTTGTTAAATTGTGTGAATAAGAAAAAATTATCTTTCACGTGCATTGAATTATTTTCGAAGTATGAATAATGAAAAAAATCCGTCACTGGCTCATCTCATTGGTTGCGTGGAAGAATTTCACAACGCATTCAGAATTCCAGTCAGAAAAACACCAACAGGTGAATTGGAAGAACGCGAATACACTTTGCGTTTCAATTTAATGAAGGAAGAGAACGAAGAGTATCTCGAAGCCGCTCAGAATGGCGATATCGTTGAAATAGCAGATGCGTTAGGAGATATGCTTTACATCCTCTGCGGGACAATGAATGCACATGGTCTGCACGAGCAAATGGGAGAGATATTCGCAGAGATTCAACGCAGCAACATGAGCAAGCTTGATGATAATGGAGAGCCAATCTACCGTGAAGACGGAAAGGTGATGAAGAGCAGTAATTATTTCAAACCGAATATTGCAAAGTTCTTAAAATAGAATAGCCCCGTTGTTGCTATCTTTGCACCTCATTTTTCACTATGTTAAACATCTCTTTACCCGATGGTAGCGTTCGTTCTGTAGAAGAAGGTACTTCTGCAATGCAATTGGCAGCTCAAATTAGCGAAGGTCTTGCACGTAATGTGCTTGCCGCAGAAGTCAACGGAGTAGTGGTAGACGCCTCGCGCCCACTTCCCGATAATGCTACGGTGAAGTTGCTCACATGGAACGATGAAAATGGAAAGTCCACTATGTGGCACAGCTCTGCCCACCTTATGGCTGAAGCATTGGAAGTTCTTTACCCTGGTGTGAAGTTGGCTATTGGTCCGCCTATTGAAAATGGATTTTATTACGATGTAGATTTCGAAGGAAAGCCGTTCACCCAAGAAGATTTTTCGAAGGTGGAAAAATTAATGTTGGAATTGGCGCGTCAGAAGAACGAATTCGTTCGCAAGGAAGTGTCGAAAGCCGATGCGATTTCTTACTTCACAGAGAAGGGAGATCAGTACAAATTAGAATTGATTGAAGGACTTCAAGACGGAGAAATCACGTTTTATACGCAAGGAAATTTCACCGACTTATGTCGCGGCCCGCATATTCCAAACACCGGATTCATAAAGGCTGCGAAGCTTATGAATGTTGCCGGTGCTTATTGGAGAGGCGACGAAAAAAATAAAATGTTGACTCGTGTTTACGCCATCACTTTTCCGAAAGCAGCTGAACTAGAAGAATATTTGGTTCAGGTGGAAGAAGCGAAAAAACGTGATCACAGAAAACTCGGAAAGGAAATGGGATTGTTCCATTTCTCTCAGCGCGTGGGAAGCGGTTTACCACTTTGGTTGCCGAAAGGAACCGACTTGCGTACGCGATTGCAAAACTTCTTGACTGTAGCTCAGAAAAAAGCAGGATATCAGCCAGTAATTACTCCGCACATAGGTTCGAAAGAATTGTATGAAACCAGCGGTCACTGGGCGAAATACGGCGCAGATAGTTTTCAGCCAATACACACTCCGCAAGAAGGAGAGATGTATATGTTGAAGCCCATGAACTGTCCACATCACTGCGAAATCTACAACGCAGAGCCGCGCAGCTATAAAGATTTACCATTGCGTTTTTCTGAGTTCGGTACTGTTTATCGCTACGAACAAACAGGAGAGTTGCATGGTTTGACGCGTGTACGTGGATTTACCCAAGATGATGCGCATATTTTCTGCACGCCTGACCAAGTGAAGGAAGAAATTGGAAAAGTAATTGACTTGGTTCTTTACATTTTCAAGACCTTGAATTTCCATGATTTCTTGGCGCAAGTATCGCTTCGTGATCCAATTAACCGTGAGAAATACATTGGTACAGACGAGAATTGGGAGAAAGCGGAATTGGCTATTCAGGAAGTAGCGAATGAGAAAGGACTTCGCACAGTGGTTGAATACGGTGAAGCTGCCTTCTACGGACCGAAGTTAGATTTCATGGTTCGCGATGCCATTGGAAGAAAGTGGCAATTGGGTACTGTGCAATTGGATTACAATCTTCCGGAACGTTTCCAATTGGAGTATACGGGATCGGACAACCAGAAGCACAGACCTGTTATGATTCACCGCGCGCCGTTCGGAAGTATGGAGCGTTTTGTGGCGATTTTAATTGAGCACTGCGCAGGACAATTCCCATTGTGGTTGTCACCAGAGCAAGTAAGAATTTTACCCGTTAGCGAGAAATACAACGAATACGCAAAAAAAGTAGCAAATACGCTAGAAATTTCCGATATTCGCGCCCTCGTTGACGATACTAACGAGAAAGTGGGAAAGAAAATACGTGAAGCGGAGCTTGCAAAAGTGACCTACATGTTGGTGGTTGGTGAGACTGAAATGCTAGCAAACTCAGTATCTGCGCGCAAAAAAGGCGAAGGAGATTTGGGTGTATTTAGTGTTGAAGATTTCGCTACTATGGTGAACGATGAAGTGGCTAACATGTTGAAAGAAATTTAATAAACAAGGAGGAAATATCATAAAGCGCGAGATGAGAGGCAGACGCATCTTTGAACCAGAACACAAAATTAACGATCGCATTACAGCAGCCGAGGTACGCTTGGTGGGTGAGAATGTTGAAGTTGGAGTGTATTCTAGAGAAAAGGCATTAAAACTGGCTCAAGATTTAGAGGCAGATCTCGTAGAGATTTCGCCAAATGCCGTTCCACCGGTTTGTAGAATCATTGACTACCGCAAGTTTCTGTATGATCAGAAAAAGAAGCAGAAGGAGATGAAGGCGAAGCAGGTGAATGTAACTGTAAAAGAAATTCGTTTCGGACCTAACACGGATGATCACGACTTTCAATTTAAGTTGAAGCACGCGCAAGAGTTCTTGAAAGAGGGAAGTAAGGTAAGAGCTTACGTTTTCTTCAAAGGACGTTCCATTGTTTTTAAAGAGAGAGGAGAAATATTGTTGTTGAAATTCGTTCAAGAACTTGAAGAGTTAGGAACTCCAGAGTTGTTGCCGAAATTAGAAGGGAAGAAAATGTTTGTTGTGATAAATCCAAAAAAGAAATAATTCTAACACCTAAATAAAATGCCAAAGGCGAAAACAAAATCCGGCGCTAAGAAGCGTTTCCAGGTTACTGGATCCGGTAAGATTAAGCGTAAGCATGCGTACAAAAGTCACATCTTGACCAAGAAGGGCACTAAGCAAAAGCGCAACTTGACAAAGACTGGTTATGTAAATCCATCTGACGAGAAATCGATTAAGGCGCAGTTGCTTGTAGCCTAATGTTCATTCATTAAATAAGCAAGGTAAAGTTTAACCCGGTGAAAGGTCTTAAGTTCGAAAGAACACCTTAGCCTAAAAACAAAAAGTTATGCCACGCAGTAAAAACGCAGTCGCCAGTAGAGCCAGAAGAAGAAAAGTTCTTAAAATGGCAAAAGGTTATTTCGGTTCACGTAAAAACGTTTGGACAGTAGCCAAAAACTCAGTAGAAAAAGCATTATGTTATGCTTACATCGGACGTAAACTTCGCAAGCGCGATTTCCGTTCTTTGTGGATTGCTCGTATCAACGCCGGTGCTCGTCAGCACGGAATGTCATACAGCGCATTCATGGGACAAATTCACGCACATGGAGTTGAATTGAACCGTAAGGTTCTTGCAGACTTGGCAATGAATCACCCAGAGGCGTTCAAAGCAGTAGCAGAGCGTGTAAAAAAATAATTTCTTATATTAGAAATAGGAAAGCCCTCTTCGGAGGGCTTTTCCTTTTACAGCAAAGCTGATGACGGCTTTGCCGATGACACTTTGTGATGACCGCTTCGCGGAGCGTCATCAATCGCAGATTGTCATCACGACCAGTCGTGTCATCCTTCGAAGAAGGTCATCACAACGTGTTGTGTCATCACGACTTGTCGTGTCATCCTACGAAGAAGGTCATCACAACGTGTTGTGTCATCACGACTTGTCGTGTCATCCCTCGAAGAGGGTCATCACAACGTGTTGTGTCATCCGTTAGGTGATTTATTCGTAAATTAAAGGTTGATGATTATAGGCAATTGCCTATTTTTATTAAATGAAATTACACACGCACTTATTTTTAGTTGTTTGCGGGGTAGCATTATTCTCCTGCGGTGGACAACAAGATGCTCCTCAACCAGCAGCGGTAGCTCCTGCAGCTACTCCCGCGCCAGCTCCTGTTGTTGAAGAGAAGCCACAAACCAAAGAAGAACGCATTCAAGAGATTAAGTTGTGGTATGCTCAAGCTAAGAAAAATGTAAGTTTGAATTGTACGAAAGTTAAGGTTCCAAAGAATGATAATGTCGATGAATCAATATGCAATAGGTGTGTGATTAATGATTCAATTGTTGTTATTTCTATTACCGACATTATTGGAGATGGTGCTATGGGCTTTGATTATTATTATTTTAACGGAAAATTATTTTGTTTTGAAGAAGATTCCGAGTCAAGCGGTTATATAGAGACAACAACATTGTTTTATAGCGAGAATGGCGAATTGGTTTATGCTTCGGAAACACTGCAGGACGATTGGGATAATAAATCTTTTAAGGACAGAGAAGTAAAGAAAATAGAAGGTTATTCGAAGAGCCATCTTATTTTTTTGGAATTAGCCAACAATGTTCTTCTAAAGAAATAATAAAGCATCATAAAATAATATAAAAAATGAAATTTCAAGTAATTACTTTTCTATCGATTGGTTTGATCTTATTCTCCTGCGGTGGACAACAAGATGCTCCTCAACCAGCAGCGGTAGCTCCTGCAGCTGCTCCGACTACAGCTCCAGTAGTGGAGGAAAAGCCTCAAACAAAAGAAGAACGTATTCAAGAGATCAAACTTTGGTATTCCGAGATTCAAAAAATTGGAATGCAGAATTGCGAGACGAAGAAACGTGTGAAGTACGAGGGGTTTGACCCAGAGTCTGAACAAATGCCTTTCGATCAAATTGTAAAGACCTGCAAACTAGATGCGAGCTATGAATTAATTCGTGGCGATTTCAGCGGTTATGAATGGGGCTATCAACTTACCATTTATAAAAAGGATGGTAAGATATTTTTTGTTCTTGTCACTGGTGGTGGCGAAGGCAATACCTTTGAAAAGCGATTCTATTGTGACAGAAATGAGAACCTAATAGAACTTTTAGAAAACTACACGGAAGGTGGGGAAGAGGTTCAAGGATCTGATAAATCGAGGAAATGGGATCCATCTAAACCCGGAATTCAGGACAACATCGCTGACTATATGACCGATGTGAATTTCGTTATAACAGGTAAATAGTATTTATGTAAACGCTGTAGAAATCGAAAAGAATTGAATTGTTTGAAATGAAAGAGTGGAATATGAAAAATAGAATATTGTTATTTGTGCTTGCTTTAGCGTCGTCTGTTGTTTGCGCTCAGCCGAGCAAGGAAACGCCTTTGACTTTCGTTCAAGAGATGCCTAAATATCCGGGTGGTGAAAAAGCATTGTATGAATTTTTATACAACAACATAACCTACCCTGAGCAAGAAAAGACTCAGAACATTGAAGGTACGGTGTATGTGAATTTTGTGGTTGAGAAGGATGGGTCGACCTCGAATTTCACAGTTACCCGAGGAGTTCAAGGAGGCAGTGGATTGGATAGAGAAGCATTGAATGCATGTAAGAAACTGGGCAGGTTTTTTCCTGGAAGCCAAAATGGAACTCCTCAACGCGTATTCTTGACCATACCCATTAAGTTCACTTTGGCGGATGATAAAGAAGAAGTGAAATTGAGTAAAATGGAATTGTGGCAAATTCAAATCGACGGCAAGTACATATGCACCACGCTCTTGGAAATGACTGAAGCGCAGAAGTCTGGTGATACAGAGAAGATGAGTAAACTTTCGGCTGATTTTGAGATAAAGGCAACTGCTCTTGAAAAGAGATATGCAAAAGGAAGCATTCAAGAAAAAGAATTAGAGCGAATCGTCCAACCGTGCCTAGACGAGGCAACTAAATCCATGTCGGGAGAGTAACGCTTTGCAGAAGTATTAATTAATTTATTGTTTTATGAAAAACACACTTCTTCTCCTAGCATTCGCATTGATTTCTTTTGCAGGCTATAGTCAAAAGGAAGAGCCTGCATGGACTTTCGTTCACGAAATGCCCACTTACCCTGAGGGTGAAGAGACTTTATATAATTTATTGTATCAAAACGTCACGTATCCAGAGTTGGAGAAATCAATGAACATAGAGGGAACCGTGTTTATTCGATTTGTTGTAGAGAAAGATGGAACACCGACCCAATTCAAAGTTGAACGCGGGGTTTTGGGGGGAGCAGGGTTAGACAGTGCGGCTCTTTTCGCTTGCAAGCAATTAGGGAAATTCAATCCGGGAACACAAGACGGAGTTCCTCAACGTGTGTACTTGACTATACCCGTTAAGTTCACTTTGGAAGACGATGCACCTGTTGCAGAACTCCAATTGACTGCAAAGGAGCTGAAGGAAATTGAGAATGATGCCAAGTATATATGCGAAATGATTAATGATATAGTAGATCTCCAAGTGGCAGGGGATACGATTAAAGTCAATGCTCTTAGCAAAACATTTGAACCAAAGATGGCTGAGCTTCAGAAGAAATATCCGAAGGGCAGTGTGTTCGAGAAAAAGCTTGAAGAGTTCGTGAAGCCCTGCATGGAGGAGGCAATGAAAAGATTTCCCAATGAACAGTCGGAAGTGCAGGAGGAAATAAAGTTATCGAACCGAGAGATCAAAAGAATAAAAAAAGACGGCAAATACATCTGTGATATGGTGTTCAAATTGGTTGAAGCTCAAAAATCGAACGACCAAAGTAAAGTTGAGAAATTAACTGCAGAGTTTGATAAAAAAGCAGCAGCCCTTAAAAAGAAATATCCTGAAGGCAGCGCCAAAGAAGATCGATTAGAGGATATCGTTAAACCTTGCCTGGAAGAAGCCATGAAAGCCGCAATGGGAAATTAATCTCATCGGCTTGGCCGTCATCCGCTAAGCGGTCATCACAACGTGTTGTGTCATCGCAAATTGTTGCGTCATCAATCGTAGATTGTCATCACAACTCGTTGTGTAGTTATTCAACAACGATTTCATCACAAAACAACCAACTCGGTTCGCCTACCGCGTCGTGCCATTCCGGACAAGGACCGTTGTTTATGCCAATGACTTTGATGTACCGAGCGACATTAACTTGTCCTATCCCGAAGCTCAGTTGATCAACAAGTTCTCCTGATGTTTGCTCTTCAATGTTCGGCTTCATGGTAGCGACTTTGTCCCATTTAATCCCATCCATGCTCTTATAAACTTCAACGGCTTTCGGACGGAAAATCCAAGCGTTCGCATAATGAAACCAACGCGTCGTCACGTGCTCGAACGGCTTCACATCGCCCAAGTCTATCACCACTTCCATGTTCTTGCCCTGAACCCCTTGCCAAATACCGTCTCTGAAATTCGGAGTGCCAATGCGCCCGTCTACCAAGGCGTTCTCACCTCCGCCCGGATAATACACACTCGGCGTGTACGACAGCGTTACTTTTTTGCCTGTTGCGAGGTTTGAAGTGTACACGCGTGATTCATTGAAAAATCCGGTGCTCCAAGGAAAATAATATTCGAAGTTCAGCGTGGTGTAGCGTTCATTTACAATGATCGGTTTGCTGTAGGTCTGGATGGTTTCTTCTTCATTTTTTCTGTAGTTAACAATGACTAAACTGTTCGTGCTTGTCACTGCTCGAACTTCAACCTCACCGGTAGGCAAAACCTGTGATCGGAAATTCAAAGGGACATCTGGAAATCCGTATTTAATATTCAACTGATCCAAGCGTTCGTAGTTCTTATTAACTCGAGCAGCAAAGGCTTCGTAATCACGTTTCTTCGGTGCGGTCCACAACACTTCACTCAACGCCAACAATCGTGGAAACACTTTGCTGTCCACAAGCTCTTGCGGTGCTCTTTCCGTCCACATATTTCCTTCCGCCCCACGAATGTATTGCGCTTCTTCTAGGGTCAATTCTGCAGGAAGCGGATTGAAGTTATAGACCTTTTCCATATTAATGTTATCGAGCCCATAATCTAGATAACAATGCGAGGTCGGACTCATCACTACGCCGTGCTTCTGCTTCGCGGCAGCAATGCCACCTTCCATGCCTCTCCAACTTTGAATCATGGCGTCGGCCGGAATTCCTCCTTCCAAAATTTCATCCCAACCAATGATCTGTCTTCCTTTGGTATAGAGGTATTTCGCCATTTCTTCAATCAACCACGTTTGCAATTGCGGTTCATTTTTCAATCCGTGATCGTGCATGCGCTTCTGACACTTATCGCAATGCTCCCAACGAAACTTCGGCGCTTCGTCTCCGCCAATGTGAATGTACTTGCTCGGAAACAACGCGCAGACTTCGTCCATCACATCTTTCAAAAACTGAACAGTGCTGTCGTTACCTGCACAATAAATGTCTTTGAACACGCCCCATTCCGTTTCAACCGGAATGCTTTCTCCAGTGCAGCTGAGCCACGGATAAGCGCTAATGGCAGCAACCGAATGACCGGGCATTTCAATTTCAGGAATAATGGTCACGTGTCTGGCTTGCGCATACGCAACAATGTCTTTGATCTGCTCTTGGGTGTAATAACCTTCACTCACATGATTGCCGAATTTGTCCATGCGGTAAGAACCCAAGCGCGTAAGCTCTGGATATTTCTTAATCTCAATGCGCCATCCTTGGTCTTCGGTCAAGTGCCAGTGCAGGACATTCATTTTGTAAAAAGCCAATGCGTCTATGTACTTCTTCACGGTAGCAACATCCATGAAATGTCTTCCGCAGTCGAGTAGCATACCACGGTGCGGAAAGGCTGGTGCATCAGAAATATCCATGCACGGAATTTCAAAACCGGAGAAGGTGGTATTCGTCTTGAAATAAATAGGAAGCAATTGCTTCAAGGTCTGCATGCCGCGAGAAATGCCTTCTTCCGTGGCGGATGTTAATCGAATCTCATTTTCCCGAACGGTTAAGTAGTAGGCTTCGGTATTGGAAGGGATGTTTTTTGTAAGTTGGAAAATTACTTTTTTAGGTTCACGTTTTTCAACGCCTTGATTTGAAACTTCAATAACTGTTTCAGGTTCGTTTTCCTTCAACCAGGCATTGAAAAGATCTACTTCTTGATTGCATAAGCCTTGAAATTCTGCGCGTGTGCCTGCCGTCCAAAGAAATCCTTTGCCGTGGACATAGGCAATGCTCGTAGGTATTGGAAGTAGGGTTTCAACTTGCGCGAATGCTGAAATGCCTTTCAACATAAAAACAACAAGAAGCGTTTTGAAAATGTGTTTCATACAAGAAGTTTATCGTTCGAAATATTCATGCGCTGCAACAAGTGCTTTCAATGCAGCGGTTTCAGTTCTTAATCTATTCGCGCCCAAAGACAGCGCAGGTTCTTGATTCGCGAGGGCAATTTCATTTTTCGAAAAGTCACCTTCCGGTCCAATGAAAATGGAAAGGCTCTCGTGCTTTTCTTTCCAGGTTGAAAGTTGAATTTTCTCTCCGCCTTCGCAATGCGCCAACAACTTTTTGCCGGGTGCTTGCATCCAAGCTTCGTTAAATTTTATGTCGAAATTCAATTGCGGAAGAGTGAACTGCATGCTTTGTTTCATGGCGGAAACTGCTACACGCTCTATTCGCTCTGGCTTCATGCGAACACGTTCGGAATGCTCACACATCAGGAAGGTAATGCTGCGAATGCCAAGCTCCACGGCCTTTTCCACAAACCACTCAATGCGATCTGAATTTTTCGTAGGTGCAACAAAAAGATGAATCATTGGATTGTTGGAAGGAACCGTTTCTCTTTTCAAGGTGGTGAGCACGCAGTGCTTGTCGCTCTTGTCTAACTGCACTTCAACACGTTCCCCCATTCCATTGGTGAAGGTGAGTGTTTCTCCTTCGCGAAGACGCAAAACTTTAATGTGACGACTTTCCTCTTCGTTCAATTTCCACGTGCCGTCGGGTATTTCAGGTGAAAAGAATAACATTGGAGCAAGTTAAGAAGGAAGCCGACAGGAATTGCCTAATTTTGCCTAGCAAATTTTATTTATATGCCAAACATTTCATCGAAGGCTGTATCTATGCCTTCTTCACCTATTCGCAAGCTGGTTCCATTTTCAGAAGCAGCGAAAGCAGCAGGTAAAACTGTCTACCACTTGAACATTGGTCAGCCCGATATTGAGACTCCTGAAATTGTTCGCGAGAAGATGAAGGCGCTCGATATAAAGGTGATCGAGTACAGCAATTCAGATGGAATTGGTTCATACAAAAAAGGGCTGACAGGTTATTACGCTTCGAAAGACATTGCGTTAACTCCGCAGCAGTTGATGATTACCACGGGAGGTTCAGAAGCATTGATTTTTACGTTCATGACATGCATGAATCTAGGCGACGAAGTAATTATTCCAGAACCGTTCTATGCAAACTACAACGGCTTCGCAGTAATGGCCGGTGTGAATGTGGTTCCTGTTACTTCATACATTGAAACAGGATTTGCACTTCCTCCGATTTCAGCATTCGAAGAAAAAATTACTCCAAAGACAAAGGCAATCGTGATTTGCAATCCAGGTAATCCAACTGGATATTTATATTCGAAAGAAGAGCTTGAGCAATTACGCGATTTGGTTATTAAGCACGATTTGTTCTTGATAGCAGATGAGGTGTATCGTGAGTTTATGTATGACGGTGCGGTTCCGCATTCAGTCATGAATTTGGAAGGACTTGACAATCACGCTATCATGATTGACAGCGTGAGCAAGCGTTACAGCATGTGTGGTGCGCGCATTGGTGCATTGGTTACCCGTAACGCCGAAGTCATGGCTATGGCCATGAAGTTTGCGCAAGCAAGACTTTCTCCGCCGACATTCGGACAGATTGCTTCAGAAGCTGCTTTGGATACTCCGCAAGAATACTTTGACGGAGTAGTGGCAGAGTACGTGAAGCGCAGAGATATTTTAGTGAACGGATTGAACGCCATTCCAGGCGTTATGTGTCCGAATCCAAAGGGCGCATTTTATTGCATAGCTCGTCTTCCAATTGATAACGCGGATAAATTCTGTCAATGGATTTTGGAAGAGTTTGAGCACAACAATCAAACGGTTATGATGGCTCCAGCAACTGGATTCTACGCTACACCTGGCGCAGGAACCAATGAAGTGCGCTTGGCTTATGTGTTGAACGAAGATGCACTTCGAAATGCTGTTGAATGTCTGCGACATGCCTTGGAAGTTTATCCCGGAAAAACGTATTAATTTTTTAATTAAATTCGAAAAAAAAATCTCTATGAAAAAAGGAATTTGGATTTTGTCGGTGATTATTTCCGTAGCACTTTTCTCTTGCACAGGAGAATCTGCGGGCGATGTGAATCAAGATCGTATTTACACGGAATACGAACAGTTTTACAATTCTAACTCAGGTGTAACCACGGTTGTAGCGAGATTTCGTTTTGGTGGTGCTTTAGGCACTTTATTGGAATTGGATTCAACGGATAATGTTACTTTTAACGGAGATGTCTTGCCTTACAATATTTTTTGGGGTGGGCATGCCAAGGATTACCTAGGGAATATTCCTCCAGGGACTTTTGTTTACACCAATTTAGACGGAAATGTTTTTACCAATACTGTTCCTGCATTTGAAGCGATTGCGTTTCCTTCGGATTTTGTGGAGATTAGTCGTTCAGCAGCCTATGATTTTCAATGGGTGGGTTCAGCGCTTTCTCAAAAACAAGAAGTGGGAGTTTTTATTGGTTCGTGGGCTTGGGGCGATGATACTTGGAATTTCACGAACAGTGTTGGAGCTACCAACATGGTATTCGGAATTAATTCATTGTCGAATCTTCCCTTAGGAACTTCAACAGTTTATTTAGATCGAGCTACGAAATCAACAAGCATTCAAGGAACATCTAAAGGTGGAGTGATTAAAGGAAAGTACAGAGCTCCGAACAGAGTTATTAATGTGATCAATTGATTTGTATTGAAACGAAAAAAAAAGTTGTTCATTCGAACACCTTTTTTGTTTTAAAGAACTCTGAAAACCGTTCTTCTGTTTTTTGCTTTTCCTTCCGAAGTGGCATTCGATTCGAGCGGTTGCGTTTCGCCATAGCCTTCCGATTCAATTCGGGTTGCGGCAATTCCCTTCGACTCTAAATAGGTTTTTACGCTGAGTGCGCGTGCTTGTGAAAGCTTCAAATTCGCAGCTTCATCTCCATCGCTGTCCGTATGTCCTTCAATGCGAATGCGCAAAGTCTCATTCTTAACCAAAAGCTCGGTAAGCTTTGTCAATTCAATGAAAGATTCGCTTTCGAGGTTCGCACTGTTAGTTTTAAAGAAGATGTTTTCAAGAACAATGGTTGCTCCTGAGTTCATTTGTTGAAGAGGAGCATCTTTTCTATACGGTTCTGTTTCTAATGAATTGATAAGTGAAAAGTTTGAAGAGTAGAACAAGTAATTCTCAGACGTTACGTTAAGGGCGTAGTCGTTCCCAATTGGCAAGCAAACCAAGTAGTATCCGTTTCGGCTAGAATTGGAATACCCTTCAGCTACAACGTCTCCTGTTCTTAAATTTAATAATTGGAATTTGCCATCCAAAGGAGCTTTTGTATTGCTGTCATAAACGTATCCTTCAACATAATTCACGAAACGCGGTCTTACGTTTTCAGGAAGTTCGAAGGAGTAAAGATCTAACCCTCCATTTCCACCTTCACGATTACTGGCCATTAATGCTATATCTCCTTGTGCAGTCACTTGAATGGAGTTCTCATTGGCTGATGTGTTGATAGGGTATCCGAGATTTTCAGGTCTTCCCCAGTCACCATTGGACTGCATGTGTGAAACGAAAATATCAAGTCCACCCATACCCGCGTGTCCATCTGAAGAGAAGTACATGGTCTGTCCATCGGGGTGAATAAACACACTTTCCTCTCTTCCCTTAGTATTTACAAATCCTGGAATCTCAGATGGCTCACTCCAGTAACCGTCATCCATGAGATAACTGTAGTAAATATTCTGATTTTCTATTTTCCCACCCTTTCCTTTTTTTCCTCGCACGAAATAAAGCGTGTTGCCATCGGCGGTAAGGCTTGGTTGTGTTTCCCAGTTTTTCGAATTGATACCCGGACCGAAATTTTCGGCCGGTGTCCAACCCGACTTGGTTCGGAAAGAATAAAATAAATCGCAGCTGCCAAGACCAGTGCGGGTCTCACCGTACTCATATCCGGGAAGTTCGCATGCTGTGAATACTATTGTTTGTCCGTCGGCGCTTAGCGTTGGAGCACCTTCGTTGTATAGCGTGTTAATGGAAGGAATAGGCAAAGATTGTCCCCATCCTTCATTGAAGTTTTTCACTTCTGTTCTTTCTGTTATGTAAAAGTCTTCATGTGTTCCTTCGAAGGCAAGCTTGTCTTTTAACAATCGGGTGAAGAGCAGTGTTTTTGTGTCTGCCGTAATACAGGGAAAATACTCGTCGTTTTCTGTGTTTATTTTCGGTCCGAGGTTGATGGGGTTAAAGGGGACAGGATACTTCATGCTTTGTCTGGCGAATACGCAACTTTCTAGTATTAACTGTGCCCGATAATGGACGTTGGGATTATCCTTAGGCATTCTCGTGAATGTCGTTATAGCCTGCTCTGCTTTTTCATACTCAGCAAGACTGAAGTAGCTTTCGCCAAGCATATAATATCCCATGGGGAATATTGTAGCGTTTATGGCCAACCCTTTTTCCAACGCTGAAATGGCTTTTCGCTTGTTGTCTTGTTCAGTGTATATCTGTCCCATCAGAAAATACGCTTCTGCAAATTCATCTTCATTGTCAATTAAATCCTCTAAAATGACTAGAGCAAGGCTCGAATTGTATTGACCATAAGCAGTAATGGCTTCTTCGTATTTCGAAATTGCACGCTTATTCTTAATGCTATATTCCTTGTGCGGTTGGGCCAAGCAAGAGTTCATCAGTAATAAAAGCGAGAGAGAAATAAGCGAGGTAAAGATTCTATTCATAGTTATTTAGTGCAATGCAATTCGTTGTTACGAAATTCTTTGAATTAATGTGATAACCACAGTTGTATCGAATTATTTTTGAACAATGCAAATTGTTTTACTTTCCGACACGCACGGTTACTTCGATGATCGATTACAAGAACACTGCCGAAATGCCGATGAGATTTGGCACGCGGGAGACATTGGGTCGGAAGAGATAGTGACTCGATTGGAATCTATGGGGAAAGTCACTCGCATTGTATATGGAAATATCGACGATGCGCGCGTTCGTTCCATGACGAAAGAAGACTTGATTTTCGATGTGGAAGGAGTGCGCGTTTTCATGACTCACATTGGTGGAAGGCCACCGTCTTACCCAGCGCGTGTTTCGAAAATTATTCGAGATGAAAAAGTGGATGTGTTCATTTGCGGGCACTCGCATATATGCCTAGCCGGAAAAAATCAGAAACAAGGTAATCTTCATTTGAATCCTGGAGCCGCTGGCACACACGGGTTTCACAAGGTGCGCACGTTAATGCGTTTTCAAATTCAAAAAGGAAAAATCACGAATCTTGAAGTAGTAGAACTCGGGCCCCGCGGCGTTCGAATCTCGGAAGAGATTTAATTTTTTATTTTGAAGACGTAAACATCTTCATTCGGTTTCTTCATGAAATATTCTTCACGAGCTAATTTTTCGAGTTCGAAACTTTTTGAATTAATCGCCTGCAGCTGATCTTTCGCGCGTTGGTTGTCTTTTTCAAGTTGCAATGCCTGCTCTCGTAATTTGTGCAGTTCCCAACGAGAAGAAATAATAAATGGAATGTCAATGTTGTTAATGAAAAGATTGTAAACAACAAATAGCGCTATCGTGAGCAAATAGCGGTTCTTGAAGAAATTAAAAACCTTTTTCATAGAACTAATTTCGTGATTTTGTTTGAATCATTGCTGCCTTTTTCAGTATGTTTCACACAGTACGGTGTTATTTTAGCCACCCATGAGATATTTCAATGAGCAACTCGTTACAGACCTTGAATTTCAAGAGATTCGTAATGTGCTTTCTTCCTTCGCGAAACAGCCAACGGCTGCTGCTGCATTGAATGAACTTTCTCCTTATGGAAATTTCGATTTGTGGAAATGGACGATTGAAATTACGCACGAGCTGAAGTCGCTCTTAGAAAATGATATTATTGTTCCTTCCTTAGACTTTAAAGAGTTCGGTGAAGAACTGAAATTGTTGCGTGTCAAAGATGCAGTGCTCGCGGAAGAAAGCTTCGCTAAAATTCTTCAGGGTATTCGCATCATTGGTTTGTTGAAGAGCATTCCTGAAGAAGTCCGCTTGTCGGTTCCACGATTGAACGAATTGATTCAGAGTTGCGAATACACAGACGAGATTGAGATTGAAATCTTGAAGATCTTCGATGCGAAGTGGTTGGTTCGCGATGAAGCTTCGCATGAGCTTTCCGTTATTCGTCATGAAATTGTTTCCAAACGCAGGGAAATTTCAAAGAACTTTTTGAGAGTCATGAAAGACTGTCAAGGCAAAGGATTCCTTGGAGATACTGGAGAAGCTTATTTGTTAGATCGAAGAGTGTTGAGCGTGTTGAGCGTTTACAAGCGGAAAGTTCCGGGAAATGTTTTAGGGACAAGCAAAACAGGCGTTTTAACCTACATAGAACCTGGAGTGAATACGCTTTTGAATTCTCAATTGGAAATGTTGTTCGGCGACGAGCGTGCTGAGATTCGTAAGATTCTTCAACGACTTACACGTTATCTTTCCGGACATGCGGTTATGTTGAAGTCGGTCTTAGATACCCTCCTTCAACTCGATAATATTCAGGCACGTGTGCGCTTGGCCATTCTTATGGATGCGCAGAAGGTGCATTTCGTTTCAGAGCCTACGGTGAAGTTAAACAAGGCCTTTCATCCTCTGCTTTTATTGAAAAATGCTGAGCGAGGAAAAAAGACCATTCCACAATCTTTGGAATTGAATGCGCAGCAGCGAATGATGGTTATTTCGGGTCCTAATGCCGGAGGGAAAAGTATTACCCTAAAGACAGTTGGACTTATTCAATTGATGTGGGAATGCGCGCTGCTCGTGCCTGCGGACGAGTCGAGTGTCTTGAGTAGATTCGATTGCATTCTCACAGATATAGGCGACAATCAGAGTATAGAGAATCAGCTTTCAACGTATTCGTATCGCTTGAAGCGCATGAAATTCTTTTTGGATTCTGCGAATCGAAGATCACTGATATTGTTAGATGAATTTGGAACTGGATCAGACCCTGAATTGGGAGGCGCCTTGGCCGAAGTGTTCTTCGAAGAGTTGTATGCTCGAAAATCATTCGGAGTCATAACCACTCACTTTTCACCCATAAAAATTAAGGCTTCTCAATTGCGCAATGCGGTAAACGGATGTATGCTTTTCAATACCGAAACATTGGAGCCGACTTACATTTTAAGTGTTGGCGAACCAGGTTCTTCGTTCACCTTCGAGGTGGCGAAGATGAATGGAATTCCGGAAGATTTGTTGGATCGTGCGAAGAAAAAGTTGAGCACGCAGAAAATAGAAATGGACGGTTTGCTCTCGGATTTACAAAGGCAGAAGTCTGAATTGGAACAAGGCATAGCTGAAGCAAATAAACGCGAAGTGAGTGCAAGAAAAGAAGAGCAGTCTTTTCAATCTAAATTGGAAAAACTTCAAGATAAATTAGACAAGCAGCATGTGACTTCCGAAAGAAATAACAAGTATATTATTTTAGGAAAGAAGGCCGATCAGTTGGTAGAGAAATTCAATCTTCGTGCGAAGAACAAAGATGTTTTAGAAGAATTGAAAAAGTTTGTTGCGGTGGAAAAAACTACGCGCGACGAAGCTCGTAAAAAGAAAAAGGTTCTGACAGAATCGAAGGTTAAAACGGAGAAGAAAGAAAAAGTCATTCAAGACCGAAAGAAGATGATTCCGGGTGCGACTGTTCGTCTAGAAAAAACGCAGCAAGTAGGTGAAATTTTGGAAGTGATAGGCGAGACCGCAACAGTGGCCTTCGGTGTCTTTAAGACGAAAGTAGAGTTAGGAAAACTCTTGTTAATCCGCTAGCTCTTCGGCGTTAGATTCAACGCTTTTCCGAGCTCAATCATGTGTGCAAATGCCTCTTCAAAATTGTTCTGAATTTTTCCGTCGAGAATAGCATCTTTAATCGCATTTTTAATTTCTCCAACTTCTTTACAAGGCTGTAAGTTGAACGTTTCCATTACAAGTTCACCACTTACGGGAGGTTGAAAATTTCTTACGCGATCTTTCTCTTCCAGCTCAACCAATTTCAACTTTACCTTTTCGTAATTCGAAAGATAGCGCTTGACTTTCGTTTCGTTTTTCGAAGTAATGTCGGCTTGACACAGCAACATTAAATCATCTATATCGTCACCTGCTTCAAACAATAATCTTCGAACCGCTGAATCTGAAATTTCATCTTTCGTTAATGCAATTGGACGAAGGTGCAGCGCCACTAATTTCTGCACGAATTTCATCTGATGATCGAGCGGAAGTTTTAGCCGTTGAAAAATCTTCGGAACCCAGCGTGCTCCCACATCTTCATGTCCGTGAAAGGTCCATCCTATTCCTTCTTCAAAGCGTTTGGTGTGCGGCTTCGCAATGTCGTGAAGCACAGCTCCCCACAATAGCCAAAGGTTATTGGTGTTGGCGCGAAGATTATCTACCACTTCAAGGGTGTGATGGAAATTGTCTTTATGGGCGTAATTATTTTTTTTCTCCACACCGTGAAGCTTGACCATTTCAGGAAAAAACTGATGAAGCAAATCTGTATCGAATAAAAGTTTTAATCCAACAGAAGGTTTCTTGGAAAGAAGAATCTTGTTGAATTCAACCATTGTTCTTTCTACGCTCACTATCTCCAGTCGTGCGGCATTCTCTTTAATCGCCTGAAGACTTTTTTCTTCTATGGTGAAGTTAAGTTGCGCCGCGAAGCGTATAGCTCGCATCATGCGCAAAGGATCGTCGCTGTAGGTTATTGCAGGTTCTAATGGCGTACGAAGAATTTTATTTTCGAGATCAAGTAATCCGTTGAAGGGATCTACGAGTTCTCCGAATGATTCTTTTTGAAGAGAAAGCGCCATGGCGTTTACGGTGAAGTCTCTGCGCATTTGGTCGTCTTCCAAGCTACCTTTTTCTACATCGGGTTTTCTGCTTGTTAAACGATACGATTCTTTTCTTGCTGAAACGAATTCCACTTCGCTTCCCTTGTATATGAAATGAGCGGTGCCGAAATTCGCGAAGATTGAAACGCGCTTAACGTTCAGTAATTCAGCAGTTCTGTTGGCTAGTGCTGGTCCGTCTCCACTTGTCACAATGTCAATGTCTTTGTTTAGACGTTTGAGCATAAGGTCACGCACATAACCACCAATCACAAATGCCTCAGCATGTTGCTCGAGTGCCGCTTGCTGAACGGCTCGAAAGACGGTTTTTTGTAGATGACGGCTAAAGTTCATTTGCGGCGCAAAGGTACTTTTCAAAACGAGGAAATAGAAATATTTGTTTTTAGGTTAAAAAATGACCATGAGGACAACTATATGAAACCCTTTTCAGTCTTATATTGCGTACGCTAAATTCGATTGAAATGAAAAAAGTCTTTGCCTTTTTAATGTTTGTTTTGATATGCGGTGCTCAGGCATTCGCACAAAACGCACAAGTGACATTTAGTTCAACCACAAACTTCACCGCAGTGGAAGAAGGATTTCACCCCGTGAAATTTCAATTGATAAACGGTTCAAATGCGAACGTTGAAGGCCTTTTGAATTACGTTCAAAACAATCCGAAGTACTTCCAAGTTCAAGTAAATGAAAGCGAACTGACTTTAAAATTTGTAGAGGGTGTTCATTGGGGTGTTTGGATGAAAGTCTTCGGCGCAATGGGAGTTTCTCAAATAGAAATTCGTGAAGCGAATCAAAATATTATTGTGGAACCCATGGATTTTCTCCGTTATTTCCACCTGATTAATCAATAATTTTTCAAAGCTCTTTTTATGAGGACTCTTTATTTGCTCCTGATATTTTCGTGTTTGTCAATCTGTGTGAACGCTCAAATTTTTTCTTGTTCGACGTGCGCGGGATCTTCTCCAACGAGCTACACGAACGGCCAGCCGAATGATTCTATATTTTTTGTTTGCGCCGGAAGTACTGCTGAATTGGTAGCTACAGGTCCTCCAAGTTCTGCTGGTTTATACAATTACACTTGGCAATTTTTTAATCCGTTTACGAATACTTGGGACTTTTTCTTTACCTCGTCCATTGTTTTTAGCCCTCAGAGTTTGCCTGGCGTAGGTCCTGGAGGGTATCGTGTTGTTATCACAGATGCTCTTTCTGGAGTTTTTTTAGGCTCGGATGTAGCTTGGGTGTCACAAGTTGATGCGCCTACATCTGTTGATGTTGCACCAATTCCACCAGGTTGTGGAGGATCGTTGAGTTTGACAGGTCTAGTGAGTTTAGGTTCAGCAACACCATATTACAACGCACCAGTGGACTTGTCTTCCCCTGTAATTGTAGGTCCCTCGACCAGTTTTAGCATGTGCATATCAGGAACTCATACGTTCAATAGTGATTTAACTTTTACACTTGTCGGTCCTGCTTCTTGCGGAAGTCCAACAGCCGTGCTAAGTCCTTATAGCAGTTCTATGGGCCAAGCCATTAATTGCAATGGACTCGACAATTTTTCGAATTTATGTTTTTCGAATCAGTCTACAACTAGCTTCAATATCTGCGGTGCGGGAGGTAATATGACTGGTAATTATGGAGCTTACGGGCTTGGGGCAGGAACCCCAATTAACTGGTCTGTATTCAATGGATGTGATGCCACACAGGGTCCATGGACACTGAGGGTTCAAGATTGTTACACAACAGACACAGGAACGATTTTACCCGCAACAACGTTAAGCATTACTGGAGCAAATGGGCTAGGGGTTCCAACTACAATTAACTTCTCTCCCAATGTTGCCGCCCCTATAACGGATGGTGCATGCGCACAGACGTTCGGATTTAATCCTGCTTGTTGCACAACGACGAACGTTTCTTTGAATTTACCAGTGTCGTCTTTAACGCCACTTCCCATGAATGTGAATTATACTTGGACTGCTGTTCCTGCTGGCCCAGTAATTACAGTAGCTTCAGGTGTTGTTCCGGCTTCTGGAATTATTTCAGCAACAGTTCCCGCGCCAACCCAAGATACGCAATTCACGTTAACGCTTTCAGGCATGCAGGCGAATGCGAATTGTGGAGGAAATTCAAGTGATACAGAGCTATACGATAATCAATCAAGCACGCCAGTGACCATTCCGAATCCAGGAGCACTCTGTGCTACAGCGTCCGCCGTAACATTAGTTCCTTCTATAATAGGTGGAACTTTCAGTGGAACTGGGGTGAATGCAGCCGGTGTATTCTCACCAACTGCTGCGGGCGTTGGAAGTTGGACCGTTAACTATTCCACAGGTGGAGCATGTCCAAACACAGGCTCTGTTACGATTCAAGTAACCGCAGCTCAAGCTTCTGTCATTACTGCACCAACAACAATTTGCACAGGAGCAAATGCCGTAACATTAACAGCAAATAACGCAGGTGGAACTTGGAGCGGAACGGGCGTTAATGCTTCAGGTGTTTTTACTCCCTCTGCTGTGGGCACACAAACCATAACTTATACTCCTGCTGCCGGACAGTGTTATTCTGCGGGCACTGCAAATATTCAAGTGATTCAAACGCCAACGGTATCTGTTACGGATGTTGGTCCGGTTTGTTTAACTAGCCCTCCAATTTCTCTTGCTTGCTCTACTGGAAATGCAGTTTGGAGTGGACCAGGAGTTAGTCCGTCAGGGGTGTTCGATCCAGGCATAGCAGGCCCGGGTGTTGTCTCAATTACATGTACTGCTGCAGGTCAATGTCCAGCAAGCGATAACACAGCCATTTCTGTTGTGGCTCCAGTAACTCCCTTTATTACTGCACCAGCGCTATCTTGTGTGTCATCAAGTCCAGAAATACTTACCGCTGATTTAGTAGGCGGAAGTTGGTCTGGTCCTGGTGTTTCACCATCAGGTAGTTTCAATCCAAGTGTTGCGGGTGTAGGTGGTCCATATACCATCACTTATACGTTGAATGATATTTGCTTATCAGAGGCAACAGCTGCAATTGCAGTTATTGCTCAGCCTGTTGTTACAATTACAGATTTGCCAGCGCCTTTGTGCTCGAATGGCAGTTCAGTAAATCTTTCTGCTTCTCTTCCTGGCGGTTCTTGGACAGGCATTGGAGTTAACACAGTCACTGGTGTTTTCTCTCCTTCATCTGCTGTAAACGGTCCTAACACAATTATTTATTCCATTGGAGGAATTTGTCCAGCAACAGACAACACCCTGATTAATGTGGTGGCCGCTCCTTCCGTGAGCATAACTCCGTCCACTCCGTTTTGTTTGAATTCATTGAATACCACCTTAACCGCTAGTCCAATCGGAGGGACGTGGTCAGGAACAGGAATCTTAGATCCTGCAACAGGTTCTTTCTCCCCAAGCACTGCCGGAGTTGGACCTACTTCAATTACATACACCTACGCTTCTGCACCCTGCACAGTTACCGCTACAAGCAGTGTTATTGTGAATCCGCTTCCAATAGTGTTTGCAGGAAACGATGCAATTATTTGTTCAGGGGCTTCAACCGTTCTTCAAGCTACAGGAGCTTCGACATATCAGTGGAGTGTCAACGGAGGAGCAGCTGTTGGCTTGAACAATCAGAATATTTCGAACCCTTCGGCTTCTCCAACGACAACAACAGTCTACAGTGTTTTGGGTATCGATGCAAACGGGTGCACCGGAGTAGATCAGATTCAAGTTTCGGTGAATCCGCTTCCAACAGTGAATGCAGGTTCAAACGTTTCGATTTGTCCAGGTATTCCAACAACTTTGGGAGCTTCAGGCGCATCTGCGTATTCATGGTCGCCGGCAACGGGATTGACAGGTGCGAATACAGCCACTCCGGCTGCAAATCCTGCTTCAACGCAAACTTATACTGTAACAGGAACAGATGCGAACGGATGTCAGAATACAGACCAAGTTTCGGTGACTGTATTTCCTCAGCCTGTCGTTTCGGCAAGTTCCACTTCACCTATTATCGAATGTCAAACCGCGCAATTAACTGCAACGGGATTGGTATCATACACCTGGGTGAACACAGCAGGGACAGATGCTTCTATTTCAACTCCGAATTCCTCAACAACAGATGTGGGGCCTTTATCGAACGCTAATTATTCAGTAGCCGGAATAGATGCAAACGGATGCGCAGGCGGCGCAACAGTTTCCGTAGTGGTGAATCCGATTACGATTTCAATCGTGAACGCAACAACTATTAACCCTTCAACCTTTGCTTTCGATATAACTTCTAACGCAACGAATTTCGACTGGGATTTCTATACAGACGGAATTACTGACGCTTCAACTACGAATACTTCCATTCAGAACACATACACAACTTCACCAACTCCTCCGCTAGATTATATTGTTACAACAGTAACGGCGAGTATTGGCAATTGTGAAGCTCAAGATACCATTCATGTGTTCATCGATAACACGCTTTTGGACTGGCCGAACATTGTAATTGCCGATGGCGATGGAAGAAACGATGTGTTGAGTTTTTTGTCTCAAGATCCAACGTTGCAACCGAATTGGCAGTCGATTATAGCGGTTCCAACAATCACCAATTTCAAGGTGGAAATATTTAATCGTTGGGGAAAGAAAGTCGGAGAGGTGAACGATCCAACCGGTTCTTGGGATCCAAAGGAATTTGGCGCTGGGGTGTATTTCTACGTCGTGAACTATACCAAACGTTCAACAGGAATGAGCGCTGAAGAAATTCAGGTAGAGCAGGCTGTTCAAGTTTTTGTGAAGTAATTCGAAAGAGTTATTTCGCAGAAGCGCGTTTCAATTTGTCGTTAATGGCGCGTCCTAGATTTTCATTTGGAAGAAATTCTGCAAGAATAACATCTATATTCATTTGATCGAGTTCCCGCATGTAGGAGAATAAGTTGGAAGCAGCTTCTGTGAAACTTCCTTTTTTACTGAGAATGCGTTGTGATTCAATCTGAAAATCTTCCTTGAAACTGAGAACGCCAATTCGCTGCGAAGAAAATGAGAGTAGGAGCTCGCGAATGTTTCCAACGAAGACTGGTTTTCGCGGAGAGTAATGGCTTGTAAGCATTCCAGGCGCTGCGGGTGAACTGGAAGAATGTTGTTGAATGCGAATATTTGAAGTGAAAGGTTGAAGGTCTTCCACGGAAATTCCACCCAAACGAAGGATTTCTATTTCGTTGTCTTGAACACGCAAGACAGTGGATTCAATTCCCACAGAACAGTTTCCGCCGTTGAGTATGTATGGAATTTTATTTCCGAGTTGCTGACTCACATGCTCTGCACTTGTGGGGCTTATGTATCCGAAAGGATTGGCACTGGGCGCTGCAAGCGGAAAGGGTAAGCTTTTTAAAAGTTCTAAAGTTGTGACGTGATTCGGAATTCGAATTCCAACTTCATTTAATCCCGATGTTGTTAAATCTGGAATGCATTTTTTTTTCGGAAGCAAGACCGTTAAGGGGCCAGGCCAAAAATGTTCCGTCAGGTTGAAAGCCAATTCAGGAATTTCTTCCACATATTTTGAAACTTCTGAAATCGAAGAAACGTGAACAATAAGCGGGTCGAAATGCGGGCGATTCTTCGCTTCGAAAATCTTGGAAACCGCTATCTCACTGAGGGCGTTGCCTGCTAAACCATAAACGGTTTCAGTAGGAATAGCAACCACTTCGTTTTGAAGAAGAAGTTGTCTCGCTTTTTCTATTTCCGTTCCAATCATGCTTTGCAAAAGTAGGTAATTCAATTTTCTACTATATTTGCACTCGATGGCAAAGAAAATAACCTTGATCAATGGCGGACTGCTGAATATGATCATTCAAAGGTTGTGTCGTCAATTAATCGAAAATCACAAAGACTTCTCTTCAACCATTCTCATCGGATTGCAGCCGCGAGGCGTGTTTTTCATGGAGCGCATTGTGGAAGAATTTGCTAAATCGGGGCATGTTGTCAAGTGGGGAATTGTTGATCCAACGTTTTATCGTGACGATTTTAGAATTCACGACAAACCTCTTCTGGCGAAGTCTACAGACATGAAGCACAGTGTGGAAGGAATGAACGTGGTTTTAATAGACGATGTCTTGTATACAGGAAGAACCATTCGCGCAGGCATGGAAGGTCTCATGGAATACGGAAGACCGAAGTCGGTTGAACTACTCGTTTTAATTGACAGAAAAAAAGGAAGAGAGGTTCCTATTGAAGCCACTTATATTGGGAAAGAAGTAGAGAGTTTCGATAATCAGCGTGTAAGAGTGATGTGGAAGAGTGAGGGGGAAAAGGAGGATCATGTAATTTTTTTGAACGACTAACATGAAGCTAAGCACCAAACACCTCATTGCCATTGAGCCGTTAACCAAGACGGACATTGACTTGATTTTTTCGCAAGCGGACGGGTTCAAAGAAGTTTTAAATAGACCCATTAAGAAAGTTCCTTCATTAAGAGATATTACAGTTGCGAATTTGTTTTTCGAAAATTCAACACGAACACGGTTGAGTTTTGAATTGGCTGAAAAAAGATTAGGGGCAGATGTTGTGAATTTTTCAGCATCGACTTCATCTGTTAAAAAAGGAGAAACGCTAATCGATACAGTGAACAACATCTTGGCTATGAAAGTAGACATGGTGGTTATGCGTCATGCTTCGCCAGGTGCTTGTCAGTTTTTATCTGAGCGCACCAATTCAGTTGTTGTAAACGCTGGAGACGGCACACATGAGCATCCAACTCAGGGCTTACTCGATGCCTTTTCAATCAGAGAAAAATTAGGAGAAGTCAAAGGAAAAAAAGTGGTTATTGTTGGAGACATAACGCACAGCCGAGTTGCATTGAGCAATATTTATTGCTTACAGAAATTAGGTGCTGAAGTCATGGTTTGTGGTCCAACCACATTAATCCCGAAACACATCGAATCCCTTGGGGTGAAGGTGGAACACAACCTTCAGCGTGCGCTGGAATGGTGCGATGTAGCGAATATGCTGCGCATTCAATTGGAAAGACAAGACGCTGGAATCCCTTATTTTCCGAGTCTTCGCGAATACACGGAGTTGTTCGGACTTACGCAAGATCGCTTGAACTCCCTCGGAAAGGAAATCGTAATTATGCACCCAGGCCCTATAAATCGGGGTGTTGAGATATCGAGCGAAGTCGCAGATGGCAACAACAGCATAATTCTTAATCAGGTTGAAAATGGCGTGGCCATAAGAATGGCTTCTATCTTTCTTCTTGCTCAAGGGATTAAAAGAGTAAGTTAATTCTTCAAAGTCTTTTTTTGTTTTTCTTTCTAGAAATTAACTAAATTTGGCAAAATGCATTTTATGAATTTTGTTTCAGGTCAAAAAGAAAAGTTAGTTTTTATTACTTCGAACGTTGAGAAGCTCGATGCCATTTATGCTCCAGAGCTTAAATCGGAATTGGTTCTTCAAAACAGAAGCACGCAACGCAACATTATTGTTGACTTGTCGGCTACGAAGTACATTGACTCTTCTGGATTGTCTGCATTGCTTGTAGGACAGCGTTTGTGTCGCGACGCGAATGGTACATTCGTAGTTTGTGGCTTACAAGAAACAGTAAAAAAATTAATTTCCATATCTCAATTGGACTCAGTATTTAAAATTACTCCCACCTTAAACGAGGCCATTGATTTGGTTTATATGGAAGAACTTGAACGTGAAATCTAAACCCTTAATTATGAATAAACAACTACTTTCTATTTTAGCTTTTCTAGCACTTTCGTTATCTGCTGCAGCTCAATGTAATTCTACCGATTACGATTGGGCAGGACAAACTTTTGGCGTTAGTCCGAATCCAGTAATAGGTGAAAACTTTGCACCAGGTCTTCAAGGTGTTCCATACAGCGATGTGCTTTATGTAAGAACTCCGACCACTGCTGCAGATATTGATCCAACTTACCCGGCATTTATCTCCATTAACTCGATTCACTTAGATGCTGTTTTTTATGGAATTGTTTCTGCTGTTGACACCACTTGGGCTGATCTTTCAGGACTTGGTCTTTCAATTGCATGTAACAACAACGGCGAAAATCCAGACCCTTGCATGTTCGGTGCTGGTGCTGGTTACTGCGGAGATATCGCAGGTACTCCAAACCAAACGGGTGTTTTCCCTGTGAAGATTGCAGTTACTGCGAACTTGCTTCTTTTGGGCGATGTTCCTTACGAGTTTACTGGTTTTACCCTTGACTTTTCTGGAAACAGTGTAAGTGAAGGTGTTACTTTCAGTGATGTTGTGAAGGTTTCTCCAAACCCAGCAAACGAGTTCACATTGGTAACTTTCCCAATGGGTTCTAACGAGCAAGCAGAAGTTTCTGTTTACAACACCATGGGTCAATTGGTTTTCTCTGAGAAAACAATGACAACTCCAGGTGCTAACACATATCGCTTGAACACTTCGAACCTTCCAGTAGGAAACTACGTGGCGCGTTTGGTTTCAGGAAAGAATGTTGCAGAGAAGTTGATTCAAGTTCAACACTAATAGACATTATTCACGACCTTTGAAACCGTCTCGTCTTACGCGAGACGGTTTTCTTTTTTTATGCAGTTTCAATTAACCATACTCGGATGTGGCGCAGCAACGCCAACCTCGCGACACAAGCCTACGTCGCAGGTTGTGAATGTGCACGACAAATATTTCCTCATTGATTGTGGCGAAGGAACGCAAATGCAATTGCGGAAGTACAAGGTGAAGATGCAACGGATTCAAGCCATTTTCATTTCACACTTGCATGGAGATCATTTTTTCGGGCTCATAGGATTATTGAGTACATATAATTTATTGGGAAGGAAAACGCCTTTAACCATTTACGGTCCTCCGGGATTGGAAGAAGTGATTCGACTTCAGTTTAAAGTTTCAGAATCGTATTTCGATTATGAATTGAACTTTGTGGAAACACAAGACAAAGAAAAGCAACTCATTTTTGAAGACGATACCTTGATTGTTTATTCATTTCCCTTGAAGCACCGCGTGCCTTGCACAGGTTTTGTATTTGAGGAAAAAGAACGGAAGTTGAACATTGAGAAATGGGCCATCATTGAATTCAAACTTCAGCCTTCCGAAATTTTATTATTGAAGAAGGGAATAGATGTTGAACGAGAACACGAAGTAATTCCATTTGGAAAGGTAACGAGCCCTTCGGTACCCATTCGCAGATATGCCTATTGTTCAGACACCGCATACGACGAAAGAATTGTTCCGCATATTTTGAATTCAGATTTGGTTTATCATGAAACCACATTCCTAGCAGAAGATACAGAACGCGCCAAAAAGACGTTTCATTCTACTACCATTCAAGCGGCAACAATAGCTAAAATGGCAGGCGCGAAGAAATTGGTTGTTGGACATTACAGCAGTCGATACAGCGATGATGAGCTTTTTAAAACAGAGGCCATGACTGTATTTTCGAATACAGAAATTGCCAACGAGGGGGTTATTTTCGATCTTTAAAAATCTTTTCTGCGAGTGAGTGTATTTGGTACACTTTCTATATCTTGCAGGTATGAATAAGCAACGATTAAGTTTTTGGCAAATCTGGAACATGAGTTTCGGCTTCATGGGAATTCAATTCGGTTGGGCGCTGCAGATGGCCAACATGAGTTCTATCTATGAATTCTTAGGAGCTAAATCTGGTGAGATTCCCTTGCTTTGGTTAGCAGCGCCGTTGACAGGATTCATTGTTCAGCCAATTATAGGTTACTTAAGTGACCGCACTTGGCATCCGACATTCGGAAGAAGAAGGCCTTACTTCATGATTGGGGCAATTCTCAGTTCTATTGCCTTGGTGTTAATGCCGAATTGCAGTGAGTTGTGGATGGCTGCGGGTTTGCTATGGATTCTAGATTCGTCGATAAATATTTCAATGGAACCCTTTCGAGCTTTTGTTGCGGATAATTTGCCGGAAGAACAGCGCACATTTGGGTTTAGCATGCAATCTCTTTTTATTGGATTGGGATCTGTTATAGCGAGTGCTTTGCCATGGATTTTCACCAATTGGGTGGGAATGAAAGATGAAGTTGGTCACGTGGGAATTCCATCGAATGTCAAATGGAGTTTTTACATCGGCGCAGCGGCATTTTTTCTTTTTGTTCTTTATACCGTAATCACGTCAAAAGAATATCCACCTGCAGAGAAGAAGGACGAGAATCCAATTGAAAAAAAGAAGGGTGGCGTATTGCATGGCTTGAATGAGATATTCGATGCCATTTTGAACATGCCAAAGCGTATGAAACAATTGGCTTTGGTGCAATTTCTAACATGGCCAGGTTTGTTCTTAATGTGGTTTTATTATACACCTGCTGTTGGCGTAGATATTTTCGGAGGGAGCGCCGATAGCGCGGATCCCGCTATCAAGGAATTGTACAAGCAGGGGACGGAGTTGGCAGGATTGACCTATTCATTTCAAAATTTAATTACGTTTTCATTTGCAATGCTTCTTCCTTTGTTGGTGAAACCGTTCGGACAAAAAATCACCCATCAATTGTGTCTAAGCATTGGTGGTATTGGACTTATTGCGCTCTCGTTTATTCACGGTGCAGAGAATCAAATTTATTTGTTTGCTGTAATGGGTGCCGTTGGTATTGCTTGGGCGAGCATTCTTTCAATGCCTTATGCAATGCTCGCGGATTGCTTGCCAGCTGATAAAATTGGAGTATACATGGGCATATTTAATTTCTTCATTGTTCTTCCAGAGATTATTGCAGCTCTGTCTTTTGGATGGATAATGGATACATTCCTGGACAACAATCGGATTATAGCTGTTTCAATAGGTGGATGCCTTTTGATTTTGGCAGGAATATTAACGATGCGTATTAGCGAGACCAAGATGTCTTAGAACTATCTTTGAATTTCTAATTCGAAACGATAGTGGAGCTTGTATCAACTTTTCTTCCAACCCAATATGGCGACTTTGAAATAAAGGCGTTCGATAGTGGCAATGCCGAACTTCCGAACTTGGCTTTAATTCATCCTGGGTGCAATTTATCTGAACCGGTCGTGGTTCGTATTCATTCGGAATGCATGACAGGTGATGTTTTTGGTTCGCGGAAATGCGATTGTGGTGATCAACTGCATGAAGCCCTTAAACAATGCGGAGAGGAAAAAGGTGTGCTTATCTATTTGCGTCAAGAAGGAAGAGGAATTGGATTGATTAATAAATTGAAGGCCTATCAACTTCAAGATAAGGGCATGGACACTATTGAAGCGAATAATGCGTTAGGCTTCGAGGCAGATCTTAGAACCTTTGACCAAGCGGTAGAAATACTTTTGGAATTGGGAGTTCAACGCGTGAAACTTTTAACGAATAATCCACTGAAGATTGAAGCTCTAGAGGGAATTGGTTTTGTGAGTGTTGAACGCATGCCTTTGCATGGAACTGAATTCGATTCAAATAGAAATTACTTGAATACGAAGAGAGAGAAAATGGGTCATCAACTTTAAAATTTTCCGCATGAATAGGAAGGTATTCATTTCAATTTTATCAATGATTTTCTCATTGGTGGGTTATTCTCAAAATTGTGAATACACCCCAACAAAGAATATTCAAAAAATATTGGAAAAATCTGCTGAGAGTAAAAAGTACTCCAGTGAGGAACGTATAGCTTTTTTGGAGAAAGCCATTGAAGAAGATCCCGAATGCCTGCCTTGCCTTTTAAAATTGGGTGAAATGAAATTCATTCATGCCAAACGGCTGAACTCGGGTTTTGACGAGGTGCTTAAAATATTTTTAGATCTAAAGTCTAAGTGCGAGGATTATCATTCTGAAATGTACTACTGCATGGGAGCAATGAATTACGCAGGTCAAAATTACCAAGAGGCTGTCGCATGTTTTGAAAAGTTCCTGAGATTTCCTGATGAAGATCCGACGAAGTTTAATTCCTCTTACGATAAAAAATACAGAGAGGTTGAAGAGGCATTGATCTCGGTGAATGCCTATGACAAAATTTTTAATGGGAATAAAAATTATGTTTTCGTTCCGAAAAAAGTTATTGGCGTTTCAACGGTGAGCGATGAATACCTTCCAATGATAGCTCCTGATGGTGAGATTTTATTTTTCACGCGTTTGATTTATAAACAAGCCAAAGGAGATTTAGCGGGTAAACAAGTTGAAGAATTTACTTGGAGCAAGCGCGCGGATATCAATTCGGATTTTGACAAAGGAGTTGCATTGCCGCCCCCTTTTAATAAAGGCGGTTCTTACGGAGGTGCTACCTTGTCGATTGATAACAAAGAACTGATCATTGCTAAGTCTAATCCTGTTAAGGACAATCCGAATAACATTGATTTGTTCTCTACCAAATTTGAAAGAACCACAAAAGAGGATGGAACCTTTGGATACGTTTGGAGCGATTGGGTGAGTTTAGGAGAAGGTATAAACAGCCCTGATGGTTGGGAAGCGCAACCTTCTTTGAGCGGTGATGGGCAAACACTTATTTTCGCAGGTGTTCGTCCAGATTGCACGAAAGATGAATCAGGGAACTATTCACACGATTTGTTTATTTCAAGAAAGCAACCAGATGGAACATGGGGAAAATGTACCCCGCTGCCAGCTTCAATAAATACCTCAGGACAGGAAAAGGCGCCGTTTATTCATAGCGACAGTCATACGGTTTATTTTTCAAGTGACGGACACCTTGGAGCGGGAGGAATGGATTTCTTCTTTGCTAAAATGAATGAAGACGGCACCTTCACTGAAGTTGAAAATATAGGTGCTCCAATTAATGACGAGAACGATCAGCTTGGTATAATAGTAAGCAGCGATGGGGAATTGGCGTACTTTGGAGCGAACAAATATTTGGGTGAGAAAAGTTATGACATCTTCCAATTTAGTTTGCCTGAAAAAGCAAAGCCAGAGCGTGTAGCCATTATCAAGGGGTCTGTTCAAGGAGACGATGGCTCGCCGGCTCAGAATGCTTCAGTGACCATTCAATACGCTCAATCTGGAAGCGAAGAGCAAGTGAAGGTGAACAACGACGACGGTTCTTATGCGGCTATTGTTCGCACCAATAAAAAAGAAGATGTGGTGTTGAAGGTGGAAGGCGAAAACATTGCATTCAATGCGCATGTAATTTCGAAAAAGGATAATGAGGATCCTGCGACAATACTGAAATTGAATTTGGAGACTTCTGTCGTGGCCGAAAACAAACCGTTTATCATTAACGACATTTATTATTCAACGAGCTCAACTTCGATTAGTGACGAGTCGAAATTGATATTGATTCAGTTCGCAGATTATTTAAAGAAACACCCTTCGTGGGTTATTGAAATTCGCGGACATACAGATAACATTGGTATAGACAAGTCGAATGAAGCGCTTTCTTTGGGAAGAGCAAATCTCGTGAAGGACTTTTTAGTTTCGAATGGCGTGAAGTTGGAACAGCTTTCAGCAACAGGATACGGGAAGTTGAAGCCAGTGGCTTCAAACGACACAGAATCAGGAAGAGCCAAGAATAGACGAACTGAATTTGTAATAAAAAAGTTTTAGCATGCGAATAGATATCCTAACCATTCTGCCGCGCCTACTCGATGGGCCATTTGCAGATTCAATCTTGAATCGCGCACAGAAGAATGGTTTGTGTGAAATTCACATACACAACATTCGCGACTATTCAACCGACAAACACAAGAGTGTAGACGACTATCAATTCGGTGGCGGTGCGGGCATGGTAATGCTCATTCAACCCATTGCAGATTGTATAGATAAGTTGAAGGCGGAACGCGAATACGACGAGATTATTTATTTGACTCCAGATGGAGATAGACTAAACCAAAGCATGTGCAACACCTTTTCATTGGGAAAGAACTTGCTCATGATTTGCGGTCATTACAAGGGCATAGATCAACGCTTGCGTGATCATTATGTGACGCGCGAAATTTCCATTGGAGATTATGTATTAAGCGGAGGAGAGTTAGCCGCTGCTGTTTTAGTAGACGCAATCGTTCGTTTAATTCCCGGTGTAATGAACGACGAGACGAGTGCATTGACCGATTCGTTTCAAGATAATTTATTGGCACCTCCTGTTTACACGAGGCCTGCAGAATATAATGGTTGGAAAGTTCCAGATGTATTGACTTCTGGAAATTTCAAGGTCATTGAAGAATGGCGCATGCAGCAAGCCTTCGAGAAAACAAAAACAAGAAGACCCGACTTGCTATGAGCACGCCACTAGCGGAAAGAATGCGTCCGAAATCATTCGATGAATACGTAGGACAGTCGCATTTGATTGGCAAGGGCGCTGTGCTTCGCAGCATTATTGAAAGCGGACATATTCCAAGCATGATCTTCTGGGGACCACCAGGTGTGGGGAAGACAACGCTCGCGAACATCATTGCGCAAACACAACAACGTCCGTTCTTTTCTTTAAGCGCGATCAATAGTGGAGTGAAAGAAATTCGCGAAGTGATAGATCAAGCAGGGAAGGGCGGGTTGTTTCAGAAGAGTGCAATATTATTCATTGACGAGATTCATCGGTTTTCGAAGAGTCAACAAGATTCTCTTTTAGGCGCTGTTGAAAAAGGTGTTGTTACTCTTATTGGCGCAACAACAGAGAACCCTTCATTCGAAGTAAACGGCGCATTATTGTCGCGTTCGCAAGTCTATACCTTGAATGCGCTTACTAAAGATGAGCTGAATCAGTTGTTGGAAGATGTGATTGTTCGCGACGAAGTTCTTCGCGCAAGAAATATTCAATTGGAAGAAACGCAGTCGCTGTTGAAATACAGTGGCGGCGATGCCCGCCGATTATTAAATGTTTTGGAGTTGGTGGTTGAATCGATTTCAGATACTCCTTGTGTGGTGAAGAACGAATCGGTGGAAAATGTAATTCAAACCAACGCTGCACGTTACGACAAGACAGGTGAAATGCATTGCGATGTTATTTCAGCATTTATAAAAAGTGTTCGAGGAAGTCATGCGCAGGGCGCGACTTATTATTTAGCGCGCATGATTAAAGGCGGTGAAGATCCGCTTTTCATTGCACGACGATTGGTCATACTTGCATCTGAAGATATCGGATTGGCCAATCCGAATGCCTTGCTCATCGCTGAAGCTACGTTTCGTTCGGTGCAAAACATTGGATGGCCGGAAGCGCGCATTCCGCTGAGTATGTGCACAGTGTATTTGGCAACCAGCGCGAAGAGTAATTCTGTGTATACCGCCATTGATGCGGCTTTAGCGATGGTTGAAGAAACGGGCGACCTCCCGGTTCCGATGCATTTGCGCAATGCTCCCACCAAATTGATGAAGGAGTTGGGGTACGGAACGAACTACGAATACGCGCATGCGCACGAAGGGAATTTCGTTCGTCAAGAATTTCTTCCAGAAGAAATTGCGTCGTCTGAATTCTACATTCCGGGAAACAATCCAAAAGAAGCAGCCATTTTAAAATGGCTTCAAGAACGTTGGGGAACGAATGAATAATCCGACTACTCGAAATTTCGGACTCGATTTATTTCGAGCATTGGCCATTCTGTTGGTTGTGTTGTCTCACGGGAAATTTTTATTGAATGGAACCGTCTTAGAGAATTTTCCTTACGTGAAAATGTTAGACGGCGTTGATTTGTTTTTCGTCTTAAGCGGATTTTTAATTGGTGGAATTTTATTGAAGTCTTCTTCTGAAGGGTTGAATTGGCCGGGTGTTGCGCACTTCTGGAAGAGAAGGTGGTTGCGTACTTTACCGAATTATTATTTAATCTTGTTGTTGAATTTTATTTTCGTCTCGGTTGGAATTATCTCAGGAGACCTGAATGTTTTTGGTTGGAAGTTCATCGTTTTCCTTCAAAATTTTTCGAAACCACTCATTGGGTTTTTCTGGGAATCTTGGAGTCTAGCAGTGGAGGAGTGGTTCTATATTTTCACCCCGTTGTTGCTTTGGTTGTTGTTGAAAAAGTTCAAACTGAAAGTTTCTTTTTTGATTGTTACCCTTGTGCTCATGCTCGGACCATTGCTCTATCGCGCTTATTCATTCGATGTAACACTTGACGATTTTTGGTTCGATGTGAAGGTGCGAAAGGTTGTTTTGATGCGCCTTGACGCGATTTCATTCGGATTACTTTTGGCTTGGATTTATTATTTCCATAAAAGTATATGGGACAAGTGGAAGAATGTCATGCTTGTTTTAGGAGTTGGAATTATTTTATTCTTGTTGAATTACGGTGCTTCAAATTCAAGTTTTTACAGACAGGTATTTTATTTCACCATAACACCTCTTGCCATAGCGTTGGTACTTCCTTGGTTTGAGGGAGTAACATCTTCTTGGAAACGCTTGATCGGAGCGGTGACGCATATTAGCAAGATTTCGTACTCGATGTATTTAATCAATCTTGCATTGGTTGCGCAAGTATTCGGATTGAATTTTCCTGTTCAAGGAAATTTGGACGGTATAATGAAGTACCTCAGTTATTGGGTAATTGTGATTTCAGTCTCCTCTGCGCTTTACTATTTTGTGGAAAGGCCGATTCTAAAATGGAGAGATCGCGCTTCGCGATAGGAGGTCAGTGAATGTGGTTCGCGATGTTGCGAGCGATAGCAGGGCCTTCGTAGATGAAGCCCGTGTATACTTGAACTAACGAAGAACCGGCATCTATTTTTTCTTGCGCATCTTTTGAAGTATGAATTCCACCGACACCAATAATTGGAAATTCGCCGTTCGATTTTTGATTTAAATAATGAATGACTTCTGTTGATCGGTTCCGAACAGGCTCTCCACTTAAACCGCCCATTCCGATGTTCTGAATGACATCTGAATTCGTTTGCAAATGCTCCCGAGAGATGGTGGTATTGGTTGCAATGACTCCGGCAATTTTTGTTTGAAGAACAATTTCAACAATGTCATTCAATTGATCGTCTGTTAAATCTGGAGCAATTTTTAAAAAGATTGGACGCGGTTTTGGGAACGTATTATTCGTTTCAGCAAGAGCAGAAAGAATTTTCATTAACGGTTCTTTCTCTTGCAACTCGCGTAAACCCGGTGTGTTTGGAGAACTTACATTCACTACGAAATAATCTACACAATCGTGAAGGGCATTCAAGCAAATTAAATAATCACTTAATGCATCTTCATTCGGAGTGATTTTATTCTTCCCAATATTTCCTCCAACAATAATATTTGATTTGCGTTTTCTCAACCGCACTGCCGCGTCTTCAACGCCGCCGTTATTAAATCCCATACGGTTGATTAATCCGCTGTCTAATGGAAGTCTAAATAATCTCGGCTTATCATTTCCCGGTTGAGCCTTTGGCGTAAGTGTTCCTATTTCCACATGTCCGAATCCCAACAGAGCCAACTCATCAATCCATCGCGCATCTTTATCAAACCCTGCAGCCAATCCAACCTTGTTCGGAAATTCAATTCCAGCAACAACAATCTTATTTTCTTTCGCTTTAAAAATTGATTTTAATATCATTTTTCCTCCAGGAATTCTTGAAGAAAATTTCAATAAATCCATTGCCAAGTAATGCGCCTTCTCCGGAGAAAAAAGAAAAAAGAATGGTTTAATCAGAAGCTTATACATGCTGCAAAAATACAGCATCTCATCCGTCAATCGCAGATTGACATCACCTTTGGTGTCATCGGCTTCGCCGTCATCCACGAAGTGGTCATCACCTTCGGTGTTATCACGACGTGTCGTGTCATCCGCTCCGCGGTCATCCACAAAGTGGTTTTGGTGAATAACTCTGTTGATATGTGTGAATTTCACTTTCGTCGCAGGGCGTCATAAGCCGTTTATTTTTGATGAAATCGAAAGATTAATAAATCGTTAAGGCATATGATTACATTTTTTGGAAAAAAGAAAATCTCAGCAGAGCGCGCAGCAAGCATGTTCGTGAACACCTTGTTAGATTCTGTTGAAGGTGGATTCCCGGAGGTCGCTGGATTTATTCGCGATACCCCAGAGTTTGTTCGTACCCCAAAAATAAGTGACGAAGAATACGGTAAGTTTTTAATGATAGCCATTGTCGGAAACTTCAATTACTTGAATGAACACTTCCGCGACGGAGAAGGCGATTTAATTATTCAACATTGTGTAGATCAGTTCGCGCCTGTATTCGATTTGTCTCCGGTAGCTTTTCAAACCAAATTGAACGACTACAAGAAATTTATGGCTCATGTGAATTTCCCCTCGAAAAATGTTTTGTACAGCATGTCTAAAGGTTTCTTCTTCAAATACGAATTGAATCAATACCAGGACGAGTACTTCAGAAGCATGAATACACCGAACCCAATTTTCTTGAAGAGTTTGGATGAGGTCATGCGTAATTTCATTTGGGACTGGTCTGCCTTCTGCGACAAGTACAAGGTTCAGTTAGGCGCAGTCTAACCGCGATGCGGATGACGCAACGCGTTGCGATGACACTTTCAGTGATGACCGCTTCGCGGATGACACAACACGTTGTGATGACAACCTTCGGTTGATAACCGCTTCGCGGATGACACTTCGTGATGAACTAATTTTTAAGGAAGTATTCTAAGACTGTATCTTTTCCAGATTTCAAATCCTCCAAGGTTTGTTCCAAATGAATATTCGGAAGTATAGGCGATCGCAAATAACTAAACGTGTTGTTGTAGTTGTAACGGATAGTTGGAATTGAATAAGAGATTCCCGATTGTGAAAGTTGCACTTCAGCTGCGTTACCCCAAGTTCCATTAGCTGTTGCGTTGCAAGGCGTTCCTATCAGTATTGCGCGCTCATTGTTTTGCATGAGCTGCGAGAAATCACAGGCAGCTGATACGGTGTTTCCATTCATAAATACCGTTAGCTTTCCTGAGTAAACATGTTTAGGAAGCTGGCGCTGAGCAATACGGAAAAATGCGGTATCTAATCCTCCCTCAGGTATTTGACTCAATAAAAAATATTGATACATATCCTCGTTCCGCTTGAATCTTTTTTCTGTGGACTTGGGAAAATGTTTCAACCTGAAATTCGAAATAACTTGATACGAATGGTCACTCGCTTTCCAAATAATATTACTCGGCGTATTAAGTCCAATTGGCATTAAAAAAGAGCAGAGGTATTCAACCATGGAACTGGATCCCCCCGGATTGTCGCGCACGTCAATAGCAATATCTCGAATGCCTAATTCACGAGCAGCCTGAAAGAACTTCCTTATTTTTTTGACGTCGTTTTGAAAGAGACGAGAAGAAAATGAATGCACCGTTAAAACCGCTTTTCCTTCATTCAAATAAAAAGTTGCTTGAATGTTTTTTTTACTTTTTTTGAAATGTTCTCGACGGATTTTTTGAAGGTCTTTTAAACCTACTAACTGAACAATTGCGCTGTCAAGCTTGCCGTTGAGTTGGAAAGTAATGGTTTCAAGGTCGCCTTCGTATTGGGTAGGATTGGCGAAGAACTGAGAAGGGGTGTAGTAATAAGAGGCGGCTTCTTCGCTAGCGTGCATGGCATGGCCTTCATCTACACTCCATTCTTTGGCGTGAGTGTGTAATTCAGTCATCGATAGTTTTCCAATCGACAGAATTTCGCTTCCAACGGGAGGCCCGCTGATGTAATTTTCTTTCACATAAAATTTACCGTTAATGGGTTGAATGAAGAGTGGCAAGAAACCAGAGTTCAATGCGCTTGCTTCAAACATAAGTCTGAATACATGTGTCTGTAAATGAGAATCTTCTACGACACGAGTAAATCGATTTAAATTTTGTGCGTGCTCAATGAGTGTGCGGTCTTCAGAATAAAAGTCAAATGCTTTTTTGAAGGCTTCGTCAAAAGCGGTTTTTCCGCAATAGGCATAAGGATCTGGATGCACCGCAAGAAGCTTCTCTTCTAATTCCACAAGATCTTCAATTAAAAAGTCTCTGCAGATTACTTCAATGTTTCGTTCGCAGCGATAATAGGCTTTTGAATTCGGATCGAAGCAGATGTCAGTTTGTGCCGATACCAGGACAGCAGCAAGAATAAAAAGTAAAGAAAGAAGTTTACGCACTTATTCGTCGTTGCGTTTTTTAACCATGGTTAAGATCGTCGCTAACGCCACCGTCTCTCCGGTTTCATCATAGACATCAACCAAGAACTTCACAATGCCTTTCGGTATATCGTCCTCGCTGCGTTTCTCTTGCGCAATTTTTTCCTTCACGGTAAAGCGAACGGCAATGGTCATTCCTGGATAAACAGGCTTCGTGAACCGCGCTTCATCTATTCCGTAGTTCAACAATACTGGACCTTTCTTCGGATCTACAAACAATCCTGCTGCTTTCGATAAAACGAAGTATCCATGAGCCACTCGGCGCTCAAAAATGGTTCCTTCCAACGAAGTAGCATCCATGTGTGCATAGAAATTATCGCCACTTACATTCGCGAAGTTCACAATGTCGGCTTCAGATACGGTATGCTTGTGTGTGAACACGGTGTCTCCAACAACTAGGTCTTCGAAATGCTGACGGAACAAATGCGGTTGAGCTTCCGCTTGTTCACCGCCTTGCTGGTAAACTCCTGTAATAGCAGTCAACATAGTTGGTGATCCTTGAATAGCCGTGCGCTGCAAGTAATGCATGACACCACGTTTTCCACCCATTTCTTCTCCACCTCCCGCACGTCCTGGTCCTCCGTGAACAAGCATAGGCATTGGACTTCCGTGGCCTGTGCTCTCTTTCGCGCTGGCTCTGTTCAACACTAAAATTCTTCCGTGATGCGTTGCGGCGTTCAATACGAAATCGCGCGCAATGTTCGTGTCGTTTGTAGTGATGCTACACACCAAACTTCCTTTTCCTAATTTTGAAAGAGCAACCGCTTCTTCCGTTGTGCTATAAGGCATAAGGGTCGAGATAGGGCCGAAAGCTTCAATGTTGTGCGAGCTTAATTTTTCGAAAGGTTTGTCATTCAACAAAAGCGTAGGCGACATGAATGCACCTTTCGAATCTTCAGCTTCAATAAGGTTTAGCGCATCGTTTCCAAATACAACTTCACTTTCTTTTTTCAACTCGTTCAACGCAGCAAGCACGTCTTCGCGTTGTGCCTTTCCAGCCAACGATCCCATGCGAACTTTTTCGTTGCGCGGATCACCAATAGCAGTCTGTCCAAGTGCTTTCACAAGCGCTTCTTGAACGTCTGACAAATATTTTTCAGGAACTAAAATTCTTCTTACTGCTGTACATTTTTGTCCGCACTTCACCGTAATTTCTTTACGAACTTCCTTCACGAATAAATCAAATTCCTCAGTGCCTGGCGCTGCGTCTAGTCCGAGAATAGCGGCGTTCAGCGAGTCGGCTTCCATGGTGAATGGAATGGCTTGGTCCACCAATCTCGGGTGTGACTTCAACATTTTTCCTGTTGAAGCAGAGCCGGTGAAGGTCACCACGTCTTGCATTTCTAAATGGTCGAAAATACCGTTTGCACTTCCGCAGATTAATTGTAATGCTCCTTCAGGAAGAATTCCAGATGCGTGAATATCGCGAACCACAACTTCGGTTACATAAGAAGTAAGTGTTGCGGGCTTCACTACTGCAGGAACACCCGCCAATAAATTCACCGCTATCTTTTCTAACATTCCCCACACTGGGAAATTGAATGCGTTAATGTGAAGCGCAACTCCTTCCTTCGGAACCATAATGTGGTGACCAATGAAGGTGCCTTCTTTCGAAAGCTTAGCCAATTCTCCGTCTATATAAAAAGAAGAATCTGGAAACTGCTTGCGCAATGAAGCGTAAGCGAACAAATTTCCAATTCCTCCGTCAATATCAATCCAAGAGTCAATCTTCGTTGCACCGGTCTTCACGCTCACAGCATAATAAGCTGCTTTGCGCTCTGTGAGATAAAGTGCAAGGGCCTTCAACATTCTTCCGCGTTCTTGGAAGGTCATTTTGCGAAGTGCTGGTCCGCCCGTCTCGCGGCCGTAGTTCAGCATAGCGCCGAAATCGAGGCCTGTGCTATCGGCTACCGTAACCAATTCTCCGTTCACAGCATCGAACAATTCTGTGCCGGTTCCGCTTCCTGAAACCCATTGCCCTAAGGCGAAATTTTGAAGTTTTTGCATCTGATTTATCTCTTGTTGCGAAGTTAATCGGAAAGTGCCGACCTTGGAATGATTGATGTATTTTTACAGCATGAATAAGGTTACGCATTTAATTACCGGTGGTTGTGGTTTTGTGGGAAGGAATATGGTGAAGAGACTCTTCAATACCACCGAAGCTCAATTGATTTTTATAGACGACTTGTCTGTTGGAACACACCCGGACACGTGGATCAATGCTACAAAAACGAACTACGGCGAAGGCTTCACAGTATATAACGGAAGATTACTCTTCATTCACGCCGATGCGCTGAAGGTGATGCGCGCTTTCTCGGAAGATGAAAAATACTTCGAGAAGAATTTTCAATTTGAAATCGATCGCATCAACGATGTCTTCCACTTCGCGGCTATTGTAGGTGGAAGAACGAAGATCGACGGAGATCCAATGGCCGTAGCATTAGACCTTGCCATTGATGCAGAGATGTTTTATTGGGCATGTCGTTACAAACCGGAAAGACTCATGTATCCGAGTTCTTCGGCTGCTTATCCGATCGATCTTCAAACGATAGACGGAGCCATTGCTTTGAAAGAATCGGATATCGATTTTAAGAGAATGGGCGAGCCCGACATGACTTACGGATGGAGCAAATTAACGGGAGAGTTCCTCGCTAAGATTGCCGCTTCACATTACGGTTTAAAAGTAACGTGTATTCGTCCATTTAGCGGATACGGTGAAGACCAAGATTTAACGTATCCCGTTCCTGCTATTGCAGCGCGCGCTGCGAAGAAAGAAGATCCGTTTGAAGTGTGGGGAAGTGGAAATCAAGGAAGAGACTTCGTTCACATCGACGATGTAATCGACTGCATCTTATTGGCTATGGATCACATTCACGATGGAACAGCCATTAATATTGGAATGGGGAAACTCACTTCGTTCAATGAAATTATTCGAGTTTTCTGCGGCTATGCCGGATACGAGCCGACGATAAAGCCTTTGCTAGATAAGCCTGTTGGCGTGCATTCGCGCTATTGCGACATGACCTTCGTTCAAGAGAAATTAGGATGGACAGCGAAGATTTCCATTGAAGAAGGAATGAAGCGTGTGTACGATGCGGCAGTAAAAAAATTGGCAGCACAGCAGTAGATGAAGAATAGAACCATTGTTTGCTTCGGTCCCGGTCCGCGCTTCAAAGGCGGAATGCAGAACTACAACACTTCGTTGGCGTTGGCATTGGACAAGGAAGAGCAGAACAATGTTCACATTGTTAGTTGGACGCAACAGTATCCGGCTATCATACCAAGAGAGTTCGTAGACAAAAGCAGTACTACTGATTTGTTGGAAGGTAGTCGCGTGAAGGTGACTTACCTAACGAACTACAACAACCCGCTAAGCTGGATTGAAACCGCCAAGTACATCATTTCAATGAAACCAGAAATGGTAACCTTTCAGTGGAGCATTGCCTTACAGGGATTGCCCATGGCGCATATTGCGAAGCGATTGCGCAAGGCAGGGATTCATGTGGTTTTCGATATTCATTTTGTGATTCAGAAGGAGCACAGTTCCATAGATAAATTTTTAACGAAGTATGCTTTGAAGCATGCTTCTTCTTTTGTGGTTCATGCGTTGCATACCTATGAAGAATTGAAAACGGTATTCCCCGAACGTTCGTTCGGTTTGGTGGAAAGACTTGATATTCATGAAAAGGCATTCACGTCGGTTGTGAAATTGTATCATCCGATTTACGACTTGTACAAGCCCATTGCTAATTTCAATGTTGAAGAAGAAAAAGCGAAGTTGGGATTGAAGAAACACGTCTTTTTGTATTTCGGATTCATTCGGAAATACAAAGGGCTCGACATGGCCATTCAAGCTTTCGCTGAATTGTGCCAGGAAAGAGACGATGTCTCGTTTTTAATTTGTGGAGAATCTTTTTGGAAAACGCTGGACGATACGAAGTGGAGCACCAAGCTGAAACAAATGTTATTTGGTTGGGCGAAGAAGTTGGTTCTTCGAAAATCTGACGACGAGCGTGAAGACAATCCGCTGGAATGGATAGAGAAATTGAGTGTTCAAGAAAACTGCGTGGTGTTCAATCGATTCATTTCGAATGAAGAATTGCCGAAGTTTTTTCAGGTTTCCGATGCGGCAGTATTGTTCTACAGAACAGCGACTCCTAGCGGAATTGAGTCGTTGAGTTACAATTTCAAAATGCCTATTTTGGCAACAAAAGTGGGACACTTTCCGGAGACTATTGTAGACGGATTCAACGGATACTTGGCTGAAGCCAACGATATTCAAAGTATGAAAGATCAAATGGTGAAGTTCTTAGATTCCCCCATCAATAGAGACAATGTTTCGAAGGCAACGGAGAACATGAGTTGGAAGAATTACGCAAACGCAATTTGTAATTATGAGTAACATTATACACGATAGAAAGAGCTACGATAGAAATAGCTTGGAGGTTGAAGACTTGAAAGCTGCTCCGCACGAGATGTTAGAGTTTTGGTTGAACGAAGTAAAGGATTTGCACGATTACAACGCCATGGTCGTTAGCAGTGTGGACGCTTCAGGGCAGCCGCATTCGCGAGTGGTATTGCTTCGGGGAGTGAACGAAGACGGATTGAAATTCTACACCAATTACACTTCCAACAAAGGAATGGAATTAGAGCAAAACAACAAAGTGGCTTTGAATTTCTTCTGGCCAACGGTTGAACGTCAAGTTCGGGTTGAAGGGGAATTGCAAAAGTTGACAGAAGCAGAGAGCGACGCTTATTTCAATTCGCGTCCGCGTGAGAGTCAGATCGGCGCATGGGTTTCCCCGCAGAGTGCAACCATAGATTCACGTGAAATATTGAACGACCGCTTCAGAGAATTCACCGATAAGTTTGAAGGTCATCCTGTTCCGCGTCCTTCGCATTGGGGCGGATACATCATTCGTCCGAATTATTTTGAATTTTGGCAGGGCAGACCGAACCGCTTGCATGACCGTTTGACCTATTCTTTGGTTGAAGGGAATTGGTCAATTGGAAGAATGGCGCCGTAATTTTTTTGGGATAGGCAAAAAAAGGGAACCTTTCGGTTCCCTTCTCTTTCAAATAACATCGTATTATTTTCTAGTGTTGTTCGCAATAGAAACAATCGCGCGAAGCATTTCTGCCGCTGCTCGTGAAAGAACAATGATTAAATATCCTGCAATAACAGAGATAATAGCGCTTTCTATTCCACCACCCTTTATGAAGCCCCCTGGAATGAATCTGCCAATCATTCGGCTTTCTTCCACAAGTTCAGTGAAAATACCGAAGAAGAAGCCAACAACAGCAAACCACGTTCCAGCCCATTCTCCAAAGGTTTGAACGAAGTGTGAATAAATAGGGATAGCTATGAACTCATCGCCTTCTTGAGACGTTTCGTTCACCTTTGATTTTCTGTCCCACCAGATTTGGAAGCTAACCCAACCGGCTGCAGCAATAATTAGCCACAAGATAAGGAATACCACAACCACCTTTGCAGGCGCGTCGAACAGATTGTTGTCAGCAGCCTCATACATGATGTATAGAGGAAGTAAGGCGTTAATTATGGCAAGTGCCAAATAAACATAACCAATCGGTTGTCTGAACATTTTGCCAGAATCGATGTAGCCCAAATAAGGCCTAATGAAGGTGAAAAATTTGTTATCCATAAAAATTAGTTAAGGTTACCTACTCGTTTGGCTTTTCGGTTATCGCCCATTGGATTACCAATGATGAGCCAATTTAGTTTTTATATTTCGTTGAAAATGAAAATTGTACGACTAGTTGTGAACAAGTTTTTTTGTTTGTTGAGGATAGAGTTTTATAGTTTTCGTCTATTTTGCATGCATGAAAAGAATCATATTCGTTGCTCTATCCGTGTTGTTCATTCAAATGAACACCCATGCTCAATATTTCGTCGATATTTTTTCCTTCAATCGTCAAGCATACAATATACCCTCTGGCGCACAAACCAGCGACTTATTTGTGAATGCGTTTATTCCAAAAGTTCTGAAAAACGGCAATACAATTTTTGTTCGAGCACATTATGAAAAGCTTTCAATGCAAAGAGATTCATTGTCTGCTGATTATTCCTCAATCACGCTTCCATTAGGAATGCAAGTGCAATTGAAAAATCCGAAAGTGAAATTTACTGGGTTGATTATTCCGAAAATAGCCGGTGCAGATTTAGGCGCCGAGTTTTCCGATGTTTTTCAAATAGGTGCTTATTCTTTGTTCACGGTTACGGAGTCTGAAAAGTTTCGGTACAAATTCGGTTTGTATTACAACCGTGAATTCTTCGGAAATTTCTTTATTCCTTTAGTCGGTATCGATTGGAAAGTATCTGATCGATTAACGATTTATGGAACCCTTCCCAACAGCATGAAATTTAGTTATGCAGTTGCGCCCTCTCGAGTAAATGCTGGTTTAGCTTTTCGCTCTTTAACAAGATCGTTTCGTGGAGAAGATGTGAACACATTCGTTCGTTACAACGAATTGCAATTCAAAACATTTTTCGATTTCTACATCACAAAGAAGAATGTAGTCTTTGTTGAAGGTGGTTATTTCCTTGGAAAGACTCCTTTGCTTTACAATAACAGCGATGTAAAAACGCCTTTACCTTCTAATTTGTTGAAGGAAGGAAAAGCGTTCCCTGTCTTCAATGCAGGTTGGGCACTTAGATTTTAAAAAGATCGGTTAGTATTCTGAGCGTTTCTTTCGCAGCATCTTTCGGATGAAGCGCAGTATCTGAAATTCCTGAAATAACACGCGTAATATCGTGATCTATTTTGCCTTCAACACTCCAATCAGCTGCTGCTGCAATAGAAATGTAAACGGAATAGTTGTGGTGCATGGTTCCCGGACGTTCACCAATAATGTGAAGAATACATCTTTTCTGTTTTGAAGCAGAATCGCCGCATCGGTAGCCCGCTCGCACTCTTCCATGCTGAATGAACAGAGGGTCTTTACTTACAGAGTATTCGTTGCTAAGCGAATAGTTTGCGATCAACAATGAATTTAATTCTTGCACATAGGGAAGGAGATGCCCTTCGTCAATGATGGAAGAGACATTCAATCCGTCAGAAACAATGACTTGAATATCGGGTATGCTCTTCTTCCATTTTGAACGTAAAATCTCTAAAGCATAAATGCTGTCTCGCGAAAGTTGTTCTCCCGATTGCGGATGGTAGATGTAATCTTTTCGGTCTTTGGAAAGCGTGGTAATCGCAATCCCATGAGGAAGGAAATTTCTAAATTTCGAAGGTGTTTCTTCCCACAAACATTTCTTCGCATCTGCGTAAAGCAATCGAATTTCTTGCTCAAGGTCAGGATTCATGTCCCAATGATTCGCGCCATACCCATCGGCAATTGGAACTCCACGCTCTCGCACACGGGCTATGCAGCCTTGTCCTTCGGCGTAGATTTCCTCTATGGTGCGAGAGTCACCTTTCAACTTTAAATATTGATAATACATCCACACGGGATCTCCGAAGTGATTTGAAGGTTTGTTGTTTTCATCAATGATTTCCATCTGTTTGAAAAACGCCCACATGGCATCATTTATCTTGGTTCGGAGAAAGATCCTCCGGAAGGTGTTTCACAAGCTTTATTCAATTGTTGTTTCAATCCTCTCCACAGTCCGTATTTACGCGACTCGTGAATAAGCATGTCGAATCCTTCGCCGTGCCCGTTCGTTTCATCGGCACCTAGCGGTGAAGCGACTGTGATTTTTTCAAATCGTAACAATTCCGATTCGCCGAAAATCTTTTCGGAAACCAAAGCATAGGAAGCAGTGACCATTCCTAATTTGCTTAATAAATCGCGTCGCTGCATGCTTGTTTACTTTACCAGCGAAAGTATCTCATTCAGTTCGCTTTCGCTAATTTTCCTGCCAGTTACATTTAAACCGTTTTGATCTTAGTGCTTTGCTAGCGAAGTGTTTTGATTTTAATCGATTCGTTGATATTATTTCAATTTCAGTTTCTGACCAACTTTTACTTTATCCGTTTTTAGCTTGTTTAACTTCTTTAGTTTAGCAACGGTTGTTTTGTTTTTACGCGCAATACTCGAGAGCGTATCGCCTTTTTTTACGGTGTAAGTTTTCTTGCCGGCAGCGGGGGGATCTGTTTTTTTAGGAGGTTTTGGCGCTTCGGGTGCAGGCTTTTTAAGAAGTAAATCTTTGTATAATTTAACGGGGAAATGAAGCGATTCTTGCTTTGGATTCGTTGCTAAAAGTTGAAGGCTATTTTCAAAACTTTTGTAAAGCAAATATCCTTTGAGTTCATACCCTTTTTTCGTGAGGTGAATGAAGTCTTTCTGCGCATAACCTTGCTCGTTCCAAAATCGTATTTTCATATATCCGCCAGAGAGGTCATAAAAATTCCAATAGAGCGAATTGGTTGCCATAGCCATAGAATCAACAACCTCGTTAAAGCGGATTCCTGCATCAATATATCTTCCATTTTTATACAAGTCTTGCATGGAAGTGAATATGATAGAAACGTTTGGATTAATGGCTTTGAATTTAGCGACCGTCTTTTTCACGTAGGATGGAATGTTGTTATCCATCTTGTTCGTGGCCAAAATGTTGTTTGTTCCGAAGTCAATAATAACAATATCGGGAAGTAATTGCGGAGCTTGATCCTCTAGTTTTGCAATCGAAAGAACAGATTGAAAGGCCGAAGCTCCAACACCGAAAGATTCATATAAGAGTCCCTTTTTGTTTTCGTGTTCAACATTAATTCCGTAACAAGTAAATGTCTGACCTATCTCGCTGGGGCCCATCCAATCAAATTCTACCGAGCGAATTTCACCTTCAAACTGTATAGGTAAAAAGGTTTCTCCCATGTGATTGTTTATTGAATCACGATCAAAGTAAAAGCACTGGTCACCGTTAATACATACTTGAATTTCAGGTGTAAGTTGATTCAGTTCTAGAAAGAATTGAAGGGCATACTTCTTAGTCGGAAAAGGGGTGTTTAAGGTTATCGTGAAAGAGGAAGAAGTGTCCTGTGTGCTTACCGTCATTCCTCGCAATCCCAATGGAATTTTCGGAGGCAGTTGGAAGCTTTTCGCGTAGGTCCAAGTTCCCGTGTGCGATGTTTTAGAATTGATGGAATTGTATGTGTTCGCTGCTGAAAATGGAAATAAAAATCCAGGACCGGCATTGCCATATTTACTTTTTAAAAGTTGACCAGCTTGCGTAGTTACAATTTCAGATTGAATATGACTGGCACCGTAATGATAGATAACTGTTCTTCCACCTTGCAGCGATTTACTCATGTTTTTTTGAAAGAGTAATGCAGCTTCATTCGAAGGAAATTGAATGAAAGAATAGCTGGTGTCAATACCCAACAAAGCAATGGATTCAGCATATGTCTGGGCAAAGGAAATACTCGTGACAAGAGAAAAGAGCAGTCCAACTATCAATCGTTTTTTCATTTTTTACCTTTTTTTTGATTTGGCGGTGCTTTTGCTTTTGTTGGTTGTTTTGCTTTCGGTTTTTGCAGGCGAAGATGTACTTGACGAAGATGATGATTTATTCAAACCCAATTGCCTCATCATTTGAATGGTGCCTTTGCTCATAGCACCATACATACCCATTCCGAAAATGAGATCGTTCACTTGGTTGTCTTTTATAAGACGCACCAAATTGTGTTTCGAATAACGGAAGTCAACGACATATATTTCTTCGTAGTGACTTACAAGATACACCACGAAAGCGTTACCCATTGAATTTTTTACTACGCATGCCTTTCTGCCATTTTTAACACTGGTGGTTATTTTTTCCAAAGGATGGTCGCCTGAAATGAAACTAGGGTAACCTCTAGCCATGCTGAATAACGAGCCTTTTATGGGTTTATCGAATCCGCTCGGGCCATAATAAACAAGTTCCGTAGTTACTCGTGGTTTAAATAATTCCAGTGTGTCTGGGTGTTCCTTTACGCTTTGGTCTCTCGTTAAATCATACAGTGATCCTAAAAATGGCCCTCTAATTTCATGATTCATGTCTGAAAGGTTAGCAGGATTAATTCCAGCCGATTTACAGAAAGCTACGTATGCATGATAGGCTCCGTAGGCGGTCCAGTGGTGATCCGTGCCGAAGAAGAGTTTCTCTTTGCGATACGCATTCATTTCAGCCAGCACATCTGCGAATTTTACTCCGGGTTGAAGGTTGTCGCGAATAGCGTGAAGTGTTTGCTCATTCTTGGTGTTCAAATAAGCATACTGTTTCGAAGGAATAAAGGCACTTGATAAAGGCGCAATGCAGGAATACACGGTAACGCTCGGGCCAAGAGTGGTTGCGTATTCATTAACCATTTTCGCGAAAATGGGGGAGACATTCACTGAACCACTGTTCATCGTATAAGCAGCTCCATTTACAATGAGCATTCCGCCAGAATAGGCAGCGTTGAAATCATTGGTAGAGGCCTCAAGACTGTCATTGGGCGCTGCCTCATTGGTTTGTTCCATTTGGCCGTCAACAACAACCATCCTTATCTCATCTTCCAGATGAACGCCCATGCGAAACCTGAGTTTGTTACTCAATTCAAGCAGCCAATCGCGTTCAGGAAATTGATCGTTAATGTATTCACTAATACCCTTGAAGTACGCGCCCGAAAAATAAGTTGAATCGTTAAGCGCAGGCCATTGAGCAAGGGTACGTTTTTCAGATTCAGAAATTTGTTTTTTTTCAGAAAGAAAAAATGTGGTGCTTATTCCTACTAAGACCAGCGTTTGAATTAAAATGCCAATTTTCTGGAACATATTAGAAACGGAAATAAATGAATGGATTGTAAGTATCGTCTATTAAAAGAACCGTTCCGAGCAACAAGAGCAGAATATTTATTACAGGGGCTCCATAGAAGTATATTTTGCTAGCACGTTTGTATGCCGTGTGCTCTTTATTAAATATTTCGTCCCACGGAATGCAGAAGAGAATAACGAGTATGAAAAAGTACATGTATCCGAGCAAGTCGTTTTTTAAATTAATCGAAACGGGATATTCGGAATAGAAAAGTGTTTTTACGAATGTTTTTAATTTATCGAAATCGACATAGTAGAAAATAGCTCGGCTGAAAATGATTAGAATAAGTGTGTAGCTGTGTTTGAAAATTCGAGGTGTTACTTTTAAATAACGGTCAAGCAATTTTTCGAAGATCATACAACATCCGAAAAACGCGCCCCAAAGCACGAAGTTCCAACTGGCGCCGTGCCAAAATCCGGTGAGTAGCCAAACGATGAATACGTTTCGCAATTGGAACTTCCTATTTCCACCCAAAGGAATATACACGTAGTCTCGAAAAAATCTACCGAGCGACATATGCCATCTTTTGTAGAAATCTCCAACAGAAGTTGCTGCATACGGATGCCTGAAATTCTCAAGAAAATTAAATCCGAAAATTCTTCCCAATCCAATAGCCATGTCTGAGTATCCGGAAAAGTCGAAATAAATTTGAATCGAGAATAGCGTTATTCCAAACCACGCTTCAGGCGACGAGAGATTCAAAAATTGTACATCGAGGTATTTTTCAACCAATATACTGGCAGTATTTGCAATGACTACTTTTTTGAAGAGCCCCAAACAGAATCTGTTTATGCCACTCCAAGCCATGGCCCAAGAGGTTTTCCGTTCGTTTATTGTGTCTTGAATTTCAGAATAGCGAACAATAGGCCCGGCTACCAAATGTGGAAACATGGTTACATAAACCATGAAATTCAAAAAACTTTTTTGAACTTGTATGTGCCCGCGATGAACGTCTAGGGTATAAGACAGCGAAAGGAAGGTGTAGAAAGAAATTCCCAAAGGCAGCGTTATTCCGGGCTTGGTGAATTCGGTTCCAAATAACCAATTGGTATTGTCAACGAAAAAGTCGGCATACTTGAACGTCATAAGAAGTCCAATGTTTATGCATATTGAAACGAGCAACGCGAATTTTGAATTGACAGTTCCTCTATGGTTGCTGATATACAACGCCATGAAATAGTTAACAATGCTCGAGAACAGCAAGAGTGTAATCCATATAGGCTCTCCCCAAGCGTAGAATAGAAGTGAAAAAATGAGAAGAATGAAATTCTTCCCCTTCATACTAGGTATTAGGAAATAGCCGAGCAATGAAAGCGGCAAAAAGAAGAAAATAAAAATAAGACTAGAAAAAACCATAGTTAGCCACGTTAGTAATTCAAGCAAATTAAAATGACAATTGTCAATGGAATTATACAATTAGACAGAGATATTGACAATACAGTTTTAACTTAGCAATATGGAAAGTCAGTTTAAAATAGGCGATTTTGTTCGGTTTTTGAATGATGAGGGAGAAGGCACGATAGTTAGTTTTTCAAGTGAACAGTCGGCTTTAGTAGAAGACAGCAGTGGCTTCGCTTTCGAGCATCCACTGAGAGAGCTCGTGAAGATTGAAAATTCGAAACACGAATTTTCACAATACAATCAAGTTCAGCCGAACACCCGAGAAATGCTCGATCGCAATGTGGATGCCCATGCGGTGAAGGCTGCGTCGAAGGATTTCAAAAATAGATACAAGGAACGCGCGGCGAATGATTTTCCGCACAATGCCGATTTATTCGAGGTGGATTTGCACATTCATGAATTGCTCGACAATTTCGAGCGCATGACGAACGGAGAAATCGTAACCATTCAAATGGAACACTTCGAGCGTATGCTGGCCATTGCCGAAAAGAAAAAAGTAAAGAAGGTCATTTTCATTCACGGAGTGGGGCAGGGCGTTTTACGCGCAGAGATTCGTTCATTCATTAAGAGCTATTATCCGCAATGCGAATTCCTTGATGGGAATTATCAGAGGTATGGACACGGCGCAACAGAAGTGAGATTCAGATAACATTCAACATGAAAAAAATAGTTCTTTCATTTTTAGCCGTGGCCCTTGCGCTTTCGGCTTCAACACAAAAGAAAACCGCGAAGCCTTTCGCAGCGCAGATAACAGCTTTGGAAGCCAAGATGAACGAGGGTCTTGGGAAATATAATGTCCCCGGTGGTGCCATTGCCATTGTATACAACAACGAAATTATTTTGTCGAAAGGATTCGGAGTGAAAGACGCTGCGACGAAGGAGCCAGTTTCCGAGAACAGTTCTTTCGCCATTGCCAGTAATTCGAAAGCCTTCACCAGTGCGGCGTTGGCGGTGTGTGTCGATCGCGGATTGTTGAAGTGGGACGACAAGGTTCAGAATTTCCTTCCAGAATTAAAATTATACGATTCGTATGTTTCGGCGAATTTGACTGTGCGCGATTTGCTTTCACACCGACAAGGATTCGAGACTTTTGCTGGAGATTTAATCTGGTATGGAACGAGTCATTCTCGAAGTGAAATTCTGCGCAGATGGCAGTTCGTGGAACCGAAGTATGGTTTCCGAACGACCTATGGATATAGCAACATTGCTTTTTTGGCAGCTGGACAAATCGTTGAGAAAGTGACAGGAAAAACGTGGGACGCATTTGTGAAAGATGAATTTTTTCTTCCGTTAGGAATGAAGAACGCGAACACTTCGATTACTGCTTTTCAGGCGGGCGCCGACGTCGCGTCTCCGCACAACACCGTGAAGGAGAAGAACATTCCCATTCCTTATGTGAATTGGGACAACATTGGCCCGGCGGGAAGCATTAACGCTTGTGTGAATGAATTGAGTCAGTGGATGATGTTGCAATTGAACAAAGGAACTTTAGGTGGAAAGAAATACTGGGACGAAAAGCGTACCTATGAGATGTGGGAGTACAACATTAACAAGCCGGTGAGCAAGTGGCAGCGTGACAACATGCCTTCGCGACATGCGAACGGTTACGGCATGGGCTGGGAGTTGATGGAATATGGTGGACACAAGATTGTGAGTCACGGCGGTGGTTACGACGGAATGATCTCGAAGACCATCTTAATTCCAGATATGAATTTAGGATTTGTGATTTTAACGAACAGCAACAATTCGTTACCGAGTGCCATGGGCTTTGAGTTTTTGGATTTGTTTTTAGGGGTGAAGGGAAGTAAGAATTGGGTGAATGAATTCGCTCCGAAGGCAGAAGAGCCAGAATTATTACCGCCCCCTACGGGTGAGGCTTATGAATGGATTTTACCTGTTACATCAAAGATTGAAGGAGTTTATCGAAGTGATATGTATGGAGATGTTGAAGTGATAAAGAATGGTGATGTCTACAAAATCGATTTCAAGCCAACGGAACTGTTCAAGGGAACATTGTTGCATATCGATAAAAATGTATTTGCATTGCATTGGTCTACGCAGATGATGCTTCCGAGCGGTAAGGTTCAGTTTATATCGAATATGGAAGGCGAGATGGAAGAAATGCGTGTGTTTGTTGAGAATCCGGATTTTGATTTTTCTGAATTGAAATTGTATAAAGTGAAATAATTCATTGTATGAAGAAGATTGTACTTGTATTGACAGTGCTTGCAATTGTTCCATCGGTATTTTTAAGCAGTTGTAAGAAGGAAGTTGATTGTCCTGGGCTGCCCCAACAGATGGAGGGATATTTTCCTTCGGTGGGAGAATTGAAGTTCAGCAATGGGTTAGGCGACACGTTGGTTTTTCCAGTTGCAGAGTATACACGTGCTGTCCCTCGCACGTTATCGAATAATCCACTGAGTGTTGGGGGCACTGGGTCGAAACCCGTTTGTTACGAGACTCTGCAAGTAAGTTCTTCCACCTATATTCCTGTTTACTGGTCTTTTGAATTGGGGGTTTCGGAAGATGAAAAAACGGCAACGATTTCATTTAATGTCACGGAAGAATTCGTTTCCTCCAATTATTTTGAGGTGGTAGTCAATGAAACTCCAAGTTCTTTGGGCGACTACAAGGTTTTCGGTGATACGTTAGATATCGTGGCGATTCCGGTTTCAAACCCCAGATTTACTGAAGCTCGAATAGTCTATGGACAAGGGTTGGTGAAGTTGCACGATGTGATGAATAATTGTGACTGGACAAGGGTTTGGTAAATCCTTGGAAGTGTTAAGCAAGTAAAAAATAATTAGAATCATTGTGAAATAAAAGGAAATGCCTATATTTGCACCCGCTTTAATAGCAATGGCATTGTAGCTCAACTGGATAGAGCATCGCACTACGGATGCGAAGGTTTGGGGTTCGAATCCCTACAGTGTCACGAAGAAGCAACCAAATCCCCGACGAAAGTTGGGGGTTTTTGGTTTATGACTGCCTGATTAAGTGGAATTTATTAATTCTGAAATTCGATATTGTTGTCTACGATTAGACCATACCGAACAAGTCCATTTTCTTCTGTTGCTGTTGCACAGAATTCAGTGAATCTGCATCTTAACAGAGACTTGTCGTCGAAGTGTAAAACATCTCTCAAATAGGTTTTGTAGGAATTTACTAATCGAAAAGCTTCGTCTTTTTCATTGTTTTCTGTATCGACCATACCTCCTTTTTTAGTTCCATAACAAGTTGGATTTCCTGCCGCTGTTTGGCTTTTTGCTTTCGCTGCATAGCTCAAGGTGGTATCTAAAGTCATGAAAGGAAATTGCTTTTGCATTTCGCTGATGAGCTCAATTTGGAATTTCTTTAAATTGAAGTCGTTTGAATTTTGTGCGAATAGGCAAAAGTTGCATAATTGGAGCAACACGGTAAGTGCAAGTAGTTGTTTCATTTTTTATGATTTTGGTTCGTGATTGTTCAGTATGTCGAAAGATGCTTTTAAGGTAACCACAGCTCTCGAATCCCAAGGAAAATAATGGCCTAACATTGGTAAGACTTGACCATCAACATAAATTGAATTCTGAGGGTTATCGAGTATCATAGGAGGTTGGTTGTTTTTCATAGAAAGATTTTTTAATGCTGTTATTGTATGAAGTGTGAAAATTCTTTTTCGATTTAAGTTGGAAATGGAAATAACTCATGACAATTGGTGGGACTAAGTCGTCAATTTCGTAGGCGAGAATTCATTTTGATTCTGTTTATATCACATTTTTGAATTCTTAAATAAGGTTCAATGAGTAAACTTTTTCGTTACTTTTAGCGAAGCTTTTTAATAGAAGCGGAAACTAAACATCAATGACCAACATAACCACCTACAAATCCAAAATCGCATCGCGATATATTCCTGTCGATTCAGAACAAATAGGTCTGAAAATAGCCGAGAATGAATACTACCTGGCTTCACAGAAGCTAGACGGACACTTAACCTTCCTTTCCGTGAAGAAGGGAAAGGCACAGCTGCTCGACAGAAACGGGAACGAAATAAATGTCCCTGCAATCATTCAAGAAGCAAAGGCTTTCAAAGACGATATTGTTCTTGCCGGAGAGCTTTGCTGCTTCAACGACAACGATTCACAATCGCACCGAGAGGTGAATGCCGCCCTCGATGAACCCGAGAAATTCGATCTGCGTTTTTGCGCATTCGATTTGCTTGAGCTGGATGGAAAAGAAATAGACCTCGAGCCCAAAGACAAATGGGAAGCCCTTTCCAAAATGAAATGGTCCACAGGCATTTCACTTATCGAACACAAATCTTTCGAAAGCAGAAAGGACTTAATCGCCTCCTACAAAGAACTTCCAGAAAATGCCGAAGGCATGATCGTGCGTTCAGGAAACAACATCACCTACAAGGTAAAAGATGTGCATCACCTCGATCTTGTTGTTTTAGGTTACGCCGAAACAAACGGAGAACAAGAGGGGGTGCTTCGTGAAATGCTCTTGGGCTGTGCGCTAGAGAACAACCAATTTCAAATCATTACCAAATGCGGTGGCGGATTCAGTGAGAAAGAACGCACTGAATTGGTGAAGCAATTGGAACCACTCGCCGTTACTTCCGAATACACCGAGGTGTCTGGCGCTAAGACGGCTTTCATTTTTGTGAAACCGGAACTCGTGGTGGAAATCTCTTGTCTCGATCTCATTAACGAAAACAGCAACGGTGCTATTCGTAAAACAGTTCTGGAATTCAACGAGAAGAAAGGATATTCATCGTGTGGAAACCAAGCAACGCTAAGCGTTATTTCCCCAAACTTCACACGAGTAAGAGCCGATAAAAAAGCAAACACTTCCGATGCAGGCACGACACAGGCTTATGCCTTATGCGCGCCAATCACAACTTCGGATTCCAAAGAAGAGGGAACGCCTTCAGAAATTATTCTTCGCGAAGTGTTCGTGAAAGAAGGAAAAGGCGGCACGGCTGTGCGAAAGTTTGTTGGTTTGAAAACAAACAAAGAGAAATCTGGAATGTACGCTCCTTTCAACGTCATTTACTCCGATTTCAGCGCCGGAAGAAAGACTCCTTTGGAACAAGAAATTTTCTTGTGCTCCACTGAAAAGGAAGTCAGCGCAAAGATTGCGGAACTGAAAGAAGAGAACATTAAAAAGGGATGGGACCAAATTAAATAATTTGAAAATGGCTAAGAACTTAACTTTTGTAATAGATAAACAGAAATTCGCTGCCGGTATTACCAAGGTAGATCGCGATAAAGTATACGGATTTGTGGAAGAGGTTGTGTCTGACAAATCAGGCATCGCATGCGAAACAGGTAATCTACTCGACGACGGACAAACCCTTATTCTATCTGGAGCAACTGCTCTGAAAACAGTCGATGCAAACAACCAAGAAGTCGAAAAGAAAACGCTAAAGACGGTTTATTTAGACGGCAAAGACGCCACCCTCATTCCATCTTCTTACGACGGTGAAATTGAATTGGCGAAAGGCGATTTAGACGATTTGTTCAACTTGGAAGTCACAACGGTTTATCAGTTAACCTGGGAAGATGCAACCTCAAAGGCAGCCATGTTGAAATTGTTGGAAGGTGGAAATGTATTCCAATTCGTGTTCAATTACAGAGCAGATTATGAAGGAGCTGATGCCTTGGTTCTTTGCAGTCAAAACGAGATTTTTGTTCTCACAGGAAGAATGTTGGAATTCGAATACCTAGAAAATAAATCCGCAATTCCTCCTGTAGAAGATGCTCCTGTGGAAGCAGCTGAGGAAGAGGTAGACTTTGGAATGTTATAACCATTAATTACAAGGAAGATGTCACGATACATACATATTGCAGATGCCAAGGGGCGCGATGCAGAAATTATTTTCAATTCAAAGCCTAAAAAGCCGACGGTTAAATTGGTCACTGAAAAGGGTGAAGAAGTGCAAACACTTAGAGTGCTTAAAGGTGCTATAAAAAATTCATTCGAGGGGATGAGCAAAAGCATAGGAGAGGGAGAGGCCATAGCGCAAGCCATGATTACTTCAGATCCGGAAATTGATTTGAATTTAACGGGTAGGTTTGTCAACGGAAGCTCTCGAGTTTACATTGATCAAGATTTGAAACCGGTTTCGCGTATCTCGAAAAAAGAGATCGTTCACAATCCAGACGAAACCGTAAAAGAAGAGCGAATTCCGAAAGAGTTGCTCGCCAACATTCTTGCTGAAGTTCCCATTAAGCCGGGAAAACTTTTTCCGAAAAAGGACATGTACAACAAATTGGTTTTTGCGAAGAAGTATCAATTGCATCACATCAACGGATTAACATTCGATTTTCTTTTTGAAATGGCGAAAGACCTTCACGAGAAAGAATCAATCATGATGATCGGAGGAGGAGCGAAAGGCAATGAACCGCTTGTCTTTCAAGACGGAGGTAAAACCTATCGCGCATTTCTGGAAGGAAGGGTGAAAGACAATACTTACGTGCTTTTGTTGCACTTGTCGAATTTGGAGTTGAAGGGGATTTGAGTATTATCTTAGGAAAAAGTCAATCAGGGCTATCAATGGAAATAGGAAAGTAAAAGAAAACAACTTTGAAATATGAGCGAAAAAATTTACAACGTAAAAGAATATACAGAGAACGGCTTGAGTTCTTTTATTAAGAAGTTAAACGAGACTTTGGGAGAGGCGAGTCAATTGGAAATGGAGAATCAGGAGGCATTCCTAGATAATTTTTACGATCAGTTGAATGCTTTTTTTGTAGCGAATCCGGAATTTATTTATCTCGCGAAAATCACTGAGAAAATTTCTGGTGATTATGTGAATGTTTGGAGTTCACTCTTTATAGAGAATGATGAAGAGATGATGGAGCGTTTTGCTTTAAGCTTGGACACACTTCGTGATTCAGGGATGATTGATGCTGTAGTAAAAGCGGAGAATTTAGAAATTTCACAAATAAACGAAGACTACACCGAGTTTACCCGTTTTTCGAACCTACTCTCTAGCTATTTTGTCTATTCACTAGACGCAGTTGTTGAACAGAACGATGCTGAAGAACTAGCTGAGTTTATTTTTTCAATTTCAGTCAGCAATCACTCCGAATTGTCAGATGACGACAATGCAATTCCAGATCAAATACTAGATGTCTTGAAGGCATTGGGATATGACGTTCATGAGTTCGAGGGAAGTTCAGAAATCTCTGCAAATTACTACCTGAAGAGTTCGGTTAGTTCAGGATACGACTACATAGCGTTTTCAGAAAGTATTATCAGTGACCTTTATTGTCCGTGAAATTTCAAGTTAAGAACAGGCTAAACCAAAAATAAATTCGCGATACTGACATGTTAAATACTATAATAGATACATCCATTCCTTTCTTCGAACAATTAGCGAATCTTGTGAAAGAAGAAATTATTGATTTGGAAGTAAAAAATGTTTACGAGCATTGGAATACTTTTCTTACCAATGGAGTGATTTTGCCTGAAAGTGAAGTTGTGAAAAGAGATAAGAAATTATTAAGGCATGAAAAACAATTTATCCCTTCTGACGCATATTTATTAGGTGTTGATTTGCCTTCATGGTTTGGTGATTTTAAAAGCAAGAATAGAATCATGGTAATCGGAATAGATCCGATGAGAAGTGCTAAAGATTTTGAAAAGGCAAAGGCTATTGAAAGTCAGGATGTAATCATAGGCACTCCTTATGCAATGCATGACAGCAAGAACAGAGATTGGGCCAAAAAAAATAAGCACTACTTTGGTTTTATTGAAGCAATAAGTTCTGAGAATTTTGTGTATTTGACTGATATTTACAAAACATTTTTTTATACCAAGGACAGCAATGGTATAAAGAAAAGAAGCTATAAATATTACAATGATTTAGATAAAGAAAATATTGAAGAGAAAGATAGTATAAGAGATTCTGTTTTTAAAACGTTGTGCAAAGAGATTGAATTTGTAAAGCCGAACATCATAATTACTCTCGGCGGAATAAGTTTTTCACAATTAACAAATCAAGGTATAACGTTTAAAAAGAATCCGAAAATTAGAAAAGCACATTTTACAGAGAAAGTACTAGCGGATAAAAAAGATATTGATATACTTCCGTTTGTTCACCTAGCCGCTCATTTCCCAAGCATAAAATCTTTTGTTGATTGTAATTTAAATCAGGATTTGAAGATGGGTGAAAATAAAAACTACGGAACATTATACTATGATATTCTCAAGAAATACTTGAAATAGTATGGTGAACACTGGTAAAATTATAAACTAATAAAATCGTAAAAAATAATGATCAAACTAAACACGCCTTACCACGTAGCCGAAGAAAACGACAACATAACATTTGTTGAAGTAAAGAATGGCGCCATCACAGGCACATACACCAACGGCACACTTACTGGCATACTCGAAGGAAATGTGCTAAGTGCAACCTTTCACAACACCGCCGTGAATGCGGTTGGATTAATTGAGTTAACATTTAACGAGAATGGCTTCGAAGGTAAATGGAAGAATGGTCTTGAACCTGGAACCATGCGCGGAAAGTGGATTGGAACAATCGAAGTGGAAATGGAAAAGAATGAAGTTATTGTTAAAAGGAGAGTTTCCCTCTATGAATTTTGTCAAGAGTATGACGGAAATAGATTGTTGGAATTAGAATCCATTTTAACTGAATTGGTTGTTGAAGGCACTTTTCAAGGAAAAGAAAGTGCTTACACCTTAATTGAAACAATTCAGCAAGTTAATCGGACTTTCGGTCAATTATGCTGGTTTGCAGATAGAGAGCCTTTTGATGGAGTTAATTCATTGGAGTATTATTCAACGAAGTGGGGCGAGTTGCTAGTGGCCCTTAAAGAAAAGGCTCTTATAAGTAGCGAATTCAGAACCTTAGGTGAAAATATTCAAAGTGACTATCAGCCATTTTTCGATGGAGATAAAGCCAAAGAATTTACTTTAGAAACATATACTTTAGGAATTGAAATAGCAGAATCATTTGAAGATATTACTTGGTTCACTGCAGCCACAATAAATGGAGAATACTTTGAAAGCAGCGATTTGGTGTTAGCGGCTGGTGAAAAAGCTATCCAATTGGTAGAAAATCCAGATGATTATGTTGGTGTATGCTTCAATGATGACTCTGAATTAACCTACAACGAAGAAATAATGCGAAAGGCAGTAGATATTATTAGAGATATGACAGACGAGATTGATCCTGAGTTGTTGAGTTTCCTGCGCGAAGAGCTGTCAAATAACGGTTACGACGACTTATTGGAAGATTTGTAATCAAGTAAAAATAATAGAATTAAAAGCACTAGAAAATCATGATCAAACTAAACACCCCTTACCACGTAGCTGAAGAAAACGTGACTGTAACTTTTACAGAAGTGAAAAATGGAGCAATAACAGGCACATACCCGAACGCCACGCTCACTGGAACCCTCGAAGGAAATGTGCTAAGCGCAACCTTTCACAACACCGCTGTGAATGCGGTTGGATTAATTGAGTTAACATTTAACGAGAATGGCTTCGAAGGTAAATGGAAGAATGGTCTTGAGCCTGGTCCTATGCGTGGGAAGTGGAATGGCGAATGTATAAGTGAGGGGGGAGGAAGTACATTACCTGGAACGCTAACACCGGATCAATTGAAATGGATTGAAACCAAAGATTCTTGGGATTATGAGGAGGCGCCGAAGGAATGGCTTGACTCGAAGGATTTCATTCTAGTAGCTATGAAAAAGGATGAGTCAATTCTTGAATACGTCTCTGAAAATTTGAAGGACGACAAGGAACTTATTTTGGCTGCTGTTTCCAAAAATGGTGCAGCACTTCAATATGCCTCAGATAAATGTAAAGATGAAAAAGAATTAGTTTTGGCCGCACTTTCAGCAGATGGATCTGCTTTGGAATATGCTTCAGAGAGATTAAAAGAAGTTAGAGAAGTGGTGTTAGCCGCTGTTTCAAATAATGGTAATGCCATAGAATATGCTCCTGACACCTTCAAAGCCGATAAGGATATTGTATCAGCCGCTGTATTAAATGAAGGTTGTTCTTTAGAATATGTATCTGAGGAATTCAAAAACGACAAGTCGATCGTTATGATGGCCGTTTCAAATAATGGTTATTCATTGCAAAATGCTTCAGATAAATTAAAAGAAGATAAAGAAATAGTAATGGCCGCACTTTCAACATATGGATCTGCTTTGGAATATGCTTCAGAGAAATTAAGAAACGACAAGGAAGTAGTTATAGCGTCCTTGGCTAACGATGCCAAAGCGCTAGAATATGCATCAGGTAATTTAAGAAGGGACAAAGATGTTCTCGAAGCAGCAATTAAGAACGATGCAAGTTTGGCCTATCTCTTAAATGAAAACCTTTCTGAAGAGCAAAAGCAATACCTCGAAGAAGGAGTAACACTCGAAGATTTTGATGAAGAATACCAAGGCGGTGACGACGGTAAGGTAGCATGGATGAAAGACAGGAATTTTGTTTTGGAGGCTTTACGTCAGGATGAGAGAATATTGAAACACGCCTCTACTGAATTAAAAGCAGATCGTGAGTTGGTTCTGGAAGCCATAAAACACGATATCAATGCCATTGATTATGCCGATGAAAAATTACAGAGTGATCCGGAGTTATTAATTGCCAGAATAATTTTACATTTTAAAGGCAATGAGAATATCGTTATTTCAGACGAGGACTTTAATGCATTTCTCGGACACGGAGAATCTTACGATACGCTTGATTTAATTGAAAATTTACTTTTCAAAGTAGAATATATTGTATTGAAAAACAAAAAAGATGAGTTTGAAAACTTCGATAAAAAATTATTTGAATTCGTGAATGCCCATCGCGAATGCTTTTGGATACTTCAAGCCATTTCGGTTTGCCTGGAGAGAATAGAAAGGTTGGCTGAAGCATCTGAAACAAATTTTACACAACAGCAATATGATAATGTTAGCGAGCTTGCTAATTACTTTAGAAAACATCTCTTCACCAGTTATCGTGGGTCTGTCGAATGTAAATTAGATTTTGCTCCGAGCATTGAGTTTGAAACCTATTTCAACGATTCGGAGATTGATAGGAATTGGGAAGATTGCAAATGGACAAGCAATGCAGATGAAGAAGGGTTGTATTTTTCTGAATTTATAATGGAAAAAACAGGAATGGAATGGGATGCGGAAAGTTGGGATGATGCTAAATTTTACAATAATGCTATTTCAAGAATTTGGGTTGGACTACTTAATTATTCCTTAAGACACATTAACGAAGGATTCGACGAAGAAAACGGTGCAATTTGTTTACATTCAGTGGTTAATGAATATTACGCGCCAATACAGGACAGCGGCTGTGCAGATTATGGAATAAATACTTTTAGAACAATTACAGAGTACTTATTAGAGATTTCAAAAAACGATTACGATCTGAGCGAAACTGATAGAGAAGATTTAGAGGCATACAGTAGTTGGCAATTTGATCTTAGAAAAGTAGCACATGACATGTTGAACCGAAATTTATTCGACTATTGGCCAGGTGCGAGTGAGTTTGAGAAAAAAGAATAAAATTTACTTAACGATATGGAGGGTTTTTTAGCAGCTGAGGTTAGAAATAAAATTTCAAATCCAATTAATTTAAATCTATTTTCTGGGAATTTCGATGATGTCTTCGATTTGATTGACAGCGATTTGGAGATTTCAAATTTGAATGAAGTGTTTCGACGGATACTTGAGGGGAAATCTCAAATAAGAAATTTAGGAGTTGATTTGCCTTTGTCATTTGGAGATATAACTTCAACAACAATTAGAACAATGGTGGTTGCGATGGACCCTAAACGAAATAACAAAATAGAAAATTTAAAAATATCGGTGGGATCCGTTTTTAATTTGCATTCTGAGGAGGGGCGAAATACAGGCAAGAACAGTTATTGGGAGTTTATATCTTATTTGAATCAAGCAGGTTTTGTCTACGTTACTGACATTTATAAATTGTACTACGAATACAAGAACGAAGATGGCTCTTGGTGCGAAAGTAACAAGGATAAAGATTTTACAGGTGATAAGAATCCTTACCATCAGAATGTGGCGATTTTGAAAGAGGAAATAAAATTGATTGAGCCAACTAGAATTATCACCTTGGGCAAGGAGGCTAGAAATGCCGTGTTGAGAATTTTTGATGACATTCAAATTGACAAAGAAGAGATTCAATGTTCGCACAAGGGAATCGAATATATTTTTCTTCCGCATATTTCCACCACTGTTACCCAGAGTATTGTAACAATAGGTCAGCTGTATAAAGGTCTGGGCATCATTACTAAGAACTCATCCATCTCAGAAATTGGTGAGAATTTGATCGCGAATAGAAATGTTGGAGATATTTTAAAATTTTAAAATGAAAAAAATAGAAGAATTATTCGCATCACTTTCAGACCATCAACTTATAATCGATGGTTTAAGTGAATTAAAAGTTGAGGCCATTAATAAATACTGGCTGGGTGGAAAATTGCAACAGCCAAAGGGAGAGGACGCCACGACATCTGAAATTAAGCGACTTTTGTTAATTGCCTTCGCGCCCGATGATTCTCTTCCGGCCATGCATAGAAACGCTCCGCGTTTGAGAACCTCACCAACGTACAAATCCGATTTTCAATATTACCGGAATGAAGAAAATTTCGAACCAGCGGGAACATTAACAATCACAAAGGAATTTGAAGTTATTCCAACTAGTTTTTATCCTGTGATTTTTGAAGCACTTCAAACGAAAGTTGTTAGAATAGCATCTGACGCTTATGACAGTCATTTTTCAACTGGAAAAATAGAATGGCTCAATGGAGTAAAAGAATTGCAGATTCACGGTAATTTTTTCGGTTCGAAGAAATTGGAGAATCTTCCCGAAAATATGGGTGATCTCAAAAGTTTGGAAGAGCTTACTGTCATACGCACAGAAATATCGGCTATTCCAGAATCATTGTATCAATTGTCGAAATTGAAGAAACTCGATTTAAGACAGAATAAGATTGCTTCTTTAGGTAGCGAGATTTCGAATCTAAAAAGCTTGGAATTGCTAGATGTTTCTATGAACAGACTAGAACGAATTCCCGATGCGCTAGAGAAGGTAACTACATTGAAAGAGGTTAAAGTGTCGGAAAATCCTTTTAAAGAGATATGCGATTTTATTGCATTAAATACTTATCGATACAATTATATCAGTGACCCAAAGTCAAAAGGGTTTGTTGAATTGAAGTTTCCGAAAGAGGTGTTAGTAATTAACAAGTCGTGGATAGATGTTTCGTTGAGTAGAATTGAGGAAATCATTAGTAAGAACAAGATCACAACATTACGTGTGGAGTCTGTTGCGATGTTGAATAGAATTTTAACTCCAGATGCAATCCAGCATTTTAAAAATATTCGTTGTTTGGATTTGCAATGGAATTCTTGGTCGAACCTCCAGTACGAAAAAGGTTTTTTTAAGGAAATGGCAGTTAAGATTAAGTTGCCTTCGAATGAAGAAGCGGCAATAATTGAACTTCCAGAAGGTATTGGATTAATGACTTGGTTAGAGGAGGTGAATCTAAAGGGTAATAAGATTCAGAAGTTGCCTCAGGGATTGTTTCAATTGAGCGAACTCAAAAAACTGAATCTATATGGAAATAAAATGGCAGAGTTGCCAGATTCATTTTCGTCTTTAACGAAGTTAACTCATTTAAATCTATCGAATATTGAGTTTGCTTCCATACCAAAGAGCATATTCAGTCTGGGAAAACTGCAGGTTTTAGATTTGAGTTGGAACAAAAATATAGTTGAGCTGAGTCCGTCAATTGCTGAATTGAAAAATTTAGAACAACTAAATCTAGAGTCAAATGCATTAACGGAAATTCCTGATGAAATTGGAGGTTTGAAAAAACTGAAGAAGGTTTCTCTCTCTTACAATAAGCTAACAGCTTTCCCTGAGTCCATCTTGAAATTGGAAGAATTAGAATCGCTCGAAATTGGCAATCAACAAATTGCTGAACTTCCAAAGAACCTAAAAGGTCTTGCTAATCTCAAGCATTTAGAATTAAAGTCTGCGGGTATTAAAGAACTATCTGATTCTATTGGTGATTTGAAAAGTTTGGAGTCTTTGGATTTGGAACGAAATGATATAGTTTCAATTAGTGAAAGCATTAGTAATTGCAAGAGTCTTTCGACTTTAATTTTAGCTAACAATAGATTGCTAAAAACCCTTCCAGAGGGTATTTCCGAGTTAAAGAAATTAGAATTTTTGCAGCTGTATCATTGCGAGAAGCTTGAATCTTTGCCTTCTTCTATTTCAGCTTTGAAAAATCTTAAAGTCTTAGACATTAGTTATTCCCTAATTTCAGAATTGCCGAAAGCAGTGTTTGAGCTAAGTTCTTTGGTTGAACTAAAGTTGTTCCAATTACCAATTACAGTATTAGGTTCTGCAATCAAGAACCTCAAGAATTTGGAGTATTTGGACTTACGTTTAACTAAAATAACAGAGTTTCCTTCAGAGATTGGGGAGCTTAAAAACTTAAAGAAGATCGACGGTTGTACCCTTAGCAAACCACTTCCATCAAGTTTTTGCGATTTGTCTAATCTGAATTTCTTAGATGTTAATTTTGAAAACGTTGACAATCCACTGCCTGAAAATTTCGGAGATCTAAAGAACTTAGAAAATTTTTCTACGACATGGTCAAAAAATATAGTTGAATTGCCCGAGTCGTTTGCAAAGCTGGATAATCTGAAAAGGCTAAGTTTAAGGAATACCCAATTTAAAGAATTTCCACTCGTATTGACTGAATTGAAAAACATAGGTCATCTCGATTTAATGGACAATCAATTCGCAGAAGTGCCAGAGGAATTAGCTAAAATGAAATCATTACACTTGATTCATTTTGATAACAATCCGTTAGCAAGTTCCGCTGCAATGAAAAAGAAATGTGCTGCTTTGTTGCCGGGGGTGTATTTCTCTTTTTAAAAACAAATAGAAGAACTAATATTGCTCGGTCAATGATTTCCTGAAAGAAATAAAAAAATGTGAGTATGAGCGAACGAAGTAACCCAAAAATAGAAGCCGCCATCATTAAGGTAGTAGGCATATTTGATTACAACAAGAAGTTTGCAGCGAGGCTTTCAGCTGAGCTCGGATTTGAAAGTCTGAATCGCGGAAGCGATAAGGAAAGAGAAAGCACAGAACAATTTTATCGCGATAAATACTACAAAGAGTTCAATGAACTCATGCTCACGCAATCGGCCGAGAATGCTGTTCAATCATACAGCAAGAAATGCAATCACCGCATTCAATTCGTAAAGCGTGGAAATGAAATCGTGGGGAATGTTAGTGAAATAGAACTGCATTTGTTCGAAAATCAAATTGGTGTCTTCTCCATTTCAGTTGATGCTCAGGAACTCGAATTCAATTACGTTTCAGACTTGCTTTATTTTCTGAAGATGTTTAGTGCTCGAGTTGAAAATGAGAATGTCGAATTACACGAGTGGATTTCCAAATACGCATTAGATGGTGTCTCTCTGCGTTCGAACCCATCAAACTTTGTAGATTCAGACGAATACAGCGGTTCGAAATTCAAAATATATTCAGCCTTTAGTGTCGATGAAACGGTTGCGGGGAAAGACTACAACCGCGATCACTTGCTTTATGAAATCGGAACCGGTTCAATGCTCGGAAGTGTCGCAAGCGTAGGTTATTTCACACCCTCACCGGAGTATTTCAAAGAGATAATGAAACACCGAGTAAGTGCGTTCAATTCAAGTACGGCTTTGGCTCTGCTCGACTCCTACACGGTAATTGGACAGAATTTGTTTTATGCCAATGGGGCTCTTAATCTATTCAATTTCGGTTCGTACAATCGTATTTATTTTTCAATTTATCTTTTCAATTTACATCTGAAATACAACGTGTTCAGATTCAATGCGAAGTTTAAAGATGATCCCGTTCGATACAAAGCGCGATTCGAAGATTTCATGAACGAATACAACTTCAGTCATATTTCATTCGACTTCCTTCCGAATCTAATTTATTCCAAAATGAGAGCGGCGCTAGGTGTGGAATTGGAGGTTAAAAATTTCGAGAAAAGGCTGAAGAGCTTGGCTGCAAACATTCAGGAAGAACAAGAGAAAAGACAAGCAGCACTTTTAGGAATTATTTCAATCATCTCCTCCATCTCAGCTATTGATCCAATTCTTGAAACTGCGGAAGGAGTTCGAGATTACTTGGGAATGGAAAATGAATTGTTCTATGTCTTAGCGTCTATGATTTCTATAGCAGCAGCCATTCCAATTTTAACTTATCTGTTTCCTCACCATTCGAAAAAGGTTTGGAAGACAGTCAATTCATTCTTCAAGAATGATTGAGTTAACTGAGAGAGCGGAGAGACATCTGGCCTTGCATTTCGGAGATTCGAACGCTGCAGGAAGTGTGTTTTTCAAAGATGTTTTTGAAGGCCCTAACGATTTGTTAAACTACATAAACTCCTGCGAGCCGGTGGAAATATTAGAGCAAGCGAACAATAGAAGTTCTCTCTTATTTCACACCGTTGAAGCTGTTGGTTATTCCGGCATTATCGAACGAAACTGCGTGACTATAGAAAATATTATTTTAGAGACACGCAACGGCTTTCAAGTGGAAGTGGCCTTATTGGAGGAACTCGAATTGGCCTATGAGTTTTGTGTTATTGTGGAAACGAACAACGACATACAATCTATTGTAACCGCATTCCCTGGAGGGCATTCCCTCTCTTTTCCGTACGAAGGACAAGATGAAGAAGAGTTTGAAAAATCAACATTATTCTGGCAGGAATATATTCTTTGTCGAAAAAAAATAATTAAAGAATAAAAGAAAATGAATCAGCAAGATCTTCCTAAAAATTTTCGCGATGTCTTAGAAGACATCGAAAGATGCAGAGAAAAATCTGCGCGTCAGAAATACTTGCTCGACTTAAGCGAGGGATTACTTATTCACGTGTGCGCCTTTGTTTTAGGGGAGTATAAATACAGCGGTATTTCTTCGTTGGAATTGGAGAAATTATTATTGAAGAACAATCGAAATTTAAGTTTCGGAACCTACTTGCTCTTCCTTCGTTCAACCATGGAAGTATTAAACAAAGGCGGGTATAAATCGAAATTGAATAATCTCGTTTGGGAAAACAATGAATGGCCCGAAGTGAAAAGATTTGAAGTGTTGTTCGATGCAGTGAAGGGGAAAATAGATAGTCTCGAGGGGTTGATTCTAGAGGCCGAAGCGAATAAAGTTGCCGAGGTGCCTCAAGGGAAAACAAACGTGATTAAGTTTTTCGATAAGGTCGTAAATCTTAGAAACCGTGTGGCTCATCCGCACAAAGTGGTTAAGGACAAAGAAGTAAACTGGCCGCATAACGAAGATTATTTCAACGCAATTAATCCACCGCTTGAAAAGGCCTTAATGTTCTTGATAGAGCAACTTCACGACGCCTGGTCTTATCGCTTTTATCGCGTGTCAGAGAGTGAGTCCAATACCCTTCAAATTGAATCAGAAGATTCTAGCGAGTACGAAGAAGTAAGCTTTAGTCATAACCTTGAAAAAGGAATTCGCGTTTTAGTGAATGAAGATTTCGATTTAATTGTGAGTGACTGGAAGGTTTTGCTTCAGGCAAGTGAAGAGGCGTTGGCTTTCATTGAAAAGGAAAATGAGAACCTTCGAAAAATGGCTTCAGTAGAGGAGTTGAAGGAACAAATTGTGGTTGCGCTCGACGACGAACAGATAAGTCTAGAAGAGTTTAAATTCTTCGAATCGATATCGCGTGTTAAATTAGGATTGTCGTCTGCAGAGATGAAATCATTGGTCATAGATGTTGCGAAATCGATGAACATTGAAGATCCATTTCCTGAAATTGACAAGCGCTTCATAGATGCAATTGATGAAGCCATTCAATCAAAATCATTCAACGATTTTGTTCTTCGATTAATGGGTGAGCAGTATGGTGTTGATGCGGTGATGTTCGAAACAATAGTAGATGAGCGGGCCGCTGCGTTGAATATTGATCCGCTAGTGGCAAGACAATCGACTCAGATTAATTTCAACCCTACACAACTCGATGCGTTCGTGCGCATGCACAATGCAAGAAATTGGATTCGCTCGATTCATACGTTGAACAAAGGAGTTGGTGACAGCAATTACAAGATTACCGGAGATGTTTCCGTAACCGGTACAAAAGAGAACCTCCACAAACAGGCCTTTTCAGATGTCCTTCATTTTGTAAAAACCAAATTGAATGCATTTGATTCCGAAGGGTCTTTAACGTGGGACGCCCATGTTAATCAATGGCAGATTGGCGCCATGACAGGGTACATTTGGACGTGCTTTTATCCGAAGAATGTACTAACCAAATCATTCATTGCGCTGCATGTGAGCGTTTATCAAGACGGAAGTGTAGCCATAGGTCTGTTACCCGATTGGAAGGATTATTCCAAAATTGAAAATTATCATTTGCTGAAGCAAGTGACGCGTCGCGTGCTCGATGAATTCGTGAAAAATTACGGCAAGGAAATTTCGAAATATGAAAACCTGTTCTTGTGGAATTACAACAATTCGGCCTACGACACATTGAACAATGCTGTTAGTCAATACAATTGGGTCCTTCGTGAAGATTATAATTTTGAACAGATTCAGTTTTGGTTGTCTACCGAAGAGTTAATGCATAACCCGCAGGCAATTTCTACGTCGTTCGACATTTCCTTCAATTTATTCAATGGAATAATTCCGGAAATAATAAACGATTACACCCTCATTGCTTCAGAGTCCGAGGATCCCTTCAAAATTCAATTCGACGTGTGCCAGCATTTGCTTAACGACTTGGTTCAAGTTATTTCAACATATAGATCGGCACATGCGGTAAGCAGCAATGCAGGAACTGTTTCAGCGAATCTCATCAACGGATTCGTAGGGTACACATTAGAAGCTACAGAGGAAAAGCAAAAGGTTAATTTCCATTGTCAGGTTTATTTCGATTACCTTAAGAAGAAATTTTATGTTGAATTGAAGTTCTCTGCAACAGAAGGATTCAACGCTTGGCACAGTGCTATTTCGAAAGCGTTCTCATCTTATGAACTGCAATTTGCAGATGTTGAAGTGTTTGAAAGAAAAGGGATTTGGTTAGTGCGTTATAGCCATGTTGAAATGACTGAAGTGGTAAACAACGCACCCGCATTTGTTGCGAATGCACTGGAAGCACTTGTCCTTCTTTTCGCAAATGAAGGCGTGAATCCGCTTGGATTTCAATACAGTCACGAACAGTTCACTTCGAATCAGCCAGCTGTTGATTCGTTGTTGGAAGCAGTGTCGACTAAAATTGAACCATTGCTTTCAAACAAGAGAAGGTCAGAACGAAGAATCTTTCAGCAATTGAAGTATACCGATTGTGTTGCCATGAATGAGAATCACAAATCGCAAACGCTGCGCTGGGGAATAGATTTCAGCAACCATCAGATGTTGCCATTTGTTTCAGTTCAATTGGAAAGTGATACGAGCAATGTGCAATTAACACAGAGCTTGAGGTCTTATGCCGGAAGCAATGAAGGGTGGACTGTTATTTCAGAAAATCAAGAAAGTGCAGAGCACCCATCGGAATGGAATGTTTGGAACAATTCAGGAGCTGTTGTTTCTGCAAGTTCTTCTTGGAATAAGAAACACGGGCATGAGCAGGCGAAATTAAATTTGGAAGAGGGCATTGCGAATTGGTCTACCAAAACTAACGATCTGAATCAATGGATTCAAGCCGATTTTGGCGAGAAGAAACTCATTCAGAAGTTGGCTATTCAAGGAAGATACAACAGGGAGCAGTGGGTGTCGAAATTCAAGATTCTGGTAAGTGTAGATGGAAAGAAATTCGAAGAAATTGGCGCGGGGTTCGAAGGGAATTGCGATCAAAAAACGGTGGTCGAAGTTGCGTTAGAACCTAATGCAGTAGGAAGATATGTTCGAATAGTCCCAACGGAATGGCACGGTCACATTAGTATGCGATTCGATATTCAGACAAAGAATTTCAGTGAATTTCCATTTGAAATAAACTTCAAAAAATTCACAAATAATTTGACTGAAATGGAATTGTTGAGTCAAGAAATTTCAACTGTTGTTTCCGATCTTCAAAAAGATTTTCCTGGTAAATTTGGATTGGCGAAATAAACGTTTAGACCATTTTTTTAATTTGGAAAAATAACTTTCCAAGCCTTGTCGTCTAAATAAACACGACAGGTGTCGTTCACGAGTGCGCAATTTATTTTGAAATTTGTGCTGGTTCCGAGTAGGGTGCGTTGATACGTAAGAGACCAGTTTCCGGTACTTAATTCTTTTACACCAGCGCGTTTCATGGTGTAACCGAAGTCTTGTTCTCCGAGAGTTTCAATGAATGCAGAACGTTTCATTGAACTGACGTAAGGACCGTAAAAAAACGGAACCATCTTTTCGTATTGCTGGTTCTGATGCAAGATTTTTAAATAGCTTAACACATCGGTGTTGTAAAAGCACAAAGGGTTCTTATAAAGGCAGCTTTGCCCAAGAACCCCGAAAGACATAGAAAGCAGGGTTGCTGATAAAATAAAATTTCTCATGTTTTTATTTGTTCTCATATCCGAAACCGTTTGAAAAGGTATAATAAAAATTATCAATGGCAATAAGCGGACGCGCATCGTACATGGAACTAAAATTGATTTGCAATTGAAAGCGGTCGGATATTTCAGTCGAGAGACTTATGTTGCTAGCCAATCGCATGGCGCCATGAGCATTTGCAAAGGGTAGCTGATAATAATTCACGATACTCAATTCTGTTTTTTTTCCAATTTGAAAATAGAGTCGGAGCATGTTGTTCGATTTTATTACGCCATTGCGAAGCTGTCCTTCTTGTGAATCGGGAGATCCAGAAATATTCCAAATTTCATTTTCGTAAAATATTCCGGTAGCCACTTGAATGCTTATTTTATCTTTTTTCAGGGCTTGCCAACGGAGGTTACTGCCGATTAGTTGTCGTTGAACCAAACCGCGACCGCGATCGAGTTGGTGTTGCGCAAAAAGCTGCGGAGCCACTTTATTCAGAAAGTTTGGTGTGTAACGCAGGTGAATAAATCCGCCGTTAATTAATTCTGTCCCTACGATACCTGTATTGAAATACTGTCCGTTTAACAACACCTGATGCTTGTCGTTATAGTGGTAAACACTCTCCAATAAACCATCTATTTCATAAACAGTTTCATTCTGTTGTGACAAGTTGAAATTCGCCCCGAAACCAAACTTGAAATCATGTTTACTTAAAGAGTCTTTGGTTAGCGTTGGGTCTTCGATGTTCAGGATTTGCGCAGACGATGCGAATGAGATGCATAGAAGGAATGCACAAAGAAATATTGGAGGAGCAAAGGTGTACTTCATGTTCTGGAATAATATGGTAAAAGTAAAGGAATTGTTTGAGGGTTTATTTCAGTCTTGAGAATTTACTTATGAATTTTTTTCTTTTAAATTCTTAATTTCGAAAACCATGAAAAACTTCAAATGGATTTTCCTGCTATCAATAAGTTTGAATATTGTAGCCTTGTTTTTTATTCTAACGAATCAAGAGAGCAGAGATTCCGATTCTAATATCCTTCCTATAGAGGAGAAACGGTCAGAAATGACCTATTGGTTGAACAGGCAAGAATTATTCGAGTCGCTTCCGAAGGATAGTCATTCAATCGTTTTTCTTGGAAATAGTCTAACACAGAATTTCGAGCTTTCAGAATTTTTCCCAGGTTTGAGAATTAAAAATAGAGGCATCAACGGCGATGTATCAGCGGCTATTTTAGGCAGAATTAATTCAGTTATAGAACTCCATCCGAGTAAGATTTTTATTGAAATGGGAATCAATGATTTGGGGACAGGAGTTTCAAATGATAGCATTTTGAAAAACTACAGGTCGTTGGTAGATATTCTTCAACGAGAATGTAAATCAACGAAAATCTTTATCCAAAGCACATTTCCAGTAGAGAATAGCGCTCCTCGTTATCCAACCTTCTGCAATGAACGAGTGAATGCACAAGTAGTTAAGCTGAACACCTCGCTAGAAGAGTTAGCTAGAGAGAAGAAAATAACATTTGTGAACGTATATCCGCAGCTAGAGTTAACTGGACAATTAAATGCGAAGTACAGCGTAGACGGCATTCATCTGAACGGAGCAGGGTATGTGCTTTGGGCGAATGTATTGAAGCCGTTTGTTGAGAGATAGGTTCAGCAATGAATACCATGATTGAAGTGGTAGGCGTGAGTTGCGATCCTTCACGTTCTTTGGTTTATTCGCGTTCGAATATCATAGATATACTGGCACAGAGTATTTCAGAAGAATTGAATTCAATCGTTAAAATATTTCCGAATCCAGCTTCAACAAACATTACCATTCAGGTGAATGAAAGAGATTTAGGTTCTCAAGTCTTTATTTTCAATGCAATTGGACAAGAAGTATTCAGCGAGAGAATCACTTCAACAAATCAATTGTTGAACATTGAAAAACTAACTGAGGGATTTTACTTTTTGAAGATAGAAGGACAAGTGGTTCGACTTCAAATTGTAAAATAATAGTTGAAAGAACTACGGCCTCGGATTATTAAACGGAACGGCCTGCCCATTGACAAAAGGAGCAATGTCAATAATTGGATAGTATTTCCATTTCCCCTCTTCGAGTTTATAACCGTCGTAGCTGCCGTCGGGACCGTATTCAGGATAGAATCCTTCATAGATAGACTCTCTCGGAGCTAAGTGGTCCACAATTATGGTCTGTTCTTTTTCGTAATATTTTAACGAGCAGGTAACTTGATCGCTGTATTCGAAAATAACGCGCTTCGGATTTTTGTCCTTTATGTCGAAAGAGTTTCCTCCGAATTTACAATTAGTGCCAGATATTGTTAAAATTTCAATGAGTTTGTAATTAGATAAATTGTCTTTGGAATCGAACCCCAATAAGGCATATGCAAAAGCCTCTTTTTTACCTTGCTTCATCGGTGCAATGGCGTAATAAAGCCCACCTGTCCATTTTTCTTCAGTGTATGTTTTCGTTTCCCATTTAGGAAGAGTGCTCGCTTTGAAATTAAGTGGAATGAATACAGCCGGTTTTTTTTTGTTTGGCTTATGAAAGAGGCACCCGAAGTACAGCTGTGTTCCATCTTCTTTCGGATAATTCCAAGTGAAAATCCGAAGAGAGCCTTCAGAAGATGCAGGTTTGAAAATTCGAATTGCTTCGAATGGATAAGAAAAAATTTCTGCGTAATCTAAAGCAGATTCCAGCTCTTCGATTATGTTTTTTGATTGCGCTAGAGCATTCGCTTCATCTCCCTGCACCAATGAAGTGTAAAGTGGCAGAAGTCTTTGTTCTAGTTCTGCGCACGTTTGACCAAGGCTATTCAAAGCCAGGATAAAAAAAGAGAACAAAAGAGTTGCGAGTTTTTTCATTGCCATAGTACAGTAACGCAAAAGAATCGTTTTTTGTTATTCGGAATTTATTTTTTACTGAAAATCCAGGCGAATTCTATCCCGACATAATACGCCTGCGTTATCGGTGACTTAGGGAATTTCAAATACACCTCGTCGCTATTTAATATTTTGGCGGCCTCTCGAAATCGTTGTGTGTAATAACCGGTAAAGGATGCACGCGGAGTAACAACTAAATGTTTTCCAAAAACCAACGCGCGATAACCCATACCTATTTGAGCATACGGTGCAATGCTTTGAATGCTTTTGTTTGAAGTAACAGCGCTGTCTGTGAACTGAACAGTCATGCGACTGGCATTCACTCCTGCTTCAATAAATAAAAAGAATCGAGTTCCTAAAGGACCGGCCGCAACTGGACTGAACCAGGCCTTTGGTCCGGTAATGAATTGCAATCCAATTTGCACTTCTTGAAGATCGAGTCGAACGGTGTCTTCCGCAAATAATTTGGAAGTGCGCGTTCGGTATGTGGCATGAGGAGCCAGATACAACGAACGGTTTTTATTTAATGGAATGTTGTATCCGATAGATCCGCTGTATCCGCGAACAGGATGTTCAAGCGAGATTAAATTGTACGCATGTCTTGAATTGAACGAATCAACGGCGGCCGAGATGTCTGGTGTATCTTGATAAAACGCACCGCCTTGAAAAAGCAATTGTGCATTTAATGTTAGTGATAAGAAAATGAAGAATGAAACAAATAAGCTCTTCATGATTGATTGTTCAGTGCATCTAGTTTAGACCCAAAGGTAAAGCCTAATGTGGTTGCGCGAAACTTTGCAGCTTCAGCCTTTTCACCTTCGAACAATTCATTCACAGTCATGTGGAAAAGAGCAACCCATTCGTTGAAGTCGGTAGACTTTGCTTGAAGATTCGCATGTTTGTCGAAGACGTTCGTGGTATAGCCCGGTTCATCCAATAAAACGAAAGACCAGAAGTGAACCATCTTCGGTTTGTGTATTTCGAAGTCCAAATGCGCAAAGAAGTGCGCAAGTTTTTCATCTTGAAGAACGCGGGTGTAAAACACGTCTACAAGTTGCACAAGGTCTTCTTTGTTTTGAATGTCTTTCTTCATTACTTCATACTCAATTTCCGAGTATAGCAAATTAACGCGCCATAATAAGGCTCCCGGAAATTCCAATTACCTGTTAGCATAAGTGACAGTCCGCCTTTCTTGGAAAGATATCCCATCTCAATTTGCGCCGGGACGCCAATGGTTGCGCCGGCTTTGTATACAAACTGATCAATGACTTGCATGGCACTGTCTCCATATAGACGAAGCGTTAATCCCATTCCGGCACTTGCAGCCAAGAACATATTTTTCCTTCCCCACACTTGCCCCCACAATATTCCAACTTCTAAAGATCTGTTTTTTCTAAAAAAAATACTATCATCAATGCCTTCGATTAACTCTTGCGAATAGGCCGCACGCAGTGTTGTTGAAACCGTCTCTTCATACGTCGACTTCGATGCGAATAATTGATAGGAGAGATTGTCGGAACTATTTGCTCCAAGTCCAAAGCTGGTCCAAGTGGTGTTCAGCATAGGATTGGTCGTGTACTGAGCCATTGCAGCTGAGCATAGACAAAATAAAAATAGAATCGGGGCGAAGCGTCTCAATTTCATAGCCGAAAGATAAGTGAAAAGTGCTGCCCGCCGAATAGGTGTTTTATCTTAGCGAAATGAATAAATGGATTTCCTTCTTTGCAGTTGCTGCATTCCTTTCATCTTGCAGCATTCTGACGAAAAATAAAAAGGTTGCAGAATTGCCCGGGTTAGCTTCGCCCATTCACCTTCCCAATACATACACGCGCATTCCTGTTTCCAATTATATCGTTAACCCAGAAGAGGTGTTGAGTATTTCAACGAGCCCTTATGATAAAACGAATCTTTCTTCTGCTCGGGAAGTGGTTTTTCCAATTGGAAACTACGAACCTGTTTTCAATTTAAACATTGAAACCAAAAGCAACGAATACGACGTCCCTGTTTTCGCTTCAGCGAAGAAATCTTACCTCTTTAGTTACACTCCAACATTTGAAAAAAATGTTTCTTCTGTTTTTATTGCTGGGGCAATGAACGGATGGAACAAAAATGCAACACCGTTGAAACGCAATGAAGACGGTACGTACAGCGTTGAATTATTCTTAGAGCCAGGCTTGTATCCGTATCGTATTTGGGAAAACGGAACCGATGAATTGCTAGACGCGAACAACAAAAACAAAATGCCGAACGGACTTGGTGGAGAAAACAATTTCATTGAAATTCCTTCCGCACCGAAACAAACAATGGAAGTCCTTTCTCAAAAAGGAAAGAAAATAATCATCTATTGCAGCAGTGAACCGAAGGGCGCACAGATCTATTTCGAGAATCAACGTATTCCTGTCTCCGTTGTGCATGTGCAAGAGCCATACCTGAGCGAGTGGCAGTTACATTTCAACATTCCAGCAAAAGCATGGAAATTGAAACGCTCACACATTCGCGCCTATGCACACGATGGAAACCAGCTCTTCAACGACATTCTTATTCCGTTGTCTTACGGAAGACCCGTGAAGAAATCTTTCCAATTAAAACGAAAAGATACCCGTGCAACAGTCATGTACTTCGCTATGGTAGACCGTTTCAAAGATGGAAGGAAGGAAAACAATCGTCCAACAAACGACGTACGCATTAAGCCCATCGCAAACAATTTAGGTGGCGATTTAGTTGGAATTACACAAGCCATTAAAGACGGATATTTCAAGAAGTTGGGAACGAATACCATTTGGATTTCACCCATTACCAAAAATGCGGAAGGCGCATGGGGACTGTGGGACAAAGGCGGAGATACAAGTATGTTCAGCGGATACCACGGCTATTGGCCAACGTCGTTGCGCACGATAGACGATCGTTTCGGGACGGAAGAAGAATTTAAAAATTTATTGAAGGTCGCACACAAACACAAGATGAATGTGTACCTCGATTACGTTGCACATCACGTTCATCAAGATCATCCGCTAATCAAAGAACACAAAGATTGGGTTACGCCGCTTTACCTTCCAGATGGAAGTATGAACACCGAACGTTGGGACGATCAACGCTTAACCACGTGGTTCGACGTCTTCCTTCCAACTTGGGATTTTGCGAAACCGGAAGTGGTGAGTGCGCTAACAGACACTGCCATGTTTTGGGTAACGAATTATGATCTCGACGGATTCCGTCACGACGCTACCAAGCACATCCGCACAGAGTTCTGGACTACGCTTACTTCGAAAGTAAAGGCAAGTGGAAAGAACGTTTTTCAAATTGGAGAAACATACGGAAGCCCTGAATTGATTCAATCTTACATTGGAAGTGAGCAAATGGATGCGCAGTTCGATTTCAATTTGTACGATGCGGCAGTGGATGCTTTTGCTAAATCGGAAACAAGCTTCGCGAATTTGGGAAGAGTCATTCAAGAGAGCTCGAAGTATTACGGATCGCACCACATGATGGGAAACATTACCGGCAACCAAGACCGTGCGCGTTTCATTTCTTATGCAGACGGAAGCGTGAAGTTCGAAGAGAACGCGAAGCAAGCCGGATGGTCGCGTAAGATTGAACACAAAGACAATGTTGGGTATGTTCGCTTGGAACAGCTCACCGCATTCTTGATGAGTGTTCCAGGCATTCCATGTATTTATTACGGAGATGAAATTGGAATGCCGGGTGGAAACGATCCCGACAACCGACGCATGATGCGCTTCGATCAATTGAACAACGAAGAAGCTGCACTTCGAACTTCAACACAGAAATTGGTGAAGTTGAGAAGAAAGAACTTGCCACTGATTTATGGTGAAACGTATGTATTTCAAGCCGACGAAAAAGCGTTGGTGGTTGCGCGCAAATACCTCGATCAAATTTCCATAGCAGTCTTCGCGAAAGGCGAGGGGAATGTGAACATTACACTTCCGGGTTATTGGAAAGGAAAGGTGAGCACAGACGGTTTGGAGATTGTTTCAACCGATTCAGGTTCTAATTCTTATACGTTGAAAGTAGGTGGAAAAGGGTACGGTTTCTTCTTTGTGAAATGAACCACATTCTTCCGAATAATAAAATTAGTACGCTGAAAGAGTTCGCGCTTCAGCGAGTGGGAGAGGTCTACGACGCCCGTGAATCGAGGAACATCGTGAATGAACTTTTTCGTCATTATTTGAATTTGTCTTCTGCGGATTTAATTGTGAAAGCAAACGATTCCATCAGTGAATCGCAAATGCTCTTGGTCTACAAAGCAGTTAAACGCATCGCGAATAAAGAGCCGCTTCAATATGTTTTGGGCAAAGCCTATTTTTTCGGAATGGACCTGCATGTTTCTCCGGCTGTCTTAATCCCTCGTCCAGAAACCGAAGAGTTGGTGAGATGGATACTTGAAACTATAAGGCCGAATAATTATTCGGCCATTGAAGGTCAAATCGTACCGAATGATTATTCGGTTCTTGACATCGGAACAGGCTCAGGCGCCATAGCCCTTGCTCTGAAAAAAGCACAACCCACTTGGGAAGTATGTGGACTAGACGTTTCTAAGGAAGCCCTGCAAGTGGCTCAAAGAAATTCAACTGAATTAGAGTTGGAAGTAGAGTGGAAGGAAGTGAATATTTTGGAAGAGAATTTACCCCAGGGAAATTGGAATACAATCGTTTCTAATCCTCCGTACATTCCTATTTCAGAAGGAAGTGAAATGCGCCCTTCCGTAGTTGAACACGAACCACACCTAGCGCTTTTCGTTCCCGAAAACGATCCGCTGTTGTTTTATAGACGCATTCTAGAACTCGCTAACAATTGCGAATCAGTTCAACAAGTCTTCTTCGAAATACATGAAAATTACTCTCGCGAAACCCTCGCTCTAGGAGAGTCAATGGGCTGGAAAGGAGAGTTGAAAAAAGATCTTCAAGGTAAATCCCGCATGCTACTCTTTACGAAGTAATCTTGTGTAACATCTTTGGCTCCGTGAATCACCCTTCCATCCCGCCTTCGTTCATCTTCATATTCTTTCGCTTGAACAACTGAGAATCCATCTTTCCGAATTTCCAAGAAACATTGAAACGGAACATCTGCCAGTCGCGACGCTTGTAGGTAGTCTGATCGAAGTATGGCGAAGTGCTGTGAACAATGTTTACGCGGGTGCGCAACACGTCTTGTGCGCTGAATGAAAGCACCAAGCTTCTATTTTCTAAAAATTCTTTTCTAACGGAAAGATCTAAACCGTATGTAGGTTCAATGTATCCTTGAACGGTGTTGTTGCTTCCGCCCCAGCCACCGCCGCCCATACCCATTCCTCCGCCACCACCACCGCCTCCGCGTTCACTGCTTCCAACTTCCAACGAGCGTTTGCTGCTGTAGTCGAACATAGCTTGAATGGAAATATTTCTTGGAGCTTTGTAAGTGATGTTACTCTTGATCCAAAACGAACTGATGTTGTTCTTCAAATTCGGATCGAGGTTCGTTCCGTCAATGGCACTGTTGTAAACGTTTATGTTAGTGCTAATATCAATGGATTTACTGATGGAATTTTTCGAAACAAATTCCAATCCCAACGCCTGACTGCTGCTTGCGTTTTGATAAGAAGTTACTACAATGTTTACGCTTGAGTCGATTGAACTCGGTTCAACACTTTGTTGTCTTACTGTAATATTGGTAGTGTATCTTCCATAAGCAGATACAATCATTGTGTTTTTCTTATTCGGAATCCACTGCCAAGACAATTCTCCCGATTGTGTGAACTCGGGTTTCAGTCCGGGATTCCCACGCTGAATGTTCAACGAGTCGCTGTAGTCCGTAAACGGAGAAAGCGTCATGAAACTTGGACGATTGATCTTTCTATTCAATGCAAATTGAACGTCTTGCTTTTCAGTAATTACGCGTGTTACGAATAACGAAGGGAAAAGCGCAATCGGATATTTATATGCGAAGTTGCTATTTGCGCTTAAAAGCTCTCCTTTGTAATCGCTGCTCTCAGCGCGAAGTCCAGCTTTAATTTTCCAAACAGGTAAATCCAATGCAGCGGTTCCATAAGCCGCGTAAACTTGGTCGAGGTAATGGTAGTTCACACCCAATGAAGTGATGTCTTCCCAAATGCCATTTACCAATTGTTTATTTCTATACTCTGTTGTGAAGTCGCGGACAGAGAACCTTGTTCCTGCTTCAATACGAAAACGATCAGTAACTTTCGATTCGAAATCTATTTGTGAAGTAATTAAAAACTGAGAAACATCTCCGTGTTGTATCAAATACGTAGCATTCGCGTCGTTGTAAATGTTCTCATAATCCCCATCGAAAACACTTTTAATTCGGTTGTAATTAATATCGGCGTTCAACTCCGTTCCTTCTTTCGTGAAGAGGTGCTTGAACAATACGCTTCCACCAAGATTCTGAAAGGCACGCTTGGTGTTGCTTTCACGGTAGTACGAACCTGTTCCTCCTCCAAGAGTATCGGCTTTAACATTCAACGTGTCAAAAGGAGCGAAGGATCCCTTCATGATATTGCCGGAAAAAGTAAGCGTATTTCGATTGTCTATGAGCCAATCGAATCCGCCTCTTCCATTCAACATGAAACCGTCGTTCATGCTGTATTGATTTTGAAACAAGGAATATGCAGGCGCTACGTTTTCTCGATCAGTAGTTCCTATGCTAATGCTTCGGCGTTGATTGTAATTGGCGTTCGCGAAGAAATTTATTTTTCCTTGGCGAATGTTGAAGTCCAATCCCGAGTTGATTCGTCCGCGTTTATCCATCCCTGCGCGAATACTACCGTTGTAACCACCGCTGCGGTTGTGCTTCATGACAATGTTCACGATGCCACCTCCGCCGCCACTGGCGTCGTACTTCGCCGAAGGATTGGTAATTAATTCAACACGTTGAATAGCGTCTGCCGGAATTTGGTCAATGGTTAAAGTGGTTGGTCTTCCGTCTACAAAAATTTGTGGTGCAGCATTTCGAAGCTGAACATTTCCATCTGTATCTACTTGAAGCGAAGGAATGTTTCTCAACACATCTTCTGCTGTTCCTCCCGAATTCATCGGATTCTTGTCCACATCGTAAATGCGTTTATCGAATTCCAAGCGCGGGCCACCACCGTCAATGGTTACGGTATTCAATTGTCCGGTGAACGTGAGTTTTAGATTTCCTAAATCCTTTTCAACAAGCCCCATAGGACCTCCAGAAGGTTTTAACGTGAAAACGAAATAGGCAGCTTCTACTTCCGCCAAAGAAAAACGAAGCGTTAATTTTTCACCAACCGGTAAATCTTCAATCGTGAATTCGCCGTTGGCTTGCGAAAGGGCACCGCCTAAAACGAGCGGATTCTTTTCCTTCACCACTAAACTGTCTTCTTTGTAGATGCGCAATACCACAAATTCCAGGGGCTTGTTGGTTCGCGCATCGAAGAGCTTCCCATACACACGTCCTTTTGCTGCTGGTCTTCCCGGTTGTCCTCCTCCGCTTCCTCCTGTTCCTCCCGGTCTTCCTCCGGTCTGAGGTTGAGCAAAAGTGGTTCCTACGAAAATAAAGGCAAACAAAAACAGTATTATTGATTTGTGGAATGGGAAAAGTCTCTGTGAATTAAATGTCATGCGTTAAGAACAGAAATAAGTGCGAAAAGTTTAATGGGGTAAAGTTAACCAATACAAGGGGTGTATCCCTTAATTTTGCTACTTATGAAACCCATTCCTTTTTCACCGCCGAGAATTGACGAAAAGACAATTGAAGCTGTAACCGCCGTGTTGCGCTCAGGTTGGATTACGACAGGTCCTCAGACACGTGCTTTCGAGAACGATATTAAAGAGTATTGCAATTCGGGCCCGGTGTTGTGTTTGAATTCGTGGACCAACGCAGTTGAAATGGTTTTGTGTTGGTTCGGAATTGGTCCGGGCGATGAAGTCATTGTTCCCGCATACACATACGCCGCTACGGCAAACGTGGTTGTGCATTTAGGAGCCACCCTCGTAATGGTCGATTGTGCGCCGAATTCAGCGCACATGGATATTGAGAAAGTTGCTGCGGCAATGACGGAAAGAACAAAGGCCATTATGCCTGTAGACGTTGGCGGATTGCCGGTCGATTACGACGCTTACATGGAATTAGCAAAAAGCTTTTCGGAACGTTTCGAATGGAAACCGACCAGTAAGCCTCAAGAAAAATTCGGACGACCGTTAGTTGTTTCAGACGCGGCGCATTCGTTTGGATCGTTGTACAAAGGTAAGCGTGTAGGAAATCAAACCGATGTTGCAGGATTCTCTTTTCATGCAGTGAAGAACCTGACCACCGCAGAAGGTGGAGCCATTGCGTTGAATTTTCAAAATGAAATTATTTCGGAAAAGATTCGTCAAGAGATTTACACGAAGTCGCTTCACGGACAATCGAAAGATGCCATTTCAAAATTGCAACCAGGTAACTGGCGTTACGATATTGTGGAAGCAGGATACAAGTGCAACATGACCGATATTCACGCTGCAATCGGTAGAGTAGAATTGGAGCGTTTCCAAGAAAGTTTAGACCGAAGGAAAGAGATTTGTGAAATCTATAACCGAATTCTTTCAACCAATAAAAAATGTATTACGCCAACGTTCAAAACGGAATGGTCAGATTCGAACTTCCACTTGTACATGCTTCGTTTAGATAAATTCACAGAAGATGAGCGAGATGGGGTTATTCTTGAAGTTGCAGAACAAGGCATTTCTTTGAACGTACATTTTCAACCCTTACCGTTGTTCACGTTTTACAAGAGTCAAGGGTATGACATTCACGATTTTCCGAATGCGTTTAATTTCTATAAAAATGAAATTTCGCTTCCTGTGTATTACGATTTAAGCAACGAAGACGCAGAGCGCGTGGCAAATGCGATTTTAGCGGCAATAGCTTAATGAAATGAAAAGGCTGTTCGATATTCTGTTCTCGGGCTTGCTAATCATTGTGCTCCTTCCACTGGGAATAGTTGTATCGATTTGGATCATGCTCGACGATTTCGGATCTCCTTTTTTCGTTCAACAACGGGTTGGATTGAATGGAAGAAATTTTGGTTTGTTGAAGTTCCGTTCGATGCGGAAAAATGCAGAGTCAAAAGGACAATTAACGGTTGGAATGAAAGACAATCGCATTACACGAAGTGGTTATTTTATTCGGAAATTCAAAATAGACGAGCTTCCGCAAATGGTGAATGTTTTCATGGGTGAAATGAGCGTCGTTGGTCCTCGTCCGGAAGTTCCCAAATACGTTTTGTTGTACAACGAAGAACAACAAAACGTCCTCAGCATCAAACCTGGAATAACCGACTTCGCAAGCATCGAATACGTTCGTGAAAACGAACTCCTCAGCCAATCTCCCAACCCTGAGAAAACCTACATTGAGGAAATCATGCCCGCTAAACTCGCACTTAATCTTAAATACGTCCGCGAGCAAAGTTTTTTAACGGATATGAAGATCATTCTTCAAACCATAAAAGCAATTCTTTAAACAACCCCTCGCGCAGCGTCATCCGCGTTGCGGTCATCACCGAAGGTGTCATCACAACGTGTTGTGTCATCCGCTTTGCGGTCATCACCGAAGGTGTCATCACAACGTGTTGTGTCATCCGCGTTGCGGTCATCACCGAAGGTGTCATCACACGAAGTGTGTCATCCTTCGCAGAAGGTCATCACAACGTGTTGTGTCATCACAACGAAGTTGTGTCATCCATGGACTTTAAAATGATAGCTACTCCATGTTCAGCTTCCTCCATGGTAATCGTCAAAGGCGGAGCAATACGGAAACTCCACGGGCAAGATAAAAACCAGAAGCTGAGTAATCCTTGACGAAGGTTTTCTTCCACCACTTGCTGAACCACTTCAGCACTTTCCATGTCAATAGCGAAGAACAATCCTTTTCTTCGAATTTCGATAACGTTGGGATGAGCGCTTAATTTTTCCTCAATGAATTGTCCAATCGTCTCTGCGTGATTCAACAATTCTTCATTGTGAATTTGTTCTAGGAATGCATGCGCTGCTGCGCAAGCAACCGGATGTCCTGCGAAGGTGCTAATGTGTCCGAGAAACGGATTGTGCGAGAGCTCGCGCATGTTTTCTCGCGAGGAAACCAAACAACCAATTGGCATTCCTCCGCCCAAGGCTTTTCCGAGCGTAATAGCGTGAGGCACCACGCCGAAGTGTTCGAATGCGAACACTTTCCCGGTGCGCCCCATGCCGCATTGAATTTCATCGAACACCAACAAAGCACCCACTTCTTCGCATTTGTTCTTCAACGCACGCAAATACAAATCATTCGGAATGCGAATACCTGCGTCTCCTTGAATGGTTTCAAGAATAACACCGGCAGTTTTTTCAGTAATGAAATCGAGATCTTCCCAGTTGTTCAATCGAATGAAGTTCACACCGGGCATAAGCGGACGGAAGTTCCGCTTCTTGACTTCATTCGCACTAATAGCCATAGCTCCCGTCGTGCTTCCATGGTACGACCCCACGAACGCAACAATTTCCTTTCTTCCTGTAACGCGTTTCACCAATTTTATAGCCGCCTCAATCGCTTCCGTTCCGCTATTCACAAAGTAGCAACAATTCAATTCAGTTGGAAGTAATTTGAGCAAGCTCTCAGCCGCAAGATTTTGCGACTCTTGCACGAACTCACCGTAAACCATCGTGTGCAAGTGCTTATCTACCTGCGCATGAATAGCCTCGCGAATACGTGCATTCCCATGCCCCAGATTACTCACCCCAACACCACTCACAAAATCCATAATCCGAGAACCATCTTTTTTATAAACATACAACCCCTCGGCACGCTCCACCTCAATCCCCAACGGAAACGGCGTCGTCTGCGCTAACCCCTTCTCAAAAAATATGTTCGATTCACTCATAGTTAATTATCATTCGCCGCAGGCATTCGTTGCCACGCAACATTCGTGCTTGCACATTCGTGGCTACGCCACATTCGTCCTTTGGACATTCGTGGCTTTGCCACATTCGTCCTTTGGACATTCGTCCTTTGGACATTCGTCCTTTGGACATTCGTGGCTTTGCCACATTCGTTGTTATTCAACAATCAGTTCGTCAAGGAAAATCCAAGGCTTCCCACCAACCCCCAAATGCCATTCAGGAATTTTATCGAACGCCGGAAGTGCCACGCATTTCACATACTTCACTGCGCTAACATCACCTTTGTAGTACAATTTGTCGAAATATGCCTCGAACTCGTGCATCTGCGGACCTTCAATGCGCTGCTGTGAAGTGTAGTCTTCCGAATAAACTTCATTGTAACTTTTTCCATCTTTGCTCACAAAGAATTTCACGTTAGACGGAAACCATATCCACGGACGAATATCTTGATAGGCTGAAAGTGAAATCTTTTTAATGTTCGTCGGATTTTTCAACTCAATCACACATTCCATTTTGCCGTTATAGCCTTGCCATACACCTGTTCTGAAATCAAGCTTTCCACGAATTCCATCAATCAACGCATCATTTCCACCAGCAGTGTATTGCGCGTCGTAATTGCCCACTTCTTTCATTACTAAATTTCCTGAACGCTTGTAGAAGGTTGCTTCAATCCAAGGGCTGTCAATTTCTTTCTCTGAACCAGCCAATCCTTTGACAAGTATGGTGCATGTTTTTGTAATCTTGAACGGCTCGGAATAGAAGAATCCTTTTTTCTTGATACCTCCTTCTTCCATTATTTCAACTTTAATTTTTGAAGCTCCATTCAAACATGAAATCGAAATCATTTGCTCGCCAACGAATGCTCTGTTCGGAGCTGTGATGATAGGCGCAGGAACAATCTTCTTCTCATTGTATATGCCAAGAGGAAATGGTGAAGGATAACCTTGACTTCCAGTGTCAAATTCCGACATGGGTTCGTAATCTTGCCACCATCCGGTGTAGTCGCCCGGACAAATCGGATACGTATTCCATGCGCTTACAACATACCATGCCGACATTTGTCCGCAGTCTTCGTTTCCGCAAAGTCCATCTGGAGTAGGAGAGTAGAGTGTCTTCATAATGCTATCGCGATACATGTGAACTTTATCTCTGTTTACATATGCATACAAATAAGCCATGTGATGACTCGGTTCGTTTCCGTGTGCGTACTGTCCGATAAGTCCTGTGATGTCGGCTTGCTCTCTTCCGGTAGTTTGCGTTGGTGCGTTGAAAAGCTTGTCCAACTCCGCTTCGAATTCCTTCTTTCCACCCATCAATTCCATCAACTCAGGAATAGCATGAGGCGCGAAGAAGCGGTATTGCCATGCGTTCGCTTCCGTGTAATGAAAGTTCACTTGAAAGGGGTCGAAAGGTGTTGCGAAGCCGCCATTCACACGCGCGCGCATGAATTTCGTTTCCGGATCGAAAACGTTTTTCCAGTTCTGAGAACGAATGGCGTATTGTTGCGCAACCGCTTTGTCACCTATCATTTCAGCGTAACGTGAAATACAGAAATCGTCATACGCAAACTCCAATGTCTTACTCACACTTTCGCTGAATTCATCGCCGGGAACATATCCATATTTTACATAGGCTTTCTTTTCATCTTGCGGACCATTGCTTGTCGCAATCATGGCTTCCAACATTTTCAATTCGTCTTCACGATTTTTGAAACGAATGCCTTGTTGGTATGCTTCGGCAACCACCGGTACACTGTGATATCCAATCATGCAATACGTTTCATTTCCTGCCAATTCCCAAACGGGTAATTCGCCGCGCTCCTTATGCATTTCAAGGAAGGTTTTCATCCAATCTTGTGTGCGCTCGGGTTCCAATTTACACATCATTGGGTGGTAGGCTCTGAAAGTGTCCCAAAGTGAAAACACAGTGTAGCGCGTATAACCTTCGGCCTTGTGAATCTTATTGTCCATGCCGCGGTATCTTCCATCTACATCGCTCCACACATTCGGAACAGTGTAACAGTGGTACAACGAAGTGTTATAATTTTCAAGTCCTTGTCCAGTTGGAAATAAACTTGGAGCAGGTGCTTTTTCAAAAACTTTCTGCCACTCTTCTTCAACCTTTTCTTTGTTGTATCTGAAATCGTTCTTCGGCATTTCAGCATATAAATTTCTCTTTGCGCCTTCTTCATCCACTCCTGAAATACCCACACGAATGGTCAATACATTTTTTTCGGTTGGAAGGAAAAGAAACTGAAACGCTTGAATCATTTCAAGTTCAATTTTAGTTTCTCCTTTTTCATTTACACTCTTCGAACGTTGCATCAATTGGTCATTTCCAACAAAAGGCTGAGAGAACACTGCGTAGAAATAAGTGTGTTGCTCAGTAGCCCACGCTTCAGAAACACGGTATCCGCTAATAGCAGTATCGCCATAAAAATGCAAGTCGTAATACAAGAGTTTATCTCTGTGCATGAAGTCTAAAAACAACAAACACGAATCGCCCGGTTGCATTTTGTATTCATGCATCCCCGCATGGGTAGAGGCAGTCATGCGCGCGTCAATGCCGTAGTCGCTTAAGCGAACACCATAAAAACCGGGACTTCCAACTTCCATGTTGTGTGCAAATCGAGAAGCAATGGCATCGCGCCAAAGCGGTTTGTCCTTCGTGTGTCCATTCGTTGGCATGAACAAGATATCGCCGTAATCAGACACTCCCGTTCCTTGCAAATGCGTGTGTGTGAATCCGTAAATAATGTTGTCGTTATAATGATAACCACCGCAGCCGTCCCAACCGTCGAGTCGAGTATCTGGACTCAACTGCACCATTCCAAACGGAGCTGTTGCTCCAGGAAAGGTATGTCCATGTCCACCTGTTCCTGTGAACACATTCACATTGAATTTTTTAATTAATACATCTACAGCAGGAACCTTAACCGAATGACTGGTCGGGGTGTTTGAGAATGGTGCAACGTCATAAGTTTCCAAATCTTCATTTGGGGGGATGCGCGCGCAGACGCATGATCCAAGTGTTATACTGGAAAGGAGAAATGCTGGAAGGTAAACGTATATTTTTTTCATGGTGCTGTCGAAGGTGAAACGCAAACTGGACAGTTCATTCGATCGTGAACGCCGAAGTGAAGCACTTGTGGTTTGGCTATTTTTATTTGAGTGAGGTAAATTTCTTTTTGTTCGGGAGTCAGTGAGAGTTCGACATTTAAATCACGTTCGTCGCGAAGTTTTTTGATGAATTCAGATCGCATGTTTAAATCTTTCAAACGCTCTTCTTCATTCACAGAAGGCTCTTCCGCAACTATGCTCATAATTTTTTTCTGATCTTCAATCAGACCATGATAGTGCATGTATATTGAAGGAATGAGAAGATCTTGCTGTTCTGAAAGGTTCAATTTCGCGCGCATCGATTTTATTTTCGCTTGATCTTGAACAGGAAGTACGCTTATGTCAACGCTATCTCTCATCATCGGTTGTGCAGATGAAGTCAAGGCAGTCAAACAAAGCAATAGCGCAAGGAAGAAACGAATCATATTTCAAAAATAGGACAGAAGCAAAGATGTACTACATTTGCATTGCATTTGGTCAATGGAGAAGTTCATTGTGAAAAGGGAATCGCGCGAAAATCGCGAACTGTGCCCGCAGCTGTAAAGCTCTCATTCGAAAGAATGAAAACGATTGCCACTCAAAGCCACTGTGAAAACGGGAAGGCGTGCAACCGAGAGATAAGTCAGAAGACCTGCCAAGTGTATTAACCCCATCATCGCTCGGGGCCAAGCGAGAACAGGACTATGAACAAAAAAATTTGTGCTGCCTTCTTGTTGCTGTCGCCTATGCTTGTGTTTTCACAAGACTCACTTCCGCATGTCCAGATTATGCCTTTGGAAATCATTTCGGAACGAAGTTTAAAGGCCGATAAACTCCATGCAATAGACTCGTTGCTATTGCTGAATTGCTCATCACTCGACATCGCCTCAACCCTTCAGCGTTCCGGAATTGGTTTGGTGAATTCATACGGAGCACCAGGGTCTATCGCTTCTTTGCGCCTTGGTGGAATGAGTTCGAACTACGTTACTGTTGAATTAAATGGCGCCGTTCTAAACTCGCCAACGCTCGGAATGGCCGACCTTTCGCTCATTCCTTCATTCTTTATTCAATCAGCGTCGCTCGGAGAACGCAACTTCAGTGGCTTTCAACGAAATGTTGGAATAGCAGCAACGCTTCGGTTAGAATCAAGTGTTGCCACAAAAAACGAGGTCTCCGTTGAAAGTACAGTCAACTCCTTGCAGAATGTTTTTTACGGAATGGCTGTCTCAAGAAAGCGAGATCAATGGAAGTGGAGCATTCGAGCATTTCAATCAAGAAATGAAAACAGATTCAGTTACAGGGATATTCAGCAATGGGAAGCCCCTTTGGTGACTCAAACGAACAACAACAACATTTCTCAAGGCGTGCAGAGCAGTCTTGTTTTTGAAGGAAAGAAAAGAACGCATTACTTCAACACCATGGCGGTTAATCGTTATGCTTTGTTGCCCTCTGTCATGGGCGGGGTAGGCAACTGGAATGCAAATCAGCACGACGACCTTTTTCAATCGACGTTTTATTGTGAAGGAAAGCGCAAACGAGTTTTATCGTTTATGCATTTTCAGTCGAAGCAAGGCGTCTCCGTTATTCTTTCGAATCAAGAATATTCAAGCAATGTAGCTTCAAGCCAAATTCAAACAAGCCTTGTCAATGCTTTTGCAAACGGATCTTTGCAAAGGCGCAGAGCGCTTTTTCAAATTAATCCTACCGCAAGTCTTACGAATCTTCAATACGCCGATTGGAATCAACAAGTGCAATGGAAGGGTGGTTCCCTTTGGGCGTCATACATTCAAGATTTAGCAAAAGGAAAATTGAGAATGGTTTCATGGGTGAAGCCCGAATGGCGTTCTGATCGAAATCCTATTGTTAGTGGAGAAGTGGGAATGGAACTTCCATACAAAACAAAAAAAGTGAGTTCGCAATTATCTCTTTCCGGTAGCGTGAAATCGCGAATGCCTTCCGCCAATGATCTGTATTGGATTCAAGGAGGGAATCCTGAATTGCTTTCGGAAAAGGCTAAATGGGTTCAGTTCAAATGGGACAATGAAATGTCCATTCGAAAGGAAATGTCGATTCAATTTCAGATAAATGCAAAGGCAGGATCCGTTTCAAATTGGATTCAATGGTTGCCCATGCCAGAGGATATTTGGATGGCCAGCAATTTCAAATCCGTTGAAATGAAGCAATTGGAAGGTGTTGTTTCTTGGAAGACAAATTTGCGTGGCGGTTGGTTGAATCTTACGAGCAGAACAGAATGGACAAGTACGACTGCGATGAACATCGGTAGTCCAGGCGTCTTCGATATGGTTTACACACCTCGCCTTCGTACCAGCGCTTCTGCGCAATACACACACAAGAGTTGGTCATTACTTTTTTCAGACACCTTTGTTTCGCAGCGCTATACCGATGAAGGGAATACGAGCTTTTATGCACTTCCAAGTTTCAACTTGCTCAATGCAAGCGTGAACAAAGAATGGCAATTCAATAAGAATAAATTATCACTTCAATTTGAAGTGCAGAACATAACGAACGTTCAATACCAATGGATACGCGGATACGCGTTACCGGGTAGAGTCTACTCAATCGGAATTAAATTTTTCATTCACTAAAAAATAACAATTATGAAACTAAAGTTTTTATCAGTACTAATGTTTTCAATGATTCTGGTTTCTTGCGACAAATGCAAGACTGATGAGGAACCTGTTGCAGACTACTCTCAAGGCGCATTTATTGTCAACGAAGGGTCTTTCGGAAATCTGAATGGAAGTGTCACTTGGACACTCAACAGCACATTGGTTTCAAATCCATTCGCTGAAGCGAATGGAACAGCTTTGGGCGATGTGATTTCAGATTTCGATGTTGTGAACGGAAAGTTCTACGCAATATCGAATTCAACGTCGAAAGTCATTGTTATGAACGCTACTACCTTTAAAGTGGAAGCGGAAATTACAGGATTTACTTATCCACGCTCGTTTCAATATGCAGGAAACGGAATGGCCGCAGTTACAGATGGTAGTTTAGATGGAAGTGTGAAATGGATTGACCTTTCAACAAATACCATTACAGCCTCTACGCCTGTAGGATTGGGTCCTGAAGGCATGTGCGTTTTGGGCAATCGATTGTATGTGTGTAACAGCGGTGGATGGGACATTGACAATCGTATTGCCGTTATCGATATTCCTTCACAGTCTGTTCTTACTTATGTAAATGTCGCAGATAGACCGGTTGAAATTCAAGTAGACACAAACGGTTATTTGTGGGCTTTGTGCAGCGGCGAGACGCAGTATGACGAGAATTGGACTCAAATTATTGGACATACCCCTGCAGCTTTGGCGAAAATTTATACAGTAGATAATTCTGTAACGACATTCGATGTGGGTGTATTGGGAGATCATCCGCTGCACATGGCGAAAGACGAGACAAACAACAAAATTTACATTGCAAACACGACGGTTTTATCTTTCGATATGCAATTGAATGTATTTACAGATTTCTTGACGGTAGCATCCAACGGTGTTTCGGTGAATCCCACCACGCATGAGGTTTGGGTTTGCAGTGAAACGAATTATACTTCTCCTTCAACTGTAAAAGTGTACAGCTCTGCTGGAACGTATGTGAAAGATCTTACTGCGGGTATTGCTGCTTGGAAAGTAGAATTCAATTGATATTCTTCCAAGTGAAAAACAAAAAAGCCGCTTGAAAAAGCGGCTTTTGTTTTATATCGAAAATAAATTTAGTTCTGTTCTACGAATTTACCGTTTTGCTTCACCAAATGAATATGAGCGGAAGTAGCAGTTAAGTTAACGTTGCTGTTCGATTGACAAACAACCAATCCGCCAGTAGTTGCGCGGACAGAGTATGAAATACCAATTAAGTTTCTGTTCGCATCGAATTGCGGGGTGTACTGAAAATCTAAGCCTTGAGCAATCATGTCGTTGCGCAGTTGAAACAACTGCTCACGTGTTGTAGTTGATGAAAGAGTAAGGTTCACCTCATTGCTTGTAACAATGTTTTGAGCCATAACTGAAGAGCCCATTATAAGAGCTGCAGCAACTAAAAGAGAGCGAAGAGTTTTCATAGGTTGTAATCTTTACACAATTATACAAATAGTTTTTATTTATTGGTGAGCGAATTGAAAAATAATCCTTCCGTTTTATGAACTATTTTCGCCGCTCATTTTAATCCTAACGAATAGTGAGCCAAAAATTATCATCTACTGAATTACGCATTCAATTAATGTCTTCCGATGAATCAATAGCATTGAATGCAATTGAACAATTGAAGATAAATGGAAGGGCATCTGCCATTTCCCCTCTGTTGGAAGTTCTTGCATCTTCGGATCATTTATCAATGAAGAAAGAAGCGCGTGAAATGCTTTCAGCCATGCGTGTAAAAAATGCAGAAGAGGAATTGGTGCAAGCACTTTTCGATAATAAGTTTAAATCAATTCAGGTTGAGGTACTTCAATTCTTGTGGAGCAATGGTTTTTCAGCAGCCGGACAGTTACATGTTTTGGTTGAAGTAGCTGTAAAAAATGGGTTTCAAGGCATGCTTGAGTTCATGAGTATCTTGGAAGTAGAAGAAGGCGTTTATTCCGAAGAAGAACAACTGGGAGCCATGAGCTTCCTTCGTAGCACCCCTCAAGAAAATTTCACCCGAGAAGAAAAAATCATCTTCAACGACATCCTTCGCTTAATAGATACTCTTGCAATAAACGAGTAATCATCGCGCAGCGTCATCACGCAGTGTCATCAATCGCAGATTGTCATCACAACGTGTTGTGTCATCACGCAGCGTCATCAATCGAAGATTGTCATCACAACGTGTTGCATCATCACGCAGTGTCATCAATCGAAGATTGTCATCACAACGTGTTGTGTAATCAATCGAAGATTGTCATCACAACGTGTTGTGTCATCGCGAAGCGTTAAGTTATCTCACAAGAGTCACAGTCCCCTTATACTCTTCCGCCTCTCCATTGAATCCTTTAATAGTAGCAACGTAACTATAAACGTCATTCGGACAGTAAGTTCCGTTATTACCTCTGCGATCCCCAACCCAAGCGTCATCAATGTTGGTAGAGAAATAAACTTGATCTCCCCAGCGATCGAAGATTCTAATTTCGTAAGTCAAGACACTACTAGCCTCAACCATAAACACATCATTCAATCCATCGTTGTTTGGAGTAAATGTGTTTGGAATATATAACAAAGGAGGGAAGGTAATAGTAAAGCTATTACTCGCGGTGCAACCAATTGAATTCGTTACATTGAAGTACACAGTAGACTCTCCAAATCCATCGAAAGTGTAATTTACACCTGGTGTCGTAATGACTTCACCACCTGGGAAAATCCACTCGTAAGTGCAATTGATGCATGGAGGCGTATCGATGTTAATGAAATCATAGGTGTAACCAGCAGTGTTGTCAGCGGTAAACTGAGCATCTACCGGAATAACATCTACAAATACATTTTCAGCAATGGATTGTCCGCACATGTCAAGGGCAGTAACTGTGTATGTTCCTGGCGAGGTTAAATCCGCATACGTAGCTGTGTTACCATTGTTGTTATTGGTCCAGGTATACGTGAATCCACCTCCACCACCTGAAGCCTGAGCATACAACACCGCAGTACCCAACACACAAACAGCAGTGTCTGAAGAAGCGGTTAAATTTAAAGGGGGGTTAGGAATTAAAATCATAAGTGTGTCTGAATCAGTTTGATTGCAGACATCTGTAATAATTCCAATTACTTGCTCATCAACAGGTGTCACAATAGAGAAAGTAGTTCCATTTCCAACTACAGCATTGTCTACAATCCAATCGAAACTGTTTCCGCCAGATCCTCCGGAAATAGTTGGAGTAATCAAGTTGTTGTCCAAACATCCTGCTGTAATGTCGTTTCCTAAATCAATGAATACAGGAGGGTTTGTAATAGTAATAGGCACCAACGCATTGGCTGAAGATCCACATCCGTCCGTTACCGTTAATCCAACAGTTGTAGAAATTCCCGGAGTTAAAGTATAGTTCACGCTCGTTGCCGTTGGAGTTCCGTTGTTGTTCCATGCATACGACATAGTCCCGCCGCCACCTGTTACCGTAGGTTGAATGGTGAACGGAGTAATGCAGTTTCCCGCCAAAGCAGACGGAAGAGTAACGGCCAATGGGGGCGCTTCAACAGTAATGATTATGTCCTCAGATGCGAATTGCCCGCACCCATCGCTGACTTCAACTACGACTGTAGCTTGAGAAACTATACCGGTGTTGTCATAGATATTGTCCCACTCGTCCCATTCATAAACATTGTTGGTGTACCAACTGTATGAATAAAATCCATCTCCCCCTGCTACAGTGGCGGGAATAGTGAAGAAAGTCAAACAGGGTGCATTAACAGTGTCAGGGACAGTTATAGCCAAAGGTGGAATGTTTAGAGAAACTTGAATTTGGTCGTTTGCAACAAGGCCGCAGCCGTCAGTAACTTCAACATTTACTGTCCCCGGTCCATTCCAAGATCCGAAGAAAAGTGAATTGCCCCAACCAAACAAATTAGCGCCATTCTCGTCGGTCCAGATATAAGAATAAATACCATCCCCACCAGTTGTTGTGGCTGTAATATTCACACTTTCATTGCATCCGATGGTTATGTCGCCATTGTCAATATTGGTAACTAATTGTGGGAAAACAAGAATGTTTACAGGAAAATTCGTGTTTCCTCCTGGCCATCCGCAAGTATCTGTTACAGTTAAAAAATAAGTCGTCGAATTAATTGGAGAAACATCAATGGTTGGGGTAGTCTCATTGGTACTCCAATTGTAAACATAATTGCCATAACCTCCGGTAATTGTAGGTTCCAAAGTAGCAGTAACGCCTTGACATAAGTCTTGTGGATACCCAGTAACAACAATTGGATCAGGAACATCGGCTACAAAGAAGTCGAAATTACTCACAAGTCCAGAACCGTTGCAGGCAGCCAAATTCAAGATGTCCATGTGAACGGTTTCAATACCTTCTGTGAGTCCGTCTGCAAATGCGTCAATAACAAAAGAAACTGAAGCTACTCCCGAAGGAAATATTATTGTGTCAGGCATGAGAGTAAAGTCAACACCATTGACAGCAGTGCCCGTCCATGTGATAATACACATGTCTTGTATAGAAAGATCACTGACTTCAGGACGGGTGAATGTTAATGTCGCTTCGCCACAATCTTCAAAAAGTGTTTCTTCATCCGGCCCACCTGCGTTCAGCGTTAAGTCAACATCTACAACAGCATTACTGGAGAAAGATCCTTCCTCCAATATTACTGCAGATTCCAATGCAGTGTCACTGCCATCAGCAATAGCCAATTTTATGTGGTAAGTTTCACCGCACTGGACCAATGCATAGGCTTCCAATGTTACAGTGTATCCATTTAAATAAATCCCAACATTTGGTTGATTATCTATGTAGTAAGAACTGTTCAACACGTTGTTTACTGAACTAATTGTAATTGGAAGTGGAGGAGTCGTATTTGGCAATTGAGCAATGTTTACAGCTCCACCAGGAAATCCAGCAGGCGAGGCGTACGGACCGGTTATCCCAGGCCCTGAAAGTAAGAACGCGAAAATGTCGTTGAAAGAAGAATTCACCCAAGTCAAATATTCATCACTTCCGAAAATGTAATTGAACCGTAAGGTGTCTCCGGTTGGAACAAAATCGAATTCGAGAATAGAGACGTCGTTCGCACTTCCAACAGAAAATGTTTGTCCGATTAATGGGGGGACAGAATTTGCAATCGACAAAAGTGCAGCATCTCCGGAAACTTCACATGTACCGTCTAAGAAAGCAGTCGATGCAGGATCAACTATGGTGGCCACAGCTTCAGACGAAAGGGCAATACCTCCGTCAATTGAAAGTCCAATAGAGTTTCCTCCTGTGATGTACCCAATTTGCTGAGGGCAGCCGGTATAGGTAATGTTTGTTGCTGCAACGCCACTACCTAACAGTACATCCTGAACATACTGCTGAATAGTCAATGTTTGAAGCTGGAGTTGAGCGCTGGCAGCAGTTGCCGAGCACAAAATTGAGATTATGAAAAATATCTTTTTGGTCATGATAGGGTTTTGACATCTACAAGACTACAAAGTTATGCAATTGGTTGCCGCGGTTTTGTATTTTACTTGAGAACTATCTTTGTGTTATGAGAGACGATGTTATGGGTTCTGCAATACTGAATTACTTCAAGAAAAATGACAATACGCCCATTCGTGTATTCATTAATAAAAGTGAAGAGCCTGAAATGTATCCAAGTGTATTTTTTCGACACTACAGAAACATGTTGAAATACGAGAAAACCGCTCTGAAATTGACTGTTGGAAAAGTCTTAGACCTCGGCTGCGGAGCGGGTTGTCATTCGCTTTACCTTCAAAATAAAGGATTCCATGTTACTGCTGTAGAAGTATCTACGAAGTCAGCAAGTGTTGCGGTTGCTCAGGGGGTCAAGAATGTAATTAACGAAGATTGGAGGAATTTGACTTTGAAAAACTTCGATACAGTCTTGGTCCTCATGAACGGAATGGGTTTGGCAGAATCTCCAAACGAGTTGAAGGTGATGTTTCTGAAGTTAAGGGGATTTCTGAATAAAGAGGGTTCCATTCTTATCGATAGCACCGATGTTACCTATGCCAAGGCCGATTGGCCTATGCTCGATTCAGAGTATTTTGGTAAAGTTCAATTCGAATTGAAATACAAAGGGAAAACGCAATGTTTTCCCTGGTTGTTTGTCGACTTTGAAACCGCTGCTCAAACGGCAAAGTCAGTGAAGTTGAATGTTGAAGTACTCGAAAGGGCCCGAAACGGACACTTCCTTTTGCGATTAAGCAAAATGAGCTAACTCTTCGCTTAATTTTTTACGTGCATGAAATATTCTTGATTTCACTGTTCCCATTGGAATGCCCATTGAATCGGCAATTTCGTCGTAGTGATACCCATCTACAAACAATTGGAAAGGAGTTCTGAATTCGTAAGGAAGTTGCGTAATTGCCTTATTGATGTCCTTTTCGTTAATTCTCGAAGAAACGGTATCTTCAGAAATCTTACCGTAGTTCAAGTAGAACTGATTGTCGGTAGAGTCGTTGATTGTCTTTTGAAGTTTCTTGCGCTTGTAGTTGTTGATGAAGATATTGCGCATAATCGTAAACAACCATCCTTTGAAATTCGTTCCGTCTTGAAAATTATCTTTGTAGCGTATTGCTTTTACAAGCGTATCCTGAAGAAGATCTTCTGCATCTTCTACGTTTTTTGTGAAATTGTAGGCAAAGCTCTTTAAAGATCCAGAATGGTTACCAATTAGGTAGTTGAATTCGAGTGTGCTCATGTTTTGCGTTTTGTTTAATGAATGCGATGCAAATATTAAACAGAACTTCCATCATTCCAAGCTTTTGTTTAATTATTTTGAAAATATATTAAACAAAATAGCTAATGTGCTAAAGCTTAGTTTTTTAGACCGTCAAGTAATTCGTCGATATTCGAATAGAGCGTAATGTAAAGCGTGTCAGGAGACTTAATTCCTTTCAGATTGTATCCAGTAAAGTGGAAATGACAGTCCGTATCCATAAACATGCGAGTGAGCCGTTTTAGATAATCTGGAACCATAACTGTTGAAGGATGAGTGGTGAAAATAGAAACAAAATCAACGTCGCCCAAACGTTGAGCCACTTGCTTCAAATCATCTGCCGGAACAGATTGACTCAAAAGAATACTTCTTCTCCCGCGAAGCTTCAATATATAATGAAGCATTAACAACGAAAGTTCGTGAATTTCTAAGTCTGGAAGAAAAAGAACAACTGGACGCATGTTTTGCTCCAGAGGAATCTTGACTGATTCAACATGAAACAACAATTTCTGACGAATGAGTGCACTAATGAAATGCTCTTGAGCCGGACAAATGGAGTCTGATTGCCAAAGCAGGCCTATTTGCATAAGGAACGGCATAATGATGACACGGAAGGTTTTTTCTAATCCATGCTCTGCCGTATGCGGGTCAATAACATTGGAAAAAAGCTCTTCGTCGTAATTCAACATGGAAATTTTAAGCATGTGCAAGAAATGCTCTTCCGTATTATTACCGTGAGCATGCTTGTTAATTATCTCTCGAATTTGGTCATCCGAAAGTTTCGCTATGTTCGATATTTTATGGCCAAGACTGTTGAGAAGACTAATATTCAACAGCGATTTTAAATCTTTGTCGTTGTATTTACGAATGTTCGTGTCCGTGCGGTCCGGAGAGAGTATTCCGTAGCGTTGCTCCCATATACGAATGGTGTGAGCTTTAATTCCCGAGAAATTCTCCAGGTCCTTAATGGTGAACTCTTGAGGGCGCATAGTAGTTGTTTTAGGAATTCATAACATCGGCATAACCAAAAGGTTCATTTTAGCCGTAATTTTTACCTTTTTCTATTTATTTATACCCTTCCAAACTTTCCTCTTTCAATTAATTGGTAGTCCCTTCAATTTTCAATAACTTCGATGCCAAACCTTAATCATGATACGAATTGCTCAAATTGGCTACGGATATTGGGGACCCAATCTTCTTCGTAACTTCATGTCACTCGGAAACACTAATGTAGATGTATTAATCGATTCTCAAACCGAGCGACTCAATCAAGCTTCGAAATTATTTCCGAATTTAGTCACTTCGACTTCAGCAGATGATGCTTTCAATAATAACTCAATTGATGCCGTCGTAATTGCAACACCCGTTTTTACACATTATGATTTAGCGAAACGAGCTTTACTCGCTGGTAAGCATGTGTTGCTGGAAAAGCCAATGACAGCGACGGTTGCGCAAGCCAAAGAGCTCATAGACCTTGCTGCGCAAAAAGGAAAACTGCTCATGGTCGATCACACCTTTTTGTACACAGGTGCAGTTGAAAAAATGAAAGCCTTGAAAGACGAAGGGACATTAGGGGAATTGAAATATTTCGATTCAACTCGAATAAACCTAGGACTTATTCAGCAAGATGTGAACGTGCTTTGGGACCTCGCTCCGCATGATATTTCTGTTCTCGATTACTTGTCAGACGAATTGCCAACAAGTGTGAACGCTACAGGCGTAAGCCACATTCATAACGGTATTGAGAACGTGGCCTATTTAACCGTTAACTACCAAAATAATTTCATAGCCCACTTCAATTGCTCGTGGTCTTCCCCCGTGAAGATTAGATTAATGTTGTTGGGTGGAAGTGAAAAGATGGTCGTGTTCAATGATATGGAACCGACTGAAAAAATTAAGGTTTACGATACTGCTCATAGTGTAAGTACCCTTGAAGAAAAACAGAAAGTCATGATCGACTATCGTGTTGGAGATGTCTATGTTCCAAAAATTGAATTGGCCGAGCCACTCAAAAAGTTGGCGCAAGATTTTATTAGTTCGATCGAAAACAATTCTGAGCCGCGCGCTTCAGCAATAGGCGGATTAAACACCATTCGAATTCTGGAAGCTGCTCAGCACAGCATTAAACAAAACGGAAGAGAAGTTAAAATTGAAATTTAAGTTGAAAGAAAAACTTCAACATATCATTCAAGACTTGAACATTCAATTACTGAATGAATGCGTTCTTACTGAAGCGGCTTCTGGTGCTTACTCCTGTACGCCAATATTGGCAGCCCTTGTAGGAGCAGAGGTTCACGCCTTTGCACGCGATTCGAAATACGGTTCTGCACGCGAATGCATAAACGAAGTGCAAGCGTTAGCAGAACTATGCGGAGTTTCAAGCCTCATTCATTTCCATTTAGAAAAAGATGAAATGCCTTGGGAAAGAGCAACGGTCATAACAAATAGCGGTGCGCTGCGTCCTTTGGATAGTGCTGTACTCGAGCGAGTTTCTGCTTCATGTCGAATCCCGCTCATGTTCGAAGCATGGGAATTTCGCTCACAAGATCTCGATTTAGATTTTTGTAAGTCGAAGGGAATTCAAGTCGCCGGAACAAACGAAAGACACGAGCAGGTCGATGTCTTCGGATACCTCGGCGATATGGTTGTTCGACAAATTCAAGACGCGCAGCAAACCCCTTATCGAAATAAATTCATCGTTGTCTCGAACAACGATTTCACGCCCTACCTCTGCACACCTCTGGTGAGCATGTCTGATGGTGTGGGCGTGTATTGTCCGTTGGAATACAAAAGTGAAATTGAAAATTTAGGAGCAACCTATTTCGGCGATTGGTACGAAACTGAAATTCCAAACGATTGGAAATCGGCTTCAGCCGTGATTTACTCGGGTTCTCCATTCTCTGAAAACCTCTGGGGGAATTTCCCTCTCTTGAATTTCAATGTGTGGAAGAGTTTGAATTCGCCGCTTTTGTTGCGCTTCGCAGGAGACGTAAACGAAGCCGATTTATTTCAACATGAAATAAATTTCCATCCTGAAAATGTCCCTGCCGGACATATGGGCATTCTTCCCTCAGCCATTGGTTGGGATCCTATTATTCGTTTGCAAGCGGGTAGCTTGAAGGTTGCAGAACTCATGAAAACAAACGAAGTGAATTTTAACAACGAAGTCCTCGCGCAATATTTATAATCGATGAACGAAGAAAACAAAATCGAGAAGTTGTCTGATTTGGATTTCAATAAATTCAAAGAATTGGCCAATGACGAATCGCTTTCGCGTTACGAGAAAATTGGATTCTTCAATCACTTTCGTGAAGGGAAGGAAGCGTTGATTTGGGAAGATATTCAGTCGAAAGTTCCTTCGTTAGAAAATGACGGGGCGCGCATTCTAGACATCGGTCCAGGCTGCAGCGATTTGCCTTTCATGTTGTTGAAAAATGCTGAAGCGAAAAAGCAAGGTGTTGTGCTTATCGATTCGGAAGAGATGCTCAATCAACTTCCTGACTTCGATTTTTGCGAAAAGTTCTCGGCCATGTTTCCCAACGAAACAAAACAATGGTCGAAAGAAAATGCCAACTCCTTTGACGCCATTATTTGCTACAGCGTTTTGCATTACATAGCCGTTGAATCAAGTGTTGAATTGTTTGTGGATGCAGTCTGCGATTTACTTGCCCCTGGCGGAATAGCGCTCATTGGCGATATTCCGAATGTGTCGAAAAGAAACCGTTTCTTCAGTTCGGAAGAAGGCATTCAATTCCATCGAAACACACACGGTTCGAATTCATTTCCAGAAATAAATTGGAATGAAAAAAAGCCAGGAGAATTCAACGACGAGGATGTATTCGCGTTGTTGAAAATGGCAAGAGTGAAGGGATTGGAAGCATTCGTTCTTCCACAAAAAAACGAATTGCCCATGGCAAACAGAAGAGAAGATATCTTATTTGTAAAGCACAGATAACATGAAAAACAAATTAGTCATTTTTGGAAATACAGAGTTCGCTGAAATAGCCTACGAATACTTCACGCACGACAGCGATTACGAAGTGGTAGCGTTCTGCGTTCATCGCGAATACATCAACAAGGAAGAAATTTTTGGATTGCCATTAGTCGCTTTCGAAGATTTGCCTTCACTCTACAACCCCAACGATCACGCATTCTTCGGAGCATGTGTGTACACGAAGTTGAACAGACTTCGCACTCAAGTGTATCTCGAAGCAAAAGCACATGGATACGAAATTGCTTCCTACGTGAGCTCATATGCTTTCGTTTGGAGAAACGTAAAATTGGGTGAACACGTTTTTATTTTTGAAGACAACACCCTTCAACCGTTCACAGAAATTGGAAACAACGTTGTGCTTTGGAGCGGCAACCACATTGGACACCATTCGAAAGTAGACGACAACTGTTTCATCTCTTCACATGTAGTCATTAGCGGTGGAGTAACCATTGGAAAGAATTGTTTCCTCGGTGTAAATAGTACCGTAAATAACGCTGTGAGCATTGGCGACGATTGCCTGCTATCTTCAGCAGCCCTGGTTGTGAAAAACATTCCAGAAGATTCCATTGTAAAAGGAAAAGATATTTCTCCGGTCTCTTGTCGCGCATACCATAAGCTCACTCCCCGATGAATTGGAATCGCCTCGGTAGAATTGTTGAAGCCAATCCGAATTTGGAGTGGTCGCAGCAATATGCTGCTATTCCGACCGTGCGCATTTTGAACGAAGATGTTCTTCGTGTTTATTACTATTCCATGGATGAAGACTTCAATGGAAGAATCGGTTACGTCGATGTTTCAGCACACAACCCTGCTGAAATTATTTCTCGAAGTGAAGCAGTGTTGTTCGATATTGGAACATCCGGTTCTTTCGACGACGGTGGCGTTTGTCCGCTGCAATTCCTTCAACATGAAAATGAAAATTGGTTGTACTACTTAGGTGTGCAACGCACAACAGATGTGCCTTATAGATATTTCGCCGGAGTAGCGAAAGAGCAAGCCGATGGCTCGTTTCAGCGCTTTCAAGCCAATTCTGTTTTACTTCCAACAAAATCAGAACCCGATATTCGAAGCGCGGTTTCTATTGTGAAGGAAGAGGTTCTCTGGCGCATGTGGTATGTAGGTGCTTCAGGGTGGATAGAGGTAAATGGAAAAGAGGTTCCAACATATCGCATTCATCATGCGGTTTCAGCAAACGGATTAAATTGGGAAGTAGATCAACACGATTGCATTCAATTTCAAAACGAAGATGAATTCGGATTTGGAAGACCTTGGGTCATGAAAACCGATTTCGGATATGAAATGTACTACAGCGTGCGGACAAAGTCAGTGGGCTATCGCCTGGGCTACGCAACGTCTGTAGACGGATATACATGGGAGAGAAAAGACAGAGAACTCAATTTTTCTGTTGGAAGTGAAGACTGGGAAAACGAGTCGGTTTGCTATCCGTGTGTTGTTGATGTGAATGGAAGACGATTCCTTTTTTACAACGGAAATCAGAATGGAAAAAAAGGTTTCGGCGTAGCCGTTTTGGAGGGAGAATTATGAGAATTATTCGATATACAGAAGAACATCGCGCGCATTGGGAAGAATTTGTTTCCAAAAGTAAAAACGGAACCTTTCATCTTTCAAGAAATTTTATCGAGTACCACGGAACAAAGTTCAACGACCATTCATTGCTTGCTTTTGACGAAGAGAAATTGGTGGGCGTTCTGCCCATGAATGTAGTAGAACAAGCCGTTTATTGTCATCAAGGTTTAACATACGGCGGATGGGTGCTTGCGCAGAATATTCGTCTCGATGAATTTCATGAGCTGTTCAAAAATTTTCTGAACTACTTGTTGGCTAAGGGTTTTGAAACGCTGCATTACAAGACCATTCCGTACATGTATCATCAAATTCCTTCGCAGGAGGATCTTCATATGATGCATTTGGCAGGGGCAGTTTGCAGTGGACAACACGTGAATCCGATTATTATTCCTTCCAACGTTCCGAATTTTCAAGAACGCAGAGTACGCGGAATGAAGAAGGCTTTGAAGGAAGGTGTTCGCATTGAAGTTTCAGAAAATGTAGATTCCTATTACACTATCGTTGAAGATTTATTGAAGGCCTACAATTCAAAGCCAGCGCATTCACGCGAAGAGTTGATCGATTTGAAGAATCGATTTCCAAATGAAATAATCTTGCATGCTGCGTTTGTTGGAAATGAAATGTGTGGAGGCATTCTCTGTTTTGAAACGCCCAACTGCGTTCGCTTTCAATACATAGCATCCACATTAGAAGGAAAGGAAAAGGGCGCATTGGATTTGCTTTTCGCAACACTCATTCAAGAGACATATTCGAAAAAGAATTTTATCGATTTCGGGACAAGTACGAACAATCAAGGAGCCAGTTTGGCTCTCGGTATTTCGCAACAAAAAGAAGGATTCGGCGCACGCACTAGCGTTCAGCCTATTTATACATTAGCATTAAATTCCGTAAATTGGGATGCTCTAAACGCATTTGTTTCATGAAGAAAGTATCGGTAGTCATTCCCTGTTTCCATGTTGAAGAATTCATTCTTCCACTTTTTCACAACATGCAAGAAGTGGAGAAGCAATTGAATGCCATGGATCTTTCCTTGGAATTGGTGTGCGTTGACGATGGAAGTAAGGACGGTACGTGGGATGAATTGTTGAAGCATCGTCACTTGACCAAAGACACACAAGTGGTTCGATTAACGCGCAACTTCGGAGCTATCTGCGCTAGCAATGCGGGATTGAAATTAGTTACTGGAGATGCTTGCACCATCTATGCAGCAGACCTTCAAGATCCACTGGAACTCATTCCTGAAATGGCACAGCTCTGGTTGAACGGCGAGAAATACATCACCGCCGTTCGCGCGAAAAAGAGAAAAGATCCTTTGCTAACGCGTATTTACGCGAAGCTGTATTACGTTTTGGTGAAGTTGTTCGTAATGAAAGATTTTCCGGAAAGCGGATTCGATATTGCTTTTTGGGATGGAAGTATTCTTCAGTATTTAAAGAACACGTCGAAGAACATCAATCGTTCGTTGTTCTCGCATTGGCTCGGATTCAAACCGTATGTTATTGAGTATGAAAGAAGAGAGCGTTCAAGCGGAAAGAGCGGGTGGACGTTTTCAAAGAAATGGAAGTTGTTCCTCGATTCGTTTTTAGGATTTTCAGTTGTTCCGATTCGTTTCATTTCATTCATAGGCATGTGTGTTTCGTTCCTCAGTTTTGGATACGGAATTCTCATGCTCGTTGGAGGAATTACAGGAAGAATTTCAGAGCCAGGATTCGCTACGGTAACCTCGTTAATCACGTTTCTTTTGGGATTGGTGATTGTCATGTTAGGCGTTATTGGTGAATACTTGTGGCGCATTTTCGATGAAGTAAACAAACGTCCCGAATCTGTTATTGAAGAAATATTAAGAAATGAGTAAGATTGTAATTTTCGGACTTTCTGCCTTGTATGCCACGCTATCAGTCATGGGGGCTTCGCTTATCAAATTAACCCTGAACAGTTGGGGCGCAGAACAGCGCGGACTGGTTTCAGTGAAAGATTATTTTTCCTTTTTATTTGAACCGAAAGTATTCTTCGGAATGGGAATCATTTTCGTTTCGGCGTTGGTCTTGTTTAAGGCATTATCGTTAAGCGATTTCAGTTATGTCATTCCTGTGAGTGCTGCTGTTAATTTCATTCTCACGGCTTCAGTAGCAGCAATATTTTTCGGAGAGAAATTGGCGTGGAATAACATCGTTGGAATAGCGCTCATTATCGCTGGAGTATTTGTTATTAATCTCAAGAGAGCATGAGTAAAATTCTTGTAACTGGCGCTGCGGGCTTCATTGGCTCGCATCTCACAGACGCCTTGCTTGCAGCAGGACACGACGTAATTGGATTCGATAATTTGTCGAACGGTAAATTGCGAAACCTTGAAAGCGCATTGGAGAACAATGCTTTTCAATTCGCTGAAGGAGACATTTGTGAGGAAGCTCAAGTGAATGAAATCATGAAGGAAATAGATGTGGTGTATCACCTGGCTTGCCTGGGTGTTCGTCATTCCATACACAGTCCTTTCGAAAATCATCGCGTAAACGCCGAGGGATCTCTTCGCGTTTTAGAAGCTGCCAGACAAGAGAACGTTTCAAAGTTTTTTTACATTTCAACTTCTGAAATTTACGGAGATATTCAAACTTTTCCGATTGATGAGCTCGGTGTTCCGGCGCCGAAAACAGTTTATGGAAGTAGCAAGTTAGCGGGCGAGAACTACGCCTATTCATATAATGTGTGTTATGGACTTCCAACCGTAATCACGCGAATCTTCAACAACTACGGACCACGTGCGCACTACGAAGGCGATGCCGGAGAGATTATTCCGCGAAGCATTGTCCGCATGCTGAACGGCGAAGCACCAGTTGTTTTTGGAAAGGGCGATGTAACGCGTGATTTCTTTTTTGTGAAGGACACCGCAAGAGCGCTTGTCGGATTAATGCAGAATGATAAGGTTGTTGGAGAAATCATAAACATTGGAACAGGCGTTGAAATTTCCATGAAAGAACTCATGGAAGTGTTGATTGAAGAAATGGAAATGAAAGACCGAATGAACATTCGGTTCGAAGAAGAGCGTCCAGCCGATGTGCCTCGTTTGTGGGTGAATCCATCGAAGTTCAAGGCGTTAACCGGATTTGAAAATGAAATGGATTTTCGTGAAGGACTGAAAGAGACCATCGCATATTACAAGACATTGAATCAGACCAACGATTTAATGAATGAAATAGAACTTCAAAATTGGAAGAAATGAAAATCCCAGTAGCAAAGCCATATCTAGGAGTTGAAGAAGCGCAATTGGCTTACGATACCATCTTAACGAATTGGGTAACTCAAGGTCCGCGAGTGGCAGAGTTTGAAGAGAAGTTTGCACAGTATGTGGGAAGTGAGTACGCTGTGGCAGTAAGCAATTGCACAACGGCTTTGCACTTGTCGCTCATTGTTGCAGGTATCGGTCCTGGCGACGAAGTCATTTGTCCGAGCATGAGTTACATCGCTACCGCAAACGCAATAGTTTATGTAGGAGCAACGCCTGTTTTTGTTGAAGTGAAATCGGAAACCTACAACATAGATCCCGAAGATGTTGAACGGAAAATTACTACAAAGACGAAGGCGATTATCGGTGTTCATCAGATTGGACTTCCTTTCGAGCTAGACGAAATAAAAACGTTGTGCGCGAAGCACAGCCTAATCTTAATTGAAGACGCAGCTTGTGCCGCGGGTTCTTCGTACAAGGGAAATAAGATTGGTTCTCATTCAGATTTAGTTTGCTTTTCCTTCCATCCGAGAAAAGTAATTACAACAGGAGACGGCGGCATGATAGCCACGTCAAACTTAGAATATGCAGAACGCTTAAAACGTCTGCGTCAACACGGAATGAGTGTGAACGATCGTGTTCGTCACCTTAGTGATAAAGTCATTGTTGAAGATCATTTGGAAGTCGGATACAACTATCGAATGACAGATATTCAGGCGGCTGTAGGGATTCGTCAATTGGAAAAATTAGATGCCATTGTTGAACGAAGAAGAGAAATTGCAGAATTTTATTTGAATGAATTGAAAGACATCGCATGCATTCGCTTGCCTTTTGAAAGTGAAAACGATTTCACCAATTGGCAGTCTTTTTCAGTATATATAAAATCCTCTTGCCCAGTTTCAAGAAACGACATCATGCAGAAAATGCTCGACTTGGGCATTTCAACACGAAGAGGTATCATGACTTCACACAGAGAGACGGCCTACAAGAATAGGGGAGTAGATATATCGCTTCCAATATCTGAAGACGCCGCAGATCGGAGTATTGTGCTTCCGCTGTATGTGCCCATGTCGCAAGAAGAGATGGATTACGTGATGAAACATTTCAAAGCATGTTTAAATCAAGATTAGATATTCCCCTTTCGAATAAGGAAGAGCGAGATTTCATTTTCGCTTTACTTGTTTTTAAGTGTTTGCTTTTCTCTTATTTGTTTTTTCAATACACGAATTACTGGCAAGCCGGACTCGTTGAAGGGCTCGCTGTTCATGCCGGAGACACATCGGGATATTTCAATCCAGCAGAGTCTTTGGCTCAAGGCGCGGGCTATTCAAGTGTTTGTCGCATGCCAGCGTTTGCTCCGCTTTATTCGTGGTTCAGCGCCATTTTTAATCCGTATGCTGCTTTTCAATTTGTTGTCTTTCTTCAGTTTTTATTGGGTGTCTGCAGTGTTCTATGGGTAGCGCGAATCGCTGGGCACCTAGCGCAGAACAGGCGAGCGTATTACATTGCAGGAATCATCTACGCTTCTTCCTTGCTGGTGGCAGTTTGGGATTCGATGTTGCTTTCCGACAGCCTTGGAAATTCATTTTTGATTCTCTCGTTTTACTTAGCGATACGCTTCAAGAATGAATTGAATTGGAAGCTCGTTTTTTGGGCTTCGTTGTTTTTAACATGGTCAATATTCTTCCGACAAATTCATGTGCTCTTCATTCCGGTTCTCTATTTTCTTTTGTTGAAGCCAACACACTTCTTCAAATCTTCAATCATCTTCGGAATACCGTTGTTGTTGGCTTTTGGAAGTTGGACGGCCTATAATTACTCGAAGACAAACCGCTTCATTCCACTCGTGGATTCGTTTTCTTCCTGTTACGGATATATGCCGGAACAGCTAGTTGCCATTCGGGATTTGGTGATTGCATGGGGAGAAGATTGTCAGCCTTGGGTTCCGAATTCTGCTTCGAATTATTTAATCGCGAAAGACGGATGCACAACATCACCGTTGAGTGAACGTCATTACACAACGGCCTACGGCGCTGAAGAAATGAAGCAGTTGAAGGAAAACTATCATCGGTTTTACTACGAATTACAAGGTGCTCAGAAGGACAGTGTAGGGAATGAAATTCTTTCGCGAGCGAGAAAGTATAAGCAGGTCTATGCGCATGAGCATCCTTCGGATTATTTTATTTTGAATCGTTTTCGATTGATGAAACAGTTTCTTTTTCCTGCGAGAATAGATAACATTCCGGGACCGGCTTTTGCACAAATGAACCTCATTCAAAAAGGAGTGAAGGTTGGATCATACGCCTTGTTGCTTTTGGTGAATTTGCTCGCGCTAATCCTGTTTATTCCAGTTATTCTGAAGGATTGGAAAGGTCGCTGGTGGCTCGTTTCTTCATGGGCGTTGTTTATTGTTTTAGGCGGAGTGCTCGGATTCATAGAGCAGCGCTACCTGGTTCCGTGTTATTTCTTCTTTACGATTATTGTCGCTGTTGGAATTTCAAGTTGGAAATTCAAGCGCAGCGCGTAAATTTGAAGAATATGCAAATCGTACTTTTCGAAGACCACGTGGTCAATTCATTTTTACCACTCTCACACACGCGTGCAATTGCCGACTTGTTTGCGGGTATGTATTCGGTTCAAGAACGTTGGAAATTATTTTTCGGAAATGATTCGGTTTTTATTCAAACGAGAAATTCGCTGCAAGATCTATACGGAGCAGTTCCTGTTGGAGAGACGTTGTATATCAATTCGCGCGTCATTCCGAACAGCGAAGCAGTTGCTGCAATTCAAAGTTTGAAATCCAATGAAGCGTTTTTTATTCACGACGTATGCGTTGCCGCTAAGGGCTTGCATACCAATTGGGATACCTTCGAGCATCGCGCATGGACGGCAGAGGCCATGTGGTTGAACGGAATAACAGATTTATTTTCAGTAAACGATTATTTACTTCGTGAAGATTTCGCTTTAGCAAATAAAAAAAACAGTGCAACACCAAGTCAATATTGCCGGGTAATTGGTGAGGGACACAACTTATATATTCACCCTTCCGCAAAGGTTTTCGATGCGGTTTTGAATATTGAAAGTGGGCCCATCTTCATTGACGAAGGAGCGGAAGTGATGGAAGGAAGCATGTTGCGCGGACCGCTGTACATTGGAAAACACGCGGTGTTGAAGATGGGAACGAAATGTTACGGACCTTCATCATTCGGTGAAGAATGTCGAATTGGAGGAGAGACATCCAATGTTGTTTTTCATCCGTTCAGCAACAAAGGTCACGACGGGTTTTTAGGAAATGCAGTCATAGGTTCTTGGGTGAATTTCGGTGCAGACTCCAATTGCAGTAACTTGAAGAATAACTACAGTAGTGTTTCTATTTCGAATGATTTAGATCGAAACGAATTCAATACAGGCCTTACTTTTTGCGGGGCACTCGTAGGCGATCACGCGAAGTTTGGAATTAACACCATGCTCAATACCGGCACCTATGTTGGCGTTGCAGCCAATGTTTTTGCCGGAGACTTCCCACCGAAATGTGTTCCTTCATTCACATGGGGAACTGGCGTGGTAGAACACAACTTAGACAAAGCCATTCAAACAGCGGAGCGCATGATGCACCGCCGCGGCAAGGAAATGTCAGCGGCTGAAAGAGCCGTATTGGCGTATGTATTTAAAATAACAGCTGCTTCTCGGTCATAAAGGCAGGGGATAATAAGTGGCATTGACATTGAAAACTGGGGCGCATGAATAAAGAAGTAGAGCACTATTTTTTTTCTGAAGAAGAAAACAATCAAGAATATATTCCTCTCATTTCAGCAGAGGACGAAGACAATATGGCGAATGAGGAAACACCTGAAGTGTTACCTATTTTGCCGCTGAGAAACACTGTTCTTTTTCCGGGTGTGGTAATACCAATCACCGTTGGAAGAGACCGCAGCATTCGCTTGATACAAGACGCTAATACTGGGACAAAGACCATCGGCGTGGTTGCACAGCGCAACGCTGACATGGAAGACCCGTCGTTTGAAGATCTTCACCACATAGGAACGCAAGCCACCATTCTTCGCATGTTACGCATGCCAGATGGAAGCACTACGGTTATTCTGCAAGGGAAGAAACGTTTCTCTATTCAGGGATTGGTAAACACAGATCCGTACTTTGTAGCGCAGGTTTCTGCCTTTGAAGAGATTAACAACAAAGCTGAAAGCAAAAAGCAACAGGCCTTGTTCGAGTCTCTTCGCGATCACGCGCTGAATATTATCAACCTCTCTCCGGATATCCCAAGCGAAGCTGCTTTGGCCATTAAGAACATCAATGGATTGTCTTTCCTCACCAACTTCATTTCATCGAACATGAAGGCTGATGTAGAGAAGAAGCAAGAGCTTTTAGAGATTGCAGATTTAGATGAAAGAGCGAAGAAGGTGTTCGAGCAATTGCACAACGATTTGCAAATGTTGGAAATGAAGAAGGAGATTCAGAAGAAGGTTCATATTGATATTTCGAAGCAGCAACGCGAGTATTTCCTCACGCAGCAAATCAAGCAGATTCAAGACGAGCTCGGAGCAAATCCTCAGAAAGAAGAGATAGACGCGAAGCGTGAAAAAGGGAAGTTGAAATTGTGGCCAGAAAATGTTCGATTGGCTTTTGAAAAAGAATTGGCAAAACTAGAGCGCATGAACTCTCAAGCTGCCGAATACAGCGTGCAATCGAACTATGTTGAATTGTTACTGGACTTGCCTTGGAGTGAAACCAGTCAAGATAATTTCGATTTGCATCACGCGAAAGAAATACTCGACCGTGATCATTTCGGTTTGGAAAAAGTGAAGGAAAGAATTTTGGAGCATTTAGCTGTATTGAAAATTAAGGGCGATATGAAATCGCCAATCATTTGTCTATACGGACCTCCAGGCGTTGGTAAAACCTCATTAGGAAAAAGCATCGCGGAAGCAATCGGAAGAAAATACGTGCGCATGTCTTTGGGTGGATTACATGATGAAGCGGAAATACGTGGACATCGCAAGACATACATTGGCGCAATGCCTGGACGTATTATTCAGAATTTGAAAAAAGTTGGAACATCGAATCCGCTTTTCGTCTTAGATGAGATAGATAAGATGGGGCAGGGCGTTCATGGAGATCCGAGTTCTGCAATGCTGGAGGTTTTAGATCCGGAACAGAATCATGCGTTCTACGACAACTTCGTTGAATTGGAATACGACCTTTCAAAGGTTATGTTCGTAGCAACATGCAATTCACTCTCGTCGTTGCAACCGGCGCTTCGCGATCGTTTGGAGATCATTGAAGTCAACGGATATACCCTTGAGGAAAAATTGGAAATTGCGAAGCGCCATTTGGTGCCGAAGCAATTAACCGAAAACGGACTCACCGAAAAGAACATAACCTTCACCGATGAAGTTCTTGCGTTCTTGATTGAATCATACACCAACGAAAGTGGTGTGCGTTCTCTTGAGAAGCGCATTGGTAAGATGGTTCGTCACCGCGCGAAGCAGATGGCCTTCAAAGAAAAATTCAAAGCCGCTTTAACGAAAGAAGATGTTTCGAAGGCATTAGGCGTGAGCTATGAAAAAGACAGATACGCCGACAACGATGTTGCAGGAGTGGTTACAGGATTGGCTTGGACGCCGACAGGGGGAGATATTTTATTTATTGAAGCGAGCCTTACGCAAGGAAAAGGGAAGTTAACGCTAACCGGAAATCTTGGGGATGTGATGAAGGAGAGCGCAATATTAGCGCTTGAATATCTGAAAGCACATTCTAGTTTGTTGGAAATGGAGCCGAAGGTATTCGATGAAACGAATGTGCATATTCACGTTCCTCAAGGCGCCGTTCCAAAGGATGGCCCAAGCGCAGGTATTACCATGTTAACGGCGCTTGCGTCTGCGTTCACCAAACGTAAAGTGAAGAAGTTTCTCGCAATGTCCGGAGAGATTACACTTCGCGGAAAAGTCTTGCCAGTTGGCGGAGTGCGCGAGAAAATTCTCGCAGCAAAACGCGCCGGTATCAAAGAAATAATTCTTTGCGAAAAAAATAAAAGAGATATCGATGAAATCGATGAGCGTTACCTGAAAGGTCTGAAGTTTCACTTCGTGACCGACATGTATGAAGTCATAGATAAAGCACTACTCAAAGAAAAAGCAAAGTAGCCTGTGAAATATATTCAGAACTATTTCGTTACTTGCATGCCGGAATTATGAAAAAACAACTTCTCACTATTGTTTTGTGCGCAGCTACTCTATGCAGCTTCGCGCAGGCGGGTACAACTGTTTTTTCAGGAATCAATGTTTTCGGCTCAGCCCGCGTTGCGGCAATTGGCGGCAATGCAATAGCCCTTTGTGCCAGTGATATCAATACAGCCGCCATTAATCCCGCACTCATCGATTCGCTCATGGATCGAAAACTCGCCATGAGCTACGTGCGCTATTTTGGACAATCGAATTTCGGGTATAGCTCTTTCGGATACCATCCGACAAAAAGCAAATTCGCTTTCGCAGGGACACTCCAATACTTCGGATACGGCACAAGCGCTAGACTCGATGGATTAGGAAACGACCTTGGAACGTTCTCTTCAAACGAATACGCATTAACCCTTGGTGCTTCCTACAAGGTTGATTCGCTTTGGCGCGTGGGACTTAATCTAAAAAATCTTTATTCTGTTTTCGACACCTATTATTCATACGGAATTGCTATTGATGCGGCGGCAACGTATTTCCAACCAAGAAAGAATTTCTCAGCAAGTTTCGTTCTGAAAAATGTGGGAATGCAACTTGTAACCTATCGCGAAAACTCAAGAGAGAAACTTCCACTAGAACTTCAAATAGGAATTAGCAAACGTCCAAAAAACTCACCGTTCTTGTTTCACATCGCTTATGAAAATGTGCAGAAATGGAACGTAAAATACACCGATCCAAATGCAACAGTTATCGTTGATCCTTTAACCGGTTTGCCAGTGGAGGACAGAACATGGGAGTTCGGAGATTTGCTTATGCGTCACCTAGTAATAGGAACTGAAATTATTCTCGGAAGCAATGTGCGTGTTGGACTAGGTTACAATTATCGTCAAAGAAAAGAACTTTCAATTCCGAATAGACCAGCGACTGCTGGACTCTCGTTCGGAACAACTGTCAACTTCAAAAAGTTCCAATTGAGCTACGCTCGGAGCATTTATCACGTAGCGGGCGGATCTAATCACATTACTTTTACAACTTCAATATAAAATCATGAAATTTAAAGCAGGAGTATTATCCGGTGACGAAGTTACCGAAGTGTTGAACGATGCAAAAGCACACGGCTACGCATTGCCAGCAGTAAATGTAATTTCAACAAACAGTGTGAACGCAGTTCTTGAAACCGCACGCGACCTGAATTCGCCAGTGGTGGTTCAATTCAGCAATGGAGGCGGAGCTTTCTACGCCGGTAAGGCACTTGACAATAAAAATCAGGAAGCTGCTATTCTTGGCTCTGTAAGCGGTGCACATCACGTTCATTTAATGGCTAAGGCTTACGGTGTTCCTGTGATTATGCATACAGACCACTGCGCGAAGAATTTACTTCCTTGGATGGACGGTATGCTTGAGCATGGTATGGCGCATTTCGAAAGAACAGGACGTTCATTATTCAGCTCACACATGCTCGATTTTTCAGAAGAGCCACTTCATGAAAATATAGAATTGAGCGTTGAATACTTCAAGAAAATGACTCAAATGGGAGTAACCCTTGAAATTGAATTGGGAGTTACCGGTGGGGAAGAAGATGGCGTAGACAACAGCGATGTTGACAGCAGTAAATTATACACGCAGCCAGAAGAAGTAGCTTATGCTTACGAACACATGAACAAGGTTTCGAATCGCTTCACCGTAGCAGCAGCATTTGGAAATGTTCACGGAGTATACAAGCCAGGAAACGTTAAGCTTTCTCCAATTATCTTGAACAACTCGCAAGAGTTCATTCAGAATAAATTCAACACAGGAGCGAAACCAGTAAACTTCGTTTTCCACGGAGGAAGTGGTTCTTCTCGTGAAGAGATTCGCGAAGCCATATCATACGGTGCAGTGAAGATGAATATCGATACCGATATGCAATACGCATACATGGTTGGTATTCGCAACTACATGTCAAGCAAGGCAGCGTATCTACAAAATCAAATTGGAAATCCAGACGGCGACGATAAGCCAAACAAGAAATTCTACGATCCACGCGTTTGGTTGCGCGAAGGAGAAAAGGAATTTGTAGCTCGCTTGAAGCAAGCATTCGAAGATTTAAATGCAGTTGGACGTAACGCGTAATTAACGCGTTACTGCTATTGCTTTCACTATTACGGCGTTTTCATTGCTTAATCGCAATTGATAAACGCCGTTTTCGTATCCGCTTAAATCAAGGATGTGCAACGTTTGATTGTTGAGTTTTTGCGTTGTAATTAATTTCCCCGTGTTGTCAAATACGGTTAGGTATGTGTTTTCATTCATGAAATCCCATTGAATGTTCACGAGGTCGCGTGTTGGATTGGGATAAATTTTCAAGTTGGAAGCGAATATCTCTTGAACAGAAACATCTACGCTCACAGCATAAAATTGCGTGCTTTCACAACCGTAGGAATTTGTCCAGGTCATTTGTATTTCACCAACTCCGGTGATGAATTGATCCCAAACAACTTCAATCACATTCGTTCCTTGCCCAGAAACAATAGTGCCTCCTGTGACAGTCCAATTGTAAGTGTAATCCAGAAGTGAAGCAACTGCGTAGGAATACGTGTTGTTGTAAACAGCATTTGGCTCGCCGGAGATTGCAGGAATTTGTGGCTCTGGATATTGTTGAACAGTAACTTGGGAAAAAGAAGAGCAGCCATGCACATCGGTGTGTGTCACACCATACGTGCCCGCATCAGCAATATAAATAGTATCGGCAACGTCTGTGGTCGTCCATAAATTTCCACCCACATAATTCGACCAAAGGGGAGAAGGAACGTTTTTACAGATGAACAATTCTCCGCCAATTACAGGCGGCGCAGGAGCATCGTATGAATTTACATAAACAGTGTCCGTTGTCGCGCAAAGATCTTGGAAGGAATAGGTGTAAGCATAACTTCCAGAAAGAATAGGAATCACGGTGCCTTCAGCAGTTACTCCGAACCCGCTCCAAAGCCCCCCAACAGGAGATGCGCTAGCCGCAAGGTCTATCATATCACTTGGCATACACACAGAAACATCCGGTCCAGCTGTCATTTGAAGTGGAATAGCAACGGTGAAGTAAGTTGAGTCAATGTTGGTGCATCCATTTCCATCTGTAAATGAATATTGAAAACCGAATGTTCCTTCGGTTGTAGGGACGAATGTATCATTTGAGACATTTAAACCAGTCCAACTTCCAAGTGCTGGCGTCGCACTCAATGCGAAAGGTCCGTTGGATATGCAAACCGTCGTGTCAGCAGCTGCAGTAACTACAGGTAATTCGTAAACAATAATGCCCAATGAATCTGTGTCTGTGCATCCAAATTCATTTGTAACCAAAAGCTCAATTATTTCGGTCTGAATGACTGTTATCGTCGTGTCGTTTGAACCTGTTGACCAGGTGGGCATTCCATTGGTTGAAGTTAATTGGATTTCACTTCCATCGCAAAACGAAGGTGGGCCGCTCGCAAGTATTGTAGCAATCGGATTCGGATTAACTAAAACGGACAGGGTATCTGAAGTCGCAGAACAGTTGTAAGAGTTCGTAAGCGTCACCGTATAATCCCCCGACGCACTAACCACTAGAACGCTATCTGTTGAGCCGGTATTCCAAAAGTAAATTGAATCAAGACTACTCGATAAAAGCACGCTATCACCTTCGCAAAAAGTAGTGGCAGATAAAGGAGTAATTATTGGGGTAGGTAGAGGGTTAACCGTGATCGAGGTTCCTGCAGATGTTGCGTTACAGTTGTCTGCGTTGGTAACGACAACACTATAAATGCCAGTGGTGTCAACTGTAATGAACGAGGTCGTGTCGCCGGTATTCCATAGATAGGCGGTTCCTGCATTGGCTGTTAAAGTCGCTGATGTATCGGCACAAAATACAAGCGGATTGTTGCTGGAGATACTTGCTGTCGGTGCAGATATCGCGATTGTTATAGTAGAACTTGCATTGGATGTTCCTGCTGTTGCCGAGCAGGTATATGTGGTCGATGCTCCTGTTGGAGAGACAATAAGCGTGTCGCCAATGGTGCCGTCGTTCCATAAATAGCCGATAGCAAATGGATTGTAAATAGCTGTTGCTAAACTGCTACCCGCAAAGGTTTCAACTTGAGGAATGGCAGTCGAAGGGAATGTTACTCCAGCAGTTGCACCAGGCGGGGCAATCGTAATGGTTGGGGTAGAAGTAATGGTGCTGAAATTAGCTTGTGTACCCATATCAAAAGGCATGTGCACAATTACATTCTGCATGTTTGCTGAAATTAATTTGCGATTGTAAATCGCATTCACATCAGCTGCTGTAAGAGCTATTTTCCAAACTCGAAATTCATCAAGTTGCCCTAGGAAACTGTCATTCGGGTCAGCGTCTACTCCACTTAAAGCCGGATAAGAATTTCCAAGATTCGGACGGAAAGCCACAGTTAAAGGAACTCCGAAGTTGTTGTTTGCATAGTTCGAACCGTTTAATCGTGTGCCCACCGAAATACCATCTATGAAAAGTTCGAAATTGTTCGAGGTATATACAACAGCGCAGTGGTGCCATCCGCTTAGGTCAGCTGTATAGGTTAATCTAGATGCAGAGAACTGATGACTTTGTTCCATCACGGAAATGCCATTAACTCCAACAGAAATTCCGGAAGAACGCCTCTGAATTCCACTAAAAATGCTTTGAGGGTAAACCGCATAATTTTGGCCAGCTTGACCATCGTATATTCCAATTCCATCCACATGCTCAGGAAGAAGGACAATTGAATCAGGCGTGTTGAACCAAAACTCATAGGAAAATGTTCCTACGGTTTGTTGTTGCACGTTACTTAGAATTATAGCTTGATTTGCAACGCGGTTAAAATTTAGAACTCTGTTCGGAAGATCCGCAGTGGCCGTTAGTGTTGCGCTTTCTCCCGGGCATAAAACCATATCGTTGGAGGTAATACTTAGCGTCTGCGCATTCGTAATAACTGAAATGACGAAAATGAATGAAAGGAATAAATACTTTTTCATAATTCTAAAAGATGCTCAAATATAAGAACGGATATATTCTAGTCGGTGATAATTAGTGTATTAAGTCTTTGTAAATAAAACGAGATTATTGGATTTTTCAATTTTTCCCATAGCGGGGATGAAACAATTGAATTTCTTCTTTCAAACGTGAGCGGTCAATGTGTGTATAGATTTCCGTTGTCGTTATACTGGCGTGCCCTAACATTTCTTGAACAGCCCTGAGATCGGCACCTGCTTCTACCAAATGCGTGGCAAATGAATGGCGGAAGGTATGCGGACTCACTTGCTTCTGAATGCCAAGAGCAACGCAGTTTTCTCTGATAATGGTGAAGATGTACATGCGGCTTAATTTCTTCCCCCTTCGATTTAGGAAAACAAAATCTTCATGACCCGGCACAAGCTTCATATGATTGCGCATGTGCTCGAAATAGTGCTGAATCCACTTCGTGGCTTCTTCTCCAATGGGTACAAAACGTTCCTTGTTTCCTTTTCCGATTATGCGCAAAAGTTGGTCGCTTGTGCGCATTTGCGAGATTTTTAATTCCGTTAGTTCACTCACACGAAGCCCGCAACTGTATAGCGTTTCAAGTATGGCCCTGTTCCTTGTTCCTTCGGGTTTGCTTAAATCGCAATGCTCAATAATCGAAACCACTTCTCCAATACTTAACACATCGGGTAGTTTTCTTGAAGTTCGAGGCATTTCTATAAACTCCATTGGATCCACAGAAATAAGTTTCTCAAGTATTAAGTAGGAGAAGAAACCCTTCAGTCCGGAAATTATACGAGACTGGCTGCTGGCCTCAAGACCTAATTCATGAAGGAATTTCAGAAAGGAAGTTATAGTTTCGTGAGTAATGGAAGAAACCGGAACGCCCTCCGTAAACTGTTCCAGTTTACTTACGTCTTTGAAATAGGCCGAACGGGTGGCTTCCGACAAAGATTTCTCCAAGCGTAAGTAAATGTCAAAACCCTTTTTTAATCCAGCCCAACTCATTTTACGAAGATAGACAAAACGAAAAACCCTCGCGAACGAGGGTTTTTCAGACTAATTACCTAAACAAATTCTAATTAACCAAAACTACTGGTAACCGTTGTTACTCGGCAGTATACTTAAATATTGTAATGTGCATCTGCACGTAAATTCACAATCTCTAAGCGTTCTTAGACAGGACAAACATATAAAGACAAGTCAGGTCTTTTATCCGAGGTTTTTCGACTTATAAACAGAGGAATGTGAAACGGGACTTGTATTTTTAGAAAATTCATGTATATTTGCACTCGTTTTAATAAAGAATACAGATTATGAAAGAAGGAATACACCCAGAATCTTACCGTTTGGTAGTTTTCAAAGATATGTCAAACGAGTACGCGTTCTTAGGAAAGAGCACTTGTAATTCGAAAGAAACCATCATGTGGGAAGACGGAAACGAATACCCTGTAATTAAATTAGAGATCACTCAAGCATCTCACCCGTTTTACACTGGTAAGATGCAATTAGTAGATACAGCAGGTCGTATTGACAAGTTCAAGACGCGCTACGCAAAATTCGAGAAAAAATAATAACCATCATCGCTTACAAAGAAAAGCCACTCAAGCGAGTGGCTTTTTTTTTTACTCAGTCCTATAAAAACAATGTACTTTTGTACTCCGTATGAAAAACGTCGAAACCGCCTATCAATTGCTTCATTCAGCATTGAAGAATGTCTTTCTAAATAACTTCCAAATGGAAGTTTCTGACAGTGAAATCCAAATTCAAAAAACACGCAAAGAATTCGAAGGTGATTTAACCGTTGTTACCTTTCCATGGGTGAAGAAAATGGGAAAGTCACCGGAAGAGGTTGGACAAGTCATTGGTGAAGGACTTCAAAAAGAAGTCCAGTCAATTGAGCGTTTCAATGTGGTGAAAGGTTTTTTGAATCTTCATTTCAATGATTCATTTTGGGGAAATCAATTTCAAAATGTCACGCATCTTGAAAATTTCGGTCTTGCCCCGACGAATTCAAAACCCAGAGTTATGGTGGAATACGCTTCCCCAAACACCAACAAGCCACTGCATTTAGGACACCTTCGAAATATATTTTTAGGATATTCTGTTTCTGAAATTTTCAAAGCGAACGGTCATTCGGTTACGAAAGTTCAAGTGATCAACGACCGTGGAATTCACATCTGCAAAAGCATGATTGCTTGGATGGAGTCTGGTCTAAATGAAACTCCAGAATCTTCCGGGATGAAAGGAGATAAGTTAGTTGGAAAGTACTACGTAGAATACGATAAGAAATTTAAGGCGCAAGTCGCTGATTTAATAGCGTCAGGTGTTTCAAAAGAAGACGCCGATGCTCAAGCTCCCATTGCTGTTGGCGCGCGTGAGATGTTGTTGAAATGGGAAAATAAAGACGAAGAAACATTGGCATTGTGGTCGAAAATGAACGGATGGGTATACGCGGGATTCGACGTGACCTACAAGACCATGGGTGTAGATTTTGATAAATTATACTACGAAAGCGATACGTATATTTTAGGAAGAGACGAAGTGATGAAGGGATTGGAAAGCGGAGTGTTTTTCAAGAAAGATGACGGAAGTATTTGGATAGATTTAACAGGCGAAGGATTAGACGAAAAAGTGGTTCTTCGGAAAGATGGAACCGCCATGTACATAACACAAGACATTGGCACCGCCATGTTGCGTTTCCGTGATTATCCGGATTCGTCTTCCTTGGTTTATACCGTGGGAAACGAACAGGACTACCACTTCAAAGTGCTCTTTAAAATATTGAAGAAGTTAGGTCTCGAGCAAGCGGAGAAGTGTTTCCACTTGAGCTACGGAATGGTTGAACTTCCCGAAGGTAAAATGAAAAGCAGGGAAGGAACCGTTGTAGACGCCGACGATATTATGGCCGAGATGAAGCAAGTGGCGAAAGAGGTGGCCGAGGAACAAGGTAAATTAGAAGGATTGTCAGATCAAGAAAAAGATCAATTGCATCACATCATCGGTATGAGCGCTTTGAAGTATTTCTTGCTGCGCGTTGATCCGAAGAAAAGTATGCTCTTCGATCCAAAGGAAAGCATTGACTTCAACGGGAACACTGGCCCATTCATCCAATATGCCTATGTCCGCACACAAGCCATTCTCAGAAAAGTTGAAGGAGAATTGAGTGAACTGAATTATACAGGAGAACTGCACGCAACCGAAAGGCAGCTGATCAAGCATTTGCTCGATCTTCCTGCCGCCTTTGACGATGCAACAAAAACCTATAATCCTGCTGTTCTTACCGCATACACGTACGAATTGGTTCGCGAGTTCAATAGCTTTTATCAGCAATGTGCCATTCTGCGCGAACCAAATAGCGACTTAAGAGTTTTTCGTTTAGCACTTACCAAACAAGTGGGTGAAGTGGTTAAGAAAACAATGAATGTATTGGGAATTGAAATGCCCGAAAGAATGTAATTATGTCAACAGCCGAAGTGAAATTGAACAGTATTGAAGAGGCCATTGCCGATTTTAAAAACGGTAAGGTGGTCATTGTTGTTGACGATGAGAATCGCGAGAACGAGGGTGATTTCATTGCCCCGGCCGAAATTGTTACGCCAGAGGTCATCAACTTCATGACGAAATTTGGAAGAGGGCTAATCTGCGTGGCATTAACCCAGGACCGCTGTGAAGAATTGAATTTAGACCTCATGGTTTCCAACAACACCGATCCACATAAAACAGCATTCACCGTTTCAGTAGACCTAATTGGGAACGGTTGCACAACCGGAATTAGCGCGCACGACAGATCGAAAACAATTCAAGCGTTAATAGACCCAAGTACGCGTCCTGAAGACCTTGGAAGACCTGGACATATTTTCCCACTTATCGCGAAAGAGGGTGGAGTGCTTAGAAGAACAGGACACACCGAAGCAACTGTAGATTTAGCTCGTTTGTGTGGAATGAAACCTGCCGGAGCCCTAGTGGAAATTATGAACGATGACGGAACCATGGCGCGTCTTCCACAATTGTTAGAGATTGCGAAAGAATTAGATTTGAAAATCATTTCAATCGAATCTCTCGTGGCTTATCGCCTTCAACGTGAAACGCTCATTGAAGAAACCAGAAGAGAGAATAGAAATTGGTTGGGAATGGACGTGGAAGTGATTCACTTCGCAAGTGAATCACATCAAAGAAATCATGCCGCTTTGAAATTCGGTAATTGGAGTGAAGAAGAGGCTATTCCTGTTCGTGTCCAAGCGGTTTCGTCTTACGGAGATTTCATAGATGTACTTCTTCAACAACACAATTCGCTCAATAGCTCTCTGCAAACCATTCAAGCAGAAGGTAGAGGTTTGCTTGTTTTACTGGAAAATGAAAAGAGTAACAACGACGATCGTGACTTCGGAATTGGCGCGCAAATTATTCGTGCATTAAACGTTTCGAAGATGAAATTAATTTCATCGTCTCAGATCAAACGAAGCGCGCTTGAAGGATATGGTTTAGAAATTTCAGAATACATTACGCTTTAATATTGAAGTTATGATTTTGCCTGTAATCGCTTACGGAGATCCCGTTCTAAAGAAAAAAGCAGATGACATTAGTGAGGATTATCCCAACCTCAAGGAACTCATTGAAAACATGTTCGAAACCATGTATGCATCTAACGGAGTGGGTATAGCGGCACCTCAAATCGGACGCTCCATTCGTTTGTTTGTTATCGATGCCTCAGCAGTTGCTGAAGGAGAAGACGGAGATCCTTCGTGCGAAGATTTTAAACGTGTTTTCATAAACCCCATACTCTTCGAAGAGTCTGGGACTGAATGGATTTGCGAAGAAGGGTGCCTCTCTATTCCAAAAATTCGCGAAGACGTGAAGCGCAAGCCGAAATTGAAAATCGAATACTACGACGAGAATTGGGAGTTGTATGAAGAAGAGTTAGAGGGATTCGCTGCACGTGTGGTTCAACATGAATACGATCACATTGAAGGAATTCTTTTTACAGATCGAATCAATCCACTGCGCAAGCAACTGCTTAAAGGAAAACTTCGCGACATTCAGAAAGGAAATATTTCCACCGACTACAGAATGAAATTTTACAAAGGATGAGAACATTATTTTTTATAGTTATTTCAGCAATCGTATTTGCTTCTTGCGGAAACAAAACAGCAGAAGCGCCCAAGGAAAAGAAAATCAACGGTGATTCGTTGTTGAAAGTGGTAACTGATTTCGATGCGAATATCAAAGCAGGAAATCCAATCGTAAAAATGTCGCGAGAACAATTGAAAGGAGTTGTCGGTGCGTACAAAGAACTTGCTCTGATTACAACGGATAGAAAGACCCAAGTCATGTACTTTGAAAAAGCTGGCAGCATTAGCGGTGAAGCACACTTCAACGAAGAAGTGAGGAGCTGCTTCGAAAACGCATTCGCATTGGAAAACGATAAAGAAAAACTTGCAGAGCTTCACTATACCTATGCATTCATTAACGACGCGAAACTAAAGCAATTCGATATCGCTCGTCAAGAATATCAGCTTCTCATGACCGATTTCGCCTCCTCTTTTTGGGCGGAGCAAGCAAAAATGGCATTAGAAGTTTTAGGTAAATCTGACGAGGAGATTTTAGCAACTTTTAAAGCCAAGAATAATTTGTAATGATTAAATTTGAGGTATGCGGCATCTCAAATATTTGTTGGCCTTTGTTCTTCCGGCGTTAGCGCTCTCAGGGTTTATATGGGGGAACATCTTTTCGTTCTTTACCCTTCTATTTGCCTTTGGCTTAATTCCATTCTTCGAATGGAAGTGGAGCCCCGTTCATTCAAACGTTCAGGCTGAAGGGTTAAAAAACAAAATTTGGTTCAAATTGCTTTTGTATCTGACACTTCCAGTCCAATTGATTTTACTGGCCTACTATTTCCCTGCTCAGCTTACTCCGAATGTTAATGCGTTTACTTGGATTGGAAACGTTTCAGCTATGGGTGTTATGTGCGGTGTCTTCGGAATAAATGTCGCTCATGAATTGGGACATTCACCCAAATTATTTGATCGATTTGTTGCACGGATGCTTCTGGGAACTTCGCTCTACATGCATTTTTATGTTGAACACAACAAGGGTCATCACAAATGGATTGGTACCCTTCAAGATCCAGCAACAGCCCGAAAGAATGAGTCTGTTTATGCTTTCTGGTTGCGTGTTATTCCCGGTAGTTTTATTTCAGCATGGAAGATCTCAAAGAATGAATGCATGCGCAAAAACAGATCTTTCTTATTCAATGAAACTTTGATTTACATGTTGTTTCAGGTAGGCATATGTGTGGCAATTTTTATTTGGAATCCGATATCTCTCCTGTCATTCTTATTAGCGTCCTTATTAGGTGCTATGTTACTCGAAACAGTTAATTATATTGAGCATTACGGATTGACACGGAATAAGGTAAGTGAGCACAGATATGAGCAAGTTGCGCCTGAGCATAGCTGGAATTCAGATCACGTTTTGGGTCGAGCCGTTTTGTTTGAATTAAGCAGACACAGCGATCACCATGCGAATCCTGAACGTCCGTATCAAGATTTGAGATCTTTACAAGCTTCAAAGCAGCTGCCATACGGATATCCTGCGATGATGGTATTGGCCTTGTTTCCAGGGAAATGGTTTCAACTCATGAATCCACTTTTAAACGATTGAAAAGAAAATGAAAAAAAAGTCTTGTTGAATAGCAAGTTCTTTTTATTTTTGCAATCCAAAAGTTCTTTATAGTTAAGCGAGAGTAGCTCAGTTGGTAGAGCATAACCTTGCCAAGGTTAGGGTCGCGAGTTCGAGTCTCGTCTCTCGCTCAAGTTCTAAAAAGCCTGATTGATTGTCAGGTTTTTTTTTATCTGAGTGTTTTGCCCGGATGGTGGAATCGGTAGACACGCAGGACTTAAAATCCTGTGACCATTGCGGTCGTGTGGGTTCAAGTCCCACTCCGGGTACAAAAGCGAGCAATCGCACAAACTAAATCCTTGAAGAAATTCAAGGATTTTTTTATTTAACAATGGAAGCAACAACCAATCCGATAGGACTCTTAAATGCCCTGCGAGGTATAGCCGCATGGATGGTATGTATGTTTCATTCCGCATTCATTATTAAACCATTTTATCCAGAACTGCTTCCTTTTTTATATTGGGGACAAGAAGGAGTCTATGTTTTTTTTGTAATTAGCGGGGTTGTTCTTCCTTGGTCCATGGAGCAAGGAAAATACAGTTTCAAGAATTTAGATAAATTTTTATTGAAACGAATCATTCGATTGTATCCACCTTTCATTATTTCTGTGCTCGTATTCATTTTAGGCATCTGGATCGTGAAAGACAATCGTTCATTCTACGATGTCGAAATCCTTGAGCGTTTCATGGACAGTGTTACTTTTTTAGTCCCCTTCAAAGAATCGAAGTGGGTGATAGAAGTTTACTGGACGTTGTTTGTCGAGTTTCAATACTATATCTACCTGGCGCTGATATTTCCTTTTCTGGCGAGCAATAAGCTTTCTGTTCGGTTAATAGCCTATTACGGAACGCTAGCATTGACCTTCCTTTCGCATTTTTTTGTGCCGGTGCATACCAAAGAAAATGTGTTCTTCCATTTACCCGTATTTGCTCTCGGATTTTCGCTTTTCCTTTACTATAAAAAGAATATTTCGAAATTGGAATTTTGGTGCGGTGTAATCGCAGCGCTCTGCGTTGGACTATTCAACATAAACGATCAACTGGTTTTAGGCACGCACATTACCATTGTAGCTGGACTTACTTTCGTGGCTATCTATTTCATCAAACGCGGCCCGAAATGGTTGAATTTCATCGGCGATGTTTCCTATTCCTACTATTTGTTCCATTTGTTTTTCGTGTCGTTTATTTACGGATACTTTTATCACGAATCCCAAGACCCGAAGTTGGTTTGGGTTGTCTTTGTTGCTATTCAGGCCTACGCTGTTTTAGGAGCTTGGATAATGTATGAACTTATTGAAAAGCCTTCTTTGGCCTGGACTAAGAAGATTCGTTACCGCTCTTAGGAACATTTCAACGACTCTGTTGTTGTTCCATTTATGAAAGTATATCGTTTATCTACCGAGACATTTATTCCGGCATCTCACGAAACTGTTTGGAATTATTTCGCAACGCCCATCAATCTGAACGAAATGACTCCGCCTGATATGAGTTTCGAAATTCTAACCGATGTGGAAGGAGTGAAGATGTATGCGGGAATGATCATACAATACAAAGTTCGTCCGTTGTTGAATATCCCAATGGGATGGACCACAGAGATTACCCATTGTGAGGAAGGAAAATACTTTGTAGACGAACAGCGTTTTGGTCCTTATGCTTTGTGGCATCACCAACATCACTTCGAAGCGGTAGAAGGCGGAGTTAAGATGACCGACACCATTCATTATGCTATAGGAATGGGAGTCCTAGGTCGAATAGCTTACGCTGTTTATGTGAAGAATAGATTAGAAGGAATTTTTTCCTACCGAGAAAAACGCGTGAAGGAAATTTTCGGTTAGTGAGAAACAATTAGTTTCTTCACTTCGGTATTTTCTTCCGTTTGAATTTCAACATGAAATATTCCTGAAGAGAAGTTTGAAGTATTTAGTTCGAATCGAACCTTGCCGTTCACAAAAACATCTTCGACCTTCCTGCCACTTAAATCATAAACGCGAATACGCTCAATGGCCTTATTCGAAGAAATAGAGCAATTGTTTTGTGTTGGATTGGGGAAGAGGAGTGTTCCATTTACTTCATCAATCTGTTCTGTGGCGTTTCTGTTGTTGTTTTCTGAAGTAAATCCAGAAAGAGGCGCAATGCACATGGTGTAAGTGTTTCCGTAGCTTCCAGCTCCGTACGAGAAAACGGGTGCGCAGTCTACAGCGTAGCTCGTGCCGTATTCCAAAAGAGAAACATTTCCAATATTCAAGTAGTTAGTAGCATTCAAGACGTTATGCTGAATGGCGCTTCCAACAGGCGTTCCAGCAGCATCGAGTTTTTGAAAACGCCATGTCCATCCGCTAGCGCCAAACACAAACGGTGTTCCACCAATAAATGAAACGCGAGGCTTTGTAGTCACAATGCAGCGATCTGTAAAGCGAAGAACTGATAAAGGTTGATTGGTAATTTGAATATTACACAGCGATGTTGAAGGAAGTGTGATCACTTCTGTTTGTCCGTTGCCGTTGCTCAAATTGTAAATATTACTCACGGTAATTTCATAGTTCGAATTGAAATGCAAACTTGGAAATACCGAACTTAAAATAAGGTGCGGATTGCTTTGGTTTTTGATAGCGTTCTGCCCAAGGCCTGTACCTGACGTTCCGTGCAATTGAAAACGGTAGGTCGCGCCAGTAGCGGGTTGCGCCTTAAAGAATTGTCCCATGCTGAGGTTTGAACTCGGATTGTTTCCGCAAGCGCCTCTTTTCAATTGACGAACACAGAGTGTGTATACCCCTGAACCAATAAGATCATTTGTTGAAATAATTCCAACGAAATAGGTCTGTCCAGCGATAAGATTCGAGGTGTTTAAAATTTCGTTTCCAGTTGAAGTTAAATCCTCCGAATCGATCAAATCGTAATTCGCATTTCGAAGCTCAATGCGAATGTTTTCTGTGCTGTTTGCTGAAATACTAGCGCCCGTTGTCGCTGCTGTGAAGCGTCCCCATTTATCATGTTTGTTCGAGTTGTTCACTCCGAATGCCGCTGTTGGCCAGCTGTTCAGAAGGCTTCCGTTAAGGGTGTTGCAAACAGGATAGTACGTCGCGTTAATCAAAAGTGCATTACTTGGATCTTCACCAATACTCGGACAAACCCAAGTGGCTGTTGTGTTGAAAGCATTGTTCGTCAATGCGTCAATCCAAATGGAATATGAATTTCCACCGACTAAATACATGTAGAAATTCCCTAAATTGCTTTCAACACAAGTTGCGTTCGAGTAGTTGCAAATCCCGTCATTTTCCTTGTATGAAACGGCGAGGTTCAGCGAATTAGAAGAAAAGTTCAACGCATAAGTTCCGGTGTAATTCGGAGTAAAATTGAAAATGAATTCGCGTCCAACAGCGCTTCCACAGCCGATTTCAGAAAGGGATCCATTTCCTCCAAAAGAAAAAGAATAAGTGCTTGTACATTCCAACGCAGCCGCTGTTGAGCAATTTGGAACATTCCAGTTCGTGGTGAAGGAAATACCGTCGCTCCATAAGCTGTGATCTACTTGTCCGCAATCTTGACGAACATACACGTAGTACGTGGTATTCTCCTGAAGGTTTGAAAGGGGAGTGGCAGTGAAAGGCACGCCGTATATCGTAGCATTTGTAATATTAAGCGCATTAATGTCTGTTCCTAAATTTGTAGTGCTCACCAGCACGTCAAAAGCTCCTGTTGCATTCAACGAAGTCCATTGCACAAACGCTCCGGAAGACGTTATGTTGGAAATGTTTGCTGCAAGCGGTGTTGAACAAGTTGGATTGCTCAAACAAAAAGTAAAATCGCCCGATGCGTTTTGCAAACTGAAAAATTGAAGGTAGTAGGTCGTTCCGGCGTTAAGTCCTTCAACAACAGTTCCTCCAACGCTAGATGCATTTGGACTGCAGAATACAGAAGTTAAATTCCCACAAGAGCCGACGTAGACAGCAACACCAATATCTGCTGTTGATGAGGCGTTCAGGACTAATTCAATGTCACCATCTACAGGCATAAAGGTGTACCACACATCATTGAAAGTGTTGAATGCAGAAATGCAATTGGGTTGAATATTCGATGGAGTTGCACAAGAAGTTGAATTCATTTGCATGCCTGCGCATACTGCATTACTTACGTTTCCTAGCGCTAATGCTTGATTGCAATTGTCGTTCGATGGCAACGCGCAAAGGGGAGCACAACTGGCATTCAATATGAAATTGTAACTGGTGCTAGGCTGCGTATTTGCGTGTACTCGAATGAAATAATTTGTTCCAGAAAACGCATTGAAAGATATGTAAGAAGAAGATCCGTTCGATTCGCACAAAGGGTTGTCGTCATTTGCTGCAACGCAGCTCAAGTTCGAACAATCACCAGAATAAACTGAAAGCTGCGAGTCGAAAAGCGTTGAGCCGCATGTTGAAAGGGTGACATAGGAATCGTTTCCAGTGAATGAATACCACACGCCATCTTCCCCGTTTCCTTGCGCTAAACAATTCGGCACGTTGTCAAGTGTAGCTCCATTCAAGGTGCCTGAAAGACTGCTTCCGCAAGAAATGTTTTGCGCATTCGTGCAATCATCGTTCGAAGGCGCTTGTTGTGCGCAGTTAATTGAAATGGAACCGCCAAGACTTGCAGAACTAGACTGAAGGTCTACACAGAAAACGTAAAAAGTTCCCGTCGAAAGGTAAATAAAATCTGTTGATGAGCTTCCAGAATATATTCCTAAACAATTCCAGTTCGTTCCGAAACACTCTCCATAGCGCAGTTCGTAGGTTGTTGATGTTCCTCCGAATTCATCAACAGAAATAAAATAATTTCCAGCAACCGTTGGTTGGAAAGCGTAATAGGTTTCGTTTCCTTCGTTTTGAAATCCACAATAACTAACATTGTCATTTCCCGAACCAGCGTTAATCAGCATGCTCCAAGGACTTCCACACTGCAAAGTATTCGCTACAGAACAATCAATTTGCCCTTTCATTCCAAATGAAAAAGACAACAGAACTGTTAGGGTCAAGAGTGAAAAAATCTTTTGCATAAGCGCGCGTTTTGGCTAATCTAAACTAACGTTTTTGGAATGAAAAAGTTACTCCAAAGTGGATTCTTTTACACGCTAAAAAGTGAATAGCGCCTTTCGAGCGCTATTCAGATGACTTTTTAACTATCGGGTTAGTTTTTTGTATTTGATTCGAGTAGGTCCTGTATCGCCTAATCGTTTCTTTTTATTTTCTTCGTATTCCGAATAAGAACCTTCGAAATAATAAACCTGTGAGTCTCCTTCGAAAGCGAGAATGTGTGTGCAAATGCGGTCTAAGAACCAACGGTCGTGACTAATCACAACGGCACATCCTGCGAAGTTTTGAATCCCTTCCTCCAACGCACGAAGCGTGTTAATGTCAATGTCGTTCGTCGGCTCATCGAGCAAAAGCACATTCGCTTCTGTTTTCAATGTCATTGCGAGGTGCAAGCGATTGCGCTCTCCACCTGATAAAACGCCGCATTTCTTTTGTTGATCTCCTCCGGCAAAGTTGAACTTGCTGCAGTAGGCACGAGAGTTAATGGTTTGTCCACCCAAGTCAATGACTTCGTTTCCACCGCTGATCACTTCGTACACACTTTTATTCGGGTCAATTTCGCCGTGACGTTGATCCACGTATCCAATCTGCACGGTATCTCCAACTTTGAACTCACCGCTATCTGGCGTCTCTTCTCCCATAATCATGCGGAACATTGTAGTCTTACCAGCACCGTTCGGTCCAATAACACCAACAATTCCAGCTGGAGGAAGTTTGAAAGAAAGGTTTTCAATGAGCAAACGATCTCCGAATGATTTCGAAATTTCAATAGCGTCAATAACGTCATTTCCTAAGCGAGGTCCATTCGGAATAGGAAGTTCAAGCTTCGCGTCTTTTTCACGTTCACCTTCCGACATCATTTTGTCGTAATTCTGAATACGCGCTTTGTTCTTCGCCTGACGGCCCTTCGGATTCATACGAACCCACTCTAATTCGCGCTCCAATATTTTTCTACGCTTGCTTTCTTGTTTTTCCTCAGCAGCAAGACGCTTCGATTTTTGATCTAACCATTCTGTGTAATTTCCTTCCCACGGAATACCTTCACCGCGATCCAATTCAAGAATCCATCCCGCAACATTGTCCAAGAAATATCGGTCGTGGGTAACGGCCAATACGGTTCCAGGGTATTGCTGCAAGTGTTGCTCCAACCATTCAACGCTTTCAGCGTCCAGGTGGTTGGTAGGTTCATCAAGCAACAAGACATCCGGATTCTGAAGTAACAATCTGCAAAGCGCAACACGACGACGTTCTCCACCGCTTAATTTTTCAATCAATGAATCTTCATCTGGACAACGAAGAGCGTCCATAGCAATAGATAATTTCGTATCTAAATCCCATCCGCCTAACGCTTCGATTTTATCTTGCACAGCCGCTTGACGATCCATCAAAGCTTGCATTTTATCTGGATCATTTAGAATTTCTTCATCACCAAATTTCATGTTAATCTCTTCGTATTCCTTTAATACGTCTGTGATTGGCTTAACGCCCTCCTCAACAATTTCACGCACTGTCTTAGTGTCGTCCAATTGTGGCTCTTGCGGAAGGTAACCAACAGAATATCCTGCAGACCAAACCACGTCGCCCTGAAACTCTTGGTCAAGGTTCGCAATAATTTTCATAACGGTAGATTTACCAGAACCGTTCAAACCAATGATTCCAATCTTCGCTCCGTAATAAAACGAAAGGTAAATGTCTTTTATAATGTGCTTGCCAGTAGGTGTGTATTTGTTTACACCCACCATGGAAAAGATGATTTTTTTATCGCTCATAGTGAAAATTTGAAGGGCAAAGATACGCCACCTAAGCGCTGTATTTTTCTATTCCTTTTAAAATTCCGGAAGTCGCTCCGGCATGTTCTTCAACATATTTTTTTCCTGCATTAGGAATGGAATTTTCATAACGCGCATGTTCAATAAAAGACGACAGTCCTTCAAGACTTTCAATAGGAAAAGCAGCGCCGATTTGAACAAGGTCGACGGCCTCTTGAAACTTCCTGTAATTCGGTCCAAAGGCCAAAGGAATTCCGTACACGGCAATTTCTAGAGAGTTGTGCAAACCCTTGCCAAACCCGCCTCCAAGCACAACCGCATCTGCTTCCGCGTATATAGAAGACAGCATTCCAATGGAATCAACAATAAGCACGCGCGCTTCAATGTTTTTTTCGGGTTGAAAGAAAGACAGAAGTACAGCTCCGAACTTCTCAAAACGCGTCAAAGACTCTTGAATTCGCGTGGAATGAATTTCATGCGGTACAACGCAAACTTTCAAGTCGTTCACGCGCGAAAGAAGCATGGCAATAAGTGATTCTTCTGCGGTGTAGCTAGATCCCAAAACAATAAGAAAATTATTTTGTTTGAAGGAAGAAATCCAAGCGAGTTCTTTCGGCGAATTTGCAATTTCCACCACACGGTCGAAGCGAGTGTCGCCTGAATGAGTGACATTAGTAAAATTAATATTTTTTAATAATTGAAGGGTGCTTTCATTCTGAACAAAAAAGTGTGTAACCGCCTTCAGTGTTGGTTTCCAGACGAACCCGTGCCATTTGAAAAAACGCTGTTCTTCTCGAAGAATAACAGAGATGCAAAAGAGTTTCGTTTTGTTATTTTTAAGTTGAAGGAAATAGTTCATCCAAAATTCATACTTCACAAAAATCGCTTCAGCAGGCTGTAAAATTTGAACGAACTTTCGAGCGTTGAAGTACGTGTCTAACGGAAGGTATCCGATCCAGTCGGCAACCGTGTAATTTTTTCGCACTTCATATCCGGAAGGAGAGAAGAAGGTAAGTGCTATGAACGAATGAGGTTCTTTTTCTTTTAGCGCCTCTATAACCGGTCTCCCTTGCTCGAATTCACCGAGTGAAGCACAATGAAACCAAACAATTCTCGATTCAGCAGGAAGGGATAATCGCCATTTTATTAATGTGGAAAATGAAGCTTTTCTTCCCTTATTTCCAATTTGAATTTTTTTATTGAACAGCCCAACAACCGGAAGAAGAATTCCTATGATTTGCCAAACGATTGAATAAAAAAATCGAAACATGTTAATAGATGTAGTAGTCGTTGGGAGCGCGCTGATACAAGTTCAAGATCCATCCTGCACGCAAACCAAAAAGCATATCCAAACGTTTTGAATTGTCCTGCGTTTGCGTGTCTAGATTCCATTCTCTTCGACTTTGGGTAAACCCTTCAGTTGCCTGGGCTCCAATGTAGAAATTGATTAGTCTGTTGTTGCTCAAGTGATAGTAGCCAATAAATTGATTCACAGAAAGTCCATTCGTTAATCGGTCATAGCCTTTCAAATACTCGCCCTCCAATTGAGTGATTTTGGCCTCCTGGTGTTCTATTCTAATTTTATGTTGAAGAAGACCAACTCCTCCTGTAATAAGGAGTCCAGAGTTTTTGTTAGGGCCTATCACTGGAAATAATTTACCACCTTGCAAAAACACGTTGAATCCTCTTTCTTGAATGAACATAGTGGCAATCTGTCCCTGCTCATCTAAAATTTCGCCGCGAGAAGTAAGGAGGTTACTCAGCAGATTAGGTTCATGAACTTTGTTTCCAAATAAGTAATTGAATTGCACCCCATAATACCAATTTTTCTTGTCTTTGATATGAAATCCAACCTCAATACTTCCGTTGTTCCCAAATCTGTTCGCTAAGTCGCCGCCAGGAGTGGAGTAGCCATAACCAACAGTTACGTGGGGATTATAAAGCGATGAGTCGCGAACTTGCCATTGTGCCGCGGCAAGATTAACAAAGAATAAAAAAGAAAACAGCAGTTGATACTTTTTCATTCCGCTAAAATATAGCATTGAATCAATCTAAAGACGCTTAGGCCTTTATTTTGGTGCCAGATTGACGAATCAAGAAATAGACTGCAAGGCCTAAAAGACATACGCCGATGCCAATTCCGGATTCAAGTGGCTTTCTGTATACACCGTAGAATAACAACCAAAGACTATATGAAAGAAAGAGCAAAGGTGCAATGAGTTTTTTTAGTTTAAAACGTTCAGTGTTTTCTTTGATAAAGAACAACCCAAGAACAGATAGGAAAGTAAATATATTCAAGACAAATCCTGTGTAAATAATCAACTGCTCGAAGCTTGCCGTAAATAAATATATCAAGGCCAGCAAGAGTTGAATGATAAGTCCGAAGTATGGAGATTCATCCTTGTTTTCCTTGGAGAGGAAATTTAATTTCGAAAAGTCTTCACCGATTGATTTACTCACCCGAGGGCCAATTATTATCATCGAGTTTATTGTAGAAAGCAGAAGCACACAGATTAATCCGCTAGCCAAATGAGCTACAGAAGGACTTAGCGCATGCTCTGCGAATTTCATAACAATATCTGGGCAACCGCTTAATTCTTGCGTAGGAATAACACGCAAGAAAGTATAGTTTAATGCAACGTAAATTATGGTAACGAAGGATGTTCCAAGCAGGAGGTTTTTAAAAATCTTCTTTGGTGCATTTTCAATCTCTTCTGTGATATAACAAAGCGAATTCCATCCAGAGTATGAATAGCTTATGAAGAAAAGCGAAATTGCAAATGCAGGCGTGAAAATTTCAGAGGTGAAGGCGTGGTCAAATGCAAATGTTGTGTTTCCAGTTTCAGGTGCAGAAAGCCCAATGAATATGATGGCGAGTATTGATAAAATTTTAATTGTGGTGAACACAAATTGAAATTTAGCGCCAGCTATTTTCTTCAAAACATTGAGCAAGGTTAGCAATAAGATGACAGATGCTCCTGCAGTGGTTGGCGATATTGAAAACCCGAAATGTTGAGAAATCCAAGGGTTGAAATTGTTGAAATAACTACCGAAAGCAAATGAGGCCGCGGCAATTGGGGCTGCAAATCCAATAATTAGTGATACCCATCCACTTAAAAAACCAAGGGAAGGGTGATAAATTTTAGATAGAAATACATATTCTCCGCCGCTGCGAGGCATTAATATGGTTAGCCGCGAATAGCAAACTGCTCCTAGCATAGAAACAACACCTCCGATGAGCCAAAGCAGTAAAATTGCATATCCTGAATGAATGTCTAATACTTGAAATCCTAAGGATGTGAATACACCTGTGCCAATCATGTTGGCAATCAGAATTGCTGCAATTTGTCCCGGTCGGAAGTATTTCTTCATTTTACACGAATGTATTTCCCGGGAACGAGCACATAATTTGCCGCCAAGCCATTCAGTCTAATTAAGCGCTCAGGAGTCGATTTATGCTTCGCGGCAATACTTTCCATAGTGTCGCCGTCTGCGATTTTATGGTGTGTCAGCGCTAACATGCCGTCTCCTGTAAGATCTTTAACTTTTATTTTTCTTTTTGGAATAGTTTTGTTTCCGTAATTGATGATTTTGGCAAGGTCTAATGGAACATCTTTGTAACGCATTTCCCAATGCAAGTGAGGTCCTGTCGAACGTCCTGTGCTGCCTCCTAAACCGATTGTTTCTCCGCATTTAACACGTTGTCCAGGAACAACCGAAGTAGCTGAAAGATGGGCATACCATGTTTCGATTCCACTGGCGTGTCGAACAATTACAATGTTTCCGTACCCTCCGTTGTTCATTCCTGCAAATCGCACTCTTCCATCGAAAGCAGATTTTACGGGCTCACCCTCTTTAAGGTTTAGGTCCCAACCGGTGTGAAGACGGCTGTATTCGCTCGTCTTTTTTCCTGGTACAGGCATGGTGAATTTGGTGAGTGTGTCGATGTAAATTACTTCCGAATTAACCTTTGATTTTTCAGAAGAACTCCACCCAGCGTATAGGCTCTTTGTATTCCAATGTAGAGTGTAAGAGCTATTGTCAATGTAAGTACTGTCACTTTTGCTTTCAGTAGTATCAGCGAGGATTTTGGTCTCCGCAATCACGGTGAAAGAAGAAAAAAGTAGGACGGTTAAAAGAATTTGTGTGAGTAGTTTTTTCATGTTATTTTTTTTGAGATAAAATCAAGTGAGGTTCATTGTGTGATATGTTGTAACCAATACGAAAGGGCAGTTCCGCTGGGGCATTCGTCGCAAAGGCCTTTTTTAAATCAGGCTGAATACGTCCAGCAAAGAGTCCAATTGGCTTGGTGTATTTCCCGAACAACTGAACATTCCAAGTGGAATCATTTAAAAAGTTAAAGGGAACGCCAGAGTCATCTTGTAAGAGTGTTTTGGTGTTGGCCAAAATAAGGTCTCTAATTGTGCTGAATGAAGTTTGGTGCAACAAATAGGAGGCTGCTTTTAAAAACACACATTTCCCGTTTATTGATTTAATGTAATTTTGCAGTCCAGAATTCTTTTGCAATCCACCATTGCTAATGTCGGTAGAGATGTATTGAATAATTTTCTTGTGAGTTTGGTCGGGATTACAAAGGGTTAACGTTACTCCGAGCGCCTCAGCTTGAGTTGCTATTTGTTCAGTACCCATTGAGTCCAACTTGAAATATTCAATTTTCGAAACCATCAGTCCTTGGCGCCTTGCATAGAAAAGTAAAAGCGGAAGAGTTCCGTTTAAGTCATTCTGATGTAATTCTGCATTCATGCTTATTGTCATGAAATAGCCACTTCGGTTTGAGGTGTAAAGAGCTTTTTTAATTTTCTTAATGTAATTAAGACAAGATGAATCGGCCTTTAGATCTTTTCCAACAGAACCAATAGGTTCAAGACCAATCATGATTGTTTTTTTACTAGTAGGGAAGAAACAATTTGAGTAGAGGGCGTCGCCTCCTGCAAACGGATAAAATAAAGTGACGCTATCCTTAGGCAGGTAATTCGTCTTCGTTACCCAAGTTTTGATTTTCGAAATTTTATTCGTGTCAACCAAGGCCCATTCGCTGTCTAATTCATTTTTCATATTCAGCCATCCTTGAGAAATGGCGATTTCTGAATAGTTTTTCATGGGTGCTATACCAGAAATTATTGATGCGAAATCTGTCAGTAAAGTATCAATAGGAATTTTTACGTCAGCTGTTTTTAAAGTATCTGGCTTGACAGGTGCTTTAGGGGCTTCTTTAGGTTTAGTGCTATCGTTGCATCCTGAAATGACAAGAATTGTTATACTTAAGCTAAAAAGGATACTTGCTAAACGTAATTTTCGGATTGGCATAATAATTTTTTGGGTTGCGAAAATAAACTTTATTAACAGTAATTGCAAATAAATTGTTAATAACTATGATCTTTTAATGGCTTGAATGGCTTTGCGGTTTGATTTCCCTGCGAATTTTACTTGTTAAGTTTGCCGAAATATTTTTTTTGCTTATGGAAATGGTTAATTTGAAATCCCAGTATTTAAAGATCAAACCGGAGGTGGATGCCGCAATTCAAAGAGTTATGGATCACGGTATTTTCATCAATGGTCCAGAGGTCAAAGAGTTTCAATCTAATTTGGAAAAGTATATAGGGGTAAAGCACGTAATACCATGTGCAAATGGGACAGATGCCCTTCAGATTGCTATGATGGGCTTAGGATTAAAACCTGGCGACGAAGTAATTACGGCTTCATTTACGTATGTAGCTACCGCGGAAGTTATTGCTTTATTGGGATTAGTGCCCGTTTTGGTTGAGGCAAATGAACTCGATTTCACCATTAATCCGCAGGAAATTGAGAAGGCAATTACACCTAAGACTAAAGCAATAGTTCCAGTCCATTTGTTTGGGCAAGGTGCTGACATGAATGCCATTATGGAAATTGCTAAGAAGCACAATTTATTTGTAATTGAAGACACTGCCCAGGCTTTGGGCGCTACTTACAATTTATCGACTGGTGAAAAAGCCGCTTTAGGAACTATTGGAAACATAGGTTGTACGAGCTTTTTCCCTTCGAAAAATTTGGGATGTTTTGGAGATGGCGGTGCGCTGTTCACGAATAGTGATGAGTTAGCCGCTAATTTGCGCATGATCGCGAATCACGGACAGAAGGTGCGTTATTATCATGATGTAATAGGAGTGAATTCGCGACTAGATACCATCCAGGCTGCCATTCTCGACATTAAGCTCAAGCACCTAGATGGATATGCAGAGGCGCGCAGAAGTGCTGCAGATACCTATGATGTTGCGCTGAAGAGTTTGGAAGGTTTAATAACACCAAATCGAATTGAAAACGGAACACACGTTTTCCATCAATATACTTTACGTGTGCTAAATGGAAAAAGAGATGCCTTAAGAAAGCATCTTGAGGATAACGGAGTTCCAAGTATGGTTTATTACCCGTTGCCACTTCATTTTCAAAAAGCATTCGAGAGTGAAAGATATCCCAAAGGAGCGATGCCCATAACAGAACTTTTATCGAGCGAGGTTTTGTCTCTTCCCATTCACACCGAAATGCAGTCTGAAGAGCTGGAATTTATCGTTGAAAAGGTGCAGTCCTTTTTCAACGTGTGAGGGGTTTTGAAGTGAAAAAAAATGAAGAAATGGCCCTTTTAGTTGTTTTTATTGAAAAAAAAATAGGGCTTGGCTCATATTTTTCGATTTGAAAATCAATGCGTTACAATCCCATAATAATTATTTTAAAAAGAAATTCACAATAGTGCTTGTGAATAACAATTCATGATGTACATTTGCACCCCGAATTTTCCGAGTCGTGGACTCGTATTAAAAATAGTAAAATAAAGGAACTTTTATAACAATGCCAACAGTTCAACAGTTAATCAAAAAGGGTCGCACACCAAAGACCTATCGCAGTAAATCAGCTGCCTTAACCTCATGTCCACAGCGTCGTGGGGTTTGTACTAAAGTGTACACCACTACTCCTAAGAAACCAAACTCGGCATTACGTAAAGTAGCTAAGGTTCGTTTAACGAATGGTTTTGAAATCATCGCTTACATCGGTGGTGAAGGACACAACCTACAAGAGCATAGCATTGTATTGGTTCGTGGTGGTCGTGTTAAAGATTTACCAGGTGTTCGTTACCACATCGTTCGTGGAGCTTTAGACACTGCCGGTGTAAACGGTCGTGGTCAAAGAAGATCTAAGTACGGTACGAAGCGTCCAAAAGTTAAAAAATAATCGCATTAAGAATATTTTGCAATGAGAAGAAGAAAAGCCAAAAAAATTGCGGTACTTCCAGATCCGAAGTTCAACGAGGTTACTGTAACGAAGTTCGTAAATAATTTAATGCTTCAAGGAAAGAAAGGGGTAGCCTTTTCAATCTTTTATGACGCAATCGATCGTGTAGCTACTAAGACTAGCGAAGATGGATTAGAGATTTGGAAGAAAGCGCTAGAGAACGTTACTCCAGCTGTAGAGGTTAGAAGCCGCCGCGTAGGTGGAGCGACATTCCAAATTCCTTCACCAATTCGTGAAGACCGCAAGAATTCAATGGCAATGAAATGGTTAATCGGATACTCTCGCAAGAGAAACGAGAAGAGCATGGCTGAGAAATTAGCTAACGAAATCGTAGCAGCGTCAAAGGGTGAGGGTTCAGCTTTCAAAAAGAAAGAAGACGTTCACAGAATGGCAGAAGCAAATAAAGCATTCTCACATTTCCGTTTCTAAATAAGACAAAGAAGAAAGTATGTCACGCGACCTTTTATATACAAGAAATATTGGAATTGCTGCCCACATTGATGCGGGTAAGACAACGACTACAGAGCGTATTCTTTATTATGCTGGTGTAAACCACAAAATTGGAGAAGTTCACGACGGTGCCGCAACAATGGACTGGATGGCGCAGGAGCAGGAGCGTGGTATTACCATTACTTCAGCAGCGACAACAGTTGATTGGATGTACCGCAACCAATCTTATCACATTAATATCATCGACACTCCTGGTCACGTTGACTTTACCGTTGAGGTAAATCGTTCATTGCGTGTATTAGATGGATTGGTGTTTTTGTTTTCTGCAGTAGATGGAGTAGAGCCTCAGTCGGAAACGAACTGGCGTTTGGCTAACAACTACAATGTTGCTCGTATCGGATTCGTTAACAAAATGGATCGTCAAGGAGCAGATTTTTTGAACGTTGTGAAGCAAGTGAAAGAAATGTTAGGAAGCAATGCAGTTCCATTGCAATTACCTATCGGTGCTGAAGATGATTTCACTGGTGTTGTTGACTTGATCAACTTCCGTGGAATGATTTGGAATGAGCATGACAAAGGAATGACTTACCAAGAGGTAGATATTCCTGCTGATATGATGGATGAGGCTTTAGAGTATCGCGAGAAACTTCTAGAAGCGGTTGCAGAGTATGACGAGTCTTTGATGGAGAAATTCTTCGAAGATCCAAACAGCATGACAGAGCGTGAAATTCTTGACGCACTTCGCAAAGCTGTTATCGATATGAAGATTGTTCCAATGGTGTGTGGTTCTTCTTTCAAAAACAAAGGAGTTCAAACCATGTTGGATTTGGTTATGGAGTTAATGCCATCACCTTTAGATAAAGAAAGTATTACGGGTACTCACCCTGATACTGGTGAAGAGTTAACGCGTCGTCCATCTTTAGATGAGCCGTTCGCAGGTTTAGCTTTCAAAATTGCAACAGACCCATTCGTAGGACGTTTAGCATTTACTCGCGCATACAGCGGGAAGTTAGATGCAGGTTCTTATGTGTTGAATGCACGTAGCGGAAACAAAGAGCGTATCTCACGTATCTTCCAAATGCATGCGAACAAGCAGAATCCAATTGAAGTATTAGGTGCTGGAGATATTGGAGCAGTAGTTGGTTTTAAGGATATTAAAACTGGAGATACGTTGTGTGATGAAAAGCATCCAATCGTTCTTGAGTCAATGGTATTCCCAGAGCCGGTAATTGGTTTAGCAATTGAGCCAAAGACACAAGCAGACAGTGATAAGTTAGGTATGGCTTTGGCTAAATTAGCTGAAGAGGATCCAACGTTCCGTGTGCGCACAGACGAAGAGACTAGTCAAACAGTAATCTCGGGTATGGGTGAGTTGCACTTGGAAATCATCATCGACCGTCTTCGTCGTGAGTTTAAAGTGGAGTGTAATCAAGGTGCACCTCAAGTATCTTACAAAGAAGCTATCACTGCGGCGTCAAATCACAGAGAAGTATTCAAGAAGCAATCGGGTGGTCGTGGTAAGTTCGCAGATATTGTAATCAATATCGGACCTAACGACGATGCTGAGAAGAGCGGATTGGTATTCGTAAATAACATTAAAGGTGGTAACATTCCTCGTGAATTTATCCCTTCTATTGAAAAAGGATTTAAGGAAGCAATGATCAACGGAGTATTGGCCGGATACAACATCGACACAATGAGAGTTGAGTTGAATGATGGATCATTCCACGCGGTGGACTCGGACGCACTTTCGTTTGAATTGTGTGCTAAGATGGCTTTCCGTGAGGCAGCTCCTAAGTGTAAGCCAATCATTCTTGAGCCAATCATGAAGCTTGAAATCGTTACTCCATCTGAAAACATGGGTGATGTTATCGGTGACTTGAACAAGCGTCGTGGTATGATTGAAGGAACAAGTGAGCGTAGCGGTGCAACTGTTATCAGTGGTAAAGTGCCTCTTTCTGAAATGTTTGGTTATGTGACTGACTTACGAACCATTACTTCAGGACGTGCAACTTCTTCAATGGAATTCAACAATTACGCTCCAGCTCCTAACAACGTAGCTGAAGTAGTAATCGCAAAAGCAAAAGGCAAAAACGCATAATATATAGAACCTAGATGGCTCAAAAGATTAGAATTAAATTAAAGTCCTACGATCACAACTTAGTAGATAAGTCTGCTGAGAAAATTGTGAAGACTGTGAAGTCGACCGGGGCTGTTGTAAACGGACCAATTCCGTTGCCAACACACAAACGCATTTACACAGTGCTTCGTTCACCGCACGTGAACAAGAAAGCGCGTGAACAGTTCGAATTGAATTCGTACAAGCGTTTATTAGACATTTACAGCTCTTCATCGAAAACTGTAGATGCATTGATGAAGCTAGAATTGCCTAGCGGAGTAGAAGTAGAAATCAAAGTTTAACAATTAAATACACAGACACATGCCAGGCATAATTGGTAAAAAAATCGGTATGACTAGCGTCTACAGTGCCGCTGGGAAAAATATCCCATGCACAGTGATAGAAGCTGGTCCATGTGTAGTGACCCAAGTAAGAACCTTGGAAAAGGATGGCTATACCGCTGTTCAGCTAGCATACGGCGAAAAGAAGGAGAAAAACACTTCTAAGCCAATGCAAGGTCACTTCAAAAAAGCTGGAACAACTCCAAAGCGTTTTATCGCTGAGTTCCATGACTTCGCAGATGAAAAGAATTTAGGTGATGTTGTAACAATCACTGAGTTATTCACCGAAGGAGAGAACGTAGATGTGATTGGAACTTCGAAAGGAAAGGGATTCCAGGGTGTTGTAAAGCGCCACGGATTCAGTGGAGTAGGAGAAAGCACACACGGTCAGCACAACCGTTTACGTGCACCGGGTTCATTAGGAGCGTCGTCAGACCCATCACGTGTATTCAAAGGAATGCGCATGGCAGGTCGCACAGGTGGAAACCAACGCACATTGCAAAACTTGGAAGTTATTAAGGTATTGGCCGATGAGAATTTGATTCTTGTTAAAGGCGCAATCCCAGGATACAATGGTTCAACCGTTTATATCATTAAGTAATATGAAACTGGATATATTCAACATACAAGGTCAAAAGACGGGAAGTTCCGTTGAACTTGACGCAGAAGTATTCGGAATCGAACCGAATGATCACGCGATATACTTAGATGTTAAGCGTTACCTCGCTGCTCAGCGCACGGGAACGCACAAGACTAAGCACAGAGGTGAGATTCATGGTTCTACGAAGAAATTACATAAGCAAAAAGGTACTGGTGGTGCTCGTAAGGGTAGTGCAAAGAATCCGTTGTTCCGTCAAGGTGGTAGCGTATTCGGACCACGTCCAAGAGCATACGATATCAAAGTGAACAGAAGCACAACTCGTTTGGCTCGCGCTTCAGCATTAAGTTACAAAGCAAAGGAAAACGGAATTATGTTGGTTGATGCTTTATCTTTTGATAAGCCTAAGACAAGTGAATTTTTGAATGTGTTAAAGAATCTTTCTTTAAACAGTCGTAAATCTCTTATCCTTATTCCGGAAAGAAACGATAGCCTTTATTTGAGCTCACGTAACATTCAGGGCGCTAACGTACAAATCGCTAGCATGGTGAACACCTATGACATTATGAGCAGTCATCAGATTGTTTTCGTAGGTAACGCACACGAAATGGTAACTAACATTCTTAAAAAATAACTGTCATGAGCGAAATCCTTATTCGACCATTGGTTACGGAGAAAATGACCGGAATCCAAGAAAAGCAAGGCAAATACGGCTTCGTGGTAGCATTGAACGCTAATAAGATTGAAATCAAAAAGGCAATCGAGAAAAACTACGGTGTGACAGTTATGCAAATCAATACCCTTCGTTACGACGGCAAGACAAAATACCGAAACACGAAGGCAGGAATTGTTTCTGGAAGAAGCGCAAGCTACAAGAAAGCTATCGTGAAGTTGGCTGCTGGTGAGACAATTGATTTTTATTCTAACATCTAACAGAAGAGGAAATGGGCATTAAGAAATTAAATCCGGTAACTCCAGGTACTCGCTTCAAAGTGGCTTCCACTTTTGAAGAGTTGACTACCGACCGTCCATACAAGCCTTTAGTGGTAACACTAAAGAAGACAGGTGGACGTAACAACCAAGGTAAGCGCACTATGCGTATGATTGGTGGCGGTCACAAACGTAACTACCGTCTTATCGACTTCAAAAGAGATAAACACGGTATCGAGTGTACTGTAATGACAATCGAATACGATCCAAATCGTTCAGCACGTATTGCACTTGTGGAATACGCTGATGGAGAGAAGCGCTACATCATTTCACCTGCGGGTTTAACTGTTGGTATGAAGCTTTCAAGCGGAACGGGAAGCGCACCTGAAATGGGAAATGCAATGACATTGAGTGAAATTCCTTTGGGAACAGTTATTCACAACATCGAATTGCGTCCAGGTAAAGGTGGGTCAATGGCTAGAAGCGCTGGTTCATACGCACAATTGAGTGCTCGTGACGGTGATTATGCTATCATTACTCTTCCTTCAGGTGAAACACGTAAGATCTTAGCGAAATGTATTGCTACTATTGGAACAGTTTCAAACGGAGAGCACAACTTGACTCGCTCAGGTAAGGCAGGAAGAAGCCGTTGGTTAGGTCGTCGTCCACGTGTTCGTGGTGTTGCAATGAATCCGGTGGATCACCCGATGGGTGGTGGTGAAGGACGTCAGTCCGGAGGTATCCCAAGATCACGCAAAGGAACGCCTGCTAAAGGTTTAAAGACGCGCAAGAGCAAAAAGCCGTCAAGTAAATTTATCATTGAACGTAGAAAGAAATAATTGAGAAATGGCTAGGTCACTAAAAAAACCACCTTTTGTACACTACAAGCTTCAAATGCGCGTAGACGATGCCCAAGAAAACGCGAAAAAAGGCGTTATCAAAACATGGAGCCGCGCTTCAACCATCACACCCCAGTTTGTTGGTTTGACGATTGCAGTGCACAATGGTAAGCAATTCATTCCTGTATATGTTACAGAGAACATGGTTGGACACAAACTAGGAGAGTTTTCTCCAACACGTACCTTCCGTGGGCACGGTGGAAATAGAAAATAACGAACAATCCCGATAAACACAATAAAACTATGGGAGCTCGCAAAAGAGAAATGGCAAACGCGATAAAAGAGCAGATGAAAAAAACTGCTATCGCAAAATTGAATGATCATCCGACATCACCGCGTAAAATGCGTCTGGTTGCAGATATTATTCGTGGAAAAGAAGTAGGTGCTGCTTTAAACATTTTAAAGTTCACTCGCACTGTAAGTGCAATGCCTTTGGAAAAACTTTTACGCTCTGCTATCGCAAACTGGCAAGCTAAAAATGAAGGAAGCGATATTGTTGAATCAAATGTAATCGTGAAAGAAATACGTGTAGACGTTTCTCGCACTTTGAAAAGAATCAGCCCAGCCCCTCAGGGTAGAGCTCACCGCATACGTAAGCGAAGCAACCACGTGACAATCATTCTCGACAAAAAATAATTAAAAGAGATAAAAGAAATGGGACAAAAGTGTAATCCAATAGGCCTCCGTTTAGGTTTCATCAAAGGATGGGACAGCAATTGGTTTGGTGGAAAAAGCTACGGAGAAAAAATCGTTGAAGACGATAAAATCCGCAAATACTTGATGGCGCGTTTGAAGAAAGCGTCTGTATCGAAAATTATTATTGAGCGCACGCTGAAGTTGGTAACCGTTACTATCAACACAGCTCGTCCAGGTGTAATCATCGGAAAACAAGGTTCTGAAGTCGATAAGTTGAAAGAAGAGTTGAAAAAGCTAACTGGAAAAGACGCTCAGATCAACATCTTTGAAATCAAACGTCCAGAAATCGATGCACGTTTAGTTGCTGAAGGTATCTGTCGTCAGATTGAAGGTCGTATCTCTTACAGAAGAGCAACGAAAATGGCTATCAGTTCAGCAATGAAGTTAGGTGCAGAAGGTATCAAGGTAACAATCTCTGGTCGTGTGAACGGTGCTGAGATTGCTAGAAGTGAGACTTACAAAGAGGGACGTACTCCTTTGCACACACTACGTGCAGACATCGATTACCATCATGCAGAAGCTCACACCAGCTACGGTCGTATTGGTTTGAAAGTATGGATTTGTCGTGGTGAAGTATTCGGAAAGCGTGATCTTTCTCCAAACTTCGGACAAGCTGCTCAACAACAAAAGCGCCCTGCTAACGCCGGTGGTGGTGGTGGAAACGATCGCCGCGGAGGAAGAAGATAATATTAAAACATTACGATTATGTTACAGCCCAAAAGGACCAAATATAGAAAGCAACAGAAAGGCAAAATCAAAGGAATTGCCTACAGAGGATCGCAATTGGCTTTCGGTAGCTTCGCTATCAAAACCATGGACGAGGGATTCATCACATCACGTCAGCTAGAAGCAGCGCGTGTAGCTTTAACACGTTTCATGAAGCGTGAAGGTAAAGTGTGGATTCGTATTTTCCCAGATAAGCCTATCACAGCTAAACCAGCCGAGGTACGTATGGGTAAAGGAAAAGGAGCGCCAGACCATTGGGTAGCAGTAGTTAAACCAGGTAGAATCCTTTTCGAAGCAGAAGGAGTTTCTTTGGAAACAGCTCAAGAGGCCCTAAGATTGGCGGCACAAAAATTACCTTGCCGTACTAAATTTATTGTTCGTCCAGATTATACCGAATAAGAACATGAAAGCATCAGATTACAGAAATATGACCATTGAAGACTTGAATGCTCAAGTCATGGAAAAGAAAGCAGAACTTGCAAAAATGTTGTTTAACCACACAGTTGCAGGAACAGAAAACCCAATGGTGTTGCGTGCGAAGCGCCGTGAAATAGCGCGAATTCACACGGTTATCAACGAAATGAAAATCAACCTTTAATCCTACTCAAGCAATGGAAAGGAATCTAAGAAAAGAAAGAACCGGTACTGTTACATCTAACAAGATGGATAAAAGCATCGTAGTAGCAGTTGAAATGAAAATTATGCACCCGAAATACGGAAAGTTCGTAAAGCAAACGAAGAAATTCATGGCTCACGATGAAACCGGAGAATGCGGAATAGGTGATGTAGTTAAAATCATGGAAACGCGACCTATGAGCAAGCTTAAGCGCTGGAGAATGGTTGAAGTAATTGAAAAAGCGAAATAATCGAATAAAGATTAGAAGGATATGATACAGAACGAATCCAGACTTAAGGTTGCAGACAACAGCGGAGCAAAAGAAGTGCTCGTAATACGCGTGTTGGGTGGTACCCGTCGTCGATATGCATCAGTAGGTGACCAAGTTGTGGTTACTGTTAAAGATGCCATGCCTAGCGGCAATGTGAAAAAAGGTGTTGTTTCGAAAGCAGTTATTGTTCGCACGAAAAAAGAGGTTCGTCGCGGAGATGGTAGCTACATTCGTTTCGATGACAACGCAGTAGTGTTGTTGAATGCACAAGGAGAAATGAGAGGAACCCGTATTTTCGGCCCGGTGGCTCGTGAATTACGTGAGAAAGACTACATGAAAATTGTTTCTTTGGCTCCAGAAGTACTATAAACGAAGTAAATAGATAGCGAGATGTTCAAGCGACTCAAAATAAAAAAAGGCGATATGGTAGTGGTAACTGCCGGTAATCACAAAGGTGAAAAAGGATCTGTGATTGCAGTAGATCGCGACAATGACAGAGTTACTGTTGAAGGGGTAAACATGATTTCCCGTCACCGTAAACCCTCTGCACAAAATCCTCAAGGTGGAATTGAAAAACGCGAAGCTGCCATGCACATTAGCAATGTAATGTTAATCGATGCCGCTGGTAATGCAACACGTGTTGGAAAAGCCCGCAATGAAGAAGGAAAGTTAGTAAGAATCTCTAAAAAATCAGGGGAGGTAATCAAATGAACTATCAACCAAGATTAAGATCAAAATACGACGCTGAAATTAAAACTAATCTTCAGAAACGTTTTGAATATTCTTCAAACATGCAAGTTCCTTGCATCACGAAGATTTGCCTAAACCAAGGTATTGGTAAGGCTACTGCTGATAAGAAATTAGTAGATGCAGCTGTAGATGAGATGACACTGATTAGCGGTCAGCGCGCAGTGGCAACCTATTCTACCAAGGATATCTCTAACTTCAAATTGCGTAAAGGCGTTCCAATCGGAGCAAGAGTTACATTGCGTGGAAACACTATGTATGAATTCTTAGATCGTTTGATCGCTGTTGCCCTGCCAAGAACACGTGACTTCCGTGGTGTTAAGTCTTCAGGATTTGATGGACGTGGAAACTTCACTTTCGGTGTAAAAGAGCAAATCATTTTCCCAGAGATTGATTTGGAGAAGGTGAAAGCAATCAACGGAATGGACATCACGTTCGTTACGAATGCTAAAACAAACGAAGAGGCAAAAGCCCTTCTTGAAGAATTTGGATTTCCTTTCGTTAAATAATAAGATAAGAAAGAATGGCAAAAGAATCAATGAAAGCCCGCGAGCGCAAGCGTATCGCACTGGTTGAAAAATATGCTAAGAAGCGTGAAGAGCTGAAAGCAGCAGGTGATTGGGATGCACTTCAAAAACTTCCAAAAAACAGTAGCGCTGTGCGTGTTCACAACCGCTGCATGTTAACTGGTAAGCCAAGAGGGTATATGCGTCAATTCGGTTTATGTCGTAACCAGTTCCGTGAATTGGCTCTGAACGGATTGATCCCAGGTGTTAAAAAAGCAAGTTGGTAATAATTAAGAAAAGAAGAACATGGTTACTGATCAAATAGCAGATTATTTGACTCGCATTCGAAACGCTCAGAAAGCTCGCCATAAGGTGGTTGAGATTCCTGCTAGCAATTTGAAGAAGGAAATTACAAAAATCCTCCACGAGTCGGGATACATCTTGAATTTCAAATTCGAAGAAGGTGCTCCGGGTGTGATTAAAATCGCTTTAAAATACGATTTCAAATCTAAACAACCTGCGATTGCTAAAATCGATAGAATATCTTCTCCGGGACACCGTAAATATGCTGGCGCAGACGATTTGCCTCGTGTATTAAACGGACTTGGAATAGCGGTTATGTCTACTTCAAAAGGAGTAATGACAGATAAGAAAGCTCGCCAAGAGAAGGTAGGCGGAGAAGTTTTGTGTTACGTATATTAAGAACTAGAAAAAAATTGACCCATGTCAAGAATAGGTAAAAACCCAATTCCATTGCCAAAAGACGTTAGCGTTATTTTGGAGAATGGCGTAGTTAAGGTGAAGGGGCTTAAAGGTGAGTTGTCTCAAGAGGTTGATTCTTCAATAACAGTTGAAATCGGCGAAACTGAGATCGTTTGCACACGCTCTAGCGACCACAAAGATGTTCGTGCAAAACACGGATTGTACCGCTCGTTAATCAACAACATGATTGTTGGTGTAAGCACGGGCTGGAAAAAGGATTTGGAAATGATCGGTGTTGGTTACCGTGCGAATGTTGAAGGCCAGAAATTGAGCTTGACATTAGGATATAGCCACCCAATTGTATTCGAACTTCCGACAGAAGTTGTTGTATCGGCGAAGGCAGAAAAAGGTGAAAACCCTCGCATTATGCTAGAGTCATACGACAAACAACTGATAGGTCAAGTTGCAGCAAAAATTCGTTCGCTTCGTACTCCGGAGCCATATAAAGGAAAAGGTGTTCGTTACGTTGGTGAATTTGTTCGCAAGAAAGCGGGTAAGTCAGCGGCTAAATAATTGATAATACAATGGCATTTTCAAAAGATTCTCGTAGAGCTAAAATACGCACTCGCATACGTGCTAGAGTGAAAGGTACTGATGTGAAACCACGTTTAAGTGTGTTCCGCAGTAACAAACAAATTTACGCTCAAATCATAGATGACAACGAAGGGGTAACTCTAGCGTCTGCTTCATCTAATGTTATGAAAGAAGCGCAAAATGTTGCTAAAATAGAGCAAGCGCGTATCATAGGTAAAACAATTGCTGAAAGAGCTAAGGCAGCAGGTATTGAAGAAGTGGTTTTTGACCGCGGTGGATACTTGTATCATGGACGTGTAAAATCTTTGGCTGAAGCTGCTCGCGAAGCCGGACTTAAATTTTAATACAGATGCTAGAAGGAAAAGTAGTTCGCGCTAGCGAAACAGAATTGAAAGATCGTTTAGTAAGCGTAAATCGTGTTACTAAAGTTACCAAAGGTGGAAGAACATTTGGTTTCGCAGCGATTGTTGTAGTAGGTAACGAAAACGGAGTAGTAGGTCACGGTTTGGGTAAGTCCAAAGAAGTTGCTGAAGCGGTTACCAAGGCAATTGAAGACGCTAAGAAAAGTCTTGTTCGTGTTCCAATCCACAGAGGTACAATTCCTCACGAGATTGCAGGTAAATTTGGTGGAGCTCGTGTTTTCTTGAAGCCTGCTTCACTGGGAACTGGGGTTATCGCTGGAGGAGCAATGCGCGCGGTACTTGAATCAGCTGGAGTAAAAGACGTTTTGGCCAAATCAAAAGGTTCTTCAAACCCACATAACGTAGTGAAAGCTACAGTTCAAGCGCTTGCTGCTTTAAGAACACCACAGGAAATTGCGCGTATTCGCGGAATTCAATTAGATAAAGTATTTAACGGATAATTCAGACCATTATGGCTAAAGTTGTTATCACCCAAGTTAAAAGTGCTATTGATCGTCCAAAACGTCAAAAGGCTACAATCGAAGCATTGGGTATTAAGAAATTAAACGTGTCAGTAGAAAAGGAATTGACACCAAACATTGTAGGTATGATTCGCGCTGTGAGTCACCTTTTGAAAGTGGAATACAAATAACGATTAGAAGAGATGAAATTAAATAACTTAAAGCCAGCTGAAGGTTCTATCAAGAACAGAAAGCGTATCGGTCGTGGTGAAGGTTCTGGTCACGGTGGAACTTCCACACGTGGACACAAGGGTGCTGGATCACGCTCTGGTAGCAAGCGCAAAATTGGTTTTGAAGGTGGTCAAATGCCTCTTCAAAGAAGGTTGCCTAAATTTGGATTCAAAAGCTTAAACCGCGTTGAATACAAAGGAATTAACTTGGACAGTTTGCAATTGCTTGTTGACAAGCACAACTTGACAGAGGTTACTTTCGAAACTCTTGTAGCAAACGGAATTTGCAGCAAGAAGACTCTTGTAAAAGTAATGGGTCGTGGAGAATTAAAAGGTAAGTTAAACGTTACAGCTCACGCTTTCACAGCAACTGCTAAAGCGGCTATTGAAGCAATGGGCGGAACAGCGAACACGATATGAAAAAGTTTTTTGCGGCAATAAGAAACATCTGGAATCACGAAGAACTTCGTAAGAAAATTCTTTTCACCTTGGGAATCCTATTGGTGTACAGAATTGGGTCTTATGTCCTCCTTCCTGGAATAGATGCTGTGAAAATGCAAGACACGAGCGCGGCTGGATCGGGTTCAATCGCTGACTTTTTAGGTCTTTTCACAGGTGGTGCGTTCAACAGAGCTTCGATTTTTGCTTTGGGTGTTATGCCTTACATTTCGGCTAGCATTGTAATTCAATTGTTAGGACTTGCAGTTCCAACAGTACAAAAATTACAGCGCGAAGGTGAAAGTGGTCGCCGTAAAATAAATCAGTGGACCCGTTTCCTTACTATAGGTATTGCAATGGTTCAAGCCCCTGGTTATTTAGCGCAGTATGTTCCCGCAGACGCTCACGTGAACAGTCCCATGTGGATGATTACTTCAATAATTATCTTAACCAGTTCAACGCTGTTTGTTATGTGGTTGGGTGAAAAAATCACGGATAAAGGAATTGGAAACGGAACGTCATTGATAATAATGACTGGTATCTTATCTGATATCCCTGGAGCCTTTGCTCAAGAGTTTAGTCAGCAAACAGCATTTTTCTTCCTAATTGAAGTAGCTGTGATGGTTATAGTAATTGGGGGAACAGTAGCAATCATTCAAGCAGTTCGCAGAATCCCAGTTCAAATGGCAAAAATGGCTGCTGGTGGTAGTCATCTTCCGCAAGGTGAAGGAGCTAGAAGTTATATTCCATTGCGTGTAAACGCAGCGGGTGTTATGCCAATCATATTTGCTCAAGCTATAATGTTCGTACCTCTTTACTTGAGTAATACTGAAATGTTCCAAAACAATAAGGTTTTGGCATCTCTAACGAACTACCAAGGTGTAGGATACAACATGTTGTTAATGGTAATGATCATCTTGTTTACATTCTTCTACACAGCTATCGTAACCAATCCAAATCAGATTGCCGATGACTTGAAAAGAAACGGGAATTTTGTACCTGGAATCAAGCCAGGAAAGGATACTGCAGAATTTATTGATAGAGTTTTGTCGAGTATTACTCTTCCTGGTGGTATCTTTGTCGGCCTTATCGCAATATTACCGGCTCTTGTTTTGACTTTGTCACTAACAAAAGCACAGATGTTTGCTCAGTTTTTCGGAGGAACATCCATGTTAATTACAGTTGGAGTCATATTAGATTTACTTCAACAAGTAGAAAGTCATTTGCTCTCTCGTCACTACGACGGGTTAATGCAATCGGGTAGAGTGAGAGGACGAAACAGTGGGAGCGTTGCGAGCAGCGGTTACACCGTATAAGCTGTGAGCAAAAAGGTAGTTATTAAAACAAAGGATGAGATAAACGCCATCCGAAAGAGTTCTTTACTTGTAGGAAAAGCGTTGGCAGAAATAGCCAAAATCGTTGAACCAGGTGTAACAACCTTGCAACTAGATCGAGTTGCGGAAAGTTTTATTCGAGATCATGGGGCATACCCTGGATTCCTTGGATATCATGATTTTCCAAATTCAATCTGCGCAAGTGTTAATCAAGCCGTTGTTCATGGAATACCCAATGCACAACCATTGAAAGAAGGAGACATTGTCTCTGTAGATATTGGGGTGTTGTGGGAAGGGTTTTGGGGAGATTCTGCATTCACATTCGCAGTTGGTCAAATATCTAGCGATTTACAAAAGTTGTTAGATGCAACAAGAATGTGTTTGGAGCTAGGAGTTGAACAAGCCGCCATTGGAAAGCGAATTGGCGATATCGGTTATGCTGTGCAGAATTATGCAGAAGCAAACGGATACGGTGTAGTTCGTGAGTTGGTTGGACACGGAGTGGGGATTCAGTTACATGAAGCTCCTGAAGTACCGAACTACGGTAGAAGAGGGCATGGCTTGGTAATGACTGAGGGGTTGGTTATTGCAATTGAGCCAATGATTAACCTAGGAACGAAGAACGTAAGACAATTGAAAGACGGGTGGACAATTGAGACGCAAGACGGAAAGCCAAGTGCACACTTTGAACACACAGTGGCAGTTGGAGTAGGAGGAGCAGAGAAATTGTCTTCATTTGAAGAGATAGACGCAGCGTTAGCTGGAAAAAAATAATAAAAAACTGAATGGCGAAACAGACATCGATAGAACTAGACGGAACCATTGTTGAGGCATTGTCAAATGCAATGTTCCGTGTGGAGCTTGAAAATGGACACATCATCGTAGCTCACATTTCAGGGAAAATGCGAATGCACTACATTCGAATTCTTCCAGGAGATAAAGTGAAAGTGGAAATGTCGCCTTACGATTTAACTAAAGGTCGAATTTGTTTTCGATATAAATAATAAAGTAGTAGAGATATGAAAGTACGTGCTTCAATTAAAAAGCGTTCAGCTGACTGCAAAATCGTTAGCCGAAAAGGTAAGCTTTATGTAATAAACAAGAAAAACCCGAAATTCAAACAAAGACAAGGATAATTCCTTAAAATAAAGAATAACTATGGCAAGGATTGCAGGTATAGATCTACCGCGTAACAAAAGAGGTGAAATAGGACTCACCTACATCTACGGAATAGGACGTTCAACGTCACGTAGAATCTTGGAACAGGCTGGAATTTCTTATGATAAGAAAGTTCAAGAATGGAACGACGAAGAATTAGGTTTGATTCGTAATTTCATTACCGAAGAATTGAAAGTTGAAGGCGCTTTGCGTTCTGAAACTCAATTGAACATTAAGCGATTAATGGATATCGGTTGCTACAGAGGTGTTCGTCACCGCTCTGGTTTGCCACTTCGTGGTCAAAGCACCAAAAACAACTCTCGTACCCGTAAAGGAAAACGTAAGACAGTTGCGAATAAAAAGAAAGCAGTTAAATAATCAATAAGCTAAGGCAAGAGAAATGGCCAAAGTAGAAAAAAAGAAAAAGAAAAATGTGGTGGTGGAAGCTATGGGACAAGCCCATATTCAGTCCACGTTTAACAACATCATCATTAGTTTAACCAATAATTCTGGACAGGTGATCTCGTGGTCGTCTGCAGGGAAAATGGGATTCCGTGGTTCTAAAAAGAACACTCCGTACGCCGCTCAAATGGCTGCAGAGCAATGCGGTAAAGAAGCCCACGATCTTGGTCTAAGAAAGGTGAAGGTGTTTGTTAAAGGACCAGGAGCTGGACGCGAGTCTGCAATCCGCACCATTAACACAGTTGGAATTGAAGTATTGGAAATCGTTGACACGACTCCACTTCCTCATAACGGTTGTCGCCCTCCAAAAGCAAGAAGAATCTAATTTTTAGAAGAAAAAGAAATGGCAAGATACATTGGCCCAAAAACAAAGATTGCGCGAAGATTTCGTGAAGCAATCTACGGACCTGATAAAGGACTAGAGAAGCGTAACTTCCCACCCGGACAACACGGTCCGAACAAGCGTCGCGCTAAACAAAGTGAATACTCAATTCAGTTAACTGAAAAGCAGAAGGCAAAATATACCTATGGTATCCTTGAGCGTCAGTTCTCTAATTTGTACAAAAAAGCTTCAGCTCGTCCAGGCGTTACAGGAGAAATCCTATTAGCATTGTGCGAATCACGTTTAGACAACACTGTTTTCCGTCTAGGAATTGCAACAAAACGCAGCGGTGCACGTCAATTGGTTTCTCACAACCATATTTTGGTAAACGGAAATGTTGTAAACATTCCTTCATACCAATTACGTCCAGGAGATCGTATTTCAGTTCGTGAAAAATCGAAGTCACTAGAAGCAATTGCGATGGCATTAGCGACTCGTAAGAATTTCGACTGGTTGGCTTGGAACGATTCTAATAAAGAAGGTGTCTTCATGAAATTCCCTGAACGTGTTCAAATACCAGAAAACATTCGCGAGCAATTAATCGTCGAATTGTACTCTAAATAATCCTTAATTTAAAATTAACTCAATGGCTATATTAGATTTCGTAAAACCGGACAAAGTCGTAATGCTAGAAAGCAATGACTTTACAGGTACTTTCGAATTTCGTCCTCTGGAACCAGGCTTCGGAATAACGATTGGAAACGCATTACGTCGTATCCTTCTTTCTTCTCTTGAAGGTTTCGCTATTACTTCAATAAAAATTGAAGGAGTAGATCACGAGTTTTCTTCTATCAAAGGAGTTGTGGAAGATGTTACCGAAATCATCCTTAACTTGAAACAAGTTCGTTTCAAGCGTCAAATCGAAGGAACAGATTACGAGAAAGTTACTATAAGCATCAACGGCCAAGAGCAATTCAAGGCAGGAGATATTAGTAATTTCACGTCAGCTTTTCAAGTGTTGAATCCAGATTTAGTAATCTGCAACATGGAGCCGAAAGTAAAGTTACGTATTGATTTAGCTATTGGTATGGGACGTGGCTACAGACCTGCTGAAGAAAACAAAACGTCCAGCGCCCCAATAGGTACCGTTTTCATCGATTCGATCTTCACACCAATTCGCAACGTGAAATTCTCTGTAGAGAACTTCCGTGTAGAGCAAAAGACTGACTACGAAAAACTAATCCTTGAAATCCAAGGTGACGGATCTATTACTCCGAAAAACGCACTTCAAGAAGCTGCAAAAATACTTATCCATCACTTCATGTTATTCAGTGACGAGCGTATTACGCTTGAAACCGAGATCAAGAGAGAGGTTGAAGAGTTTGATGAAAGTTCTTTACACATGCGTCAGTTATTGAAAACCAAATTGGTTGATATGGACTTGAGCGTTCGTGCATTGAATTGCTTGAAAGCTGCTGATATTGAAACACTAGGAGATTTGGTTTCTTTCAACAAGAACGACTTGTTGAAATTCCGTAACTTCGGAAAGAAATCTCTTACCGAGTTAGAAGAATTAGTAGAAAGCAAAGGTTTGCACTTCGGAATGAACGTTGCAAAGTATAAATTGGATAGAGATTAACCCCTACTGATAATCAGTAGCAGAAAGTACAATTATGAGACACGGAAAAACGAATAACCATTTAGGTAGAAAGGCAGAGCATCGTCGTGCAATGCTAGCTAATATGGCTAACTCACTTATCGAGCACAAGCGCATTAACACAACTCTTGCTAAAGCGAAAGCATTGCGCAAGTATGTTGAACCACTTCTCACTAAGTCGAAGGCAGACAGCACTCACAACAGAAGAACTGTTTTCAGTTATTTGAAAAACAAAGAAGCTGTTACAGAGTTGTTCCGCACAGTAGCTCCGCAGATCGCAACGCGTCCTGGAGGATATACACGTATCGTTCGCACTGGTTTCCGTCAAGGAGACAACGCTGAAATGTGTATGATGGAACTTGTTGATTTCAACACCATCTACGGCAAGGAAGCTGAAAAAGCGACTGCAAAGAAACGTACTCGTCGTGGTGCTGCTAAGAAAACCGATGATGCTGCTGTTGAAGCAGGGACAGATGTAATTGAAGCAACTGAGGTTGATGCGGAAGCAAAGCCAAAGAAGACTAGAAAGAAAAAGGACGATTCTGCTTCAGCAGAATAATACGAAAATAATTTTTTAAAAGAGGGAGCGAGAAATTGCTCCCTCTTTTTATTTTGTTGAAAAGTTCAATTTATTTTTCAATTGAAAAAGTATAACTTTGTCCTTTAATGAGACAAGAATCTATACCTGCGGTACTGCTCCTACAAGACGGTACCGTTTTTTATGGTCAGAGCTGCGGTGCTAAGGGCACGACAACCGGCGAGATTGCTTTCAATACAGCAATGACAGGCTATCAGGAAGTTTTTACAGACCCTTCTTATTACGGGCAATGTTTGGTCATGGCTACCTCTCACATTGGGAATTACGGAGTGCATGCAAATGAAGTAGAATCCGCTAAATGTCAGGTCGCTGGAGTTATTATCAAGAAGTTCTCTGACGTGGCGAGTCGTGCAGGAGGAGAAGGCACACTCCAAACCTATTTGGTTAGAGACAATGTTGTGGGGATATGTGATTTAGATACCCGAGCATTGGTTCGTCATATTCGAAAGAATGGGGCCATGAATTGCATTATTTCTACTGAAATAAATGACATTGATTCACTCAAAGAAAAACTTAACCAGGCGCCAAACATGGATGGCCTTGAATTAGCTTCACGAGTGGCTTGCAGCGAGGCTTTTGAATTTGGCAACTCTGAGTCTGAAATTAAAATAGCAGTGCTTGATTTTGGAGTGAAGTTGAATATTCTCCGTTGCCTAGAAGAACGCGGAGCATTTCTTAAAGTATTTTCGTTAAACGTTACCTTGGAAGAAATTCAAGCGTGGTCTCCCGACGGTGTCATGTTTTCAAATGGACCTGGCGATCCTTCAGCTATGCCCTATACAATTGATTTGACGGCAAAGATTATTGAAACAGGAATTCCGTGTTTTGGTATATGCTTAGGCCATCAGTTGATTGGTTTGAGTCAAGGCTTGAAAACGGAGAAAATGTTCAATGGTCATCGTGGCGTGAATCATCCAATTAAAAATCTCGTCACTGGAAAAGGTGAAATAACAAGCCAAAATCATGGCTTTGTAATCTCAAAGGATAGCATTGCAAACAACTCAGATGTCGAGATTACACATGTTCATCTAAATGACAATACTGTCGCTGGAATTCGTTTGAAATCAAAACCTGTATTTTCTGTTCAGTATCACCCAGAGGCAAGTGCGGGCCCGCATGATTCGAGATATCTTTTTGATGATTTTGTTAATCGTGTTAAATCAGAAAGCGCAAAGGTTTAATGAATACCCTCACTAAGTTGTGGGAGAAGCCCGAAGGAAAGGTTTTCGGTTTAGCGGCAGTTGTCTATATATTGCTTGTTCTCCTGGCAAACGGAGTGAATGGTGGGGCAGACACCTTCGTTCATTATCAAATGTCGCGATATTCATGGATTCACCATGAACTGCTTTTAAATCAATGGGGAAAACCCGTATTTACTGTTCTCTTTTCACCCATAGCTCAATTAGGATTACAAGCTGTTGTTTGGACAAACCTCGCTTTAATCTTCCTTGAGGCTTTTTTAGTTTTGAAAATCGCAAATCAGCTTCAACTGAAACGAAGCTGGATAGCACCCTTGTTGTTCCTCACTTGTCCTGTTGTTTTTGACAATGCAGTTTCAGCGCTTACGGAAATAATTTGCGCTCTTTTTCTAATTCTATTTATTCATTGGAGTTTGAAGGGGAAATTCTGGATAGGAGCTTTGGTTCTAAGCTTCATGCCATTTGCCCGAAGTGAAGGCTTCGTTATTCTTGGCATCGCAGCCATGTTTTTCTTTTTCACAAGACGTTGGAAATACATTCCATTGCTGCTTGCGGGTTCATTGATAATGAATACAATCGGATACTGGCATACTGGTTTTCCACTTTGGATTTTCGATTCGAATCCATATGTCCACACAGACATTACCTCATATGGAAGTGGTAGCTTCTTTCATTTCTTCATGTGGTCAATACCCGTTTTTGGAATCGGATTTTTTTTCTTGCTGAAATACACTTGGAACATTGCCCTCGGCGTTCAAAACAGAATAACAGTTGATTGGAAGAAAAGTGTCGCTTCGGTAGATTCTGATGCATTCGTGTTGAGGCATCAAGTTTTATTCTGGATTGTCTTAGGTTCGTTTTGGGGATATTTTATGGCGCACACAATGTTATGGTGGTTGGGAATGTGGGCTAGTTTAGGTTTGCTTCGTGTAATGTTCGTGATAGCCGCCCCAATGGTCGTGTTGGTTCTGATTGAGGTGAATAAATTCATAGACGCGAAACCGAAATTAGGAAAATGGAAATCTATACATGTGCTAATATTTCTATTATGCGGAACTGCTATCGGTTCAAATACGCTCATTCTCGGAGCTTTTGGAGCCCCCGTGGAATATGGAATTGAAGAATCTGTTTTAGATAATATGCATCAATGGATGTTAGCTGAAAATATTAAAACGGAAGGGAGGGTTTTTGCAGGACATGCCTATGTAACAGTTCTTTTGAACATCGACCCTAATGATTATAGTAAAAACCACCAATTGCGCGACTTTATGTTCGCTCAAAGCGGCGATTTAATTGTGTGGGATGGTCACTACGGCCCGAATGAAGAGCAAACTCCAATTGATGAAATAGAAGCAGATTCAACCTTGGTTTTTTTGAAGGAATTCAGACCGAAAAAGGAATACCGACCCCTCAATGACCTCCCTTTCTATGTGAGGCTTTATAGAAAGAAATAGCAAAAAAAAAACAGCACCAATTGGTGCTGTTTCCATTTCAAACAAAATAAGTTAGAACAAATTCATTGAGTCTAAAACTCCCATTACTTCTTTAACAGAAGTAGCAGAGCTCGCTAACAACGCCTTCTCAGAATCATTCAATTTCAATTCAATAATCTCTTCAATTCCGTTTTTACCAAGTTTAACCGGAACACCAAGATAAATATCTTTCATTCCGTACTCGCCATTCAATAATGCGCAAACTGGGAAGATGCGTTTTTGATCGCGAACAATGGCTTCTACCATTTGGGCTGCTGCAGCGCCTGGAGCGTACCAAGCAGAGGTTCCTAAAAGATTTACAATTTCGCCACCGCCAGTCTTCGTGCGATCAACAATAGCATTCAATTTATCTTCAGAAATTAATTCAGTAACTGGAATACCACCTACTGTAGTATAACGCGGAAGCGGAACCATAGTGTCGCCATGCCCACCCATTAACACCGCTTGAATGTCTTTTGGAGAACAGTTCAATTCAGATGCAATGAACGCACGGTAACGCGCCGTGTCTAAAATACCAGCCATTCCGAATACTTTCTTGCTGTCAACTTTAGCGGCAAGGAATGCGCAGTAGGTCATAACGTCAAGTGGATTCGATACAATAACAATGATTGCATTTGGAGAATACTTCACAATGTTCTCTGTAACACTTTTCACAATACCTGCATTGGTAGCAATCAAGTCATCGCGACTCATTCCAGGTTTTCTTGGTAATCCGCTTGTGATTACAACAACATCTGAATTAGCTGTTGCAGCATAATCATTGGTGCTACCAACGGTTCTGCTGTCATATAAATTTATAGGTGCTGTCTGCCAGATGTCAAGGGCTTTTCCTTCTGCAAATCCTGGCTTGATGTCCAACAATACAATCTCGTTGGCAATTTCTCGATGAGCTAATACATCGGCACAAGTTGCACCAACATTTCCAGCTCCAACAACAGTTACTTTCATGTGTTCTATTTTTTTTGCAAAATTAGTGAAACAAGCGGGCTGTTGAAAATGATTTTTATTTAAAATTGGAATCAGTTTTTTTTTGGCCTAATTTTCCCTAGTAATTAAGAAACTTATAGAGATATGACTGCAAAAATCCGTGTGATATTTACTTTGGCCGCATTGCTTGTTTCATTGCAAGAAGGATTCTCTCAAGTTCCTGGAAAGGTTTTTCCCGATGGTGAATTTGGAAAAGATTACAATGCTTTCGATGCTAAAAACAAGCGCGAAGGTGTTTGGATAAGAGTTTATAAATACCATCCCGAGATTATGTATTACAAGGGAAAGTATACCCATGGTGTGCCGACGGGGATTTTCGAATTTTATAGTGAAAATGGTCTTTTGAAATCAACTATTGATCACGTTCAAGACAGCACCATTAATGACGTGACGAATTATTACACCGATGGGAAAACGGTGTTAAGTAAGGGTAGGTATGTTGGGAAGAAATTGAATAAAAAGTGGGAAAGACAAAAGCAGGGGAAATGGGAGTTTTACAATGAAAGAGGTAATTTAATTCGTTATGAAAATTACAAAGACAATGTTCTTCAAGGTGAATCCAAGGTTTATTATCCCAGTGGACAACTGTCTCACGAGTTACTTTATGTGAATGGTAAATTGAACGGTCCTTTTCAAGAGTTCAACAGCGATGGGAAATTAGCGAAGAAGGGTAACTATCTTGACGATAACTTCCACGGTGTTGTCGTTTTCAACGGGCCGAATGGAACGAAAGCGAAAGAGGGTAAATTCGAAAAAGGAAAAAAAGAGGGTGAGTGGTCATATTTCGCGCCGAGTGGCCAGTTAGAGGCTAAGGTGATGTTTAAAAATGACACAGAGGGAGAGAAGAAGTATGCTAACGGGACTTTTGATTTTTATTACCCAAACGAAATTCCAAAGGCAGAATATACTTATCGCAATTTTTTGTTGGAAGGGAAATTTGTTGAATATTTTGAAATAGGTCATTTTGAAAAATTACCCGCGAGTGAGGAAGATAAAGCAGAAGGTATTATCTATCGAGAGCAGTTAGTAGGTACACAGATTAAAAGAAAAGGAAGTTATGTTAAAGGACAATTACACGGTGAGGTCACCTCGTTTGATATTGGTGGCGCAATTGAGAAAATTGAAATTTATGAAATGGGTAATTTAAAGGAAACGAAATAAGGATATGCGCAGTTTCATCTGTTTTTTGTTTCTGACTTGCTCCTTGAGTAGTTTGTATACTGCCCATGCTCAGTCGTCCTACAACACTTATTTCATTCAATTTAAAAATAAAAACAACTTAAGTTTTTCTCTTTCTTCGCCACGACAATTTCTTTCTCAGAAAGCTGTGGATCGGCGAATTAGAACCGGAGTGGGTTTCGATTCTCTCGATATTCCAGTAAATACAAACTACATCCAACAAGTTCTTCAGCAAGGAAATTCAAATGTGTTGCTGAAGAGTAAATGGTTCAATTCAATTACAGTTGAGCTTATTGATACTGCCTTTGCAGCAACTTGGAAATTGCAAGTGGAGGCACTTCCGTGTGTTTTTCAAGTTAAGTCTTTGCCGAGTGTTCCACTTGAAAAGATTTCAATTCATAAAGGAACGCAGTCAGAAGTGGGAACTGTTTCAGACGATTTCTACGGTCCGAGTTTTCGTCAGACTGAAATGTTAAACGGACACCGTCTTCACCAATTAGGATTAAATGGAAAGGGAATGGATATCGCGGTGTTCGATGGCGGATTCAGGTTTGCTAATGTATTGCCCGCCTTGGCGCATCTTTTTGAAGAAGGACGGATTATTGAAACGCAGGACTTTCTGAATTTTGATTCGCCGAATGTATTTGATGCTTCTACACACGGAACGATGGTGCTCAGTCATATGGCTGGAATCATGCAAGATTCACTGTATGGTACAGCAGTTGAAGCCAACTATTATTTGTTTCAAACGGAAGATGTTTTTCGTGAAGTTCGATTGGAAGAAGATACATGGATACAAGCCGCAGAATGGGCAGATAGCATAGGGATAGACGTTATTAATTCAAGTTTAGGGTATTCCTTGTTCGATGAAGATTACATGAACTATTCATCATCAGATATGAATGGAACTACGACTCGAATTTCTCAGGCAGCGGAAATATGTGCGCTGAAGGGAACATTGGTTGTAAACAGCGCAGGCAATAGTGGCGATGATCAATGGCACGTCATTACAGCTCCTTCAGATGCAGAACATGTTTTATGCATTGGGGCAGTGGATTTGAATGGAAGTCATGCATCATTTTCAGGATATCACCCGCCAGGCCTGAACGATGTCAAACCGAACATCGTAGCCATGGGAAGGCAGACGGTATACGCAGCTTCAGACAGCACAATTTCGAGGGGAAACGGCACGTCTTTTAGCTCTCCGATTATTGCAGGAATGGCAGCCACACTATGGCAAGCCTTTCCAACAGCAACAAACATGGATATCTTCAATGCTATTGAAGAAAGTGCTAGTTTGTATTCTACACCAAATGATTCTATGGGATACGGTATTCCCGATTTCTGGAAGGCATTTGTAAATCTTTCAAATGAGGTATACAGTCAACCGAATGAACATTCGGTCCTTGTTTTTCCGCAGCCTTCAGACGGTCAGTTTGAAGTACGCGTAGAAGGTAATTTCCCTGATACAAATAATTATCACTACTTGTATGATAGCAGTGGTAGATCGGTTAAATATTACAAGTGGGATTACAATTATAGCGAGCCTTGGGCAATCTATCATTTGGACTTAACCTCTCAACCGGTCGGACAATATTATTTTGTAATCGAATCTTCCACTGGAATTCAAGTCGTTCCACTTCAAAAAAAATAAAATGAGAAATGTAGTTTTACTCTTTATAGGATTTCTTACTGCCGCTTTTTCGTTTGGACAAGGTCTTGGTCACACGACGTTAACCTTCGTGGATGCAACAAGAAACAATCGTTCAATTCCATGCGAAGTGTATTATCCAGCTACTTCTGCTGGTGATAACACTCCTGCTTTAGATCCATCTTCTCTAGCACTGACGGGATATCCTGCGATTGCAGTGGGGCACGGTTTCGTAATTGGGGCAGCAAACTATGATATAATTGCTGAACAGTTGATTCCATTTGGATTTGTAGTTGCATTAGTAAATACTGAAACAGGATTTGCTCCCAGTCATGAGAATTTCGGTTTAGACTTAGCGTTTGTAGCACATGCCCTTCAACTCGAATCTCAAAATTCATCTTCAATTTTGCACAACATCGTGCATCAAGAGAGAGAAGCGATTATTGGTCACAGCATGGGTGGAGGAGCAGCGTGGATAGCAGCGGCGTCAGATCCTTTGATCGATGCGATTGTTGGATTAGCACCTGCGGAAACCAATCCGAGTGCGATTGCAGCCGCTTCATCGGTAAATTGCAATACACTTGTTTTCTCAGGGAGCGACGATGCAGTGACCCCTCCTGCGGATAATCATCAGCCCATTTACGATGGAACCAGTGCAGGCTGTAAAACGTTTGTTTCATTAACCGGAGGTTCGCATTGCGGGTACATCGATGCAGGTACATTGTGCGATTTTGGAGAACCATTGGGTGGAAGTTTAGCAAGGGCAGATCAGCAAGAGGCTTATCTAACTTTGATGACTGCCTGGCTGCGTTACTTTCTAAATGCGGAATGTGTTGAAGCGATTTACACCGATTATGTGACATCACATTCCTTTGTCGTAGCAGACCCGCTGGCAGCATGCATGCTTTGTGGAAATGTCGATGATTCAAATAAAATTGGAATGCGCATGATGCCCAATCCTTCCAACGGTTCGTTCGAGGTGCAGTGGAAAGAAGAAGCTTTCCAGTTCATAGAAATTTTGGACGTTACCGGAAAAATTATTTGGCGTGAAAAGGTTCTACAACAACATCGCGTGAAAGTAAATGAAGCACTTTCTTCTGGGATTTATTTGGTGAAACTTTCCAATAAAAACTCAAGTGTTACACAGAAACTAATTGTGAATTAAGAAACGAAAAACCCCGCAATTGCGGGGTTATCTTTGTGCGCCCACCTGGGCTCGAACCAGGGACCCACAGATTATGAGTCTGTTGCTCTAACCAACTGAGCTATAGGCGCGGGACGGCAAATTTAAGAATAATGCATCTTTGTACAACATGAAAATATTCATAAAAAACATAAAATCACTCTACGGGACTCATTCTCAGGAAGTCTCATCTGTGAAAGGAGCGAATATGAATGTGCTCCCATGTATTGAAAATGCATGGTTGGCAGTGGAGAACGGAACCATCGCAGCTTTTGGCTCAATGAATGAATTTGATGGGATAGAAGATTGGCGCGATTTAACAATCATTGATGCGGCTGGAAAGTATGTTCTTCCCGGTTGGTGCGACAGTCATACACATACCGTGTTTGCAGCCTCTCGCGCTGACGAGTTTGAAGATCGGTTGAACGGATTGACCTACGAGGAAATAGCGAAACGTGGTGGAGGTATTTTAAATAGCGCGAAGAAGTTAGCTTCCATGAGTGAAGAAGAGTTGTTCAATGCCGCGTTTGACCGATTGAATGTGATGATGAGCGCAGGAACTGTCGCGGTGGAAATTAAGAGCGGATACGGTCTCGACGAAGAGAACGAATTAAAAACGCTTCGCGTTATTAAACGATTAAAGTCGGAGCATCCCATGGAGATTAAATCGACTTTCTTAGCATTGCACGCCATTCCCCTTGAATATAAAAATCGAGTAGATGAATTTGTAGACGTTATGGTGAATGAAGTTCTGCCGAAAGTGGCTGCCGAAGGACTTGCCGATTTTGTAGATGCGTTCTGCGAGGAAGGCTATTTCTCTGTGGCGCAAATGAATCAATTAATAGACGCTGCTCAAGAGTTAGGTATTCCTGCTAAGGTGCACGTGAATCAATTCAATGTCATTGGTGGAGTAGATGCTGCAGTAAAAAGAAATGCGCGAAGTGTTGATCATCTGGAAGAACTAACTGATGAAGATGTAAGTAGTTTGTTAGAAGGAAACACAATGCCCGTGTCACTTCCAGCGTGTTCATTCTTTTTGCGAATTCCATACACACCAGCTCGAAAAATAATCGATGCCGGTTTACCATTCGCTTTAGCAACCGACTTCAACCCCGGATCTTCCCCTTCAGGCAATATGAATTTCGTGAACAGTCTCGCTTGCATTCAGCAGCGCATGTTGCCCAATGAAGTCGTTAATGCATCAACTCTGAATGGCGCTTTCGCTATGGATGTACAAGATGTTTTAGGAAGCATTACGGTAGGGAAGAAGGCATCCTTCATCATAACAAAACCATTGAATTCATTGGCTGAATTGTTCTATTACTTCGGCGAAAACAACATAGATCAAGTAATTGTTGAAGGGAAAATTGTAGAGGGAAAAGCTAACTAACTTCGCAACATGGCAGGAAACTCATTTGGAACTTTATTTCGTCTCACCACATTTGGTGAATCGCACGGTCCTGCTATTGGAGGTGTCGTTGACGGTTGTCCTGCGGGAGTTGTCATTGATGAAGTTTTCATTCAGATGGAATTGGATCGAAGAAAGCCTGGGCAGAGCGATCTCACTACTTCAAGAAACGAATCTGATCGTGTTCAAATTCTTTCAGGTGTTTTAAATGGAATTGCTACCGGTGCGCCGATAGGTTTTATCATTCAAAACGAAGATCAGAATTCTAGTGATTACGATAATTTAAAAGATGTCTTTCGTCCTGGTCATGCCGATTTTACTTGGCAAGAAAAGTTTGGAATTCGTGATCACAGAGGTGGTGGAAGAAGCTCTGCTAGAGAAACGGCTTGTCGCGTGGTTGCTGGAGCAATTGCGAAGTCGGTACTAAACCGAATGAACATTCGGGTGGTTGCATACGTGAGCAGTGTTCATAAAATTATGGTGCCGGTAAACTATGACAAATTGAATCTCGATCTTGTCTATAGCTCACTCATTCGTTGTCCACATGAAGAAACAGCCGCTCGTATGGAAGCTGCAATTCGTCAAGCCAAAGAAGAGAAAGACAGTCTCGGTGGAATTATAACTTGCGTTGCAAGCGGCGTTCCTTCCGGATGGGGAGAACCTGTATTCGATAAGTTGCATGCTCAATTGGGACATGCCATGCTTTCCATAAATGCGGTGAAAGCGTTTGAAATCGGAGATGGATTTTCTTCCACATTAAGAAAGGGAAGTGAGAACAACGATTCACTTCAAACCAATCACGATGGTGGAATACAAGGTGGTATTTCAAATGGAAAGGATATCGTTTGCAAGGTGGCTTTCAAACCAACGAGCACTATAGGAAAAAAACAAATGGCACGCGATTCAAACAATCAAGAAGTTGAATTAGAAGCGGCTGGAAGGCACGATCCATGCGTTCTTCCGCGCGCAGTAGCAATTGTTGAAGCTATGGCAGCGATTACGTTGTTAGACGCTGCATTGCTTTCCAGAACGAATAAAGTCTAGTTTATTCAACAATCAACTTCACCGTTGAGCTGTTGTTGTTGTCTTGCACTTTCACGAAATAAACTCCAGCACTTAATCCATTCAAGTCAATGTCTATTGAACTTGCTTTATCTGAACGATTGATTCTCTCTTGCTTGCAAACTTGTCCTTGTATGTTGTACAACGAATAAGTTAGACGCTCATCAAATCCATTTGCAATGAGTTTAACTTTTTGTTTGGCAGGATTAGGCATCAGTAGAATTTGTGTTGCATTGGCTTGCTCTTCTTCTACACCAACAAGATTTGTATTCCAATAAAAATATTGTTCAATCTCAGCGCCAAAGTCATTTTCAAATTGCTTGAAATAAGCTCCAGCCGCGCGGTCTAGATTGCAGTATCCATTTCCATCGTTGTTGGCGAAAAACGAAAGCCCGTCTCCACCTGTGTCTGTAATTTTAAAACGGTAGCAACCTGCGTTTAATTGAAGGGTGTCTCTATGAGTTGTGTTGGCTTGTGTGAAAGATCGAGTGAATAAGGGGTTGTCGTTGATGTCGTAGAGCGTATATGCGCTTTCCCAGTAGGATGCGTTCGTTCTGAAAATGATAATGAGTTTATTGTTATCAGTATTCGGTAAATAAGAATAAACAGGGGGACGAGTAAATGCAGATTCAGCATGGTTATTCGAAGGGTTGTTATCTGCACCATCGGCGCTTTCACCAAGATCAATAAAGAATCTTCCAGTTGTAGAAGTTGCATTCCAAAGTGCAGGATCGCTGTAGGTTAATTCAACCACTTCACTTTCCATAAAGCCAAGGTTTCCAGTCCAAGTGTAGACTTCTGTAGCACCGCCAATAACACCATAGGAAATCTTAACATCTGTCAATGGTTGTGATCCTTTGTTTCGCAAAACGAATTTCGGGTTGTCGCAAATGGGATTCCAACGCGAATGGTTTTCCCAATTGCTCGGGGCAAGAACTTGTTCAATCTCGGGGTCGTGTGCATGGTTTTTTGCACCGTAATAAATCATTTGACTTTCCGTAACATAGTTGCCGTAAGGATCGGTAGTGATGTTGTATTCAGCGCTAACTGTATTGTTTTGAACGAAGGGAGTCAATTCGAATTCTTCAGTTTTTCCCTCCATTCCTGGGCACCATCCAGCGCGTGCATAGATCCACGTTCCGCCTTGAGGAAATAATGGGTTCTTGTCACAGTCGTGCATAATTTCCCAACTGAATGTTGGGCTTCCATTTACATTAATCGAGTGCGTGTTGTAGCAGAACTCACCGCAGTTGTTGGCATCGTTTCCGAATCCATGTCCAGTTAATGTGGTTCGAAGTTTCAATTCACTTTCGTTGGGTTGAAGTGTGAATGTCTTTTCATTTACCGCGTTGTTAAATCCACCAAGGCCATAGTTTCCTTGCCATACGTTCGCAATTCGCTTCACATCACGTGCGGGAGTTCCTTCAATGAATACAAATTTCAAATCTAGAAGTTCTTGCCAGTTTCCTGCTTCAAGCTGAACACTGTCGCGAAGCAAGTTTGCGAAATCGGTTACATCATAAATCCATGTCCAACCGTCGCCCAAATCCAATTGAATTCCATACGGAGTAATGAATCTGCCCAACTCATAGCGATTCACAACATCGAATGGAGCGCCATAATAGAAGAGAGTGTCGTTCGTTAAGATCTCGTCTTCAGCAGCAAATGTGCTGTCGATCTTTGCACCAGTTGCGCTGTATGTGAACTGCCAACGCGACAAGTAAGTCGTTGCAATGTTTAGAATTTGCGGATTGTGATTCACAATCTCATATTCAATTTTTGAAATGGGCGCATCAGAGACTTCAACATTAATTGTATTCGTTGTTTGCGCGGTTGTTAAGGTATTTCCTTGAGTAAAATATGTTTTAGGTCTGAAGTCCAATGCTTGAGCCCCCTGAGTTAATTCATAACCGCTGTAAGAAATGAAATTCGGATTGCCTAAAGTGTATCCGTTGAAATTGTTTCCTGAAATGTCATTAACAGCGCCGTTGCTATCGTTGTTGAAATTGTATTGCACCAATAGCGAAGGATCGCTTGGCCCGCCGATATAAATGTTTTGAATTTCTGCGTCGTTCAATTCGCTGGAGAAAATAGTGAAATCGTCGATGTCGCCGCGATAGAAATTGCTCCATGTGGAAGCCGAACCAATGCTGAATTGTGTGATGCTGGTCATAGGAAAAACTTTCCCTGTTCCGCTGTGCCAAAGAACTCCGTTGAGGTAGGCTTTCATTTCTCCGGTCACTGTGTTTTTAGTGAAAGCCCAGTGGTTCCAGACGCCTTCATAATCCGCAGGATTCGCGGCCTTATCGATACGGTCATAAGCTCCTCCTGAATTTCCAGCGTCCCAATACACGCGGCTGTTGCTCCAAGGTAAATGTGCATTCAGTACACGATTGTTACTGCTGTTTCTTGCTTCGAAGGTTGTTCCGTTTTCAGGTTGCGCATTCGCGTCTCCGCGTAACCAAAAGGCGATCGTTATCTCATTAGAAATAGAGGCGAAGGCTGAAGCAGGAATACGAATTTCATCGTTGCCATCGAATCGAACGAATTTATTATTTCCGATGGAAGCTATTGCATTTAAGTTGGAAGCTTCGCCTAATGCTGCAATGCCGAGTTCTGAAGGGTTTCCGTCGTAAGACACTTCAACAAGAATATTGCTTGCTCCGTCCCAAAAGAAAGGGGAGTTTAGGGTTAAATAGAAAGTTCCATTTTGATTAACAGATGTATTGCTCAAATAGTAGGTACTCATTGCGCTATTGTCTAAAGCAATCAACGTGGAAGATGTTGTTGATTTAATTCGGACACTTAAGTTTTGATAAGTCCCCGCATTCCCAGAAAGGTCGAAACCTATCTGCCAAATGTTTCCAGCTTGCACGCCCGCGGTGGCAAGTTCGGTTGCCGAATAGAGCCATTGGTAGCGCGCACTTGCATCACTTGCGAAAGGTGCATTTGATGTTTGAATGTTATTGCCAACGCTATATGCAAGAGCATCTCCAGGATTATTTAATGTTGAAGTGATTTGTTCCGTTTGAAAAATATCAAATGGAGCAGTAGCGCGAATGGCAGCCGTGCTGAAGTTTTGATTGTTAATTAAGAAATGCGGATGCTGCTGAAGTGTTGAATCAAGCATTCCCGTATTCTCGAAAAGGTAGTTGTAGGATAAATAGTCCCACTCGCCGCATGGAAAGCCCAATCCACCTGCTGTTCCGTCGCTGAAGCATTTCAATGTATGATACATCAAAACCTTTTGGTAATTCACGCCATTGTTTGAAGCAGGGAATTGGAACCACCTTCTTCCAGGCGAGTCATAGCCGGTTGCAGGATTGTTTTGCGCCTCAAACGTGAAGGTTTGAATGATTGTGGTATCGCCAGGCTGCGCAAGCGTGTGAATCGATAGTGCAAGGCAAAGAATAAGGTATAGGTGCTTCATTTGAATAATTTTATGCGTTATAAAGGTAAGTAAAATCAGGGTACACAGCGTTTTTATGGCATAAGCATTTCTTGACTTTCTGGAATAGTCATCAGAAATTCGATTCATGAAAGAAGAATTTTTGCATTTCGTTTGGCGAACACAGTCGTTCTCCCAACTGCCTTTGACAACAACGGATGGCAATGTTGTACAGGTTGAATACCCCGGTTTTTTAAACAGACATGCGGGACCAGATTTTATGGATGCGCGGGTTCAAATCGGAGACGTCCTTTGGTGCGGTCCGGTTGAACTTCATTTGAAATCATCGGATTGGGTGCTTCACGGACACACGGGTGATCCGCGATATGACAATGTGATTCTCCACGTTGTTTATGAAATGGATAAACAAATTCCAGCAAACGTTCCAATACTCGAATTGAAGAATCACATCATTCCAGGTCAATGGGAAACTGTTCAGCAATGGAAGAATGTTCAGGACCACATACCTTGTGGTGGCAATTTCGGCGACTTGCGGAGTGTTGTTCGAACAAATTGGATGAACCGTATGGCGGTTGAGCGTTTAGAAAAAAGAGTTTCCGAGTGGCGCAGCAGATCGATGGAGCTGAATGGAGATCTTTTGCAGCTGTTTTACGAAAAGTTTTTCAGAGCGTTTGGTTTTGGATTGAACGGAGAGTTATTTGAAAATGTGGCGACGCGATTTACTTTTCGCAATTCGCTAAGATTGATAGATGAACCCGAATTGTTGAAAGCAGTGTTGCTTCAGATGTTCGGATTCGAGGTGGCGAAGTCGAAAGCGGTTGTTTGGAAAAAGGCGTCCGCCCTCATTGAAGCAAACCAATGGAGTCTCTTAAGACCTCAAGCGCTCAATACAGGAAAGATACGCCCGAAGAGAAACAATAAAGTTCGTATTGAGCAATTAGCCGATCAACTTCCTAAAATCTCGCTTTGGTGGAATATGATTTTTAATAAAGCGGAAATGAAGGAGTGGAAATTAGAGTTATATAAAAAAGGAAGAATGAATCCCTTGTTCGCTCATTTGGCTGTTAATGTGTTTGCACCGTTGTTATTTTTTCTTCACGAAAGAAAAATGGATGAGTCGTATGCTGAAAGAGCACTTGAGTTGCTAGAACTAATTCCGCTTGAAGACAATCGAATTACGCGTTTGTGGAAAATTCACGATGTTGTCGGAACCAATGCCTTAGAATCGCAAGGACTCATTCATTTGTACGGAATGTATTGCGAGCCGAGAAAATGTCTAAATTGCGCTCTAGGAGCAGAAAAATTGAAACGAAATGAATTTGATGAAGTCCTTATTTGATTTTTGCGAACTTCGGTTTTTCGGGGTTTGCGATGCCTTAGGGAAAAAACTAGATATGAATTCAAATCGAATTCGGCTTTCATTTGTCTATCTGTCTTTTCTGACCTTTGGCTCTCCCATTGTCATCTATTTGGTTCTTCATTTTTGGCAAAAGCATTCGTTAGCTGGTTTTCGCCTTCGGAAAAAGAATCGGATTTGGGAGTTGGACTAACTTTTTTCTAAGCTATTCCGTTGAAAGCTTGGAAGTTTGAAAGTTTTTCGTACTTTTGCCGTCCATTTTAAAATCAATATATCATGAATCGTTACGAAACTGTTTTCATTTTGACTCCCGTGCTGTCTGATGATCAGGCGGCGGAAACAGTAGACAAGTTCAAAAAATTTCTGAAAACAAAAGGTGCTTCGATTAAACACGAAGAGAACTGGGGCCTCCGAAAATTGGCCTACCCAATTCAGAAAAAATCAACTGGTTTCTACTATCTAATCGAGTTTGAAGCTGCTGGAGATGTTATAGGTGTTCTAGAAACTGAATTTCGTCGCGACGAGCGCGTTATTCGCTTCTTAACTACTGTAATGGATAAATTCCACTTGGAATATTCAGAAAGCCGCAGAAACAAATTAAAAGAAAAGAAAGCCCCTGCTAAAGAGGCATAACCAAAAAAAATTGAACCCATGAGCGATAATTCAGAAATCCGCTACCTCAATCCAATTGATATTGAAACCAAGCAAGCAAAGTATTGCCGTTTCAAGAAATCAGGTATCAAATACATCGACTACAAAGACGGTGACTTCTTATTGAAGTTATGCAACGAGCAAGGAAAGATTCTTCCTCGTCGTCTTACTGGAACTTCGTTGAAATACCAACGTAAAGTTTCTCAGGCAATTAAAAAGGCGCGTCACTTGGCATTAATGCCATACGTAGCTGACATGTTGAAATAAATTAAGGAGGACTAGTCATGCAAATTATACTAAAAGAAAACATTGAGAAATTAGGAGCTAAGGACGAGATCGTAGCAGTGAAAGCTGGTTATGCTCGTAACTACCTAATCCCAAGAGGATACGCTGTTCCTGCAACAGATTCAGCATTAAAGATGCACGCAGAGAACTTGAAGCAACGTGCTCACAAGGAAACGAAAATTTTGGCTGAAGCGCAGGCAACGGCTGAGAAGATTGCTTCTGTAAGCATTAAGTTGGTTACTAAAGCTTCTGATACCGGAAAAATCTTCGGTAGCATCAACACTATTCAACTTTCTGAAGCATTAGCGAAAGAAGGTTTTGCAATCGACAGAAAGAGTATTAGCATCTCTGAAGAGCACATTAAGAACTTAGGTACTTATGAGGCGCGTGTGAAGTTACACAAAGAGGTAAGTGCTACGTTCAACTTTGAAGTTGTAGGCGAATAAATAGCATATAAGTTATTCTTGAAAAGGCCCGATTTAGGGCCTTTTTTTGTACCTCAGTTTTTCTAATCTAAATTCGCTCGTATGCAATTCAAATTGATAACAGACTTCACGCCTGGGGGTGACCAACCCGAGGCTATTCACGATTTGGTGAAAGGTCTGAATGAGAATGAAAAATATCAAACATTGCTTGGTGTAACAGGAAGTGGTAAGACGTTTACCATTGCCAATGTCATTGCTCAAACACAGCGTCCAACGTTGATACTTAGTCACAACAAAACATTAGCAGCACAATTATATTCTGAGTTTAAGCAATTCTTTCCAGAGAATTTAGTCGAGTATTTTGTGAGCTATTACGACTACTATCAACCCGAGGCTTATCTGCCGGTTACGAATACCTACATCGAAAAAGATCTAAGCATTAATAAGGAAATTGAAAAGCTTCGTTTGGCCGCTACAAGTTCATTGTTAAGCGGAAGACGTGATGTCATAGTGGTAGCCAGTATTTCATGCATTTACGGTATTGGTAATCCGCAGGAATTTCATAAAAGTGTTATTCCTATTCATGTCGGCATGAAGTTGAGTCGACAATCGTTTTTGTATAAATTGGTAGAGTCGTTATATAGCCGAACAAATGCCGAACTGGAACGCGGAATGTTTCGAGTGAAGGGCGATACGGTAGATATATTCTTGGCTTATGCAGACTACGCTTTGCGCGTGGTGTTTTTCGGAAATGAAATTGAGAGTATTAAGATGTTGGATCCAGTGCTCGGAAAAACCTCAACATCTTTCGATCAGACAACAGTTTTTCCCGCGAACTTATTTGTGACTTCCAAAGAGACGCTGCACGATGCTATCTGGCAGATACAACAAGACATGGTTGTGCAGACAGCTAATTTCAACAAAGAAGGAAAAGCATTAGAAGCGAAACGCTTGGAGGAGCGAGTGAACTACGATATTGAAATGATGAAGGAACTCGGTTATTGCTCGGGTATAGAGAACTATTCACGATATTTCGATAGAAGACAGGCAGGGGAGCGGCCGTTCTGTTTATTGGATTATTTCCCCGATGATTTTTTAATGGTCATTGATGAGAGTCACGTTGCGGTTCCGCAAGTAGGGGCTATGTTTGGAGGAGATCGTTCGCGAAAAGTGAATTTGATTGAGCATGGATTCCGATTGATTTCAGCCATGGACAATCGTCCGCTGACCTTTGATGAATTTGAGTCGATTCAAAATCAAGTCATCTTCGTTTCTGCAACACCTGCCGATTTTGAATTGCGAAAGACAGAAGGCGTTGTGATAGAGCAGGTCGTTCGTCCTACGGGATTGCTAGATCCTCCTATCGAAGTTCGTCCTTCCTTGAATCAGGTCGATGATTTAATGAATGAAATTCAGAAAACGATTGAGGCGAATGAAAGAGTTCTGGTGACCACGTTAACCAAGCGTATGGCTGAAGAGCTTCATAAATATCTGGAGCGAATGAATGTGAAATGCAGATACATTCACAGTGAAGTAAACACACTCGAGCGAATTAATATTTTAGCGCAGCTTCGCGAGGGAGAAATAGATGTGCTCATTGGAGTGAATTTGTTGAGGGAAGGTTTAGACCTTCCTGAAGTGAGTCTAGTCGCTATTTTAGATGCCGATAAAGAAGGTTTTTTGAGGAACAGAAGGTCGCTTACGCAGACTGCTGGAAGGGCTGCGCGAAATGTGCACGGCAGAGTCATTTTGTATGCCGATAAAATTACAGGCAGCATGGCGCAGACCATAGATGAGACTGAGCGCAGAAGACAGAAGCAAATCGAATTTAATACCCTGAATGGAATTGAACCCACGCAGATTGTGAAGCACAAATCTTCCATTCTTCGTCAGGCTAGCGATATTCTTGAAATGAAACCTCGCATGTATTCCGAAGGAGATTTTTCAAGGCCGTCTATTGCCGCAGATCCGGTAATGGCAAATTGGGGAGAAAAAGAAATTCAGCGAGCCATGTCCGCTTCAAGACGCAAAATGGAAAAAGCGGCAGAGAATTTGGAATTCATGGAAGCGGCTCAATACAGGGATGAGATGAAGGCCCTCGAAGAACGATTAACAGAACTAAATTCAAATCCATTATGAAAAAGCACTTGACTATTTTTTCAGCAACGCTTTTATTGTTGTTGGTTGTTTCATGCAAAAGGAACAAAGAGGTGGTAGCTGCGCCTGTAAAGGACTTCCCAAGCATTGAAAATATTCTTCCGATTCAGTTGCCCACCGAAATAAATTTCAAAGGTCAAACGGATAATTTTGAAATACTAGAAACGCATCAGGATGCGGGGTTCTTAATCGTTAAAGTAGCCTATTCAGGCGGATGCAACGAACACTTTTTCGAAGCTTCATGGGACGAACTACACATGAAAAGTTTGCCTCCGCAAGTTAATGTGCGACTTACACATGTCAACAACGACGACGCTTGCCGAGCACGAATAGAGAAAGAGCTTGCGATAGATCTTCGCAAGTTGTTTTTGAATATCCCCAACGATGTAGTCGTTATTTTGAATGGCAATGTAGAAGGGAAAATACTTGTTGCTCCTCAGGAATAGGAATTCCAAGAGCGCTCCTTTTTTGTTGTTCTGTTTTAAAAGGATTGAATTATCTTCACTTCTGAAACTAAACAACCTTATGATTAAAAAATTACTTTTCGTTTTTGCCTTTTCGTTTGCATTTGCAGCAATGGCCCAAGTTTCTTTCGGTGGTTTTCCATACAACTGGGAAGACAAGCACGTCAGCTCACAAATATCTTTCAACACAATGCCGGCCATAGATATGGAGGCTCTCGCTGCTGAAGATGAAGTTGTTGATCAATACAAAGAAGCCCCTTATCGCTTCGGATTCGAGCATGAAACCGCATTTGGTATTAATCAATCCACTTGGAGATCAATTGAAAACGAGAAGAGCATTTGGCAATTCGGAATTGAATGTGCTGGCGCAAGAACCATTAACTTGATTTTGGAAGATTTTTATCTTCCAAAGGGTGCTGAGATGTTCATCTGGTCTGCAGACCGTGAGGAATTCTTGGGTTCTTTCAATCACAAGAACAATCAAGAGTACCGCACATTAGCGACTTCAATCTTGCAACATGATAAGATTGTGGTTGAAGTTCAAGCAAGCAACGCAGTGAAAGATCAGGTGTCTTTTGTAATTTCAATGGTTGTTCATGGATATCGTCCGGTATTGATGAACCACTTCGCTGATTTCGATGCAGAGCGCGGTCCATACGGAACAAGCGGTGCCTGCAACAATAACGTCAATTGTGCAGTTGGCTCTGCATGGCAGGTTGAAAAGAAATCAGTAGGTTTAATTTTAAGTGGTGGAAGTGCAAGCTGCACGGGAGTGTTAGTGAACAACACAGCCAATGATGGCACGCCATATTTTTTAACAGCCAATCACTGTTATTCAGCTGGATCAACACCAAGTTGGGTGTTCGTTTTTAATCACGAAACTGCAGGTTGCACCGGAACAACGGGGCCAACGAATCAAACCATTTCAGGATGTACCTTGAAGGCAAAGAATGCAGGAAGCGATTTTTGCTTGGTTCAATTGAGTTCGACTCCTCCAGCGTCATACAATGTTCAATACGCGGGATGGGACGCGACCGATGCGACCACAGTTACATCTGCAACGTGCATTCACCACCCATCGGGTGATTTGAAAAAAATATCGTTTGAAAACAATGCAGTTCCACAAGGATCATGGTCGGGAGCTCAAACTTGGCAGGTTCAGCAGTGGGACGATGGGATTACAGAGGGAGGGTCTTCAGGTTCGCCCTTGTTCGACCAAAACCACAGAGTCATAGGTCAGTTATTTGGAGGAGCCTCTGCTTGCAATGGTTCAACTGAAAACGGTCAAGGCGATTCATACGGCAGATTTGGCGTGAGTTGGGACGCTGGGTCTTCGGCATCTTCACGATTGAAAGAATGGTTAGATCCAGGGAATACAGGAGCCCTGATCATTGATGGTTATCCAACAGGCTCAGTGGCTGTTCAGTTAGACGCCTCTGCTGCAAGCATTACAAACGTTCCTTCAAACATTTGTGGAAATTCGGTTTCGCCTGTTTTCTCATTGCTTAACAATGGAGCTACGACTTTAACTTCTTGCACAATTCAATACACTGTAAACGGAGGATCGGTTCAAACCATTAACTGGACTGGATCAATTGCGCAATACGCTTCGGCTAACGTTAACTTGCCTGCGATAACACTCATAAATGGCGCGAACACCATTGTAGTGACTGTCGTTAATCCGAACGGTTCTGCCGATCAGAATTCAAATAACAACTCTGTTTCTATCTCGTGCAATGCGGTGGTTGGTCCAACGGTTACGGTTACGGTAGGCATCACTTTCGATAATTATTCAGAAGAAACATCTTGGGAAATTATTCAAAATGGAAACGTACTAGCTTCATCAAATGGGTTATATCCTGCCGGAGGAACTTCTATAAGTGAATCTGTATGTCTAGCGCCAGGTTGCTACGACTTTGTAATTAGCGATGATTATGGAGACGGGATTTGCTGCACATACGGTAATGGAAGCTACGCAGTTTCTAGCTCTACTGGAACATCCTTAGCGGCTGGAGGCACCTTCACAAACTCAGAAACCACGAACTTCTGTGTTTCAGGAAGTAGTGTTGAAGGTATGACTGAAACCGCGATTACGCTTTTTCCAAACCCGGCACAAAATGAAATTCAATTGATCGGTGCTTTGGCGAACTCTTCGCTTTACATTATCGACGTTGCTGGAAATGTTGTTGTTTCATCAAAAACATTGAGCGCAAACGTTAAAGTAGATACTTCTTCTTTGGCTAACGGATATTATATCGTGAAGTTGGTTTCTACGGGTAAAGTAGATTCTCTTCCGCTTATCATTAAAAAGTAAATAGAATCACGTGTTTTGTGAATAAATTGGGCCGGGTAACCGGCCTTTTTTATTGTTCGGAGCAAGTGGAAAGAGTAATTTCGCAGGACTCATGGAAAAAACAATTGCTATTTGGATTTGGAATTTCTCTATTCTTGAATTAACACTGCTGATTGTTGTAGTGCTTTCATTTTTTTGTCAGATTTATTACAACCTTAAATATTTTTTGTCTGCAACAAAGGGAAAGAAGGTTGAAGGAGATTCTCCAGATGGAGTCTCTGTCATTGTTTGTGCAAGAAATGAAGAAGCGAACCTGATGGAATTGATTCCAATAATAATGGAACAAGAGTTTCGTAAGTTTCAGCTGATTGTTGTAAACGATAGCAGCTGGGACGATACAGCAGACATTCTGAAGGCATTGCAAGTTTCGTATCCAAGTATGCATATCATTGAAATAAATGAGGATAAGCAAATAATGCAAGGAAAGAAATTTGCCTTAACCCTAGGAATTAAGGCTGCCATGTATGATGTAATTCTACTTACAGATGCAGACTGCAGGCCAACTAACGAGCATTGGATTACCGAAATGACTAGAGGAATTGGAGAGAGGAAAGAAATAGCTCTTGGTTTCAGTGGTTATAAAAAGTATCCGGGTTATTTGAATAAACTGATTCGTTTTGATGCCTTTATTGCAGGATTGAATTATTTAGGTTTTGCTAAATTGGGAAGACCTTACATGGGTGTAGGTCGAAATTTATGTTACACTAAAACGGCTTTTTTTCGCATAGGCGGGTTTCGCACACATTATAAATTAGCTTCTGGTGACGATGATTTGTTTGTAAAGGAAGCTGCTACTGCTCGAAATACTCAAAATGTATTTCAGTACGAAGCCCAAACCATTTCGGAACCTCATAAGACCTGGGCGAAATGGTCGTTTCAAAAGAAAAGACATTTTACTACTGCTCCTTTGTACAAAGGCAGTGTGAAGTTTTCATTGATGATTTGGCCTGCTACGTATTTTCTTTTTTGGATAGCCTCAATAGCTCTTTCTATTATTTATCCGAATCCTATACTTTGGGCGGTTTTGGGCGGCATTATTTTCTTTAGATATCTTACACAGTTTATAGTTTTGAACGTATCGTGTAATAAACTAAAAATTTCGAAAGATATCCTTTGGTTATTCCCCTTGTTAGAGAATCATCTTTTTTTAGTACATTCGACGCTTTACCTGCAAAATCTCGTTCGTAAACCACAGAAATGGAATTGATAGATCATTTATCGGATAAGGCCAAAAAGGACTATTTGCTTGTGCAGCGTGCGTTGAACGATAAAGATCAACGAGCATACACGGAATTAATGGGCAGGTACAAAGACTCTGTTTTCTACATGCTTCTCAAAATGGTCAATAACTCAGATGATGCTGAAGATTTAACTATTGAAACATTTAGCAAGGCCTTCAAAAGATTAGACCAATACACACCGCAATTCGCCTTTTCAACATGGTTATTTAAAATAGCTTCCAATCATTCAATTGATTTTATTCGGAAGAAAAGAATAAAGGCAATTTCAATCGATCAAGGATATTCGAAGGCAGACGGAGAGTCATACGTGATTCCGGTGAAAGAAGAAAGCTTGGATCCAGAAGAGTCCATGCAAAAAGATGAGCGTATTCAGCGCATGCGCGATGTTGTAGAAAAATTGAAACCACGTTACAAACGATTGGTTGAATTAAGATATTTTGAAGAAAAATCATACGAGGAAATCTCCGAGATTTTAGAATTACCCTTAGGAACGGTAAAAGCACAGCTCTTCCGTGCGCGTGATTTCATGTTTGAATTAATGAAAACTACCAAGGGTAACTTTTAATGTCGATAAGAGAAAAACTTTCTCCCTACTTCACGTTTACGGAAGTGCAATGGGACCAATTCCAGAAGTTAGAAGAAGTTATTTTAGATTGGAATACACGTGTAAACGTTGTTTCAAGAAAAGATACAAGTGAATTTGTTGAACGCCATGTTTTGCATAGCCTCAGCATTTTTAAATTCTTACCTTTCACCCCGAAGTCTCAGGTTCTTGATTTGGGCACCGGAGGGGGATTTCCAGGACTACCATTGGCTATTGCAAACCCGGAAACAGAATTCTTATTAGTAGATAGTATTGGTAAGAAAATAATGGTCGTGAACGAAGCCATTGAATTCATCGGTTTGAAAAACGTAAAAACAGTTCACGGCAGGGTAGAGGCTGTAAAAGGTCAATTCGATTTTGTGGTTAGTCGCGCTGTTGCTCCTGCAGAGGAGTTGCTCATGTGGACCAATGGCAAATACAAAAAAGCCGATCAGAATGGAATTCCGAACGGCTTAATTTGTTTGAAAGGTGGAGATTTAAAAGAAGAGCTGAAGTCGCTGAAAAAACATGCCGAGATTTTCGAGCTGTCGCAATATTTCCCCCAAGACTTATTCGAAACGAAGAAACTCGTTTACATTCCTCAATAATTATTTTTGCTCCAACGCATTCCTGAAATGGTAATGCTCGGTTACCCTTTCTTCGCTAGATTGAAAAGGGCGGATGGTTCCTTTTTTGTCACTGAAAAAGCAAGGGCTTTTCTTCCCTTGATGGCTCAGAGTATTTACCGAAGAGCTACAAGAAGCAAGTCCGGCGCTGATTACAACTGCTGCTAAGACGAATTTTGGTTTATTCATAGTTGTTTAATGTTAATTTAGTAAAGGTCTTCTACAAAAAAGGCACTCAAAAATTGAGAGCCTTTTTCGTAAACCTGCAAGGGAATTTTGAAACCAACACGCAGCTTGGACTGCGTAACCAATTATAAGACGGGAAATTAAAGAATGGGTTGCCTCTTTTTTTTAAAGAAATTTATACCCGACTCCTCGAATAGACAAAAATCGCTTGTCGGCATTGGGATGCGACTCGAAAATTTTCCGAAAATTGAGAATGAAATTATCAATTGTTCGGTTGTGCGTAACCGTATCGTACCCCCAAACTTTTTCCAAAATTTCTTCGCGGCTTACGGCTTCACCTTGTTTAGAGATGAGCAATCGCAAAAGCATGGCTTCCCTCTTCGAAATAGAGAGCATCCCTTCCGGTGTTTCAACTTCATATTTATTGAAGTGAATCGTGCAGGGGCCAATGGAGAATTTTTCTAAATCTTCAATGGTGCGGTGACCATCGGATTTTCTAACGATAAGTTTTTTGCTGCGAAGCAAAAGCTCTTCCCACTCAAAGGGCTTAGCCAAATAATCGTCGCCACCCACTTTCAGCCCTTCAACTTTGTCTTTGCCTGTCCCCTTAGCAGAGAGGAAAAGTACAGGCGTTTGATTGCCGCCAAGTCGAAGCGATTCGCAAATGGAAATACCATCCATTTCAGGAAGCATTACATCTAGAATAATTAAATCGTAGAATTTTTCCTGAGCACTTTTCAAAGCAGACAGGCCATTCGATTCAACATGTACTTCAAATCCCTCTAATTCGAAATTGAGTTTTAATGTTTTCGCGATGGAATTCTCGTCCTCTGCAATCAATAATCGATAGATGTTCTGTGTGTCCTTCACGCCGCAAATTTATGCTACCTTGCACGCAAATTACAGTTATGGAGCATAAATTCCATTCGGAAAATATGATCTCTCATTTAGGGATCGAAATATTAAAGAATGAACCAGGCCGTGTTGAGGCAAGAATGCCCGTTGATAAACGAACCATTCAACCCTACGGACTACTTCATGGAGGAGCAAGCGCTGTTCTAGCAGAAACCATTGGAAGCATTGGAGCACATGAGGCCGTGAAGGGAAATGGTGGCATTGCAGTGGGTTTAGAACTGAATATAAATCACCTGAAATCTGCAACTACCGATTTTGTCTATGGCATTGGAGAACCTATTCATATGGGAAAAAGCACCCAAGTGTGGGACGTGAAAATTCGCGATCATGCCGGGAGTCTAATAGCAATTGCCCGTTTAACTGTTATGGTGAAATACGCGAAATGAGTACGATTCGACTTCGACTTCCGCAATTAGGTTTTGAAAAAAATGCCGATGCTTCACGCACGTTTGTTTTTAAAAGTGAATTTCGTGGTGTAGTGAATTTAGTCTGCTCTGATGAACAGTACATGCAGTCCGTTGAAAAAGGAGTTGCTTTTATTCAGAATGGCCAGGCAAAAAAAATAGTGTTAAGCCGAATTGTATTGTTTCCGCATCAAGGCCTGACGCCCGAGGGTATTTTCAATTTGTTGAATGAAAAATTCCCCGATGCTGCAGTGTTCGCTTTTACAGACGAAAATAACGCGCATTGGATAGGAGCAACACCTGAATTGCTTTTTCAGAAAAGAGGAAACTCTTATTCAACGATTAGCCTTGCTGGAACAAGGAAGGCTGGAACTCAGGAAGAATGGGGAGTGAAAGAACAGGAAGAGCAGCGTCTTGTGACCGAGTTCATTCAAGAGGAATTGAAATCGATTGGTGCGGCAAATATTCTATGTAACGAATTGCACACGCGTAATGCAGGTTCAATTGAGCACTTGTGTAATGAAATTTCGTTTAATTACGAGGGCGATTGGAAGGATGTGATGAACACTCTTCATCCGACTCCTGCTGTCTGCGGAATGCTTAGAGAGCAAGCCAAGAGAATCATTGAAGATTTGGAGATTCACGATAGAGAATATTATACAGGCCTCATTGGAATTGAACAGGGAGACAATGCCGACGTGTATGTCATATTACGTTGTTTGAAATATAGCGAGCGTATGCTTCATGTTTTTGTGGGCGCAGGAATTACAGAGGGAAGTGTTCCAGCATTCGAAGCACGCGAAACCCGATGGAAAGCAGATTCTCTGACTAACGTTATTTTTTGACATTTGAACGATTCATTCGTCGCGGTGTTTCTATCTTCGTGGCCCACATGAAAATCTCTTCGAAAAAAGTTGTGTCAGAACTTATGGGCGCCTTGAAAGGCGCATCCATTGCTGACGTAATTATTACACCAGGTTCTCGAAATGCACCGTTCAGTATTTCGCTTGCGAACGACTCTTTTTTTCAATTGCACTCCATTGTCGATGAGCGTTCTGCGGCATTTTTCGCATTGGGCCTTTCACAACAAACGAAGAAACCAACAGTGCTGATTTGCACAAGTGGAACAGCCTTGTTGAACTATGCCCCTGCCATTGCAGAGGCCTATTACCAGAGAATTCCTTTGCTAGTCATTTCAGCCGACAGACCCGAAGAGTGGATAGATAGAGGCGAAGGACAAAGCATTCGTCAGAACAATGTCTTTCAGAATTACGCGGATTACTCGGCGTGTTTAATTGCTGATGAGAAGGAAGGTTCCGTTCAAAACAAAGAAATCATTCAGGATACATTTCAATATCTGATTTCGAACAACGGTCCCGTTCATTTGAACGTTCCGTTTCAAGAACCTTTATACGAATTAATCGACTGCGAAGAACTTCCTTCATTTCAATTTGAAACGAAAGAGAATGCGATGGACGCGTTGAAAGAAGTGGACGAAAGTCTTGAAATAATTCAGCAAGCGGAGAGAATAATGATCCTTATCGGACAGCACGTTTATGAAGACTTCTCGAAGGAACTGCAACAATTCAATCAGCTGCAACAAGTTATTGTTCTAACTGAAACGCATGCCAATGTGAACATTGAAAACGCCTTTCCTTGCATCGATCGTATAATAATGGGACTGGACGGAAACGCCCAGCAGGCCTTGTCTCCAAATGTTTTGATTACAGTTGGAACGAATATTATCTCAAGAAAGATCAAGGCGATTTTAAGAAAATCAAAGCCAAAGCATATTCAAGTGGGGTTGAATGAAAGGAAGATGGACACATTTGATTGTCTTGAACTTCAATGCAATCTTACTCCACAAGATTTTTTCAATTCATTGAAAGAGATTGAAAGTAAGTCTGAGTGGAAGAACAACATACTTTCCATTCAAGAAAATCAAATCAAGCAAGTTGAAGCGTGGTTGCCAAGTGCTCCGTTTTCCGATTTAACTGTTTTTTCTTCTTTGTTGAAGTCTATTCCAGATGGAACGGACGTGCAGATGGGAAACAGTTCGGTGGTTCGATACATTCAACTTTTCAATCAGAATAAAAACTTAACTTATTTTGGAAACCGAGGTGTAGCAGGGATTGACGGTTCTACGAGTACCGCCATTGGCGCGGCATGGAAGACGAAGAAGCCTACACTACTTATTTCAGGAGATCTTTCGTTTCACTACGACAGCAATGCCTTTTGGAACAACTATCTTTCAAATGAATTGAAAGTGATTGTGATCAACAACGGCGGTGGTGGTATTTTTCGAATCATCGACGGCTCGAAAGACACCGCGCATCTCGAACAGTTTTTCGAAACAGTTCACAGTAGCAAATCCATCAAGGGCATTGCTGATTTATACAATTTGAATTATTTCAGCGCAGCGAATAATGATGAATTGATTCAGACACTACCTTTGTTTTTCAATCAGAACAACGTTTCTGTGTTGGAAATATTTACACCGAAAGAAGATAATCCGAAGGCATTAGACGCCTTCTTTCAACATACAAAAAAGATATGATTGCACAGTGGACATCCATTAAAGAATACGAGGATATTCGATTTGAATTCTTCGAAGGAATTGCGAAAATAACCATCAATAGACCGCAGGTTTACAACGCGTTCAGACCACAGACGAACGTAGAAATGATTGAGGCCATGGACATTTGTCGCGAGCGTCAGGACATTGCTGTTGTTGTTTTAACCGGTGAAGGCGACAAAGCATTTTGTAGCGGTGGAGATCAGAATGTAAAAGGTGTTGGAGGTTACGTTGACGAGCGCGGAGTTCCAAGATTGAACGTTTTGGATTTACACAAGCGCATTCGCGAACTGCCTAAGCCTGTCATTGCTATGGTGAACGGATATGCAATCGGCGGCGGACACGTGCTACACGTTGTGTGTGATTTAACCATTGCTTCTGACAATGCGCGTTTCGGACAAACAGGTCCGAAGGTTGGTAGCTTCGATGCTGGATTTGGTTCAAGCTATTTGGCTAGACAGGTCGGTCAGAAAAAAGCGAGAGAGATTTGGTTCTTGTGCGAACAATACACCGCCGCAGAAGCAGAAGCTATGGGCATGGTGAATAAAGTGGTAAAGTTGGAAGACTTAGAAGCGACGACCGTTCAATGGTGCAAGACCATTATGAAAAGAAGTCCGTTGGCGATTCGTATGATTAAACGCGGATTGAACGCAGAACTAGACGGTCAGCGCGGATTGATGGAATTCGCAGGTGATGCGACATTACTATATTATTTGACTGAAGAAGCACAAGAAGGGAAGAAGGCATTCTTGGAAAAACGAGATCCCGACTTCCAACAATTTCCGAAGTTTCCATAATGGTGAAACATTGGATAACCGCTATGCGCTTGCGAACGCTTCCTTTAGCAGCCGCAGGTATTCTGGCTGGTAGCGCGGGATTGAAGCCCGAAACTTTTTCGTCTTCGATTTTTCTATTGGCTTTGTTAACCGCATTGGCCTTGCAGATTTTTTCGAATTTAGCAAACGACTACGGCGATTTCCAAAACGGTGCAGATGGGAAAGACCGCGTGGGGCCGGCCCGAATGGTTCAAAGTGGAAATATTTCTGCAGAACAAATGAAGCGCGGGCTCTATGTTTCAGGTGCCATAGCATTCGCATTGGGTGTTCTATTGTTGAATGAAGTTTTTGTGATGAAACGAAACTGGCTGGGGTTCGGAATTTATTTAGGCGTTGGAATCTCTGCTATCTGGGCGGCATTCAGATATACAGCTGGAAAGAATCCATATGGATACAAAGGCCTCGGCGATTTGTTTGTCTTCTTGTTTTTCGGAGTTGTCTCCGTATTGTCAATGTCTTATTTTTTATCCGGAAAGGTTGGCGTAATCGCTGTTTTGAATACTGTAATCGTAGGAATGCTAAGCATGGCTGTGCTTCATCTGAATAACCTTCGCGATCATGTTTCCGACGCGAAAGCGGGCAAACATTCCCTTGTTGTAAAGCTCGGTTTTGAAAAAGGAAAGAAGCTGCACTTTGTTTGGTTGTGTGCTGCATTTATTGCCGCGGTCATTGAAGTATTCATCACACCCGCGCATTACGCATTCTATTTGCTCCCTTTTGTAATACTTGTGGTGCATGCAAAAAAAGTTTATTCCTGCACGAATCCGCAACTTCTCGATTCTGAATTGAAGAAAGTGGCCCTTTCAACTTTTGCAATTGCTTTGCTTCTACTTATTTTTTTACCGAACGTTTAAGTTCGAATAGTATATTTGAACATGGCTTCAAGCAGAGAAATTAAGGGGATTGCTATATCATATCTATTGGCTATTGTAGGTACAATTTTATCTAACGAAACATTCGTCTTAAAAGATATCTTGTATGTCTTAAAGTCAACCCCACCTTACAGAAACACTCAAGAGATTTATTTCATTTGGTTTGGATTTTTTCCCGCGCTGTTTCTTTTTTTGAACGGGTATACGATGATCCTCGCCTTTAAATCAAAGAAGCAGAGTAGAAGCCGATTAATGGGCCATTACAGTAGAAGAGGGTTAGTGCTTCTTGTGCTTGGTTTATTTTTTATTGGTTTTTGGCCTGCGAATATTCTCATTATTGCAGGTGTTTGCTTTTTTGTTTCGCCGCTATTTATTCGATGGGAATCTATTCTTCTTCAGATTTTACTGTTTTCAGTAATTCTTTTATCAACTGTTTTAGGAAGTATCGATGTTCCTATTTACCCTTCTTTTTCAGGGATTAAAATTCTCGACGCCAACTTCATGAATATTGTCGGCTTTTTGTTTTTTAACGGCTACTATTCTGTCCTTCCTTGGATCTCATTTTTCATTTTAGGAATAGTATACGGTAAGTCTCATGTAAAGGTGAAAGGTTGGCTTCCACCGATTGCACTCTTGGGTGCAGGAATTATGATAGGTGGTATCGTTGTTCAGCCATTTCTCAATAATATGTTCGGAGATATTGGCGAATTGAATGTTTTCTCGAGTGAAATCTTGAGCCTTCGCTTTCATAGTTTTTCTTTTATACTGTTTGAATCTGGGCTTGTTTTAATGGCCGTAAGTGCGATAAATTATTTCGGGAAGAAATGGAATGAAACAGTAGGAGGTGCAAAAATCATTGGATGGATTGATCGCTTCTCGTCTTCAAAATACACGCTGTATTTTTTCGTGTGTTTAGAAACAGGCGTCCTGTGGTCATTGGTGAAGGGAGGAAATCAAGCTCGAATATATTGGTTTAAATCGATCTGGATTCTAATTCCAACATCTTTAGCAATGATGGCGTTGTCATTTTTACTGGTGCTTTGGTGGAAGAAAAAAGTCACAGACAAAGCCCCTGTGGAATGGCTGCTCAAGAACATTTCAGGTTCTAGAAAATGAGATGGATATTTTCTCATCGAATACTTCAGTTCAATAAACCGGCGAAAACAAGTCGAGATGTTCTTAAAGAACGCGACAGTTGGATGCTGCAATTAGTAGATTCTGATGGAATTGTATTGGGTGAAGGAGAAGTTGCTCCATTGTGGGGATTAAGCAAGGAAACGAAAGAAGAAGTCTTGTCTGAGTTAGATCGCATAACCAACATAGAACATAGCACAGAAGTGTCTTCATACGTTTCTTCAGTGCAATGCGCCATAGATGCGGCACTCGCAGGCTTTTATTCGAAACAAATAGATTTTCCTTTCCTGTCGAAAAATGAATTGAGTGCCATTCCAATCAATGGACTCATTTGGATGGATGATATTGAAGCAATGCGAATAGAAGCGAGACGAAAATTCGACGAAGGAAGCAGATGCATTAAATTGAAAATTGGAGCATTGAATTTCACCGAAGAATTGAATTTGATTCGTGAAATTCGTTCGTGGGGAAGTGAAGAGGAGCTTACTATTCGAGTAGATGCAAACGGCGCTTTCGCGCTGGAAGACGCAATGAATAAATTGAATCAGCTTTCGGAATTCAAACTGCACAGCATTGAGCAACCCATTAAGGCGGGGCAGTTAGAGAACATGTTTAAATTGTGCGCTGAGTCGCCTGTTCCCGTTGCTTTCGATGAAGAACTGATTGAATGTAATTCAGAAGATTTTGAACCGTTTCTACATATAGGTAAACCCGCTTATTTGGTGGTGAAGCCTTCGTTGCACGGCGGATATACTGCCGCAGAAAACTGGAAGGCATGGGCCGATAAGCATGGAATAGGTTTTTGGATAACCTCTTCATTAGAAAGCAATGTTGGGTTGAATCATCTTGCGAATTGGGTGTGTAAAATGAAGTTGGAAGGTGTTCAAGGATTGGGCACTGGTAGCTTATTCAGCAACAACAGTGAAGCCAAGTGGAGGGTAGAGGGTGAATTACTTATTCCAATTGAATCATGATCAACCTTGCACTTTCGGGAAGCGATATGATTTTGGCTTACGCTGAAATTGAAAAAGAATGGAACGAATCGGAATTCATTTCGTTTCAAACCTCCGGATCTACGGGAACTCCCAAGGTGATCACATTTACCAAGGAGCAGGTCATTCGTTCTGCGCAACGAACAGCGTTGTTTTTCAACCTAAATAAAAATGCAGAAGTATTCTGTGCATTGCCGCCGATTTATGTCGCGGGAAAAATGATGGCACTGCGCTCAATCATAAATGAATGGGACCTCACTTGGCAAACGCCTTCAACGCATCCTGAAATATCTTTAAGCTATGATTTTGCTGCGTTCACGTCGCAGCAGTGTGTTGAAATAATCGGAAGCACACCATCCTCTTTGAATCAAATCAAAAACATTTTACTCGGAGGCGGTCCCATTTCAGAGCAAATTATTCAATTCGCAAATGGTATCACTTCAAATATTTGGGAGGGATACGGCATGACCGAAACCCTTACTCACGTGGCTATGCGTGACGTGAAGGTGGAGAAGTATTTTAATCCGCTTAAAGGTGTTCAATTCTCTCAAGGTGAAAAAGGAAATTTAGTCATTGAAGATTCTTTTTTGAATCTTCCTGCCTTCGCAACAAACGATATTGTTGAATTTGTGGAAGAAAGATTTGTGGTGAAGGGAAGATTGGATCATGTGATTATCTCCGGTGGAGTGAAATTATTTCCGGAAGAAATTGAAGGAATGCTTTCGATAGTTATTTTTCAACCTTACTATATTTCTTCGATGCCCGATGAAGTTCTCGGACAAAAAATCGTATTGGTGGTCGAAGGAGATCCCCAAGATTTCCAATTAGAAAAAATAAATCAATTGAATATGGGCATTCGCAAACCAAGAGAAATAATTTTTAAACCGAAGTTCAATCGAACCGCTAGCGGTAAAATCATTCGTGAATCATGAAAATAATATTTGCCTCAGGAAATAAAAACAAACTTCAAGAGATTCAAGCTGCTTTACCATCAGGCATTGAAGTGGTTTCTATGCGTGACTTAGGCGTTCTCGAAGAGATTCCAGAAACGACAGGGACTTTGGAAGGCAATGCCGAACAAAAAGCTCGATTCGTTTTTGAAAAAACAGGAATTGCATGTTTTTCAGACGATACAGGATTGGAGATTGAGGCGTTGAATGGAAGACCCGGCGTAGATTCGGCCATTTACGCCGGAGAACCTCGCTCTAATGAACGGAACATTGAAAAGGTATTGAATGAAATGAAAGGTCAGACCAACAGGAATGCGCAGTTCAGATCGGTCTTTTGCTATTGTTCCGAAGCGGGTACTTTTTATTTCGAAGGAATAGTGAAAGGGAAATTAGGGGTTGAAATTCGCGGGACGGACGGTTTTGGGTACGACGGGATCTTTCATCCAGATGGAAATTCACGAACATTCGCTGAAATGACCATTGAAGAAAAGAAATTGTTGAGTCATCGAGCGAAAGCCCTTAAAAAGTTCCTGGAATTTATCGCGCGCAACTCATAGCACTTATGTGTATTTTTGTCCTTCCAAACTGAAACTATGGAAATTTATTTAGAATTTGAATCCCCGATAAAAGAGCTTCGTCAGCAAATAGAGAAGTTAAGAGAAAGTGAAAAGAAGAATGGGGTAGATGTGCACGCAGCTATTGAAGATTTAGAGCGCGCAGTCACAGAAAAAACCAACGAAATTTATTCGAATCTAACCCCTTGGCAACGCGTGTTGGTAAGCCGTCATCCGGAAAGACCCTACACCCTTCAATACATTGAGACAATGACAGAAGGCACTTGGGTTGAACAGCACGGCGACCGCACAGTTAAAGACGATAAAGCCATGGTTGGCGGGTTCGGCTCTATTGACGGAAGAAGTGTCATGTTCATTGGTCAGCAAAAAGGAGCGAATACGAAAATGCGTTCATATCGAAACTTCGGTATGGCCAACCCAGAAGGATATCGCAAGGCGCTTCGATTAATGAAGTTGGCCGAGAAATTCAATAAACCTATTGTTACCCTTATCGATACTCCAGGTGCATTTCCGGGATTGGAAGCAGAGGAACGCGGACAAGGCGAGGCCATTGCAAGAAATTTATTCGAAATGATGCGCTTGAAGGTTCCTGTAATATGTATCATAATTGGCGAAGGTGCATCTGGTGGTGCATTGGGAATAGGTATTGGTGATCGCGTGTTTATGTTGGAAAACACCTGGTACTCCGTAATTTCTCCCGAGTCTTGTTCTACCATTTTATGGAGAAACACAGACCACAAGATAGAAGCAGCATCAGCACTGAAACTCACGGCTGACGATATGTTTGCGAATAAGTTGGTCGATGGAATTGTACGTGAACCCCTTGGTGGAGCTCACAACAATCCAGAGGCCGCTACCCAGCACTTGAAGGAAGCTATTATCAATGCCTTAAATGATTTGGAGAAGTTAGGAGTAGAAGAACGCACCCAGCAACGAATTGAAAAATTCTGCGCAATGGGAGTGGTTCAACAATAATTTGAATTTGAGTATTGTAGAGTGAATATTTGATTGTAAATTCGTGCCCATTATAAATAAGCTGAAAAAATGAAAAAAGGATTTTCGTCGGTAGTAGTTGCGTTAACAGCAGTTACTCTTCTTTTTCAAGGTTGCGCCGGTCTTGGCTCAATGCAAAAACACATGGAAGAACTGAACTTCAAAGTGGAGCCAAGTCCATTGGAAGTGCACGGTGACTCTGTAAAGGTTACTATCTCAGGTAAATTCCCTGAAAAATATTTCGCGAAGTCGGTTTCGGCTCAGGCAACTCCAGCACTTGTATGGAATGGCGGTGAAGCTACATTTAAAGTTCAAGAGTTTAAAGGTGAAAAGGCAACCGGTAACGGTGATGTAATTCCTTTCAAAACAGGAAAGAGCTTCAAATACACGGCTACGGTTCCTTACTCGGCAGGAATGGAGTCTTCCAAATTGGAATTACGCATGAAAGGTTCTAAAGGAAGCAAAACAGCCTCTTTCCCAGCAGTTGAAATTGCGAAAGGTGTTATTACAACTCCTTACCTAATGAAGAGCGATGATAAAGTTGCGACTTCAACGGATAAGTTTGTTCGCAGTACAGACAAAACAATAACAGCGGTTATCAACTTCGATTTGAATTCATTCGTTTTGAAGCCTGCTGAAATGAAGGATGCAGACATTGTTCAGTTGCAAACCATGTTAACGGCAATTAGCACAAATCCTAAAATGGTTGTAACTGAAATTGAATTGCAATCTTATGCATCTCCTGAAGGTGAAATTTTCTCTAACGACAGTCTAGCTGTTAATCGCGCAAGAGTTGGAACGAAAGTGGTGAATACAGTTCTTAAAAACGCTAAGTTAGACGTGCTTTACTCTAAGTTAATTAAAGAAAATCCAAACGGAGAAGACTGGGAAGGTTTCAGAGCAGCGATGGAGAAATCGGCAATTGCTGACCGTGATATCATTGTTCGTATTCTTCAAAGAACGACAGATCTTACTGAGAGAAAAACCGAAATCAAGAATATTTCTAAAACATACACTGAGATCAAGGATTTAATTTTCCCATCTCTTCGTCGTTGTGCTATCATTGTTCATTACACTGAGAACGGATACACAGATGCTGAGTTGATTTCTTTAGGAAAAACAAATACTTCTGTATTGAACTACGAAGAGTTATTGAAAGCGGGTTCTTTAATCGAAGATGCAAACGTTAAGTCAAGCATCTACAAAGAGGCTGAAACAAAAGCAAACGGTGATTACCGCGCTTCAAACAACTTAGGAGTTGTTTATTACGGAATGAATAAGTCCACTGAGGCTGCGAAGCAATTCGAAAAAGCTTACGGGTTAAATAAAAATGCTGAGACTTCTAACAATATGGGTGTTGTTACTCGTTTGAAAGGCGATAGAAAAGCGGCTACGAAGTTATTCACTGAAAGCGGATCATCTGAGAGCAAATACAACAAAGGGTTAATCCTTATTGCAAACGGAGATTACGCTGGTGCTGTATCAACAATGAAAGATGCAAAGACTTTCAACTCAGCTTTGGCTAAAATGTTGAATGGTGACAATACTGGTGCTAAGTCAGACTTAGATGCTAGTGGCGATAAATCAGCTCTTGCAGATTACCTTCGTGCTATCATCTGCGCGCGTTCTAAGGATACCGCAGGTCAGGCTTCAAACCTAAGTTCAGCTATTGCTAAAGATGGTTCATTGGGCGAAAAATCTAAGACAGATCTTGAATTCTCGAAGTAATTCGAAAAGATATAAAGTGAAAAAGGGACCTCGGTCCCTTTTTTTATTTCACAAATATTCTTTATTTGGTGTTGAAGGTGTAGGTGAAACCAATGGCCATGAGTTCCTTGAACTGCAAACCTGGTCCTATATCAGCTGGATGAAAAACACCGTTCTCATCGGTGAGTTCAGGCGATTTAATAATGCGAATATCATCGTCGTAAATGACTTGCGCCGAAATGGTCACCGACAGATATTTATTCACCTTCATGTTGAAGTTGTTTTCCCAATTGACGTCAACGTTTTCTGGGTTTTTAGAGTAATTCGAGAACAATTCCAATTTGCTAGTCCAGTTTACATTTTCTAAAATAACGTTGGTGTAATTCAACCGAATGTATCCTCCAATTTCATTACGTCTGCGCTTACCAGGAATAAGAATATTCCCTTCAGCATCGCGAACAGCAGCAGTTACTCCGTATTGTCCAGCATTGGCGAGGTCAGGATTCATAACAAATGTAGCTCGATAGGTAAGTGGTGCAAAGAATGCGGAAACGCCTTTCTTGGGCTTGTAATCCATGCCTAGTGCACCTACGGCATAGGCAGGGGCAAACAAGTCACTCACTTTCCCTTTGCTGTAATCCGGAAGTCCAGATGGAAGGGTTGTATAGCCAGGAGCAACCTGACTTCGAACCGAAAGTAGAAAAGAGTAGTACCAATTCTTTGAAGCCTGCTGGCCGTATTTACTGGAGAAATCGAACCTGTCCTCCGTTTTAATAGACGGTATGGAAAAGTCTACAATACTTCTGCCGTAGGAAAGATTCACAGCGTTATCCCATGCACGCTTGTCCTTGCGATAAAGAACAACAGAGTTGAAGATGCCAGTCACATTGAGAGAGCTATTTCCTCCAGCCGCCCAGTTCTTCAAATACGTTTGCGTGGTGTTAATGCTTGAGGAAAGTTTGAAGTACCAACCTGTGTCTTGAATGGGCGCCAATGTTTTCATAGAGCCCTCCTCTTGTGAAATAGGATTCAAAACAGGTTGCGCCCACGCAAACAATGGTGAAACAAGAAATAGAAGTAATGAAACTTTACGCATACGTTACGAAACTAATTTTTCTTTAAACACATAACTGATTCATTCTAAAACTTATTTAACATTGCAGTATGAATACCGAAGGATATCCGTCGAAGGTTATTATAGCATGGGGAGAAGCAATCTCAGGGAACGTTGCTATTCGCGAATGGCTTATGGCAAACGGCTATCCGGAATTGGGAGTTTTTGTTCATGCATTAAACAATCAAAACGACGCTCGGACATGGCTCATGGAAAATAATTTCCCGCATCTCATGGCGCTCATCAATGGCGCAGAGGGCAATCCGAACGCTTTGCTGTGGTTGAAGAATAATAAGTACGACGTGTTAGAGAAAATGGCGAGAGCTGCAGACAATCACGAAGATTCTTTGATGTGGTTGCTTCAGCAAGACCTTCCAGATATGGCAGCAATTGCCCAGCGAATCTGTATTGTGAAAAATGAAATTGAACGTCGCAATAACGACATTCATTCGATTTCTCCTTTTTAATTTGCTTTCGGAACGTAAGCCAAGACATTCATTTTATCGAAATGAAAAGTGTCGTTTGCTGCTTGTTGAATTTGATCGGCTGTAATTTCTTCCAATTTATGAAACACTTCTTTCATGGTGTCAATACGATTGAACTGGTGTAGACTTTTCCCTAAGTTGAACATGAGCGCGCCTCCGCTGTCCTGAGCCAATGCCATTTGCCCAATGATTTGTTTCTTCGCCTCGCGCAATTGACGACTGCTCATTTTGTTCTCTTTGTAATACCCCAATGTCTTTTCACAAAGATCAATGGCCTTTTTCAAATTCTCTTTGTCTGTGCCCAAATACAAACTGAAAATTCCGCAATCGGTGAATGGCGCGTATGTGCATTCAACGTGATAAGCCAATCCGTGTTTTTCGCGGATGACCATGCTAAGCTTGTTGTTCAGTGCAGGTCCGCCAAGAACATTGGTAAGCAGGGTAAGGGCTGGACGAAGCTTATGCGGATAGGCATAAGCTTTTCCACCTATTAAATAATTCACTTGATGAATTTCCTTTTCAAGATGAATATTCTTTCCAGTTTTAAGTGTTGGCTTAATTCTTTTCTGGGTGAAGGGAGAGAGCTTTTCCTTCCCAAGGTATTGTTCCAACAAAGATTGAAGTTTTTCAATTGGAATATTTCCAGCAGAAGAAAATACCAATTGCTCTGCTGTTAAATTCCGTTTGCGGAAACGCTCAAGGTTTGAACGCTTCACTGCATTGATACTTTCTTTCGTGCCCAGAATACTCCGTCCAATGGCATGCTTACCGAATAAATGTTCTTCGAACTCTTCGAAAATCATTTCACTCGGACTGTCGAAATAACTGTTCAGTTCATCTATAATAACTTCCTTTTCTTTTTCAATTTCATCGGTAGGAAAGGAAGGGTGAAAGGTAATGTCAGCAATCAATTCTATGGCTCTCTCGTAGTGCTCTTTCAACATGGAAGCATGAATCCAAGTCTCTTCTTTCGCGGTGAAAGCATTTAATTCTCCGCCGACAGCGTCGAGCCTTGAGAGAATATGATGATTCTTTCTAGTCTTGGTTCCCTTGAAAAAACAGTGCTCAAGAAAATGAGCAAGACCGTGTTCGTCTTCCTCTTCGTCGCGACTTCCAGCTGCGATCATTAAACCACAATGCGCAACGTCGCGATCCATGGGCTGGTGAACCACACGAATTCCATTCGATAAAGTAAATACTACAGGGTTGGGAAGTAAACTCAATGTGCGCAGTTTTCGCCTTTCTTCGATTTCTTTCCGCCTTTTCCACCTTCTACAATCTGCACGCCGCTTGCGCCAAATACCAATTGTTTTTGAGGCTCAGTGATTTTTGCAATTTCCTCTTTCGATTTTCCAGCGTCTTCTGCTAAGTGCTGCAAATAAGCAACACTCAACTCTTTGAAATAGGCTTCTCCTTTTACGAATGTTTTCTTTCCTTCACACTTCTCCAATGGAACCGCGAACGCATGGTCTTTCATGAATACAGTCATACCATCTCCAACAGGCATAGATACTTCCATCCAACATCCTGCCTTCTGACAAGTTTGAACAATATTTCCTTCAAATACACAAGCGAAGCTTGTTTCCGATTTCATTTTTTCTTGAAGTTGTTCCAAGGTAATTACGTTTTCAGCAACGAATGTTTCTCCGTAGGAATTAACTTTTCCTTTTTTCGATTTTTGAGCAATGGCTGTTCCAACGAAAAGACTGAGGGCTATAAATAAAAATGCTATTTTTTTCATGTCGAATATTTAGTGCAAAAGTAAGAGAGATTAATCAAGTTCGAGCGTTAATCCGTCAAAGGCCAAATGAACATTTGCGGGCAGTTCAGCCGTTACGTCGGTATGTTTTCCCAACTGATGGCTAATGTGTGTTAAATAGGCTTCTTTGGGCTTAATACGGGCAATTAGCGCTAGGGACTCGTCTAAAGTAAAATGTGAAGGATGGGCTTCTCTGCGAAGGCCATTCAAGACAAGGATTTCACTTCCAATGACTTTTTGAATTTCTTCCTCAGATATATAATTAGCGTCTGTGATATACGTGAAATTTCCAATACGGAATCCGAAGACTTTCATTTTGAAATGCAGCACCTCAATAGGTGTGAAGGTTATTCCGTTTATGTTGAAAGGGGAATTTTCAATTCGATTTAAAATGATTTCAGGTACGCCAGGATATTTCTTTTCAGAAAACGCGTAATGAAATTCTCTTCGCAATGCTTCTTCCACTTGTTCAGTGCAATAAACATTTACGGGCTTGCCCATGGTAAAATTGAACGCGCGCACATCGTCGAGCCCTGCAATGTGATCTTTGTGTTCATGCGTGAAAACAATAGCATCAAGATGCGTAGCATTGTCGCGAAGCATTTGTTGTCTGAAGTCAGGTCCTGAATCAATAACAATGTATTGCTCGCCAATGGTCAATGCGACGGCGCTTCTCAAGCGTTTGTCGCGTTCGTCAGAAGAGGCGCAAACTGCACATTTGCAAGAGATGAGTGGTACACCCTGACTTGTTCCTGTTCCTAAAAATGTTATGCGCATATTTCACAAAGATAGAATGTACTTTTGCAACATGAAAAAATCAATTCATCCGAAGGAAGTCCCTTTCATGGTATACGCCGATGCTGAAGGAAATATTTTTGAAGACACGAATTTTGAAGCGGTTGGAAGATCGGGATACAACGTGTACCCGCTAACTCCTGAAGATTTTATTGAACTTCCATTCGGAAGTGATTTGTTCACTTTGCCCGGAAGACGTCCGTATGGACTTAGCGTTGAAACAGGTGAAATGGAATGTCACGAAGACATTCAGGCCGTGGCTAGTTTGAATGCTCCTGCTTACACACAGTTGTATTCTGCAGCGTTTGGAACAGACGAACAAGATGCCCCAACACTTCCGTTGTACGCATACACGGCAGTGGGTTGGTATGATGGGAAGTTTTATACAACGGCAGTGCGCATAGACGCAGATGAGCGTCAGGATTTAGAAAATTTCGATAGAGAACATATTTGGGAAGTAACGCGCAAGCGTTTGGAAGAGCATCCCAACAACAGATTGGTTCAGCATTTAGGAAACAATTGTAGTTTGAAATACTGTTGTCCTGCTGCACGTAATTTTTTCATGGGACGTTGGGAAGCACCCATTCCCGTTAGCCCAGCGTGCAACAGCAATTGCTTGGGTTGTATTTCATTTCAACCGGAAGAGCATGAATTAACATCGCCTCAAGACCGTTTAGATTTTATTCCAACCGTGGCGGAAATTGTGGAATACACCTTACCACACTTGATGAACGCTGAGCGTCCAATTATAAGTTTCGGACAAGGTTGTGAGGGCGAACCGTTGCTCGTTTGGCAGACCATTCGCGATGTGATTATTGAATTGCGCAAGCACACCAAACGGGGAATCATTAACCTGAACACCAACGGCAGCAAGCCGAAGGCGGTGGAGGAGTTAATGAAAGTCGGATTAGATAGCATTCGCGTAAGCACGAATTCGCTTCGTAAAAACATTTATGAAGCGTATTATTTGCCGAACAATTATAAGTTTGAAGACATTGTTGAATCGGCGCGTATTGTTCGTCAATACGGCGGATGGGCAAGCATCAACTATTTCACTTTCCCGGGAATGACAGATCATCCGGAAGAATACGAAGCATTGCGGAATTTCATTAAGCATACCGACATCAGTATGATTCAATGGCGCAACTTCAACATTGATCCCGACTGGTATTTAGGAAAAATCGGTGTAACGGAATTACCGGAAGGCATAGGTGTTCGAACTGTATTGGATAAGATCAGAGAGGAGTTCCCACACGTGGCATACGGCTATTTCAACCCACCACAGGAAATTCAGGTGGAGTATAACAAATTGAGAACTTTGAGTTAGTTTTAACCAGAATTAATTATTTAAATTTCATTTTATGAGGTCGATCTTATTTCTTTCAGTTGTTGCTTTATTCATTTCTTGCGGCGAGAATCAAGAGGTGAATACCCAAGAAACAAGCGGTGCTTCCGCTGATGTCAAAGAGATTGTCAAGCATTTCGAACCAGCTTCAATTACCAAGTTGAATGTTGCTGATATCCCGGCTTCTTGCGTAACGAAGGGTAAAGTTAAAAGTGCCTTCAAATGGACAGATAAGTTGGGTGAGAATATATTTATTGCAGCTGAAACAGGAGAGATTTATACTCCCGAAAAACAAAATGATGACGAGTATTTAGACCCTTTTAAAGAAGCACATTTGTACGCTTACCATTACGTTATTTCAGGTTCAGAAGTAAAGCTTCTGCGAGAGTTACACGACTTTGTGTCAGAATGTCAATTTGATGTAGAGGCCTCTTTTATTCCAAGTACAATACAAATTACAGATCTTAACTCTGATGACACTGGTGAAATTTGGATGATGTATGAAACCTATTGCTTGAGCGATGTCTCACCAAGCGACTTGAAGATTATCATGTTTCAGAATGGGCAGAAATATGCATTAAGGGGATCAAGTCAGATAGATTGGGAAGATGGCTCTGTTGATGGAGGACAATTTAAATTTGATGAAGCCTTTGGCTCAAGCCCAGAATCATTTCGTGATTTTGCTAAAACCATGTGGAACCAACACAAAAGGGGAAACTAAAAAGGTTTTGTTAAAACTTTCAGCTTGCAACACCACACATGTGGTAAAGCAAGCGCGCACCAACATTGCCGTTCCAGTCGTCTTCGCCAGGCGCAACTTCTACTAAGTCGAAGCCAATGATGTTCTTCTTGGCTTTCAGTTGACTCAATAAATACAATGCTTGTTGGAATGAAAGTCCACCCGGAACCGGAGTGCCCGTATTTGGACATAAGGTCGGGTCTAAGCCGTCGATATCGAAACTAATATAAACATCCTTCGGAAGTGCATCGATGATGGTATTGCATCGCTCTTTCCACAATTCTCCTTCAAATGCGGCACGCTGAATTTCAGCATCGGTATGAACGATAATTCTTCCGTTTGAATTTACAACACGGTCGTTCTCCTCCTTACAGAAATCACGAATTCCAACCTGAACCAACTTGGTTATTTGTGGAATTTGAAGCGCATTGTACATGATAGAAGCGTGCGAATACGTGAACCCTTCATAAGCTTCACGCAAGTCCATGTGTGCATCTACGTGAAGAATTCCAAAGTTCTCATAACGATCAGACAAGGTCTGAAGATATCCTAATGGAGTGCTGTGATCACCACCAATTAATCCAACGGTTTTCCCAGCGTCTAACCACTTCTTGGTTTGGTCAGCCACATACTCAACCATATCGGCACAACCGTCGTTAATCTCTTGAAGTATCTCTACTAGCTCATCGTCGTCTTCAATGCTTTCGCCTTCTTCCCATGCAGAAATGATTTCTTCCGCTTTTTCTTTCAATGCATTACTTCTAGAATGAAGGGCACCATTTTGCTCGAGCATGGCAATGCCTTTCTTCCACAGCTCAGGAAATTCAGGGTGATGAAGGTCTACTTGCAGACTCGATTCGAAAATATGCTCAGGCCCTTCAGAAGCACCGCCGCCGTAGCTCACAGTAACTTCCCATGGAACAGGAAGAAGAACAATTTCACTTTCATCAATGGTGAATGGTAATCCAAACATCTGACTTTCCGCCAGACCCGCACTGTTGGGATTGAACGCGTTTATTTTCTCTTCTTTGTTAGACATGTTGAATTAGGCATTCAATACGGCTTTCACTGCATCAGCCGCTTCTTGAAGCGTAATGGCAGAGTGAACAGCTAAACCGGATTCGTCAATTAATTTTTTCGCTTCAACAGCGTTGGTTCCTTGAAGACGAACAATAATTGGAACTTGAATGTCACCAATGTTTTTGTATGCATCTACAACACCTTGTGCAACTCGATCGCAACGCACAATTCCACCAAAAATATTTACTAAAATCGCTTTCACAGTAGTGTCGCGAAGTATCATTCTGAATGCAGTTTCAACGCGCTTCGCATCTGCCGTACCTCCAACATCTAGGAAGTTTGCAGGCTCTCCGCCGCTTAATTTAATAATGTCCATGGTTGCCATTGCCAATCCAGCACCGTTCACCATGCAACCCACGTTTCCATCTAAGTTCACGTAGTTCAAACCAGCTTCGCCAGCTTCAACTTCAATCGGATCTTCTTCCGTGGTATCACGCATAGCAGCGTAATCTGGGTGACGGAACAACCCATTTCCATCAAGAGTAACTTTTGCATCAACAGCAAGAATGCGGTCGTCAGATGTTTTTAATACAGGATTGATTTCAAACATAGATGCATCGCAACCTACGTAAGCATTGTATAATTTCTTAGTGAAAGCAATCATTTCCTTGAATGCAGCACCTGATAATCCCAAGTTGAAAGCAATGTTCCTTCCTTGAAAATCGGTAACGCCAGTCATTGGATCAACGAGTTCTTTGAAAATACGCTCAGGCGTCTTTTCAGCAACGTCTTCGATATTCATTCCGCCGTCTGGAGAGTACACGATAACGTTTCTTCCCGCAGCGCGGTCCAATAAAATACTCATATAAAATTCGCGAGGTTCAGATGCACCCGGAGAATAAACATCTTCAGCAACAAGAACGGCTTGAACCAACTTGCCTTCAGCTTTGGTTTGAAGAGTTACCAAGTGTCCGCCTAAAATGCCTTTTGCTTTGTCAGCAACTTCTCCAAGACCTTTGGCTAAAACAACACCGCGTGATCCTGTTTCGGTTACTTCTCCTTTCCCACGTCCACCTGCGTGAATCTGCGCCTTCACAACGAACCATCCGGTTCCAGTTTCAGCCTGCAATTTTTCTGCAACCGCAGTTGCCTCCTCAGGGGTAGTTGCAACATAACCGCGTTGCACTGTTACGCCAAATTGTGAAAGGATACTTTTTCCTTGATATTCGTGAATGTTCATAGTTCAATATTTGCGACGCGAATGTACTAAATAATGACGAAGTTTTTGTTCATCTTTGTACTATGATTCATGCATCGGGAATTTATAAGGGGTACGGAAAGGTTCAAGTCTTGAACAACGTTTCATTAGACATCCAAAAAAGCGAAATTGTTTCTATAGTAGGGGCAAGCGGAGCGGGAAAAACAACACTTTTGCAAATACTGGGTACACTGGATAATCCAGACAAAGGAACCGTGACTATCGATGGAGTGAATCCTTTCCAATTGAAACAGCGAGAACTTGCTCGTTTTCGCAATTTACATCTCGGTTTTGTCTTTCAGTTTCACAACTTATTGGCTGAATTTACAGCAACAGAAAATGTGTGTATTCCCGCGCTAATTGCTGGAGTTGAAAAGAAAGAGGCTGAAAAGAAGGCTGCGTTTTGGTTGGAAAGATTGGGGCTAGCCCACAGAGCAGAACACAAGCCTTCTGAAATGTCTGGTGGTGAGCAGCAGCGCGTTGCTGTGGCAAGAGCTTTAATGAATAATCCGAAAGTAGTCTTCGCCGATGAGCCTTCAGGAAATCTAGACAAGGCAAATGCTGTAGCACTGCACAATCTCTTCTTCGAATTAAGAAATGAATTCCATCACAGCTTCGTAATTGTAACACACAACGAAGAATTAGCCTCACAGGCAGATCGCAAGATTGTGATGAGCGATGGTCAGATTATTTAATAAACGATGTCGCCCAGATTGAGCGTGAAAGTTTGAATAGAAGAGGGAATAGAATTACAGTGAATATTACCCCAGTAATTAAAAATGTTTTTGGGTGAGTTAAAAATCCAAATTCCATTAAACCAAGAGCATCAAGGGTTTTAAGAGAAACTAAAATCGCAATCCACATAGTTACGGTGAGTCCCCAACTCACATAGGCAGCACCGAAATAAAAACCTGGCTCCGGATTAAAATTGGTTCCGCACTCAGTACATTCAGACTTTACTTGTCCGAGTTTGTTGAAGGAGAGAATGGATTCATTCACGAACAAGTGACCTTTACCACAATGCGGACATTTCATTTTCATCACTTTTCCAAGGGTTGTTTTTGATTCTGTTTCCATGGTGCGAAGTTAATAGGGATTGAAAGCAATCGAATGTGACGAAAGTCACTTTATTGGCATATGAGCGTGTCGTAATATGCACCATAGCCCGCCCAAACGCCCAATCCACCTTCAACATTGGATTTCACATTGCTTGGAGAGGCGAATGGAGAACCTTGATTCGCCAACTGATCTTCATATGATTTATAAAACTTATAAACGTTCATGTCGATACTGCACCCGCGAACAACAACAGTGTCTCCTCGCTTGAAAAAACCTCGTTCTTCTCGGCGGTCATCAAACTTGTCGCTGAAGGGCATTGCACCTCTGTAGTAGGCGAATTCAAACGTAAGACCATTGAAAAACTCATCGTCATAAACACTTGGCATTGGGCTTATGAAGGTTAAATCCTTTTGTTGCCCGCGTAAATAGGTATCTCTGGTTATCCATTGCGGATAGTGACTAATTCGCTTCGCAGACCAACGGTATGCATTTCCTAACGAATCAGGGTCAGTCATATTTCCATAGATGAAACCTAAGGAGTCAAGAGTATTGCCTGAAGGAGGCGCGAACCAAATACTGTCGAGTGAAACTGGAAAATTTACTTTGGTTACCGCATGCAGATGGTGTTCGTCTTTGTCGACAATCAAAGTGTAGGTTTCTCCAGCCAACCCCAACGCCTGCGGAGATAAGGATGAATATAGGCAAATGTTTAAAGCGAGCACAGCCTCGGGAGGAAGACCCAAGGTTTGAGAGGCAAGAAGAAGCTGTTCTAACGTCATATCTGCTGTGCAATACATTTCCAACGGAATGGTGTCAGTTCCATGAACCATTTTCACTTGGGCGTCTCGAACGTAGGAATTAGCCAGGGCATTTAAGTCTGCAGGGTCGAAGTAGCCTGCAGAATAGCTTAGAATAACAATTGGGTATTGTCCCGGTTCAATGCTCCCTTGTACAACAATTTTAGTATCGGCTTGCGGAAGGTCAACAGTAATGTCTTTCTCGCAACCCACCAAAAGTGTTACGATCGCTAAAACAATTCCACCCAAACCCAAAGACTTTTTCATAAGTGCAAAATTACAATCAATTCATTCTGACAATAAAAATAATTTGGTGTCGTTTTTGTTCGATTCAAAATCAAATTATTTTTGCATTTCAAATTTTAAAAAGTATGAAAAAGAGTCTAGTCATTTTTGCTTCAGCCTTTGCTGGCGGTCTTATTGCCATGGCTACATACCATTTTGTAGTTAGGCCAAATTCAAATAATCTATCGTGGAATACTCCTGTTCCTGGCGAGTTTGCTAATTATTCAGGATTAAGCAGTGCTGGAGGAGATTTCGTTGTGGCTGCTGAAAGAACAGTGAATTCTGTTGTTCACGTTAAAACGGAAATTAAATCAATGCAGTATGATCCATGGGGCGGATTCTTCGGGAACCCACAACCTCAAACACAAATGGCTTCGGGCTCGGGTGTCATTATTTCAGCAGATGGTTACATCATCACAAACAATCATGTCATAGACGGAGCTGAAAAAGTGACAGTAACCTTGAATAACAACAAAAATTATGAAGCTACTTTAGTCGGAAAAGATCCAAGCTCCGATATCGCTGTTTTGAAAATAGATGAGTCTAATCTTCCTGCGATTTCATGGGGAAACAGTGACGCTGTTCATATTGGACAATGGGTTCTAGCAGTCGGAAACCCTTTTGAGTTAACCTCTACCGTTACTGCGGGTATTGTTAGCGCTAAGGGCAGAAACATCAATATCATTGGTGAAGGAAGATCGGGAGAAGTGTTGCCTGTCGAGTCGTTTATTCAAACAGATGCTGCAGTGAATCCAGGAAACAGTGGAGGAGCCTTAGTAAATACAAACGGAGAGCTTATAGGTATCAATACCGCTATTGCCTCCCGCACGGGTTCATACGCGGGTTATTCATTTGCAATCCCTGCATCCATTGCGAAGAAGGTTGCAGAGGATATTATCGAATTTGGAAATGTGCAACGGGGATTCTTAGGGGTTCAAATTTCTGCAGTTACAGAAGAGCAAGCCAAGGAAGCCGATTTGCCGTTGGTGTCAGGTGTATACATCAACAACGTTACTGCAGGCGGAGCCGCAGAGTCTGCAGGACTGGAAGCCGGAGATATTATTTTGAAAGTTGCTGATTATCCGGTTTCAACGGTTCCTCAATTGCAAGAGCAAATAAGCAAATTCAGACCAGGTAACAAAGTGAACTTGGTGGTTTGGAGGAGCGGAAAAGAAAAGAATTTCGAAATTGAATTGAAGAATAAATCAGGAAAAGCCGAACTCGAGAATTTTGAAGAAATAGCTGCTGAAAGTATTTCATCACTGGGTGCAGAGTTCAGTGCTCCTTCAGAAAGTGAATGTAAAGCCTTACGTATTCAAGGCGGTGCAAAAGTGGGCGTTCTTTCAACAGGTAAGCTAAGAAGTGCGGGTGTGAAAACCGGATTTATTGTAACGAAGATCGATGGTGAACTAGTCACTTCACCCGAGCAACTTCAATCGTTGTTGAAATCTAAGTCAGGGGGAATTTTGTTGGAAGGTGTTTACCCCAACGGAACCCGTGCTTATTACGGTTTCGGAATATAAAAACCAAGAATTATTTTGAGTGAAAACAGCCTCGTAGAACGAATACGAGGCTGTTTTTTTTGCTGCTAGTTCATTCGCTTGAACTATCTTTGCAACGTCTTGAAAAAATGAATTTCAAGAAGAAAAAATCAACTCATTTAAATACAATTTATGTCAAACAAACCCTTGTCAAACGACACGTACAGCAATGAACTGGCGGTGTATGTGAACCAAGAAAAAGCGGCTATAGATCTCGCACACATGGTGGGAAAGTTGCTTTTCGATAAATCAATTGAATTGGTGCTTTTCCGCAATCATCTTGCAGATACGCGCATCACTGAAATTCTTCGATTGCACAAATACGCAGCTGAAGTTGTAGGAAAACCAATTAGCGTTTTTCACACAGCAGAATTGGCCGCAGAACTTTACAATATGGACATTGCTCCAGCGAAAATAGATATAGGGAAATTGGCTAGCGAGTGGGCTATCTCTCGCGAGCATTTCAATTCACAAAAAGATTTCTTAGAAGATAAACTACAGAATTTCACCGAGGAAGGGAAGGACATGGAACCAAGAGACGTAGTCTTGTTTGGTTTTGGTCGAATAGGCCGCTTGGCGGCACGCGAATTGGTGCGTCAAGCTGGAAGTGGACAGCAACTTCGCTTACGTGCAATTGTTACGCGTGAAGACGACGATTTGTCTATAAAAAAACGCGCTGCGCTTTTCGAAAACGATTCTGTTCACGGAAGATTCAAAGGAACGGTCGATGTTGATTACGAAAACAAATGTTTAATCGTAAACGGTCAGCGAATTTACATGTTGGCAGCGAAAGATCCGGGCGCAGTTGATTACACAGCCTATGGAATTCAAGACGCTTTATTAATCGATAACACCGGTGTTTTCAAAGATCGTGAAGCGCTAAGTGTTCACTTGAAAGCAAAAGGTATTAGTAAGGTCCTATTAACTGCACCAGGTAAGGAAGTTCCGAATATTGTATACGGAATTAATCACCGCGATTTAGACATTGAAAGTGAGACAATCTTTTCTGCAGCAAGTTGCACAACCAACGCAATTTCTCCAATTTTGAAAACCATCTTCGATGAATTCGGAATTGAAAAAGGACACATTGAAACGGTTCACGCATACACGAACGATCAGAACTTGTTAGACAACATGCACAAGAAAAGTCGTCGCGGAAGAAGTGCTGCTGTGAACATGGTAATCACTGAAACGGGCGCTGGTAAAGCTGTTACGAAAGTAATTCCAGCTTTGGCAGACAAGTTGACTTCAAACGCTGTTCGCGTACCAACGCCAAATGGTTCGTTAGCAATCATTCACGTATACACAGACAAAGCAACTTCTGTTGAGGAAGTAAATGCTACCGTTCGCAAAGCTGCATTAGACGGGGATTTAGTGAATCAAATATTCTACAGTATTAGCGAAGAATTAGTGTCAAGTGATATCGTTGGAAACGAATGCTGCAGTGTTTATGATAGTCAAGCAACCATTGTTTCTAAAGACGGAAAAGGCATTGTTCTTTACGTTTGGTACGACAATGAATTCGGATACACCAAGCAAGTGATTCGCTTAGCGAAGTATGTAGCGAAAGTTCGTCGCAGTATGTACTATTGATATTTTATGTTGAAGAAAAAAGGGCGACCACCGGTCGCCCTTTTTTGTGCCTATACTTTCGTTCGTTTACGTGACACGAAAAGCGCTAAGCCGACAACGGAACCCAGGAAGAGTGGCACTTCCCAAGGCTTTTTGTTTTTGTCTGAATCTTTGTTTTGCAAGAACGCTTCGTTCGCTTCCATGTCGGAATGAATGTAAGCTTCGTCCACTTCAATTTCATTCGGATCCATAGGAGAATCTTCACCAGGAATTACTTCCCCCTTCAACATTGAGTCATAAGGTTTGTTAATCATGAATGAAACAAATTCATTGATGTATTTATCACTGCGATCATTCGGTTTAATTCCCGCTAGCGCATACAATTCATCCACTTCAACTTTTCTGCGTGAACGTAAAGACTCCAAATACTCTTGAGATTCGTCACAGTTGAAAGGCCCGCCAGCTGGGTGAGTTAGAATATATCGTGCTTGGAAGTTTTCAGTATTGGGAGTAATCTGAAACGTTAGATCAGCAGGGAATTTCGCATTGCTGTAGCGCACGTGAAGTCTTGTGAAAAACACAGGTGACGCAGAATTCCAACCGGCCCACCAAACGCCCGCTTCAGCAAAGTCGTTGTAAATAGGCGGATTCCCAACACAAGGATCGCATTTCATTCCACCCCAACTTGGTGTAACGTTCCAAGCATATTCCAACATAACGGCATTCTTTCCTTCACGAGAATAAGCGCGGGTGAAAAGGTTTTTATAGAATTCACCAAAGATGTCTTTCGTGTACAACGGAATGTTACGATCTGTCGGCACTTTCACTGTTCTGTAGTTCGTGCATTCCACGCGTCCGGTCTTTGTGAAGGCATAGACAATCATGTCTTGCTCGCCTGAACTGTTCGCCATTCCAAGACGAATAGGCAACATGAATTTCGGGTGATCGAAGTTGATTTGAATCGGACGCAAGTAATCGAATCCAGTGTTCTTCTGATTGTCTAAATTCACCTTCACAACAAAGAATTTCATGTTGCTTTTGATATAAGGCTCAAGCACACTTTCTGCGGTTGTGGGAATTTTGTATCCTTCCTGAATTAAATAATTTTTCAATCCAGTGCTTTCTTTCGCTGAAAGAAGAGCTATATCGTATTCGCCAACCGTGTATTCTGCTTCAATGGTCACATTGAATTTTTCTTCGACCATATCATACTTCATGCGAACGCCCGCATCTGTAGAGGTGACTTGCGCACTCCAGTTTGCTTCGTCTAATTCTACAGTCTGATAACACGGGTTAGTGTCGTAATATTCCACCAATCGCGGTGAAGAGTATGCGTCAAGCGTTTCGAATATTCTTCGGTCAACGACTTTGATGTCCCCTTCCTGAAGAACCACTGGAACGGGCACCACCATTGCGAAATCGCGCACGTCGCCCTTGAAGTCATTCGACATGGTAATGGAAGTTCGTGTACCGTCGCGAACCAAAATAATTTCGCTCTTGTTGTTGAACAAGGTAGCGTCTGCTTTCGCAACATAAAATCCGCAGAACGAATAAGCGTTCACGCTTGCAAGGAGCACCAACAGCGCTGCCGCTTTAATAAGCAATCTTTGTGTCATGGTTGAATTGTTTTTGTGTTGAATGAATCCAGTTGAATGTTTTACTCGGAAAAAATTTGTTCAAAATCGGAGTGAGCGGAGTGAAGCAAACCAATGCCCATAGCGGCGCTCCGGTGACGAAGTAATAATTCGTGAGGTAGAATGATGTGAAGGCCACTACCATGGTCCAGATGATTCGAACCAATCGATTCGTTGGAATAGTCATGGGATCTGTGATCATGAAAAGAGCAAACAGCCAAATGCTTCCTGAAGATAATTTGTGAAGAAGAACTTCCCAATTCCAACCTAAGAAAACGATTGTTCTGTAATACTCAAGCGCGAAGAGTGTAGCAATAAAAATTAGCCCAGTGTCAATGCGCTTCACTCTGGAAAGCACCGCCAATCCTGCTGTTCCTATCACAAAGATAAGTACGGTGCTGTTTCCCCATTGTGCTGGAGAAATCCAAGCGTTCTTCGTAAAAAGAATCACTGCAATAATTCCAACGTTAGCCGGATTGAAAAGATGCTGTCCACGGATTTTAAAAATGAATTTCTGGCCAATGGCAATGGCAGCTGCTAATACATAAAGCATCGGTTCGTTACTCTTGAACAAGAGCGTTAATCCGAAAGCTGTGATTAACGCGCTTTTGATGGAATGTAGTGGAAGTCTCAACAAATAAATTCCAGCCAATTGAATGGAAAGTGCTGTGCCGAAAGTGAGCAGAATAGCAATAAATGAATAATCCCAGCGAAGGAACATTACACCTATACAAACGAAAATAGTTTGAGAAACAATTTGAAAATGTCTAGCGTCGCTTTGAAAGAATCTGAGGAAGGATAACAGCATAACTTGAATTTTTTATGCTGTACAGGAAAGTTTCCTATTGGTTCATCAATCGAGATAATCTTTTACAATTTCATCGAGCTTGGCTTTCATTTCACCCGCGCTTATTGACGTGTAGGAGCTTGGAATTTGAAAATCATCGGGGTTTGTTTTCTGAAAAATTACTTCACGTGCGCGCACTTGCATCCGTCTTCCGTATTGTTCAATATCATATCCGAGCAATGTCCCTTCAACACCTGCGTATGTATTCCACCAGTTATTTCCGTCTAAATCTAATTTCGTGGTGCTGTATAAATCTACTGAAGGAAGTGAATCGCTTTTGAAATAAGCAATAGTCTTCTTGCACTCGTAGCCCGCAATCATCATGGTTTCCTCTGTAGTTTCCAATCGAACAGAAGGGAATTGTTTAATCCATTCGTTGTATTCTCCTTCATTCAAATGCATTACATAATCACTTCCAAAACAGGCAACCAAATGATTGAATTCCTTTTTTTTATGGTCAATAATAAATTCAGATTTCACAATGCCATAGGCCGATTCAATGCGGGTGTGCTGGTGCTCGCCATCAAAGATACACGTCATCTCACTCGGAAAAAGTGCGAGCTTAATATCGTTCGATTCGTAAGGAAAAGTAACATCGTAAATAATCTTTCCCTCTTGATGTCCGAAGTAGGGGATGTTGTTGCACGATTGAAAGCAAACAATCGAAATCACGGCGACAAGAAACGTTGAATGGTTCATTTTATTCGCGGAGGTCAATCGTTTCGAAATTTTCATGTCAACAATATTACCACATTTTGAAATAAAACTTGGTGATTTCCGCGGAAGCATTGTAAATTCGAGCCTTCAATTCCCTAACCGAGTGACCAACAAAATTAACATTGCCATAGATGGCTATTCTTCTTGTGGAAAAAGCACATTAGCAAAGGCCATAGCAAAAAACTTGAATTACATATACATCGATTCAGGCGCTATGTATAGAGCTGTTGCCTATTATGCGATAGAGCACGGTTATATTCAAAACAAAGGGGAGATAGACGAGAATATGTTGGTGGAATCTCTTCATTTGATTTTAATTCAATTCAAATACAATTCAGATTCTCAAGAAATAGAAACTTTCTTGAATGGGACTTGCGTTGATAAAGAAATTCGCAGCATGCAAGTCAGCGCCCACGTTTCAGCAATAAGTGCAATCAAAGAAGTGCGCGAGAAATTGGTTCGTATTCAACAGCGCATGGCCGAAAATGGCGGTGTTGTTATGGATGGCAGAGACATTGGAACTGTGGTTCTTCCAAATGCTGAATTGAAAGTATTTATGACTGCCGATGTTGAAGTAAGAGCGCAACGCCGCTTTCTTCAATTGAAAAACAACGCAGTAGATATATCTATCGATGACGTGCGTGAAAACATCGCACAACGCGATTTGCTAGACACAACTCGCGCGGCAGACCCTTTACGCAGGGCTTCAGATGCAGTTATTCTCGACAATTCAAATCTTACTGAAGAAGAGCAGTTTTCTTTTCTAATGGTGCAAGCAAAAAAGGCCATTGACATGAAAACGTTGGTCTAGTTCATTCACATTTCAATGTTGTAAAATACGTGGAACAGTTTTTAGCAGTCTCTCATGTGCGAATAACTTTAACACATGAAGAAATTTTTGAAATGGCCTTTTTTGGCATTGGTGGTTTTGCTTTTTGCTTTTCGTTCTAATCTTATTAAATCTTCTAAAGGATCTTTCGAAGAACCTTCGGCTTCGCCGGCCTTGCTTGCAACTTCCCACAGATCTTTCGAAGAACCTTGCGAAGCACCTTTCGCAGGAACTAGCTCAGGCTCTTGGTCCGACAGCCTCATCAAAACCCTAACCCTCGATCAAAAAATTGGGCAACTCTTTATGGTTGCGGCGTGGAGCGATGAGAAGAAAGAATCTTACAATCCAACACAAATTGAAACGCTCATTAAGAACAATGGCATTGGCGGAATTATTTTCTTTCAAGGTGGACCTGTGCGTCAAGCCAAATTGACCAATCGTTTTCAATCTAAATCGAAAATTCCTTTGCTAATTGGAATCGATGCAGAGTGGGGACTGGGCATGCGTTTAGACAGCACCATTTCATTCCCACGAGCCATGACACTTGGTGCATCCATGGATGAAAAACTTATTTATGAATTTGGAAAGGAAGTAGCGCGTCAGTGCAAGCGTATCGGTGTTCACATGAACTTCGCTCCGGTAGTCGATGTGAATTCAAATCCGAAGAATCCTGTTATTTCGAATCGTTCGTTTGGTGAAAATCCGAACTGTGTTACAGAGTGCGGATTGGCCTATATGAAGGGAATGCAAGACAATGGAGTGCTTGCGAACGCAAAACATTTTCCGGGACACGGAGATACCGATGTTGATTCTCACAAGGATCTTCCCGTTGTAAACAAGACCTACGCGCAGCTGTCTTCAAATGAATTCAAGCCTTACAGAGCATTGTTTCAAAACGGATTAGCGAGTGTTATGGTTGCGCATTTGTCTCTTCCTGAATTTGAAAAAGAAGCACACGTGCCAAGCACACTTTCGAAAAATATCATCACAGGATTGCTACGTGACAGTTTGAAGTTTGAAGGATTGGTGCTTACCGATGCCATGAACATGGAAGGTGTTGCGAAATATTTCCCAGCGGGGGAGGCCGATGTTCGCGCGCTTGTTGCAGGTAACGACGTGGTGTTGTTCCCGTTGAATGTTCCGTTAGCCATTCAAAAAGTGAAAGAGGCCATTCAACAAGGAAGAATCACCGAAGCGGAAATAACAGCGAAAGCACTAAAAGTGTTGAAGGCAAAAGAGCGCGTTGGAGCAAATAAGTTCAAGGCCATTCAGATCAAAGGAATTTCGAAAGATTTGAATTTGCCCTACGTAACGGCCTTACGCAGAAGATGCATTGAGAGTTCAATAACGGTTATTTCCGACAGTAAAATTCCTTACGAAGATTCAGACAAGTGGCAGAAGCCGATGGGAATTGTGGTTATAGGAGACGGTGTCAATTGTTCTTTCGCAAAGAGTTTGGATCAATACAAATCGGTTGAAGCACATGCCCTTTCGAAAGAGTGCTCAGATGTAGAAGTTCAAAACGTGATTTCAAAGTTGAAACAGAATTGTTCCGATGTAATTGTTGCTTATTTGGGAACAACCAACAAGGCAAACACAAATTTCGGAATTACAACTCAAGGCACACGAGCAGCAGAGAAAATAGCGGAACATTTTACAACTACTGTAGTCATGTTCGCCTGTCCATATGCGCTTGAAAAATCAGAGTGGAAAGGAATTAACGATTTCGTAGTAGCTTATCAGCCAGATGATTTGACGCAACAGGTAACTGCCGATGCGATTTGCGGTATTATTCCCTTTCAAGGAAAATTACCGGTTTCGGTTGGAAATAGATTCAAGGAAGGACAAGGAAAAGTTTTCCAAACAGCAGGAAGAATGCGCTATTTGAAACCTTCGCAAACAGGGTGGTTCAACTTCCTTTCGAATAGTGCCCAAACCAATGGCAATAGCAGTGTTTATGTGGAAGACATGATGGCCAATGCGCCCACCGAAGTGGAAGGTTCTGAATTGAATTTATTTTCCAAAGTAGATGATATTGTGAAGGAAGGATTGGACCAAGGCGCTTACTTGGGTTGTCGTGTTTTGGTTGCGAAAGACGGCGTTATTTTGTACAACAAGAGTTTTGGTTACCTAGACAAGGCTAAGACGCAGAAAGTGTCTGAGAGCTCAATCTACGACCTCGCTTCGGTTACCAAGATGCTTTCGACAACCTTGGCATTAATGAAATTAGTAGATGAAGGGAAAATAGATGTTGAAAAAACAATTGGTGAATATATCGATTTTCCAGAAGGCCATCCGCATGCGAAAATGCAACTGAAGCGTATGTTGTCCCATACAGCAGGACTCCCCGCTTGGAAAGACTTCACCAACTTAACAGTGAATGGCGGAGAGTGGGATGGGAATTGTTTGTCGAAGGAACACACGGACAAATGCTGCAATCCGGTTTGTGCAGATATGTGGACCACCAAGGAAATGTCGGATTCGATTTACAAGGAAATTTTAGAAGTTAAATTGAATCCAGATCAAGGCTATTTGTACAGTGATTTAGGTAATTACTACTACAAAAAAATGATTGAGAAAATCACAGGAATGCCACTTGATTTCTATGTTTCAGAATCGTTCTACAAGCCCATGGGACTGCGTTCGATGGGGTATAACCCAACAAAGAATTGGCCCGTAAATATGATTGCTGAAACGGAAACTGACACGAAGTGGAGACGCCAAGCTGTTCGTGGGTATGTGCACGATCAAGGAGCTGCATTAATGGGGGGTATAGGCGGTCACGCAGGTTTGTTCGGTAATGCGAACGATTGCGCAGCATTGATGCAAATGTGTTTGAATGACGGACGCTTCGGCACGAACGAATTCTTTCACCATGAAACAATGGATTTGTTTACCGCACGTCATTTCAAAGACAACAGAAGAGGCCTCGGTTTCGATAAACCAGGATTTACCAATTGGAGCGGTGCAACAGGACCATCTGCGAGCGATGAAAGTTTTGGACATTCAGGTTTTACAGGAACGCTCTGTTGGGCAGATCCAGCGAACGGAACAGTCTTCATTTTCCTAAGCAATCGAAACTGTCCGAGTTCAGAAAATTGGAAGATCAATGATTTGCGCATTCGCTCAAGAATTCATGAAGAAATTTACAAGTTGTTTCCTGTTAAACCGTAGTACTTTTGCACTGGAGTTTCGCTCCGATGTACTATGGAAAAAAAGTTGAAAATAGGTATTGTGTGCTACCCAACCTTCGGGGGTAGCGGTGTGGTGGCAACTGAGTTGGGGAAGGCACTTGCCGATAAAGGACATGAAATTCATTTCATCACTTATTCGCAGCCGGTTCGCTTAGGTTCTCTGCGAAAGAATGTGCGCTACCACGAAGTAAACGTAAGCGACTATCCCTTGTTTTTATACCCCCCTTACGAGCTCGTTTTAGCCAGTAAAATGGTAGATGTTGCGAAGCACGAAGGTCTTGATTTGCTCCATGTTCACTATGCCATTCCTCATGCAAGTGCCGCCTATATGGCGAAACAAATATTGAAAAGAGAGGGGATAAATCTACCGGTAATAACCACCCTCCACGGAACAGACATTACCCTTTTAGGAAGAGACGCTTCGTTTGAGCCGGTAATCTCTTTTGCAATCAATGAAAGTGATGCGGTAACTGCCGTTTCGCAAAGTTTAAGAACAGATACCTACAAACTTTTTGGAATTAATATAGACATTGAAGTCATTCCAAACTTCTTAAATCCAACTCCCATTAACGAAGATGTTGTTAAGGAAATTCGAGAAGAATATGCCCCCAATGGAACACCCATGCTCATTCACATTTCGAATTTCCGTCCAGTGAAACGCGTAATGGATGTCATGGAAATATATAAGCGAGTAAATGAATTGAAGCCTTCCATTTTAATCATGGTTGGTGACGGTCCCGATCGTTCAAAAGCAGAACAATTTGCACGTGATAATCAGTTGAACGATGTTGTTTTTGTTGGAAATGTAAAGAACCCGATGGAGCTTTTATCAGCTGCTGATGTGATGCTTCTTCCTTCTGAATCTGAAAGTTTTGGTTTGGCTGCACTTGAAGCTATGGCAAGCGGAGTTCCAGTTGTATCGAGCAATGCAGGAGGTTTGCCTGAATTGAATAGACACGGTGTGTCGGGACTCATGAGCAACGTGGGAGATGTCGATGAAATGGCGAAGCAGGTATTGTATCTGATCGAAAAGGAAGAACGATTATTGAAATTCAAAGATCAGGCAAGAGAAAGAGCGAATGCATTTTCTCTCGAAGCAGTTCTTCCGTTGTATGAAAAGTTATATGACAAAGTGTTGAATTCATGAACAAGACAGCCCCGCAATTTATTGGAAAACGCATTCAAGTCATGCGTGAAAAAGAACAATTGACAATCACGATTTCACAGAGCGTTGAGCGTTGGCAGGAAGCACTGCTTTACGCTTGGTTGATGGCCTGGACGTTCTGCGGGGGAGTGTTTATTTATTCGTTATTCACAACTCCAAGCGGAGGTGAACAAATCTTCTTTTTAATCTCTTCCGCTTTGTGGTCTTTCTTCTTTTATCGCACGTTGAAAGTCCTCATGTGGAGAAAAACAGGCAAGGAAATTTTAGTGTTTAAAAAAGGAGAATTGACGTTGCAAAACGCATTCGGAACACGTGGTAAAAAAGAGAAATTTGATCTTGAAAAAATCTCACAATTGGGTTTGGTTAAGCAGGACGAGAATTCGTTCTTTTATTTTCTCGATGATAGCTTTTGGATTATGGGTGGAGAGCGACTCGGATTTGTTCATAATCGATCTAAAATCCGATTCGGAAAACAGTTGAACACTCGCGACGCTCAAACCTTGCTTCGTAGCGTAGATAGCGCGGTTAAGGGTTATTCGGCTTGAAGATCAGCGATCCCGAGTTAATGCAATAACGCAATCCAGTAGGAGGTGGGCCATCTGGAAAAACATGTCCCAAATGTCCGCCGCATTTACTGCACATGACCTCAGTTCTTACCATGCCGTAGGAAGTGTCTTTGTCTTCCGAAATAACCAATTCATTTATGGCCTGAAAGTAACTCGGCCAACCACACCCGCTGTCGAATTTAGAGTCCGATTGAAACAGCTCTTGTCCGCAAGCAGCGCAGCTATACGTTCCAATGTCATGATGGTCCCAAAACTCTCCGGTGAATGCACGTTCAGTGCCTTTCTCGCGAAGAATACGGAATTGCTCAGGAGATAATTCTTTCTTCCATTCTTCTTCTGTTTTTATTACTTGAGGTACCATATTGCTTGAAGTACTTTGATTTTGTTTTTGTTGTGAACAGCTTGCCAAACTTAACACTGCTGCAATGCTAAACGAAACTAATTTTCTCATAGTTGAACAACAACTTTTTGCTGAAATTGTTTTAAATAAGCTTAAGAATTTAATGCGTCTGCAGTATACGATTTCGTTTTTAAAAATACTTCGAAAGGCCCGCAATACAAGATGTTTCCACCTTTCTCACCACCTTCTGGGCCAATGTCAACAATCCAATCGGCGCAGCGCATAACATCGGTATGATGCTCAATAGCAATAACTGTATGTCCTTGTGCAAGCAAAGCCTGAAACGTTATCATCAGTTTCTGCACATCGTGAAAATGCAATCCCGTTGTGGGCTCATCGAAGATGAAAAGTGTATGCGGTTGATTAGGACCTTTAATGAGGAAAGATGCCAATTTAATACGCTGTGCTTCTCCGCCAGAGAGCGTGCTGTTACTTTGTCCTAGCTTCACGTAGTCAAGACCTACGGCCTTTAGCGGAGTTAATTTTTGCACAATGTGCTTCGCCGAAGTTGAGGCATCTTCACCAAAGAATTCAATGGCTTCGTCAACGGTTAAATCCAATACATCGGCTATGTTTTTCCCGCGGTACTGAACATCTAAAACTTCTTCTTTAAAACGTTTTCCCTTGCACGTTTCGCAAACCAATTCAACATCTGCCATAAACTGCATTTCAATCGTCTGAATGCCTTCTCCTTCGCACGTATCACATCTTCCCCCGGTTACGTTGAAAGAGAAAAACGCAGGCTTCATGTTGCGTTGTTTAGCCAACGGTTGTGAAGTGAAAAGCGCACGAATGTCGTCGTATATTTTTAAGTACGTCGCAGGGTTCGAACGACTGCTTTTTCCTATCGGATTTTGATCTACAAACTCCAATGCTTTTATGGAAGAAATACTTCCGGAAAGTTCGCTGTAATTGGAACTGTTTTCTGAAATTCCATTCAATGCATTTTGAAGGGCGGGGTAGAGGACACTCTTAATCAGTGTGCTTTTTCCAGACCCACTAACACCAGTAATCACGCTGAATGCGTGAAGAGGAATGTCAATGCTTGCATTCGATAAATTGTGAAGATTCACTTCTTTCAACGATACAATATCTGTGAGTTTCTTCTTCGTTTTTTCAATGTGAATTTTCTTGTCACCACGCAAATATTCTCCTGTTAAAGTCTTGCCTTTTTTCTCGAGATCTTTGGCACTTCCTTCGAACACAATTTCACCGCCTTTCGCTCCAGCCTCAGGACCTATATCAATAATGTAATCGGCATTGCGAATTATTTCTTCTTCGTGCTCAACTACAATTACGGTGTTGCCTTGGTCGCGAAGATTCTTCAATACTTCTAGTAATCGTTTGCTATCTCGAGGGTGCAATCCAATGCTCGGTTCGTCGAGTATGTACATTGAACCAACCAAAGCGCTTCCCAAGCTAGTCGCGAGATGTATGCGTTGTGCTTCGCCACCGCTGAGTGTGTTAGAAAGTCTGTTAAGTGTTAAATATTCCAGGCCCACTTCGCACAAAAAAAGAAGTCTGTTTTTTATCTCTAGAAGAATTCTTTTCGCAATGGATTCTTCGTTCTTCGTTAAAGAAAGTGTCTCGAAAAAGTTCAAAGATTTATGCAAAGGAAGTAGCATCAATTCAGACACCGATGTGTTTGCAATCTTCACGTAATTCGCTTCTTTTTTTAGCCGTGTTCCTTGACATTCTGGACAAGCGGTTTTTCCGCGATAACGTGAAAGCAATACACGATTTTGAATCTTATAAGTCTCTGCTTCTAAATATTTGAAGAAGGTATTTATTCCATGAAAATGCGTGCAACCTTCCCAAATGGTTTTCTTTTGCACTGCGCTTAATTCGCGGTAAGGCGTGTGAATGGGAATTTCGGCTTTCTTCGCATTGCGAATTAAATCATCTTTCCATCCGCTTAATTTTTCACCCTTCCAACAGGCGATACAATCTTGATAAATGGAAAGATTTTCATTCGGAATAACCAACTTCGAATCAATGCCAATGATACTTCCAAATCCTTCGCACGATTTACATGCGCCAATCGGATTGTTGAAGGAAAATAAATTCAACGAGGGTTCTTCGAAAACAACACCGTCTTCTTCCAGCTGATTCGCGAAAACTTCGAATTTCTTTTTGTCTGGAAAGAAAAGCGCGCAGTGCCCGCGTCCCAAGGAAAACGCCAGATCGACGCTGTCTCCCAAACGTGAAGCTTCTAACTCATCGTCTTTCGACATGCGGTCAATGAGCAAATAGTATGTGTGTTTGGAAGAGTATTCAGCATCTTGTATTTCAACGAACTCGTTGTTGCAAACCAACCGACTAAAACCTTGCGCAAGCAAGGTCTCTTTTCCAATTTGAAAAGAAGTTTCAGATTCTATTTTAAGCTGACAGACAATAGCAAAGCGTGTTTCATTTTTCAATTTGAAAATCACATTCACTACATCTGATGTGTTGTTTTTGGTTATTGCCTTTCCTGTGGTAGGAGAGAAGGTTACGCCAATGCGTGCATAGAGCAGTTTAATGTAATCGTATATTTCTGTTGAAGTGCCAACCGTAGAGCGAGAACTTCTTCCAGTTACTTTTTGTTCAATAGCAACAGCCGGGCTAATCCCTACAATAGAGTCGACATCGGGTTTGTCGAATCGTCCCAAGAACTGACGTGCGTAAGAAGATAGACTTTCAACGTAACGCCTTTGTCCTTCCGCGAATAGCGTGTTAAACGCCAAACTACTTTTTCCCGAACCACTCAGTCCTGTTAGCACAACGAGTTTATTTCTAGGAATAGAAACAGAAATATTTTTCAAGTTGTGCACGCGTGCACCTTTAATAATGATATGGGTCTTGTAACTCTCGTTCTTCACGGCTTTCATGTTGAAGTGTCAAAGGTATTACCTCTTCAATCAGATTATTGTTCATTGGTAGGAAAGAAAAAAAAGTAAAAAATTATTTGCTATTTGTAAAAACAATTACTATATTCGTTTTCAAGATGTCAACAGAAAGACATTCAAATAAATAAATTCTCATCAAGCGCCTATAGAATATAACACTACTTTTTTTCAGTTCTAAATTAAGTTGAACCATTAAAAAAAGGAGGCCGTTATGCGCTTATCACTCGAATCAGATCGCCAATTGGTAACCTTGTATATGCAAGGAAACGAACCCGCATTTCGTGAGTTAATGACTCGCTACAAGTCAAAGGTGTTCGGAAAGATTTACATGTTCGTTCGCGATCGCGAATTAGCAAACGATTTATTCCAAGACACCTTCTTAAAAGCTGTGCAAGCACTGAAAGACGGACAGTACAACGAAGAAGGTAAATTTTCTGCATGGATCATGCGCATTGCACACAACTTGTGCATAGACCATTTCCGCAACAACAAGAAAATGCCTATTCAACGCGCTACCGATAAGTACGATCCACTTGATTTCGTTCAAGAGACTTCGAAGAACGTAGAGAAGCAGGTTATTCAAAAAGAAGTAACCAAAGAAGTTCGCCAATTAATAGGCATGCTTCCATCGGAGCAACGTGAAATTGTAATGATGCGTATTGTTTACGACATGAGCTTCAAGGAGATTGCAGATCACTTGGAAATAAGTATCAATACGGCTTTGGGAAGAATGCGCTACGCGTTAATTAACCTTCGCAAGCACATTGAAAAGCACAACATAAAGCTGGTAATCTAAAAAAGATTGTCTCGAGGGCAATATCGAAAGATAAGGTTGCGTTAATCCTAAAAATTAAACGCGCCTATGCAAGACTTTACCCTTCAAGATTTAGTGGCTTTCATGGAGTCGGAAGAAATTATTCTTTCAGCATACGAACAGCTGCAACCGGTTACCAAAAATTATATTTGGAACTAATGAAAAGCCACTCTTAGGAGTGGCTTTTTTCTTGTTTACTTTTGCCCCATGAAAGTGCAACGCCTCTTATTCATTCTCTTCATTAGCGCTGCTTTTCTGAACGCCTGTTCAACAGGAAACCCTTCGGGCGATGTGACCGTTATTTTTCAACCCAAATACGCCAAGGGTTTTCGTGTTGTGAAAAGTGGAAACGACACGCTTATTCAGTTTCTTTCTCATTCTGATTCTCCTTCCGTTTCACATTCTGTTTCTCTTTCTGAAATTCATCCCGAAAGAATTGCCCTTCTCAGTACCACCCATTCCTATTTCATAAATGCCTTAGATGGAATGAAAAACGTATGCGGAGTTACATACGCCGACCGCATTCAGCTGGCGAATTTGCAAGAACAAATTCAAAATGGAAGAACACAGAATTTGACAAAAAACGGAGATATCAATCAGGAAGATTTACTTATGTTGAATCCAACCGTGCTCTTCAGCGTTCCCTTCGAACCCACCGACTACCGTTCGAAATTACCCAGTTGCGTCGTTATCCCAACATCTGAATATCTGGAAGAGCATCCGCTTGGAAAGGCTGAATGGCTCTGTGTTTTTGGGTATGTCCTTCGGAAAGATGTATTAGCGAGAGAGCTTTTTTTAGAAATTGAAAGGGAATACCTAGATTCTACGAAAGATGTTTCACAAGATTCTACGAAAGATGCTTCGCAAGGAAGGAGGAGGAAAGTTTTTTTTGCGACGAACAACGGCAGCGACTGGACCGTAGCGAATAACCAATCGTATTGGGCGATTTTACTGAGAGATGCAGGTGCGGAATATTTGGGTGCTACAGAGGGAAAAGGGAATTTGAACTTCGACAAAGAACGCATGTTGTTCGCGTTGAATGAAGCCGATGCGTATGGCGAGTTGGTGTATTTTCCGAATACATCCAACGTTTCACTGTCAAAACTTCATCCGGAATTTATTCAAACCGTTCCCTTTCAACATAAAAATATATTCATTTGCAATGCCGCGAACAACGGCTTCTTTGACAAGGCACTGCTAGAACCACATCTTTTACTTCAAGAGTTGAAGCAGGTCTTGGCCGATTCAACATTTTCAGGATACTATTTTCAACACACACAATAGAACACGCAATACTTAACTTTGTCGCATGGACTCGAAAGAATTGGAATTCAACAAGAACGAAGATAAAATGCTTCAACGCATAGCAGAACTTCAACGTAGATTGAAAAAAATCTACGAAGGTGGAGGAAAGAAACGCATCGAGAAAGAACACGAAAAAGGAAAGATGACCGCTCGCGAGCGTATTGATTATCTGTTAGACAAAGACACGGAGCACATTGAAATCGGGGCCTTCGCCGGAGATGGGATGTACGCTGAACACGGCGGATGTCCAGCAGGTGGAGTAGTTGTAGTTATGGGATATGTGTCGAAAAAGCTTTGCTTGGTTGTCGCGAACGACGCTACAGTCAAGGCGGGCGCGTGGTTCCCGATAACTGGAAAGAAGAATCTTCGTGCGCAAGAGATTGCCATGGAGAATCACATTCCCATTATTTATTTGGTCGACAGTGCCGGCGTGTACTTGCCATTGCAAGATGAGATCTTCCCCGACAAAGAACACTTCGGAAGAATATTCAGAAACAATGCGCGCATGAGCAGCATGGGCATTCCGCAATACGCTGCCGTAATGGGAAGCTGTGTGGCCGGTGGTGCGTACTTGCCCATCATGAGTGACGAAGCGTTGATTGTTGACAAGACAGGAAGCATCTTCCTTGCAGGCTCATATTTGGTGAAAGCCGCTATTGGCGAGGAAGTCGACAACGAAACACTGGGCGGTGCAACAACGCATTGCGAGATCAGCGGGGTGACAGACTACAAAGCTCTGAACGACAGAGACGCCTTGGATACCTTGAAAAAACTATTAAGTTCTCAAGGTAAAATTTCCAAAGACGCCGGCTTCGATCGCATTGCACCATCATTACCGAAGCGCAAGATGGAAGACGTTTTGGGAATTCTTCCGACCGACAGAACTACTTCATACGAAGTGCGTGAAATGATCGAGTGTTTGGTAGACAACAGCGAATACACCGAATACAAGGCTGAATACGGAAAGAGCATTGTATGCCTATACGCCCGCATTAACGGATGGTCCGTTGGAATAGTAGCGAATCAACGCGAGATTATTAAAAGCAAAAAGAACGGCATTCAGTTCGGAGGTGTGATCTATAGCGACAGTGCCGACAAAGCAGCTCGCTTCATCATGAACTGCAATCAGAAAAATATTCCGTTGGTCTTTCTTCAAGACGTAACCGGATTTATGGTTGGAAGTAAAAGTGAACACGGCGGAATTATTAAAGACGGCGCGAAGATGGTAAATGCCCAAGCGAACAGCGTTGTGCCGAAGTTCACCATTATTATGGGGAACAGCTACGGTGCTGGTAACTACGCCATGTGCGGAAAGGCATACGATCCGCGATTGATTGTGGGTTGGCCAACGGCTCAAGTTGCGGTAATGGGCGGTGCTCAAGCCGCGAAAGTGTTGCTTCAAATTGAAGTGGCATCTTTGAAAGGGAAAGGTGAGACAATCACACCCGAGCGTGAAGCTGAAATGTTCAACCGCATTAAATCGAAATACGACGAGCAGACTTCTCCGTATTACGCCGCCTCTCGCTTGTGGTTAGATGCCGTTATTGATCCGATTGATACGCGCAAGTGGATTAGCCTTGGTCTGGAAGCCGCATCGAATGCACCGGCTGAGCGCGCTTATTCGGTTGGAGTTCTTCAAACATGAAAAGAAAGTTAGATTATTTTTTTTCGGGTGAAGGGAAGTGGCTTCGCCGCGTCTTGCTTGCAGCAGCTGCTGTGCGCTTAATAGCTGCTATTTTTTCGGAAGGGTATATCATGTCCGACGATCATTTCTTGGCCGTTGAACCAGTCTCTTCGTGGGTGCACGGAGAGAATTACCACAATTGGTTTCCGAATGAATACAACCACACCGATCATGCCCAGCCCTTTAGCTATGCTTATTATTTCTTGAATTTTCTAATCTTAAAGTGTTGTGCCTTAATCGGAATTATCAATCCGTTCATTCAAGCATTCGTGCTTCGCTTGGCCCATGCCGCCTTGAGTTTGTGGGGTGTTTACTTATTTGTGAAACTCGCTGAACGATTGATTGCTTCGGTTCAATGGCGCATGTATGCCATTTGGTTCTGGGTTTTCGGAGGAGTAGTCACCGTTTTCAGCGTTCACCAATTGGTTGAAACCGCCTGCATACCCTTTGTGTTATTGGCCTATTTGTATGTGTTGAAGTATTTCGAACGTGAGCGAGTGAGCTCACTAGTCATTGCTGCCCTCGCATTTTCTTTTTCGGTTGGAATGCGCTACCAATTGGTGTTCTTCCCTCTTACTCTGGGAATGTATTTATTATGGAAACGCAAGTGGAGTGGGGCAATGCTCTTTGGTATTTTCTTCACACTCGGCTTCGCTCTCACTCAAATCGACAATCTCTTGTTCTGGCACAAACCCATTTATCAGCATTTACTCGACTATCAATCCTACAACGCCACTCACTTCTCTGACTATCCAAGTAATGTTTTTTCATACCTGGCTTTAATCACTTATTACATCTTCCCTGTTGTAACAATTGTTTTCCTCATCTCCCTTCGCCGCAGGCATTCGTCCTCTGGACATTCGTCTCCGACATTCGTTGCTCCGCAACATTCGTCCTCTGGACATTCGTCTCCGACATTCGTTGCTCCGCAACATTCGTCCTCCGGACATTCGTCCTCCAGACATTCGTCCTCCGGACATTCGTCTCCGACATTCGTTGCTCCGCAACATTCGTCTCCGACATTCGTTGCTCCGCAACATTCGTCTCCGACATTCGTTGCTCCGCAACATTCGTCCTCCGGACATTCGTCTCCGACATTCGTTGCTCCGCAACATTCGGACACTCTAACAATCTTCATAGGTGTTACTGTCTTCATTGTGTTTCATCTCATTTTTCCGAATCGACAAGAGCGCTTTTTATTACCGGCCGTTCCATTCGTTTTGTTATTGATGATAAGAACAATTTCTAAACGCTATTCGTGCTTCGCACCCTCGCACGAAGTGCCCTCGTCCGCTGGACCCTCGTCGAATAGACCCTCGCACGCAGTGCACCAAGCCATCCGCCTCTCCATCTACCTCGCCATCATCTACACAATATCCTACTCCTTTTACGTCCCAAAAGCCAAATACATTGATTGTTGTCATGTTTTATACGAAAGAGGCGATTTTCAAAATGTGGTCATCGACAATTGGAAAGGCGAAGAGTCGGTTTGGTTGCCGATGTATTACGTGGGGAAATTCACCCATCCGTTTTCCATGACCCAGAAGAAGTCTTTGGATCAGCTGAAACAGCAAATTACTCATCAGCCTTTTTACGATTCCAAACGCCTCCCGGCACCCGCCCCAAATTACCTCATCATCTGGGGTAGGGAAGAAGCATACCCTCGCGTCAAGCAATATGAGGAAGCTGGATTCAGGATTGAAAGGCTTTCACCAGCCAACAATGAATCAGAGCTCGGCTTCGCGCTTTACGCTCTTAACTTCAATTAATTATCGCCCTTCGGGCATTCGTCTCCGACATTCGTTGCTGCGCAACATTCGCCCTTCGGGCATTCGTCATTTTGAAACATCGGGGCGAAAAATTTTTCGCCCCTAAGATGTTGAATTACAGAGGGTTTCTTTGGGTTATATTAAATTTCAAAAAAATTAATTAACATAGGCATCTTAATAAGATAATCTCGTCTTATTATTGTAATGCTGTTTTTCAGCCAAAACCTAATCAATTAATTAACTAAATCTAACTTATGAATCGTATTTTACGTTCTCAGTTGCCGCCAAATCTCAAGGATCTAGCGGTGTTCGACACTACCACGGGCTCGTCTCCAGGACGAACGTGGGGGATGCGAATGAAAAAAATGTGCGTTGCGCTTTTGGCTCTTGGGCTAATGCTTGTTAGCACTAATTCTTTCGCGCAATCTTTTGCCGTCATAGGCGGGGCAAGTACCACCACAACCACCAGTCTTGGAAGTGACCCTATCTGGGGATACTGGGGTTCTTTTCGTTACCAAGTAGTCTATACTGCCGCTGAATTAACAGCTGCAGGTATGGTTGCAAACTCCACCATTACAGGTTTAGGATTCTCAATCGCTGCCGATTACGGTGGAGGAAACCTTGTTGGATACACCATAAAAGCAGCTAATGTAACACAAGCCAATGCTGCTGCGCACAACGCTGCTGCTACAACGACTGTGAAAAATTCGTTTGCATACAACCCAACAGTTACTTCTCTAGGGGCATTCGATATGATTACGTTTGATGCTTCATTTGTTTGGAATGGCACGTCCAATATTCTATTGGATATATGTACTTCTGGTCAGAACGCTTATACAAGTCCATACGGATCTGTCAGAACTATCGCTGCTTCAACAACGAACGGTTCACGATCTGTTGGAGCCGATGGTTCAAATCTGTGTGGAAGTAACACCACAACTGTTAATTCAAACAAACCAGCAATTCGTTTTGCGTTTACACCACCTCCTCCATGTTCGGGAATGCCAAATACTCCAGTAGCATCTTTAACAGGATCGAACAACGTTTGTGATGGGGTGACAAAGACTATGACTGCTTCAGGTTTTACTGAAGCTTCAAGTTTGGCAACTCAGTGGCAAGTTTCAAACACTCCTGGTGGGCCATATACTAACGTTTCAGGTGGAACCGGTGCTACAACTAGCACCTACACAAGTGCAGCATTGACTGCGGGTACTTACTATTACGTTTGCACATCTACATGTACTCCAACATCGCAAACTGCAACTTCTAACGAAATTAGCGTGACGGTTAACGCTTTGCCAACAGTAACTTTCACCGCTCCTAATGGCGGTGCATTTTGCGGAACGCAAGAAATGACGGCGTCAGGTGCTTCTACCTATGTGTGGACTCCTGCTGCATCTTTGAGCTCGAACACAGGTACTTCAGTGTTTTTCACTGGTACTGCCGGTGCTACTGTTTCTGTAACAGGAACTGATGTAAACGGTTGTGTGGGTACTTCAACAGCTCAGGCTATAACGTTCACTAGCCCAACGGCTATTACAATGTCTTCCACTGTACCGAACTTCTGTGGAACGGGCGGAACAGCTACCATTTCAGCTTCTTCATCTGCACCTTATACTTACGTATTCGATGCCTTGGATGGAGCTGTTTTGTCTAACGCTACTGCCTCTTCTGTAGATGCGACTGTTTCTCAGACAAGTGCAATTCGTGTTACAGGAACAGATGCCGGAACAGGATGTAGTGCTCAAGCTATATACAGCGTAGGTCTTTATCCTTTGCCTTCTGCAACAGTTACAACTACTGCTTCGGGTGTTTGTCCAGGCACGCCTGCAACCATCAATTCTGGTTTAAGTGCTGGTAACTTTACAGTTAGTTCAATTCCTCACGTTGCATATGTGGCACCTGCCACTGCAGGAGTTCTTATGAACAACGGTGTGGCTACTACTCCGCTTGGTGGAGGTACAATGGACGATGGTGGTTGGGCAGGGATTCCAATTGGATTCAGCTTTAACTTCTTCGGAAATAGTTTCACAACTCTCGGCGCCGGAACAAACGGTGTTTTAATGTTCGGTACAATTCCGGGTTTTGGTGATCTTGATGGCCAATTAGGTGATTATACTTTTACAGGTCCTCCTTATTTCCCGAATGCTGCTAATGCTGGTAACGTAATTGCCTTGTTAGCTTCAGACATGCAAATGGCGAACTCGGTTAACGGTTCTATCAAGTATTGGACTGAAGGTTACGCTCCAAACAGAAGATTTGTCATTAAATACAACAGAGTTCACGGATGGTCAAACAACCCGGAGGCTACTGTTACTTGCGTCCTTTATGAGACCTTAGGAATGGTAGACATTCATGTTACCAACAAAACTTTCGGAAATACGGCAATCATTGGACTTCAAGATCAGACAAAGACTATTGGTGCTGTGGCGCCAGGTCGAGCTGGTGGTGCTTGGACAGTAACAACTCCAGAAGGATGGCGTTTCTCGCCACCTGCGAACTACTTAACAACATGGTCTGCAACGGACGCAAATGGAACAACTAGCTTAACAACCAATGTTGACGGTTCAACCATTAACGTTATCAACGGGTTCTCAGCAACTGTTGCTCCTGCATTAACGACTACTTACTCAATTTCATACGCTAATGCAACAACTGGATGTTCTAACTCGGCATCTCCTGCTGAAGTAGTAATGTTGGTATTGGGTAACGTGGCTCCACAAGGAGTTTCTGCTACATCAACAGTTACAACCGTTTGTCCAGGTGGAAATATTCCATTGGCGACATCTTACACAGGTACAACGGACGGTTTAACCTTCCAGTGGCAGGTGTCTACAGACGGTGGTGCTAACTGGGCGGATATCGCTGGTGCTACTGCGGCAACGTACACTGCAACTCAAACTGTTGCTTCTTCCTACCAAGTTGGCATTGCTTCATGCGGTGGTACTGTATCATACAGCGCTCCAGTAGCGGTTGCCTTGACTGGTTTTGTTGATTGTTACTGCGTAGTTCCTGTTGTAACCACTTATGACGAAGAAATTACCAATGTAACCTTAGGTTCATTGAACAATTCTTCAACATGTGCAACTGTAGCTCCAGGTGCTGGTTCATTGGCTAGTCAATACAGCAATTACACATCAGGTGCAGGTGCTCCAACTCCATTGGCAATGATTCAATCAGCATCTGTTGCTGGATCTATTACCGTTGGTTCTTGCGGAACATTCAACTACACTTCAGGTGCTGCAATCTTTATTGACTACAACCAAAACGGTGTCTTTACAGATGCAGGTGAAATGGTATGGAACAACGGTACGCTTTCGAACATCAACTGTATTCCTGCGTCTATCGTTCCTGTTTCATTCACAGTTCCTGGAACTGCAACTCCTGGTTTAACACGCATGCGTGTGATCAGTGCTGAAGGTACCTCAGGTTCATCAATTAATCCATGTGGGACTTACTACTACGGAGAAATTGAAGATTACATGGTACAAATCTTAGGTCCTTGTGACCCTGCTTTGTTCACTCCTCCATTGGTTTCTGCTGATGAGCCAGATGCTACGGTGTGTGGAACTCAAACGTCACAATTGACGGCATTTGATTTCAATGGTACAGCAAACCCAATCTACATGTGGTACGACGCTGCTGTTGGTGGAACCTTGTTGCAAAACTCAACAAGTAACTTCTATACTCCAGCTCCTATTACTGCTACTACCACTTGGTATGTTGCTACAAACACTGGAACATGTATCACAGATCGTTTCCCTGTAACCTTGAACTGGCTGTCTCCTCCGTCAATCTCATTGACAAACAGCACTCCAGCTTCTTGTGGAACAACTTCTATCGCAACTGATTTAGCTGCTACAAGTTCTAATTCAGGATATGCATATACTTGGAACGCAACACCTGTTACTGGTTCAGGAATTACTGCTGGAACAACAGGCGCATCTATTGCCGCTGTTTCTCCAACTGTGAACGGAGAATACACATACACTGCTTCTGCATTTGATTCAGCTACTGGTTGCACAGCTGTTGCAACTACTACTGTTAATTTCTATCCAGGACCAGAAGCTCCAACAGGAGTAACAGGTGGTTCTACCTGTTTGAACGGTGCTACTTTAAATGTTTCGGCTAATGGAGCAGCTCCAACTCAAACCTTAACTGTTGAGCTTGGATCTAACGTGAACTTGCCTGGTGCGGCTGTAGGTTATACTTTGCCTTACGGTACATTATCTTTGAGCGGCAACGTTTCTATTCCTGCAGGTGCTATTATATCAAGTGCGAACTTGGTGGTAAATGGATTAACTGCAAATGGATTTACGTGGTTAAGTGACATGCAAGTTTCATTAAGTGGAGTTTCTACGATAGCTAACCAAGTATTTCAGGCATCAAATACGTCTCCTGTAAACGGAGGTCCTTACACGATTTCAGCATCGATTCCAACAGGATCAGGTGCAGTAACTTGTTTGTTTACCAATACTTACTCTGGAAATGTGACCATGACAAGTGTTAACTTGGTTATCAGTTACACAGTGCCTTCAAGCGCAGCATGGTTTGACGCAGCAACAGGTGGAAATTTATTAGGAACTGGAAGTCCATTAAACATACTAGGTACCTCTTATTTGCCAAACGCATCTGCACCATTTAGCGGAAACGTTTACGCAGCTTCTGTTTCTACCATCGGCGCTCTTACTTGTTACTCTCCAACAGTTGCAGCTCCTGTATCTGTAGGTCAGCCATTAACTGTAGCAGTAGCGGCTTCTGCACCATTTACACAAACGTTCACTTTAGCAACAGGTTATTCTGTGGCGCCAGGTGCAACGCAAACGTTAACAGGAACAATCGCAATCCCAGCGGGTACTACAGTATTGAGTACTGTTCTTCAAGTGAACGGTGTTACCTCAACTGCAGGTACATGGGGTAGCGATGTGAACATATCCATGTCGGGTGCTTCAACGGTTGCTGACCAACCTGTAGCAAACGTGAATGGTGGTTTGAACAACGCTGGTCCATACACTTACACTGGATCTAACATTGTTGCTCCAGGTGGTAGTGTATCCGTTACTTTCACGCACAACTATTCTTTCGGTGGTTCAATGGATTTCGGAAGCATTGCTGTATTGGTTACCTACACTGCACCTCTAACTGGAAGCGTTTGTCCTGGTACTCCAGTGACGTTAAACGCGACAACAACAGGTGGTGGTGCTAATCCAACTTACCAATGGAACTTGAACGGCACTGCTATCGCAGGTGCTACTTCAGCTTCTTACGTTTCAACACCAGCTGCTGCAACTGATGCGTTCACTGTTTCTGTAACAGATGATTGTAACGCAGTTGCTGTAACTTCAGCCTCGTATTTTCAACCATTATTTACTGTTACTGCAGGAACCATTACGGGACCACCTGCTATTCTTGTAAATGACTTCACTGCTCCAATTCTTGGTGCAGGAACATGGGACATTACAGGTCAAAACACGGGTTCAACTATCCAGTGGATTTACGGAGCTGTTTCAACAGGTCCGTGGACAACAATTGGTGGTGCAAATGGTGATTCTCAAACACTTTATGCTACAGGTGGCGGAGGTACTATTTACTTAACAGCTACAACGACTACAACTGATGGATGTACTATCCAAGCTAACGTAGTTACTGTTGTATTGGGTAATGCTATCGATTCACTTTGTGATGCTGCTGCGATCACATTGGGCAACCAAGGTGGTATCGAGTGGTCTAACGCTGCTGCAGGTGCTCAACCAGGTGAAACCTACGGTAATGGATTTGCAAATCCTGGTAACACCGTTTGGTTCAGCTTCGTTGCTCCAGCTTCTGGACACGTAAGTATTGAAACAACAAGTTCAACTTTCTGGGACAACTACATCACTTTATTTAGTGGTTCGGATTGCACAAATCCGGGTGGTATGACTCAATTGGGTTATAACGATGACGCCAATTTTACTGCGCAAGCAGCATTAATGGACGTTACTTGTTTAATCCCAGGTACTACTTACTACATTCAAATGCGTGGCTATGCTAACTCAATTGGACAAGCAGGTATTACGCTTACAGATTTAGGTAACACTGCTCCAGTTATTTCTGGTATCTCATCTAACATAGTAGCTTCTGCTGCTGCAGGCACTTGTGCTGCGACAGTAACATGGGCAGAGCCAGTTGCCGCAGATGATCAAAGTTGTGTAACCATGACTTCGGACATTGCAAGCGGTGCATCATTTAACGTAGGTACAACTACTGTTACTTATACTGCTACTGATGCTCAAGGATTGGTAACGACTGCATCATTCACTGTTACAGTAAATGATACTCAATTACCAACTGTTTCAGCTCCAGCTGCTGTTACTGTAACTGCTGCATTGAACTCTTGTACTGCCACTGCTACACTTGGTTCAGCAACTACTGCTGACAACTGTGGTGTTGCGACTTCTACAAACGATGCTCCAGCCACATTCCCTATCGGTAACACCACTGTTACTTACACAGTAACTGACGTTAACGGAAACGTTGCAACAGCTACACAAGTAGTAACTGTAGAGGTTAACCCAGCAAACATCTGGTATGTAGATGCTGACGGTGACAACTACGGTGTTGCAGGTGCAACTGTAACTGCTTGTAGCCAACCAACAGGTTATGCTGCAAACACAACAGATTGTAACGACGCTAACGTAAACATTAACCCAGGTGAAATCGAAATTTGTGGAAACACTATCGATGACAACTGTAACGGTACGTCTGAAGAAGGTTGCTTAAACCCAGGTGAAAACCCAAGTAATGCAATTTCAATGTCTACGAGCATTTGGCCAAACTGTAACGCAGTAAACGGTACACTTGTAAATGCTTCAGCTTCTGGTTCTGCTCAAACCATCTGTTTAACAGGTGAAGACAAGTGGCACCAATTCGTTGCAACTTCAGAAGGTGTTAGCATCGTTGTTAACTCAACGTCTGCCGATATCTTAATTGAATTGCAAACGGCTGCTGGTGTTTTAGTAGCAGAAGAGAATGCAGTTTCAGGTCTTGGTGGTGAAATTTTGAACCACTACGGATTAACTGCAGGTCAAGTCTACAAAATCGGTGTGCGTAACTACAACAGTGCTCTAGGTACTGGTACTTACTCTATCTGTGCGAAGATGTTGAAGCGCGGAGGATGTGACTACGGTCCAGGTCCATACACATTGTGTCAGTACTTCAAGGCAACTTGGGCTGGTGCAACTGGAACGAGCTACACATTCACATTCACAGGCGTGTCAGGTCCTGCTAGTGGTAACGTTTACACACGCACTCAAAACTCAGACATCTGTGTGTTGAGCAGCGTATTGCCAACTTTACCATACGGATCTACTTACAACGTGTTGATTTCGAATACATACACCCTAAATAACGGTGCAGGTGTTGCAGAAATTATCACAGTCCCTGGATTAGCCCCTTGCTCAATGAGCACAGCTACTCAGCCAGCTACTGCTCTCCGTGTTTCCAACCAATGTGCTGCTGGTCCGCGTTTCCGTGGTGCTATCGTAGCTTCATTGCCATGGGTATGTGGATCAACTAACTGGCGTTGGGAGTTCACTGAGTTAGACACTCAAGGACAACCAGTAGGTCTTCCAATTACTGTAAACAGAGGCGCGGCTTCTAACTACATTAACTTGGGTACAGTGTTGCAATTGCAATACGGTAAGACATACTCAGTACGTACTGCTCCAATTTTACCATACACAGGAACAGACTACCAATGGGGTGCTCCAGTTTGTATGAGCATTGTTGGATCTGCTGGTATGATTGCAGACGGAAGTCAAGCAGCTAACCAAGCAGTAAGAGTGGAAACAGCGAACGAAGTGAACATGAGCTTGTATCCGAATCCAACACACGGTACAGATGTGAACATTAACCTTTCTGGTGTTGAATCAGACAACGTACAAATTCGCGTAGTAGATGCTATGGGTCGTCAAGTATGGAGCAACCGTTACTCAGTGAACGGAGTGTTAAATACTAACATCACCTTCGAGCGTCCACTTGCAAATGGTTTGTACTTTGTTGAAGCAATCTTCAACGGTGAAGTTCAAACACAACGCATGATGGTTCAAAAATAGTTTTAAGATTCGATCTTGAAATTGGCTTAAACCAATAAGCTGAAAAAGCCTCCTTCGAAAGAAGGGGGCCTTTTTGTTTTAGGCAACTAACTGTTTATTTTACGTCTTTTATTTGCCTTATCTAGCATTTGTATGTCAAGACGATTACTCTCCTGTATTGCGTTAATTTTTGCCTTTAATGCGCTGTGCGCCCAGGTTTTTGCAGATGTAACAGAAAGTCAAGGAATAGCAGCATTGAACGCTTCAACCCTGTACGGAACGGGTTCAAGTTGCTTTGATGTCAATGAAGACGGATGGGACGATCTAACCATTTGCATAGCTGGAGGAGCAACGAGATTGTATATGAACAATCAAGGCGTATTTCAGCTTCATGCTGCTTTTGAAAATATTTACGATGCTAAAACGTGTCTGTGGGGAGATTACGATGAAGACGGTGACAACGATCTATTCATCATTAAGAGAGACGGTCCTTCGCAACTGTTTGTTCAAACAGACAGTCTCGTTTTTGTAAATCAAACTTCATCTTTGAATTTTCCTTTTAATGCAGCAAATAATTCCTTCGGCGCAGCATTAGGCGATTACAACAGAGATAGCTATTTGGATTTATACATTGCCAATTATAGCACAGCGACTGTTGGAGGAATTAAAAGTACTTTTCTAACGAATAATCAAAATGGAGGTTTTTCCCATTCGCTACACGGGTACAATAGAAATCATTTCCAGCCTGCGTTTATTGATTTATCTCGCGATCGCTACCAAGACATTTTTATCCTCAACGATTTCAGAACAGGCTCTGAATTGTACACACAAGATATTCCTGGTGTTTTTACCGATCAGACGCCCGGTGGCTCTTTTGGCCTGAGTGGGGCATTGTATTTAGACGCCATGTCTAACTCATGGTGCGATTATGACAACGATGCAGACCTTGATATATACATTGCAAACACTCCGAATTATGGAAATTTTCTGTTTCAGAATAACGGGTTAAGTAGTTTTTCGAACGTGGCCCCCGCCGCAGGTGCAGCGTTGTACAAGTGGTCTTGGAGTGCCTTGTGGTTCGATCTAGAAAATGACGGTTGGAACGATTTAATTATCGACGAGCGCTACGTAAACATTCTGTTTATAAACCAATTTGGAAATCATGTTTTAAGGAACAACAACGGTATGTTCACGCTTGATAATACTACCGGTATTTCAGGACTGCCATACGGATATTTCACTTCTTCAAAAGGCGACTTCAACAATGATGGACTTTACGATATATACTTAGGAGCCGAGACAGGCCAGCAATCACGTGTGTTTCAAAACAACACAGTCACTTCAAATAACTTTGTGAAATGCAGGTTGAAGGGAAGGTTGAGCAATCGCAACGGTGTTGGGACATACATCGATTATTATTTGAACGGTGAGCACCGCGTGCACTACACGCAGTTGGGAGAAAATTATCTGTGTCAGAATTCACAGAATTATATTTTTGGCATTGGCGCAAATACGCAAATAGATTCATTGAAACTCTCATGGTTGAGTGGGGTAGTGGATACCTATTACAACATTCCAGCAAACACAACGCATCTATTTGTTGAAGGAGAAACAATGCCGCAGATTCAAGCTTCTAAACCATTTCTTTGTCCAAATGGAAACGATAGCCTTCAACTTTCAATTCCATCGTGGTCAATGCACACGTGGTCAAACGGCTCGACTTCAAACAGTATTTGGGTAACAAATCCTGGCGTATACACAGTTACTGTTGGCACTGGATACGGACATACAATTCAACTGAATTACGAAGTGCAAATGGCGTCGGTAGACAACTTCACAATTAATAGCACACCTGTGCTGTGCGCTGGAGATAGCACAGGGTCCATTGAAGTAATTAGTTTGAACACAGGACAAGTAGCGTTCAGTATGAGTAATGCTCCGTCTGGAGAGTACATATTTCCAATTATCCTGTTTGAAGGGTGCGTATCAGAACAGCACGCGTTTATTGAAGAGCCGCTTCCGTTTACACTGCAGGTAGACTCAATTACAAATACGTGTTTTGGATATTCCGAAGGTTCTGCGTTAGTGCGCGGTATAGATGGCACAACCCCTTATGCCGGATTCAGTGATTTTGGAGTTTTACAATTGAGCAATTTACTTCCGGGGAATTACACAGATACAATAACCGATGCGAACGGATGTGCTTCTTCTTACTCATTCACAATAACTGAAATTCCGCTACCAACAATCACGGCGAATGTTTCTTCTGAAAGTGTGTTTGGATTGGGAAGTATTACGTTAAATGTAATTGGAAATTACCCTCCGTATACCGCCACTTGGCAATCGGGATTTGTGGGTTTGAATTACGAAGGACTTGCTCAAGGAAATTACAGTGTCACGGTAACTGATTCCTTAGGATGCACAGTAGACACGATGTTTACCGTATTATTCGATTTCGTGGAAGAGGTGATGTCTCAGTCTGAATTTATCATCGATTGGAAAACCGGACAGTTGAAATACATCGGCAACGAGAGATTGTTTGAAGTAGAGGTGTACGACACGATCGGACAAATACTCTTCTCTAAATCTAATTTAGGTTCGAATGAAATCATTCACTTAAATGTTGCACCACAGATGATTTTCATATCTTCTTCAAAGGGGAATTCGCGATCGAAAGTTTTGTTGAAGTAGACACAACACGTTGTGATGACACTCTTCGAGTGATGACCACTTTGTGGATGACACTCTTCGAGTGATGATGCATCGCGATGGAGGTAAGACAGCTGTTTGCTTAAGAGTCTCGGGAGAAAAAATAATAGCACTGAACGGTTTTAACGATTTGAAAAAGAGTGGTTTAATTCATTCTGTAAAAAAAAAGAAAAAAATAGTTAACACAGGCATCTTGATAAGAAAATTTCGTCTTATTATTGTATCCGCTTTTTTTCAGCCAACCCCTAAACAATTAATTAACCAATTCAAATTTATGAATCGTATTTTACGTTCTCAATTATCGTCTAATTCCAGGAGTTTTGCGATGTTCGAAACTACCACGGTCTCGTCTTCAGGACGAACACATTGGAGTAATAGTCTCACCCGAGGGGTTGCAGTTGTTGCTCTTTTGATTTTGTCTACCCTTGTGGGCACAGCACAAACTGAATTAATAAGCCCTACAGGTGCAGGTGGATTTGAGCTTGGCTCAACTCTCGAAGCTAATGGTTGGACTGTTGTGAACAGCTCAACTGATAGTTGGGTAGTAAACAACGTTCCAGTGCCAAGTGCGGGATCGAATTGTGCATATACATCTTCAACTCCAGCCAACGTGGCTCCGACTTGGACTTATTCTCAGTTGTCTGTAATTCAGCACATGTACATAGACGTTACAATTCCAGTTGGTCAAAATGCCGTTGCATTAAACTTCAAATGGAAGGCAGGCGGAGAAGGTGCAGCGGGCAGTGATTGGGACAATTTGAAAGTTTTTTGGGGTCTCTCTTCAAGTATAGGAGCTCCAGTAGCAAACACAGCCATCTCCAGCACCTTCCAAGTATCTGGAACGGGTGCAACAAATGGCATGTATAAATTGAATTCAAGTGCTTGGAACACCTCAACTATTGGTTTTCAAGGAATACCCGGACAAACTTATCGTTTAGTTTTTAGTTGGAAATCAGATGGCTCTACTATTGCTAATCCTCCTGCGGCGGTTGATGAAATTAATTTAGTTTCAAATGCGCCAATAACATATTCAGCCTCTGCAAACGGAGGTTTGTGGTCTTCTGAAGCAAGTTGGGTAGGAGGTGTCGTTCCTTTAGGTGGAAATAGCGTTTCTATACCTGCTGGAACAACTATCATCGTTGATCAGGTTGTAAATGGTTTAAATGATCTAAATATCAATGGTATTTTAGCATGGAACGGAACAGCAAATGCAATGACTTTAGGTGGAAACCTTACAGTGAATAGCGGCGGATCTTTGCTTCCGTACACTACCGTTGGTACTACTGGTGTTAATTTAAACATCGCTGGTAACTTAATCAACGACGGTTACATTAATATGGCTGCGGGTTCAAGCACTCAAGGTATAATTAATTTCAACGGTTCGGGTTCTACAATTTCAGGAACAGGTACTTTCCAAGGTGACGGCACCAACGGAATTATTCGTATTCTGCAGTTTTCAAACACAGGTTCAAACGTAATTAATACGTCTCAGAACTTAGTGGTTTATGACTTGCGTTTAGACGGGGGCTCATTAAATACCAATGGAAAAATTATCGTAGATAATACGAAAATGGTTTATGGACTTCCCTTCAATACGGGTATCGCAAGTATTTCTGTTACAGCAATGGGTGCTGGTTATACAGCGTCTCCAATGGTTGGTCCAACAGGAGCAACCCGTTGGGCTGCTGCTACTGCCCTGGCAGCCAATCAAGTTAGAATGTGGAACGGAAACATTTATGTTGTTTCGGTGGCAGGTACTTCAGGCGCCAGCGGTCCTACTCATACTTCTGGTACTGCAGTAAATGGTGCTGCAACTCTTTTATGGGTCGGTACAGCAGGAACTTTAGGTGCTCCGTTTATGTCGGCTTCTGCCCACGTTTTGGGAACTTTCTACTTCTATGCAAATAATTTATACATCTGCACCACAGGTGGTGCAGGAACTGCCGCAACACCGCCGACTCATACCTCTGGTATTGCTTCTGCCGGTGCCGCAGCATTCAAATATGTTGGAACTGTTGCGAAGGCAAGTGCTGTATGGGATGCTACAACTAGCACACTTCGTGCTATAACCATAACCCAAACAGGAAGCGGTTATGGTACGACAGCTCCAGGATTAGTGATCGTTGCAGATCAGGCTGTTGCTCCAACAACGGCTGCTGCTGCAACTGTTGTTTATTTCCAGAGCATAATAGGTCCTTCTGCTAACAGCGTCGCACGTCGTTCACCAGGAACTACCATCTCGGGCGGTTTAACAATCAATAATAATTCTACAGCCTCTGCAGTAAGCGGTAATAATCCTCAGGCATTGTCTGGAGTTGATGTTGTTTATACTACCAATGGTGGTAACTACAATAACACTTCGACACCTAATGTTGGATTTACTCTTCCAAACAACCTTAACTTGGTTACCTCTGGAGGTAGTGGTTGTACCACTCCGACTATTGGAACAGTAACAGGAGCTACAGTATCCGGGACGGCTTTGGCTACTTCTGCCTTCAGTATTTCTTTTTACAACGGTTCAGTAGTTTCTGTTTATTGTGCAACTCCAGGAACAGCTACGTATGCTGTTCCACCAACGGTAACAGTTGCAGGTTGTGCAGTTGCACCAACGTTGGTTTGGCCTGTAAACTGCCTTCCTACCGCAACAGCAAACATGAATGCCAACGGTATGATTCAGTCGTTCACAATAACGAACAAAGGATACGGCTACAATACGGCGCCAACAGTGGGAGTCAGCACACCGACTCCAGGTCCGACTGCAGCACCAACAACCCCAGTTGCTCGTTTAGGTTTGTACAACTATACCATTGCGGTAAATGCACCAACAACCACTGCAAGCGCAGCTGTTACTGAAGATGCATTTGTTCCTGCGAACCGCATCATAAACGTTTTGAGCCTTGGTGCAAACGCAGCTGGATTCAACGTTACTGGTGGTAATTTGACACTCATTGGTTCTTCACCATTATCATTAACAGCTTCCACGAACGTGAACGTATTAGATTTGGGAGGCTCGAGCTTAATCTATCCTTGGAATCAATATGGCGGTACATCAGGTACCTACAATGTTGGTGGAACCAAAGCATACGTTAGAAACGGAAGCTTAATAATGAATGGGCGAGGTAGTAACAACACCTGGAGTTTCCCTTTTGCTGGTAGTGGTACAACGTCTGTTCAAGTTTTCACCGGTGCTGCCAATGCTACAAACATTGTTTCAGCTAAGATTTCTGATCTTGGCGCTCCAACCAATACCACGTTAGGTGGAACAGCATTTGGAATTGGTACCCGCAGCTTTAAAATCAATACAACTACTTTAGGTGGTGGCGTTGGTACTGCAGGTCCTACAGCAACCATTCGTTTGCCTTATAATGACATAGATGCTCTAACCACTACACAAGATTTGACATTCATTTCAGAAGCTCCAAGCACTTCAGGTCCATGGAATCTGCGTTCAGCCGCAGTAGGTGCCTCAGGCGCTTTAGCAGCTGCGGGGTCTTTAACAACTCCAATAGTTGCTCCAGGTCCTGTAACGTTAGCAGATGGAAATGTCTATGCGTTTTCAAGTTTAGTACCTGCGGTTACCTCGATTGATGTAACAACATTGTGTGCGAACTCTGGCACATTCACAATTACAGGTACCAACTTAACAGGCGTTACTTCCATAACCATTGGAGGTGTTTCTGTAGGTTCTTTCACTGTTGTAAATGGAACTACCATCACAGGTTTTGCTGGTGCAGCTGCTTCAGGCGTTGTTACCGTAACGAACAGTGTAGGTGCTTCTGCGTCAGGCTCTCAAACCGTTTCAGTGAACGCATCGCCAAATGCTCCAACAGTTTCTGCTGCTTCACAAACACTGGAATTAGGAAACGCAGCCAATGTAACCGCTACCGGTAACGGAGGAACATTGCTATGGTACACTCAAGCGTTCGGAGGAGTTTCAGTTCTTACTGGAGCAACTTTGAATCTTGTTCCTTGCGCGAGTACTACTTATTATGTTGCTGAAACGGATGGAACGTGTGAAGGTGCTCGCACCGCTGTGGCAATTACAGTTACATTCACAACGCCTTCTATTACTCCTTCAGTAGCAACCTTCTGCGGTGCAGGAGGAACAGTTACTTTAACTGCGAATAATCTAATGGCAGGAGCAATAGCTTCATGGACGTCTTTGACAGCTGGAGTGACTTTAACTTCCGCTACAGGAACAACAACAGACGCAACTTTAACGCAGACATCAGAATTTAGATTATCTACCACAGTTAATGGATGTGCAACACCTGATGCATTAGTTTCTGTTGGTGTTTACCCATTGCCAAGCGCAACAGTTACAACATCAGCAAGCGGTGTTTGTCCGGGTACATCTGCAACAATCAATTCTGGTTTATCAGCAGGTAATTTCGCAGTAGTTTGTATCACTCCAAGAACGGTTTTATCAACCCCACCAGCAAACGCTTCGGTGTTGTGTAACGGAGGAACAGCTTCAACAACATTATCCGGTGGTTCATTGGATGATGGATATTGGAATAGTCGTCCTATTGGATTTGATTTTAATTATTTTGGTGTTAACCAAACTCAAGTAATGATTGGTACCAATGGTACAATTATTATCGGAGGAGGAACAAGCACTCAGTATAATTTTACAGGAGGATTCCCAAGTACAGCAAATCCTGCTAATTGCATTGCAGCGGTTGCTCGTGACCTTCAGTTGAATAGTACTGGAGGTAGTTTCGGCTTCGGTGGTGGTGCTGTGAGACACTGGACAGAGGGTGTTGCTCCAAATAGAAGATTCGTTGTTCAATACGCTAACTGTGCTACTTGGTATTCGACAAACGCGAATGACGGTAGAAGTTCAGTGGAGGTTGTATTGTATGAAACTTTAGGAACTGTAGAGATTTATGTTATTGAGGCATCAAATCCAACAGCTACAACCGGAAGCTTCATCAACGATACACGAAATAAATATATCGGACTTCAAAATGGAACGAGAACCATAGGAGCAACTGCACCGAACTGTTCTTCTCCTTTTCAAGCAAACTACTGGAATGGTATTTCAAATCAGATATTGTCGCCTTTAGCTTGGCGCTTCAATCCACCGGCTGATTATTTAACAATTTGGTCTGCGACAGATGTGAATGGTACCACTGGTTTAACTACTAACGTTAACGGTTCTACGATTAATACAATCAATGGATTCAGTGCTACCGTTGCCCCATTATTGACTACCCAGTATTCAATTTCTTATGCAAATGCTACAACAGGTTGTTCTAACTTGTTAAGCCCAGCGCAAGTAACTATGGAAGTATTGGGAACAACAGCTCCACAAGGGGTTATTGCTTCTTCTACTGGAACAACGGTTTGTCCGGGCACAAGCATAACGCTTTCAACGAATTATACTGGTTCATTAGACGGATTAACCTTGCAATGGGAAACATCAACCGACGGAGGAACTTCTTGGACGGATATGCCAAGTGCTAACGCAATCACACTCACCACTACATTTAACGCAAATGCTTCATATCGTTTGAAGTTCGTGTCTTGTGGAGGAACTCCAAGTTACTCTTCACCGGTAGTTGTGTCTGTTCCTTCATACACTTGTCCGACTTGTACAACATTTGCTTCGAATGCAGCTGACGAAGAGATATACAGTTTTACTTTGAACACGGCTACTACACCATCTGCTTATGCGGGTGCAAATGGATGTTCAACAGTTGCTCCAGGAGCAGGGTCTATTCTTAATAGATACTCGAACTTCACTTCTTTGGGTTCATTCACGAACTTAATTTCAGGAGTAACAAATACTATTACAGTTTTACAAGATGAATGTGACGGACCAACCTACTTTAGTAATGGTTTTGCAGCATTCATTGATTACAACAACGACGGTGACTTCACAGATGCGGGTGAAAAGGTATACAGTGACGGTGCTGCAACTTTGCAAGGTCCTAGAACCATCAACGGTACATTCGTTGTTCCAAATGATGCTATTCCGGGTCTGGCGGTAATGCGTATTATGGTAGTCGAAAATGTTACTGGAAATGCAATTACACCATGCTTGACCTACACTTATGGAGAGACTGAAGATTACCTTGTAACCATCAACCCTCCATGTAATCCTACTTTATTCTCACCTCCATTGGTTATAGCCGATGATCCGGATGCAACGGTTTGTGGAAATCAAACGTCACAATTGACTGCATTTGATTTCAACGGTTCAGCGAACCCGATCTACATGTGGTACAATGCCCCAACGGGAGGAACCTTGTTACAAGCTTCTACAAGTAATTTCTTCACACCTCCTGCGATTTCAGCAACGACCTCGTGGTACGTTGCAACAAATACAGGAACCTGTGTTACACAGCGCTTTCCTGTAACATTGAACTGGATATCTGCTCCAACAATTTCTGTTACAAACAGTAATCCGGCTTCTTGCGGAACAACTTTTGTCCCAACGAATATAGCTGCGACAAGTTCCAACTCAGGTTATTCATACTCTTGGACAGCATCGCCTTCTGTAGGTTCTGGAATTGTTTCTGGAACAGCAGGTGCAACATTGTCTGGGGTTACACCAACGTTAAATGGCGTTTACAACTTCACTGCTACTGCAGTTGATGCAGTTTCAGGTTGTGCCGCTGCAGCTTCAACCAGTGTGGCTTTCTATGCTCCTCTAACAGGTTCTGCAACGGTAACACAGCCGCTAGTTTGTGGTGGTAATGGTTCTGTAAACTTCGGTGTCAATGGATCAGGTACTGTATTCGTTAGTGATTTCACAAGCGCTGCACTTAATCCAGCACAAGCTGAATTGTGCAACAACGCTACAATCACTGGTGGTAAATTACAATTGACAGCTCCTGCGAATAACCAAAAAGGTGGTATCTTAATTACGAATACAACAGGTCTTGCATCGAACGACTTCCAAATCGATTTCGATATGATCACTACTGCTGGTACTACTCCTCCTGCAGACGGATTTAGCTATAGTTATGGTCCGGATGTAGTATGTATGCCAACTCCAATTGGAACTGGTGACAACGTCCTTGTGGCCGCAGGTGCCGCAAATCCTGAAAACGGATCTGGTTCTGGTATCCGTCTTTCCTTCGACGCATACACAAACGGTGTTAACGTGAACGGTATCTACTTAATGTACAACTGTCTGCGTAAAAATCCATCTTCTACGTTAACTCCAGCTGAAGGTTTGTATTATTTCGATGCCAACACATCTTGGATTGGTGGTGCAAATACACACGTGACCATTAAGATCAACGCTCTTGGTCAAATGTCTATGTGGTTAGCAGGCACACAAGTGTTGAACAACGCTCAGTTACCAGCTGACTACTTAACAGCAGATAAGAGCACTTGGAAGCATGCTTTCGCAGCGCGCACAGGTGGATTGAACCAGGGTCACTTAATTGACAACTTGGACATTCATTACAACAATTTCTATGAGTATTCTGTAGACAATGGAGCTACCTGGACTGCAACTTCTCCAGTTTCAGTTCCATCCCCTTCAACGGTTCATAGTTTGGCTCGTTACGTGACTCAACCGGCATGCTCTGTTGATTACGGCACTTCTTCAGTTCTATTCCCAGTTCCTGCTCCTACAGCGGTTACAGGTGGTTCTGCATGTTTGAATGCTTCTACTCTGAATGTAACTGCGTTTGGTCCTCCTTTGGGTGGCACACAAACAGCAACTACGACTTTAGGTTCTTCATTAGCGTTGACAGCGAACGGCACACTTTCACTAACAGGTGCAGTAAACGTTCCTGCAGGTGCAACCATTACAGGTGCTGTGTTATCTGTAGCAGGCATTTCAACAGCCGGAGGTACTTGGGCTTCAGACATTACAGTAAGTATGACAGGGGTATCATCCTTGGCAGCTCAGGATCTTTCTACAGACCTTACTGTAACTAACGTATCCTACACTTATGTTGGAACTATTCCTACAGGTAATGGTAACGTAACTGTTAACTTCGCTAACACATGGTCTGGTACAGCAACCATTAACAGTGTTAGTTTAATTGTTTCTTACAGTTTGCCATCTTCACCTTCATGGTTTAGTTCATCTACACCTTCTGCAGGAAACCTGTTGGGAACTGGTTCTCCATTCAACGTTGTAGGTACTACTTCACTTCCATCAACAGCAACAACTTCTACGGGAACTATTTATGCTGCTACAATGGTTGTAAATGGTGCGTCTACTTGTTACTCTACATCAGTTCCTGCTGCGATTAATGTTGGTGTTCCATTGACAGCGAGTGTTGTCGCATCAACTTCATACACAAGCACTACCACTTTAAGCACTGGAGCCTTTACAGTTCCTTTTGGTAGTTCGAATACCGTAAGTGGTAACGTTGTTCTACCTGCAGGTGCAGTTGTAACAGGAACACAATTGTTAATCAACGGTGTTACATCAACTAACTTCACTTATGCTACTTACATTCAAGTTGCAGCCTCAGGCGCGGTGACTTTAGCAAATCAATCTGTTGCACCAAATTTTATTGTGTTAAATACACCAACGAATTACACGTTAAATCCTTCGGTGATAGCTAATACAGGAGGAACAGTTTTCGTAACAGTAACGAATACAGGTACCTCAGGAGTTGCAACTATTTCTTCAGTGCAGCTGGTTGTAACCTACACCGGACCTGTATTAACAAGTATATGTCCAGGGGCTGCTGTAGCAATGTCTGTTTCAACCACGGGTGGTGGTGGAGCGCAATCTTATCAGTGGAATTTGAACGGCACACCAATTGACGGTGCAACTGCCAATGGATTCAACGCTATTCCTTCTGCGGGTGATTCGTATACCTGCACAGTGTTGGACGCTTGTAACCCAAGTGGTGTGACATCAGCGGCTTATGCGGCTTCATTCTTTAGTGTAACTGCTGGTTCTATTTCAGGACCATCGGCTATCAACGTAAATGATTTCACTTCTACACCTCCGGGTGGTGGAACTTTTGTTTTGGCTGGACAAACTGCTGGTTCTACCATTCAGTGGGTTTCTTCCAATAACGGTTCTGCTCCTTGGACGAACATTGGTGGAGCGACTTCCGGTTCACAGTCTTTGTACGCTGCAGGTGCTGCAGGCACGCTTACCTTATCAGCTTTTGTAACTTCTCCTGATGGATGTATCGCTCAGGCTGGGACATTCGCCGTAGCTATGGGTAACGCTATTGATACTCCTTGCACGGCAAGACCAGTAACTCTTGGTAACCAAGATGGGCTCGTATTCTCCACTGCTGCTGCAACGGTTAGTGGGGGAGAGACAGGTGCTCCGGCTTTAGGTTGTAACGTGCAAAATGGATGGTGTAACAGCACTCTGAATGGAACCATTTGGTTCAGTTTGGTGGCTCCAGCCTCAGGGCGAGTGAGCATAGCTGCTCCAGGATGGGATAATCAACTTGCAATTTATAGCGCAACAAACTGTGCTGATTTCGGTACTTTCACCTTAATCAATGCCAACGATGATGGCGCGGGTTTAACTGCATTTCTCACAAACGTGAAATGTTTAACTCCTGGTGCTACCTACTACATTCAATTAGATGGATATGGTGCAGTTGGCGCTTCTACAATTGTTATTACAGACCTTGGAAACACGGCACCTGTTATTACTAACGTTCCTGCGAACATTGCATTAAATAATAATCTTGGTATTTGCGGTGCAACGGCTACTTGGACTGCTCCTACGGTAACAGACGATCAAGGTTGCGTAACAACTACTTCTAACTTCAACTCAGGTGCTTCATTCCCTGTTGGGGTTACAACTGTAACTTATACATCAACTGATGCTCAAGGATTGGTAACCACAGCTTCATTCACTGTTACAGTGACTGACAATGAATTACCAACTGTTACTGCTCCTTCTAACGTTACTGTAAATGCAAACAGCTCTTGTGATGCTACAAGTGTTGATTTAGGTACACCTACAACTGCAGATAACTGCACTGTGTCTTCTGTAACTAATAATGCTTTAATTACCTATCCATTGGGAGTAACAACAGTTACTTGGACTGTAACTGATGGTGCTGGAAACATACAAACAGCGACTCAAACAGTTACTGTTGTTGATGCAACCAACCCAACTATTGCTGCACCTGCAAACGTAACAGTCGATGCAAACAGCTCATGTAATGCAACTGGAGTAGTTCTAGGAACACCAGTAACTGCAGACAACTGTTCTGTAGCATCTGTTACAAGCAATGCTCCTTCAACCTTCCCATTGGGAACAACTACTGTTACTTGGACAGTAACAGATGGATCAGGAAACAATTCTACAGCAACTCAAACAGTAACGGTAGTAGACGTAACTAACCCAACCATTACTGCACCAGCAAACGTAGCAGTAGATGCAAACAGCTCATGTAATGCAACTGGTGTTGTTCTTGGCACACCGGTAACTGCAGACAACTGTTCTGTTGCTTCTGTAACCAACAATGCTCCCTCAACCTTCCCATTGGGAACCACTACAGTTACTTGGACTGTTACGGACGGTGCTGGTTTAAGTGTTACAGCTGTGCAAACTGTTACAGTTGTAGATGCGACTGTACCAACCATTACCGCTCCGGCTCCGGTAACTGTTACTGCTGCATTGAACGCTTGTACAGCAACGGCTACTTTAGGTTCAGTTAATGCTACGGACAACTGTGGTATTTTAACTTCTACAAACAATGCTCCTGCTACATTCCCTATCGGTAACACCACTGTTACTTACACAGTAACTGACGTTAACGGAAACGTTGCAACAGCTACACAAGTAGTAACTGTAGAGGTTAACCCAGCAAACATCTGGTATGTAGATGCTGACGGTGACAACTACGGTGTTGCAGGTGCAACTGTAACTGCTTGTAGCCAACCAACAGGTTATGCTGCAAACACAACAGATTGTAACGACGCTAACGTAAACATTAACCCAGGTGAAATCGAAATTTGTGGAAACACTATCGATGACAACTGTAACGGTACGTCTGAAGAAGGTTGCTTAAACCCAGGTGAAAACCCAAGTAATGCAATTTCAATGTCTACGAGCATTTGGCCAAACTGTAACGCAGTAAACGGTACACTTGTAAATGCTTCAGCTTCTGGTTCTGCTCAAACCATCTGTTTAACAGGTGAAGACAAGTGGCACCAATTCGTTGCAACTTCAGAAGGTGTTAGCATCGTTGTTAACTCAACGTCTGCCGATATCTTAATTGAATTGCAAACGGCTGCTGGTGTTTTAGTAGCAGAAGAGAATGCAGTTTCAGGTCTTGGTGGTGAAATTTTGAACCACTACGGATTAACTGCAGGTCAAGTCTACAAAATCGGTGTGCGTAACTACAACAGTGCTCTAGGTACTGGTACTTACTCTATCTGTGCGAAGATGTTGAAGCGCGGAGGATGTGACTACGGTCCAGGTCCATACACATTGTGTCAGTACTTCAAGGCAACTTGGGCTGGTGCAACTGGAACGAGCTACACATTCACATTCACAGGCGTGTCAGGTCCTGCTAGTGGTAACGTTTACACACGCACTCAAAACTCAGACATCTGTGTGTTGAGCAGCGTATTGCCAACTTTACCATACGGATCTACTTACAACGTGTTGATTTCGAATACATACACCCTAAATAACGGTGCAGGTGTTGCAGAAATTATCACAGTCCCTGGATTAGCCCCTTGCTCAATGAGCACAGCTACTCAGCCAGCTACTGCTCTCCGTGTTTCCAACCAATGTGCTGCTGGTCCGCGTTTCCGTGGTGCTATCGTAGCTTCATTGCCATGGGTATGTGGATCAACTAACTGGCGTTGGGAGTTCACTGAGTTAGACACTCAAGGACAACCAGTAGGTCTTCCAATTACTGTAAACAGAGGCGCGGCTTCTAACTACATTAACTTGGGTACAGTGTTGCAATTGCAATACGGTAAGACATACTCAGTACGTACTGCTCCAATTTTACCATACACAGGAACAGACTACCAATGGGGTGCTCCAGTTTGTATGAGCATTGTTGGATCTGCTGGTATGATTGCAGACGGAAGTCAAGCAGCTAACCAAGCAGTAAGAGTGGAAACAGCGAACGAAGTGAACATGAGCTTGTATCCGAATCCAACACACGGTACAGATGTGAACATTAACCTTTCTGGTGTTGAATCAGACAACGTACAAATTCGCGTAGTAGATGCTATGGGTCGTCAAGTATGGAGCAACCGTTACTCAGTGAACGGAGTGTTAAATACTAACATCACCTTCGAGCGTCCACTTGCAAATGGTTTGTACTTTGTTGAAGCAATCTTCAACGGTGAAGTTCAAACACAACGCATGATGGTTCAAAAATAGTTTTAAGATTCGATCTTGAAATTGGCTTAAACCAATAAGCTGAAAAGGCCTCCTTCGAAAGAAGGGGGCCTTTTTGTTTGAGGCAACCTAATATTTTGGTTTCGTCTTAACAGTACCTTAACTAAAACTTTTAACAGATGTCGAATTTTGCATTAGGCCTAATTTGATCTTATTGCGAAAAGCATCACGGAAATTTCTGTGGTGCTTTTTTTTGTTAAGGTTGTTGGAATGAACCTTTAATAATCTTTACTATGAACTGGACACTTCACAAAGACGGTCTTCATTACGATGGTTCTGAGACCTTGCATCATGTATTTGTTTATGACGCAGTTGGAAAACTTTTGCATAGGGAACAGATTATGGCTGGACATACAACCATTCCAATGGATGCAGCAGGTCCCTTGTTTATTCTCTCTCACGAAGGAAATTGGAAGTCTTCAATCTCTTTAGACTAATCCTGAAAGGTCATCGCGAAGCGTCATCCACGAAGTGGTCATCACTCGAAGAGTGTCATCACAACGTGTTGTGTCATATCCACAAAGTGGTCATCACTCGAAGAGTGTCATCACAACGTGTTGTGTCATATCCACGAAGTGGTCATCACTCGAAGAGTGTCATCACAACGTGTTGTGTCATATCCACGAAGTGGTCATCACTCGAAGAGTGTCATCACAACGTGTTGTGTCATCACGACTGTGTCGTGTCATCCATCGAAGATGGTAGCGTTAAGTGAAACAACGCGATACCTCCACTGACCGCCACATTCAAGCTGTGCTTCGTGCCGTGTTGTTCTATTTCAATGGATCCTTTTACAAGCTTTAGTACTTCTTCATCTACACCGTTCACTTCGTTTCCTAAAACTAACGCAAGCGCTTTCGGAGTTTTAAACGTGTGAAGAGGAACACTGTTATGGGTTTGCTCCAACGCCCACACTTCATGCGTTTGCTCAATTTCTTGAATGGCTTCAATGGTTGTGTTGAAGTGTTTCCAGTTCACAGATTCTGTAGAACCAAGAGCCGTTTTTAAAATTTCACGGTGGGGTGGAAGGGGAGTGATTCCACAACAATAAATAGCCTCAATACGAAACGCATCGGCACTGCGAAAGAGGCTTCCCACATTCAATGCACTTCGGAAATTATCGAGGATTAAGACAATCGGAAATTTTTCAGCTTGTTGAAATTCTTCAGTATTCATGCGCTGAAGCTCATCCATACTTTTCTTTTCGAAACTCATTCAACCGTGATGTAAAAGGGAAGTCGCGTTTGAATCTTTCCACCGTTGCTCAACTGACGAATGTCTTGGTAATTTTTGAATCTACTTCCCAATAAACGAGAAAGAATAGCGTCTTCCGATTTTCCAGAAATATCATTGAAAAATTCTTCAAGAGGGTCAAGCATCTCTGGTAATTCCAAGACAGAATTCGAACTAACTCCAGCTTTAGCAGCTGCATAGGCAATAGCTTCACGCAATCCACCAAGCTCATCGACCAAACCAATGTTCAGAGCATCTTCACCGCTCCAAACACGGCCCTGACCAATGCTGTCTACATACGTTTGTGTTTTATTTCTTCCCTTCGCAACTTTACTTGTGAAGTCGTTGTAAATGTTACTCACCATGACTTGCATAGCGCGTTTCTGAACGGTGTCAAGTGGAGAAGTAAGCGTCATCATATTCGCATGCTCATGCGTCTTATACGCATCGAAAGTGATACCTAATTTGTGATCCAAGAAATTCTGAAGATTCGGGATAATTCCAAACACACCAATAGATCCTGTAATCGTATTCGGCTGCGCGAAGATGCGATCGGCCCCACAAGCTATGTAATATCCGCCAGAGGCCGCGTAATCTCCCATACTCACCACAAACACTTTTCCGCTTTGCTTAAGCAATTCTGCTTCACGCCAAATGACATCACTTGCCAATGCACTTCCTCCTGGAGAACTTACGCGCAATACCACCGCTTTGATTCCTTCGTCCAAACGCGCGTCACGCAAGGCTTTCGCTATGCGGTCACTGCCAATGGTCTCGTCGTCGCCCATTCCACTTTCAATTCCACCTATGGCATACACCACGGCAACTTCAGCAAGGTCGGAAGATTTGTCTTCCATTTTCACCACTTCCAAATAACGGTCGTAAGAAATCACTTCTTCGTCTAGTTTTTTGTCGTTTTCCAATTTGCCTTTGTCTTTCAAACGGGCCGACATCTTTGCAGCAAGTTCATCAGGATAAATCAATCCGTCTAACAATTTCGATTCAAGCAAGGCGTTGTTGTTTATGAATCGAAGAGAAGTCGCAGCAGCATTCAGTTCCTCTACAGAGACGCCGCGTTGAGCAGAAATCTTTTCGCACATGACCTTCCAAATATCATCAATGAACGTGGCCATCTGCAAACGGTTTTCATCTGACATGTGATCATAAATAAAAGGCTCAACCGCGCTTTTGAATTTGTTATTCGGACCGCGAATCACTTGCGCTTCAATTTCCAAATTGTCTAACAACTTTTTATAGAACATAACCTCAGCATTCAGTCCGTGCCAATCGAAAGTTCCTGTCGGATACATGTACACTTCATTGGCTGCGCTAGCTACGAAGTAACCTGGTTGCGAATAGCCTTCACTGTATGCGATGACCCATTTGCCAGAACTTTTGAAGTCGAGTATAGCGTTGTGCATTTCCAACAACATGGCAGGTGCCGCTTCAATGGCGCTAATATTTAAATAAACGCCTTCAATGCGATTGTCGGTTTTTGCAAAACGCAAGACACGCTCAAGGTCACGCAAGGCAATGCGTTCCTCCGCCCCATCGAAACTGAAGGAAGGGGAGTCTAAACCTCTTTCAGTAAAAGAGTTTTCCAATTTAATTTTAAGTATGGATTCATGCTCCATGGAAACGTCTTCAGACGAAGCCAAAGCGCCAATGATTCCGGCAATAACAACAACCGTGAGAATAGTCCCAATGATTGATGCAATAATATTTCCAATGAGGGTGGCCCAAACGGTTTTCCAAAAAGTCATAGTTAGTAATTTGAATTAAGACGATATTCTTCGTTCAAAGTTACGCAGGGCGGTTGTATTTTCGCTCAATGGAAAAAATGAATCGCGTACTTCTTTGCATAGGAGGAAATGAAGGTGATAGAGAAGCAAATTTGGAAGAAGCACGGATGTTTATTTCATTCAACATGGGCGATTTAGTGAAAGTTTCGGAAGTAATAGAAACCGAAGCATGGGGCATGCCCGAAGGAACAGAACCATTCTTGAATCAGTTGGTTGAAATTGAAACTCCGTTGACCATTGAGAAATTGTATACTGAAATTGTTGAGTTGGAAGAGTACTACGGAAGAACGCGCAAGGAAGGCGTTTACCTCGATCGCGAAATGGATGTAGATGTGATTTCGTTCAACGATGAAATTATTCGGGAAGGAAAAATTCAAGTGCCACACGAACGTATGCACTTGCGTGAATTTATTTTGAAGCCCTTGGCTGCAACTTGGCCCGAATGGATTCATCCGGAAATGAAAATGACTGCTTCGCAATTGCTCGCAGAATTGAACAAGAAAGAAGATTGAACAATTACACCGTCATAGAAGGCATTATTGGCGCGGGTAAAACCACGCTAGCGAGTTTGTTGTCGCAACAGCACAATGCCCAATTGGTGTTGGAAGAATTCGCAGACAATGCCTTCCTTCCTAAGTTTTACGAAGAACCCAAGCGCTATGCTTTCCCATTGGAATTGAGCTTTCTTTCCGAGCGTTTCGCGCAATTGAAAAGTGTTTTTCAGTCGCCCGATTTGTTTCAACCCAAAGTCATTGCCGATTATTTTTTACCGAAATGTCAAGTCTTCGCGAAGAATAATTTGGAAGAAGATGAATACAAATTGTTTCTGCGTTTGTATGAAATTATGGAGAACGCACTCCCACAACCCGACTTGTTAGTCTACTTGTATCTCTCGCCAGAACAGGCGTTGCAGAACATTAAAAAGCGCGGACGTTCATTCGAACAGAACATTACTGTTTCTTATCTTGAAAATATTCAGCAACAGTATTTGTCGTTCTTGCAACAACATCCGGAATTAACTGTGCTCATGATTTCAAGCGATCAATTGGATTTCGTTGAGCGAAAAGAAGATTTGTTATTCTTGAACGAAACCATAGCGAGGAGCTACGCGCCAGGCATTCACAGGGTAGAGCCGTAGGCGTTAATCCAATTGCAAATGCGCTCAATTCCTTGCGCAGCAATTTCCGGAGTAGTAGCCAAACTTATTCTGAAAGAACCGATTGCGCCTGGACCAAACCATTTTTCCAATCCCGGAACCACGTGAACTTTTGCTTCATTCGCTAAACGTTCACACAGAATTTCAGTGTTCCAATTCTTAGGATGTTGAATAGATAAAACGAAAGTACCTTGTGGCATTTTACAAGTTAAATATTCCGATTTATTGAATGCAAGAACAGCGTGTTCTAGATTTTTCTTGAAGAGTGAAACAGCCTCTTGCGTGTGTTCCCATCCTTGTTCCATGGCTGCGGTGGCAGCAACTTGAGAAAGTGTGCTAGCTCCTTCAATGGTTCTCGAATATCCTTGTTTTTCCGAAAGCAATTCAGCTTGTTCAGCAGATGGTGCGATGATACTTCCAATGCGTAATCCAGCCAATCCGAAACCTTTCGATAATCCATAGACAATCCAAGCCTTTGAATTCACCGCTCGAATAGAAGTAAACGATTCTTCCGAATGAACAATATCACTCCACACTTCATCGGAGATAATCACAATTCCTTTTACATTGGCCCAATTGGAAAGGGCTTCGAGTTGAACTCTTGAAAGCACGTATCCCAAAGGATTATGCGGATTGCAAATAATGATTGCCTTCGTTTTTGAAGTAAGAATTGTATCTAATTCAGCAAGGTCAATTCCGCTTGACCGTTGCTGATAACGTTTGATGTTAATGTTTTTTCTTCGCGCGCATTCAGCCAATAAAAAATCTACAGGATCTGCAATAAGTATCTCGTCTCCTTCCTTCAACAAGAAAGAATAAACGTCGTCAATGGCTTTAGCTGCGCTGTTCGTGGCTATAACTTCTTCCGGATTTACAGATGCATTTTTTCTTTGGTTGAAGTGAAATGCGACTGCGTTTTGAAAGGACTTCATTCCCGAATTATTTCCATATGGAAATGAATGGAACTGAAGGTATTCGGCTATGGCTTCGCTCACCGCACCGCAAGCTTGAATGTCCCAATCGGCTGCTGTAAGCGGAATGTGGCCTTCTTCCACGCTTGCCCAACGCATGTTGAATGCGTTTTCAGAAAGGAAGTTCTTATCGGTGGCCTTCATTTATTTCATGATTGTTATTGGAATTTTCGAAGCCACTTCAGAGAAATCGGTGAAGCAGAAGTCGTGCATCATTTCAATACCCGATTTCACCATTTTATCTGTTTCAGCGAGTCTTTCAACACTATACTGATGAGCAAATTCGGGCAATGCTTTTCCAGATTTTAATAATTGAATGAAGTGGGCAACGTCTTCAATGGCGCTGTTGGTTCCTTGACTAGTGAAAGGCAAGAAGAGGTGCGCTGCGTCTCCGAAAAGGAAAATGTTTTCCTTCGCGAGGCAAGATACATTTTTCAAAGTTCGTCCTTGCCAAACATAAGTTGTCTCAATGTTTGAATTTAACAAGGCTTGAATCATTGGGTTCTCGCAGTCTCCAACTTTTTCTTTTAAGAATGAAATCAATGATTCGCGATCTCTATTTGGAACACCGTGATCGATACTATTCACTTGAAGATACCAGATGATTTCACCGTCTTTCAATGGAAGTATTCCCATGGAAAGTCCATTTTCAGCAATAGCATACTTGTGCAATTCATTGCCAAGCATGTTGTAGAGAAAATCACTTTTCACCACACCCATGACTTCGTAGGTCGCTGTTTCAACGTTTTCCGTTTTTGGATTTAAAAGTTTTCGTGTGGTGGAATGAACACCATCGGAGCCGAGGATACCGTCAAACAAGGATGCCGAAATGTTGGTGTTTTCACCCACAATGAAGTCTTTTTCCTCAGAGAGTTTTACTAGATCTTCAATTATTGCGCTGCTATGTTTTGAAAGGGCTTCAAGAAATTTCTGTCGGCTTATGCTATAAACCTCATCGAAATCTATTTGGTTGGTGAGATCTCCACTAGTATTGATATAGTTTACTTTTCGAATGCGAAGACAAAATGGTTCGACATCTTTCCAAACGCCGAGTTCTTTCAATCCGGCAATTCCATTGGGAAGTAGAAGAAATCCGAATCCGCTTCGCATTTGAAATGAAGATTTGTCGAAGACAGTTAACTCGTGATTGAGTCCTGTTAATGTGCGGTTGAGCAATGCTCCCGACACGCCACCACCGATGATACAGAATTTCATATTGAGCCAGTTTTAGGTAATCTGAAATTCCATACGAGAAAAGAGAGGAGAAGGTTACTTCTTAAGAACCTCTGCCATTTTAGCGCCAATCTCAGCAGGAGAATCTACTACGTGAATGCCACATTCGCGCATGATACGCTTTTTAGCAGAAGCACTTTCGTTTTCTCCAGATACAATTGCACCGGCGTGACCCATGGTTCTTCCTTTCGGAGCGGTTTCACCAGCAATGAATCCAACAACTGGCTTCGTGCCGTGTTCTTTGATCCACATAGCAGCCTTAGGCTCTAATTCACCACCGATTTCACCAATCATAATGATACCGTGAGTTTCAGGGTCGTTCATTAACAATTGAACGGCTTCTAAGGTTGTTGTTCCAATGATTGGGTCGCCACCAATTCCGATAGCTGTTGTTACACCTAAGCCAGCTTTCGCAACTTGGTCAGCAGCTTCGTAGGTTAACGTTCCTGATTTAGAAACGATACCAACATTTCCTTTTTTGAAAACGAAACCAGGCATGATACCCACTTTCGCTTCGCCTGCGGTAATGATACCTGGGCAGTTAGGGCCTATTAAAGTTGCTCCGCGATCGGTAGCGTAGATTTTTGCTTTCACCATGTCAGCAACTGGAATACCTTCCGTAATTGTAACAATTACTTTAATACCTGCAGCTGCAGCTTCCATGATAGCGTCAGCAGCAAATGCTGGTGGAACGAAAATAATAGTCACATCAGCGCCTGTTGTATTAACAGCGTCGGCTACTGTGTTGAACACCGGACGGTCGAGGTGTGTTTGTCCACCTTTGTTCGGTGTAACACCACCAACAACGTTGGTTCCGTATTCAATCATTTGTGTTGCGTGAAATGTTCCTTCACTACCAGTGAAACCTTGAACAATTACTTTCGAATCTTTGCTTACTAAAACGCCCATGTGGTAATATTTTTTGCTGCGGCGAAATTAGTCATTATTTGGAAAGAATAGTCGTTCCATTGCCGATTGTTTCTCATTTTTGCAGAACATGAATGCAATTTCAAGAGAAGAGACGATTTGCGCCCTATCTACTCCGCAAGGAGTAGGCGGTATTGCGGTGGTTCGCGTTAGCGGAAGTCAGGCTTGGGAGATAGTTAGCAAACTGTTTTCGAAGCCCCTTCAACCCGAACAAAAACGCAAAGCGCTTTTCGGATGTGTGTATGACGGGAAGGAAATTCTGGATGAAGTGGTGGTGACTTTGTTTCAAGGTCCGCATAGCTTCACGGGGGAAGACGTAGTTGAAATTGCTTGTCACGGTTCGCGGTATGTGCAGCAGCGTATGTTGCAATTGCTTCAGGAAAACGGGTGTCGCATGGCCACAGCAGGCGAGTACACCATGCGTGCGTATTTGAATGGAAGAATGGATTTGAGTAGGGCAGAGGCAGTTGGAGATGTGATAGCGTCGGAAAGTGCTGCGGCACATAAGCAGGCGGTGCATCAGATGCGGGGAGGATTTTCGAAGGAGATCGACGGGCTGCGCGAACGCTTGATTCATTTCGCATCGTTGTTGGAATTGGAATTGGATTTTTCGGAGGAAGATGTCGAGTTTGCCGATCGAACGCAGTTGTTGAATTTGTTGAATGAAATCTTGAAGGTGGTTGTTCAGCTTCGCGACAGTTTTCAGTTGGGAAATGCCATTAAGAACGGTGTTCCTGTTGCCATTGTTGGCGCACCGAATGCAGGGAAGTCGACATTGTTGAATGCCTTGTTGAATGAAGAGCGCGCGATTGTGAGCGACATTGCGGGAACCACGCGCGATACGGTGGAAGAAGTGTTGAATGTGGAAGGGATTCAGTTTCGATTTATTGACACAGCTGGAATTCGCGAAACGACGGATACGATAGAGCAGTTGGGTATTGCGCGCAGCATGGAGAAAGTGGGGTTGGCGCAGTTGGTTTTGTTGTTGGTAGATGTATCGAATACCACACAAATCACATTGAATGAAATGTTAGCTTCCATTCACGCGAAGGCTCGCACCGATGCGCGCGTATTGGTAGTCTTCAATAAAATAGATGCATTATCTAATTTCGAATTGAAGGTTGAAGGAAGCAGTTTGAATATCTCGGCGAAGTCGGGTGAAGGAATAGAAGGTTTGCGCAGTTGGTTGGTTGAAAGCTTTGCTCCGTTGTTGAATGAAAGCGACACAGTGGTTACGAATGCTCGTCATTATGAATCGCTTCGCCTCGCATCCTTATCTCTCGAAGAAGTCTTAAACGGCATGAACCTCGGCGTTCCTTCCGACCTCCTCACCGTCGACATCCGCAAGACCTTGTATCATCTTTCTGAAATCACAGGGAATATCTCGGCGGACGACATATTGCATTCTATTTTTGGGCGCTTTTGTATTGGGAAGTAGTCTGCAAATAGCAGTATTTCCGAGTCAAATAAAAAGCCAACCCTCTGCAAATAAAAAAAAAGGGCTTTATACCCCCTTAAATCCTTGTTGGATTTACAAGATATTCAAACAAGAATGTTGTTTTTTTAGTGTTTAGCTTCCCATTCTTTCCATTCAACATCAATTTTTTTTTCAAGGTCTTCCCAAGCTTTTTTCATATCAGCGCAATTTTTAGTCGAATCGGCCCACAATTTCTGAAAATCATCGATTTCTTTTTTTAGTCCTAAATCCACTCCTAACTCTAAAGTACTCATCGTGTTTTCCGCCAACAACTTACTAAAATCAGCACGGCATTTTGCTTCTTCTGCTTTCGCAGCAAGGTCATCTGCTTTCTTTTTTTCTTCAACACTTTGACAAGAGTTTAGAAGTACAACTCCTAATATTAAAACAAGTGTTTTTTTCATAATGAACAATTTTTGGATTAATTATTATTTCTTCGAATAATATACTACGAATGTACAAGAAATATTAAAATAAGTAGATTAATAAGGTGTTGACCTGTTCTTATTCTTAAAGCGTTTCAGAGAATTGATTGTATTTTGTTCCAATAAATGTTGCGGTTAAGAAAGTTTCCTTTTTTCTTCTTCAATCATTTCCATTTGATTTTGACCTTTTCCAAATTCAACACTGAAGACAAGTAATTTCCCACCTCTTGTTTCTACTATTACATTGTCAAATTTGATGCGTAAAATGAAGAAACTTAAGGCAATAATTCCAATTCCGAGGATTATACAAAGACCAGTATTCAAATTAGTGAACATAGGTAGAAAGAAAAATAAACCACCTATTATTCCCATTAAAAGTCCTAATAGAGGGTTGGGTTGATTTATTGATTTATATGATAGGGATGAAATATCTTCAAAAAGAACACTCTCAACGCCATCACCATAGTTAACTCTAACTTTGTTATCAACGAATGTAGGAGTTCCGAATCTTTTTTGATTTTGTAAATTAATTTGTTGCATTTTTTTTGTTTTTATATGTTCTTTATCTATTCAATCTGGCTTCTCGGTTTTTGCCGCTTTATTTTGTTAGTAGTTTCTAATATCCACTCTAATAATTTCAAATATAATTATTCTCCGAAAATCAAATTTATCTCTTCAAATAAACATCAAAAGTCACGGATTCAATATTCTGACTATTCCAAAAGAAAAGTGTGTTCTTGACATCCCAAACAACATTCCCAACGACCGCATCTTTACCGTATTTCTTGTTTACAAATTCAGATAGGGCATAAAACGTTGGTTTGTTAATGGGTAGATAAGAATTGTTTAATGACGTCGTATTAACCGAATTTCCCGAACGGATGTTTTCAAGTATTGCTTGTTTTTCTTCATCTGTCAGAGGCTTATTTGAGTCAATTGTTGAATTTTGTGCTGACTTGGATATCACATCTGTTGTTTCAGCATAATTTACCCCAACCATTAAACTCTCGGTTTTCAGATATTGAAAGGACTGATCAAAAGAATCTTGGCGAATATTCGTATGGGCTGAATGCGAATAGTAAACGCATCCAGTAACAGAAAACGATAGTAAGAGAGCGAAAAGAGCTGAATTGAAAAGTTTCATGGTTGAATTGAATTATATCTCGAAAGTATGCAGAAACAATCAATTTGCTGTAGTGTAAGTTGAATACTTTTTTGCCGAAAGTATTTTCATTCGGATTCAAACGTTAAACTTTCCTTAAATTCGTCTACTTGAACTTAAATTTTCTAACATGAATATTAAATTACATTCCTTCCCATTCCTACTTGGTCTAATTTTCACATTTAATGTGAATGCTCAAACTGAAATTGGAATTGAAATGGTCTCTGTTGAAGGGGGGAAGTTTATGATGGGGTCGAATGAAGGAGAGGAATTCAATAGGCCAGCTCATGAGGTGAATGTTCAAGCCTTTAAAATCGGGAAATATGAAATAACCCAATTACAATGGCGATTGGTAATGGGTTACGATCAAAGTACTTTTTCAAATTGCGATGAGTGTCCGGTAGAAACAATTTCATGGAAGGATATTCAAAACTTTATTAAAAAACTAAATTTAGAAACAGACAAGAAATATAGACTTCCAACTGAAGCCGAGTGGGAGTTTGCTGCAAAGGGTGGTGTTAAAAGTAAGGGATACACTTTTTCTGGAGGAAATAATATCTCAGAGGTCGCGTGGTATTACGAGAATAGCGATTCAACAATTCATAAAGTTGGTTTGAAACAGCCAAACGAATTGGGTATTTATGATATGACAGGAAACGTATGGGAATGGTGTTCAGATTTAGCTAGCTCCTATTCAAACAAAAATTGGAAGAACGAAGGTTCTTATAGAATTTTAAAAGGCGGAAGTTGGATTAGCGAAAAAGATATTTGCTTTACTTGGTACAGAGAATACGACGGTCCTAAATGTCACAGACCAAGCGGCGGATTCCGATTAGCAATGGATAATAAATAGGCTTATTCTAAAATCTTACTTTTGTCTGAGATATGAAACCAATGAATACTTCTTGCAAATACCCTTTTGCGCTTTTGTTCTTTGTTTGTATTACGGTGATTTCTTTTGGGCAGTCGAAGAAAGAGCAAATCGAAATTCTGAAAATGAAATTGGATAGCATCGAAAATGTTTCGGTGCAATTGAATAAGGAAGTTCAGCAAAAGAAGATTCAAACAGATTCATTGCAAGCGTTGATTCAAATTGAGCTGGCAAAGTCGAAGAAAGTCTCAACAGAGAATGCAGATTTAAAGGAAAAGCTGAAGAAAGAGCACGAAAATTATTTGAGCGAGGAAGCAGTATTGAAGAGCGAGATAACTCTTTTGAAAAACGATTTGGCGAAGAGTAGGAAGGATATTCAACTTCAAAGCGATTCTATTCGTGATTTGAATTCAAAGCACACAGTAAAGAACTTTTATGATGTTATAGATTTTTCGGAAGCTTCGGAGTTTGAATTTGTTCCACGGGCAGGTGCCAAAGACAAAGACTTTAATGGCGTTTTTAAATCGTATTACAGCGACGAAGTAGCCTCGATTTACACCCCAGGAAAAAAGTTGGTTTATGCTACAGGACCATACCAAGATGGATTTAAAAATGGAATGTGGATATATTACAACTGCGATGCATCAATCCGAGTTATGGGCAATTATGTCAATGGGATTAGAGATGGGAAATGGAAATGTCTGGACTATTGTTTTGATGATTTGGGATTTATTCGCTTGACAATAATGCTCAGTTATTACGAAATAGATTTAGAGGGGTGTAATGATTATTCTAAATTATGGCAGACGATTAATTATACTCATGGTAATCCATCAGATACGATTTTCATTTCGAATCTCTCAGGTAAAATGGCTTTGCAAATTGTTAAGCACGGAGATTCAATGCATTTATTTTATGACAATAAACAGGCTTTTTCTAATCAAGCTTTAAGACTTGATTCAGACGGGTTTTTAGTTGGTGCCGAAAATGCGAAAGATTTGAAAATATACAATCGGAATGGTGGATTGAAATATTCTTTAAAAGGAGATGAAAGAAATTGTGAGGAAATATCTTATTACGATAGCGGAGTTATTTACACCAAGTGTGTAGTGAAAAATGAAGTGGGTAATTGGTTGCAATACGACGAAAAAGGGAAAGTTATTCAAACAGAGGAATTGGGCATACATGCTGGTAAGTTTGGCATTGACTGTATTTGTCAGTAGAACTAGATTCAAAAAAACAAAATGATATATCGATTACTTGCTCTAATTGTTTTTTCTTTCCTCCTTTTTGGAACTGTTACCGCTCAGTCGAAGAAGGAGCAGATTGAAGTTCTTCTAAACACAGTGGACAGTCTAAATGCTATCATTGAAAGTGAAAGAAGTATTGCACATTTAAAGGATAGATCAATCACACTAAAACTAGACTCGATAAGTGCGAATTTGAGCGCTTTGAATCTTGAGCTATTGAGAGTCTCTAGAGATTTTGAAAAAAGGAAATTAGAAATTGAGAATTGTAATACTTACAAGAAAAATTTAGAGGCGGAATTATCTTTAATTAAGAAAGAGAATTCAATATTAAAATATAAGTTAGACTCCTTGACGAAATCAAACATTGAGATTGAAATGGTCTATGTTGAAGGTGGAACTTTTCAAATGGGAAGTACATTTCCTAGTTTGTATCTGGACGAATATTCCATGGTCGGAAATTGCGAAGAGCCAGTACATAGTGTGAGTTTAGATTCCTACTATATCGGCAAATATGAAGTGACGCAATTACAATGGGTTGCTGTAATGGGCGGGTACCCAAGTGAAATTGAACCATGTTCACACAATAAAGTTGATTTGTGCAGTAATTGTCCGGTAGAATATGTTAGTTGGAGCGAATTACAGGAATTCTTAAGAAGGCTGAATATGAGGACAGGTATGAATTATAGATTGCCGACAGAGGCTGAATGGGAATATGCGGCTAAAGGTGGATCCAAATCTAAAGGTTATAAATTTAGCGGCTCTGATGAATCAATTTCCGTGGCTTGGTTTAATGAAAACAGTGTGTCAAAGACTCATGAAGTTGGTATTAAATCAGCAAATGAGTTAGGTATTCATGACATGAGCGGAAATGCTTGGGAATTATGCTCAGACTGGCTTGCCGAATATAAAGGGGGGTCACAGCATGCGCCAAAAGGGCCGGGTTCAGGAGAAGTTCATGTTGTTCGTGGTGGAAGTTGCTTTACCAGTGATTATTTGTGCAGGTCTACCGCTAGGTGCATTGATGATGGTCCTGATTGCTATATCAACAGCGGCTTCCGACTCGTTCTCCCAACCAATCCATAAAATTAAACTCTCTAAATTTTGAAATTGTTTAACATCACAGTCTGTTTGATTTTTTTCGTTGATGCCGCGAATGCTCAGTCGAAAAAGGAGAAGGTTGTAATTCTTTCAAACAATACCAAAAGTATAAACTCGGTACTTAATAATTAGACGATTTTGTCTTTGGAGAAAATAAAAACCTTGTTAGCCGTTGATTATGTTGGAACCATGCTCATTGAAGAGAAAATTGATGAAAGTGGATATTACAAAGACGGATTGCTTTTGAGATGTGTTAAAGAGTGACCAGTGCTCGGAACACTATTTTCACTTTCCCTCCGTTCCCCTTCAAACCCCAACACCATGAATAGATTTTTTCTAGCCGCCTTAGCTTGTTTTGTTAATGTAGTTTCTTTCGGACAAACAAAGTCAGAGGAAACAGTTGTCTACAATCTTGGAACAATTGTAATGTTCGAAGAATGGACCACCGACCACGTACTTCTTCCCGTAAAGAAAACAGATGTGGAAATGAAAGGCTTGAAAGGGCCCGTAACCTTTTTCAATGAGGAGATACTTCGATTAACGAACGATCACAATGGTTTTTCGAAATTTGAGATATTCAAAGAAACAATGGATTTTGATTTCAATGGAAAACAGAAAAGCTGCCAAAGAACTATTGAACAAAGCAAATGGCAGAAGTTTGAGTACGTGCTTGATAAAAATGGATTTATTCACGAAGCTCAAGTTTCGAATCCATATACCCACGACTTGCTGGGAACGGAATATTACAAATATGATTCATTGGGAAATGTTTCCGCTACGAGAATGGAAAACTCGAGCGGTCAGGTAGAATCGAAAACATTTAAATTCTACAACACTCTCGGAGAACTCATTGAAGAAAAAACTACGAATCAAGGTAAAGTAGTTTTTTGGGAGAAATACGAAAGGTCAAACAGGAAAATTCAGATAGACGATAAACTGAATGGAGAGGTTTGGCAAGGAGAGCTCAATGAAAAGGGCGACGTAATCCGCTTAGTCAATCTTGAAAAAAATCAGACACAAGAGTTCACGTACGTCTATGATACATGGGGCAACTGGACAAGCAGAATGAAATCGTTGAACGGCGTGGAAGTTCAAGAGGGGAGGAGAGCATTTAATTATGAGACTTATGCTGAGCGCACAGCGAACCAAACACCTGTTCCCGTGAAAGTGGGTAAGCAAGTTTGGATGAGTGAAAATCTGAATGTCAAAAAATTCAACAACGGAGATTTAATTGAACAAGCACAGAGCAGCAGTGCATGGATTAAGGCTTTAGAAGATGGAACTCCCGCCTGGTGCTACTGCGAAGATCTAAGCGATAACCTCACGAAGGATGTATTGTACAATTATTTCGCTTTGACTGACACACGAGGATTAGCTCCGCAAGGTTACCGCATAGCTACTCTCGATGATTGGAATATACTCTTCAAGAAATACGGCGGGTTGGAAGGCGCTTTTGAAAAGCTAAAGGATACCGAAAAGGATGTACTTAATACTGCTGATATGCGCGGATATAGACGCGGTACCTGGATGCTGCCGGAAACGTACTGGTGGACGAAAGACGGGAAAAAGATAGGGTTAGCCGTTGATTATATTGGAACCATGCTCATTGTAGAGAGTGTAGAAGAAGAGGGCTATTACAACGACGGATTGTTTTTGCGATGTGTTAAGGAGTGAGTGGCTTTTTCTGTCGAGTAGTTTTGTTGCTTATTATCCACATTTGATATATATTTGTGGATATTAATCAACGTTTTATGAAGTCGAAAAAACAAACACTTTTTCCAAAGAATCTTAAGATACTGGGTGTTTTAGGTGAGAATATTAAATTGGCTCGTAAAAGAAGGAAGCTAACAACTATCGAAGTTTCTGAACGCGCTGGCATAGATAGAACCACACTTTATCAAATTGAAAAGGGAAATCCTCGCGTTTCAATGGGCGCGTATTTTAATGTGCTGCGCGTATTTGGTTTGCAAGATGATTTTTTGAAATTGGCTTCAGAAGATAAACAAGGAAGAGACATCCAAGATTTAGAACTTTTAGGAGGGAAATAAAATGGCAACAAGTAAAATAGATATTCTGGTTTACGGAGACTGGTTGCATTTAGGCGGGCCGAAGTTAATAGGAACGTTAGCAGCCCATCAAGCTAAGGGCAGAAAGACATTTAGTTTTAGTTTCGATGAAAAATGGTTGGCAACAGAAAAGCAATTTTTATTTGATCCCGATATTACTTGGAGTAAAGGACAACAATTCCCAATAGGAAAATTCAATTTTGGTGTTTTTAACGATTCCATGCCCGATACTTGGGGACGCACCTTAATGAAAAGAAGAGAGGCTCAAACGGCCAAGGAAGAAAAAAGGGTGGCAAGAAATCTTCACGATCTTGATTTCTTATTGGGTGTAAATGACGAAAGTAGAATGGGAGGCCTTCGGTTTAAGTTGCAAGAAAAAGAACCCTTTTTAAATAATGATAAGGCTAGGCCAACTCCACCGTGGTCTTCCATAAGAGAATTACAACATGGCATCTCGTTAATTGAATCGGATAAGGATAATAAGGAGGTGCGAAAATGGTTGAGTATCTTATTGGCTCCAGGCTCTTCCTTAGGTGGCGCAAGACCGAAAGCAAATATTATAGATGAAAAAGGAAATTTATGGATAGCCAAATTTCCATCTAAAGAAGATACTATTGATAAAGCTGCTTGGGAGTTTCTGGCCTACAAGTTGGCTACCAAGGCGGGTGTTGAAATGGCTGAGTGTAAAATTGAAAAAATCTCGGGCAAGTATTTTACGTTTTTCACAAAACGATTTGACCGTATAAAAGATAAGAGGATTCACTTTGCTTCTGCCATGACAATGACCGGCAATAATGAAGAAACGATTAAAGAGAATCCTCCGAGCTATTTAGATATTGCAGAGTTCATACAGTTCAATGAATCAAATAACAAAAAGGAATTACATCAGTTGTGGAAACGAATGGTTTTTAATATCGCAATATCCAATACGGATGATCATTTAAGAAACCATGGTTTCATTTTACACAAAACCGGTTGGCAATTATCTCCTGCTTATGATATCAATCCGTCAATTGATAAAGATGGATTATCGTTAAATATTGACTCAAACAATAATGCCTTAGATTTCGATTTGGCGATAAGCGTTGGGGAATACTTTCAGCTAAAAGAAAAGGAGATGGATGCTATTATAGCCGAAATCAAAAGCGTTGTGAAAAATTGGAAAACCGAGGCTGTAAAAATTGGAATTTCAAAAGCTGAAATTACGCTGATGAGTTCTGCGTTTAAGTTTGGTAATTAGCAGGAGTGCGCGCTTTATTTTTACAATCTTGTTTTGAATGCGTTCGATTTGTTTGCGTGTCATAATTTCAAAATATTAAATTCAAATCTTACTCGGAAAGAATCTCTACCGAATCAAATAATTTCTCTTCTTCTGATACATCATCAAGTAGCCTCTCTTGTTTGCTTCTGATAAAAAGGAACGACCAATTAATGTTTCAATTTGTTGGTGTTTCTCTAAATAGGGGAGTATGATTTTTTCTATACGATTTTCTGAAACACCTACGCGTCTTGCAAATTCAAAGAAATCACTTTTGCAGGGGTGATTGTTCTTTTTGTATTCCTCGCTTTTGAAATTGTCAGCAAATAGCCCATGGTCGAGTGCAAAGTCAGAATCGTCAACATGCATTTTAGTATTCAGTAAATCGTAAATTGGACTCAGGAGAAAGTCTCCCATAGAAGATTCGAGTAAGGAGAAGTTTTTCAAATGAGCATCGCCATTCGAAAATAAAAAGTTGAATAACACAACGGAGAAATATTTCTCAATTTCAACGCGCCAAGCCGAAACGTGTTTTTGAATCAGCAGCCCAGCTTCCTCATAACTAAATTCATATTTGAAATTAGGTCCAGCATTGTCATTTGTTCTTCCGGCCAATGTTGCGAAATCTTCCTTCCCCCATTTACTGCCGTCGTCTTTTACATCAAAACGTTTGGTAATGTATGCAGGAGTGCCGTTTTTAAAAAAAATCATTGCGTTTTCTGCAGTGTTAATGCCGTACAATTGCTTAGCTATTTGCATTGTCAGATGTTCATTAGCAGGAACCTGATCGACCTTTTTTAAATCTCGAGGAATGGGCTTCAAGATATAAGTCCCCTGTTCTCCTTCATGCGTTAAACGCAGCACATTCTTCTCTAACACAAAACTCAATTTTTCTTGTACGCCCGAGATTGAAATGCGCTTACGGTTTTCCATAAACTGTTCAGCAACATCTTCGTTTTGCTGCGGCTGATCGTAAGGCAAAACATGACTTACTTTTTTTCCATTGAAGAGATTGCGAAGACATCCAGGACTATAGGAAGAAAAATCTTCCGATAAAGTTCCTGGACAATATTTTAGCTCGTGAATGTTCATTTCGTAGTAATTGGTTTTACGGTAACAGCACCTATGGTATCGTATTGAGCCGTAGCTGCGAGCAGGCCGAAATTATCGTTTTCGTCTATCCTTAACTGTAAGCTTTGTAGTTTTCTATTTACACCCTCACTGAGCATGTTGAAGAAAAAGGGAAACAAGTATTCACTGGTGTATTCCTTTTGTGATTTGGGCAGGGTTAGGCTGACAGCAGGTTTGTTTTCATCTAAGAAATATTGGTCTTCATATCTGAAAACATAGTTTTTGCGATTTTCTTCAATGAGCAATCCAGCCAAAATCCCTGAGCGGTATATTTCTAATGTGCGCATTCAATTAAGGTTTCTTTTTTACTTGAAAGGTCAACTCCATTCCCAGTACATCTGCCAATTTATTCAGCACGTCAATAGAAGGATTCCCCATTCCGTTTTCCAATTTGTACAATGTGTTTATGCTTATTTGAGCTAAATCAGCGAGATGAGGTTGGGTTATTCCCAATTCTTTACGCCTGATTTTTATGGCTTCACCGAGGTTTGATACTAACATTATAATGTGGTTTGAAAGTCAAAAATATGAATTTCAATTGAAATAAACAAGATAAACACATTTTAATGTGGTATTCGGGTTGGTTTTGTGAATTTGAGCGGTGAAAGTAAGGGAATCCACATTTTAGTGTGTTTTTTATTTCGTCAGAGTATAGAAGTTCCTGTTTAACAAACCCAAAACAATTTCTCATTACATTTAGACATGAGATATTTAGTCCTTTTCCTTTTATTGCCGTTTGTATCACTCGGACAGCAAACCATTAACGAAACCCTGCTGCACGATGGTATTACACGCAGTTACACCATTTACGTTCCTGCCAGTTATTCTCCTGGAACTCCAGCCCCAGTGGTGTTGAATTTTCACGGTTATACAAGCTCTGCATTTGAACAATTTTATTACGGTGATTTTCGTGCAATAGCCGACACTGCTGGTTTTCTGATTGTAGCGCCAAATGGAACACTCGACGCAACCGGAACAACCTATTGGAATTCGGGGTGGGGTGGAACAGTTGACGATATTGGTTTCACCAGCGCTTTAATCGACGAGATTGCCGCAACCTATTCTGTGAATCTAGATCGTGTCTACAGCACAGGAATGTCAAATGGCGGATTCATGAGTTACACCCTTGCTTGCTCATTGAGCAATCGCATTGCAGCCATTGCGTCAGTTACAGGCTCAATGAATGTAGGTCAAGACCAAACCTGTAATGCCGTGCATCCAACTCCAGTTATGGAAATTCACGGCACCGCAGATTTAACGGTTCCGTATGATGGAGGTACTTTTATGGAAGCCATTCCAAACGTATTGTCGTATTGGGTGAACTTCAACAATTGCAACGCAACCCCAGTGATTACTGATGTGCCAAATACGAATCTAACAGACGGATGCACTGCCACTCATTACTTTTACGATGGAGGTGCCAATGGTGTCGATGTTGAACACTACAAAATCATCGATGGCGGACATACGTGGCCAGGTTCAATATTTACAGTCGGTGTAACTAACAACGACTTCAATGCTTCGAAAAAAATATGGCAGTTCTTCCTTCAATACGACATTAACGGAAGAATTCAAGCAAACTCAGTTTCAGATTTGAATGCCGATGAGATTTCAATTTACCCAAATCCAACAACCGATAAAATAGCCATTCAAGGATTTTCACAAAAGCTAACCGCTTCAAATTGCAGCCTGTTTTCTGTGGAAGGAAAACAGTTCAACATTGATGTGCTTGAGAACAACACACTTGATACAAGCGGTTTGGAGAGTGGAGTTTACTTCGTGTGTGTTTCCACCTCAGAGGGGACATCAACTATTCAGTTTGTGAAATTATAATTCCTCATTTATCGGGTCGTTCAACGTGCACCAATTGAATTTCATTCAGGCATGAATTCACTTGCGTTTTTCCCTTCCCAAACACCAACAAATTTGTAGGGTACAAATCGCGCAAACATTTCTTCCTTGTACCAATTAAGCTTTCGAGTAAGGGCCACGACTTCGCGGTGTTTCGAATTTTTATAGGCGTAATCCATCATCTCTTTTTGCGTTTTCCAGATGCTAAGGGTTGCCTGTTGAATGAGCGGCCACTCGCCAACACCGATAGATAAAACAAGGCCGTCATAACTTTCTAAACTCTGACTAACAGATCCAACACGACTCCAAAAAGACAATAGTTTTCTGAATCGAATGCGTGCTCTGGTCAAAACAATAATGGGCTTGTCCATTGCCAATTCAGCATTTTTTTGGAACGGTGTTTTGCCATCCCACGTGCCGTGTACTTCTGCTGAATGCATGTAAACGGTCATGCGTTCGCAACTTCGTTCTTGGTATTCCTTGAAGAAATTATTTTCTGAAAAAAAAGACTCCGCTTGAATCTCAGATTCCCAATTGCAAAGAAGAACGTATGTTCCAAAATTAGGTTTAGCGCTAAATCCATTTTTCGCACCTGAACCTAGTATTTTGTAAAAGGTCAGTCCATCTATATCCTTTAGCTGGTCATGCCCCAATTGCATTTGTTTAAACGCCCACCATTTGTTTGCAGATGTTTCTACTTTGAAAAAAGTGTTTGTCGTTACTTGACTCATGGTATTCGAAAGTAGTTTGAAATAGAACCTCCTTCAGTGAAAAATGTTCAAAGCTTTCTCTTCCCAAAAGTAAATCCAGTCTATAACTTTGTAACATGAATTTCATTCTCGCGCTCAAAGAAAAAAATGAAACGCTGTATTACTTTGGTCTACTGTGTTTGGCTTTCTCAATTCTCTTCCTTGCATTAACTAAATTTTCAAGCACGCAGGTGTACAATGTTAGCGCGTGGTACAAGCCATTCAAATTTGCTTTCTCGACATTCCTCTTCGCTTGGGCAATGATTTGGTACTGCTCGTATTTACCCGACTTCAACATTACGCGATTCAATTGGGCCATCATCTTACTGCTCGGATTCGAGATCGTGTACATCGCTATTCAAGCAGGAAGAGGGCAATTGTCGCACTACAATCAAACCTCGTCGTTTTATAGTTTTCTATACGGTTGCATGGCAATGGCTGCAACGCTTGTCACCATCTATACTGCTTATGTTGGCTATCTGTTTTTCATGAATGACTTCCCTGAATTGCCGAACCATTATCTGTGGGCCATTCGATTTGGGATTTTCATTTTCGTGATATTCTCCTTCGAAGGATTTGTTATGGGCTCGCGCTTAACGCACACCATCGGCGGTCCAGACGGCGAGGCCGGTATTCCATTGTTGAATTGGAGCACGAAATACGGCGATCCGCGTATTGCTCATTTCATTGGTATGCACGCGCTGCAAGTGATTCCCGTCGTTTCTTTTTATTTATTGAAAAATACCAAAGCAACGGTAATTCTCGCGTTGCTTTATTTCGCTTTGGCGGTGTTTACGCTGTTGCAGGCGCTGCAGGGGAAGTCGATGTTTGGGAAGTAACGCTGCGCGATGACACAACACGTTGTGATGACCTTCAACGAAGGATGACAGCTTCGCTGATGACACCTTGAACGGTGATAGATGAATGTTCCGAACTTTTGCTTTCAATACTTGTTCATTTATAAAGATTGAACAACTGTGCAAGCGATAAATGTAGTCTGGTTAAAACGCGATTTGAGGTTCGTAGATCACGAGCCACTTTTTCATGCGCAAGGAGCTGAACTGCCATTTGTACTGCTATACATCTTCGAACCTTCGGTTATGTGTCATCACGATTCAGATGTGCGTCATTGGCGTTTCGTGTATGAGTCGCTTCAAGATTTGAATCAACGTCTGAAGCCTTTCAATAAACACATTGAAATCTTTCACGACGAAGCCATGCGTGTGTTCGAGGAACTGACTTTGAACTTCAACATACAGACTGTTTTTTCTTCGCAAGAATCGGGAAACCTATTTACGTACGAACGCGACATTAACATTTCGGAATTCCTTCATTCCAGGAATATTCAATGGAACGAATTTCAAACCAACGGCGTTGTTCGAAGATTGAAGTCTCGTCCGCAATGGCCGAAGATGTGGGAAGATACCATGCGAACGCCTTCCTTCAACATTCAGTTAGATACACTTCAAATTTATAATTTCAATTCGGAAAATAATTTCAATTCAAATCGAAATTCCCTTCCAACAGAAATCACAGAACGCAATCCAAATTTTCAACCTGGAGGTGAATCGTTGGCATGGAGATATTTGAAGAATTTTCTTGCGGAGCGAAGCGTGAATTACAGTAAACACATCAGCAGCCCTTCGCTCAGTCGGAAAGGTTGCAGCCGTCTTTCGCCATACTTGGCGTATGGAAACATAAGCATGCGAGCGGTTTATCAGTATACCGTTCAACATTATCAGACATCAACGAACAAAAGAGCGCTATCCAATTTCATTTCGCGATTGCATTGGCATTGCCACTTCATTCAAAAATTTGAAACGGAATGCCGGTATGAAATAGAGAACATCAATCGAGCGTACAACGTCTTGGTTAAACCGAAGAATGAAGTGTATATAAAAGCTTGGCAGGCAGGAATGACTGGCGTTCCGCTTGTAGATGCGTGTATGCGTTGTCTAAAGGAAACGGGTTACATCAACTTCCGCATGCGCGCCATGGTGGTTTCGTTTTTTGTATTCAACCTGTGGCAAGACTGGCGCGAACTACATTTTTTAGCACGTATGTTTCTCGATTATGAACCCGGTATTCACTATCCGCAAATTCAAATGCAAAGCGGAACCACGGGTATCAACACCATTCGTATTTACAATCCCATTACGAATTCGGAAAAGCACGATGCGAATGGAGAATTCATTAAGCGTTGGATTCCTGAATTGCGAAACATTCCGGAAGCCTTTGTTCACGAGCCTCACAAGCTTTCAATTATTGAACAAGAAATGTATGGATGTGTCATTGGAAGGGACTATCCAATGCCCATTGTCGATGTGGAAGAAACTCGAAAACACGCAAGTGAAATCGTTTGGAGTTTCAGAAAGAAAGATGAAGTGAAGGTGGAAGGGAAACGTATTTTGAAAGCGCATGTGAGTCGGACCCGAGAAAAAAAGAAATAAACAAGCGGAGCAATATTTTTTGTTTTATTTGCTTTATATCGATATAATATTAACCTTATGAAATACTTACTTCTTTGCATGAGCGTGTTTTTGTTTTTTGGAGTGCACGCTATAGATAATTACAGTTCCAATGAAACTTTGAATGTATTAGCGTTATCAGGATTAAAGTTTCGAGACAAACCCGATGGAAATGTTTTGCAGACTATTCATTATGGCTCCAAAGTCGTCACACTTGAATCAAAGAACTTCAACTATCCCAAAACCGTTGAGGGTATAAAAGGGGCGTGGGTGAAAGTAAATTTCAGCGGAAACGTCGGTTATGTTTTTGATGGTTTTCTCTCGAGTTTACCCGCTCCGAGTCTTTCTGATAAGAATCTTAGAACATATGTCATTAGAGAGTTTAGAGCTATTAGCAATGAAATTCCATTGTCGTTTCTCAAAAACAATGAACTAGGAGAAAGTGGCAGTAATGTTCTTTTTCTTGAATGGAAAAATCAGAAGTGTGCTTACGAAGAGAGTTTCTATTACGAAGGTGGTGGAGAAAGTCTTTGTATACCAGGAGTGTCGATGGAAGAGGCTTATTTGTTGATGCGTATTATCGAGCGGGATACATATAAAGAAACGCTTGATGTTTTAAATAATGAGAATATTGATCTGCGACCATATAATCAATTTGTATTAAATGGTATTTCATACGAAACATTGGACAATGGTTCAGTTATCGAAAATAAAGATTATTACACCTGTGAATTGTATATGGGCTGCGAATATGGGCTTACAATTGTTAGGCATAATGGCTACGTCATTATTAATGTAGGTGGTGGATGTTAATGCATTTGTTTGCGATTAATTAATACTTGATTCAAGATGAATTGCATTACTTTTATTTCTTAAGATAAAAGTCTATTCCATGATTAAATTTAATTTCTCTCAGTTAGCAATTGCATTGTCAATAGCCTTGTTCGTAACAACACCTAATGCAGTTGTTGCTAGTGTTCAAAATAATCTCACCAAAGTCAATTCGTTAGTACCCGATAAATTGCCTGCAGGATATAAGCTTTTGGAAGGTGAGACAATAATTAGTATCGGTGATTTAGATTTAGACGGAATGGCGGATGCCGTTGCCTTTTGCAAGAAGGAAGGCCTTCAAGCAGGCTTTGTAGTTTATTTAAGTAAGTCGAATCAATATGTTTATTCAGAGTTCGAAGATTTTAATGGAGAAGGGGAGCCAATGACAAGAAAAGCATCACTCACAGAAAAGTCAATCAAAATAGAATGTTTAGGGTTATATGCTTATGACAAGTTAGCCATAGGCTATGATGCAGTAAAGAATGAACTGTACTTTCAGAGGTTTGAATTTGAATATTCCATGAATAACCATGAGGTTTGGCATAAAGGTCTGATTTATCTATCAAATGGAAAATACGTTGGAAATAAAAACGGAAAGTCAATTACAACCCACCCTACAAGAATTTCCATTTCGCGGAGTAAGGAGTTTTTAGATTTGACCAGGGCTTACTAAGTCACAATATCAAATTTGAATTGTTGGAAAGGTGCGCCAGGTGAATATATTTCAAACAGAATAGCAACCAATCTTTACCGAATGAAATTATATTCAATTCTTCTTGTGATGCTAGTTGTACAATCCTGTTCAAGTGCGAGCTCGAATAAACAGAATAATTCAGTTAGCCAACCGATTCAATCTTCGGAAAAAGAAGTGAAAAAAGATTCACTTCCGCCAGAGAAATTGCTGCCTGTTAGGCCTGAGTTGGTAGATGTTCAAATCGTAAGTCCTGCAATTAAAGTAGATCTTAAATACACGTATTCAGATAATTTTATTGGCGATACTCTGTACTTCTTAATAAAGAAGGCCTATTTGCAAAAGGATGTTGCTCAGAAATTGGCAGAAGCACAGCGGTTATTAACCGCAATGAATCCAGACCTGCATTTATTGGTTTACGATGCTATTCGCCCAAGAGAAGTGCAAACGCGCATGTGGGTGGCCTTGGATTCGATACCCGTTTCTCAACGTGTAAATTTCGTCTCCAATCCGAAAAACGGAAGCATACACAACTATGGAGCGGCAGTAGATTTAACCATTTGCGATGGCAGCGGCAAGCCACTCGATATGGGTGCTGGATTTGATGACATTCGGAAAATTGCATACCCATCTATGGAGAAACGATTTTTGCAATCGGGCGAGTTAATACAATTGCACATCGATAACAGAAATATCCTTCGCGGCGTCATGCGCAAGGCGGGATTTTCGAGTATCCCAACAGAATGGTGGCACTTCAACTCCTGTTCAAGACAAACCGCTAAAGCGAAGTATAAAATAATGGAGACTGAGGCAGATATTTTTATTTCGAATTAAACTAATTTCACTCGCTGTTGAAAGTTTAATCTGAATGAACTAACTTAGTCTAATTATGAAAAACCTTTTAATACTTTTTGTTTTCCTCGGATTAGGATCAACAATTTATGGTCAGACAAAGCCATACTCAGACGGGAGTTATGAGTTCAGAATATTCGATAAGGAATATCAGAAATCAACAGCAATTTGTAAAGTTACCATTACCGGAAATAAAATTCAAGCGAGGGTTATAGAGGCTTTGCTTGATGATATTTACTCAGAGAATCAACTCGTTTACAAAGGATCCCTTAAAAAAATTGGTAAATATTGGTATATTATCGAACCTGGATCACTGCCAGTTTCCGATCCGGATTTTGAATTTTCGTCGACTCGAATTGATTTTAAAAGAAGATTGATTATACATTATTAACACAAAAAATAATCATCATGAGACATTATCTCTTTCTTTTATTCCTCCTTCCAATTTCAATTTTTGCTCAAACTGAATTAATCATTCAAGGTGATGTGGTGAATATTCGCAAAGCACCAAACGTGCAAGGTGAAGTTGTAGCGAAGGTGAAAAGATTTGAAAGTTTAACCGTTTTACAAAAAGCGTCACAAGATTTTATAGGGGGAGTAACAGACTATTGGTATCGTGTTCAAACTTCTACAGGAAAGGTAGGGTATGTGTTTGGGAATTTCACTTCTTTGAAAATGGAAGGACAAAAGACGGAAGTTCTTGTTTTGACAGATATGTTTTTTGGAGATTGTTTGCATCTTGCATTTGGTGACCACAGTTTTGGTCTGGCCTATAACAATTACGGTTCAGTCGATGATCTAATCGATGACGCGGATTCTGATGCTCCGAAGTACGTTGGTAAAAAGTTCAGAGTAACCTATAACGATTTGTTCACCATGTACTACGAGGCTTGCAATGGAGATTTACCCGGTAAATTAATCAAGACTGAAACCATTGTGAATTTACAGTTAGTCAATTAATAGGATTTGTTTAGAATCTTGAATTCACTTCGAGTTTCCTTCTATTTTAGCGTTCAAATTTTGAACAATGGAAGATCTAAGTTGGTTGTCTCGAACAAGTTTGCTAATCGGAGAAGAGACTCTTCGGAAGTTAACGACCAAACATGTCATGGTAGTAGGGATGGGCGGCGTAGGATCCTTCGCAGCGGAATTCATTGCTCGAGCGGGCATTGGTAAAATGACAATCATTGACGGAGATATTGTAGATCCTACAAATAGAAATCGTCAACTTCCTGCCTTAGCTACGAATCATGGTGAATCGAAAGTGGAAATCATGGCTGAACGTATTCGCGCGATCAATCCAGAAATTGAATTGACTGTTGTGAAGGAGTTTGTGAATCCGACTTTGGTAGAAGAACACCTGAAAAGCAAACCCGATTATTTGATAGACGCCATTGATAGCATTACCCCAAAGCTCACTTTTATTCGAATGGCATTTGAGCATAAAATTCCTCTGGTAAGTAGTATGGGTGCAGGCGCGAAGTTGGATCCAACGAAACTTCAGGTCGTAGATATTTCAAAGACATACAACTGTCCCTTCGCCCAGCAAATAAGAAAAAATTTAAAATCGAGCGGTATTCGCAAAGGAGTGAAGGTGGTCTTCAGCCCCGAACTCCCAATTAAAGAAAGTCTTATGCTTACCGATGGAAAGAATTATAAGAAGTCGGCATACGGAACCATATCCTACATGCCGGCTACTTTCGGAAGCGTGGTCGCCTCAGTTGCAATTAGAGATTTAATGCAAGCTTAGTCGTACTTCGGCTTCTTATCACGCTTTTCAGCTTTCTTTTCTTTAGCTGTTTTTGTAGGAACTTTTTTCTCTTCCTTTTTAACGTCTTTTCCTTTTCCCATGGTGTGTGTTATTAATGGTTAACGATTCGAATTTAAGGTGAAATTTTTATTTCAACTCAAAATCTTTGAAATCGAATCCAGGACTCACTTGACAGCCCACTAGACAAAACTCTGAATGCGCCGCCAGTCGAGCACCGAACCAAGTATTCGCAGGTACCACGTGCTGAAGAACTTCACCATTCAAAATGTCCTTTCCTAATGGAGTGATTGACTCATTTCCTTCAGAGTCCTGTTCAATAATTTCTAATGTATCTCCGTCATGGAAATACCAAATCTCATCGCTCTTGATACGATGAAGCGCAGAGGTCTGTCCTTTTTCGAGAAGAAAATAAATACTGGTGCAGATGGAACGTTCCCCATCAAATCCAGTGAATTGAAAAGATTCCGCGCTTCGGAAGTTCTCTTTGTAATAGCCACCTTCAGGATGAGGTTGCATGTGAAGTTGATCTATGTATTCTTTTGCTTTCATGTTATTGATTTCGGCGTGAAATATAAAGCGTAAATTTATAACCCTTCAAAATAAGAATGCCTTAAATTTGAGTCATTATGAAAAAATCCGTAAAGACAGGTCTTATAATCGGTGGAACATCTCTCGTTCTAGGATTAGCTGCATTGTTCTGGTATTTAGGTATGTCGAACAACAACAAGCTCATTGCCAAAATACCGAAGGATGCCGCAATGGTGTTCAAGGCTGACGTAAAAAGCTTAGCTGATAAATCAGAGTTTAAGCAATGGAAAGATTTAGCCATGTTCAATGAGATGGGTAAAGACGGAGAAGTATTTAACGAAGTACTCGATCATCCGAAGAAAAGCGGAGTGAATTTTTTACAAAACGCCTACGGATTCGTGGGTAAAGGTGAAGACCAATTCGGAGGAATCGTTTTCGGAATAAATGACGCAAAGGAATTTGAAGAAACCGTAACCAAAATTGACGATGGAGTTGAAGTTCAAAAGACAGATGGATTGTATACCGCTGAGTTGGATAAAGGTGATGTGGCTTTAGTTTGGGACAAGAATGTGGCTCTTCTGTATTTCAGAAATGCAGACGATGTTATGGAAAAAGCAAAGCAGGCCTTTGCTCAAGACGAGGACATGAGCATGTTGGAAAACGATACCTACATGGAATATGAGTCTTTAGATGCTGACCTTGGGTTATACATGAACGCGAAGAATTTCCAAGAGTTAGTTGGAAGTATGAGCATTATGCCTAAGGAGCAATTACAATCAATGGACAAAGTAGAGGGGATTGGCATGACTGTTCTTTTCGAAGACAAACAGATGCTTGTAGACGCAATATACTACCCCGTAGAAGGTGCAACTCCGGAAGAAATTTCTATGATGAAAGAAGAGGGTGTCACGACAGATTTGATGAAACTGATTTCTCCAACACAACCCAAAGGATTTTATGCAGCGAATATGAATCTCGATAAAATTCTAGGTCTTTATCCTCAAATAAATGAAGAGATGATGAAGGACGGATTTTCAATAGATGAATTTAAAAATGGGTTAACAGGAGAGATGTCTTTCTCATTGATAGACATTAAAAATGTGCAAACCATTGGTGAAGTTGCAGATTATAGCAATTGGGACCCTTATGGAATGTATGGTTCTGAAGTGCCAATGAAAAAAGATACGCTCAATGAATTAACCCCCATCTATAAGATAAACCTAGGTCTGAAAGATCGCGGAATCATTGATAATCTTATCTCGAAGTTTGTTGCGAAAATGAATGAATCAGTTCAGGTGGAAGAAATGGTTGCTATTGAAGAATTAATGAAGTCAAGCTATGACTCTTACATGACGCCTTATGACAATTTAGTGGAAGAAATCGAAGAGCCGCAAGTAAAACGATACCAATACAACGGCCTAGAAGTTTTGGAAATGGAAGACGTAAAACTGTTCTACAAATACGAAGGAAATTATCTTTCAATTTCCAACGATGAATCGGCCTTTGCTTCACAGAACTTTTCATGGGAAGATGAATTAGAAGAAATGCTTACTGAAAAGGCGGGGTCGGGATACATGGACATGAACTATAAGAATTATCCGGACATTGAGCGTGAGAATAAAAACACAGTAGACGAAATGAAAAGCTTTTTAGAGATGATGGACAATATGAAGTTTTCTTCAGATGGAATGACCATGCATTTCGAGATGAACTTCACAGACAGTCCCGATCACATTCTATGGCGCATGATGAAAACCGTAGACGCAAAAGTTTCAGAAAAGAAAAGAAGCTAAAATTAATTCGTGGAATAATTCACCACATCAATTTGTAAATTGCCATTAAGAGCTACAGTAATTTGCAGCTCTTTTTGTGTAGGATAGAATCCAGTAATCTGAAGATTATTCAATAGCCCTTTCAAATTAACCCCAGGCATTAATTCACCGTTCAACTGTTTTTCAATTTCTGTTTTTGCAGATTGAAGTGTTGGAGTAAGATCCACATTGCATGCGCTTTGAATGGTTTGGGCAAGTTTGGTTTGAAAGACATCCACTCCTGCATTCATCAAAACGTGTTTCGATTTGCTATCCACTTCAATAGAACTCACACTCATTTTATTGGTTGAAGGGTCCACGTTAGGGGTGAGAGCTAAAAAGAATTTGCAGTTTTTATATTTCTTGAAGCCAACCTTCATGTCGCACAAAACTTCGACTTGAATTTTTTGATTGCCCAATCCAGACAATCCCAAATGTTTAACGGTAATGCTTTTCTTATTGTCGTCACTCGCAAAGGTGCTACCGGCTGTCATTTCATTGACTTTGGTGGAAAGAGTTTCGTAGCTCGATTTAATAGGCATTTGAATTACAAAGCCTGAAGTCATTTCATTTTGAACATTCAGAAGAGGAAGAGGCGGAACAACAGCACTTTCATTTTTGTCTAAGCTCATTACCGGGGTGGCATCAATACCCAAGTTCACTTGGAGAATGTTACCATATCCATACATGGGTCCCAACTTGAAATTAGATGCGTTGAAGGTCAGATAGCCGTACCCTGGAATTTCCATTTGACTGTTCAATTGCTTCCACGCTTCATTAGCGTAGCTTTTAAAGTCGACTTGCAGACATTGTTGGTCTATGTATTTACAGACATCAAAAAGGGCTGGCTGCATGGCCTTCATGATTTCGCCTGTCATATCAATTTTTAAAAATGTCAACTCACAAGGGTCCATTGGATTTAATTTCGAAAGAGAAGTGGAAGTGACAAGTTGATAGTTTTCATTCATGGAAAGATTGGTTGAAAATTCAATTTCAACTCTTCGCTTGGTTTCGTTTCCACTTCCACAAGAAAAAGGAATACGCGGATGAACACAATTTCCCCAAACGCAACCGGTGCAATAGTTTCCTTCAATGCCGTACCATGCTTTGGTTCCAACAACGAATTTATTTCCGACTACATAACCGTTTAAGTTTTCTCGAAAAACATCGTACTTCGCTTGCGGTCCATCACATGCACCGAAAGAAGCGAAATTGGGCCATTCCGGATTTCTAATAATAGGCGAAGAGGATTCGTTCGCGAATTTTAAGATTGGGTCAATGGAAATATTCACGGGAATATTGATGTGAGATACAGAAGGGGTTGGGCCAACTGGAATTTCCATATTAGCCATTTCAGGAAGAGGAGCTGTTATTTTACAAGATGTCACGGACAGCGCAACAAACGACAAAATGATTATATAAAAAGGTGTTTTTTTGGAAATCATAGTTTGAAGATATTTCATTGTAAAATTACAAGTGATTGTGCCTTATTTTCGTTTCAAATTATTAACTATGAAATCACTTCGACTTTTACTTGTTTTATCACTGTTTGCTTTTTCTGGAAAAATATTTTCTCAAGGCTTTCCAATTTCTGTCATTGTTTCAAACGCAGATTGCGCTGTAACAGTTACCGGTACTTATGCCGATTCTTTAACCGGTGCAAGCGGAACGTTCCAACTATTTGCTGCTGATCCATCTGGAAGCTCATTTACGGGCCTTATCGCGATAAATACTTTTATGACGAATTACATTGTTACCGTGTGTGCAACAGATTGCAATGGAATTACCAATTGCGCTTCAGGTCCGATGGTTCCTGGTACTGTAACGACATTCAACATTGACATGGGTAATGGAGGTGGAGTAATTGACAATGACGGAGACGGTTTCAGCAGTTTCGCTGATTGTAACGATAACAACGCTGCGATTAATGCGAACGCAACGGAAGTATGCGATGGCATAGATAATAATTGTGACGGTGTTGTAGACGAAGGATGTTCAACAGGTGGTTGTACAACTGATATCGTTTTGGTTGCTGATTCTTTGATTTCAGATCCATTTAACGTAGTAATTTATATGCCTGGAGCAAACAGCGCTATGGGAACATACATTTGGAGTTTTGGTGATGGCAATACTGCAACAACAATGTTTCCAACTTGGCAATATACAGAGATTGGCACTTACACCGTTTGTGTTACTGTGGCTTTTCCAGATGGTTGCACGGCAACAGATTGCGTTACTTTCACAGTTAACGCAGACGGATCAACTACTCCAGGTGGAATTAATTCGCAAGGCTTCACCTTGAATGTTGTTGGAACCATGCCAAGCCCGAATGCAGTTGCTGAAATTTCTTCTGCAAACGATTTCATGATTTTCCCAAATCCAGTTTCTGAATCAGCAACCATTCAATGGAACGCTACTTCAACTGAGCAAGGAAGATTAGATATCTTCAATGCACAAGGACAAATCATTTCTACAGAGCGTTACAACGTATCTGCAGGCGCTCAACAAGTTCAGTTGAACACACAGTCACTTTCTGCCGGAATGTACATTGTTCGCAGTGTATCGAACGCAGGTGCTGTTCGCCAAACAACATTTGTAAAGTAATTCGTAAGATTTTATTTTATGTGGAAGGGTCGACCGATGGTCGGCCCTTTTTTGTTCGCTTATGAATAAGTCTCATGTTAAAGAATTCGGAGATGAATGAAGGTGTTACCACGAATCGTAAGAACAAGGCGATTTTCGTCTACAGAAGAAGTTTAAACGGCTTTCGACATGTTCACTAGCTCTTTTGCTGTTGCAAACAAAAAGAGCCGCATAAGCGGCTCTTTTAAGTATTAAAGTAGGGAAGGGGTTACACTTCTTCTACTGGGGCATTTGCACCGCGCTTCGCCATAATGTTGACCAAGTCTTCGCTGTTGCCCACTAACATTTTTTGGAATCGACGTCCACCTGTACCCGCAGGTATTGGGTGACCAACGATAACGTTTTCTTTCAATCCGTTCAAGAAGTCTGTTTTTCCTTGTACAGCTGCTTCGTTCAATACTTTCGTAGTCTCTTGGAACGACGCTGCAGAGATCCATGAATCTGTTTGCAATGATGCTCTTGTGATACCTTGAAGAATAGGACGCGCTGTAGCTGTAATGGCTTCACGAGATTCCATAACTGCACGGTCTTTACGCTTCAACTCAGAGTTTTCAGTTCTGAATTGCAATGCTGTAATCACCTGACCTGCTAAGAATTTCTCAGAATCTCCTGGTTCAGTAACAACTACCTTATCGAATAACAAATCGTTTTCATCAATGAACTCCGCTTTGTCTACAGTGCTTCCTTGCAAGAAACGTGTATCGCCAGCATCAAGAATTTCAACTTTGCGCATCATTTGACGAACAATAACTTCGAAATGCTTGTCATTGATTTTCACACCTTGTAAACGATATACTTCTTGAATTTCATTCACCAAGTATTCTTGAACTGCAGTTGGTCCTTGAATGTCGAGGATATCTCCAGGAGAGATAGCACCATCAGACAATTGCATACCTGCGCGAACGAAGTCACCATCTTGAACTAAGATGTGCTTAGCAAGGTTGATTAAATATTTCTTCTCTTCTCCAGTACGTGAGCGAAGGATAATCTCGCGGTTACCGCGTTTGATTTTTCCGTATTCAACGATACCGTCAATTTCCGCAACATTTGCTGGGTTCGATGGGTTACGTGCTTCGAATAATTCGGTAACACGTGGAAGACCACCGGTGATGTCACCACCACGACCCGCCATACGAGGGATCTTAGCAAGGATACTACCCTTGGTAATTTTCACTTTGTTATCGGTGTTCAAGTGAGCACCTACTGGAAGCGAATATACCTTCACCACTTCTTTGCCGCGAACGACTTCGATGCTTGGGTTTTTCTTCTTGTCTTTTGTCTCAATAATAATTTTCTCAGAGAATCCGGTTTGCTCATCGACTTCAGTTTTGAAGGTAATTCCTTCTTCAATAGCGTCGAAGTTAATCGTTCCATCTTCTTCAGTGATGATCACACTGTTGAACGGATCGAATTCACAAATCACATCATTCTTCTTCACAATATCTCCAGTGTTTACAAGCAGAACCGAACCGTAAGGAAGGTTCATTGTAGCCATGGTGATACCTGTTTTCTCATCGTTGATTTTCAATTCAGCAGAACGAGCAACAACTACAGTAACTGTAACATTGTTCTCTTTTCTTTCAACTGTACGAAGATCTTCGATTTCAACGATACCAGGATATTTCGCTTTCAAGTCAGAATCAATAGCCGAACCAGACGCAGCACCACCCGTGTGGAACGTACGAAGAGTCAACTGTGTACCAGGCTCTCCAATAGACTGTGCAGCAATAACTCCAACAGCCAATCCTTCTTGAACCAAACGAGCAGAGGCAAGGTCACGACCGTAACACTTCGCACAAACACCACGTTTGCTTTCGCAGGTTAATACAGAACGAATTTCCACTTCTTCAATTCCAGCTGCTTCAATAGCATCTGCAATCTCTTCAGAAATTTCTTGAACAGACTCTACAAGTAGTTCGTTTGTTTCTGGGTGGTATACATCGTGCACAGAAGTTCTACCTAAGATACGATCGCGAAGACTTTCAACAATTTCATCAGATTTCTTCAATGCATTTGTATTCAATCCGCGAAGTGTACCACAGTCAACTTCGTTAATAATAACGTCTTGAGCAACGTCAACCAAACGACGAGTTAAGTAACCCGCATCCGCCGTTTTCAATGCTGTATCGGCCAAACCTTTACGAGCACCGTGGGTAGAGATGAAGTACTCTAAGATCGACAAACCTTCTTTAAAGTTCGCCAAGATCGGGTTCTCAATCATGTCTTGTCCACCCGCTGCAGCGTTCTTCTGTGGCTTAGCCATCAGACCACGCATACCTGCTAACTGACGAATTTGTTCTTTAGATCCACGAGCTCCAGAATCATACATCATGTAGATGCTATTGAATCCTTGTTGGTCGGTCTTCAAACGATCCATAAGGATGTTTGTCAAACGCGAGTTCGTGTTCGTCCAGATGTCAATGATTTGGTTGTAACGTTCGTTGTTCGTAATAAGACCCATGTTATAGTTCTCAAATACATCAGCAACTTTGTTCGTCGCTTCGCCAACAAGTTTTTCTTTCTCGTTAGGGACAACAACGTCTGTCAATTTGAACGACAATCCGCCCTTGAATGCCCAATAGTATCCTAGATCTTTCATGTCATCTAAGAACTTCGCAGCACGAGCAATACCAACAATCTTTAGAATGTTTCCGATAATATCACGGAGCGCTTTCTTGGTAAGAAGTTGATTAATGAATCCAACTTCAGGTGGAACAATTGCGTTAAACAATACACGTCCTGCAGTTGTCTCAATAATACTTGGCTCATCGTTCATATCGTACCAACGTACTTTAATGAACGCGTGTAAGTCTAATTGTCCTTCGTTGAAGGCGATAATTACTTCTTCTTTCGAATAGTAAGTTCTTCCTTCACCACGACAAGGTTTCTCTTCAGTACCCTCACGGCCTTTAGTTATGTAATAAAGACCCAATACCATATCCTGTGATGGAACCGTGATCGGTGCACCATTCGCAGGGTTAAGGATGTTGTGAGAAGCCAACATTAACAATTGGGCTTCCAAAATTGCAGCACTTCCAAGTGGAACGTGAACAGCCATTTGGTCACCATCAAAGTCAGCGTTGAATGCCGTACAAACAAGTGGGTGAAGTTGAATTGCTTTTCCTTCAATTAACTTCGGTTGGAATGATTGAATTCCAAGTCTGTGAAGGGTAGGAGCACGGTTCAACAAGACTGGGTGTCCTTTCAAAATGTTCTCAAGGATATCCCAAACAATTGCTTCTTTTTTATCTACGATTTTCTTTGCAGATTTAACTGTCTTCACAATACCACGCTCAATCATCTTACGAATGATAAATGGTTTGAAAAGCTCAGCTGCCATATCTTTTGGCAATCCACATTCGTGTAGTTTCAATTCTGGTCCAACAACAATTACCGAACGAGCAGAATAGTCAACACGCTTACCCAACAAGTTCTGACGGAAACGTCCTTGCTTACCTTTCAAAGAATCTGAAAGTGATTTAAGCGGACGGTTGCTTTCAGTCTTAACAGCAGAAGATTTACGGCTGTTATCGAACAATGAATCTACCGCTTCTTGAAGCATACGCTTCTCGTTACGCAAGATTACATCAGGTGCTTTAATTTCTAAAAGACGCTTAAGACGGTTGTTACGAATAATAACGCGACGGTAAAGGTCATTCAAATCAGAAGTTGCGAAACGTCCACCATCCAATGGAACAAGTGGACGAAGTTCTGGTGGAATAACCGGAACTACGCGAGTGATCATCCACTCTGGGCGGTTGATTACACGTGTGTTTGCATCACGGAAGCTCTCAACAACACTCAAGCGCTTTAAAGCTTCGTTTTTACGTTGTTGTGAAGTCTCACGGTTTGCTTTGTCGCGCAATTCAAATGACAATGCATCTAAATCTAAACGAGCTAACAAATCATGAAGTGCTTCAGCACCCATTTTCGCTACGAATTTATTTGGATCTTTATCATCCAAGTACTGATTCTCACGTGGAAGTTGCTCTTGGATATCCAAGTACTCTTCTTCCGTTAAGAATTGTCCAGCTTCCAATCCTCCTCCTTCTGCATCTGTAACCGGACCAGCATTGATTACAACATAACGTTCGTAATAAATGATTTGATCTAATTTCTTAGAAGGCATACCTAATAGGTAACCGATTTTGTTTGGAAGTGAACGGAAGTACCAAATGTGAGCTACCGGAACAGTAAGGGAAATGTGTCCCATACGCTCGCGACGAACTTTCTTTTCAGTAACCTCAACACCACAACGGTCACAAACAATACCCTTGTAACGGATACGCTTGTACTTTCCGCAATGACATTCGTAGTCTTTTACAGGACCGAAAATCTTTTCACAGAAAAGACCTTCGCGCTCTGGCTTATAGGTACGGTAGTTAATGGTTTCTGGCTTCATTACCTCGCCAGAAGATCTCTCTAAGATCTCTTCTGGTGAAGCTAATGAGATAGTGATTGATTTAAAATCACTGGTTGGTTTTGCTACTTTTTTTGCTTGAAGCATTTTGTGCAGTTTGAATGTCTATGTTAAAAATTTCTTTTCGTTGTCTGATGAATTAATTCTGATTCAGATTAATGCTTAATCCTAATCCTCTTAATTCATGTAGCAATACATTGAACGATTCTGGAATACCAGGCTGTGGCATGGCATCTCCTTTAACAATCGCCTCGTACGTCTTCGCTCTTCCGATAACATCGTCAGATTTAACGGTTAAGATTTCTTGAAGGATATTGGCAGCTCCATAAGCCTCCAATGCCCAAACTTCCATCTCTCCGAAACGTTGACCTCCGAATTGTGCTTTACCGCCCAATGGTTGTTGAGTAATCAAAGAGTATGGTCCGATAGAACGCGCGTGCATCTTATCGTCAACCATGTGGCTCAGTTTGATCATGTAAATCACACCTACAGTAGCCTGTTGTTCGAAACGAACACCAGTTCCACCATCGTACAAGTATGTCACACCAAAGCGTGGAACACCTGCAGCGTCGGTCTGACTAACAATATCATCCATTGATGCACCATCGAAAATAGGAGTTGCGAATGTTTGTCCGGTTTTTTGACCAGCCCATCCTAAGATGGTTTCGTAAATCTGTCCTAAGTTCATACGTGATGGTACCCCTAGTGGGTTCAACACGATATCTACTGTTGTTCCGTCTTCCAAGAATGGCATGTCTTCATCGCGAACGATACGTGCAACAATACCCTTGTTACCGTGACGACCAGCCATCTTATCACCCACACGTAATTTACGTTTTTGAGCAATATAAACTTTAGCCAACTTCACGATACCAGCTGGTAGTTCGTCACCAACAGTCAATTGGAATTTCATACGCTTGTATGAACCCAACAATTCATTGTGCTTCAAGTTGAAGTTGTGAACGCAACGACGAACAAGTGAATTCACTTTTTCATCTTTTGTCCAAGACTCTGTATTTACAACACTGTAATCAATTGCTGAAAGAACTTTAGCGTTGAACTTCGTTCCTTTTTTAACTTGCTCTTCTTTGAAGTAATTGAATACACCTTGACAAGGAAGATCTTTCACAATTGCAAGAATCTTGTCTACAAGAATCTTTTTCAATTCACCATTGTCCTTATCGTGGTCCTTGTCTAATGCTTCAAGAACTGCTTTATCCGCACTGTTCTTCGTTTTCTTTTCCTTAACTGTTCTGCTGAACAATTTCTTTCCAATTACAACACCTGTTGCACTTGGTGGAACTTTCAACGAAGCGTCTTTCACATCACCAGCGCGCTCACCGAAGATTGCACGAAGAAGTTTTTCTTCCGGTGTTGGATCAGTTTCTCCTTTCGGAGTGATCTTACCAATAAGAATATCTCCTTCTTTCACTTCAGCACCTACGCGGATAATTCCGTTTTCATCTAGATCACGTGTAGCTTCTTCACTTACGTTTGGAATGTCTGAAGTCAATTCTTCAACACCACGTTTTGTATCACGCACTTCTGTCGTGTACTCATCGATGTGAATTGAAGTAAACCAGTCATCACGCACAACACGCTCAGAGATAACGATAGCATCCTCGAAGTTGTAACCTTTCCAAGGCATGAATGCCACTTTCAAGTTACGACCTAAAGCCAATTCGCCTTTACGAGTTGCATATCCTTCAACCAGAATTTGTCCAAGAGTAACTTTGTCACCTTTCTTCACCATTGGGCGAAGGTTGATACACATACTTTGGTTGGTCTTACCGAACTTACGCACCGTGTACGACTTAGTAGCGCTATCGAAGCTAACCAATTCGTCGTCGTCGTTACGCTTGTATTTGATACGAATTTCTTCGCTGTCTACATACTCAATCACACCATCTCCCTCTGCGGTAAGAAGAACACGAGAATCTTTAGCAACGTATGCTTCCAATCCAGTTCCAACGATAGGAGCTTCTGGACGAAGAAGTGGTACGGCTTGACGCATCATGTTCGATCCCATCAACGCACGGTTAGCATCATCGTGTTCCAAGAAAGGAATAAGCGATGCCGCGATAGAAGCGATTTGGTTTGGAGCAACGTCCATGTAAGCAACTGCAGAAGGCGCAATAACCGGGAAGTCACCTTCCAAGCGCGCTTTCACTTTAGTGCCTAAGAACTTACCTGAATCGTCGATGTCTGCAATCGCTTGTGCAATTACTTTAGAATCTTCGTCTTCAGCAGTAAGGTATGTTACTCCGTTGTTGTTCATTGAAACTTTTCCATTTTCAACCTTGCGGTAAGGAGTTTCGATGAAACCTAATTTGTTAATTTTAGCATAAACGCAAAGAGAAGAAATCAAACCAATGTTTGGTCCTTCTGGAGTTTCAATTGTACACAAGCGACCGTAGTGGGTGTAGTGTACGTCACGAACCTCGAAACCTGCACGCTCACGCGAAAGTCCACCTGGACCAAGTGCCGACATACGGCGCTTGTGGGTAACTTCGGAAAGAGGGTTTGTTTGGTCCATGAATTGAGAAAGCTGGTTTGTTCCGAAGAACGAGTTGATAACCGAGCTTAATGTTTTTGCGTTAATCAAGTCAATAGGAGTGAAGACCTCGTTATCACGAACGTTCATACGCTCACGAATGGTGCGAGCCATACGAGTCAAACCTACTGCGAATTGATTGTAAAGTTGCTCACCAACAGTACGAACACGACGGTTCGACAAGTGGTCAATATCATCAACGTCTGCTTTTGAGTTAACCAACTCAATAAGGTAACGAATGATGCTTAAGATATCTTCTTTTGTTAAAGTACGTTGATCAAGAGACATGTTCAATCCCAACTTGCGGTTGATACGGAAACGTCCTACTTCACCAAGGTCATAGCGTTGCTCAGAGAAGAACAATTTGTCGATTACGCCACGAGCTGTTTCCAAATCTGGTGGTTCAGCGTTACGCAATTGACGGTAGATGTATTCAACCGCTTCTTTTTCAGAGTTTGTTGTATCTTTTTGGAGTGTATTGTGAATTAAAGTGAAGTCAGCAGCATTCGACTCTTCTTTGTGAAGAACGATTACTTTGGTTCCACTTTCAACAATGATATCGATGTGTGAATCTTCAAGAACAACGTCACGATCTAAGATCAATTCGTTACGCTCAATAGAAACAACTTCGGAAGTATCTTCATCTACGAAGTCTTCGATCCAAACTTTCAACACACGTGCTGCAAGTTTGCGACCCACGACTTTCTTCAATCCAGCTTTAGAAACTTTCACTTCTTCAGCAAGGTTGAATATTTCAAGGATTTCACGATCGCTTTCGAATCCGATTGCACGAAGCAGAGTAGTTACAGGTAACTTCTTCTTACGATCGATGTAAGCGTACATGGCATTGTTGATGTCTGTCGCGAATTCAATCCAAGAACCCTTGAAAGGAATGATACGAGCAGAGTACAATTTAGTACCGTTTGCGTGACGCGATTGACCGAAGAACACACCCGGTGAACGGTGCAATTGAGAAACAATTACACGCTCAGCACCATTGATTACAAATGAACCTTGTGGGGTCATGTAAGGAATAGTACCCAAGTACACGTCTTGCACGATGGTTTCGAAGTCTTCGTGCTCTGGATCGGTACAATAGAGTTTTAATTTTGCTTTTAGTGGAACGCTATACGTTAGTCCGCGTTCGATACACTCTTCTATGGTATATCTCGGAGGGTCGATAAAGTAGTCTAAGAACTCCAACACGAACTGGTTGCGCGTGTCTGTAATAGGGAAGTTCTCGGAGAATACCTTGAAAAGACCTTCTGATACTCGGTTTTCAGGATTGGTTTCGAGTTGAAAGAACTCTTTAAACGAGGCGAGCTGAATTTCTAAGAAATCAGGGTACTCGTAAAAATTTTTGGTCGATGAGTAGTTAACTCGATCTGTTAGTTTCTTTAGCGTTGCCAAAGTGTTTCGTTTTAAAGGTTATAAATCCTATGCACAAAAACTGACGGACATTTCCGTCATGAAATAAAAAACAAGTTTAGGCCCACCCGAAGGTAAGGCCTAAACTGAGGCTCAATGTCGTAATCTTACTTGATTTCAACTTTTGCCCCTGCTTCTTCAAGTTGTGTTTTCAAGCCGTTTGCTTCGTCTTTAGTAACACCTTCTTTCAAAGGAGATGGAGCTTTGTCTACTACATCCTTAGCTTCTTTCAAGCCAAGACCAGTAAGATCTTTCACTAATTTAACTATTGCCAATTTGTTTGGACCTGCTTCAGTAAGAATAACATCGAAAGATGTTTGCTCTTCTGCAACTGCAGCTCCAGCGCCAGGACCAGCCATAACAACTGCCGCAGCAGCTGGCTCAATTCCATAATCGTCTTTTAAAATGGTAGCTAATTCGTTAACTTCCTTAACGGTAAGATTAACGAGGCCTTCAGCCATTGCTTTCAAATCTGCCATTGTATTTGATATTAATCGTTTCTTTTAAATTGGAACATATTAGGCGCTATGTTCCTGTTGCGCTTCTTGTTTTTCAGCATGGTTCAAAAGTGCAGAAATAACGTTGCGTGCAGGTGACTGCAACAAACCAATGATTTCGCCAATCATCTCTTCTTTGCTCTTCAGCGCTACAAGAGTGTCTAACTGATCATCTCCAACATATACATCTTCACGAATAAGCGCACCTTTAAGGGCTGGCTTATTTGTACCTTTTCTGAAATCCTTAATCAAACGAGCTGGAACGTTTGCAACTTCTGCAATCATTACCGCTGTATTGCCTTTCAGCACAGGGTAAAGTCCAGAGAAGTCAGTTCCTTCAACACGCTCCATCGCTTTCTTCAACAAGGTGTTTTTCACCACGCGCATTTGCACGTTTTGTTTGAAGCATTCGCGACGAAGATTGCTGGTTGCCTCGGCGTTTAAGGAAACCGTGTCAGTGATATACAAAATGGGAGCATTGCTCAACATTTCCACTAACTCGGCGATTTCTGTGTTCTTTTGTTCTTTGTTCATAAAGTACAATCCTCCGATTTAACCAGCAATTAGCTCACTGATTTGGTTTCAACTTGAACACTTGGACTCATGGTTGAAGAAACATAAATGCTCTTCATGTAAGTTCCTTTAGCAGCAGAAGGCTTTAATTTCACCAAAGTAGAAATTAATTCACTTGCATTTTCAGCCAATTGGCTTGCGTCGAAAGACACACGACCAATACTTGCATGAACGATACCAGCTTTATCAACTTTAAAGTCGATGTTTCCAGCCTTCTTTTCTGTAACAGCTTTTCCAACATCCATCGTAACTGTACCGGTCTTTGGGTTAGGCATTAATCCGCGGGGTCCGAGAATTCTACCTAAAGCTCCAACCTGTCCCATTACGCTAGGTGTGGTAATAATAACGTCAACGTCGGTCCATCCGCCCTTAATCTTGTCGATGTATTCCGTTAATCCTACGTGGTCTGCGCCTGCTGCTCTAGCCTCTGCTTCCTTGTCAGGAGTGCAAAGAACTAAAACGCGAACGTCTTTACCAGTTCCGTGAGGAAGTGATACAGTTCCACGAACCATTTGGTTGGATTTTTTCGGGTCTACTCCGAGGCGAACGGCAAGATCCACAGACGCGTCAAACTTTGTGCTTGTAATTTTTTTAACAAGCGACGCTGCTTCGGGCAAAGAGTACGTTTTTGAATTGTCGTACTGTGCCACTGCGGCTTTCATTTTTTTGCTGAGGGTTCCCATTGCTTAATTACCTCTGATTAAAAAGGGCGTTCACCGGTTACTTGTATACCTAGACTGCGTGCTGTACCAGCTACCATTTTCATGGCAGACTCAACGGTAAAGCAATTTAAGTCAGGCATTTTATCTTCTGCAATAGCTTTAACTTGTTCCCAAGTTACGCTACCCACTTTCTGACGGTTAGGTTCTGCAGCACCTTGCTTAGCTTTGGCGGCATCTAACAGTTGAACAGCGGCAGGAGCAGTCTTAATTACAAAGTCAAAGGATTTATCCTTGTACACAGTAATTAACACAGGGCACACTTTACCAGCTTTATCTTGGGTTCTAGCATTGAATTGCTTACAGAACTCCATGATGTTTACACCTTTAGAACCTAATGCAGGTCCTACTGGTGGTGCAGGGTTAGCGGCGCCTCCTTTGATTTGCAGCTTTACAAAACCAGCTACTTCTTTCGCCATATTACTTATTTTATTTATTTTGTTCCGGTGTTTAACGGGAAGCGAAGCGTAACCTTATAAGATTACGTTAAACACCAAAAGCGCGTTTATTCTTTTTCTACTTGCATATAGCTCAACTCCACTGGAGTCTTGCGTCCAAAAATCTTAACACTAACAGTTAACTTTTTCTTGTCTTCGTTAATCTCTTCTACAATCGCACTGAAGTTGTTGAACGGGCCGTCGATAACTTTCACGTTCTCTCCAACTACAAAAGGAATGTTTAACTCTTCTCCTGTTTCAGCTAACTCATCTACTTTTCCTAAAATTCTATTTACTTCGGATAAACGAAGTGCAACAGGCTCGCCTCTCTTCTCAGCTCCTAAAAATCCAATAACGTTGGTCACGTTACGTATGATGTGAGGAACTTCTCCGATTAGATTGGCTTCAATTAAAACATAACCCGGAAGGTAGCTACGTTCTTTGCTCACTTTTTTTCCATTGCGGATTTGGAAAACTTTTTCGGTAGGAATAAGAACTTGACTTACGTAATCTGCTAGACCACGAGCCTTTATTTCGCTCTCAATAAATTCCTTAACCTTTTTTTCCTTCCCGCTAATGGCGCGAACCACGTACCACTTTTTTTCTATGTCGCTCATTATTCCGAGTTGTTATGTTAGGCAATAAAGTCATAAATCATTTTAATGATACCCTTGCCAAAAGCAAAGTCCATTAAAAAAATCAAAGCTCCTAATACAATCATAGATACAAACGTAAGTACTGTGCTCTCTTGTAATTCCTTCCAAGACGGCCAAGTTACTTTGTTCATCAACTCATCGTATGATTCTTTCAAATATGTGATAATTGCTGCCATAACTTTAATTTTCGCACGGGCGCCTGGACTCGAACCAAGATCAACGGTTTTGGAGACCGCTATTCTACCATTGAACTACGCCCGTAAGGTTGTTTCTATAAATGTCAAAAGTGAAGACAGAAACTTACGCAGTTTCCGCCTTCACTATGTTGTACTAAATATTACTTAATGATATCAGTTACTTGTCCAGCACCAACGGTACGGCCACCTTCGCGGATTGCGAAACGAAGACCTTTGTCCATTGCGATTGGAGCAATTAACTTAACTGTGATAGATACGTTATCTCCAGGAAGTACCATTTCGCGACCAGCATCTAGAGAAATCTCTCCAGTTACGTCAGTTGTACGGAAGTAGAACTGTGGACGGTATTTGTTATGGAATGGAGTGTGACGTCCACCTTCTTCTTTCTTCAATACGTAGATCTCAGCTTTGAATTCAGTGTGAGGAAGGATTGAACCTGGAGCACAGATAACCATACCACGACGGATATCGCTCTTTTCAATACCACGTAACAACAAACCAACGTTGTCACCTGCTTCTCCGCGATCTAAGATCTTACGGAACATCTCAACACCAGTACAAACTGATTTTAATTTCTCTTCGTTGAAACCGATGATATCAACCTCGTTTCCTGTGTTGATAACACCACGCTCGATACGTCCAGTTGCGACAGTACCACGACCAGTGATCGTAAATACATCTTCAACAGACATCAAGAAAGGCTTCTCAGTTTCACGAGGAGGAATTGGAATCCAAGTGTCAACTGCAGCCATCAACTGTAAAACAGTGTCAACCCATTTTTGATCACCATTCAATGCACCCAAAGCAGAACCTTGGATAACAGGAGTATTGTCTCCGTCGTATTCGTAGAAAGAAAGTAATTCACGAATCTCCATTTCAACTAACTCTAACAATTCTGGATCATCTACCATGTCAACTTTGTTCATGAAAACCACGATACGTGGAACACCAACTTGACGACCTAATAGGATGTGCTCGCGAGTCTGTGGCATTGGACCATCTGTAGCTGCAACAACTAAGATAGCACCATCCATTTGCGCAGCACCAGTAACCATGTTCTTAACGTAGTCAGCGTGACCTGGACAGTCAACGTGAGCGTAGTGACGGTTTTCTGTCGCGTACTCAACGTGAGCAGTGTTAATAGTGATACCACGCTCTTTTTCTTCAGGAGCGTTATCGATAGAAGCGAAATCACGCTTCTCTGCTAAACCCGCACCAGCCAATACGTTGGTGATGGCAGCGGTTAACGTAGTTTTACCGTGGTCTACGTGACCAATAGTTCCAATGTTCACGTGGGGTTTGGAACGGTCAAATGCTTCTTTAGCCATTGGTTTGTTTGTTTGTTTGTTTTTTTATTTCTTTATTAAATAGCCTTTCTTATCTGTTCAATTGCAAGACTTAAATCACTTCGCACGTTTACGCTAAAACTTTAAAACTACTCTGTAGAGCCGTTGAGGGGATTTGAACCCCTGACCTCTTCCTTACCAAGGAAGTGCTCTACCCCTGAGCTACAACGGCTTGTGGGGAAGTAGAGCGGGAGACGAGGCTCGAACTCGCGACATTTAGCTTGGAAGGCTAATGCTCTACCAACTGAGCTACTCCCGCTTTTTAATGACCGTCAGTCAATTCCACCCTATTAGCCGCAATAAGTGGGGAGAACAGGATTCGAACCTGTGAAGGTGTACACCAACAGATTTACAGTCTGTTCTCGTTGGCCGCTTGAGTATCTCCCCTTTGGAGCCGGTGGAGGGATTCGAACCCCCGACCAGCTGATTACAAATCAGCTGCTCTGGCCAGCTGAGCTACACCGGCGAATAAAACGTTTTTAGTGATTCAAAGAACTACAACAAAACACCCCTAATCCGTAAATTAGGGGTGCAAATGTAGTTATTATTTTGATATATCCAAACTCTGAAACAATTTTTTTTACTGCTTTTCCTTATTTTTTTCGATCTGACGTTTAAGCGCATCAACCGTTAAGTCCACAGCTTCCTCAAATGTCTTGCATTGTTTTTTTGCAAAGAGCTCTGTTCCAGGTACTTTTAAAATAATTTCGGCGATTTTGTTCTCTTGGTCCCCGTTTTTGTCCAATCTGAGAATAATTTCAGCTTTGTGAATGGCAGGATGAAACACACCTAACTTTTTTGTTTTCTCCTCTACGAATTCGATCAACTGTACGTCGGCGTCGAAATGAATGCTCTGGACGGTAATTTGCATAATCTTTAGTTTTTAGGTGAATTGTTTCCTCTTGGATGTAAATGAGCATGAATGCGTTTCAACCGGTCTGTGCTCAAATGTGTATATACTTGTGTTGCTGCTAAATTAGCGTGTCCCAATATTTCTTTGATGTGATTCAAGTCAGCTCCGTTGTTTAACATGTGTGTTGCAAAACTGTGACGCAAAACATGAGGACTCTTTTTCTTTTGAGTGGTAATATGGGTAAGGGAAGATTTAACACGTCTGTAAAAACTAGAGCGGCTTAGCGGATTTCCTTTTTCATTCTGAAAAAGCGCAGAGTCCCCACTTTGAAATGTCGATTCACTCATATGTACTTTTAACTTCTGCATCATTTCTTCGTTAACGGGAACATATCGAACTTTGTTTCGCTTGCCTAAAACTTTTAGTTGGCCAATGCCAAAGTCAATATCACGGTGTTTTAAGCCCATCATTTCCGACAATCGAATTCCCGTTTCATAAAAGAGCTGAATGAGCAAGGCGTTGAGCTTTTCAGAAGTGTCATCCGTGTCAGTAAGCCTATATAAATCAATTCCCTGCTGCTCCTGAAGTGTCTCAGGAAGGCGGGAAGGTCGCTTCGGCTTTGTTACTCCTTTTGCGGGATTGACTTCGATTTCCTTTCGCTTGAGTAAATAGCGAAACCAAGCATTGAGTGCAGACAATTTCCGGTGAATACTTCGTTCAGAAATTTCCTGAATCATAAGCTCACTAATCCAGCTGCGAATATGCGTGCTGTTAATGGATAGCTCACTGGCTATCTCGAATTGAACGAGCATGAAGTCCTCGAACTGGCCTATATCGCAGCGATAAGCGGAAACTGTATGAACAGAAGATCGCTTTTCACTCGTTAAGTATTCAAAGAATGGAGTTGTGTTCACTTGGTGAAAATAAAAAAGGTCTCGGGATAACCCAAGACCTTTAATAAATATTGTTCAATTCAATTAAGAATTCTCTTCACGCTTCATTGCGGCAATGTAAACAGCATGTTTGATTTCGTCACGACGACGAACACTTTTCTTAGTGAATTGTTGACGAGCACGCAATTCTTTAACAACACCGGTTCTTTCAAACTTCTTTTTGAACTTCTTAAGTGCCTTGTCGATGCTTTCGCCTTCTTTTACTGGAATAATTAACATGTCTTTTCTGTTTCTTTAATTGGGCGACAAAAGTAATGAACTTTTTCGATTCTCCAAATCTTATTTAAGAATTTCTCTAGAAATTACTAATTTTTGTATTTCAGAGGTTCCTTCACCAATGGTGCAAAGTTTTGCATCGCGGTAAAACTTTTCTACAGGAAAGTCTTTTGTGTAGCCATAGCCGCCAAAAATCTGAATAGCTTCTGTTGCCACGCGCACGGCCACTTCAGAGGCGTAATACTTGGCCATTGCAGATTCCTTGGTGAGTTTCTTTTTACTGTTTTTAAGATGAGCAGCCTGCAGAAGAAGTAATTCTGCAGCTTCAATGTCAGTGCTCATATCGGCGATTTTAAATGCAATAGCTTGAAATTGAGAAATTGGTTTTCCAAATTGCTCTCTTTCTTTCGAGTATTTCACAGCCGCTTCATACGCGCCCTTTGCAATTCCTAAGGATAGCGCTCCAATGCTAATTCTTCCTCCGTCTAAAATTTTCATTGCTTGTTTGAACCCGTCCCCGAGCTTCCCCAATATCTGACTTTCGTGAATACGACAGTCTTCAAAAATAAGTTCAGCCGTTTCAGAGGCGCGCATACCTAATTTGTTTTCCTTTTTTCCTCCGCTAAATCCAGGCGTGTTTCTTTCAACAATAAAGGCCGTAATCCCATGTGAATCTAACAAATCACCAGTGCGAACAAGCACAACAGCAACGTCGCCACTAATTCCATGAGTAATCCAGTTCTTCGTTCCGTTAATGACCCAATACTCATCGTCCTTAACTGCAGTGCACTTCATACGCATAGCATCTGAACCCGTATTCGCTTCAGTTAAACCCCAAGCACCGATCCATTCGCCTGAGGCCAATTTTGGAAGATATTTTTGCTTTTGCTCTTCGTTTCCGAATTCCAAAATGTGGTTTGTGCACAACGAATTATGCGCTGCGACACTAAGTCCAATCGACCCACAAATTTTTGAAATTTCAACGATACAGGAGATGTATTCATAGTAGCCTAATCCCGCCCCGCCATAGGCAGATGGCACAAGCACGCCCATAAGACCGAGCTCACCCATTTTATGGAATAATTCTTTTGGAAAAATTTGCTCTTCATCCCAGTGCATAACGTTCGGTCTGATTTCTTTTTCAGCGAAGTCACGAACCATTTGCGAGATCATTGCTTCGCTTTCTTCTTGTTTGAAGTTCATGGTGTTGTAATTCTAATTTTTAAACTGTGCAAAAGTATGAACGGCAGCATTATTCAAACCAATGATTTCTCTTCCTTTAAGAAAATTTAATTCCATAAGAAAAGAAAATGCCACTAGTTCAGCTCCCGTGCTTTGTATGAGTTGGGCTGCAGCACTCGCTGTACCGCCTGTTGCAAGAACATCGTCGTGGAGAATAACTCGATCTCCAGCATTCAATGCAGATTTTTGAATTTCGATCTCAGCTTTCCCATATTCTAATGTGTACGACACTGCCGACACCTCTCCTGGTAGTTTGCCTTTTTTTCTTATGCAAATCAACGGAATGTTGAGTTCTAACGCCAAAGGCATACCTAACAGAAAGCCACGGCTTTCCATTGCAGCAAGGGCCGTGGGTTTGTGCACACGAAGATCCTTGGCCATTTCAGAAACAAGTTCTTTCACGAGCTCTGCATGTCGGAAAAGTGGAAGAATATCTTTAAATATAATTCCTTCAATGGGGAAATTCGGGACGTCAATAATGAGTTCACGGACTCTTTCCTGTAGTGTTTGCATACGATTGAAAATCCTTCGCAAGGTAAGGCTTTAATCGGTCTTTCGTTTCTGTCGGAATCGCAATAATTTTCTCAAAATCCTCGATGTTTTTTAATGCCCCATTGTTTTTCCGGTATAGTGTAATGGCCTTCGCTTCTTTAAAACTCAAGTAGGGGTGAAGGGCCAACTCTTCCTCTGACTTTATATTAATTCCCAGGGGTTTTATGAGTTCTATGTTTACTCGAAGTAAGGAATGAATACGTTCGAATATACCCTCTGGAAAATTATAAATTTCAAGAAATTGAAAGCTGTTGGCATATCCACCAAGTTGCTCTCGGTAAAGAAGAATTTTAGAGATTAAATAACCTGGAATCTTCAGTTTTAGTAGATCATTCGAGTCGGCACTGTTTATCTCAAGTGAAATGAGTTGCTCTTTTTGAAAAGTCCTATTTTTTTGAAATACGAATGTATCTGGTTGTGCCTTGTGCGTTGAATCATATTGAAAAACGATGTTGCTTGTAGGATAATAGAACGCTGAAATTTCCTTGTAGGTGAGGTAACAAGTGGCAATGGCTAACCAGATTAAAATACTCACCCGTTGATCTCTTGAAAGTAATTTTTTGGTCATTTTTTTTATTTTCAAAATTCATTTTTGAAAATAGTTTGACCAAGAAAAAGTCATGTGATTTTCGTATAAAAACAATCTAAAATGAAATCAGTATGCTCACTTTTTTCAATCAGAGTAATGGATTGAAGAGTAAGGTTGTTATGCGTTAAATTACAATAACAAAGATGAAATTATCTTGCGAGAGTAATGTGTCCGAAGATTATTTCGTCATCTCCAAATTGAGATTTGTAGAGGATTTTGTACGAATACGTTCCATTCGGAGCGTAGTAATCTCCGCCGCGCACATTTCCGGTCCAGAAAAAGTTTTGTTTATTGCCTGTAAAAACGGTCTCTCCCCAACGATCAAAAACTGTAATTTCCACTTCGTTTAGTTGATCAAAAATAGGAAACCAAACGTCGTTTATTCCATCGTTATTCGGGGTAAAGCTATTCGGAACGAAGAGAGTGAATTCACATTTTTCATAAAGGATTTCGATAGTTTCCGTGCGTGTTCCGCAATAATTCGTAGCAATCAAAGTGTAAGTTCCACTGACAGGTGGGATGATGGATGAACCTGTTTCCGAAGTGCTCCAAGCGAATGATTCAGCAAGGTTTTCGCCTGCATTCAAAGTTATAGGAAGATTCGAACATCGGATAACAGAGTCGGGCAGAACATCCAATGGTGCGTAATCCATAAAAACATCAATACTATCCAATGAAATACAAACACCGTCGTTTACAATCACGCTGTAACTGCCGGGTGAACTTACGGGCAAAATAGTTGCGAGGTTGCCTATGTTCCAGGTGCCAGGAGCACCGGCATTAAGGTTGAGAATTGTTCCTTCACAAATAGTCGTGTCGTTTCCTAATGAAACAATAGGAGGGAATTGAAACGTTATGTTCACGGTATCCGAACTTAAGCATCCGAGGGTGTTTAAACTTTGAAAATAAGGACCTGAAGTGGTGGTAGTAATTTGATTTGAAATAACATTGGTGTTCCAAAGACCGGTTAAATTCGAATTAATTGTTGCAGTTTCGCTAATGCATAAAAATTGGTCTTGTCCCAAATAGAGCGTGGGAGGAGCTACTTCATTTGCTATTATGCTCTCAGCGGTAGCGCAAAAACCGTTGTAAAGCAGAACAGAAAAGTTACCTCCAGAATTGACAGTAAGAGTAGGTAAAGTTGAGCCATCGATGTTCCAGCTAAAGCCTGTTGCATTTGACAATGGATCCAGAACAATGCTCTCACCAGTGCAGAAATAAACACTGTCAGACCAAGTTGCAATTGGATAAAGTAATTCGGAAACGACCATGGCGTCATTCACACTGCAAATGCCATTGAATGCTGTAAAGGTATAGGTCCCCGCTCCAGAAATTGTTGGAGCCGTTGTCGTTTGTCCGCTGGTAATTGAGCCTGTATTAGTTGTCCAGATCATGTTGGTATATGCACCGGAAACTTGAGCGTTGAGTGTTAAAACGCTGTTGTCGCAAACCACCGAATCGGCAGGAACGTTTATTATTGGATAGGGGAGCGTTGTTGCCAAAACGGAATATTGATGAGGTATTCCACACTGATCAGAATACGAAACGGTGAATGTGGTGTCAGAGGTTAATATGGCATTGATGGTTGCTGCATTCGGATTGTCGATGATGCCAGCGGGTTCCCATTGAATATTTGATGAAGCATTTGCAGGTGCGTTCAAAGTTAAAATAGTGCCTTCACATATTGGTTGAGGCGGAACCAAAGGGTTTACGCTGCTTGGAAGACAAACCGTTTGTAAATTATTTAATCCTCCAGTGCTTCCTGCAAAACCATAATATACAATTGGGTTTCCTAAGAATATACTGTTGACCATGTCAATGGTTGCAGTTAATCTGAGGTTGCAATCGAAGTAGCAGCTGAAAGTCATTGTTGGGGCATCCCATACCATGCGCACTTGGTGGCTAGTATTGTCCTCAATATTCGCATTAGTTGCATTGGCTTGAACAGGACCTGCAAGATTGTTTGCAGAACCATGATTCACCACACCGTTTTTCAAAAATGCAATGTGATCGTACCACGGATCATTGTTTGGACTTCCATTGGTATACGAATCGAATTCAACAGCAAATCCGACAGGAATGCCTTCGAAGCCCATACCACCACCACCTATTCCAAGAACATTGGTACCAGTGGGTTGTAGAATGAAACAGTTTCCATCTGCACCCCCATCATTGGCGCCAAAACTCATGGTGAAGTTTAAGTCAAAACTTTGGGTTAAATCAATCGTTGAAGTTGCCCATACAGAGCCCAGCTGCGTGTTTACAGGGGGAGTGAGTGTAAAGCAATTCCCACCAGTCGAAAAGGCGCTGCCGTTCGTAACAAACTGCCCGAAGGTAGTTATGGTGAAAAGTACAAAAACAATTAGCGCAAGCGTGAATCGCATTCTACGAAAGTACGATGATTTGACCTGAATAAAAAAAAGCCCTCTAATGAGGGCTTTTGAAGTGGGAATTACTGGGTTCGAACCAGTGACCCTCTGCTTGTAAGGCAGATGCTCTGAACCAGCTGAGCTAAACTCCCGTCCTTTTTCAGGAGTGCAAATATATAACGTGAATCTGATTCTCCAAAAAAATTATGCGTTTTCTTCTGTTTCTTCCTCAGAGCTATCCTCAGAAGTCTCGAAATCAAGCATATCACGGCTCTTTAACAGTCCGTACCAGCTAAATAATTTTTTAATATCGCTGTCGTAAACTCGATTCTCATCGAAGTCAGGAAGAATTTTTCTGAATTCTTCACGCAACGCTGTGCCAGATAAATTGCTTGAAGGATCTTCAGCTTCAGCATAAACATTTTTCATGTTTGAAAGCACCTGCTTCAATGGCACATCTTCCTCATAGGTGAACATGCTAATGTCGGCCAGGGTACTAACACGCTGGGTGCTTAGGATTGGCTGACGCTTTCCATCAACTAAGGATTCAGCCACTACAGCAACTTTACCTGCCGATACCACTTTGAACAATCCAGATTTTCCGGATACTGAAATAATTTTTTCTAACTCTGTTGCCATACTTATTTTTTGAATGGAGGCAAATCTAATCAGTTCGAATAGAAAATTATCAATTCGATGTATAATTTTTCTATCTAACTTGGTCGCATGAATGCAAACATTCTTATTCTTTATGCCGGCGGAACCATTGGAATGTGGGAAGATCCTGCCACGGGGACACTGATTCCGCTTGATCTAAAAGATTTAAATAAGTACCTTCCTGAGATTCAAGGTTTGAACGTAAGCTATGAAGGAATTTCTCTAAAAACGCCTATTGACAGCGCTGAACTCACTCCCTCGGTTTGGACCGAGTTGGTTGAAATTATTGAAGCGAATTACAGTTTATTTGACGGATTTGTTATCCTCCACGGCACGGATACGATGGCATACACCGCCTCTGCACTGAGTTTTATGATTCAGGGATTGAACAAGCCGATTATATTAACCGGATCGCAATTGCCGTTGGGAAGGCTTCGCACCGATGGAAGAGAAAATTTTATAACAGCAATTGAAATTGCTTCAACAAGAAAAAATAACGAACCATTGGTTCAGGAAGTAGCCATTTGTTTTGGAGAACGTCTAATGCGAGGCAATCGCAGCTGGAAAGCCAATACGGAAATATTTGATGCATTTGATTCTCCGAATTACGGTAACCTCGCCAACATTGGAACCCATATTATTTTCAATGAACAACTTCTTTTTAGATCGAAGAAACCGTTGAAGTTTTCTAAGGAAATGACCGAAGGCGTTGGCGTTTTGAAATTATATCCAGGAATTCTACCTTCTTCCATTGCATACGCGTTGGGTCGTCCGAATATGAAAGTTTGCATCATCGAATCTTTTGGAGCTGGAAATGTCCCGCGCAATGAAGAGTTTTTAAATGTGTTCAAAGAAGCTATCGGTCGAGGAGTTTCAATAATAAACATTTCTCAATGCAGAAGAGGAAGTGTGGATGAAAGACTATATAAAACGGGAAAGGCCTTTGCCGAAGTAGGAGCTATATTCGGACATGACCTCACTTTTGAGGCGGCCATTACCAAGAGTATGTTCTTGTTAGCTCAAGGATTTTTTGGTGAAGATTTCCGTATGGCTTTGATAGAAAATATCGCCGGGGAGTTAAGTGAAAATTAATCCAACGAAAACAAGCGCTTCGCATTCGCAGTAGTAAGCGCAGCTGTTTCGTCGAACGAGAGACCCAATGATTTCCCAATAAATTCAACCGTGTGCGCAATGAATGCAGGTTCATTTCTCTTTCCGCGATTAGGCACCGGAGAGAGAAAAGGCGCGTCTGTCTCAACCACAAGTTTCTCTAACGGGATTTTTTGAATGCTTCCATCTTGGTTTTTCTTGTAGGTGGAAGTTCCGCCGATTCCAAAATAGAAATTGTGGTAAGAGGTTATTTTTCGAATCTCATTTTCACTTCCAGTGAAACAATGGAACACTCCACGAAGCTCAGGGCCGTCATGCTCATCGAGGCATTCAAAGATCTCTTTGAACGATTCTCTTGCATGAATAACTAGGGGTAAATTGAATTCTTTCGCCCAGCCGATTTGCTCAATGAATGATTTTTTTTGATTCTCTAAATTGTCCTGCTTCCAATGTAAATCAATGCCTGTTTCACCAATGCCAACAGGCTTTACAACGGGAATAAGTGCCTTCATTCGAACCAAAATTTCTTTGTAATCGTCATTCACATCACACGGATGCAAGCCAATCATACTGTGAAAAAAAGTAGGGTATGCTTCGCACAGCGCGAGCATAGGAGCAATGCTCGACTCGTCTATATTAGGAAGAAGAACTTTACTTACCTCAAACGACTTCGCCCGTTCAACAACTTCGGCTAAATCTTCCTTAAAAACATCTAAATAAACATGGCTGTGCGTATCAATTATCATTTCGCAAAAGTAGTGAGTTCCTTTTGAATGTATCTTGCACCCGAAATGAATTCGAGGGCAAAAATTTTAGTGATTCGGTTCAGCAGTATCGGTGATATTGTTTTAACTTCTCCTGTTTATCGGATTCTTCAGGAACAACTGCCGCACGGTGCAGAGATTCATATACTTACTCAAAAGCGTTTTTATTTTGTGCAAGAAGCAAATCCTTACGTGAATAAAATTTGGGCCGTTGAGAAGAGTGGGATGGAAGTTTTCAAAGAATTGAAAAATGAAAACTTCGATTACATCATCGATCTTCAAAATAGTCTGCGTTCAAGAAGCATTCGAAACAAGTTAGGTGTGCTTTCTTTCCAAGTGAACAAGCAGAACATTCGCAAATGGATTCAAATTAATTTGGGACTGTGGAAAGGTTCTGTGGGCCATATCGTCGATCGTTACATCGATACGCTTAAAACGTTTAAAATTTCAAACGATGGCAAAGGATTGGAATATTTTATTCCTTCAGCAACGACATCCATCGGAGATTTACTTCCTCCGGATTTCATGGAAAGCAAATACACGGTTATCGCTGTAGGTGGCGCACACGAAGGGAAACGTTGGAGTGAAGAAAATTGGGTAGAGCTCTCAGAAAAATTTCACGAGGAAAGAATAATTTGGATAGGGGGAAAGGAGGATTCAATTCAATTGAATCATTCACCTCTTCATCTTGATTTAATTGGAAAGTGTACCGTTCATGAAAGTGCTCGCATTATAGAACATGCGAAAGCTGTGATATGCGGAGATACGGGCATGATGCACATTGCTGCTGCATTCCAAAAAGACATTATTGCTTTGTGGGGATGTACAACTCCAGATTTAGGAATGGGAGTATACAGACCCAAGCCAAAAGTTGGCGAACACATGCATTCAATATATCTTCAGTCGAAGCGAAAAGGACGACCATGTTCTAAGCTCGGTAATCATTGCAAATACGGTATGCACAACAAGTGCATAGACGTCATTCATGTGAATCATGTGATAAACGCATTTAATAAATTGAAAAACAAATGGCAATGAAAAAAGTATCACCAAAGGAAACGCTAACCATAGCTACGCATTTCGTTCTTCCTGAAAACACCAATACGTTGGGAAATCTAATGGGAGGACAACTTCTAAATTGGTTGGACATTGCATCTGCAATTTCAGCGCACAGACTTTGTAAACGAGTTGTGGTTACTGCTGCAGTTAACAATGTTTCATTTCAACACCCAATTAAATTGGGCGACATTGTTATTATTGAAGCGAAAGTTTCTAGAAGTTTTGCGACTTCTATGGAGGTGTTCATGGATATTTATGTGGAACACCATACAACAGGAGAGAAAATTAAGTGCAACGAGGCGATTTACACCTTTGTTGCTGTAGATCAGATGGGAAGCCCCATTCATGTTCCGGAGTTGCATCCTGAAACAAAGGAAGAGAAATTACGATTTGAAGGTGCTTTAAGAAGACGTCAACTTCGTTTGATTTTAGCCGGAAAAATGAAGCCGGAAGATGCAAGTGAATTAAAAGCTTTGTTCGCCTAATGGATACGGTAAAAGCCCTTCATATAATTTTTGTCGTGACTTGGTTTGCAGGTCTTTTTTATATTTTTAGACTGTTCGTTTACCATGCAGAAGCGCATGAAACAAAAGAAGAACTCGAGCGAGAAATTCTTGTTAAGCAGTACAAAATTATGGAGTGGCGCCTGTGGTATATAATCACCTGGCCAAGCGCAATCTTAACGCTTATTTTAGGCGTTGCGCTTTTGTATTTCAATCCAGGTTATCTAACTCAACCGTGGATGCTTATAAAATTGTTTTTTGTTTTTTGTCTTTATGCTTATCAGATTTTAGGACAACGAATATTTAAAAACCTATACGAAGACAGAAGGACCTACAAAGCATATCACATGCGCATGCTGAACGAAGTAAGCACACTAGTTTTAATAGCAGTGGTGTTTTTAGTTGTGCGTAAAGATGAGCTGAGCTGGGTGTGGGGTGTATTGAGTATAATTGGAATTGGCATGATTCTTACTTTTGCCATCCGAGCATACGCGAACTACCGCAAACGCAGTAACTCCTAATGCGAAAAAAAAAGTATTTTCATATCTTTATCAAAAATCAACACAGCATGTATAGATTATTGTTTCTACTAATGATCGCTTCTCAAGCATTAAGTTTTCAAGCGATTGGGCAGAAGAAAAGTTTGCCTGCCTGGCTCGCGGATGAAAAGAAAAACGATAAGTTGGTCTATGTAAATGGAGTTACAATTGCGGATGATACCAACGCAGAAATGCCGACTCGAATAACAGTTGAAATCTTCGGTTCAGAGCCGAAGAAAGCAACGTTCGACACGTTTAGCGACAGAGGTAATTTTGAATTTTATTTGCGTTCCAATGCGATTTACCACATTTCTTTTGAGAAGGATGGTTATCTCACGAAAATGCTCGAAGTGGTTACCGATAACATTCCAGACAAAGGTTGGAAAGCAGGTTTTAGTTTGGAGTTGCAAGTCTCTATGGAAATATCGGTTGAAGGGTTTAGTGAAGAGCTTCAATCTACTCCATATGCTCGTTGTATGTACAGCGGAAAGTCAAGGAAGATTGAATTTGACAAAGTTTTTTCGAAAGAGTCTAAAGCGTCTTGGGAAAAAGAACGATTGCGTTGCTTGAAGAAATAACTTAAAGGGCGTATTGCCCTTTTATTTTTTCAAATAAAACGTAGGATAGTTTGTAATAGCTTTCGTTTGTCCATCCCGCCACATGCGGTGAAAGCAAGACATTGGCGTAGGTCAAAAGCTTTTCGAAAAGCGGATTGTCATTCAAACCTTCCAACGAAGATTTTTCAAAAGGCAGCACGTCTAAAGCTGCATGGGTAACAATCCCTGCGTCCAAGGCATTCATGAGATCAAGCGCATTCACATGTCCTCCGCGCGAAGTGTTGATGAATACAATTTTCTTTTTGAATGAATGGAAGAAAGCTTCGTTTGCATATTCTTTTGTCTCTTCGCTGAGCGGTAAATGCAGGCTAACAATATCTGCAGTTTCAAAAATTTCTTCTAGGGTTACACGCTTCGCTAATGAACCGAATGAACGTTCGGTGTATTTGTCGTGTGCGATAACAGACGCTTCAAATCCGGAGAGTTTTTTAGCAACGCTTTGTCCCATGTGCCCGAAACCGATAAGCGCAATGGTTTTTCCTTTTATTTCAAACCCGCGATGTTCTTCGCGTAGCCATTCTTTTCTGCGAACACTTACATTTGCCAGATGAATGTTATTCGCTAGGGCCAATAGCATTCCAACCACATGCTCACCCACAGCATCGCTGTTTCCCTCTGGCGAAGAAAAGACTTTTACATTATGTTTTTCACAACTTTCGAGGTCTATGCTTTCGAGTCCAGATCCGCTTCGCGCGATAAATTCCAAATTGCTTCCAGCCTGAATCAATTGCTCGTCGAAAGAAATACGGCTTCTAAGAACAATTCCGTTGTACCTAGAAATACATTTCAGTAAATTGTTGTAAGAAATGGAGTAATTGAACTCGCATTCAAATCCCACTTCAGTTAACTTTTCAGCAAGAATGGGATGAACGGTTTCTAAGAAGAGAATTCGTTTTCCCATTAGAATAAACTGTAGGGCAGTGAAGTGAAGTGTGCAAGAAAATAGTGCCCAACGCTGAAATAGATAATGAGTCCAACAATATCATTGGCAGTTGTAACGAAAGGCCCAGTAGCCAGTGCAGGGTCAATCTTTAGTTTATCGAGCATCAGCGGGAAGAAGGTTCCGCTCAGACTAGCGAATATGATAACGCAGAATAAAGCCATGGAAACCGTGAGGCTTAGAATTAATTCGAAATGAAAGAGCTGACTCGCAAGGAAAATAAGTGCACTACAAACACTGGCATTTAATAATCCAACTCCAAATTCTTTCACTAGTTTTTGCCAAACGGTTTCGTCAAAGGCACTCTGATTCGCCAAAGCGCGCACAACAAGTGCAGCAGACTGTACCCCAACGTTTCCGCCAGTAGCCGCAATAAGTGGCATGAAGACAGCCATGGCCGGATATTCAGTTATGTCGAATACACCAATGATATAGGCACCACTCATTCCTCCAATCATTCCAATCAATAACCATGGAAGTCTAGCGCGCGTAAGTGTCCAAATGCTATCACTTGATTCAACGTCTTCAGAGATACCACTCGCCAACTGGTAGTCACGATCGGAAACTTCTTGCATTAAATCCACTACATCGTCGATGGTAATTCGACCAACTAATTTTTTTTCTTCGTCTAAAACAGGTAATACAACCAAGTCGTATTTTTTCATAATGCGCATCACCTCTTCAACTGGGGTGTTCACATCTACAGTCCGAACTTTTGATTCTTTATATAAATCCTTAAGCGTTGCTCTCATGCTTGCTGAAGCGAAAATGAGGGCCTTCATACTTAAAATCCCTAGCATGTGATCGTTTTCATCGATAACATAAATAGAATAGATATTGTCAATGTATTCTGCTTGTTTGCGCATTTCACGAATAGCTTGCGCCACTGTCCAGTCCTCATGCACGGTAACCATTTCTACAGCCATAATTGCACCCGCGGTGCCTTCCTCATAGGTCATGAGGTCCATGATGTCGCTGGCCTGCTCCTCGTCTTCAAGAAGGGCTATGACCTCTTCTTGTTTTTCTTCGCTTAATCCAGCCAAAACGTCGGCAGCATCGTCAGAGTCAATGTTTTCAATTAACTCCTCTGCAATTTCGCGGCTCGTAAGATTTGAAAGTAAAGTCTCTTGAATGTCTTCATCCAATTCAAGCATAACATCTGCCGCGCTCTCTTCATCGAGAATGCGATAGAGGTAGACACCCTCTTGGGTTGGAAGCTCGTTAATGATTTCTGCTACGTCAGCAGGGTGAAGATCTTTGGTAAATTCGTGTATAGCACTATCCTTTCCTTCGCCTATCCATTTGCGGAGGTCTGCCAACAAATCTTTTGTAAGTTCGAATTGCACGGGGAAGATTCCATTTAAAGGGTGAATTTTTTTACCGTTGCGAAGGTAAGTTATTTTTAACGTAACATGATTTATATTCGCCTATCTAAATTGAGCAAATGAAAAAGCATCTAGCATTATGTGCCATTATCCTCTGCGGAGTAATGGTATTTCCAGCGCACGGAACCGTTGATCCTTCAAAAAAGAAGAAGGATCCTGTTAAAAAAGAAGAGAAAAAGCCTGAAGATAAATTCGGCGACATTGTGAAAAAATGTAAGATGAAAGAAGGACTCCTTACGTTTTACACAGATACCGTTACAGGAAAAACCTACTTGGAAATTCAGAAATCACAATTGAATCAAGAGTTTATTTATTTCAATTATATTGAAAACGCGCCGGTTGAAACGGGTTACCACAAAGGTGCTTTCGGTGATTCTAAGATTGTTGTTTTCAAGAAAAACTACGAGCGTTTAGAAATTGTTCAGCCCAATACAAACTTCTATTACGATCCATCAAACGCGATTAGTAAATCAGCATCTTCAAACATCAACAGCCCCGTTTTAGCTTCTGAAAAAATTGAGGCAACGAGTTTAGATGGGAATAAAATGCTCATCGATGGCGACGCCTTGTTGCTTTCTGAAAAAATGCAGTTGGTGAAAATGCCTGCGGCTCGCGGCGGAGATGCGCCATTGGGAAGTTTAAGTAAGGAAAAGTCTAAGATTAATTCCATTCGCACCTACACGGAAAATTCGGATATCGTGGTGTCTTATGTTTATGAGACCAGTTCCCCAAACATTGGTGGAGATGCTGTTGCAGATGGAAGAAACGTTACCGTTCAATATCAGCACTCGTTCCTATCGGTTCCTCAAAATAACTTCGAACCTAGATATGATGATCCACGCATAGGATATTTCACAACGCAAGTAAACGATATGACCGTTGCTTCTGCAACGCCATGGAGAGATGTGATTCACCGTTGGAATTTGGAAAAGAAAAATCCGAATGATAAATTAAGTGAGCCCATTCAACCTATAACTTTTTGGATGGAAAACACCACTCCGGTAGAATTTCGTCCAATCATTAAAGAAGCTGTTGAAAGATGGAATGTGGCATTCGAAGCGGCAGGATTTAAGAATGCTGTAGTTTGTTTGCAACAGCCTGATGATGCAACATGGGATGCAGGAGATGTGCGCTACAATGTTTTACGTTGGACATCAACACCGGCTCCTCCATTCGGTGGTTACGGTCCGAGTTTCGTGAACCCACGCACAGGAGAAATTCTAGGTGCAGATATTATGTTGGAGTGGGTAGCGTTAACGAATCGCGTTTATGCTGATCGTACGTTCCGTTTGGGAAGTTCTTTAACCGAGGAACAAGAACAATTATTGAAGGAAAAAGGAGCGCGTAATCCATTTTTATGTAACGCTGCTGCAATGAGCAATGAGCAATTGATTTTCGGGACAAGTGCTGCAAACGTAATGGGAGCAAGTGATTTAGAGAAGCAAGAAATAGTTCGTCAAATGTTGTACCGCTTGGTTCTGCATGAAGTAGGGCACACGCTTGGTCTTACCCACAACATGCGCGCTAGCACGCTTCAGTCGGTTGCAGATATTAAGAATGTAGAAAAAATTAACAAGGAAGGATTGGCGAATTCTGTGATGGAATATCCAGCATTCAACTATCAAATGAATCCGAAAGAACAAGCTCTGTATTGCGATGTTAAAGTAGGTCCTTACGATAAGTGGGTGATTGAGTACGGATATAGTGCGTCAGTTTCAGATGAGCAGAAAGAAAGAGAGCGTTTAGATAAAATTACCGCAAGAAGCATAGAGCATCAGTTGGCCTATGGAAACGATGGTGACGATATGCGAACTGCCGGAAGAGGAATTGATCCGGATGTAAACATCTACGATCTTTCTAGCGATCCGGTTGCATACGGTGCCGAGCGTTGCGAGTTAGTGAAATTTGTTCTTCCAAAACTGAAAGAGCATTTGATTACTTCGAATGAAAGCTATGCGGAATTGCTTCAATCTTTTTTAATTGCAACGAAAGAGTACGGTATTCAAACCAATGTAATGACGCGTCAAATTGGCGGAGTTCATTACGACAGAGCATACGCAGGGCAAGGTTCTTCAGTAAAGCCCTTGGAGCCAGTTTCTGAAGTGAAACAAAAAGAGGCTATGAAAGCTTTAGCTAAATACGCTTTTGCAGGAGATGTTTGGAGTGAAGCTATTCCAACGTTTAATTATTTATTGGATCAACGAAGAGGCTTCAGCCAATATTCTAAAAGCGATGATCCAAAGATTCACGATCGTATTCTAGATATGCAATCAGAGTGTTTGAATCACTTGATGCATCCTCGTGTTCATCAAAGAATCATTGACAGTTACATGTATGGAAATACCTATTCAATCGACGAGGTTATGTTTGATTTAACACAGGCTATTTTTGAATCTGATTTGAAAAGTGAAGTGAACACGATTCGTCAAAACTTGCAAATCGAATACACTCGCAGACTTATTGAAATGCTTGATGAGAAAAACAGATACGACAATGTTTCTCAAGGAGTAGCTTTAGCAGAGTTAATTCGAATTAAGAAATTTGAAGCGGGAAACATCGCAGGAGGAGCGCTAACTAAGGCGCACAGAGGACATGTTGTGAAATTGATTGAAGATGCGCTAAGCGCGAAATAAGTCTTAAAGAATTCTACGAATGAGGCGAAGGTTATGCGAATAACCTTCGCTTTTTTTATTGATACCCTGATGGTCTAAGATGTCAATCCGAAGTTCTCCGGAAGCATGAAGTATTTCGAAACTTCCGCCGTTTTCTAGAATTATTCCAACATGCGTAATGCGTCCTTCTGCGTTATCGAAGAAAGCGAGGTCACCTGTTTGAGCTTCTGAAAGTAGAATCACTTCGGCCCCCTCTGCGGCTTGCTGATATGCATCGCGTTTTAGGGAATATCCGAGCGTCTTGAAAAAAGATTGCGTAAAGCCAGAACAGTCATAACCGAAATTGGTTTTTCCTCCCCAAACATAAGGAACACCCAAATACGTTTTAAATAAAGTAAGCGCCTCATTGAGAGACAACAGTTGGTGCTGAAAATCTTCAGGAACAAACGCGCCAAGTGGCATGAGAATTTGTTTGTTCTCGAAGGGCAGAAGTGCACTTGGAAAAGCATAAACACGATGTACGTCAACTTCAAAAACTTGAGGTGAAAATTGCTTCTTATCAATCCATCCGCGATACTGATCGAAGCTCGTTTCTATGAAATACCACTTCTCATTTTCTTCAAGCACTTCATACGTTTCTCCGAAAATAAGTTGACTAACTTGTTCACTGCGGTCAGAAGCCTCTGCGCGCGCAGGAATAAATGAAAGAAGACATTGTCCGTTTACCATGTTCCAAATTTGATAATAAAATTACCTTTTTCCATTTTAAATGATTGTCAATTATTCAATGTTGAATGTGAATGGTTGGAAGAAAAGTGTACATTTGGGAAAATTAAAGCACTATGTGGCGCGAATTGGACAATAAACTCGTTAGAGAATTTCGTTTCAAAGACTTCCAAGAGGCATTCACCTTTTTAACTCGGGTGGCTTTCCTCGCTGAGAAAACTGGTCATCATCCAGCCTGGTTCAATGTTTACAATTATGTTCGCATTGAACTAAGTACACATGATGCTGGTGATGTAGTTACGGAAAGAGATCGCAGAATGGCCGTGGCCATTGACGAAATTCTTCAATAATATCAAAACTTCCATAGTTAAGCGCTAAATTCGCGGCTGAAAGTAATTCTTTCAACAGGAAATCTTTTTTTATGACTCAACAAAACAGCTCTGCAGAAATGTCTGCAGTTACCGAAAGAATGGCGTTGCATAACCACGAACAAGTGGTCTTTTGTCAAGACAATGCAACCGGATTAAAAGCCATCGTAGCAATTCACAACACAACATTAGGACCTGCAGTAGGAGGAACACGCATGTGGATGTATGCCTCTGAAGGTGATGCATTGACAGACGTTCTTCGTCTTTCACGCGGTATGACTTACAAAAGCGCTCTTGCCGGTTTGAACATTGGTGGAGGGAAGGCCGTAATCATTGCAGACTCAAAGAAAGATAAAAACGAAGCGCTCATGCGCAGCTTCGGTAAATTCGTTGACGGTTTGGGTGGAAGATACATTACAGCCGAAGACATGGGGATTGGCACGCGTGATATGGAATATGTGAAAATGGAAACCGATCACGTAGTTGGTTTGCCAGATTACATGGGTGGTGGCGGAGATCCAAGTCCAGTGACTGCTTATGGTGTTTATATGGGAATGAAGGCCAGTGTGAAAGAACAAACAGGTAGCGAATCACTTTCGGGAAAAACTATTGTGGTTCAGGGAGTAGGCCATGTTGGAGAATACCTAGTAGAGTATTTGGTGAAGGAAAACGCGCATGTAATCATCACTGATATTGATCAAGATCGCGTGAATGAAGTGGTGAAGAAGCACGGAGTTAAAGCCATTCTTCCATCAGAAGTTTACACAACGCCGATGGACATTTATAGTCCTTGTGCTATGGGTGCAACAGTGAGCAAAGAAACGTTAGAGCAATTGTCTTGCGGTATCATCTGCGGAGCAGCGAACAATCAATTAGCGGTAGAAACGGAAGACGGACAGCGCGTGTTAGATAAGGGCATTTTGTATGCACCAGATTATTTGGTGAATGCTGGTGGAATTATTAATTGCTATTGGGAAATAGTTGGATACAACAGACAAGCATCTTTGGCTCAGGCTGAACAGATTTACGATACAACACTTAAGATTTATTCGGCGTCAAAAGAAAAGGGAATTCCTTCATACTTGGCGGCGAATCAGATGGCAGAGCAGCGCATTCAGTCGATTGCGAATATTAAAACGAGATATTGATTAGAAGGGGAGAATTATGCTAAACAGAAGACACATACGAATTAAAGTTTTACAAGTACTTTTCGCTTATTACAACGACGAAGAGCCAAATGCGGCATCTTACGAAAAAATGCTTTTTGAAAGTGTGAATCGTTTTCGCGATTTGTATGTTGCCTTCATTCAATTAATGGTTGAAATGCACTCGCTTTCAATTGAAAAAATTGAAGCGGGAATGAATAAGAAACTCCCGAGCCACGAAGACCTTCATCCGAACACCAAATTTGCTGCAAATTCAGTGCTTCGTATTTTATCGCACAGTAAGTCACTGGAAAAAGCTACGAAGGAGAACCACTTGAAGTGGACAGAAAATCGTGACTTGCTGAAGCAAATGTTCAAGGATATTCAGGAGTGTGCAGAATACCAAGAATACTTGTCCAGTGAAGTAAGAGGATTCGAGCACGACAAAGAAATTGTAGTTAAGTTATTCAAACGTCATTTAGTGAATTTTGAATTGATGCATGACTACCTTGAAGATCAAGGGATTTTTTGGAACGATGATATCGATCTAACAGCAAGCATGGTTTTACGTTCGCTGAAGGCCATTAAGGAAACGGATACCGACATTGAATTTTTACCGTTGTGGAAGGAGGGAGATGAAGAGGAAGAGTTTTGTCGTCAATTGTTCCGCAAAACACTTTCAACGGGTGCAGACACGAAGGAAAGAGTTGCGCTAGTTACACCGAATTGGGAAACCGATCGCATAGCCATCATGGACCTAGTTTTGTTGAAAATGGCTATTGCCGAAGCCATTTACTTTGAAAGCATCCCGACCAAAGTAACCATGAACGAATACATTGAATTAGCGAAGTTTTATAGCACGCCGAAATCTGCAACATTCATCAATGGGGTGCTTGATACACTTATGCCTAAGATGATGGAAGAAGGGAAAATTAAGAAAGTAGGAAGAGGATTGATAGGATAAAATGAAAACGGTCATTGCAATATCAGGCCCAACGGGTGTCGGTAAAACAGCGTTGGCCATATCATTAGCAAATCACTTTCAAACCGAAATTATTTCCTGCGATTCACGTCAGTTTTATCGCGAGATGTCCATCGGCGTTGCGAAGCCAACGTTAGACGAGTTAAGCTTAGCACAACATCATTTCATTTCTTTTTTATCTATTGAAGAGGAATACACGGCGGGTATGTTCTCGAGACAGGCTCGTGCTAAAATTCAAGATTTGTTTCTGACGAATGAGGTTATTGTTGTTGTTGGTGGAAGTATGCTATACATGGACGCCTTACTATATGGGCTAGACGAATTGCCCGGCGATAGGGAAGTTCGGAATATATTGAATGAAAGATCCGAGAATGAAGGGCTCGAAGTGCTTGTGAAAGAGCTTCAACTGAAAGACCCTGAGTACGCAGCGCAAGTCGATTTAGAAAATGCACATCGTGTTATTCGTGCGCTAGAAGTTATTCAACTTACAGGAAAACCATTCTCAGAATTGCGCACGCAGTCGAGCGATGCTATAAATGCTGAGATATTCCATGTTTTCCTTTTAGGAGAGCGCGAATGGCTGTACAACCGAATAAACGTTCGGGTAGATAAAATGGTGGAAGAGGGGCTGTTTGAAGAAGTTCAAGGACTTCAATCATTGAATCATCTTCAAGCTTTGAATACTGTTGGTTACAAAGAAATTTTCAGACATCTTGGAGGAGAATGTTCGAAAGAAGAGGCTATTGTTGAGATCAAGAAAAACACTCGGAACTACGCAAAGCGACAAATGACTTGGTACCGAAACAAGCCGCATGTGCGTCAATTCGATGCTCAGAAAGGAGATGTTTCAGCCGAGATTATTTCTTTGGTTGCGCGTTAACGTCTTCGTATTCCGTTTCTTTGAATTTATCCGTCTCTACTTTTTCGCCTTTGTAGAGATTCTCGAGTAGTTCGTCTAATTGTTCTGCACCTAATGATTTTGCAACAATCTTCATGTCTTTATCCATTAAGAAAACTTTTGGAGTGCTCGTGACATCCCAGGTCGTACGGTAATTTAAGCTCTTAAGTGTAGTCACTCCGCTATAAATTAATTCTTGAGCTTTTTCCTGCTTCATGATTTCAGGAGTGTCGCTTACGTTAATCCAGTCGAGGTGATTTTCGTTAATGAACTCAATCCACTTGTCGTTTTCATAATCATTCCCAATAGCATAAACGACAAACCCTCTGTCTTTGTACTTATGATACATCTCGAGTAGAAGTGGAATTTCCTTTTTACAATGTCCGCAAGAGCTTTCCCAAACAACCATGAGCGTGTATTCTCCGCGTGATTTGTACATGGAAACCCAATTCTTTTCAGAAGTGTCTGGAAGAATTATATCCGGGGCTTTTTCACCACAGCGACAATCACGTTTCTTGTCAGCGGCTTCCTTCATCTCTTTCAATTTATCTTCCTTCACCCAATTGCACATTCCTTTCGAATAGTAATTGTCTATCATGAAAACGAAGAGTTCGTCCATGCACATGATCTTTGAAGTCTCTCCGGTGTAGGTAGCAAAGTGAGTGATATATTTGAATGACTCTTCGTTACCTGCGGTTGCGCTAATTATTTTTTGAACTTCCGCGCAAACAGTATCAGGGATTTGTGGAAGTGTTTTCGTAATGTAATCTTCAACAAGTTTGTGGAATGCACCGTCGCGAACCATACGAGGGTCTTTCAAGTCGCAACGATCCCAATAGTGATGACGATACCAGTAATATTGCCATTGTTGCTTTTTATCCTCGGCGATTTCTTCTGGGGCATTGGGAATATCTTCTTCCATTCCCATACGTAAATATTTTCCGAAAAGGGAAGTGCTATTATTTTTAATGAGTTCTTTTTGGTAGTTGATTACCTCGTTATTCAATTTTGTAAGCTCTTCAATGCAAGGTTTTTTGTCTTCGTCAGTTTTCAGAGAATCGTTGATGCAGTTGTCCATCGGCATACGAACATTTCGTTTGCTATTGATGTATCGAATGTATTCAAAGAATAATTTGTTTTCTTTCGATTGAACCACTGCGATTTTACTCAAATCGGCATCTGCTGAACAGTTGATAATAATTTGTTCATCAGATGCGATGAAATCGAAGTAACGGGGCCCCGGCATAACCAAGGCGTATTTTCCACATTCATTGAATGGTTTTCCGGCAAACTCATAATTGCCTCTTTCATCTACATGACATGTGTCGTTGTAGTATAACTTGTTTCCGTAGTAGTTCGCGAGATAGATGTCTACATTTTGAAGGCCCTCGATTTTACCTTTGATAGAGTAGGGCAGTTTTGCTTTTTTGGTCTGGGCGGTTGCAAATGTGCTTATTGAAATAAGCAGGATGAATAAAATTTTCGCTTTCATATGTTTCATAACTCTCTTATAGACGTTCAAAGTTAGGTATTCGTTGCTTTTTACAATTGAATTCTTTCGGAAAGATTCAGACTGAAAAAAAAGCTTTTTCAACTATTGGTCCAAAAATAAAAAAGGAGCCGATTATCGGCTCCTTTCAAGATTGAAAATATTTCTTATTTCTTAACGAGGCGGTCTGTGAAATGAACCGACCCATTGTTCATGCGAATCAAATAGATTCCGTCATTCAAATTTGATACATCAACGCGCTTGATAGCACTTTGTGTGATGCGATCCTTCATAACCACTTTTCCCGTTAGATCAATAATCGTAAATTCTCCACCAACGAAATTCTCAGGAATTTCAATGCTGAAATTTGAGGTTGTTGGATTTGGGTAAATTGAAACTTTAGATATTTTCTCAGCCGCGATTGGCTTCACAGAAACTCCTGTAGATTCAATCACTTGAACATCGTCTATGTAGTAATTTCCAGCTGTGTTAGCTGTATTCGTTCCGTAAAAATCAAAAGCAGCGAGAGCGTTTGTTCCCGCGGCACCGTTTGCGTTGTTTAAGCTCCATTGCCATTCGTTAGCAACAACACCGTTGAAATATAATCTTCCAAGATCATTGTCCATGTCAGCAGTAACTTGAACATCGAACCAAACATCTGTTCCAACGGTTACAGCACCCCCTTGAGCACCACCAGTTGTCCAAGTTGCAACACCAGCGCCATCAAAAAAGATATCGCCAGCCCATTGGTAGGCTGTTGATGAACCGGACCAAGTGTGAAGAGCATTGAAATACCCTCCTGATCCGGCAGGTAAAAACATTTTAAATTTAATGTCATATTTACCTGTTGTGAAAGGTCCAATAGGTAAAACCAGATCAGTGGCTGTACCGTTAATATGTGCACTGTTTGTTCCACTGCTAGCGAAGCTAGAGCTCACATTGGCATCAGAAGGAGTGCCAGCACTCCAGTAAGCCCAGTTTGTATTTTGTGCAACAACGCCGGACCCAACGATGTAAGAGTCGAAGTTATCTTCAAACAAAACAGTTTGTGCAGAAGCAGATAAAATTGCTCCGAATGCAAAAAGAGAGAGTAGTTGTTTCTTCATAATTAAAGAATTTGTTGAAACGAATATAGTATTCTTTTTCTTTGTTTCCAAATTATGAAAACACATTTTAGAAAAATGCGGACGAGCTTGTCTGAAAATGGGCAAGCGCAATATGCTCTTCCGATTTATGAGAACTTGAATTTGCAGGGAGAAATTAATTTGAATGATTTAATCGGCAAGCAAATACGCCTTTCATCAACTGGCGATATTCGTTGCGTTCTTCACGGAGAAAAATTGAACAAGACTTTCGGTGAAGGTTTGTGTTGGAATGGATTTCAGGAGTCTTCCAGTGCTTCGCCTTGTATCATTCATCCAGAATTATGCAAAGCTCATGAGGGTATTGCCTTGCGTGGCGATATGGAATGGGAGCGAAACAATCATTTGATTCCGCATGTAGTTTATTTGTCTTTTACATCAGGTATTAAGGTGGGTGTAACTTCTGAACGAAATTTGATTTCGAGGTGGATTGATCAAGGTGCGCGACAAGGTCTTGTATTCGCGAGGGTTCCGTACAGACAATTAGCAGGAGAATTTGAAGTCATGTTGAAGGAACATGTTTCAGACAAATCGAATTGGAAGGGAATGTTACAACCCCTATTCAAGGAAAACTTCGATTTACTTGCTGCGAAAGAAAATTTACTTTTTGAAATCCCCGATGCCTTTCAAGATTTTATTGATGATGAAGACAAAGTTTGGAGCCTTCAATATCCTTGCGAAGATCGTCCTGTTAATCCCAAGACTTGGAAACTTAATCCGGAAAATGTGTACGAAGGGAAGTTGAAGGGAATTGTTGGTCAGTATTTGATTCTGGAGAATCAGCAAGTTTTGAACATTCGCTCTCATGCGGGGCATGAAGTTGAGTTAAATTTCGAGGACTAATACTTCATTAAAAAATGTAAGATTTTTCTTGCTATTCTCAAAAAGGCGTCTATCTTTGTTGAAGCTTACCGATTTATTTCTTCTTGAAGTTCTTCGGAATTACAGTTTAAATGAGGAGTAAGCATTAATTAATTTTTTATTTTTTTTATGAACATTTTTGTTTCTGGACTGAACTACAGTCTAACGAGCGATGAGCTCCAAGCAATCTTCACACAATATGGTGAAGTAGCTTCTGCTAAAGTGATTACTGACCGTGATACCGGTCGTTCACGCGGTTTTGGTTTTGTTGAAATGTCAGATGACGCTGAAGCACGCAATGCAATTGACGCATTAGACCAAGCTGAAATGAAAGGTCGCAAGATCAACGTTAAAGAAGCTGAAGACCGTCCACGCACATCTACTAACCGTAGAGAAGGTGGATTCCGTCAAGGATATTGATTCAATACGCTTTTGACTTACTTTAAAAAGGGACTTCGGTCCCTTTTTTATTTTACATTAGCAATATGAAGCTGGAATTGCTCGATTCGTTCGGGGATATGAAATCACCGTTATACGCTATTGCTGACGGTACGCATGCCGACTCTTTTTTTACGGCTTCAGCCAACGGATTGGTTTCTGAATGGAATACAGAATGCGGAGTGTCTTCCGAGATTCAAGTTAAAACAAATGGTGCTGTATTCTCTCTGCTTTACGATGAAACTTCTAAATTTTTATGGATAGGATGTCAGCAAAACACGCTTAGTGTTGTTGACATTGAACAAAAAAAGGAAATAAAAAACTACAACGTTCACCCCGGTGGTGTTTTCGATATTAAAATAGTGGATGATAAGGTTGTTAGCGTCGGAGCTGACGGGAATGTTATAGAATGGAACCGTCAAGACGCTAGCTATTCGCGAACAATTCCACTTTCTGATTCTAAGATTCGTCGATTTGCAATTAGTATGCACGAACCGGCTTTAGCTTTTCCGTTTTCAAACGGTGAAATGGAAATAGTAGATCCCGTATTTTTCAATTCAATTGCGAAAAGGAAAGTAAATGATGTTGGTGTGGCCTCGTGTGCGTTTCATCCGAAAAAAAGTGTGTTGCTAACAGGAGGAAGAGACGGAGAAGTGCACCTTTGGAATACTAAGAAGAATTATTCGTCTGTGATTAATTATACAGCCCACAAGGCAAACGTCTACGCCATTGCTTTCCATCCGAAAAAGCACGTTTTTGTTACGGGCAGCCGCGATAAAGAAATTAAGGTATGGGATGCTGAATCATTGGATTTTCTTTGTGGAGGCGCTCACGCGAGGAGTGTAAATGCGTTGCGTTTTCTTAAAAACGGACTTCTACTTTCCGCCAGCGACGATGGTTCTATACGTTTGTGGAAAATTCTTCGCTAAAAGTAATTGGGTCTTCGTGTATATTTGACACTAAGTATTTCTTTCAACATGAAAAATAATTTATTCGTTTTACTGGCAATTGCCTTCGCCAGTTGTGGTGTGACTAAAAAGCAAGACTACACTTCAGAAGCTAAACAAATTGGTTACTCTGAAACCAAAGTGGTTCGTCATCCTGTATGGTCGAAAAACGCAACAATCTATGAAGTAAATGTCCGTCAGCATACCGCTGCGGGTACATTCGCAGCACTCGAAAAAGATCTGCCTCGCATAGATTCTTTGGGTATTGATATTCTTTGGCTCATGCCGATTAATCCGATTGGAGAGCTGAATAGAAAGGGAGGTTTGGGAAGTTATTACAGTGTGAAGAATTATACCGGTGTTAATCCAGAGTTCGGAACTACTGCAGATTTTATGCGATTGGTAAACAAGGCGCATGAATTGGGTATGTACGTAATTCTAGATTGGGTCGCAAATCACACAGCTTGGGATCACCCTTGGGTTCTTCAGCACCCAGATTGGTATACCCATGATGCGAATGGGAATATTGTTCCCCCAGTTCCTGATTGGTCAGATGTGGCAGATTTAAATTATGACAGTCCTGAACTGCGCAAGGAAATGATTCGCGCCATGGAATATTGGGTGAGAGATTGCGGTATAGATGGCTATCGTTGTGACGTGGCTATGAACGTTCCAACAGAATTTTGGAACGATGCACGTGCAGCTTTGGATGCTATTAAACCGGTTTTTATGTTGGCAGAAGCAGAGCAGAAAGATCACCACTTGAAGGCTTTTGATATGTCTTACAGTTGGGAGTTGATGGGGACAATGAATGCAGTATCTAAAGGCGAGAAATCGCTTTATGCGATAGATGAATACATGGCGAAATCGGATACCGCTTTCCAAAAGAGCGCATATCGCATGGGGTTCACCACAAATCACGATGAGAATACTTGGAATGGAACCGGAGGAGAGCGCTTAGGGATGAAACGTAAGTTATTCGATGTGCTGTCATTTACACTTCAAGGAATGCCGTTGGTATACACTTCGCAAGAAGGTGGGGAAGTTGATGCGAAAGGAAATCCGAAACGCTTGAGATTCTTTGATAAAGACACCGCGTATTTCAACAACTACGTAAACAGTGATTTCTACAAGCGACTTCTTGCGGTGCATCACGAAAACCCTGCGTTATGGAATGGCGAGTTTGGTGGAAGCTTCAAGAAATTGAAAACTTCGAATGATGATGTTTTGTATGCATATGTTCGTACAAACGGAGATCGTCAGGTTGTTGTCTTGTTGAACTTCTCTGATAAACCGCAGGTTTTCAATTTTACCGAAGAGATACCAGACGGTGACTTTAGAAGCATTTTCAATAGTGAAACCTTCTCTATTTATTCGAGAAATCAGCGTGCACTAGCGCCATACGGGTATCAAGTTTTTTCAAAATAGAACAACTGTACGGAATTATCTTTGTGCTCTAAAATTGAATTATGGAAGAGCCTGAAGGGAAAGCAGTTTTCGAAACCAGTGTTGAGATTCGCTTCGCGGATATTGACGCAATGGGTCATGTAAATAACGCGGTGTATTTCAGTTATTTTGAACAAGCACGTATGGCTTATTTCAAGGAGCGGGTTGCCCGCATCTGGAATTGGAACGAAGACGGCGTTATTGTAGCTCGAAATGAAATTGACTATCTCTATCCTGTATTTCTAAACGACCGAATGATCATTCGGTTGTGGGTAGATCATGTAGGTTCTAAAAGTTTTTCAGTATGCTATCGCGTAATTGTTGGAGAACGTTTATGTGCTGCGGGGAAATCAGTTTTGGTTTGTTTCAATCATAAAAATAAGGCCACACAGCCTCTTCCTGAAGCGTGGAAAAGTGTGTTTCTAGCGAGTTAATATGGCAAAGGATAAGTTAAAACGCTGGGCCGAAAATAAGACGTTTCCTCATGTATTTGAGCCGAACTTAATGCCCATTATTCGCGAGAATGAAACCTTCATGAAAGGGCAGTGGCGAGAGGAGTTCTACAAGAACGATAATCCGCTTGTGGTTGAGTTAGGCTGTGGGAAGGGTGAGTATGCGGTTGGACAAGCCCATCGAAATCTTGATAAGAATTATTTAGGCATAGACGTCAAGGGGCATCGTTTTCACAAAGGAGCGAAAGATTCGCTTGAAATGGGATTAACCAATGTGGCTTTTCTTCGCGCTAGAATAGAATTTATTGATGCATTTTTCGATGACAATGAGTTGGATGAAATTTGGTTAACGTTTTCAGATCCGATGCCGAATGATCACGATGGAAATCGCAGAATTACCTCTGGATTTTACATGAAACGATATGAGCGTATGCTGAAGTCGGAAGGTTTGGTTCATATTAAGCATGACAATCCTGCATTGTATGAAAGAGCCTTGAGAGAAATCCCGCAAATGGGAGCAGAGATAATCTTGCACGACGATAATATTTATGAGTCGGGTTTTCTGAATACAATAGATGAGAAGCTCAAAGATGTTTTAGAGATTAGAACTTTTTATGAGCAAATGTGGTTGAAGGAAGGAAGAAAAATTAAGTATATACAGGCAAGAATGCCGAAAAAATAAAAGACTATGAGTGTTTCGAAAGCAGCCATTTTAGAAGCGTTAGGGAATGTTCAAGAACCTGATTTGAAGAAAGACATTGTTTCTTTAAATATGGTTAAGATTGTTCGAGCAGAAGGAAATAACATTGAGTTGGAAGTGAAGGTTAGCAATCCTGCTATGCACGCCAAACAGCGCATGCGCGAGGCTTGTGTGTTTGCTATTCAACGTGTATTAGGAAATGAATTCGAGGTAAAGGTTCATGTTGAAGCTATTTCAGGAGAAGAACGAAGCGGAGAGCTGCGAAGAATTCTTCCAGGGGTGAAACACATTATTGCTGTCGCCAGTGGAAAAGGCGGAGTGGGGAAGAGCACGGTTTCGTCGAATTTAGCAGCTGGTCTTGCAGCATTGGGACATAAAGTTGGTTTGTTAGATGCGGATATTTACGGACCTTCAGTTCCAACAATGTTCGATGTTGTGCTAGAAAAACCTAGGCTTATTGAGGTGGATGGAAAGAAAGTAATGGCGCCAGTTGAAGCTCATGGAGTAAAAGTACTGAGCATTGGGTTTTTTACCGAAGGAGATCAAGCGGTTGTGTGGCGCGGTCCAATGGCTACTAAGGCCTTGAATCAAATGATTACCGATGTTGAATGGGGTGAGTTAGATTATATGGTTGTTGATCTTCCTCCGGGAACAGGAGACGTTCATTTGAGCATTGTTCAAACATTACCTATCTCAGCAGTTGTTGTTGTGAGCACTCCGCAAGAAGTGGCATTAGTAGATGCACGTAAGGGAATCGCTATGTTCCAATTGCCAGCAGTGAATATTCCGGTGTTGGGATTGGTAGAAAACATGTCGTGGTTTACTCCAGCAGAACTGCCCGAAAACAAGTACTTTATTTTCGGAGAAGGAGGAACGAAGAGGCTTGCAGAAAGTTTGAATCTTCCTGTATTAGGAGAAATACCTTTGATTCAGAGCATTCGCGAAGCTGGAGATGTGGGAAGACCATCGGTACTTCAAGACAATACAACAGCAGCGCGCTATTGGCAGTCGTTTTTAATTAACTTTGAAAAGGAATTGCGCTTGCTGCCATTCCGTAAACCTGCAACCCAAGAATAATATGTTACAAGAATCATTGTTTCTACGTGTGAACGAAGCGCTTAATTCCATTAGACCTTATTTGGAAGCAGACGGTGGAGGAATTGAGTTGAAGGAAGTGACTCCTGAAATGACAGCTGTCGTAGAATTAAAAGGAGCATGCACAAGCTGCAATAAATCTCATATGACTATGAAGGCGGGTGTTGAAGCCGCAATTAAAGCTGCGGTTCCAGAAATTAAGTCTGTGATTGCTTTAGCACAAGAAATTGAAGAAGCAACTGCGTTATAATCCGTAGTAGTTCTTCCTAGTTTCTTTTACTTGCTCATTCGAGAGATACTCGTCGTAAGACATTCTCTTGTCGATTATGCCTTTCGGTGTGATTTCAATAATTCTATTCGCAACTGTTTCAGTGAACTCGTGGTCATGTGAAGTGAATAATGCGTTGTGCTTCCAATCTTTCATAGCGTTGTTGAACGCAGTGATAGACTCAAGATCTAAGTGGTTTGTAGGCTCATCTAACATGAGGCAATTGCCATTTGCGAGCATCATGCGAGAGACCATACAACGTACTTTTTCGCCTCCTGAAAGGACAGTACATTTCTTTAAAACTTCCTCACCACTGAACAGCATTTTTCCTAAGAATCCGCGGACATATGTTTCGTCTTTGTCGACAGAGAATTGACGCAGCCAATCGATCAGATTGTCGTTAGATTTGAAAAAATCTTCGTTGTTATTTGGAAGATATGCCGTGGTAATTGTACTTCCCCATTCAACTGTTCCTGTAGTTGGCTCTTCCAAATTGTTTATGATTTGAAAGAACGACGTAATGGCGGAATGGTCTTTCGAAAGAACAGCAACTTTATCGCCTTTTATTAAGGTGAATTCAACATTTTTAAACTGCACGCTTCCATCTGGATTAACCTTCGAAAGATTTTCAACGCGCAAGATTTGATCTCCGCAATCGCGTTCGGGTCTGAAAATAATACCTGGGTACTTTCTAGTGCTCGGTTGAATATTATCAATAACAAGTTTATCTAATAATTTCTTGCGGCTTGTTGCTTGTCTTGATTTGGAAGCGTTGGCGCTGAAGCGTTCTACGAAGTCTTGAAGTTCTTTGCGTTTGTCTTCTGTCTTCTTGTTTTGGTCGCTTCGCTGACGCGCAGCCAATTGACTACTCTCGTACCAGAAAGAATAATTTCCAGTATACAGTTGAATCTTACTGAAGTCGATGTCCACGATGTTGGTGCAGACAGCATCTAAAAAGTGACGGTCGTGCGATACAACGATTACAGTATTTTGAAAATCGGCCAAGAAGTTTTCCAACCAAGAAATGGTTTCAACATCTAAGTCATTCGTAGGCTCGTCGAGCAATAGTATTTCAGGATTTCCGAATAGCGCTTGTGCAAGCAATACACGAACTTTTTCTTTTCCGCTTAGGGAATGAACCAAGTCGGTATGTAAATGATCTGCAATACCCAAATTACTTAGCAATTGAGCGGCATCGCTTTCAGCATTCCAACCGTCCATTTCAGCAAAAATGTTTTCTAGTTCAGCGGCTTTCACACCATCTGCATCTGAGAAATCTTCTTTCGCATAAATGGCATCTTTCGCTTGCATGACATCCATAAGCTTTCGGTTTCCCATAAGCACGGTTTGAAGCACAGGAACATCATCGAATTCGAAATGGTTTTGCTTTAGCACGCTCATGCGCACGCCTGCATCCATCACAACCTTCCCGGTGGTTGGATCTATTTCTCCTGAAAGTATTTTCAAGAAAGTGGACTTCCCAGCACCGTTCGCGCCAATAACGCCATAACAATGTCCAGGTGTGAATTTTAGGTTTACTTCTTCGAACAATGCTCGTTTTCCAAAACGAAGCGAAAGGTTGTTTACTGATAGCACGGCTGTATAATTTTGGGGTGCAAAGATAGTCTTATTTTCGGAGTGTTATTTTTTTAGTTTCTTCGGTTTAGAAGACATTTCAAATTCAAGAACTCCACCTTGCATTAAATCTAAATGCGAGATCTGAAGCCCGATTTCGTTATTGTTCCAACGAACAGATTGAACATAAATGTTTTTCGCGTTCAGTTTGGGGGCCTTGATGTGTATGGTCTTTCCGTTTTCTAAATTTAAGAAGGCTTCGTTTATCAATGGAGAGCCGAGGTCGTAATTGACATTACCCGGACAAGTGGGGTAGATGCCAAGAGCGGAGAAAACATACCATGCCGACATCTGACCCGCATCGTCATTTCCACATAAACCATTGGTTTCGTTGGTGTAGAATTTATTGGCTATGGCGTGAACGCGCTCTTGTGTTTTCCAAGGTGATGAAGTGTGATTGTACAAGTATGGAACGTGATGGCTGGGTTCGTTTCCATGCACATAATTTCCCATAATTCCATCGCGGGTTATGTCTTCATTTTGCTCAATGTATTTGTCATCGAGGTGCATAGTGAATAACGAATCGAGGTGTTCTTCAAATCGTTTCTTTCCACCCATTAATTGAATCATGGTTGGAATAGCGTGAGGAATGTACAAACTGAAATTCCAAGAGTTTCCTTCAATGAATCCTTGACCGTGCGTGTCAAGCGGATCGAAGGGAAGCTTCCATTCGCCATTGCTTAATTTGGGTTGTGTGAATCCTGTTTTTGAATTGAATACGTTGCGATACGATTCTGATCTATTGAAGTACTTTGAATATCCCAAGGTAACTTCCGATTTATTGGTGAGTGAAGAGAGCTGCGCAATGCACCAATCGTCGTAGGCGTATTCCAGGGTTTTAGAAACGGATACGACAGACTCGTCTTCAGGCACAAATCCAAGTTCTTTGTAGTCTTTCAGTCCTTCGAAATAATCTACATTGGCCGTTTGATCACATGCTTTGTAGGCTTCTTTCAAATTGAAATTCCCAACTTGTTTAACTGCTGCATCTGCAATGACAGACACAGCATGATAGCCGGTCATGCACCAGTTCTCATTTGCGTAATGACTCCACACGGGCAACATGTGATGTACGCTTTGCTTTTGATGCGCAAGCATCGAATGAATCATATCATTGTTACGTGTAGGTTGAATGAGATTGAACAACGGATGCAAGGCGCGATAGGTGTCCCATAGAGAAAAGACGGTGTAGTTTTCGAATCCTTCGGAGTTGTGAATGTTCTGATCTAAGCCCTTGTAATTTCCATCTACATCTTCATACAAAACAGGCGAGAGGCAGGTGTGATAAAGGGCGGTGTAGAAAACAGTTTCTTTGTTTTTATCTGGAATTTGAACCCTGATTTTTTGAAGTTCTTTTTCCCATTTCGCTTGGGTTTCTTTTTTCGTTTGTTCGAAATTCCAATGCGGAATTTCTGCTTGAAGATTTTTCAAAGCGCCATCTGTGCTGGTGTTAGAAAGGGCCCATTTGATTTGAAGCGGACTGTCGCTTTGTTCGAATTCCAACAACATGCGAATTTCTTTTCCAGCAGCTTCAGGGAAGTTTTTTGATTGATTGAACTTGCGGTAGAAGCCTTTGTAGTCTTGCTCGCTTAGATTGACTGTTGCGTATTCTTTAATTGGTTTTGAAAAAGCAGCAGCGAAATAAACCGTACGTGTTTTCGCCCATCCGCTGGTTATGCGAAAGCCGGTGATGAGCGAATCGTTTTCAACACGAATGAAAGTCCATACATTTTTCCCGTCGTAGTTGTAAATATTGTAGGTGAAGTCGAGTACAACTTCTGGCGTTTCATTTTTCGGGAAAGTGTATTGATGAAATCCAACTCGATCAGAAGCGGTTAATTCAGCGAGAATGTTATGTTCGTCGAGCATTACACTGTAGCAACCGGGAGATGCTTTTTCGTTTTTATGTTGAAAGGAAGATTGAAAGTTTTCTGCTTTTAAATCGACTTGTCCTGTTGTGGGCATCACCAGAAAATCTCCCAAATCGGAATGTCCCGTTCCCGAAAAATGCGTGTGTGCAAATCCCTGAATAACGGAATCTTCGTATTGATATCCGGCGCAATAGTTATAGACTTCGCCGTTGTATTCACCTTTCTCGTTGAAGTAATTTGAACGTTTCGTTTCTGGTGAAAGCTGAACCATTCCGAAGGGCGCGGTGGCACCGGGAAAGGTGTGACCCATTCTATTTGTCCCGATGAATACGTTAACTTTTTCAATGAGCTGTCCTGAACTGTTGTGAACGAAGGCAAGCAATGAAAAGAAAATAACTAAGCGTGTTTTTTTCATTCTATTTCAATAAATATGAATGTCCAACATTTTTGAAAAAGAACGTCCACTTGTCGGTTTGTTCAGCAATAATTTGTTCCGTGCTTTTTCCAGCTCCGTGTCCAGCGCTTGTTTCAATGCGAATAAGCGCAGGTCTTTCATGCGTGGTATATTCTTGCAGAAGAGCAGCGAACTTAAAGCTGTGCGCTGGAACCACACGGTCGTCGTGATCTGCTGTCATGACCATGGTAGCAGGGTAGTTCGTGTTCGGCTTCAAGTTGTGATAAGGCGAATAGCCTTTCAAATATTTGAACATTTGTTCAGACTCGTCGGCGCTGCCGTATTCAGGAATCCACCCTTTTCCTACTGTGAAGTGGTGGTAGCGGAGCATGTCTAATACACCAACAGCGGGAAAGGCTACTGCGAATTTTTCTGGATGTTGAGTCATGCAGGCACCGACTAACAGTCCGCCGTTTGATCCGCCTTCGATGCCTAATTTTTGTGTTGAAGTGTATTTGTTTTCAATTAAGTAATCGGCACAAGCCAAGAAGTCGTCGAACACATTTTGCTTGTTGTACAGCATTCCGCCTTTGTGCCAGTTCTCACCGAATTCGCCGCCTCCGCGAAGGTTAGCCATGGCGAATACTCCTCCTTGTTCAAGTAGAATTAATCGAGAGGAAGAGAAAGAAGGTGTGAGTGAAATGTTGAATCCTCCGTATCCGTAGAGCAACGTTGGATTGGTTCCGTCTAACACAAGTCCTTTTTTGTGAACGAGGAAGAGGGGGACTTGTGTTCCGTCTTTCGACGTGACTAACACTTGTTTGCTTTCATAATCGTTCATGTTGAAATCGACCGAAGGTCTGTGATATTCACCGTAGGTTAAATCTTCTACGTTGAATGAATAGATGACGCCAGGGTAGGTGAATGATGTGAACGTGAAGTAGCACGATTTATCTTGACGCTTGCCAGAGAATCCGCTAGCGGTGCCGGTTCCATCGGGAAGCGTTAATTTCTTTTTGTTTTTTCCTTCATAGTCACAGGCTTCAATTTCGGTGTTGGCCATATTGAGGTAATGAAGGAATAATTTTCCACCGCAGGTGGAAACACCTTCCAACAAGCGTTTGTCTTCTGGAATAATTGTTTTCCAATTTTTCGGATTTGGATTCGCAGGGTTCACTTTTACCAATCTGTAGTTTGGTGCATCAACATCGGTGTGCACAATGAGTTCACCGTCGAGAGCGACTTCAACCACAGAACTGTGATGACTCAAATCTGTGAAAAGAGGAATGAAGTTCATACCTCCGTTTGCGATGTCTTTGTAATAGACGGCGTAGCCATCGGTTCCTGGTGCTGAGGTGATGAATAAGTAGCGCTTGTCTTCGCTTAAACCGGCGTTGTTGTAATAGGTAGGATTCTTTTTATCGTCGTAAACTAATTTGTCAGTTTCCTGCGCTGTTCCAAGCGCATGGTAGTAAACGGCATGATTCATATTGTTTCCGCTAAGGACTTCTCCTTCAGCGGGTGCGGGATATCTGCTGTAGAAGAAACCATTTCCAAACCACGATGCACCGCTGAATTTTACCCATTCAATAGGTGCTTCAACATCTTGACCTGATTCAATATTCATGATGTGAATGTTGCTCCAATCGCTACCGGCTTTGCTAACAGCGACTGCCATAAGGGTGTGGTCGTCGTTCGAGTCGAGTAAACTGTATGTGGTAAGTCCGTTCGGATCCAATGCATTCGGATCAATAAATACTCGTTCAGCACCGCGCATTCCTTTTTTAACGTAACAAACGGCTTGAGGTTGAAGACCGGTGTTCTTCCAGAAAAAATAATAATCGCCATGCTTATCGGGGGCACTTACTTTTTCAAAATTGAAAATGGAAGTATAGCGCTCTCGAATTTCCGAGCGCATATTATCACCTTTCAAATAATTTTCTGTAAGTGCTTGCTCATCTTTCACCCATTGAATAGTGCGCTCGCTGCCGTCGTCTTCAAGACCGTAAAACGGATCGTATACTTTCGAACCGAAAAATCCGAAGGTGGTGTCCTGAATGTTTTTGTTTTGGGGTTGTTGAATTTGCATAACTGTAGTTTCTTGTTTACATGCAACAAAAGAAGTTACGCATGCGAGTATGAAGTACTTTTTCATTTTATTCTTCAATGAAGTTTAGGTTTTTTCCAAAGGTATCGGGTAGATAGGCTAGGGCAATTACAGCAATAGAAATGGTTACTCCGCCAATGAGTAAGGCACTATTAATTACTCCGAAAGTGGGTTCTATGTATTTGAACGTTAAGACTATTGGGACGGTAGAACCACGCACGAAGTTCGGAACGGTAGATGCAACAGTAGAGCGAATGTTCGTCCCAAATTGCTCTGCAGCATTGGAAACAAACAACACCCAATAACCTGTGGTGGCGCCAAGCAGAGCGGCTAATGCGTAAAACGTGTTTACAGAATGATGATGAACGAGTAGGAAATACAAGCTGATGATGACGGTTGTTCCGAGATAGAAGAAGATGATTTTTTTTCTGCTTTTCATGAATTGACTTATGAACCCAGACACGAGATCTCCTCCTGAAAGTCCGAGGTAACAGAAGATTATACATGTTGTGGGATCAATTGTGCCTTCGACTTCTAGCACCGTTGCGAATTTGTCTGAAAATTTAATGAGCAGTCCAACGCAGAACCAAACAGGTAATCCTATTGCAATGCACGATAAATAGCGGAGCAAGCGGTCTTTCGTTTTGAAGAGCATGAAGAAATTTCCGCGCTGCACATTTTGTTTTTCGACTTTATCGAACATTTCACTTTCGAAGGTTTGGAAACGCATGAATAAGAGAAGCAGTCCAAGGCATCCGCCAATGATGTAGGACATCTGCCACGATTCTAATCCGAGCATGGTGAAGTGAATCTTATGAATGCCAACCGCGGCAACAGCTCCAAGCGCACCCATGGTTACTATGATCATGGTGCCGATTCCTCTTTTTTCCTTTGACATGGATTCATTGATGAGCGTTACAGCAGCGCCAAGCTCTCCAGCAAGACCAATACCTGTGATGAATCGAATAATCGAATAGGCTTCAACATTTGTAACAAAAGCATTTGCGATGTTAGCGAGAGAGTATATTAATATGGAGCCAAAGAGAATCTTTTTTCTGCCACGTTTATCGCCGAGAATTCCCCAAATAAGTCCGCCTAGAATAATCCCAGACATCTGCCAAAGGAAGAGGCTGTAGTCATAGGTTTTAATGAGGTTTTCATCGGTAATGCCAATTCCTCTTAAACTTTCTTTGCTTACAATATTGAAGAGTTGAAGGTCGTAGATGTCTACGAAGTATCCTAGGGAGGCTACCAAAATGGTAAGACCTAATTTTTTATCAAATGATTTTGGCATGAATGCAAGACTTATTTGTCTTGCAAGATACTATTGGATTGATTACGAAGTAATCTTTGATCTTCCAATGGGAAGAAGAATTTTTCATTCCATCCTTGTTCGGTCCATTCCATCATGGAAACAGTTTCAATGGTCCAAGTTTGTTCTAATTGAAGTGCAATTGCTTTTGATTTTGCTTCTTCGAAATTGTCGACACTCCAGCTGCCACGAGCAATAGCTACCTCAGCTTTCGGGAAATCAAATGCTACGGGTGAAAGATCGAAATTATTCCACTCCAACAAAACACTTATTATTTTCCCTGATAATTCAACAAGTTCATCCGATGATTCAGGTTGAATTGAAATTTGCTTAAATAGCGGGTTACAGGCAATGTTTTTAAGACTGATTGTAAAGCTAGGCAGGTTGTGTAGCGATTTTTGTAGAGCATTTCCCAATTCAAAAATTCCGTCTTCATCGGTATTAAATTGAAAAGACAATGGAAGAAATACGGGCTTAACTACGGCTTCAAGATTTCGAGGTGCAAGTAACTTCGCTTGAATTGCTCGAGTTTTGAGCTCTTCAGGAAGACTGGGTTTGATTGCTATGAAGTAAAAATTGCTTTGAGCCATAGTGGTTCAAATTTACAACCAAATAATTGCACAGACAATAAAAACGACGATTATGACTAAATAATACCAGACATCTACGAACCAAGGAAAATACGCTTTGTAGAACTCTTTGAGTTTTGATTCCATCAATTAAATACGAAAAGGTATACGCTAAGAACTGAGAGTGTAAGAAGAACCCATTTTTTAGTACGAATATCCATAGCTTTATGATTAAGTGTTTTCCAAAAGGAAGATTTTCTTCGCTTCTTTTTACACGAGTTTGGAATGGTTTTCAATACTGAAGTGTTAATTGCGTGCGGAAATAAAGCTGTGAAGACTTAACTTTGTTCTCGTGAGATTAGGATTACGCTATATTAGTTTTGTTTGTTCAGTGTTGGTTTTCGCTGTTCTAATTCTTGGGGGATGCACATCTTACAAGTCGCAACTTCGAGATGCGCAAGAATATGAAGAGGCTCGGATGTATTCCAAAGCTCTCAGTTTGTATTCCGATTTACTAGTTCAGAAGGAAACCAAAGAGGCGCTTATTGGGAAGAAGCGGGTGGTTGAAGCCATTATACGTGAAAATTACGATGGCCCTATTCGAATGCTTTGTATGCAAGAGAAAATCTGGGAGGCCGATCAACTTTATTCGGAGCTTGCAGTTTTCGTTGATAAGAATAAAGCATTGGACATAAAAGAACCGTTTGGCTTGAAAGAATTTATTCTTCAATCGAAACAATCCTATTGTGAGTCGTTGTACAAGCAGGCTGAATCTGACGTGTTGGCATTTAACTATGATTCGGCGAAGGAGAAGTTAAATACTATTCGGAGTTTTTTTAGAAATTTTCCAAATCTAAAGTATCTTGAAAATCTGTGTGAGCTGTATCCGAATTATTACCTAGCGTCGAAGTCAATGGAAGAGGGGCGTTTAAGAGATGCCTTCAAAGCATTAAAGAAAATCGAAGCGTTAGACCCTTCATTTAAGGATTCTAAACAGCTGCTCGAGAACTGTTTGAAAATGGGAAGAATTACCCTTGCCTATGTTTCCGTTGATAAAGCAAGTGTTAGCAACGATGTGGAAATGGAAATGGGGGCATTCGTTGTGCAGTCTCTTTTGGAAAATAAGGACCCGTTTTTAGTGATGCTAGATCGCGATTATACCGCGAGATTATTAGAGGAACAGAAATTGGGAATGTCAGGTCTTTACGATGAAAAATCGTTGATTCAAGCTGGGAAGCTTATTGGAGCAAAGTATATTTTATTAGGGGAAATAATAGAATACACAGCTGATCAGAAATTGAATGATTATGGTCTGAAAAAAGGTTTTTTAGGAAAGACTATTGGCGATTCTAAAGTGAAGTATCGTCAGTGGAACAAGAAGTTTTCGCTTCAAATAAAATATAGAATTAGCATGGTTGATGCTGAGACTGGAGAGACTCTATTTAACTCTGTTTATCCGTTGAGTAAGGTGAGTGAAATTGAATGGGCTGAATACAGCGGAGATTATAAAATGGTTTATCCAGGAAATTGGAAATGGGAGTTAATGAAGACGGGAGAAGATTATGTTGACGTTTCTAAATACGCGGTGGTACAGAAATTATTTAGTCAAAAGCCGGTGGGGAATGAGTTGAATCAATTGCGCACGAACTCTTTAATTGAGTTATCTAATGTGGTGAAAAGAGGGGTGGAAACAAAAATAATTGAGGTAACTCCCTAGGAAGATAGTTGATTGTGAATTTTTAATATTTCCATCAAAACAGCATTCTCGTTGTTATTCTGAATTCTGAAAATTTTTGTGGCGGGGAAGGTTTCATTTGGTATCTGAAGATCATCGCGCTTTAAAAAATCTTCTTCCGTATATCCGCTTCGTTTCATGACACGGTTCATTCGTGTTTCTTTTTCCGCATAGACTTCAATTAGCCAATTGCAATTTTCTTGTTGAAAGGAATTTGCTAACGCCGATTCTCGAATAATGTATTTCGAATTTTGAGTGGCCTTCCACCGAATGAATTCGTTCTGAACAAAAGCGTGAATATGGGTTTCAAGGCGAAGCCTTTTTTCAGCATTCGAAAAAATAATGGCTGCGATTTCAGATTTCCAAGTGTCTTTCGAAAAGTCGATTTGAATTCCTTCCGCAGGACCTTTCAAAGAACCTTCGTAAGAACTTAAGATACTTTGAACTTCATTTTGAATAGATGGAATGAGGTATGCTTTCTTCGCTTCTTCGTCGGAATTAAATACGGGAATGCCAAGTGTTTCGAACGCCTTCGCAACGGTTGATTTTCCCGAACCGATATTTCCTGTTAATCCGACTACTTGCATAGAAAAAATAATTCAAGCTAACAAAACGAAATGTATCTTTGCCGCATGTCAAAAGTAAACGAAGTTCTTATTGCACCGTCGGTTTTATCAGCTGATTTTGCAAATCTTCAGCGCGATATAGAGATGATCAATGATTCGGCTGCGGATTGGTTTCATGTAGATGTAATGGACGGAATGTTTGTTCCGAATATTTCTTTCGGAATGCCTGTAATTAAGGCCCTAAAGAATCACGCTACGAAACCCTTGGATGTTCACTTGATGATTGCACAACCGGAGAGATATATTTCAGATTTCAAGGCTGTGGGTGCAGATATATTAACTGTTCATGCAGAGGCGTGCACGCATTTGCACAGAACAATCCAAGCCATTAAAGCAGAAGGGATGAAGGCAGGCGTTGCCCTAAATCCACATACCCCGCTTAGCGCAATCGAGGAGGTTTTAGAAGACGTTGATTTAATTTTAATCATGTCCGTTAACCCAGGGTTTGGAGGGCAGCAGTTTATAGAAAATACATATTCGAAATTGGAAAGACTGAAGGCGATGTTGGCCAAGGTGAAAAACAATCCTGCTGTTGAAGTAGATGGCGGTGTGAACGCCACAAACGCACCAAAGCTAAAAGCTGCAGGAGCAACGGCGTTGGTCGCTGGAAACTTTGTATTTTCAAGTTCTAACCCAACAACAACAATTCAAGAATTAAAAATGTCTGTCAATGGCTAAGAAAAATAGTGGAGTGAATTTGTTCAAGTTCCGTGTGATCATGGACACTGAACAGGATGTATTTCGTGATATTGAAATTGAAACAGAATCGAATTTTGATTCTTTGCATAAAGCCGTGCTTGACGCTTTTGATTTTGAACAAGGAGAAATGGCGAGCTTTTATTTGAGTGATGAAGAGTGGAGCAAAGGATTGGAAATTTCATTAATGGATATGGGCGGAGTAGATGAGGACTCTCTTTCCATGTCAACGACCATTCTTTCAGATATGGTGATGAAACCGGGCGATAAAATTTTATATGTGTATGATTTTATGCGCATGTGGATTTTCTATATTGAATTGGTGGAAGTGAAAAAGGACAAGCCGAGCACTATTTATCCACGAGTTGCACTTGCTTTTGGTGATGCGCCTTCACAGGATAGTAAGGAGTTTCAAGACATGTTCGAGTCTGATATTGTTGGCGGTGCTGCAGTTGCAGGAGCAGAATTGGAAGAAGATGACGAGGATGAATTTGACGAAGAAGATTCGATATTTGATGAGGACGAATTCGACGGGTCTTTTACCTATGACAATGAATAAATATTTAGTGTTCGCTTTTTTTCTTGCATTTGCTTCTTGTGAAAATAAGGAGCGAAAGGTGACTTCGGATTTATTGAATTTTCCTTCTGCAGAGAATGGAGAAGTGCACGGCGATTTGCCTGAGATTGCATTTGAACAAGCTGAATTTAATTTTGGAAAAGTTGCGGTAGGGGAAAAGATTGTTCATTCCTATTCATTTGTAAATAAAGGCAAGGCAGATCTTCAAATAGCTCAAGTAACACCAAGTTGCGGCTGCACAACCTTAAAGGATTGGCCGAAAGAACCCATAGCACCGGGAAAATCTGGAGTAATTACGGTTGAATTTAACAGCGCTGGATTTTCTGGAAATATTGAAAAGACCATTCAAGTTGCTACGAATGGTATACCCCGTGATTTTTATTTGAAACTGAAAGGAGAGGTGTCAGGACAAGCTTTGGATGCAGCAAGACCGGGAGTAGAGATGGATCGGGTGAAGTAGTTTATTTCAGCGACAATAATTGAGTACATTTGCAACCTAAAATAGAAAACAAAATGATTTTATTACAAGCACCACAAGGAGAGCAAAGTATGATGCCCATGTTATTAATGATGGGTGGAATGTTTGTTATTATGTATTTCTTCATGATTCGCCCACAAATGAAAAAGGCGAAAGAAGCTAAGAAATTTCAAGATGGAATTAGCGTAGGTGACAAGATTGTTACCGTAGGTGGAATTCACGGAAAAGTTGTTGAGGTTGACGAGACGGCAGTAGTAATTGGTTTGGACCAAGGTCGCATGCGTATTGAGAAAGCTGCTTTAAGTGCAGACAGAACAGTAAGCGAAGGTCAACAGAAATAAGAATTATTGAAGCATTAAAAAGGCCGCATGCGCGGCCTTTTTTGTTGTCTTATCTAAAAGTTAGTACTTCTTTTTCTTAGCACCACCTTCTTTGAATTTCCATCCACCAGCACGTCCGCTAGAGCTTCCAGCTGAACTACCCGCTGAGCTTCCTGCTGAACTTCTTTCTCCGCTAGAACGTCTTTCTCCACCTGCAGAACTGCGCTCTGAAGTGCTTCTATCCGATCCGCCTGTGCGAGGTCCGCGATCACGGTTGTATCCGCCACCCGAACTTCTTTCGCCACCGCCTGAGCTTCTTTCACTACTGCCACGGTTTTCATATCCGCCGCTGTAGCTCTTGTTGCCACGCATGCGAACACGTCCGATACCCGCTTCTTGATTTCCACGCGATTCAACACGAATAGAGCGTCCGCGGTATTTAACACCAGCATTGAATACTTCCAATACTTTGTCGTAAGATGCAGTGCGCACCTCAAACAAAGAGAATGTGTCTTTCAAGTCAGACCATGGAATCTCTTGCTCACTTACTCCGGTTGCTTCAGCAATGTAAGTCTTCAGTGTGTTGAAAGTGAATTGATCTTTCTTTCCAACGTTGATATACATCTTCACAACACCAGGTGTTGCTCCGCGAGCATCGCCACGAGAGGCATCGACATTCAAGTCTGGTGCGTTCTTGTAATACTCTAAGAAACGGTTGAATTCAGTAGAAATGAAATGCTGAATCACGTCCTCTTTTGTAAAACTTTCAAAAGATTCGTAAACCGCTGGTAAATATTTTCCAATACTACCTTGATTCACTTCAGTTTCTTTCACACGATTAACCAAGTGAAGCAATTGCTTCTCACAAACATCTGCAGGCGTAGGAAGTGTTCCCTTTGTAAATGTTGTTTGAATAATTTTCTCCAATTGCTTAATTCTGAAGTTTTCCTTCATGTTAATTAAAACAATGCTAATTCCCTTCTTTCCCGCACGAGCCGTACGTCCACTTCTGTGTGTGTAGTTCTCGATTTCGTCAGGAAGGTTGTATTGAATAACGTGTGTAACGTCGTTTACATCAATTCCACGAGCAGCAACGTCTGTTGCTACAAGCATTTGAAGTGTACGGTTACGGTAACGCTTCATTACATTGTCACGTTGTGCTTGAGACAAGTCACCGTGAATTGAATCTGCATTATAACCATCCTTGATCAAAGCTTCAGAAACAGATTGTGTTTCAGCTTTGGTTCTACAAAATACAATAGCGAAAATATCAGGATTAAAATCGGCAAGTCTTTTCAATGCCAAGTACTTGTCGCGTTGGTGAGTCACATAATAAACGTGTTCAATGTTCTCATTACCTGAGTTTTTACTTCCAACAGTAATTTCAACAGGGTTGGTCATGTAGTTGCGAGCAATGCGCGAAACTTCAGCAGGCATAGTAGCCGAGAACAACCACGTGTGCTTAGTCTCTGGAGTTTCAGATAAAATTGCATCTAAATCTTCTTTAAATCCCATGTGAAGCATTTCATCTGCTTCATCTAGAACTACAAAGTCAACAGCACTTAAATCAATAACTCCACGCTCAATTAAGTCTAAGGTTCTTCCAGGAGTACCTACTAAGATTTGAGCGCCGCGTTTGATTTCGCGAATTTGAGTTTCAATGCTTGCTCCACCGTATACAGGAACTACGTTCGCTCCGGTAGTGTGTGCAGAATAGCGTTGAATGTCTTTCGCAATTTGAACACACAACTCGCGAGTTGGTGCTAGAATGAAAGCTTGCGTTTTTTTGTTTTGAAAGTCAAGAAGCTCTAACAATGGAAGTCCGAACGCTGCGGTCTTTCCTGTTCCCGTTTGTGCTAGTGCAACAACGTCTGTTGTGCCTGTAAGCATGTGCGGAATAGCTTGTTCTTGAATTGGTGTTGGGGTCTCAAACCCCATTTCAGCGATAGCTGAAACTGTGGTCTTCGATAGACCAAGTTCTTGAAATGTTGTCATATATTTTATTTAGTCGCCCGATGTCGGATTGAATTCGACGACCGTATTCCCTGAGCTAAATTCTGTTTACGCCAACAGAAAAAGGAAATGTGATAGTTAAACCCGCCCCTTAAAGGCGGCGCAAAGATACTACATTTATTAACAATTGTGAATAAAATAATTAAGCCCCTGAATTTCAGAGGCTTAATTGTGAATAAGAGTTCTTTATTTTGCTTTTAATCCTAGTTTTAGAATAGCGACACCGAAGGAACAATCCATTTTTTCCATTTCAGCCAATACCTCTTTCATGCTTTTTTCTTCATCAAAGGTATATGCGTTATCGTATTTCTTCTCAAGACCATTTAGGCAAGTCATGAATTCACCCTGCTCACTTTCCATCTCCTGCATAACTTCCATATTGGGAAGTAATGCCATCATTTGTTCAGGTTCCAACGCAGACATTTTTTCTTCAATTGCCTTGTCAGGATTTTCTGCTTGTGCTGATTCAGTTAGGATTTTAACGAATTCCGGAGTCAACCTGTTTTCTAGAGACTTTGTGCAACCGCAAAGGTCAGCAGCAACTTCCTTTTCCTTACCCATGCTACAGCCGGAAGCAATTAGAACTACAGCCATACAAAGTATGGACATTGAAGATTTGATTTTCATATTATTTGTTGTTTTGATTTAGTTTAATTTTTATTCGCCTTCGGTAACCTCGGCTTCTTCAACTTCTGCTCCGAACATAAATAAGGCCGCTGCAAAGTCACATTCAATCTCATACAATTCAACCATAATCGAATTGTACATTTCAGGCGTGTCTAATTCAGTGTTGTCGTATTTCATTTCCATTTTTGAAATGCAACGCAAGAACTGTCCGTTGTCGTCGCCCATGCTCTGCATCCACTCCATGTCTTTCGCGGCTTTATCTGGATTGTTCGTAATGAAAGTAAGAAGGGCAGTGTTGAATTCGTCTTCTGTTTCAGCAATTAATTTGAAGCCTATAATTTCACGAAATTCTGGGCTGACGTTATTTTTGATAATGTTAGAGCATTCACAGATGTCAATCGCAGCGCGACGTTCAAGTGATTGAGCATTTAGGTTGCTGTTGAATAAGCAAGTAATTGCTAGGGCAAGTGTAAAGATTAGTTTTTTCATGATTCAACGTTTTGTGTTTCTGGTTCTCCTTTGATGCGTTTCAATGCAAGCTCTTTAGCGAAGTCTACAAATACTTTATAAGCTTGCGTAAAGGTAAAACGGTCTTCGAAAGTTTTGTAAATAATATTTCTTCGAGCCATACCATTTAACAATGTTCTTCTGCTTTCATTGTCGCGCAAAGTCTTGTTGCTTTCAATAAGATCAATGAATGAGCTATTCAAAAAATAGTTGTCAATCTCTTCAAAGGTGAATTCATTGAAGTCAAAAGACTCAATGAAATTGCGTCCGTCGCGATCTAATTCATAGCTTAAGATTGCAATAAAAATACTTACATCGCGCGAGAAATTCTCTTGCGTGTCTTTGCTCAATAGGTAAGAGAATTCTGGCTTCATGATTAATTCAAGATCGAAAGAAATCTTGAAAAATTCAATGTAAAACGATTCGTTTTCTTTCAAGCTGTTGAAATGCTCTTCATTGTTCAACAAGAACTTACCACTCATGAGTTCTTCAACAATTTGTCTATGGTGCGCAGGATATACCATGTTATAATTTTATTGCGGGTTCAATTTTTAATTTAGGCACATCGAGAATCGATGTTGTCGTTTCAATGGAAACGCGATCGCTTTTCTTCGAGTAATCGATTTGAAGTTCTTCGTCGAATAACAGTCCGGTTACTGCAAAGAACTTGTCAGTTTCAATTTGATCGAAATCTTTTTTCAATGCTTTGAAGCACCAGCCGAAGAAATCGTTCACAGGCATACTGGCAGCAAGCTTTTCTTTGAATAATGTTCGGTCGAAAATCCAGCGGTCGAAATCGGCTTCTGAATTTTCAACGATAACAGGCGCTTCAATCTGAAACTGCTCGAAGAATTCACGCACTTTGAAGTACATGTCTTTAGCATAAACCATTGTGCGCGTTCCTTTCAATAAAGGTGGTGTTTCCACTTTGTATGGATTGCGAAGGAATTCGATAAATCCGGTTAGAATTAAAGATTCCGTGCGAATGCGTTCAAGAAGTGGAATCAATTCATTGGTTAGAATTTTCGATTGCTTCAACAAATCTTGGTTGGTTTGAATGAGTTGCGTGTAAAGCTTCTCATATTCACTTCGCGTAGTTTCGTCGGAATAATCGAGGCGCTTACGGTTCGCGTATTCGCACACTTCAACCAATTTGCTCGTTACCGATTCGCTGTGATTCACATCGAGAATTCGGTTCAAAGGAAGAATGTAGTATTCAATCCAGAAGGAAGCCTTGTGAACCTTTTCGCGGTATTGAACGCGGTCAATGTTCGATTTCAAATCGCGTGTTTCAGCCAATAATCTGAAGGCATTCCGTTCAACCAAATCAACGAATTCACGCACTTGACCGGAAAGATTTTTAATTCTTTCTTGAAGAATGTCGCGATCGGAATGTTCGCTTTTGCGAATCTTCATGAACAATTCAGAAATTGCTCCTTTGTATTTTTCAATGGTTTCTGGAAGAAGCGGTTTGAATTCAAACAACAAAAATTCCATTAACTTGAAATACACATCGCGCATTTCGAAATCACTTCCAATCGAACGAACAACACGGTATTCACGCAAGCGACTTTTCATTTGCGCACCATGCTTGTGACAAATCATATCGAACACTTCTTTCGTAATGAGCCCGTCTTGTTGCTGGTATTCAAACAAGTCGCGCACCACATCGAAGTAGGTGTTCAGGAAGTTGAGTATGGTCCGAGGTTCGGCTTTAATCATTTTTCTTCTGATTCTAAATGGTAGCAAACTTTTACTTCTTCAATTTCTTGAATGTCGGAAGGGTATAGGTTTGCGAAGTCTGGGGCTGTTAAAAATGTTGACATTAGTTTTCTGATATTTTTAGGTCTTCACGACGCACAGCGTGCTGCTTGTCGTTCAAATTAATTTTTCCTTTCGAACGGAAGATGAAGTAGTACTTCGAGAATCCGTCGTAAGGCTGCGGTGCAGCGAAGATGGGTAAGAAGTTATGCTCTTTACAGAACTGAACCAATTGCGGACGGTTGTGCTCGTCAATGGTTCCAATCTCATCAATGAACAACGCAATTTTATTTTCAGGTGCAGACACAGCCAAGCGGTTAATGATTGCCATAACAATAACAAGACGAATCATACGGTCTGTTCCATCTGACTCTACTTGCTCTTTCAAGTCAACTCGCTTCAACTTCCCTTTCACGTCGAGGTGAAGTTCTATGTCGAAAAGATCTTCGAATTCAATGGTTTTTCCAGCGTCCAAATATTGATTCAAAATTTTCAAATCTTCACCTTGTTCAAACTCGAAAGCCAATTGAGAGTTCAAATTTTCGATGGAAGCAATTCTTTCTAAATCGAATAACACGCGTTTGTTGTCTACCAATTCAATGCGAAGAGATTCAATGTTTGAGATTCTGGTTTTAGCCAAGCTCTCGTTGAAGCGGTTGTATACGAATGTTTTGAATTCTTCGTAACGTTTGCGCAAGGTGAAAGCAGGGTTCGCGAACTGCGTTGAAATACTTCCCAAAAGTCCATCGATACTTTTTACTTTATCGTTGATACACGCGATTTCATCTTCCAAATATTTGATGAATTCTTCTTCGTCTGCCATTGCAGAATTTGTTTTGAAACGCAAGTGGTCGAACATTCGGTCTTTGTTGCCTTTCAACGTATCGCGATCGGTGTTCGAGATTTTGATTTTGCCGTAAATTTCGTCGAGAGATTCGGTTGTGTCGAATTCTGTTGGAATAATTCCGAAGGTTTCAATTTCTGCTTTGCGACGTTTCAATTCAATTATGCGCTCTTCACTTCTGCGCGTTTCTTCACGCAGAGATTCGAGTAAAAGTGTTTTGTCGGAAAGCTCTTTTTTCAATTTGCTCAAGTCACCTTCACACTTTTCTTTTTCGGCCTTCATTGTGCGCAGTTCTTTTCCTGCAGCGTCAGCTTCTTTTTCAAGTTTCGGTTTATTCTTCAGCTTGTTCAATTTCGCTTTCACTTCTTCAATGTCGGTATGAATGACATCGAGTTCTTTTTGCGCCTTGTCGAAATTCAACGCAACAGCCCAAAGTTTTTCGAGTTCGGCTTTTTCACGCTTCAATTCTTGAAGTTCTTCTTTCAAAGACTTCACCGAAGGAATGTCGGCAAGAACTAAATCTTTTGGTAATGTAATTTCTCCATCGAAGATGCTCAGAGTAGTTCCAGCCTTGGTAATTTTTTTCTTCACCAATTTACTTGGCAACGCCGCGAATTCTTGAGAGAACACGGTGTTCAGGATTTTACGAATGTCATCCTTCGCTGTAATCTTATGAATTAACTGATCGTCGTAATTTTTAATTTGTGCTTCAAGCTTTCCGCAAGTCACGTCAATCTTCTGAAGCTTCACCTCCAAGTTTTTCGAATCTAATTTTTGATTCTCAACCATGGTAATACGCACTTCCGATTCACGGCGTTTTGCATCTAGATTCAACAAAGATTCTTCCAGGAATTTCTTTCCTTCGAAAGAAGCAATTTCATCTAATTGAGTTTGAAGGTTGATGAATGTTTTTTCTTGGATCTCAACTTCTAATTCACGCTTTCCCAATTCACGATTTAAATCTTCTTGTTTTGGTTTTAGCTTTTCATTTAGATTCAGAAGTGTTGTTTGATACTGCTTCTCTTTTTCTAAACGAGAACTGTCGAGTTCATTAATAACACCGTTGTATTGTTTGTCGAAAGCATACACCAAATCGCTGACAATGCGTGTTTTTGCTTTGAACAAATTCACAACTTCACGGAATTCTTCAAACTCTTTTTGAATGCTTTTTACGGTACGGATTTCTTCGTTAATGCGAAGCAAATCGTTGATGTCTTTTTTGTTTTTCTGCGAGAAACTAAGTCCCTCGTTCTCTCGATTGTCGGCAACAATTAAACTCTCTTTTAAAGTTTTGTTCGTGATTAACTTCGAGTTAATCAAATAGCGGTAAACCTTCGAGAAGTTATTAGAAAGCCCATCTGTGCGAACGCTGTCTTCCAGCCAAATAGCGGCGTCGTTTTTTCTTCCTCGAGAGTAAACTGTGTTGAAGACCTCTGTTTTGCTTTTGAAAAGGTATAACTCAACACCAGCTGTTTTCAATTCATCTTGAACTTCGTCCCACTTACGAATGCGTTGGTGCGCACCTTCTTTTTTGAAGAAGTTTTCTGAATTGTATTCTCCAGAAAACCGGAAGTATTCCAACTCGCCATCGCTGTCGCGCTTTACAAGTATGCAATAGCTTGAATTGTTCTTCTTGATTTCGAAAATAATGTAACTCTGGTTGTGAGTAGGGAAGTAGTGATGAATGGTTTCCTTGTCTCCACGGCGCTGTCCGGAAAAGGACATCTTCGATCCATCTACAATGAACAAGAAGTTCAAGGTATAAATAAGGGTTGACTTACCAACGTTGTTAGGCCCTACCAATTGCAACGAATCGCAATCGTCTAAACGCATTTCTGCGTTCACATAGGTGCTGGTGTTTATCCCAATAATTCGGGTTATCATACAAAAAAGTTTAGGTCATGTGTTGTGCGACAAATGCGCACCTAACACACAAATCTAAACGGCTTGCGTCGCTTCGAAAAGGAATGTTAATAAATGTGGAAAAGTAAGGCTTGGACTAGTTGCGCTTGCTCTGGAAGAACTCTTTCAGAATGGTGGAGCAGTCTTCTTCCAATACGCCTCCAATCCATTCAGTTTTAGGGTGTAGCAGTTTTCTGTCTTCGGTTTGAAAGATTGAAAATCCTCTCTTTGTGTCGAATGCACCGAAGACTATTCGGCCAATACGCGTGTTGTAGGCAGCACCTCCGCACATGACACAGGGTTCTAGTGTTACATACAAGGTACATTTATCCAAAGACTTACCACTCAGATACTCCGAAGCGGCTGTAAAGGCCTGCATTTCGGCATGGGCGGTGAAGTCATGAAGTCTTTCTACAAGATTGTGTCCGCGAGCAATAATGCGGTCATCTGCCACAATAACGCACCCAACAGGAACTTCATCTTGTTCAGCAGCATAAATGGCCTCTTTGATGGCCTGTTTCATGTAAAATTCGTCTTTATTCTCGTCGTTCAAAATCAGAATTGTCGTTTAAGTATTTCACGAAATCTTTTGTGGAGATTTCATGATCGTTTGAGGTTGGGAAGTTAAATTGCTCTCCCCAATATTTAGCTAAGTATTCTTGCTCGAATTGGCCAGAAGTAGGAACTAGCAGCGCCTTCTTTCCAATGGCAGCTAGTTCCATTAGAGTGCTATATCCCGATCTACATACGATATGTGAAGACTCGTTCATGAGTTGTTCCAATTCAGAACTGTTACAATAACCTAATGCTTTCACTAATTTGGAATGTGGCAACGGTTTGCTTTCGCCAGTAACTATAATAGGGAATCCGAGTTGAACAGCTTCTTCAATGATGTCTTTAGCGAAGCGTGATCGCTGTGGTTCGGGGCCAGAAAGAATAACAAGCAATTGCTTTTTTAACGGCGTCTGAATGGGTTTAATCTGACTGAGGGGTCCAATGAACGAGGCTTTGGCACTTGCTTTTACGCTGCTCAGTTTGCCGCTTAGTTTTGGAGTATTCTCGAAATCTGGGATTTCAATTTTATTAAATTTTTTCAAGTTTCTGTTCAAGACCCATTGTGGCAGGGTTAAAAGGAGGCGAGGGCCTGGCAAAGAAAGTTGGTGCGTTAGCAGGACCGAATGAACGTTCGGGTGGTAAAATCCGTAGCGATTGTCGGAATAAATAAAATCGTAAGTATTGGATTCAAGATGTCCTTCCAACCAGCGTTTTTCTTTTTTCCAATTCGCTCGAAACTCGAAAACACGCAGGCCAAGTTTGAAAAACAGACCTTTTCCACTTTCAATTTGAATGTGATTATTTGGAAGTGTAACGTAAAGTTGAATTTCAGGAAATTTGTTTCTGAAAAACGACTCTTGGTTTTCGGAACATGCTATTTCAACAGAGTTTCCTTCAGCAATGAACTGCGAGATGCGCTCGCTGAGACGAGTCATATGCCCGTAGCCCCAATCGAGCGCTGCGAAAAGTATTTTTTTTGAAGTATTCAGTTTATGGACGTTGAATTCTAATCTCACGTTGCATGTTGTTTCCTCCTTGGGTAGGAATAAAATAGCCGGATACTTTTTTCTTTTTTCCGTTTCGAAGAAACGTAATATTCGCTTCGTCACCTACAGCATATTGCTTCAATGTACCCACCAATACTTCAAAATCGTTAACTTCAATTTTGTTCAATTCAATCAGAATGTCACCTGTCTGTAACCCGAGAGCAGCGCCCAAACTTATTGGAGAAACTGTTTCAATCATAACGCCTTTTCCTTTGAAACTTTGAGCAGGAGATATTCCAATTTTAGCGCTGTTATCAGGAGCTCCAAAACCGAAGGGCATTTCATTCGGCATAGCGAATACCATTCCTTGTGGCATTTGAAGATTGTTGTCGAAGCTTAAATTGAATGAAGAGTCCATGATAGATAAATCGATATCTGGAAATTGTTTGAGAATGTCTTTCATGTTACCCATTTGATCTCCTTCGAAATTGAAAATAAGAGTATCGATCTGACCTGTGCTTGAAGTGTCAATTTTAATAATGGTGACATGATTTTTCTTTTGCACCTGAGCGAAAGAAAGCACGCTAATGAAGCAAAGGGTTAAAAGTGAAAAAAATATTTTCATGGTTTTATTATTTGATTTCAAAATTAAAATGAAATTTCAATCAAAGTAAATCCTTTTGATGGAATGGAGAGTGTTTTTTTCCAAGAAACGGATTCTTCAGTTAAAATGTTTTTTCCAGTATTCAAATTAAGGGTAACTTCTTTCAGAGATTCCATGGGGAAGTCAAATGTCTTTTCATTCAAATTGTAAAGGCACAAAAGTGTCTTTTTACCATCAGCTGATTTTCGAGCATAGGCATACGTATTGTCGTTCGGAACGAATTGGGTGAGTTTGCTTGTTGCGAGCCATTCGTTTTTCTTTCGGTAATTCAACAAGGATTGAAGGAAGTTGAATGCTTCGTTTTGAATTTCAGTTCTGCCTTTCTTTTCAAACGCATTTACTTTATGGTCAGGCCATCCGCCAGGAAATTCTTCGCGGACATGGGCGTCGGGATCGCAAAAACCGGTCATAAGAATTTCCGTTCCATAGTAAATGCACGGAATGCCACGAAGCGTTAGCAACATAGCATGAGCCATTTTCCATTTTTCGATATCTTTATTGAGAAGGGAATAGATGCGCGCTAAATCATGGTTGTCTAAAAACGTTACAAGATTTTCCGGATGAGCATAAAGATGATCATGCGCCAAGTCTAGTTCTATTCTACGCAGTCCTTCTTCCCAACCAAAAGGTTCAACGAGCCCTTTGGTCATGGCGAAATACAATTGGAAGTCGGTTACCCCGTCTAACTTCGAATCGAAACTCTGTCCAACTTTTTTCCCTTCGGGAAACCAAGACTGAACAGCAGAACCCTGCACCCAAGTCTCTCCGAACAGGAAGAGATTGGGATATTCTTCCTTCAATGAAGCATTCAACTTCGACATAAATAATTGGTCAGGGTAGCTGTAGGTATCAATTCGAAACGCATCGATGTTTCCCATTTCAACCCACCATATAGAATTTTGAATGAGATATTTCGAAAGGTGATCGTCTTGTTGATTTAAGTCAGGCATGTGGGTGTCGAACCAACCGTTTGCCATTAAGTTTTTGTCGTATTCACTGGCGTAGGGATCCATCATGGTTTCCGCGCGATAGTTTGTTTTTGTGTAGGTTGGAAACCAATGAAACCAATTACTGTCGGGCATTTCGCGGAAAAGTTGATGTTGATCTCCCCAGTGATTGTAGACCACGTCCCAAACATGCTTCATCTCTTTTTTCTTCATGCTTGACGTTAGTTTATTTAACTCTTCAAGCGTTCCAATTCGCGGGTCTATTAAATAGGAGTCGGTTTCTGCATAACCGTGATACGAATCTCTCTTCTCGTTGTTTTCAACCATGGGGTTTATCCAAAGAGCTGTAAATCCTAGGCCAGAGATATAGTCGAGGTGGTCGCAAATCCCTTGAATGTCGCCGCCACGACGACCTTTTAGTTCATTTCTGTGAGCACCTTGAAAGTAGTTAGGTACGGAGTCGTTCTTCAAATTACCATTGGCAAATCGATCGGGGAAGACCATGTATATTGCATCGGCTTGCGAGAGGCCCAGGGGCTGAGCTGATCGGGGCGTTATGGAATAAGGAATCATTGAGCTTGCTGATGATCCCGCGGCATTTACAATGAAAAAAATATTGTTGTCTCGGGGTTGATTTATAATCTTCAGACTTACATAATAATAGTTGTTCAGTTTTGACTTTTCAACTTTTATCAATGAAACGTATTTTTCACTTTCAGGATGCATTGAAATACTCAAATCATTCGAATCTTCGCAGTAAAATAACAGTTCAACGTCACTGTTATTCAAGCCACTGAACCAATTGGGAGGATCTATTCGCTGAATGTTAGGAGAGTTAGTTTTTTCAAAGAAATTATCAGTCTGTCCAAAGGCAAAACAGGACATGAACATTAGCATTGTGGAAAAGTATACGGAACTTTTTTTCATGATTTACGTCTTAGGGGAGTGTGCATCACTTTTTCGATATATATTTGGAAAGTGTTAAAAGTACACGAACTACAGTAATTTAATTTAAAAACCTATGAAAAAAATTTTTACATTCTGTTTCGTAGCGTTATCTGCAATGATGGCTCAAGCCCAAGTTGCTGTGACGTTTAATGTGGACATGACTGGTCAAACTGTAAGCGCAAATGGCGTTCACATGGCTGGAAATTTCAACGATGTGAACTATGATGGAACTGCTGAGAACGCAGCCTATGTTAACTGGAATCCTTCTGCAATTGCATTGGCAGATCAAGGAAATGGTATTTGGTCTGTAACTTTAAATTTAGTTGCAGAGCGTTATGAGTTCAAACTCATCAATGGTAACGACTGGCCATTCGCTGAAGATGTTCCGCCTGCATGTCAAGTTGAAGTAAACGGAAACGACAATCGTTTTTGGTCTATTTCAGGTTTGAACGCTACTGAGAGCATGACAGTATGTTATGAATCATGTGCTGCTTGCGGAGAGAACACTGTTCGTTTCCGTGTAGACATGACTCAAGAGTCTGCAGGTGTAAATCCAGCAGGTATCTTCGTAGCAGGTGATTTCCAGGGATGGAACCCTGCAGGATCACAATTGATTGATCCAGACGGCAACGGTACTTTCGAAGGTTACTTCTCAATCGGGGCTGCTTCAGCTGCGAACTTCAAGTTTATCAACGGTAACGATTGGGCATTTGAAGAGTCTATTCCAGTTGATTGTAATGTAAGTGGAAACCGCAACTTAGCTGTTTCTGATGCAAACACGGTTGCTGATGTTATTTGCTTCAGCGCTTGTGGTCCGTGTCAAGCTCCAACCCCAGTATTGTTCCGAGTTGACATGACTTTACAAACTGTTAACGCTAACGGACCACACGTTGCAGGTTCTTTCCAAGGATGGAACCCTGGCGATGCTGCTACTTTGATGACTGATCCAGACGGTGATAACATTTATGAAGTAACTCTTTTACTTCAACCAGGTACTTACCAGTACAAATTCGTTAACGGTGCTGCTTGGGCAGATGGTAACGAGTCTTTGCCTGCTGATTGTAACGTAGGTGGTAACCGTGAGGTTGTTGTTGCTGCTGATCCAGTTGTTGAGCACTTCTGCTACAACCAATGTGGAGCAGAGTGTGTTGTTGATCCGGCTGCTGCTGACATCACTTTCCGAGTGAATATGTTTACTACTGGTGCGAGTGCTGCAGGCGTTTGGATGATTGGTGGTTTCACAACTCCAGTTTGGCAAGCAGGTGCAGTTCAAATGACTGATGATAACCTAGACGGAGTATATGAGTGCACAGTGAACGTTAGCGGTTCTGCTGACATTCAGTACAAATTTGTTAATGGAGATGTGTCAGTTTCTACAAATGAAGAAGCTGCTGGTATTATGAACTGCGGTATTGCTAACGGTGTTGGTGGTTACAACCGTCTTCATACACGCACGGGTATTGCTGAAGTATTGAATACAGTATGTTTCGATTCTTGTGCTGATTGTATTATTGGAATTCAAGAAGCTATGGCTTTAACCGTGTTGAATGCTTACCCAGTTCCAGCGAACGAGTTCGTAACTCTTTCTTTCGGACAAGTAAAATCTGCTCCTATCACTGTTCGTGTAATGAACAACTTAGGTCAAGTAGTTTCTTCTCAGTACATGGGTAATCTTCCAACTGGTAACAATCAAGTTCGTGTGAACTTAGAAGGTGTTGCTAGCGGAATTTATGCTATCGAATTGTCAAACGGAATTGAAAGAACTGCTGTGCAAATCGCAGTTCAATAATTCATTTGAACAGATTAATTTTAGAAAAAGGCTGCCGAAAGGCAGCCTTTTTTTATTGCCAGAATAATTTGTTGGAACTTAGAAAGTTTAGGGCAAAACAAACCCCCGAACGTTTTCGAGGGTTTGCTTTACCTTAACTAAAAAGACCCACAGCATAAACTGCGAATGGACTTAACGGCGCGAAATTACGCAAGTTCAGGGGTATTTTAATGTTATTATTTGGAGTAGTTTTGAACAATAAAGTAGTTATAAAACGCCTAGTAATATCCGATGACTTATTCCATTCATAATGAACTGAATAATTTTAGGGCTGCTTGATTTCTCAAGAAAAAAAGTATTTAGATTTTCCGTTGAATATTCCAAAAGTCTTCCGTTTAGATCATAAACAGAAACTTTGGTAACAGGAAAATTGAAATACAGAGCGAAACCATTCTCTAAATTTCGCACGCGATACTCACGATTTATTTCGCTGATATTATTTTCTTGAATTGGAATATCGAAAAATCCTTGTGCTGCTCTTCCGCAGGCATCGATAGCTGAATAACTCAAGACATAGTTTCCGGCTGAATTGTATGCATGTTGCGCAGCAAAATCGTTTGAAGAACTTCCGTCGCCAAAGTCCCACGTGAAATTCCAACCCGTTGCAGATTGATTTTCAATTTGAAGATTTAATCCATTGGATGATGTGCTAATTAATACAGCAGGATCATATTCCCCCACATGCCATTCCATGAGGTTATTGAAGACAACAGCTTGCGCGGCTAACTTTATTTTTTCAGCAACAACAGGATCTAATGTAGAGGTATAGGTTATGAGGTAAGGATCTGTTCGAAGCATCACCGCAATCATGCTGCATGCTGCGGCATAGCTTCCTTCCAACGAGGGATGGCTACCATCAGCGGAATATAAATTTATTTCGGGATAAGTGTTTCGAATGTAATTCCAAAGGGCACCAACAGGGGAGAGGATTGCATCGTTGGCTATAGCCATTTGTCTGTAGCGCAGATTCAGCAGGCTGTCCATTCCTTCATAGGTGCACACAGGAGGCCAAAACGCGCAGTTTCCCGAATCACCGTTTTGTCTTCCCCAAGTCATGTAGAAAACAGTTTCAGTGCAAGAATCTACAGACAGAATCTGATCGTTCAACTGCGCAGCGAATGGAAAACAATCCGTTGCAACTTGTGAATCTGGAAAGGAGGGAAGTTGACTTTGCTCCTGCAAAACGACATAGTCCCAATTGCCTTGATTGATTAAGGATTGAGAACTGGCGTTCGTGGTATGCGTTTGAAAAGTAGTTCCACCAGGGGTGCTACTTGCTACTTCCATAGGCATTCCTGCGAAACCAATACTCAAGGCACAATCAGCAGTTAATTGCGGTAAATTATTTACCGCAGTGTAACTGTTCCCAATGAACAACACACGCGTCTGAGCATGCAAAAGGTTGGTGAAAATTACCAACCCTGCACAGAAAAATAGTTTCTTCATATTACTTAAATATCACAGGACCAACGATTGATTTTCCTTCACGAATATATTCAACTTCTGTTGTGTCGCCCTCGTTGAATTTTCCAAGCGCTTCCATGTACGAACTCATGTCTGTGATTTTATTGGTTCCTAATCGAACTACAACATCACCTTGCTTCAGTCCAGCCATTGCTGCAGGGCGATTTTCTTTTACGCCATCAATGCGCATTCCTTCGCCGCTGAACATATAATCAGGCATTACGCCCAATGTTACTTTGAAGGACGAGTTCATTGGTTTCGGATCAATTGTTTTTGTGAATTCCAATTTGGCGTGCGCATTCATTTCAACACACATCGCATACATGTAATTCACCACTTCATTCAAACCTTCGTAATTGATTTTATCGAAGTCATCGCTTGGCTTGTGATAGTCGCTGTGCTGACCGGTGAAAAAGTGCAGTACAGGCACACCCATATTGTAGAATGAACTGTGATCGCTTGGTCCAATGCCGCTTTTATCAAAAAGCAACTTGAAGTTTGTCTTGTTGTTCTGCGTTAACCAGGTTTCGAACTCAGGAGAGGTTCCTGTTCCGCTTATGGAAAGCGCGTGCTCTGCGTTCAACCTTCCAACCATATCCATATTCATCATGCAATTCACTGTTGCTAAATCAACAGTTGGATTCTTGCTGAAGTAATTGCTTCCCCACAATCCTTTTTCTTCGCCGCTGAATGCAATGAAGAGGTAGTTGTATTTATTGGTTGAAGAAGATTTGACTGCTTTTAATTTGCGAGCCAATTCAATCATTGCTGAAACTCCACTTGCGTTGTCATCTGCCCCGTTGTGAATGGCCTTTTCTCCAGTCCACAAGCTATTTTCATCGCCATAACCCAAGTGATCGTAGTGTGCGCCAATGATGATCGTATTCGCTACGCCATTGTCGATGTATCCAACCACGTTTTTTCCGTTGATTTCTTTCACCAATGATTTTCCCATTTTCAAACTGTCACCCACTTGGTGCAATTGTCCGTGTCCTTGAGGAATGAATGAAAACGCTTGAAAGAATCCAACTGTTCCTTTTGGAAGTAATCCAATTTGAAGAAATTGATCTTGAATATATTCTGCTGCTTTATCCGCTCCAGGTGTTCCGATTGCGCGACCTTCGAACTCGTCGCTAGCTAATGTTGAAACGTCTTTTTTTAAATTCGTAAGAGTTTCGTTCGATTTTTTTTCATGTGGAAGTACGGTGCAACTGGCGAACGCGACTACCACTAATAGCTGTAATAAAAACTTTTTCATTCCGCGAATTTAGTGACGATTCAATATAGTTTTCAAATCTTCGTTACCTTCGCTATATGAGGAGTGTCAGTCTTTTTTTCTTTTTACTTCTTTCCTTTATTGGATTTTCACAGACCATTCGAATTGAAGGAAGGGTGCGCGATCCTCACGGTCAAGGAATTCCGAATGCAATCATTGTCAACAACAGAACGAAGACCGGAAGCTTTGGTAATTCAAGTGGGTTTTATTCCATTGTTTGCGAGAAGACCGACACTTTAAGCATTACGGCTTTGAGTTATTACACGCGTCAATTGTGTATGAAAGATTCATTGATGAAGGTTGTTTATCATCCAACTGTTTTTCTCGACGATAGAACATACATGCTTCCGGTAGTTGAATTTATTTCTCCAAGGGATTTGGAAGCTATTGAAGAAGATTTACGAGGTTTAGGTTTCGATGAAAATCAATTTAAAACAGCAACGGTTAGCAGTCCAATTACCTTCTTGTACGAGCAATTTAGTAAGCGTGAACGAAGTAAGCTTGAAGTTTCTCGTATGGTTTATGAAGACAGGAAAAGGGCTCTGTTGAAAGAGCTATTTCATTTGTATGTCGACTATGATATTATTGATTTGACCAATGAAGAATTCGATGCGTTTATCGATTTCATGCATGTGAGTGACGAGTTCATTCGTCAGAGTTCTCAGTATGAATTCTTAATTTTTGTGAAGGAAGAATTTCAACATTACAAAATCTGGAGGCGCGGAAGAAGAGAGTGGAAGGAAGAGGATTTCAATTACGACAAGGATTAGTTCCTTCTTGAATTTTGAATGAAGTTTCCTCCGCACTTGTAAAATCCAGCGTTGCGATCGTAGTAGTAAACCAAAAGCTGATAATTGTTTTCGGTGGAAGCATGGTTTCCTTCAGCAAAATTAATTTCTTCGTTGTTGTTTGAAGGCTCAATCCGAAAGCGGTAATTGTAAACGCCTTGCTTCAAATATAGGGTTGCTTGATACGCTTTTTTAATCTCGCTGTATTCGCAAATTATAGGCGCATTCCATTCATTTCCACATTCAAGAAAAACTTTGTTTGTTAATTCTGGTGAATTCAATTCGAAATGCACGTAGGTGTAGTCGCTTGTTAAATCATCGTCTTCGTACAATTCACTTGAAATTAAACTAGCGCCATTCAAGTCTGATCTATTGGTGTAGGCCCTATTCATTTCGTTTTGACTCGGGTAGAGATAGATGTGATTTTCATTCTCTACTAGAACGCTGTTTTGAACATTGTATCCGTTTACGCGCAAATCTTTCGTTTCGAAAGCTTCCCATTCGCCGCCACCGACAAACTCATTTTCACCGTTTGAATAATCGTAGACCAATACGTTGTTGGGTTGAATGTATGTCGGTTGGAAATTCATTTTCCCATCCTCCCATCTTCCGTTTTGAAGAATAACTGGAATGACTTTGTTCATATCGTACACAGGAGTATTCGCCAATGAAATGGATAAATCAACTTCCTGATGTGACTGCAGATGTTGAATCGTAGAAGCACGTTTAATATTCATCTCAGCATTCAAACCGTGATCTCCTTCAACATAAACCACCATGCGAAACCCAATTCGGACACTTGATTCAGTGTATTCACTTCCTTCATGAACAACTACGTAATAGTTTCCAGATTGAATAAACTTGGTCATAGTGTTTGGTAATTCAAAACGGTAATGATCGAACGTTACTGATGTGTGAATGGAGTTTTCGGGGAATGAAATGCGTTGACTTGTGAATCCTTGAATGACGTCTGAAGGATTGCTATCATCGTTATTCCAGAAGGGATCACAGTGAAAAATGGAGTAGTATAAATCTTCATCGGGAGAAGTGAATACATCAAATTCAAATTGAATAGCGTCGTTACTGAAGAGATTTAGGAACGGCCCCGAAAGTGACGCGTTTTTCGCGTGGGCTTCAACAGAGAAATAGTCGTAATCTGCATGAACGAAATTACTATTGGTTTGAGGAATTTGCGCAAACGTTGTTGTGCCAATCCAAAGCAATAACGCAAGGGTTGTTGAGTTAAGGATTTTTGAAATATTCCGCATGAAGTAAAGTTATTCAGATTATTTTTGTGTTATGAAAAAAAATGTGTCGATTCTGTTTTTTACAATTGTGTTGTTTGGAGTTCTTTTTCACTCTTGTAGAAATAAAAATTCTACAGCAGCTCCAATCATTGGTAGAGAATACGATAGGGAGTTTTTAGGCATGAAGTATAAAATAAATGTTGTTGGCGACACCAGCGACTACACGTTGGCATTCGATAGCATCGAAAATTCAATAAAAATGCATGTCGATGGATCTAATCCAGAGAGTACCGTTATTCAATACAACACGGCAGCAGGAATGAATGGCTATTTTGAATTTGTGGATCGGAATAAAATGATGGGGATTTTAGTTTCCTTGTCAAAAGATATGTACAGAAAGTCGAATGGATACTGGGACTTCACTCTTTCTCCGGCGCAATTGGCTTGGTTGCCTCAAATACTCAGCTCTTCTCCAAAAACGCCAAACATAGATTCTTTGATGGAGTTTACAGGAATGAGCTTTGCAATTGTGGATATAGAAGATGTTGAAGAAAATGGGAGTTATAAGTTTTCTAAAATCAGAAAGATAAATCCTAAGGTCGAGTTGGATTTACAGAAAATTGGAAGCGCTTTCGTACTTGATAAAATAATAGAATATCTTAAGGGTAAATCGAAGAATATTAGTCAAGCGACTGTTAGAACTGATGTTTGGCACAGTGGTTTCGGGACATCTGTAGATAGTCTGAATGTTTTAGATATGACTATGGCCGGACAAAGAACCGGGAATATGTTGCGCGTTGTTAATCGCTCCTACGCCACATTTGACAGCAGAAATAAGATAACTCTTTTGGATCCTAAGACTCTTTTTCCAGTATATAATGAAATGTATCAAAGCTATATTTCAGCGAAAACTGTAGTAGAGTCTTATGTGTTTTCGGAAGCGTTTATGGTCATGGCAGTTGAAGGAATTGGACAGTTTTATGAAGCGAATTCAGAAAGTGATATTCAATCGTTGGTATATTTCATGAAGTCAGATACCGAGCGGGCTTCGGCTTCTACCGAGAATTTCAATAAAATGATGGTTACCCCTTCTGGGAAATAGAATGGGGGTTAAATTAATTTTGGCCATTGAAAGCAGTTGCGACGAAACGTCTGCTGCTGTTTTGCTCGGAACGAAAGTATTGTCGAACGAAGTTGTCACGCAACTTCAGCATGCACAATATGGCGGTGTTGTTCCTGAGATTGCGAGTCGTGCCCATCAAACCATGATTACTGCTGTTGTTCACGCGGCTTTGAAGACAGCGGGGAAGGACCTTTGCGATTTGGAAGTCGTTGCAGTTACCCAAGGCCCTGGTCTTGCGGGATCTTTGTTGGTTGGAATTTCATTTGCAAAGAGTCTAAGTTTAGCTTTGGGAATTCCGTTGGTAGGAGTTAACCACATGCAAGCACACATTCTAGCGCATTTGGCTGATGATTGCGAGAACAAACCAACTTTCCCTTTTTTGAATTTGACGGTGAGTGGAGGACATACGCAATTGGTAGTTGTTCATTCACCCATTCAAATGGAAGTCGTTGGAGAAACAATAGATGACGCAGCAGGAGAGGCGTTTGATAAGGCTGCCAAAGTGTTGGGTTTAGATTATCCAGGAGGACCATTACTAGATAAATTAGCACAGTCTGGAGATGCCATGAAGTTTAGCTTTCCCATTCCAAAAGTAGAAGGATTGAATTTTAGTTTTTCCGGTTTGAAGACTTCCTTGTTGTATTTCTTGCGTGATCGTCAGAAGGAGAATTCACATTTCATAGAGGAAGAACGAGCGAATCTGTGCGCTTCGTTTCAACATACCGTAGTGACTTATTTGCTTCGACAAATTCAACGGGGAAGAGATGCAACAGGAATTAATCAAATAGCTATTTGTGGCGGGGTTTCAGCGAACAGCGAATTACGTAAACAGCTTGTACAATATGGAGCAAAGAATGAAGTTGAAGTATTCATTCCTCCGTTTAAGTATTGCACGGATAATGCCGCAATGATAGGCGTTGCCGCTCACTTTTTAATTCAATCGGAACAGTATTCAAATCTGAATATGGTTCCTTTGAGTCGGTACCCCTTATAGGTTGGTATATTTATACAAAGGATCCATTTCACTATCGGGTCCTATAGTAACTAGAGGGTTAATAATTCCGTTGTTTAGTCCATATACCCAACCGTGAATAAGCGGCATTTCTCGCTTCTTCCAAGCACCTTGAACGATGTTGGTTTCAGCTAGGTGGTGCACTTGTTCAAGCACGTTCAATTCAACCAAGCGGTCGAATTGTTTTTCTTCACCTTCAATAGATTGTATTTCAGCGCGATTCGTTTTGTAAACATCTTTGATGTTACGAAGCCAATTGTTGATCAAGGGTAAATAGTTATTGCCCATAGCGGCTTTAACACCGCCACAACCGTAATGTCCGCAAACAATGATATGTTTCACTTCTAAAACATCAACAGCATAAGTAAGCACACTCAATAAGTTAATGTCGGTATGCACAACCATGTTGGCAATGTTTCTATGCACGAATATTTCTCCGGGAGCGGTTCCTGTTACTTCATTGGCAGGCACGCGGCTGTCGGAACAGCCAATCCATAAATATTCAGGAGTTTGAAGAGCTGCGAGTTTTTTGAAATAATCTGGATTTTCCTCCAATTTGTCTTGAGCCCATGCTTTGTTCTCAAGTAAAAGCTTGTCAATGTTTGGCATATACTTTAAGGTTTAGAGTTTTATAGTTTTTAACACTTCAGGCAATTCTCCCCAATTGTTTTTACTGAGTTCTACGGTTATGTTTTTAGTCTTCGAACTTATGACAAAATCTTGAATTATTTCAATAATATCCGGATCCATAAACGCGCATTTGCGAGCGTCAATTAACAGGAAACTATTATCAGGAATGCGCATGAGTACCTTCTTTAATGCCGGTTTGTTCAAGAAAGAAGCTTCTTTATTGAAGCGGAGAAGGGTGTCGTTGTTATCGCCTTTTGTAATTCGAATAGCACTCTTAAAGTTTGATTTTACAACGAAAAACAATCCAAATGCAAGTCCGATTAAGACACCTTTCAACATATCACTGAAATAGATAGCCAGGAACGTAGCAATAAAAGGAAGGAATTGAGAAATACCCTCAGACCATAGATCTCGAAAAATAGACGGTTTGGTTAATTTGAATCCAACAAATATCAGAATCGCAGCTAATGCCGAAAGAGGCACTAGGTTGAGGTATTGTCCTAAAAAAAGAATGGCACACAGCAACCAAAATCCATGAAGAATTGCTGACCATTTAGTTTTAGCCCCCGCTAGTCTATTCGAAGAACTGCGCACAACAACAGACGTTACAGGAAGACCTCCAAATAGTCCGCTGAATACATTCCCAATACCTTGAGCAATAAGTTCTCGATTCGGAGGCGTAATCCGTTTCTCTTCGTCGAATTTGTCAGTGGCTTCAATATTTAATATGGTTTCTAAGCTAGCAACAACTGCAATAATGAAAGCCTGCATCCAAACTGCAGGGTTTAACAAACTTCCAAAACTGAATTTGCTCCAAAGGAATAAATCTGCAGCTGTGCTCAATGGTGGAAGCTGAATTAAGTGCTCATTTCCGAGTTGCTCTGTTATACCGAAAAAAGACGAGGTGAGATTTAAGAATATACCCAATACGACAGCAATTAGGAATGGAGGGGCTATTTTTAAAACAATGGACTTCTTTATCCGGGGTATATCGAGAATAATTAATAAAATTAAACAGCTAAGCCCTATTAGGACTGCTTCGCTATGAATGGTCGCATGAAAAAGTTCTGTGATGGTGTTGTTTCCATCGCGCTGAAAGAAATCTTCGTCTCCTTCAAAGTCTCCATCGAATCCGATTAAATGCGGTATTTGCTTGAAAATTAAAATGAAGCCGATGGCTGCCATCATTCCTTTGATGACTGAGGTGGGAATGAATCCACCTAAAAAACCGGTTTTCAACACTCCCAAAACAATTTGTATAAGTCCCGCAAATAAAACGGCTGTAAAGAATAACGAAATGTCGTTGTTTTAACTCGAAATAGCAGTGGTAACAACGACTAATAAACCGGCGGCTGGTCCGCTAACACTTTGCTGTGAACCACTAATTGCGCCAACGAGGAGACCACCGCAGATTCCTGAGATAACTCCTGTAATCGCAGGAAGCCCTGAGGCAAAAGCGATTCCTAGGCACAATGGGAGTGCCACTAGAAAGACAACAAGCGAAGCAGAGAAATCGTTTTTGTGCGGAAGAGTGAATTTCATGTTTTAGAAACTTAGGAAATATAAAATTGTTTAATCTTCGTTTATATCTGAGCTGTATAAATTTCCGAGGTCTAAACGAAGTTTTCGAATATACTCTTCCTTCAACCAATCTAGATAACTTTCAGTGCTTTTTGAGATACAATAGCTGTATTGCTTCATTCGACTTTTAATATCCTGGTCTAATATTTTTAGCAATTCGAAAGCGCGTTCAAGGGTAGGCGCATTTTCTTGAATAATGGTGGCATGCTGTTGCATGCTTTTGTCCAAAACACTTTTTCCTTTCCCTCCAAAACGTGTAATGCGCAAATACTCTTCCTTTATGTCGAAGTCGATTACAGGAGATAGCGCAAACATATCGCGAATTTCTGGCGACATTTCGTATTTCATTTCGCGCGACATTTGCTCGTCGCTGACAATGCTCTCCAGGTAATTGTGCGGATGCGCGAAGATGTCGAACCAATCAATGAACTGCTCCCAAAGCCCAAAGCGCTTTGCGTTATTTCCTAAATCAATGACAGTAAATTCTTTTTTCTCTTTGAAAATTCGAGAACCACGTCCAATCATTTGATGATAGAGGGTGAGGGATTTGGTTGCGCGATTGATAATGATTGTTTCTACCGAGGGTTCATCGAAACCAGTGGTTAAAATAGATACCGATGACAATACAGCGTCGGGTTTGTTTTTAAACCATTCGAGAATTTCTCGCCGTTCTTGTTCGTTGTGCGTATTATCCAAATGACGAATTTCATAACCTTGTTCACGAAACAAATGAAACACTTGTTTCGAAGTGTTAATTCCATTATTGAAAATTAACGTCTTAGTTCCTTTTGCTTTTTGCTCATAAGCATACAAGAGTTTTTCTTGCATGTACATATTTCCGTATAGCTTCTCCGAACTGCTAACGGTATAGTCTCCAGTAATTCCAACTTTCAAGGAATGCAAACTAACGTCGTAGCTATATGTGGTTGCCTTCGCGAGATAACCGCGACCGACAAGATTTCCAATGCTTTCACCAATAATTAAATCGTGGTAGTTGTCTTTTAACGGAAGCTTAATGTTGCTGCTTAAAGGCGTGGCAGTGACTCCTAGAATAACCTGCTCATCGAACCATCCGAATAATTTCCGAAATGAATTGTAGTGCGCTTCATCAATAATTACCAATCCTAAATTGGCGAATTCCATTTTCTCGTCACGCAACCGATTGTGAAGTGTTTCTACCATAGCTACGAAGCATTCGTATTCCGATTCATCGGGAAGTTGCTTAACCTTGCTCACAATGATTTTATTCTTCACTGAAAAATTATTCAACACGTTACTCGTCTGACTGAGTAACTCAATGCGGTGCGTGAGAATGAGAACTTTCTTTCCAGTTTCTTGAATATAGCGACGTGCTATTTCAGAAAAAATAACTGTTTTTCCTCCGCCTGTGGGAAGTTGAAAACACAAATTATAATTGGTGGGAAATTCATGAAGACGCGAAAAGATTCTCTCAAGAGCTTTTTCTTGATAATCATATAAAACTTTTCTTTCAGGAACAATATCGCTCATTCAAAAGGCGTTCAATTTTAGGAGAACGGGCAAAAATAGTTCTCTTTTTTAGTAAAATCATTATTGCTATGAAGAATATCCCAATTTTTATTTTTGGTATGCTAGTATCG
>JBIIAO010000007.1:0-24373 GCA_044239865.1 Flavobacteriales bacterium
CAAAAATTCACTGCTCGAACTACTCCCATTTGTACAAGACTCTACTCCCACCTCACTCACCGTAGGATTCCCAGGAACTACACTAGACAAAACACCCTGAACATTGGGGTACAATTCCAAATCCAAAAACAAACGGTGATTCAAAAAACTTACCGTTGTAGTGTTCTCACGAAGAGCAAGCACAATCACCTTCGCATCCTTCACATTACCCATCAAAACGGTACGCTTATCTACACCCACATTCAACAACGTCGTTCCATTACCCGAATTACCATCCAAAATCAAGGTTTCGTATTGGGATTGTAACACGCTGCTACCGCTTGCGTGGTATTCGATCTTCACATCTACCTCGTATATCTTATCGCCAACAGGCATCACGTCGCTCGCGTAATCCACTCCGAACGTCAGCGTAAACAAACTTCCTAAATCGCTTTGCGTAGAAGACAAGCTCGGCAACTGAACCTGTTGGTTGGAGCTAACAACTACATCGCCTAACGACGAAGAATACTGCAACCGCTGTGTAACAGGTGGGTACTGAGAGAAGATTGAAAAAGATGGGATGAGGAGGGTGATTATAAAAAAACAACGACGTAAAAATGACTTCATATTAAAAATTTGCTAATTCAGTAATTTCAAAATTTTTATAAACTCCATTTCCAATCCAACGATCGTTAATTCTCGTGACAACATCAGAAACTTGATGTGTTAAAACATCTACTTTTTTGTAATTGAAATAATCAATCGTCATCTTCGACTTTTGAAAATTCTCCTCTGAAAAATCACCATCTATTAATGGACTTGAATACCTTGAAACCATAGTAAAACTTGATATTCTTCCGTAGGTATCAACGCCGTATTCCGCTCTTTCTAACTTAAAAGGCTCGTTAAAAAAAAGTACAATTTGTTTGAACCCGTTGCTTTTCGATTTTTGGATAATCTTGGAGGTGTCGTTTAAGTATTCATCAAATTGCTTTTCCAACAAATTCGATTGTTGCGATTTATTTTTCAAAATATAAATCTTATTTTCTTCCTCAATAATCTGAATGACCCAAGATTCATTCGAATAAACTTTGGTTCCAGGAAATTCGTAATAACCGGCTGTTGGACTCATTTCTCCAATGCCTTTAAATTCTTCCAAAGCGGAATTCGACGACTCTCCTGCAAAAGATTTGTAATTTGTTTGAAACGACCAAGCAGATTGATATTGCTCTGCCATTTCTTTAAAAAAAACTCTTGCTTCTGACGGCGTTATTTCTCGCTCGGTTTGAGCATAAACCAATACGCAGAAAAAAAACAACAATGCAAATAAGAAAGACCGTATCATTTTATGGCTGTTTAATTGTACTGTTGTGAGTTTCTTGAATAGTCATAACACCACGTTCAGTTTCTTTCTTTACTCGCATTAATTTTCCTTCTTCGTCATATTCATAAAACGTCGCAAAATGTCTTTCATCTAATTCCGCCACAAAACGGAGATTAACGGGATCATAGACATAAGTTTTCATACTTCCATCGAACGGAAAAAAACGAATATCATCGAAGTAAACAATTGAACCATCGTCAGAAGAAAGGGCAACGTCGACGTAATCAATATCGATAGGCGTAGTGAATTCCAACGTAACCAATTGCCAATCGTCTACAATCGGATGAACCGTACTCGGAGTTACCGAATACGAATCAACCGTTGAAGACCCCGAATGATGCACATAAACATGCATTCGTGGATGAGTTAAAGTTTGACTACCGAAAGGAATGTTTCCTTGTGATACCCAAGCTTCCATGACGTATTTCTTGGAAGGCTCTGGCATTAAACGGGGTAAGCAATTTTCACAATAGCTGCTTTCACCAATGGATACATTTCCATCTTCATTCAATGAAAATCCCCAATCGCTTAAAAATATTTGCTCTGGGCAACTCACTCCTGAAAATTTCACAACACTTGCAATGTTGCATTGATTCTTCGGATGTCCTGATGTAGACCAAACAATTTCAACCAAATAATCGCCAGCGGATAATGCGCCGTAGGAAGAGCTGTAATCCCAGGATTCACTTCCTACTGAACAATGAATTCCTGAACCGTTGCAATCGATTCCGCCACAATTTCCTAAAAACGAATTAGTCGGATAAAAATTCACTTCAATTATTGGAGCTTTCCAGTCGATTGGAAAATTATTTACGAAGTCAATGGACAATCCAAAAGTCGATGGATTGGAAATTTGTGTAGATAACCACAAACGATGAACTTCATTTGTGTGACTACACGAAGGATCATAAAACCAAAACAATCTTTGATTGTCGTCACAGATGGTTAAGTTCTCATCACACGACATGGAATTACACAAACGGTATTCATCGGAAGAAATGGCGGTCAGATTTGATTCACATTGTGTGATAGGGAGACAACTTCCTCCTGTCATTGTTGCGCTTGTGCACAAATTAACCGGTCCTCCAAATTTGGAATCAAGAACATATTTTACGAAATAATAACCGTTTGAAAGCGTGGATAAGAAAGCGCCCCCAAAAGAATTAATACTCAAAGCATTCTGCTGAGTAGCAAGTGGGAGATTCTCGCTAATTGAAGCTTCTTCAATTGATTCAAAAGGTCCGTATAAATACAGAGAGTCTGAGTTTACGAATAAGGACGAAGTTCCGCAAAGATTCGCAGAGAAGGACAGATTCAAATCTGGCTCACCTTGGTATTTAAAACTGTACCATTGAACCGTGCGGTGAAAATCATTGGTATCGTTTATTGTTTGAACATTTACGGTGTTGTTACAAAGTTGATATCCTTCGACGTATTGCATATCGGCGAACAAAGTATCAGTAACATTCGGAGTGCTTAATCCATCGTGAAGTGTACCATGTGTCCATGGAATTTGTGCTTGCAAAACATTCGAGAACAATAACAGGCAAATCGAATAAATTACTTTTTTGGAGAATTGCATATTCAATAATTAATTTGAAACATATGTTGCGGTAACTGCACAACCAGTTGCATCGGTCACTGTAATTGTTGCGCTTTGAACAGCTGAAGGAATAACAAGTTGTCCACAATTTGAATACGTCGGAGAATTACCTGTTGTATTCACACTTCCAATATTGTAAGTATAAATAGGAGTTCCACCGGTAACAACAACGTTGTGACCACCCGCACTCGAAACAAAATTCACATTTAAGTTACATTCGTTTACGTCGCAAATTGTTTGATGACTTCCCTGCATTATCATACCTGTGGTATTTTGTACTTTCAAAGCATATATACCCGTGTGTGATTTTTCCGAAGATCGAGAAAAACCTGAACCAGACGCCGTGTATTGCTTATCGTCACAGTTTGTTCCGTTAAATTCAAAATTGTCGTACATGAATTCATTGTACGCCGTATTTGCCGCGACAGCTGATGGCAGAGACTGATGATTAACAAATCTTGCGCTACTATATCTGTTCAGCGCATCTTTGTTTTCCAACTCTTGTCCTTGTGGTCCGAATCGGCTAATAGCAGATGAGAATGTCCAATTTCGCGTATCAATTTCCCAAATACCATTTGAAGAAATCTTATAGAACGGCGTAAAGGATTTGAAGTAGCCATCTTCACGGACATTGGTGCTGTTGTTAAAATCACTCTGGGTGCGCTCTGTCAAATAGCTATAAGATTTAGACGGTTTCCAAGAACCTCTTATTCCAAGAATAAATGGATTCGTTGTCGTTAAGTTTCCATTTTCATCATTGTAGCAATTGCATTGCGTTTGCCAATCGTTGCTGTATTCAATTGCTGATGCTTGAATAACTTTCGAATAAATATTTGTTGCTAACAAATTAATTGGGTTGACTCGAGTTGTTATGGATTGCATGGCTGCACCTTGCATGTTTCTGTAACCACTTCGAACAACCTTTGCTTTTACATTTTGACAAAGCACGGCGTGACCAAACTTGTCTACTGCCTGCACAAAATTATCGGCAACTTGAATTATCCAAACACGCACTGGGTTGCTCAAAGAACCTCCTGTTAGTGCGAGCTCATCTCCTTCGGTGTAATAATTTTTCGCACTGTAGGTTACAGCCTTTCCTACTCCATCGAAACTCAAATTTTCTTGCATGCCAATATTCTTTGCGGCAGAATTCATTTGATTGTATTTCCAATAAGCCGGAATGGTTAAGTTGTAAACCTCATCTTTAAAATTGGTAGTAACACGGGTAAGTATGGGTTGTCCAGATTCAGCATCATAGGCTAAATTCTCAGTTTCAACATAACTTCCAACATCCGATGCAATCGTCCTCTCCAACAAACCAAATCGTTGAACAACCTTCGTTAATGTCATGGATCGGAATTGTTTCTTTTCAAATGAACCCGAGAACCACAAGGAAGGAATTGGGAATGGTCCAAAGGGTAATGTGATCATATCCAGATTCGGCGAAACGCTGCATACATTCGAAACGGAGTTTTGCTCTGATTCATAGCCATAAGCGTCGAATACAACTCCTAATTCACGATTGTTTTGAATGGATCCATTTCCATTCACAACGGTCACTAGATTATCTAATTTACTTCTATTGCTCGCACTTGGCAACTCGTTTAATTTGTATTCATACTTTACAAAAGACTTTGGTGTCGTTGCTCCTTCAGCATAAACTTCCTGGGACATTGGCTTACCATGCATGTCGTTCATTTCAACATAAAACCCTTGAGAACCTGTATAATAATCTTTGTGTGATTTAAAATTGGATAAAAGTTGAAGACTAAAATTGGGCGTACGGTCGCGATAAGAATTTAAAATCGTTCTGTCGGCAATTATTGGAAAATCCTTTGCTGTATAGAATTTTTGAACAACAAACCCCGTGGCATTATGAGACACATTTTCACGACTCAGGTTATTCACTCTAACTTCCGAATAACCTACTGAAGCCATTGGGTAAAGCATTTCACCAATTGGATCATCATGAAAAAACTGTTCGTCAGGCACACCTTTGAATTTTACATCATAAAAAACGGGTTGATGAAATGGGTTTTCCTCTGCGCCAACTTGAGGTTCGTACTGAGCTACACCCGAGCTAATTCTATTGTTGTCTATTTTTTTATCAGATGTCGTGTAGGAATATTCTTGACCATAAGTCATGCTGCTTCCCGAAATGTCGCTAAGCTCTTCCCAATTATCGTTAATTAGAATTCTTTTCACGCGGTGCCCACCCCCCAACTTACATGAATTTACTTCTCTCACGCGGATTTGCGATCGAATGGTTACAAGCTTCTGAGCTTGGTGGTCGTTGTACAAGTGGGTATTTGGATTTTTAAAAAATTCCAACAAACTTCCGGCTGCATCTTTCATCGCTAACAATATCTGAGAAGCGTTTCCACCTTCAGTTGTTGACTGCATAACCTGCTTTGTTAAGTTCATTCTTGCGAATTGTAAACCAGCCTTTGTGATGGGTGAGTACTTATCTTCGCCTCCGTTGTCTTTGAACTTTACTGATTGAAATCTAACATAGCCATAGGGTACTCCATTGTGCTCAACTACACCTATATCTCTTTGACCATTTACCTCGGCTATTTCGTAATAACCCGGCACATACTCATAAAACTCTTCATTTGTATTTTTCAGCCTGAATTGAATTAAGGCCTTTACAAATACAAACTTATCATCGGTGAAATAATGCTGTATGTCTTCGTCATATTCTGAAGTTTCTTGTCCATTTATCTTCTTCTTTTGAAGATTAAAAATGATGTATCTATTGAATTGAAATTCGACATCCGCTGAAGACTGATCTGAAATGATAACAGCACCCGGTGACGAATTTTGAATGTCAATATCAATATTGGGTGAGCCAATTGTAGACGAAGTCCCTACAATTTCCATCATTCGCATGGCATCTTTATCTTGAACATATGCGTAATCATCGGCTTCATATTCAATTTGAATAAAACCACCAGAGGGCAAGCGAATTGCGCTCAACGCCCAAACTGCAGCATATTTATCTGCTAAATTTTTATCTTGGGGTGTATATGGATTTTCACTGTTTGATAAACTCGTAGAGTTATAGCTCCAAGTACTTGCACCGTTATTTGGTTTGTAGGTACCCCATCTGTCGTAAGCCATTGCATTGTAATCTGGATTTAATTCAGAATTCATTGCACCACCCGAAGTGGTTTCTCCAGCATAGTAAAAATTGTAGCTACTGAATTTTGCTTTATTCGAATTGCTGTAGGTGAAATAAATCTTCCTTAAGGTTAGCTTTCCATGTGTGGTTGCATCTGAATTCGGTGAGTTCTGACATAGGGAATAGTCGTATTCGAAATGAACTGTTTTAATAGGTGATTCACCTGACAACAAATTACCCGAACCGTCGAATTGCGACTTGGCATAAAGTCTTATCTCCTTTAAGCACTTCTGCTTTACGCCGGCATTCTTTGCTCCATCTTTATTCAAGACCCCAAGCCCATCGAGTCTATCTTCCAATACGAATAAGGCAATGTAATTCTTGGTTTCAATTTTATTCAGAAAATAAAGATCCTTCTCACCGTATTGGTAAGAAGCTTTATCGTCGTACGAAATTGATTTTAAACCTGAGTTATAATTGGCCGATTTTTCTCCATAAGGATGACGAAATTTAAAATCTGCTACACGTGTGTAACCAAATGTGGTGTAAGCGCCCAAGTCATTGTCTGAAGGCCCAGCAATGTTGTCGCTATCGACATAATCGGAACTTAAAATACTTGTAAGCATGTGACTATGGGCATATGCCGGCATTTTTGTCGAGCTCATGTAATGGTCGTACCCTTTACCATTCAAATCTGTATCATCGTTATCGTCGTATGTTACAATTCCCGTTGATTCATTTCCAGTTAACCCTCCATTACCTTGCATGTCACTTCCTACAGAGAATGTAACATCTAATTGATTATGAACATATGCTGGCAAACCATAGACATATCTTGCACCATCGGCAGAGGTATAAGTAACTTCACCCATGTGATGATTGGGTTTATCATTTAAACCCGCGTCGTTAAATACATCTGTTTGAACAGCAAAATCTTTGGATTCACCCATGGTAAGAAAAGTGAATTGGCTTGCACGTTTCATACGACTTGTGCGTCTCGAATTCGTCAATGAATTAGACGATAAATCTGAAACAATTCGATCATTTCCTGACGTTGAAAAGCGACCGTTGTGATCCAAACCAAAAGCCGCATTTCTGAATCCACCCAACTCATTGAAACGCTGGTCATCTTCTAATACTGCCAATTCTGAAGCTTCACGAAAATTAAAACTTTCAAATTTCTTGTCGGGTGCCTGACCACTACTCGAAAAATTCGAACGTGTCAAACCATTTGAATTGGTCCATTTACCCGAGTAACCTTGATTGCTTCGAGCCGAAACATTTAAACCTCCATGAAAAGCAAAACCGCCGCCTATTTCTACCTCTGCTCCAGCCGAAATTGTCGATGTAATAAATGCCTCCGGCTCACTTAACATCTCCAATTGGTTTCTCATTGGACGAAAATTTCCTGAAGCTCCTTGACCAGAAACTGAAAATACATCGTAGGTGTAATTTGTCATTGGAAGAACATCCGAAGCCGGATTGAAACTACCCCCATCATTTACATTGAAATCTTTTTGATCTTTATCTGTTGCGTTTTCAGAATAAAAGTATCCATAAGACCGGGTCTTTAATACTTTTTGCTTGACAGATCCTTTGGAATAACTTCCGTTTAATCCGTAATTCTGGAAGAGCCCAGAGGCCTCAAAACCACCCGACAATGAAAAATTGAACGAATAGGATTGTATGTCTTGTTTTCTAACAGGGGTATAAGTGGGCATGCCAAAAGTCCATGTATATGAAGCTGATCGCGAACCTAAATTTCTAGCCTTATTGTTAACCCTTAACTTTGAGCTATTTGTACCCGTAACACCTAGTGATTGAAGCCCTGTCCTAGTGCTGAATGCACCACCAAAAGAAATCGAAGAAGTATTTAATCTCGTATCACCCGTTTTTCTTAGAACAGAATATCCCAAACCTATACTTGGTTGAATGCCTGCTCCTTCTGTATTTGATGCTGAAATTCCTAGATTCGCATTCATACTGAATGAATGAGGCTTCAGACCTGAATTAGCGCCAAGTCCCAAACTAAAATCGAAACCCCAACCCGTGTAGTTATTTTGTGATAAATTAACAGATGCATTTGCACCGATATTTCCATTAAAAATATTTGAATTTCCAAGTAGTTCACTTTGAACAGATGCTGAAATACCAACGCACCAAGTCTCATTGGGTAACATAGATAACTTGTGTTCTACTTCGTCGCCATTGAAATCGTCTGGTAATCCTTGAAGTGCACGAGTAGTGGCTCCAACATTGATATTCCACCCTAAGCCCACCCAACTGGCCTCTTGATCTGGAGTAATACCTGCGTGATAAGCAATATTCACAGGATAACCATCTACATCAATTAGCGGTATGTTGTAATTAAAATCACCACTGAATGGATCAACCATATCGCTTGTTCCAATGGGTGTAAAACTTTGCACCTCCGGCTGTGAAGGACCACTTGTTAATGCCCATGAAAAAGTTGGTAGACCCAACTGCAACAACATACACAATAAAACTACTCTTGCAATTAATCTTGTGCGTGTTGAGGTGTTTTGTTCAATTTGTTTCATTTCTTTTTGAAATTATATACGCTATTCTTTTCCGAAGAAAAACTTTATTATACCGTTATTAAATACTCTGTCGTAAAACACCAACTGGAAACCATTTACGTTTTCTTTCCATTGTTTCTTTGAAAAAACCAACTGAAAAACTAGCTTCTGACTCGCATCAAATCCTCGCTCCCATTGATAAGTAGCGCAGGGTATTGTGTCATTTCCAACTACGATATAAATATCTTTGTCCATGCCAAATGAATAATAAGAAACTCGTCTTTGGTATTCCTCTTCATCACCTACAGCATACTTCAAAAGCTCCTTACTCAGCGTGTCAGCCCCAATAGAAAATTGCATTTGAAAAATTTCTGATTGCTCCTTGACTTCATTATTGATTTCATCACTTGTAATTCGCTCGCCCCTGTGATTCAATAGAACAGCATAGGCAGGTGGTTCAATTAAGCCTTCAAACCAAAAATTCCCTAGGATCCTTCGCTTAATAAATCCATTCTCTTCTTTACTCAACCACGAAACATAGTTCTTTACACTTTCCGCGGAAGACGCATCCACTTCCGGAGGTGAAGGAAGACCTTCTACTTGCGGAATACCCGTTGCTGAAGGTTTTACTGCATGATCACAGGAGACCAGCAAAATACTCGCGATTGAGCAGCAGAGTAATACTATTTTACTACTTACCTGCATATTTCTGATTTACGAATTCTAACGCTTCCGTAGTCACATTCACATCATCTGAACCGAAGATTACTGTGCTTCCATTTAAATTGGTAATGACCAAATCATAATCATTCGCCTTTCCAAATTCTTTCATGTAATTCAACAACTGATTCTGAATTTGCGCATCGTATTGCTCTTTAAGCGGCATATACTCTTCTTGAAATTGTCTATTCAACTCTGATAGTTGCGTATTTGCTCGATTTAGAGAATCAACATAATTTGCTGAAATCTTCTGGTTCACTTCTTCTTTGAAGTTTGTTATTTTAATCTGCAATGTTTCAATCCTTTTCTGAATTTGATTTGACCTAGAGATAAAATCGTTTTCCAATTCCTTCTTCATTTGAAACCCATTGAATAACTCATCCATATTTACATAAACAACCTTGGCTGGTTTATTCTTTATGAATGTCACTGCCGCTAATGCAAATACACCAACCACAAGAAGACTTAAAAGCACACTCTTCAAATTCATAACACTTGAATTTTTAATCGAAATTTCTCCATCTTGGAATTGGAAAGCACGACGGTATAAAAGCCCTTTGGTAAAGCAAATTCAGTAACATCAATTTCATAGGTATTAAAACCGTTGTTTAAAGCTTGGCCAGTTAGATTCTCTGAATTCACTGCTAATTCCAATGGCTGCCCATCTTTGCTGAGCATGGTATAATTTATTGCACCTTGACTGTACGCATCATCGAATCGAATAAACAATTTTTCAAACACTGGAATGAAATTGGGATTCTCGCCATTTTGAACGTGAACATATTTGATGTCTTTTCGTTCCGGTATCGTATTCACAACAAACTTCCATACATCAGTTGTATTGACTACTTTTCCTTCGTTGTATTGTTGAACTTGCCAAGCATAAGACTTACCATCTTCAAGGGCAATTGCAGAAATTGGATAATTCACTTGAAACGAATTGAGACAACGCAATGACCATTGAATCGGATTCATATTCATTGCTTGTTCCGGTGTTTGCCCATTTCCAATTTTGGTTAATCGAATGACATATTCCATCTCTCCTGAACAAATAGCTTTGCCAGTAGAATTCATCCAAGACAAAACCGGTAAATGCGTAGACACTGTGTCGCCATCAAAAGGGTAAACCAGATTTAGAAACTCAGAATATTCCGACTCAATAGATTCGCACCAATCGTCTAAAACTTCTACACCATTTTGAACTACCTTAACACAATAGCGATAGTTCCCGAAAGGAAGAACACCCAACGTTTTCATCGATGAAAATTCTGCGCCATCAGAAACATTTAATAGATTCAAAGGCACACCACTTAATACTGTAGCTCCTGAAGAAACAATAAACTGATTTGTCTCACCTGTTAAAATCATTCTTCCTGAAGCCGTCTTTAACTGCACCACCAATTTCACCTCGTGTGCATCTATATCTGCATTTACTAAGGTCAATTGCGTCAATGCATTTAAGCTGGCATTCCACTCATTAAAAAGAGAGCCCGATATAACGACCTGGCTATTGCCCCATAAAGAGCAAAACATAAAAACTAGAAGTAAAAACCGCTTCATGATTTCGAATTTTTAATTGTGTATACCACTTGTACACTTCCTCTGTAGGGATAACGAGCAGCTACCTCTTGAGAAAGCCAAGGCGTTGAAATGGGATCGTAAACATATTTCTCTGCCATGAACTGAATCTTCAGATTGGAATATGTAAGGCCACTGTTGAATGATAAGCCGTATGATTCAGCATTGAAAAGATTTTGTCTATACGTCAAACTTGCATTCCATTTAGACTTTGTGAATCCAACACTTCCTTCCGCATAATGCGATTCTTGAAATAACGAATCTGAATTTGTTTGTTTGAATCCCATATATCCCAATCGCATTGAGACATTTTTCTTAGCAAGTGAAAGAGCCACATTTGAATTTTCTATTCTATTCAAACCATCTTTATTTGTGGTAAGGGCTATTACTTCTTGTGCTGTAATAATCGGGACTACCTTTCCCATTTTTATTGGAATGCTGAATACGCTTGACAAAAGAGACTGGTTCACGCTAACACTCGAAGTATCAAGTTGAATCACACCTCTGTTTTGCGAACCCAATAGCGTTAAATTTCCTCTCTTGAATATTTTCAGGCGTAAGGAAGAATTCAAACTTTTGAAATCGGATAATTTCTGATTCAAGCCTCTTCGATCGTACTTCGCTTGAATTGTAAAATTGGCTTTCTTACCAAGACCTTGTTTGAATTGAATTTGCGATTGAAGGTAATCATGTCGCGGAACAGCAATTCCAAAGCTATTAAACGTTGAAGTGTATAGATTAGACTTTAAAGCTATCTCTGTATTCGTGTTTTCAATACGTTGATTCCATCCGACATGAAAGGCGTATCCTACGTCATATCTTCCGCGGGAAGAATTGGCATCTGACATTAGATTAATAGGACGACTCAAAAAAGATTTAGACGCGTTCATTTCAATTTTGCTTCCTCCACTCACCCATTGTCCTTGCGCTTCTAAAACATAGTTCACCGCATTTCCCGATTGGGCATCGGACAAATCTCTTTTCCCGCGACCTGTTAAACCTTGAATATAGAAATGTGATTGTTCTGGCCTTCCCTTTCCGAGTACAACCCAAGAAATAACGCGTGATGAAGAATTCAAGTTTTTGCCCCATGCTGAAACAGCATCCATCAATTGCCTTGAAAATCCGAGTTGTCCGAGTTCCGGGAAAATCGGTGTTTGAATCTTGCCAATTCCTGCATCTAGATAATAGCTTCCTTTATTCAATGCTCCAGAAATCCCAAAAAGAGAAGTTCCCCAAAGTGAAATCTGAGAAGTGTTAGCTGTGAAGTTACCGATATCAAACTTTCTCAATTCCGTTGGTAAAGACTTACTAAAGGGATTTGAAAAAAGAGCCTCTTTTTTGTCATTCAATCCAGCTAATTGCGAAGTGTATTGTTCACGAAGTAATTTCAACTTATCGAGTTCACTTTTGCATCGTGCCAATTCATCAGAAACATTTAAGTTCCCTAAAGGATTTAAGTTTGGTTTATCTCTTGAAAGCGAATCAAGAGGATTGCTTATGTTTAATGAATCCGGAACAACTGGTGTAATGTCTAATGCGCTTGTATCTATCAAATTCCATTTCGGCATTTCAATGCTATCTCCTTTGAAGCTTTCTAGAAATTGAATCCGCTTTTGGTAATTAGAAGTAAGCGTATTGAGGCTATCCAATTTATTTTCGATCCCGGCAGATAATTTGGCTTGAAGAGCATCTGTATCTATGGCCTTAATGTTTGGAACAAAATGAAAAGCAAATCCGTTTCTGACCCCAATTAAGGTGCTTGGATTGTTGTATGAATAAGTAATTCCAAAGTTTAACCCTTTCCACTCAAAGCCAGTATTCACTGTGTTTTGTAAAATAAATGTGGGTTTAATCACAGAATCAGAAGTTGGCAATATGGCGTATTGAACTTTGGAGTTCATTTCAACACCGTTCCAAATAGGACTATTCGATTGTGCTAAAACCTTATTCACACTGCAAGGAATTTGAATGTTTGCAATAAACAAGCAGAAGAATATGATTGTATTTTTTTTCAAATCGGGTTATGGTCACTATTTGAAATTCTTGTGGTTTAGGTCTTACAAAAAAAAGAGAAGTTCATAAAGTGCATTTTTTAAAATTTTGAAGAAAAAGACATTTGATCATCCTTCTCCCTTTGAAAACAGCACCTTCAATCCAAAAGACCTAGTTATACCTGCCTGAATAAATACGTAGAAAGTCGTATATCCGTTAAATCGCCAGCTATATATACGCACAAGTTCGTATTGCAAGGCAGTATTAAATTGAAGTGCTTTGGGGGGAAATAAAAGATGAGAAAAACTGATTGAAGCAATAATTGAAATCAAGTTCATTCTCAACATTGTAATGACTAATCACTTTAAAATTCAATGATGAGATTTAGTCAAGACTAGGATCACTTGTGTTGGAATTATGGATCTTGCCTTTTGACGAGACGAGATTATGGAGATGATTTGGGAGGGAGTTGGGGGATTAGGCAAATGTGATTACTGTCTTGTATGGTACTTATTTTTTAGGGGATGGATGTATCGCATAAAGCTAGAGATTTGTAATTGTAGACGATCAATTATTTCGAAAATATGCGAGTTCTGTGCTATTATAATTAAAGAATACTAAATTAAATTTTCTATCAGTGCTTGATGACAAAAATGAACTACGCAAAATTATCTTAACAGTAACAGAACTGTTCAATGCTGACAAGAATGTAGATATTGCTGACTTATTGAGGACTTCTGAAATTACTTCTGAGTCTACTTATTACGATAATTGGAATGGAGGAACAACTTACTATTCAATTTATATTACTGTCTCAGTTGAAAGATTTGTAAAAATTCAAGAAAGGCAAGCTGAAATCGAAGCAAGTATTAAAGAAAAAATAGAATTGGTTTTACGCCCATATGAAAACACTCAAATTGGACAAGTTTTCATTATTCCTAAATCAATCCCTAAAATCGAGTGGGACAGAATTGCCGATTTATTGAATAAAGAACAGCTTAAGTCAGAAATAAATTTTCTAAAGGATGTATTAATTTCTGTATCTACTGGTGGACAAAGAATTCAGGATATTAATGACCAATATCAAAAAAGATTTACTTTAGTTGACAAAGCCCTTAAACGACTTTCATTCGAAAACCCAAATGCATTTAATGATCTATGGCAATGGTATGCTCGATGGAGTTCTGGTGAAATGCCCCAATACAAAGAAAGAAGAGCATTTATTGGTGAGATGTATGGTAACCTGTTAAAGGCATTACAAGAAACCGAGCAACCTGAACTTCTAAATGTGTCGGTTAATCTATCAGGTTGGGAACGCATTGACAGGACAGTGAAAGAAACAAAGATGCGACTAAAACAAGCGGTTAGTGAAGAACATTTTCAAGCTATTGGACTACTTTGTAGAGAAACTATCATTTCAATAGCCCAAGCAATTTATAATGAAGAAAAGCATCCAGTTTTAGACGGAGTAAAAGCAAGCAAAACGGATGCAAAAAGAATGCTTGATGCGTATATTGCTATGGAGCTGTCAGGTGGAGTAAATGAGAATTTGAGAAAGTATGCAAGAGCCTCCAATGATTTAGCAAATGAATTAACCCATAAACGAACTGCGAATGCGAAAGATGCCTCGTTATGTACATCAGCAACAATTTCACTTGTGAACTTGATAGGTATTTTGGAAGATAGACACTAAAAAAACAATTAGGAATGGCTTTAACACGCGACAATGACACATCACTACATGAAGCAGGTCACTGTATGATTTCATATTTAGCACACGATTTATTTGAAATTAAGTATGTCACTTCTAATTTTGAATTAAGCACGTCTCATGACTCAACTTCTATTGGAGGACTTAGAGGAAGTCTTAAAAAAGAAGTTGGGACTCTTACATTTGAAGATCATGATTTAATGATATTGATTTGTTTGGCTGGAATGGCTGCTGACGATATAAATCATTGCAACGGTATACTAACAGAACAGTTGTATGAAAATGTAGTTTTTGCGCAGAAAATGAATTCTAATAAATATAGTGGTGATTCAACTTTAATAATGCCTCATTTACAAAGATTGGTTCCTGAATTATTCATTGAACAAAGAGAGTATACCATCAGTTGTCAAAAATTATTGCATGAGTTATTTGTAAATAACAAGATTAATCCAATTTTACTTGGACTCAGGGATGAACTTGAAAATTCATCAAAAAAGACTTTAACAAGTCGAGAAATTACTTCTTTCCTGGACGATACTGCATTGAAAAATTGGAGAGATACAGAATGGCAGGAAATAATAAAAAATAGGATTTCGGAAATAAAAAAAACTGCACATAACAGCACCTTGCCAAAAGCAGGGCGATCGTTTTTACAAAAACTTTTCGGCTTCGAATAAAATCAAAAATAGCTTGACAGGTCGGTGCTCCAAAAGCCCCACGTTCGGCAAGCTGTATAACTTAAATGCCATTTTAAGACCGACTCAAATATGAAACTATATATTGGAAACTATTTTGATGCATTTGCAGATGAGTGCAGAAGTAAATTGACAAAAGAAATTAACTCTCAAATTGACTCATACATTTTGAATGTTAATGTTGACGACCTTACAAACCATCTTGTTCAGAAATATACACTTGACTTACCAGAATTATATTTTGAAAAAGTATATATAGACACATTAGAAAAAGACATCCCTGGTTCAAGATTCCCTCGTTATGATTTTATGATTTCTGATACCCACAAAATGTTTCGGAAGCAAGTAATCATTTACCATATTCCCTACACCGGAGATATAAACTTACTGCAACTAAGACCGAACCCTTATGCCTTAATGAGCTATGAAGCCAATTTTGATACAAGTCAAAAGTGTGTGCTAATAGAGATAATCAATTTTTATAATGACCCTGAAAAGATTAAGCAACAATATAACCAAGAGGTTAATTATTTATCTAGCAATTATGGCAATGTTAGAAATAACTGTCAAACTTATAATTTAGGACTAGCAGCATTAATCAGGAGTTCTATTGAAACTAGGAGACAACAAATACTTCAAAAAAACAGCCTTCTCGCATCATTAGGTGTCCCAATGAAAAAAAAGGAAGATGTTGCAGAAACATTTTCAGTTCCGAACCCCAAATTGAAAGACAAGATAATTGTAAAACCTTACGTCCATGAGAAAGAATTCAAACCAGAACCGGCGTTAGATGACAATAATTATAAAAAAATTTTAAAAATAATAAATGATGTAGGTAAAAATTTCGAAAGATTACCATCAACATACAAAGGAAAAAGTGAAGAGGATATTAGAGACCACTTACTACTAATTCTAGACCCAAATTTTGAATTAGGAAGTGCGGGAGGAGAGACTTTTAACAAAACAGGAAAAACAGACATTTCATTGCGCTATGATAGCAGTGTCGTATTTGTAGCAGAATGTAAGTATTGGAGAGGAGAAAAAACATATTTAAAAACTATTGACCAATTACTAGGATATTTAACGTGGCGAAACTCAAAGATTGCTGTCATTAATTTTGTTCAGAATAATGAATTTTCAGATGTTTTAGACAAAATAAAAACTTCAAGTAAAACCCATCCTAATTTTTTGAAAGAAATGAGTTCAAATGATGAATCTTGGTTTAACTATAAATTCCATTTAAATGGAGACAGAAATAGGGAACTTGACGTAGCTGTGATTTCATTTCATTTACCAAAATAAAACCGACAAAATGATGGATTTTGAAATAAGCGAAATTAGAAAAACTACTAGAATGTTAGCGCGAATAGCAGACTTTGATTCTGCTTTTACATTTTACTATGATGAAACTAACAATATAAAGAAATTCTACGTCCGAGAGAATGACTTCAATAACACATTTACTACAAACTTCATTTTAGGAGGCTTGGTTCACCTTGGACAAGCACCAGATGTTCAACCTCTAATTGATAGTTTCAAACAACAAAAGACGGCCAAAGAGGTTAAATTCAAGCACATTGCCAGTGGCGATTTTCTTGAATGTCTAAAATCAGAAAAACTTAAACTGTTTTTGCAATTTGTAAAGGACTATAATTTGTATGTCCACTATTCCAGTCTAAATATTCTTTACTGGTCAATTGTCGACATTGTTGATTCTGCAATTGCAAGTTCAAAATCTGCTCAACAATTGGGACATCAGTTTACAAACTATTTGAAGAACGACCTGTATAAACTATCAAGACTTGAAATTGAATCAGTCATTCAGCTTTTTTACAAGTATGAATATCCTAATATTAAAAATGAATCCGTTCTTCCATTCATAGAAGAGCTTACTTCTCTGTTTAACGATTACCTTGAGACACACGAATTTAATTTCGGGTTAGATTTATTAAGTCAGATTCTAAAAGAAGCCAAGAAAAAAAATTCTCTACCGTTTGTAATGGATGAGGATGACTTTATTTTACTCAAAGACTTATCTCATTTTTACTTAAGACCAATTTATCTTTTTAAAAACTCAACACACATTTTTGACAACGAAGATTCAATTGCCGAAACAGTTAATTATTATAAAATACTTGACGAAGGTGTGGAAATAAAAAATTATACGTTCGTTGATTCACAGACCAACCAACTAATCCAACTTTCAGACGTTTTTGTTGGGGTAATGGGAAAATTGTCACACTATTTGAATACATCTTCACGAGAAAAAATTGATACTGACTTCGTTTCACTATCAGCTATTCAACAAAAAAACATAGACTTACTAATTGACGTAATTGACAAATCTCACAACAAAAATATTGGGTTCATTCACAATATAGATAGTTTTGAAGATATGTCTAAAATGGACAGAATCCGTGCAAATAGAACGAAAAACGGCATATAACACTGGCTTAGCAAAAGTGGCGGTTCAGCTAATAGCCCGAAACCATTAAGTCTCCAATAAGAAATCTACAATAAGCTTGCCTTGACGTAAAAATCTTCCGTCTCAATTTACATCCTAAATCCTCGAGTTGCCTTTTCAGCTCTTGATTCTGTTCGCAACCAACCACGAAATTAAGTGTTGCTTCACTTAACCGTTTACGCTCAACAAAACGAATACGCACTATTCAAGGACATCGTTTTAGCTCTTCCCTTTCCCATTCAATTAGATCATAAATTCCGAGCCAATCTGGTTCTTTGCCATTCAGTACCGCGAGTAATTCGTTTCTTCTTTGGACGTGGGATATTTTCTGAAACTGCATTTCTATACTTCTCACTTCTTTCAATTCTTACTATTCCAGAATAGTCGCCCTTTCGAATTGAAACACTGAAGTTGATAAACAAATGAATTGTTCTGTTTGCAAAAAAGACACTTCTTGTTATGTACTCCGATTTGAATCCTTCGTCTTCCAATGTGCACAAAAGACATTCTACTTCATTAAAGACAGAGCGTTCAAAGTACCTTCTTAAAATTTCGTCATTCACAAAGTACCCACAGCTGTTCTTCTTTTGCTGCTCGGCTTTCTCCTCTGCCAATTTCTCCAATCTTTCCTTTCTCTTGTTCAAATTGTAATCGCGATCTGCATGTTGCTTGTTTATATAAATCTTCGATTTGTTCTTTGTAGCAAATGCTCTTCCGCAATTGCATGCGCATAAGCGCCATTTTAGGTTTGATGTTTTCATTGGTTTTATTTATTCGTTTTCGTAAATCGGGTCATCAAAGGCATTGCGCTATTCTGAATCGCTTCGTCGATTTGTTCTATGTTGAACAAAATTTTTCCACCCAATCGATGGGCTATGAATAGTCCCTTCTTGACGTAATTTTCAATCGAGCGAAGAGAGATGGGAAGGTAACGAGTCAAGTCTTTTTTCGTTAGCCATTTGCTTTGGTTTTGGTATTCAGTCATATAATCTGTTTTCGCAAATTTTCCGAAAAAACCATCCAATAACCGAATAATCAGCCCGTCACTTATGCAACTTCTACGCAACCCTATTTCCCACCCAACGCACTCAGTCTACTCTGAAGTTTCTGCATATCTTCCTCCAATTTTTTATCGACCATCTTCGCATAATGTTGCGTAGTAGCAATGCGTTTATGCCCCAACATAGACGACACACTTTCAATGGGAACACCGTTGGTTAGCAAAACCGTTGTCGCAAATGAGTGCCTGGCCAAATGGAAATGTAGGCTCTTCGTTATTCCACAATGAAGCGCAATGATCTTCAAGTAGTCGTTCGTCTTTTGATTGCTCAATACGGGGAACACCAGGTCATTGTCGGCAAGCTCGTGCAATTTGCTATTGTACTTCAACAATATTTCTTTCGGCTTTTCTAGAAGTGGGACATTCGTAATGACATTCGTCTTCAATCTTCTCGTCCGAATCCAGTATTGACCATTCTCCAATTGAATGTTCTTCGCCTTCAGATTGTATATTTCAGCATAAGCCAATCCGGTATAGCACGAGAACAAGAAGAAGTCGCGCACCCGCATTAGTTTCTTGTTGCTTAACTCGACCGATTCAATGCGGTCGATTTCATCTTGATTCAAACAATCGCGAACGACCTCTTGCAAACGAATCTTGTAATTTGCAAACGGATCGTTTTTGACGTATCCATGTGCAATGGCCGTTTTGAAAATCGTTCGAAAGGTTTGAATGTGCTTCATGGCGGAGTTGTGCTGACAATTGCCTCGATTCTTCAGATAGACTTCAAAATCTTCAATGAACTTCAGCGTAATGTCTTCACAAGGAAAGATGCTCTTGTTGAAGGTAGCCTTCACAAAATTTTCCAAGTGACCTTTCGTGCGTCCGTATTTCTGAATGGTAGCAGCTGAGTTGTTTTCTCCTGCGAGCGCCCTTTTACGCTCAATGGCCTTTCGAAACATCTCGAAAATACAAGATGCTGAATCTCCTTCACCAGGAATCCCGAGCAATTCGTTTCTAACGTCAAACACCGTAGGCGACTTTCCAAGTTGAATCTTCGCTTGATAGATTGAATGCGCGCGGTGACGGTACTCATTCATGAGCACTGACACTCGTGTCTGATCGGGATGCTTCGGCTTCAACCTTTGGTTCGATTTATCCCACGAATCAAGCGTTAGCTTGTACTCGAGAGAAATATCGCAACGGTCATCACCTATGCGCATGCGCATATACAGCGAATAGTTGTTTGATTTGGCTCTTCTTTTAATAAAGAAATGCAGTTGAATTGGATTTATTTTCATCATGTAATGTTTACAAAACTAGTTACATGAAAATGAATCAACGTCAGCAAACATGCGCAGTTCAGCGCAAATTCACCCCGCAAAACGAGCGCGTGATTTCAAAATTTTTACGCGCTCGTTTTACGCTCGCGAAAAATGCCAAAATCTGCGTTTTTTTGCTTTTCGCTGCAAAAGCGTTAAAAAGCAAAAAGCCCGTCAGACGTGTGTTTGACGGGCTTTTGCAGTTTCTTGCGATGTTATTCGCAAGTGTTCCAGCGGAGAGAGAGGGATTCGAACCCTCGGTACCTTTCAATACACACGCTTTCCAAGCGTGCTCGATCGACCACTCTGACATCTCTCCCGAAAAATTTGAGTTGCAAATATAGGTGAATTGAAATAAATGATTATATTTGCCCCCGCTTCGGTGCCATAGCTCAGTTGGTAGAGCAAAGGACTGAAAATCCTTGTGTCCCAGGTTCGAATCCCGGTGGCACCACAGAAGAGAAACCCATTCAAACGAATGGGTTTTTTATTTGATAACAATAACACTTCGTGATGACCGCAAAGCGGATGACCACTGCGTGGATGACACTTCACGATGACCCTACGGGATGACAACTTCGTTGAAGGAATTGTTTTGGAGTAGCAAGCGATTGTACAACTCAACCCCTTGCTGATTCAAATGCGAAAGGTCGGCAAACTCATTTACACCAAAGCCTTCAGTATAGTAAGTGAGATCGATGTAAGAAACACCGAGGCGTTCGATAAGCGGAGTGAATCGCGATAAAAATTTATCATGATAATTATGAAGTCCAGGTGATGCGGGTAATGGATGACTGCACAAAACAATGCGCTTACCATTTGATCGCATTTGCTTAATTAACGTTTCCAATGCAAGGAACATTTCTTCGTTCGCATCGAAGACCGAATCGTTCAAAGGTTCAACCGCATAGAGGATTCCTTTCTTCTCGCAGAAGCCGTTCTTTATGTAATCGGCATTAGGAGCCTCGTCTGTTGGGTTGATGCTCGCTAAGCGCACCGCAAGGGCGTTTAATGTGTAAATCTTAAACTCTTGCTGAACCAACGCCAAAGCTGCCTCATTTGTTGGTACATTCTGAATCAAGCGCATGTTACTTTCAGTTCCCTCTAACTCAAATACCGGATCGTAAATGTCTAGAATAAATACATCCGATCTATCCCTCAAATACTCGTTGTACAAAACCAACGAGCCCTTCGCATTCTGAGCGCTCGTTCCCGCATTGAAAAGACTAATTCCCGATTGCTCGAATATTCGTGGGTCATAACCCCTGTAGGCATGGGAAGATCCTAAAACAATAGCATCGTATTTCGTTGGGTTGGAAGTTAAATCACGCATCATTTGCATCTCTTGCCCACCATTGCGTTGCAAATTCGGAATAAAAAAAGACGACGCCCTGCGATCTATCAATTGCACATTCGAAAAAATAAAAATCACTGCAGCATATATCGCTAAAGCAGCAAGCAAGACCTTCAAACTATTTCGAACTATTAATTTCATTAAAACTGAAAATATATAAAGTCAACTTTTCCCCACTGTCCAAACAACGCCAAACTCGCTAATAAGATTGCGAGCAACCACATTTTCCGATTGGAACGGATGGCTCGTGTTCCCAATACAATTTCGGTCACTTTTCTATCAATAAGCACAAACACCAACAGTAGCAAAATCTTTCCCATGATAACCGCTCCGTTTAACGGGACAAACACCGAAGGAAGAAATCCGGGTTGCGACTGAAACGTTACAATCCCTTTGATCACCTGCGTAGCTTGCTCGAATGAACTCGCTCGGAAAAATATCCAGAGAAAAGAAACTCCCGTAAAAGTCAATACCGTTCCTAGCCATGTCTTCAATTTCCCTTCCCACCGAACGTTCATTCGGTTTTCTAAAACCAACCAAAGTCCATGCGCCATTCCCCAAACCACGAAGGTCCAATTCGCTCCGTGCCAGAATCCGCTTATGGCGAAAACAATGAACAAGTTCAACGACGTGCGCGCTGCACCCTTTCGATTTCCACCTAAAGGAATGTACACGTAGTCTCTGAACCAAGTGGAAAGCGAGATGTGCCACTTCGACCAAAACATTCCCACACCAGCAGAACGATAAGGCAGCTTGAAATTTTCCATGAGTCGGAATCCCATCACACGCGCTGCTCCAATGGCAATGTCGCTGTACCCGCTAAAATCGCAATAGATCTGAAAACTGAAGAAGACCACCGCAATGCTCAGGTACATCCACGAAACCGCCCCTGCGTGCTCATACACGGGCGATACAAATTGCGCAAGGTTGTCTGCGATAACCACTTTCTTGAACATTCCCCAAACGATGCGCTGCATGCCTTTCGACACATCTAAATAATTGAGCGAATGCTTCTCGTAAAATTGATGCAAGACATTTTGCGGACGTTCAATAGGACCTGCAACTAGTTGCGGATAGAACATGACATACAGCGAGTAAATTCCGAAATGACGTTCTGCTTTTTGATCCCCACGATACACTTCCACCACATAACTCAAACTCTGAAAGGTGTGGAATGAAAGTCCAATCGGAAGAAGAATGCTCAACGTGCTCAACGAATAATTCCATCCAATCAATTCAGCAACGCCGTTGAAATTCCCAATGAAAAAATTGTAGTATTTGAAAACGGCCAAGATCAATATCGTACTGATAATACTTCCAATTAACCATCGACGTGCCTGTGGTTTAGAACTTCTTTCAATTTGAATGGCGGCAATGTAATCGACCAAGATGGTAGCCAACAAAATGAAAATGTATGCCGGGACAAAAAACATGTAGAACACACAACTTGCTAAAAGAAGCATGAGCCAGCGCCATTGCTGCGGCAACAAGAAATACAACGCGGTTACAAGAGGAAAAAATAAAAAGAACTCAATGGAATTGAATAGCATTTTACTTCTTGTGTTGAAGGGTTTGTTGAATGCTCTCCCACAACAACTCTGCTGCTTTGTCCCACGTGTAGGTATGCTCGCGCATTACTCGATTGCGCTGTCCCTGTTCAATCTTTACAATGGCTTCGGCTATTTCAGCGGCCTCCGTTGGATTCACGAAGAACGCCGATCCGTTTGAAACCTCTTCCATTACTGTTCCTCTGGATGCAACAACAGGAACGCCACAGGCTTCCGCTTCAATCAACGGGATTCCGAATCCTTCGTAGAGACTTGGAAAAACAAGTCCTTCCGCAGCCGACATGAGCAAAGGAAGATCTTCGGTGTGCACATGTCCTAAAAACCGAATGTTCGTTCGGTAATTGATTTTGGCCAAGGCAGCATCCAATTCCGGATAGTGCCAAAATTTATTTCCTGCTATCACCAATGAAGATTCAACACCTTTTTCTACGGCAGCATTGAATGCCTCAACAACACGGTGAACGTTCTTCCTTGGATGCAGCGCACCAACGAATAAAAAATATTTTTTTCCTTGCGCGAAACGATCGCGAATGACTTCCTTCTGGGGTTCTTCTGCCGGAGCAAACGTGTGGTCTATGCCGTTACAAAGCACGTCAATAGATGATTCTGGAACATTAAACGTTTTCGAAATATCTCCTCTACTGAATTCACTCACAGTTGCTAAGCGTGTGCTCAACTTCAAGAAATCTGGTGTTCTACTGTTCCAGTAGTTCGCGTATTTCTTCGGCATGAACTCCGGGAAATGAACGAAATTAATATCGTGTATAACGGTGAGCTGCGGGATTGGGCATCTTCTAGACGCGTGTGCATCTGGAGAAATAAAAATGTCCGCCTTAATTCTATTCAATTTAAACGGAACGCTGAAATCGAACCACCAATCGAATAACCAAGGTCTGCGTGCAGGAGGAAAAACGCGATGTTGAAACACATTCTTTCCAAACTGCCAATGATCGTCATTCTTCCGATCGCTTAATAAATGAAATTCATGCTCGGGGAATCGGTGCGCCAATCGCTTGATAGTCTCAAAAGTGAATCGGCCAATGCCTTCCAATTTTCCTGGAATAAGCAGTCGGGTATTAATGGCAATGCGCACCCGATATGAATTAAAGCAGTTGTGCTACAATCTTTTCTACAGAATAACCATCTGCCTCGGCTTTGTAGTTGCGAACGATACGGTGACGAAGAATTGGAAGAGCTACGGCCCGAACATCTTCAATATCTGGACTGTACTTCCCGTTCAGCGCGGCGTTCACTTTCGCTCCAACAATTAAAAATTGAGAAGCACGCGGACCAGCACCCCAGCTGAGATATTGATTCGCCAACGGATCTGCGTTCT
>JBIIAO010000014.1:0-7822 GCA_044239865.1 Flavobacteriales bacterium
CTTCTTCAATGGTAGAGGCAAACTCTTTCAAGGTTTGAGAACTTGCAGAGACATTCGGCTCTAACTGTCCACTTGCGTGACCGATTACCTCGTGCATGGCAGTGTGCATTTTTCCAGCAGTTGCTGCGTACTTTTCTGAGCGAGCAATTTCTTCTTCATCGTTTGCGAATTCTTTCAACATGCCTGATCCACCTGCGTTGTTCGCAGCGTCTTCAATGTTTCCTAAACTCACACTCTTCGATCCGTGCATAGCGCGAATCCACTGTGCATTCGGAAGGTTTACTCCAATTGGAGTTGAAGGATTCGCATCGCCAGATTCACCAGCAACATTCACCACTTTGTAGGTAATTCCTTTTACTTCTTTCTTCTTGTGTTCAGCAAGAATAGGGGAGTTGTCTTCGAACCATTGCGCATTCTGCATCATTACCTTCATGCGATCGCTCGCTTCGAAGTCGTTAATTTCTACAACCGATTCGTATGAACCACGCTTTCCAAGTGGATCGTTATACACTTCCACAAAACCGTGAATGAAGTCAATGTCGCCTTCCGTTGCCTTCACCCACTGAATATTGAAATCGTCCCATGTGCGAAGATCTCCAGTTGTGTAAAATTCAATCAGCTTGCGAAGTGAAACCGCTTGCTTATCGTTCTCGGCTACTTTTTCCGCTTTATTCAACCAGAATACAACTTGCTCCAAAGCAGCGCTGTACTTGCCGCCTATGCGATATACGTCTTCCACAATAACGCCGTTTTCTTTGCGAAGGTTTGCGTTAATGCCGTAAGACAATGGTGCGCGATCGCCTGCAACTTCCTTCGATGCGTAATAATCAAAGGCTTCTTTTGTAGTTACTCCTTCATAGAAATTCACAGCAGAATTTTCAACCAATCCTTTCGATGCATCGCTTTCCACTTTCAAAGAAGCAACGTTCGGATTGAAGATCACTTCAATAATCTCTTCAGAAACCTGCGTGCTCGTAGCAGCGCAAAGTGTAGTGAAATATTCTTTGCTGAATTTCGGCGTGTGCTTAATGTTGCTGTAATGATGATGAATACCGTTGCTCATCCACAATTGCTTCAAAAATGTTTCAAGGTTCAACCACTCTTCAGCAGTTTTATCTCCAGAATAGTTCGAATAAATCTTCTCGAAAATGCTTCGAACTTCCAAGTTGTATTTGCAGTTCTGATCCCACATAATGTCACGTCCCGCCAGGCCTGCCTGAGTTAAATAATAAACGAATTCTTTTTGCTTCGTGGTTAGCTTATCGAATCCGTCTAGCTTATAACGAAGAATTCGAATGTCTGCGAAGCGATCCACTTCGTATTCGAACGGTCCGTTTTCAGTTTCAGATTTAGGAAGCTGCGCATCCTGATCTTTGAATTGGAAGTAGCACCAAGCAGTAAGGCCGAGCGCGATAAAGGCGATGAATATTTTTTTCATTGAAAATGATTTTCGGCCACTAAGATAAGAAGGTTACCTTTGCTGCATGACGTTCGAAGAACTAAAGTTAACGAGACAGTTTTTAGATGCTGTAAATGAGTTGGGGTATGAGTCTCCGTCTGAAATTCAAGAGAAAGTTATTCCTCGGGTTTTAGGCGGACAAGACGTCATTGGAATTGCGCAAACCGGTACGGGTAAGACGGCGGCTTATGTGCTTCCCTTGTTACAATTGTTGAAGTATCCACAAGGAGACGAGCCTAGAGCGCTCATCTTGGTTCCAACCAAAGAATTGGTGGTTCAGGTGGAAGAACAAATTCAAAGCCTTTGCAAATACACAGAGCTTCGCTATGTGGCCTTATACGGCGGCGTTGGTCCGAAGACTCAAATTGAAATTATTAAAAAGGGAGTAGACATTATCGTGGCTACCCCTGGAAGATTTTTAGAGATTTATGCGAAGCGCGTGATCATTCCGAAGAAAATAAAGCACGTGGTACTCGATGAATGTGACCGAATGATGGACATGGGATTTTGGCCGCAACTGCGTGAAATTCAAGAAAAACTTCCACAAAAGAAACAGCAATTGTTGTTCTCTGCAACCTTTCCAGAGCGCGTAGAACGCATTGCAGACAACTTCCTTTTGTTCCCTTCTCGTGTTGAAGTAACGCCACAAGCGACTCCGGCTACCACAGTGGAACAGAGAGTCTACATGGTTCCAAACTTCAAGACGAAATTGAACTTGTTGATGCATCTTTTAGAAGGAGATGAGATGAAGCGTGTGATGGTTTTTGTGCGAACAAAAGCCGATGCCACAAGCATGGGTAAATTCATGGAACGAAGCAATGTGGGGGAGATCAGATTCCTTCACAGTAACATCGGACAGAACTCGCGCATGAATGCCATTAAAGAGTTCAAAGACGGAAACGTCCGTATACTTGTAAGCACAGATGTAACCGCTCGAGGCATAGATGTGTTCGAAGTTTCTCACGTAGTAAATTTTCAAGTGCCCGGACATTACGAAGACTATGTTCACCGCATTGGAAGAACAGGCCGCGCATTCAAAACAGGCGTTGCCATTAGCTTTGTAGACCAGTCAGAAGAATATCACTTGACGAACATTCAGAAAATTATTCGTCAAACCATTCCGGTTTTCGAAATTCCAGAAGCGGTTAAGATTGAAAAGACAGAGCCCGAAGAAAAACAAGATCATGCACGCGAAATAGATCGTCAGAAAAGATTAGACGATCCCGATTTCAAAGGAGCCTTCCACGAAAAGAAAACGCTTCAAGCGAAATTGAAATTCAAACAAGAGCGCGACAAGAAACAAAGAAGAAATCGATAACCAAATAAATCATATCATGAAAAAACAAAGTTTAAGTGTATTCGCAATGCTAGCTTCGACATTGATTTTAGTTTCAGCTTGCTTAGGAAATGTATCAAAGTCATTGGTAGATTCTAATTCAGTTTTGTGGTTTTTATCAAAGTCACAACATCAAATTCAGAATGTAAATAATTACCCAACCGTTACAATTGGTGGTATGAAATGGATGAGTGAAAATTTAAAAATCACAACCTTTTCTAATGGAGATCCTATTTTAGAGGTAAAAACAGATGCTGAGTGGGCGGGAGCGGCTAATTCAAAAACAGCTGCGTTTCGAATTGTAAACGGAGTTTGTTTTTATAATGGTTACGCTGCTAAAGACTCGAGGGGAATAGCTCCTGAAGGATTTAGAGTGGCTTCTTCGGTTGAATTTAATTCATTGATGACTGCACTCGGCGGTGGCACAAGCGTTTCAGGAAAGGCGGTGGGTAATCTATCTTCTTATTCCTGGGAAGTGGAAGTGTGGAATGATAACAAAGGAGATTTTGAACTAAAGAAGGTAAAAGGTATCAATTCAGTTGGGTTTAACGCAAATAAGGGTGGCTTCTGTTATGAAGACGGTTCAGTTAATTCAGGGACTTGTACTTATTGGTGGACATCTGACGGAGGAGCTTTTGATATTGGTTATTGCAGTCAGGATTTAGGTGGAGGATATAGTGCCGAAATGGCTTTGGGTTATGGCTTCGAAGTGCGTTGCGTAAAGAACTAAGATTTTTCTATCATGAAAATAGGAGCTCTAGGGCTCCTTTTTTATTTTATGTTGAAGTTGAATTAGTGCGAAACCATAACCTTCTTCGTTACGCTATTTTTACCACTTCCAACACGAACGAAATACGTTCCGTTGTATAAAGCGCGTGTGTCGAAATGCGCCAACGTACTTCCTTGATAAAGCGTAGCACTAGAAAGTAATTTTCCATCGGCACTCAATAGTTCAACTTGAATATTGCTTCGGTTCACGGTGCTCACTTGAACGGCCAAAACATCTTGAACTGGATTCGGATACGTATTCACGTTCACATTTTCCAACTGAACATCGGCAACTGCATTAGGAGTGTAAGTGGTTACTGCTTCAGTTATTGAAGTCACACGCGCTGCAACCTTCGTTCCGTAAAAGGTTGGTCCAACAGCATAGGGATAAGCTGAATTGTGATTCGCATCTACCGTGCAGAAATACGCATAGGTTCCATTCGGATATTCAGGAGTCACGCAGTTGCGTCCATTGTGTTCATCAAGATACTCTTCCATTGCAGGGTGAGCAACGAACTCGTAATCCTCTCTGTAACGTCCAAGCGGATAAGTTGTGCTCACGTCAGGACCAGCAGTCACAGTCGTACCATTGGCGTATTGGGTGCGCGTGGTAATGTTTCTCAATTGATATCCACTTTTGATTCTTACCACTCCGCCGGTTCCATCTGCGTTAGCAAATCCATAAGCGCCATAGATTGGAAATCCATCGTAAGCATATCCCACAAGTGGAGAATGCTCGTTTGAATTAATGACATACAGCGCATCTGCAGCGTATATATCACAAACGGTTGAGAGAACAACCAAGTCTAAATTGAAGGCACTCGGATTTTGGTGATGGTGATAATTCCCCATGGCAGGATGACCTTTTGCACAATCGAAACCAAGGCGCTCTGCAGGAACGGCATCGCGATTCCAAACACCTTGTCCAGGAGGTCCCATGATTGGGCCACCCGCTTCAGCTTGGGTATTGTTGTTCCAAGAAACGCCGTCTCTGTAATCGAACAGCGCAACGCCGTTAATGAAGACGCCAATGTTTCCTCCGTTTGTAGCAGTGGGTGTTCCTGTGTTTTGAACTGGATTCAAAGGGAATTTGAAAATCGCATTTTGTGCCGTAGCCAAAGAAGGGTTGCCATCTAAAAACGGGCCTGTGATATATGCCGGTATTCCATTGGTTGAAACATATACCCAATTCGCCGAGTACTGCACGCTCTGCACATTCGCAGCGGTATTGTCATTGATTGGCGTAGGATTTCCACTTACATAATGTCTTCCGGTAATTCCAGTGGTGTTTTGCAACCACGAGGATACAGTTGGTCCTTGAGCAAACGATTGACTTGCGGCAAGAACAAGGCTAAGGATGAGAACGTTGAATAATTTCATGTTGAAGGATTTGTGGAAATTGATATTCCTTTCGAGTTAAAAATGTATGATCAGTTAAGGTTAGCAAAAAGGCAATGAGGTCTTGCTTATCGTTGGAAGTCAAATTCAGCGAATGGTTTAATGGGGAAGAAATATTTTCTTCTTTTCCAGAAATTGTAGAATAATGATTCATCACTTGCTGCAAGGTTCTGAATCTTCCGTCGTGCATATACGGAAAACTCATTTCAACATTTCGCAACGAAGGCACCTTGAAGGTCAGTCGGTCTTGTCTGAACGTTGTAACAGCGCCTCTTCCAAAATCATTCAACGAATCGTCGAGAGGAATGCCGTTGCTTTTGAATTCGTCGTTCGTGAACAACGGCTCGGTGTGACAAGCATTGCACTTTTTTTGAAAGATTGCATAACCTTTTTGCTCTTGCACGGTGAAGGTGTTTTTTCCTGCAAGGACTTCATCGTATTTACTCTGATTGCTCACAAAGCTCAGCATGAATTGCGAGAGCGATTTCAATACACGCTCTCCTGTTGCCAAACTATCGCCCCATGCTTGGAAGAAATAAGCACGATAAAATTTTCTTTCGTTGAGCTTTTTTACAACATTCGACAAGGTCTCATTCATCTCTAGAACATTTTCAATGGGAGCCATAGCCTGAGCGTCTAATGAATGAATTGCGCCGTCCCACATAAAGTTTTTCTTCCAGGCTAAATTGAACAACGCGGGTGCATTACGTTTTCCAACACGATCGAAAACACCGTGGCTCACAGCATGATCTGTATGTGTGAAAGCGGTGTAGGAGAGGTGACATGAAGAACACGAAATGGTATTGTCGGAAGACAAAATCGGATCATAAAAAAGCATTCTTCCCAATTCTTTTTTTTCGGAAGAAGGAGGATTGTTTTTTTCGTTGTAGACTTTTTGTGGCCAAACAATTTTTCGTTTAGAAGGAAATGTAAAGCCTAACGCTAAGACAAATAGCAAAATGAAAAGGATGAAAGAGTTTCTTTTTCGAATCATTTCATTATCGCTGAAAAAGAAGCGCACAATACACGCATGTATTCATGAACATGACTGTTCGGACTCATGAGTGAATACTCTTTGTTTGCATGAACAAGTTCAAGAAAAGAGTCCAGATTTAAATGAATAGTCAACTCTTGCGACCTTCTATCAGGCGGCAGAACAGGTCCGCCCGTAATCGTACGAAGGATTGGTATTTCATCGGTAATTGAACTCATATGTGCATTGGAGAATCCCCCGAGGTGAAGGTTTAATGGCTCTCCATCTTTTTCTTTTCCCTCCAACTTAAACTGAATGTATCCGCTTTGCCAACTCCAATACATACCGTTGGCTGGGTCTAACGCGCAGCAATGAACGCCTGCAGCGTTGGTAACAGAATCGACACCCAACGTAAGTCGAATATAGCTGGCACGATGGGTATTGATAGGGATCGAAAAATTCAAGGAACTTCGATTCGAAAAATCGAGCAGACGGTAGGAAACGGAATCCTTGCCAATGACTTGCTTATTGATGTCTAATATTTCAATATGCCCAACATAGCACTTCAGTAGTTCAACATGAAGAAGTGAGTCGACATAATCCAAAGGAGTCTTTTTTAGATTGAATTGAAATTTCCCTTCCATCTTTAAATTCATCTTTTCGAATTCAACAACAACCGGAAAGTGATCGGAGAGGAGCGGTTCGGCAACATCGGTATTTCCAACTTTGTAAGAATGAAAACCGAGGTTTTTCAATTTGTAAAAAACGTAGTCTATGCGCGGAGCCTTTGGATTCGCAGCGCGTTCGAAATTGTTAAACGTTCCAACTTTTGAAGAAATGCCTATTCCCGCATCGGAGAATTCTGCACGAAGTTTTTTCAAAGCAGCATCTTCCGGTGTGCAGTTCAAATCGCCCATGAAAATGATATTTTGAATGGAAGTGAATGCCTCAATTTCTTTCAGAATGATTTTCGCGCTTTCTTGTCGAGCCAAAACACCCACATGATCCCAATGCGCATTCACCACCAACAAAGTGTCTTTTAGTTCTTCATCGAACAACAATGCAAACGTGGCTATACGCTCGCAGGCAGCGTCCCATCCTTTGCTTGGTTTATCAGGAGTTTGTGAAAGCCAAACGGTTTTCGAAGAGATGAGTTGAAAGCGATTCGATCGGAAGTAAATAGGGGAGTACTCGCCTTTGGTTTTTCCATCTTCTCTTCCAACACCAATGCGAGTGTATTGACGTTCGCTAAAATTGTAATTGAATAACGCGCGATCGAGTTCAAGAACTTCGTTGTGTAAGACTTCCTGAAATCCAATAATATCGGGACTTTCGCTCCAAAGAAAATTCTTTACACGTTCGCTTCTGTTCGGCCAACTGTTTTCGCCATCATTCGGATTGTTGTAACGAATGTTGAAGGAAAGAACTTTCAATGTTTCATTCTGACCGAATGAACATTCGGTTCCGGCTACAAAGAGAGCGCAAAGAAGTGCAAGCCGAAACAAGTTGTTTTTCATTCTGGGATTAAAGGTAAAAAAAAACCTCCCGAAGGAGGTTTTTATATGTTAGAGGGAAGAAGAATTATGCTCCTTCCTCGCCGTCCATTTTCTCTTTCAATGCAGCCAATGCACCTAAGTCACCAAGAGTTGATTTCTCAACTTGAGAGTTAACTTGCTTCACAGCTGAATTGTTGTCTTCTTTCTTAGCACCAGAACCAGATCCTGATCCTGCACCAGCACCTGAGCGCTTAGGCTTAGCATCTGAAGATGGAGTAGAAGTGATTTCTTCCGGCTTCCAAGTTTGTGTGTGAGACACAGCAATCTTACGTTGGTTCTTGTTGAATTCAAGAACGATGAAGTCAAGCGTTTCTTCCACTTTCGCAGTAGCA
>JBIIAO010000008.1:0-23874 GCA_044239865.1 Flavobacteriales bacterium
TGTTCGTCCCTGGATTGGCTCAATACAGAAAAGAAAATGGCGGGCCTTCAACCATACTAGACATCCGCGGAGGATACATGAAAAACGGACATCGCTTTACCCTTCAAATTACCAATCTTACGAATGCATTTGTAACCATTCGTCCTGCGAAGCCAGAGGCTCCGAGAGGGTTTATGATTCAATATGCCTTAACGCTCTCTAGAAAAAAGTCAAGATCAGAAATTGGTACGTGAGCGTTAGATGTTGCACAAGGTCCTGTGGAAGGTGTGTTACAAGGTTCTTCGAAAGGTGTATCACAAGGTTCTTCGAAAGGTGCTTTGCAAGGACGCTTCGCGTAGCGACCTTCATCTGACCTTGCGTAGCACCTTCTGAAAGACCTTCATAGAACTTCGTAGACCTTCTGCAAGATCTTGTAACACACCTTTCGAAGAATCCTTATCTTTGAATCCCATGTTTTTAGAAAACACCGTAAATAGAGGAAGAAGCGCCGGCTGGATTGAAGTCGTATGCGGATCTATGTTTTCTGGAAAAACCGAAGAATTGATTCGACGTTTAAAGCGTGCGGAATTTGCGAAGATGAACGTTGAAATTTTCAAACCGAAATTCGATATTCGCTACAGTGAAGAAGAAGTGGTGAGTCATGTAGGAACAACTATTCGCTCTACTCCTGTTGAACATTCCTCTCAAATATTATTGCTTGCTTCGACAGCAGAAGTGATTGGAATTGACGAAGCACAATTCTTCGACGATGGACTTCCGGAAGTGTGCAATCAATTGGCGAATATGGGTGTTCGAGTTATTGTCGCCGGATTGGATATGGATTACACAGGCAAGCCATTCGGGCCTATGCCGCATTTATTGGCCATTGCAGAATATGTAACGAAAGTTCATGCGATATGTGTTGAAACAGGGCAGCTTGCGCACTATTCGCATCGCATTATAGATGGGGACAAACAGGTGCAGCTCGGAGAAAAAGAATCTTATGCTCCGCTATCGAGAGCCGCGTTTGTGAAAAAGCAGAAATAAAAAAGGGTCTCCGAAGAGACCCTTTCAAAATATTAATTGAAATATTATTTCGCCGAGTAGTGTACTTCGTAAGTTCCTCCGTTAGAATCTGACTGCTCTAACCACAATTCTTTGTTCGTTAAACGTAAGATTTTAGAAGAATCCATTTGGCCACTTCCATCGGTAACTTCTAAAGACGATTTGTCACTTGAGAAAGCCCATGTACCGCTAATAGATCCGTTTGTTGGAAATCCTAAGATTACAAAATCGTAAGAATACGTGTATGCACCATCCTTATCGAATATAAGGTCAACAGTTCCTCCGTTTGTAAGGCTAGTTGTGATATTTGTAGAACCTTGAAATGCCTCTGTCACTGTCCATGAACCAACTAAACGTGAAGTCTTAGAACGAAGTGAAAATCCAGGACCGTCTTCATATTTTCCACATGAAGCTAAAAAGACAACTGCAAATGCAGCGAAAAGAATTGATAGTTTTTTCATTTTTCTAGTTATTAGTAATTAGTGCGAATTTAATACAAAGTCGTTTGCCATTTGCATAACTGCTGGCAATCCAGATTCATCGCTTCCTCCGGCCGTTGCGAAGAACGGTTGTCCGCCGCCGCCGCCTTTAATGGCCTTCGCCCATTCACGAACCAGCTGACCAGCATTCCATTTCTTATCGTTCACCAACGAATCGCTTAATGCTAATGATATGGTTGGCTTTCCGCCTTGCACATTCGCCAATAAAATAAATGCATTTGGAATTTCCGATTTCAATTGGAAACAAATATCCTTGATCGCATTCGCGTCTAAATCTACTTGATCAATCAAGATATTCATTCCATTTTTCTCTTCGAACTTCTCTTTCAACACGCCTTTCATTTGCATGGCTTTCTCGTGCTTCAGAGCGTCCAATTCTTTTTCCAACAAAGAAAATTTGCTTAACAAATCTTCTACTGCTTTGCTTGCGTTTTTGTTCTTCACCAACGAACGAACTGCTTCCAATTCGTTGCGCTCTTCTTCCAACAATGCATCTACCGCATCGGCTGTAATGGCTTCAATTCTTCGAATACCCGCAGCAACTGCAGCTTCCGATGTTATCTGGAATGAACGAATGTCGCTGGTCTTTTGAACGTGCGTTCCTCCACATAATTCAACACTGTTTCCGAATTGAATCACACGAACCGTTGATCCATATTTTTCACCAAACAACATCATGGCACCTTGTGCTTTCGCCTCGTCCATGGTTGCGTTTCTATTTTCATTCAGTGGGAAAGCTGCGCGAATGCGGCTGTTCACCAATTGCTCCACTTGCTTCAATTCTTCATCTGTCATTTTCGCGAAATGCGAAAAGTCGAAACGCAAATAATCTGCATTCACCAACGATCCTTTTTGCTCTACGTGTGTTCCCAACACTTCACGCAATGCCTCGTGTAGCAAGTGCGTTACGCTGTGATTGCGTTGTGAGCTTTCGCGCTTCGTGCGATCTACAACCGCAGTAAAAGTTGCATTCACATTTTCCGGAAGTTGCTCTACAAAATGAACACTCAAGTTGTTTTCTTTCTTCGTGTCTATAACAGCAATACTCTCGTTAATGGTTTTCAAAACACCGGTGTCTCCCACTTGTCCGCCGCCTTCCGCATAGAAAGGCGTGTTGCTCAACACCAATTGAAAACTCTCTTTTCCTTTTGCTTTAATCTTTCTGTATTTCAGAATTTTCGTTTCGCATTCCAACGAATCGTATCCAACAAATGTTGGATCTCCTGCTTGCAATTCAACCCAGTCGTCGGTCTCTAATTTAGTAGCGCTGCGACTGCGCTCTTTTTGCTTGGCGAGTTCTTCTTCGAATCCTGCAGCATCCACGCCCACGACTTTTTCAGAAGCAATCAACGAGGTTAAATCGAAGGGAAATCCGAAAGTATCGTACAATTCAAAAACTGTTTTTCCATCTAACACTTCCGCACCTTTGCTCAGGTGATCGTCTAACAGTTGAATGCCTTTGTCGAGTGTGCGCAAGAAGCTTTCTTCTTCCTCGCGAATCACACGCTTCACTAAATCTTTGTTTGAAATAATTTCAGGGAAGAAACCGCCCATCTCTGCTGCAAGAACATCTACCAATTCAAAAATGAAAGGATCTTTTCTATTCAAGAAACTATATCCATAACGAATGGCTCTGCGTAAGATTCTTCGAATCACATATCCCGCTCCACCGCTTGCAGGAAGTTGTCCGTCTGCAATAGAAAAAGAAACAGCGCGCACGTGGTCTGCAATCACACGAATAGCAATGTCTTGTTTCGAATCGGTGCGCGTATAAGCAACACCAGATATTTTCGAAATACGCTCAATCAAAGGCGAGAACACATCGGTGTCGTAGTTCGATTGTTTGCCTTGAAGGGCAACGCACAAACGCTCGAAGCCCATTCCAGTATCTACGTGTTTGTTTGGAAGGGGTTCTAGTTCTCCGCTCGATTTGCGATTGAATTGCATGAACACGTTGTTCCAAATTTCAATCACCTGCGGATGGCTATCGTTCACCAATATTTTTCCATCGACTTTCGCACGATCTTCGTCAGAGCGAATGTCAATGTGAATTTCGCTACACGGACCGCATGGACCCGTTTCGCCCATTTCCCAAAAATTGTCTTTTTTATTTCCTTTTAAAATTCTGTCTTCCGCAATGCAGCGTTTCCAGATGTCGAAAGCCTCTTGATCGAATTCCAACCCTTCTTTTTCATCGCCTTCGAAAACTGTTACGTACAATCTGTCTTTTGGAAGTTTGTATACTTCAGTCAATAATTCCCATGCCCACGTGATAGCCTCTTCCTTGAAGTAATCTCCGAACGACCAGTTGCCTAACATTTCGAACATGGTGTGGTGGTAGGTATCTACTCCAACCTCTTCCAAGTCGTTGTGCTTTCCGCTAACACGAAGACACTTCTGAGAGTTCGCAATTCGCTTGTGCTCTATTGTTCCGTGTCCAAGAAATAAATCTTTGAACTGATTCATTCCTGCGTTGGTGAACATAAGCGTAGGATCGCCCTTCACCACAATGGGTGCCGACGAAACAATGTGGTGACCTTTCGATTTGAAAAAGTCTAAAAAAGTTTGGCGAATCTCTTGAGCTGTCATCATGCGCGCAAATTTACATCTCACAAGGGAAGAAGCGATTAAAAAAAGTGACGTAAATTCGCAAAGCATGAAGAAATTCAAGTACAAATACTTTTTCAATCCGAATACCCTCAATTACGAGGCAATTACGTATACCATTCGCGACTACGCATGGATTGTCACGCGCTATGTTTTGGCCGGTGTAGTTTTAGGCGGAATAGGAATTGTGCTTTACGCATCGTTCTTCAAAGACCCTGAAACCAATCAGCTCGAGAAAAAAATAAAATACCTCGAAACGCAAATTGAAACGTTCAATACTAAAATAGATACGCTTGAATTATTTGCAACTGACTTAGAGCGCAGAGATGAAATGGTTTACAGATCCATCTTCGGCGCGGAGCCGTATGTGCGCAAATTCTCAGGATTATCTTCGAAAACGAATAATGATTTCGCATCTGACAATGATGTTCAAGAAACGATGTTCCGTATCAGGAAGCTGCAAGAAATGTTTGTGAGTCAGAGCAAGTCTTACGAAGAGATTTATTCATTGGCTCGCGGACAGGACGCTATGCTTCAGAGTATACCCGCTATTCAGCCTGTTTCGAACAAAGACTTGGAGCGCATTTCATCGGGATTTGGATATCGCATACACCCGATATATAAAGTTGCAAAACTTCACGCCGGTTTAGATTTCGCAGCTGATATCGGCACCGAAATTTATGCCACCGGAGACGGAATTGTTGAAAAAACAGAAAGTGCATTAACGGGTTATGGAAATAGCGTTGTAATTGAGCATGGATACGGGTTTCAGACTCGATATGGACACATGAGCAAAATTATTATCGGTCAAGGGCAAAAAGTTAGAAGAGGCCAATTGATAGGGCTTGTGGGGAATACGGGGTCGTCTACCGGTCCTCACCTCCATTATGAAGTTATTAGAAATGGTGAAAAGGTAGATCCTGCGTTTTATTTTTACAACGATATTACGCCGGAGCAATACGAAGAGGTATTGCAGCGTGCTGCCAACGCCAACCAAAGTTTCGACTAATTATGTCTAAGACCTTCGAAATAGAAAAAATATATTACAGCATCTCTGAAGTTGCTGAAATGTTTGATGTGAACGCTTCTCTTTTACGTTTTTGGGAAAAAGAATTTCCGCAATTGCAACCGCGCAAGAACAGCAAGGGCAATCGCATGTATTCGAAGAAAGACATTGAGTTGTTCAAGAAGATTCACGAGTTGGTGCGTGTGCAAGGATTCACGCTGGAAGGCGCCAAGAACGCGCTTCGTCAGAAAGTAAGCGAGACCGATGGCGCAGCTATTCAAGCGCGTTTAATTCGCGTTCGTTCCGAGTTAGTTAGCATTTTAAGCAGTTTGTAAAAACAAACGAACGCGTGGCTTGTTTCTAAGTCATGTTATCTGAAACAGACATTGATCGAATCATTGAAATGGCGTGGGAAGACCGCACGCCATTCGACGCTATTACCGCGCAGTTCGGCGTTAGCGAAGCAGAAGTTATTGCGCTTATGCGCAAAGAAATGAAGGCCACTTCCTTCCGCATGTGGCGTGCCCGCGTGCAAGGAAGAGCCACGAAGCATGTGATGCTGCGCACGGAATCGCTGAACGACGACAGTCGCTTTAAATGCACCCGCCAGCGAAGCGTTTCCAACAATAAAATTTCCAAAAGGAAATGAAGATCGGCTTGGTATTTCCGCACCAACTGTTCGAAGAGCACGAACTCTTCCGTTCGTGCGATTGTCTTTTGCTTATTGAAGAACCCTTGTTCTTTTCCCAATACCCCTTCCATAAGAAAAAAATAATCTTGCATCGCGCAAGCATGAAAGCCTTTCTGGAAGAGCAATCCAGAACTTCTTCCAACTGGAATTACCTGTCACACGACGAAGCTTCTTCCCTTCAAATTGAAAATGAATTGAAGTCTTTGGGAGCGAAGGAATTGTTGTGGATCGACACGGTTGATTTCAACCTAGAAAAAAAAATAAACAAGTGGGCGCAACGATTAAGTCTTGCGACCAAGCGATTCGATTCTCCGAATTTTTACAACACAGAAGAAGAATTGAAGGCGTACTTCAACAAGAAAAAATTCTTCTTGAATGACTTTTACATTCACGAAAGAAAGAAGCGTCAGGTGCTGTTAGAGCCTTCTGGAGAGCCTGTTGGCGGAAAGTGGACCTTTGATACCGAGAACCGCGCGAAAGCTCCAAAGGGCATGGAATTTCCTGCTCCGTATTCTTCAACACGAAATGAATTTGTGGTTGAAGCAACGGCTTACGTAGAAGCGCATTTCGCAAAGCATGTGGGCACTTCCGAGAACTTCATTTACGCCGTTACAAGAGACGAAGCAAAAGCCGCTTTGCAGTATTTCATTCAACATAAAATAAATGAATACGGAACGTATCAAGATGCCATTGTGCCGCAAGAATCGTGGCTGTTTCACTCGGTCATTTCTCCGTATTTAAACATAGGCTTGCTCACTCCGCAAGAGTGCGTTCAAGCGGCTTTGGACTCCCATGCTGAAATGAATAATGTGGAAGGATTCGTGCGGCAGATCTTGGGATGGCGCGAGTTTATTCGTGCGGTGTATGTGTTGAAGGGTGTGGAAGAGCGCACTTCGAATTTCTTTCAACACGATCGAAAATTACCGAACGGATTTTGGGATGCGACGACCGGTATTCGTCCGATTGACGATTGTTTGGAAGGGCTTCTTAAGAATGCCTATTCACATCACATAGAGCGTTTGATGATCTTGGGGAATTTCATGCTGTTGAGCGAAGTTCATCCGCATGAAGTGTACGAGTGGTTCATGACTTTTTACATAGATGCATACGACTGGGTAATGGTTCCGAATGTTTATGGAATGTCGCAATTCGCTGACGGCGGACTCATGAGCACGAAGCCATATATGAGTGGTTCAAATTACATTTATAAAATGAGCAATTACAAAAAGGGCGAGCCGTGGGAGAAAATCTGGGATGCTCTTTTTTGGAATTTCATTGAACGAAACACCCCCTTTCTTTCGCGGAACTATCGGTTGAGTATGATGGTTGCTTTGCTAAACAAAATGGACGAGCAAAAAAAACAAGGGCACATGGCCCTTGCTCAATCTTTTTTGAATAAAGAAGCTTAAGATCCGCAGTAAAGACAGCCATCGTCAGCGTCTTCCAATTGGCCCGCGCCGCTTACTTGGCGCTTCACTTCGTTTTCTACATCTGCTTCAGACCAGGTAGGGTTTACCGCCTTAATGCGTGCTTTTAAAAATAGGTATTCGTTCGATTCCATAAGAGTGTTGTTTTGGTAAAAGGAAGTTACAAAGGTGAATATGAAGCCCACATTAAGTTGAATTGACTTACTAACAGCCACCCGTTCACGAGCATTTATCGGCTGATTATCAAGGAAAAAACCCGTGGATAATCCTTTATGGAAATGAAATACCTGCCATTCGGCAAGTCGGAAACATCGAGGTCTGAATGGCTTCGAATCCGAGTCTTCAAAACCAGCTTTCCCTCGCCATTCCTCATTTCCAGACACAAGGACTTGTTCGGAGATTGAATGTGAACGGTGTCTTTCGCCGGATTGGGATAGATGCGAATTTCCGAAGACTCGGAATCAATGTTGTTTCCCGAAAGGTATTCTCCGAGAACAGGAGTCAAATCGAACTTGTGCAACTTCTGCTGATTCGTAATAAAGCTTTGGCTAAAGTATTCATTGGTTAGATACACGTCTATTCCGTTGGTGGTTGATACGCCTTCCACCTGGTGAAAATTCAAAGACAAATTTATTTTTTGTTGGAAGGAAGAGAAGAAATCTGTTCCTTCAAAATCGAAAAGCAAATACATGAATGGCTGAAGCAAAGAAGAGTAACCAGAGAGAATGACTAACTTTTTTGAAGGAATAAATGTCGCTCCGGTTATTAATCCATTTACATCTGAAGAGTCTTTTCGATGTGCCAAATAATTCCCTGGGATTTTAGGTAAACTGTAACAAACAGTGGTTTGATTGTCCCAATTCTTTGTGAAAAGAAATAGGCTGTCGGTTCCGGCTATGAAGGCCTCGCAATCGAAGGCCGTATTTTGGTTGGAAGGCGTGAAGTCTATTTGATCTTCGTAAGCGAAGGCAATGGTGTCTATTGCAGGCGTGCCTTCAAGAAGAGAAGATTTTTCAATTCGAAGAATATGCAAATCTGTTCTGTTTCCAGCGTTGTTTCCGAAATCTCCGACATACAAATACAAGCTGTCTTGGGCGATTTCTTCCCAATCGAAATTGGAAGTTCCAAGTAGTGCAAAGGTTTGAAGAATTGCACCATTCAAGGTGTCGATCACATATAAATTCTCATCTGAATTATCGTTGTGTGTTAGCAATCCCTGTTGAAAAAAAACGAGTCCCGATGTTTCAGATATTTCCGATGAAAGTTGCACGGAATAAACGGGCGAAAGGGTAACGGTTGGAAGGTTGGGTTGGGCGAAAACTCCCACACAAATACTTTGCAATAAAAAGATGAGAAAAATTCTTGCAAGAGCCTTCATGAATCAAAGTTAAGTTAAAAGCAATGATGTAACTTGGAACTTCAAAATAGACGACTATGAAACGAATTGAATCGTTTGAAGAATATAAATCGGTGTACGCGGAAAGCATTGCTAATCCTAATAAATTCTGGGGTGAAATAGCTGAATCTTTTTCTTGGAAAAAGAAATGGGACACTGTTCTATCGGGAACCTTCGCCGATGCAAAAACCCGATGGTTCGACGGAGGTGAATTGAACATTACTGAAAATTTACTCGACAGACATTTGGCTGAAAAAGGAAATGAAACTGCACTCATTTGGGAACCGAATGAACGTTCGGTTCAGGTGCGTTCATTCACGTATACTGAACTTCATAAAGAAGTTTGTATCGCTGCTGAAATGCTTCGCACGATGGGTGTTCAAAAAGGAGATCGTGTTTGTATTTACATGAGCATGGTGCCTGAGTTGGTGTTCAGTGTGCTCGCCTGCGCGCGCATTGGGGCGGTGCATTCTGTTATTTTCGGCGGATTCAGCGCACGAAGCATTGCAGATCGCGTAGACGATGCTGAAGCAGACTTCGTGATAACCATGGACGGGGGACTTCGCGGAAACAAGATTATTCCATTGAAGTCGGTGGTGGATGAAGCATTGAATTCAACAAGAAAAATAAAAAATGTTTTGGTCTTCAACTACCTCAACCTTCCAACCGAAAAAAAAGAAGTAGATATCGATTGGAAGAAATTGAAAGGAAAAGTTCTTTCCTCCAATAATTATATGAAGCCCGGAGCGACGCTTCAATCGGAAGATCCTTCGTTCATCTTGTACACCAGCGGATCAACGGGCAAACCGAAAGGCGTTGTGCACAGCACTGCGGGTTACATGGTATGGACGGCCTATACTTTTTTGAATGTGTTTCAATACGAAAAAGGAGATATTCATTTTTGTACTGCCGATATTGGATGGGTTACAGGGCACAGTTATTTGATCTATGGACCTTTGCTGAACGGTGCTACTTCATTGATGTTTGAAGGCATTCCAACTTATCCCGATGCTGGAAGATTTTGGGACATTGTAGCGAAGCACAAAGTGAGTATTTTCTACACGGCTCCAACGGCCATTCGCAGTTTAATGTCGGCCGGAGATGAATTTTTAGAAGGAAAAGATTTGTCTTCGTTGCGCATACTCGGAAGCGTTGGCGAACCCATTAACGAAGAAGCTTGGAATTGGTACCACGATAAAATTGGAAAAGGAAATTGTCCGGTTGTCGATACTTTTTGGCAAACGGAAACAGGCGGTGTTATGATCTCGAGTTTAGCCGGAGTAACGCCATCGAAACCGGTGTTTGCTACGTTGCCTATGCCGGGGGTTCTTCCTGTTTTGTTGGATGATAAAGGGAATGAAATTCTTGAAAACGATTTAACCGGAAACCTGTGTTTCAAACAGTCGTGGCCTTCTATGATTCGCACCACGTATGGCGACCACGAGCGTTGTATTTTGAATTACTTCAGCACATATAAAAATTATTACTTCACCGGTGACGGCGCTTACCGTGACGAGAAAGGAATGTATCGTTTAGCAGGAAGGGTTGACGATGTGTTGAATGTTAGCGGACACCGTATAGGCACTGCTGAAGTGGAGAACGCGATTAATCATACGCACGGTGTTATTGAAAGCGCTGTAGTTGGGTATCCGCATGACATTAAGGGGCAAGGAATCTATGCGTTTGTGATTTGTGCAGAGCAAGGTGGTGAACAAGATGCGATGCAAGGTCCTACGGAAGGTGCTTCGCAAGGGTTTGAGCAGGAGATGGTTTATTCCATTACCAAAACAGTGAGTGAGCAGATTGGGGCGATTGCGAAACCGGATAAAATCGTAATTGTAAGCGGTCTTCCGAAAACGAGAAGTGGAAAGATTATGCGTCGCATTTTAAGGAAAATTGCTGAAGGGGAATTCGATGCTATTGGCGATACGACTACCTTACTTGATCCGAGTGTGGTTAAAGAAATTATTGACAAAGCGAAATAATTATTTGCCTACTTTCTTTTTTTAAGTAATTTCACTTTATGAGGCGAAAGATATTTTCAACAGATAAAAAGATCAGTTCTTTCTTAATTATCGGTGCGCTTATTCCTAGTTCGGGATTGTTTGTCGTAAACAGTCTTTTCGCAAGTTCTGGCAGTCACAGCGAATTACTTGTCCTTTATTTTCAATCGGTTTTAGCCGTTGTTTTCGGGGCTATCTTTTTTGCACCGGCTTGGGGGCGCATGCCTTTGAAAACGGAAGGTGAGCTCATTCCATATCGATTTATTGGGAAAGGCGCCGTTTCGCTAGCCAGGTTTAGAGGGCTTTATTTAGGATTCCTTATCCTGCCATTGGCTATCGCTGTGAGTATTCAGCCGTTATCTGAATACCTCTTTCCTGATACAAGCAGCCAGCATAAATTTACGGTTTTCACTTTGGTTGTTTTGTCGGTTAATGTATTTTTCAATACACTGTACAACCGAATTCGAATTGATGCAATCCTAGGGTATTTGACATTTGCTGTTGCCATTTTCTATTTAGTTGTGCAGCTCTCAACCGGAACTGGTTATTCCACTCCCCCTGAAAATCATTTAGCTTCTTGGGCAGACCATTTAAATCTCAAAACCATTCTGTTCTCTATAACCTTGCTTTGGTGGTTCGCTACCATTGTGGATTTACCGGACATGAGAGGGCAGCTGTTATTGACACTCAAAAACGGAAATGAATCGAGAAGAAATATGATTTTCTCCTTTCTCATAGCGTATTTCATTCAAGGAATTCTTCTCACCTTTCCTTTGATTTATCATTCAACAACTGATTGGAGTTGGATTAACAGTTTGTTTATTGCATTTATTATTTTGAATGCCTTTCAGGCTATGTTCAGTGCGAACCACTGGGGCGCTAGCTTAATTTATGCAGGAGTCATACGTCCAATGTTATCGAACGACAACAATGAGAAAGCGTATGGCTTTGGAACCATGGTCCTCGCGATAGGAATATCCGCTCTTTGGTTGCTTGTTGGAAAAACAACTGCGGAACTATTCGCTACCATTTTTCTTTTTACTGCAGGCGTAGGACCTGTGTTTATTGCGCGTTGGTTATGGTCGAAGGTGAATGCACAGACTGTCTTGTCGGCCATGATAGGCGCACCAATCATTTGGATCTTATGGTTGTTGCTGAAGCAAACTTCAATCTATCCTTTTTTAATGAACACACTTGGTATCTCCGAAACCTTTATAGATATTTTAATTCCGGGAATATTGAATACGCTTGTGTGGTTAACGACACTTCTCATTAGTCAAAACAAAGAAGAAGAACTTCATGCTAAGCAATGGATTCAAGAGGTTGGTGTGTTAAGGGAATTCAATAGTAAAAGAAACTGGATTCTCTTCGTTGGATTGTCTATACTTTCTGGATTGATTTTATTTGGGCCTTCGCTGGTTTTTGGAAAATAAAAAAACCAACGATGAAATCGTTGGCTTAATGGGTGGCGGAGAGAGAGGGATTCGAACCCTCACTAAAAACCCTTTATTTACAAGTGTTTCAGAAGACCCTTAATCCCTGACGCTCCGATTACGCTCGTCTTTTCATTTTCAATTAAAACGAAGGTAATACAAATTTTAAAAAGTAAAAAAGAAATACTCTGCTACGATTTCGCCAATCCCTGATAATTAAAAATTCCCGTTTCGAGCGAATATGTGAGGACCGAAGATTGAGGTTATTCCTTTCCGTTGAACTCATCTTCGAGCTGTTTTGCAGCTAGCATAATCTCATCGAATGTTGGCGGATTACCATAGATCATCTCTGAACGCATAACTTCATAGTCATTCTTTAGTGCATCTCGTATTTCATTATCAGGTACAATTGAAATACTACCCGGAATCAATTTGGTATAATTGAAACGTTTCAATCTTGAATAAAACTTCCGATGTTCAATTACCTCCGCTATAAAACTTTTATTTTTCATTGTAACGGATGAAAAATCTTGTCTTCCCAAATGAAACAAATCGTAATAATGTCTTGACATGCGATCTGTTCGCATCTTATCTCGCTCATCGCGATTGTACTCCTCGTGTAGCAACAAAATCTTTTCCACCAGTGTTCTTTGCGGATGAATGGTAAGTACTTCAAAGTCATCTTCAACGTAATTCGCATTTGGGAAATATGTGACCAAAAGAGATTTCATACTTCGCATAACACTCGGTTCCCTCATCGAACGAACACTGAATTCTATTTTCACACTGTCTCGCAGATAGGGATTCGGATCGAATAACGAAATGAAATTCACATAAATACTCTGCGGATCGGTATCGGGCATATCGGGTCGCACCGGCTTCGCCTCTATAGAGTACAAATTTTCGGGAACTTGCGATTCAACAAATTTAGATTTTAATGCCTCTAGCAGCTGATTTGAAGTAAACGCACATCCTGCTCTTCGCAATTGCTCAACATAGTTTTTAGTAGGTGTTTGCTTATACGTCATTCCAACTGCTTCTGAGCTTAACGATATATCAATATCTTCAGAAAAACGATCAATTAAATGCCAGCCTTTACTCAATGAAGTCCCCCCCTTAAAGGCGAAATAATTGGCATACTTCGTTTCGAACAATAGCTTTATTGAAAGTGTGACCCACCAATCTTTTTCAATTGCTTTTGCCGGTATTCCTGAAATTCGAGACGCTTCGTTTATTGACACCAAGCGCGAAGCATCGCTTAAGTTCTTTAACCAACCAATCATTCTACCTGGCATTTAAGATTTTTACAATGAAGTCACTCACCTTCGTTTGAGTTAGTCGTAAATCATGCTTCAAATTTTCTGGACTCTCTTTCTTCAATAACTGAATTATTCTATCCCTCTGCCCGACCGACAACTTCTGTAAATCTAATTCCTCCAAAGCCAAAAACAACAAACTTGTTATGTCGCCTTTCATGGAAAGCTTTTTGGCTGTTGTTGACTTAAAAACAATAGCGCTTTTTCCAATCTGAATTCTCTTTGAATGACCACTTGTTAGAAATACTAGCTTCATTGGAACTTGGGTAGATAAACCAACTTTGTTCAATGCATACTGACCAGAAGGTTTTATTTTCACATGCTCCTTTCTCGACAGCACCTGTGCCAACTCCTCAATTGATGGAAGTACCTTTCCGAAGACCTTATCAACTTTAGGCACCACATATATCCCTTGCCCCATTCTTTCCAATATACCAGATTCCACAAGTCTAGACAAAGACTTTCGAATTGCCGTTGAAGATCCCTCCTCCTTGAAATCGGAAGGTAAAAAGACACTACCTGGCTTTGCCCTTCTGATTTTCAATTCAATAACTTGATTAACGGACTCTTTCATGTCACAAATATATAAAAAATTGTGACATTATTTGGAGTTAAAGTACGGTTATTCTTTTTGCCTCAGTTTTCTAAAAAAACAGTGGATAAATTACAATCTCGCCAGTCCCTGATAATTAAAAATTCCCATTTCGAGCGAATATGTGAGGAGATGTGCTGATCGCTTGCAATTGGTTTTTCTTAGAATATTCTCGCGGTGTTTTTTAACGGTGCCACTTGCAATATTCAATTTGGAAGAAATTTCTTTGTTGGTAAACCCACGAATAATTAAGTCAATAATAATCTTTTCCTGGATTGAGAGTTCACTGGGCATTCGCTTTTTCTCTTTGAAGTAGTTTAACTTCTGTGCGGTAACTAGCGAATTGAAGAATATCTTTTTCTCATGTGCGCTAATCAAAGCCTTTTTTATCTGACCAGAGTCGGCCTCTTTGGGCAGGTAACCCAATGCCCCAACAGATATGGCTCTGTCTATCATGTAATCATTTGTAATCATGCTCAGGACAACCGCTGAAACTTTGGGGTACTTTTGTTTGATTACTTCAATGGTGCTGTCTCCAGATTTACCAGGCATATTAATATCCATAAGTACCACGTCGCAGGTTTCTTCTTTCAAAAAATCTAAAAACGATTGTCCGTCTGGAAAATCACCAACCACATGAAAGCGTTCAGCCCTGTCTTGGTTTAAAATTCTCTTAATGCCTTCACGAGTTATGGTGTGATCATCTACCAGCGCAACTTTAATTGGAACTATCATTTTAAAGGAAGTTGAAGTTTAGTGCATGCGTACTGATCTAAGATACGATAAAATTCTATAGTCCCTTCCAATTGAAGGGTTCTATTTAAAATAGAAGAGCAACCCCGACCTTCATTGATTCTGGCTGTTTCTAAGAATTCTTTTTGGCTGAATGGTGCACCGTCGTGTGTAAAGACCACTTGAAATTTTTCTTCATCGTTGTTTAGCTCGCACTCAATGAATGTGGGTTTTCCATGCCGAATAATATTATTCAAGATTTCGTTGGTAATTCTATAGATAGCCAATTGTTTGGATTTATCGAAATTCAAATCATAGATCAATCGATTGAAAAAGTTAATTCGAATATTAAATCCTAAGTCGGCAAGGTTTTGTTCGATGGCATTGATTAGACCTAATTCAGCTAATTGTTTGGGGAAGATTTGTGACGAATAATTCCTAACATCAGCAATTAATAAATCTAACTTCTTGTATATATTTTCCCTATCCGGAGCTGAGAGCATAATGGAAGAACTACTATCGACTTCCTTTTGTAAATGACGATACAGCATACCTAATTGTGGTCCGAAATCGTCGTGAAGATTGTCTGCTAGTGCTTCTCGTTCGGATTCCTGTGTTTGAATTATGGTTTCTCGAATCATTTGCTTGTGTAGCTCCTGCTCCTTTATCGATTTCGCTACTTTTCTTACCAACAAAAAAGTAAGCACCACAACAAATAGGGTAAAAACACCAAGGGCAATGATAGAATATGTAACTACAATGCTTGTACTGCTCAATTAATTATCAAATTACTAAACTATTCGAAACTCGTTCTTTTTTATGAATCCTATTATCCAATATGAAATACAATGAGAAAAGAACATTTCTTACTATGCTTCCCACGACAATAACATGATTGTATAAATCCGAAAGGTATTTCCTTTCTTCTGGTTCTAAGTTTAAATTACTCGTGCAAACTGGAATTAAGCAAGCCGATTCAAATACAAATAGACCAATAATAGCAATCAAACGATATTTGGATTCATTAAAAAAAGAACTTGTTCCTGTTAGTATTCTAATTGTACAATAAAAGCAAAAAACTAAAACTAAGCAAGACAGAACAAATGAAAGTTCTGTTGATAAATTGTATAAGCCATTGTCAATATTAAAAATAAAGTGCCAACACCAATAAATTATGATTATTGAAGCCCCAATAAAGAGAACTCTCCCATTTGGCTTAGAAGCGATTATCAAGAACAATAATTCTAAAAATATCGCGAAGTAATCATATATATTTATTAGAAAAAGATTGTTTAAATTATTGACATAAAAAAACAAGTTAAAGGAATCTACAATAACTGACAATAAAAGGAATAGTAAAAGCACTAAGCCCAAAAATGAGATTTTTTTATACCTTATTGCGAAAATTCCGATCGGTATTATTCCCGTAATTATGGCAAAAAAAATCTCCGTAACCATTAAAACATTATGAGTTTAAAGAATTTTTCGTAGGACAAGTAGTAGGACAAGGAGCTAATCTATCCACAATTACCCCCGCCGTCATATCATCTCCGTTTGCATCTACTCCAACCAAAACGAGTTGTTTATTCTCATCTTTGTCTAAGGCGAAATACATGCGAATTCCCATGCAGCCGGTTTGTCCGAGAATGGAGTTAAGTAAGTTCTTTCCTACTGCCAGTGCAATGGTATCTCCGGTAGAGATAGTAGCGCGGTAATCTGCTGTCATTTTTGATCCTTCTGCAAGTGTAATCACTGCACCTTCGTTTCCTGTGAATGTCATATTATTAAATTTTATTGATTTCAGCTAAAATAGGAAAGTTCCAAACCGAACTGGTCCTACTCTTGTTGAAAAGGCAATTGAAATAGAATGAAAGGTTAGCAGGTATTTCAAAATCAGGATACAAGGGTTATTGATTTAGTGTTATTCATTGAAAGAGAATACGCCAAAAGACGTATGACAATTATGCCGTTTTGGCTTGAACAATTGATAATTCAAAACGATTGGCGTTATAGTATGTGGGGAAGCTTACCCTTTCATTTGTAGATTTTCAGAACAGCAGCAGATTTTTTTATAATTTTAAGCACGGAAAATAACTTTTTCCAGGACATTTCTTTGTCGCAACCATAAAGTCAGGGTCCTTTAAGATTTTTTCTATCAGTGCTTTATTCATAGGAATATGAATTGTCGGTACATTGTCCATTGAATCTCTGAATATTGGTAGCTTATCCCAAAGACTCTTGATTTGTTGTTTTATTGCTTTAGAATCGCAATTAATTATGTCGCTCTTTTCAGAAAATTCGGGATAAATAACTATTACAGGTAAGCCCTTAGTATTTATTCCATAATCTATTTCTTCTCGTAATGCTGTCGAATTTGCCGTTGTTGAACTTAAGAACAAAATAATATTTTTTGACTTACTTAAACGGTCACGCAGTCTCGGTTTTAAAGTTGTTTCCCAATCGCTACCATCACGGACATTATAATTTTTGTCGTGTGAATCAACAAAAGGGAAAGAGGAGTCACTCCCTTTCCATATTCTGAGAGTTCTGTAATAAACGAAATCTTTCGCAATATTAGCTCCCAAATTTGTTTTGCAGAAAAGCGTTTTTACATAAAACGCACAATAGTTACCTGTCCTGTTTGCCATAATTTCTGTATTTTATTCCCAATTATTTTTAATTATTTCCAAGTCAATTTTGTCAAAAACATCTTCTGTTAATACTATTCTTATTGTTGAACTTAAATCTTTTTCCTTTACTGATTTTAAAAGGGAAATTAAGATCAACTGCAAAAGTTGGCTAGCGGGTAACCCAATTCTTGACAAACCGTTTCCGATAAGTGGAAGGTTAACATCATTACCATTTCCTTCAATTCGCACTTTATCCCAAAGTCCTTCAAGTGCTTTAAGCATTAAAGCAGGTGTGCTGTATGCGTTACATTCATTGTCTGTAATTGATAACGCAAAAATGAAATACCTTGATCGGTCGTGATCGATAATGATTGTCGAGCCAATATCATATTTTATTGTTTTTCCATCAACACGTTGCACTACGGCAATTTCCTTTCCTAAAAGCTGTGAATGAACAGCATCATCAAAAATGGCCGAATGCCCACCAAGAACTTTACTAATGAATGCACCTTGTAAACTTTTTGGAGAAACGGGTTTTCCGATTTTACTGTCAAAAAATTCGCTTACTGAAATTACCTTGTGTCCTATCGAATTAAAGAGGTCGCCAAAAACAATTTCAATTTTTGTATTTGTGTTAGTTAAACAAAATCTTACTTTTCTCTTGGGGTAAACAACTACAACTGCAATAATGAAGCTGACAATTATGTAGGCAGTCAAATAGCAACAACCATTATTTTTTGTATCAAAGTCAAGCAATGCATAAATAGGCTCTAAAACTGTCCATAGTGTTGTAAATCCAAAGAATATGGCTAACAAAAATCTTGTCGTATGTCGCTTAATCCCTAGTAGTATATTTTTCATTTATTCTGATTGTTGAATGTCACTAAATTTGCTGATAACGTTCCGCAGCTACCCGAAGGGCGGGACTTTTACCACAAAACTTGATTTGAAAAACTAATGTTTGATTAACCACAAAACTGTCTTTGGAACACGAAACTCCGCCTTTTGGGTAGGTGCTGTTAGTGGTAGTTCTTTCTTCATTTCAAAATATTGATGGTCTTGCAGCAACATAAGTTTGAAATAGTGAATCTTTAAACCTGTAATATCGTTCTCTAATTTTAATTAGTTCGGCACCATAATCTTCAATTACTAATTGTCCTACATATTGACTCGCATTTTCAACTCCTTGCTCTTCAGAAATCCTATACGCATCTGATGTTAGTATTTCACCGTCAGCTTTAGCTGAAACTGCAAATGCTTTAAGAACGATTTCTCTTTGTTTAGATGAAGCAACAGACTTTTTATATCTGCCTTCGAGCACAGGGTCAGCTTCTTTTTCGGCAATTCCTCTTAAAATACTGTCAATATAACTTTCATCTATGGAATATTTTGGTTCTAAAAATGCAGTTTTAAACGTTTGTTTCCCCAAAAGGTGAACAATATATGGATGTCCTTTTGAAAGTGTTACTATTTTTTTTACTGCTGAATCATCAAAAACAATATGCTTTTCAATTGCGTCTTCTGCTGTTTTTATAATTGAAGTCAACTCTTGTTCATTCATGGATGGTAAGTTTATTACGCTACCTGCAAAAAGTCTATCGGTACTTTGGTGTTCTTTCATTAAGTTTTGAATGTCTTGAGCTACCCCAACAATGCAAAATTTTAATCCAGGTGTGTTTGTCGCCAATGACTTTAAGTAAGATGCAAACCCTGTAGTGTCTTTAATTTGGTCAAACTCATCTACAACGATAAGTATCCCATTTTTAGCTATTTTAATTTTTAATAAATCTGTTATTACGTTTTGAAAAATAGTCTCTATGCTATGTGATTGTATTGATGAATTTGCTGTTGTTTCAGTAGATAAATCCGCGCCTACTTTGGCTGTAATAACTTTTGGAATTCCTGCTTCTAAACCGCCATTTAGTTTTGCAATTTCTTTAGTTGCAGAAGGGATTTCGTAAATCCATTCTAGAAGGCAATTTCTTGTTGTAAGTAATCTATTTAATAGGTCATTAGTATTTGTTATTGAATTTCCACAAGCGAAGTAAATTGTGAGAAAATCAAGTTTTGTGTCGTGATAGATTTCTAACTTTTCTAATAAGCTGTTATCGCCTTGTCCAATATTAATAATTTGTCTTGCTAAGGATGATTTGCCAATTCCTCTATTGCCAACGATAGCGATATTTGTCCCTTCTGATAAAAGCGCATGAAAAGCTTCATTAACATATTCCTTTCTTCCAGCAAATTTCTCGGTATCTGTTATTTCTTTCGCTGGTAGGAAGGCATTGTTTATTTGTGTTAAAGTTATTTGTGTCATTTGTTGTTGTTTTTAGAATTACCACTAACTCAGATATATGCAATAATTCTATTCGCTTATTAAGTTATATCTAGGTCGATAAGTACAATATCATGTCATTATGTTAGTCCTTCAAAACAGGATAATATCCTGATTGATCAATGACTAACAAAACCCTCAATCATCTTCTGAATAATGACTCATCACATTACCCAATCATTAAGCTAAACGCGAAAGAATATTGTAATTTCACCTCTATACTCGCATACAAATTTGAAACGAAACACCTTTCTTGTCAATACGCCAAATGACTTATTTCTTTTTTAGGAAAAAGCCTTGGACAATTTTGCTAGATCATAAACAAAAATCAGAGCCACCTTGAATATGCGCGTTTACCATCCTTAGAATTATGAATGCAAGAAAGAAGAGATAGCGAAATATTTGCTCTGATCGAAAGCCTCGATAATTGTATATAAAGCACAAGCGCTTTTCGATTAAAGAACTACGAATCAAAATTGAAGAAATCTAGCTATAACAGAGCTTCGCAAGGCCAAAAACTGGTCTCAGGACGAACTGGCCAAAGAGATTGATTCTTCCCCGGTAATGATTGGGAAGTACGAGCGGGGCGATAACTTGCCCTCTATTGAAGTGATTGTAAAACTGGCTAAAGCCTTTGATGTAAGCGTAGATTTTCTTTTAGGCGAAGGCTTGAACGCTGCCTATGATAAAGAGATGGTAAAAAGACTGGATGAACTGGAACACCTGCCTGATGATGAGAAGCAGCGTATTTTTCACTACATGGATTTAATCATACGGCATTACAAAACAAAAAAAACGTACAGCAAAAAATGATAAAAGCCCCGATTTACGGGGCTTTTGTTTTATTTGAAATTACAGAAGCCTTCTCACCATGCCTTGTAACGTAAATATTAATGGCTTATCAGCAACATATAATTGGAGATTGATTAACAAATAAACAGCTCCTTCCTTACTAAGGAAAATTGTTTTGATACATTTTTCTTTATCAAAAAATAATACGGAAAAAGTGCCGTACTTTAAATCAGAGGTGTCTGATAACCCTATAATTTCACTGTCTAAATATTGTATAACCTCTGAAAAAACAAGAGTATCCGATATTACTAATTTCCCCGTGTTAACTTTCTCATTAGATAATTTATAATCATACTTGTTCGAATATATTTCGATTACAGGAAACGGCTTATCAATTTCTCCTATATGTTTGATTTCAATCTTACTCATAGTCTGACCATAAGACAACATCGACATAAATACGATTATATATGAAAGCACAGTTCGCTTCATTACTTTGCGGATTCAATTGATTTTTTTTGAAATTTTGAAACTTTTCTATCTCGGAGCTTTATAATCTTAATAGTTCCATCAGATTTTAGCTTAAATCCGTATTTGAGGTTTTTAATGTTCTCATATTCCCCTTTAGCATTTTTACCAACAACACTTAATTCCCCTTCCCATTTAATGGTCTTTTTCCCAGGTCGCCTTTGAGGTGCGTCAAAAAAATCTGTTTCACCTGGTTTATGTCCTTTTGCGGCCGTTTCTTGATCTGTATAATAGAATGGTTTATCTGCACCCGGTGGATCATCTGATGGGTTAGGGTCATTGTAAGGCTCGTTCGGCTTGCCTGTACCTAATGGATCTGTAGTTCTTATTGTCTGAATCCAATTAAAATCAGTTTTACCAGTTTTTTTATCTGTGTATTCTAATTGTATTCTAACTCCTTTGCCTTTGACTTCTTCAAAATCAACAACTTTTATTACTGCTACAACCTTAAACCACCTTCTTATTTTTATTTCATCTCCTTTTTCATATCTCCTAAAAGGAAAATCACCTTCTGGATCCTCATACCAAATAGGGTTATTCCTATTCACTGCATACCCACTTTCCCATTCCACGGGTTTAGGGTCCAAGTTCCAACGCCTGCCAAGGCGTGGATCCATTTCCCAATATTCAGCCGTGTAGTGGTTTCCAGAGCCACTTATTTCATCTGTCTTTTCTTGTCCATTAAACCCTTTTCGATACTCTTCGATGCTCCATGATCTTGCTGTGAGCTCAACGCCGAACGGTGAGTAGTCGCTGACGCTGATGATGTAAGCCGTGTAATAATCGATTACCCCGTCGTTGTTGCTGTCTACTGCTGCCTTCCCGTCGCCGATGGTCGTTAACACGTTACCCAGGTGATTGCTCAGGCTGTACTGACGATGATTGAGCTGCCTTGCGTGGTAATACGTCGCCTGCGTTAATGCGCCTGCTGCGTTCGTAATATTTAAATCAACCGTGTCTTTGCAGATTCCCACCTGTGCACTGCCGTAAATATTGCGCTCGATGAGCCTGTACTCCATTACCGCATTCTCAGCGTCCATCTTGTGCTCATACACCCCCATGACATTTCCTTGCGCATCGCGGACGTAATAGGTACTCGACTCTAGCACACTGCCCCCATACACGTGCTTAGCAACCCTGTTGCCCATGGCGTCGTACTCGAACTTCAAGTTCTTCTTCGCAGATCCACTCGTGCGCGTAATCTCTGATATCTTACTGTCTACACGCCAATGGATTTCAGATATCTCCTCTTGAGCATCCGACTTCAACTCACCAATCTGCGTGTACGTGTAATTGTTACTTGTATTAGGCGTTCCATTGATGTATGCTGGCATGTCCTCCATATCCGTAGCAGATAACGAGGTGTTCGTTACCGCATCGTCTACGCTATATAATCGGTTGCTTAACAAGTCTCCTGTGCTATTGGTTGCGTATTGATAAGTGAGGTTATCTACTAACGTGCTTCCTTCATAACGTTGCTGCGTTAGAATATTGCCGTTAGCATCAAAGGTAAAGAAATTGTTGTGCTCGCCTGCGGCTCCGCTCGATGCTGACCAACTATTTGTTGATGGGGTGTACTGCGTAAACCCTTTGGCTTGCTTCAGTCGGTTCAACTGATCGTACTTGTACGCCATGCCCAAATTACTCGCTGTAAGTGCACCCGACCCGTTGTTCTCCATTAGCGTCGTTTGCATAATGCGGATGTTGCCGTTGTATAAATCATGACTCTCAGCTTCTAAATCACTGCCCACCACGCTGCTAAACGCTCCTGTAGATGCCACACTGCTAAAGTCGCCTTCGTAATAACTTAAACTAAAGCTAGCCACATCGCGCGCAAAGCGTCCGTTCAGTCCCGTGCCCGAGCCGTCGTGACCCATGTCTCTTGTGGCATCAAGGGCGTTGCTGTTGATGCCTTTTATCCACCCCTGCAAGGTATACGCGTAGTCAACTCCTTGCACCTGGTTGCTACCCAACTCCTGACGCATAAGCGGACCGTGAGCGTAATAAAAATACTTGCTATCCTGCTCCCACAGCGCACCAACAACCGTTGGATCGGTGATTGTGGTTCCGGCCATGGCTATCGGGTCGGGATGCGTTGAGGTGTACACCTGCGTAATGCGGTTATCTGCATCGTACTCATACCAATGGTGCCACGCATCGCGCTCACCTCGTTGGTAGCTTACTCGGTTCACCTTCCCCGAGATTAAATCATAGTCGTACTCCAGGCGCTTGTACCGCTGATCAGACAAGCTGCTCGTTACAGCCATCTCGGGGTTGTCTTGCACGAGTTCATTCACGTTGCCATGAATGTCATAGCTGTAATGCGTGGCGTGGGTATACCCGTCCGAGGCATCGCTGTGATACACCTTTTGATACACCACCGAGCTCACGCGCTTGCGCAAGTTGTTTTGCGTAAACGACCCGATACCACTCACCAGCGGCTCATCGTATACCGTGCGCGTAACCTCTGTGCGCGTTGCATTAACACCCGTGCTGGTGTTTGCGCCCTGCGTTATCCATTGCATAAACGGCGAAGCGCTGCTGCTGCCTGTAGTAGAACTTACCTCTATGGCCAGTGGATTAAACGCTCCTCCCACATCGGCTCCCTGAACATCGCTCATGTGCAAGCCCGTCGTGCTCGTGTTTTCTTCTTTCACGCCTGCCTCCTGCACACGACCCTGCGCATCGTATAAACTGTAACTGTACGTGCCGTTGTCATGCTGCTTTGTATTCTGACTTAGCACAATGCGGCCTAGCTTATCGTACCAAAAACGCTGCGAGTAAACACCCGCGTAGTTGGTTAAAAAACGAACGTAATGCGCCCCCGCTCCTACCACCACTC
>JBIIAO010000015.1:0-7198 GCA_044239865.1 Flavobacteriales bacterium
CCACCTCTTCCCATTCCGAACAGAGAAGTTAAGCTCACTTGCGCAGATGGTACTACAGTAACATGTGGGAGAGTATGTCGTCGCCGATCTTCAAAAAGCCCCCCGAGAAATCAGGGGGCTTTTTCGTTCGTAATACTTTTTGGAATTCAATACTTTTTTATTTAATTTGTTCTGAATGATAATTCATGAGGCAATTCAGACCATATTTGTATGCCATTATTCTTTAACAAATGAATTCAATCAAACAGCCATCTCTAGCCCCAGAAGCGAAACCAATCGTTGGGCATTTGATTCAATTCAAAAAGAATCCACTAGACTTCTTTCTCCGCCAGTCACAGGTTATGGGCCCCCTATATAAAATTAATTTACTCAACAAAGAATACGTCGTCCTTAATCACCCAGATGCCATTAGACATGTTCTCGTCAACAACGTAAAGAATTATTCACGAAGAAAATCATACGCATTCTTGCAAGAGCTACTGGGAGACGGCCTATTAACATCAGAAGGCGAAAGCTGGAAAAAACAACGTCGATTAACACAACCTGTTTTTTCGAAAGATCAACTACACGGATTAATGAATCAAATGGATCATTCAATCCTAGATTTTTTCGATACCCATTGGAATAAAAACGGAACGATAGACCTAGAGCAATCTCTGAACATCTTAACCCTTCAAATTCTCACACAGAGCATAATTTATTCCTCTGATAAAAGTTATTTCAATAGCGTGCAATTCGATTTGCACGACGCGCTGACTTACATGACTTCTAAACGGTTTAATGCATTGAAGTTTCTTTCGAAATTACCGAGCAAGAAAAAGAGAAGGGGCAAAGCCGCAATAATAAGGGTGAAGTCGGTCGTGGAAAATATTATTGAGAGCCGAGCACAGCCGCAATCTGAAAAGTATAATGATCTTCTGGAAATGCTCATGTCTACGAGAGATTCAGAGACAGGAGATTATCTCGATAAGAAGGCGTTGTTGGATGAAGTGATGACCATGTTTGTTGCGGGACACGACACAACAGCTGCTGCATTAACATGGACGATTTACCTGCTTCAACAAAATAAAAATGTGTTGAATGTGATGCTTGAAGAATTGGATAACAATTGGAACGGCGAGAATATTACTGTTGAGTCTCTCAGTTCATTAGGGTATATGAAAATGGTAATTCAAGAGGCAATGCGATTGCTACCTCCTGTTTGGGCATTTGGAAGAAAAGCGAAAGAGGAAGATGAAATAATGGGTTTTGAAATTCGAAAAGGACAGTCAGTGAACATTCCTATTTACGCCATTCACAGACATCCAGATTTTTGGGAAAAGCCCAATGAATTTTATCCAGAACATTTTTTGCCGGATGCTGTGAAGAATAGAGATAAGTTCGCCTATATGCCATTCAGCTTAGGACAACACAGATGTATTGGAGAGTATTTTGCTTTGATGGAAATTCAAATGGTACTCATGCGCATGTACAAAAATTTCCAATTTGAATTGGTTTCAGATAAATCGATGGAGTATAATCCTTTGGTAACTTTAAAGCCAAAGCAGAGCATAGAATTAAATCTAATTAGAAGATAGTATGAGCGTGAATGTTAAAACAATAGATTGGCCGAGTTATAGAAATGATATCGTTGATTTCTTGGATATTGATAACCGAAGAAATCATGCGCAAGCAATGTTTGAAGTAGATATCACAAAACTGAATGAACAAATTGCGCAACGACCAGAGCGCATGTATTCGGTTACGTTTCAACTGGCACATGTGCTGTATTGTTATGCAAGAGCCATTCAAGAACATCCTGAGATGCAAAGCCGTCTATATAAAAATAAATTATATCTCTTTGAGGATGTAGACATTTCTATGATTTTTGAAAAGACGGCGCCAAACGGAATGAAGGTTCCAGTTCCATATGTTTTCAGAAGCGTTCAGAAGAAAACATATACAGAGATACTAAACGAATTGCAATGGGCCAATGAAGCTGAAATGCATGAAGTATACAAATCAAAAAAAGCAACCTGGTTAAGAAAATTGCCCAAGTTTTTGAGAATGTATTTATTAAAGAAGACTCTGTCGAATCCTTTAAAATGGAAAGAGAATTTGGGGACCGTCGCGTTCACAACCTTGGGAATGATTATTAGAAATAGACGCATGTATCCAGTTCCCATAGGTCCTTATAGTTGCATGCTTGCCGCAGGTTCTTCCTACCATGAAAAAGTTGACGGCAAAACCATTTCAAAATGGTGCATGGTGTTGAACCTTGATCACAACATCATCGATGGTGCACCAGCAGTTAGATTCGGAAAAACATTCATGGCTTTAGTTGAGAAAGGACTGCCTCAGGAATAGAATACAAATAGAAATTATGACAGCGAATTCTATAAAATGGTTTATATATCCGATTGTAATGACAATCGGAGTGTTCCAATTTTTTTGGATATTGAGTTACGGACAAAGTCATTTGGAATTGGCTACAACCGTCCCGATGATTTTCATTATGCTGACGTGCTTTATGTTGGAGCGAACTTTTCCTTACGACACAAACTGGAAGCCAGATGGAACTGATTGGGGTATAGATACGCTTCATCTGATTTTATTTCAAACCATTATTCCAAAAGCGTTTAAGATAGTATTCATGTTGTTGGTATTACATTTCTTACCCAATAACATTGAATTCATTCATGGTGTGTGGCCTCATCATTGGCCTTTGCTTATTCAAGGATTAATGATGCTTTTTATTTCTGATTTTTTTAGGTATTGGATTCATAGGTTTTGTCATACGTTTCCATTCCTTTGGAGATTTCACGCGGTGCATCATGCATTGAAAAAATTGTATTGGTTAAATACCACACGTATTCATCCAGGTGAAAAAATCCTTCAACTTATTTGGGAAGTTGGACCGTTCATTTGCATCGGTGTTTCCAAAGAAGTTATCGCATTGCATTTGGTGTTGTATGGCATGAACGGATTTCTTCGACATTCAAACATAGACATGCGATTCGGAGTCTTGAACTATGTTCTTGCTACGAATGAATTACATCGCTGGCATCATTCCAAAATAATTAACGAGTCGAATGCAAATTATGGGAGCGATACTGCACTTTGGGATCTCCTGTTCGGAACATTTTTTTGGCCGAAGAATTCTAAGGTGAATGAGATAGGCGTATACAATAAAAATTATCCGCAAAATTTTAAAGGCCAAATGGAAGCTCCTTTGGTTTCAGACATTGACAAAGAAGATAAAATTCAGTTTAGTTGGAAACATTTTTTCTTGAATGTTTTGCTCAAGCTAAAAATGAGAAAGAACAGGAAGAAATTCCAAATCGATTTGTTTCAAGAAACAAAAGAAATAGAAAAGATTCAACATGAAGTTTTAATGCAATTGCTTTGCGAGAATGCTACAACGAAATTCGGAATTCAATATAATTTTAAGGATATATTAAACAGTAATCAATTCCAATCGACTTTACCCATTCATACCTATGAAGATTTAAGAAGCTGGATAGAAGAGCAAGCATCTTCGAAAGAAAAAGTACTGTTATCGGCACCTATAGTCATGTTCAATCAAACAAGCGGAAGCACTGCTAAATCTAAATTGATTCCTGTAACGCAGGAGACATTAAATGGATTGAAATACAGCCAGCAAATGTCAACGTGGCTTCAATATACTTATGCGCCTGAGGCCTTCGAAGGACACATCTTGGGAGTTGTCAGTCCGGCGGAAGAAGGTGTGAGTGATTGGGGAATTCCTGTAGGAGCGGCAAGTGGACACTTCTATAAGAATATGCCGAACATTGTAAGGCGGAAGTATATTATCCCTCATTCTGTTTTTGAAGTGAAGGACTATCAAGTGAAATACTATCTCATTCTTCTTCTGGCATTGCAGCACAAGGACATTACTTATTTAGGTAGCGCAAATCCATCTACGTTTCTTCAATTGAATAACATGTTGAAGGAAAGAAAAGAAGATCTTTTGAATGACCTTCAATCCAAATCACCAAACGCAGTCAAGTCGAAGATATCGGATTCGTTGTTTGAGCTGATTTCCAAATTGCTGAAACCATCAAAGAGTCGATTGGCAGAAGTGAGCGATTTGCTCCAAAGCGACGAAATAAGTATGAAGCTCTTTTGGCCTCATCTGAAATTAATGGTTACATGGACATGCGGAAGCTGTGGTGTAGCTCTAAATGCAGCATTGAAAATAATGCCCGAGAACATCAAGGTTGCCGACCCCGGATATTTAAGCAGTGAGTTCAGGGGGTCTGTTACTTATGATTATTCGTCGCAATCGGGACTACCAACATTTCGAGATCATTTTTTTGAATTTGTATTGAAGAATGAGTGGGAGAATGGCCAGTCTAATTTTAAATTGTTGCACGAGTTAGAAAAAGAGCGAGATTATTATGTTTTCATTACTACACCTTCGGGACTGTGGCGATACAATATGAATGACATCGTTCGCGTAACTGGCTACTTAAATCAATGTCCTTTGATAACCTTTCAACAAAAAGGAAGTGGGGCATGTAACATTACGGGAGAAAAATTATACGAGAGCCAAATCATTGAAGCGTTTCAATCGATGCAATGGAAGGCCATGTATTATCAAGTTTTAGCGGATGTGAATGATTCAAGATACATAGGTTATATTGAATGGCACAATGAACCGAATGAAAGCCAAGAGGAATTGTCAGCAATCATGGATGAGTCCCTGGCTAAACTAAATGTGGAATACGCCGAAAAGAGAGCCAGTAAAAGATTAAATCCATTTGTGTTGAAGTATCTTCCGCCAGGATCATTCACTCAGATAAAGAAACAAGCCGTGGAAGCGGGACAAAAGGAAGGCCAGTTTAAAATGGTAATGCTTCAGTATAAAGATCAGTTTAAGTGGGATTTATCTCAAGCGAAATAATAGAACGATGAAGATTGATTTTCGATTATTGGAAATTCCGTTTAAGGTTTCATTCAAACACAATTCAGCCTCTCGAAAAGTTACGTCAACGATTTGGGTTGAAATTTCCCGAGGAGAGTGTGTTGGAATAGGAGAGGGGTGTCCAAGATCTTACGTGACCGGAGAATCAGAAGAGTCTTGTGTGGCTTTTATTTCAGGTCGAAGGGAATCGTTATTGATGGTTGAAGATTATCAATCGTTATTAGTTTGGAGAGAAAGCAATATTTCAGAAATCGAAAATAATCCGGCTGCTTGGTGCGCGATTGAATTGGCGTTTTTGGATTTGTTTGCACAAGAGTCAAATCAAAGTATAAACGAATTAATGGGGGAAATGTATATTCCTCAGGAGTTGAAATATTCTGCCATCCTCGGAGATTCTGCTCCTGGCGTTTGGGAGAAGTTATGCGATTGGCATTTAGAAAATGAAATGTCAAATTTTAAATTGAAGTTGAACGGTGATGTTAGAATAGATACAGATCGAATAAATTATATTCTGAACAAGAATTCGAAATCCAAGATACGTGTCGACGCAAACAACATGTGGGGAAGCGTCGAAGATGGAGTTGCGTATTTGAATGAACTTCCACTAGGCTTGAATGGGGTGGAGGAACCTTTGAAATTCCCGGATTGGAAAGGCACAAACAATATGAGTCATTTATTGACTTGCCCTATTATATTAGATGAGCATGTCTGTCATTATTCAGATCTATTAAAGATTGAAAGTCCACAAAGCATGATTGTGAATCTCCGCGTATCGAAGTGCGGAGGATTAATCAATAGCATAGCCATGGGTAAGAAGGCTTTGGAATTGGGAATGAAAGTCATCGTTGGCGCGCAGGTGGGCGAAACAAGCGCATTAACAAGAGCTGGCTTTCTGTTGAGCTCAGCGTTATCTCACAAGGTTTGGGCGCATGAAGGAGCTTACGGAAAATTATTGTTGGAAGAAGATCCTTTCAGGGAGTACTACCAATTGGGTAAAGAAGGCAAAGTCTTTTTTAAGTGAACTATTTGCGCATAGCTTCGTCCCTATAATGGGCGTCCATTTTCTCAATAGCATAGCGAAGAGCGGTTCGAGGCATTCTTGCTTTATAGGTTTGAACGAAATCAAACACCTCTTGCTTTCTAACTTGACTGAGAACCTTTAGCATCCAGCCATATCCTTTTTGAACCATATCCTCATGATCCTCGAGGAGTATCAACGCAATTTCGAATTGATCACTAGCATAGGTGTTTTTCTTTGCGGGATATATGAAGCTAACGGCGCTCGCCCTCCGGGCCCAAAGATTTTCAGATAAACTCCATTGTTTTACTGAATCAATTAATGAAGGGAACTTGAATAGCATTTCGCCGATTACCTTATTGCAGAAGGTGTCACATTCAGCCCAATTATTGATGTAAAGCAAAACCCAGCGTTCGAATATTTTGAAATCGATTACCTCGTAATGTGTTTTGAATGAAAATGACAATTGACAGGCGAGTAAACTTTCTTCCAAGAATTCCTCTTGAAATAGTTTTTCGCAGAGTCCCCAGACCAATTCTTTTTTCTCGGTTTTCAGAATTGCGACATATTTCTTTCCAATTTTTTGGGAATCAGGATTGCTTACACCGTGACATTTAAGATTGTGTTTGAAGAAACGACAAGTAGATTGTCTTCGCTTTTCGGAAGCGATGGCAAGTAATTCGGTTCGTATTTCTTGATGTAGTTCGGTTATTGTTGAGGATAGGGTATTCATTTAGTTTTTTTTCGTTGATAATTTTCAAAGTTAGTTGAGATCAATAACAGGTCTAATTTGGAATTGAATGTAACATATAAATAATCAGGCATAAGTAGAATAGGCGGGTGTATTCAGATTTTTTTAAAACATTGAAAGATATTGCTTTTGAGCAGTTTAGCTATCAGTTGTTTTTTTTATTTTATTTTTTTGTTGTGCAGGTAGAAAATAGTATTACATTTGCACCCGCTTTGAAAGGAACATTAAAGAATGTTGTGAAGGAGATTTGAAAAAAAGTGATTCGGTTCACACAATTAATAAAGATGAAAATCTTTGAGAAAAGTTTGTGTGGGCCAAAAAGTAGTTGTATGTTTGCCGCCCGTTTCGACAGAGGTCGAAAGCAGGGAGTGAAATAATAGAAAAAGTTCTTTGATATAATGCAGCAGATAACAGGTTAAATTATTGAGCCACAAGATTGAACAATTTACAATGGAGAGTTTGATCCTGGCTCAGGATGAACGCTAGCGGCAGGCCTAACACA
>JBIIAO010000005.1:0-115056 GCA_044239865.1 Flavobacteriales bacterium
ACGGGAACAACCTAGGTGTTTTTGCAGAAAGCTCCAATCAGTTGACCTTAAAAGGTGCAGAGCACAATGTATGGAAATGTAACGGATGCGATTTAACCGCAACGTCACTTTATTACAGAATCTATCCAACGTCAGGAGCAGGATCGGGATTTTCAACATTGTCCTTACCCTACACATCGGGTTTTAACAACGGCTGTGGAGGACAAGATCAAGTTTGGTCATCAGCAGGAAGTAGTATTAATTTGCTTTCTGGACTTACACCAGATACGTATTATGTTGAAGTATATAGCGCTGCTTCAGTTACATGTCTCGGAGGGACTGTATTCGCAAGCAATAGTGGACTTAATTATAAGGCTACATTCACAGTAACACCGCCCTTAGTAATAAATTCTAGCCTCGCTCCTGTTCAGTGTAATGGAGGTACGGGAATAGTTACCATCTCCGGTTCTGGCGGAATAGCCCCCTACACAGGCACCGGTAACTTTACGGTAAGTGCAGGAACATATTCATATACTATAACCGATGCGATTGGTTGGATTGCAACAACAAGCATCACAGTTACTCAGCCAACAGCTCTTACTGCTGGTTCAACAGCAACAAGTATTTCTTGTAATGGCGGAACCGCGACAGTTACTGTAACCGGCAACGGCGGCACAGGTCCATACACTGGAACAGGCAACTTCACTGTAAGTGCAGGAACGCACAACTACACAGTTACCGACGCTAACGGATGTACCGCAACAACAAGCATTACTGTCACTCAACCGACAGCTCTTACCGCGGGTTCAACAGCAACAAGTATCACTTGTAACGGCGGTACTGCGACAGTTACTGTAACATCAGCAGGTGGTACTGGTCCATACACTGGAACAGGCAACTTCACTGTAAGTGCAGGAACGCACAACTACACAGTTACCGATGCGAACGGATGTACAGCAACAACAAGTATTAACGTTACTGAACCAACAGTCTTGACTGCTGGTTCAACAGCAACAAGTATTTCTTGTAATGGTGGAACAGCGACAGTTACTGTAACAGCAGCAGGCGGCACAGGTCCATACACCGGAACAGGTAACTTCACTGTAAGTGCAGGAACACATTCATACACAGTAACCGATGCCAACGGATGTACAGCAACAACAAGCATCACTGTAACAGAGCCGACTACTCTTACTGCTGGTTCAACAGCAACAAGCATCGCTTGTAATGGAGGAACTGCGACAGTTACTGTAACATCAGCAGGCGGCACAGGTCCATACACTGGAACAGGTAACTTCACGGTGAGTGCAGGAACTCACAACTATACAGTTACTGACGCTAACGGATGTACTGCAACGACAAGCATTACTGTCACTCAACCGACAGCTCTTACCGCGGGTTCAACTTCAACAAGCATCTCTTGTAACGGCGGAACTGCGACAGTTACTGTAACATCAGCAGGTGGCACAGGTCCATACACTGGAACAGGCAACTTCACTGTTACAGCAGGAACATATACTTACACGGTAACCGACGCTAACGGATGTACTGCAACAACAGGCATCACTTTAACTGAGCCAACTTTGCTCACTGCAAGTTCAACAGCAACAAGTATCTCTTGTAATGGCGGAACAGCTGCAGTTACTGTAACATCAGCAGCTGGCACTGGTCCATACACTGGAACAGGCAACTTCACGGTGAGTGCAGGAACTCATAACTACACAGTTACCGATGCAAACGGATGTACTGCAACAACAAGTATTACCGTTACTGAACCAACAGTCTTGACAGCAAGTTCAAGTTCAACAAGTATCTCTTGTAATGGCGGAACTGCGACAGTTACTGTAACATCAGCAGGTGGAACTGGTCCATACACTGGAACAGGCAACTTCACGGTGAGTGCAGGAACTCACAACTATACAGTTACTGACGCTAACGGATGCACTGCAACAACAAGTATCACTCTAACTGAGCCAACTTTGCTCACTGCAGGTTCAACAGCAACAAGTATCTCTTGTAATGGCGGAACAGCGACAGTGACTGTAACTGGAAACGGTGGAACAGGTCCATACACCGGAACAGGTAACTTCACGGTAAGTGCAGGAACGCACAACTACACAGTTACCGATGCGAACGGATGTACCGCAACAACAAGCATTACTGTCACTCAACCGACAGCTCTTACCGCGGGTTCAACAGCAACAAGTATCACTTGTAACGGCGGTACTGCGACAGTTACTGTAACATCAGCAGGTGGTACTGGTCCATACACTGGAACAGGCAACTTCACTGTCAGCGCAGGAACACACAACTATACAGTTACCGATGCAAACGGATGTACTGCAACGACAAGCATCACTGTAACTGAGCCAACTTTGCTTACAGCAAGTTCAACAGCAACAAGCATTTCTTGTAATGGTGGAACAGCGACAGTTACTGTAACATCAGCAGGTGGTACTGGTCCATGCACTGGAACAGGCAACTTCACTGTCAGCGCAGGAACTTACAACTATACAGTTACTGACGCTAACGGATGTACTGCAACGACAAGCATCACAGTTACTCAACCGACAGCTCTTACCGCAAGTTCAAACACAGCCGGAATTTTATGTAATGGCGGTTCGGCAACTGTTGTAGTTGCTGGAAATGGTGGAACAGCACCATATACAGGAACTGGTTCATTCAGCGTAATTGCAGGAACATATTCATATACTGTCACCGACGCTAACGGATGTACTGCAACAACAAGCATCACTTTAACTGAGCCAACTTTGCTCACTGCAGGTTCAACAGGAACAAGCATTTCTTGTAATGGCGGAACTGCGACAGTTACTGTAACCGGAAATGGCGGCACAGGTCCATATACTGGAACCGGCAACTTCACGGTGAGTGCAGGAACTTACAACTACACAGTTACCGATGCGAACGGTTGTACCGCAACGACAAGCATCACGGTAACTGAGCCAGCTCTTGAGGCAACTTCAAATAGTATTGTGGTTCAATATAATCCGCAGCCGATAGCTACTTCAAGTTCAACAGCTATTCTCTGCAATGGAGGAAATTCTATTATTACTGTCAGTGGATCTGGCGGAGTGGGTGCATACACGGGTGCTGGTTCTTATACGGTAACTGCTGGTACATACTCATATACAGTAACCGATGCCAACGGATGTTCTGCAATAACGAGTATCACCGTAACCGAACCAACAGTTCTTACAGCGAGTTCAAGTTCAACAAGCATCTCTTGTAACGGAGGAACAGCAACTGTAACGGTAACTGGTAATGGCGGAACTGGTCCGTATACTGGAACAGGTGACTTCACGGTGAGTGCAGGAACACATACATATACAGTCACCGATGCCAACGGATGTACCACAACAACCAGCATCACTGTAACAGAGCCAACGCTTCTTACAGCGAGTTCATCATCAACAAGCATCTCTTGTAACGGAGGAACGGCTACTGTAACGGTAACTGGTAATGGCGGAACTGGTCCGTATACTGGAACGGGCAACTTCACGGTGATTGCAGGAACATATTCTTACACGGTAACCGATGCTAACGGATGTACCGCAGCGACAAGCATCACTGTAACTGAGCCAACTTTGCTTACAGCAGGTTCAACAGCAACAAGTATCTCTTGTAACGGCGGAACTGCGACAGTTACTGTAACATCAGCAGGTGGTACTGGTCCGTATACTGGAACAGGCAACTTCACTGTAAGTGCAGGAACTCACAATTATACAGTTACTGATGCGAACGGATGTACGGCAACGACAAGCATCACTGTTACTGAACCGACTACTCTTATTGCTGGATCAACTTCAACAAGTATCTCTTGTAACGGCGGTACTGCAACAGTTACTGTAACAGCAGCAGGCGGAACAGGTCCATACACTGGAACGGGCAACTTCACGGTTAGCGCGGGAACTCATACATACACAGTGACCGACGCTAATGGATGTACCGCAACAACAAGTATCACTGTAACTGAGCCAACCTTGCTTACAGCTGGTTCAACAGCAACAAGTATTTTGTGTAACGGTGGATCAGCAGTAGTTACTGTAACATCAGCAGGTGGCACTGGTCCATACACTGGAACAGGTGACTTCACGGTGAGTGCAGGAACGTATTCATATACTGTAACTGACGCTAACGGATGTACCGCAGCGACAAGCATCACGGTAACAGAACCAGCTCTTGAGGCAACATCAAATAGCATTGTCGTGCAGTACAACCCTCAACCAGTTGCAACCTCGAGCTCGACGGATATTTTATGTAATGGTGGAACTTCGGTAATTACCGTGAGTGTGACTGGAGGTGTCCCTGCCTATATTGGTACAGGCAACTTCACTGTAAGTGCAGGAACTCACAACTATACAGTTACCGATGCGAACGGATGTACTGCAACAACAAGTATTATCGTTACTGAACCAACAGTCTTGACAGCAAGTTCAAGTTCAACAAGTATCTCTTGTAACGGCGGTACTGCGACAGTTACTGTAACAGCAGCAGGCGGAACAGGTCCATACACTGGAACAGGCAACTTCACGGTGAGTGCAGGAACTCACAACTATACAGTTACTGACGCTAACGGATGTACTGCAACAACAAGTATTACCGTTACTGAACCAACAGTCTTGACAGCAAGTTCAAGTTCAACAAGTATCTCTTGTAATGGCGGAACTGCGACAGTTACTGTAACAGCAGCAGGCGGTACAGGCCCATACACCGGAACAGGTAACTTCACAGTAAGCGCAGGAACGCATTCATACACGGTTACTGACGCTAATGGATGTACTGCAACGACAAGCATCACGGTGACTCAGCCAACTTTGCTTACTGCTTCTATATCTTCAACACCGATTTTATGTAATGGAGGTACTTCAGTCATTACAGTGTCAGCTGCCGGTGGAACTGGTCCATATACTGGAACAGGAAACTACACCGTAACCGCGGGCTCGCATTCATATACTGTAACGGATGCAAATGGATGTACCACTTCAACTTCAACAACCATTACAGAACCTTCAGCATTGGTTGCAAGTTCAAGTGTAACAACTATTTCTTGCTACGGTGGGACTGCAACAATTACCGTTGCAGCAACAAGTGGCACTACTCCTTATTCAGGAATTGGCAACTTCACGGTTAGTGCTGGAACACATACCTACACGGTGACTGATGCAAATGGATGTACTTCGAATACTACCATAATTGTAACTCAACCAGCGCTTGTGAATGCACCAACAGGAAATCCTTCGCAAACTTTTTGTAGCACGGTGAATGCAACAATTGCTAGTATTCAGGTAACAGGCACTGTTGTTCAGTGGTACGCTTCGAATGCAGGTGGATCTGTATTGGCATCTAACACTCCATTAGTTACAGGAACAACCTATTATGCAACACAAACCATTGCAGGCTGCGAGTCTCCAAGTTATTTGGAGGTAACGGTTACAATACCTGTTGCTTCGACTTATTACGCAGATGCAGACGCGGATGGATTCGGAAATTCTTTAGTTTCTCAATTGGATTGTGCGCAACCAACGGGATATGTATTGAATAGCACGGACTGTGACGATGCAGTTGCTTCAACCTATCCAGGAGCACCTGAGTTGTGTAATAATGTTGACGATAACTGTAGTGGATTCGTGGATGAGGGATGTCCCTCTACCATTGCTGGGGAAGAACCATTCAATTCGTTATCTGCTCCATCAGCCATGTACAGCTACTGCAGCAGTTTCTACGGTACTCTTGCCGGTGCATTCCCAAGTACATTGGCACAGAGCACCTGTATCACGGGAGAAGATCGTTGGTATAACTTCACGGCACTTTCTACAGGTGTTACTGTCTTCATTGGAAGTAACGCGAACGATATAGTTATTGAACTTCAAGATGCAAACGGAAACGTAATAGATGTTGAGAATACTGTTCTTGGTATCGGAACTGAAGTTCTTACAACGACAGGTTTAACCGCTGGCTTATTGTATCGCGTTGGTGTAAGAAACTACAACAGCAATGCTCAGGTAGGCGGACAGTTTTCTGGATGTATTCGTCACCTACGTGCTGGAGGATCAGACAGTGGAACAAGTGCTACTTGGCCAAGTACGATAGGTATGTGTAATGTGTTCAAAGCAGCTTACTGCGGAGGAACAGGCGTTCAGTATCGTTATACCTGGACAGGCTTAACAGGCATTGCCGCAGGACAAGTATACACCAGAACTCAAACGAGCGATTACTTAACCATCACGAGCGTAACACCGATGCTACCAGCCGGATGTATGTATAATGTTTTGGTTACTACCATATACACTATACCAAACGGTGCCGGCACCAACGAGGTATTCGAGATGCCAGCAGCAACTCCAACAACGATAACAATTTCAGCCAATCCATTGACTTCGTTACGCACGAGCGATCGCTGTTCAGCGGGCCCACGTTACAGAGGCGCTGTTGTGGCTTCGTTGCCATGGGTATGCGGAGTAACCAATTGGAGATGGAGATTTACGGAAGTGAATCCGCTTAACCTTCAAACAGTGGGCTTACCGATTGAGCAAAACCGCGGAGCTGCTTCGAACTACCTGACATTAACCAGTGTAACCGCTCTTCAATACGGCAAGACGTATGCTGTTCAGACTTCACCCATATACACCTACACGGGTACGAACTATCAGTGGGGGCCGGTGACATATATGTGTATTATTGGAAGTGCGGGAATGGTTGTAGATGCTTCGCAAGATGCGTTGCAAGATTCGGAGAAAGATGTTGCACAAGATGCGATGCAAGGTCCTTCGGAAGGTGTTTCACAAGGTGCGATGCAAGAGATGGAGTTGTCCGTATTTCCGAATCCGTCAAATGGAGAAGGGTTGACGTTGAGTTTATCAGGAATACAATCAGATAATGTTCAAGTGAAAGTATACGACGCATTGGGTCGCAAGATTCAAAGTGAGCGTTTTGTTGTAGACGGCACGCTTCAAACAGAATTGAACTTCCAACAAGAGTTATCGGACGGACTTTATTTGATTGAAGTAACATCGGGAACTTCAACGAAATCTGCTCGCATACTCATTCAGAAATAAATCACCTTTGGTGTCATCGCATAGCGTCATCATCCGGAACGGTCATCCACGAAGTGGTAATCCCGATGGGTAATCGCGCAGCGTCATCCAGCTTGCTGGTTAATGAAGATGTAACGAGAAGTGTTCGATTCATGGTCGAGCAGTAACTGATTAGGTTTTATTAGAATGGAAAAGCCAACCTTCGGGTTGGCTTTTTTGATTGGAATAGAATGACAATTAAATGACATTCGAACATCCATTCTTAGCGACCTTCGTGCCCGCTTGAATACCCTCCGCGCAATATCTATCAACCACCATCATTTCCCCTTGGAAACCATTGGTTCGTTTGTAATTCCTTCGGAGGAATTGAAGGCTAGGTTAGACTCAGCGAAGGAGGCGTTTGAAATGAGTGAACTCATGTACTTGGGGACATGCAATCGAGTGGAGTTGGTGTTTAATGTTTCTCACTTTGTATGCTCTGGTTTCACGCAGAAATTGCTCTCGCATTTGTTCCCTAATCACGACAATAGTTTTATCAAGGGCGTTGCTCAAAAGGCACAACGGTTTAATGGAGAGGAAACTGCCGATCATATTTTCCGGGTAGCAGCAAGTCTAGACTCCTTGATTATTGGAGAGCGCGAAATCATTACACAACTCAGAAACGCATACGAAGAATGCGAGAGAATGAAGCTAACGGGTGATTCACTACGTATGTTAAATCAGCATGCCATTCGTATTGCGAAAGACGTTTATACACACACCAACCTTTCGAAAAAACCGGTGTCTATTGTTTCCATTTCATGGAAATTATTCCAAGAGAAGCACCCCGATTTAAACACGAAAATAGTTCTTGTGGGTGCTGGTCAGATCATTACGAATTTCGCAAAATTTCTTGCTGAAAACGGATACACCAACGTTCGTGTTTACAACAGAACATTAGAAAACGCGCAGGCTATTGCGAAGTCTTTTAATACCGAAGCACTGCCCCTTTCAGAACTAAAAAATGACTCGTCTGATTTCGATGCATTGGTTGTTTGTACAGGATCTACAGAGGTGGTTGTAAGTGAAGAAATATTCAACCAATTGTGCATTTCGAAAAAACACAGAACGGTCATTGACTTAGCATTGCCTTCGAATGTCTCTGCAGAGATTTCTCAATTATCAGATGTTGCATTCATTGACATGCTTGCCGTTCAACGTGAAGTTCAAAAGAACATTTCTTATCGTGAAGAGGCCTTAACTGATTGCGCTGCGATTATTGAAAAGGGCAAAGGAGAATTTAAAAAGCACTTTCAAGAGCGTTCCATAGAGCGAGCAATGAGTGAAATTCCGCATGCTATAAAAGAGATTCGTCAGACAGCAGTTGAAAGTGTTTTCTCAAAAGAGCTGGCTCAACTTTCTGAACACGATCGTGAATTGGTAGATAAGATTATTGGTTACATGGAAAAGAAATATATATCAGTTCCCATGAAGCTAGCGAAATCTGTACTTTTGGAAGAAGTACAAAAACATTAAATCCCTTGGATAGAACTATAGTCATTGGAACGCGAGGAAGCGATCTGGCGCTTTGGCAGGCGAATTACACCAAAGATGCCTTAGAGAATCTTGGCTTCAAAGTAGAATTAAAAATCATTAAAACACGTGGAGATCAAATTCAACATTTGAGCTTCGATAAGATGGAAGGAAAGGGCTTCTTCACCAAGGAAATTGAAGACGCTTTGCTTTCGAAGCGTGTTGATTTAGCCGTTCATTCACACAAAGATTTAGAAACCACACCTCCTGAAGGACTTCTTATTGCAGGTGTCCCCATTCGTGCGAATGTGGAAGATATTTTGCTAATCAACAAGGATGCTGTGTCAACCGAACGAACATTCGGTTTGAAAGAAAATGCAATTGTTGGAACTTCTTCTGTTCGCAGAAAAGTTCAATTGGCATTCCACTGTCCAGAAACAGAAGTAAAAGATTTACGCGGAAACGTTCCCACGCGAATTCAAAAATTAAGAGAGAAACAATACGATGCAATTCTCTTAGCTCGCGCTGGAGTAGAGCGTTTAGAAATAGATCTTTCAGAGTTTCATGTTGAAATATTACCGTCGCAGCAATTTGTTCCAGCCCCAGCACAAGGCGCTTTAGCACTCCAATGCAGAGAAGGCGATGAAGAAATTATTTCAATTTTGAATCACCTCAATCATGCGTCTACCGTGGAGTGCGTATTCATTGAACGTGAAATACTTCGTCGTATGAATGGCGGATGTCAATTGCCGTTGGGTGCTTTCGCTGTGAAGGAAGGAAATACGTTTGTTTGTCATTTAGCTTTTGCGAAAACAGTGAATGACGAGGTTTCATACTTCAGCATGCGCAACGAAGAGCCTCAGCAAATTATCACACATCTGTTGGGACTAATTCAATCTGTATGATCGATGTTTTTTTAAGTCGAAGTGAATCGGATGCGCAAGAACTTGTGACAGCACTTAAAAGCTCGAATTATTCTGCTTTTTGTCAATCGCTAATAACTGTAGACTTTCTTCCCTTCCACATAAAAAAAGAATTCGACTGGGTATTCTTTTCTTCGTCGAACGGCGCTCGCTCGTTCTTTCAGCAAGCAACGAATGTGAATGCGAAATATGCGGCCATTGGTCCAGCTACGGCTTCAGCCGTGCCTTTCGAGTGTGATTTTGTGGGTGAAGGAACGAACACCGAAGAAATTGCGCGAATGTTTTTCCACTTGGTGGGAAACGAGCGCATACTCTTTCCATCAGCCGAAGACAGTCTGAATTCAACGGCGAATCTTTTCAATTCGGAGCAAGTTGAAATTATTTCAACCTACAAAAAAGAACGCGTAGCAATTAAGCTTCCTGAAGCCCGGTTGTATCTTTTCTCTTCGCCTTCGAACGTTTATGCAGCACAAGAAATGAATGATTTAGTTGGAATGAATTGCGTAGCCTATGGATCGGCTACAGCGAATGCATTGAAGGCAGCTGGAGTTCGAAACATACATTTAGTTTCCTCGTGGAATCAAGAGGAGATAGCGAATGACCTGAAGTCGTTATTGTCTTAAAGTGTAAGCGAAACACCTCCAAAGTAGAGCGCTATGATAATTGCGCCTAACACGATTCGGTAATAGCCGAAAGGCTTCAATCCGTATTTAGTCAACAACGCCACAAAGGTTTTGATGGCGATAAGTCCTACCACAAATGCAACAACATTTCCAATCGCAAGCAACTTAATGTTCTCTGAATTGAAGAAATTCGGCACTTCTTCGTAAGCATCTTTCAACTTGAAAACAGTTGCCCCCAACATAGTCGGAACAGCTAGAAAAAATGAAAATTCTGCTGCGGCTTTTTTGCTTAGTCCTTGGGTTAATCCGCCAATCACTGTGGCTGCAGAGCGGGAAACACCTGGAATCATAGCTATGCATTGAAACAAACCGATCACGAAGGCGCTCTTGTAATCGGGTTCACGCAACGAACGTTCACGAATAAGTTTTTCAATGAAAAGAAAAATGATTCCACCAATCAACAATGCAATTCCAACGTTTAGAACGTTCTCTAAAAGGGCGTCGATTTTATCTGAAAACAGAAATCCGAAAACAGCCGCCGGAATGAAAGCAACTAACAATTTGTAATAGAATTCAAACGATTGAAAGAATCGCTTCCAGTATAAAACAACCACACTCAGAATGGCTCCGAGTTGAATGCAAACGATAAAGGCTTTTGTAAAATCTGAAGAGGGAACGTTCATGATTTTCTGAACGATCATCATGTGTCCGGTACTCGAAATAGGAAGGAATTCTGTTAACCCTTCAACAATAGCGAGTAGTATGGTTTGAAGAATTGTCAATGTTTCTCGATCTCAGAGGTAGAGCTTTTCTTCGGGCGATACATGATTCCAACACCAATAGCAAGGTATCCAAGAAGCACAACGATGGGTGCAACAGTAATGCGACGAGCGCTAAAAAGTTCCTCCGCGTTGAACGTGTTCGGGTCGGCAGAACCACCGCCGCTCATTAAGATATATCCGAAAAGCACAACAGTCAATCCGCCAAGGATGATGTAGGCGTTGATTTTCGTAAATGGAAACGATAATTTGTTCATAGCAAAATTTGTGAAACGAAAGTAATTCATTCATCGTGCTTATCAAAACAATTTCAGTATTGAGTAACTTTGAACACATGAAAAACCTCTTTCTTTGGCTTGTACTGTCTTCATTTTTCTCTTCGTGCAATGTCTATTCAATTTACGTGAAGAAGCAAGCTGAAGTTTTTGAAGAGGCTGGAATGAAGCAATTTCAGCAATCTTCCGACCGCCCTAATTTTATAAGTGGTGAAACGTATATCGAATTCAAGACAATATACACGACGAGCCCTGAGCGGTTTGATTCCAAAAAGAAAACGCTTCTCCTCATTCACGGTTATCAGGGCGGAGCCATTGCGCAATGGAGCCCTAACGTTGAAGAACTTTCAAAGCATTTCAATATCATAGCCCCTGATTTAAATTGTCATGGATCGACATATTTCAAATCTGACTACAGCATTGAAATGCAAGTGGACCTTGTAAATGAGATGCTTCAATTCAACAAAGAAAAATGGCCCAATGAAAATCTAATAGTCGTTGGAAGCTCCTACGGAGGGCTCGTGGGTGCTCGTTTCGCGGAAAAGTATTCTGAAAAGGTTAGCGCTTATGTCAGTTACGATGGTCTTACCGGATGTTTCAACAAGGCATTTACAGATAGCATTGCAGTCACTCTGGGTGCGAAGGATGCCTTGGCGCTTCTAAACCCCACTACCGGAAAAGAGGTGAAGAAGCTGACCTCTTTGGAGAAGCCCATTCGTATTCCCAGTTTTATTTTGAATCAAGTCGCTGAGCAACATTTCGCGGTTCAACGTGAGCATAAAATTGCCTTGCTCGCATATTTGAATAAATACGAAGCAGAGTTTAACGCGCATCGATTTAAGTGGAGCGCGCCGGTCTATATTTTATGGGGAAGGAATGATAAAATTATTCCCTTTCAAACAGCTAAATGCCTGAAGGAGGTTTATCAGATTCCAGATAGTCGGTTTATCGTTTATGAAAACACAGGTCATGTCATGAATATGCAAAACCCGAAAGCCTTCAACAAATGGGTGATAGAGACCTTTTCAAATTAGTATCTTCGCAAAAAAATATTCAGTATGTATCGTTCGGCAACCTGTGGTGAATTAAGAATTTCAGATGTAGGAAAAATTGTGGTACTCGCAGGATGGGTGCAACGTTCACGCGATTTGGGTGGAATGACCTTCGTTGATTTACGTGATCGTTATGGTCTTACGCAATTGGCTTTCAACATGGATACCAATGCTGCTTTATGCGAGGAAGCACGCAAGTGGGGAAGAGAATTTGTTGTTCAGGTGGAAGGAAAAGTGGTTGAACGGTATTCGAAAAACGCGAACATGCTTACGGGTGAAATTGAGATTGAAGCTATGGGATGCAAAGTTTTGAACGCCTCGTTAACGCCACCTTTCACCATTGAAGACGATAGCGACGGAGGAGATGATCTGCGCATGCAATGGCGCTTCTTAGACTTGAGAAGAAATCCATTGAAGCAAAATTTAATGCTTCGTCACAAGCTTGGAATTGAAACGCGTAAGTATTTAGATAGCCTTGAATTTTTAGAAATTGAAACGCCCTATTTAATTAAGTCAACGCCAGAAGGAGCGCGTGACTTCGTGGTTCCAAGCCGCATGAATCCTGGACAATTTTACGCGTTGCCACAATCGCCACAGACCTTCAAACAATTGTTAATGGTAAGCGGTTACGATCGCTATTACCAGATTGTGCGTTGTTTCCGCGACGAAGATTTGCGCGCCGATCGTCAGCCCGAGTTCACTCAGATCGACTGTGAAATGGCATTTGTAGAGCAAGAAGATATTTTGAATACGTTTGAAGGATTGATTCGTCATTTATTCAAAGCCGTTAAAAACGTTGATATTCCAGAGGTTCCGCGCATGCTGTATTCGGAAGCTATGCGCCTATACGGAAGTGATAAGCCGGATATTCGTTTCGATATGACGTTCAAAGACCTTACAGATCTTGGGCAAGGAAAGGGTTTTGGTGTGTTCGATAGCGCACAAACAGTTTTAGCTATCAACGTTTCGGGTAGTGCGAGTTACACACGGGCTCAGTTAGATGAGTTAACCGAATGGATGAAGCGTCCGCAAATTGGCGCGAAAGGATTAATCTATGTTCGTTGCAACGAAGACGGAAGCATGAAGTCTTCCGTAGATAAGTTCTTCGACGGAGAAGCATTAGCCGCATGGGGCGAGCGTTGCGGGACGAAGCCAGGTGATTTGATTCTAGTGTTGTCCGGTGAATTGAATTCAACCCGAAAACAACTCAATGAATTACGCTTGTTAATGGGAGGAAGATTGGGATTACGCAATTCGGAAGTCTTTGCTCCTTTGTGGGTAATGGATTTCCCGTTGTTGGAATTCAACGAAGAGGAAGGAAGATATTTCGCCATGCACCATCCCTTTACTTCTCCAAAACCAGATCAAATTCATTTGTTAGATACAGATCCAGGTTCTGTGAATGCAAACGCGTATGATTTCGTGTTGAATGGGGTTGAAATAGGCGGAGGATCCATTCGTATTCACGACCGAAGTGTTCAAGCGCGCATGTTTGATCTGCTCGGATTCACGAAAGAAGAAGCACAGGCGCAATTTGGATTCTTGTTGAACGCCTTTGAATACGGTGCTCCACCGCACGGAGGACTAGCTTTCGGATTCGATCGTTTGTGCTCGCTGTTCGGCGGTAGCGAAGGGATTCGTGACTTTATTGCCTTCCCGAAAAACAACAGCGGACGCGACGTAATGATAGACGCGCCCTCAACAATTAGCGATGATCAGCTTAATGAACTATCAATTGTTGTAAAAAAGTTGGAGAACTAAAAATTATTTGTATATTTGTCGCCCGTTGGAAATTTAACAACAAGAAATTATGAAACGTACTTATCAACCATCGAATACAAAACGCAGAAACAAACACGGTTTCCGCAAAAGAATGTCTACAGCAAAGGGCCGTTTGGTTCTTTCATCACGTAGAAGAAAAGGTCGTGAGAAACTAACAGTTTCTGACGAACGTCGTCACAAAGGAATCGTTCGTTTATAATAGCGTTCACCATATTGAACAACCGCTCAAATGTATTTGGGCGGTTTTTTTTTGAAATAAAAAATTTGAATTATGAAGTTAATTACTGTTGGAACTGTTGCCTTTGATAGCATTGCAACTCCTTTTGAATCACGCGAAAAAGTTATTGGTGGCGCTGCAACCTACATCTCAATGGCTGCTGCATATTTGAATGGTGAGTGTGGTGTGGTGAGTGTGGTGGGCGATGATTTTCCAACAGCCTTCATGGATGAATTGAAATCGAGAGGAGTAGATTTAGCTGGACTTCAAATTAAAGAAGGAGAAAAGTCTTTTCATTGGTCTGGAAAGTATCATTTGGATATGAACTCTCGCGATACGTTAGCTACTGACCTTAATGTATTAGCGACCTTCGAGCCGAACCTTCCAGATAACTACAGAGATGCGGAATACGTTATGTTGGGAAATTTGGTTCCTGCTGTTCAAATTGCTGTGTTGAATCAAATGAACAAGCGTCCGAAATTGGTGGTGTTGGACACCATGAATTTCTGGATGGACGTTGCTCGAGAAGATCTAGACAAAGTTTTCGGAATGGTTGACGTAGTTACCATCAATGACGAAGAGGCGCGACAGTATACAGGAGAGCGTTCACTGAAGAAGGCTGCAGCAAAAATTTTGACATTAGGTCCGAAAGCATTGATCATTAAGAAAGGCGAGCACGGTGCTTTGTTGTTTAGTCAAGATGAAGTGTTCTTCGCACCTGCGATGTTGTTAGATGATGTTGTTGATCCAACAGGAGCAGGCGATTCATTCGCTGGAGGATTCATTGGCTACTTAGCGAAGATGAACGACACGAGCTTTACGGCGATGAAGAAAGCGATTGTAACAGGATCTGCGATGGCATCGTTTACCTGCGAAGATTTCGGACCGGATGCATTGCTGAAAGTTACCGAGGAGCAATTGAATGCACGTGTGAGGGTGTTCGGAGATATGGTTTGCGTTTAATTCGCGTAATAGGTCTTCGGATCAACAGGAACACTGTTCTTCCAAATTTCAAAATAAAATTGTCCTTGTCCGTTCGAGTTCTCGCTTACCCAACCAATTCCTTCTCCGGCCTTCACAGACTCCCCATTTTGCTTAAGCAAAACAGCTAAATTTTTATACGCCGAAACCATATTATTCGGGTGTTGTATGAGTACGGTGTTTCCATCGCTAACGGTGTAGCTCGAGGAAATAATGGTTCCATCTAAAACAGATTTTACCGCTTCGTTTTTTACGGAAGTCCAATAGACACCTTTCTTCCCAAACTGAGGCTCGAAATTCGAACTGATGCTTCCGGCAACAGGAGGGAATAAGAGATATCCGGCCTCTGGAATTTTAGATAATTGCGGTGTATAGTTGTTCGTGGAATTTTGAAGTTCATTTCGTACAGCTTGATCAATTTCACTGACGTTATAGTTCAAGTCAATGCCTTCTACTTTTTTCGGAATGCTATCTGGAATGCTCGAAACGGGATTTCCACCGGAAAGAATTATTTTTAAGTCGTTGAAATAATGTTCTTGACTTTTCAAAACTGCTGTTAAGGAATCTGCAGTTAATCGAGATTTGCGAGCGTCTTCCCGAGATTCGTAGGAGGAAAAGTCGGGAATAAGAATGGTTCGCAAGGGTGTAAAAGCGATGAGCGAATAGAAAAGCAAAGAAAACACTACGAGGAACCCGCCGAACATTACAATAACGTTCATGGGTGTGAGGCTATATGAAAAGCGCTCTTCAAAAGAATTTTCATTCAGAACAATTAGGCGGAAGGGTTTCTTCAGCTTTTTAAGAATTTTTTTTCTTTTTCTTTTCCTTTCCATTGCGGGCATAAAAGTAAGAAGAATGAATGAATGTAAAGGGAAATGCAATAAATTCGCTTTCTGTCGTTATTCAATCCGCATGCGCAAAATTAAAAATTCCACTAATAGAGAATTTCATTCGAATAAGAGTGGCGGTTCACGCTTGATCTACTCATTCTTTGGGTTGCTCCTTTTTAGCATGGTCTTTATCGGATGTTCAACTAAAGAAGATGGCGTAGCGTATCGCGTTTATCACAACACACTTGGACGTTACAACGGTTACTTCAATGCCAATGAATTGGTAAAAAAGTCACAGACGACATTGGCTAATGGAAGAAAAGATGATTATGATGAAGTCATTCCTTTATACAACTACGGCACCGCATCTCAAAAAAAGGAGTTAATTCCTGATCTTGACAAGGCCATAAAGAAGTGTGGTAAAGTAGTGAAGCGACACACCCTTGTTGCTGAGTCTAAGAAGGACATGAAATGGCCGGAGTATAACAAGTGGATGGACGATAATTATCACGTAATTGGCCAATCTAATTTATACAAGGGAGAGTATTACAAAGCCCAAGAAACATTCAATTTCATTTCGAACAAGTATTCTTCTGCTTCCGTTCAATTGCGTGCTTATATCTGGTCTGCACGAGCTTACTTTTTAGATGGTGATTTTTCTAAAGCAAAACAATTGTTGTTAAAGGCAGACGGTTTTGAAGATTTGCCAAAAGACATAGCACGTGAATTGTATTTGGTGAAGGCCGAATTTTTTATGGTGCAAGGAGAATTTGAGAAGGCCATTGAACCGTTGGAAAAGGGATTGGTTCTGATTACAAAAAAGACAGACAGGATAGTTCCTCAGTTTGTTTTAGCTCAGTTGTATGATCGCATGGAGAAATCGGGCGATGCTAAAGTCGCTTTTCAAAAAGTTATAAAATTGAAACCCCCTTATGAGCTCGAGTTCCAATCGAAACTTCAGATGCTTCTTACTGACACGAAGATTTCAAGAAATTATTTAGATGCTCAAAAGGCTTTGTTGGTGATGATTGAAGATTTAAAAAACGAGTCTTACAAGGACGTTATTTATTACGCTCTGGGAACCGTTACATTGGAGTTGGAAAAGCGGAAGGAAGCCGTTGACTATTTCGAAATGGCTTTGAAATTCAACAAGAATAACAAGAGCAAGCGTGTGAAGATTTTCGTAACACTTGGAGATTTATATTTTGGACAAAAGCAATACCCCGAGGCTCAGGTGAATTATGACAGTGCTTACCATAACCTGGCTATTGATCATTCCCGCTACAAAGAGATTAAGGCGAGAGCGCTTAGCTTGAATGAATTGGTTGGTTACCTGAACACCATTTCAGAGAAGGACAGTTTAATTTCATTGTGTGAAAAACCGGCTGCAGAAATAGAAAAGGCATTAATTGCGGTTCATGAGCAGCTGCAAAATGAGATGGCTGAAAAGAAAAGCAAGGATGAAGAAGCACGTCTGGCAGCATTGAAAGGCGAGGAAATTACCGGGACATTTTGGATTTACAATCAAGATTTATTGAAGCGAGGAAAGAATATTTTTGACGATGTATGGTCGGGTCGCCCCTTGAAAGACAATTGGAGAAATCAAAGTTTAGTGGCCATGATGATTGGCGAGAAGGATGAAAGTATTGTGGAAATAGCAGAGCAGGATAGCGTAACTGCGGAAGACCCGAAGTATAAAATACCTTCCATTGAGGAGCTCCGATCGAAATTACCATGTGGAAATAATAAGGCAATTACCGAAATGAAGGCCGATTTGGCTGAGGCCTATTATTTAGCCGGATTGTTGTACAAAGAGAAGCTAGATGACATGGATAACGCCATGTCTTCGTGGGAGAAAATGATTTCGAAGTGCGAGGAAGGAGGGTTTCATCCTATGGCATATTACCAACTTTTTCGCGGCTGGGTGACAAAAGAAAAGGAGGAAGGGTATACACAGAATCCGTTTTGTTCAAGTTGCAGCTCAGTGTTTTGGGGAAATCAAATAAAATCGAAATATCCGAATTCAGATTGGGCGTTGCTCGTAGACAATCCGAATTACATGAACGCAGAGCAAATGCGTAAAGAAGAGGAGGAGAAGAACTATACCAAAGCATACAATCAATATGCAACGAACCATCCCTACGATGCTGTTACGTCCTGCACGAAGGCAATAGCCGAAAGACCCAAAAATCATTTGATTTGCCAATACCACATGCTGAAGGCAACATGTTTAGGTAAAACAGAGGTGGCATTTGGAGTGAGGGAAAATTGCGAGGCGGAACTGAAGGCTGTAGTCTCAGATTGTCCAAATACGGATATGGCTGCAAAAGCTGCCGAAATGTTAAAACAATTGAATACGGGCAGTGCTCCGAAAACGAACACAACGACATCTAATTACATTAAGGCGAACGATTCTGAGCATTACGTGGTTGCGGTGGTTAATTCGAAAGAAATAAATTTAAATCAGGCCAAAGCGAAGGTGGCTGATTTTACGAAAACCTATTTTTCAGGTTTTGACTACAAGGTGAGTAATACGATGTTTAATGAAGAGAATACGTTTATTTTAGTTAAGTCATTTGTAAATTTGAAAGATGCGAACGATTATTTTATTACTTTTGTTGGTGATAATGATTTAATTATTGAATTGAATCTTGTCAAGAATGACAAATTCATTATCTCTAAACAGAATTATCTAGAGTTGTTTCGCTCTAAAGACTTTAGTGGTTATTTAGAATTTTTTACTAAAAATTATTGAAATATGTTATCAAAAGGAAGTACATCTGCAAGACCTTCAGATTCAGCATCTGAAAATGCAATTAACCGTATTGTTGAAGGAACAGTTATTGAAGGTGAAATCCGCTGCGAAAGTAATATTCGTATAGACGGTGTGTTCACAGGAAATATAGGTACCAAAGGTCGCTTGGTAATCGGTCCAACAGGAAAAATTGATGGAAATGTGATCTGTCAGAATGCCGAAATCGAAGGGTTTGTGAAAGGGAAACTGAATGTTCAACAATTGCTTTCGTTGAAAAGCACAGCGCGTGTTGAAGGTGATATTTTCACAGATAAATTGGCCATTGAGCCAGGTGCTGCATTTAGCGGAGCATGTTCAATGGGTCAAAAGCCGAAGGAAGCTCCAAAACCTCTAACTCCGGGAGCAACGGCATCACAGCCAACTCCGAATTCAAAATAATTATTATCAACCCTTCCGTATTAAAATACTCTTCGTTGGCAACGCAAATGGCTCTAACGATAGGTTTAGGAGTTTGGGGAGGTAGAAAATTAGATATTTATTTTCAAAATGAAAAACCAATGTTAACATTGGTTTTTTCTATTTTAGGTCTTGCAGTTTCTTTATATGTTGTCATCCGAAGTGTATCAAAAAAATGAATCGATTTATTTTCCCTAACGTTGTTTTTGCACTCGTGTGCATGAGCGCTATTTATTTTTCCAGTTTGAAATGGAGTGTACCACTTGTTTTTGAGGGAGTGCCCGTGTTATTCGTTGTGTTGAATGTTTTGCTATACAAGTGGGTTCAAGCCGCCGTTGCAAAGTCACCTGCGAAATTTGTTAATGCCTTCATGACAGCCATAACGTTGAAATTACTCTTTACAGCTTCTGTTGTTGGGGTGTTAATCGTGATTTTCCCCGCATCGAAAGCTGTGCTTGCTCTGGGTACTTTTTTTATCTACGTTGGCGCTACTTTAATCTTTTCGAGAGCTCTTTTGAAGATTAAATGAGAAATCGAAAAGTTTTTGAAAAAATAATTTCGTTTCTGCATTGTGTTGCTTACTTTTGCACCGCCAAAAACGGGTATGTGATGGTGAGACTATATCAATTTCTTTTTATAATAGGATTCATAGGAATGACTTCAGTTGCCGTTGCGCAGCACGAAGGACATGCCTCTGAGACAGCTGCTCACGATCAAGCACCGGTTGAACATTCTGTACACGCGGATACAAGTGCACACGCTAATACTGACACGTTAACACACGCGACGCAAGAGACAGCGCTCGCAGAAGAAGAATTCAAAATTGGTGAGATGATCATGCATCACATTACAGATGCTCATCAAATTCACCTTGGTGGAAGCTTATACATTCCTCTTCCAGTTATCATTCTTCACGAAGGGCATTTCGATATTTTCTCTTCAAGTAATTTTTACTCAGTAAACGATCACGGTGAATTAGATTACCACGATTACAAAGGATATCGCAGTCATCACGAGATGATTGAATTCGTTGGTGAAAATGCACCTCACGATGCTCACGGTCACAAGGTTATGGATTTTTCAATTACCAAATCGGTATTTGGAATGCTGCTAATCATTGGCTTAATGATATTCCTTTTCGGATCTATTGCGAAGAAGTACAAGAAAAATGGAAGAATAGCACCATCGGGCATTCAGAATGCTTTGGAGCCTTTCATTATATTCATTAGAGACGATATTGCTACTCCTGCATTAGGAAAGAAGAAAGCAGAGAAATACGTTCCTTTTTTATTGACTTCATTCTTCTTTATTTGGATGTGTAATATGTTGGGTATGATTCCTTTTCTAGGAGGTTTCAACATCACGGGAACATTGAGCATTACCTTGGTTTTAGCCGGATTGGTTTTCCTTATTACGAGCTTCTCAGGTAACAAACACTATTGGGGTCACATTTTCTGGCCTCCGGGGGTTCCGGCTTTCGTTAAAGTTATTCTGGTTCCAATTGAAATCATGAGTGTGTTCATTAAGCCAACCGTATTGATGATTCGTTTGACAGCGAATATTACAGCTGGACACATTATCATATTGTCTTTTGTAGGATTGGCATTGATGTTCGGACAGGATAGTGTTGCGGCAGGATATGGTGTTGGAGTTGGTTCTGTATTGTTTATGATCTTCATGTACTGCTTGGAACTTTTAGTTGCATTCCTTCAGGCATATGTATTTACTTTACTTGCCGCATTATATTTCGGAGAAGCAAATCAAGAACATCATCACGAGCATGAACATGTTGAACCTCATGCACATTAATTTGTAAATTTTAACTCAAAAATCAAATAACATGGAATTCTTAAATCTTTTAATGACAGCAGAAGTTGGACAAGGTCTTGCTGGTATTGGAGCAGGTATAGCTGCTATTGGTGCAGGTATCGGTGTAGGTCGCATTGGCGGTTCTGCTCTTGAAGGAATGGCTCGTCAACCAGAAACAAGTGGTGATTTACGTTCAAACATGATCGTAGCTGCTGCCTTGGTAGAGGGTGTTGCTTTGTTTGCCATTATCGTTTGTTTGTTAGTAGCTTTAGGTTAATAATAGGCGCTTTGCGCTAAACACAATACATCCATGGAAGGATTACTTAGTGTATCCGTAGGTACCGTATTTTGGGCCTCGGTTGCTTTCTTGTGTGTGCTTGCCATTTTGAAAAGAATGGCATGGGGTCCAATATTGAGTTCTTTAAAGGACCGTGAGGAGGGTATCGCAGATGCATTGCGTCAGGCAGACCTTGCTAAGGAAGAAATGAGCCGTTTACAGGCGAGCAACGAAGATCTTCTTCGTGAAGCGCGCAACGAACGTGATCGTATCTTGAATGAAGCAAAGTCAATGGCTGATAAAATGCGCAACGATGCCGTTGGTCGCTCGCAAGAAGAGGCAAATCGCATTACTGCAAAAGCGAAAGCTGAAATTGAAAATCAAAAGCAAGCGGCTATCACCGATTTGAAAAATCAGGTAGCTGATCTTTCAGTTCAGTTGGCTGAGGTGCTTTTGAAGGACTCTTTAACAGAAGAGCAAAAGCAAAAAGCGTTGAATCATTCTTTAATTAAAGAATTCGGAGCCAATTAATATGTCAAACATTCGCCTTTCAACGCGTTACGCAAAATCATTGATTAGCCTTGCTGCAGAGCGAGGAGAGACCGATGTCTTGTTGAAAGATATGCTCTACATCTCTAGCAGCATTCGTTCAAGTAAGGATTTGCAAATAATGTTGGCTAGTCCAGTTATTAGCGGTGATAAAAAACGTAAAGTGTTGTTCTCTATTTTTACTGAATTGAACAAAACCACGCACGTGTTTATTGATCTAATCGTAAGCAAAGGCCGTGAGAGTGATTTGGGTGAAATAGCTCAGTCGTTTGTTCAGCAGGTAAAGGCTGGAAGAAATATTTTTGATGTGGAATTAATTTCAGCAGTGCCAGCAGATGATGCTCTTCGTGCAGAGGTTTCTGCAGTAGCGAAGAAGATTTGTGGTGGCGATGTTGAAATTACTGAAAAAGTTGATTCAGATTTAATAGGTGGATTTATCCTTCGTGTAAACGGAATGGAGTACAATGCATCTGTTTCAGATAAACTGAAAAAAGCGAAAAAAGATTTTTCAAAAAACCCGTACGTCCCAACGTTATATTGGGATTAAAAACTATTTGTTATGGCAGACATTAAACCTGCGGAGATTTCAGCAATCCTTAGAGAACAGTTAGCGGGTCTAAAGACCGAAACTGAGTTGCAAGAGGTAGGTACCGTTCTTCAAATTGGAGATGGTATTGCTCGTATTTACGGTCTTTCGAATGTTCAATCAGGAGAGTTGATTGAGTTTGAAAACGGTGTACGAGGTATTGCCCTTAACCTTGAAGAAGATAACGTTGGTGCTGTATTGTTAGGTCCTTCTGGAGAGTTAAAAGAAGGCGCTAGCGTTAAACGTACTGGAACTATTGCTTCTATTCAAGCCGGAGAAGGAATGCTTGGTCGTGTTGTAAACACACTGGGAGAGCCTATCGATGGAAATGGTCCTATCACAGGCGAGTTGTATGAAATGCCACTTGAGCGTAAAGCTCCAGGGGTAATCTACCGTCAGCCTGTTAACGAGCCACTTCAAACAGGTATCAAAGCAATTGATGCAATGATTCCAATTGGACGTGGACAACGTGAGTTGATCATTGGTGACCGTCAAACAGGTAAAACAACTGTTGCGATTGACACCATCATCAATCAAAAAGAATTTTACGATAAAGGTGAGCCTGTGTATTGTATTTATGTTGCTTGCGGACAAAAAGGTTCTACCATCGCAGGTACTGTAAAAACATTACAAGATGCAGGTGCCATGGCCTATACAGTGGTTGTTGCTGCAACGGCTTCTGATCCGGCTCCTCTTCAATTCTACGCTCCGTTCTCAGGTTGCGCAATTGGAGAATACTTCCGTGATACCGGTCGTCCAGCATTGATTGTTTATGATGATTTGTCTAAACAAGCAGTAGCTTACCGTGAGGTGTCTTTGTTGCTTCGTCGCCCACCTGGACGTGAAGCATATCCTGGAGATGTATTCTACTTGCACAGCCGTCTTCTTGAGCGTGCTGCGAAAGTAAATGCAACTCAAAGTGTTGCTGAAAACATGAACGATTTACCAGCAAGCTTGAAGAGCATTGTTAAAGGTGGTGGTTCATTAACGGCACTTCCAATTATTGAAACACAAGCGGGTGACGTTTCGGCGTATATCCCAACCAACGTAATTTCGATTACAGATGGTCAAATCTTCCTTGAGTCGAACTTATTCAACTCAGGTGTGCGTCCTGCAATTAACGTAGGTATCTCTGTAAGCCGCGTGGGTGGTTCTGCACAGATTAAGTCTATGAAGAAAGTGGCTGGTACGTTGAAGCTTGACCAAGCACAATACCGTGAGCTTGAGGCATTCTCGAAATTCGGATCTGACTTAGATGAAGTAACGAAATCTGTACTTGAAAAAGGAAAGCGTAACGTTGAGATCTTGAAGCAAGGTCAGAACAATCCAATGACTGTAGAGAAGCAAGTAGCTATTATCTACTGTGGAACGAAAGGATTGTTATCACGTATTCCGGTAGAGAAAATTCGTGAGTTCCAAGACGATTATTTGAATAGTCTTGAAATGAACCACAACGATACCTTAACTGCTATTCGTAACGGTAAAATCGACGAGGCTGTTACAACAGTATTGGAATCAGTAGCAAAAGATATTTCAGCGAGATACAACTAATTGTAAAGCGAAGAAGGACATGGCAAATTTGAAAGAAATCAGAATGCGTATTGTATCGGTTAACTCAACCATGCAAATCACTTCTGCCATGAAAATGGTGTCTGCAGCAAAATTGAGAAGAGCACAAGATGCCATTACTAAAATGCGTCCGTATGCTCAAAAGCTTCAGGAAATTCTTTCGAACGTAAGTTCTTCAGAGTCGAATTCAACATTCAGCCAGCAGCGTGACGTTAAGAGCACGCTGGTGGTTGCTATTACTTCAAATCGTGGCTTGTGCGGTGGTTTCAACAATAACGTTATCAAGGAAATCCGAAATATCGTTAAAACCAATCCAAATGTTCATGTATTGTCTTTAGGAAAGAAAGCCTCCGACAATTACAAGAAAACAACGATGCACACCGTTGAAGGTTTCGGTGATACCCCTTATGATATCTTTGATAAATTAACGTTCTCGAACGTGAGTGGAATTGCGAATACGATCATGGATCAATTCGCTAGTGGTAAATACGATAAAGTAATTTTAGTTTACAACCGTTTTAAAAATGCTGCGGTTCAGATCATTGAGAACGAGCAATTCCTTCCGGTACTTCCTCCGGTGAATTCAGAAGCGCAATCGAATGTAGATTATATCTACGAGCCAGAGAAAACGCAGATTCTTGAAGAGTTAATTCCTCGAACATTGAAAGTTCAGTTGTTCAAAGCTCTGTTAGATAGCAACGCTGCCGAACACGGTGCGCGTATGACTTCTATGCACAAGGCAACAGACAACGCTGGTGAAATGGTTAAGGAACTTAAGTTAACCTACAACAAAGCTCGTCAAGCTTCAATTACAGGAGAGATCTTGGAAATTGTTGCCGGTGCTGAAGCGTTGAACGGCTAAGACGTATCTTTGTCTTAAGCCCTTACCGTGAATGCTTAAGAAAATAGTCTCTCACACCTTTTTTTATTCTTTTGCAAATCAGTCTCCAGCGCTGATTAATCTCTTTTTGCTCCCTTTTCTTACTCCTTTTTTAACAGCAGGCGACTACGCCATTTACGGTTTAATTCTCAGCTACGCTGGATTGGTTGGAGCCTTCAGCAGTTTGGGGTACATCGTGCTCTTTCAGCAAAGTTATTTCGAGTTGGGTCCTGAGTTTAAATCGAAATGGTCTCGGCTCCTAGGTTTTCAGTGGCTATATAAATTTCTGTATGCAGCATTGGTGGCGGCCTTGTTGTATTTTTCTTTGAGAAACAAAATTCCTTCTGACCGATTAAATGTAGTTCTAGTCTTGGTGATTGTTCCGCTGCTATTTTTCGATTTAACGAAGTCGATTGCCACGCGATTGCTTCAGTTTAGACACAAGCATCAGCAGGTATATACTATAACCATTGTCGTGGGAATTCTATCTGCATTTATAAGTTTTGTAGGCGTTAGATATTTCAATTTAGGGTACATGGCTTGGCTTTATTCTCAAGCTATTTCTTCGGCTTTCTTGGCCGCTTATTTCGGTTACTTTCTGTATGTGAAGGAGCGCATTCGCCCATCGTTTCATTTCAACAAAAATGAAATTGTTTCAGATCTAAAAATTGCAACACCGCTTATTCCGAAAGAGTATGCGACCTATTTATTGAATTCATCTGACCGTGTGTTATTAGATCGATTTGGGGTTTCACAAAATAAAATAGGACAATACAGCATTGCTTATTCTTTTGCCTCCTACTTCGAAAATATTCAATCGCAGGCCAACCAAGTGTTAACGCCCATTGTTTTCGATTTGTATAAAACAGGAAGTGAATTGGCTATGCAAACCTTGGGTAAGCTCATCCGAGCTTGGTTTTACATTTCGTTGCTGATGGCAACGCTATTGGGGTTGTGGATTCCGGATATTTTCAGATTGCTTTATCGCAAAGCGGAGTTGAGTGCAGCTTATCCAATGGCTATAATTCTCATTTTCGGATTTTGCTACCGGCCCATTTACGTGGCTATAGTTGATAAGGCCATCTACGATAAACGAACCATGGAAGTTTTGAAAATAACAGTGGTGGCAGCCCTTTCCAACGTGTTACTCAATTTAATTTTCATTGGTTACTACGAAACATGGGCGGCAACTGTGAACACCGTAATTGCTTATTTCGTTATGGGAGTGGCGGGTTATTTTTTAATAACGAACAGCGGAGCCTTCCGCAAGCTCATTCGTCCGTTTGAACTTGTTGCAATTATTGTAGTTGTGGGAGCGGGTGTATTTTCAATGCGCGATTTTTCATGGGTTTGGCGGCTTGCGGCTACAGCAATTATTTTAATTGGAATGTTTATTTGGCTTCGCACCAAAGGAAGAGAAATGTGGAACGAATTGAATAACTTGCGACATGGCCTTTCGTCCCATTGATTTCAATATTATTCAGAATGAATTCGAGCAAAGATTTCCAGATGGAAAATTGTTCGAGGGGAAGAATTTCAATTACCTGAAATTGGTGCAACACGGCTTGTCCTACGCCATGACCGATGCGCGAGATAAATTGCTGAAAAAAAATCTTTTTGGAGCATGGAGCGTATTTAAAGTCAAGTCGCGGATTAATTCCTTTCGAAATAGAAAAATAAATTTCTTTCCACAAAAAAGCCAAAGCATTTTATTTTTAGAAGGAAGAAGAAAATTGAAACTTCCAACTGGAGAAGACATTTCACCCATTACTCATTTGATGCGGGAGTCTATTTTAAGCACAGAATATTCGTGGTGGGATACAACCGGCGCGTTTCAATCGGAGGCAGATTTTTCATTGAAGGAATTATCGAATTGGTTTCCACCAACAAATGAAATTCAAAAAGAAATTTATTTCGAGTTGAAGGAAGTCCTTCAACAAATAAAAAAGGCTAAGTCGCTGTCGAGTGCAGAATTTCGATATGTTGAAAGCGCTTTTCATGTGTTCTTCGATTCTTTTCGGAGATGGCACAGCTTGCTATCTTTCGCTGTTCCAAAAACCATAGTTGGCATTACACATTACCACAATGAAGGATGTTTGGCAGCCGCGAAGTTGCTGGGGATAAAAACAATTGAGCTTCAACATGGATTAATTTCAAAACATGATTTGTATTACGTTTATCCCCAGAAATATGCAGATTCCCTCGCGAAGGCAATGTTTCCGAATGAGATTTGGTTGTTTGGAAATTTCTGGAAAGAAGTATTGCAAAGAGGTGCTGAATCTGACTTTATGAAGCCTATTGTAGTTGGAAATTTCAAGACAGATACTGCAGTTAAATCGAATGATTTTAAGAAAGAGAATCGCGTATTGCTTTGTGCCCAGAAGAATTTATCTGAACCCTATATCGAGTGGATCAGATACATGCGTGATATCATTATGACAAATCACCCGAATTGGAAGTTGATAGTGAAATTGCACCCGCTTGAATCTGAAGTGCAGAAATACGAAAGTGAGGCCAATAATTTCGTTGAAGTACTGCCCATTTCAGCTTCATTGAATGAAGAATTGAAGCGTGCTAAAATTCAGGTAAGTATCTATAGCACTACGTTTTTCGATGCTTTGGGAATGCAGGTTCAAAATTTTTCGTTGAATGACAGTGGCTATTCCGAAGATTACGCATCTGAAATGGTTTCTTTGGCTGTAGCGGAACCATTAAGAAAAATGGACGATGTCATTGCGAAGTTCGAAAGTGGGTCAGGTCAAATTGATAATTTGACAAGAGAGGATGTTTTCGCGCCTTTTCAACCTCGAATGCTGAACTTTTAATGGAGATCTGTTGAATTTGTTTGTCTCTCATTCGTTACATTTGTTCATATCCTTAATTTTATGAAAAGACTTGTACTCTTAGTAATCTTAGCAGCTTGTGTAACTTCGGCTTATGCCCAGGCTACTTCAGCAACGGCATTAGCTATTACTCCGGGAAATTACTTATTAAATGGAGTTGGATATACCCCAATTGCGTCTACGAGCCAATGTCTTGTTACGACCACAGGACAAACCACATCTACCTGTACGGCAGCCGCTCCTACAAAAGCGTGTTGGTTTAAGTTTACGGTGCCTGCGGGAACGCTTTCAGCTGCGGTTAAAGTGTCTGTTGTGCCTACGGGATTTGATGCTTCCATAGATTTTTACGCGGGAACAGCCGCCGCACCAATCTATATGCAATGTGTTAACGCGGGTGGTTCGGGAGTTACAGAAACGCTGAAGACAACATGGGCGACTAACCCAGTTAATCCTGGAACAGAATATTATTTCCGTGTAGGATCAAATGGGACTGCAGCTTCTTGCTTTACCGTAAAAGTAGAATACTATCCAACGGCTCAACTACTTTCTTCTCCGAACCCTTCTCCAGACGCAGGGTTGGTTGGGTATAGAACAAACAATTTTGCAAAACGCAATAACCCAACATTCGCAGCACAGAACAATTTAGTTACTTCAACTCGTTATCGTTTTGTTGATCAAGCGGATCCGACAGGCACGCCTTGCACAGGAAATACAGGAGCTTCAAGTGTGGATCAAGTGTATTTGTATACTTTTCCTTGCATCTGTTATGGGAAGACGTACGACGTGTACATTGAAATTCAAATGGATGGAATTTGGTGTGGCGAAGGCCCAGTTAGAACGTTGGCTATGGAGGCCTATCCCAATAATACCATTAGCAACGCTCCGTGCGCGACAGTGACTTTACTCGGCGGGGTTTTGAATTCCACCTATTTAGGCCCAACGGCCATTACTGAATGGGAATTCACGTTGGCAGGAAATGTTATTGTTACCACACAATCTGCTCCTGGTATTACTACTTTGAATATGAATATTCCTGCGTTGTCTTGTCTGCGATACAACCGAATTTATTCGGTTCGAATTCGCATGAATTATTGCAATGTTTGGGGTCTTTGGAGTGCGCCCTATTGTTTAATTACAGCGCCAATTCCTTACTTAACTATTACCGGTCCGCCACCAGCTTATGCAAATCTTTGTAACACAACGATATCGCCTTACAGCATTGTTTATTCACAGTTTACCCAAGGTGCAGGACAATATATTTGGCAAATAGCTCAGGTAAATCCGGGCGCACCACAAACGCCGATTGCTCCGGCCATTGTAGCTACAACAACATCCGAAGTTTTAATGTTGAATCAGTTCGGATTGGTTACCGGTAATTCATATCGCATTGCGGCGAAGCCAAAACTTATTTCGTGCAACTCTCCGCAAGAAGGAGATTACGGTCCTTTTTGTGTGGTAACCATCGGTTCGGCATTCGCTCCTGGAAACCCAAGTTCGATGGAAGTCATGAATGATGAAATGCATGTTGAAAGAAATGCAGCTGACATTATGGAAGTTGATGAGCAAGGAAATGTCGCGGTAATTTCATTTCAAGGAATTGAAGAGAAAATGGCGACTATTCGAATTACTGATGAGCGCGCGCTAGGAAAGGGAATGATTCAATTGGTTGGAATGAATGGTCAGATGCTTTTCTCGAAAGATGTATTCATTGAGTCGTTGGATCAGTTGATTCAAGTTCCATTGCCTTCGAATGTTGCTTCTGGCTTGTACATGGTTTCGTTCAGAACACAAGGGCATACTGTTACAGAGAAGTTCCTTTTTCGGGGCGAATAATCATTCGCCCTTGTAAGTTAGGGGCGAATGATTATTCGCCCTTAGTAGAGATTATTCGCCCCGAAGGTTTTGCTTAATTTCTTGCATAAACTCCGAAGCAAAAACGAAGTTGTTAAGGGCCGTGTTTTCCGATTTTAACAGTTCTTGCTTATTGCCTTGCCATTCGACTCTTCCGCCGCTTATGAAATTGATGTTGTCTCCAATTTCCATAACCGAATTCATATCGTGACTAACCACAATGGTTGTTGAACCTAGATCGTAAGTTATGGAGCGAATGAGGTTATCAATGACGATGGAAGTTTCAGGATCTAATCCAGAGTTGGGCTCGTCTACAAAAAGAAACTTCGGGTTCATGATAATGGCGCGGGCTATACCTGTTCGCTTTTTCATTCCACCAGAGAGTTCGGCAGGATAAAGTTTGTTTTTCCCTGCAAGATTTACTCGCTCGAGGCATTCATTCACTTTTACTAGCTTCTCTTCTTTAGTCAGGTTGCTGTACATGGTAAGAGGAAACATAACATTTTCCTCAACAGTCATGGAGTCGAAAAGCGCAGCACCTTGAAAAAGCATTCCTACTTCTTGACGAATGGCTTTGTGTTGATCTTCATTCATATTCAGAAAGTCAACCCCATCGTACAGAATACTTCCAGCATCGGGATCTAACAAGCCAACCATGCACTTTAACAGCACGCTTTTTCCTTGTCCACTTCTTCCAATAATAAAATTCACTTTTCCGGGTTCGAAGTCAATGGAAATATCCGAAAGCACCTGAGCTTCTTTAAAGGCTTTGGAAATATTTTGAACCTGAATCACAGCAGTAATATTTGAGTAAGCAAATAATTCCCAACCATTACTGCAACCATGCTATATACAACTCCTTTGGTACTTGATTTTCCTACCTCAAGCGCGCCACCACTTGCGTAATAACCATGATAAGCAGGAATGGTAGAAAGAATAAACGCGAAAAAAACTGTTTTAATGAGGGAGTAGACAATTCCATAACTATCGAAATCGTATTGAATACCGTAGACAAAATCATTTAGTGAAACTGCTTTGGTCATTGTTCCGACTAAGGCTCCTGAGCAAATACCAACACTCATAGCAAGGAGTACTAAAAACGGAAACATAACAGTAGAGGCAATCAATTTAGGAAGTATGAGGTAGCTTGCTGAATTCACACCCATAATGTCTAGCGCGTCTATTTGTTCTGAAATACGCATGGTGCCTATCTCAGAGGCAATGTTACTGCCCACTTTTCCTGCTAATACAAGTGCTACAATGGTAGAGGAAAACTCATAGATCATGGTTTGTCTGGTGGTGTAACCAACGGTCCATTTCGGAATCCAACCGCTTTCAATATTCACCGCTGTTTGCAGGGTAACTACTGCACCCATGAAGAATGATAGTAAAGCCACAATTCCGACAGACTGCACACCAATTTTAATCATTTCGTCGGTGATCAATGGTCTGTATATTTTCTTTTTTTCAGCACGAGAAAACACCCTGCGCATGAGCAAAAAATAACGTCCAAAATTTCCTAAGATTCCTGTCATGATTTAAACTTACGCCGAAGGTAGTTTATTTTTTTTGAGTGTAATAATTTTTCAATGTTTACGTATTCTTGCTACTTATTCAGTATTTTCGAGACATGAAGAAATTAATGTATTTGCTTTTAGCTACGTTTTTAATTGTCGGATTAGCTTCATGCAATGAGCAAAATCATGGACACAAAATCACGAAGAAACCGGGGGGAAAGCAAGGGGGAAAACGTTCCAAACCAAATGATTGCAACTGCCCAACTTGGGATTAATTACAATGAGGCATGGCTAAATCGAATGATTTAGAAACTGCTTTAACTCCATTCTTACCCGGTGGTTCAGTAGTGAAGGTGTGTGAAATGTTGCGGGCGTATCCGCACGATTTGGTTATTACCAAAGGCCGAAGTACCAAGCACGGCGATTTCCGTTACGCGCCTGGTGAACGCTACAAGATCACGGTGAATCATAATTTAAATCGCTACGCTTTTCTAATTACACTCATGCACGAATTGGCTCACTTGATTTGTCATGTGCGTCACGGACATTTTGTGAAGCCGCATGGTGGTGAGTGGAAAAAATGTTTCCAAGAGACTTTGGCACCCTTTGTAAATGTGAATTTATTTCCCCTAGATTTAGAAAAAGCCATTCAGCGATACCTGAACAATCCCGCCGCTGCAACTTGCAGCGATGTTGATCTCTCAAAGACTTTAGCGCTCTATGATCGATCGAGCCATGAAAATATTATTATGGTCGATGATCTTCCTGACGGGGCCAAATTTATATATGGAAAAGACAAGCGTGAATTCGTTCGCTTAAACAAAAGACGTCAGCGTATTTTGTGTAAGGAAGTGAAGACGGGTAGTGATTATTTGTTTTCACCACTCACCAAAATCTGGAAGCTGTAACTAAGCTTTTTTTCTGCGTTGAATTTCTTTTTCAATCAGAGATAATTCTCTTCCGGTTTGACCTTTTACCGAAGTATTCTCTTGCGCTCGGCGCAATAAATACGGCATGACCTCTTTAATGGGGCCGTACGGAAGGTATTTCGCGACGTTATAATTTGCGTGACTGAGGTTATAGCTAATGTGGTCGCTCATGCCGAACAATTGCGCGAAATAGATGCGTTTATCGTTGCTTGCAATTCCACGCGCATTCATTTTTTCCACCAACATCGCAGAACTTTCTTCATTGTGCGAACCGCAGCAAATAGCTATGTCTTCAATGTGATCTAAACAATAGTCGACCGCTAAATTGAAATCGCGATCTGTATTTTCTTTTGTTGATTGAATGGGATCCACATAGCCCAATTCAGCAGCACGCTTGCGTTCCTTTTCCATATAGGCTCCACGAACTAATTTCACAGCGGTCTTTGCTCCCTTCTCGCTCAAACGCTCATGCATTGCTTTCAAATACGCAAGGCGATCGTGTCTGTATAATTGAACCGTATTGTAAACGATGAAATTTTTCTGGTTGAATTGAACCATCATGCTTTCCGCTAGTTCATCAATCGCATCCTGTATCCACGAGTCTTCAGCGTCCACAAACAACGCAACATTTTTTTGGAAGGCATGCTCGCAAATGCTGAACACACGACCAGCAGCGCGTTCCCACTCAACTTCTTCATTGGCCGAAAGCGCTTGCTTCGCATTTACTTTTTCCAACAGAGAAAATCTGCAAATTCCTGTTACTTTGAATACACTGAAGGGAATGTCGTTGTTGTTCTCGGCAGCATCAATGGTGCGCTTAATTTCATCTGCCGTAAAGTCGAAATCTTTTTCGTTTTCTTTTCCTTCCACGCTGTAATCGAGAATGGAACCAATGCCGCTCTTCGCAAGGTGATGCGCAGCTTTCTTGCTTTCTGAGATATTCACTCCCCCGCAAAACTGTGAGAAGATATTTTTCTTAATGGCCCATCCAATGGGAATGCCTAGTCCAACAGCTAAATTTGTTAACGTCGCACCAATTTTAACCAAGCTCGGAGAGGCGATTAGTTTGAAGAGCCAAAAAGAACGCTTCAGTTGGCCATTGTTTTTATGTTGAAACGCTACCGCGGTATTCTCGAAATTTACGCTACTCATTGCTGCAAAGATATTCTTCTTCGTTGGTTTTTCATTCTGATTTTAAAACGTTCCATCGTATCTTTCGACCACAAATTAAATGTCATGAAAGCAGCACAAGATTTTATCAACGAAAATAAAGATCGTTTCTTAAACGAGTTGTTCGAACTATTACGTATTCCAAGCATTAGCGCGGATATGGCCTACAAAGAAGAGGTAGCGAAATGCGCAGATTTGGTGGCGAAGCATCTTCGCGACGCTGGAGCAGATAATGTTGAAATATGTGTTACCGCAGGTCACCCAATTATATATGGAGAAAAATTAATTGATCCGAGTAAGCCAACGGTTCTGGTATACGGACACTACGATGTTCAGCCGGCTGATCCGATTGAATTGTGGCATACACCGCCTTTTGAGCCGACGATTAAGAAAACAGAGATTCATCCAGAAGGTGCCATCTTCGCGCGCGGATCTTGCGACGATAAAGGACAGATGTTCATGCACGTGAAGGCGTTTGAAGCTATGTGGAAAACGAATTCACTTCCATGTAACGTTAAGTTCATGATTGAAGGAGAGGAGGAAGCGGGTTCAACCAACCTTGGTCCTTTCTGCATGGCCAATAAAGAAAGGTTGAAAGCAGATGTGGTGTTGATTTCAGACACTAGCATTATAGCGAACGACGTTCCAAGTATTGATTGTGGTTTAAGAGGATTAAGTTATGTTGAAGTTGAAGTGACAGGATCGAATCGCGATTTACACAGTGGTGTATACGGCGGTGGAGTTGCTAATCCGATTAATGTTTTGGCGAAGATGATTGCTTCACTTCACGATGAAAACAATCATGTTACCATTCCAGGTTTCTATGACAGCGTTCAAGAACTATCAGATGCAGAACGCACAGCGTTGAACGCTGCGCCTTTCGATGAAGAGGCTTACAAGAAAGATTTGGATATAGACGCGCTTTACGGTGAAAAGGGATATTCTACAATTGAGCGCACAGGAGTTCGTCCAACATTAGATTGCAATGGTATTTGGGGCGGATATATTGGCGAAGGATCGAAGACGGTTCTCCCATCAAAGGCATTTGCGAAAATTTCTATGCGATTGGTGCCTCATCAAACGACAGATCAAATCACTGAAATGTTTTCGAATCACTTCAAAGCCATTGCACCTGCCGGTGTTCGTGTTGAAGTTCGTCCGCACCACGGCGGTGAGCCGGTTGTTACACCCACAGACAGCAAGGCATACATTGCAGCTTCGGATGCTATGGAGCACACATACGGAAAGAAGCCAATTCCAACTCGCGGTGGAGGATCAATTCCTATCGTTGCCATGTTCGAGTCTGAATTGAACTTAAAGACTGTTTTAATGGGCTTTGGATTGGATACAGATGCGTTGCATTCACCAAATGAGCATTACGGTTTGGTTAACTACTACAAGGGAATTGAAACGATTCCATATTTCTTCGATAATTTTTCGAAGTAAATTTCGTTCGGGTTGAAATAGAAAACGTGAGAATGTTATGAGAAGAAAACAGATTTCAATTCAATGGATATTTCTGCTTTTCACGGTGTTCACTTTTACTTCTTGTGAAATTTACAAGGATGTAAAAGTGAAGCGTGTAGAAGAATTTGATCTTTCGGAATTTACCAATAATCACGTTGCAGCAGTTTTACGAATTGGGCTTGAAAATCCCAATCCGTATAAGATTACGTTATACGAATCTGATTTGGAATTGCGCATTGACGGAAACGTAGCTGGTACTCTAACCTTGGCAGAACCTGTAGTTCTAGGTCCGAAATCTGCGCAAGTTTACGATGTGAAAGTCTTCACCAATATTACCGATGTGGAAGGATTGTTGGGCAACGCTTTGGCGCTTATGTTCAAAGACGAAATTATTTTGGAAGCGTCGGGTTATGTGCAGGCGAAGGGTCTTGGTGTAAAGAAGATGGTTCCTTTTTCTTTCACAAAGCCCATCAGCAGTAGGGCCTTCAAATTAAAATAAAGGGTCTATTAATTCTGCCGGAGTTTGATGTGGAAGAAGGTGCAGGCCTTTTATTCCAGCGCGAACGGACCCTTCAACATGCTGAATTGAATCATCGATAAAAATTGTTTTTACGGGCGTGAGTCCATGAATTCTGCACAGCTCAAGAAAAGCTTCAGGATTGGGCTTGCGCATTCCTAAGACATTGCTGTAATGAATAAATTCAAAAGCAGATTTGAATTTCTCTAAGCCATAAGACTCATCGATCATTCGTTCGAAAACGGCTACATGCAATTCATTGGTGTTGCTGAAGATGAAGGTGCGAATGCCCTTTTCTTTCAATTTGAAAATGTAATCAACTCGTTCTGGGATAAGTTGAGTGAGTATACAGTTCCAGGCGTTTTCCAATTGTTGCCGAGAGGCGTTCGGAAGGAAGTTTGAGATCCAATCGTAAAAAGCTTCTCCGGGAATTTTGCCGGTTTCTAATAAGTCGAAAATTTCATCTTGCTGAGCCTGGGAATAGGCTGTTGCGAATGATTCCATTCCAAGCGCCTGAAAGGCTCGCACGGGTGCGTTGTAGTCTATCTCAAAGAGTACGCCCCCGAAGTCGAAAATAATGGCTTCATAATTCATGAGGCCAAAGGTAATACATGATTAGAATTCAGGAATTTTCTCTCCTGTTTTGGCTTCGAATAAAGCGCGCAATAAAGCGTACTTCTCTCGTAGATCTGTTAACTCTTTTTTCACCGCAACGATGTCGTTTTCTAAACTCTCTGCTCGAAGCTCGCTTCCTTCCTCCAGATTAGAACCACTAGCAAGAATTTTCGAGTAAAGCGAAAAGAAATCGGTGTCTAATGCTTTCGACAAATCGAATAAAAGTTTCGAGTCAACGGAATCTCTTCTGTAAATTCCATAAACGTTTTGTTTCGATGTGTTAATAATCTTAGCCAATTCCGTTGGCCCAAGTCGCAAATCTTTTGCTCTGTTTTTAATACGTTCTCCTATGCGCATAATATCGTTTTGATTATTACTCAAATCAATAACAAAAACCGCTAAACGAATCTAAATGAAATGTTAATTTTGTTTCAACCACGCAGAGGGGTTGACTTCAGATTTAACCTTGTCGAGCATTTGAATAATGGCCTCGTAATTCGAGTCACTTGCTGCTGATACAAGTTGCAGATTTCCTTTTTTTCCAGATAAACTTGCTTTGAATCCTTTTTTATTTAACTCAGCTACCATGCGGTTTGCGTTCTGAGAGACAGCGAAGGCTCCTACAATGATTTCGTATTTTGCAAGACGCGTAGGATTAACAGTTTCTACGACTTTGGTTTTTTCAACGGGAGTTGCTACAACTGCTGCAGCTGTTGGAACTGAGTTTAACTCAGGCGTTTCAACAAGTTCAATTTCTTCTTCAACGGTATATGTTGGAATGGCTCTTTCTGGCGCAGGAGTGTACTGTGCAACTCGGCTTTTCGTTCCAAGTAATTTGTACGAGGCGTATTGCCAATCTGTCGTTTCAATCTTATGCGAAAGTGCAAATATTCCAACACCTAAAATAGGCAGCGCTAATACAGCTGCTGCTTTCCAAATCCATTTTGATCCTTGTTCTGCACGTTTTTCAAGAGTTGAAACTTCAGCAGTTATTGGCTCTTCAATTTGACGTTCTACTGGAACAAGAATTATCTTTTCTAATCCGAATGATTCAAGTGAGAAATTTCCTTTGCTGTCTGGAATGAATTGAATTTTTCCTAGACGATCTTGAAACAGAATTCCAATTCCTTTCCAAGAAATTTTTTCGCCACGAAGTAACGTGTTCGATTGCTCTTTCACCCAGGCATCGAGTTCTATTTTCCCTTCCGCATAAGAGCAATTGTTCAACGCACACAAAGCAGAAACCAACAAGCCGTCGTTCTCTTTAATTTGAGGATTGAATCCGATTGTTTTCTGCGGGGGATAGACCGTATGCAAACTTGTATTCAAAGAAGCACCCTTGTATTTTGCAATGAATCCGCCCAAACCGGGAAGAACCACGCAATCGTTGGAGTACAATAAATCTTTGATTAGGTTTTCGAACTGCATACTGCGAAAATACGGATTTTTTATTGGTCTTACAAGCCTAGGCCTGATATTTCACTAGATCTTCTGGAGTGTCTATTCCTGTTGAGTCGTGGGAAGTCACTACTACCGAAATAGTTAAGTCATGCTCCAACCAACGAAGTTGTTCCAGCGATTCGGTCAATTCCAAAGATGAAGGTTTCAGATGATTTATTCGTTGAAGGGCATCTGTTGTGTAGGCGTATACTCCCAAATGTTTGAAATAATTGGGTTCGCCATTTCGAGCAAAAGGTATGGTTGATCGTGAAAAATACAGCGCTCTTCCTGAAGTGCTGAATACTACTTTCACTCGGTTTGAATCGTTCACCTCTTCGCTGTTTTCTATTTGAACCGCTAAAGTCGCGATATCGGTTTTTGAAGCGATTAGGGCATTCGAAAGTTCTTCCAACGATTCAACATGAACAAAAGGCTCATCGCCTTGAATGTTCAACACAAAACCGAATTGCCCCAAGATGTTCGGAAGGAGTTCGCAAATGCGCTCAGTTCCGCTGTTGCAATTTTCTGAGGTGTAAATAGCTTTGCAGCCATACTCTTCCACATGATTAAAAATGCGCTCGTCGTCTGTGGCCACCCAAACTTCTTGTAGCGATTGGCATTTTTTGGCTTGGTCTATTACCCTTCGAATCATGGATTTTCCATTGATTTCAATCAATGGTTTTCCTGGGAAACGTGTGCTTCCAAATCGAGCGGGAATAATTCCAAGTCCTTTCATGCTACAAACTTAAGGTGTATTGCACAATGGTTACGCGAGGTTCTTCAATGGCGAGCGGACGAATAGCGTATTCGCGATTGAGAACGTTGTTCATGATGAAAGCAATCTTATGTTTTTCTGAAAAGGTGTAGCCAACTCGCGCATCGAAAACATAGTCGCCTTTGGTGTGATTGGCACGCCATGAATTAATTCCCGGATTGAATTCAGTGGGAAGCTCCTGTTCGAGTTGCGAAAAAGCTTTGTCAATGTTTTGCATGTGTGAATTTGCACGAAAGCTTACTCCTGAATTAAATGCACCGCGGGTTGCACCAACATCTATTCTTATTAGGTGTTGCATGCGATATTTCAAAATATTGCTGTTCGTATTTTCGCTTGTGGTTAAATAGGATGCTTGAGAAAACTGCGGAATGACAAGTGTTCCTGGAGTTTGTGCCGTTTGTGCATAGACGTAGTCAGGAGTGGTGCTCATAGGTTTTGTGTACGTGTAACCTGCCAACACATCGAAACGAGTCTTGCGAATGTTACCGGTTCCCATAATACTGAGTTCTGCACCCTGAACTTTCGCGCCCCCGGTATTCAAACTTTTAAACCCAATGACTTTTGATATTTGACCCAAGTCTGATAGAGGAACCGCCGTCCATTGCCCAAAAGTGAATTCAATAAAATTCCGAAACTCTTGTTGGAAAACCGCTACGTCAATAAATCCTTTGAATTCTCCAATTTTAAATCCTTGCTTAATTCCGATTTCGGCATTGTATGAAGTCTCTGGTTTTAAGTCTGGATTTGCAAAAACTTGAATGGCACCCAAACCCGTTACAATGAATTTTTCAGCAATACTTGGGAATCGATATCCTTGTCCGTAGGAAGCACGCAAGTATGTCGCTTGACCCAATTTGTAATTTGCTCCTGCGCGAAATACGGGCTTGCTATTTTTTTCTTCATTCAATAGAAATCGCTCGTAACGCACACCTCCAGAAAGATTTAGGCGCTCACCAATTTTTTTATCGACTTGAAGATAGGCAGCAGTATTTCTTGCTTGGTTGTGTCCGTCTGGATTTCCACCTACAAACAATTGCCCGCGAGCATCTGTGTTTGTGTTTACTACACCCGCTGTGGTTGTTAGGTTTTTTATCTTGTGAAGTTCCCAATTTTTCTGCACTTGGTATTCCGTGTAGAAGACATCTGAGAAATTCCCTTGATTGTTATCGTTGTTGTTGTCTAGCGATTGCCATCTCGATTTCAACGAGTGTACCGTGCCTTTTTTACTCGTGTATTGAATGGAAGGGTCTACTGTGTACAATTGCTGAATGGTCCGTGTAGCGCTGCCCGCATAAGCTCCGTACAACCCATTAGAGCTATTATCCCAAATCAAAGTAGCCAGTGAGTTGCCGGTTGAATAAATTCCAGCAAGACCTATGAAAAGACGATCGGTTAAGCGGTATCGAAGATTCAGGTTTAAACGCGCTCTATTTCCAGCGCTGTATCGATCTACTTTCATAGGGTTATAATTCCCATTCGAAAAGCTGCCGTCGGCTGTGTCTTTAATAGGACCTAGGTGTCCATCGTCGTATTGCATACTTGAAGCAAGAACAAAATCAAGTTTTCCAAATTTTTCTGAATGAAGAAAATTAATCCCGCTTTTCATTCCTTGTCTGTTCCAATACACGGCTGAATCTGATTGCGGTTTCGAATAAAATCCGTGGTAAACAGAAACGGTTGTTTTTGGTTTTAAAGTGGGGTAGGCAGTTCTGAAGTTGATTACACCACTTAATGCAGAACTTCCATAAAGCACACTGCTCGCGCCTTTGATGATTTCAACTTGCGATACATTTTCTGTTGGAAGAAATCCCCAACTTGGCTTTCCCGCATCACCGCTTAGAATAGGAATATTATCTACCAACACTTGCACCCGACTTCCCGCGCCGAAGCTATAACCGCTTCCACTGCGGATTTGAGGCTCATCATCTACAATTGCAACACCCGGAGTTTGTTGCAAGATTTCAGCGATGTTCACTGCGTTTTTATCTTGAATTAATTTCGGTTGAATAACCTCCATACTCACAGTCACCTCACCAATGTTTTGCTCATACCTTCCAGCAGACACAACAACCAAATTCATTTGTCCGTCGTTCGAAACCATTTCAATATTGAACTCTTGGTTCCCTGTTAACTGAATTTCTTTTTTGAAGGTCTGATGGGTTAAGTATGCGGCAATAAGGGTGTAGTTTCCTGCCGGAGCTTCTATGCTGAAGGCGCCTTCAGGTGTTGAGCTTATTCCGTAAGAAGTGTTTTCGAAATACACCAACACAGCGCCCAGTGGCTTTTGAGATTGTGAATCGATGATTTTACCTGAGAGTTTTACAGTTCCAGCTTGTGCCCAAGACGAAAGGCACAACAATAAACCCAAAAGGGTCAGGAGGTTTTGCTTAAGGTTCATATAGCAATAATAAGAAATACTTTTTAAAAAGATACAACTCTACAATTTCTCAAACGATATAGAAGAAGTTTGTTCGAAGTAAGCTTCAACAAGTGCAAGTGTGTTTGGAAGTTCATGCAACACGACAATATCTCCATACTTCGCCGATTTCAGGTCCTTCAGTTGCGCCTCGAATTTTTTATTTGTATCGAAATCTCCGGGCATTAATGTCCATCCGACAAGTTGGAATTTCTTCTGTAAGTATTGGTATTGCCAGTATTTCAATTTACCGAAAGGCGGACGGTAGAGTTTAGATTTTGGAAATGCCGCTTGACACCTAAAGTTTTTTAGCAGTCCAATTCGATTCAATTTTCGTGAATTCAAATGTTCGTTTCCGTGAAAGCCAATGGTGTGATTTTCTTCTTGAATGCGCACAACAAGCTCAGGATATAACGCGGCATTCTTTCCCAACAGAAAAAATGTAGCACGGGCATTATTCGCCTTCAAAAGTTCAAGTAATTGAACAGTCACTTCCGGGTGAGGACCGTCGTCGAAAGTCAAATAAATAGATTCGGAATTTTCAATTCTCCACGTGACATTACTAAAGATTCGCTGAAGAATACGTGGTGTGCGAACGAAGTATCGGCTCATAGTTTTCGGGCTAAAATAAAATCACGTTTGTAATTGACTTGAATTCCATCTTCGTTGAATGCTTCAAAGGTAGCAATGTAAATGCCTATTGCAAGTGCTTCGCCATTATCAGAAATCCCATCCCAAATAGCATTGCCTTCAGGACCTAAATATTCGTTTCGAATCAAACGTTTGACGCGAATACCACGTTCGTTGTAAATAGTCAGGTTACCAACGCAGCCTGATTTCATTTCTGAAAAATGAAATTGAATGACATCGTCCATACCATCATTATCTGGAGAGAAAATCGATGTCGAAAGTTCGAAGACTCCGTTCATATTTTCGATTGAAATGGATTGTGAATTTTCTGCTCCTGGTGTCGCGAATCCCGATGACTCAGAGGCGCTATGCCAGTTGCTTTCTTGCGCTGAGGGTAGTTCACTTGAAAGTCTTTCAAGCGACACACCTTCAAATGAATTGAGCAATTGGAAATGCATCGATTCAGAATAATTCATTTCATCAATAATTTCATTTTGATTCGAGTAAATAATGCATGTTCCATATGAATTGTTGAAAGTGGGAAGGGCATTCACGCGAATAATATTTTTAGTTTGAATGGAAGGGTACAATTCTTCAGTATTCTTTTCATCTTCCGTGAAAACAATGTATTCATTGGGAAGAACAATTCTTCCTTCAGAAGTCAGAGTTTCAAGCTGTCCACCGCTGCTTGAAGAAGCGTTTGCAAGTGAAGTGTTTTTCAAGGATACCGCCTGCGAACCGGTGTTGAAGATTTCGACAAAGTCGAAACCGCCAACAGATGGATTGAATAGAATTTCATTGATTACCAAATTTAAAGGTGAAGCATCTTCTGGATATCCCCATTCGAAGGAAATAGAAGTGCTGTTTCCACTGCAGTCGGAAATTCCTTCAAGGGTGTAGTTCAATACTTCAGTATTGAGCACTTCAGAAGCATGCAGAATAATGAATGTTGAAGGGTTTTCTGTAATGAAATTTTCAACCAAATTTTCTTCTTGAAATAAATTTCCATTTTGGGTAACTGGTTCGTTGAAATGAAGAGTAAGTGAACTGTCTTCAAGTGTTAGAAAGAGCAATTCAGGTTTGCTAACATCGGGCATCAGCGAGTAGACAGAATTCTCATATCCTGGTGAATTTCCAATTTCGTTTTCACATGGTTTCCAATTGTTAAAATTGCTACAGGGTAAATACGGATTCACTAATTCAAGCGACCATCCGCCATTGGCCTTGAAACTGTTGTTGAACCAATCTATGCCGTATCGTATACTGTCTAAGTGCATTCCATTCATACTTAGTTTTAACAGCATTCCGGAATTGGTTAATGTTGGAAATGATGGTATAAGAAGTTTGTTCGATACCGAGAGAAAGGAAAGGCTTTCAGTAACATCTCCAAGAACTAAATATTCATTCGGAAGAAGCAAGTGGCTTCCTTCAAAGACACAGCTGTTTATTGATAGGCCATGCAGTTCTAGTGTATGCGAACTTTTATTAAACACTTCAATAAACTCCGAGGGTATTCCTTGAACTACAGGATCTGGGGCTGCAAGAATTTCTGTGAAAATAAGATCTCCAAATTCAGGCGTTTTTCCTTGATAGATTTCTATTGAGATGGAGGAGATATTGCCTTCACAATCTGAAAGTGTTGATTGGCTGAGTGTGTAGAATGTTTCGGGTTGAAGGTTTGAATTGAATGTGATTGTAGCAATGGTGTTCGATTCTGAATAGTGAACACTTGAAATCGTCGCGTTGACACAAGTTATGCTGCTTGAAAGAACGGGGTCTATGCTTTCATTGAGGGAGAGTGTAACCTGATTGGCTTGATTTAAATTCCAACTGAGTAATTGTGGACCTTCTGTATCGGGCGAACTGCTATAAATGCTGTTTTCAATGCCTGGAGTTCCTCCAACTGAATTAATAGCAGCCGACCAATTGAATTTCCCATTGCAGATTTTATACGGATTCACTTGCTCAAGACTCCATCCGCCGTCGGATTTTTCGCTGCTGTTGTACCACTCGTCTGAATAGGAAACGACATCAATGACATTGTTGCTGAAATCGGTTAATGTCAGGCTGTCTCCAGAATTGGTTAATGCGGTAAGTGCTGAAATTCCTATTGAATTAGGGAAGAGCGAAGTGTTGTTCGCATCACAAATAATCACATATTCATTCGGATTCAGCAGATATGACGAAAGTGTTTTTTCTGTTGTTGAGTTTACCAATTTCCATCCAGTTAATACGAACGGAATAGTATCAGCATTGAAAAGTTCTATGTATTCCGCATCGGGTAATCCATTCGAAGGAGTGGGATCTACATAGAGTTCATTGATCACAACCGAACGAACGTTCGGTGTATTTATCACTACAGGTGGAATTTCATTTCCGAAGTAAATATTATCGAAATAGAATTTTGTTGCGTTGGAAGAAGTATAGATGCAACTCAATCCAAAAAAGTTTGTCTGATTGTACGTGTTGTCGAAAATGGAAAATTCTGAAATGAAATTTGTCCCTCCAGATGGGTCAATATTTGCGCTCCAGTTTCCTACATTGTCTCTCAAGACTTGAATGTTTATGTTGAAGGAAGAAGCTACCAATCCTAATGTCCCTGCTGCAAGCTCGACAATCCCCAAAGGGCCGTCGTCGCGGAAGAATTTAATGGCATCGCTTGAACCACCTTCACCCAGCTTGAGAAAATATCCAGTTGTATTCGATCCCGAAGTGGAATTGACAAAGGATAAGTTGGATTCATTTGCAACTAGGTAAATTCTGCTGTTGTTGTTTTCGCTTCCTGCAAAAGTTTGTTTCACTTTAATACGCCATTCCTTGTTGTCAATGGTGGAGTTTGTTGTTTGTGCAGAGAGATAGCTCTGTCCACCGGTTGTGTTGAACAACTGCAGTTCTTGATTGGCGTTCACGACGAATACATCAGTGGAGCCGCTCCATGTGGGATTCATGTTGAAGTTGCCGTCGCTGAAATTATCGTTGATTTGACAGGGTAAAGGCGAGCACGAAGAAAGTGCAAACGCTAATGAGAGTAATTTTTTGTAGTGCATGAGAAATGTTTTGTAATTATTCTTTCGAAACTAAAAAGCACAAGTAGTAATTTCGTGAAAAAGATATGTATGCGAATTGCAGTTGTAGGTGCTACCGGATTGGTTGGAAAAAAGATGCTTCAAATTCTTGAAGAACGTAAATTTCCGTTCGATGAAATCATTCCCGTTGCATCTGAAAAGAGTGTGGGACAGATTGTCTCTTGTTGCGGAAAAGATTGGACAGTTGTTTCCTTAACCACTGCTGTAGCAGCTTCTCCGGATATTGCCTTGTTTTCAGCAGGCGGAGAAACAAGTTTAGAGTGGGCACCGAAGTTTGCGGAAACAGGATGTGTAGTCATAGACAACAGCAGTGCTTGGAGAATGAGCGAAGGAGTGCCATTGGTGGTTCCAGAGATCAACGCAAGCAGCATAAATGCGCATAACAAGATTATCGCAAATCCGAACTGCAGCACCATTCAAATGGTTATGGTGTTGAAGCCGCTTCACGACTTATATAGAATCAAACGAGTTGTAGTTTCAACTTACCAAAGTGTTACAGGAACCGGAAAGGTTGCTGTCGATCAATTGATGAACGAACGCGTAGGGAAGGAAGGTGAAAGGGCCTATGCGCACACGATAGATATGAATCTCATTCCGCAGATAGATGTGTTCCAGTCAAACGGATACACGAAGGAAGAGATGAAGATGATTCTCGAGACCAAGAAGATTATGGAAGACAATTCCATTGCAGTAACCGCTACCGCGGTTAGAGTTCCGGTTATGGGCGGACATTCAGAATCTGTAAACATAGAATTCGAAAATGCTCCAGATATTACTCAAGTGAAAGAGGTTCTTAGTGCCTTCCCAGGAATCGAAGTGGTAGATAATATTGAACAAAAACTTTATCCGATGCCTCTCATCCATGCTGCGGAAAGTGATCAAGTTTTTGTTGGACGCATTCGCCTCGACGAGTCTCAGGCTAATACGTTGAATTGCTGGATTGTTAGCGACAATCTTCGCAAAGGCGCTGCTACTAATGCAGTTCAGATTGGAGAATACTTGGTTGCGAAGAAGTTGGTGTAGAAGTTTTAGCCTTCCATTTCAACACTAACGCTTTCCACTTGGTGACCCATTGGAGCGTTAATTTTCGTCAATCGAATTCCAACCGAATGAGCATTCGGGAAGCGCACTTTCATGGCCGTGTGCATGCGAACCAAAACCGTTTCAATCAACTTGGCTCTTACTTTCATTTCAGCGTAAACCAATTCTTTTACTGCAACGTAGTCTATCGTTTTTTCTAAATCATCGGTTTCAGCCGACACTTCGAAAGCACCTTCAATCCACACATCTACACGGTAATCGCCTCCTATCACTTCCTCTTCCTTCCAGCATCCGTGGTGTGCACGAACCTGAATGTTGTTCAATTGAATTTTCATTTTATCCTAAAGTGTCAATGCATTTTTGAATGCGTGGTAAAACGAATTCTTTTCCAACCAACGCAGCAACATGCGATGCGCCCGGTCCTGTAAGCACTCCTGTTAATGCAAGTCTGAACAATGGCATTACAGCGCCCATTCCTAAACTGTTGTCTGCTAAGAATTGTTTCATAGCAGCGTCAATGGATTCAACTGTGAAAGGCTCAAGTGTTTCTAAAACAGCTGACCATTTTTGAAGGATAGGGCCAGACTCACCCACTTTCCATTTCTTCGAAACAGCATCTTCGTCGTAAGAAGTTGGATCTACAAATAAGTATTCGCCGTCCAATAAATCTTTTGGAAACACTGCGCGCTCGAGCATAAGCTCAATCACGCCTTCAACATATTCAGAACATACATCATATCCGCGTTTTTGAATGTCAGGCATAATCATTTCCGCTAGTTCAGCACGAGGCGTGTTGCGCATGTATTGTTGATTGAACCACTTCGTTTTTTCCGGATCGAATTTCGAACCAGATTTTCCAACGCGTTCTATGGTGAAGGCTTCAACCATTTCATCTATTGTGAAAATTTCTTGGTTGTTGCTAGGTGCCCATCCTAATAAAAGCAACATGTTAATGAAGGCTTTCGGAAGGTATCCGCTTTCGCGATATCCGCTTGAAATATTTCCGGTTTCAGGATCTGTCCATTGCAAAGGGAATACAGGAAATCCTAAACGATCTCCGTCACGCTTGCTCAATTTCCCATTTCCATCGGGTTTTAAAATCAACGGCAAATGCGCGAACAAAGGCGCTTCCCATTCGAAAGCTCTGTACATCATTACGTGCAACGGTGCAGATGGCAACCACTCTTCCCCACGAATCACGTGGCTAATTTCCATGGTGTGATCGTCTACGATATTCGCCAAGTGATACGTTGGCATTCCGTCTGACTTGTAAAGTACTTTGTCGTCGAGTTCGTTCGTAGAGAACACCACCCATCCGCGAATGATATCTTGAAAACGAACTTCTTCGTTTCTTGGCATCTTGAAACGCACAACGAACGGTTCTCCTTTTTCCAATCGAGCCGCAACGTCATCAGCAGGAAGGGTCAATGAGTTCTTCAAGGTCATGCGCGAAATACTGTTGTATTGCCAGTTCGGCATCTTCGCCAATTCGGCTTGTTTACGAATGTTGTCTAATTCTTCTGGAGTATCGAATGCGTAGTATGCCCAACCTTTTTCAATCAATTCCACCGCATACGCTTTGTACATCGGCTTTCTTTCGCTCTGACGATAAGGCTCGTGCTTTCCGCCATAGCCAACACCTTCGGTGGGTTCAATGCCGCACCATTTCAATGAATCTAAAATGTATTGTTCAGCGCCCGGAACGTAACGCGTTTGGTCGGTGTCTTCAATACGAATGATAAAATCTCCGCCGTGTTTCTTAGCGAAAAGATAGTTGTATAATGCTGTGCGAACTCCACCCATGTGCAAAGGGCCTGTTGGACTTGGAGCGAAACGAACACGAACTCTTGGTGATGTCATAATAGTTTTTGAAAGTGTGCAAATTTACGATAATAGTTTGCTTGATTACAATTTAGAACCTTCGGCTAGCGCGTTAAGCAGACGATTAGCTTTATCCATGTTTGGTACTTCTGGAAAGGCAATGCGAAGGGTGTCATCTTTCTCGTACATTTTTCCAGCAACTGGATTGAGTTTAATGAAGTTTAAAATGCGCGTGAATGCTTCGCTTTGGTAGAACGGTGAGTCTTGTTTCGAAATGAAATAACCGATCATCTTTCCACTCTTCAACACCAGTTTTTCGAAGCCAATCTCTCTTGCTTTCCAACGCAAGCGCATGGTGTCTATGAGTTGAATAACGGGCTTCGGAATAGGACCGAATCTGTCTTCGAGATCTTTTGAGAATTTTTGAATTTCTTCTTCCTTCTCCATATCGTCGAGCGCTTTGTACAATGCAATTCGTTCAGAAATATTTCCAACATACTCATCGGGAATCAACAATTCGAAGTCGGTTTCAAGAACAGTTTCTTTCACGAACGAAGCGGTCTTCTTCATTTCCTCTTCGTACAATTCTTGGAAGTGCTCTTGCTTCAATTCTTGAAGTGCTTCATCTAAAATTTTCTGATACGTCTCGAATCCCAATTCATTGATGAATCCGCTTTGTTCACCACCTAACAAATTACCTGCGCCTCGAATGTCTAAGTCGCGCATAGCAATATGCATTCCCGATCCGAGATCCGAGAACTGCTCAATGGCTGTTAAGCGTTTCTTCGCATCGTCTGTGAGCATGTGAGTAGGGGGACTTAACAAATAACAAAACGCTTGCTTGTTGTTTCGTCCTACGCGTCCGCGCAATTGGTGAAGATCGCTCATTCCAAAATGATGCGCATCGTTAATGATAATCGTATTTGCATTTGGAATGTCAATTCCACTTTCAACAATGGAAGTGGAAACCAACACGTCGAATTCTCCTTCAATAAATTTGTTCATCACCTCTTCCAAGTCTTCTCCGCTCAGCTGTCCGTGGCCTATGCCAATGCGAACATCTGGACAAACGCGTTGAATTAATCCGGCCATTTCGCGTAGGTTCTGAACGCGGTTGTGCACGAAGAAAACTTGACCACCTCGTTGCACTTCGTAGCTAATGGCATCGCGAACAATTTCTTCTCCGAAAGGAATTAATTCTGTGCGAATAGGAACGCGATTTGGCGGTGCTGTTTGAATGATACTCAAGTCGCGCGCACCCATGAGTGAAAACTGCAAGGTGCGTGGAATAGGCGTGGCAGTAAGCGTTAAGGCATCTACATTCGCGCGAAGCAATTTCAATTTGTCTTTTGCCGCTACTCCGAATTTCTGTTCTTCGTCAATGATCATTAAACCAAGATCGTTGAAGACCACGCGTTTTCCGAGGATGGCGTGGGTGCCAATAAGGATGTCGACTTTTCCATTTTTAACACGTTCTAATGTCTCCGAATTTTGCTTCGCTGTTTTGAAACGATTGATGTATTCAATGGTAACAGGAAAATCTTTTAAACGCGATCTGAAACTCTTGTAATGTTGAATGGAAAGAATGGTTGTTGGAACAAGCACGGCAACTTGTTTTCCGTCTGCAACGGCTTTGCACGCCGCGCGAATAGCAATCTCTGTTTTTCCGAAACCAACATCGCCGCAGACCAATCTATCCATAGGAAATGCCGCTTCCATATCTTCCTTCACCGCAACAGAAGCTTTGTATTGATCGGGAGTGTCTTCATACATGAACGACGCTTCCAATTCGGTTTGCATGTAGGTGTCGGGTTGAAAGGCGAATCCTTTAGTCGACTTTCGTTTCGCATAAAGCTTAATTAAGTCGAAGGCGATTTCTTTCACCTTCGTTTTCGTTTTACGCTTTAAGTTTTGCCAAGCATTGCTTCCGAGTTTATCCATTGTTGGAGCTGTTCCTTCCTTCCCTGAGAACTTGCTAATTCGGTGCAACGAGTGAATGCTCACATATAAAATATCTCCGCCTTTGTAGGTTAGACGAATGGCCTCTTGTTCTTTTCCATTTACATCAATCTTTTGTAACCCACTGAATTGGCCTACTCCGTGATCAATGTGCACAACAAAGTCTCCCGGTTGAAGCGCAAGAATTTCTTTCAGCGTTAATGCTTCTTTGTTTTTCTTGAATCCTTCTTTCAGTTTGAAGCGATGGTAACGTTGAAAGATTTGATGGTCGGTGTAGTACAGAATTTTTTTATTCTGATCTATAAACCCTTCGCTTATTTCTAGAATCTCTTGAACGTATGCGATGTCTTTTTTCTTGTCTTGAAATATTTGGTCAAGTCGTTCCAGCTGCTTCGATTGTCCAGCTACTATGTGTGCTTTGTATCCTTGCTGAATGAGGTTTTCAAGATGCTCCGCAAGCATTTCGAAATTTTTGTTGAAGGAGGGTTGAGGCGTGCAATGAAACTCTTCTGTTTCACCTAAGAATTGTCGTTTACTTCCGAATTCAATGACACGCTTGTTTTCCAGTTGCTTCAACCATTCATGTTTTGAAGTGAAAAGAGCATCTGGTTTTTCGTGTGAAATGTTATCTGAAAGTCGGTTGAATCGTTCTTCTGCCTTTTCCATTTCAGCTTGAAATTGCGCGAGAGAAGATTCAGTGTTATTCATCCAAACTACGGTATTCGATGGAAGGAAATCGAGCAATCCAATTCGCACTTCTTCAGAGTGTTTTGAATGCGTATTCGGAACGATAATAGCTTTCGTCATTTTGTTTACCGAAAGCTGTGTAGCCGGATCGAAGTTTCGAATACTCTCTACTTCTTCATCGAAGAATTCAATGCGGTAGGGATATTCATAACTGAATGAAAACACATCGACAATGCCTCCTCGAACGGCGTATTGTCCAGGCTCATAAACGTAGTCAACTTTTTCAAATTGAAATTCAATGAATGCTTCGTCAATGAAATCCATAGAATATGATTGCCCTACATCAATGCTGAACGTGTTTTTTTCGAGTTCGTGCTGTGTAACAACTTTTTCAAACAGCGCTTCAGGGTATGAAACGATAATATAGTTTTTTCTATTCTTCTGAAGTTTATTCAGCACCTCTGTTCGAATAGCAATGTTTGCGTTTTGAGTGGTTTCAACATCGTACGCAAGTCTTGCTGTGCGTGGAAAAAAGAGTGCCGGAGTTTTTTCTTGTTCTTTTTCATCGGATCCAATTTCAAGAATGGATTCAAGGTCATTGAGGAAGTATGCGGCCTTTTCTTTGTCATCGAGCACCACCAATTGGGTAACTGGCGAGGAGCTGTAAAATCCGCTGCAAATAAAAGCCGGAGCGCTTCCGGCAAGTCCCTTCAAATGGAGCTTGCTTTTGTCGTCAGCAATTTTGCGTTCTATCGATGCTATTTCTTTTTCCCAAATGGAAAGACGTGGTTTCATGCGTGCTTCATCAAACGAGTAAACCCCAAGATTGATTTCTCGGGGAATTTTGTTTCAACAAAAATAGAGGATGAACGGCGCTACAAAAAGTTAATTCGCTTTTTTAATGGTGAAGCCAAAGGTGCTTCCCACCTCTTCGGTACTTCTAACGCTCATGGTTTGTTGGTGGCTTTCAATAATGTGCTTGCAAATCGCTAAACCCAATCCAGAGCCGCCTTCGTGGCGAGATCGGCTTTTATCAACGCGGTAAAAACGTTCGAATAATCGGGCTAAATGTTCTTTAGCAATTCCAATTCCGTTGTCTGCCACTTCAACAAGAATATTGTCGTTCATATCGTAAAAACGAATGCGTGTCTCGCCTCCTTCGTTGCCGTAATTCACGCTGTTCACGATTAGGTTGATAAGCACTTGCTCAATTTTATTTCTGTCGGCCTGTACCCACAATTCGCTGAAAGGACCGTCCTTCACGAAAAGATTTACCTTTTTTTCTGAAGCGAATTTTTCAAGGGAATCACAGACTTCATGTGCGAGTTGGAGAATATCGAACTTCACAATTTTTAACAGGACTGCACCACTTTCGAGTTGAGAAATTTCGTCTAAGTCAGCGACTAAATGCTCTAATCTTTCGCAGCTAGAGATTGCTCGGTCGAGAAATTTCCGACGAAGCTCTGAATCCATATCGTCGTTTTCCGCAAGGGTATCTAAATATCCTTGAATATTGAAAATGGGAGTTTTTAACTCATGAGCAAGGTTACCAACGAATTCTTTCCGAAAGTTATCTGTCTTTTGAAGGTCTTTAATTTTCTCAATTTTTTCTTCTGCCCAATGCGCAACATCCTGATTAACCTCTGCCAAGATATCTGTACTCATTTCCAACCCTTTTTTTTCAGCTTGTGTTTTAAAGGAATGAATGGTTTTGTATATCAGTTTTACTTTGCTATAGAGGAATCTTTCTATAAATGTGTAAACCACGAAATACGTGATAGACATACCAAGTGCGATGAATAGAAGGAGTAATTCAATTTCGAAATCGCGCTCAAGAAAATAGACCAGAAGAAAGTAAACCGTTGCCAGAGGCAATACAACGAAAAGCGCAGAACCTAGCGCGACTTGTTTTGGAGTTCGAATATTCACAATTCGAATTTATGACATTCAGGCTTCGAATTTATAACCAACTCCCTTAATTGTCTTAAAATTTTCGTCACCTAATTTTTCACGCAGTTTGCGAATGTGAACGTCTATGGTTCTGTCACCTACAATCACGTCGTTTCCCCAAATAGAATTTAATATATTCTCTCTTGTAAATACGCGACCTGGCGCGCTAGACAGTAAAACTAAAAGTTCGAATTCTTTTTTTGGAAGTTGAATTTGAACGCCGTCTTTAGTTACTAAATATTTATCACGATCAATTTCAATTCCACCGATGCTCATGTCTTTTTTGGCATCTGTAGGACCAGATCTGCGAAGCAGGGCTTTGATCTTAGACACCAGTAAACGTTGGCGAATAGGTTTCGTTATGAAATCATCGGCGCCGGCTTCGAATCCTGCGATTTGGCTGTAGTCTTCGTTGCGCGCCGTTAAAAAAGTAATGACAACATTTTGTAAGGATGGAATTTCTCGAATTTCTCTGCAGGTTTCCATGCCGTCCATTTCGGGCATCATAACGTCTAGAATAATTAGGTCAGGCAATTCTCTTTTCGCAACTTCAAGACCTTTTCTTCCATTCAGCGCGGTGCAGACATCATACCCCTCTTTTTCCAAATTAAATGTGAGCAAGTCAAGAATGTCTTGTTCATCATCTACACAAAGTATTTTTGGTTTTTTTGCCATTCTATTGCAATCTTTGAAGCGAGTTATTCGGAACGAAGGTAGTAGTCTTTTAAAGATATAAAAGACGATTAAGGTTAACCTAAAGTTAAGTTTTCTTAACTCGGAAATGATATTACAGTGAAACAATTTCAAAATAAGGTAGTTTGGATTACGGGCGCAAGTAGCGGCATTGGCGAAGCTGTGGCAAAGGCTTTCAGCGCCTCTGGAGCCGTTGTAATTATTTCATCACGAAGAAGGGAAGAATTGGAGCGCGTTAAAGCGATCTGCACAGATTCTGACAATGTTCATGTTTTCCCATTAGATTTAACCGATGGTGATTCCATTAAGCAAGTGTCGAACGAGGTATTGTCGAAGTTTCAAATAGATATTTTATTCAACAACGGTGGAATAAGTCAACGCTCGTTGACTTCTGAAACTACCATAGAAAATGATCGGAAAATTTTCGAAGTGAATTATTTCGGGCATGTACAAATGACAAAGGCTGTTTTGCCGCAGATGTTAGCCCGAAAGTCTGGACACATTGTAACTATTTCAAGTTTAACCGGGAAGTGGGGATTCTATTTGCGTTCCGCCTATGCGGCATCGAAGCACGCGTTGCATGGTTTTTTCGATTCGTTGCGCATGGAAGTGGAAGATTTAGGAATTCGCGTTACCTTAATTACGCCTGGATTTATTGCCACAGAAATTTCGAAACACGCCATTGATAAATCGGGGAATCCTTCCGGCGAAATGGATAACAATCAGGCCCAAGGAATTTTAGCAGAAGATTGCGCCAAGCAAATCTTAAAGGGAATATTTTCGGGGAAGGAAGAATTTGGTGTTGGTGGAAAGGAATTGCGTGCGTTGTTTTTACACCGTTACTTTCCCAGACTGTTCAAGAAAATCTTGAAGAAGCAAGCTGCGCGTTAGTCTTTGATTCGAGAAAAGCGAAGCGCGTTCAACATAAAATTCGGAAGTGGTTTTAGTGGATCTCGCTTTTCCACATTCAAAAAGATCCCCCACTTTTCTACAATAGGAACTTTGTACACTTCAATGAGTTCAATCAGTGTTCTATCCGGATCATCGATATACGTGCAATGTACTTTAGTCTGTCCCATGCTAAGAGCGTCGTTACTGTCGCATCTAAATGCAAATCCTTGCTCGGCTAATTTCCCACCCAATTTTTTCATTCCCTTCACGTCGAGTCCAAGATGAACGAACCCGGAATCGCCCCAAATACGACCTTCAAAGGTTCGCGCGGGAATACGATCCAACGCTTGAACCAACTCAATGAATGTGCTTCCCATTACGCGTGCAAATCCACCTCCGGTGGGCGCCGATTGTTTAATTCGCACACGACGATACTGTTCTTTTCCACCTGGTAAATGTCCCCAATCGTTGAATGTCCCTGTGCGGTCGAATACAATTTCGTCGTAGCCCAAAAGATTCGAATACAAATTCAATGAGGCTTCCATATTCGTGACTCCAATGCTGCAACCTGCTACACCGTTGCTCGCATGCCCCATGTCTCGGTAGCATTCGTTGGTGGGTTCCACACGGAAAAAGTTTCCATCTAGATCGGTTAAATCGAATACCTGCTGTTGAGCAGGATTCAATGCAATCTCACTCACGTCATGCGCACCGTTCTGTTTGCAATATGCGTGCATGTGTTTTACATCGCGTGCCTTCATGTGAACCTGAAAAATATGGAGGTCCCCCACTTTGATTTGAAAATCTGCTTTTCGTGGTTCGAAGGTGGTTGGACGAATGACTTCCATCGCACATCCGCCTTGCAAATTCATAATCATACTAGCGCGCTTGGTAATGGTTTTTCCGTGCGTATAGCAATCCATAAGCGGTGCAGGCTGAACACTATCGAAAAATGGAATGTTCATTCCGAAAATCTTGCGGTAATATTTCAACGAAGCGTCCATGTCTTGCACGGCAACACCAACGTGCTGAATGCTATTAATTCTGTTCATCACAAATGTGTTTTAATTGACCAAGACATCGCTCCTGCGCGGCCTTCCATTTGGAATACTCGGCACTACGATCGGCACAATCTTTTTTGTATTTAATTATTTTTTTGAAACGGTCGAAGCGCATGCGGGAACGAACTTCAAACACACCAACTCCTATAAGAATGAGCACTCCAAGTAAATAGTTTATTCCGAAAAAAGGAAAGGCTATTGCAAGAATAAAAATATAGGGTATGCTGAAGAAGAGCTTAAATGCAATACGAATAGAATTTCGGAAAAGCACATCCTTCAATTTAGTTTGAACAAAGTTCTCTGTGAAATTTGAAATGGGAAAGAAGATGATTTTTCCAATTAGTGAAAAGGGAATCGTAATGAACACGCGCAGGGTATTCCAGAATTGCCATTGCTGAGTTTCGAGTTCAGTCTTATTCGAAAATGAAAGTTCTTTGGATAATTGGTTGAATGATTTTACTTCGTTCAAGAATTGAATTTGTTCAAATCGGTTGGCGTTAACCATATCCTGATAAATAAGAACGTTCTCGTGCCAATCGTTGTAAGGGTGAACGAAGTGCAAGAGGTCTTGAATGGTTAGGTATTCCTCATAAAAGTCATCGTTACGAATGTCTGTCATGACCGCTTGTATGTGCTGACTTATTTCAGCTACCAATTCGTTGGCCCAAATAGCCTTATTGGCTGTTGTGTAATCTTCTTTTGAAAGCACAATGGGTTTTCCAATGCGTAGCATGAAATTACCGTCTTTCTCGAAGAATTCAGAATACTCTAAACCTAAAGGAAGAATTCTTATTTGCTGCAAATTCGGATTCGCTTCAAAAGTTCCAATGATTAATCTTCCGATTCCTTTCTTAAGGGGAGTGTTGAGCGATTTTTTTCCTTTGTGGGTTCCTTCAGGAAAAAGACTAATCCAATGACCGCGATTCAAACGCTTGTAACACTGTTGGAAGATTGCTTCGTTGCGATCACGAAGATCTGCTACATTATCTTTTTCACGGTAGACAGGGAGCATGTTTACTTTTCTCAAAAGGAAAGAAACAAGGCCTGGTTTAAAAACATCTGAGCGAGTGAGCCAATGCAATTGTTGAGTAATTACAGAGCAGCAAAGGATTGGATCGAGTAAGGCGTTTTGGTGATTTCCAACAACGATGGTTGGAATTTCACTTCCCTTTAAATTTTCATAGCCAACAACACGAAACTTTCTGTGAAAGAGTCGGAGCCCAAAAACAAGAACGATTCTAAATATTTCGTACAACCAGGATCTACGCATAGCGAAAAGAAACGAAGATAACTTTATTTTGTCCTATCCTGCAATTCTACCATCTTCAGGTATGCACTGTCTTTTTTCATAAGCTCTTCGTGCGTTCCCGTTTCAACAATACTTCCTCCATCTAAAACAATAATTTTTGTTGCATTGCGAATGGTAGAAAGGCGATGGGCAATAACCAAAGACGTTCTGTTTTTCATGAGTTCGTCAAGTGCGAGTTGAACAGCTCTCTCATTCTCTGTGTCCAGAGCAGAGGTGGCTTCATCTAGAATTAGAAGTTTCGGGTCTTTCAGAATGGCACGGGCAATTGCAATTCGCTGACGCTGTCCACCCGAAAGTTGAATTCCACGATCTCCCACAATGGTATCCCACCCTTCAGTGAACTGCTCAATGAATTCCCAAACATTGGCGCGAATGGCGGCTGATTTAATTTCTTCGTCAGAAGCCGAAGGTTTTCCATACGCAATGTTCTCACGTATACTTCCGCCAAACAACAAAACCTCTTGAGGAACATAAGCCATGCTCTTACGCAAGTCGTGTAATTTCCAATTTGAAAACGAAACACCGTCGTAAAGAATATCGCCTTCAGAGGCATCGTAAAAGCGAAGCAGGAGATTCGCGATGGTTGATTTTCCCGAACCGGAAGAACCGACAAGTGCAATCTGCTCTCCTTCTTTCACTTCAAAAGAAACATCTTTGAGTACCGCCATTTCAGCTCTGCTGGCGTAGTTGAACGAAACGTTTTTAAACTCGAACGTTCCGTTGAATTGTTTTTCTACAGCCGTTTCTTCCTCAGGAATATTTTCCGGATCCATGGCCAAAATTTCCATGACTGAATCAATGATACCCAAGCTTCTTTGAAGAGAACCCATTTGTGCAGCAAGGCCTCCGATGGAACCAGCGATTAATCCGGTTAGCATAATGAACTGCGGAAGTACTTCAACAGGCAATTGTCCGGTTTGCTGCAAGTGCGCGCCCACTCCAATAACAAGTCCCAATGTTCCGAATAAGAAAATAATGATGAACGTGCCGAACATGCCCCGCCAGATAGCACTCTTCATGGCATTTGCGCGGACATCTAGAATCCGTTTGTAGTAACGAGATATTTCAAACGGCTCGTTGCTGTAACTTTTCACACTGACTACACCGGTAAAAGTTTCATTCAAAACCACTCCTGATTCTGCAACTTTATCTTGTGTCTCCTTACTTAATTTTTTAATGTAACGTCCGAAGAATACCATTACAACAATGATGACAGGAAGGGTTCCTAACATCACTAAAGTGAGGTATGGAGAATATGAAACGAGCCAACCCACACCCACGAAAATGATAACAGATTGACGAAGGAATTCGGCAAGTGTTGTTGTTAAGGTCTCTTGAATAGCAGTAATATCGGAAGTGATTCGACTGCTTAAATCTCCCACTCTTCGTTCGTTGTAGAACTGAATAGGCATACGTATGATGCGTGAATAAGTATCCTTGCGTAAAGCAAGCATTGCGTTTTCAGAAACATAAGAAAACAGATAAACACGAAAGAACGAGAATACACCTTGTATGATTAGCAACCCAACCAATGCAACGAGTGTTTTCGAGGTCATGCCTTCACCTTCCCAGTGAATAACAGATAGGAGCGATTGGGTTAATGCGCCACCGGGCAAAGCAGCCTGGGCATTTGGAATTAATAAAAATCCAAGTAATGCGGTAATGACAATAACCAATAACCCAGAAACAACTAGCAGAAGCATTCCAATAAAAAAGGAGAATGCGTATGGACGTAAATAGCGGAACAATCCTAATGCACTTGAGATTGTAGCTTTTGAAATTTTCTTTTTTGGAGGAGTAGCGCTTTCTTTCACTTTGAAATCTTTTGGCGAATTTAACAACCTTTAGGAGTATACAGTGATCTATGTTTAAGTTGTAGCACCCGCATGAAAATTTTTTTCAATAAGATGTAGATACATTAAATGTATGTACATATATTTGCCCTGTGAAATCAATCGGGGAAGAAATACAACAGTCGGAGTTTAGTGATGTCTATCAAAAGCTAGGCATTAATATTCTCTTCACTGCTGCATGGTTTGGAGAGATGAATAGAATTGCTCTGAAGGATTATAAAATTTCCTTGCCGCAGTACAACGTTCTTCGAATTTTACGCGGACAGAAAGGACAGGCCATCTCAGTAGCTGGACTGTGCGAGCGAATGATTGACAAAAGCAGCAATGCTTCGCGAATTGTAGATAAACTTGAAATTCGAAGGCTTGTTTTAAGAAGAGTTTGCGACAAAGACCGAAGACAAGTAGATGTTATTATTACAGAAAAAGGATTGGCACTTTTGGAAGATTTAGATGAAAAAGTTCCAACCTTCAAAACAATTATGTCGAAACAATTGTCTTACAAAGATGTCGAGACGTTGAATTTCGCTCTCGACCAAATTAGAAATCAGAAATAAACAAAAAATAAAAATCAATCAAATGAAAAAGGCAATTTTAGCATTAGTCGTGGCAATCGCTTCAGTAGCGGGAGTTCAAGCGCAATTAGCAGATGGTAAGTACATTTTAGACTTCAACAAGAGTTCAATCGTTTGGAGTGCAAAGAAGGTAACTGGTAGTGGACACACAGGAACTGTGCGTGTTTCAAGCGGTGTTATCTATGTAAAAGGTAATGCGGGTATAACAGGAAAAGTGAAAATTGATATGAACGCTATGGTTATCACAGATATCTCAGATGCAGGAACAAATGCAAATTTTTTGAATCACTTAAAAGCAGATGATTTCTTCAACACTGTTGCTTTTCCAGATGCTATGTTTGAAGTGACAAGCGTTCAAGTTGCGAAAGGAAATAATGGTACAACGCACAATGTAACAGGCAACATGACAATCAAGGGAATTACTAAGTCGTTGTCATTCCCTGCGAAAATCACGGGTGGTGGAAATCAAGTATTTGTAGAGGGTAGTGTTGGTGTTGATCGCTCACAATTCGATGTGAGATACGGCTCTACCGCATTTTTCGACAATCTAGGAGACAAGGCAATAGACAATATTTTCAACTTGAACATTAAGTTGGTAGGTGATTTGAAGAAATAAGTTTAGAAGGGTTAAGGTCGGAAAAGGTCGTTATTCAATAACGGCCTTTTTTGTTTTGTACTTGTCGTAAAGAAAGTATTTCAAATCGATTGAAAAATAGCTTCCTGATAGACTTAACCAAAGTCTTTCTGAGCCAGAAGTTGTCTCTACTAGGCCCTGAGAACCGGCGATTCTTGAAAAAGGTCTGTGAAATGAGGCACCGAGGTAATAGTATCCTTGTTTTTCTGTGCGGTATTCAAATCCCAAATTCGATTGAGCAGCCAGAGCGCTCCATTTGATGCGATAGGTTTTCTGACTGAAATCGAAGTATGTTGAATCCACTTTTTCCGAACTAAATGTCTCTGTTTCACTTGGGAAAAAATCAAGTGAAATTCCAGCACTGGCGTTCATATACCAAGCTTTTCCTAATCGAACATAAATCAACGCTTGAATGGGTATTTCGTAGGCAATGAACGTCATGTTTTGTTTTGAACTCACTTGCACGCCGTCGTTCAATTCGAAATTCAAGGAGTAACTTCTTTTTACGAAATTCAGCCCTGTTTCTATATTCCAGAATTTTCCGATTGGCTTCCGAATAATAGCCCCGAAGCTTATTCCAACATTTGATTTTGCGCTATATGTAAAATTCGGAGAATTGGCCGTTTCAATATCTGTATTCAAATAGGCATTCGGAATAATAGGACGAAGTTGAAATCCAAACTTAAATTCATTGGCAGTCGAATTTTGTCCGAAAGCTTTTCCAGATAGAATAAACAACAATGAAATGAAAATTATTTTTTTACAGAATTCCATTCGGTAACGTATTCAAGTGGTTTGCGGTGATTCGTTGGCCATTCACCTTCGACATAACCTAAATAAACGATGCCTAGGCAACGTTGTTGTGCTGGCAGATTTAATGTTTGATTGAATTTTTCCGATCGTATGAATCCGGGTGTTGCCCAAAAACTTCCGATGCCATATGCTGTTGCCGTTAGCATAATATTTTGAATGGCACACGCCACCGCATATTCTTCTTCATGCAAAGCCGCTTTTTCAGAGGCTTCCATGCATACTACAACCACTGCGGAAGTGCAGTTCAATCGAGAGGTGATGCGTTCTCTTTTCACAGGCTGATCTTCGGGCATGAGTGAAGGAAGAGTTTCTCTAAGTATACCCATTCCTTCTTCCAAATAAACATGAAAACGCCAAGGCTGCGTAAGCTTGTGATTTGGGGCCCACACTGCGTTTTGAAGCATTTTTTCAATTTGCTCCTTGTGCACTTTACGGTTAGTGTAATGCTCGGGAGTTATGGTTCTTCGACTTTGAATGAGTCCGCTTATTTCGCTTAGATTGAATTTCATGTCTTGTTATGAATCGTGTTCCGCTATTTTTGTTCAAACTTAATCATGAAAACAATACTCATAACAGGAGCAGGCAGCGGAATTGGTGCCGCGGCGGCACATTCTCTTGCAGAAGAAGGAAACAACCGCATAATTTTAGTGGGGAGGAACGAAGAAAAGCTGAATGAAGTGTTAGCTAAATTGCCGCATTCAGAGCATCACTGCGTGCTTGCCGCCGACGTACGAAATGCTTCCGCATTTCGCGAAGGATTGAAAAATATTTTAGGCGATGGTAGTTTAGATTGCGTTTTCGCTAACGCGGGTATCGGCGGAGAAAACGCCTACGGCGTAGAAGATCGTTGGGACGAAATTATTTCAATCAACCTTACCGGAACATACATCACCGTCATGGAATGCCTGCCATTCCTCAGAAAATCATCGGCCACCTTCAAACACGTTCTACTCACAAGCTCCATCCTGGCGCGTTTCGGTGTGCCGAATCACAGCGCCTACATTGCTTCCAAAACAGCAGTAGTCGGACTCACGCGCGCATGGGCCGTTGAATGGGCACGCGAACAAATTTTAGTCAACGCCATTACACCCGGATGGGTAGAAACGCAAATGTCGAAAGACAGCATTCAGCGCCATGCAGATCGAAATGCTTCGACCTATGATTCAGCGTACCAAGAACAAATGAACTACGTGCCTACCGGCAGAATGGCGCAACCGGCAGAACTCGGAAATTTTGTTGCTTTCCTTTTTTCAGGAAAACAAAATTCAATAACCGGTCAAGCACTCGATATTAACAACGGAGCACACATGCAATGAAGAAAATTATTCTATTACTTTTCGCTTTCGTAATTCTGGTAAGTCAGAGTAACGCGCAATTCACCAAACAAGATTCTTCAGTTGTGAAAGGCTTCTATTCCGAGGCGCTTTCAACAGCTCAAGCCTACAACGACTTGTACTACCTCTGCAAGAAAATTGGTCACCGTATTGCGGGTTCAGAAGCTGCGGATAAAGCCATTCTTTGGGGGGATTCTGTGTTGAAATCGATTCCTGCTGACAACGTTTTCCTCATGCCTGTAAAGGTTCCAAAATGGAAACGCGGGAAGAAAGAATTCGCAGCCATTTATGTTGGAAAGAAGAAATCCGAAATTCCCTTGCGTGCATTGGGTGGTTCTGTTGGAACAAATGGTACACTGAAAGCAGAGGTAGTTGAAGTGAAAGACTTTGAAGACCTGAAAGCTAAAGGCGATCTAGTGAAAGGAAAAATCGTGTTCATCAATAAGGCATTCGATCCTTCGATCATAAACACTGGTTCAGCCTACGGAAATACCTCTCCGATAAGAACGAACGGAGCTTCAGAAGCGGCGAAATACGGCGCTGTCGGATGTGTCATTCGCTCGCTCACTTCTGCCGACGATAAGTTTCCGCATACTGGTGCCATGCGCTACAAAGACGATGTAGCCAAGATTCCAGCGGCAGCTTTGAGCAGCCTCGACGCACATTTTCTGCACGAGGCCCTTCAATCCAATAAAAAAGTGCTTTTCGAAATGCGCATGGAATGTGAGCGCTTCGACAGCGTAATGCAATCCAATGTGATCGGAGAAATCAAAGGAAGTTTGTATCCTGAAAAAATTATTGTCGTGGGTGGACACCTCGATTCATGGGATGTGGGTGAAGGTGCGCACGACGATGGAACGGGTATAGTTCAGAGCATGGAAGTGTTGCGCATTATGAAGGCAACCGGATACAAGCCGGCATGCACCATTCGCGCAGTGCTTTACATTAATGAAGAGTTCGGAAATGACGGTGGTGAAACATACGCGAAAGTTGCCAAAGAAAAAGGTTGGGAACACGTCGCGGCCATAGAAAGCGACGGAGGTGGATTCACTCCGAAGGGGTTCAGTTGCGATGCGCAAGATGGACAAGTGGAATGGGCGAAATCGTTGATGCCTTTCTTCGAACCGTACAATTTATTTTCTTTCAAAAGAGGGTGGAGCGGTGTAGACATTGGCCCCTTGAAAAACGGGAGCACCATGCTGTTTGGGTTAATGGTAGATGGACAGCGATACTTCGATTTTCACCATACGGATAACGATCGATTTGAAAACGTAAACAAACGCGAATTGGAATTGGGCGCTGCGTCTATGGCTTCGCTTGTTTACTTCATTGATCAGAAAGTTCAGAAAGAAATACCGCAGAAATAATTATCTGCCGTACATGTCTTTGTGCCACGTATTCGCGAAGGGCTTCCATTTAGAAGTGGTCCAATCGCCAACTGTGGCAACGGTTGTGTCAAGAACAAGTGTTTCATCGGTAAGTCTATTCGCTTTGCGAAGCGCCCAGAATTGCGCGATGCCCTCTGTTTGAATCTCGCTATTTTCTTGGAACATTACAGTAAGTCGATCGAACAAATTCACGCCAAGCGCATCACCAATGCTAAGCACCTCTCTGTTCAATTTATCTATGCTGCATCCGGAAGCGAGCATAATATTTTCATCGGCCGCAACAACTAAGATGCGGTTCATTTCAATCCAAGCTTGTCCGGCCATGGCCTTTCCATGGTTGTTCCAACCGGCAAGAAATTTTTCCAATTCAACTTCAATGAAAGAACACTGTTCCGCAGTCAGTAATTTGTTTGAAGTGAAGACCCAAAGTCTAGCGTGTGTGGCAAGTTGAATTTCCATAATTACAAAGATCGGTTGAATAATTTTTTTGCCGGAATGAATATAAGCACAAGCACAGGCGACTGCAAAATGCCCATAATTCCGCGAACAGCGGGATATACGAGTTCATCTTTGTGAATGAATTTTCCGAGCATGAAAGCGGCAATAGCGAAGCCCAAACAAATCCCTTCCACCAAAATGAAAATTTTAATTTCCTTTTTTTGGAATTGAAGGAAGTAGAGCGCGGCAATATTTAAAATTGTGAATACACCAATGGAAGCAAATGTGATAATCCATTTAAGCTTACTGAGTTGTGAAGCGTTCAGCGAGTATAGCGTTTGAATAGTGCTGTGGCTGTAATAATAATCGAAGTTCGATTTGCTTTTTTCGGCACTTAACCATTGAATTTTGGTTGAAGTAGTTTGTTCGAAAAAACCTGGGAGTTGGGCACCTTTTTCAAGAATGAAATTCACATTCACCTTGGCTTGCTCTTGGTAAAAGCCAAGACCAATCATTGCGATACCTATCGCAAAAAGAATGATTTTATTTTTCTTCGGAATTGCCATTTGCAGGGACATACATCTTAGACCACCACCACCAGAAGGCAAAAACTACGGCATACACTAAGGCAGTGAAGGTGTAATCGTGATTGAATGCGAGATAATCTTCGTCCCAATAAACAATAAAGGCCAACGCCATAATGCGAAGAATGTTCATGAATTGAATCACGAACAACCCAAGTGGTATAAACCAGATTCTGTTTTTATTCGTGCCTGGATAAGCCACAACGAAGATGATAAAAAGCGCCATGAGAATCATTCCGTCGCAAGGAGCTCCTACTGTAACTCCAGCTGTACCTTCAATAGCAATGTGGTTTCTGTATAGTCCGTCGTCGAAGAAACGAACCGAAAATTGGAAGACTCGCAAAAGAGTTTCCGCTCCTTTCACTAAAAAATCTACAAGTATCTCGTCGATGTTGGTAGAAGGCAGTAAGTACAACTCATAAAAAAAATACCATCCGAAATAGAGGATGGTACCAATGACAAAAAATCGGATGAGTGGATTTTTCACTGACTATTTTAAGAAGCTTTTTTCTTTTTAAGATCGAAGGCTTTTTTTCCTCCAAGGGCCGCTCCTGCAGCGATTAACAAACTTACCCCGCCATCGATTGGACAAACTGTTCCGAATGGACCACCACACGGCGCGGCTCCACCGCTAGGCGGAGTTGGGGGCGCCTGACAAATTCCAATAGCTGCAATACAGAAAAGGAAAATTGACAAAACGAGTAATTTTCTAAAACGATTCATGTCACAAATATAATGGACTTTAATTATTTCCACCCCCATTCGGTCTAAAATCTTCATTATTGCCTCTCTTCCTTTATATTTGTCACTCTCGAGAGAACCCATGGCAGAAACTAAATCGAATTTTCTAGACGCTGACGACCTCAGGCCGATATTAAGGTTCCTGAACAAAAGTTGGTTCTGGATTGTAGCATGCGCCCTAATAGCATTCGTTGCGGCGTATTTCTACACCCACAGATTGCCCAGTATTTACGCTGCAAAAACAGAGATTTTACTTCGCTCATCTGAGACATACGATTATCAAAAAAGTATGTACAGTGAATTGGGTTACATTTCTTTAATGCAGGACGTTACCAATCAAAAACGTATAATCGCTTCTTATGACATCGTAGAAAAGAGCTTGGAAAAGCTCGACTTTACAATTTCTTATTTCTTGGTTGGAAGGGTGAAGACCTTACAAGTGGACGAATTCGATGCCATGAAGGTCAAGTGTGATTGGAAAAAAATGGCTGCAGGAATGCACAATGTTCCGCTGAATATTAAAGTTCTAGATATTGGACATTATGAGTTGAGTTACGAATACGGAGGAAAACTTAGGTCGGCTACGTATGAATTCGGGAAAGAATACATTGAAGAGCTTTTTACAATTCAATTGGATTTGGCTTCCCATATAGATGAGTCGAGACTTTCCACGGTTACAGATCAAAGCTTCCAAATACGGGTGAGACCAATGAAACATTTGGTGGATAAATACATGGGAGCCCTAACCATTGAAAATGTCGAATTCACAAGCATCTTAACGCTAACATGCAAGGACGAGCTGCCCACTAGAGCGAAAACCTTCCTTGATACATTGGCAAAGGTCTACATTGATTATACGCTCTACAACGAGATTGCCATCAATGAAAATACGCAGGCCTACATAGACATTCAAATTGATAAGATTGTCAAAATTATCGATTCATTGGAATTGGCAATGGAGACATTCAAAGACGCTCGAGATATTCTTGATTTGAGTAAAGAGCAAGACGCGGCATTTGCGGCATTAACCAGCTCTGATGTTACGCTCCGTGATTTGGAACTCAGACGAGAATCTATACAGGGCTTGGAGAATTTTCTTTTGAAGGAGCCAGATAGAGCGGTTATTCCACCAATGAATTATTTGCGAGAAGAGGATGTCACCTTAACCGAGTTGGTGAAAGACTTGTTTCAATTGAAACAAAAACGAAGCTCGTTGTTGGTTGATGTAAAAGCTCCAGATAAACGTGTTCAGCGTGTAGACTCTACGCTTCAGACTATTCGGAATAGTATTTTTAAATACACACGAGACACGAAAGTTGCAATTGATCAACGAATCAGAGATTTGAAGCTTCAAATCCTTGAATTAGAGGCAGAGCTTGCAAATATTCCAAAAAGTGAACGTGACCTTATGTCTATTGAGCGAAAGCTTAAGGTGAACGAAGAGTTATATACCTTCCTTTTGGAAAAGAAGGCCAACACAGTTATCGCACGTGCCGCAATTATTCCGCAGACAAGTGTTATTGAGGCAGCTCGAAATATGGGCGTGGTGGGCCCCGACCGGCAGAGCATTATTTATTTGTGGATAGGCATCGGGATTCTTATTTCGCTGATTATTGGACTCATTCGAATGGTCTTCTTTGAGCATATTGAGCATTTGCGCGAATTGAAGCAATTAACAAAACTTCCTGTTATCAGCGGTATTCCGAACTATGAGGAAATAGAACGAGATCCAATTGCAATTCATGCCAATCCGCGAGGAAATGTAAGTGAGGCCTTCCGAACTCTTCGAACGAATTTGCAATACCTTCTACCCGATAGCGGTCAAAGCCTTATTTTGATCTCATCACTTCATCCTGGAGAAGGAAAAACATTTATTTCAACAAACTTAGCCGCCACTTTGGCCAAAGCATCGAAGAAAGTGCTTCTGTTAGACTTTGACTTGCACAAACCGAAAGTGCATAAAATGTTCCGCACAACAAATACCATGGGGGTAAGTACCTATTTAATTGGTAAGGCTACTTTCGATGATGTCGTTTTTCAGTCAGATATCGAGAATTTAGATATTGTACTTGCAGGTCCCGTGCCCCCAAATGCATCGGAGCTTTTGCTTAACGCTAGAGTAGACGAGCTACTTGCAGAAGGATTGAAGCGCTATGATTATGTAATTATTGATACTCCGCCAATCATGCTTATTACAGACAGCTTGGTGCTGCTTGCGAAAGTAGATCGTGGAATTCTTGTAATGAACACCCTAAAAGCAACGAAGCAAGGTGTTCAATATTTAGAAGATGTTTTGAATCAAAACAGTCTGAGCAATACAAGTATTCTGCTTAATAACATTAAGCAAAAACGCTGGAGATACTATTACGGAAAATATGCTTATCGTTACGGCTATGGTTACGGTTATGGATACGGTTATGGATACGGCTACGGTTATGGCTACGGATACGGTGGTTACGGAGAAGAAGGTAAAGCCAAGGGTAAAAAGAAGAAAGACAAATAATAGCGTAGACCATGGTATCGCTTATTGTTACAACCTACAATTACGCACAATTTATTGAACGTGCCATTAGAAGCGGTCTAGATCAATCGCTATCAAAAACCGATTTCGAAGTAATCGTTGTCAACGACGCTTCCACCGATTCTACCGAAGCTATTTTAGAAAATTATTCAGACGTTCTGCGAGTATTTAATCTAAAGGAAAATCTCGGTTTGGCTGGCGCACGGAATTTTGGAATTCGAAAGGCACGCGGACAGTTCGTGGTGTTTTTAGATGCAGACGATTACTTGCATTCAGAATCTCTTCGCGTACAGAATTTATTCCTCAACGAGAATAACGCCTTCGATGCAGTCGCAATAGATTATTATATGGTGAATGAAAGAGGCCAGCACATGGAACACATTTCTTCGAGCGATAAACCCATTGCTTGTGGAATAATGTTTCGAAAAGATTACCTCTTCAACATAGGACTATACGACGAGAATTTCACAGCTCGAGAAGAAGAAGATTTACGAATCAGATGGGAGCAAGCGGGTTACGGAATCTATCATATTCCAGTGCCGTTGTACAGATATCGCATGCACGAGAACAACCTCACGAAAGACAATCAGAAGATGTCTGACTCTCAACTGAAATTAAATCAGAAGCACAACAGATGATTAAATTTTTAGAGGGAAAACAAGTCTATTTGCGTCCGCTTACCATAGAAGACGCAAGCGATATTTATTTGAAATGGTTAAATGATCCTGAAGTAACACGTGGCTTGGCTTCTGGTTATTTCCCAACCACACAGCAAGAGCTTATCAATTATGTAAACGGAGCGCTGAGAGATCAGAACACCGTCTTTTTTGCGCTGTGCGAAAAAGAAAGCAATCTACATATCGGTAATGTGAAAGTCGATCGCATCGATTGGGTAGCGCAAACCTGTGAACTCGGATTAATCATTGGCGAAGCGTCTGCGCGTGGCAGAGGTTTGGGACTTGAAGCCATGAAGCTTGTGATTAATTTCGTTTTTGACGATTTGAATTTGAATAAAATTACTTTGGCTGTTTTTCAAAACAATCCGGGTGCGTTGAAATTATATGAAAGATTGGACTTTCAAATTGAAGGGCGATTTGTCAATCATGTTTTTAAAGAAGGAAGACTCTGGGATAAAATCTATCTATCATTATTCAACCCGAAGAAATAATGAATCTAGCCCTTCTGCAAGCCCGTATGGGCTCTACACGATTGCCGGGAAAAGTTCTTAAAGAGTTAAACGGAATTCCAATAATTCAGACATTGGTGAATCGCGTGTCTCAAGCAAAATGCATCGATAAAATTGCAGTGGTAACATCAACGAATGATGAAGACGATGCACTCGAGAATTATTGTAAAGAGCACAATATCTTAGTTTTTAGAGGTTCCGATTGGGACGTGCTTGATCGGTTCTACTCAGCCGCGAAATTTTTCGGAGCGCAAGAAGGCGATAACATCATTCGACTTACTAGCGATTGCCCTACCCATCATGGAAGTGCTGTGGATTGGGTGTTTGAGCAGTTTGTGAAATTTGGAGTAGATCTGTTTTCAAACAGCAATGAAGACCCAAATTTCTTAGAAGACGGATTCGATGTGGAGGTGGTGAAGTTCTCGGTTTTAGAAAATGCTTTTCAACACGCAAAGCTGCACAGTGAACGCGAGCATGTTATTCCGTATGTAAAAAACTCAAAAAAATTCAGCTTGGGTTTCCGCAAAATGAACGACAACTGTAACTTTAAGTTGTCTGTTGATACTTCCGCCGATTTTGCTTTTGTTGAAGCCATTTTTGCCGAATTTGGTGCTCGTGATTTCAACATACATGATGTTGTACATTTGTTAGAGACCAAACCTGAATTATTAAAGATTAACGAAGAGAGCATTATCAATGCGGGCTACGCGAAATCATTACGAGAAGATACAATTGTGAAATGAAAACGATCACCCTTCCACACATTACGAACTTCGCTAAGAGCGACGAGTACAGAAAGAAAATTCACGATTTAATTCCGGGAGGAGCGCATACCTATTCCAAAGGTGACGATCAATTTCCGATTAAATCGCCCGCAGCAATCACACACGCGAAAGGTGTGTATTGTTGGGATTTAGACGGAAACAAATATCTAGATACCCTTATGGGTTTGTATTCCGTTTCGTTGGGACACGCCTATGAGCCTGTTTTAGAAGCGGTGAAGAAGCAACTTGAGAAAGGTGTGAATTTCACACGTCCGAGCGTTATTGAAATGGAAATGGCAGAGAAATTTCTCTCGCTTGTTCCGCAACACGACATGATCAAATTCGCGAAGAACGGTTCTGTGGCAACAACAGCAGCCATTAAACTTTCTCGCGCATACACCGGGAAACATTTAATCGCTCGTCCAGCAGAACACCCGTTCTATAGCTACGACGATTGGTTCATTGGCTCTACGGCTTGCGACTTCGGTATTCCGAAAGAAATAAAGCAATTCACTGTTACCTACAAGGAAGATTCTATCGAAGATTTAGAGCGACTGTTCAATGAATATCCCGGGCAAATTGCTTGTGTAATTTCTGAACCTGAAAAATGGAATGTCCTAGAACCCGATTTCTACCAGAAGGCCATTGATCTTGCGCATAAGAATGGCGCATTGTGGATTATGGATGAAATGATCACCGGATTCAAATCAGACTTTCCGGGATCTATAAAAAAATTCAACGCAGAACCTGATTTCTGCACGTGGGGAAAAGGTATCGCAAACGGATTTTCTTTCTGTGCTTTAACAGGAAAAAAAGAAATCATGGAATACGGCGGTATTCGTAGAAAAGGTGAGCCGAAAGTGTTTTTGGTAAGCACCACACACGGTGGTGAAACACATGGAATAGCTGCTGCTCTAGCCACTATTGATGTGTTTGAAAACAATCCAGTTATTCAGCACAATCACGCCATTGGAGATTATTTCATGAACGGTGTGAATGGAATTTTATCTCGAAGAAAATTGGAAGATTATTTCGCGTTTACTGGTTTCAATTGGTGCGTAGGTTTGGTGGTGAAGAATCAAAAGAAAGAACCGTGTTTGTTCTACAGAACACTGTTTATGCAGGAAATGATTCAGCGCGGAGTTCTTTACCAAGGAATTCTATCGCCATGTTACTCGCACACACAAGACGATATAGATTTCATGCTTGCAGCTTTCGATGAAAGTTGTGAAGTGTTTGAGCGAGCCTTGGAAGATGGCGTAGAGAAGTATTTAGTGGGTGATGAAATTAAGCCTGTCTTCAGAAAAATAAATTAAGATGGAACCACTTCGTACAACAGACGCAACGCAAATCGACTTTAAGAAAAAGTTCGATTTAACGGATAAGGTCATTGTTATAACAGGTGCTTGCGGATTGGTGGGAAGAGCCTTCTGTGAAGCGGTTGCGCAATTCGGAGGAATTGTAGTTGCGGCAGATATCGAATTGGCAAATCCTATTCAGTTTGCCAGTGAATTGGCTGAACGAAACAATACAAAATCACTTGGTTTTGTCCTCGATGTTGCAAACAGATCTTCTGTTGAAACGTTGAAAGAAAGTGTACTTACTTCATTCGGAAGAATAGACGGATTGGTGAACGCACATCAGAATAAAACGCATTTAAAATTCGAACCCTTCGAAAGTGTGTCCGATGAAAATTGGGACACTGTTGTTGATGTGAATTTGAAAGGCACGTTTCTAATGTGTCAAATTATCGGCTGCCACATGGCAGAAAACGGCGGCGGTAGCGTTGTAAATATCCCTTCAACCTACAGCGTCGTTGCACCGAATCAGAATTTATACAAAGGAACTTCCTTAGGTTGCCCCGCCGCCTATAGCGCCTCGAAAGGCGGTATCGACGCACTTTCCAGATACCTTGCTTCTTACTGGGCAACGAAGAAAGTGCGTGTAAACATGATTACTCCACACGGCGTGTGGAACAATCACGAAGTGCAATTCGAAGAAAATTTCGCGCGCTTCTCTCCCATGGAAAGATTGAGTTACAATCACGAAGTAGCAAGCGCGCTCATTTATTTACTCAGCGATGCTTCCTCGTATGTTACCGGAGATAACATGAAGGTTGAAGGCGGTTGGACCGTTTGGTGATATGCAGGAAAAACTAGCAACATATTTTGAAAGACTTTGGCCCATCTGCCGAAGTATCACCGGAAACGGCTTGCGCGAATCGTTTCGCATTCTGCGAGAAATTGTTCCCTTCGAATTAACTGAAGTTCCAACAGGAACGCAAGTCCACGACTGGGAAATTCCGAAAGAATGGAACATCGAAGATGCCTACATTTTAACGCCAGACGGACGTAAAGTCGCAGACTTCAAACAGAATAATTTACACGTGTTGAATTATTCAACGCCCGTTGATCAAGAGGTTTCATGGGATGAATTATCGAAACATATTTTCACCCTTCCTGAGCAGCCCAACGCCATTCCATACGTAACCTCGTATTACGAAGAGAAATGGGGTTTCTGCCTTTCGCACAACGAATGGGCTTTGCTGCCGAAAGAAGGAAAGTATCGCGTAGTTATTCAATCTGAATTGAAAGAAGGAAGCCTTACTTATGGAGAGGCAATATTGAAGGGCGATTCAGAAAAAGAGATTCTTTTTTATTCTTATTTGTGTCATCCGAGCATGGCGAACAACGAGCTCAGCGGACCATTGGTTTTGGCCATGCTCTATGAAAAGCTCGCTGCCCTTCCACAAAGAAAATACACTTATCGATTTGTCCTTGCACCCGAGACCATTGGCTCAATTGCATACCTATCGAAGAACGGACAAGCGTTGAAAGAAAAGCTTCAAGCAGGATGGGTGCTCACGTGTTGCGGCGACTCAGGAAAAATTCATTACAAGAATTCTCGAAAAGGAAACGCACTTGTCGATCGCATAAGCAAGCACATTTTGAATCAACTTCCACTTCAATGGAATGATTTGGAATTTTCTGTTGGTGGAAGCGATGAGCGTCAGTTTTGCTCTCCCGGATATAATCTTCCAATAGGATCTTTCATGCGCACGCCTTATCAGCGTTACGCGCAATATCACACATCATTAGACAATCGAGATTTCATTTCCATTCCTGTTATGGAAGAAGGGGTTGAAATTTTATTCCAAATGGTCTTGGCCCTCGAGATTAACGAAACCTACGAGGCAGTGGTTCAATACGGAGAACCTCAATTGGGTAAACGTGGATTGTATCCGAGTTCAAACATGCCGAACACCGATCAGCGAACAATGGTCCACAACATGATGCACCTCATCAACTGGTCAGACGGTGAGCATGATTTGTTAAGCATAGCCGATAAAAAGGGAATCCCAATGTTTTATTTTGCCCCTTTGGCTAAACTTTGCGAAGAGAAGGGTGTTCTAAGAAGGAAATAACCCGTTTGAATTGTACATTCGCATCTTAAATTTTTTAAAATGAAATCATTAGTAGAAGCTTTTCCAACACATTTGAAAGAAGCCTTGGCCATCGGTCAAAGCGCCACATTCACAAACACCGACAAACAATTTGAGAACATTGTCATCTCTGGTTTAGGAGGTTCAGGTATCGGTGGAAAGATTGTTTCTCAATTGGTAGCAGACGATTGCTGCCTGCCTATTCTTTGCACGAACGACTACGTTCTTCCTGCATTCGTAGGCCCTAAGACATTGGTTATTATTTCTAGCTACAGCGGCGAAACAGAAGAAACTGTTGCGGCATACAACGAAGCAAAAGCGAAAGGTGCTACCATTTCTTGCATCACCAGTGGTGGAAAGATTGCAGCAGCGGCAGCAGCTGACGGATACAACTGCATTATCATTCCTGGTGGACAACCTCCAAGAAGTATGTTCGGATATAGCTCTGTTCAAGTGTTATTCACTTTGAAGGCATACAAAATTTACAACGGAAATTTCGAAGCGGAAATCAGCAATTCAATCGATTTGATTCATGCTGAAATTGCAAACATTCGGACAGAGACAAAATCAATCGCAGAGAAAATTGTTTCTCGCATCCCAGTATTATACAGCGAAGCGAGCTACGAAGGCGTTGCTATTCGTTGGAGACAACAAATCAATGAGAACTCGAAAATGCTTTGCTGGCACCACGTTTTCCCAGAGATGAACCACAACGAATTGGTGGGTTGGACAGGTGGAGACAACCGCGTTGCGGTGTTAATGCTTCGCACAGAAGACGATCACAAGCGTTCACAAATTCGCATGGACATCTGTAAAAAATTAATGGGTGAAAAGTGTGATACAATTATTGAAATCCACGCGAAAGGTTCAAGCAGACTTGAGAGAGCGTACTACTTAATTCACTTGGGTGATTGGTTAACGATTGATCTTGCAGAATTGCGTAACGAAGATGCTACAGCTATTCCAGCAATTATCTTCTTGAAAAACGAGCTGTCGAAAATATGAGTAAACCCATTGTTTCCTTCAGAGATTTAGGTCTTGCGCCTTATAAGGAAACATGGGATTTTCAGGAAGAGCTGTTTGAACGCAACGTTCAACGAAAACTTCAAAACAGATTAGAAGGAAAAGCCGACGGAGTGGGAACAGAAGATGTTCTCCTCTTCGTTGAGCACCCGCATGTATACACATTAGGAAAAAGCGGAGACGCTTTTCATTTGCTCGTTTCAGAAGAGAAACTGAAAGAGATTGGCGCAACGTATTATCCCATCAATAGAGGCGGAGACATTACCTACCACGGTCCCGGACAAATAGTGGGATATCCGCTTTTAGACCTCGAGCATTTCTTCACAGACATTCACAAGTACATGCGCTACCTCGAAGAGGCCATCATTCGCACCATTGCGCATTACGGAATTGTGGGTGGAAGAATAGACGGGTTGACAGGCGTGTGGCTAGATATCGATGATCCGAAGAAAGCTCGGAAAATTGCTGCGCTCGGAGTGAAGTGCAGCCGTTGGTTAACCATGCACGGATTCGCGTTCAACGTGAATACAGATTTGAATTACTTCAACCACATTGTTCCTTGCGGAATTACAGATAAAAAAGTAACCAGCCTTTCAAGCGAATTGAGACGCGAAATGGACATGGATGAAGTGAAGCGCTTTCTTCTTCAAGAGCTAGCGGATGTATTTCAATTCGAAATACAAATCCCACAATAAGTATTAAAATTTCAAAGTGAATATCGTACGCTCAAGGGCAGCGCTTTTCGTATTCAAAACCTTACATTTGTAGCATGGAATCATTTTTCGCTGCATTTTCGACCGTCCAAGGTTGGATAGACTTGTTGACTTTGGTAATTATGGAAATTGTCTTGGGTATAGACAACATCATTTTCATTGCAATTGTGACTGGTTTTTTATCATCGAAGTCAGACCAAACAAAAGCACGGAGAATTGGACTTTCATTCGCGCTTATTTTTAGAATTGGATTGTTGTTCACTCTTTCCTATTTGGCGCATTTACAAGAGCCGTTTTTCACCTTAGGTGGTTATCCTGTTTCGGGAAGAGGATTGGTTTTATTAGCTGGAGGATTGTTTTTAATTATTAAGACCTTCAATGAAATTCGACATAAATTCTTAATTGCAGATAACGAAGAGTCTGAGAAATCGAGAAAAATCAATTTGTTCCAAGCCATTATTCAAATCACAATCATTGACATTGTTTTTTCTTTCGACTCAATCATCACTGCTGTTGGTTTAGTGGATCATGTGCCGATTATGGTTGTTGCGGTGGTTATTGCCATGTTTGTCATGTTGGCGTTTGCGCCATACGTTAGCGCATTCATTGAGAAGTATCCAACATTGAAAATGTTGGCCCTTGTGTTCTTAATTGTTATCGGATTGAATCTAGTGGCTGAAGCTTGTGAAAGCGCACATTTGATTCATATTCCAGAATACGTCAACGTGAAAATGTATTCCTACGTTGCATTTGCATTTGCTCTAACGGTTGAGTTGTTAAACATTCGATTACACCACGTTAAAGAGCGTAAGAGTAATTCATGATTATCATAGAAAACACACTCGTAAGCGAGGATTTATTCGAAGAACATTTTGTCTGTGATCTTTCTGCGTGCAAAGGAATTTGTTGTGTGGAAGGAGACAGCGGGGCGCCTATTGGAGAAGACGAAATTCCTATTTTGGAACAAGAGTGGGAAAGCGCAAAACCCTATATGGTTCCAGAAGGAATAGCTGCTATTGAGCGCGAAGGACTTTATCAAGTTGACGAAGACGGAGACATTGTTACCACGCTGGTTTCAGAGAAAGGTGCTTGTTCCTTTGTTCATTACAGCAAAGACGGAACAGCATTGTGCGCGTTGGAAACTGCATACAAGGCGGGCGAATCAAAATTCAGAAAACCAATCTCTTGTCATTTGTATCCTATTCGTTTAACGAAGTTGGCAGATTACGTTGGATTGAATTATCACCGTTGGCCCATTTGTGCGCCTGCGTGTGAGTGCGGATCGAAATTGCAAGTGCCGGTATACAGATTCCTCAAAGATGCAATTACAACAAAGTTTGGTGAAGCGTATTTTCAAGAATTAGACGAACACTACCGAGCATGGAAAGTACAAAGAGAAGCGTAATACTTTTTCTTTTATTGTTTTTTTGCGCCCCCATTTTTTCGCAAGAATGGGTTCAGGTGAAATGTGTTTTCAATACAGAAAATGGCGATTTGCTTTCCGATTACAGAGAAGGGACAGCTCTTGTTGTAAGTGGGCGCTTGAAGCAAGCGTATGGTCAAGGAACCATGCAAACCACACGCATCAATCGATTGCACAGGATTGATTTATTTTCTGAAAGGGAAGAGACATTCTTTCCAAAAGATTGGAACTTCGATGAGGGTGTTTCATGCTTTGGAGATCACAAGAGTGAATTGTTTTTTCAAACTGATTTGGATGTAAGAGGAACGTTTTCGAAGTCGTACAAGATATTTCTCTGGGATTCTTCTTTAACCTATAAAAGTGTTGGAGCACCGGTTGAAATGGCTGGCAATAGTGGAGAGGGTGGTTTCGATAACATAAATCCAACGTACGATCCCATTGAAAAACTACTCATTTTTTCGAGCAATCGAGCAGGTGGCTATGGTGCACATGACTTGTATGGTTGTTATCGTGTCGGAAAGGGTTGGGGACCTGTTTTCAATTTAGGTCCAGGCGTGAATACTTCCGAAAATGAATTTGGCGCAACGCTGTCTCAAGGCACGCTTTATTTTTCGCGAATGAATTTGCAAGATTTGAAAATGACGATGTATTCAGCATCTCAAAAAGAAGCTTTTCAAACTTCAACAAAGCTTTTACCCCCTTTCAACAATGAAAGAGGAGACATCTGGAAAATTGTCTTCGTTTCGAGTGTTGAAGCATATGTTTCGGGTGAACACATAGAACGCTATATCCTTCCACAAAAAAGCAAGCAAGTTCAATTTAGATTGAAAGAAGGTACTCGCGTATTGCCCAATATTCAGTTTACCGTGGTATCCTCGGGCAGTGGCGAGAAGATTAATTTGAAATCGAACACCGAAGGAATAACTGATTTATTTACGTTATCGTTGGAAACGAAATACAAAGTGAGCATTCAAGAAAAAGATTGGGAATTGTTAAAAGCAACAGGAAATGGTAAAGGCTACAAGGCAGAGTTAATTGATGAATTCGGAAATATTATTCGAGTCTTCAAGTTCGACGCGAATGGAAATTTCCAATTTGAATTGCTCGATTTTGTCTATACGAATTTGACACTTTTAGAAGAAATAGATCGCAGTAAATTGAATGTTTCAAAGGTTGAAGCGGCAATAAGCAAGGGCGTTTCAACAAAAAAATATTTCTTCCCGGTGAATGAAAGTACCCTGAATGAAATTCAGAAAATAGATCTGCGCAATTGGTTGAGAGATCAGACGAATTCAACATTCACCATCAGCGGATTCGCAAGTTCAGACGGAAGTTCAAAGCGAAATAAGGAATTGGCAAACACAAGAATTCAAGCTACGAAGCAATGGCTAATGGCAAATGGAATTACAGAGAAAAACATAAAAATTAAAGTCGTAGGTATTAACGAAATCGGAGAAAAAGGACGTCGTGTAGAGCTTGAAGCGATTCCATTATCTTCGCAATAACAACACGAAAAACCATGTTTGAAAAACTATTTCCAAATCGCGAGTTAAGAATTGTAAAAGGAAAACTTATTGAAAGCGGAACTTCGCATTTAGACGGACAAGAAGACAAAGGCGCGCAACGATGGGTGAAAGTTAACGACCAAGTGATTACGCGAGTAAGTGATGGTCTATACCATGCGCAGTGGGACGATGAGGTGGTTGTGGTTTGCGATAAGCACAACTTCATGGTTGGCTATTGGAATTCAACAAAAGGTTCAGGAAGTGAACCGAACTACTCGGCCTCTATTGGTTCAACAGCTGTGGTTACTTTGATCATACTCACTTCGATGATGTTCAATTTTATTCCCATGCATGATCCGCAAAAGGGCGACATCATTACTTCCTTCTACAATTACATTTGGAAAGATGAGTTCTTTGTAACGCATTGGTCGGCCACTGCCTCAATCCTAGGTGTATTCGGTTTGTATGGATTTATTTGGACTCCCATTTACGCAATAGGACACGTTAAGCGAGAACGTCAGGCTGCTGTTATGTTAGCTCCATACAGAAACATAGTCGAGTGAAATTCGGGAAGTTAGAGAGCGTCGACCATCTTTCTTTTTCATTCGACGTTCCATCACAGGATTATTCCTTCCTACCGAATGATCATTCGGGTAAGTTAGAGATCATTGTAGGCGGAACTGTTTGGGGCGTTCCGCAATGGAAGGGGACCCATTTTCCAGCGAAAGCCAAACCCTCAGAATTTCTTCATTACTATTCAAGGTTATTTCCCTGTATTGAATTCAATGGTTCACATTACCGGACACCGCCGGTCGCCCAAGTTGCGAAGTGGGTGGAGCAAGTCCCTAAAACTTTTTTATTCTGTCCGAAATTTCCACAGAGTATTTCACATTGGAGACAGTTTCAAAATTGCGAGCGCGAAACAGATTTGTTTATGGAAGCACTTTTTGCTTTCGGTAAGAATTTGGGAACGACATTCATTCAGCTCCCACCGCATTACAGTCCTGCAAAGGCAGAACCTCTTTTGCGTTATTTGGAAAAACTTCCGAGAGACGTTCGTTATTCAGTTGAAATGCGTCATCCCGATTGGTTCACAGGAAATGTGTTGGAGGAGTATGCCGAAGAATTAAAAAAGTTGAACGTTGGTTTAATCGTTTGCGACACCGCAGGAAGAAGAGATGCTGTTCACATCCGCTTGACGAGTGATGAACTCGTGATTCGTTTTGGTGGAAACAATCTTCACGCAAGCGACGACTTGCGAATGAATCAATGGATAAAGCAATTGAAAGCATGGGAAAAAGTTGGGTTGAAGAAATGTTATTTCTGGATTCATCAACCCGAAAGTTTACACACGGTTGAAACCATGCAATTGTTCAATACAATTATTTCAGATTACAAATAGATACAACCGCCACAGCTGTCTTTAGAAGCGCCTGTAACTTCTGAGAGCGCTGTCGGTTGCTCCAAGAGTCTAAGCGCTCCTAATAGGGCGAAAATGAGCGCCTCTTTGTATTGAATGGTGTCATTGTCTGGAACAACTACCGCTAAATCTGTTTTTGCTTGAATCGATTCAATGAGGAAAGAATTGAAAGCTCCTCCGCCTGTCACTAAAACACTTCCTGTCCAGCCTTCAAAAATCTGTGCTATTTGAACCGCCATGTGCTCTGTGCAGGTGGCTAACAAATCGCGAATGGTCAATTGAGATGAGCCGAGCAAAGGAAGGAAATGACTTTCGAACCATTCTTTTCCCAAAGACTTCGGAAGTTCTTGCGAGTAATAGGGGAGTGCATTTAATTTTTCAAGAAGTTCAACATTCATCACACCGCGTCTTGCCATTTCGCCGTTTGCATCGAACGGATGTCCGGTTTGTTCAGCCAATAAATTCAAGGCCATATTCGCCACACAAACGTCGAAGGCATTCAGGTCGCCCATGAGTGTGTATGAGACATTCGCAATTCCGCCAATATTCAGACAAAAATCGTATTCACTAAATAACAAGCGGTCACCAATGGGGACCAATGGAGCGCCTTGACCACCGTGTGCTACATCGGTGGTTCTGAAATCGCAAATGGTTTTAATTCCTGCGTTCGCAGCAATGTGCGCACCACTTCCAATTTGAACCGTAAGCGATTCGCCGGGCTGATGAAATATGGTATGTCCGTGCGATGCAATTGCATCGGCAGCCAAGTTTCTTTCCTCTAAAAAACGCTTGACTTGTTTTCCTGAATAAATTCCGAAGTCTGCATTCAGTTGCGCCAATTCGAGCGCAGACATTTTGTGCGCTCTTCGAAAAATATCGCGCCATGAAGCGTCATAAACTATGGTCTCTGCAGCAACAATTTCGTATTCCCATTTTCCTTCGTTGAAGGAAAGATCACACAACGCAATGTCTAGTCCATCGAGACTGGTTCCGCTCATGAGTCCAACAATTCGAAAGGTTTCCATAGGTTGCAAATATAAGAGGGCGGAATGAACCGCCCTCTCAGTATCTCAATCAGAAGAATATTATTTGATAATGATTGTCTTCGTCCAAAGGTTAGTGTCGTTTGAAACTTTACATACATAAGTTCCAACGGCCAACGAAGGCAATGAAATTTGATTCATTCCAGCGTTCAAATTTTCAGTGTGAACCAATTGTCCTTGTGCACTGTAAATATTCAAAATTGATTTTCCAGATTGAACAGGAACACCCACCCATAAGTTGTAAGATGCTGGGTTTGGATAAACACTCATGTCGTTGTTCGTCTCATCTTCAACACCAACCAAGCTCCATGTCGCCATGAACTCTTGAAGGTAAAGATTAGCAACGCGCGCATCGTGAACAACAACAGTGTTCTCGTCATTCGTGGTTTGTGCGGCACTGCTCCAGTTGTGACTTCCCGTAAGAACAGTTGGGTCTGAATCCAATGTGCTGTGATCGACAATGCAATACTTGTGGTGAAGGTCATATTGAATACCCTCATGCGAACGGATGTCTTGACCTGCGGCTTGCAAGTATGCAAATTCAGACGCGGGATCTGAAGTTTGTTCCATCATACCACGAACCAACACCAAGAATAAATCATCTTCAGCTATGATAGCATCGGCAATATCTGCGCGTGTGAAAGCAAGAATGGCGTAATCTAAATTGGTGTCTGTCGTTTGCATGGTCTTGATAATCGCACCGTTTGCATTGTCAGTTGGAGAGAAATAACTTTCAACTTTAATATCGTCTGGACCCATGACATATTGCAACGGAGTGTTGTTCGTTTTGCTTGCGCCAAATACGCCATTCGGATTTCCCGGTTGTGCACCAGAACCGCCCCACATTTCTTCGAATTCTAAACGATATCCGCGAGCAATACTTTGATCTTGGAAAATAATTATATTGTTGAAATCGGTAGACATGTTGTTGTCTGTCCAGTTGGTAGACCCTGTAAACACCCATGAATTCGCAGTTGAATCTGGATCAACAACAATAAATTTATTGTGCATGATACCTGTGCCAGAAGTATTAATTCTTTCAACAACTGGAATATTCGGATTCAAAAGAGACAGACCCAATTGAGCAGTAGAACCATCGGAAACAATTCTCACTTGCACACCAGCGTTGTATCTGTTGTTGATTGCATTAGCAATAGTTGCGTCGTCTGTGAAGTTGTAAATTGCAATATCAACGGCTTGTTGAGCGCGAAGAATGTATGCCGCAATGGTATCGTTTGTTAAAGTGCCCAACGATATTGCGTTTTCGATAGTTGCATAACTGTTATCTACTTGACGCGTGAAATAAGTACGGATTTCTCCTGAACTTAAGCTTTTGGTTGCGTACGGACGAACAGTGCTTGTGCTAGAACCATCAACGTTTGAAGAGGTTACAGATGCGTAGTAAATTGTTCCAGGCTGTAAGCCAGAGATATTCACAACGTGATTCGTTACGCTCTCATTTACATAAACGGTTTGTCCTAAAGATGTGGTTAAACCGTAGTTCACTTCGCTGTCTCCAGTATTATTGGTTGCCCAATTAAGGTCGAAAGATGAAGTGGTGATGTTGGTTTGAGTAACAGCGCCAATGATTGCAACTCCCGGAGGAAGAATGAAATCATTTTCATCACGTGGTAATATTTGATAACCAGCATCGAAAGGAGCAGTAGCGTCGAATTGAGAAACAATTCCAACAAGCGTAATAGCGCTTGCAGGTAGATTCGTTCCAACCAAAACGCTTCCAGCACGAATGTATATAACACCCGATTGTCCGTTAGCCAAATAGCTGTATGTAGAGTTTGCTGAGATGACAGATCCTGCCAAATCGAAAACTACATTATCCACGGTTACTAATTCACCTTCGTAAGCTTCAGCAATCATGTTTGGAGTAACCAATTGATTTGTAGGAAGCGTATTGTTTGAAGAGTTAACAGTCACAGCTGTTAGGGTTGGTCCTATTTCGAGTAGTCCGTTGAATTCGGTTATTACGCCTGAAACGGTAACGAGGTCACCACGTAATGGAGCGGCAGGCCAAGAAGCCCAATCAACTCCAGGATAAATAGCAATACCCGCCTGGCTGTCTTGAATGTAACGCACAGAGCTACCCATTTCAGTGCCGTTAGTAACGATACCAGTTACGCTTACAGCTGCTCCAACTCCTGCAATACGAGCGGCCGATATGGTGCCTCCAGCAATTGGAGTTCCTATGCAGTCACAATTGTTATCGTAAGTGTCACCGGTTGTAGTTGCAATGTTATCATTACAAGCATCACCAGGAAATGCACAAGAACCATTGTCGGTAATGGCAAGCGCGTTATAGTTACACGCTGTGTTGTCCATGCAGCCAGCAATTGTTCCGCTGTTCGAAGCACCTGGCGTTGGCAATTGAGCAACGTAGGCAGCAGTATTGAATGCTGCTCCACCATCAGGAAGGCGTGATGAAGAATTGTTCAAGGTTGGCGTTGCAGCTGTTTCGTCAGCCTGCGGTTGGCCAGGAGTAAGAACAGTTAATAGATTGGTAGCGTCGGCATCTGCTGTTCCGTATACCAAAGCATCTACTAATCCAGTTGCGCTTACAGCAGTACCATTGGGCCAAGCTGCAACCGTAGCGGTATATATTGCAATGCCGTCTGCACCGTTTTGCAATGTGTTTCCTGTGAATGTGATATTCACATTAGCAACCCCTGCGTTTCCGATAACGAAATAACCTGAAGCAGGAATGACGTTTCCAGATAGGTCAACTGCTTTGTAAGAAGTGGCAGCTGCTCCATTGAACCAAACCATAACCATTCCGTTCAAGGATTGTCCTGGAGCACCATACAATTCAATGAATTCGGCAGCGTCGGTTCCAACTTGATCGGCATCAACTTCGTTAATAACAACCTGTGCTTGTGAAGCTCCGAATAGAAGCGCTAACAAGAGTGTGTAGATGTATTTCATTTTTCTTTCTATTGTTCTTTTTAATTTTTCTAGAATGCCTGATTAGAATGTGGCCGATAAAGATACGTTGAACCATCTTCCTTGACCAAAGAAAACTCCGGCTGAAGAGGAATCAAAGTTAAAAGCCTTGTTGTTGTACAATGCATTTAAGTCGTTGTTTCTTGCATCTGTAATAAATACACTATTCAGTACATTGAAAACACTTCCTCTCAAATCCCAACGTACTCCATTAATCTCTTTGCCATAACCAGCATGAAATTCCAACGTGCCATAGGCAGGGATTCTCCAAGACTCTCTTCCAGCATTGTCACCATTTAATTCAAAGGGGTTCATATCAGAAAAATAGCGATCGAACCAAGTATATCTGGTCTTCGCATAAGCCCCATTTTTCCATTCATAACGAAGCATAGCACCTAATTGTGTTTGAGCAGCATCACTCACGTGAACACCATTCGCATCGTAAGTCACACTGTACTGCTCACTATCAGGATTTCCGGGATCTGAGTATACCGGATTTCCATTGTCATCAAAAATGAAAATTGTATCGGAAGAAGTCCATATCCAATCACCAAATGAAGCCAAACCTTCGAAGGTGATACGGTCATTTATTTTATAAGCAAAATCGAGTTCAGCGCCTTGGTGACGTGCATTCATTCCACGAATATTTACGGTGATGTTCGAAGTTGGATCTTGTGGGTCAGGAACCGAGAGTCCATACGGGAATGGCTTGTTTTTCCAGGTGGTGTGATACAGATTTACGTTGAATGAAAACTTCTTCGATTTGTAGTTCCAACCGTTTTCAAAGCTCGAAATAATTTCATTTTCGATTGTTTTAAATCGTTCATTTGCATTCGTATAGATTTGACTAAAAAGGGGAGCCTTATTCAAGTAACCGGCATTAACGAAAACAGCCAAATTCCGAGAAATATTATATTTCACACCTGATTTTAATGTCACCGTTGGCCTATAATACCAACCAGTACTTTGAAATTTTGAACCAGCCATGTTGCTTGTTAAAGTTTGGCCACGTACAATTGTTGTGTCTGAAACAAGTGCAATTGCATTGTTAACATATGAAAATCCTACAGGGATTTCTACTCCATTAATTTCATATACTTTAGGTCGGAAATAATCAACGCGCTTGTAACCAGTAATTGCTGCAGAAACACTTAAAAAGGCAGAAATTTTATCATCTTGGTATTCGACTTGTCGAAACAATCCCCCCCAACGTATAAAGGCGTCGTTATTATAGTCTATCGTATCTCCTTCTCGTTTGACTAAATTCGGATCGTTGTAGTTGATTGAAGTACGAGCGATAATATAATCTGAGCCCATAAGGTCAATAATTTTTCTATAGTGCGACCCTTTATATGATCTGAGGTCAAAACCCTCTGCGTAACTCCACTTGTCATTGATTTTTTTATTAAAAGTACAAAGTACACCGTACCATGAGTGTTCGTTCATACTAGCCTTAATGTAATTGGAAACAGCATAGCGTTCAGTAGGACTCACGAGCGTATTTATGTTGTAATCAGGTCCTGAAAACAAAGGTGGTTTTGCACCTGCATTCGCGTCGTAGAAGGCTTGCATATTTACAGTTCCATCGGATAAATAATCGTTGGCTGTAATGTTGTTGTTCCAACGTGTTCCGCCACCTCTTCCGAAAGAAGCGTAGGCTACTGTGCTAATGAATGTTTTTTCATCAATGGTCCAAACATCTTTAAACGAGAATTGAGGCTTGTGATAAAAATTCTTGCGGCCATTGAATTGCTCTTCAGCTTGAATATTTGTGCGTTGTCCGTTTACAAAATCATAGCGAGTTAAATTACCAACATCAGGGTTGTAATTGATACCACCGTTAAAAATCGATACTTCAGTATTTGGATTCGGATTGTATGTTGAAGGGGCTCCAACGGCAGAGGCCGTTTCGGCACTATAGAGTGCAATGGCTTCAGATCTTAAACGCTGACCGTGTTCTTGAGGAGCGCCCAATCCGTATAAACTCAAATGGTGATTACCTGCAATTTTTTCAATTTTTCCGTAATAGAAAAATCCTCTGGTGAATGTTCCATCCACCCATCCACTCCCTGTTTTGAAAGATGTGGCCATCGAAAATGCCCACCCTTTTTTAGATTTTCCAGAGTTGTAGGCGAATGAAGTTCTTGAGAAAGCACCGTATGCGTATTCTTGACGCAGACGAACACTTCTCTTCGCATCGATTCCGCGCGTAATAATATTCATAGTACCACCAACAGCTGGAATAACAAGCTTTGAAGCCCCAAGTCCACGCTGAATTTGTGTGGTTTGCGTAGCAAGATCTAATCCGAACCAGTTGCTCCAATAGACGGTTCCGTTTTCCATATCGTTCACTGGAACGCCGTCCAACATTACAGCAACGTTATTTCCAGAAAAGCCGCGAATGGTTACACGTGCGTCACCATCTCCACCACCTGCGCGAGTTGCGTATGTCCCGGGTGTGGTGTTTGCGAGCGTGGCCATTTCTCTTCCCGCTAATTCTTCTTCAATACGTTTCAATCCGATGTTTGAGAAAGCTACAGGAACAGTTCTTCCAACCGCTAAATCGGATGAAATGACCACTTCTTTTTGAAGGGTTTGAATGAGGTCGAAATCGATTGAATATTCTTTTTTCGTGATGGAAATATTCTTCTTCACCTCTTCGTATCCAACTGCGGTAATAATGAATTCATATTCACCGTATGGAAGTTTAATGTTGAATTTTCCTGATGGATCAACTGATATTCCTTTCTCCTTATTCGCCCACAAGACGAAAGCGGAAGGAAGAGTTTCTCCTGAAAGTCCATCACGAACAGTACCACTTAAAATTCCTTCTTGAGCACTGGAAATAAGACTCAATGAAAGAAGTGGAAGAAGTAAAAAGAATGATTTTAAAATTCTCATTAGATTGAAGCTAAGGTTAAACAATTGCCGATAAAAAAGGGGCTTTACCGAAGTGAGCCCCTTTTTATTTGAATAAAGAAAATATTATTTGATGAAGTTTTGACGATTGATGGTTCCGTTTTCGGAAATCACTTCTACCGTGTAAGCTCCTTTTGATAGATTCGAAGTTTGAATGCGAGTCATGTGATCTAAGATTGTTCCGTTCGCGAATACAACACGACCCGTGTTGTCATAGATACGAATTGAACGAATAATGTTTGGAGAAACGACGTTCAAAATATCTCCTGTTACTGGATTAGGATAAATTGAAATTGAACGTTCAACATTTTCAGTAACGCTTACATTGCAATCGCATGTGTGTGCACCTAGGAAAGTGAATGTGTTAGCTGGCAAGGTGTCGTACTGAGCAAAAACATCGAACGAAGATGGATTCATTGTAATTCCAGAAGTTACGGTAGACTTTCTGATTTGAGTGTGGTCTGTAGTTGCGTAGAGCGTTGCTCCTGTTTCGTCAGTTCCATATGCACTCCATCCTCCAAAGCCAGTTCCTTCTCCAATTCTGCCGTAAAGGTCAATCAACGTTTGACCGTTGTTTGAAACAATTGCAATAGCGTCGTTTCCGTTGAAATACATTGGCCAAACACCGTTGTCATATGTTGGGTTAATAAATACATCTGCAGCTGCAGCTAAATCATCCCATACCGGTGCCTCGAGGCCCGTGCCTGCCTGATCTTGCTTGTCAAGAACAACTACAATAACATCGTTTGCTGCAATTGAATAACCGTCTAGCATAGCAATGCTGCCATATGACGTACTTCCGTTTGAAAAACGAACCAAGCCTATTCCGTTAAGATTAACAGTATTTGCGGTAGGGTTATAAATTTCAACCGCTTTGTTGTTGCTCCAACCTTCAATAACTTCAGAGATGAAGATTTGATTGCATTGCGCTTGAGCCGTAAACAAGGCTAAAAAAGAAAAAGAGAGAAGTAAAAGTTTTTTCATTACCATTTTATTTTGAGGCAAATATATTCTACAATTGGTTATCCTAGTCCGTCCAATGTGAAATGAATGTTAAAAGTGTCATGCACCTTTTTATGGAGTTTCTTGGTCTTTATTTTACGAAAGCTATTTACGAACGTTATCACCTGAACAATTTTCCTTTTCTGCAAGCGGAAAAGGGCATTGTTTGAGCGGTTATTTAGTAAATTGCACCTTAATAGTACTGAAAAATAAAACGATGCGTTTCTTTATTCGCCTTTTTGCAATTGCAACAATCTTTTTATTGGCCTCTTCCGCCAATGCCAATCACGTCTTAGGTGGCAATCTCACTTGGGATTGCCTTGGGGGTAATCAGTATCAGATTACAATGAGAATCTACAAGGATTGTTTCGGCGCGAGCCCTGCTTTGTCTGCTGAGAACTTATTTGTTTTTCCAACAGGATGTACTCTGAATCCACAAAATATTACGCTGAATCTGATTAGTACGACTGAGATTTCGAATTTGTGCGCGAGTGAATTGCCAAGTAGCTCATGCGTAGGTGGCTTGTCTCCCGGCACGCAACTATTGACTTATCAAGCTACGGTAACACTCACCCCGGGATGCACGTGGGAAGTCATTTGGAATGAGGGAGATTGGAATTACTTCAACAACATTAATTACAGCACACTTCCAGACGCCTACTTAGATGCGCTAATCAACACAAATTACTGCGCAGATTCTCCAGTGATTACCTCTATTCAAGTGCCATACGTCTGCAGAAACAATGGTACATTTGTTCATACGCCAACCGTAACTTTACCAGCTGGTGTTACCGCTTCATATACGCTTTCAACGCCACAAACAACAGGAGCTTCATTAGATGTGGGAATCAATGTTCCGGGATACGTTAATACCTTGGGAGCAACAGTAAACGCAACTACCGGTGCTGTTTCAATAAATACAAATGGAATTGCGGTTGGAAACTATATCGTTACTGTTCAAATTACCCTAACACAGGGAGGCAATGCAGTAGGCACGTTGTATGAGAACATGGTTTTTGTAATTCGCGATTGTGCAATTACGCCTACAACCTTTGCCAATCCAGAAATTCAGAGCATTAATATCCCCGCGAATCTTGCTGGTCCGGCAACCATAAATGCCTGCTCGGGTGATAGTGTATGCTTTACAGTTTCGGCTTCGAACACAAACCTCTATCGGGCAATAACAATTACATCGACTTGGAGCGCAGGTTTAAACGCCGGCACTCCCGTTTTCGCTCAAAGCACGGTAAATTACAATCCGGCTTCTGCCACATTCTGTTTTACAGCTCAACCCTCAATGGTTGGAGTAGCACAAACAATAAATTTTAATGCAATAGATAATGCCTGTACCGCTCCGCAATCAGATGCTCAAGTGGTTACAGTTAACGTTTTTCCGAGTGTAACTCTGAATCCAACTACTGCCACAATTTGCAATAACGCTGCGGTAACTGTCACTGCTTCGGGCGGTACAACATACACATGGTCTGTTTTAAGCGGAGACGCAACTCCTGGATTCGATGGCAACGCAGCAGTTCAGGTTTTAGAAAGTATTTCAGGAAATACCGTAATTATGGTTTCCATGCCGGGTGTGCCTGTGCAGTGCAATGCTACAGATACATTAACCGTTACTGTTCCTGATTTTACCCTTCAACCTTTGACAACCCAGAGTATGTGTGTGGGCGGAACGGTTACCCCGCTAACCTTCACATTGGTTGGCGTTACTGGAACACCTACTTACCAGTGGTATAGCAATGCAACAAACTCAAATACTGGAGGAACGGCAATAGCAGGAGCAACAGCTATTACTTATACTCCTTCGAGTGCCACAGCTGGAACAACCTATTACTATTGTTTAGTGACTCTAACCTCGGCTAGCTGCCCGGACATTACAACCAATACTGCAGAAGTTATTGTTGTTGCAGATCCAACTATTACTACTCAACCTCTAGCTACTCAGAATATTTGTATTGGAGGAACTGGTACATTGAGTGTTATCTATTCAAACGGATTAGGAAATGCAACTTACCAATGGTATTCAAATACAACGAATAGCAATACTGGGGGTTCGATCATTGCAGGCGCAACGAGCTCTACCTATACCACCCCTGTTTTAAACACAGCGGGCACAAGAAATTACTATTGCATAGTTACTTTGAGTGGCTCGGGATGTGGCACTGCAATATCTGCAGTTGGTCAAGTCATTGTTGGAGTGGACCCCACAATTTCAACCCAACCTTTAACGACTCAATCTATTTGCGTAAGCGGAACACCTGCAGCCATTTCAGTGGCTTATATAAACGGATCTGGAACGCCAGCTTATCAATGGTATTCGAACACCACAACGAGCACTACAACAGGAACAGCAATTCCGGGAGCGACTTCGGCGACTTATACGTTCTCTCAAATGAACACGCCCGGTACTTTCTACTATTACTGTGTAATAACGTTAAGCGGATCCGGATGTAATGTCATTACTTCAGCTACTTCACAAGTGATAGTTGTTGCCGATGCCACAATTGCAACGCAACCACAAGCCTCTCAAACCGTTTGTTTGAATGGTATTCCGAATGCACTAACGGTTACAGTTAATAATGGATTAGGAACCATCTCCTACCAATGGTATTGCACCACAGCGAACAATAATTTCTCTGGATCAGCTTTAGCTGGTGCAACCTCACCGACATTTATTCCTCCGACTAACGTTGTGGGAACTCGTTATTACTACTGCAGGGTAAACGTGGCAAGTTTGACTTGCGGAGTTATTTTCGTTGTTACTTCAGGAACAGGAGCCATAATCGTTGTGCCACTTCCGACAGTAAACACACAGCCAACCCCAACTCAAAGCATTTGTATTGGAGGAACTCCGAATGCCCTTACAATGGGTTACACCGGAGGAACGGGTACTGCGAGTTATCAGTGGTATAGCAATGCGACAAACAGCAATACGGGCGGCACTGCTATAGCAGGTGCAACCACCAATTCGTACACTCCACCAGGAGCAACAATTGGAACTTCTTACTATTATGGTGTTGTTACTTTAACAGGTTTAGGATGCGGAAGTGTTGCGAGCAATGTGGCTACTGTCAATGTTATTGCCGACCCATTAATAACCACGCAGCCAACTGCATTACAAACTCTTTGCGTAGGTGGAATTCCTTCCTCCCTCACAACGGCATATTCAGGTGGAACGGGAACAGCTTCTTATCAGTGGTTTAGCAATACGACCAATTCTACAACAGGAGGAACATTGATTGCCGGGGCAACAACTGCAACATATACGCCTGCAGCTATTAACACTTCAGGAAATTATTATTACTACGGAGCTGTTACACTTTCAGGTTCAGGTTGCGGAACCATTACCTCATCTACTTCAAATATTGTTGTCGTTGACGATCCTTCTTTTTCTGTTCAACCGCTTTCGACTCAAACCGTTTGTTTAAGTGGAACAACAACAGCCTTGTCCGTGACTTCAATTGGAGGAACTGGCACAATGTCTTACCAATGGTTTTCAAACGCTACCAATGCCACGACTGGAGGAACTGCAATTGCTGGAGCAACGGCTACAACATACACTCCGCCAAGCGCAGCACTCGGAACAATTTATTATTATTGCGAAGTGTCGGCTACCGGAAGCGGTTGCGGAACAGCTGCCTCTGCTACAGCTGCAGTAGTCGTTGTATCACCTCCAACCGTAAGCACGCAGCCTACTGTTACCCAAACCATCTGCGACGGTGGAACAGCAACAGCCCTAAGCGTTGCATACACCGGTGGAACCGGAACGCCTTCATACCAATGGTATTCGAATGCTACAAATAGCACAATTGGAGGAACAAGCATTGCGGGAGCAACAGCTTCAACCTACACCCCAACCGGAGTTGCAGCAGGGACATCTTATTACTATTGCATCATCACGTTATCAGGATCTGCATGCGGAACAGCCACTTCCAACACAGCCACTGTTATTGCTGTAGCAGACCCAACCATCACCACCCAACCAACTGCTACGCAAACTATTTGTGCAGGTGGAACACCAAGTGCATTGACCATCGCATACTCCAACGGAACGGGCACTGCTAGTTATCAGTGGTATAGCAATACGACTTCAGCAACAACAGGTGGAACTCTAATAGCTGGGGCAACTGCAGCGAGTTATTCTCCTCCTGTTTTGAATACAGCGGGTAGTTTTTATTATTACGGCATTGCCACTTTAAGTGGAAGTGGTTGCGGCGCTGCGACATCTGCAATTGCACTGGTAACAGTAATTGCAGACCCAATTGTATCAACTCAACCAATAATTACTCAAACACTTTGCGCAGGTGGAATTCCAACACCACTGACCGTAGCTTCTACCGGTGGAACCGGAACGCCATCATACCAATGGTATTCGAATGCTGCAAATAGCACCACAGGCGGAACATTAATTGCAGGAGCTACCGCAGTTTCTTATTCTCCGGTAACCACTGCTGTTGGAACAATTTATTACTATGGAATTATTACGTTAAGCGGAAGTGGTTGCGTTTCACCGGCTTCTTCGACTGGAGCAGTAATCGTAGTATCACCTCCAACCGTAAGCACTCAGCCTACTGTTACTCAAACCATCTGCGACGGTGGAACAGCAGCAGCCCTCAGTGTTGCATACACCGGTGGAACCGGAACGCCTTCATACCAATGGTATTCGAATGCTACAAATAGCACAACTGGAGGAACAAGCATTGCAGGAGCAACAGCTTCAACCTACACCCCAACCGGACTTGCAGCAGGAACATCTTATTACTATTGCATCATCACGTTATCAGGATCTGCATGTGGAACAGCCACTTCCAATACAGCCACTGTTATTGCTGTAGCAGACCCAACCATCACCACCCAACCAACTGCTACGCAAACTATTTGTGCAGGTGGAACACCAAGTGCATTGACCCTAGCTTATTCAAACGGAACAGGTACACCGAGTTACCAGTGGTATAGCAATACGACTTCAGCAACAACAGGAGGAACTCTAATAGCAGGGGCAACTGCAGCGAGTTATTCTCCTCCTGTTTTGAATACAGCGGGTAGTTTTTATTATTACGGCATTGCCACTTTAAGTGGAAGTGGTTGCGGCGCTGCGACATCTGCTTCTGCAGAAGTTATTGTAGTGGCTGATCCAACCGTCACAACGCAGCCTTTGTCAACTCAGACGGTTTGTTCAGGGGGTACATTAGCTCTTTTATCCCTTGTGGCTTCGGGGGGAACAGGCACTACCACCTACCAATGGTTCTCGAATACTGCAAACAGTAATACAGGTGGAACACTTATCGCAGGAGAGACAAACGCTTCTTACACGCCGATAGCCACCACAGTTGGGACTACTTATTATTATGGTGTTGCTTCTCTAAGTGGCTCAGGTTGCGGAACAGCTGCCTCTGCTACAGCTGCAGTAATCGTAGTATCACCTCCAACCGTAAGCACTCAGCCTACTGTTACTCAAACCATCTGCGACGGTGGAACAGCAGCAGCCCTCAGTGTTGCATACACCGGTGGAACCGGAACGCCTTCATACCAATGGTATTCGAATGCTACAAATAGCACAACTGGAGGAACAAGCATTGCAGGAGCAACAGCTTCAACCTACACCCCAACCGGACTTGCAGCAGGAACATCTTATTACTATTGCATCATCACGTTATCAGGATCTGCATGTGGAACAGCCACTTCCAATACAGCCACTGTTATTGCTGTAGCAGACCCAACCATCACCACCCAACCAACTGCTACGCAAACTATTTGTGCAGGTGGAACACCAAGTGCATTGACCCTAGCTTATTCAAACGGAACAGGTACACCGAGTTACCAGTGGTATAGCAATACGACTTCAGCAACAACAGGAGGAACTCTAATAGCAGGGGCAACTGCAGCGAGTTATTCTCCTCCTGTTTTGAATACAGCGGGTAGTTTTTATTATTACGGCATTGCCACTTTAAGTGGAAGTGGTTGCGGCGCTGCGACATCTGCTTCTGCAGAAGTTATTGTAGTTGCTGACCCAACAATTTCAGTTCAACCTTTGGCAACACAGACCAATTGTCAGAATGGAATTTCAACACCGCTTACTGTTACTGTAACCGGAGGTGTTGGAACAACAACTTACCAATGGTACACCAACATTGTCAACTCTACTGTAGGCGGTGTAGCTTCTGGAAACGCAGCGACACTTACCCCATTGACAGCTGTGGTCGGAACGGCATATGTTTATTGCATAATCAACACTTCAGGTGCAGGCTGTTCAGCGGCTACATCAGCAACTGCCGAAGTTATTGTAGCGCCAATTCCTTCCATAACAACTCAACCACAAGCAACACAAACAGTTTGTCAAAACGGTACCACTTCGACTTTATCCTTTGCTTATTCGAACGGATCTGGGGCTACAACATACCAATGGTATTCGAACCCAACCAACAGTGCAACGGGAGGAACTGCCGTTGCTGGTGAGACCAATGCAACCTTCACCCCAAGCGCCACTGCTATTGGAACGACTTATTATTACTGCGTATCCACGCTTAGTTTAGGTGGAAGTGGTTGCGGAACAGTAACCACACAAACAGCAGCGGTTATAGTAGTTGGTCCTCCAACTATATCAACCCAACCAACCGCCACGCAAACCATTTGTGTGGGCGGAACACCAAGTGCTTTATCGATCGCATACACCGGTGGAACAGGCACCGCCTCGTATCAATGGTACAGCAACACATCGAACGCTACAACAGGCGGTGCGGCAATTGTAGGTGCTACAACGGCTTCATTTACACCTCCGACATTAAACACTTCAGCAAGTTATTTCTACTATGGAACTGTTACGTTGAATGGTTCCGGTTGCGGATCCGCTACGTCAGCTTCTTCTGAGGTGGTTGTGGTTGTTGATCCAACTATTTCAGTTCAACCGCTAACCACTCAAACCGTTTGTCAGAATGGCATTCCAACGCAGATAACTGTAACAGTTACAGGTGGAACAGGAACTACAACTTATCAATGGTACACGACGATCTTAAACAATAACGTGGGCGGAGTAGCTTCAGGAAATGCAGCTACACTTACGCCGATTACAGCCGTAGTTGGAACGGGATATGTTTATTGTGTTGTGAATACAAGTGGTGCAGGATGCACGGCAGTTGCTTCAACGACTTCTGCTGTTATCGTTGTTCCTCTTCCAACTATATCTTCTCAGCCCATAGCGTCGCAAACCATTTGTCAAAATGGAGTGGCAACGCCATTAACATTTACCTACACCAATGGAACCGGAACTCCAACTTATCAATGGTACGTTAACGCTACCGCAAGTACAACTGGAGGATCGATTTTAGCTGGGGAAACAAACGTTTCTTTTGCTCCTCCAACAAGTGCTCTCGGATCGCTCTATTATTATTGCGTAGCTACTATAAGCGGAAATGGATGCGGAACAGTTACGACTCAATCATCAGAGATAAATGTTGTTGGACTTCCAACAATTACAGCTCAGCCTTTAGCCACGCAGACAATCTGCTCGGGAGGATCTCCAAGTTCTTTAACATTGACATTCTCAGGAGGTACGGGTGCTGCTACTTACCAATGGTATAGCAACAGCACCAATGCCACAACTGGTGGGGCGCTAATTCCTGGCGGAACTGCCGCTCAGTACAATATTCCGAACTTGAATACTTCAGGAAGTTATTACTATTATGGAATAATAACATTGGGCGGGGTAGGATGTGGTTCAATAACAACAAGTGCATCAGAGGTTATTGTTAACCCCGATCCTACTGTTGGAACTCAACCTTTGACAACACAGAGCTTGTGCGCAACAGGAACACCGACTAATTTGCAAGTAAGCTTTAACAATGGCGCAGGTGTCGCTTCTTACCAGTGGTATTCCAGCACAACAAATTCAACTGCAAGTGGAATTCTAATTCCTGCCGCAACAAATGCGGTTTACACACCAAGTTCAACAACTCCAGGGACACAATATTACTATTGTACTATTTCATTATCGGGCTCTGGTTGCGCAGATGCGACAAGCAGTGTGGGTGAGGTGATTGTGTTTGCACAACCTACTTTTTCAGTTCAACCGAATCCGAATGAAACGGTTTGTTTGGGAGGAACTCCAACAACATTCTCACCAACGGTTGCGGGTGGAACAGGCGCTGCCAACTACCAATGGTATTCCAATTCTACAAATACAAACACGGGTGGAACCGCAGTTGCAGGAGAAACCAATCTTACGTACACACCTCCGGCAACGACAGTTGGTTCAACGTATTATTATTTGACAGCAACCTTCGCAGGCACAAGTTGCGGAACTGCATCTTCAAGCACTTCACAAATTATTGTTGTAGCAGACCCAACCGTTTCAACCCAACCACTTGCAACAGATTCGATGTGCGTTGGAGGAATACCAAATACGCTGAACGTTGCCGCGACCGGAGGTACGGGTACACCGACATATCAATGGTATAGCAACACTACAAATTCAAATGTTGGTGGAACAGTCATAGGGGCAGCAGTTGCTAGCACCTACAACCCAACTGCTTCTTCTACCGCAGGAACTCAATTTTTCTATGCGCAAATCACGCTTTCAGGTTCTGGTTGCGATATATTAAGTTCTTCCGTAAGTGAAATCGTAAACGTGGCAGACCCAATCATTTCAACTCAGCCGGCCGCAGCGCAGGATGTGTGTTTGAACTCCCCGTCAACTGCAATAAGTGCAGCTGTAAGTGGTGGTTTAGGAACAGTGAGTTATGCGTGGTATAGCAATTCAACGCAAACTCTTCCAGGAACTATTCTTCCCGGAGCGAACACCAATACTGTTACCCCTGCCAATACTCCTGCTGGAATTTCTTACTTCTACATGGTAGCAACACTTTCAGGAAATGGATGTAACGCCGCCACTTCGAATTTTTCTCAAGTAACCGTTCACGCGTTACCTACTGTGACAGCTACTCCGCTTGATAATTCAATTTGTTTCGGAACAACAACGGATATAGTTGCGAGTGGAGCGACTTCTTATGTATGGACTGCAGCTCCTACCATTACTTCACCAGCGAATGTTGCTACTGTATCAGTCGCGCCGATTGGAAGTGTTACATATACTGTTCAAGGTACAGATGCATTTGGATGTGTGAATACGGCAACAGCAACCGTTGTTGCAGCAACACAACTAAACGTTCAAGAGAATATCACCACAAATATTTGTTATCAAACATGCACTGGAGCAATAGCTTTAACACCGACTGGCAGTGGTTCTAGTTATACAGTGGCTTGGAATACACCAGGTGTAACCGGATTAAACCCTCAGAATTTATGTCCAGGAAACTACACCTACACGGTAACCGATAACCTCACCTGTTCTTTCCAAAACACAGTGAACATTGCAGCATTGCCAAACAATCCGTTAGACAATGTGATCATTACTCAGCCGACATGTTTTGGATACAACAACGGTAGTATTGATTTTCAAGACGCGAGCGCAGTATCATTCCAACTGGTAAACGCAGCAACGAATGCAACCATAGCGACACAACCAGGCGGGTTGTTCGGGACAATCGGCGCGGGTAATTACAACATCATTTACAACGATGCTTTGGGCTGTGTTTATGACAGTTTAAATTTCTCTATCGTTGCGCAATCTGCTCAAATAACATTGGCCTTAAATGCGCAAGCCCCTGTTCTATGCTTCAACCAAGTGGTTCCATTAACAGCGATTGCAGGAGGTGGAGACGGCGGTGCAATTACAGTTACTTGGGGAAGTTGCAATACCGTAACGAATTGCATATTGGGTTCTGGTAATCCATACAATTACACGCTTACTTCAGATGTTACGTTGTATGCTCAGGCAACAGATGCAACAGGATGTGCGAGTGTAATTCAGTCCATTGCTTTGAATTTGGCGAATCCAGTTCAAGTTAATCTTCAAAACGGAACTTCATCGGTTCTCATTTGTGAAGGTGATTGCGTAAACATGAGCGCAGTTGCGACCGGCGGTAACAATCCAATTAATATCGAATGGTATGAAGTTCCAACAGCCATAGGAGGAACTACTATAGGTCCTAACGGAACAACCAATACAATATGCCCAACAGTGTCAACGTCTGTATTTGTTTTCGCAAACGACGGCTGTGGTGTTCCTGATTACGACACGTTGAATATTGTTGTTCAGTCATTCCCGACGGTTAGCTTCTCAGTGAATACACAAGATGGCTGTTTACCTTTAACGGTCTCTTTCACCAACAACACATCGCCAACTTTTAATGGAAACTGTTTGTGGTCAATGGACGATGGAACTACGTTTGCGAATTGTGGCAATCAAGTGTATACCTACACAGACGAAGGCGCCTATACTCCAACGTTATATGTTATTTCTCCTGAAGGTTGTTCAACAACATATTCGCTGCCTGCTCCAATTGTAGTGCACGGTTATCCGGTTGCAGATTTTTCGTGGGCACCGCAACCCGTTGATGTAACAAATCCTGTTGTCCAATTTACAGACGCTTCAGTTGATGCGGTGAATTACCTCTGGGAATTTGCATGGCTTGGGGCAAGTGATCTACAGAATCCGGTATTCACATTCCCTGATGAAGATTTAGCTGAATATCCTGTTTGCTTAACTGTCGAGAACAGCTTTGGCTGTCAGGACACCATGTGCAGAACGATTCGATTGAACAGTGTCCTGCAGGTTTGGGTGCCGAATGCATTTACTCCAGAGCAAGACGGATTGAATGAAGTATTCGTTCCAGTAATAAAAGGAGCGAAACCTGAAACCTATCACTTCTCAATATTTGATCGTTGGGGAACTTTGGTTTTCGAGTCGTTTGAAATTGGAGAGCCTTGGATTGGTGACGTTCGGAATGGAAATGCATTTGCTGCCAACGGAGCGTATATCTGGCGACTAGAGGTGCAACCTCTGGAAGACAGGAGTCTGAAGTTATACACCGGATTCGTAACGGTAATAAGATAAATTTAAAACCCTCGGGCAACTTTCTGAAACCAATTGTTATCAATCAAACGATGAAGTATGAGCGATAGCGAATTGGTTTCAGAATGTCTCAAAGGAAAGTCGTCCGCACAAAGGACACTCTTTCAATTGCACTCTGGAAAAATGTTCGCGGTGAGTCTACGTTACATGGGTAGCACCATGGAAGCCGAAGAGGTGTTGCAAGAAAGCTTCATTAAAGTTTTTGAAAAGCTTAATCAATGGAAGGGCGACGGTCCTCTAGGGGGTTGGATTAGAACCATTGTTGTGAATACCGCGCTAACCCGCATTAAGAACAACAAGAAGTTTCGACTCGACAAAAACATTGATGACGCAGTATCACTTTCCGACAACGGAGAAGATCAATTGGAAGCCTTGCAGGCAGCTGATTTGATGAAGTTAATTGCTCAAATGCCCGATGGGTACAAGACAGTATTTAACTTGTTCGTTGTGGAAGGATATGGACACAAAGAAATTGCCGACCTAATGGGGATTTCTGAAAGCACTTCAAAAACACAATTTTTAAAAGGAAAAAACTGGTTAGTCAAAAGAATAAATGAGCAATAAGTGGAACAATATCATTCGTGAAAAGCTAGAATCCCATGAGGTTTCAGCAGATCACTTGTGGAATAACATTTCACAAAATATTCCTCAACCCTCTTCTTCTTTTTGGAAACCTTGGATGACCACTGCTGCCATTGGAACGGCAGCCATTGCAACTTCCGCAATTATTTATTTCAATTCACCGAATCAAACTCAGCCGGTTGTTCAATCTTCTGAGCAAAAAACGGTAGAGGTAAAAGTTGATACAACTTCAAACACGGTGAACAGTGTTGAGACTTCTGAAAGTACCGCAATTCCTCAAATTATCACAGGTGGAATTCCAGATGATATTTATTCAGGGTATGTGTGGCAAATGCCTGAGGCAGAGGAATTAGCTTCGATTGAAACTGGAAATCAACGCGACACTCAAATTACAGCTGTAATTGAAGACTCGAATTCGAATCCTTCTAACAACAGATCTTCCCAGGTTATTGCAGAAAGAGAGCCCCTTACAAATTCATTTACTGCGGTTGTTTCCAATGCCGAAAGTTTAAGATATTTCTTCTTCGGAGCAGCTGAAAAGGCCGACTCTTATGCATGGAATTTCGGAGATGGATTCGACGGACAAGGACAGTCAATAGCGCACGAATTCACCGAAGAAGGAACCTACACAGTGAAGTATATTGTTTCAAGAGGAGAAGAAATGATGGTTGAAGAAAAGACCATTGAGGTCTATCGTCCTGCAAAACTTTCTCCAGTTACCGCATTTGCTCCTGGATTCGACGGAAAGAACGATGTATTCGATGTGTTGTACAACGCCCGCAACGTAAGCGAAACGGTTAATTTCAAAATCACGGATGTTAACGGCAGATTGGTTTATCAAACGGATGGACAATCGGTTTGGGATGGAAAAAACTTGAGTGGCGAGTTATGTCAGCCAGCGTATTACAATTGGATCATTGAATTCAAAGACCGTCAAGGCAACTTGAAATCTCAGTCGGGGTCCATTCGCATATTCGGCGAATAAAAGACTTATAAACATACGCCTTCGTTCTCAATTCTTCTTCGCATTTTTGGGGAATGGCAAAGACAAAAACTTCTTTTTTCTGTCAAAGTTGTGGTGCACAAAGTCCAAAGTGGCTGGGTAAATGCCCTTCTTGTAACGAATGGAATACAATAGTGGAAGAGGTGGTGAATCGCGATTCGAACACTTCGAAAATCCGCATCAAACCCAACGCACAACCGAAATCTATTTCAGATATAGAAATTGAAGAGCGCAAACGTTTTCCATTAATAGACGGAGAATTAAACAGAGTTTTAGGAGGAGGAATTGTTCCAGGATCACTGATTCTTTTCGGAGGAGAACCAGGAATTGGAAAGTCTACGTTGCTTTTGCAAATGGCCCTTCAACAATTAAACTTCACGGTCTTATATGTGTCGGGAGAAGAAAGCGAAGAGCAAATTCAAATGCGCGCGCAGCGTCTAGGGTTCGACAACCCGCGCTGTATGGTCTTAATGGAAACTTCCGTCGATCAGATTCTTCATCATTTGAATGAAATGAAACCGAACATTGTGGTTATCGACTCCATTCAAACCCTTCAAAGCGAAAGCGTGGAAAGCGCACCAGGAAGTGTTTCTCAAGTTCGTGAATGCACCTTGCAATTGATGAAGTACGCCAAGGAAACGCATACTCCCATATTTCTTATCGGACACATTACGAAGGAAGGAAGCCTCGCTGGTCCGAAAGTGTTGGAGCACATGGTTGATACTGTTTTGCAGTTTGAAGGAGATCGTCACCACATCTATCGCATTTTACGTTGTCACAAAAACCGTTTCGGTTCAACGCATGAATTGGGTATTTATGAAATGTTAGGTTCTGGATTGAAGGCGGTAGAAAATCCGAGCGATATTCTTATCGATTCAAGCACCGAGCATCTCAGCGGTTCAGCCATAGCGGCAGCCATGGAAGGCGCACGCCCTATGATGATGGAAATACAGGCGCTCGTGAGCACAGCGGTTTATGGCACACCACAGCGAAGCACAACGGGATTCGATTTACGAAGATTGAATATGTTACTTGCCGTATTGGAAAAGCGCTGCGGATTTCGTTTGGGAATGAAAGACGTGTTTTTGAATATAGCGGGCGGAATCAAAATCGAGGATCCCGCTTTGGATCTTGCGGTTATTTCTGCGATTCTTTCAAGCAACGAAGACATTGCCATTACGCGAAAGGCTTGTTTCTGTGGGGAAGTAGGACTGAGTGGAGAGATTCGTCCCGTTTCAAGATTAGATCAACGCATTCAAGAAGCAGCGAAATTGGGATTCGAAAAAATCTACGTTTCTTCCTTCAATAAAATCCAAGCTTCAGCTGCAATTCAAATTATTAAGGTTGGAAAAGTAGAGGAACTCTTTTCAGAAATATTCGCATAAAAAAAGCCTCACCGAAGTGAGGCTTTCTTCAATAAGAAATCTCTTAACAAAACTCTTCGAACATTCCGTTCAGGTGCGCTGCAATCATGTCTGCTGTGCGACCTTCAATGTGGTGACGCTCGATCATGTGCTGCAATGTTCCGTCTTTGAAAAGAGCAATACATGGAGAAGACGGAGGGTAAGGTAACATGAATTTTCTAGCCATGTTAACTGCATCTGCGTCTACGCCTGCAAAAGATGAAACCAATTTCGTTGGTTTCTTTCCTTCTGCTTGAATCGCTTTCTTCACGCCTGGACGCATGCTTCCTGCTGCGCATCCGCACACTGAATTCAAAACCAATAGAACGGTTCCTTCGGTATTAATTGCAGATGACACGAGGTCAGCAGTTGTAGTTTCTTCAAAGCCAATATTTGTTAATTCTGCACGCATAGGTGCTACTAATTCTGGTGGGTACATAATTTATTTTTTTGCAAAGTTACATCAAAGGAACAATCAATTACGTGACCTTGTTCACACGACTTCAACACAAATTTCTTTTGCTTCTTGCAGCGTTCCAATAACGGTGAGTGTTTCGTTGTGAAGCGCACAAAGTGATTTCATTTCATTCAATGAATTTTCATGAAACGTTACAAGCAAACCTCCCGAGGTTTGCGGGTCGCAGAGCACCAACAATTGCTCGCCGTTCAACGGACTAATTTTGGGTTGAATGTTTTGAAAATTCTTTGTTGTGATATCTGGAAAGACGAATTGCGCAGCAGATCTCTTTGCCGATTCTAAAATTGGAATTTCTGAATAGTTCAGCACTGCACTGCATGCACTCGCTTCGCACAACTCAATCAAGTGTCCCGCTAATCCGAATCCTGTTATATCGGTCATCGCATGAACCCCTTCAATCTTCGCGAATTCAGCCCCAATGGAATTCACGTGTTTCATGTGTTGAATGAATTCTGCTTTTTCTTCTTCAGACAACAACCCGCGCTTTCCGCCTGTAGAAGCGATTCCTAGACCAAGGGGTTTCGTAATGGCAATCAAATCTCCAACTTGAGCACCGTTGTTCTGCTTCAAATTTTTAATGGGTGCAATGCCGTTCACCGACAAACCAAAGAATGGTTCCGGACTTTCAACACTGTGTCCGCCTGCAATCTGAATGCCCACGCTGGCGCATGTTTCCTTCGCTCCACGCATAACTTCTCCAGCTACTTCTGCAGGAAGTTTTTCCAAAGGCCAGCCTAAAATAGCCAGGGCCATAATGGGCTTACCGCCCATGGCATAGATGTCTGAAAGTGCGTTGGCAGCCGCAATACAACCGAAGTCGTAGGCGTCGTCTACCATGGGCATGAAGAAGTCGGTGGTTGAAAGCAACGCATCCGTTTCATTCAAGGCATAAGCAGCAGCATCGTCGTTGTTTCCATTTCCAATCAACAGATTTAAATCTACTTGTGAAGCGCCGCAATGGGCAAGTATTTTAGACAGTTCAGCTGGAGCAATCTTGCATCCGCATCCAGATGCTTTGCTGAATTGTGTTAAAGGATAATTCATGACAAGAGTATTTTTTTCGCTGCAATGATTTCTGCAGGTGTTGTGTTTTCAGTTATCGGAACTTGAATGGTTTTCGGTTGAACGGCTTGTTTCAAACGCCCCTGTTCATAGGCCTTGTCGTAGTAATGCATGAGCAATGTCAACCATTCGGTTTTATCACCATTCTCAAGCGCTTCAATGGATTTTTTGTTCGCTTCAAGTCCCATGCGCTTGGTAAGCAATTGCGTTTTTTCAATGAGTTCGTTGCTTGGAAAACAGCCGTAGTTTTCCATTAAAAAATCAAATCTATTTTCGAAGCTTGGTTGAATTTCAACTCGAGGAGCAATGACGATTTTGTCGAACAAAGGATCTGGTATTCTTACTTTTCCAATGAGCCGACTCTCGTTTTCGTACCAAACGGGTTGGTCTTTTTTCAATTCGAAAAATAAAGCGTGTGCTAATTTATTTTCGAAGTGTTCTTGTGTGGGTTGTGCGAGTTGCCCGAGAGCGCCGAAGGCAGAGCCTTTGTGATGAGCGAGTCCTTCCAAATCAATGACCGCTTCACCCACTTCATGCAGACCGAATAAACGTTCGGTTTTTTGTGAGCCGGTTTTTCCTGACATGACAATCAGTTTATGCGGACGTGTGAATTTTTCTAAACACCAATTGCGGTAACGTTTGTAGCCGTCTTTCAATCTTAGAACTTCTATCCCTTCTTTCGAAAGTAGATCGCTAAAAATCTGACTTCGCATTCCACCGCGAGCGCAGTAAACCACAATCTTATTTTCTTTGACGTGTTTTTTGGCTTCTGCAATGAGCTGTTCAAACAACGGAGACACGAGTTTGTATCCCAGTTCTTCGGCGGAATCTTTTCCTTCTTGTTTGTACGATGTTCCTACGAGAATGCGGTGTTCGTTGTTGAGAATGGGAATATTTATGGAGCCGATAATATGCCCAGCCTCAAACTCACCTTCACTTCGAACATCAATCCAATTCAATTCAGAGAATGGAAGTTCGTTGTCTTCTAACGGAAAGAGGGTGTGACTCATTTGTCGACTAAAATATAATCGAGGGTACGTTGATCAATATTTCCATCTACCACCAGAATTTTAATTTGGTCGCCCAATCTAAATTCGTACTTGCGCTTCAGTCCGCGAACCACGTATTCTTCCGGAGAGAAAGTATATTGGTCGCCTGTCATGGTATCCAATGGAATAAGTCCTTCGCAGCGTGTTTCGTTCACCTCCGCATACATGCCCCAATTCGCCAAACCAGAAATAGTAGCTTCGAAAATTTGACCTTTGCGTTCAAGCATGTACTCCACTTGCTTGTACTTGATACTTGCGCGTTCCGCTTCAGCAGCGCGTTTCTCCATAGCTGAAGAGTGCCTGCAATGAAGGGCGTATTCATTTTCATTCACCGGATTTCCTTGATCGAGATAATGCTGCAAAAGTCTATGCACCATCACGTCTGGGAATCTTCGAATGGGTGAAGTGAAGTGTGTGTAGTAATCGAAAGCCAGTCCGAAGTGACCAATGTTCTGTGTGCTGTATTCCGCTTTCGCCATGCTACGAACTGCCATGGTGCGCACAGAGCCCTCTTCGGGTTGTCCGTCTACCAACTGAATAATACTTTTGATGACGCCCTGTTCTTCCGAAGGATTTGTTCTCGGAAGTTTGTATCCCAGGTGTTTCAAAAAAGTTTTCAATGAAGCAATTTTTTCCGGACTTGGTTCGTCGTGTATACGATAAACGAATGGAAGTGTAATCCCGTTTTTCGGATGACCTATGAAGTAAGCAACCTCGCGATTTGCAAGCAACATGAAGTCTTCAATCAACTGATTCGAATCTTTCATTTTCTTAATGAAAACGCCTACAGGCTTTCCTTTTTCATCGAGTTGAAATTTCACTTCTTCCGAATTGAAATCAATGCTTCCTGCAGCGTAGCGCTTGGCACGAAGTTTTTTAGCGAGCTGATCGAGGTGAAGGATCTCATCTGCGAAATCTCCGCCTTTTCCTTCAATGCGTTCTTGTGCTTCTTCGTACGTGAATCTTCTGTCGGAATGAATAACAGTGCGTCCGAACCAACGATTCAAGACATCTCCGTTTTCATTCATTTCAAACACTGCACTGAAACACAACTTGTCTTCATTCGGACGAAGCGAGCAAAGGAAGTTTGAAAGCTTCTCAGGAAGCATAGGAATGGTGCGGTCTACCAAATAAATACTGGTAGCTCGAAGCGTAGCTTCTTTGTCTATGAGTGAGTTCGGTTGAACGTAATGACTCACGTCTGCAATGTGCACACCGACTTCTAAATTTCCGTTTTCTAATTTGTGATACGAAAGTGCATCGTCGAAATCTTTCGCATCGAAAGGATCAATGGTGAAAGTCGGAATGCCGCGCATATCGCGACGTTTCGCAATTTCTTCTTTCGTAATTTCTGAAGGAATGGCTTCAGCTTCCAAGTGAACGCTTTCAGGGAATTCGGTTGGAAGGTCGAACTCTAAAATTATCGCGTTCATTTCTACCAAGTGCGATCCCGGCTGTCCGAGCACTTGTGTCACTTTTCCGATTGGCTTGTGCTCGGGGTTGTCCCACGAGATCATTTCAACCGCTACTTTATCGTTTTGAATAGCACCGTTCAATTCATCTTTCGGAATGAAAAAATCGACATGTATTTTTTTATCGGAAGGAAGGAAGAAGGCGTGTTCTTTGTAACGTTCGATTGTTCCAACGTATAATTTTTTTCTTCGTTCAACCACACGAATAATTCTACCTGAAGGTCTTCTTTTTCTTGGTATAAGTTGAATTTCGACCAAGTCGCCATGTAAAGCAAATCCGGTACTTCCTTTTTCTATTTCCACATCTACGTCGAGCCCAGGAACGGTGACGTACCCTTTTCCATACCGATTGATTTCAATGTTTCCCAGCACCAAGTTTTTTGGAGTTTCGGCTAAAACATATCTTCCTCTTTCAGTTTCTTTGAGTGTGCCAGAAGAGGCTTCCTCTTGTAAAATTTCGTAGATAAGTGTGCGAACGCCAGCATCTGCAATTCCGAGGGCAGCGCTTACTTGTTTGTGATTCACAGCGGTCTCCGGAGCGCGTTCAAAGAGGTCAATGACTTCCTTTCTTAAGTCGCGTTTAAAATTTCCGAATTTGTTTTTTTTCTTTACCATAATATTCTTCCGAAAGGTAAACATTCAAAAATGAAGTTGTGGGTATTTCCTGTTATTTTTGGAATATGAATAACTCAACGTATAACATGCGCTTGTTGGAACACGATGAATTGAATGTGGTGAAGGCATTGGCACACGACATTTGGCCGCGTGTGTATGATTACATGATTTCCCAAGAGCAGATCACTTATATGCTTTCGTTGATGTATGATTTAGATCAATTGAAGCAACAGTGGTTGGAAGGGGTGAAGTTTGTTTTGTTGGAAGTGGAGGGTATTCCTCAAGGATTTGCTGCATTCGAGGAAAAAGAGAATTTTGTCTTCCTTCACAAGTTGTATTTGCGTCCGGAAATGCAGGGCAAGGGCTTCGGAAAAAAAATGCTTCAAGTGGTCATTGACTTCGCCAAAGATTCAAAGAAACCGCGCCTAGAACTCACTGTTAATCGCAACAACAAATCGCTTGAATTTTATTTAGGTAACGGATTTGTGATTAAAGAAGAAAAAGATTTCGACATCGGAGGCGGATACTTCATGAACGATTTCATCCTCTCCCTCCCCCTCATCGCGTAGCGTCATCACGAAGTGTCATCCACGCAGTGGTCATCACGAAGTGTCATCCACGCAGTGGTCATCACGCAGTGGTCATCACGCAGTGGTCATCACGAAGTGTCATCCACGCAGTGGTCATCACGCAGTGTCATCCACGCAGTGGTCATCCCCTCGGGTCATCACGCAGTGTCATCCACGCAGTGGTCATCACGCAGTGTCATCCACAAAGTGGTAGATTGTTAACATTATGTTCATATCCAACCCACAGAGCGGTAGTATTTTCGCTGACGAATAACTTCAACCTAAACTTTCATTTATGAAACAAAAATCACCTTTTGTTCAATTGTTTAAAGGCCTTTTTCTTTCCATGTTTTTCTTGGCTTTGTCGGCTTCCATGTCGGCTCAGACATATTTCGATATGTCTGCCGGGAATTATTCTGAACTTTTCACTTCTTGGACGGCTTATCCGACAGAGTGGAACGGTTTGGCAGTTCAAGGAGGTACAACTGCGATTCCGAATCCAACTAGAATAACTGCTCAATCAACAACTTTTGTTTCAGGAGCAACTGGCGGTGTTCAAAACACCACCGTGGCTAACGGAAATATTCAGTTTCTTTCAACAGGATCAGGGCCCACTCCTTTTCCAAGTACAGAGAATACCACTTCTACAGGTGCAGATTTGAATTTGAATTTCGCTTCTCGCACGGCGGGAAATATCTCGTTTGATTTGGCAACTGTGTTTAATGGAGCGACCAACAGTACTAGACATGGGACTTTGCGTTTATATTACTCGTTAGATGGTGCCAATTGGACGCAAATCTTTGGTAACAACTTACCCTATGTCGCAACAAACAATACTGCCGGATCTGCATCAATCTCCATAGCATTGCCTGCGGCCATAACCAACCAATCAACGGTAAAATTGAGATTTTACTACCACAATGAAGGACCTGTGCTTGGCAGCGGTAGCCGTCCAAAGATTAGTTTGGATAATTTAGTATTGACCTCGTCTTCATATACACCCCCAAGCATAACCTATACAACCACACCAACCCCATTTGATAATTTCACCACCAATCAAGGTACCCCTTCTGCTGTTCAATCTATTTATGTAAGTGGTGTTGGACTACAAGGCAATGTAACAATTACTGCTCCGACTGGATTTGAAGTTTCAACAGGCAGTGGTTTTGGATCAACGGCAACATTAACCCCTGTAGCTCAAACATTAACGAATGCCTTGGTTGAAATTCGAATAGCAGCATCAGCTGCTGTAGGGTTTGTTACCGGTAATGTGACCATTTCAAGTTTGAACGCGACAACTCAAACGATTGTAGATCTTTTAGGAATTGTGAACGGGTCGACATTAACCTCACAATCGATTTCATTTACGTTATCGTCACCAGTTACTTACGGTGTGTCGCCAATTGCGATGACTGCTACGGCAACTTCTGGATTACCTGTTACTTATACTTCTTCGAACACTTCAATTGCGACTGTTTCAGGAAGTACGTTAAACATTGTAGGAGCGGGTTCTGTGACCATAACAGCGAATCAGGCAGGTGATGCCACTTACGCTGCTGCGCCTTCAGTGACACAATCTTTGATTGTTGATCCAATAGCTTTAACAGTTACCGGAGCGCAGGTTACAGATAAATACTATGATGGTAGTACTTCAGCGGTTATTACAGGTACATTGGTGGGTATTATCAATAGCGATGTTGTTTCATTTGTTGGATTGGGAACATTTGCAGATCCGAATGCGGCTAATGGAATTGGAGTTACTGCCAATTCAATCTTATTCGGTGCGCAAGCTGGAAATTATACAATAACCCAACCGACAGGTTTGTCAGGAAATATTCTTCCAGCCATTCAAACCATCGCATTCACAGTTGCTCCAATGGTAACAGGAGAACCTGCTCAAACATTAACATCTTCCTCGAATTTCGCACCTTTCACACCAACCTATGCCTCTTCAAACACTGCTGTAGCCACTGTTTCAGGAAGTACGTTAACTGTTGTTGGACCTGGAACAACCGATATCACGGTAACAAATCCTGGTAACTCAAACAACGCAAATGGTTCTGCAACGGTAACTCTTGTTGTAAGAACAGGTGTTGCTAAATGGAGTTTCGAGTCATTGGGAACATTTTCAACGAGCGGAGCAACCTATGCAGGTCCAGCGGCAAACATTGGTTTGAATGCGGTTGGAAGTAGCGTTAGTGCGAATCACGCAAGTGCTACATCGGGCTGGAGTAATTCAGGCGGAAACGGATCTTTAACTTGTTTAAGCGGAAACTATTGGACAATGGGAGACTATTATCAATTCCAGGCAAGTACACTAGGATTCAGCGCGGTCTATGTTTCTGCAGATCAAACGGGAAGTAACACAGGCCCACGTGATTTCCAATTGGCTTATAGCTTGGACGGAACGAGTTTTACAAATGTTGGTTCAGTTTATTCAATATCAAATACAACTTCATGGTCTTCGACCATTTACAAACCAGAGCATACGCGTTCTTTTGATTTGTCCTCTATTGCAGGAATAGCGGGACAGCCAATGGTTTATTTCAGATTGGTTTGTGCATCAAATAATCCTATTGTTGGTCTTCCTCCATTAGGACAAGGCGGAACAAACCGCGTGGATAACTTTAGCGTTTCAGGAACGCTTTGTCCGGCTGAAGTATGTAACGACGGTATTGACAACGACTGCGACGGATCAATTGATGAAGGTTGTCCTACCATTAACCTAATAGGAAGTACGTCAGATTTTTGTCCTTCTTATTCAGGTTCCTTAACATTCACTTCAACCAACTTCACACAGGCATACGATGTTGTTGCATATTTAACAACAGCGAACAGCACGACTTATTCACCTGCAAACATTGTAGGAACTGCTAACGGAATTACTGGAACTTCAGGTTCAATCACAGTAACACTTCCAGCAGGAACAGCGGGAGGAACAGATTATGCATTTATTTTGGCTGGGATAGAGTCAGGCACAAACTACTTCGCTACTGATATTAATTTGAACACCAACGTTAACGCGATATGCGCTGACTATGGTTGTATGGACAATACTGCTTGTAACTACGATGCGCTTGCAAACATTTCAGACGGATCTTGTACCTACGCAACTGCTTGGTACTTGAACGCAGACGGAGATGGCTATGCCGCTTCTTCAACTTCGGCTTGTACCAACCCAGGTGCTGGCTATTCTGCAACTGTTCTTCCAACGACAGATTGCGATGATTCAAACGCATCAATCAATCCAGGTGCTACTGAGAACTTGTGCAACGGTATCGATGATAACTGTACTGCAGGAATCGACGAAGGAGCGGTTTCAGGATGTTTCGATCCAAACGCAAACAACTACAACGCTGCGGTAACTTGTCCGAACAACGCGACATGTACCTACGGTAACTTCACTGCTGGTAACATTGTTGTAACTCGCTTCGGAACAGGTGCGGCAGCGCTAGGATCAACAGGTACTGCATTCTTCTTGGAAGAATACAACACGTCAGGATTGGTAGGAACCATTACTGTTCCTACAACTGGAACAAACAAATTGGTTGTAGCAGGAAGTTCAACTTCTGAAGGAATGCTTTCTCGCTCTTCTGATTTTTCGAAATTGTCAATCCCAGGTTACGATGCCGCACTTGGTTTAGCGGGTGTAGCTTCTGCTGCGAACATTGCACGTTCAGTTGGAACGTTCGGACTTGGATACGGTTCATTCAACAAAATCAATTCAACATTAACAACAGGAAGTAACCTTCGTAGCGTTGCTTCAGAAGGAAATAACTACTGGGGAGCAAATGCTTCGGGTGGTATTAGCTACTTAGGAACAGGCACTTCCGGAAACGTTTATAGCACTATTGGAAACACTCGTGTAGTTAGCGCTCAAAACGGAAGTTTATTCTTCTCTACAGGTTCAACAACACTGGGAGTGCATAAAATTGGTTCAGGACTTCCAACAACAACTGGACAAACAGCAGCATTGATTATTCCAACAGGAACAGGAAGTAGCCCTTATGGATTCCAGTTCAATACGGCTGAAACAGTTTGTTATGTAGCTGACTCTAGAACTGCCGCTGGTGGTGGTGTTCAGAAATGGGTGAACACAGCAGGCTCCTGGTCTTTGGCTTACACCATGAGCGTAGGTGCTTCAACGGGTGCCTTCGGAATTGCAGTTGATTTCTACGCTGGAGTGAATCCAAGAATTTACGCTACCGTGTCGAGCGCAAGCGGAACACAAGTTCTTTACTTCGATGACAACGGAACAGCGACTCCAACATTAAATATTATCTCTACTTTACTGAGCACAACGTTCAAGGCTTATCGCGGAGTGGCATTTGCTCCTTGCACACCTTCAACTTGGTATGCAGATGCGGATGCTGATGGATACGGAAATGTATCAACAACTCTAAGCTATTGCACACAACCGTATGGATATGTTGCAAACAGCACAGATTGTAACGATGCATTAGCTGCTGTTAATCCAGGAGCAACTGAATTATGCAACAGTGCAGACGACAACTGTTCAGGTGCTGCAGATGAGGGCTTGACATTCTCGAATTACTATGTAGACGCAGACGGCGATGGATATGGAATTGGTACAGCAACAAACGCATGCGCGAGTCCTGGAGCTGGATACGCAACTGCAAACGGAGATTGTGACGATGTAATGGTTGGTGTGAATCCTGGTGCTGCTGAAATTTGTAACGGTTGGGACGATGATTGCGATTCTTCAATTGACGAAGGAATTCCGACAATAACATATTACAACGATGCGGACGGTGACGGATACGGAGCCGGATTACCGACTACGACTTGTTCAGTGCTTTCTGCACCCTTTGTGTCGAACAACACAGACTGTGATGATTCCAACATTGCGATTAATACTGCTGCAACGGAGTTGTGTTCGAATTCAATTGACGACAACTGTAACGGAACGATAAATGAAAGCTGCGGTTCTGAATTGGGAGTTGGTGAGAGTCCGTCAACTGCAGTCAGTGTTTCGACTACGTTCTTCCCAACTTGTTCAGCGCAAACACATACGCTTTCCGGTTTCGCTGCATCTTCTTCATCGCAATCTATTTGCTTAACTGGAGAAGACAAATGGCATTCATTTGTTGCAACATCTGAAGCAGTGAGCATTGTTGTTGGATCAACAGCGAATGATATCTTGTTGGAGTTACAATCGAATGCAGGAGTATTGCTTGCAACCGAGAATGCTGTTGCTGGATTAGGTGGAGAGGTGTTGAACTTCTCTGGATTAACTGCTGGACAGGTGTACAAAGTTGGCGTTAGAAACTACAACAGTGCATTGGGTATTGGTGCCTACACAATCTGCGTGAAAATGTTGAAGCGTGGCGGATGTGATACGGGAACAAATGCAACATGGTCGAGTACATTGAATCTTTGTAAATTATTCAAAGCAACATGGGCAGGATCAGGTGTTCAATACAGATTTACTTTTATAGGAACAAGCGGAATTGCATTGGGTAACACCTATGTGAAGACACAAAGTTCTGACTACCTAACGCTTTCAACGGTAGTACCAACGCTTCCTTTAGGTTGCACATACAACGTTAGCGTGACAACCATTTACAGCTTAACAAACGCAGCCGGTGGGGTTGAACTTATAGAAGTTCCTGCATTATCTGCTTGTTCAATTACCATGGAGCAAGAAGCAGCTACTGCACTTCGTGCAAGTGATCGTTGTTCTGCAGGACCAAAATTCCGCGGTGCAATTGTAGCATCGTTGCCATGGGTTTGTGGGGTAACCAATTGGAAGTGGGAATTCACAGAATTAGATGCAGGTGGAAATGCAGTTGGAATTCCAATCGTATACTTCCGCGGAGCAGCAAGTAACTATGCGAACTTATCATTGGTTGTTGCCCTTCAATACGGAAAGACTTACGCTGTTCGCACAGCACCTGTGTTCTCATACGGAGAAGGCGCATACGGAATTGTTCAAACCATGTGTATTGTCGGTTCTGCCGGAATGGTATTGGAGCAAGGAAGTGAGGTGAACGGAAATGCTACTCGCGATATGATTGTTGCTAACGAAACAAACATGAGCTTGTATCCGAATCCAACGCACGGCACAGATGTGAACATTAACTTATCTGGGGTAACTTCAGACAACGTTCAAATTCGCGTAGTAGATGCTATGGGTCGTCAAGTATGGAGCAACCGTTATGTAGTTAACGAAGTGTTAAATACGAACATCACATTCGAGCAACCACTCGCAAACGGATTGTACTTTGTTGAAGCGATCTTCAACGGTGAAGTTCAAACGCAACGTTTGATGGTTCAGAAGTAGTTAGTTATTAGGTAAATTATAAAAAAGGGACTTCGGTCCCTTTTTTATTCAATCAGAAAAAATGAACTGAATCAATTATTCAGTTTATTTGTGACGCTAATTGCACGTATCATGATAAGTCGAATCTTACTGTTCGCTAGTTTTTTTTGGATCATGAATGGCCATGGACAAGTTGAAAACAATTCTATACAACGGATTGATTATATGAAATCAATTGTGTCTTATTTGGCGAGTGATTCCCTTCATGGTAGAGAAGTTTCTTCTTTGTACGAAAAATTGGCGGCTGATTTTATTTTTGATAAATTCAAAAAGGATGCAAAGCTTAGGCCGAAACGACATTATTTTGAATATCGAACTTCCGATTCAGCACGCGTGTGGCATTCACAAAACGTCTATTGTTATGTGAACAATCATGCCGATAGCACCATAGTTATTGGTGCGCATTATGATCACATAGGTCATGGTGGTGGATTATCCTTAGCTTATTCTTTGAGGAATAAAATTCATAATGGTGCAGACGACAACGCATCTGGAGTGGCTTTAATGCTTTGCCTAGCCTCTACTCATCGCGAACTATTTAACACAGATTACAACTATTTGTTTGTGGCATATTCTGCTCATGAAGTTGGGTTATACGGCTCATCTGCTTTCTATGAATTTATTCACTTAAAGGTCAAGCCAATTTCTTGTATGATCAATTTTGATATGGTTGGAAGATTGGATTTGAGAAATCCGCAATTAAGCATATTGGTTTCAACAAAAAAGAACAAGGTTATTTCGAGTTATTTCGAGAAGCTGATTTCTAACACAAGGATTCTGATGAACTATAATGCGAAAATTTATAACACGGATTGTCGATCTTTTCAGGCACATGGTGTTGAATCGGTCTCTATTACTACCGGAATACATTCAGATTACCACAAGCCGAGTGATGATTTGGATAAGTTGAATTTTCAAGGAATGAATATTATTTACGAAATAGTACGAGATTTCATTTATGACCGCCCACTAAAGTAATAAGGTTGCTCGAGTTGTTTAATTGCATACTAATGTTATGGAATTTTTAAATCATATTGTTGATAATTTAATTTTAAACAACGAGTTGAAAAGTATTTACAGATGATATTTGTCCGACTTAACTAAAACTTTTTTGAAAATGAAAAAATTCTTCTTATCGCTTGTAGCATTCGTAACAATTTCTTTGAGTTCTTTTGGTCAATCACCAGAAGGGTTCAAGTACCAAGCAGTTGTTCGCAATTCAAGTAATGCTATTTTATCTAACCAAGCTGTCGGATTGCGCATGACAATTCTGCAGGGTACAGCTTCGGGTACATCTGTTTATTCTGAAACATTTTCAGCAACAACCAATACAAACGGTTTAGTGAATATTGAAATTGGAAACGGATCTGTTCTTTCTGGAACGTTTTCAACCATCAACTGGGCAAATGGTCCTTATTTTATCGAAACAGCAGTAGATGCTACCGGTGGAACTGCGTATTCAGTTATGGGAACAAGTCAGTTGATGAGTGTGCCTTACGCTTTATACGCAAAAACTTCAGGAAACGGTCAAGGTCCAGTGGGTCCAATGGGTCCGCAAGGTCCAGCAGGTCTTGATGGTGTTGCCGGTCCACAAGGTCCAGCAGGCCTAGCTGGCGCAACAGGCGCAACAGGTGCAACCGGTCCAGCCGGTGCTGATGGTGTTGCCGGTCCTCAAGGTCCAGCAGGTGTTGCCGGTCCACAAGGTTTGCAAGGTGTTGTTGGTCCACAAGGTCCAGCAGGAAACGATGGGTTAGACGGAGCAACAGGCCCTATGGGTCCTCAAGGTCCAGCAGGAGTTGCAGGTGAAGCGGGTGCAGCAGGTGCGACAGGTCCTGCAGGTCCTGGAATAGCAACTGGAGGAACAGCAGGACAAATCTTATCGAAAGTTGATGGAACGAATTACAATACACAGTGGATTAACTCACCAGCAGGATTTACTGGTACAGGGACACTTAATTATTATCCAAAATTTACAAGTGCTACGACTTTGGGAAATTCTCTTATACAAGACAACGGAACTTCTCTGTCTATAGGACTCGCCACCCCGTCCGACATTTATCAGGCGTATGTTTATAGATCACAACAAACAGCAAATGGAGATGGACAGTCAACTTTGTACGGATACAGAACAAGAGACTCGCAAAATGATGGATTTGGTTATTCTCATATTCAAGCCAACGATGCTAGCCGTGGTTACAACTTTTGGGGAGATGAATACACCTTCGGTGTGGGTGGTTGGAACTACAATGATTACAGTCGTTGCGGTGGGACCTTTGGAGCAGATGTTAACGGTTTTACCTGGGGTAGTTTAGGCTATCGTTCTTCGGGGTTATTGAACTATGGCGTATACGGAAGTGCTGCCTATGCATCTGGTGCTGGTTTGTTGCCAACACAAGCGGCTAACGGTGTTGGTGGAGGATTCTTCGGAACTTTCGGAGCTTTATCTTACGGTACGGTTATCGGTCAAATCAATAAAGGAGATTTATTTGCTACCTATAACATTGGAGATGTTTACACATCTGGAAGAAATGTAGAAATGGTAGCTTCTGAGAGTAAAATGGTTCCGGCATTTGCAACAACCTCAACTGAGGCTATCGTTTACAAAAAAGGAACTATTCAATTAACGAACGGAACAGCTTACGTAGCTTTCGACGAGAACTACGTTGCTCTTTTAGGTGAAGCCCCAGTCGTTACAAGCTCTCCAATGGGAGATTGCAACGGTATCTTTATTACCAATGTTTCTAAAAACGGATTTACAGTTAAAGAATTGAACGGAGGTACTTCTTCAGTTCAAATTTCTTGGATCGCTGCTGGTAATCGTGTGGATGCTTCAGCCACTGAGGTTCCTGAGTTCTTGAAAGAGACATCTTTTGATGGTAACATGGGAAGAGTATTACACCATGACGGAAACAAAGAACAAGATGGGGAAGGTTTCTGGTGGGATGGAAATACCCTTCAAATAAATAAGAACTACCCTGCTTCAATTAATCCTTCGCGTGAAGAAAAAACACGCATGTTGGAAAGCCAAAAAAAATAAAAGAATAGTAAATAAATTCCATTGAACATTTTCGGTCTCTCTCACGGCATTGCCGTGCTTGAACGACTGACTTTAATGCGATGAATTTGCTTAAATAAATAACACAATGAAAAGTTTCAAAGAATTCATTCTATTCTTTTCGGTGGTCTTAATTTCTTCCTTTGGAATAAAGGCGCAAGAAGTTATTTCCACGCAGGGAGCTTCATACTTCGATGCCTATGTTAAATGGGATTTTACCATCGGAGAGTCAGTGATTTTCACCGGAAGTTCCGCGAATAATATAATAACACAAGGTTTTCATCAGCCTCTGTTGCAATTTTATGCAGATGCAGATGGCGATGGTTACGGTAATTTAATAAGTTTCGTTTGGGCAAGCATTGCTCCGGTGGGATATGTTTCCAATAACACCGATTGCAACGATGCAAACGCGGCTGTTAATCCAGCAGCGACTGAAGTTTGTAACGGTTTTGACGACGATTGCGATACTCAAATCGATGAGGGAGCAGGTAGCATATACTACGCGGATGCAGACGGAGACGGCTACGGCGCTATGTCTGGAATGACCACACAAGGAAACTCAACAGTTGTATTCACTTCAACGGGATTGATTATCAATGGAAGCAATGAGCAAA
>JBIIAO010000004.1:0-277916 GCA_044239865.1 Flavobacteriales bacterium
TATTATCAAGATATGGATATGGATGGTTATGGCGGAACCAATAGTGTTCAAGCATGTACTGCTCCAAACCCAATGTATGTTACTCAAGGAGGAGACTGCGAAGACTTTAACCCAACAGTTAATCCAGGCGCAACAGAAGTTTGTAACAGCATCGACGACGATTGCGATACTCAAATCGATGAGGGTGTGTTGGTTTCATTCTATACAGACGCAGACGGCGACGGTTACGGAACAGGAATAGCAACAATTGCTTGTACAGCTCCAGTAGGAATGGTTGCAAACAATACCGATTGCAATGACAACAGCTCAGCGGTTAACCCTGGTGCTACTGAAGTATGTAACCTAACCGATGACGATTGCGACAGTTCAATTGATGAAGGATTACCTATTATTAATTACTACACAGATCTTGATGGAGACACATTCGGTGGTGCGCTAGTAACCTCTACATGTGCTGCATTAACTGAGAATTTCGTAGTAATTGGAGGTGATTGTAATGATGCAAATATTGCTGTCAATCCAGGAGCAGTTGAGATATGTTTGAATTCAATCGATGATGACTGCGACGGAATTGTGAATGACGGTTGTTTGCCTGATCAATTAGCAGGTGAAAGCCCAGCGACTTCACAATATGTTTGGACGAACTTCTTCCCAACTTGTGTAACGCAGAGTCATACGCTTGCAGGATTTTCGCCTTCGTTGTCTTCACAGTCTATCTGTTTAACCGGAGAAGATAAGTGGCACTACTTTACTGCAACCTCAGAGGCGGTGAGTATTGTAGTAGCTTCAAGTGCTAACGATATTTTGCTTGAGTTACAAAATGCTTCGGGTTCTTTAATTGCTACTGAAAACGCAGTTTCAGGATTGGGCGGAGAGATTTTAAATTTCTCAGGTCTTGTATCTGGACAAGTCTACAAAGTGGGTGTTAGAAACTACAACAGTGCTTTAGGTATTGGAGCTTACACCATTTGCGTGAAAATGTTAAAGCGTGGTGGTTGCGATTACGGTCCTGGACCATACAGCTTGTGTCAATACTTCAAGGCAACCTTTGCGGGAGCTGGAGCAGTATACACATTCACCTTTACAGGCATAAGCGGTAATGCTACGGGTAACGTTTACACAAGAACACAATCTTCAGATATTTGTGTTTTGAGTAATGTATCACCTTCGTTGCCATATGGTTCTACATACAATGTGTTGATTACAAGTACATACAATTTGTTAGACGCTGCTGGTAATACAGAGATTTTAGCTGTTCCTGCATTGTCGCCATGTACCATGAGCACAGTGGCGCAGCCATCTACTTCCCTTCGTACAGCGGATCAGTGTATCAATGGTACAAAGTTCAGAGGTGCAATTGTAGCCTCTTTACCTTGGGTGTGCGGCGTAACCAATTGGAGATGGGAGTTCACAGAGGTGAATCCGTTGACCTACGCAACAGTTGGATTGCCAATTGCGCTAAACCGCGGAGCGGCTTCCAATTACATTAACCTTGGAACAGTTGCAGCATTGCAAAATGGTAAAACCTATGCGGTAAGAACAGCACCAATTTTAGCAAGCACTGGTTCTGACTATCAATGGGGAACAATTAAGTACATGTGCATAATTGGTTCAGCGGGTATGGTAGTTGAAGACAACAACACACCAGCAGCAGATACAAAATCTGAAATCGCTAACGAAGCAAACATGAGCTTGTATCCAAACCCAACACACGGAACAGACGTGAACATTAACTTATCTGGAGTAACTTCAGACAACGTTCAGATTCGCGTGGTAGATGCAATGGGACGTCAAATTTGGAACAATCGTTTTTCAGTAAACGGAATTCTAAACACGAATATCACATTCGAGCAACCGCTCGCAAACGGATTATATTTTGTTGAAGCCATCTATAATGGAGAACTTCAAACGCAACGTATGATGGTTCAGAGATAGTTTAGTTATTAGGTAATGAAAAAGCCCTTCCATTGGAAGGGCTTTTTTTGTGAGACCGAATTCAGCTATACAATGGTCTTCTTCGAATTCATTCGAACAATCCAATAAATAATTCCACTTAAAATAGCCGCGAAAAAACACCAGGTACTTGGCAGTGAATGTTTGAAAAAGATAAAGGCTAAAACCAAGGCAATGAAATTCGCAACAGCCAACACCCTCGCTCCTTTCAGTGAGGAAACGAACAACGGAACAACGGTTACACAAACCCTTCCGTAAACTGTTGCACTGCGAATAAAAAAGGAATCGCTCCTAAGAATTTCAAGTTGGAATTTTTACTCTTTTTGAAGGTCACAACGCCAAGGGTTCCTATGACTATGGATGCTGAAAAGCTTGCAGTTGCTGAAAAGCACATGTGAATTATTTTTTTCAAGGTAGTTCTAAATCATCCGAAGCATAGATTTCTTTTTGCTTTTAGTAGTTTTGCCAATGGCGACTGGCATTGTCCGGCTGCTCGAATAGATTTAATTGTAGGTGGAAGTTTTACATTCACCATGGCGGCGAGACATGACATGCAGCGCGCGGGATGGCAGATGATCCTCGATCGTTTTAAGAATTATGTAGAATCATTGAACTCATGACCAATCCGGAAACGGCATCAAAAGCGGCTTACGCGTTCATGCAAATGTCGAAGTTCGATATTGCGAAATTGGAAGAGGCGGTTCGTTTTTGAAATGATGTGATGATGATAATTAACCTGAGTAATAGTTAATGACTTCATTTCTAAACTTAACAGAAATTTAAGTTCTTAATTAGTAACTTCTATTATTTCAAAGTATCCTTTTGCTTTCAAGAATATTTTTGAATCAATAAGATTTTGAGGTATTTTGAAGTTTAAAACAATGAATTCACCCTTATTTAAAACAACATAATCATTATCATTGTTGAGCAATTTAAGGTTGGAATGTTCCGGATAAATAAATTCCCCCTCAATTTCAAGATAGAGATAATCAATAAAAGTAATTTCATCTTTTCTCTCATCAATTTTAATTTTAAGAGAGTTATTATGAATGAAAATATTAGGAACAACAATGACATCTTCTTTCTCAAGAGACTTATACCGTATATTTCTGAGAATTTCTGAAATGTCAACGAAACTATTATCTACTTCGGCGCTAACAAATGGGCATTCACAACCCGAGTAAAATTTTTGAGTTGTGTTTGTCGCGCTAAATTTCTGAAATGTGAGCTTCCCACCTATTTCAGAAAGGTAAAGTTCGTCATTCAATTTAGGTAAAAGGTAAAAACAACCCCCTGGGGCGCTCAGAATGGTCCATTTTTGATTGTCATTTCCAATAGGTCTATTGGCAATGATTTTCGAATTTTCTGCCGGAACATTTAGTTGTGGCTGCAGATATAGACCTGTAGAGTCATTTACAATAAAATAAAACCCATCATCAGTTTTTGTAAATTTCCAGTCATTCAAATGATTACAACAGTTTTCACTTTCGTACTCGTCTTTACAAATGGAAAGCACAGTGCCTGCTACTGAATTGTTGTTGAAAAGACAAATTCTGAAAGACTCGTTACCGACGCTAAAAAGAAGTGGGCAAGCATATTCGTCTAAAATTTGTCCCAAAACATTCAAAGAAAAAAGTAGGGTAGAAAAGAGAATAGAAATTTTTTTCATATTTCAAAATTATTGAAACTTTTGTATTTCTCAGTTGCAAAGGAGAAGTTTATTCCAGAATTTATATTCAAAATGATTTTTTTTGGTTTGCTCCAATGTGATTTCAATATGAAACAATAGGTGTTAGGAGTATGAATGAAAGGGGCAGTGAGGTTTTTTTGTCCCGAAGGGAAAAGTCCACTTCGTGGATTGGTCCGCGTTCAACTGAAAAGATTAAATTGAAAGTCGAAGAGAATACTTCCATTCGAATAGAAAATTCATCTAGTGAACAAGTTGCTGTTAGGCTTCGTGTAAAGGGAGATATAGGTCTCTCGATGAACTATCGGGAGAAGTAGAATTTATTTGGTTGGAAGGCGCCGTGAGGCTCGTAATGAAGCAATTTTAGTTTGTATTCCAGCGTTGAATGAATATACTATAATCAGCGTTTACTTTATTTCGATTTACTAAGTAATTCGATATTCAATAATGCGTTTCGTGGTATGTACAGATATCCCATTCCCATTCTCCACAAGAGAAATAAAGTTCTGAACATTTAAAGTAAAGTGTGATAAAATCAAATATGTCGTCTGCTTGGGAAGTTTTTCCCAATTCATAAAGACAAATCGCTTTTTTGCATAAAATCCATCCCTTTTTTGGGCTCATAAATTTCCTACTCGCCTCAGTTACTGAAAAGTCTGAGATTAACTTGTCACTAAGTGCATTGGCTTCGGCATATCGGTCTAGGGCGAGCAGAATACTGCACTTTTGCAACTCCTTGGAATATAAATTGGAAAGATCGCTATTTTCTTTTTTGTATAAAGAAATGGATTTATCGATGTCTTTTAGAGCTAAATCGAATTTATTTAATTTAGCATAAATTCGGCTTCGCTGACTGTAATCGTAATTTCTTCTTTTTTTTGTCGGGAAACTATTAATTAGCAAGTTGGAATAGTATAGAGCTTTTTCATATTCATTTGTTTCCTCGTACACATCTATTATTTTAGACAATCTGAATGCGTCAAGAAAGGAGTTGTCATTTGGGTATTTTTTTTCGAGTAAATTAAAATATTTGATACACTCGGTTATTTTTGATTGATCTTTTAATATATCAAAGAGATAGGCTAAATCGCTGGCCTCTTGTTTTCCTGGCGCGGCGTAATTTAGTGCTTTTATGATATAATCAGAGTTTTCACTGTGGCTAAAATATGCATGCATGAGTTCTCTTGCTATCAGAGAGTCTTCCTCTTTTGCTTTATTAAAAAGTAATTCAGCTTGATCTTCAAAATATTTTATTGATTTAATGAAGTCCTGAGAATTGGTTGAATTTTTTTCTTCACAGGACTTAGATGAATATATAAATCGTAAGATACTTATTACCTCATCCAAATAGCGAGGGTTTGATTCAATTCTCTTGATTTCATTGTTAAAATCTGCATTTAAACTTTTCTCTTTTTGACTTTCATCTGTGATTTTAACTGCAAGGTGAATTTTTGATTTTTTCAACGAGTCTATACTTTGAATTGTAACATCATTGTTATTTTTCAATAGATAGTTTTCGTTTTTATATTTAGAGACCAATTCTTCTAAACTGTCTAAAATTCTTTCGTTCCTCTTAACTTTTGAATTAGCTTCTTCGAGTATTTTCTTTTTTGACTGAGCGTAAGTTTGAGTATGAAAAGCTGCAGTAAATGCGAACAAAATGAATATTAATTTCATAATTGTATAGTTTTTATATATAGGACATATGCAGATGTGTTTTTAAACTTCTCTGTTTCGATTTTTTTGAAATTAAGAAAATTGTCTTCACATTTCTCATTGAGATGCAAGGTTCCTTCCTTTACTCGAATGATTCCTGATCTAGTAATTTGTTCTGGTATCATGAATTCTTGTATTTTCAACATGTCATAAAGCGTTGGAATTTCGATGTGACAAGAACATGCTTTTTGAATAATTTCTTTCTGCTTTTCCACATCTTCGGAATTTATTAAAAACCAATTTGAAATGTTTTGAACGTAGTCAGTTCCATTTCCTGGTAGGTATTTTAGAGTTGAATGCTCTTTGTCGTATTGAAGTATCGTTATATCTTCGTTATTATAATCTAAGTTTATGAGCGGAGGTATAGAGTTGTATCTTCCATTGATTTCGTTCTGAATATTCTCTGTAATTACTATCTGTTTCAATAATTTTGTTTTTTCTTTTTTTAATTCAACTGCAGAATGTTGCTCCTCGAATTCTTTCGAAATAGAGGTAAGCTCAGCTGCAGCATTGCGTCTTTCAAATTCCAGTTTGTGCTGTTTTTCTTGTTCTTCGGAGTTGGATTGTTTGATTTGTTGAAGCTCATTTAAACGAAGTTCAATCTGGATGTTTAAAGAATCATTAATCTTTTCAAGGGTGACGATTTTTTCCTTCTTGTTTTGCGCCGAATTAACGAAAGGAGTTAAAACAAATATGATGATTTGAATAGCTTGTAGATATTTCATTTGAAATTATAATTGGAGAGTTCAAATATAAACAAGTTCATTTAGTTGTTTTTAAGTTTGCTCTGATTTCTGCCGACGGGATTTTGATAATAAATAATTATACCTTTCTAGGTAGATTTATCTATCTATAAATTTTAATGATGCAGTGAAATTTTCAATTCACTATAAAATCACAACATTTTATTTTCGCGTTCTTTATATTGAAGTTGGATAAGAGTGAAAACTTCTTTGGACATTACAGACTGATTTTTATCGGAGTGATATTTACATTGAATGGCGTGATATTCCGTTCCGCTTTTTGCGATTAAATCAATTCCTAAATCATGTCCGGGTAGTCCCAACTCTTCATGAACACTAATTGGAACATCAGCAAGCATCCACACTTCATCATAGAAGTTGTATTTCGGCGAGAGTTTGAAATACAGTTTGCTCAACAATTCAAAGGCATCTCCTTTGTCTTTTTTGTTGAGTGTTTCATAGGTGTGAAATGAAATCATTCCAATCGTTAATATTTCTAAAAATCTCTTTTGAATTCACAAGTCATGATTATCCATTAAAATTAAGTGGTATAGAGAAAGTAGGGCGTTAATATTTATCAACGAGAGGTTTAACTTTTCAAGTGTGTTGAATTTTGAGGAAAATAGAGTGGCAGTCTCAATTTCTAAAAATCTAGAGATGCCAAATCACTTCAAATTTCAATTTATAACAATAAAGACTAAAGCCGTTTAATTTATTCAATTGCAGAGGTTTACGTCTCTTATTGACAGAAAGTGATGAAAATAGTATTTTTTGTCAATAAGAGCCGTAAATCATTGAAAGAAAGGTGTTTAAAATTCTATAAGTGAGTTGTACCCACGGGATTAGTCCACTACGTGGATTGGTCCGCAGAGCGGATATTTCCCAACGGGATTAGTCCACTAGGTGGATACATCCGCAAAGCGGATACATCCCAACGGGATTAGTCCACTTCGTGGATACGTCCCGAAGGGAATATTTTTCCAACAAAAAAGCCTCGCATTTCTGCAAGGCTTCGCTCCCCAGCCTGGACTCGAACCAGGGACCCCATGATTAACAGTCATGTGCTCTAACCAACTGAGCACTATGGTGTTAAAGGGTTTGCTGAACTTGACTAGGATGTTGTACATGGTTTGGTACAAGTATTCTCTGGTTAATAATATTTTATAATAGTTTCTACAGATGAGTATAGAGACCGTGATTTCAAAGATTAAGGACTTTACTCTGCAGGTAGGTTACTTACCCGTTTTCCTTCTCTGGAACAATACATAGGTAGCATTAATACCATTATCACATAGAGGTCCTTGGTATGACCAACCCTCTTTAGAGAGTGCATTAATCTGCTTCTCAAACTGATCAGCAGTTTCTCTCTCAAACATGACCACCTTAGATTCTAACTCTTGTGGTAGAGGTGTTGAGCTGCACGCTGTAAGCATGCCTGATACTGCTATAACTGCAGCTAGTTGTTTTATCTTCTTCATAGTTAATAGGGTTTAATGATAGTAAAGATGTGCTGTTGATCATAACCTACCACAATTGTTAAAAACTATACTCAACATTAAGTAGTCTCATTACTAGGTCATTACAAATTATTTCTTATATTATAAGTAAGGGTTAAGTGGGAAGAGGTTGGACTTCATTACCGTGAAGTGTACGGACATAACTAAAGACGCTGGGTAATACCAGGATCTATAATACAACTGTAGATTGGAGGCAGGTCTAAGGACCACCCGTGGAAGAGCTCAAAGGACAGCAACTAGATTTATTCTAGTGTATGCCCCTGAGGAAGGGTGTTGCATGACTCACCCTGGGGTATGGATTGGTAACAATTACTACTATGAAACTTTTTAGCCAGAAAGAATAATCCCCTGTACAATCTAACTGTACTTAAACAAAAGTCTAGCATGTGAATGGATGATTGCATTTTCCTGCATGTGGGCGATACTAAAGACTCAAAGCATCTTTATATGAGCTCTTAAATACTTCTTTTACTCATTAACTAGGGTTTAACTACTCTGGGGGGTAAGGGGGGCATTTAAGGGCTCTGCACAGATCTAAAGCATCAAACTTGCTCAGCACTTACATACACAAGCTTATCATACACCTTTTATCTTCTCTCTTGCATTATACCATGCTAACTTTTTTAAGGCTAACTGTTCTTTGTTTTAATTAAAACTTTTAAAGTTTAAACTTAAACTACTACTTTCATGATAATATTCATTCTATGAAATTATTAAGAAGTAGAAATCTTATGCTCACAGGCGTTGTTGTTCTTGCCGCTCTTATAGTTTTTGTAAATTATAAGGCATCTGAATCTGTAAACAAGACCGCTGTAGTTAGCAATGATCAAGTAGAAGTTACTTTATCAACACAATGTGATCTTGTTGCAGATACGTTTTACTTAAATTTTCATTCTAACATGGACTCTGCTGCGTTTTACAATGAACTCAGATCAAATCCAGTGACAAGAGATGGTGTTGATGTTGGTGGATATCATAAACTAGAGGTGCGTCCAATCTTTAATGATCAAGGTTGTTTGGATTATGTTAAGCTATTTAACCAATCAAACGAGGGGGCAGCTGTTATTTACTATGCAGAAATAATGCAAGAAGAAGTCAAGAATGGTATCAAATTTATTGGTGGAACCGTTGAAAAAACTGAGGTGAATGAGTCTCAAGGGGTTAGAAATGATAAGATTGCTAGAGAGTTAATGCAGTTATATGGAGTGCCCAAGATTTACAGAAATGGGACAACTTTTGAATATGTTTATAAGAATAAAAAAGTAAAAAGGGAATTTAGTACCAAGTATCTTAGAAATGGTGTTCAAGAACTTGAGGTACTCTCTTCAAGAATTTACTTTTATTCGGATAGATACATACAGCAGCAGGACTTGCTTGAACAGCAGCAGCAAGAGAAACGCAATGAACAGAGTGCCAAAAGAGACTCTTTAGATAGAACTATAGGTTCACGATTGAAGTAGTTCTAACTCTTATGGTATTGCGCAAATGAGCTTAAAGGTATATAACTAATTAACCAGATAGGTTTCCCCATCCGGTTAATCTTGTTACTACAACATACCTTCATCTGCAAAGCTCAGATAGTTCCCATCAGGTGTTACTATAAGGTGATCTAGAAGTGTTAGATCTAGCAGCTTGCATGCATCTTTTAAACGCTCTGTCATAAGACTATCTTCTCTGCTAGGTGCTCTGTTACCACTAGGATGATTATGACTTACTACAATACTGCTTGTGAGCGATTTCAATGCTATGCTAATGATCAACTTCACATCTACTACAGTACCAGTAAGTCCACCTCTGAACAGTGGTATAACACCAATAGGCTTATTAGCTCTGTTAAGGTACATTACAACCAGTTGTTCTTGGCATGTGATAGTATCCTTATCATAGAAGTTAATGATGTGCTTATAAGCATCTAATGAACTGTTAACTGCTGCTACATTGTCTAAACCATCTACGGGCTTGTAGCTGATCATAATCTCTTGGAGTTGTCCTTGTTTACTTTCCATAATTTTATTTGTTATTAAGATGATTAAGGAGTTTAGGGAAGCGTTCTCATGCTCCTGCAACTCACATTGTTTCATCCTAGTAAAGAGTTTCTTAAGGACAGCTAATAGGTATTTATGGAACCTGCCAAAGAGAGGGGGTATACCGCTTTGTAAAATGTCAGGGGGTCTGTCACATTAGCACCCCTTGTCAGTGACAAATACAGGTGTTTTTTTTTAGAGATTTTAGAATTATTGTCTACACGTTTTATTGTAAACCTGATTATCTCAGGATCTACAAAATGCGCTCAAGTTATTATCAAGTTGTTGGTATTTTATTCGCGCATGAGTTAATATGTACTCATGTGGTCTGGTCTATGCATACCTGTGCCAAAGCAAATTAATATGTTTAATAAACAAGAAACCTTGGCCTTGGCTGAGGTAGTGAATGAAACGCTCTACATAAATGTGGCAAATGGCGCTTACCTGAATTCTACGTTACCATGTTTACCCAATGGTATCATTGATAAGACATACACAGGTATAGGCGGGACTTCATTAGAGCTTGATTGTGAGAGAGATTCTGTTGTTGTGGTTCCATACAATAACATTGCAGATGCAAAGGCCTCAAAGCTATCTGTATCTAGGTACTTTGAAACTTACAAGTATAAAAAGTCTAACAATAACAAAGCTAATAGGGGGTTGAATAACTACTTGGCTAGAATAGAAAGTAAGGGTCAATACATGAAGATCATTTGTGTCAACGACCAGCTTGTTGATCTTAAGATTGAGCTAATTGCAGCTGGTAAAAAGTTTGAGGAAGTTTTTATTTTGTTTGATGAAATTGACTCAATGCAAGAGCAAAGCGCCTTCAGGTCTGTAATGGATAACTGTATGGATGTTTATCTTGCTCATCCAGCAGAGAACCGTGCAATGATTACCGCAACACTCAGAGATTTTACACATCCGAGTTTAAAAGATGAACGCAGGCATAAAGTAGTGTCTATGAATAGGCCTAAAGACGTAATAGATGTGATATCAACTGATGCTGGCATGAAAGAACTATTGCTTCAGATAAAGGCAAAATTGGCTCTTGATGATCACAAAGTAGTTGTTGCGTGTAATCATTTGGTATCAGCATTGAGTCTGGCTGAAACAATTGACGCGGATCTTTCAGATGTATCTGTAGGTATCTTATGCAGCACGAATTCAAAGAAGTCAGCTGGAGAATTTTATAACGTACTAAACAAAAAAGGTATACTTCCTTGCAGAGTTAATATTATAACTGCAGCCTTATTTAATGGATGTGATATTTTAGAACCATACCATAGCATTGTTTATAGTTCAATTAGCGCTCCTTCATTACAACTTTCACCAAGTACAGTCTATCAGATATCAGGAAGATGTAGATTGAGCCTAGTTAGTAACACATTGATTATTCAATGTGGCCCCAGATGGGATGATTATGTATACTATAAAGAGGATAAGCTTATAGGCTTTGCAAAACAGCATGCCTTTATCAATAACACTTTAAATTCCATGGTGCCGGAACTAGATGATATTGGAATAGCGATGCTTAGAGGGTTTCATGGGAGTTTAGTAGAAGGTTACAAGGGGGTTCCCTCTCTTAGCAGAAAAGTAGATGACCTTACTTCTGTTGTTTCCTATTTTAAAATTGATCAGCGTATTATAGAACAAAGAACATCAAAGCTGATGGAGAATGCGCCTGATTATATTGATGCCATTGAAGAAATGTTTAACGTGCAAATAGTAAATTCTTTATACGTTGATCAGACTGTAAAGTTAGTTGAGTTAGATAAGAAGGGCAAGCTATCTATGATTGTAGATGAACTTAAGGAACTTCTTGCGGTAAATAGTGATCCTTTGTCTAATGCAGATTTGTTACAATTTAGAGCTGGATATAGAAGCCTTGGCTTAAAAGAGTTTGATCTAATGATGGACTCCTTTGAATTAGCCTTGAAACACAATTGCGACATGCAGAAACTTCTAAGTAAGGCAGAGTTATGCGCGCAAGCCCCTAAGTCTCTGGCACAAATGAAGAAGTTATATTCTAGATTGTTGTGGTGCTCTTATGAGGGTAATTCCGATTTGTTGAGAGTTGTTACTTTGGATATGCAGCTGAATGAATCATACACTTTGAAATCATTGAAACAAAAGGAAAAAGACACTGTGGAAAGGTTAGAGAACTACAAAGCTTTTACACCGAAAGACTTTCACGTTTTCAGAGCTTTAATGAAAGGCAAACCTTCTTTATTAAGGAGTGTATTATTTATTACTGAAGAGACCAAGGATAGAGTTAAGGGAAAGCATACACGAATGATCAAACTGGTAGCACTTGCACCTCAGAACGATCCATTCTTGTAAGTTTTGCAGAAGGTAATTGTAGACAAAAATGCTATCTATATGTCTATATAAACAGTTAAGTTATTGTCTACGTCTACACGCGGAGTGAGCGCTGGTTACTACACCAACTCCTCCGCGTGCATCTCTGCTTGCTCAATTACTGTATTCACTGCACGGGGTTCATCATCTGGTGGATACTTATGAAATCTTAGAACACGCTTAACTTCTAGCTTCACCTTATCCTTAGCAGACTGTCTTATTGTCCAATCAATAGTGGTGCTGTTCTTAACGCGTTTAACAAGCTCTTTAGCAATCTCTAGAAGCTTCTTATCACCCATCATCTCCATAGCAGAACGGTTGCATGAGAGGGCATCATAGAAGGCTTTCTCTGTATCTGTAAGTCCAAGATCATTACCCTTCTGGCTCTCAGCATTAACCTCATGCGTAATTTCTAACAAGATCTCCATCATGTTCACTGCTGTGATGCTCTTGTTGTTGTATCTGCTTATGGCATCCTGTAAGCGCTCAGAGAATGAACGGTTAACCACCATGTTCTTGTTAAACCTAATTTTAATTTGATCTGCTAGAAGCTTCTTCAGTAACTCAATAGCTACATTCTTCTGCTTCATGTTCCTGATCTCATTCATAAACTCTTCACTGAAGATGCTAATCTGTGGCTTCTCCAGACCAGCTTCATCTAACAAGTTTATAATACCATCAGATGCAACTGCTCCTTCTACTAAAGACTTTACTATATCTTCAAACTCTTTCTTCTGTTGTCCAGTAACTGTTACATCATACTTGGCTAACCTTGCTCTTACAGCTTGAAAGAATGCAATGTGCGCAGAGATAGTTTGTGCTTCTGGTTCAGACTTAGCCAGTGCATATGCTTTACTTAATGAGCTAACTTCTCTAAGGTATCTTTCTTTACCACTATCTAAGGTTAGAATATGATCTTCTGCATCTAAGATAAGATCCAGCTTCTCTCTTGTATTAGCATCAAAGTACAAGGTGTAATCAAATCCATGATACATTTGTTGTATCACCTCAAACTTAGAAAGCATTAGGTTAGCAGCTTCATGAATGTCTAGCGTGATGCTTCCTTTACCCTGACTTTCTGTATAGGTCTTTAATGCTTCTTTAAGGTTCCCAGTTACAGGAACATAGTCAACTATTAGTCCACCGGGTTTCTCCCTAAATACCCTGTTCACACGCGCTATGGCTTGCATAAGGTTGTGACCACTCATGTCTTTATCTAGGTAGAGGGTATGCAATACTGGTGCATCAAAACCAGTCAACCACATATCTACTACAATGACCATATTCAATGGATCATCTTCTGCTTTAAGTCTGTTAGCTATAAGCGTTCGCTTCTCTTTATTGCGGATGTGTGGTTGAAGAAAAGCATCATCAGAAGAACTTCCGGTCATGATAACTTTAATTGCTCCAGTCTCATCATCATCACTGTGCCACTCAGGTCTTAATGCCACAATGGTATTGTATAAGAGAACTGCTACTCTTCTAGTCATACTGACTACAAGAGCTTTACCTTTCAATGTAGCTGTGCGGTCTTCAAAGTGTGTTACAATATCTTTTGCTATGAGGTTAAGCCTGTCCTTGTGCCCAACTATAGCTTCTTGTCTTGTAGCTTTTTCTACAGCAGAGTTAACCAGGTACTCAGGCATATTCTCTGCTGCTGAACTTAACTTATTCTCAAGATCCTCAATGTAGAAGCTGTCTAGTCTGAGCTTAACAAAGCGGTTATCATAGAAGATTGGTACAGTTGCTTTATCAATAACTGCACGCTCAATATCATATATGTCAATATACTCTCCAAAGACAGCTTGAGTGTTCTTGTCTGTACTTTCTACTGGTGTTCCTGTAAACCCTACAAAGGTTGCATTGGGTAACGCGTCATGCATATGCTTAGCAAACCCATAACCAATATCAGTTCCTATCTCATTACCATCTTTATCTTTTATGTACTTAACCTTTGCATCAAAGCCATACTGAGTTCTGTGTGCTTCATCTGCAATTACAATAATGTTTCTGCGGTCTGATAGTGTATCAAATCTAGTGTTACCTTCTTCAGGTAAGAACTTCTGTATAGTGGTAAAGAACACCCCTCCAGATTGTCTGTTCTTAAGCTCTTCTATCAGACTGTTTCTACTATCTATCTGCGTTGGTACTTGTCTTAGAAGTTGAGAACAGTTAGCAAAGGTCTCAAACAGCTGATCATCCAGATCATTGCGGTCTGTGATAATGATGATAGTAGGGTTGTTCAAAGTCTTAACCAGCAAACCAGTAAAGAACACCATGGATAAAGATTTACCAGATCCTTGAGTATGCCAGACAACACCACCTTTCTTATTGCCATCAGATGCACTGGCTTTCTCTGCACTTACTATAGCTTTTTTAACAGCATAGTATTGGTGATATGCACCCATCTTTTTTACTACACCTGTTACAACGGTCTTGGTCTTAAGGTCCTCTTTGTGATACTTCTCATACACCATGAAGTTAAGGATCATGTCTGTCATAACGGTAGGGTTCAATAACCCCTCCATGAGCACACCCAGTTCATTTACTCTTGAAGATGCTACAGTATGACCATCTGCAGTCTTCCAGCTCATGAACCTAGACATATCACTTGTTATGGTTCCGGTTCTAGCTTCTAGTCCATCTGATATAACTTCAAAACAGTTGTATACAAATAGGGAAGGTATAGTGTTGTGATAAGTCTTAAGTTGCTGAAATGCTTTATCTAATGTAGCGTTCTCATCTGTTGGATTTTTCAGTTCAATAACTACAACAGGAATACCATTGAGATAAAGGATAACATCTGGTCTTTTGTGCTGACCGTTTTCTATGATAGTAAGTTGGTGGGTAACGCACCAGTGGTTGTTGCTTGGGTTAACTGCATCTACCAATCTAGCCTTCACAGTGCGTTCTTCTCCTTTGTCCAAGTATGTAACATCAACACCATCTGTAAGCATGATATGAAACAACTGGTTGGCATGAACCAAGTCTCCATTGCCATTTGCACGAAGTACTTCTTTAACTGCTTGTTGAAGAACACCACTTTCTACCTGTGGGTTAATTCTACTCAATGCAGAAGCCAAATAAGGCTCAATAATCACCTCTGCATAAGAAGGTCTAAGATCAGTACTTTGGTCTGGATCTAACAGCTCTGGTGATATGTATTGAAGCCCTGCTTGTGCAAGTTCTTCAACCATCCACTGCTCTATATCATCTTCAAATATGCGGGTCATACTGCACCATATTTTGGCGTTTTAGCACCATTTACTTGTAACGGAAGTTCTAGTTTGATTCTGCTTACATTCTCAGATTTTGTTGAGTCTGATTTACCACCACCAAAAACAATTGCTTCAAGCACTTTAATGCCACCATTTACTTCATTTGAAGACTCATTATTTATAGTTACAGCGATATCAAAGCTCACTATAACTTTATCATTGTCTTTCACGCCTGCACCCAAGTCATTAGCTCGCATTTCTTCACTTACATTTTTAGAAGCATGTGCTATTTGTAATAAAGTCTGTTCTATGAATTCTTGTAGGTTCATGGTGTTATATATTAACCCTTACTTGTCCAGACATTAGTTTAGGAAGGAGGGTGTCTCTTAATTGGCTTAAGGCAATGATATTTCTTGCGTTGTGTTTTATTTTATCAAAAATGGGGTCAACCAATCCATTGAAGCTCATCAACAACTCCTCCTTCGGAGTGTTTATGCTTACATTGCTAAAATTAGAAGTGTTTAAATTATCCGTAACTGAGCCTCCGCCTGCAAGTGCTTTCAATTCATCTTTCATGTTTTTTAAAGCAAGAAACAGAAAATATTTATAATGAGGTTCTCTCGGAACTATTGTATTTATCTGTTGGTTAGTTTGGCAAGGAGTTGTTGAAATAGCTACCAATCCAACTGTAGCAATACAGCTAACCATTATTGCTCCAATTGGAATGGTCTTCTTTGGTTGTGAGTTTACACCGGTTTCAGTTAAAGTAGTAGTAGTGTTAAAAATGAAAATATTCCCATGCATATCGGGGATCTTAACAAAGGGAATGGAACCTTCAAAGAAATTTTTATTACTGGTTGAAGGTGTTTTTCCACAAATTATTTTACCAAAATATAGTAATGGTCTGTCCTCCCAATCTTCTTTAGCACCCTCCACAAACCACTGCCTAAACAAGGTCTCTGCCATCTCCTCTAAGGTCTTGTTGTTTCGGTGTAAAAGATCTATCTTATCATCAATACTGGATAGTACTTCTGCTATAGCTTGTTGTTCAGAAATAGGGGGGAGACTAAGCGTGTATTCACGAAGTCCTTTTAATGGTACGTTTGGTATGGTTGTCCCAGTAGCAATTAACTCAAGGAAATTTTGAAAATCTTGGTTCAGAAGGTTATAGTAAAGAAATTTAGATTCTACCTTACTGTTAGGATTTATATAGCACACACTTTTACCTAACATACATTGTTCTCCGTTGTATATGCCAAGATTACCTATTGTTCCATTTATTGAAAGAAGTATGGTTTCCTTATTTATAGGTTTTGCATATGAAAGTGCAACCGCTTCTGTGACTCTCTTAGTTTCAGTTTTTAATTCTACCTTACCATTCTTAATGTTGTTACCATTTATAAAATAGTAGTCACCATTATCATCATATTGAGGTGTCCCATGAAGACCATCTCCTATTCTAGAGGTTAGCTCACTTAAAGTATATTCAACCCACTCATTCATCCTTAGCCTCCTTTAAACTTGCTAGGTTTAAACGTATCCTCTCATTCAGAAGTACTTCCTCTTGCATCTGCTTCTCTAGATCAGCTTGAAGTGAAGCAAACTTCTCAGTGAAGTTGAAGTCATCTTCTTCATCTGGTAACCCAATGTATCTCCCCGGGGTTAACACATAGTCCATAGCTGCTACCTCAGTGATAGTAACAGACTTGCAGAACCCAGGAATATCTTGGTATGCATCTCTGCTGTTTAGCCAGTGGTGATAAGTCTCAGATACTTGTGCTATATCTTCATTGGTGAACTCACGCGTTCTTCTGTTTATGAGATGACCTAAGTTACGCGCATCAATGAATAACACTTCACCCTTTCTCAGTCTGTTCTGATCTCTATTCAGGAACCACAAGCATGCAGGTATCTGCGTATTCAAGAAGAGCTTTGTAGGTAAGTTCACAATACAATCTACCACACCATCTTCAAGCATGGCTTTTCTAATCTCATACTCACCAGACTGCTTGGTTGTTAAGGCACCTTTACTAAGAACTACACCTGCTTTACCCTTTGGGGTAAGGTGGTGGATCATATGCTGCAACCAACCATAGTTAGCGTTGCCTACTGGGGGTGCGCCATACTTCCATCTACCATCATTACGCAACAGCTCACCGCTCCAGTCACTAATGTTAAACGGTGGGTTGGCTATAATGTAATCTGCTTTCAAATCGGGTAATGCATCTTTTAAGAAGCTACCTTCACTGTTCCATTTCACTTGCTCTGGATCAATACCTCTGATAGCAAGGTTCATTACTGCTAAGCGCCAAGTGGTTTGGTTACTCTCTTGACCATATATAGTAAGGTCATCAATTCTTCCTTGATGCTGCTGCACGAACTTCTCACTCATAACAAACATACCACCGCTACCACAACAAGGATCATAGATCTTTCCTTTGGTTGGTTGAAGCATCTCAATAAGCAATTGTACTACTGATCTTGGTGTGTAGAATTGACCACCCTTTCTACCTTCTGCTAATGCAAACTGACCTAGGAAGTACTCATACACAACACCAAGCATGTCTTTCATCTTAGCTGCCTGTGTACCTAGGTTAATGTTGTTAATGAGGTCTACAAGATCTCCCAGCACCATCTTGTCTAACTGCGGTCTTGCAAACTGTTTAGGAAGCACACCGCGAAGCTTTGGGTTATCTTTCTCTATAAGATCCATTGCAGTATCAATGTCTTCTCCAATGGTTGGAAGCTTTGCTCTGCTAACTAGGTATGACCACCTTGCATTTACGGGAACAAAGAAGACATACTCAGAACTGTATACCAGCTTGTCTTCAGGATCATCATAAGCATAGTCACCCTCCTTGTTTACAATCTTGCTATGCAGTTCTTCAAAGGCATCGGAAACATACTTCAGAAACAACAGTCCCAACACATAGTGCTTGTACTCTGCAGCATCTATGTTCTTTCTCATCTTATCTGCAGCTGCCCACAGCATTTGCTCAAAGGGTTTCTCTTCTGCAGTTTTCTCTTTCTTGGTTTTAGCCATGTTGTTTATACCAGTGGTATTGATACTTATGTTATCTCTTTTACCTGCATGACCATGTTGTCAGTCTTAATTGACTTATAGTAATGCATCATTACAAATATAGGCATGTGCCTGCACGCGATTAAAGTACAGTGCTACTAACACTTGCAGTGGAATGTTAATAAGTATAAATGCTTTTAATTTATAAAATTCAAACTGAGCTGTGATAATTATACTTGTAATAAAGAGCATGTTATGCTTACATTTGATTTAATAATTAATATACAATGAAAGCACTTTTATCATTTCTAGTTTTTGTAGTCGCGATATGTAATGTTTCAGCGCAATGTATAGAAGGAGATTGCAATTATGGTAAGGGTATTTTGAAAACAAAAGAATATACATACGATGGAACCTTTGATGAAGGTAAGTTTAAGAGAGGTAAGTTGAAATATAATGATGGGAGTCTTATTCTTGATGGATTGTTTGGAGTAAATGAAGCAGGGATAAGTTATTTGAAAGAAGGGACTTACACACAAGCAGATGGTTCTTCCAGTAGAGGAACTTTTATATTAAAAGATAACGAACTTCTTTTGCAGGGCAATGACTGTGTCGAGAGACTAGCTAATGGTCATGAGTATTCTGGTGTTTTTGAAAATGGACATATAATCCAAGGTAGACATACTTACCCTTCTGACAGCAAGAACAATTATTATGAAGGGTCATTTAAGTTATTGGACGATGTAATTGTTTATCATGGTAAAGGATATCTATACGCAAGAGGTACAGCCTCTAAAACTGGCCCTGAATGGATTAATGGAAAAATAAGCACTATAGAAACCAAGCAACCAGTTATGCCAGAGGGTAAATCTGCTGTGCAGCTTACTGAGGGTTATGGTGGGATATTAAATTTAAGAGGGGAAGTGAGGGGTAATGGGCACAAACATACTTATGATTTTATCTTTGATACGGGAGCAGCTTTAGTTTCTGTTCCATACTCTATGTTCAATCTTTTAGTTAGTCAACATGTAGTCACTAGCGAGGATTTTAAGGAGAAGATTTCTCTTCAAAATGCAAGTGCGGATATTATTGTTGGAAGGAAATTTAACCTGAAAGAATTGGTGTTCATGACCAAAGATGGAAAGGAAATAGTTTTAACTAATATTGACGCTGTTGTGATAGGATCAGACATGAACAAGGAGACCCCTATTCTGCTGGGGCAAAGTGCATTGAGAAAATTTCAAAATGGATTTGAGATAGATTACAATAACCTTCTTTTTATAGTTAAGAAATAGAGTCATTCAGCAGAGTAAAAGAATCAACGCCAAGCTTGAAATGAGTAATATAGCCTTTATAACTATTATTCAGTCTATAGCTTTGATTAGCCGCACTCCTGACACGCAAAATGATGAGGTATGTATGAAATGTAAATTGACATCTCCCGTGGCAATTAGTGTTGGTAATTCTGCTTTATGGCCCGGTGAACAAGAGATGTGTGGCACTCCAGCTGAGATAGATGCTTTTGAAGCAGGTTACTACAATGATGTTACTGCTTGGAAGCAATCATGGACTGGACCGTGGGCTAGTGGTGCCAATAATTACACTGCAAGTTGCGACAGGTATTAATGGCAGTCCCTATCAGACAAGATAAGACACTATATTTTGAATCATGAATACTAAATTACTACTTTTCATAGCATTGGCATTTGTCATGCTTTGCTTTAACAGATGCACACCTGATACAGTAGAAAACACAAATGAGACTCTTGTTACTCAAGATTCAATCGATCAAATGCTATCGCAATTGCAGGGAACTTGGTATATGTCTAGGCAACTTAGAGTTGATGGTTGGTTTAATTGCGATGGGTTGTTCAGCAGTGCATACACTGAGAACAGAACTACTAATACGGCATTCTCCGATTTTAAATTTATTTTCACTCAGAATGCCATTAGCTTGTCACCGGGCGCTCTTCAATTTAATTTTTCAGGGCAGCCACATTCAAACTATTTTAGGCTGCAAGTCAATGGCTACGATGATTACTATGCTATCAGTAAGTCAGGAGATAACTACTATCTATACAATGACTTAAATAATGCAGGGTGGTCATACAGTATGAGTGGTAAGCATTCTTTGCGAATTTACGGGGATACAGCTATGACACTTTACCGGTCAGGTGTTGTTTTTCCAGGGGGAGCAAATCTATTTATATTTAAAAAAACTCCGGTGAATGAAACGCCTCAAAATATAGCGGGACTTAATGGTACGTACATGATGACAAGCAAAGAGGAGATTTCAAGTGGTGTTATTACATATGTATTTAATTGGACAAATGGCAGCACAGTTACATTTACTAATGAGATAGTTGCACCAGATGTATCAACCTACTCATATATCCCAGGAGCATACAAAGGAATTTGGTACAAGGCAATATTTAATGGAGGTTCTGTAGGGCCCCATTTAGATTACATTTATAGCTTGCCTAATGGGGAGTTCTGTTTTTCAACATCTGAAAAGTTTAGTGATAATAACGGTAATTTTATTGATGTAGGGAATGCACAATTTGAAATAGTTACTAATGACGGAACAAATTTGACGCTCAGAAAGGGTGGAATTTGTTCATATACAGAATGGAATTTTGTTAAAGTAATGTAATATATGAGTTCAAAACTATTTTTTCCATTTTTAGCAGCATTGATAACGCTTTGCTTTAATGGTTGTACTCCTGATGAGGTTGAAACAGTCCAAGAGCAATTTAAGCCGCTTATGCTAAAAGTTACTCTAGCAAATCCAATACATGAAGCAACAGGTGATGTTGAGGGTAGTACATCAGCGAATTATCTGGGTGTAAATTGGGGATATGGAGCTCAGAGTTTAGATGGTTCAGTTCCAAATCAAGTTGGTGAAACTCAAATTGTATTTAACACCACATCTATGTCCAATACCCCATTAGTCATTCAAGTAGGATACATAGACGTAGCCTTTAATCCAATAACATATTTCTGTAATACCGTCACAACCGAAGTGATTTTTGACGGTCAGTTAATATACTCTCAAAGTAGAAATTTGGGAAGCGGTGATAGTACTTGTGGAGATGGCGAGGAGTGGGTAATAAATGTGACCTTACCATAACCCCAGCAGCCAATTACTACTGGGGGTTTAGCTATGTATTTATATATCTATGTGCTCAGTTCTTATTTGAGTTAACATAAGCACTCACAACGCTAGAAGGGGCATAGCTCTTCATTCACGCGCTCATATATAGCTAAAGTCATCTTGTCTAACAGTTGTTGGTCAAACTGCTCCAAGTAAATACCGGTAACCTTGTTCCCGTATTCATGTCCCAATGCTTCTGCTATAAGATCTTTACTGTATCCCATCTGCTTGGCAATGTTGGCAAAGGTGTAACGGAACACATAGGAAGTTATCTCTTCAGTAGCACCAATGCGCAACCCCAACTTCTTCAGGTGCTTGTTAATGATCTTACTTCGCTGGTGATAGATCTTAACCAACCGTGCTTCATTCTGCAGGTCTTGCTTGCTCACAAGTGATAGTAAAGTATGCCCATCTGTGAACTGGTTGAAGATCCACTCTGCCTCAGCCATCAAGAGAATGCTATACATCTTACCAGTCTTTGCTCTGCGGTAAATTATTCTACCGTTCTTAATGTTAGCAGGGGTGAGGTTAATGAGATCGCGCACATTAATACCACGCAACATGAACAACAGTTTACCAATGCACCAGAACTTGTAGATGTGTTCTGTGCGTGGAATATCCAACTCAAAGAACTTCTTCACTTCACTCATGGTAAGCACACGGGGAACGGTCTTCTCCTTGCGTATGGTAAAGCTTCTGAATGGATACCAAGCATAGTCTACCAGCTCTTGCTTAATGGCTTTGTTGCAAATGGCTTTGAAGGTGCGCATGTGAACTCCAATGCTGTTCACTTTCATTCCTGCTGATGCTAGCCTAGACTCTAACTGCAATAAATCACGCGCTGTAAACAAGGCAAAGGGTATGTTAAGGTTGACATACTTACGCACTGCAGCTAGGCTCATACTGTAGTTCCTTGCACCACCTGCACGCTTGCATTGTTTCAACCGTTCAATCTCTTCTTCCCAGAAGCATGCAATGGTGTATTCACTAGCAGCTTTCTTCATAAGGGTGTTACGCAAATGAATAGCGCTCATCTGTAGCAGTTGCTCATGTGGAATTAGTTTGAGTCTTTCCTCTAAGCTTCTTCTCAGATTTGCTAATTCAGCATTGAACCCATAGTTTTCAATGAAGCATTCTCTGCGTTCATCAAACTCAGCTGGACTAGCTTTGAATGGAGTTGTAATTTCAGCACTCTCAGTTAGGTGTGAAATTCTAAAGCGCAAGGGGAACTTCTCTTTGTTTGTTGCCCTGCGTTGATCAAGAATTAATTTAAGTTTTGCCATAAGGCTTTTGGGGTGTTGTGAGAATACCCAGACCAACCCGTACAAGTTTTTGTACAAGTTTTACATGTACAAGTACCCTTTTTAAGCAAATTCAACACAATGTGGTAGGAGAGGTGTGAGAACAAAAAACCCCGTAAACAGTGATGCTTACAGGGTTTGAGATTGCTCCCCAGCCTGGGCTCGAACCAGGGACCCCATGATTAACAGTCATGTGCTCTAACCAACTGAGCTACTAAGGAATTTAACATTTTTAGTGGAACTATTCATTCCAACAAAAACAACTCCTCTTTGTCTTCAGTCTTCTGTCGTAACCAGAATAAAGCACCCGTCAGGGATTTCAAGAGAGGTGCAAATTTAACCAACATTTTTAATTCCACAACAACATTCACAAAAAAAATACTTCTTTTCATTTTCTGCGATGTACTTTTGATTCTACAAAAATTGTCTATGATTCTAGCTTTTCAACTTATACTTTCTCTCTCCATTCTCATTATCCTTCACGAACTGGGACACTTCATTCCTGCACGACTTTTTAAAATTCGCGTAGAAAAGTTCTACCTCTTCTTCGACCCTTGGTTCAGCTTAATTAAAAAGAAAAAAGGAGACACCGAATACGGTATCGGTTGGTTGCCACTTGGCGGATACGTAAAGATCGCCGGTATGGTAGACGAAAGCATGGACAAAGATGCCATGGCTCTTCCACCACAAGATTGGGAATTTCGCGCGAAACCAGCTTGGCAACGACTCATCGTCATGATGGGCGGAGTTATCGTAAACATGATCGTTGGATTCGTGCTGTACGCCATTATACTCGGAGTATGGGGACGCGAAGTTCTTCCAGTTGAAAATGTGAAGTTCGGTGTGCACGTGAACGAAACCATGAAGGCAGCCGGATTCCAGGAAGGTGATAAAATTTTAGCATTGAACGGAGAGCGTCCACAAAGCTTCAGCGAAGTAAACAAATCACTTCTCGTAGATAATATTTCAACCGTGACCATTGAAAGAGGCGGACAGAAAATGGACATCTCCATCCCCGCAAACATTGGTCAGCAATTGGTAGACGGTGGAGTGAAGACTGCGCCTTTCTCCGTAAGATTGCCATGTGTTGTCGATAGCGTAGTTGCCGGAAACAAAGCGGCTGAAGCAGGTTTGGTTAAAGGAGACAGTGTCATTGGTTTGGGCGAAGTTCATTCCATCTACTTCAACGACATTAAAGCGGAATTGAACAACAAGAAAGGACAAACCGTTCCAATGTGGGTGAAGAGAAACGGACAAGAAGTTCAGTTGAACGTTGGCGTTAATGACGATGGAACAATCGGATTCATTCCGAAAGCAGACGTAAAACAATTCGGTGTGGAAACCCTTCAATACGGATTCTTCGCTGCAATTCCTGCTGGTGCGAAATGGGCATGGGAGACATTCATCGATTACGGAAGTCAGTTGAAATATTTGTTCTCTTCATCAGGAGCAAAGCAAGTAGGTGGATTCGGATCATTTGCAAAAATGTTCCCGGACACCTGGGACTGGTCTATTTTCTGGGAACGCACTGCTTTCATCTCGTTAATCTTAGCCTTTATGAACATGCTTCCGATTCCAGCATTAGACGGCGGACACGTGATGTTCTTGCTGTGGGAAATGATTACCGGAAGAGCAGTAAGTCAGAAGATACTTGAAAAGGCGCAAGTTGTAGGAATGGTGCTTCTGTTAGGACTTATGCTTTGGGGAAATATCCTAGATATTTTCAGAGCGGTGGTTGGAAAGTAAAAAACGTGTTTATATTTGCACTCCTCAAAAGAGAGGAATTGCCTAGATGGCGGAATTGGTAGACGCGCACGACTCAAAATCGTGTGTCCTCGGGCATGTGGGTTCGATTCCCACTCTGGGTACAGAGAAAGGCTTCTTCGGAAGCCTTTTTTTTATTCCCAAAAATCTCATCCCGCAGGGTCATCAGCTCCGCTGTCATCAATCGCAGATTGTCATCACAACGTGTTGTGTCATCAGCTCCGCTGTCATCAATCGCAGATTGTCATCACAACGTGTTGTGTCATCAGCTCCGCTGTCATCAATCGCAGATTGTCATCACAACGTGTTGTGTCATCAGCTCCGCTGTCATCAATCGCAGATTGTCATCACAACGTGTTGTGTCATCAGCTCCGCTGTCATCAATCGCAGATTGTCATCACAACGTGTTGTGTCATTAGCTCCGCTGTCATCAATCGCAGATTGTCATCACAACGTGTTGTGTCATCAGCTCCGCTGTCATCAATCGCAGATTGTCATCACAACGTGTTGTGTCATCAGCTCCGCTGTCATCAATCGCAGATTGTCATCACAACGTGTTGTGTCATCGCAAAGCGTTTTTCAATTTCATTGAAAATATATCGTAATATTGCAATATACAAATACCAAATGGGAACCACGAAATCAGATCTATTCAACAAAAAACAAAACGAAACAGCTTCGTTGTTGAAGGCCATTGCACATCCTGCACGCATTGCCATTGTTGAATATTTAATGAATGTGGAATCGTGTATATGCGGAGATATTGTAAACCAACTTCCACTTGCACAACCCACCGTGTCGCAACACTTGAAGGAGTTGAAGCTCGCTGGGGTAATTCAAGGTTCCATCGAAGGGAACTCCATTTGCTACTGCTTGAATGAAAAGTCCATTCAAAAACTAAAGGTCTATTTTGAAACAATAGAGACTAAAATTTCGAAACAAAATAAATGTTGTTAATATGAAAATCTCAGAATTGAAAGCACGATTAAACGATGTGGATACACTCGTTTTCGAATTGCCAAACGGCACAACAGTTCCAGCACATTTTCATGTGACGGAAGTAGGATTGGTTACCAAACACTTTATCGATTGCGGCGGTACCGTTCGCATCAAGTTAATAGCCACACAAACCAATTGCTTAGCACAAGACAAATGCGGTATTCCTCCGAGCAAATTGAAAGTGGAATTAAAGACAATAGGAACAAACACAAACACAACCTGCACGCCTGGAGGAGGCTGCTGCTAAATCATTTTTCTTATGCAAGTGAAATTAAAATTTCTCGATCGCTTCCTTACGCTGTGGATTTTTTTGGCCATGGCTGTAGGAGTTGGACTTGGATATTTCTTTCCGAGTATCGCAAACTTCACCAATAGTTTTTCAGTTGGAACAACCAATATTCCATTGGCAGTCGGACTCATTCTCATGATGTTTCCGCCGTTGGCAAAAGTGAATTACAGTCTCCTGCCGAAGGCTTTTCAAGATAAAAAAGTAATGACACTTTCGTTACTCTTGAATTGGATTGTGGGTCCGATTCTCATGTTCGTTTTAGCCATCGTTTTCCTTCGCGATCAGCCGCATTACATGGTTGGATTAATTCTAATCGGACTTGCGCGATGCATTGCCATGGTTATCGTTTGGAATGATTTGGCAGGAGGAAACAGAGAATACGGAGCGTTGCTCATTGCCTTGAACAGCGTGTTTCAAGTGCTGTCTTATTCATTCTATGCGTGGCTCTTCATTAACGTTCTTCCGAATACGTTAGGGCTTGGAAACTTTAGTGTTTCCGTGCCTATGAGTGAAGTCACTCAAAGCGTTCTAATCTATTTGGGCATTCCATTTCTCGCCGGTTTTCTCACGCGCTATTTCCTCATTCAATCGAAAGGAGAAGAATGGTACAACCGCAAATTCATTCCGAAAATTTCACCCGTTACACTTTACGCATTGCTCTTCACCATTGTGTTAATGTTTAGTTTGAAGGGCGATAAAATTTTGGAACTGCCGCTCGATGTTTTGCGCATTGCCGTTCCACTGGTCATCTATTTTGCACTCATGTTTTTCGTGAGCTTCTTCGTGAATAAATCAATGGGTGTAGACTACGCGAAGAATGCTGCGATCTCCTTCACCGCTACTGGAAATAATTTTGAGTTAGCCATTGCGGTTGCTATTTCCGTGTTCGGAATTCATTCTGCGGAAGCGTTCGTGGGTGTCATTGGTCCACTCGTGGAAGTGCCCGTTTTAATTTTGTTGGTGAAAGCCAGTTTATTCCTCAAGAAAAAATATTATCAATCATGAAAAACATTTTAGTGCTCTGCACAGGAAACAGTTGCAGAAGTCAGATTGCGGAAGGTTTCCTTCGTCATTACGCTGGAGAAAAAGCCAACGTTTACAGCGCAGGCGTTGAAACACACGGTGTAAATCCGCGTGCTATTTCAATCATGAACGAAGTTGGAATTGATCTTTCAAATCACACTTCGAATCACGTCGACGAATACGTAAACATCAATTTCGATTTTGTGATAACTGTTTGCGACAACGCGAAAGAACGCTGTCCTTATTTTCCAACCAACGCAGAAAAATTCCATTACAATTTCCCCGATCCAGCAAAAGCTTCAGGAACGGAAGAAGAAATTGTGAATGAATTTAGAAGAGTTCGCGTATTAATAGATGACTATTGCAAAGATTTCGTGGAGAAGCATATTTAGAAAATGTTTCGCGTGTACATTGCTTGAAATTTCGAAAAAAATTCAGAAGCTATGAGTTCAGTAAAGGAATATGTTGAAGGTCTTCCCGAAGATCGTCAAGTGGTAATAAAAAAGCTTCAATCGCTCATTAAGAAAAATATTCCAAAGGGATTCGAAGAGCAATTGAGTTACGGAATGATCGGATACGTGGTTCCGCACAAGATTTATCCAGACGGTTATCATTGCGATACGAAATTGCCGCTTCCATTTTTGGCTCTTGCTTCGCAGAAAAATTTCATTGCCCTTCATCACATGGGCGTGTATGCGAAACCAGAATTGTACAATTGGTTTGTTGCGGAATACCCCAAGCATTGCAAGTCGAAATTAGATATGGGAAAGTCGTGCATTCGTTTCAAAAAAATGGAAGACATTCCTTACGATTTAATTGCAGAGCTGGTGACGAAAATGACAGTTCAAGATTGGATTTCCTTCTACGAAAAAAATTACAAGAAGTAGTTACTCTCCTTTCACAAAAGGATTCTCTCTTTTCTCTGTGCCAATCGTAGTCGTGTCTCCGTGTCCGCTGTAAATCACGGTCTCTTCAGGAAGTAAATACATTTTTGTTCGAATGGAATGCGCAAGCGTTTCGAAATCTCCGCCCGGAAGATCGGTTCGTCCAATGCTTCGTTCAAACAGCACATCTCCGCTGAAAACAACTCCCGTTTCTTCGAAGTAAAACGCCACATGACCGGGGCTGTGCCCAGGAACAAAAAGCACATCTGTTTCGAAATTATGTCGAATCATTTTTCCTTCTTGAAGAAGATATTCAGGCTCTGGTCCTGCGGTGTAGGGAATGCCATACATGCCGGCAACCAACTCACTTCGTTCAATATTCACCTTGTCCAACTCATGAGCAATGCCCTTCAACCCGAATTCACGAAAACAAAAATCCAATCCCATAATGTGATCGATGTGGCAGTGTGTGAGCCAAACATCGACAACAGTCAATTCTTCCGCTTTCAACCAAGAAAGAAATTCAGATTCTTCCACGCGATTGCTCATGCCTGGATCAATGATAATTGCTTGTTTTTCGCTGTTCCAGATGACATGCGTATTCTCAGAAAAGGCGTTGAATTGAAAAGATTGAATATTCATTGCAAGGAGGTATTTTATGTTTGCGAAAATACGCGTACTTTGGTTGTATGATTCGCGAAAGGGGGCTTCCATTTTATTTTCTGTTTGTTCTGTTGGTGTTGAATTCATTTGCGGGGCAGTCTCAGTTTTATAGAGGATCCAATGTTTCGTTTGGAAAGAATAGACTTCAGAACAAGACATTCGATTGGCTGTATTTTCCAGGGTCCAATTTTGAAGTGTATTTCTACGATGGCGGAAAGACAATTGCAGAGCGCACGCTGGTATACTGCGAGCAAGAAAGAGTACGTCTTCAAAAATTCTTTAATGTTCAGCTCGACGATAAGATTCAGGTCCTTGTCTTCAATAAACAAAGTGAGTTTAGGCAGAGTAATCTTGGATTGACAGATGATGAAACATCAACCATAGGAGGTGCTACGAATATTTTAGGAAATAAGATGTTCGTTTACTTCGAAGGCACAGATGAGGAGCTTCGCGAGCAAATTTCTTTGGGCATTTCGAGAATTATGTATCTGCAACTAATTTATGGTGGCGATTGGAGAAGCATGGTGAGGGGGAATAATCGAATAGCCATTCCCACTTGGTTTTCTGAAGGAGTCATTCGATATGCCGCTTTAAAAGTCCAAAGAACAAGTGAAAGAAATACAGAGGATTGGTATACGCTTGCTCGCTATCCAAATATTCATAGACTAACCGGAAGACAAGCAGAAATGGTAGGGCAAAGCTTCTGGTCTTATATCGGAAATATTTACGGAGAGAATGTGGTGCTTGGAATTCTTAATATGACTCAGTTGTTCCGTGGCACCGATGGTGGATTTCAATATGTCATAGGTCGAAACACAGAAACCGTAGTCAACGATTTCAAAAGGTTCATTGAGCAAGGAAGAGATTTGAAAAAAGTGGAGGAGGAGTTGGTTTCTCTGAATGTGAAAAGAAAGAAGTTTCAGTTTTTAGAACCCGGACTTACAGGAAAATTCAAATACAGTTATGGTCATGTGACGCCCTCGGGTGATTTAAAAAAGTGGGCTTACAGCACTCATTTCCAAGGTGAATATTCTGTTTTCATTTATGACAAGGAACTGAAAACAAATAATCGGATTGCACGGGGAGATTTTCGAAGCGATCGAATTCCAGACGAAAGTACTCCGCAAATTACCTGGCACCCCAACGGCAATATGTTGGCTTATGTGACTGAAAAAAACGGTCGGTTAAATTTGAATACCTACCAATGCGATAGCAAGGAAGCATCTTCGAAAGAATTGTTTCAGATTGAAAAAGTTCTTTCCATGAATTACAGTCCAGACGGCAAGAACATTGTACTCAGCGGCACATTGAATGGGAAAACAAATATCTATCTTTTGCCCATTACTGCGAATGTTCCAAAGAAAGTAACCGAAGATAATTTCGATGATATTAACCCCATCTTTTCAAGAGATGGAACCTCCATATTTTTTAGTTCGAATAGAGGGAATCACTTGGGGTTGAAATGTCACGACAGTATTCGTTCGCCTGACAACATTTTCCATGTCTATGAATTGAAACTTACAGATGATTACAAAAGTGAAGATTTAATTCAACTCACCAATGCTAAATATTCTGACAAAATGTTGGCCATTGCGAAAGACGATAAAGTTCAGTTTATTCGATCGAAGCTTTTGTATGATGAAAGATGTTCGGTATACAGAGACAGCGCAATTGCGAGCATTGATACAACCATACATTATCGGTATTACAATGTCACTGAGGTGTTGCAGAAATCGAATAGAAATTCGTCAGGTTTTTTTATTAATAAGGGCTGTGACAGCGCGATTTGGCTTATTGAAGAGTCAGGTGTTCCATACGCAATAAAAGAGAATTTAGTAAACGACAGGGCCATAGAAGTTGAAGGTGACGAGGATCAGACAGAGGAAAGGAATGAATCTTATGCGGAGATGGTTTGGATTGCTAAAAAGAAAGATCCGAGTAGGATTGATACAGAGAACTTTGCTTTTCCAAGCGATAAAAAGAAGAAGGTTGAAAGTGCCGAACAAGGTTCAGATTCGTTGGTATCCTCTAAAATTGAAATACCAAGATTCAGAAATTACTTAATCAACTATACAACGAGCTATCTTCAATCGAGTGTAGATAATCAATTTGCAAGTTCCTTTTATCAGAATTTTACAGGACCATCAAGTATTACCCCAGGCTTTTCAGGTTTTTTTAAAGTTGGAATTTCCGATTTAATGGACGATTTTAAATTCACTGCAGGAGTTCGTCTTGCTGCGAATTTGAACAACAGCGATTTTGGTTTTTCTTTTGAAAATTTAAAGAATCGAGTAGACACCAAGTTTTCATTGCAAAGGCAGGGGCAGGAAATCACGCAGCAATACGCCACTATTCGAGTACAAACCTATAATTTAACCCACGAATGGAAATATCCGTTCACTGAAACAAGTGCCTTTAAATTTACAGCCATTGGACGAAACGACCGTATGGTGGTATTGTCAAGCGACCCTTACACGGCTTCATATAAGAACCAAAACGAATGGAACATAGGTGGTAAGGTGGAATACATTTTCGACAACACATTTATTAAGGGATTGAACTACAGAACTGGAACGCGCTTTAAAGCATGGGGCGAACACTTTAGGCAACCTGATAAATGGAAAGAACAAAATTCCATCTACGTTGTGGGATTCGATTTCCGCCATTACCAGACGATACACCGTGATTTAACGTTTGCATTTCGATTGTGTGGAAGTAGTTCCTTCGGAGATTACAAAGTAGTGAACTACTTAGGAGGCGTAGACAATTGGTTGGGACAAAAAATAGACAATTCGGTGCTTGTTTCTTCAACTCAGGGTTATACCTTTCAGGCATTTGCTGGACCTCTTCGAGGGTTTTATGTCAATGCGCGTAACGGAAATAATTTTCTTTTAAGTAATTCTGAATTGAGGTTGCCACTGTTTAGATACTTAAGTAACAGATCTATTAAATCTGACTTCGCAGATAATTTTCAGGTCATCGGATTCTTTGATATAGGCAGCGCCTGGACTGGAAAAAGTCCATACGACGATGCGAATGACTTCAATACTATTACTGTTTCACAAACCCCGATAACGGTGCAATTGCGAAGCAACAAGGAGCCAATCATTTACGGATATGGTTTCGGATTGCGTTCGAAAGTTTTAGGATATTACATGCGTGCCGATTGGGCGTGGGGCGTAGATGATCACACGGTTATGCCTCGCGTATTCTATTTGTCTTTGAATCTCGATTTCTAATTACTTCAAATTCCAAACGGTGTAGGCTAACGTATGTCCAACCGCTTTCAAAGTAGGTTTGCTTATCACACTCATATTGTCTGCGTGTGTGTGGTGCGAGCTTCCAAACTCGAATTGCGTACCCATATAATTTGGTCGCATATCTACAATGTCTAAAGTAGGTACATTCGCTTTAATCATGAAAACATGGTCGTCAATTATTCCGGCTGTTTCTTCATTTTGAAAATACTCTCCGTAACCCAATTTTGCTGCATTGCCCCAAATTCTTTCCACTGCATTCCCGGCCGACTGCATAGAATATTCTTCTTTATTAAAGCGCGCACCATCAGCACCCACCATGTCTAAAAGAACTGCATATCTCATGGTGCGCTGTGGCTTTTGATTCGCCCACAACTGAGAACCTAAACACCAAGAAAGAGCATCGTTTTCACCATCCGGAGCCCACTCAGGTTTGCCACCGTCTTCACTGTCGAAAAGAATAAAATCTATTCCAATGTCTGCAGGGAGATCTTTTGAAATACGCGCCAATTCTAACAAAACACCAACGCCACTAGCGCCGTCATTCGCGCCATCTATCGGTTGTTTGTGTTTGCTCGGGTCTGGGTCTTTATCGCCATAAGGTCTGCTGTCCCAGTGCGCAGCCAATACAATGCGCTTCGTTGCTCCCGCATGAACAGAAGCTATAATGTTTCGAACGGTAGTATTTCCACCTTCCCAATTAGGCATGGTTCCTACTTGCTCTTTAACCGTGCAATTGTAACTTTTGAATTTTTGAATGAGCCAATTTCCGCAGGCCATGTGATTCGTGTTTCCCGGAACACGTGGACCAAAAGCCACTTGTTTTTCAATGAAGGCATAACAACTGTCTGTCATGAAATCGGCGGGTTCTAGAACTACTCCGCTTTCTGTTGTGTTGTTTTCTGCGCTCTTCGCTTTTCTGAAATACGGTTCAAACGTCTTGAATAGAAAACCACCCACAACGAATACAACAAGCACAATAGCAATGATCTTTTTATTATTTTTCATGGGTCCAGGTTGTTCCTTCTTTTGAATCTTGAAGTTGAATGTTTATAGCTTTTAATTCATCGCGAATTATGTCCGATGTTGCGAAATCTTTTTTCGCTTTCGCCTCCGCACGCAAGCGAATAATCACTTGCATAAGGTCGTTCGAAATATCATTCGAAGCGCTGCTTACTTCGGCTTGAAGGCCGAGTACCTCGAACACAAATCCGTTCACTAATTTTTGAAGACGTTCGATGTTGGTTTGTGTCAATTGAATTTTATGGTCCAAACACGAGTTAATCACCTTCACCGCTTCGAACAAATGCGCAATAAGAATAGGAGTGTTGAAGTCATCGCTCATGGCCTCGTAGCAATTCTTTTCTAACGCTTCAACGTCATAAGAATTCGTTTCGCTTGCAACAAGTGTATCCACTTTCTCAACGGCTTGCATCAATCGTTCGAATCCTTTTTCTGCTGCCTTCAAAGCTTCATTGCTGAAATCTAACGTACTTCTGTAATGGGCTTGCTGCATGAAGAAGCGCACGACCATGGGTGAAAACCCTTTCTCTAAAAGTTCGTGTGTTCCCGAAAACAATTCATGTGGAAGGAAGGAATTTCCCAACGACTTCGACATCTTCTGTCCGTTTACGGTAAGCATGTTTGCGTGCATCCAATAGCGCACAGGAGCCTTTCCGCAGCACGCAGAATTTTGCGCTACTTCCGATTCGTGGTGAGGGAATTTCAAATCCATTCCGCCACCGTGAATGTCGAACTCTTCACCCAAATATTTCGTGCTCATGGCAGAACATTCCAAATGCCATCCCGGAAATCCTTCTCCCCATGGCGAAGACCAACGCATAATATGTTCAGGAGATGCCGCTTTCCATAAAGCGAAATCGGCGAAAAAACGCTTCTCTTCTTGACCGTCTAACTCACGCGTATTTTCCAGTAACTCATCTACGTTCCTTCCGCTTAATTCACCGTAAGGAAAAACGTCTTTGTATTTCTTCACATCGAAATAAACGCTTCCGTTTACTTCATACGCATATCCATTTTTAATGATCTCTTCAATCATGGCAATTTGTTCCATGATATGTCCCGTTGCGCTTGGCTCAATGCTCGGCGGATGGTTGTTGAATTCACGCATCATGTCGTGGAAATACGTGGTGTATTTCTGCACAATTTCCATGGGTTCAACTTGTTCCAATTTCGCCTGCGCGCCAATGCGATCTATTCCTTCATCGAATTCCGTGGTGATGTGTCCAACATCCGTTATGTTTCGCACATAGCGAACTTTATATCCAAGAAAAGAGAGATATCTATAAACAGTATCGAACGTCACGAACGTTCTACAATTTCCTAGATGAGCGAAATTGTAAACAGTAGGCCCGCACACGTACATTCCAACGAATTGTTTGTGAAGGGGAGTGAACTTTTCTTTCGTTCGCGTAAGACTATTGTAAATGAACAAATCAACCATACTGCAAAGAAACGAAGACAAATAAAAAAAGCCTCATTCATTGAGGCTTTTTATGAGTCTATTACTTTCAGTTAAGAAACTTTCTTCGCAATTTCTTCCAACATGGTCGAAACCAAACGTTGCATTGGGTATTCAATCTCCCAACCCCAATCGCTTTTTGCCGTTGAATCGTCAATGCTGTTCGGCCATGAATCGGCTAGGCCTTGACGGAAATCTGAAGCGTAGCTAATTTCAAATCCGGGTAAGTGTTTTTGAATTTCTTCAGCCAATTGTTTCGGTGTGAAGCTTATTCCTGCTAGGTTGTAGGCGCTTCGGATTTTTATTTTTTCAGCATCAGATTCCATCAGTTGAATAGTAGCGCGAATGGCGTCTTCCATCATCATCATCGGTAGCTCAGTGTTTTCCGAAAGGAACGATGTGTATTTGTTTTCCTTCAACGCAGAATAAAAAATATCTACTGCGTAGTCTGTTGTTCCTCCGCCGGGAGCAGAGCGATGTCCAATTAATCCTGGGTAACGAAGACTACGAACGTCAACGCCGTACTTCATGAAATAATATTCGCACCATCTTTCACCCGCCAACTTCGAAATTCCATAAACGGAAGATGGCTCCATCACTGTAGTCTGAGGTGTTTGATCGGCTGGAGTAGTTGGTCCGAACGCCGCAATGGAACTTGGCCAAAACAAACGGAACTTAAATTCTTTCGCGAGCTCAAGAATATTAAGAAGCCCTTCCATATTTAACTTCCATGCATACATCGGATTCTTCTCTCCTGTAGCACTCAATAGCGCTGCAAGCTGATAAACCTCTGTTACAGCATGGTCTTGAACGCATGCGCGCAAGGCTTCAGCATCTAAAACATTCAATTGAACATACGGTCCATCTTCAGAAGAAACGGCCTCTGCGGGTTGAATATCGGCGCCAATCACATTGTGTTGTCCCAACTTCGAACGAAGGGCCATCACAAGCTCAATGCCTATTTGTCCTCTGCAGCCAATAACCAATGCTTTTCTATTCGTGCTCATAGTTAAAAAATGTTTTCAAAAATAGGTATTTTCGCGCCATGGCAATTCCACAAATTGAAATTGAAGATTTCGATTATTCACTTCCCGAAGATCGCATTCGTGTTATTCCACTCGAGGAACGTGCGGCTGCCAAATTGTTGGTCTATGAAAACGGAGAAATTACAGATTCCATTTTTTCTGAATTGCCGAATTTTTTGAAGGAAGGAGATCTGTTAATCTCGAACAATTCGAAGGTCATTCCTGCTCGAATCATTTTTCAAAAAGAGTCGGGTGCCTTCATAGAAATCATGTGCCTTGCACCCTTCGGAATCTCATACACAGAAGCCTTTTCGGCACATGATAGCGTTTCCTTCACAGCTTACATCGGAAATTCAAAACGATGGAAAGAAGGAAAATTAGAATTGAAAATCAATTGGAACAATTCCCCCGAAAGCGTCTTCATCGAAAGAAAAGGAATTGAGAAAGATGCCTTCATAGTAGAATTCACCTGGAACTTCAATGCCGTCTTCTCCGAAGTCATAGAGGCAATCGGACAAGTGCCTTTGCCACCCTACTTCCAACGCAAGCCCGTGGCCAACGATGTTGGCAGATACCAAACCGTCTTCGCGAAAACGGAGGGTTCTGTTGCAGCGCCCACCGCCGGTTTGCATTACACGAACGAAGTTCTTCAAGCCATTTCGAATATTGGTGTTAAGCAAGAAGAAGTTTGTTTACACGTGGGAGCAGGAACATTCAAGCCCGTTTCAGCCGAGCGCATCGAAGACCACGAAATGCACGCTGAATTTTTTGAAGTAACACGCGAATGCATTCAAACAATTTTAAATTGTGAAGGAAGAATCATTGCTGCAGGAACAACTTCTATGCGAACCCTCGAAAGTTTGTATTGGTTGGGCGTTCGTGTTTTATATGGAAAGAATACAGATTCTGTGGAACAGTGGGAACCATACACCTCGAATACGAAATACTCCAAGGAAGAGGCTCTAACGGCTCTGCTGAATCATCTCGACGCTACAAATCGAAACAGCATTTGCGCTTCGGCCAGTATTTGTATAGCACCCGGATATTCATTTAAGATTTGTTCCGGACTTCAAACAAATTATCATCAACCGAAAAGCACCTTGTTATTGTTAGTTGCCGCCGCAGTAGGCGAGGAGTGGAAACGCATTTATGTGCACGCCATCAATAACGAATACATGTTCCTGAGTTACGGCGACACCATGTTGCTTTGGTTCTAGAAAATGAAAAAGGATGCCGAAGCATCCTTTTTAGTAATCAATATTTTTAAGATCAATCTTCACGGAAGAAACGATAGTCTTCAATTTCTGCCGACTCACGAAGTGAATTAAACAACGTCATTGGTGCGCTAGATTTTTGTCCACGCATTTTATCTTTTCTAAAAGAAACGTAGTTATCAGGACTTTCAACACGAGTAACATCAGCCGCGCGTTGAATAACATAAATACCACCTTTTCCTTTAATTGGAGCAGAGATATTACCAGTTGGTAAACCGAAGGCAGCACCAATAGGAGCACTTTCAGTTTCTTGAACACCACTTTCAGGTATGTTGCGCATAGCCATTGAAAGATTCTCGAAAGTCTTTACTTGTCCTGTTACCTTACTAGCAATTTCTTCCATAGAATTGCCGGTCATCATTGCCATGTATTTCTCAGCTTTCTTATCCTTAATAACTTCTTGCTTCACACGGTCATAAACATTGCGCAAGGAAGGAACTCCTTTTTCTTTAATTTCCATTAAGCAGACAACAACAATTCCGTCATCTACAGAAATCGGTTGCGAAATCGCACCTTCTTCAGTATCCTCATTGTACGTCCAAACCATAATATCATTTGCATTTTGAACGCCACTTACAGAAGTTGCTTCAGGTCGAACATTCGGAGAATAAGTTAATCCACCGTAGCTTTCTACAGCACCCGCGCGGAAGCTTACACTGTCGCCATGATTCTGAATGAAGTCAATTGCTTTTTGGTAAGTATCTTTTTTCGTAGCCGGGCTTGGAGAAATTGGTCTTTCAACTTGCGCGTAGTAAGTAACAGCACTAGCAGCACCTTTTTTAGTTACTTCAATCAAGTGCGTTCCGAATTGGCTTTCTACAATTTGAAGATCACCCACCTTGCCGTTGAAACAAGCCGCATCGAATTCAGGAACCATAGCTCCTTTTGCGAACATACCCAAATCACCGCCTTTTACAGCAGAACCGGGGTCTGTGCTATACTTGGTAGCCATTTCAGCAAAGTTCTTTTTAGATTGAATCTCTTTCTTCAATGAATCTGCTTTTGCTTTCCCAACATCGCCTTTCTCTTTGAAAAGAATGTGACGTGCTTGCACAGAGTCAATCTCAGTTCCGCGTGAAGTTAATTTTACCACACGAGCAATACCTCCAGATACAAAAGGACCAAATACACGTCCAAGACTATCAGATGTCATTTGAGCATTGAATGGTTCTGGGAAACTTCCTGCAGCGTATTTCACTTTAGCATTTGCAGGGTTACCTGAATTTAAAACGGCAAAAAGAGAATCTTCTTTCACAGTTTTAGACGCTTTGAAAGATGTTGCTAAAGCCTGAAGACTCTCAAGCGTTGCAGCACTGTCACTAGCACTTGTAATTAAAGGAATACGAACGTAAGCAATGGTGCGACTTCTTTCTTGTTTGAAGTCACGATCATTTTTGTGCTCGTTGTAATAATTTTCAATGTCCTCGTTCGAGAAGGTAATTTCACTCTCCATGATTTGAACATATGGCTTCACCACGTATACGATAGAAGCTTTGTCGTTAGACTGGTGAAACAGACTCTTAGCGTCTAAGGAATTTACGTAAGCTCCAGCACCTACCAAGGCATCGTACTTTTCTTTCAATCGCTTCTCTATGACAAGTCTTCTATAGCCTGTAAATAGATTTGGCTTTTCTGTCTCCATTTTCTTGAAGCTTTCACGCATCTGCTCTTTGAAAGGCAAAGAATCTTGTCCTTGATAGAACGTGGATTTCACGTAAGAACTTAAATACTTTCCGAAAAGAATTTCATCCAACTCTTCATCAGTTACCATTAAACCAAGGCTTTGGTATTCAGGTTGAAGCAGAGTGGTTTCAATTAAGTTGTTCCATACATCGTTTTCCAAACCGTGGGCTTGGCTGTTGTTGTAACTGAACAATTCAGATTGTTCCTGAAGCATTGCTCTCCATTGGTCTTGCTTAATGGTTTCGCCATTAATAACACCAACTTTATCTGAAGAGCCGCCGAACATTGCCATTACAGCATCATACGGGATCAAGAAGCCGACAATACCAATGCCGACTAAGGCTAGTACTAGCCATCCTTGTTTACGAAGGGTTGAAATCATTGCCATAGTTATGGACTATAAAATTTAGGATTGCGAATATCGTAAATTTGCTCGGAAATTCCTTGTTTTTTTTAGCGAAGTCTAGCTATTTGTTAATTCTTCCATATTTTGGAGCTGAACAAGCTTAATTTGACGCTCATTTACGGCAAGAATGGTAAAGCGATAGCGGTCAATCACGAATTTCTGATTCACTTCGGGAAAGTCTTGGTGGAAGTTCAGTATCAGTCCTCCGAGGGTATCATATTGCTCCTCATTTTCAGGAAGTTCCAACTTGTATTTTTCATTGATGTAATGAACATCAAGTCTTCCAGCGAATTCATACCAACCTTTTGATACTTCACGTTCAACGTTATCAATGGTGTCATGCTCATCTTCTATTTCACCAAAAATCTCTTCAATAATATCCTCAAAGGTGATAAGCCCGCTGGTTCCTCCAAACTCATCTACAACAGCAGCCACGCTCTTCTTCTGGCTACGAAATATTTTTAAAATCTCATTCGCTGCCATGGGTTCTGGAACAATGGCAATTGGACGAAGAATTTCTTTAATCTCTTTAGGGTTCTTGAAGAAGTCACTGAAGTGAACATATCCAATCAACTGATCAATATTTTCCCGGTAAACAATGATTTTAGAAAGTTTTGTTTCAATGAAAAGCTCTTTCGCTTTCGCAATGCTCTCTGCAATATCAATGGCAACAATTTCATTGCGTGGCAACATGCAATCTCGGGCTTTCAACAAAGAAAAATCAAGTGCGTTTTGAAAAAATTGAATTTCCAAATCCAATTCATTCTGCTGAGAATGCACGCCTGTGAATCCTTCCAAATAATGGTTCAAATCGGTTCTTCCAAAAACAATGTCTTGCTCTTTTGGCGAGTTTCTAAAGAGCATTGAAATAATCCATTCGCTCACCTTCGTTACGCTATACGCAAACACGAAAAGTATGGCGTACCAAATAGCAATCAAAGGAGAGAGACGCAACAACCATTTATTCGGTTGTGAAGACAACAATGCTTTCGGAATGAATTCGCCAAAAATTAAGACAACTAAGGTTGAAACGATCGTTTGAAGAATTAAGACACCGTATGATCCAACTGTCTCGTCTAGATGGGGGAAATTTGATTCAAGTATATCGGTAAGAACATGGCCGAAGACGATTCCATAAATTACCAAGGAGATATTATTTCCAACCAGCAGCATAGCCAAGAACAACTTTGGTTTTCCAACCAAAGAAGATAAAATAGACGCGCCGAAAACGCCTTGTTTCTTATCCAATTCTATTTTTAATTTGTTGGAAGTAAGAAAGGCTATTTCAACACCTGAATAGAATGCACACCCGAGCAGTGTCCCGAGAATAATGAGTATTTGAGAAACGTCTATATTACCCATTGTTTTTGTTCATTCTGCGGTACATTCCCAAACGGAATAAAAACCACATGAGTGCGATGCCTGGAATAAATAAATTCTCGGCGCCTTTGTCCCAACCTTCTGAAGAGATCATATAAAGCGCATAACCAAATGATGCAACCACAACAATGGCCCACAGGATAAGCACAATTTTATTTAAGTTATTCATTAGTTAGATGTGTTGAAATTACCCGATGTTTGATTGATTTCATAATTGGAAAAAGATCCATTACTGCGAAGTCCTTTTCCTTCAAGTACACTGTTCTCAGAACTGATTTTTACAAAATCTGGCGTGTAAACCAAATCAGAGTCGAGGTAAAAAGTAAGTGAGTTAGTTTCCAGTTTTTCTTTTTTCCAATTTTCTAAGACAAGGTCACCTTTCGTCCAAAGCGTGTTGCTTTTCTGCGAGAAAATAGCTTCGTTACCGGTCATTGTTCCTGTGTATTCTCCGAGCGAATCAAAAAATTCGATGTGAAAGGTTTTGGGTGCTATTAAATAAGAACTGTCGCTAACATACTGGTCCAATTGTAAAGCATAAATTTTTGTTCGAACGACACCATCTAAAGAATAACTGAACGAAGCGTTGAATGTGCTTTGTACGGGCACAAATTTCGGGTCAGTAATGGCTTTGATTTCTGAAATTTCATTTTGACATCCGATCAAAATGAACACCACCGCTAACACAGCTGCTATTTTTAGAAGAGGATTAATCATACTTTCTCTGCACGAACCAACGCTCGAACGGATGAAGTTTAAATCCGATGAGGAAGGAAGCGTAGTTCTCTTTTGTTGCGGTTTCTGTTGCATTGCCGTACGTTCCAAACTCGGCAGAAAGGACAAGACTACTTGTTGTTTTTGAAGAACGCATAGGCATTTGCAATCCGCATGTAAATGCTTCTTGAACAATGTTATTTCCGTTCAACCCAACGTAGCTTTCAACACTTTTCATGCCCAGGCGATACGTGCATGCTCCGAAGTAATTGTTCTCTCCACCATTTACATTTGGAACATATTCCAATCCGAGTCCAACGTTTTTAGAGTTGTGAAAACTTTGATTGGAAACATGAATCAAGGAGTTCATGTTTTCAATAGATTTCCAATCTTGTTGACGATAAGAGACGCTTAGGGAAAGTGTCCCGGCCTTTTTAAATTCATGTGTAATTGCAGCGCCGAATTGAATGCGCTGAGGAATGACAAAAGAGAGGTTAGTATAGGTCGTATCCAAAACGGTAAGCACGGGCAATTCAACACCAGAAACAGAACGTGTAGACTGACGAATATCTTGCACCTTCGGGCTTACGTTGTTTTCCAATTCATAGGTTCCAGCCAAATGAATCCAAGTTGACCGAGTAACTTTTCCCGCTGATTTTCTTTGGTGAAGAGGGAACGAATAATGGGCCCCAAAGGTAAAATTCGCATCAGAAAAGGATTTGCGATTGGTAATCTTACTGTTATAGATGGAAGTATTATCGAACAAAATGCGGTCGATTTGCAGGATAGATCCAAATCTGAAATTTAAATTACTTCCAAGAGATAAGGTGTGCGTGCGTGCGTGCGTGCTGTCGGAAAAAAGAATGAACGTCCGCGCAAAGCCCATTTGAACCTTATTTATCCCACCCTCGCCACTGTAGCTGTAATTTGCATTTAAACTGTCATTAATCGCCTGTGAATTTGAAAACTGATAACCTACGATGCTTTCGGGAGTGATGCCCATTGCAAATCCCCATTTGCTGCCCGTTCGTTTAAAGCCAAAAGCAATTTCGCCTACCTGGCCACCGAGGTAATTGGTCGGTCCTGAGGTTGAAAGAAGCTGTGAACTTTTGGCAAATACACTTCCCTGAAAAGTTGTTTCGGAAAACAAAGCAAACGATGCCGGGTTAGATAGATTCACACCCGATAAATCGGGGAGCGCAATAGATGCATTGCCAAGGCCGGCGTAACGTGGATTAAATCCAATGTCAGTGAGTCCAATTCCAAAACGAGAGTAAGGCGAGTTTACAGGAATTTGAGCCTGCACGCGTATGCACAATGCCGAAATCGAAACAAGAAAAATATATTTAAGATTCATTCGCACAAGTGATGGCATACAACCCAATTAAAGTTAAATTCAATTCTACAAAGATGCGGTAATTAAGCTGTTTAGCAAAATGAACCGCATCAGTCCCAGTAAATACAATTTGAATATCAGGAAATAGCTTCATTGCAGCGTCTATGTATCCCTTCAATTCAGAAAGAATTCCAAAATTCACACTGCTTAACATAGCCCCTTCGGTAGAATTTTGAAAGGGCTCGGTGCTTTCAGAGAATTTTAAAAGTGGAAGTTGTCCGGTAAATTCATGCATCGCTCGCAAGCGCGCCTGCGCGCCCAATGAAATGACTCCAGAAATTAGAGCGTTATTTTGAGCGATAGAGCAAGTAATACAGGTTCCGAAATCAACCACCAAACTTTCTGACTCTTCGAAAATTTCAAATGCTCCTGCAACATTCGCAAGACGATCCTTTCCCGCAACGCCTGAAGAGTATAAGAAGGCCGGGAAATTATCTTCTGGAATAATTCTACAAAAAGAAAATCGATTTAAAAAATCAGTCTGTTCCGACGCACTCCTTACCGAAGAATAGAAAAATGGAAGACTGTGATTTGAGTGCAATAGATTCAATTCAAGACTAAGATTGTTATCGAGAATTCTTCCCGATTCAACCAGGGAATCATTTACGAACAACCCCCATTTTAATGAGGTGTTCCCTTGATCCAATACAATGCAATTCATCTGGAGGGCTAGTTTTTGAGAACTGTTATGGTTCCTCTACGCTCATATAAAACACCCACTCCGTTCTTTACGGTGATGTAATAGACATAGGCATTTTCATGCACATAATCCCCGCCATTCATTTTGCCATCCCACTTTTCAGAAAGTTTGTTTGTTTCAAAAATGTAATCGCCCCAACGACTGAAAATATTCATAGTGTATTGGGTTGTGTCCGCGAATGAAATGACCGGATAGAATAGATCATTTTCACCATGAATCATCATAGCGTTGGGAATCCAAATAAGAGGCTCCTGATCTAAACATTTTTTGTTGCTGTATGATGTAAATGTTTCATTTGGGAAATAGCTAATCGGCTCTGAATTTCCTTCGATTCGGTAACAGAATTGACCTTTGGAAGAAAGGAAAGGTTCAAGGTCATCTGAGTATGCAAGATTGTTTGCAAGGAATGAGATAGCTTGGGTTTCAGCGCCCCCGTCTACGGATCTAAGCACATTATATTCTTGTACACCATTTTCCCAATCCTCGTATTCAGACCAGTTTAAATTGTTCAACAAAAGTTCCGGAAGATTTGCACCACGCAAGCGTATGTTTTTTCCAACGTTGGTTGTATCCAGGAAATACCCACAAGGATTTTGAATAATTACGCGGTAGTCGTATATAATATCGTCGGAATTAACATCTGTATCGGTGAATACGATATTGGTGGCCGACTGCGTAATATCCATGTGATTCTCCCAGTTATAAGGGGCATATAAATTCTTCCGTTGAAGGATATATTTATGCGGAACTAATGTTGGTTGCGTTCTAACCGTTACCTCAATGGCCTTGGAGCTACTGACACTTACTGAGGTCAGATAATTTATAGCTGGTGGAGTTGGATATGAAATATTTATAGTCTGAATGTTAGAAGCCGAAGTGAAACCTGAATTGGAATAGGCAATCACACCGTAATAATTTATTCCGGAAGAAATGCTTGTAAATTCATGTGTGCCTTGAAGGGTATTGCCGTCTGTAGTATCAACGGGAATGAAGTTTATGCCGTCAGAACTGTACATGAGGACATAGTAGTCAACACCCGCATTCCAACCCGAGTATGAGCTCCATGAAAAATTGATTGTGTTGTCACACAGTGTATAAGTTGAGGGGCTCAGGAAAATAGTGCAATTGCAAACGCTTCCTGTAGGGCTCGTGTTTGGGCTAGGTGGTGTGCCTGAATAGCACGTGTCAATGGCAGAAAGCAAATAACATTCAGGTCCACTGCTCGGTGAAGACAGAAGATCACTAAAAAGAGTATTATTTATTCCAAAAACAGTGTCAATCAAATTAACCGTTGAGCCATTGCAGGCATAAACAATGTAGCCATCTGTGTCACCCGAAGAATTAATATTCCAATTCAATTCTGCCAACCCAGTTGCCGGATTCACTGTCACACTTGTTATTGTGGGAATAGCTGGAGCTGTTTGATCTGTGAAAAAACCACTTGCGATGTTGCTTGCGAAATCACAATTAGGTACGCCGCTATAACGAATTTGAAAATTGAGTTGCTCGCCACACACGGTCACTTCATAATTGAAGGAAGAAGATGTGCCTGGTAAAGTTTGAACTTTGTTCCAAACGCCTGAAGGATATTCTAACCAGACTTCAGCATTTACGGCAGCTAACCAAGCCGCATTAGAGGTGGGTACGTTCCATTGAAGTTCAGCGAAACCAGGAGGAGAAACCGAGGCATTGGCAGTAAGAAAGGTGCTGCAAAATGTTTCAGAGTTACTGAAAGTAGGTGCGCCCCCAATATTGTCCTCCGTTTGAATGTACACACAGCAAGAATTAGTTAAGGCATTTGCTCCTGGGTATAAAAAGGCTCCAGATAAATTAGTTGATTGACTAATCTCAGTGAAATTCCCCGCTACGTCAGAAGCATAAATATGGTTGGTTACAAAGGTTGCTGGGTTGGGTGAAGTGTACCACGAAATGCTAAGCGAATTTCCTTGTACTTCAAGACAGGTAAGGGTAGCAGAAGATTGCCCGTGAGCATTTGAGGCCCAAAGAAGAACGTGCAAGAACAACGCTGCTAATATAATTTTCCCTTTCATTCGTTTTGAAGAGTGCAAAAATAGGCCTTCGGTTGCATACAATCGCCAAAAGCAAACGGAATTAAAATGAAATATTGCCCATCGTCTTTTGAGCTTCGCGAAATTCTCCAATCGTTTGTTCTATAACTTCTCTGGCTGATATAACTCCTTTTATTCGAGCACTTACTTGCCCAATCTCCAATTCGCCTTCTTCGAGGTCGCCATGCGACATTCCTTTTTTCGCTCGTCCGCGTCCAAGTAATTCTTTCAATTCGTCTATGCTCGCTCCCGTTTCGTATGCGTTGAGCACAGCTTTATAAAACGTGCTATTCAGCAACCGCACGGGAGTTATCTCGTGAAGAGTGAGTTTGGTATCTCCTTCCTTGGCTTGCAGAATAGCGTTTTTGAAATTCTCGTGTGCTGCGGATTCATGAGTCATGACGAAACGTGATCCCATCTGAACCCCTTGAGCGCCAAGAGACATAGCCGCAAGCATGCTTTTTCCGCAAGAAATCCCTCCGGCTGCAATAACCGGAATTGAAACTGTTTCAGCGACACTCGGAATTAAACAGAGGGTAGTCGTTTCTTCGCGTCCATTGTGACCGCCCGCTTCGAAACCTTCTGCTACCACAGCGTCTACGCCTGCTTCTTGCGATTTTAGTGCAAAGGCACTGCTGCTCACAACGTGGGCTACTTTTATTCCTGAAGCTTTAAGTCTTTCAGTGTATTTCTTCGGACTTCCGGCCGAAGTGAAAACAATGGGAACGCGGTACTTTTCAATAAGAGCAATATGCTCTTCAATATTCGGATATAACAACGGGAGGTTTACGCCAAATGGAAGATTTGTTTGCTGAATACACTTTTTTATTTCCTCTTCAAGTTGATCAGGATACATCGATCCAGCGCCTAAAAGTCCGAGGCCACCTGCGTTTGAAACAGCACTTACCAAATTCGCTCCGGTGCACCAAATCATTCCCCCTTGTATAATTGGGTACTTAATTCCAAAAAGTTGACTGACTGAATTCATGTTGAAATTTTCTCCAAAAATGCGAAAAACTATTCAGTGTTCGGAAATTGTTGATTATCTTAGCACACGACATTATCCAAAATGAAAAAAATAGTATTCTTTCTTAGCTTGGTTTTAGCGCTTCTATCAAACGCTTCTCATGCCCAATACCGCTGGGATTACGGGTTGAAAGTAGGTGCGTCAAACTACCTCGGAGACATCGGAGGAAAATATCTTCCAAGAAGAGATTTTGTTGTAGATATGCACCTGATTTCAACTCGCATGTCAGCGGGTGCTTACGCAAGGTACAAAGTTAACAAGCGCTTAGCATTCTCTACAAATTTTGACTGGATTCGAATTACAGACAGAGATGCCTATACGTCCTACGCTCCGCGTAGAGCGAGAAACGCAAATTTCAGAAATGATTTATTGGAGTTAGGTGGTCGCGCAGAGGTTACCATTTGGTACGACAATGACGTGGGAAATAAAGGTTATTACAACCCTGACTTTAAAGTGTTTTTGTTTGCGGGACTAGCTGGATACTCTTCAAACCCGAAAGGGCAGATTTTCAAAGACGGTGATGTGCAATATGGCGGAGAGTGGTTCGCGCTTCGTGACTGGAGAACGGAAGGTCAAAAAAGTGCTTATTCGAAATTTGGTTTGGCTATTCCAGCGGGAATTGGAGCTTATTTCACCTTCAATAAAAAATGGAGAGTGCAGTGGGATTTAAGTTGGAGAACTGTGTTTACGGATTATCTAGATGATGTTTCAACGGTTTATTCCACTCCGAATTCGAATGATTCTAAAGCATACGAGTTTGTGAACAATCAAACGTATCAAGCTTTGTTAGATGGATTGGTTGCAGAAAACCCACAGTACACAGCGAACGATTTATCAATTGAAAACTTTCAAATTGCACCGCCGGGCGCTACCTATGCTTCGCCTCGCGGTGACGCTACGCACAACGACAGTTATTTAACTACTCAACTTACTGTAACGCGTGTAATTCGCGGAAGATCCAGCTTCTCTAGATCGAAGTATGGTTATATGAAAGGAAGACCAGGAGTTAGAAGATCAAGAGCGAAATTCTAACATTAGAAATATTGAATCAATTTAGAAAGTGGTTTACGCAATAGCGTGAACCACTTTGGTTTTAACCCGTTTATTTTCCAAGCCAAGCGATCTTCTTTATTCGCACGAATACGATTTTTAAGACTAACATTGCTCACACCGCCAGCGCGCATGTGAATCATTACTTTCGGAAGGTGCTGTGCGCTGCACGACTCCTTAAAGAGAAAGCGCAACATAAGTTCATAATCTGCGGCGCTTTTAAATTGCGTGTCGAAAGTTCCGAAAGAATAGTAACATGATTTTTTAACGAAGAAAGTAGGGTGAGGGGGCATCCACCCTTTTAAAAAGTTCTCTTTGTTGTATGACCCGCTACGCCACTTACGTAGAATTTTGTTGGTGTCTATCGGATCTACATAATTCAAATCTCCATAAAGACAATCTGTTTCGTTTTTTTGGAAGGCGCGAACAACGTTTTCAATAACATCATTTGAACAGTAAAAGTCATCGCTATTCAAAACCCCAATAATGTCCCCAGTGGCCATTGCCAGCCCTTTATTCATCGCATCGTAAATTCCTTTATCTCTCTCGCACAAAAACTTTTTCACCACACCTTGCGAAGCAACATTAAATAGGTTCTTCGAAAGGTCCTTAGGAAGGTCTTGCGAAGCACCTTCGGAACGACCTTGCACGGCATCAACAAATTGCTTCACAATTTCTACGGTACCATCAGTGGAAAGCCCATCCACAACGATGTACTCTATATTCTCATAAGTTTGTTTCTGAACGGAGGAAATGGTATCACCGATAGTTTTCGCACTGTTGTAACTAACAGTTATGATACTCACTTTCATGGAATCAGAAATTTCTTCCAATTAAAAAATGCAAAACTTGATTGTAGTTTCCTTTTTCGTAATAAGAATTCTGATTGGCAAAATTGGGAGATGGTCTAGTTGGAATTATGCTCGATGAAAATTTCCCTTCTATAAACAGGTGATCGCCTAATTGAACAATTGCCCCCAAACCGAGACCAATATCAAAGTTCCGAAACGGAGGTGAGACGGGATAAGTCAACTGATTTGCAAGGATTTCCTGTTTGATTACTTGTCCGTAATACAGTCCTGATAAAAATGTGAATGGACCATTCTGGTATGACCACTGCACGGGAACTTCAATATAATTAAGTCGATAAGAAAATGTGTTGAAGTTAAGTGTGTCGCGTTTGGTTCGTGATCCTTTTTCAGAATAATACAGTCCAATTCTAAGTCCGTTTTTTTTGTTGAATGGAGCGTTCACATATGCTCCTCCTGTTATTCCGAATTTGTCCCATCCACCAAGTCCATCGCCACTTATTTGAGAGGTGGTCATGCCTATAGCCATTCCCGCGTTGAATGCCTGTTGAGCATCCATAGAACACGCAAACAACGTAAAAAAAAGAAAAAGTGCTCTAGTTAATTTCATATTCAATAGCATTCAATACCTCATGGGTATCGGTATCAACCAAATAACCAATCACAGTCATGTTTGTAGGGGTCCAGGTGCTTTTCAAAGGAATAGTAAAACTGGTTGTCGTTGAGAAACCTGCAGCTGGATTGCTGGCAATTTGATTCCCCATCGGCTCAGAAACGTTTGTTCTCAGCACATGCTCGTGCTCGTAATCTTCTATTTCAGAGGGGGTTTGACTATAGTCTTCTTGGGCACTTATAATATGGTTTTCAGCAAGCAAAACCACGAGATTTACATTGCCCGAATACGCCTGAAGAAATTGCGTATTCATGTGAATGTTGAAGACGTTATCAGTAACTATATATTCACATTGAGTTTGAAGGTCAACGGGTGTCGTTCTATTCAACTCACTGGTTATAATGTCTTGCCAAATTGCAGGATTTCCTGGGTCTATATAGACGTAATTAGCCAAACCTCCAAGGCGATTTATACGCGCTGAAGGATTAAATCCACCGTTGAGCTGGGACCAATAAATGTTTCCGGCTGGGGTTGTGTAATCGTTTTGGAATAAAGTGCCTCCGGTTTCTGCTAGGGTTCCAGCGTGAATAGCGACTGTTACCATGCGCTCACCAAGCTGCGAATCGAAATCAAGTACCAAGGCGGTTGAAGCTGGACATGCGCCACACAAGTGTCCTGTAAATTCTTCGAATAATACGTTGCGTATGGCTTGGGTAGATGCAGTAAATGAAGGTGCTGCACCATACAAGTCCTCACGGTATTTATTCTTTGCAACAGTAACCGGATTTTCAAGTCGGTCGCATGCCCCGAAGAATAGGGACAATCCAAGAAGGAATAGGTAATTTTTTTTCATCTTAAAAACTTGCAGTGTACATTAATTCAAAACCATTTGTAGCGGGCACGGCACGGCAGACTCCACCAATACAAAATACGCCCTCTCTTCTTTTTCCGTAACCAAGAGTTAAACGTTGTGAACCGTTAATGTATCCAATGGTTCCAAACAAATAGTGAATACGTTTTTCTTCTACAGAGTTTCCGTAATTGTATTGATCAATTAATGCAACGCTCCAGTGCGGGGAATGGGAAAATTCGGCAACCACGGTTACCCAATCGCCTTTGTCTTGTTTGGTTTGTAATCCTTGAATTTCAAGATGAAGATTGTCTTTTGGAGTGAACTTGTAGTTCATCTCTACAACTTCAATATTCGCGTAAACAATTCCTTTGAAATCATTGGTAACAGGGGTAGCCAACGTGTTGAATTCAAAATAGTAGTAGGTGAAACCCGTTGAGAATTTTTTGCTCAATTTTTTCTTCATTTCTATGTTGAAATCACGAACATATTTCGTTGGTCCAAAATTTACCGAGTTAATATTATACGCATCGGTGTATGATTCTATACCTGAAAGGCGCGTGGTATCCAGGCCATTCGCAGCTGCAAAGTTTGCAGAAATTTGAGTGCCGTATTTACCACCAAGTTTAGACCCTTTCTTGAACGTGTAAAAGACCTCGCCCATAAAACTTACTTCACCAGTCAGAGGTGTTGCATAAGGATATAGAGTCGCAGCTAAATTATGCGTGTGCTGCTTTGTAATTGAAGGAAGATAGTTGGTGGGCACATCGAAAAGTTTCAGGTTGCGATCTGCACGAAAACTCATATTGTCAATGAATTTCACCGCTGTATTCAATCCGAATCCGCTTCCGCTGTATGAAGCGTTTAAGAAAAACGCTTTTCCTTTTCGATAGATATAGGCGTTGTCGGCACTTGGGTCATTAATTTTTTGAGCGTACTCTCCAGAAATCGCTAGGGCATTTCTGTTGAGTTGAAATCTAACCGCAGAATTCGAAACATTATTAGGAGTTAGGAAAACCAACGAGTCTTCGAATCGCGTTTCGCCATTCTGGTACCGACTTACAAAGCTTGTTCCTAAGGTTAATTGAGTTTGTTTTTCAGCAAGCGATTTGAAAATTGAGTTCAGGTTGAATTCGGCATCAGTTCCACGAATAATTCCATCTGCATTGGTAATGCCACTGTCGAAATCAAGACGCTGACGTCCGTAAATACCCTTCAAGGTTATTCCTTTTTTCGGGGTAATAATTAATCGGGCACCATCGAGCGCATTGTCAATTCCTAGATTCGGTTCCCAATAGGTACGTAAGGTTAATCCGTTTCCGAATTGCTCGTAGAAATTTCCAATAGTCACATTGAAAATACTGTCTTGGTACTGAATGTAACGGTTTCCAATTCCAGTACCCTTGTATCTGTTTTGGGCGCTGAATCCTTGAATGGCGTTGTTATACGTTTCAAAACGCACGCCTGCACTGAATCCTCCTTGGGTGTACATCAGATTGCCAAAGCCGTTAATGGCAGTAGTCGCGGGGGGTACAGTCGCTCCAATTAAACTGTCCTCGCTATATTGTTGTGAGAGAAATTGGAAATTACCATGTAATTGTCCTGTTTTTTTCGGATCTCCTTGAGCCCGAGCGCCAAAAGCGAAAACAAGCAAGGTTGAAAATAAAAGTAGCTTTTTCATTCTATTCATTGAGCTTCGAAAATACGTCGCAATCGGAAATAAAAAAAGCCCTTTCGGGCTTATAAGCTGTAATGATTGAAATTACTTCTTTAATTTCAAGAGTTCCTCATGAAGTTCTTCCTCATCACCTTCTGCATAATTGTTATGTTGCCAAACAACTTTTCCAGTTCCGTCTACCAAAAATGTGTGAGGGACGTTGTTTACACCCATTGCTTGTGCAAATTGTTTGTTACTATCTAAAAGTATTTCATATGGCCACATAACACTACTTACATAGGGTGCAACGCGCAAAACTGAACGTTGGTCGTCGATAGATACAGCAATGATTTTCACGCCAGTCTCCGCTTGCCACTGTTCGTATAAATCCAAATAGTTGTTTAGTTCCTTTTTACAAGGGCTGCACCAAGTAGCCCAAAAGCAAATTAACGTTGGTTTACCGTCTTGAGCAAGATTGGCGGTGTTAATCGTTTTTCCGTTGAGATCTTTTAGCGATATCTTCGGCAAAGTTTCTTGTGCAGATAGCCCAAAAGAAACGAACAAGAAGAAGAGAGAAATAGAATTACGCATAAAATATTTTTTTATAAAAGTAAAAAACATTAGCCAATGACTGTACCAAAAAAAAGAGCCGACGCATCGTCGGCTCTTCTTCCTTGAAAAATCAAGATTATTTTACAGAAACACGAACAGTGTTCACCGTTCCGTTGATCGTTACATTTAACATGTAAACACCAGCAGAAAGGTTAGAAACATCTAAACGTGAAGTGTAGTTTCCAGCAGCTTGGCTACCTACGTACTCAGTCATTACGCGCTCACCAAGAACGTTGATAACGTCAACTGTAACAACGCTGTTGTTAGTTAAACCGTAAGCAACATTGATGAAATCGTTAGCAGGGTTAGGATAAACACTAACACCAGCAGAAAGACTAACTTCTTCGATACCTACTACGGTGTTTACGTTAGCAGGAGCAGCAGCTTCAGCGAAGTCGTAAGATCCATCGTAGTTCCAAAGAGAAGAGAATGTAGAGCCTGAATTGCTCACTGTAGTAACGTACATGTGTCCGTTTGCAGCAGCACCCCATTGCATGTCGTAGAAACCATCACCGTATGCATCAGTTGCAGTGAAAGTATAACATCCAGTTGATGGAAGGAATACGTTTTCAATTTTAGTTGAGTTGTCAGCAGGCATTGGAGCAGCGCTGTAATCAGCAGAAGCTACAACGGTTCCAGCATCGTCCGTGATAGTCCAAGAAGACTCTTCTGGGTAACGGTCGAATAAGATGTCAATTTTAACGTGAGTTGTTCCATCAGCAGCGAATGCGATAGGAGCTGTAGTTCCGTTATTAGTAGTGTTATCATCAGCAGAAGTGATAGATACATTCAAAGTTGTAGGGCCAGTGATTGCAACAGAACCAACGTTAACAGTTTCAACAGCGTATGTAGAAAGATTACCAGTCCAGTTGAAAGACACTGGAGTCGTTCCACCAGTAACAGTGATAGTACAAGCGGTTAATGCAGAAGTACCATTGTTTTGGATTGTTACAGCAACATCAACGTTTCCGCAAGTAGCAAGGTCACCATCGTAACTTAACATAGATGGGTCGTTAGACAAAGTTGCTGGAGGAGGACACTCTTGAAGAGTAGCATACAAACCAGGACCGTCCAATTGACCAACTTCAGTTACAATGCGGTTAGGGCAAATGCGATACACCGTTGGGTAGTAAGCAATAGCATAATCGTCATTGATTGTTCCAGCCAAAGCAGTTGCTGGGTTAGCAATAGGGAAATCAATTGGAGTTCCAGTTGGGTTTAACCAGTTACCTTGAGTGTTGCTTCCAGTACCAGCGATGTCAGCTGCAGTAGTAGCACCGTCACCGTCAATCCAGATTACCATAACGTCATCAGTAGTTGCAGCAGAAACTCCCGGAGCACCAGCAGGGCCATGGTTGATATACAAATCATCCAATGCGCCAGAAAGGTGGAAGTTCCAACATGGTCCGCACCATGTTGCAGATACGTCAAGATATACAGTGTATCCTTGATCTAAATAGTTGTACAAGTTGTGCGAAACACCAAATTGGTCAGTGATTGTGAAATCTTGACCAAATGATCCAGCAGGCAACTGAGCGAAAGACATTGTTGACGACATTACGGCAACAACCATCAAGAGTAGAGCTTTTTTCATGTGATTAAATTATTAATAGGTTTACTTTAGGGCAACGAATATAAAGAAATATTTCGCCCAAATACTTTTTATATCTTTGGAACATGAAAAAAAATCTTCTCTTTTTTGGATTGGTGCTTTCTTTCCTAGGGATGTCAGCCCAAAGTATTGAATTGGTTAATCCTGTGGTTCAAGTGAATGCCACGGCCTCTACCTTAACAGGGGCAGGGGAAATGGTGGCTGAATGGCCCGTAACAAATATTTCTGATGCTCAGATTTCTGTAAAATGCAGCAGAAGTGTAATTGCTGAAGTTGCAGGTACTTCGAATTATTTCTGTTGGGGAGTTTGTTATGGAGAAACAACAAACGTTTCCCTTCTATCGCAGACTATTTTGGCAAGTGATACCAACCATACCTTTTACGCCCACTACAAGCCATTAGGCAATCCAGGCGAAACGCGAATTACCTATTGCTTTTTCAATACAGCTAATACCGCTGATCAAGCTTGTCAGACCGTTAGTTTTTGCTACGAGTCGACTTGTGAAATTGGAATTGAGGAGTCAAAAGGTTCAAAACTTCAACTTTCAGGAAGTAATCCGATAACAGGATTGACTTTTATGAATTATTCAATGCCAGCAGGCGAAAATGAGGGTCGCTTGATTATCACAAACCCCCAAGGTAAAATCGTGAAAACATCGACGGTGAGAGGTAATTCCGGAAGTATCTTACTCAATGCACAAGATTATGCAGCTGGAGTATATCAATTTACATTATTGACTTCAAAAGGAAAGGAGACCCTCAGAGTAGTTGTAGAATAATTCAATAAAGATTTAAGCAAGGACAACCTCGAATTTCGAGGTTGTTTTATTTTTGCAAACTCAAAGAAAGAACATGAAGCAAATAAAGAAGAAAGAGGCGTTAGATTATCACGAGTTAGGGAGGAAAGGGAAGTTAGAAATAGTACCTACGAAGCCATACAGCACACAGCGAGACTTGGCAATGGCCTATTCTCCTGGAGTTGCTGAACCCGTTAAGGCCATAGCCGCGAATATTGACGATGTATACAAATACACAGGCAAGGGGAATTTAGTTGCGGTTATATCCAATGGAACAGCTATTCTAGGACTTGGAAATCTAGGTCCGGAGGCGAGTAAACCCGTGATGGAAGGAAAAGGGATGCTCTTCAAAATATTTGCAGATATCGATTCCATTGATATCGAAATGAAGGCCACTGAAGTTGACGATTTCGTAAATACGGTTATCAACATCAGCCCAACTTTCGGCGGAATTAATTTGGAAGATATTAAAGCCCCAGAGGCATTTGAGATTGAAGAACGTCTAAAAGAAGCGTTGGATATTCCAATCATGCACGACGACCAGCACGGTACAGCAATTATTTCTAGCGCTGCCCTGTTGAATGCCTTGGAAATTGCAGGAAAGAATTTAAGCGAGATAAAAATAGTAGTGAGTGGAGCCGGGGCAGCTGCGTTAAGCTGTCTAAACACCATGATTGGCTTAGGCTTGAATCCAGCGAATATCCGTATGTTCGATTCAAAGGGACTTATCAATATTTCAAGAGAAGACATAGACCACAGGAAGAAAAGATTCGCTGTTGATTCGAATGAGAAATCTTTGGCAGAGGCCTTAGTGAATGCCGATGTATTCTTAGGTCTTTCACAAGGGAACATTGTTTCTGCAGATATGGTGAAATCAATGGCAAGTAATCCAGTTGTTTTTGCTTTGGCAAATCCAGATCCGGAAATCCCATATGAAGAGGCAATGGCCGCTCGTCCAGATGTAATTATGGCTACCGGAAGAAGTGATCATCCGAACCAAGTCAATAACGTTCTCGGATTTCCATTTATATTCAGAGGTGCCTTGGATGTTCGCGCAACGAAAATTAACGACGCCATGAAATTGGCTGCCGTTAAGGCTTTGGCTGATTTGGCGAAATCAACTGTGCCTGAAGAGGTAATGGAAGCATATCATATTACTAGCCTTTCCTTCGGAAAAGATTATATTATTCCAAAGCCGAATGACCCAAGATTATTGGTGGCTGTTTCAACAGCCGTGGCAAAGGCGGCTATTGAAAGTGGAGTAGCTAAAAATCCAATTACAGACTGGGACGCATACGCGAGCGAACTTCTTGGAAGAATGGGGCGCGATAATGCGCTCACAAGAGGAATTTCAGAGCGCGCAAGAAAGGATAAAAAGCGTGTTGTTTTTGCTGAAGGTGACAATCCAAAAATACTGAAAGCTGCAGAGCAGGCCAAAGACGATGGAATCGCTATTCCAATTTTATTGGGAGAAGAATCAAAAATACGAGAACTAATTCGTGAATTTGATTTGGATTTGGCAGATGCAGAAATTATTGATCCGCGTCTTGCTTCGCACAAAGCAGAGCGAGAGAAGTATGGCGAGTTTTTCTATCAAAAGAGAATGCGCAAGGGTATTACCAAAACCGAGGCTACTCGAATCATGCGAGAAAGAAATTACTTCGGCGCAATGATGGTGGAAACAGGTGTTGCAGATGCAATGATCTCTGGGATGACACGCAATTACGCAAAGGTTATTCGTCCTGGATTAGAAACCATTGGTACCGCGAAAGATATAAAAACAGTTTGCGGGATGTACATCGTACAAACCCCTAAGGGACCTATGTTTTTTGCAGATACTACTGTAAACAGAGACCCGACCGCAGAGCAATTGGTAGACATCACATTGCTTGTTGCTGATGCCGTGACAAAAATGAAAATCGCGCCAAGAATGGCCATGTTGAGTTATTCGAATTTCGGTTCTTCGCATGGGGCTGATCCCGACAAAGTAGCCAAGGCCGTGGCGTTGCTTCATCAAAACCATCCGCATCTTATTGTAGACGGTGAGATTCAAGCGAATTTTGCTTTGAATCCTGAGATGAGAAAAGAGAATTTTCCATTCTCGAAATTGGCAGATTCCAAAGTGAATACCCTTATTTTCCCAAACCTCTCTGCTGGGAATATCAGCTACAAAATTCTTCAAGAGGTTGCGGGAATGGAAGTGATAGGTCCAATTTTGTTGGGCATGAAAAGGAGTTATCATATCTTGCAAATGGGTTGCTCGGTGCGTGAAATCGTAAACATGGTTCGCGTGGCAGTTGTTGATGCTCAAGCCAAAGGAACCTTAAACAGATAAAATGCTCTACTCACTAACAGGACAACTCATTGAGAAATCACCCGTACATGCAGTGATCAATTGCAGCGGTGTGGGTTATTTCTTGAATATAAGTTTAGCCACCTATTCAGCTCTTCCAAACAACGGAGATGTCATGCTTTATACGCATTTGCATGTCAATGGAAACGATTTCTCTTTGGTGCTTTACGGTTTCTATTCAGACCAAGAAAAGGAGCTGTTTAAGAAATTGGTAAGCGTGAGCGGAGTGGGCCCGAACACAGCACGAATGGTTCTCTCAAGTCTCAATGTTAATGAGCTTATTCAGGTTATTGCGAGTAAAGATTTGCCTTCATTAAAGCGAATTAAAGGAATCGGAGAGAAAACAGCCGAAAGAATTTTAGTTGACCTCCACAACAAAGTGGGTAAGGTTGACGGAACTTTTGTTGAAAAAGTTGGAGGACTACACAATACAATTCGTCAAGATGCGTTAGTGGCACTGTCCCAATTGGGCCTAGACAAAACCAAAACCGAGAAAATGTTAGATAAAATTCTTCTTACTGCAAGTGATTTGCCGTTGGAAGACCTTATCAAGCAAGTGTTGAAACAGATATAGTATTGTGAAAGAAGTAATCCTCCGCGTCCTATCAAGAGCCATTTTCGTAATGGCCCTTTGCGTTTCAGGTTGGTTGGCTTGGGCAAATACTTCTGTGGAAACTCGGGTGATTGCAAAATCAAATCATAATTTCGTTTTTGCGCCTGATACCGTTACCCCGATTTGGCCGAATGACGATAATCCAGCTCCGAGTGAAGGCGGAAACGGAATCGAAATTCCTCTTCCTAGCAATATCCAGTATTCGATTGAATACAATCCAGAAACAGGAAAGTACGAAGTGGTTCAAAAAGTAGGTGGAAAGTTCGATTATCGAAGAGCCACCAGCATGGATCGAGAAGATTTTTTGGACTTTCAACTCGATAAAAACGTATCCAAATATTGGAATAAAATAAAAGACGACAAGGCAGCTGCTAACAAAGAATTTGCTCCGGTGATTAAAGTTGGCGGAGATAATTTTGAGCATATTTTCGGGTCGAATGAAATTGAAATTCGTCCGCAAGGGTCTGCCGAATTAACATTCGGTTTGAATTCTCAACGCACAGAAAACCCACGTATTCCCGAGCGTCAGCGTAAAAACACCAATTTTAATTTCGATCAGAAAATTCAAATGAACGTCATTGGTAACATAGGCACCAAGATGAAATTAAAGGTGAATTACAACACCGAAAGCACCTTTGAATTTGAGAACAACATGAAGGTGGAATACACCGGAGATGAAGATCAAATCATGCGTAAGATTGAATTGGGAACTGTTGCGCTTCCGTTGACCGGAACACTTATGCCGGGTAGTCTTGGTTTGTTCGGTGCCAAAATTGAAACCCAATGGGGAAAGCTAAAGAACACCACAATCTTAACTCAACAAAAAGGAGAGCGAAAGGAAATTACCGTTCAGGGCGGAGCACAGACCACCCGATTCGATATAGCAGCGGACAATTACGAAGCCAATAGACACTATTTCCTTTCAGGCTATTTCAGAGACAACTACGACAATGCATTAGCGTCATTGCCCGTTGTAAATAGCGGTGCGAACATTACTCGAATTGAAGTGTGGGTAGTTAATCAGCAAGCCAACACGCAGGATGTTCGAAACATTATGGCCTTTACGGATTTGGGAGAGAACTCCCAATACATAGCCTCCGATTACAACAATTCATCTTTGATTAGTCCTGGACAACTTCAGAATCCTGACAATGAAAACAACAACCTGTTCAACGTTGTAAGCAACAACCAGAACATTCTAGACTTCTCAAATGCCAATGCCGCTATTCAAGCTTTGGGCTATGGAATGCGCCAAGGAATTCATTACGAGCGTGTCGGAAATGCTCGTAAACTTAGCCCCTCTGAATACAGTTATAACGCTCGTCTTGGTTTCATTTCGTTAAAGCAATCTCTAAATAATGCAGAAGTTTTGGCGGTCTCTTATGAATACACGCTAAACGGACAAACCTATCAAGTTGGAACGCTTTCGCAAGACGGAATTGCAGCTCCACAGGCCTTAATGCTCAAGATGTTGAAGTCATCAATTACCCTTGTGAAACTCACGAATGGTGACCCTTCTCCGCTTTGGGTAAACATGATGAAGAACGTTTATAACTTAGAATCATTCGGGATTTCTCCAGAAAAATTCAGGTTAGAAGTTTGGTACAACAATCCGGCTACGGGGGTAAACATGAATTACATTCCGAGAGAACCGCTAAGCGGAAAGCTGTTGCTTCAAGTGATGAATCTCGATAGAATTGATGCGCAACAAATGCCGGGAAGCGATGGATTCTTTGACTTTGTGCCAAACGCTTCAACATCTGGCGGATTAATTGACGCTTCTTCCGGAAGGGTGTTCTTTCCTGTTGCAGAGCCCTTCGGCTCGCATTTGTCTGATCAGATATATGCCGGGTTAGGTAATACTCCCCAAGCGGCCCAAGTGGTCTCACAAGTTGTTTTTCAAGCACTTTACGACTCTACAAAAACAGCTGCACAAATCGGATTTCCTCAATTAAATCGCTTCAGAATAAAAGGCGAATATCAAAGCGCCTCAGGTTCAGAAATTTCATTGAATGCATTGAACATTCCGCAAGGTGCTGTTACCGTTACAGCCGGGGGAATGAGACTTGTTGAAGGAACAGACTTTACTGTAAATTATAACTTAGGAAAGGTGACTATCCTAAATGAAAGCATCATGAGTTCGGGACAACCGATAAAGGTTGCTGTAGAAAGTAACTCCATGTTTAATCTTCAATACAAGACATTATTAGGAAGCAGATTCGATTATAAGTTTTCTGATAACCTCGCAATGGGGGCCACATTCATGAATTTAAAAGAGCGGCCGCTGACGCAAAAGGTAAATGCGGGAGACGATCCTGTAAACAACGGTATGATTGGCTTCGACATGAATTTCCAAAAAGAGGTTCCACTCATTACGAAATGGATTGATCGTATTCCAGGAATTCAAACAAAAGAGAAATCTACGGTTACTTTCAGCCTGGAAGCTGCGAAAATATTTCCAGGTCACTCACGCGCCATTTCGAAAGATGGAAATGCATACGTTGATGATTTCGAAGGAAGTCAAAGCGTCATAGATCTTCGTTCGTTGAATCAATGGTTCATGGCGTCAACCCCAAAATCACAATCTGCACTTTTTCCGGAAGGAGATTTCGAAGACAGTTTAGTATACGGAGCAAACCGTGCCCAATTGTCTTGGTATATCATTGACCCTCTTTTCTATCGAAACAGCTCATACACGCCGCCAAACATCTCTGCTGATATGCAAAGTGATCACCGTATGCGTGAGGTGTTAGAGTCTGAAGTTTTTCCGAATAGACAATTGCCTGCAGGAACACCACCTAACATCACGTGTTTGGATTTATCCTATTACCCGGAAGAAAGAGGTATGTACAATTTCGAATTACCGAATGGTTATTCGGGTCGGTCTGCCGGATTGAATACAGATGGTACATTGAAAGATCCTTCGTCGAGATGGGGCGGTATTCAACGCGCTTTAACCACAACAGATTTTGAAACTTCGAACGTGCAGTTCATTCAGTTTTGGGTAATGGATCCATTCAATGAAGATTCAGAAAATACACAAGGTGGTGACCTTTATTTCAATTTAGGAAACGTTTCTGAGGACATCATGAACGATTCTCACATGAGTTTCGAAAACGGATTCCCTTCGGCAAATAATGATCTCCCAATTGAACAAGGAACTTGGGGAAATTATCCTTCACCAACTACCTTCAACGTGGTGAATGCATTCGATTACACCTCGGGCAATTACGAACAGCAAGACATTGGTTTAGACGGATTAAATTCAGTTGCTGAGCAATCTTATTTTTCCAATTGGCTGTTGCAGATGCAAGGGTTTTTAGCTCCAGATGCCTATGCGAAATACCAACAAGATCCTTCCGCAGATAATTTCAGTTATTTCAGAAGCTCACAGGCAGATGCAGCAGACTTGAATACACTTGAGCGTTACAAAAATTTCAATCGATATGAGGGCAACTCGAATACAAATACACCCGATGGATATCCGATTGCCGCAACCACAATTCCTAACTCTGAGGATATCAATCAGGATATCACACTGAACACAATAGAAAGTTATTTTCAATACAAAGTAAGTCTTCGTCCAGGTGATTTAGGAGATGCTAACCTCGGTAAAAATTACATCACCGATACGTTTGTTACAACCAAGACAACAGCCAACAACGAGGAACGCCAAATCCGTTGGTACCAATTTAAAATTCCAATAAAAGAATTTGAAAAGCGGGTGGGAAGCATTCCTGATTTTCGTTCAATCAGATACATTCGTATGTTCCTTAAAGGCTGGGAAGAGCCGGTGACCTTGCGTTTTGCACGTTTGGAATTGGTGAGAGGGGAATGGAGAAAATACGATTACACCTTAGCGGGAAATCAAGAACAAGAAATTAACGATGATCCTGAAACGACCTTCAGTATTGCTGCGGTGAACATTGAAGAAAACGGAAATCGTGAGCCAGTGCCTTACGCCGTTCCTCCTGGAATTATTCGCGAACAAGATGTCGCTTCAGCTAACTTAAGAAATTTGAATGAGCAGTCACTTTCATTGAGCGTTTGCAATTTGAAAGATGGCGACGCACGTGCAACATATCGTAATGTGAAATATGATTTACGCCAATACAAACGCCTTCGTATGTTCGCTCACGCAGAAGCTGCAGGAATTCAATCAGACTTGAAAGACAACGACGTTTCTGTATTCATTCGTTTAGGTTCAGACTTCGATCAAAACTATTATGAGTACGAAGTTCCAATGAGTGTCACACCTTGGTATACCAATAATGACGATGAAATTTGGCCTGCAGATAATAATTTCGATATTCAACTTTCAGATCTACAAAATCTAAAGATTAATCGTCCGTCTTCAACTTCTGTATTGTCTGTCGTAGATACTATTCTGGCTAATAACGTTCACCTTTCGGTGAAGGGAAATCCAAATTTGGCTAACATCACAACCATGATGATTGGTATTCGAAACCCAGACAAAGACACAAATCCGTTTGGAGTAACGGATGATGGTAAAGGAAAATGCGCTATCGTATGGGTAAATGAATTACGTCTTTCTGAGTTCGATGAAAAATCAGGATCAGCGGCTATTGCGCGATTGAATGCCCAGCTGGCTGACTTCGGAAACGTTGCAGTTTCAGGAAATATTAGCACACCCGGATGGGGCGCTATTGAGCAACGCGTGCAACAAAGACAGCAGGAAACGAAGATGGGGCTCGATGCGAGTAGCACATTGCAACTGGGTAAGTTTTTCCCGAAAGATTGGGGTGTACAATTACCAATGTACTTAGGATTCTCGGAGAATGTTCAAACTCCGAGGTATAGTCCCCTACAGCCAGATATTCAAATGACCGATTTGCCAACTTTGAATAAGCCGTTAAAACAAAAATCACAAACGTATACGAAGCGAAGAAGTATCAATTTCACAAATGTGAAATTCGCTCCTAAAAAAGATGCTGCACCAGACAAGGGTGTAGGACTGCCAAGTGCTGACGACAAAGGCAAGCCAGGAACCCAGACGGCACCCCCGAGCACAGACAAACCGAAATTTTATGGGATAGATAATTTCTCAGTGTCTTACGCCTACAATGAAACCTATTTCCGTGATATCAATACCGATTGGAGACTTCAGAAACAATATCAAGGTGCCTTCGATTATAGCTTCACCAATAAGCCAAAAGAGTTCAAACCTTTAGCGAATTTCCCAATCATTAAAACATCGAAATACCTGAAGTGGTTGAAGGAATTCAACTTCTATGCGGGTATTAAACAAATGAGTTTTAGAACGGAAATGAATCGCTCCTATGAAACAAGCCGCATTCGAAATAACTCCCTGGAGTTAACCGGTATCTATAGTGATATGCTTATTCAAACACAAGCGCAAAAGAATTGGAATTGGACAAGGAACTATTCCATGAAGTATGATTTAACTAAGAACTTTAAAACAGATTTCACTGCGAGCAACATTGCCTTAGTCGGAGAGCCCCGCGGAGTAATAAATAAGAACGATGTTGATTGGTACGAGTCCTACAAAGATTCAGTTTGGAGTAATATTCAACATTTCGGCGAAACAACTACCTACAATCACAATGTAGGTGTCACCTATAAACTGCCGTTGGATAAATTTCCCTTATTGAATTTCATGAGTGCCGATGCGCGATATGGCGGAACGTTCAGATGGGACCGCGCACCCTTCACTCAAGACACTTTGGGGAACACGATTCAAAACAGTCGACAAATTCAGTTGAATGCGCAGGGTAATTTTGAAACGCTCTACAACAATGTTCCTCGTTTGAAGCAGGCGTTAACTGGAAAAAAACCTAACGCTGGTAAAAAAGATACCGGAAAGAAAGATGATCCAACGAAGAAAGATGGTTTCGGAGATGATTTAAAAAAGAAGGATAAAAAGGAAAAAGTAGATCCTTTGGATGTTGCACTTCGATTCATTATGATGGTTCGCACGGTAAATGGAAGCTATACCAAGAATGAAGGGTTACTTCTGCCCGGGTACGCCAATAGCACGAGTGTTCTAGGTTTCGATGATCAATTTAATGGCCCTGGAATTGGATTCCTTGTAGGGCAGCAGAATACAGATTTAATGGGTAATCCAACAGGAAGGAATTTTGCAACAGATGCGGCGAGTAATGACTGGTTGGTGCAGCGTCAATCGTTGAATATTCAATACAACGAAACCTTCACAGAAACGTGGAATGCAAAAATGAATTTAGAGCCGTTCCGTTACTTCAAAGTAGAACTTTCAGCAACAAGACAAGAGGGTAAAAATTACAATTCGTTTTTCAGATATGATCCAACCATTGATGATTATACATTTCAGTCCCCAATGGAAACTGGAAATTTCTCCGCTTCTTTAATAACATGGAACACCGCCTTTGTTAAAGACGATAAAGAAAATAATTATGCGAGTCCAATATTCGATCAGCTCCTAGCGAATAGAAAGGAGATTTCTAGCCGATGGAACAATGAGACCTATCAATTGGCAAATCCTAACGATTCGGGATACTACGACGGTTTTGGTTCACTTTCTCAAAATGTGATTATCCCTTCGTTTATAGCTGCATATACTGGACGTTCTGCAAGTGAAGTTGCTTTGAGTCCATTCGCAACAAAAGCGCAACCAAACTGGAAAATCACATACGATGGATTGACCAAGTTGCCAGCGGTGAAAAAGTATTTCAAACAGTTCAATGTCACGCATAACTACCGTTCAACAGCCACGGCGTCCTATGTTACAAATTTGAAATATGAAGAGTTCAACAACCTACCTTCAGCAATTGATCAAAGTGCAGAGCAAAACTTCATTAGTCAACAACAAATAGGCACAGTAACACTTACAGAGTCGATGTCTCCTTTGGTTGGATTCGATATGACTTTAAAAACTAAAAAGGTTAACGACCCATTAATTAAATTAGAATACAAGCGCGACAGAACGATTGCACTCGGGATGGCTAACTACCAAATTACTGAAACAAAGAGCAATAGTTTTGTTATAGGGTTGGGTTATAAGATTACCGAAGTTCCGAATCCTTTTGGAAGGAAAAAAGGCAGTAAGCTTCCAGTGAAACTTCTCGAAAAATCTACGCTAAACCTTCGTGTCGATTTCACCATTCGCGACAACTTTACTTTGATTAGAAAAATTGAAGAGCAACAAAACCAGGTCACAGCAGGACAGACCTTGTTTAGCGTTAAATCGAGCGCAGACATGGCAATTAGCGACAAGCTAACGCTTCGATTCTTCTACGACCATCAGATTAATAAGCCCGCTATTTCTACAAGTTTCCAAACATCGAATATTTCAACCGGTCTTGCGATTCGTTTCACACTGAACGGTTCAGGCGGATCGAATACTGCCCAGCCGCAAGGAGGTCAATAGTGGTTTAGTTCATCTTTTGCATTAAACTTTCAGACTTTTACTAGGTCTTAATATTAAATTTGTGTTAAGTTCGTAGGAGATTATAATTTTGAGCCCAATAGAACAAATAGTGCAGCAATTCACCCCGATTTCATTAGAAGAAATGGACGGAGTGGAATTGATGAATCGAACAGATACCAAATTTGTAGTGTCGTTGGATCAGCTTCTCTCAATATTAGATGAGGTTAGAAGTACCTATCGAATTCTCGAAGTGAATAATATTCGATTCAGTCAGTATGAAACGTTGTATTATGACACCGATGATTTTCTATTCTACACCCGTCATCACAACGGAAAGAAGAATCGTTGGAAAATTAGAAAGCGCTCGTATGTAAATAGCGAAATGAGTTTTCTTGAATTGAAATTCAAAACAAATCGCGGTAGAACTCAAAAGCAACGAACTGGAATTCCAGAAATAGGAATGGAGTTAAACGGGGACGAGGAAAAATTTATAGGGCGTAAAGCCGGAATCGATTTCCATTTGTCCCCTCAAGTAAAGAATAATTTCACACGGGTAACTTTAGTAGAGCCAAGCCTACCTGAAAGAATAACGATTGATTTACAACTTTCTTTCGAGTGGAATAAAATCGCAAAAGAACTGAAGCAAATCGTTATCGTTGAAGTAAAACAAGAAAATAGAAATCGACTCTCACCATTTGTTCAAGCACTCAAAAAAAGACATGTTCGTGAAGAGAGTATAAGTAAATATTGTTTAGGAGTGGCTATGCTTGTACCTTTCGTGAAGAAAAATAATTTCAAGGAGAAATTAATTAAAGTGAATAAACTAGAATCAATAAAGTAAGATCATGATAGATACCGTTAATGCGATTTTTTTGCAGTCAGATTTTGACCCCATGGGAGGAATGAAATTTATTCATCTGGAGGATTTCCTAGGACTGATTATTCGTTTGTCTGTGCATATGCTTTTCGTGTTGCTTTTAGTTCGGGCAATTTATTATCCAATTGCCAAGAGAAAAGATTTCTTATTTACCTATCTGCTTTTCAGTTTAACTATTTTCCTCATGTGCTTCATGTTGGAAAGTGTAAAACTTCAAATGGGATTCGCACTTGGATTATTCGCTGTATTCGGAATTATTCGATACAGAACAGATGCTATTCCAATTAAAGAAATGACCTACTTGTTCGTTGTCATTGGAATGTCTGTAATGAATGCATTAATAAACAAGAAAATTTCCTTGGTGGAATTGTCTTTTGCAAATCTTGCTATTATAGGCGCAACCTACGGTTTAGAGCGTGTATGGTTGTTGCGCCATGAAGCGCAAAAGATTATTGTATATGAAAAAATTGACCTAATTAAAGTAGGAAGAGAAGAGGAAATGAAGGCAGATATTGAAGAAAGAACGGGCATCAAAGTAAACCGATTCGAAATAGGGAAAATCGATTTTCTTCGTGATACAGCATTGATTAAAATTTACTTCTTCGAAGACGAGCAAGGAAATCAAATGGACGATTCCTTCTCAGGGAACATCAACGTATAAAGTAATTAGCTAAACATATTCCAGCGCAATACGTCGTCTTCAGCGATGTCTTGCGCTGTTTGTTTTCCAATCAATTGTGAAATATCTTTCGGTGAAATTCCACTAGCAGGGCGCTTCCATGTTAGATCTTCGAATGTTACAACGTGCCCTTTAGGCATTGCGTTCGCAGCCACTAAACTTCTTCTTGCATTTGCACGCGCTGGGGCTTCGTCATCAATTGCAGTTAATTCAAATCCACCCAACAATTCAACAGTTCTATCCATACGTGAATGGAAGTGCTTCAAATCTTCCTTATCCATCGCATGGTAATGATCGTTACCCGGCAGGGTCTTGTCATGTGTGAAGTGTTTTTCTAATACTGTTGCGCCCAATAGGGTCGCAACCTCTAACGTATGCATATCCCTTGGAAGCGTATGATCGCTATAACCAGGAACTGCTTGCGGATAGGTTGAAATCAAATCCTTAATCATTCCCAAATGCGCATTCGGATCGGGTGTTGGATAATTCAACACGCAGTGCATCAAGCAGAGCTTGTTTCCATGTTTTTCAATGGTCTCAACCGCCTGCTGAACTTCCCATTTATAGGAAGCTCCTGTGCTGAGAATTATGGGCTTTCCAAACTTACATTGGTGCTCTATGAAAGGAAGATTCGTAATGTCTGAACTGGAAATTTTATAAACGCTCATTAAATCGTTCAAGAAGTTGGCACTCTCAACATCGAAAGCAGTGCTCATAAATTCTATCCCAACCTCTTCGCAATAGCGAGCTAGTTGCTCGAATTCTTTCTTCCAGAATTTGTCGTATTTCTTGAATAATTCAAACTGACTGCGTGTAGGTTCTTTGGTAATGTCCCAATAATAAGGACTGTCTTTGCTTGCAATAGTTTCAGCCTTATAAGTCTGAAATTTTATCGCATTTGCACCACCTTCGGCAGCTTCGTCAATGAGTCTTTTCGCTAGGTCCATAGAACCTTCGTGATTCACACCGGCTTCGGCAATAATGAAAGGACGAACGATTTTTTTCGAATCGTAAGTATAAAGAAAATCAGTTAGACTCATAGTTTATTTTAATTCTTGAATGGCATGCCACGCAAGCAAGCCCATTCCAATTTTTAATGCGTTTTCGTTTATTGCAAATTTACTATTATGAACCGGAGCGGTCAATGTGCCGTCTTCATTCGACGTACCTAGGCGGTAAAAGCATCCGGGCATTTGCTGTGAATAATAGGCGAAGTCTTCCGCAGTGGTTCGCATGTCCAAGTCAATCACATTGTCTTCACCCAAATAATCTTTCGCTTGCGCTATAGCTCGTTCCGTCAATTCAGGATTGTTGTACACCACAGGATATCCTTTTTCAATATGGAAGTCAATGCTTCCGCCCATTCCTTCAACCAATCCTTTTGAAAGTGTTATAATTTTTTCATGTGCTAGTGTTCGCCACGATTCTGAAAATGTGCGGAAGGTCCCTTCCAATTTCACTTCATTCGGAATAATATTCGTCGCGCCGTTTCCAATTATTTTGCCGAAGGAGAGAACAGTGGGCATTTGCGGATTGCTCCATCTGGAAACCACTTGTTGCAAAGCGATAAGTACATGCGAAGCGATTAGAATAGGATCAATGCACTGGTCAGGCTTCGCGCCGTGTCCACCTTTTCCTTTGATCGTAACATATAGCTCGTCGGTTGAAGCCATGTATGCACCTGCACGATAACCAACCTTTCCTGCAGGCAATTCAGGAAAAACATGTTGACCGAAAATTCCGTTTGGTTTATCGTCTCGAAATAATCCGTCTTTCATCATCAATAATGCGCCACCCGGCAGCACCTCTTCTGCAGGTTGAAAAACGAGAGTGACTAAACCGCCCCAATGTTCTTTTGTTTCATTCAAAATTTTCGCAGCTCCAAGCAAAGACGCTGTGTGCACATCGTGACCACAAGCGTGCATAACACCGTCTACTGCACTTTTAAACGGAAGATCATTGTCTTCAGTAATGGGAAGTGCATCCATATCTCCGCGCAATGCAATGGATTTGCTGGAGGAAAGATGTCCTTTTATTTCTGCACGAATGCCATATCCTCCGATGTTCTCGGTATAGGGAATTCCCCATTCTGTTAGGCGTTTGGCAACAAATGCGGAAGTGTTTTTTTCTTGATAAGAAAGTTCCGGATTCGCATGAATGTATCTGCGCATGGAAACAATTTCATCGAAATATTTTTCTGAAAGTTCTTTAATTAACTCTTTCATGGTGCGCAATCACATTTGGTTTTTTCTCCTTCGCGACTCGCTTCTGCAACAGTTACTGTAGAGTCGGTGCAGAGTATGATATAATTCACGTTGTTGTGTGAAAGGAAATAACGCTTCGGATTGTTCTGTGCATCTGACTTCGAAAAATCTACTTCACCTTGCCATTTCGCAGATTCGAAATTCTCCATTGAAATTCCTTGACAATCCATGCGGCATTTTCCGTGGTTTGAAACCAAGGTTCTTGAAGATTGAATCTGTTTCATGATTTGTTTTCCTGGAAGCCATCCCAACCAATCGTAGTTTGGGAACATCATAAATACAAGCAAACAACCAATGGTTAGGCCAGTTGCAAAAAGTAAAAGTCTTCTTCGAAATTTCATGCTATTCAGATTCCCACAAAAGTGCATAAAATTTCCGAGTTAGCCATTAACTTAGTGGCCAATTATGGCAATCATACAAACAAGTAATTTAACATACACCTTTTCCAAAGGACCGAACCTCATTTTCCCTTCGTTTCAAGCCGAGGAAAATAGCGAATTGTTAATTTTGGGAAACAGCGGCACAGGTAAAACTACCTTACTTCATTTGCTAGCCGGATTGAGAAAGCCAACGTCAGGAGAAATTGAAGTGAATGGCGTGAAGTTGAGTTCGCTTAGCGGCGCTTCCTTGGATCGTTTTAGAGGGAAGAATATTGGTGTGGTGTTTCAAACGTCGCATTTTGTTCAGTCTCTTTCTGTCATGGATAACATTCTTTTAGCGCCTTATTTTTCCAACAATAAAGTATCGAAATCAGATGCTGAAAAAATGTTGGACCGTTTGAATATCCTTTCGAAAAAAAATAAAAAAACATCAACGTTGAGTGTAGGAGAACAACAACGTGTGGCCATTGCCCGCGCCTTGCTAAACAACCCTTCCCTAATTCTGGCCGATGAGCCAACGAGCGCGCTTGATGATGAAAACGCGCGTGAGGTATTGAACTTACTGCGCGAGCAAACGCATGCCCTGAAAGCTGCCCTACTCATAGTTACTCACGACAACCGATTGAAAGATGAAGTGAAGCAACACATCGAACTAACAGCTCCGAAACTCTAACCACAATTCAATATGAAACTATTTTTTATTGCATGGAAAAATTGCTGGCAAAAGGCAGGAGCAACGACTTTATCGCTGTTACTGTTGTCGTTCGGAGTTGGTATCATCTCCATGATGTTGTTGTTGGAAAATCAATTGAGTGAAAAGTTCGACAAGAACATCAAAGACATAGATTTCGTTCTTGGTGCAAAGGGAAGTCCGCTACAATTAATTTTAGCTAACGTTTACCACATAGACGCTCCAACGGGAAATATTAAAGTTTCTGAAGCCCAAAGAATTATAAAAAATCCAACAATTAAAGAGGCCATTCCATTGGCATATGGAGATAATTACGAAGGTTGGAGAGTTGTAGGTACTACTGCGCGCTACGCAGAATTTTATGGTGTGAAATTGAAAGAAGGAAAAGTTTTTGAAACGCCTTTTGAAGTTACAGTCGGTTGTTATGCAGCGAAAGAGTTAGGATTGAAGTTAGGGCAGACGTTTAAGAGCAATCACGGTTTAGACAAGGAAGGCGAGGAGGAGGAAGGTCACGATCAATTATTCACAGTAGTGGGCATTTACGAGGCAAGTGGAACTGTGATTGATCGTTTGATTCTAACACCAGTTGAATCCGTTTGGGAGGTTCATGATCACGGCGAGCACGAAGAGTCTGCCCATGCCGGAATTGTTTCTGCCGAAGAACATGATGCTGAAGCTACTCATGCAGACCATACCGACGAGCACGCTGCAGAAGAAGGGCATGATCACGCAGAAGACGAGCACGCTGCAGAGGAAGGACATGATCACGTAGAAGACGAGCACGCACATGAAGAAGATCGAGAAGTAACGGCTTACCTGCTCATCAAACGTCTTCCAATGGCACCCATGATTCTGCCGCAGTTGGTGAAGAATACCAACATGCAATTGGCTCTCCCGGCTATTGAAATCAATCGTCTAAATGAGAATTTCGGAATAGGTATGAGCGTTGTGAAAGCTGTAGCTATTCTTATCATGATCATCTCTTTCTTAAGTGTATTCATTTCACTTTATAACGCTTTACGAGAAAGACAATACGAATTGGCTATTCTCCGCACCTTAGGTGGTAGAAGAATTCAGTTGTTTATTCTTATTTTGTTGGAAGGATTCTTTATGGTTGCGCTCGGACTAATCATTGGTTTAGTGCTGAGCCGTGTTGGAATAACCTTACTCTCAGACATGGCGAAAGACAGCTTCCACGATGAATTCAACGCCATGATTTTCCTTCCACAGGAATATTATTTAGTTGGAATAACTTTGGGACTAGGTGTGGTGGCATCGTTGTTGCCTGCTTTGCGCGCGTTCTTTATGGACATTTCTAAAACACTTTCAAATGATTAAGTCAATCAAATTTCTAGCTTTTATTTTTTCTGGAATATTATTCTTGAATGCTTCCGAGGGAACAGAAAAATTGAAGGCGCATGCGTACAAGCGTGTTGAATTGGGAACCGTTCCAAGTGCCATTGTTCCTTATTTGCCGGAAGGGCAAGGGCCTATTGAAATCACGTGGAAAACGTTGTCAGATGTGACTTACAAAGACATGTATGTTCAGGAATTAGATGCATATTATTGGAAGCCAACTTTTGGAGCTTCTGTTAAAGCTGTTGCTGGAAAAGAAATCTTCATAACCGGATACCTTATTCCCGTAGATTATGATGCCGGGTTTTATGTAGTATCGAAATATCCCTACGCGAATTGCTTTTTTTGTGGTGGAGGAGGCCCTGAATCGGTGGTTGATTTGCGATTTGTTGGAAAGCATCGCAACTACAAAACAGATGAGCGTTTAACATTTAAGGGTAAATTGAAATTGAATGCCGACGATGTGTATCAGATGAACTACATCTTAGAAGGAGCTACGGAATACACGCCATAATTATCCTTTATGTTGAAATAAAAATGGCGACCATTCGGTCGCCATTTTTTGTTTGTCTAGGATTGGAATTACATCATTCCACCCATTCCACCGCCTGGCATTTGAGGCATGGAGTTTTCTTCTTTAATGTCAGAGATTACACACTCAGTAGTCAACAACATTCCTGCAATTGAGGAAGCGTTTTCAAGAGCAACACGACATACTTTAGTTGGGTCAATAACACCAGCTATGAATAAGTCTTCGTATTTCTCATTGCGTGCGTTGTATCCGAAATCACCTTTCCCTTCACGAATCTTTTGAATCACAACTGCGCCTTCGCCACCAGCATTAGCAACAATCTGACGAAGTGGTTCTTCAATTGCTCTGCGAACGATTTGAATTCCTGTTGTCTCGTCATCGTTCAATCCAGTAAGGCTGTCTAATGCAGCACTCGCACGAATTAACGCAACTCCACCACCAGGTACAATTCCTTCTTCAACAGCTGCACGTGTCGCATGTAAGGCATCGTCTACACGATCTTTCTTCTCTTTCATTTCAACTTCAGTTGCAGCACCAACATAAAGAACTGCAACACCACCAGCCAATTTAGCTAGACGCTCTTGCAATTTTTCTTGATCGTAATCAGAAGTTGTTTTTTCAATTTGTGATTTAATTTCGTTTACACGTGCTAAGATATTTTCTTTAACTCCAGCACCGTTTACGATGGTTGTGTTGTCCTTATCAATTGAAATCTTTTCCGCGCGACCTAAATCTTCCAAAGTAGCGTTGTCTAATTTCAATCCGGTCTCTTCACTAATAACGGTTCCACCTGTAAGAACTGCAATATCTTGTAACATTGCTTTTCTGCGATCACCGAAGCCTGGAGCTTTAACAGCAGCCACTCGTAATGCACCACGAATCTTGTTTACAACAAGAGTTGCCAATGCTTCTCCGTCTACATCTTCAGCAATAATTAATAGAGGTTTGCCAGATTGTGCTGTCTTCTCTAACACAGGAAGTAATTCCTTCATGCTAGAAATTTTCTTATCGTAAATAAGAATGAAAGCGTTCTCTAACTCAACTTCCATGTTCTCTGTATTCGTCACGAAGTAAGGAGAAAGGTATCCGCGATCGAATTGCATTCCTTCAACAGTCTTAACGTCTGTCTCGGTCCCTTTTGCTTCTTCAACGGTAATAACACCTTCCGTTCCTACTTTCTTCATTGCATCTGCAATCAATGAACCTACGGTCTCATCATTGTTTGCTGAAATAGTGGCAACCTGCTTAATCTTTTCGTAGTCAGAACCTACTTCTCTTGAGATATTACGCAATTCTGCAACAACCGCCTTAACAGCTTTGTCCATGCCGCGTTTCAAATCCATTGGATTAGCACCAGAAGCGACGTTCTTCAATCCAGCTCCAACCATTGCCTGAGCCAATACGGTTGCAGTAGTTGTACCGTCACCTGCTTGATCTGCTGTCTTACTTGCAACTTCCTTCAACATCTGCGCGCCCATGTTTTCAATAGGGTCAGACAATTCAATTTCTTTCGCTACGGTTACACCATCTTTCGTGATGTGCGGTGCACCGAATTTTTTGTCAATAACTACATTACGTCCTTTCGGACCTAAGGTAACTTTAACTGCATTCGCTAATGCATCAACACCTGCTTTTAGCTTCTCTCTTGCAACAGTGTCGAATGTGATTTCTTTTGCCATGATTTTTTAAGATTTAATAATTAAACAATTGCAAAAATGTCCGATTCGCGCATGATCAAAAGATCCTTTCCGTCAACGCTAATCTCTGTTCCAGCATACTTGCCGTATAAAATAGTGTCTCCTGGCTGAACCGTTGTTGGCTCATCTTTTTTTCCTGGTCCAACAGCGATTACAGTTCCTCTTTGTGGTTTTTCTTTCGCAGTTTCAGGGATGATTATTCCTGAAAGGGTAGTGGTTTCAGCTGCAGCTGGTTCTACCAATACGCGATCTCCTAGTGGTCTAACGTTATTTGACATGTTTGTTTGATTTTAATGTTTGTGCCCGTCGCAGGCACTATTTGTGCCAAGCGGGATTTTGTTTGTTTAGTGTGAACTTTCGTCAGTAAAGGACAAAAAAAATGTCAGTAGTTTGAAGTACTGACATTTTAATAATGCTATTGTGACAATTATTGACCCTGTTGTTGTCCTTGTTGTTGTCCTTGTTGTTGGTCACCACCACCTTGTTGCTGTTGCTGTCCACCTTCCGCTTGCTCGGCCTGTTGCTCTTCTTCTGTCGCAGGACGAGCAGATGTAGATAAACTAGTAGATGCTAAACAAAGAACAAATAACGCAAGGCCTAAGTACCAAGTTGCTTTTTCTAAGAAGTCTGCTGTACGCTTAACTCCGCCAATTTGCGCGCTGCCAGCGAAGCCAGCCGATAAACCGCCGCCTTTAGGATTTTGAATTAATACTACCAATCCAAGAAGGAGTGCTGCAATTACGATTAAAACTGTTACGATAAATTCCATGATCTATTAAAATTTGAAGGCCACAAAGATACACGAATTCAAGGAGGAACAAAGGAAGAACCTTTATTTTCTTTGGTTTAGGACTTTTAGTTGATTTTCGAAGTGAATTTTTTTCTCCGGATGAAGTTCAATCAGGCGCTTATATGCCTTTCGCGCACGGTCTATTTTCCCTTGCGCTGCGTACAATTTCGCCATAGTCTCCGTTACCCAATCGAAGTTTTCTTCTAAACTGTCCTTGGCAAAGCTTACTCCGGTATATTGCTCTACTTTTCCTGGCGTAATGCGCGGCTCCGTTGCAATAAATTTCTCTATCAAATTCAAAGTCGGCTGAATAGACTCTGTCGATTTTCTTCCCTCTTCTCCCTCTCTCTTAACTTCTCTTACCTTTTCTAGTCCCTCTTCTATTATCTCCTCCTCATCACTCACACTCCTCAACCAAGTGAACAATGCATCCTCTTGCACCGCATCCTGTAACACAACTTCCGCAGTACCTTGCGAAGCACCTTTCGAAGAATCTTGCTCCGCATCTTTCGAAGAATCTTGCTCCGCATCTTGCTCACTCACCTCCAAAAATATCGAACTTGAAACAGCTGCGGCTAAAATTGATTTGTCTAAAAAATCCAAATCTCTTACCTCTTGTCTTCCCTCTTCTTCCTCTCTCTTAACTTCTCTTACCTGTGAATCTTCCCCTCTCTTAACTTCTCTCACCTCTGGTTCTGGCTCTTCCATCATAGATGCCGCCAATTGAGACAGCGAACTCGAAGAAGGTGCTACTGCAACTGGAGCAGTCTCTAGAATTATTTCCGGAATAATTTCGGTTGGAAGGGTATCAACTAATTCGGTCGGAGTATTCTTCTGAAGAATCGGCTCCTTCAAAAAACCGTACAACCATGTTCTGTTGGAATGAAGGGTAGAGGCTAATGCAATTTGTCCCGAAGTCTTGTGGCTGTTGTTTTCCTGATAAGCCTTTGCCAAATAGGAGTGAGCTAAACTGAACCAAGGGTAATTCTTTGTAATTGTTTCTAAATCTTCAATAGGCATAGAAGCCAACAAATGCGGCGACTTCAAAATGTCATTGAATTGTGTGTTTCCCATTACCAATTGCCTACACTAGCGTTATAAATTTCTTGGGCAAGCTGATCGTTGATCTGCTTCCATAAATCTTCTTGAACAGCAAATAAACTCTCTGTTGCGGCGAAGTCTGCGAATTTCGTGAATGATTTCTCAAAATTCAAATCAGGCTCAAGCGTATTGGTGTATTTTATTTTTACTGTTATGGAAAGTCGCGTCAAGGAAGCCGTCTCATTGCTTTGAATGGCCATTGGCGCAACAACGTAATTCGTTACACTGCCTTCAAACTGTAAATCGCCGTTTGTTTCGCTTAACGAAAGAGGACTTTGCGAAAGCATCACGTCTTTGAAATTCTCAGTTAATCTTTGGGAATAGGTCGGAGAGGCAAGTGCTGTTTGCGGCTTTAAATAAGACACGGAAAAAGTCTTTGCTCCGCTGAATTGTCCGCCACTAAAGGAATATCTTATCTCGCAGGAAGCGAAAAGAAGCACTACAAGCAGCAATCCAACGGTATATTTCTTCATTTACCTAAATCGTATTCTTTAATTTTTCTGTACAACGTGCGTTCTGAAATTCCAAGTTCCTGAGCAGCGTATTTTCTTCTGTTTCTGTGCTTCTGAAGCGCTTTTTTTATCAAATCTTTTTCAGTCTGGCTTAACGAAAGTGATTCTTCAACTTCTTCTTCTTCGTTATTTCCACTTCCCAAATGTATGATATTACTCGCTGGAGTCATACGAACGGGAAGGTCTGAATTTTCATGATCTTCGGCTTGAAAAACTTTTTGAAACAACGCTGCGGTTTCATCGGAATTCACAAGGCCACTTCCACTTTGAATCATTTCCAAAACCAATTTCTTCAAGTCGGTTAGGTCGTTCCGCATATCAAATAAAACCTTGTATAAAATCTCGCGTTCACTGAAATCATTGCTGTTACTTCCCCCCATGATCATGGGTTTGTTGGTTGCAAGATCTTGGGGTAAATAACGAATCAATAATTCAGGAGTCACAGAGCGCTCTGTTTCTAAAATGCTTATCTGCTCGGTAATATTTTTAAGCTGACGAATATTTCCTGGCCAACGGTATTCGCGCAATGCATGACCGCCGGATTCGGTTAATTGCAGAACGGGTATGCGATAACGCTCGGCGAAGTCGGTGGCGAATTTTTTAAAAAGCTGTTCAATGTCCGCCCCGCGTTCACGAAGCGAAGGCATGAAAATGGGGACTTGATTCAACCTGTAATACAAGTCATCTCGGAATTTTCCGTTTTGAATGGCTTGCGCGAAATTCACATTGGTGGCTGCTACTACGCGAACGTTCGTCTTTTGAACTTTAGAAGAACCCACCCGAATGAACTCGCCTGTTTCCAAGACACGCAGTAAGCGCACTTGGGTACCTAATGGAAGTTCTGCAACTTCGTCTAAGAAAATAGTTCCGTCATTGGCCTCTTCGAAATATCCTTTGCGGCTTTCGTGCGCTCCGGTGAAAGATCCTTTTTCGTGTCCGAATAATTCGCTGTCGATAGTCCCTTCTGGAATGGCACCGCAGTTAACAGCGATATACGCTCCGTGTTTTCTTGAACTTAAGTGGTGAATAATTTTCGGAATACTTTCCTTACCTACACCACTTTCACCGGTGATTAAAACCGACATATTGGTCGCCGCAACTTGCATGGCAATATCCAGTGCGCGATTAAGCGCAGGGGCATTGCCAATAATTCCATAGCGTGTTTTTACTGATTGAATTTCCATAATTGCCGTTTAGTCAAGAACTAAACAAAGGTAGCGAAAGGTGACATTCTGTCACGTGATAAAAATTAGTCGATGTAAGAGTCAATTTCTCCAATTAACGTCACTGCGGTGGCAGAAAGAGCGTTTACCCATACATATTGACCCATTTTCGCTTCATTTTTCGGGAAAACCACCACAACGTTCTGTCCATTGCGTCCGTAATAATGCTCTTGGGATTTTTTAGACACGCCTTCAACCAAGACTTTATGTCGCTTGCCAACATGGGCAGCTGTTCGTTCGGTAACGCAGGACATGTGCATGGCAATGATTTCATTCAGGCGCTGACTTTTCACTTCTTCCGAAATATTGTCTTCGAATTTTCTTTCGGCCAGGGTGCGAGGTCTTTCGGAATATTTATACATGTAGGCCATGTCGTATTTAATCTCCGCCATAAGGGAAATAGTATCTGCATGCTCCTCATTTGTTTCATCGCAGAACCCAGCAATCACGTCTGTGCTAATTGCGCATTCAGGCATATACTTGCGAATGGCCGCTATGCGATCGAGGTACCACTCGCGTGTGTATCCGCGATTCATACGTTTGAGCACAACAGAATTTCCACTTTGAACGGGCAAATGAATATAGTCACAAATGTTCTCATATTTCGCCATGGTTATCAGTACCTCGTCGGTCATGTCTTTCGGATGACTGGTTGAAAAGCGCAATCTGAGCTTCGGACTAACCTCAGCAACAGACGCAAGTAATTGAGCGAAGTTTACGGTAGGCTCATTCGCATCAACAATTTCTCCCTTTGCTGTGATGTTCCACTTGTAACTATCTACATTTTGACCAAGAAGGGTGACTTCTCGGTAGCCGCGATTGAAAAGATCTGTTGCTTCTTCAACAATGCTTTTTGGATCTCGGCTGCGCTCTCTTCCGCGTGTAAAAGGAACCACACAAAAGGAACACATGTTATCGCATCCGCGCATGATGGAGATGTATGCAGTCACACCATTGCTGTCCAGGCGAACCGGAGTAATCTCACCATAGGTTTCTTCACGGCTAAGCAAAACGTTTACGGCTTTGCTTCCGTGTTCCACTTGCGAAACAAGTCGAGGTAAATCGCGGTATGCATCTGGACCAACAACCATGTCGACCAGCTTTTCTTCTTCGAGGAGTTGTTCACGCAAACGTTCGGCCATACAACCGAGCACGCCGACCATCATTGCGGGTTTGCGTTTTTTTACAGAATTTAAAAATTCGAGTCTTCCGCGAATGCGTTGTTCTGCGTTATCGCGAATGGCGCAAGTGTTTAGGAGCACTAAATCGGCCTCTTCAACATCGCGCGTTGTAATGTATCCTTCTTGCGCCATAATAGAGGCTACAATCTCGGAGTCAGCAAAATTCATTTGGCAACCGTAACTCTCGAGCAAGAGTTTTTTTTGCGGTTTATGCGCAATTATGGGAGACGAAATTTCCAAAAATTCGCCCTGTCTAGATTCGTCAATTTGTTTTTCTTCCACAGTGTCTGGCTGTTTTGATTAGTGTGCAAAAATAATCTATTTCTATAGAAATAGCATATATAATCGCATAACCAATTTGGATACTAACGGATAAATGCATATACCTTTGCCGCAATTCAAAAACAAAATATGGCTAAAAATCTTGTTATAGTAGAGTCCCCTGCAAAGGCGAAAACCATCGAAGGGTACTTAGGGAGTGACTACGTTGTAAAGGCTAGTATTGGCCACGTTCGCGATTTGCCAAAGAATAATTTCGCAGTAAGTGATGACGGAAATTTCGATGTTACTTACGAAATCTATCCAGATTCTGTGAAGGTTGTTAATGAGCTGAAGAAATTGGCGAAAGAGGCAATAAAAGACAATAAGTTTGTTTGGTTAGCGACGGATGAGGACCGCGAGGGAGAAGCTATTTCTTGGCATTTGTTGGAGGCCATGAAGATCGATGAGAGCAAAACCAAACGCATTGTTTTTTCCGAGATTACCAAAAAAGCAATCCTTGCGGCAATGGAAAAACCAAGAACCATAGACATGGATTTGGTGAACGCACAGCAGGCAAGAAGAATTTTAGATAGAATTGTAGGATTTGAACTTTCTCCGGTCTTGTGGAGAAAGGTAGGCCCGTCTTTGAGCGCTGGTCGAGTTCAGAGTGTTACCGTTAGATTAATTGTTGAAAGAGAACGTGAGATTGAAGCCTTCAACGCCTCTTCATATTTCGGCATTCGGGCAACTTTCAATTTGCCAGATGCCCTGTTGAAAGCAGATTTGCCGACACGAATTGCAGACGGCACCTTTGCACAAACATTTTTAGAGGACTGTAAAGAAGCTGAATTTGCGATAGCTTCTTTGGAAATGAAGCCAGGAACAAAATCCCCAGCAGCCCCATTCACTACTTCAACCCTTCAACAAGAAGCAGGCAGAAAATTGGGAATGAGCGTGAAGGCAACCATGACTGTTGCTCAGAAATTATACGAAAGTGGAAAGATCACTTACATGAGAACTGATAGTATGAACTTGTCGGATTTCGCAAGAGATGCAGCTAATAAGGAGATTATTTCTAGTTTCGGCAAGGAGTATGCTTTCCCAAGAGTATTTAAAACAAAAAATAAAGGTGCGCAAGAAGCTCACGAAGCCATTCGTCCAACCGATATGGCCGTAAAAACCGTTGATGGAGACAGTAACGAAAAAAGACTTTACGAGTTAATCTGGAAGAGAACATTGGCAAGTCAAATGGCCGATGCGCAATTGGAGAATACAACCGCGCATGTTAACATTTCAACTCGAAGTGAAACGCTAGTTGCGAAAGGACAAGTTGTGAAATTTTACGGATTCTTGAAGGTGTATGCCGAAGGTACAGACGACGAAGAATCCGACGAGAGTGGTGTTCTTCCTCCATTGCATGAAGGGCAAATGCTCGACCTGAGAGCCATGGTTGCTCAGGAAAAATTCACGCAGAAACCCCCACGTTACAGTGAGGCGAGTTTAGTGAAGAAAATGGAAGAGTTGGGTATTGGAAGACCTTCGACTTACGCTTCAACAATTAATACGATACAAGCCCGAACCTATGTAGTGAAGCAAGACCTGGAAGGAAAATCCCGTTCATTTGTAGTGCATACCTTAACCAACAAAAGCATTACTTCGGAAACGAAAACTGAGAATACTGGCGCTGAAAGAGCGAAGTTGTTTCCGACAGACATTGGACGTGTAGTCAACGACTTTTTAGTGGAAAATTTCGTGAAGATTCTTGAGTACAAGTTCACCGCCAAGGTCGAGGAAGAGTTCGATATTATCGCTGAAGGAGATTTAGATTGGAAAGAAATGCTTCGCACATTTTACAATCCGTTCCATGAAAATGTAACGAAGACAATGAACGAAGCGGCCCGTGCTTCCGGTGAGCGTTTTCTTGGAGATGATCCTGCAACGGGGAAACCGATCATTGCACGTATTGGAAGATTTGGCCCCATGATTCAATTGGGAACGGCTGAAGAAGAGGAGAAGAAATTCGCGTCGCTTCGTCCAACACAAAGTATCAATACCATCACCTTGGAAGAGGCTTTGGATTTGTTCAAGATGCCACGTAATCTTGGCGAGTGGAACGGAGAAAAAATTGTTGTGGGTATTGGCCGTTTCGGGCCGTATGTAAAATTCAAATCGACCTTCGCTTCTCTGCGTGTGAAGGAAGGAGACGATCCGTTCACCATTGATTTGCCGAGAGCTATTCAATTGGTTGAAGACAAAATCAACGGCGTGAATGCAAACCTCCTCAAGACTTTCACTGAAGATGAAAATGTTCAAATTATAAGAGGTCGCTTTGGTCCATATTTGAAATCTGGAAACTTGAATTTCAAACTTCCGAAAGGAGCAGAGCCTGCCGATATATCTTGGGCCAATGCTCAGCAGATCATGGAAGAGCAAATGGAGCAAGCAACTAAAAAAGCGGCTTCGAGAAAGCCTGCGCCGAAAAAAGCTCCGGCTAAAAAGGCTCCGGCTAAAAAAGCTGCTGCAAAGAAAGCGCCTGCCAAGAAGGCCGCTGCGAAAAAAGCGCCCAAGAAGTAAATGTGAATCATCACATTCATTTGTTGAAATGATTTTTCCGTTGAATGAAATTGAACGGTTACTCCGTTTAGTTTCGTTTTATGGATTTGTCAGTATTTCTTTCTCCGAGTTTATTTCATGATAGCTCGAATCGCACGTTTGCGAATAACACATTGGGTGCTCAAACACGTTTTTATTTCGACGATGAAAACGACTTGAACGACCGTCAAATTGCCATTGTTGGTGTTTGTGAAGATCGAAACTCTATTGGTAACGTTGGTTCTTCAGATGCGCCAGATGAAGTGCGAAGAGAATTGTACACACTCTTGGCATGTGACGATTATTCCAAGATAGTTGATCTGGGAAATATTTTACCAGGAGAAACTCCTGAGGACACTTACTTTGCGCTTTCAGAAGTTTGTGCCGCGTGCATGAAGTTGAATATTGTACCTGTTGTTCTCGGTGGGTCACAAGATTTAACTTATGCCACATATAAGGCGTATGAATCAATGGAACAAACCGTTAATTTGGTGACGGTTGACTCGAAGTTGGATTTTGGGTCAAGTCCCGATGATTCATCATCGGAAGGCTATCTAAATCGAATTATTCTTCACAGGCCGAACTATTTATTTAATTTTTCGAACCTTGGACATCAGAGGTATCTCACAGATAAGGCATTGCTTGACTTAACCTCTAAGATGTACTTCGATGCAATACGTCTAGGTGAAATTCAGCAAGACCTCGCTATTGCCGAGCCAATTATTCGCAATGCGGATTTGTTAAGTTTCGATTTAAGTTCAATTCGATATTCTGAATTCGGTTCAACCAGTAAAAGTGGCCCAAATGGATTTTTTGGACATGAAGCGGCCCAATTGTGCAAATATGCAGGGATGAGCGAGAAGCTCACGTGTATCGGTTTTTATGAATTCAACGCATCATTAGACCACAACAGTCAATCTGCGAAACTTGCAGCTCAATTGATTTGGTGTTTCATTGACGGTTTCCATGGCCGGCGAGGAGATTATCCCTTCGCATCATTGTCAGAGTATGAAAAGTTTATTGTGTTGTTAACAGATTCTGGTGATGAATTGGTCTTTTACAAAAGTCATTTAACAAATCGCTGGTGGCTTGAAATTGCATACCCTGCCGGAACAGAGGAAAAGCATGAGCGAAATCATGTTGTCCCATGCACATATGCCGATTATATCATGGCTTCTCAACAAGAAATGCCGGATAGATGGTGGAAAACTTTTCAAAAACTGGTTTGATAAACTTAGCCTTCCAAGAATTTACAATACGAATCTAAAGGTCTAAAACATTGGTAGTCATATATATTCGCAAGCCTTTGCTTTAGTTTTTATTGAATTTCTATAGTTTTTTTTGTTTTTTTAAATAGATTTTCTATTTTAGCAAACTATGTAGATTCCCCTGTGGGGTATTTTCGTATTTAACCGAAAGAAACAAACGATGAAAAAACTGTATTTTCTTCTTTTAGCGTTTTCACTTGCAGGTGCCGTAAATGCTCAGCAAGATCCTCAATTCTCATTGTGGATGTTCGATAGAATTTCTTTCAATCCAGCCGCTGCTGGTATTGACAACATGCATCAAATACAAGCATTCCACCGCGACCAATGGGATGGCTTCAATCGCGATCCGAAAACTTATTTGTTTAACTACAACGGTTACGTTAAAGCTGGAGGAAGAACAGTGGGTTTAGGTCTTTCTGCAATGACCGAAGTTTTGGGTCAAGAGCAAAACAAATTCGTAAGATTATCAGGAGCTTATCACTTGCCAATTGGAAACAATATCCTTTCAGCAGGTTTTCAAGTTGGAATGGTTTCAAAGACTTTAGGTTCAAATTGGATAGCAATTGACCCTAACGATCCAAATATTCCAACAACAGGTTTATCTCAAGGGGGATTTGATGCAAACCTAGGTTTGATGTTCTACCAGAAAGATAAGTTTTATGCTGGGGTGAGTGCAACCCACTTGCCTGCAACCAACTTGGTGGACTTAGGTTTCACAACTGCTCGACACATATATGTAATGGGCGGATACAACCACGATTTGAATAATGGGTTGGTTATTCGTACCAACGCCTTAATTAAAAGCGATATGAAAGCTTCTCCGGCTATCGATGTTAATGCTAACGTATTGTGGAACAATTTGCTATGGGGCGGTGTTGCTTTCCGTCCTGGAGATGCAATTATTCCTATGGCAGGCTTACAAATGACATTGAATACCGTTCAGCAGGGGCGTTATACGTACACGCACGGATTTAAAATGGGGTACTCATATGACGTTACATTGAGCACGATTAAAGACTACAGCGCTGGATCACACGAATTCTTTTTGACCTATGAATTTAATCTTGGAAAAACCCCAATTCGAAGAATTTCGGGAGACCCTCGATTATTATAACAATAAAATGAAACCTTGTGCAGTTATATATACGTTAAACTTAACCCAACAGAGTTTAGCTCATTAATTTAGGAAATCATGAAAAAATCAATTTTGTTTTTCGCATTGGTGTCATCCTTACTCGTAGGATGTTATCCTGGACCAGCTGGAGAATTAGTAGGTGTATACCCCCGCGAGGAATGGGTTCAAGTGAATCCCTACGGAATGAATTATGTTCATTTCGGTTCTTTTACAATGGGTAACAACGACCGCGATCTTGCAGGTGGAATGACTGTTAAGTCGAAAACAGTTACTGTTTCCGCTTTCTACATGGACCAGCATGAAATTTCCAACAATGAATATCGTCAATTTGTTTATTGGGTGCGTGACTCGCTCATGAGAAACAAGCTTGCAGAAGGCGATATTGAAGGATTTAAGATTGAAGAGCGTGAGGACGGTCGTGATATGGCCAGATACATAGAAAAGGGATACAAGTTAGATTGGGAGTTAGAAATTGACATGACTAATGACGATATTTTCGAAGTCATAGCAGATGAGGGAGACGGATTCTATTATTCAGGAAAAAATAAGTTCTATGACCGTTGGGAGCTAGACACGAAGAAGTTGAATTATAAATACTGGTGGATTGATTTTCAAGGAGCAGCCAAGAAAAAAGGAAATCGTGAAACTCCTTTGACAGTAAAGAACAGCTTGAATCATTTGCATGATATCCGAGTGAATGAAGACAGATCTCAATTTATTATTGAAGAAGAAATAAATGTTTATCCTGACACATTGGTTTGGACACATGATTTCTCTTACGCGAACAACACACATTTAACAGAGACTTATTTTTGGCATCCAGCTTATGACGACTACCCTGTAGTTGGTGTAACTTGGGGTCAATGTCAGGCTTTCTGCGCATGGAGAACTCAAATTCTTAACGAGTGGAAACAACAGAACGGAGAAACCTTTGTTCAAAGATTTAGATTGCCATCTGAGGCAGAGTGGGAGTACGCAGCTCGTGGTGGTTTATCAAACGAGGAATATCCATGGGGGGGGCCTTATGTGAGAAATTACCAAGGTTGTCCTTTAGCAAACTTTAAGCCTATGCGCGGTGACTATCCAGATGATAATGGAGTTCACACAGTGCCGATTGGCTCTTATTCACCAAACGGTTGGGGTTTGTATAACATGGCAGGTAATGTTGCAGAATGGTGTAACACAGCTTACGACGAATCGGCTTACGAAATCATGCATGATTTAAATCCGGAATTTGATTACCGCGCCAAAGAAGGCGAAGATGGTACTACTCAAAAGCGGAAAGTTATTCGCGGCGGTTCTTGGAAAGACATTAGCTATTTCATTCAATGCGGATCTCGTTCTTACGAATATCAAGACACTGCAAAGTCTTATATCGGATTCCGTTGTGTAATGACATACTTAGGTCGCGGAAAGAGTGGTCCAAAAGAAGATTGGAACAGCCCTTCAGGAACCGAGTAATTTTTATCTAGAAACCAATTAAACCTTATAATAACTTAAATTTTTAAATCAATGAAACCTGGAAGTAAAGCTTGGAAGAATTTTATGGCGAAACTGTACGGAATTGGAGCGGCAGTCGTAATTATTGGAGCGATGTTTAAAATTCAGCACTGGCCATTTGCGTCTTTGCTACTGGTAGTGGGATTGAGTACAGAAGCAGTTATCTTCTTTTTCTCGGCATTCGAACCACTTCATGAAGAACCAGATTGGTCGTTAGTGTACCCAGAATTGGCTACCCCAGAAGACGGAGAGCATGGCCATGGTTCAAAAACTAAAAAAGCTGTACCTGTTGTAAACAATGGCGTTTCTCAGCAATTAGATGCATTATTGAGTGAGGCTAAAATCGATGGAGATTTGATCGCTAGTCTAGGCGATGGTATGAGAACATTCAGTTCGAATGCACGTCAAATGGCCGATTCAACTGAGGCTGCTACAGCTAGTTCGAATTACGCGAACTCATTGCAAGATGCTTCTGTGAAGGTTTCTAAATTGGCTGCTACTTATGAAGCTGCTTCAGAACAGTTGACTGGTTTAGCTGCTCATTCGGAGCAAGGTGCTAGTGCAGGTGTGCATTTACAAAAAATGTCACAAAACCTAGCGGCTTTAAACGGGATGTATGAATTACAACTTGTTGAGCTTGAAAAAACTCGCGAGATGTACTCAGGTATGGGCCAATTGGTTAAAAACCTTGCAGACTCTGTTGAAGATACTAAGTTGTACAAAGAGAACATCTCTGAGCTTGCTCATAACTTGAAATCGTTGAATACGGTTTATGCGAATATGTTAAATGCAATGGGCTCTGGCCGTCAAGCATAAGTTCCACACAATAATTGTAGTAATTAAAATAAGGAGGAACTAAAATGGCTGGTGGAAAAGAAACCCCACGGCAGAAGATGATCGGGATGATGTATCTCGTTCTAACCGCACTTCTTGCCATGAATATTTCGAAGGACGTGTTAAACGCCTTCATTCAAATCAATCGCGGATTGGTTAAAAACAGCGCAAACTCAGAGGAACGTGCCGATGCAACACTTGGCTTATTAGACAATTGGAGCGATAAAGAAAAAGCACGCCCATTCCAAGATAAAGCGCATGAATTAGTAGAAAAAGCAGATGCATTGGTAGCTCATATCATTGAGTTGAAAGCTCGTGTTTTGGCTTGCTCTGCAAAAGGAAATCCCGATGGTTCAGGATTTGAGGAGTACATTGTAGATGGACATTTGATTGATATTGGCGACAAGGAAAAAGTTACTAAGCCAGACGAAAATCAAAACACCACCGGAATGTTAATTGGCGATGAGCCAGCTTCACCTAGAAGCGGACCGTGGTCAGCGGTTGAACTTCGTGAGAAATTGACTTCTTTTTCAAACGATTGTCAAAACTTAGCTGTAACAGATTTAAAGGGAAATAATCACGTTCTTGCAGACAGATCACCTGAGGCAAAGGCGCTTATTGCCAACACTTTTGCGTTTGCTGATATTCCAAACAGCGAAAAAGGGGAGCCGGATGAAAAGTGGGAAACCGCGTTGTTTTATCACTCTCCACTTGCTGCGGTAATTGCACATTTGAGTAAAATTGAGTCGGATGTTATTTTGGTGAAAAACACAGTTTTGAACTATTTAGCATCTCAAATCAATGCCTCAGATTTGAAATTTTCGGATGTCACAGTTGCTGTAGTTCCAAAGCAAAGTTATATTCTTAAGGGAGACTCCTTCGTAGCGGAAATATACTTAGCCGCGTATAACAAAGCGAGCAAAACAAAAGTATACATGGGTGGTGAGGTTGGAGAAGGTGCTAAGCCCGAGTTGTTTGACTATGCGGGTAAAGAGGCTCTTCTTTCAGGTTCAGATGGTAAGTGCAAGTTTAAAATAAATGAAAGTGCTTTGGGTTCTCACTCGCACAAAGGTGTAATTGTATACCAAGATGCTGAAGGTCAGGACAAGGCTATTCCTTTTATCGTACCTCCGTTTACCGTTGGAGAAGCTTCTTTGGTTGTATCAGCGACCAAAATGAATGTCTTTTACCGAGGCGTGGTAAATCCAGTTGAAATTTCTGTTCCAGGTGTTGATCCAAGCCAATTGCAAGTTTCAATGACAGGTGGCAGTATTTCATCGAAAGGCGGTGGAAATTTTGAGGTTTCTCCATCTTCGGGTTCAGGAAACGCAACTGCAGAAGTTCGTGTGAGTGCAACAATTAACGGGAAATCTGTTAGTATGCCACCCAAACAGTTTGTTGTGAAATCAGTTCCAAGACCAATTGCCAAGTTCGCAGGTGCATCCTCACTAGAATCTACTGTAGGTTCAGGTTGTAGATCATCTTCAATTGTCGAAGCGTTTATGCCTGAGGATTTTGTCTTTACAGGAGTTCAAATTAGTATTCTTGGATTTACTATGGATATTTCAGGTCCTGGTAAATCGCTCGTAGATAATTCATCTAGTGCTAGCTTAACACCAAAAATGAGAGCTGCATTGTCGAAAGTTACTGCTGGGGACAAAATAACTATTACGAATATCCGTTACTCTACAACAGGCGAACCGCCTAAGACTTTATCCTCTGTTGCACTTACCGTAAAATAATATCGACCATGAAAGCACAAATTTCAGCCCTACTGTTTGTTTTCTTAATGACTTCGCTAGTATCACTAGCGCAACCGAGTCAATCAGTCGTTAATGGTAGCTATGTTCCGCCACCGCGTGACCGATCTTACGAGCAGATCCTTAACAGACAAAGAAAGGTTAAGGAGTGGCCTAATTTGCGTGAATCTGATATTTTATGGAAAAAGCGTGTTTGGGAAGAAATTGATCTAGATCAAAAAATCAATTACGCACTTTTTTATCCGAAGGATGAGAAATTAGGAAGAAAGAGCTTATGGCATGTTATTGTGCAAGGCTTGAAGGATGGAGACATCACTGCATACAAAGCGAACGCAGGTCCGATTGGTGCTGAGGATGACGAATTTACTGAGCGAGTTAACTTGCAAGAAGTAAGTACGGTTATGTCCATTCCGATTGACGTTGGAGCAATAACGGACCCATACTTGACGGTTCCTGATACTGATTTGGATCGTATTGCTGACACAGATGACGCTTGTCCCGCTATCCCAGGTTTATATTCTCCTACCCCTAGTGAGAATGGTTGCCCACCTGTGATTATTGGACAGGACATCGAAAGATATCGATTGAAAGAAGATTGGATTTTTGACAAGCAACGTTCGCAGAGATATGTTAGAATTATCGGAATAGCACCAATGGCGAAAAAAGCAAACGGAGATATAGAGCCATTGTTTTGGTTGTATTACGATGAATGTCGCTTCCTATTTTCAAAGAAGGAGTGTTTCAACATGATGAATGACGCTTTCAAAGGAACCTTCGAGGATTTGTTTGAAACAAGACATTTTTCAGGCTACGTGATTAAAGAAGAAAATATTTATGATCGTAACATAACTGACTACGCTCAAGGAATAGACGCTTTGCTGGAAGGTGAGCGAATAAAGAAAGAGATCTACGAATACGAACACGATTTGTGGAACTATTAAGTTAAAAGTTTTGAATCTGAACCCCTCGGTTTATCCGAGGGGTTTGTTTTTTTTATAAAGTAATGATTACAGTAGGGAATTTAAGTGTGCATTTTGGCTCGAGAGAGTTGTTTTCGAAAATTGGATATTTCATAGGTCCACGAGAACGAATAGGTTTAGTGGGAAAGAATGGAGCAGGGAAATCTACCATGCTTAAGATTTTAGCTGGAATTCAAAAACCAACAGAAGGAACTATTTCTTTAGCTAGAGGAACAACTATCGGATATCTTCCGCAAGAAATGGTGCACTCAGAAGATGCTTCGGTATATGAAGAGGCACAAGGCGCCTTTCGTGAATTGCAAGTGATGAAAGCGCGTATGGATGAGCTCGGCGATTTAATTGCCAATCATACAGACTATACTTCCGATGATTACGCAAATTTAATAGATGAAATCGAAGCGGTTTCACATCGATTGTCTCTTCTCGATGTCGGAAGTACAGACGAGAAAATTGAACGCGTATTAAAAGGACTGGGTTTCTCTTCGAAAGATTTGAAACGTCCCATGCGCGAGTTTAGCGGTGGTTGGAAGATGCGCGTTGAATTAGGAAAACTTCTTTTAGAGAATCCTGATTTATTATTACTCGATGAGCCAACAAACCACCTAGACATTGAAAGTATTGAATGGTTGGAAGAATTTCTGGTTGAATATCCAGGTGCAATCGTTCTTATTTCTCACGATAGAACCTTCTTAGACAATGTGACGAAACGTACCATTGAGATTTCAAAATCGAAGTTGTACGATTATAAGTTTTCGTATTCCAAGTACATTGTTCAACGTGAATCAGAGGTTGAGCGTCAAGAAAACGCCGCAAAAAACCAACAGAAGTATATTGAAGATACGAAGAAGCTAATTGATAAGTTCCGTGCGAAAAAAGACAAGGCGGCATTCGCACAAACACTGATTCGTAAGCTCGATAAGTTAGAGAAAATTGAGGTTGATGATATTGATGGAACGAAAGTTCGAATTGCTTTCCCGCCTTCGCCGCATTCGGGAAAGGTTATCTTGGAAGGATTCGACGTGGGTAAGTCCTACGGGGATTTACATCTTTTTTCTAAGGTGAACTTTCAGATTGTCCGTGGTGAGAAAGTTGCACTTATAGGAAAGAATGGTGTCGGGAAAAGCTCGATGCTTCGTATGATCATGAATCAAGAGGCCTTTGACGGTGAATTGAAGATTGGTTATAGTGTTGAAGTCGGTTACTACGCACAGAACCAAAGTGATATTTTAGATGGAGAAAAAACAGTTTTTCAAACCATAGACGACGAAGCGGTTGGCGAAATTAGAAAAGGTGTTCGCGGGTTGTTGGGAGCGTTTTTGTTCAGTGGCGATGACATAGACAAAAAAGTGAAAGTGTTGTCGGGTGGAGAAAAAGCGCGTTTAGCATTTTGTAAGCTGCTGCTTCAACCCTACAATTTTTTGGTTTTAGATGAACCGACGAATCACTTGGATTTGGCCTCGAAAGAAGTGCTGAAAAGCGCAATAGCGAAATACGATGGAACGGTTTTACTTGTTTCACACGACAGAGATTTCTTAGATGGGTTAACCCAAAAAGTATTTGAAATTCAGGCCGATAGAATGGTTGTTTTTCCTGGCGATGTGAAAGAATTTTTACGCGATAAAAAAGCGACGAGTATTGCACTTTATGAGAATGAGAAAGTAGCGAAACAACAAGAGAAAATTCAGAAGGAAGAGATCGTTGTTGAGGTTAAACCAGCCGTAAGGATTGATAAAACGAAGGAGAAAGAGATCAAGAAAGTGGAAGGAGACATTGAAAAGAAAGAACTGCAAATGGCAGAACTGGAAGTTGAAATGTCAACTATGGATTATTCTAATCTCGAACTGGTTAATTCACAAAATACCAAGTACGAGCAACTAAAAAAGGAGCTTGAAGGACTTATGGAAAAATGGGAAAATCTTGCCGCGGAATAATTATTTTCCGTGACAAGATTTGTATTTCTTTCCTGAACCGCATGGACACGGTTCGTTACGATTAATTTTCGGGTCAGCAACAACAGGCTCACTGCGTTGCTGTGAAATTCGTTCACCAGCTTCTTGAGCCTGACTTGCGTGTTGATTCAAGTTTCCAGAATCTGCTTTCACGGTTTGTGTTCGCACAACTTCGCGCTGAGGCGCTTGATTCACTTGGCTTCCCGAAGGAAGTTGACAGGTCAATAAGAAGTTTGCAATTTCAGCATTCGTCTTAGTAATCATAATTCGAAACAAATCGAAACTCTCTTTTTTGTAAATCAACAAAGGATCTTTTTGCTCGTGAGCAGCGAACTGCACATTGCTTCTTAAGTCGTCCATGGCACGAAGATGCTCTTTCCAGTTTTGATCTATAATGGCCAACGTAATTCCTTTTTCAAGGGCGCTAATCATTTCTTTTCCACCAGAAGAATGGGCTTTTTCTAAATTAACAGCAACTTGAATTCCTTTCAAACCATTGTTGAACGGAATAGCGATGTTCTGATAACCTTGTGAATTGGTGCGGTACACATTTTCAATCACAGGGAAAGCCTCTTCAGCAAGACTATCAATACGTGAAGTGTAAGCCATTAAAACAGCCTCGTAAGTTGCATGAATCACATTCATTTCATTTTCTTGAATGAACTGATCTTGTGTCACGGGCGATTCAATACCGAAATAACGTAACAATTCAATTTTGTATGCGTCGTAGTTTTTCGCACTGTGTGCATGCGAAACAGCTGCTTGAGCTAAATCATACAACATATTGTCGATATCAAGCTTCAAGCGCTCTCCAAACAAAGCGTGTCTTCTGCGTTTGTAGATAACCTCACGCTGAGCATTCATAACGTCATCGAATTCCAACAAACGCTTACGAATACCAAAGTTATTTTCTTCAACTTTTTTCTGAGCTCTTTCAATGGAACTCGTAATCATTGAATGTTGAATAACCTCGCCTTCCTTCAGGCCAAGTCTGTCCATCATTTTAGCAATACGGTCACTTCCAAATAAACGCATCAAATCATCTTCCAATGCAACATAGAAAGAAGAGGATCCTGGATCTCCTTGACGACCCGAGCGTCCGCGCAGCTGTCTGTCAACACGACGTGAGTCGTGACGCTCCGTTCCAATAATTGCTAATCCGCCGGAATCCTTAACCCCTTCTCCAAGTTTAATGTCGGTACCACGACCGGCCATGTTTGTTGCAATGGTCACAGTTCCTGCTTTACCCGCAAGAGAAACAATTTCCGCTTCTTTTTGGTGAAGCTTTGCGTTCAGCACTTGATGGTCAATACCGCGTTGGCGAAGCATTCTGCTTAGAACTTCAGATACTTCAACAGTTGTAGTACCCACCAAAACAGGTCTTCCAGCTTCACGTAGTTCTGCAATTTCTTCAATTACAGCATTGTATTTTTCTCTCTTCGTTTTGTAAATTTTATCGTCCTGGTCCTTTCTTGAAATAGCGCGATGTGTTGGAATAATCATCACATCTAACTTGTAGATGTCCCACAATTCTCCTGCTTCTGTTTCTGCCGTTCCTGTCATTCCCGCCAACTTATGGTACATTCGGAAATAGTTCTGCAAAGTAACTGTAGCGTAGGTTTGTGTAGCTGCTTCAACCTTCACATTTTCTTTCGCTTCAATGGCTTGGTGCAGTCCGTCTGAGAATCGACGACCTTCCATCATACGTCCGGTTTGCTCATCAACAATTTTCACTTTGTTGTCCATCACCACGTATTCCTTGTCTCTTTCGAAAAGCGCGTATGCTCTAAGAAGTTGGTTAATCGTATGAATGCGTTCGCTTTTCACACTGTAATCGCGCTGAAGTTCTTCTAAGGCGCTCACGCGTTCAGAATCGCTCTGTGAGTTTTTTTCGATGTGAGCAATTTCGGTTCCGATATCAGGAAGGACAAAGAATCGCTCGTCTTCCATGTTTTTCGACATCAATTGAATACCCTTGTCGGTTAATTCAATTTGATTGTTTTTCTCGTCAATTACGAAGAACAATTCAGCATCTGCTTTTGGCATTTCACGCTGATTGTCTTGAAGATGGTAGCCTTCTGTTTTTAAAAGGATGGCCTTGATTCCGTCTTCACTTAAAAATTTAATAAGGGCTTTGTTACGCGGTAATCCTCTGTAAGCGCGAAGAAGAGCTAATCCTCCTTCGATTAATTCTTCTTTGTTTGGTGCTCCTGATTCCGGTTGAAGTTTTCTTTTAGCTTCAGTTAAAAAGTCTGTGACAGCCGATTTCTGGGCGTTCATCAGAATTTGAATCTTCGGCTTCAACGCGTCGAATTCTTGCTGATCTCCTTTTGATGTTGGACCGGAAATAATAAGCGGAGTTCTTGCTTCGTCAATTAATACAGAATCGACTTCATCAATAATTGCGAAGTGATGTTTGCGTTGAACCAAATGCGAAGCTTCAACCGCCATGTTGTCACGTAAATAGTCAAAGCCAAACTCGTTGTTGGTTCCGAAAGTAATATGCGAGCGGTAGGCATTTCTTCTAGCGTCTGAATTGGGTTGGTGTTTGTCTATGCAATCAACACTTAATCCATGAAATTCATACAGCGGCCCCATCCATTCAGAGTCACGTCGAGCCAAATAGTCGTTCACAGTAACCACATGAACGCCTTTGTTTGAAAGAGCGTTCAAGAATACAGGAAGTGTAGCAACAAGTGTCTTACCCTCACCAGTAGCCATTTCTGCAACTTTTCCTTGGTGAAGGGCAATACCTCCAATTAATTGAACGTCGTAGTGAACCATGTCCCAAGTAAATCGGTTCCCCGCAGCTGACCAATTATTTTTCCAAATGGCTTTGTCACCTTCAATTCGAACGTAATCTTTAGCAGACTGCGCCGAAAATTCTCTGTCGCTTGCGTTAGCGGTAACGGTAATCTCCTCGTTATTCTTGAAAAGCTCTGCAGTGCGCTTAATCACTGCAAAAGCTTCTGGAAGAATTTCTAACAGCACCACTTCAATCTCTTCATTAATTGTTGTTCTTACTTTGTCAACCTCACTGTAAATCCCTTCTTTTTCTTCTAAGGCATCTAGCGGAAGCGCATCGGCTTTAGCGTTCAAGGCATCAACTTCGTCTTCTAAATGCTGCACATGTTTTTGGATACGAGTTTGCATCTCCGCAGATATGCGACGTACGTCGTCTGCGCTGGCGTTTGAAAGGTCGTCGCAAGCAGATTTAGTAGCTTTAAGAAGCGGTTGAATGGCTTCAATATCTTTCTCTTTTTTATCTCCGATTATTTTCTTCAGAATAGTATTCAGCGCTCCGAGCATAGGTTCTTCAATTTATGGTTACAAATGTAACGTGTTCTTTCCTTTTTTAAGGGTATAAAAGCAGTCATTTAAGCCAAGTTCGTAATAAAAGTGGTGCCATGAAATATAGCGGAAAATCTGTCGTAAAAACAATAAAAAAATCGCAAAAACGACAAATCCTTACGTGGGTAAGGGATTCAGAGAAATGAAATTTTGATTGTTAAAAACTAGGCCTTCTTGTTAACTGTTTTAAGTTGCAATTTCACAATCAATAATGAATCTTTGAAGTCCTGAATTTCTTTTTTATTCTTTGGTAGAATAAATAGAATTTATGGAGGCCAAAACACTGAAAAATTAAATAGATGCAGCACGAAGAACCACTTTTAACAGAAAACCCCGATAGATTTGTACTTTTTCCTATTGTTCACCAGGACATTTGGCAGATGTATAAAACTTCAGAGGCAAGTTTTTGGACTGCTGAAGAGATTGATTTGAGTGTTGATTTGGTTGACTGGAATACAAAGTTGAACAATGACGAGCGTCACTTTATTAAACATGTATTGGCTTTCTTCGCGGCAAGCGATGGAATTGTAAATGAGAATTTAGCGGAGAACTTCGTTCGTGAGGTTCAATATACTGAGGCGAAATTTTTCTACGGATTTCAAATCATGATGGAGAATATTCACAGTGAAACGTATTCATTGTTGATTGACACTTACATCAAGGATACGGCGGATAAAAATTATTTATTCAAAGCAATCGACACATTAGACTGTGTGAAGAAGAAGGCCGAATGGGCCTTGCGTTGGATCAAGGGTGGAACGTTTGCTGAACGTTTGGTAGCCTTTGCCGCAGTTGAAGGTATTTTCTTTTCAGGAAGTTTCTGCAGTATTTTTTGGTTGAAGAAACGCGGTCTAATGCCAGGTTTGACCTTCAGTAATGAGTTGATTAGCCGTGACGAAGGAATGCATTGCGATTTTGCTTGTTTGCTTTACAATGATCATATTCAAAATAAACTGCCAGATGGACGTGTTCGCGAAATTATAGAACAGGCCGTTGCTATCGAGCGTGAGTTTATAACTGACGCTCTTCCAGTTCGATTAATTGGAATGAACAGCGATTTAATGAGTCAGTATATCGAATTCGTAGCAGACAGATTGTTGAGTGAATTAGGGACCGAGAAAATATACAACAGCACAAATCCGTTCGATTTTATGGATTTGATAAGTGTGGAAGGAAAGACGAATTTCTTTGAAAAACGCGTTGCGGAATATCAAAAAGCTGGAGTGAAAGACGGTCCGTCAGAAGATTCAAGAGCCATTTCATTCTCGGAAGAATTCTAAGAAAATTAAGCATTAACGAAATATATAGAAGCACATGTTTGTAGTAAAAAGAGACGGTAGAAAAGAGACAGTGAAATTCGATAAGATCACTGCCAGAATCTCAAAATTATGTTACGGATTGAATCCAATCATTGATCCCATGAAAATAGCCATGAAGGTTATTGAAGGGGTATTCGATGGAGTAACCACAAGTCAGTTAGATACGTTAGCAGCTGAAATAGCCGCTACGAATACGACGACTCATCCGGACTATGCGCTACTTGCCTCTCGTATTGCTATCGGAAACTTACACAAGAACACGAAGAAGTCTTTTTCTCAAACTATTTCAGATTTATACAATTATGTAGATCCGAAGACGGGAAAAGGTGCGGGCTTAATTGCAGAAGACGTGTACAACGTGATAACGGAGAATGCGCCTTTATTGGATAGCACCATTATCTACGACCGTGATTTTCAATTCGATTATTTCGGTTTCAAAACATTAGAAAAATCGTATTTGTTGAAAATGCACGGAACTGTTGTTGAACGTCCGCAACATTTGTTCATGCGCGTTGCTGTTGGAATTCACAAGACAGATTTAGATGAAATTGTGAAGACGTACAACATGATTAGCGAAGGGTGGTTCACACATGCGACCCCAACACTTTTCAATGCTGGAACACCGAAGCCTCAGATGAGCTCGTGCTTTCTTATTCAAATGAAAGATGACAGTATCCCTGGAATTTATGATACGTTGAAGCAAACAGCTTTAATTTCTCAGAGCGCCGGTGGTATAGGACTTAGCATTCACAATGTTCGTGCGAAGGGTTCATACATTAGAGGTACAAACGGTACGAGTAATGGTATTGTTCCAATGTTGCGCGTGTTCAACGATACGGCGCGTTATGTAGATCAGGGAGGTGGAAAGCGTAAAGGTTCTTTCGCAATTTATCTTGAACCGTGGCACGCAGATGTTTATGACTTTCTAGACCTTAGAAAAAACCACGGTAAAGAAGAAATTCGTGCACGCGATTTGTTCTACGCTCTATGGATTCCCGATTTGTTTATGCAGCGCGTGAAGGACAACGGAACTTGGACATTGATGTGTCCAAATGAATGTCCAGGACTTTCAGATTGTTGGGGTGAAGAGTTTGTTAAATTATACACCAAATACGAGTCGGAAGGGAAAGGAAGAGAGACAATCAAAGCGCAAGATTTGTGGTACAAAATTGTCGAATCACAAATTGAAACAGGCAACCCTTACATGTTGTACAAAGATGCTGCGAATCGTAAGAGCAATCAGCAAAATTTGGGAACCATTAAGAGTTCGAACTTGTGCACCGAGATTATCGAGTACACGGCTCCTGATGAAATTGCAGTTTGTAATTTAGGGTCAATTGCCTTGCCGAAATTTGTTAAAGACGGAGCTTTTGATCACGATAAGTTGTTTGAAGTGACTTACCAATTAACGGTGAACTTGAACAAAATTATTGACGGGAATTATTATCCAGTTCCTGAAACACGTAATTCAAACATGCGTCACCGCCCAATTGGAATTGGTGTCCAAGGATTGGCAGATGCGTTTATTTTATTACGATTCCCATTTGAGTCTGAGGAAGCGAAAAAGTTGAATCGCGAAGTTTTCGAAACCATCTATTATGCATCATGCACGGCGTCGAAAGATTTAGCGCGCAGAGACGGTGCGTACGAAACCTTCCAAGGTTCTCCAGCATCGAAAGGCATTCTTCAATTCGATATGTGGAATGTTACTCCAACAGACCGTTGGGAGTGGAGCGTATTGAAAGAAGAAATTACGAAATACGGAATGCGCAACAGCTTGTTGTTAGCTCCTATGCCAACAGCATCTACTGCACAGATTTTAGGAAATAATGAGTGCTTCGAGCCTTACACTACAAATGTTTACTCAAGAAGAACGTTAGCGGGTGAGTTTATTGTTGTGAACAAACATCTTCTGAAAGACCTGGTAAACCTTGGTCTTTGGAACGATAACTTGAAAAACAAGTTAATGTCAACCAGTGGTTCCGTTCAGAACATCGATGAGATTCCAGACAACTTGAAAGCCCTTTACAAAACAGCTTGGGAGATTTCACAGCGTGTGGTAATTGATATGGCTGCTGATCGCGGAGCTTACATTTGTCAGAGTCAGTCGTTGAATATTTTCATGGAAAATGCAAACTTCGGCAAGCTTACTTCTATGCACTTCTACGCTTGGGAGAAAGGATTGAAAACAGGTATGTATTACTTGCGCACGAAAGCGGCCACAGATGCTATTAAGTTCACCGTAGACAAGTCTCAATTGTCTCAGCCGAAAGCTGAAGTAGTTATAGAGAGCGCGCCTGTTACTGTAAGTATGAATATTACACCGGATACTCTTTCTCAGAAAAATGTAGACGCAATTGCTTGTTCAATAGACAATCCAGATTCTTGCGAGTCTTGTAGCGGATAATTCAAGGAATTAATAAATATGAAAAAGGGTCGTTTTACGGCCCTTTTTTCTTCAATTCATTTTTAATAAGTTCTTTTCCGGAAATGGTTTACTGTTAGAAATGGTCGTAAATTGTATTCAAATGAGAAATCTCTTAACTCTTCTTTTTACGGTGTTGGTCACAACGGTCTCTTATGCGCAAACGCTACGTGGAAAAGTAATTGATCAGCAAAATAGTGCAACTCTTACTGGTGCGGTTGTTTTTCAGAAGGGGACGAATAACGGAGTGGTGACCGACTACGATGGTGAGTTTTCAATCAAAGTTTCAGGATTACCTGCAACATTGGTCTTCAAATACGTTGGATTTGCCGATCAAGAAATTTTGGTGCGAACCGCCGATTTCGTTTTGGTTGAAATGATTCAAGCTGATTTCGGTCCCGCAGTAGTTATCAAAGACACGCGCATTACCGAGAAGCAAAAACAAAATCCATTAACCGTTGAACGAATGGATTTGACCGCCATTAAAAATTCAGCTTCAGGAAATTTCTATGAAGGATTAGGTGCATTGAAGGGAGTGGACTTAACGACGGCGAGTTTAGGATTTAGAGTGATCAATACACGTGGATTTAACTCAACCTCGCCTGTTCGAAGCTTGCAGTTAATCGATGGAGTAGACAATCAATCGCCTGGCTTGAATTTCTCTTTAGGGAATTTTTTGGGCGCGCCTGATTTGGACGTGTTTGCTGTTGAAATTGTGCAAGGGGCGAGCAGTGCATTCTACGGCCCCGGTGCCTTTAACGGTGTAATTAAAATGGAAACGAAAGACCCATTTGTTTATACGGGTCTTACCGCTCAGCTACGAGTGGGCGAGAGGCAATTGGTTGAGCCATCGGTGCGTTTTGCTCATGCGTTTTCCAACAAGGAAGGGTATAAATACTTAGCGTACAAATTCAACGTTTTTGCATTTAAGGCATTGGATTGGGCAGCGGATAATCAATCTCCCATTTATAACGGAGGTTTTGCAGCGAGCAATCCGGGAAGATTTGACGCGGTTAACATTTACGGTGACGAATATTTTCCAGCGAACGATTATGCAGAAGATCCAAATGGAAAACCTGGATTGGGAACATTTTTCAGAACAGGTTATCGCGAATCTGATTTAGTGGACTACAACACAAAGAATGTGAAGGCCAACGCCTCTGTTCATTTGCGGTTGAAACCAGAGCTCGAAGAGAATTCACCGGAGTTAATTGTTGCAGGAAACGTAGGCCAGGGAACGACGGTTTATCAAGGTGACAATCGATTCAGCCTTCGTGATATTTTGTTTTATCAGGGAAGAGTAGAATTGAAAAAGAAGGATAAATATTTCATTCGCTTTTATGGAACTGGCGAGAATGCTGGAAAGAGTTTCGACCCTTATTTCACAGCATTGAAGTTGCAGGATGCTGCGCGTTCGGACGAGAATTGGGCGAATGTATACGTGAAGTACTGGCAAGATTCGGTTAGCGATATTATAACAGACAATTTGGGTTATCCGGAATATGTACAAAATCCAAATTGGCCGGCTGAACCGAATTTTTTTATTGTTCCTACAGACGAGCAATATGCTTCTTGGTCTGCTCAGAATGCAGATACGTTGTCCTATTTTCACCAGTTGGTAGAAAATTGGACGAACAACGGAACAGGCGGAATTCCTATTCAAGGGCAATATGGATTTTTTCAACCTGGATCTGCGATGTTTAACTCAAACTTCGACCGAATAATTTCTTCCAATAACAACGATGCTGATGGTGGGACGCGTTTCTATGATCGTTCTTCTTTGTTTCATACGCAAGGTGAATACCAGTGGAAAGGGTCGGGTTTTATAGATTACCGAATCGGGGGTAACGCGCGTTTGTATAGCCCAAATTCAGCCGGGACAATTTTCACCGACGACACTGAGAGAATTTATAATTATGAAGGTGGATTGTATTTCGGGGCTACTCGAAAATTCATGGAGAACAGGTTGATTGCTAGCGGCACTTTGCGCTTGGATAAAAATGTAAATTTTGAGGCTTTGGTTAGCCCTGCAGCATCTGTTGTTTTTCAACCGAAGAAAAATCATTACCTACGCGCATCGTTTTCTTCGGCATTGAGGAATCCAACGTTAACAGATCAGTACTTGAGCTTGAACGTAGGTCCTGCTATTTTAAGCGGAAACTTGTATGGTGTGGATTCTCTAATCACATTGGCTAGTTTCAACGCATACCGAAACACATTGGATACAGATAGTTTGAAGTATTTTAACATTGATCCGATTCGTCCTGAGCAAGTGAAAACTATGGAATTCGGATACCGAGGTTCTTTTTTAGATCAAAAAATATATGTTGATCTAGGAGCCTATTACAGTGTGTACAAACATTTCATAGGATACAACATTGGCTTAGATGCTACTTTCGATCCGACAACGAATTTACCCGATGAGTTGCAGATATATCGTTATTCAGCCAATTCGAAGAATACTGTTATAACTCAAGGTGCCAATGTTGGTTTGAACTATTATTTCCACGAGAAGCACAGTTTCGGTGCGAACTATTCATTCAATAGTATTGTAAGAAGCGATCCGAATGACCCAATTATTCCAGCTTTCAATACGCCGAAGCACAAGTACAATTTAAGCGTTACTGGAAATAAATTGTTTGAATCGAGTGAAGGAAATTGTTGGGGGTATAGTGTGAACTACAAATGGATACAAGGGTATTTGTTCGAGGGCTCCCCTCAGTTTACGGGATACATCAATACTTATGACATGGTAGATGTTCAAGTGAATTACAGTTTAATTGAATCAAATGTTTTCTTCAAGTTAGGAGCCTCTAACGTATTAAATAATCAACAAGTTCAGGTGTACGGCGGTCCTTCAATTGGAAGAATGGCCTATCTTAGCGTTCAATATTCGTTCAATCATCAAAAATCAAATAAATAACTTATGAAAAAAATCTACTCATTGATTGCAATTGCGATGTTGAGTGTAACAGGAGCAACTGCCCAACGTTACATGACAGAGCAATTTACTTCGGTTGACGTTCAAACGGACGTTACCTATGGCGTTAACGCTACAGTATTGTATTATTCCCAGCTTGGAGAAGCGATTCCAGAGGGATTAAAAATGGATGTTTATACTCCAACCGGAGATACTGAGACTAACCGTCCGGTTATTCTTTATTTCCACACTGGAAACTTTCTTCCTTTTCCACAAAATCAGGGTACTGGAGGGACAAAGACTGACGCAACAATTGTTGAGTTATGTACTCGTCTAGCTAAGTTGGGATATGTTGTTGCTTCTTGCGATTATCGTCTTGGATGGAATCCAATTGCTGCAACACAAGAAGAGCGTGTAAACACTTTGATTAATGCGGCTTACCGTGGTGTTCAAGATTGTCGCACTGCAGTTCGTTATTTCCGTAAGACAGCTGCGGAAGCTGGAAATCCATTTGGAATTGATCCAACTCGCATTGCTGCATGGGGACAAGGTACAGGAGGATATATCACGTTCGCTGCTACAGGAATTGATGCTTACACAGATTTGTTACTTCCTAAGTTTACAACGAGTGCAGGTGTGCCAATGGTATTGGATTTCGTAAATGGAGACATCTACGGAACATCTGTTGGTGTGAATCCTTTGAATGGTGATACTCTTTGTTATGCTAATCACGTTGGTTATAGTTCTGACGTAAGTGTTGCATTAAACATGGGTGGTGCTTGCGGAGATATTTCTTGGATCGATGCAACTGACAATCCTATGATTTCTTTCCAGGTTCCTTCAGATCCTTTTGCTCCTTACTACACAGGAACGGTTATCGTACCTGGTTTGAACTTACCAGTTGTTGAAGTTCAAGGTAGCTACGATGTTCAAATGGCCATGAGTCAATACGGAAACAACGGGATTTTTGAATTGGCTGAAGGTTATTTACCAGGTCAAGCTTTTACAGATGCTGCGAATTCAACAAACAATGGTTTCCACGGTTTGTTCCCATTGGAGCGTCCTGCTACAACCCCAGCAGATTCATCGCCATGGGATTGGTGGGATACAGCGACAAATCCAGGCAGTGCTAACGGTTTGTTAACCAACCCAGACATGTCTATGGCTAAAGGAATGGCTTATTGCGATACTATTATGGGATATTCAGTTCCACGTATTGCTTGTGCAATGAACTTAAATACTAGCCCATGTTATATTGGAATAGATGAGAACGAAGAAGTTTCATTCAATGTATTTCCAAATCCAGCGAATGAGTCGTTTGCAATTCGCGCTTCAGAGCGTGTAAGTGCTATTCGTGTATTCGATGCAATGGGAAGAGTGGTTTACAACTCGAACACTACAAACCAAGAGGTTGTATTCGTAGATTCTTCAAACTGGTCAGCAGGAATGTACACCGTTGAGATTCATACTTCGAACAACGCTGTTGCAAGAAAGAAAATGTTGAAGAACTAATTAGCTTTAGTTTATAGAAAAGGCCCTAGAAATAGGGCCTTTTTTTATGCGAAATATTATTGTTATGCGTTTGAGATGGCGTTGCAAATCTCCGCGTATTCTTCGGGTGTAAATTTCAATCGTTCCTTTTCGAAATTCATGTCGTGAATATGGTTGATTGGAATCAGATGCATGTGCGCATGAGGAACTTCTAGTCCAATGACGCTTACCCCAATTTTTTTGCAAGGAATAATAGCTTGAATTTTACGTGCGACTTCCTTCGCAAATAGATTAAGTGCTTGAAGTTCTTCGTTGGGAAGATCGAAAATGTAATCTATTTCCTTTTTAGGAACCACTAAAGCATGCCCCATTGCAACGGGTAGAATATCTAAAAATGCTATGAAAAGGTCGTTCTCGGCTATCTTATAGCACGGAATTTCTCCATTGATAATACGCGTAAAAAGGGTGGCCATTAGCGATTAATGTCTAGAATTTCGAGTTGTAAAGTTCCAGCAGGAACTTGTACTTCCGCGATATCACCCACTTTTTTGCCAAGCAATCCTTTGCCAATCGGGGAATCAATACTAATTTTTTTCAGAGCAAGGTTGGCTTCGTTTTCAGCAACGAGTGTGTATTCTACTTCGGTGTTGGACTTTAGGTTTTTCAATTTCACTCGAGAGAGAATGTATACTTTAGAGTTGTCAATGTGTGAATCATCGATCAAACGCGCATTCGCCGCCAAGTCTTCCATTTTAGCAATGCGCGCTTCTAGGTGCCCTTGCGCCTCTTTTGCTGCGTCATATTCAGCATTTTCACTGAGGTCACCTTTGTCTCTTGCTTCAGCAATTTGCTGACTAATTTTTGGACGTTCAACCATCTTGAGGTTGTATAAGTCATCTTTTAATTTTTTAAGTCCTTCCGCTGTGTAATAGGCAATGTGTGACATAGTCTTGTATGTATTAAAATAAAGAAACCCCGCGAACGAGGTTTCAAAACAAATATAGTAAGAAATTTAAAGCGTAATGTGAATTCCCATGCTATGAATTCCGTTGAATGGATTCGTTAAGCGATAAGAATAATCTAAGCCAATAACGCTTCCGTTATCACCTGCTGGCAATTGAATGGTCATACCTCCCGTTGGTCCAGTCAAAGCACTTTTGGCATTGTACGTTGTGTTAGTACCAATATCTTGTTGGAATCCACCACGAAGGAAAAGACGATTACGCAAATTGTATTCTAAACCTAAAGCAATTTGGTCTTTGCTAAAGGAGTTTGATGTGTACGCTGCGTTTGCTGTTAGTTTCATGCTGTTCTTCATTAGGAAGTCATAACCGAAACCAACGTTAACCATCGAAGGCATTTCATAAGGCTGTGAGCGCTGCTCAACAGTAAGTGTATTTCCGCTTGAAGGAATTACAGCGGAAACAGTCATACCATCTCCTTTGTAACGCATTGGAGGTCCAACATTACGAAGTGTAATTCCAAAGCGAACATTGTCTTTTTCTCCCGTTACATAGCGTATTCCAGCATCGAATGCAACACCTTGTGAGCGCACATTGTAGATGGCTTCGCTAATCAAACGAACAGTAAGACCACCGTAGATACTGTTAGAGAATTCTTTCGCGAAACTGATTCCGATGTTAGAGTAGTTCACGGTAAAGGAACCGATTCCTCCTTCAGGAAGAGCTTCTGTAGTACGCGCGATGTCTCCGAAATTCATATTTACAACAGACAATGCGAAGGCTCCCGATTTACCTACTTTTTGTCCAAAGGCTGCTGCGTTTAGTTGGATACCTGTTCCAACGAAATACTGCGTATTGGTGAAAAGCAATTCAGTTTTCTTAGTGAAGGCTAAACCTGCGACGTTTAAAAAAACACTTTCTACTCCTGTTACTGAAGAGAGAGAAGAATTTCCTAATCCCGATGAACGAGCCCAAGGATTCACAAGTAAGTGACTCGCACCGGCTGATCCAGATCTATCGGGATTTCCTGCAAAAAGAGAGGATGTAATTCCTAAAATCAGGGAAAGTGATATGATTGATTTTTTCATGATCGTAATTCGTTTTTCAATTAGAAGTTATTCAAGTCAACCGGACGCATAACGCCGAACCATTTCAAGATTTTCTCTCCGATGCCAGGTACATCTACATGTATAATGTAGGTTCCAGAAGCGATTGGAATGTTTCTTTCGTTTTTCAAATCCCAGTCGATACTAGTGATTTTATCAGCTTTCTTAAATTGTCTGATTCTGTTACCATTCAAATCATAGATTGTAACTGTACAGATGTCAGGAAGATTAGTAATCTTTACGCGGTTATCCAATTGATTGGTTTCATATGAACTGAACGCATAGTAAGGGTTAGGAACTACATTAATAATGTCAAGAACTGATGTAAGCGTGGTGGCATCGTTTAATGTGGTTGCAATGTTCTTGGTTGAGAAGGTATAAATATTTCTCCAACCGTTCACAGAAGCAGTCTCCGTTGAAATGTCGGGATTGTCATATGAGTAACTCGCATATGGCTTCGCTACACGAATGCTTATACGAACATCGTTAGGAATAAGCCCTTCTTCTACAGAAAGCAAAGGGTGCTCTGGATTTACAAGTCCGCTACCTACCCAAGTACAACCGCGGAATACTTTCTTCCAGTTTGAAGAGCTGATTGATGGATCAGACAACTTGCTGTATAAGAAAGCGCCGTCGTCATATCTAGGCACAAGAGCTAAGCTAGATGCTGGGCTTGTGGCTGAATAATCTTCGTAACGTAGATTTTTGAATACATAAATCCAATGTTGTCCACCGAATAATGGTTGACCATTGTTTGTGTATAGACGGGTTGAAGGATTCCAGATCATATCACGACCGTTCTCACCAACCAACCAACTGTCCTCTCCGAACGCCATGTTTAATCGTTCTCCTGTGCTAAGGTCAATTGCATAACCAGGGAACCAACCCATTCCGATAGCACCGACTAAATCTCCTTCTGCTGAGTTGTATCCAGCCTGTCCTGCTTTTCTTCCGTTTTTATCAACTGAAGGTGCGCGACGCACTTTCATTTTTTCTGGATCTACAGTATTGTCACCGTCGTTATCTTCAGCTAGGGAAGAGGTGTATTGCATTTCTAATACTGGGCAACGCGTCCATTTCGATTTGTCTTTTGTGAAGACAACATCGATGTTGTTTAGACCTTTGATGTTTGATTTGCGTTGTTGATCCAATTGATCAAGATCACCTTTCAAAGCATCGGTTGTTGGAGCTACATTATTTACAATGATAGTTGCATCATTTGGATCCAGAACCGTTCCGGCCACTAAGCAATAAGGAGACCATGTTCCGCCTGCTACTGCTTCATATTTCTCTTGTTCGTCAGTAAAAGGGAATCCAGTACTTCCTTGCTCAAAGTCGTCATACAAAGCTTCCGATAGAGCCTGTGGGTCAGTTCCCTCTGTTTTAACACTGCCGGAACGAATCCAGTTTTGCTCAGAGAATCCCTCAGCATCCTCTATTCCTAATAACCAAGGTTTAGATGGGTCATTGTAAGAAACTGAAGACGATAGCAATTCTGTGTAATGCTTAACTTGTGCGCCGTCTACTTGGAAATCGTATTGTCCCCAAGTAACGGATAGTCCCCAATCAAGGATAACATCTTCGCTTGAGGTATTGAATTTCTTGTAGGTTCCGTAAATGGTTCCGTTGTCAAGGTTTTCCAATTCCCAATACATACTGTCGGGAGTGTCTTCTCCAAACTCAGTTGTTTTTAAACGAAGTTCAAAGTCAGCAGAAGGAACACGCAATGGATCAACAACTTTAACTTGCACAGGTCCTTTTCCAGGAGCGTAGGTTAATTCGCTGATGTTGTTGTTCGCGAGAATAATAGCTTCAGTTTCAGAACCTAACAAGAGGTCATTACTTCCGTTTCCTTTTCCTTCAAGACGAGTTAATGGGACACCATCTCCGTAGTTTGAATTTTGAATAGTACCACCTAATTCAGGAGAAGGGATGTGTGGGATAGCAGAGATTTTTTGAATTTCTCCGATAGCGCTCTTTCTTGAAGAAAGGAATGCTTCATCTTGACCTTTTTCTAAGGCAACGTCATATTGCGAATAGTTGTTGTAACCGTATGCAATGACCATGAAGTAATAGGTCTTGTGATTAATAAGAGCGTTATTACCTGTTGCGAAGGCGTCTGTTGTTACTTGGAATGAGCGTTGAATCCCCGCATCTGCTCCATCAACTTTTAATTCAGGAACAATGTATCCTGTAATAGGATCACGAGAGAAATTAATAATTCGACCAATTCCGTTTTCAATATCGCATTGAGCAATTAATCGAGCTTTTTCAATATCGCCCAAATCATTTGCGCTAACATCATCGTTTACTCTTTGGTAAACCAAGTAACCCTCAAAGGCATATGAGCGCTGCGCTTCTGTCAGTTGGGTTCCATCTGCTAATTCTTCTGGTATACTCGGGTCAAAACCGCCTTGGTCTGGACCGTAGTTTTCTTGGTAATTTGTAGAGATTGCATTGTCATTGTTCAACAATAGAATAATTTCTTTATCTAATTCTTGAACGGCTACATCTGGAGCATCAGGACCTGAAACCAATTCGAAACAGTTGTCGAACAATGATTGTGCTTTGTCATCGAATTCACGAAGTAATCGTACAGATTCAAAAGGATCACCACTATTTGCTTTCGCCCAGACAACTCCTAACGTAATGTTATTGTAATCACCAGGTTTCAAAGTAAAAGGACCTGCAGCTTGAATGAAACGACGGTCATTTGGTGGATTGCCTTCAGATTCTTCAGACCAATCATCTGTAATTACTCCTCCCGTTCCCCAATGCAATGGATCGGTATCATCTGGAAACATATAATCTGCTGAAATGTCAGTCACATTTGCACCAGAAGCTCCGTTACCACCGTAGTTCATACGCTGTCCGTTTTTCCAGAAACCTCTCATGTAGTTGTAGAAGTGACTTGGTAAAGCGGGCTCACCATTCACAGGGTTTTGGCTATTGTTGTAATAAACGAACTTACGCATACCGAAACGTTCGTTATCTAAAACCCCGTCGCCATAACCAATACCTAAACCTTTGTAAGGAATACCGTCTTGATCGATAGCGTCTATAATATCAGTAGTTAGAGGGTTGTCTTTATTGTCAGTATCTTGATAAGGTCCTTCAAAGAAGTCAACACCCACGGCTGGTGGGTTTGAACCGTAACCTAAAGAAGAAGATGTTGGCTCATCAAATGCATCTCCGTTGTAGCAATATCCCAAACCGCGTTGAACATCGCAACCCACATAGTCATCTGTAGATGTTCCTAAATCCGGGTCAACCCATGAACCGAAGTATGTTTCAGTCAAAGTTTGTGAACCTTGGTTAATCAATACATAGTTGTAGAAGGTCATGTTATTCACTTCGTCATTCGAAGTAAAAGCAAACGCTTGTGCGCGAATTTCCATTCCGATAGGCTGTCCTTGAGATTCAGTGTGGGCATTACCTTTATCGTTGAAAATCCAGTAGTAAGTTTGGTCACCGTACAAAGGAACGATGTCTTCTCTGCGACGCTCAGCACAATTGATTTCCCTTAAGAAATCGTACCAAGGATAGTCACCGTTTTGAGGGTTGTAGAATCCATCTTGGTCATAGTCATAGAAAGGAGCAAGGTATAAATCTTGTCCAGCCGCGGTATTTCCGATTGCTGGATATTCGTAGAAGTATCCAGGAATTGCGTAATCTGTAGCACAATCTGATCCTCCAGCGGCGATACAATCGAAGTATGCACGGTGCTTTTGAGCATCTTGACGCAATGAAACAAAGAATCTATCGTATTGCTCGCAAGTAGACTCGGTTACAGATGCTGTACCATCGTTTGTTAGCGGCCCAGGCCAGTAATCATTACCCTCAGTTCTAAAACGAACAGCAGCAAGTTTTAGCTGTTGGTCGGGTGATATACCGCCCATCCACAACGCTCCCGCGTAGATAGAAGAAACTCCACCACCTTTTGGAACTTCATATGCAGCGCGGCTCAATGAGCGATTTTGCCACATAGAACCACCCGTTTCGATTAACGCTTTCACGTTATTCCAAGCTAAGTCTCTCAGACCTGTCGCAGGTGCGCACAAAGCTGCGCGAGAATCAGTTACGATTTCGTTGTTCTGAACCATTCCAGAATTTTCCAGAATAGACTTGTAAGCGAATGCTTGATTCGCAAATCCAAGTGTAAGAACAACTAAACTTAAATATATATTCTTTCTCATGCTTTTTGAATAATTCATTTTCTCAAAAATTAAAAGTCAAATCTTACCCCTAAACGAATCTGACGTGGTGATCCCAAATTATAAGGATTGTTCACGAACATGCTGTAATAGTTTCTGAAAGATTCAGGTGAGTTTTGAGTGTTAATTACGTTCTGATATTGCGCTGCTGCCAGGTAGCCATCGTCATCTGGTGTTCCTGTGAAACGGTAAACGCTTGATATGTTTTGAGTGTTAAGAAGGTTAGTCACCCACAAGTACACGTTTAAGTTAGCTGCTTTTTGCTTATCACCTTCACCGCCAAACTTCAACGCGAAGTTCTTGTCAAAGTTGATGTCAACTGTGAACTGCCATGGAAGACGGGCACTGTTTATACCTCCCGCTGTTGTAGGGCTAATCTCGCCTGTAATAGGAGTAGGGAATACTTGAGCAGTGTATGGAGTTCCAGAACCTAGGTTCGCAATTAAGTTTGCTCCAGTGTTGGCGAAAATCTGTTTTCCGAACCATACTGGACCGTTGTATTCTTTTCCTTCTCCGTAACGGTAATCAACAGTTGTTACAATACGGTGACGTTGATCGTAGTTGAATGGAGAAACTGTACGTAAGTTAGGAAGCCCAGCATTGATTAATGCCAATTGAGTTTGTGTGGTAGATCCTGTACCGTCAGCGAATTGAAGGGTATAAGATGTTTTCATCCATAGGTTTCCTGTTCTTCTTAGGTCGTATGTAAGAGTCAAACCTTTTACAGTACCAAAGTCTAAGTTTCCGAAAGCACTGTACGTACTTGGGTAAGCTCCGTTGAATCTGCGAACTTGAATCATGTCGCGTAACTCGCGGTAGAACGCTTCAACTTTGATTGAAGAAGTTTTAGAAAGTACTTGTTGGAAACCAAGCGCGTAATCAACTGTTTTTTCAGGACGGAGATTCGGGTTACTGATTAAGACGTTTCTATTTTCCATGAACAAGTAATCAACTGGATTGAAACGGTTGCTTGAAGTTGGACGCTGCGTTAAGATATCGTAGTGTGCAAAGAACAAAGCTTCCTCAGATATAGGGAAAGAGAATGCAACACGAGGCATGAAATTCACTGCAGGTGTATATTCTTTGAACGCTTTACTGGTTAATGCAGCATCAGGATCAACACTCAAATAAGGATTAATTTTTCCGCCTGCTGCAATGCTAGTGAAAGGATCCGTTACAAGTGTACCTTGTGCATTGTACCAATTGTCTCCGTCGCGATAACCTTGAATAGCTGTTGGGTTGCGAATATCATCTACATATACTACGAAATCATTTCCGATATTCGCTGGTCTTGATGCTCCAAAATCAGAAAAATCAACTTCGCCAGCTGTGAAAGCTTGACTAATTACATAAGGATCGTTTGGTACATATTGGTTCGCGTCGTAACGGTCAATACGAAGACCTACGTTGAAAATTAAGTCATCAAATGCGAACTTGTCCATAATGTAACCTGAAATGTATACAGGTTCGAACGCTCCTACAGCACGAGTATAATAATCACCATCTCCAAGTTTATAGGTTTCAGAGAAGAAATCATCCAAAGATGGCTTTTTGCTTAACATGTTACCTCTGTGGTCATATCCGAAGTACGTTACTACATTGTTTCCAGAGTTCAACAGGTCACTTGCTCCAAACATATCTACTGAGAGAAAGTCAGGGCTAAGCCCGTCAGTATTAACGAAATCAGTTCCGTTTGGATTCAGACCTAAAGAAGTTCTTAGGTTATAGTCAAATTCGAATTGTCCTGTACCAACAAGATTGCTGTAATCAATGTAGGTGTATGTTCCGTTGTTGAAATAAGACGGATTATCTGTATTCAATTCTTGGTTGTGGTAATTCGCGTATTGACGAGCTAATGTCCAAAGTCCTATAGGATTAATCTGGTAGCCTGCATCCTTGCGTTGCTCGAATTCGAAACCAACTTCAATAGCATGATTTCCAATATCTGCAGAACCAGATCCAGAAATACGGAATTGACTGTTGTTTGATACACTGTAATTGTTTGATTTTGCACCTATGTGCGACCACAAGCCATATGTGTCTGCAGGCTGCTGTCCATTAACTAAACCGTTACCACCCTGAATGTTGGTGATAGAAGCATATGGTGAATTTCCAATTTGCTCGGTTTCAGATGTGAAATCATTAATAGTTGGATCGAAGAATTGCGAATCTGTAATAATCCCGTCCGTACCATTCAATACCTCAGTAACAAAAGGATTGGTGTTGAAAAGCGTGAAGAATTGATTTGTGATTGAAGCAAGGTCAGGATTGTACTCAGAAGGAGTAAAGTTTACATTAACATCTTGCCATCCGTTTTGTTCGAAGAAATTTCCAGAGCTATTCAAGGTGTATGAAGGCTTGCGATAAATATCGAAAGTTCCAACATGACCATATCTAAACAGATTGTCGCCATGGGCAGCATCTTCAGATTTGTTGTAACCGTGCTGGTAGTCTGCCTGAATGCGGTAAAACACGTTCTTTAAGTTTGAACTTCCCGACTCTTCTTCAGCATTTTTGAATCGTTGGGCAAATTTTGCATATACTCTCCAATCAACACCTGTATTTTGCTGGTTGTTCTGCCAGTTTGAAAGCATGTTACCGAAGTCAAAACCGTTTCCGCGGCTGATAGCCATTGTTCCTCCGAAGGTTAACGTTACGTTTTCAGATGCGTTTAGGTCAATTTTACCAACGATGTTAGCTTGTCTAGAACGCACGTTCATTCTAGTATTGATCTTTTCGAAATCATTTGCAGTAAGGAAGTCGGCATTGTATAATGCCCCGTTTACTGTTCCGTCGGCTTGAACGTTTTGACGCAATGGATTAGCTAAGATGGCTTGACGCGCATCTTCTTTCATGCGGTATACACCCCCAAAGGTTGGACCACCATCTACAACATCAGTGTAGTTTCCAGATAAGAAAAAGCCTAGAATTGGTCTTCCTTTAGACCCATCTGCTTTCGTTCTAAATAAAATAGGTCCAGAAAGTGAACCTTCTAAAAGGTTGTAGCCGTATGTATCAAGTCCCTTTGCTTGCTCTCCGATTTTAAATCCTGATGTGATAGCTTCTATGCCACCATTGAATTCTGAAGAAGCTGAGCGAAGTGAGATATTGATTACACCACCCGTGGCATCTCCGATGTTCGCAGGAATACCACCAGTAATTACAGATACTTCTTCAATCGCAGATTTTGGAAGTGAGGTTGATCCACGAACTTTCATTCCATCGATGTAAATCCAAGTAGATCCTGTGCGCGCTCCACGAATAGAAATTCCTCCACCGGTACCTGCAGAACTCACCCCTGCAACAGTTTGCGCAAGGCCTAGTGCATCACGACTAGGCATTTTCTCTAACTCTTCACGGGTTACAGTTCCTCCTGACGCCCCACCATCTTTATCGATAAGCGGAACACGGTATTCCTTAATTTCAATGGTATTCATTTCAACGCCCGAACTCAATTCAGCGTTAGCGAATTGTATCTTTCCTGCAGAAATCGGAATTCCAGTTTGACTTTGGGTTTGGTATCCAACGAAATTGAATTGAACCTCATAGGTTCCTGGGTCAATAGGTTTAATAGTGTATTGCCCATCAGGATCTGTTTGTCCACCTGTTATAAGGTTTCCATTCAAAAACAGAACGACATTCACAAAGGGAAGAGGCTTCTTAGTCTCTTTGTCTATGACTTTTCCTTTCAAAGTTCCACCACTTCCTTGCGCAAGTGCACTAGATACGGAAAGGGCTAATAAACTCAAAAGCAGGTAAAATTTTCTCTGCATAAAAACCAGGTTAAGGAATTATTAAAGTATACAACGGGTGCTAAAATAAGGCAAGCTTAGGTTAATTCCCAAAGTTCAGTAAATCAATCTTTACATTTTTTATTTTTAGTTCTGATTATCAAAGGAGTAGATGGTTTTTATCACACTCCTGGGCAAAGCTAATTAATCAATTGAATTTTTTCTGTTTTTCAGTGAATTTTGAAAACTAAATGAGTAGTTTTTTTTCGTTTCTAACCTCTATTTTCGACGAATCCATATGCGCTTGTACCAAGGTAAATTTCCATATTTCCTCAGTCGTTGCGATTTTTTCAAGTGTCTCTTCATTTTCTTCTTTTCTTTTTTACCTTGAAGGTCTTGGTGCTGTTTTACTCGATTGAGATATTCTTTTTCAATTTTGTCATGCTGTTCTTTCTTCTTGGCTCCCGCGTTTTCAGGGGTAATGACATCGTTTTGAGCATTCGCATTTATAGCGAATCCAAAAAGAAAAAACACGAAAAAAAATATGTTTTTCATTTGTAGATTTCGTAGGTGTATTTCGTAATAAGGATATCTTTAGACCCCATATCCTGGTCAAGCGTAGCTTCAATAAATGAGGTTGGGGTGTATAAAATTTCAATTTCTCTAATGAGTATAGAATTTACGTAGTAATCAACTTTTGTCAGGTTGCCAATTTTATCATAGAAAAAATTTTCTCGTTTTGTTTCCTTGTTAGTTCCGCTTTCAATCGTTGAAATTCTGGCAATCCAGCCTTTATCATTGTAGGCATAGGTTTTACTTAAACTTTTTCCACTCAAGGTAAGTTCCTTTTCCTCTTTTGTTACAAAACCTGCGGTGTCACGAAATACAAGATCAACAGAATAAGGAAGTCCGTAATTATTGAAACTTTCTTTTCTAAGAATTAAGGGAGATGGTTCAGAATACTTGAAAGTTTCGGAGTTCACAGTTACCGTTAAACCTGGGATTAGTTTCAATTTTTCGACGCTTTTGTTTTCCGAAACGGAATTGTCAATTCGAGAAACTCTACCCTTGTTGTCGTAAAAAAAAGTCGTTGTAGAATAACCGTTTCGACCTAACTCGTTTCTATTTTGAACCAAGCCCAATTCATTACGGTCAAAAACGATGTGCGTGCTATCTACCAGACTCAAAACACTGGTTACTGCATCAATTTTAGAAAGTTGGCCGGTTTCGTTGAAGTGGTAAACAGTAATGTCAGGACGGGTTTCAATGGCCTTTCCTGTGCGCTTCATTTGGCAGACACCTGTAATACTCGAAATTTTATTTTGCCATAGGAATTCTTGGCTGAAAAACATTTCTTGTTGAAACGCTTTTCCTTCGCGATTGTCTATGATTTGAGATTTTCCATATTGGACAAAAAAAACCGAAAGGATAAAGAAGATGTATCTAATCATGATGCAAACATAAAACCGAAGTGAATAAGTTCATACATTGGTGGAAAAGCTTTGCAGCTCTTATGTATTTGTTTTCGTTCGAACGCACGTACTTTTGGTCCATACAATAGCTCTATGAAAGATCAAATTATTTTCGATTTAATCGAACGCGAAAGAGTTCGTCAGACAAACGGAATTGAACTTATTGCCTCTGAGAATTACGCAAGTGATGAAGTAATGCAGGCCATGGGATCTGTACTTACAAATAAATATGCAGAAGGCCTTCCGAAAAAGAGATACTACGGCGGTTGCGAGGTGGTAGACGAAGTGGAACAGATTGCAATTGATCGTTTGAAAAAATTGTTTGGAGCCTCTTGGGCGAATGTGCAGCCACACAGTGGTGCCAATGCGAATAGCGCAGTAATGTTGGCGATACTTAATCCAGGTGATGTCATTTTGGGTTTAGATCTTTCTCAAGGTGGTCATCTTACACATGGTTCACCCGTTAACTATTCCGGTAAACTCTATAAGCCGTTTTTTTACGGAGTGGAAAAAGAAACCGGACGAGTAGATATGAACAAGGTTCGTGAAAAAGCATTGGAGTGCAAACCGAAACTTCTTATTTGTGGAGCAAGCGCCTACAGCCGTGATTGGGATTACGCTGCTTTTCGTTCTATTGCCGATGAAGTAGGTGCTGTTTTAATGGCCGATATTTCGCACCCTGCAGGATTAATTGCCGCAGGTTTATTGAACCATCCGTTTCCACATTGTCATATTGTTACTTCAACCACTCACAAAACATTGCGTGGTCCAAGAGGTGGTGTTATTATGGTTGGAAATGATATCCCAAATCCATTGGGAGCGAAAACAATGAAAGGTGAAGTTCGTTCACTTTCTTCTGTTCTCGATAGTGGAGTATTTCCAGGCATGCAAGGCGGCCCTTTGGAACATGTCATAGCAGCGAAAGCAGTAGCGTTCAATGAAGCGCTTACAGAAAATTTCAAAACTTACGGAAAACAGGTTTTGGCGAATGCGAATGCATTGGCTAATCATTTAACCGGAAAGGGATATGAAATAGTTTCAGGGGGAACAGACAATCATTGCTTCCTCATTGATCTTCGAAATAAAAACATTTCAGGAAAGGATGCAGAAAGAGCCTTGGTAAGTGCAGAGATTACCGTGAATAAGAACATGGTTCCTTTCGACGATAAATCACCATTTATAACAAGCGGGATTCGTATTGGAACACCAGCAATTACTACAAGAGGTCTTGTGACAAGTGATATGGCTTTTGTTGCGAGTGCGATTGATAGAGTAATTACAAATGCTTCGAATGAAGATGTCATTCGTGCAGTGAAAATGGAGGTGCACGAACAGATGTCTTCTAGACCCCTATTCGCGTAATTTCAGAAGATCTTCTTTCGACTTAGGTCTTTCATTTTCGCGCCAAATAAAGTCATCTAATTTGAATTGAGAGGCCTTGGCTTTTTGAATGCTGTTGTACAAACTATTTGGTTCATTCTCCAGTGCAACTTTTTGTATCGTTTTTGCCGCCATTTCAATACGAATGTTTGAGCAATCCGAACGGTTCAGTCCACTAATCTTTGTTCTTTTATTTTTTTCTTCTGTAGAGAAGTAGGCAAGCTGCCCGTTTCCTTTTATTTGAACCTCGTTAAGATCGTTTTTTATGAACTGCCCATGGAGGGATTTTCCTTTTATTTGATTGAAATAGCCAGGGACAACTTCAGATGCTAAAAAACTTTTTTCAGGAACAAAAAGAAAATCTAAACTGTCGTTTTTGAAGTGCAAATTAATTTCCGATCCCGTTAGTTGATTAGCGTCGTTCCAGAGCACAGGAGAGTAGAACATGCGCATAATCGAATCTGCCTCTGAAAGTGACAGTGAGTCGCACTTTCCTTGCAGGTCTTTGCTAAAAAGGAGGACGTGGTGATACGCTTTTATATCACGATTTTCAGCACCTGTTTTTTTTGCAAAAAGAGTGTCTGCTACGATAAAGAGTGTATCCTTGTTTTCGAGTATTTTTTCAAGGATACTTTTTCCAGTTACCCATGAAATTTCGTTCAACTCTTCGTGTCTTCCGTAATTACCGCGTATGGTTAAATCGGAGTTGTTATCAAGGATGACAACATTCTGAAAAGCTTCGCCCCATTTTTCTTTTCCGTTATAAAAAATACTATCGCCGAAAAGGGTTTGCTCTTTTGATTTTACACGAGCGTTTTTTTTGAAACTGCAAGTCTCTATTTTAGAATTGAAGTAACCGTTCTCGCATTTAATTTCAAGGTCTTTTCCTTTGATGGTTGTAGGTCCGTAGAAATAGGAGATTTCGGTTACTGTGTTGTACAGCATGGTATCAGAGACAACTGTATAGTCTTTGTTTTTTACCGTGACTTTTCTCCTAAATGTGAAGTTGTTTGACGGGCTGTGGTAACGACCTGTTTGGGAAACTAATTCATTGTTGTTTTTGCTGGAAATAACTTTTCCTCCTCCAGAATAAGTCGCCACTTCGGACCTCATGTTATAAGACATATTCGGAGAAGTAAGGGTCATTCCTCCGTCGGTGAATATGCAATTTTCATTCAGTGTGGCCGACTGCGAGGCGTCAGTAAAGAACAATCTTTTTCCCGAAATACTATATTCACCTGGTTTGTTTACGCGAATGTTTCCGAATGCTTGAAAATTCCCATTGCTGAATTTGTATGCAGAGTCGCAATAAAAATCAGTTCCGTCGAATTTTAAATGAACATGGCCAATGAGCCGCTGCCCATTGATTAGATTTTTATTGAATGCAATTTTATCGGCGTGCACCAATTGCACGTGTTTGCCTTGAGCCGTTGACTTCTGAGAGATCAGAAATACGGAAAGCGCAACAATAACTATTTTGACGAAGTTATATATTGTTCGAAGTTTATCTTACGATGGTTTGTTCACGGTCAGGACCAACAGATACATAAGTTATTGGAATTTCCAATTCCTTTTCAATGAACGCAATGTATTCTGAAAGTTCTGCTGGAAAAGCTTCAATGGTTCTGATTTTCGTTAAATCTGTATTCCATCCTTTGAGGGTGGTGTAGACAGGTTCAACTTTTCCATCCAATAAATCGTATGGCATTTCGTCTGTTTGAACGCCATTAATTTTATAATGCGTGCAAACATGGATTTCCTCAAATATGCTCAACACATCTGCTTTCATCATGTATAATTCGGTGATGCCGTTCAAACGACAAGCATAGCGAAGAGCAGGAATGTCTAACCAACCGCAGCGACGCGCCCTTCCTGTTGTTGATCCGAATTCATTTCCTTCTTTACGCATTCTTTCTCCCACTTCATTTTCTAATTCGGTTGGAAAAGGACCGCTACCTACACGCGTACAATAGGCCTTAAAAATCCCGAAGGCCGAACCAATAGAATTCGGGGCAATGCCAAGACCCGTGCAGGCTCCGGCTGCAACGGTATTGCTAGAAGTCACAAACGGATATGATCCGAAATCGATGTCGAGAAGTGAACCCTGAGCACCTTCCGCCAAAATCTTTTTGTCTTCGCGAATAGCTTTGTGCAAATAGTTCTCGCTGTCTATGAAAGTTAATGTTTTTAAAATGTCAATTCCCTTGAACCAAGCGGTTTCCATTTCATCTAATGAATATTCAAATTGAAAATGCGAAAGCATCTTCTTGTGCTTTTCTACAAGGGTATTGTATTTCTCGATGAAGTTATCAGATAGAATATCTCCGATACGCAATCCGTTTCTTCCGGTTTTGTCCATGTATGTCGGACCAATTCCTTTCAATGTAGAACCTATTTTAGATTTGCCCTTTTCTGCTTCAGATGCTGCATCTAAAAGTTTGTGAGTGGGGAGAATGAGGTGTGCCTTTTTCGAAATTAAAAGTCGTGAAGCGACATCAACATTTTTCGCATTTAGCTTTTCTATTTCTGTGGCGAAAACGATAGGGTCAATGACAACTCCATTTCCAACTACATTGGTAACATGGTCATGAAAAATACCGCTTGGAATGGTGTGAAGAACGTGTTTCGTTCCGTTAAATTCGAGGGTGTGCCCGGCATTTGGTCCGCCTTGAAATCGTGCAACGATATCATATTTTGGAGTTAATACATCGACAATTTTTCCTTTTCCTTCGTCGCCCCATTGGAGGCCTAACAATACGTCTACTTTGCTCATTCTGATTTGTAAAGCACAAAAGTAGTGGGTTATTCAAAATAAGCCTTATTTTCTTCTAGGAAATTTTCCAACTTACTTCTCATAATGAGTCTGCTAATGACTTTCATGTTGGAATCAAGGGCAATTAGTGTTGGTGTTGAAGGGGAAGGGTAGTGCTTAGCGAGAAACGGTCGCTTGTCCATAGGGGGTAGTACGTTGATCCAAGGCTGTTGATGTTTTGTAAGATGATTTTTCCAAGGCGCTTCTTCTTTATCAATAGAGATTGCATAAACTTCGAGGCCCTTGTCTTGGTATTTCTTATAGACCTCTTGAAGCTGCGGGTGGAACTCTTCACAATGGGAGCAGTTACTTCGCCAGAACATGACTAACGTGATTTTATTCTTTTTGCATGTTTCTTCTAGTGAAATGGTTTTTCCCTCTGCATTCGGATATTTGAGCTCTGCGGCTTTTTTTCCAGGGGTGCAGTTTTTGAGTGATTCTATGAGATTTTTTGTGTTAACATTGAACGAAGTGTTATCGGAACAACCTTCAGCGTAGTTATTCAGATAGTAAGCTAGGCCGCCTTCGTTTTTATAGTCTAACATTTTATTTAAAATGAAGGAATGAAGGAACTGATTCACAGCTTCATTTTCACCCATTCGCCCTAGAAGTTCATCAGTGAATTTCTGAGCGTATTCTTTCGGATAGGCTTTGTAAAGTTGAGTGAAATATTGATTTAATCCGCGAATAAAGGCGTAGTGAAATAGAATGTTTTCATTGTTATAATCGACATTTCCAAGAAAATGTTTGAAATATATAGTACTGTCGAATTGCATGAAATCATGCGAAAGTCTTCGAGAGAATAGAGGCCCAAAGTTCTCGTATACTTCAGATTTTTCTCCTTCTATTCCTTTTTCGATTATTGAATTGTTAAGGACTTTTTGTTTATTCAGAAAGGCAGGGTGCGTAACCGATTTATATAAGTCATATTCGATTTGCTGATTGCTGTAGAGTGTTGCCAATTCAACATAATTAGTTTGTTCTAATGAACTGAAAAGCGAGATGGGAAGACCTTTTAGCGTTGAAAAATCAATGGTTAAATCAATTAAGTTCGGAAGTGTTTTAGGGTTCAAGTAAAAATCGGTCCAACACTTTCCTGTTCCGGAAAAACGCAAGCGGTATTGTCCAATGTGTGAAGGGGCAAAAGGAAATGTTAAATCACCGTAATTGTTTAATTCAGCATTATCAAGTATTTGCCACTGGTCTTTTTCGAAGGCTTCCAGAAAGACTTTTTTAGAGTACTGTGCAGGAATATTTTCAACATGAAGCTTGAGATTCGTTTGTCCGAATCCAACCAGAAGGCAGGCAGCGAATATGAGAGTTAAAATTGATTTCATGGTGAAAAAAAAAGGTCACCGAAGTGACCTTTCTGAAGAGGTTAAAGATTATTTACCTTGAGAAAGTTTCTCCATTTCTTTGTCGAAAGTTTCTTTGAATTTCTCGTAGTTGTAGTCAGCCTTTAATTTGTCGTTTTTAGACAAGCCGCTTTGGTAAGCATCTGCGATAGTATTTCCGCTTAACTCAAGAGCAACGTAGCTTACATAAGTTCCGTCAGGACGTTGAGTTAACTTTTCACAAATTTCGATACATCCACGAAGTTCTTGATCTACAACTGTGCGAGCCATTTCGTTGAAAGACTCAGTAACTTCTTCTTTGTTGTTTACTTCAGTAGAGTTTACATAGTTGTCACCAACAATTTTCATTGTAGCGCTGATGGTTTTTCCCATTTCAGACATTGCGTTTGAACGTGCTTTTTTCTTAGCAGTTTCGCGATCCATGCTCTCACCAGTAGCGGTAGAACGGAAAGCTTCTTTTGTGCTTTTGTATTCAGAACCCGAGCAATACTCGTTGATGATTACTTCTCCTTTTGGATCTGGAGTTTTCACTTCGTCTTTGTTCTTTTTACAAGACGGTATAGCAATCATTGTCACTGCAGCAATTGCTAAAAGGGTAATACGTGTTTTCATTTTGTCAAGATATTAGTTGAATTGATGTTTTCAGTTATTGTGCCAAACTTACAAAATAATTTTTATTATTTCGCTAATCAGCGTTGTTTCAATATTTTCTCTTTCTTTTTTGTACGCCTCTAAGACGGCATTCTCATGTGAAAGTTGAACGCCTTTAACCCCATTAATGCTATGTTCATATATTGCTGAGTTTGTCTTGCTGTCATTCACGGTAACCTTTCCGTCGATGTATGCTACTTTAAAGCCTTGAATATCCTCACCCGCTCTTGGATTGATATTTATGTATATGATGTAATCTGCAGTGGTTTCATTAATTGAAATTCTCATGCCTTTACCTATAAGTGTGTTGCGTGTAATTTCTGCCAGGCTTGTCGTTTTAGTTCCATCGAGTTTAAATTCATTAGAAGAGACAAAAAAGCTAGGGGCTAAAACTTCAATTGGAATTTTTCGTTTGTCGGTGTTTATCCCGGCAATTAATGCGTTGGCAAGGTCTGAGTCTAAGTCCTGAGGAACCAAGGCGTCAATTACCAAACTCAATTCAAGAGAGTTGTTTTTTGCTTTAAGGCTAACATTGTCAATGTCTGCAAGAATTATCCCGTCGTTATCCGACATTACAGTCTTTGGTTTCATGTAATTGTCTCGCTGGTAAACATAAGATACGTTTATTCCGCGAACCCCTTCACCTTTGTAGGTAATCATAACTGGCACCTGTGTTTTGAAGGTGTTTGAAGAGGAAAGTACAATATTTTTAAGTGGCGTCTCGAAGCGAAGGTCAGCGAGAACCGCACGAATTTCAGAGAACAATTCGTTGTCTAGGAAAATGTCATTGCCATTTTCATCTTTCATTTGATTTACTTCCGTCCAGTAGGGTTTCAAAGCGAATAAACCGTGATAGAATAAATCTATAGCAGAAGGAATGTTTCCCAATTTTTTAGCTTCTCTTCCTTTTTTTAAAAAATCTAGTGCAGAACGTAAAGTGTTTTCTTTTTTCTGAGCTTTCTTGTTTTGGTATTCGTACTTGTTCAGCTTATAATAAATAGCGTACATCTCTTTGTCTTCCCATATTCCTGAAACTTCATAATCTTCTAATAATTCAGAGGACGAGGTAGTAACGTTCGAACTAAAACTTTCACTGAAGGCTTTGTTCACTTCCATAGTATTGAAAAACGTTTGACCTTCAACCTTTACAGAAATTTCTGTTGCAAGGTCATTCAGCGCGAGTTTTTTGGCGATGGCTTGGTAGTCGGCAGGCTGCGTGGTTTTCGAGCAAGTGGCAATACCAATGTAATACGAAGAGTTAACCGGACGAGTAGATACCCATTCTGGCTTAGGCTGAGGCGGTGGCACAACAGTTTTAACACTGTCTTTACCCCCACAAGCTGCGAGAAGAAATATCCCTAGGAATAGCGTATATTTTAAAAGTAATTTCATTAAGGAACGAGCGTTTGCATTTGTGTTTTCACGTTGTCCGCGATTTTCTTGGCAATTTCAATATACAAATCATTTGCTAAATCATTTCCCTCGCGCAAATTTCTACGAGCGCTGAGCATGTCTTTCAGGGTGTTGCGATCGCGATTGTTCGTGTTCACCACATTGCCGTTAGCGGGGAACAGATTATTCGCGTTTCCCCCATAGATTGCATAAATTACTTCGTCTTTTTTCTTTTCAGTAAAGACGTCGTTCTTAATTAATGAAGCTGTTTCTATGGATGTCATTTTATATTGAATAGTAACATTCGATTCTGCGTAGTTGTAATACTCATCGAATTGAATTGGTTTGTACTCGGTGTCGTAAAAAGTTTTCCCTTCGGAATTCACCTTTTTCACTTGATATGATTCGAAACCATTCCGAGTGACTTTGCGAATCTGACCATTTTGAACGGAGTGATTTAGCACTGTTCCGGTAATTAGAGCCCTCGCACCGGAAATTTTTCCGATTTCAACAGCATTTGATTCTGAAAAAACACCACTCATTTGATTGCGTTGTTCTGCCAAAATGTTATTCAGATTTTCTCTATCGATTACATGTAAAAACGGGTCGTTAATTTGTGTAAGCGCGTTCAAAATATAAGCTGTTGCTTTGGTGTCGCTACCTTGCATATTCGTCCCATTAGTGAATGGAAGCAGGGCAATGGTGTACTTGCCTTTGTCGAGACACTTCTGCTTAAGGTCCGCAGACTCTTTATAGCCCAATTTACGTTCTTCAACTTTCAAGAAGTTAGAATACGCTGTGCGGTAATGTTTTGCTTCGAGTTCCGCGACAGCTTTTTGATAAATGGGCTCTAAGTATGCGATGTCTTTTAAATCTCCTGCATCTTTAAAATTTGGGTCAAGTCTACTTATTTCATTGAAGTTCGTTTCAGCATCGGTGAACTTATTTTCTTCAAGAAGTTTTGTCCCTTGTTCGTACAAATCGGTTAGAAATGATTTTTTTACTTTTTCAAAATCGCCATTGTAAAAATCGGGGATTTGAAGTTCAACTCCAACACCAATAATTTTTGCTCGATAATCTCTTGCTGAAATGAACGCGTATACAGCCTCTTTTTTGTTGCCAAAACTACTTTTCTGGCTGAAATCACTGAGCATGGCGTTTAAAACAGTTTGCCCTGTTTTCTTCAACCCTATTTGAGCGTCAATGTTTGCGCGCTTTTTCCAAAGTGCGGTATAGTAGCTTTCAGATGCTTCTTTATTAAGTCCAGCTGCTTCTTGCTTTTGACCAAGTTTGGTATAATGTTTACTATTTTGACATGCTTGTGTACCAAGCAAGAGCAATGCAGTTAAGATGTAGAGCCAGTTTTTCATAATTATTTCGTTTCGATATATTCATTCAACTCTTCGGTGCTCGAGTCGAAAGTAAATCCTTGACTAACGTTAAAGTAGTTGTTCTGGTCAAAGCAGTAATCGTAAGCGAACTTAGCAAAATCTAAGCGACTGTCTTCGAATCCGAAAATTGCCATGATTTCTTGAATTTGATCTGTTGTCAAACAATTAGCTTTAGCCACTTGTTTCGCGGTCGAAAGGCGTGTGTCATCAAATCCTTTGCTAGAAATAGATTGTTTTGCTTTACCAAAGCTTGCAGCATCCATAGAACGAGTGCAATTTCCATTTCCTCCAATTGTTGCATTTGTTGGTTGGTTGTTTGCTGGTTCACTTGGACGAGTAGTATGAGCAGGAACAGTTGAATTAGAGGTGGTAGATGAAGTACTGGTGGTTGTCGTAGTAGTTGTTGTACCGTTGGTTTGCACATCCATATTGGGAACGTTCATGTTAATACCCATGTTCATACCGTCGACATTAATGTTCATGCCAACGTTGCCATTGGTGCCTGTTTCATTGATATTCACGTTCATACCCATATTTACTCCGTCTACATTGATATTCATTCCAATATTTCCAGTGTTATTCTGCGTTGAATTAGTTCCAGTAGTAGTGGTGGTAGTTGTTTTGCTATTTCCACCGTCTAGTGCTGGCGCGTCAGGCGCATCATCCACAACCGCAAAATCCTTTACTGAATTATTGTCTGTGTTGGTATTTGCTTTTGAAGTGGCTGAAATAGCGTTTTCTGTGTAATAACGGAGAATATATTCCCCCTTTTTATTTTTCTTGATTTGATAGGTAACCTCCATGCCCGGATGAAGTGCGAAATTGTTGTTGGAAAAATCGGCTAGAGTGGCATCTTGGAAATCTACGCGCGCTTGATAAAACTCAGAAGTGAGGCCTTGAAGTTTCACATTTGAAAGGGGTGAACTGTTCATAGATTCACCGTTTAAGTAAAGCGTGAATTTTTCCCCTGCTTCAGAATAAATTACAGCATTCATTTGAGCGAAAACGTTCGTGAAGGCAGTCAGAGTGATAATAAGGAGTAAAGTTTTTTTCATCAGTTCAATTTTCTGTTGTGGAGGTAAATTTAGTTATGTTTTCATCTTTATAAAAGTTTATGCCAAAAAATAAAATCTAAGGAAACAGAACCCAGGTGGATTGGTTAACTTTGTTTGCGATGGATACGAAGAAAATTATACTGTTTGGCGCTGGAAGAAGCGCTCGCCATTTGGTTTCTTTTTTAGTGGAAGGGGCTTTGTTAGGCAAATGGACTGTGCTGGTTGCAGATACCAATGTGTCTCATTGGGCCAATGAATATGGTCATTTGAATAATGTTGAATTTATTTCAGGAGATGCAGGTGACGCGAAGTTTCGTCACAAATTAATTGTGCATTCAAACTTGGTAATCTCCATGCTTCCTGCATTTATGCATGCGGAAGTGGTTAAGGATTGCATAAATTTTCACGTTCATGTTTTTACTCCGAGTTATGTAAGTCCGGAAGTGAATGCGATGAATGAACGTGCCATTCAAGAGGGGGTGTTAGTCTTGAACGAGATGGGTGTAGATCCTGGAATCGATCATATATCGGCCATGGAGATAATTCATAGATTAAAGAGCCAAGGCGCAGAAATAGATTCTTTTGAATCCTACACGGGTGGCTTAGTTGCTCCGGCGAGTGATGATAATCTTTGGGGATACAAGATATCTTGGAATCCTCGGAATATTATTCTAGCAGGAAGTTCGGGGCATGCGATGTATCGGGAGAACGACAAGCTTCGAATGGTTCCTTATTTTAAATTGTTTGACGAAGTAGATACTGTTGTTGCAAGTGATGGCGTTCGTTACGATGCATATGCTAACAGAAATTCGGTGCACTATTTAGAACTTTACGGATTAGAAAACGTTCAGAAATTGGTGAGAGGAACCCTAAGAAAACAGGGTTATTGTAAAGGATGGGCTTTTTTAGTAAAGAACGGATTCACCAATGATGATACGAAGATTCCAGCCGAGGCGTTTTCAACATGGGCAGACTTGTCTCAGTCGCTGCTCGGTGCTAACTTCAGTATAAAAAATCAACATGAACATTTAGCGGATATGTTGGAGGAGATTGGAATCTTCGGCAATGAACCTTTGAGTAAAAAGGAGCTTACTTGTGCGCAACATCTGCAAGAGTTACTTGAAAAAAAGTGGGTGTTGTTAGAAGGTGATCGCGATATGATTGTGATGGTGCACAAATTCGGATACACCTTGAAAGGAAAGAAGTTTATGTTGACCTCGTCCATGGTATTAGAAGGTGATGATGAGCTGAAAACAGCCATGTCGAAAACGGTAGGTATGCCAATTGCTTTTGCAGTGGAGCGTTTGTTCAACGGCGATTTTTCTTCACGGGGAGTGCAGATTCCAGTTTTACCGGAATTTTATGAGCCATTGCTTCATGATTTACATAATTATGGAATTTCATTTGTTGAAACATTAGAGGAGTTATGAGAATTCTGATTTTGTCTATTTTTTTTCTACCGTTTTCGTTGTTGGCCCAAGAGTATCGAAAGTGTCCGTCGTTTAACAAAGAAGAGAATTGGGAGAGTCAGGAATCGTTTGTGAAGAATCAAAAAGATGTTCAGAACCTACTAGAATGGCTATGCTCTACACCACCTTCTGAACAGCTTGTTGAAAGAAGTGCGGCGGGTATTTTCGTTATGGAATGGGTGACCAAAAACCCAAGTATTCGAGTGAATGTTGAAATTGGTCCCTATAGCCATTATCTCTTCAATGAGGATTTGATGTTGGGTTATTTATTCGGAAGTATAAGTTATGCCTTGAAACACGAGGATAAGATGAAGTCCGAAAATCAGCGTGTAGCAGGGTTGAAATCACTTTTATTTATCGTAGAACATTCTGAAAACTATTCTAAAAATAAAATTTTCAGATCGCTTCTCCGAGCGAGTAGACGTGGCGAATTGGTGAACTTCGATAAGGAAATGTGGATGAACGAAAAGTCACATGCTTTGTTATATATAGAGCAAATGAAATAGAATGAAGAAGTTTGAAGTGCCCGAACACTATAGATCGACCATCCTTGGACGAATAAAGGAAATTCGTAAAGCGAATGATCCTCGAAAGAAAGATCACACCCCGTTTGTTTTTCAAGTTGGAAAAATGGAATTTGTCATTCCTCGACATTTTGGATTTTGTTATGGGGTTGAGAATGCCATTGAAATTGCTTTTCGAACAGTTGCTGAAAATCCAGGTAAACGAATTTTTCTTCTGGGTGAAATGATTCACAACCCTCAGGTGAACGAAGATTTACTTGCTGAAGGAATTCAGTTTTTGGTTGATAACCACGGTAAGCGTTTGCTTGATTTCTCAACCTTGTCCTCTGAAGATATTGTCATTACTCCGGCGTTTGGAACCACATTGGAAATGGCTTCTGAATTGGCAGGTTTAGGAGTGCATCTTGAAAAGTACAACACAACCTGCCCATTCGTAGAAAAGGTTTGGAAGCGTTCGGCTGAATTGGGAAATCGCGGATATACTTTAGTCGTTCACGGAAAGTATTTACATGAAGAAACACGCGCTACTTTTTCGCATGCTGCGGATACAGGACCAGTAGTTATTGTGCGAAACAGAAAGGAAGCGGAATTGCTTGCGAAGTATATTCGGAAGGAACTTTCTGAAGAGCAGTTCAAGATAGATTTTGAAAATAAATACTCAAGTGGTTTTTCTGTTGCGAGAGATTTGCAAAAAATTGGTGTAGTGAATCAAACGACGATGCTCGCTACTGAAACTCAAGAAATTGCGGTATATCTGAGAGATGTTGTTGTGGAGATGTATGGTGAAGAGGCCACTACAGACACTCGAGACACGCTTTGCTACGCTACGAATGACAATCAAAATGCGACATTGGGAGTGTTGGAATGTGGAGCGGATTTGGCGATTGTTGTCGGCGGATTCAATTCATCAAACACGATTCAGATAGCAACGATTTTGGGAGAGAAAATGCCTGTTTATTTTGTTCGGAATTCCGATGATATTGTTTCAAAAGAGCTAGCGCATGTTTTCAATTTCAAAAGTTTGAAAGTGGAAGAAGTTAATCCTTCCATTCTATTTAAGGAAAATTTGAAATTGATTGTCACAAGTGGTGCGTCTTGTCCAGATAAAATTGTTGATCTCGTTATCCAAAAAATAGTTGCCCTAAGAGGCGAATCTGAGTCTATAGAATTCGTCTTAGAAGGTCGCATATAAAGTGAATAATTGTAAGTGCTCAATCGGTGTGTTCTGTTGTAAATTTGAAAGATGAATAGTTTGGGTGTGATACAATTACTTTCTGATCAGGTTTCCAATCAAATTGCTGCTGGTGAAGTTGTTCAAAGGCCGTCTTCTGTAGTGAAAGAATTGGTCGAAAATGCTGTAGACGCTGAAGCGACACAGGTTCGTGTGGTAATTAAGGATTCTGGCAAAACACTCATTCAAGTTGTTGACGATGGGAAGGGGATGAGCGAAGTAGATGCGCAGCTTTGTTTCGAGCGACATGCAACTTCGAAAATTAGAAAAGCGGAAGATCTTTTCAATATTACCACAAAGGGATTTCGTGGTGAAGCGTTAGCGAGTATTGCGTCTGTTGCGCAGGTTGAATTGATAACCAAACGGGAAGAGGACGCGAAGGGCGTGCGTATTGAAATTGATGGCGGAAAGTTGTTGGCGAATGAATCTATTGAAGCGTCAAAAGGATCCGTTTTTTCCATTCGAAATTTATTCTTTAATATACCTGCACGACGTTATTTTTTGAAAACAGATGCGATTGAATTTAGACATATTATTGATGAATTTGAACGCGTGGCATTGACTCATCCCGATGTTCATTTTGTTCTTACGCACAATGGAAATGTTGTTTTCGATTTACCGAAGTCTACTTTGAAACAACGTTTGGTGCATGTCTTTGGAAACAAATACAACGATCAGCTCATTCAGTTAGATGAAGACACAGAGATTGTTCGCATTTCTGGATTTGTTGGAAGACCTGAGATAGCGAAGCGAACAAGAGGGGATCAATATTTTTTTGTGAATCAGCGATTCATTAAAAGTCCTTTCTTAAATCATGCCGTTCAGCAAGCCTACGATCAAATACTTCCTTCAGGAAGTTTTCCTTTTTATTTAATAGCATTAGACGTTCCCCCTTCAAGCATAGATATTAATATTCATCCGACGAAGACTGAGATTAAGTTTCAGGATGAACGTAGCATTCACGCTTTGTTGCATGCGGCTGTAAGAAGGGGACTGGGAAAAAATCAAGTTGCACCTTCGCTCGATTTCGAGCAAGAAAATATTCCCCTTACCCAGGCTAGTCCGGGTTCTGTGCGCGTGCCTCAAGTAGATGTGGATCATGATTTCAATCCTTTTCAGAAATCAGATTCGTGGCAGCAGAAATCACGGAATTGGATGGAGCAATTTGCACAGGCCGGGTTCGGCTTTGAAAAGGAAAGTGAAGTTCAGCAGGAAGAAATTGGTTTCGATTCAGATGATTGGGAAGGTGGAACTCCTTTTCAAATAGGACGAGTAATTATAGGTTGTGAAATAAATTCCGAGCTCAAGTTGTTCCATCAAACTCGCCTGCATTGGCAGGTTTTGTTTGAAGAGCATTCCAATCAGAATAGTCATTCATTTGTTGCGCAGCAGCTGTTATTCCCTATTCAATTGCATGTTCAACCTAAGGACATATCCTTACTTGTAAATCACGATGTGCTATTAGCCTCTTTCGGATTTGAATTGAATTTGGAGGGCGAGCCTGAGATTATTGCGGCTCCAGCGAACCTTGATGAGCAAGCAGCCTTGAATTTTGTTGAATTGGTTTTGGAGAGTCTGCGAATGGGTGTTGAAGGCCCAGACTTGCGAATGAATTTACTGAAGGATTATACACGTAGATTGTCTGTAAGAAAAGGTCAAATGTTAACAGCTCCAGAGATACTTGATATGCTTATTCGTTGGAATACATGCGAGAATAAAAATTACGCGCCTGATGGAAAGCCCATTGCTTTAACATTTGGAATAGATCATTTAGAAGACCAATTAGGAAAATAAAACTATGAGAATGAATTTGACTCCGGCGGTTAAGAACATCATCATTATTAATGTTCTGATCTACTTAGCCTGTTTTGTTGTTCCGGGATTGAATGATGCCTTGACAGGCTATTATTTTGCCAGTCCGAATTTTCGGCCTTGGCAAATAGTAACCCACATGTTCATGCATTCAATGAGTGACTTCACACATATTTTTTTCAATATGTATGCGTTGTATTTGTTCGGTACTGCTCTTGAAAATTATTGGGGCACAAAGAAATTTGTAATCTATTATTTGACTTGTGGCGTTGGCGCGTTTTTCTTGCACATGGGGGTAAATTATTTCGAAATCCAAAAGATGATGAGCGCATTAACTGATAAAGAAATCTATCAGGTCATGATTACAGGTCTCGAAGAAGGAAGAGCGTACAAAGTGCAAATGGTAGAATTGTATTCTGCCATTAATACCGGAGTAGTAGGTGCTTCAGGTGCTGTGTTTGGAGTCCTGCTGGGTTTTGGAATGCTATTCCCAAATACAGAATTAATGTTGCTCTTTCCGCCCATTCCACTGAAGGCGAAATATTTCGTTATGATTTATGGAGCCATTGAATTCTATTTGGCTATGCGTCAAACCACTGGCGATAACGTAGCACATTATGCGCATTTGGGCGGTATGCTTTTCGGTTATCTTCTGCTAAAGTATTGGCAGAAAAATTCTAAAGTATGGTAGATCGTTTTCGCGCGAGTTCTATTGGATTGAAATTGCTAAGCGCTTTGTTGGCGTTTGGATTTATTATTCGTTTGGTGGTTGTTCTTCTCTCAGTTAATTATAATGGTGCTGCTTATGTTTCTGCATTTGATTCATATGTGGGATTTTCAACAAAGAGTGAATCGGTAACATGGCTATGGACGTGGATAACCTACAGCTTTTTTCATGCGGAGGTTAGTCATTTTATTTGGAATTATATTTTGTTGTTGCTCTTGATTTATTGGTCGAAGGATAGGTACATCGGTTTTAGTGCTTTGGTTTATTGGATTGCAGGGGCCATAGGGGGATTGCTATTTCTTGCTTTGTTGGAAAATCAAGTTTCACTGATTGGAGCTTCTGCGGGAATTACAGCCCTTTGGTTGGGGTGGTTGTTTTCTGATATCGGAAATAGTCATAAAAGAGATGTGTCTTTTTGGTTAGGATGCGCCGTGTTTCTACTTTTGGAAATAATAGATATATTGAATTATGAGGCACAGAATTTATCTCTGTTTGCTCATTTAGGAGGAGCACTAGGAGGGTTTGTTATAGCGTTATTGGAAAAATTTGATTGGGAGAAAATGAATTGGATTAAAAAAATGTTGATGCAGTTTAAGCGTACGCCTAACTTAACTGTTAAGCGAAGCAATAAACGTTTTCAAACAGACGAGGAGTTCAACGCTGAGCGAAAATTGAAGGAGGATTATTTAAACTCAATTTTAGATAAAATTTCACGTTCGGGATTTGAGAGCCTTTCAATAAGGGAAAAACAGTTCTTGGAACAACACAAAGAGAAGTGATGGAATCGCCGGGAAAAGAGATTAAGAAATTGAGTCATTTAGGGAAGGCCGTACGTTTTGCATTTCGGCTCTTAAGTTTGGTTGTGATTTCTTCTTATTTTTTATCGTACGCTTCGTCTCATTTTCAGCCGGATGTTTTCATGTTTATCAGTGTTTTAGGATTGTTCTTTTGGCCGCTTTTCGTTTTGTTTTTGTTGTCGGCTCTAATAATGGCTTTTCGAAAAGAATGGAAATGGTTAATTGCATTTGGAATTTTCTTTGCGCTGTCATTACCCGATTTGCTGTCTTTTTTCAATTTCAACTCGGGTTCAAAGAAATCTGCCGCTGGTTTGGGAATGGTTGTAATGACTCACAATACTCACCTCATGGGTTATTACGATGGCCAAGACGCTAAAAAAAATAGAGATGCTATTCTCACGGAGATTCAAAGTGTAAAACCGAATATTCTTTGTTTGCAGGAATGCTATTGGAACACAAGAGGTGGGGATTTTCTTTCGGAGCAATCGCGAAATAATATTCTAAAGGATTATTCAGTTCACGAGCGAACAACCCATGTGCTTTCAGACGGTGGTAGATTTGGACTACTTATTTTTTCGAATTATCCGGTAGTTAATCAAGGTCAAGTGCCTTTTGAAAATGAGGTGAATAATTTTTGTATTTACGTAGATGTTTTGGTTGGAAGCGATACAATTCGTGTTTACAATGCTCATCTACAAAGTTTCAGACTGAAGAAAAAATCAATGGAGTTGTTCGATGAGAAAATTGATATAAATGAAATTCAGAATGAGAGTAAACCATTGCTCGTTCAGCTTTATAGATCCTCGCTGAAACGCTCTAAACAAGTTGATGTGCTTGCTGCACATCTGGAATCATGCAAGTATAAAGTTATATTGGCTGGAGACTTTAACGATACACCTATTTCATATACATACAACCGTTTGACAAGAACTTTAACAGACGGTTTTAAAGAGGGTGGGTCAGGAATAGGAACCACTTACAAAGGGCCGTTATTAGGTTTGCGTATTGACTACATTATGCACAGCAAAGGATTGAATGTGCGGAATCACAAAACGAGTGATGCCGGTTTTTCCGATCACCATCCGGTTATTGTTGAGTTTTAATTTTTCCTTTTAACCGGATATATTCGTAAGGAGTAAGGGTCAGAAGAACCATTGCTAATCCATAGAAAAAATCTTCAATAGGGACACTCCAAATTCGAATACCTAAATTGAATTGATTGTTATAACGCACAATGGCTTCCGTGATGTTTACTTGATTGGTGTTAATCAGAGGATAATCATAAAAATGGAGTCCTGTTAGTATGCCATTCGATATGTAAAAAGGAATAAGCAGAATGAACCATGCAAAGAGGAAGTAACCAAGAAATTCCGATCGGCGTTGAATGTGGTAGAGCAACAATGCACTGCAAAGAAGTGTGGCGCTGAAGGTATACCAAAGTTCTTTCACTCCTGAGTAAACGCAAAGGCATAGAGAAATTAACACAATGGTTGTTCCGGAAATTGTTGTAAATCTTTTTGAAGGAGCCAATTTTTTAAAGTATCGAACACATTCGAAAGTGAATACACAAGCAAAAGGAACGGCAATGAAAAAGAGCCATTCTTCAACGGGCAGGAGAAACCAGCGAGTGGGTAGTGTGTATGTTGAATTGAAATTCCAGATACCCCAATGTGTAAATAGGATATCCCAAGGAAGGTAAATGGCGAACATGGCTAGAAGCCCAACAAACAAAGGCTTGAAGTTTTTATAAAAAGCAACACTTTTGTGAAAGCTTAAAAAGAATGGACCAGAGAGGCAGAAGAGGTCAACTAATAGGTAAGCGTATTTCGGATTCATTTGGAGGCCTTTGCTTGTTTGAATTTAAGTTCGGCTTTGAAGTATTTCAACGGAACGATGAGCATGCCGAAACACTCAGCTTCCTCTTTGTATTGATTTTTGTGGTGAACTTTATGAGCTTTTCGGATGGCACGAAAATAAAGGTTGTCAGTTTTGTCGAACCAACTGAATCTTCGATGTATTAATACTTCATGAACTAAAAAATATCCAATGCCATAGGCCAATATTCCAAAACCAATAAAGGTGCGGAAATCATTTCCGTTCATCATTCCAAACATGATTAATAGCCAACTAGGTATGGCGTAAATCAAAAAGAAGATGTCGTTTTTTTCGAAAAATCCTGGCGAAGGTTGGTGATGGTCTTCGTGGAAGTACCACATAAATCCGTGCATGACGAATTTGTGTGTGAGCCAGGCCATGCCTTCCATTATCATAAATGTAATTACTATAATTGCGATGTTTATAGTCATGCTTAATTTGAATTAAAGGCAAGAACTCTGTCAAGTGCTATGATAAACCAGGGCGTGAATTTTTCAGGAAACTCCTTTATTTCTTGCTGAAGATCGTCCATTGATATATATCTATAAGCTTCTACTTCTTCGGTATTAATTTTAGGAGTTTGATTAGATTCTCCGAAAAAAACATGATCAAATTCATGTTCGGTTAATCCGTTTTCAAATCCCGCTTTGTAAACAAAAGTAAAAATAGGCGTTAAAGAGCATTGCATTCCCATTTCTTCTTCAAGCCTACGATTCGCAGCGTCTTGAGTGTTTTCGTTTTCCCTTGGGTGAGAACAGCAAGCGTTTGTCCATAATCCGCCACAATGATATTTAGACGAGGCTCTTTTTTGAAGAAGCAATTCTTTTTCTGAATTGAAAATGAAAATTGAAAATGCACGATGCAGGACCCCCTCAATATGGGCCTGTTGTTTTTCCATTGTTCCAATGGCGTTGTCTTGCTCATCTACAAGGACTACAAATTCCATCACAATTGACTGTATTTAGCTTTGAGGTCTGCGCTTATATTTTCGCTGTGGATCATGAACTGAGTCACGATTTTCCAAAAGGCTTTGGTCTTGTTCATTTTCCCGGAAGAAAGCGACTGATAAATGTAATAAGAATCTTCTTCTAATTTATCATGGTACTGTAACATCCAGGGTGCCTTATCTTGAACTGAGTAGCGCAAGAAGCGAAGCTCTTCATTCCAATAATCATTGGCTATCGCTTTCTCTAGCAGGTCTTTTCCACGACTGAAGTAACTGAGTTTATCTGCTGGGTTTGAAACAAGTTCAGCGTACATGGCTGTTGCTACTCCGAAGTAAGCTTGTTGCGTATTGTTTCTATTTGCTAGGTTTGCGCAGTAATTATAGAACTCTTGTTTAGCCGGTTCATTTTGCGCCGCAATAAATAATTTCTGACATTGAATTTCTTGCCCTAGAGTTGTCTGGTAAATGCAAAGAAATAGAAACACAGCGAATACTTTTCCAACCATTAATTTCATTAGAGTAAATTTAAGTTGTGTTGTAAATAGGTTTTTGCAAGAAGTGCAATTTTCTTAGGATTCGCTACACGAATACGCTCTTTTAAAATTCTTTCGCAGGGTAGTGCTTGTATCTTAAGAAACAATTTGTAATAATATTTGAATGCAATGAGCACTCCGAATCTCGCTTCTTTTGGAAGTTGAAGAACCCCAATGTAAGCAAGTCTAAAATCTTCTTTAATTTCCTCTTCTATGGTCTGCTTAGCAGACTCATCGAATTTAGTCATGTCAACATTTGGAAAATAAACTCTACCTAGGGCGTTGTAATCTGCATTTAGGTCGCGCAGGAAATTGATCTTTTGGAATGCCGCTCCGAGCTTCATAGCCGACGGCTTTAGCTTTTCATATTCCGATTGCTCTCCATTTACAAATACGTGCAAGCACATTAGCCCAACCACCTCGGCAGACCCAAGAATATAAGTTTCGTAGGAGTCTTGGTCGTGTTCTATTTGATGAAGGTCCATTTCCATGCTCTTCAAAAAAGTGTCGACAAGTTCCCATTCCAAATTATACTTGTGATAAGTATGTTGAAAGGCATTTAAAATGGGGTTCAGTGAAATACGCTCTTCAATTGCAAGTACCGTATCTCTCCGGAAGCGTTCCATGAGCTCGTGCTTTTCAAAGTCGTGAAAAGTGTCTACAATTTCATCTGCGAAACGCACGAAGCCGTATATCGCATAAATAGGATTTCTGATTTCTTTTCCAAGTGTACGAATGCCAAGGCTAAAGCTGGTGCTGTAAGCATGGGTTGTTAGCTTACTGCAATCGAAGGAAACGCTGTCGAATAGTGGTTTTCCTGTCATGATATTATGATTGAAAAAGAAGTTTGTTCATGGTCTCGGCTGCCAATTGTCCGCTTATTATACTTGGTGGCATTCCTGGTCCAGGGACAGTGAGTTGTCCTGCGTAAAATAAGTTGCTTAGCTTTTTACTGCGCATGGATGGTTTCAAAATAGCCGTCTGTTTCAATGTGTTTGCAAGTCCATAAGCATTGCCTTTGAAGCTGTTGTATTCTGAAATAAATTCTTCGTGAGCGAAACTTCGTTTATACACAATGTGTTCACGAATAGATTCTCCCGTACGTTTTTCAATCCGCTCAATCATGTTGTCTAGGTATTTTTCTCTCAAAGCGTCGTCACTGCTCAAGTCAGGGGCAACGGGTACGAGTAAAAAAATATTCTCGCAATTTTCTGGTGCAACGGTATTATCTGTTACAGACGGAACACATGCATAGAACAGTGGTTGAGCGGGCCATTGCGGATTGTCATAAATTTCCTTGGCGTGCTGATCAAAGGGTTCATCGAAGAACAGGTTGTGATGAAGTAAATTGTGGACACGCTTGTTCACTCCTAAATAAAACAAGAGGGAAGAAGGCGACATTGTTCTTGTGTTCCAATAGTTTTCTGAATAGGTGCGGTCGTTTGGTGCAAGCATTTGAGTTTCCACATGGTGGTAATCTGCACAAGCAATAACAGCGTCTATCTCAAAATCACCGGAAGACGTGATAATGCGCTTTGCTCTTTTGTTGAGCGATTCAATTTGTGAAACATTGTTACCGTAGTGAAATGTAACGCCCAGTTTTTTCGCAACTTTTTCCATGGCTTTAGGAATTTCACCCATTCCCTTGTACGGGTACCAGGTTCCCAACTCAAGGTCTGCGTAGTTCATAAGACTGTACAGCGCAGGAGTCTTTTCGGGTTTTGCGCCGAGGAATAGAACTGGGAATTCCAATAACTGAATTATTTCCGGATGTTTGAAATATTTCCGAATGTGTGATGAAATGGAATTAAAAAGATGAATCCTCACTGCTGCTTTTAACAACTTTAGGTCGAGAAATTCTGTTGCGGAAAGAGAGGGTTTCCATACGAATTCCCCCATTCCCGTATCGTATTTGTATTTAGCTTCAGAAAGGAATTTCTTAAGGTTTTCTTTGCTGCCAGTTTCAAGCAATTCAAGCTGATCTCCAAGAGCCTCTGCCGATGCAGGAATATCTAATATTTTATTCGAGAAGTAAACTCTGTAAGATGGGTCTAACCTTTTTAACGAGTAGTAATCGCTTCTTTTTTCACCATACTGTTCGAAAAATTGATCGAATACTTCAGGCATCCAATACCAACTTGGTCCCATATCGAAAGTGTATCCATCTTTCTCAAAAACGCGACACCTTCCTCCGGGGGTAGAATGCTTTTCAAACACATGTGTTTCAAATCCTAGTTGGGCTAATCTACAAGCTGCAGATAATCCGGCAAATCCAGCACCAACGACTGCAACTTTATTCTTCATACTTTCTAAACAGCTGAATGGGCTATTTGTTCTTTGGTTTGTGCTTAAGATGTCTTCTTTTTAAAATGTTTTATCTCCTATTTAATTCGTAGTTTTTGTCCGGCCTTTAATTTTGATGAGGGCTTGATACCATTGAGTTTGCAGATTTTAGAAACGGTAGTTTTGTTTTTGGAGGCAATGCTAGTTAAGGAGTCTCCTTTTTTTACAGTGTAATATTTCTTCTCGCTATTTTTTTTAGAGTTGTTATTCGTTTTAGTTTCTCTACTTTCCTTTTTGGTTTTAACTGTTTTCGCTTGCGGGTTTGCAGGGGCTTTGGTGGGTGTGTATAGGTTTTTCTGCGTGAGATCAAAAGTCTTTGCTTTGAGCGATTTTTTATTAGGGATAATTAAATAAGCGGGGTCAAAGGGATTGCCGAGGAAACGGGTTTCAAAATGCAAATGTGCTCCAAATGAATGTCCTGTATTACCACCTAGCCCGAGTAATTGACCCGCCTGAACATACTGCCCGGAAACAACCATTCTAGCCGACATGTGCGCATACAATGTTTCAAGTCCATTCGGATGCCTTACCACAACCACATTTCCATAGCTATCACTGAATTGTGAAATACGCACGAGTCCTTCAAAGGCACTTGAAATGGGGTCTCCTGTTTCTAAATCTAAATCCAATCCGGCGTGTAATCTTCCCCAGCGTGGGCCGAATGGAGAAGTTTGGTGACCTTTTGCAAGGGGGAATACAAAATCACAACTGTCATTAACAAGTGTAAAGTGAATAGCAGAATCTTTTGTAAAGTTGACATTTTTTCTTTTATGCCAGATGTTCTGGGTGTCCCAATTTTGGTATCTCGAATAGCTCGGAATCAATAGAAGAGAGTCAGCTATTCCGTTTAAGTTGAGCTCTATCTGCGTTAAATCAACGGACGGATTGAACTTTGGTTTTTTTTGCTTTATAAATTCTGCAGCATTCGACCACGAAGCCGTGTCTGCCATTAATAATAAGGCAGATTCAACTCCTCCTGTTGGCTGTGCATGGGAAGTAAGGGTTGAAAGTAGAATGACTACAATTATTGAAATATTCCTAAACATCTTTTGCTAAAATAAGAATTAATTTCTTATTTGTGGTGGACTTTATTTTCGGAGATTTGCAAAATGAATAAAGTTGATTTACTTGTTATTTCTGCACATCCTGATGATGCTGAAATTAGCGCAGCAGGAACCATTATTAAATCAGTGAAAGATGGAAAGGTTGTGGCATTGGTCGACCTCACAAAAGGTGAACGTGGAACACGTGGCAGTGCCGAATTACGGATGGTAGAGGCTGAAAAAGCTTCTGAAATTATGGGAACTCATTTTAGAGAGAATTTGGAATTGGCAGATTGTTTTTTTACCGATACTGAAGAAAACAAAATGCGCATCATTGATGCGATTCGGAAATATAGACCTGAAATTATTTTTACCAATTCTCTCCGTGATCGTCATCCTGATCACGCTCGTGCGGCGAAGTTGGTTGCAGATTGTTGCTTCTATGCAGGACTTCCTAAGATTGTTACCAATCACTCGGCGTGGCGTCCACGTGCATTGTACCATTTTAATCAAGATTATTACAACACACCTGATTTCGTAGTTGATATAACGGATTACATGGACATGAAAATTGAAACCTTAAAGGCTTTTTCAAGTCAGTTTTTCGATCCGAATTCGGAAGAGCCGAACACACCCATTTCTGGAAAGGAGTTCTTCGATTTTGTTAAAGGAAGGGCAATGGATTTTGGGCGTTCTGCCGGTTATCAATACGCTGAGGGATTCGTTTCTTCACGCCCAATGGGAATGCGCGATGTCTTCAATTTAGACTGACGATTCTTTTTTCTTCAATCTAAAAAAGAGGAAAATCTGTACAAGGCTTTGAGCTAGAAAAGCAGCCGATGCCGCTATGCACGCACCATTCAAATGACCGGATGGAATGAGCAATGATGAGCACACAATTGCAACTGCGAACCCTGTTAATGCAGAGTAAAAGTTGTATTGGTGAAGACCTCTTCCAGAAAATAAATGGGCAATTGAAACGGTTATTGTGTTCGCAACAATACCAGGAATTAAAAAGAAAAAACCCTCTTTAATAAACGCTATATCGAAGTCCATGAAAAGCGCTAGCCAACTGTTAGGGACAATCAAAAAACATAATGTGCCGAATACAGTAGTTGTTACCCCAATGATTAAATAGCGTTTGGTTAGCAAAAGGTGCTCGCTGAAATTTGAAGATTGCGCAACGCGAGATGCAAGAATAGACGACAAGCTTTTCACTACCGACCATAGCGCTTCAGCCACATACATGAGAATAGAAAAAACACCGGTGAAAATTTTTCCTTCGGCGCCCAGATTCTCTAGAAAATACAAGTAAGAGCGTTGATTTCCTAAATGGAAAATATTCCCCAATTGCGCGTATCCACCGAGCTTTACTGTTTGCTGTAAATCATTTTTCGTTAAATCGAACCGCATCTTTTTCCAGACATGTGGGGTGAGGTAAAAGCCCACGGAAGCTGTAACAATAAATGAAAGAAGTTGTCCTGAAATGAAGGCTATTATTCCCCAATCGGTGGTGAAATAAAAACACCCCACGAAGAACAATGAAGAAACAGATTGAGTGAAAAGTAGAATTTGATAAGATTCTATTTTTTCTTTTCCAAGTAAGATCATTTGCTGCAATACGAATAACGATTGCAAAGTCCCAAGAAGCAACGTAAATCCAATGAACGGAGCTCCCAGAACGAGTAATAAAAAAAAGGTTAAGATTGCACTTATGACGATCCAAATCATGGCCGGCAATGCAATTTTATTTTCTCCTATTCTTGGGATTAAATAGATGAGCGCTCCTCCGCCAATAAATTGGCTAAGCGTTGCTAAGATGAGAATTCCGAAATTGATGAGTGCAATAGTTCCTTGTCCTTCCACATGAACAAAATGCAAATTCATGAGCACAAGTAACAAGGCCGAAACAAGTCCGAACGCGCGATTCAATATGGAAAGAAGTTCTACTCTCTTCATTTGCTCAGTGCGCGTTCATAAGCGTTCATGAATTGTTTTCCAATTGCTTCGAAAGAAAAATGATTCGTTGCATATTCAGAAATTTCTTCGCGATTTATCTCATTCATTTCGCTGTGAGATTCACTAAATCCATTTAAGAGTTGCTCTTCATTTTTTGCATCAATGAGTTTGTTCCATTTACAAAAGCCCATGTGCTCTGCAATTCCTCCAACACGTGTTGCAATAACATTCATTCCGCTGGCCATGGCTTCAATCATAACCAAAGGTAAATTTTCATAGTTACTGAAAAGCACAAAGGTGTGCGAAGCGTTCATTTTTTCTGCAACTTCCGTTTGATTCAATGTGCCGAAAAATGTTATACTGCCTTTGCGAATGCCGAGTTCTTCACTTCTTTTTTTCCAATGTTGAATATCACCGTCGCCGCCTAGTTCAAGAATCACGTCTTCCGTCTGATCGGAGAAATTTTTCCAAACACGAAGAATCCCTTCAATGTTTTTGTGATCATTATCGAGATGCGATACATGAAGAAATGTATGCGTTTCATTCTTCATTTCATTCTTGAAATATGCCGTGTTCACCACGTTTGGAACAATCATCGAAGGCGCGTTGAATCCCAATGTTCGCATGGCTTTTTCGAGTTGATGCGTCACAGGCAACAGAAGTTTCGATCTATTCGCAATGAAGCGCATGTAGCTTTTTATGTGGAAAGGAAGAGGCGAACGTTCATTCGGGTGGTAACCTGTCCAATTGTCTGAAATGACAAAAGGTATTTTCCATTTTTGTTGAATGAAAAATGCTTGCCATCCTTCCGGCCAAACCATGTTCAACTGCACAAGGTCTGGTTTGTTTAGTTTGAAATTGATATGGGCGATTCCTATTTTTAAAGCCTTAATTCTGTTTCGAAATAAGATTCCGTTTGAGTTATAGTAAACTCGAATCATGCGCACATTTCCATCTACTTCATCTTCAATCTCGAAAGCGTTGGTATTGCTGTTTTTTGAAAGGTATAGAACAGTGATATTTGCGAAGAGAGCAACAGCTTCGGCATGACGCTGAACAAAATTCCCAAGGGTTGGGTGGGTTTTACTCGGAAACCAACTGCTTAGAAAAAGGACATGAAGCTTTTTTTTCACTGCTGCAAGATACAAATTCAAAAAAATACTAGGGTCTATTTGTTCAAATAGAATGAATGTGTTTATCTTTGCGCCCTCTTAGACGGTGGTTTTAGCTCAGTTGGTTAGAGCATCAGTTTGTGGTTCTGAGGGTCGTGGGTTCGAATCCCATAAGCCACCCCACTAGAAAAAGAAAAGGTCGACATTGTCGACCTTTTTAATTGAAATAAAATCCTTTAGTGAATTCCTTTTGAAGCCAAATAACGTTCAGCATCTAATGCAGCCATACATCCAGTTCCCGCGGCAGTAACTGCTTGACGGTAATTTTTGTCTGCTGCATCTCCTGCGACGAATACCCCTTCAACATTGGTTTTCGAAGACCCTGGAGTGTTTATAATGTAGCCGGTTTCATCTGTGGTTATGAATTCTTTGAATACGCCTGTGTTCGGATTGTGACCGATAGCCACGAAGAACCCAGTAATATCAACGGTGCGTCTTTCTCCTGTTGCAGAATCTTTGAAGATAGCCCCTTCAACCGCGTCTTTTCCTAAAATATCTTCTGTGGTTGAGTTCCAAAGAATTTCAATATTAGGTGTCTCAAGAACACGGTTTTGCATAGCTCTAGATGCGCGCATTTTATCGCTTCTTACAATCATATATACTTTTCTACAAAGCTTAGCCAAATAGGTTGCTTCCTCTGCCGCAGTATCTCCTGCACCTACGATAGCAACATCTTGATTGCGGTAGAAGAATCCATCACAAACTGCACAGGCACTTACCCCGCCACCTAAATTACGAAGACGAATTTCATTGTCAAGACCCAACCATTTAGCTGAAGCGCCTGTTGCAATAATTACAGAATCTGCGCTTACAATGTGTCTTCCGTTGTCTATTTCAATGAAATGTTTGCTGCCTGAAAAATCAACTTTGGTCACCCAGCCGTTGCGAATGTCTGTTCCGAAGCGCTTGGCTTGATTTTCCATATCGGCCATCATTTCAGGACCTTTTACACCAGAAGGATATCCTGGAAAATTGTCTACTTCTGTAGTGTCCATCAATTGTCCGCCCGGCTGCTGTCCTTGATAGATAACAGGTTTCATATCTGCACGCGCTGCATATATTGCTGCAGTGTATCCCGCAGGTCCGCTGCCGAGGATGAGGCATTTAATGTGTTCGTTCGCTTCCATGTGATTCAATTTTTTTGAGAGGACAAATATAGTGTGAGTGATGCTTTACAATGTGTGATTTTACGCACAGATTATTCAAAGGCTTGAATCAAGAATGCATCCCAAAGTGGATCTTCCGGCGGGGGTGCCGAGATCACAACAGGAGTCTTTTTTACAGGATGTGTAAATTCAATCTTTCTTGCGTGAAGATGAATACTCGCGTTGTCGTTGGTTCGCTTGCTTCCGTATTTAATGTCTCCTTTAATTGGACAGCCCAATTGTGAGAGTGTTGCACGAATTTGATGGTGTCTTCCTGTTTTCGGATATACTTCGACAAACGTGTAGTGATCGCCTTTTCCAAGGACTTTGTAGGTCAGTTCAGATTCTTTTCTGTCAGCAGCCGGTTCGTTATAAAAGAAAGACTTGTTTTGTTTTTCATCTTTCCACAAGTAGTTAATCACATGGCCTTCTATCTTTGGCGGTGCGTCTTGTACAACAGCCCAATAGGTTTTGAAAACATCGCGTGTTTTAAAATCAATCGTAAGTCTTGAAAGCGCTTTGCTTGTTTTTGCGAAAACCACAACTCCGCTTACGGGTCGGTCTATGCGATGAACAGTTCCGCAAAAAACTTCACCGGGTTTGTTGTAAGTTATCTTAAGGTATTGTTTAATGATGTCACTTAGAACCACATCACCAGTTTTATCGCCTTGAACGATATCAGAGTTTCTCTTGTTTACGGCTATGATGTGATTGTCTTCGTATAGAATTCGAAGATTTTCAAGGGTCGTTACTTCAAGCGGTTTTTTTGGTGCTCGGTCCCAGACTTTGGGCGCGTGTTTTTTCATCAATACTGCTCTTTGTTGTTCGGGAAATCGGCGCTTCTTACATCACTCACATATTGTTCAAGCGCTGTTTTCATTTGTTCTCCCATGTTCAAATATTTCCTCAAAAAGCGTGGCGTAAATCCTTCAGTAATACCAAGCATATCGTGCAGTACCAATACTTGTCCGTCTACATCTCCACCAGCACCAATTCCAATAATTGGAACATGAACTTCCTGCGCAACACGCTTGGCAAGTGCCGCTGGAATTTTCTCTAAGACAATAGCGAAACAACCACTTTCTGCTAAAAGTTTCGCATCGTGAATCAAACGATCGGCTTCAACTTCTTCCTTAGCACGAACTTGATAGGTTCCGAATTTATAAATACTCTGAGGAGTTAAGCCAAGGTGTCCCATAACAGGAATTCCCGCGGTTAATATACGTTTTACACTTTCAACAATTTCTTCTCCGCCTTCCATCTTAACAGCATGTCCTCCCGTTTCTTTCATAATACGAATAGCAGAGTTCAGCGCTTCTTTGGAATTTCCTTGATATGAACCAAATGGCATGTCAACAACAACAAGTGAGCGATTACAGGCCCGAACCACACTGGCAGCGTGATAGATCATTTGATCCAAGGTAATTGGGAGAGTGGTCTCATGTCCAGCCATTACATTCGACGCCGAATCACCAACTAGAATAACGTCAATTCCAGATTGGTCAACAATGAGAGCCATAGAATAGTCGTATGCGGTTAGCATAGCAATCTTCTCTCCCTTGTTCTTCATTTCTTGAAGGGTATGGGTGGTAACTCTGCGAACTACTTTGTTTACTGACATGATTTATTTTTTAGAGCGGCAAAAGTGGGGATTATTCCTTAACAAATATTTTTTTAGCGACAATTCCTTTTGAGCTATCTGAAATTTGAATGGCATACATACCCGTGCTGAATTGCGAAACATCGATTCGAGTAGAACCTTGGTTTTGCATATTTCCGCTGTGAATCAATTTTCCTTGTATGTCGAAGATAGAATAGGAAAGTCCTCTGAATTGTGCCTCAGCAACCACTTGAATGTAGTCTTGAGCAGGTGAAGGGTATATTTTAAATACAGTTTCCTCCTCTTCATTTACATTCACATTCGATTGGAAATGCGCAGTGAATTGGGCAGTATTCAATGAGATATTTCCTTCCCAAACAGAATCTAAAATATCATTGATTAAACTGCTATTATCCCAATAAGCGAAATCAAATCCAGGATTTGCAATGGCTTCAATTTTTACAGGAACACCATCGAAATAAACTCCTGTCCAAGGATATTCTGTAGGTTGAACGGTGCTGATATGAATTTGTCCTGATCCTGCAGGCAATACATCAAGCGTTACATCCACTTGTTGTGGTAATGCAAATCTGTTTTGAATGTGATCGCGAACCTGCTCTGTTCTGCAAAGCAATTCAGATTGGAAGGTCATGTGATTGTTGTAGAAATAATCCATTTGTCCGGGTACATTGCCTGCGTCTCCCCAGCGTTGATATTCATTCGGCATTTCAGGTGCAGTTAAATTGAAATAACGATTCTCTACAGCAATGAGTCTTTCAGGACGGTAGTTCGTGTTCATTAAATCAGCGAATCGATTGATGAAGTAGTGTTTGTATTGCGTGTTTTGAATGCTTTGTAACCAAATATTGATATACGGATTGTCAGTACTTTGCCCTGACATATAGTCGATGTGGTTGAAATAGCAATCGGTCCAAGCATTCGGATTCAGCGCCAATTCCAAATCAATGGTGGCGAATCTCCAACGGTTATTTGTTGTGTTAGAACGATAAATTTTAATGTTGTTACCCGGCCAGTCGACATTACCCATCCAGGATTCTGAGATAATGTAATCCGTGTAGTAAGTCATGTCGAAATGTTGATCCGCTTCGCTCCAATAATTAGGGCTTGCTTCGTTCAAAGCATTGAACGTGTTGTAAGAATTCCAGAAATTACTGGTCGAACCCTCAACGGCACGAAGCATTCCTCCATACCAATAACTCAATGACATAAGTTCGACAGAGTCTTTGTTGGCTCCTTCGTTCTCTTTAAACATTTCAGCGTTGTACTTTTCGCGCAGTTCGTATAGTCCGAAGTATTGGCCGTTTATATAGACTGTTGCAGGGCGATAAGCGCTGTAATAAGCATTTGCTCCGCGACACATGAGTTCGGCTTGGCAGGCCTCTTTGTATGGAAGAGCCAAATATTGATTACTTCCATTGCGAAGATAAAATTCAGAGTATTTATTTCTATTTGGTCTCCCTGGAATGATCACTTCATTTACAGAATTTTCACCCAGAACGCTATGGGCTAGTTCCAAACGGAAGGAATGCTGCGGTTGAGAGCGGCTTCCACCTGCACCACCGTCGATTTGCATTCCTGTATTTTGAGAAAACACCAGCGGATGTCCGGGAATAGAATCGAAATAATCGATGTGCGCATTGCGCAACCAGTCTTGGTCCCAATGGTCGAATATCCCTTGATCTCCATATAAATTTGCATTGTCTGTGGTAATTGAAAGTATAGGAGTGGTGTGAGTAATGTTGAATAGGAAAGATGCCGCGGTTATATTGCTTGGAATGTGGTTTGGTTTGAAAGCACGTGCTTTTAATATTTTCGATTGGAAGAAAAATATGGGCGTACCATCATAGATAGGAGAGTTAAAATCTGGATCGCTCCCGTCTGTTGTGTATCGAATGGTGGAAGGAGCCGTGTTTAAGTCTAGAATGGAAACAGAAAAAGGCGAATCGTATACACCAGGGTTGTGGTCGAACAAAGGAGCAATTGCATTCCCTAATGAAGGTACTCCGTTGTTGCTTGCTTCAGGTGTTGGAGTATTGAAAAGAGAGTTTGAGTTGGATCCGTTGGGATAGCGGCCAATGCTCATGTCCACAGTTTGACATTTAATAATTAAACTGTTTTCAAGGGTTTGAGCAGGATTGAATAAAAACAACGTGTCGCCGGATCCTGAAATTTTGAAATTCGTGTGAAATTGGTTTCCAGCGCTTGTAATAAAGTCAGAACTCATGGCCGTTTCCGAAACATTTTTCAATGCTAATTCCACATAAGTGTAATTCACTGCCTCTGTAGCCGCTACCTGAAAGCCAAGAGAAGTAATAGGTCCAGCTGAAAGCCCTGCGGCAGTTAGCTCAACTGCAGGGATAAGCATTTGATTGCGAGCGCTCCAATACCAATTTCCATAAGGCGCTGGGTAGTCGGTATAGCCATTTTGAATGGTTCCGGTTCCTATGGTTATGCCATTTAATTTCATGTTCGGACGCTGGAACGCAAGAGTTCCTTGGCCGTATGAGCAGGAGCCTTCGCTCCCGTCATTAAAGGTATAGGTTGTTGAGCCGTATGCCGTAGCTGTTTGCATGAAAGAGGAGTTGGAAATGTATCCCGTGTTGCTGTATGAACAAACATTAATGGCAATACTCGAAAGGCCGTCCCATTGAAATGGGGTAGTGAAAATGTGGGTGTTCCAGCCGACTACCGGAGTGAAAGACCCCGAATTTATTGCTGTGGTGAAAGGGGTGGTTGCAAATCTATTTTTATCGCTGCAGAACACAATTAAAAATTCACCAGGATTTAAGTTGTAATGTGGGAAAACCCATTGTGCGGGTTCGTTGGAATTATCTGTTAATGAATATCCGAACAAATCAACCGCTGTTGTTCCTGCGTTATACAACTCAATCCAATCTTCGTATTCCCCATCCTCATCGGCGATGGTTTGATAGTTCTTGTTGCTGCCTTCATTGATAACAATCTGCGACCAAGTGAAATTTGAAAACAAGACGGCTGTGAAAAGTATGACTAGTTTTTTCATTGTGTAAAGGTACTAATTCTGTTTATGTCTAATTTTTTGAAGTTCTGCGGCGATAGCGGCTTCAACTAACGGCTCCATTATGAGATACCCTGCTACATTCGGATGAACGCCGTCTTCACCGAGTTCCAACCGCAATCCATTGCGTTCGTCTTTCATGGGTGTGTGAAAATCCAAGAAAGTAATGTCATGCGTTTCCGCATAAAATTTAAGGGCATTGTTCAACTCAATAATTTTTTCTGCAGGTTCTTTTCCATGGCTCCAAGGGTAATCGAAAACCGGAAGAACAGAGCATAAGATAACTGAGATGTTATTCGTCTTTGCCAATTCAATCATGGAGAAAATATTATCTTCAATCATATCGAGGGACACATTGCCTGTATTTCCAGCGATGTCATTGGTGCCACCCAGAAATACAACCACTTTCGGATGAAGGTTCAGGACATCTGAACGAAAACGAAGAAGCATCTGCGAAGTGGTTTGTCCGCCAATTCCTCTATTCACATATGTTTTTCCAACAAAAAAATCGGGGTGAACCGTCCCCCAGAATTCTGTTATTGAATTGCCCATAAACACAATACGATTTTCATTGTCTCTAGGGTTTTCAAGCATAGCATTAGCCTTTCTGTAAAAATTCAGATTCGCCCAATCTTGAGCATTAACAATATTATAAATTGCCATAATTAAGCATAGTGAAAGTATTCTTCTTGTCATAAGTCCATTTCAAATTTAAACCACACTTTGCGTAATCCATTGTCCTACGTTGATAATTTTGAATTTCAGTCTTCGGGGCAAAGAAGTTTCTCGTTTTCTTCGAAGAAAATTAAGAGATATGTCGGCTTTTGAAATTGTAGGTGGTAATGCCTTGAAGGGAACAGTTATTCCGCAAGGTGCAAAGAATGAGGCGTTACAGATAATATCTGCTGTTTTGCTTACTGCAGAGCCAGTTATTATTCGCAATATTCCTGAGATCATTGATGTGTTAAAGTTGATTGATTTGCTTCAAGACATTGGGGTGAAGGTGGAAAAGTTGGCAAAAGGCGAATTCAAATTCGTTGCGGACGATGTGAATCTCGAATATTTAACTACCGAAGATTACAAGAAGAAGGCTGCTGCCCTTCGCGGTTCTATCATGTTGGTAGGGCCAATGCTCGGAAGGTTCGGACAAGGATATATACCGAAACCGGGTGGAGATAAAATTGGAAGACGTCGTTTGGATACTCACTTCACAGGTTTTCAAAATTTAGGCGCGACGTTCAATTACGATGCGGTGAATCACTTCTACAGTGTGACATCAAACCGATTGAAAGGCGCTTACATGCTACTCGATGAAGCTTCTGTAACAGGTACTGCGAACATTGTTATGGCTGCGGCATTGGCTGAAGGAACCACTTCAATCTACAACGCAGCGTGCGAACCTTATTTGCAGCAGTTGTGCAAGATGATCAATCGCATGGGAGGAAAAATTTCGGGTATTGGCTCGAATTTACTCATTATCGAAGGGGTTGAAAAATTAGGTGGAACCGAGCACAGATGTCTTCCAGATATGATTGAAATAGGCTCGTTCATAGGAATGGCTGCCATGACGAAAGGAGATATTCTAATCAAGGATGTTTCATACAACGATTTAGGAATTATTCCTGAAATGTTTCGTCGTATGGGAATCCAAGTTGATCTGGTGAATGGAGATGATCTTCACATTCCAGCGCAAGACTCTTATGAGATAGACACGTTCATTGATGGATCAATCATGACCATTAGCGATGCACCATGGCCGGGCTTCACGCCCGACTTGATTTCGATAGCTTTGGTAACAGCTACACAAGCGAGAGGTTCGGTTCTTATCCATCAGAAAATGTTCGAAAGCCGCTTGTTCTTTGTGGACAAGCTTATTGATATGGGTGCGCAGATTATACTTTGCGATCCGCATAGAGCAACTGTTATTGGTTTAGACCGCAAGTCTTCATTGAAAGGCGTAACAATGTCTTCTCCGGATATTCGTGCGGGAGTTTCCTTGTTAATAGCGGCTTTGAGCGCGAAAGGAAAGTCTACTATTCAGAACATAGAGCAGATAGATCGAGGGTACCAGGACATTGAAGCGCGTTTACAGGCATTGGGTGCAGATATTCGCAGAGTATAAAACTCTTTGGCAAGAACTTTGGTTTTCGAACCTTATACTGTTCTATATTTGAAATGAATTCAACAACTATGAAAAAAAATCTTGTCCCTTTTACTCTCCTGTTAGTCGTAGCAGTGATGTTCAGTTTTACTTCGGTAAACGATAAAAATGCAGTTCCAACAACTGCGAAAATTGGTTTGGAAATCGGCGACGAAGCTCCAAACATTGTAATGAAGGGAGTAGACGGAAAGGATCTGAAACTTTCTTCGCTTCGCGGGAAATTAGTTTTAATCGACTTTTGGGCTTCTTGGTGTGGACCTTGCCGCAGAGAGAATCCGAATGTTGTTGCAGCTTACAACAAATACAGCAAAGCCAAATTCAAAACAGCAAAAGGATTTGAAATTTTTTCGGTGAGTTTCGATCAGAATAAGGCAGCTTGGGAAGAAGCCATTGCGAAGGACGGGTTGTTGTGGAAATACCACGTGTGTGATATGAAAGGATGGGCGAATGCTGCCGGGCAACTTTACGGAATCTCAAGCATTCCTTCAAGTGTGTTAATTGATGAGAATGGAATTATTGTCGCGAAGAACCTTCGCGGACCAGCTTTAGATATGGAATTGGACAAGTACGTTTCTTCGTTCAAATGATCTAACTATATAAGTTATCTTTGCGGGCCGAATGACATTCGGCCCGTTTTGTTTTCTGACAGCCTGTCGCTCTTTTTGGCTTGGCTCAACGATTGTCAAATGGGGATTACATAAAATTTTAGGCTATGACAGAAGAATTGAATGACAATCAGTCACAAGAATTGGAAAATAACGAAGTGAACGAGGCTCCTGTTGAGCAGACTGAATCGGAGACAACTTCAGAGAATCTGGCAGAACCGACCGCAGAACAAGTTACTGCAGAGTGGAAAGACAAGTACATGCGCTTAACCGCCGATTTCGATAATTTCAGAAAACAAAAGAATCGTGAAAGAATTGAATTGCTAAGCAACGCTTCGCGCGATGTCATAAGTAGTTTACTTCCAGTATTAGATGTTTTCGAATTGGCCATGAAGGCGAATGAGACGAGTGAGGATATGTCTGCGGTTAAGGAAGGTTTTTCCTTAATCTACGGGAAGCTTGTTGGTGAATTGGAGAAGAAAGGACTTAAGCCTATGGAAAGCAACGGTCTTCCTTTCAATGTAGATTTTCATGAGGCTATTACTGAGTTTCCAGCTCCAACGGAAGAGCAAAAGAACACAGTAATAGATACTGCAGAGAAGGGTTATTTGTTAAACGGGAATGTAATACGCTACGCCAAAGTAGTGGTAGGAAAATAATTATGGCTAAGAGAGATTATTACGACATATTGGGTATTGCACGAAGTGCGAACGAGGCTGACATTAAAAAGGCCTATCGCAAATTGGCGATTCAATTCCACCCCGACAAAAATCCTGACGATAGTTCAGCTGAAGAGAAGTTCAAAGAAGCTGCGGAGGCTTATGAAGTGTTGAGTGATAATCAAAAACGTCAGCGCTACGATCAATTCGGTCATGCCGGTATGGGCGGCGGTGGCGGCGGACAAGGCTATGGTGGTGGAATGAATATGGACGATATCTTCTCTCAATTTGGAGATATTTTCGGAGGATTTGGCGGTGGTGGAGGAAGCAGATCAAGTTCAAGAAGAGTGAAGGGAAGCAACCTTCGCATTCGTGTGAAATTGAATTTGGAAGAAATAGCTTTCGGTACAACGAAGAAGATTAAGGTTTTTAAAATGGCGAACGCCGATGGCGTAACCTACGATACTTGCTCAACATGTGGAGGATCAGGACAAATACGTCGTGTGCAACAAACCATCTTAGGTGCTATGCAAACCGCAGCCACCTGTCATGTGTGCAGCGGTGCTGGAAAATCAATTAAAGATCGTCCGAAAGATGCCGATGCATACGGACAGATTCGCAAGGAAGAAACGGTGGAAATTAAAATTCCAGCGGGTGTGGGTGAAGGAATGACGTTGAATGTATCTGGAAAAGGAAATGCTGGTCCGTTTGGCGGTGTTCCCGGAGATCTACTCGTTCAGATTGAAGAAGAGGAACACACTGAGTTGAAGCGCGATGGCGTTCACTTGTATTACGATTTGTATTTGAATTTCGTAGATGCCGCTATGGGTGCAAGCATTGAAATTCCTTTGGTGAAGGGCAAGGCGCAAATAAAAATAGAGCCCGGAACACAAGCCGGAAAAATACTTCGTTTGAAAGGAAAAGGAATTCCGGATGTAAACGGATACGGTTCTGGAGATTTGATGGTGAACATCAACGTTTGGACACCCCAGAAACTTTCATCGGAAGAAAAAGAAATTTTAACTAAGCTTCGCGAGTCTGAAAATTTCAAGCCGAATCCTTCTGCCAAAGACAAGAGCTTTTTCCAACGTGTAAAAGAAATGTTTCAGTAATTAGGCAATGGAGCAGGAAGAAGAGAAAACAGAATTTGCGCGCTACTTCCTGCAAATAGCTTACGACGGAACCAACTACCACGGATGGCAACGTCAGCCGAATGCTCATTCGGTTCAAGAAGAATTAGAAAAGGCATTGTGCAAAATATTGCGTTTGCCTAAGGTGGTTACGCTAGGATGCGGCCGCACAGATACGGGAGTGCACGCGAGCGATTTTTATCTTCATTTCGTTCCAGAAATTCATGATTTGAATGAAGAGGAAACGCTCTTTAGACTTCAGCAAGTGTTGCCGAAAGACATTGCAGCATACAAGCTTTTCAAAGTAAACAACAGAGCGCATGCGCGATTCGATGCGAATGAACGCTCTTACGAATATCGTATTGCAAAAAAGAAGGATCCCTTCCAACGCAATTACACGTATTTCTACGGAAAAGATTTAAACGTAGAAGCCATGAACAACGCAGCGCAATTAATGTTAGGTTCTCATGATTTTGCTTGTTTTTGTAAATCGGGCGGAGGTCAAATGACTACGATGTGCGACGTGCGAGATGCTAGATGGGAAGAGAAGGAAGGTCTTTTGATTTTTCACATTACTGCCGATCGATTTCTTCGGAATATGGTTCGTGCCGTGGTTGGAACTCTATTACAAGTGGGAAAGGGTGAAATGAATTTGGAAGAATTTCAAGAAGTGCTGAATAGCAAATCAAGAAACGAGGCAGGAGAAAGTGTTCGTCCGAATGGACTGTTTTTAACTCGAGTTATTTATCCGGAATCTACCTTCCGAACAAATTAGAATATGGCATCAGGGAAGGCGTTTGATTGGAAAATATTTGCTCGACTGTATCAATACAGCAAGCCCTATCGCGGAGGATTTGCTGTGACTTTGATTTTGGTTCTTGTGCTCTCAGGGCTTACAGTGGTGCGTCCTGAACAAATGCGCAACATGCTAGATGTTGCGGTTCCAGGTGGAGATTCCATGCAAATCTTGAATGTGGCCATTTGGTTTTTTGTTGTCTTAGCATTGGAAATTGTATTGCAATATATTCAAACACTTGCTGCGAATAGCGTAGCGCAAAGCATTACGCTAGACATGCGTGAGCGCGTTTATGCGCAGGTCATTCGATATAAATTAAATTACTTCGATAAGACTCCTGTCGGACAATTGGTAACGCGTCACATTGGTGACATAGATGGTATTGCGGAAGTGTTTAGTGTTGGACTTTTGGATATTATTCGCGATATACTTAAGTTGTTAGTGATTGTGGGATTTATGTTTTTTCTCGATTGGAAGTTGACGTTGATTGTGATGCTGCCGATTCCGATTCTACTTTGGGCGACTAGGGTGTTTCAACAAGCGGTGAAGAAATCATTTCAAGATGTTCGAAACGAAGTTGCTCGCATGAATGTGTTTGTGCAAGAGCACGTAACCGGAATGAACATTGTTCAATTCTTCAATCGTCAGAAAATTGAAAACGAAAAATTTGTCGAGATTAATGCGCAGCAACGCGATGCCCACATTCGCGGCATTTGGGCCTATTCAGTATTCTTTCCTGTTGTTGAAATTCTTTCAGCGCTCTCTGTTTCCCTGCTGCTATGGTGGGGCGTGAAGTCGAGTTTGAATTTGGAAATGTCCCCTGGATTAATTCTTGAATTCAGTACGTTCATAGCCATGATGTACAGACCCATTCGTCAAATGGCAGACAACTTCAACGTACTTCAAATGGGTGTAGTGAATGCCGAACGCGTATTCAAGTTAATGGACGAAGATCATTCCGAAGAAGATGCCCTTCATGAAGAAATGAAAGATGTCGACGGAAGAATTGAATTCCGCGATGTGAGTTTTCAGTATGTGGAAAATCAACCGGTGTTGACCAACTTCAACATGATTATTGAGGCTGGAAAGAACGCGGCTATTGTGGGTTCTACTGGGTCTGGAAAATCGACACTTATTTCATTGCTGAATAGATTTTACGAAATAAACAACGGCGTAATTTATATCGATGATGTAGCACTTTCGAAATTGCCTTTGGTTTCGCTTCGAAAAACAATAGGCGTTGTTCTTCAAGATGTATTTCTTTTTAGCGATTCCATTCGAAATAATTTAACGTTATATAACGAAAGTATTTCCGATGAACGAATGATTGAAGCTGCGAAAATGGTAGGTGCGCATGACTTCATAATGGCTCTTCCAGGTGGATATGATTTCGATGTGAAGGAAAGAGGAACCTTGCTCAGCACGGGACAGCGTCAGCTTTTAGCTTTCGTTCGCGTCTTTCTTCAAGATCCAAAAATTGTGATTCTCGATGAAGCGACTTCAAGTATTGATACCGAGTCTGAATTACTGATTCAGCGCGCAACCGAGCTTCTTACAAAAGACAGGACATCCATTGTTATTGCGCACAGACTTTCAACCATTCAGCAAGCAGATGTGATTTTTGTTTTGGAAAAAGGAGAGATCATTGAGCAAGGAAGTCATTCAGAGTTGATTACATTGAGCGGTCATTACCGTAACTTAGTGGAACTTCAATACAAGAAATAATGACCAACGCCGAGAAGATAGTAGACTTCATGTTCACCAACGATGCATTTAGCCAATGGTTGGGTATTGAACGATTGAACGTTGCGCCCGGTGTTTGCGATTTGCGAATGACAGTGAGAAGTGAAATGTTAAATGGATTTGCAATTGCACATGGGGGAATTACTTATTCACTAGCGGATACTGCGCTGGCATTTGCAAGCAATGCACATGGATTGAAATGCTACTCGGTAGAAACTTCAATCTCGCATGTGAAGCCTGTTGCCGAAGGAGACGTTCTAACTACGTTGGTGGAAGAGAAGAGTTTATCGAAGCGAATCGGCGTTTACCACATTACAGTATTCAATCAAAACAGCGAGGCTGTAGCCTTTTTCAAGGGGACCGTTCACAGGTCTGAAAAAACATGGGAAATCTCATAATTTTCAAGGACTTTCTTTCTTAAATCGTAAATTTGCCCCATGCAAGAAAATACGCGCGTGGGCAAGGTTTCCCACTTGTTAGAAAAATTGTCTGAGTCAGCCACGCTGGCCATGTCTCGTATGAGTCGTGAATTAGCTGCAGAAGGAAAGCCCGTGGTGAATCTTTCTATTGGTGAACCCGACTTCAATACACCTGATTTCATTAAGGAAGCGGCCATTGCGGCAATACATGCAAACGTTACGCATTACCCACCGGTAAACGGATTTCTAGAATTGCGTCAAGCCATTTCAAATAAATTCCAACGTGACAATGGTTTAACCTATTCACCCGAACAAGTGGTGGTGAGCACCGGAGCAAAGCAGAGTTTAGCAAATGCTATTTTAGCATTGGTGAATCCTGGTGACGAGGTAATTATGCCAAGTCCATATTGGGTGAGTTACTCAGAAATGGTTAAGATGGCGGGAGGAACCGCGATTGAACTGCACGCCAGTATTGAAAGCAATTTCAAGATTACACCTGAAGAATTAGGCAACGCCATTAATGATAAAACGAAGTTGATTATTTACAGTTCTCCTTGCAACCCAACGGGTTCGGTTTACAGCAAGGAAGAGCTTGAAGCATTGAGCAAAGTTATTCTTCAGCATGAAGGAGTTTATGTGATTAGCGATGAGATTTATGAGTTAATCAATTTTGTTGGAAAGACCTATTCTATTGGTGCTTGTGAAGGTATGTTGGATAGAACCATTACCGTGAACGGTGTGTCGAAAGCATTCGCCATGACGGGATGGAGATTGGGATATTTAGGCGCTCCACTTTGGATTGCGCAAGCTTGCAATAAGATGCAGGGACAGATTACAAGTGGTGCGAACACCATTGCTCAAATGGCGGCAAAGGCTGCATTGGAAGCAGATCCGTCTGTTGTTAATGAAATGATTGCAGTGTTCAAGACGCGCAGAGATCGCGTGTTCGAAGGACTATCGAAAATACCTGGATTGAAGATTAATCTTCCAGAAGCGGCATTCTATTTTTATATAGACGTAACAGCTTTCTTCAACACCACAGACGGTGTAACCGTTGTGAGAAATTCAGAAGATATGGCCATGTACTTGTTGCGCAAAGTGTATGTTGCAACAGTTGCAGGAGATGCCTTTGGCGATTCGAATTGCATTCGAATTTCATATGCCACTTCCGAAGAGAAATTAGATCAAGCCGTTTCGAGAATGGCTCAAGCCTTATCCGAATTAAAACCGTTATAAATTGAATAAAGAATCCGTACAGTCGTTCTTCAGCTCATTGTCTGAGAAAACCATTTTGGTGGTTGGCGATGTGATGATAGACGCTTATTTATGGGGAAAAGTAGAGCGCATTTCTCCTGAAGCTCCCGTTCCCATTGTTCACATTCAGACGAAAGAAAATCGTTTAGGCGGTGCTGCTAACGTGGCGTTGAACGTGAATAGCTTGGGCGCGAAAGCAATTATGTGTTCTGTAGTTGGTGACGGGTCGAAGGGAGATATTTTCCGGAAGACAGCAAAGGATTTAGGTTTTAGTACCGAAGGAATTATTGATTCCACTGAACGAATGACAACCGTGAAGACGCGTGTTATTTCGGGGGGACATCATATTGTTCGAATTGACGATGAGATTACTTGGCCGCTATCGGCAACCGATGAGCGGAATTTACTCGATTGCATTGATCAGATTTTAAGCAAACAAAGAGTAGATGCGATAGTATTTGAAGATTACGACAAAGGGGTTTTGACTGAAAAAGTAATTGCACAGGTCATAGAGAAGGCGAAGGCTTTGAATATTCCAGTAAGCGTAGATCCGAAATTGAAAAATTTCAAAAGCTATATTGGCTGCTCACTTTTCAAACCCAACTTGAAAGAATTGAAGGAAGGAATGAAGGTTGAATTCGCTGCCGAGGATACCGCCTCAATTGAGCAGTCGTTAGTAAATTTAAGAAACGAATTGAACGCTGAAGGCGTTATGGTTACGCGTTCTGAACACGGCGTAACCTCTTTCGATGGTGAGAATTTCTCTACTCATTCTGCGCACAAACGAGAAATAGTAGACGTTTCTGGGGCAGGTGATACTGTAATTGCAGTGGCTACTTTGGCATTGGCATCCAATTGGAATTTGTCAGACATTGCTGAGATAGCGAATCTTGCAGGAGGATTGGTTTGCGAGAAAGTGGGTGTAGTTCCAATAGATAAAGAATTATTAAAGTTGGAAGCAGAACGAATTGCAGTTTCAATTTGAACAAAATCGATGTAAGTCGAATTCATGTAAGTATGGAAACAGTTAAGCCGTATAATCAAGGTGGGAAGAAGGAAGAGGTTGAGCAAATGTTCGATCAAATTGCGCACAGTTATGATTTTTTAAATCACTTCTTTTCGTTGGGAATCGATATCATCTGGCGCAAACGTGCCATTCGTATTTTGAAGAAATACCATCCGAAGAAAGTACTCGATGTGGCTACTGGAACGGCTGATTTCGCGCTGCAAGCGGTGAAGTCTAAGTTGAATGCTTCATCAATCGTAGGCGTAGATATTTCAGAGGGAATGTTGGAAGTGGGAAGGAAGAAGGTTAAGGAAAGAGGCTTCGAGCAAATTATAGAATTGCGAAGAGGAGATTCAGAAAATCTTCCTTTTGAAGATCATTCGTTCGACGCTTATACCGTTGCTTTCGGTGTGCGGAATTTTGAAAACCTCGAGCAAGGCATGCGTGAAATGTTGCGCGTACTTCGTCCGAATGGAGTAGGAGTAGTTTTAGAATTTTCCCGTCCAAAACATTTCCCTATAAAACAATTGTTCGGATTTTATTTCAAATACGTTATGCCAACTTTAGGCAAGTGGGTTTCTAAAGACAGTCGCGCTTACGAATACCTTCCGGAATCAGTGGCTCAGTTTCCTTCTGGAAAAGATTTCTTAGCTGTTATGGAAAAGGTGGGATACAAGAGTGTGCGTTGCATTCCATTAAGCGGTGGAATTGCGAGTATATACATTGGTGAAAAGTGAAAATAGAAATTCTTCCTTCGGAAATTAGTGGAGTCGTTTCAGCTCCTGCCTCGAAGAGCATCGCACAACGCTACGTAGCCGCCGCTTTGCTTGCCGCTGGAGAAACAACCATTCGTCATTATCCGAATTCAGAAGATCCATTTCATGCGCGGAAGTTGGCCGAGTCGCTGGGTGCAATTGTTCAACTTTCAAAAAACACATTAACCATCAAAGGCGGATTTCCGGCCAATGAAATTCATGGAATTCGTTCCCCACAAAAAAATCTTTTTGCAGGTGAGTCCGGATTCGCTTCACGCTTGTTCGTTCCGATAGCGGCCCTTCACAATAGTGAAAAAGTACTCAATGGAACGGGCACTTTATTGAACAGACCTTTCTTTGAATTTGAACCATATCTGAATCCGTTTGGAGTAACCGTTTCAACCAACGAAGGAAAACTGCCTTTGACTTTTTCAGGGCAGTTAACAGCTGGAAAGGCGGAGTTATCTGCAGCAAATTCTTCCCAGTTCCTTTCGGGAATGCTTATGGCTTTGCCTCGATGCACAGGCGATTCAGAGTTGGTGGTTACAGAATTGAATAGTAAGCCGTACATCGATTTAACCCTTGCGGTGATGAAAATGTTTGGCGTTACCGTTAAAGAAGATGACGGGACCTTTTTCATTAAAGGTTCGCAGAAGTACAAGCCACAAGATGTCTCTGTAGATGGCGATTGGAGCGGTGCAGTTCCATTACTTATTGCAGGCGCATTAACAGCTACAGAAGGTTTGTTAGTGAAGAATTTAAACACGCGACTCCCGCAAGCAGATCAGGCCATCTTAGATGTTTTCGATTTAGCGAAGGTTAAATACACACAGAACGAAAACAGCGTGAAAGTTTTCGCAAGTACCATTCATGCATTTGATTTCGATGCCACGCATTGTCCAGATTTATTCCCATGCCTTGCAGTGTTGGCTTCATTCGGAAACGGCGTTTCAACATTGAAAGGTGCAAAGCGACTAGCCGTAAAAGAAAGCAATCGAGCAACCGCCATTGTGGAAGAATTCGCGAAATCTGGAATTCGGGTTGTTGTGCGTGGTGACGATATGATGGTTTATCCCGGTCATGCCCGTCCTGCCGTTTGGAATGTGCACAAAGACCATCGGATGGTTATGGCTGGTGCACTCTTCGGCATTGCAGGGGCGAAGACAATCCTTCAAAACCCTGAGGTAATTTCGAAGTCTTACCCTGATTTTTTCAAAGACATTCAATCGATTGGTGCGAAGATGAAATAGCTCTTTGCCAATTGAGAAGTATATTCGCATTAAATCTATTTCGTATGAAATTTACGGCGGAGCAAATTGCCGGTATGTTGGAAGGAACGGTTGAAGGTAATTCTTCAGCAGAAGTTTCAGGGCTTTCTAAAATTGAAGAAGGCAAAGCTGGAACACTCACGTTTCTAGCCAATCCGAAATACATTTCTCATATTTATTCTACAGGCGCAAGTGTTGCTATAGTTTCGAACGATTTCGTTGCAGAACAAGCCTTGCCTGAAACGCTTACGCTTATTCGTGTTGAAGATGCTTACGGAAGTTTCGCGAAGTTGTTGGAAGCTTATAGTCAATTCAAAAGACCGCGTCCGGGTATTCACCCTTCTGCTGTTATAGATTCTACTGTAGTGGTTGGAGAGAATGTTCACATTGGAGCAGGAGTGGTTCTCGAACCGGGCGTTTCCATTGGAAATAATGCAGTCATTATGGCTCAGTCTTATTTGGGTGAGCACGTGAAGATTGGAGATTTTACGACGATTCATCCGGGTGTGAAGGTTTATAGTGAATGTGTCATTGGTGCGAATTGCACGCTGCACGCTGGAGTGATCATTGGAGCAGACGGATTCGGTTTTGCACCACAAGCAGATAATCGTTACGCGAAGGTTCCTCAAATTGGAAATGTTGTGATTGAAGATCGTGTTGAAATTGGTGCGAATACAGCTATTGATAGAGCCACTCTAGGCTCTACGATTATTCGTGAAGGTGTGAAGCTCGATAACCTTATTCAAATTGCACACAACGTTGAAATTGGAAAGAACACAGTTATTGCTGCGCTAACTGGAATTGCAGGAAGCACCAAGATTGGTGAGAATGTTATGATAGGCGGACAAGTTGGAATAGCTGGACATTTAACCATAGCGAACGGAGTGAAGATTGCGGCTCAAACGGGCATCAGCGCTTCTGTGCTGAAAGAAGACGTTGTAATGCAAGGGACACCCGCTGTTAGTACGATGGACTTCAAAAAATCGTATATCATTCACCGCCGCTTACCTCAATTGCTCGAGCGCATAGAGCGACTTGAAAAAGGACAGAAGTAATGTTATTGCTTCCTTATCTCAAACATTTATTTTTCGCTAAAGGACCTCACGGGGTTCATTCTCCTTTTGTGTTTAAGCTTATTACCGAAGTGCTCAAGCAGCAAAGAACCGAAGCTTGGAAACCCATTGAAGAAGCGCGCAGAAAATTGCTCGCGAACGATACGGAGTATGTAGTGAAGGACTTCGGTGCCGGAAGCAAGGGGCTTCAGACTACTCGGACTTATGCGCGATCTGTGGCTTCTAGCGCCATGCCGAAGAAAAAGGGAGAAGCCCTTCATTTGTTGGTGGAGCATTTGCAGCCTTTGGGGCTGCTAGAAATAGGCACTCATTTCGGCATAGGCACACTCTATTTATCAGAGGCCCTTCATTCCACAAAAAAAATAATTACCCTTGAAGGAGATCCAACGCATGCGGCCGAAGCGCGTACACTTTTTCATTCCTTCCAGAAAGAAAATATAGAAGTGGTTGAAGGAAATTTCAACGACACCCTTCCAACTACATTAACTGCATTTCCTGAAATGGAATTTGTATATGTAGATGGAAATCACACGGAAGAGGCAACGTTGCGTTATTTCGAGATTCTACTTCAACATAAAAATATAACGTGCATTGTGTTCGACGATATCTATTGGAGCAAAGGAATGATGCGTGCTTGGAAGAAAATTTGTTCCGATGCTCGTATTGAATTGAGCCTCGATTTTTATTGGTTCGGCGTTATTTTTCTGAATGGAAGAATGCGCAAGGAACACTTCAACTTATATCTTCCGCGCTGAATTGTCGCGCAGTTTAATGTGAGTGTCAGAAAATGCTGACAATTCTGTCATATTTCACCCGCTATTTCTCAATGGCATATTGGTTGAAATGCGAGTTGAAACAAATTGAAAATTTAAGAACATGAGTAAAATAATAGGCATTGACCTCGGTACCACGAATTCGTGTGTATCTGTAATGGAAGGAAACGAGCCCGTGGTAATCGCGAACAGCGAAGGAAAGCGCACCACGCCTTCTATTGTTGCTTTCATTGAAGGTGGTGAACGTAAAGTAGGAGATCCTGCGAAGCGTCAAGCCATTACGAATCCAACAAAGACCATTTCAAGTATCAAACGTTTCATGGGATCATCATTCGCAGAAACGGAGAAAGAAGCAACCCGCATGCCCTACACTGTAGTGAAGGGAGATAATAACACGCCTCGTGTAAAAATCGACGACCGTACGTATACCCCACAAGAAATTTCAGCCATGATTCTTCAAAAGATGAAGAAGACTGCTGAAGATTATTTGGGACAAGAAGTAACTGAAGCGGTGATTACTGTTCCTGCTTACTTTAACGATGCGCAACGTCAGGCTACGAAAGAAGCGGGCGAGATTGCTGGATTAACCGTGAAGCGTATCATTAACGAGCCAACTGCAGCGGCATTGGCATATGGATTAGACAAGAAGTCTCAAGAGATGAAGATTGTAGTGTTCGACTGCGGAGGTGGAACGCATGACGTGTCTTGTCTTGAGTTAGGTGATGGTGTATTTGAAGTATTGTCAACAGACGGTGATACGCACTTGGGTGGTGATGACTTCGACCAAGTAATCATTGACTGGTTGGTTCAAGAATTCAAAAATGAAAATGGAAATTTAGATCTTTCGAAAGATCCAATGGCTCTTCAACGTTTGAAGGAAGGTGCAGAGAAAGCGAAGATTGAATTGTCGAGTTCTACAACGACAGAAATTAACTTGCCATACATCATGCCTGTTGACGGAATACCAAAACACTTGGTGAAGTCGTTAACACGTGCGAAGTTCGAGCAGTTATCAGATTCATTAATCCGCAGAACCATAGCTCCTTGCGAAAGCGCATTGAAGAACGCTGGATTGTCTGTAAACGATATCGATGAAATTATTTTAGTGGGTGGTTCAACACGTATTCCTGCAATTCAAGATGCAGTGAAAAAGTTCTTCGGAAAGGATCCGAGCAAAGGAGTAAATCCTGATGAAGTTGTTGCAATCGGAGCCGCTATTCAAGGTGGTGTATTAACAGGTGAAGTGAAAGATGTGTTGTTGCTAGACGTTACACCGCTTTCATTGGGAATTGAAACCATGGGTGGAGTGTTCACGAAGTTGATTGATGCGAACACTACGATTCCTACGAAGAAGTCTGAAGTGTTTTCAACGGCGAGTGATAACCAACCAAGCGTGGAGATTCACGTTTTGCAAGGTGAGCGTGCTATGGCGAAAGACAACCGCACCATTGGAAAATTCCACTTAGACGGTTTACCACCAGCACCAAGAGGAATTCCTCAAGTAGAAGTAATCTTCGACATTGATGCGAACGGAATCATTAATGTGTCTGCGCTTGATAAGGCAACCAACAAATTGCAAAGCATCAGAATCGAAGCTTCTAGCGGATTAAGCAAAGAAGACATCGAGAAGATGAAAAAAGAAGCAGAGATGAATGCAGATTCAGATCGCAAGGCGAAAGAAGAAGCAGACGTTGTGAACCAAGCCGATTCATTGATTTTCCAAGTGGACAAGCAATTGAAAGAGTTCGGAGACAAACTTCCAGCAGATAAGAAAACAGAGATCGAAGCATCTTTGGAAGAGTTGAAGAAAGCACACGCAGAAAAGAACCTAGACACCATAAAAGCGTCTATGGATAAATTGAATGCAGTGTTCCAAGCGGCTAGTGCAGACATGTACAACAATGCTGGAGGAGCTGCAGATGCAGGTGCTGGAGAGCAACAAGCAGGAGGCAACGACGGTGAAGTAACCGATGTTGACTTTGAAGAAGTAAAAGACGAGAAGAAGTAATTCTGAATCGAAACCAATAAAAAGGGCCTTGAAATATCAAGGCCTTTTTTATTGAGATAAATTTATGTACATTTAGATACCTTAAATCGACCTATCGTGAAATTATATTATTCAATTGTAATTGTAATTCTTTTGAGTTTGTCTTTTGACTTAAAGGCTCAAAACTATAATATGTCGAATACCACGGTTAATATTTCTTGTGGTTCCGTGATTAATTTTTATGATTCGGGAGGCCCATCGTTGAGTTATTCTACTAACGCAAATTTGACAATGGTTTTTTGTGCTCCGGTTGGTCAAAATATATATGCTCAGTTTAGTTCATTTAATCTAGAAAACACTTGGGATTACCTCTACGTTTACAATGGCCCCAGTATGGCATCACCCTTGCTGGGAGCCTTCACTGGCGGAGTTTCACCAGGTCTGATTTCAGGAGCTACCAATTGTTTAACATTCGTTTTTGTTTCAGACAATAGTTTTAATTCTCCAGGATGGGCGGCTACCTTGGGTTGCGGCGCACCACCAATATCACCCCCATCAGCGTCGGGATTGTGCTCGGGAGCCCAGCCGTTCTGTACGGGAACGACTTATACCTTTCCAGGAGCTCAAAACACAACCGCTCAAGCAGGCCCTAATTACGGTTGTCTTCTTAGTGCACCCAATCCTGCTTGGTATTATATGCAAATTCAGAACGGTGGTCCGCTCTCAATTTCGATGGCAAGTACTGCTGGAGTTGACGTTGACTATGCGTTGTGGGGACCTTTTTCAACCCTAACGAATGTATGCAATCAGCTTACGGCCGCACCTATAAGTTGTTCTTATTCAACAGCATCCAATGAAACGGCAACCATTGCAAATGCAATTGCTGGGCAATATTATATATTGGTAATTACGAATTTTTCAAATGTGCCCACGAACATAACGTTCAGCCAAAGTGGGGGTACCGCAACTACGAATTGCGATATTCTTTGTAATATGACCAATTTTACTGCTGTCCCGGGGGCATGTATTCCAGCTACAAATACCTATAATGTTAGCGGTACAATAGCATTCACTAACCCACCCGCTAGCGGTACTTTAACAATAACTTCTTCCTGCGGAGTCTCAACAACAATTCCAGGACCATGGGTAAGTCCATTATCATTTACTCTTACGGGACTGCCTTCGAATGGGTTAGCCTGTGTCTTGACGGCGTCGTTCTCAGGCGATGTTCTTTGTAATTTGAATCAAAGCATTACCGCACCACCATCTTGTCTTCCCCAGTGTACGGTGTCGGCTTCGAACAGCGGTATAGCTTGCGCTGGAAATTCTGTTTCGCTGAATGCAAGCGCTGTTAGTGGCGCCACTGCTTATACTTGGACAGGCCCGAATGGTTATTCGGCAGCAGGACAAAACGTTGTGCTGACTGGCACTACGGCGTTAATGACGGGAACTTATACCGTTACGGCCACTGGTCTTGCAACTTGTTCATCGACAACAACGGTTAATATAACAGCGCTGCCCGTTCTTTCTCCAGTTTCGAATATTGTCGCATGCTCAGGTAACCTTGTGAATATACCTTCCTTTATTGTTTCTCCTGCCAACGCTGTTGTAAATTGGACGAACTCCAATACTTCAATTGGATTAGCGGGTTCTGGTGTAGGAAATGTTTCACCTTTTCTCTCGTCTTCTCAAGGATTGAGTTCGTTAGGAAACATAACATTACTTCCGACATTTAATGGCTGTTCAGGCTCACCAATAAATTTCAATATAACAGTTAACACAACCCCAAGTTCTGGTACTTTAAGCAATATCTCGTTGTGCGAGGGGAACACAGTTCAGGCTATAAATTTTACAACTAATCCGAATGCGTCAGTTAATTGGAGTAATTCAAATCCTGGAATAGGCATAGCAGCCACTGGAATTGGAAACATTGCTTCATTTAACGCCACTGCTGGAAGCGCTACTATTTTGTACACACCGAGTTTAAACGGGTGTATTGGTAGTTCTCAATCCTTTGAAATTTTTGCAGAGGCCTTTCCACAAATATTTTTAACGGCACCTTCAATGGTCTGTCAGAACTTAGCGCCATTAACCGTTGGAGTGAATGTTTTAGGAGGAACGTGGGGTGGAGTTGCTAATTCATCTGGTATAATTGATCCAGGTGCGTTGCCTATTGGTATTTCTGATTTTACATACAATTATTCCACAGCGAATTGCACATCTGCAATAGCAGAAACGATAGAAATTATTCCTTTTCCTCAGATAACGGGAAATTTATTCGTTTGTGTAAATACAGCATTAAATCTTACAGCATCTCCTCCTGGCGGTTTATGGTCTGGCGCAGTTGCAGATGCAAGCGGTGTTTTTAATCAAAGTGCTTCAGGAACATATTCTGTTTCATACTCAGACATAACGAATACATGCACCACATCTGCGGAAGTAATCGTTCAGAATGAACCGGCGCTCAATTTGAATTGCCCATCATTTGTATGCAACACAGATGCGCAAATCAATTTTAATCCATCACCTGCTGGCGGTGTTTGGTCGGGCACGGGAATCAGTTCATCAGGGGTCTATACTCCAGCGCAAGGGTCCAATCCCACAGTGGCAACATATACCTATTCTAATGGTGTTTGCACAGTTACAGAGTCAAGTTCGATAGATGTATTCACAACACCAATAATAGTGTTGAATAATCCAGTCGGAATCTGCGTCAATAATACAACTACTGCATTGAGTGCATCTCCAATTGGAGGAACATGGACTGTTAATGGGAACGCATCTTTGGCAAATGGAGTGCTTGTCCCGAACGGCCCAGAAACCTTAACCTTAATTTATTCAATAGCAGGTCAGTGCCCATCTTCAGCGAATCAGACTATGCAGATATATGCCCTACCAACTATCAATGCTGGTTCGGACTTGGCGCACTGTCCAGGACAATCCGCAAATGTAACTGCAACCGGAGGGATAACATACCAATGGTCTCCTTCCACCGGTTTGAATACAACCGCAGGAGCGTCTGTTGTAGCGTCAGTATCGACACAAACGAACTATACGGTTGTTGGAACGGATGCGAATGGATGTGTTAATTCAGATCAGGTTGTAGTTTCTGTTTTAACTAATCCGACAGTCACTATTTCAGGAGATAATCTTCTTTGTGAGGGAGAATCAAGTGATTTGACAGCGGTTGGAGCAAATGGATATACGTGGCAACCCGACTTAAATGTTGGCAGTATCTCAAATGTATCTCCGAGTTCGACCACTACATATACAGTTCTGGGCACAGATATCAATGGTTGCAGTAGTTCTGCATCTTTTACTGTTAATGTTGAGAGTATTAACGCGTCACCGAGTGTCATTAATTCCAATGACGGGAATGACTTTACGTGGGAATTTTATGCGGGATCCAATGGGACTAATGAAACCTACGTATGGAATCCAGGTGACGGAAGTGCAGATATTCAAACGAATATTGAACTCACTAATTATACTTATACATCAGATATTTTAGGAACGGTAACATTGAATATCAGTACTATCGCATGCAGTGAAGATTTTGTGTTTCCTGTTGTTATTTCTACCATAGAATTAATTTATCCAAATATTGTAACGGCGGACGGAGACGGGATAAATGATGATTTTCGTTTATTGAATCCGAATACAACGGTGGTTCAAGCTTTTGAGAATTTCTCTTGTAAAATATTTAGCCGCTGGGGTCAAGAGCTGGGGGAATTCAATGACTTATTGGGCTTCTGGGACCCTTCTGATTTTAATACTGGAACTTATTTTTACATTGTTGAATACGAGAAAATTGGAGGCAATGAGACGTTCAAACATGAGGGCTCTTTTTATTTGAAACGTTGACCAATCCATTGAAGGAATAATTGATTGGGTTGGGTTGGAAAAATAATCTCTACTTTTTGAATAGTCGGTTGTTCTAAATTGCTCTTCAATGTTGTTTCGAATTCAATTTTGTTTCTGATAAAACGGATATTTGATTCGGTAGTATTTTCTAATAAAAACTGTACGTTTTTAGCAACACCTATTCCATCAATGTCTATTAGTTCATCGCCATACCACAATCCAGCTAAATCTGCTGCTGAGTTTGGGCAGACGGAGTTAACAATTGATTTATCGTTCATTATATCTACACTGAAACCGAATAAACGTTCGGTAGCAATAGCTGAAGGAGACCACACCAATTCAACACCAATTTTTTGAAAAGCTTTTTCGAGATAGTCCGTATAGTCTATAGCGCTTTCAGCGATATTCGTTTTGAATTCATTTGCGTTCAAAAGTCCTAAATCTACAAGTGTTTTCCAGTAGTCTTCGACGGTATATCCGATATTTTTTTTCGCGAATTGCTGGTACATCTGATGCATGACATCGTCCATGGATTTTTGTCCATTTGTCGCAGCAATCAATTCAATATCGAGTATCATAGAAAGCAAAGCACCTTCGTTGTAGATGGAAACTTTTCTCCATGGAACGCCGGGTGTGTATCCGTCTAGCCACGTATCTACACTACTGTCGGCGACGCTGTACGAATATCTCCCGTAATTTCTGTGATGCGTATTCAACCATTTTTCTAGCGAAAGCTTCCAAAGGTCGTTGTTCCAGATGCCGCTTCTGCGTAGGCAAAGATCTCCGTAGTAAGTCGTAACACCTTCGTCGACATATCCAAGCTGAGTATAATTTTCTTTGGTGAAATCGTAGGGCATCATTTCAACTGGACGCAAGGTTTTGACATTCCAGGTGTGAAAGAGTTCGTGGCTGCAGATTGCGAGCAACTCATTGTACTTCTCTTCGCGATCGAAGTTTTCGCCTTGTCCCATTACAATCACAGTGCTGGTCATATGCTCTACCCCGTGATGCATGAAATACGGTGTGAAGTGCAACAGGTAATTGTAATGCTTAACCGGAAATTCTTTAAAGATGGAAAGTTGAAGTTCGGTGTATGTTTTCACATCGTTCCAGAAGCGCTCGAAGTTCAAGTTTGTTTGTCCGAACACATGCGCCTTGTAAACAACCCCTTCAATCTCTTGTGAAATTACTTCACGGTTATGGGCAGCTACAAAAGGTGAGTCTGCTAATTCATCGAAGTTTTGCGCGAAGAGTTTGTTGCCTTCATGCGGCAGTCCGCAGGAGAGGTGCGCGTAAGAATCTAGAATTTCAACCGTGTATTTTTCATCTGTGCTTCCCGGTAAAAAAGGAATACAGTTCACAGGATTCACATAAAGCATTTGACTGTTTACGTATGTGCTTCCAGCATTTAGTTCAGCAGCGCAGTAGAAGTATTCAAAGGTGATTTGCTCTTCGCTTTTACAAGCAATCTGCCATTGATCTTTCGCAGTTTTATGCGTTGAAATTTTTTCGTTTGAACTATTGAAGGCCTTCACATGCGAAATGTTCTTGGCGAAATTTCCCATCTCGTATCGTCCTGGACGCCACGAAGACAATTGAACGATTTGATTGTTTGAAGAGCTTAAAAAAGTCATGCGCACCTTCACCATTTTTCTGTGAATGTGCGGTGTGCTTAATGAAATATGAATCATTTTTTAATTGGTCTGAGGAAGCTAATGATTGGATTTCCTGTGCATGCATTAGGGAAACCGATGCGCAAATAGCTGCATACTGTTGGAGCAATGTCGGTAATGGAATGAGCGGCATAATTGGTTGAAGCCGGAACATTTTTTCCATATAAAATAAAGGGCACTTGCGAATCGTAACTATACGGAGAACCGTGCGTGGTGCCTTGTCTAGAGTATTCCATAAAGCCAGGTTCGAGTGCATAAATTACATCTCCCGAAAGTGCAGGAAGAAATCCGAGTTGCACTTTCATGGCTAAACCAGTTGTGTAATTTTCTTCGGTTAGATCGCAGCTGGCGAAAGCTTTTGTCACATGCTCTTGTTCTTCCGCCCATTTGGCGAGGGTGCGTTGCATGTCTTCTAACTTCATGTTCTTCTCCCGAACGAGCGTTCGATTGATGAATAAATTCAAATTGCTTTCGTTTACAATCCAGTTTCCTTGTCCGTATTTTGAATTCATGAACAACTCAGCATTGTCTTCGAACGCGTCAGAAGACCAATAGCCTGCGTTTGCGTTCGACTTTTGCATGAGGCTTGGCGTTGGCGCTCCGCCGTGGTCGGCACTTAAGAAGATGAGATAATTGTCTTTCCCGAAGCGCTTGTCGAGTTCGTTTAAAAGTCTTTCCAATTCGCGGTCGAGGCGAATGTAGGTGTCTTGCAATTCTTTGGAATGAATTCCGAATTGATGTCCAACGTAGTCGGTAGAAGAAAAGCTCAGGCACAACATGTCGGTTGTGTTGTTCTTTCCGAGCAGTTCTCCGTCTATTGCAGCCAAAGCGAAATCGAGTGTAAGCGAATTTCCCATAGGCACTGCTTTCAATATTTCATATCCACCGTTGTGTTTTTTCAGCGTGTCAATGTTGTAAGGAAACACAGGACGAATCAAGGGTTTGAAAGGCATTTCATATACGTTATTGTCTTCTATGCTTTCGGTGTAATTCTCTTCAGGAAGAAGTAGGTTCCAGGTTGAAGCGGCGTAGGCTTTTGCTTTTCCGTTCGTGTTGAAGTCGGTTACCCATTTTGGAAGTTCGCGCATGTACCAAGAGCTTGTAGCCCACGCGCCTTCTTCTCCACCTACGAACCAATAGGCTGCGTTGGCTGTTCTTCCGGCGGGAAGTATTGCACCTCGGTCTTTGAGTGAGATGCCAATGACTTTCGATTTTCCCGCGGTGAAGATTTTTAGTTCATCGCCAATGGTGCTTGACTTTAAGTAGTGTGGCGACATCTTTCCTGCAGCTGAAGAAGTTCCTACTCCGGTTACCAAAGAGTCTGCTGAGCAGTAGGTCATACGGTTGTGTTTTCTTTCGAACCAATCGTTGGCTACAATGCCGTTGTAGGCCGGTGTTGTTCCGGTGAAAATGGCTGCGTGTCCCGGCCCTGTGTAGGTGGGCATGTAGTTGTATTGAAGGTTGCGCGCGTAAGAGCCTTTTCTCACGAGGCGTTTGAATCCGCCTTCGCAGTAGTCGTTCCAGAAGCGGTCGATGTAGTCGTTACGCATTTGATCAACGGTAATTCCGATTACAATGGGTGGAAGCTGTTGGTCGGAAGGAGAAGTTGTTTTTTTCTGTCCGAAAGCTGAGAAGCTAATGAGTACGAGTAATAAAGAAGTAAATCTGCTCATGCCACAAATGTACCTCTGAATTAAATTACTTTTACGGGACACAACACGTTGTGATGACCACGATGTGGATGACGCAACAAGTTGCGATGACACAACACGTTGTGATGACCACGATGTGGATGACGCAACAAGTTGCGATGACACAACACGTTGTGATGACCACGATGTGGATGACGCTTCGCGATGACCGCAGCGCGGATGGGGATGAGAAAAATGAGAAAAGTATGGAGAGACACATTTTATTAGTAGGAATGCCCGGTAGTGGGAAGAGCACGATGGCGAAGCGAATGTCGCATGAGAGGGGTGTGTCGTGTTATGAGGTGGATGAGATGTTAGAGTTAAAGTGGGGAAGGAGTATCGCTGAATTTGTGGAAGAGAATGGATGGGAGAAATTTCGTGAAGAGGAGTTTTCGATGGTGAAATCTATTGTGAATAAACCTGTCGGAATCATTTCAGCGGGAGCCGGATTCTTCACAACGGAAGAGAAGGTTGAATTTTCCTTGAATCATTTTGAAGTGTTGTACTTGGAAGTCTCGATTGACGAATTGTTCAATCGATTGAACACACCTACTGAACGCGCGAAGCGTCCGCTTTTGAGTGAAGGGGATTTGCTTTTTAAGCTAGCGCAATTGTTGGAAGAGCGAAAGAGGTTTTACTCCTTCGGATCAATCATTAAATGATCAATCTGACTGCAACTCATTTTCAATTTGAGGGAGAATAAAAGGCTGTCTGTATTTGGTTGAAAACACGAGGTGAATAGCCATTTGTGAGATAGATTTTGACATGATTTTTTAAAGCGAAATTCAATATGATATTTTACAATGTCAAGAAACAGTTATGCATATAACAAGTCCGAGCTCGCTCTGCGAGCGGCATGGGTGATGCCCCCAGTGAAGCTGGGGGATAGTGCCTAAATTAGTGCTTATTACTTAAGCAATTGAAATCATTTGAATTTTTATCCCCCAGCTCTGCTGGGGGCACTACTCATGTCGCCCTAAAGAGCTGGGGAACTTCGTAATTGGAAAATCGAAGATTTTATTCCTACTGTGTAATGGGAACTTTGTTACTCCTACTTCGTAATGCCTACTTCGTAATTCCTACTTCGTAATTCCTACTTCGTAATTCCTATTTCATATTTCCTTAGTCGTAATAAAAAAACCGTCGAAGACTTTCGCCGTAGGCATTCGTTGAAAACATTCGTTGCTTCGCAACATTCGTGCTTACACATTATGTGACTCTCCTCACAGCACCAACAAAATCCCTCGCTTACCTTCGCTAAAAATTCAAAACAATGGATGTATTAGCAGCTTTAAAAAATGGAACGGCAACAATTGTTGATGTGCGTTCAAGAGAAGAATTTCAAAGTGGACATGTAGCGGGTTCAATAAATATTCCACTACAAGAAGTGCCAACGAAAGTTGAAGAGTTTAAAAACATGCCGAAGCCTTTGGTGCTGTGTTGCCTTTCAGGCGGAAGAAGCGGACAAGCAACCGGATACCTTCAACAACAAGGTGTAGAAGAGGTTTACAACGGTGGTGGTTGGATGGAAGTAAATTCTTTGGTGTAATGGGACTATTTTCATTCTTGAAAGGAAAGCCAAAGGCAGATTTGGTGCAGCTGATGCGCGAAGGCGCAAAGCTGGTTGACGTGAGAACCAAAGGTGAGTATTCTGAAGGTCATGCGAAAGGAACAAGCAATGTTCCGCTGCCTGAAATTCCAACCAAGGCGAAAGCTTGGAAAAAAGACGAAGTTATTATCCTCTGCTGCAGAAGCGGCATGAGAAGCGGTGCAGCTGTTTCACAATTGAAGCAGATGGGTTTCACCAATGTTCACAACGCGGGTAGCTGGAATAAAATGCAAACCTTAATTCAACAAAAATGAAAGGAAGCTTCAACGATATTATTCAAGGCGATAAGCCGGTGTTAGTAGACTTCTTTGCAACATGGTGCGGCCCTTGCAAATACCAAGGTCCCATCTTAGAAGAATTAGCAACTGCTATTGGCGACGAAGCGCGGATTATTAAAATCGACATCGATCGCAATCAAGCTGTGGCTGCGAAATACAACGTGCGCTCCGTTCCAACGTTAATGATCTTCAAAAATGGAGAAGTGTTGTGGAAAGAGGCAGGGGTGAAAGAAAAAGCTGATTTAGTTGCCCTATTGGGAAAATATAAATAAGAGTTATATTGCAGTATGAAAATACTTCAAACTGCAATCTTATTATTTGCTTTTGTTTTTTCAGCCAATGCTCAGAACAAGTGGGAAAGAAAATATGAGCGTGAGCGAGTGTTTGTCGAAAATAAAGGTCAGTTTTCCAAAGAGGAAAAAGTAATTGGAGAAAAAATTCTTTATGCCGCAGACTGGGGCAGCACACGAATTTTCTTTACGCCCCAAGGTTGGGTGTATTCGTTTTTAGAGGTTGAAAAAAACGAGAAGCATTCAGAGAAAAAGTCCATTCAAACCATTTCGGAATACAAAGAATCTGAAAAAGAAGATGCGAAGTTTTCTTTTCGAAACGATTTTGTGTCTGTTCATTTAGGTGAAGGAAATTGCAACTATGTGCCGTCTGAATTATGCGCCTTTTACAGCAATTATTCTATTGAATCAGACGGGATTTGCAAAGGCATTCAAGGTGCAAAGTGTTACGAAAAACTTCGAATAGAAAATGCTTGGTCGGGAGTCGATGTCGTCTTTACTGTTCATCCGGAAAGTGGCATCAAATACGCCTTCGAGCTGCGCGATGGGCGTAAGTCCGATCGCATTGAAATGACTTATTCGAAAGATGTGAATATAATCGACGGAGCTGTTCATATTCCAACAGAATTTGGAGACATCATTGATCACGAGCCGTATTCCTTCGAAACACAATCGAAAAAATTTATTTCCTCTGGGTTCATTCAGAAGTCTTCGAATAAAATTGGATTTCAAATTTCAAACTACGATGAAAAGGTTCCAATAACCATAGACCCGTGGGTGCAAACTCCCACCTTTGCTTCGAATTGGGACTGTGTGTGGGAATGCGAAACCGATGCCGTTGGAAATGTATATGCCATTGGCGGCGTAATGCCCATGCAATTGCTGAAGTACAACAATGCTGGACTATTACAATGGACCTACAGCACCCCTTACGACACTTCTAACGTTTGGCTTGGAACTTTCGCAACAGACAATCTTGGAAATTCTTATGTCACAGCCGGTTCAACAGCGGCTATTCAAAAAGTAAATACTTCTGGAGGTTTAGTTTGGAACAATCCCAATCCGGGTGGGTTATTTTCAAGCGATGAATTTTGGAATATCAGTTTCAATTGCGATCAATCGAAATTGGTTCTAGGCGGAACAACCGGATTTGCAACAAATCTCTTAGCAGCTATTTTCGAAATAGATGTGGCAACTGGAAACGTTTTGAATACACAAACTGTTGCAAGCGGAAACGCCTTCAGCTTTCCGCCTACCATTCAAGAAGTGCGCTCCATAACCGCCAATCCGAATGGGAAATATTTCTGGCTAACTCAAGACACATTGGGTGTTATTCATCAGAATTTCGATTTGTGTGGAAACAACAACAGCCTGTTGTACAAGGTTTCTTCTGGATATAATCTCGGCTATAAATGTGAAGATTTTCGTGTGAACAACAGCGGAATCATGGCCATTCGAGCCACCGATAGTTTTGTTTATACGCAGAATGGAACGCAAGTTCAAAAAAGAAGTTTGACATCTGGAGCAGTATTGAATACCTCGAATATTCCCGCAGGAAATGCTACCACAGCTTTCGGTGATTTTGTCGTAAGCAACAGTGGATTGGCCATTGACGATTGCGGAAATGTATACGTGGGTTCAACCAACGCGGTTGTGAAATTCGATGCGAATTTGAATCAGCTAGCGTCGTATCCAACGACATTCAAGGTGTACGACGTGCACATTGGATTGAACGGTGATATTGTCGCTTGTGGCAGCACTGGAACTTACAACAGCACTTCTCGTTCGGGCAGTGTTCAAGTTATTGCCGCCGCCGCGTGCGCTTCTATTCCTGTTTCGTGTTGCGATGCCACCATTTGTCATCCTGCTGATTTTTGTATTACCGATGGCGCTGTAACCTTTACAGCAGCAACTGCCGGAGGAACATGGTCGGGACCTGGTGTTTCTTCATCTGGTGTGTTTACACCGTCTGCTGCTGGAACTGGCACTTTCACAATAACCTATGCCTTGGCCTGTGGTTCTGAATCGGTGCAGGTAAATGTTTCGCCTTGCGCTGGACTTGATGTGTGCATAGACGAAAACGGAAATTGGCAGGCCTCTGGCGGTGTGGCACCGTACAATTGGCAATCGCAGATTACAACCCAAGATTGCAGCGCCTGTTTCCCTGGTCTTCCTCCATTTGTTGAGCCTTGTTCTATACCACCAGGGTGCGCGGTGAATATTACTTCGTGGAGTACGTTTTCTTCAAATGCCTCTATTCCTGCGCCTGTTGCATTTCCCGTGCAAGTGGTTGATGCAACTGGACAATCCTTGTTGATTTCAAGTGCAGCTCAGCTGACTGATTGTGCCATTGTTCTTCCTTGTCCAGATATTGTAACGGTGGTTACCGCATCAACGCCTGTTGCGTGTTACGGAGAATCGACAGGAAGTCTTTCTGTGCAATCTTCAGGCGGACAAGATCCGTATGTGTACAGTTGGCAGCAAGGGCAAAATGTAGGAGATACCTGGAGCAATATTCCTTCGGGAAACTACACTGTAATAAGCACCGATGCCAATGGGTGCGCAGACACCTTAGCGGTTACCTTAGATTCACCACCTGTGTTTGAACTTTTATTGGTGAGCAGTGTGCCCGCTGGTTGCAACAGCAGCAGCGGAAGTGCTACCGTTTCTATTACGGGTGGAAGTGGAACTCCTGCGATCTCTTGGTCTCCCATTGGTGGCAATGCGCTTACCGCAACTGGTTTAATAGGTGGAAGCTATATTGTTACGGCCTTAGACGCAAACAACTGTGAAGCGAGTTTAACCGTTGTCATAACCGAACCCTCTGTTTCCATCACAGGCGATACGCTGTTATGTCCAGGAGAGTCAACGCAATTAATGGCTTCTTCATTGAATTTAATAGACCCAATTTCTTACGTTTGGTCAACCGGTTCAGTAGGAACTTCCATTACTGAAACCCCCGCCGTTAGTACAACTTATACTGTTAATGCAACAGATATTAATGGTTGCTCAGTGAGTTCCAGTATAGATGTTGTGGTTGAAAATCTGAATTGGAATATTTCCGCAAATCCCCTTCAAGGATATATCCCCTTTCAAGTGAATTTTGTAAATCAGTCAAACCCTGCTTTGAACTATACATGGGATTTTGGAAATGGACTCAATGCCACAAGCGCAGGGAACGAGTCTACTTCAAGTCTTTATTCAAATGCCGGAGTATACACGGTTACCGTGAACTCAAACGGAAATTGTCCGGATGCGTTTACCCTTTTAATTACAGCCCTTACTTCGCAGCCGTTGATTGTGTTGGTTCCAACTATTTTCACGTTCGGTACTGACGGCTTGAACGATGCCTTTACCATCTTCTCTGAAAATGCAGTAACCCAAGAAGCGCAGATATTCAATCGATGGGGACAAGTTGTTGCTGAATTGAATGCGCCGAATGCGGTGTGGGATGGGTTTGTAAATGGAAACGAGGCTGCCGATGGAACCTATTACATCATTTACAATGTGCAAGGCGACAACAATCAGCAGATCGAAGGATCTGGGTATTTTCAGAAAATTTCTAAATGATAATTAAAGATTAAGCTGCACTCTGTGCGGCTTTTTCTTTTTGCTTTTCAGCATACGCAACTGCCGCTTCACGCACCCATGCACCTTCACTCCAAGCCTTCTGTTTTGCAGCAATACGCTCTTTGTTGCACGGTCCGTTTCCTTTTACCACTTCGTTGAACTCCGTCCAATCGATTTCGCCGAATTCGTAATGCCCCGTTTCTTCGTTCCATTTTAAATCTGGATCCGGAATTGTAAGTCCTAGGTATTCAGCTTGTGCAACAGTCATGTCTACAAACTTCTGACGCATGTCGTCGTTCGAGTGACGCTTGATTTTCCAAATCATATTCTGACTGCTGTGTGCAGAGTCTTTGTCAGAGGGACCAAACATCATTAACGCCGGCCACCAAAAACGATTGAAGGCATCTTGTAACATTTTCTTTTGCTCTGCTGTTCCTTTAGAAAGCGCTATGCAAATTTCATATCCTTGTCTTTGATGAAAACTTTCTTCTTTGCAAATGCGAATGAGCGCTCTGCTGTATGGACCGTAGCTCGTGCGTTGCAACGAAACCTGATTCACAATAGCTGCGCCGTCTACCAGCCAACCAATCGCGCCAATATCCGCCCACGAAGTAGTTGGGTAATTGAAAATAGAAGAGTACTTCGCTTTTCCTGAAAGCATTTCTTCCGTCATGGTATCTCTATCAACACCCATGGTTTCCGCTGCACAATACAAGTACAAACCGTGTCCGGCTTCATCTTGAACCTTCGCTAACAAAATAGCTTTTCTTCGCAACGATGGGGCTCGAGTAATCCAATTTCCTTCAGGAAGCATTCCAATGATTTCACTGTGTGCGTGCTGTCCAATCTGACGAATAAGCGTTTTGCGATAGCCTTCGGGCATCCAATCTTTGGCTTCGATTTTATTTTCAGCATCTATGTATTGCTGAAATTTTTGAAGAGCGATTTCCATTTCCATAAGAACAAATTTAGTTCATTCACCTTAAACATAATCATTGCAAATATCAGCTGTGAAAAATTCTTATTCAGAACATGGTTGGCCTATTTTTGTCTTTTCAAACTTATGAGACCAACCTTTTCAGCCCTAACCGTATCCGACGTTCGTCAGGAAACCGCCGATAGCGTTTCTATTGCGTTTAATGTTCCTTCGGATTTGACTGAGCGTTACACGTTCAAACCCGGGCAGTACCTAACACTTCGTGCGAGTGTAAACGGAGAAGACATTCGCAGATCTTATTCGATTTGCAGCGGAACAAACGACGGTGAATTGCGCGTGGCTATTAAGCGCGTAGATGGGGGAGTGTTTTCCACTTGGGCAACCTCTGAGGTGAAGGCAGGAATGGAAATGCAGGTGATGAATCCTATGGGTCACTTCACCCCGAATAATACAGATGGAAAGACGCACGTGGTGCTGTATGCAGCTGGAAGTGGTATTACACCGATGCTTTCGATTGCGCGCACGTTGCTTCAGAACAATACCGAAGCGGAAGTGAGTTTGATATACGGAAACAGACATTTTAGCGGAATTATTTTCCGCGATTTAATTGAAGACATGAAAGACATTTACCTCGGACGCTTCCGTGTGTTTCATGTCTTGAGCGGTGAGCCGAATGACATTGCGCTTTTCCACGGGAGAATAGATGCGGAAAAGATTGAAGGATATACGCAGCGCTTCATTCCGATAGATACTGTTTCAGAAGTTTTTGTTTGCGGACCAGAGCCCATGATTCGCGCGGTGAAAGATTTTTATTTGTCGAAGGGAATGGCTTCAGAGAATGTTCATTTCGAATTGTTCGCTTCTCCAGGTCAAGCCAAGCAAGCGCCTCCTGTTGTGAAGAAGGAAGTGGTGTTGGAAGGACAGGCCGATGTGACTGTTATTTTCGACGGGAATTACACGCAATTCAAAATGCCGAAAACGGGAGAAATGATACTCGACGCAGCACAGCGTGCCGGTTTAGATATTCCTTTTTCATGCAAAGGCGGTATGTGTTGCACCTGTCGCGCTCACGTGAAAGAAGGTGAAGTAGATATGAAATTGAATTACGCTTTGGAACCGGGTGAAGTGAACGCAGGATTCGTGCTGACTTGTCAGTGTGAACCCGTTTCAGATATTGTCGTTATCGACTTCGATAAAGTATAATTTTTAATGTCCGTCTTCGCAGGCGCAAGGTGTAGAAAAATACACTTTGACTTTCTTAGGATCTATCATTTGAAGAATGCGATCTTGCGTTCCGTAGCTCATTTGGTTGTGAAGAAAATCGAGGTGCGTTAAGTTCTTCAATGATCCTAAAGCATTTGGATAATAGTCGATGGGATTGTCCCAAAGCGCCAATATTCGAAGCTCTTGTAATTTTTCTATTTCGTCTGGAAGGGTACTTATAAAGTTATCTCCCAATTCGAGCACCCTTAAATTTTTCAAATTGAAAAGAGCTGGTGGCATTGAATCAACAAGGTTTTCATTGATGCTCAATCTTTGTAAAAAAGGAAGCTCGTTGATTTTTGTTGGAATGGTTTTAATCTTGTTTCTGTCGAGTTGAAGATCGTTTAAGTTGGAAAGCAAAAATATTTCTTGCGGAATCTCTGTGTACTTTTTTCTATTGAGGTGAAGGCGATATACCTTGGAAGGTTCTTTTAAAGCGAGGTTGAGGTCGGTGTAAATTTTACACGTGTCTAATTTATCCCAAGAGACCAACTGCGCATGCGAGTCAACGATGAAGTTGAATGAAAAAACAAAAAAGAAAAGTGTTGTTTTAGCGAATCGCATTGGCAATGTCTTTTGCAAGTTGTTCTTTCAACGCATCAATTGAACCAAAATTTTGTTCGTCGCGAAGCTTTCGAATAAATTCTACTTGCAAGGGTTGTTCGTAGAGGTTATTGTGAAAGCCAATGACATGCACTTCCAACGAACGGCTTCCGTTTAATTCGAATGTAGGACGTGTTCCAATGTTCATGGCTCCGCGGTAGTTTTTTCCGTTGATGTTCATTTCTACTACATAGACTCCATTTGCGGGAATTAGTTTCAACGGATCTGAAATTTTTATGTTTGCAGTTGGAAAACCAATTTTCTTTCCGTTCCCTTTTCCGTGTACAACAGTCCCCGAAAGCACGTAGTTGCGTCCGGTTGCTTCCTTGGCGAATTCTACCTTTCCAACTGAAATAGCATTTCGAATTTTCGTTGAACTCACCTCTCTTTCGTTGATGAGTTGCGCCGGAATTTCTTCAACACGAAATTGAAACATGTCGGCGTATTCCAATAATTTCTGGAAGTTTCCTTCGCGGTTTCTTCCGAAGCGATGATCGTATCCAACAATAACGGTATGGACATTCATTCCAACCACCAACAAATCGCGCACGTATTCAAAGGCTGATTTTTTTGCGAATTCCATGGTGAATGGAAATTCAACCAAATGATCTACGCCACAGTCGGAAAGGAATTGTCTTTTTTCGTTGGTGTCTGAAAGCAATTGAATACCGTGGTCTTCAGGAAAGAGAACAGTTCGCGGATGTGGGGAAAATGTAAGCACAACCGTTTCTCCATTGACTTCCTTTGCAAGCTCGCTCATGCGCGCAAGCAAGGCTTGATGTCCCAAGTGAACACCATCGAACGTGCCGATAGTTAAGACGGGATTTTTAACTTCCTTGAATGAAGAAAAGTCGTGATGAATTTTCACCTTGAATTATTTTGAAAACGAAGGAGAAACAGTGGTCTCTTTTGTCTCTCTATTCAAAATATAGAATCCTTCTCCAGATTTATCACCTAATTTTTTTGCGGTAACCATGTTCACCAACAAAGGACATGGCGCGTATTTCGGATTGCCGAATCCATCGTGCATCACACGAAGAATGGCCAAACAAACATCTAACCCAATGAAATCGGCCAAACGAAGAGGACCCATGGGGTGACCCATTCCCAATTTCATAACCGTATCAATTTCTTCAACGCCAGCAACGCCTTCATACAAAGTATAGATGGCTTCGTTGATCATGGGCATAAGAATGCGATTGGCCACGAATCCAGGGTAGTCGTTCACTTCAACCGGAACTTTTCCGAGTTGTTTTGAAATTTCAAAAACCTTATCGTTCACTTCGTTTGAAGTGCTATATCCGCGAATCACTTCAACGAGCTTCATAACAGGCACTGGATTCATGAAATGCATACCGATCACTTGTGAAGGTCTGTTGGTTACCGAAGCAATTTTAGTTATGCTTATTGAAGATGTATTGGAAGCTAGGATGCAATCCGCTGGTGCGTTCGCGTCGAGTGTTTGAAATATTTTCAGCTTAAGATCAACGTTTTCAGTAGCCGCTTCAACAACTAGCTCTGCGTTTGCAACACCTGTTTCAATGCTGTTGGAAGTGGAAAGGTTCCCAAGGGTTTGTGCCTTTTGTTCTTCAGTAAGAGTACCTTTAGCAACTTGACGATCTAAGTTTTTGGAAATGGTAGCAACGGCCTTTTCCAATTGTGCTTCATTCAAGTCGATTAATTGAACGGTGAATCCGTTTTGCGCGAACACGTGCGCAATTCCATTTCCCATGGTGCCAGCACCAATAACTGCAATGTTTTTCATTGAAACAAATTTTTGCAAATATAACACGAAGCCAAGAATAGGTCCTGTTTTGCAGAATGTTAACAGAATGTTATTTTATATTGAGGTAAATTAGCGCTTGCGAGAAAAAAGAGCAATATGAAGAGATTAGTTATTTTATCCTATTTAGCAATTCTATTAAGTCCTGTGCTGGCTCAAGTAGATTTGAGTGAGTTGTCGCAAACGAACATGGCTGTTATTGCCGATGAAGATGGCGACTTTAGCGATTGGTTAGAAATCCGTAACAATGGTACATCACCCGTAAACATTGAAGGATATGGTATTACCAACGATCCTTTGGAACCATTCAAATGGGTTATGCCTTCGTATGATTTGGCTCCAGGAGAACATAAGTTAATTTGGACCAGTGGAAAAAACAGAACTCCATTTGTAGATCATTTTGAAACAGTAATAGCTGCCAATGATGTATGGAGCTACATAGTTCCAACTGCTGAACCTAATTCTTCATGGAGAAGTCCAGGAGCAACTGGTTTAGCAGGATGGCTCTCAGGTGCAGGAGGCATTGGAGCAGGAGATTCAGATGATGGAACTACCATAGCTTCTGCAACGAGTGTATTTATTCGTAAAACGTTCAACGTAGCGGATGTTACAACCATTCACGACTTGTTGTTTTACATGGACTATGACGATGGGTTTGTAGCTTATATCAACGGCGTTGAAATAGCAAGAGCAACCTTAGGATCAGCGGGTGTGCTAACACCTTTCAATACGCTTGCTTCTGGAAACCACGAAGCGAACGGCTATCAGGGAATAGCCCTAGATATGTATACCATTAATCTTTTGGCATTGCCCAATCTCTTGGTAAATGGAGAGAATGTGCTTGCGATTCAAGTGCATAACGTTGCTACGAACTCTTCAGATTTAACAAGCAACGCTTTCTTGGCTGCAGGAGTATCAACTTCGACGGTGCAATTTGCGCCTGCCTTGGCCTGGATGAATTTAACAGCACCCATTGCTTGGCACACCAATTTTGAGATGTCTACTGGCGATCAAATAATGTTGTCGTTGCCAACAGGTGCACCTGCCGACTTGGTTACTGTTCCGCAGATGAACGTAGATTACAGTTACAATCACAGTGGTTTGTCATGGTGCTATAGCACAGAGCCAACGCCTTCGGCGATTAATTCAGCTGTTTGTTACTCATCTTTCTTAACGAAACCAATTATTGATGTGCCCGCAGGTATTTATGCGGGAGGTCAGACCGTTTCCATTTCAACTACAAGCTTAAATGCTGTCATTCGCTATACGTTAGACGGAAGTATTCCTGTGGAAACTTCAACTGTATATACCACGCCTTTAGATATCCCTGTTACAACAGTGGTTTCCGCACGTGCATTCTCATTAAACAACTCGGTTTTACCCAGTCCAACAGAAAAAAACACATTTATTATAAACGAAGCCTATGTTGGTTTGCCGGTTATTTCACTCTCTACAGACTACGCAAATCTCTATGATAATAACACGGGTATTTATGTGTTAGGTCCTCCTGATTACGATACGAACTTTCCTTACTTCGGTTCGAACATCTGGGAAGATTGGGAGCGTTTTTCATATGTCGAGTACATTGCTACAGATAGCACTCAAAAATTTGAAGGTTGCATTGGATTGAAAATTCATGGGGGTTGGTCACGCGCACACCCTCAAAAAAGTTTCCGTGTGAAGTGTCGAGACGAATATGGTTTTAAGAATATTCAGTACCCATTAATTCAAGACAAGCCTCAGGTTACCGAATATAAAAACTTCAACTTGCGAAACGGAGGAAATGATTACGACGGATCGCGCATGCGTGATGCCTTCATGCAGAGATTAACCAAAGGAACACACGCCGATTACATGGGGTACACGCCAGTTATTGTATTCTTGAACGGTGAGTATTTTGGTGAGTATGAATTGCGTGAAGTGTTGAATAAACACTGGGTGGAAAGCAACCACGGTTTCAATTCAGACAGTGTTACAGTTATTACTGAAAATTATCTCGATGGTTTGGATCCGAACGACGGGACGCTAGATAATTTTTGGCCTATGTACAACGCTGTTGCGAATGGCGATGCGACAAGTTCAACATATTACGAGACGGCAAATAGTTATCTAGATTTAGAAAACTTCATCGATTACATTGCAGCTGAAACGTATTACGGAAATGGCGACTGGAGCAACGGATATCCCAACAACATTAAATTTTGGAATTTTCCGGGTGAAAAATGGAGGATGATGTTAATGGATTTAGACTTTGGTTACGGATTATATGGTCCAGCACCAACGGATAATTTTATCACTCAAGCCATCAATGATCCGAGTATTCATCTCGATGCAATTTGTAGCAAATTACTTCAGAATACGCAGTTTAGAAATTACTTCATTGATAGATATGCCGATTTGATCAACACCATTTGGCAGCAGAATAAAGTGAGCGCGTTGGGTAATTCAATGATTAATGAAGTTGCGCCATGGATACCTCGTCATCACTCACGTTGGAGTGGTAACATGAGCAATTTCAATAACACCATGACGGACATGATTAACTGGAATAACAGTCGCATTGCCGGAGCGCGTAACGTGATTCAGAGTCAGTTTAGTTTGGCGGGACAAGTAACATACATCCTTGATGTTCAACCTGCGGGAGCTGGAAGAATTCACATTTCAACCATTGAACCAAGTGAATTGGAGTATCCTTGGTCTGGTGTCTATTTCAAAGGAGTTCCAGTGCGTATTACCGCTGTTCCTAATCCAGGATATACGTTCGATCACTGGTCTCCAAATTCAATTTTCAATACGAATAATCTAAATCAAGTTTTGGATATTACGCCAGTTGGAAACGCCTCGTTCACTGCGTGGTTCGAAGGTTCTCCAGTTGCAAATGCAATCGAAGTTTCAGAGCTTATGGTAAATGCTGAGAACTCAATAGATGGTGGGGATTGGATGGAAATTCACAACTTGCTGAATGTTCCTTTGGATCTGAGTTCTTATGCTGTTAGAGACAGTAACTTCTTACATGTATTTAATATTCCTTTGTCTACTGTTATTCCTGCAAATGGATACTTAGTAGTTGCTCGGGATACGGCGGTATTCAACGCTCAATATCCAAACGTGAATAACGTAATTGGAAATTTGGGTTTCTCATTCAACAACAACGGAGAAACACTTCAATTAATAAATCACAATGGAAACGTTGTTGAAGAAATTTCTTATTCAACAGCTTACCCATGGCCTTTGGGAACAGATGGAGAAGGAAGATCTCTTGAGTTTGAAGGAAATGGAATGAGCCCAAGTGATTCAAATTCATGGTTCGCTGGATGTGTGGCTGGTTCTCCGGGAGAACCTTATTTCGCATGCGACTCGTCGGTAGTTGTTTCAGAGATTAATTACAAATCTTTTGTTGGTGCAGATGCCGGTGATTGGTTCGAGTTACATTCAACTCTTGATACCGATTTAGATATTAGCAACTGGAAGGTTTCTGATGGCGGTGTGACAGGTGGATATACATTCCCGCAAGGAACAATCCTTGCCGCTCATGGATATGCGGTTGTTGCGGAAGACGCAAATTTGTTCAATACCATTCATCCCGATGTAACAGCTATTCAAACCCCCATGGGATTTGTTTTAGGTGGAACCGACGATATTTTAGTTTACAACGAAAGTCAAGTGTTACAGTTTTCAGTGAGCTATCGTAACGCGGCTCCTTGGACTACTGAACCAAACGGATTTGGAAAGACGTTGGAATTGTTGAGCACCACAGATTTAATGAACGAGGCTTCCAATTGGTTCGCAGGTTGTCCGAATGGCTCACCGAATGCGGCTTACGATCCAACGTGTGGAGTAGGGGTTGAAGAAGAAGGAAATGTATTGTTCTCTATTTATCCTAATCCAGCGAATACTGTTCTGAACGTGAAGTGTTCAACACAAGCGATTGTGACTGTATTCGATGTAACAGGTAAATTAATTGAAAGCAAAAATTTGAAGGAAGGATATTCTTCGGTTGATGTCTCGAATTTGAATAGTGGAATATATTATGTTCGAGTAATGACCACCGCTGGAATCTCGAATGTGCAAGCCGTAATGGTTCAGCACTAAGATTATTGAACTTCGCCTTTTAAAGCGCGATAACGTTTACGAGCGTCTATAACGAACAAACTCCCTGGGAAGTCGTTCAGTAGGCGCTCGTATTGCGTTTGAGCTTTTGCTAAATCCTTGAAATGCTTTTCTTCGATTTCTGCTAGCGCGAACAATGCATCGTCTGCGTATACTCCTTCGAAATGAACATTAACCAACTCTGTGTATAGCAAAACAGCTTTTTCGAAATCCCCTTGCTTGCGGTAAATATTCGCTTTCGTAAATAAAATCTCATCGGTAAGTGAATGCCCGGGAAAGGCAGTAGCAATGCTGTCTAGCGTTTGGAAAGCAAGCACAAACTGATTTTGGTAAGCTAGTAATTCTGCACGTGCATACTGCATCATGGGCAGCGGAATGGTATCCATGTTGAAGTTATCTGTAATGAGCAAAGACAGCTGCATGGCGTTGTTTGAAATAAGTTTCGAGGTCGATGCTTTCAATACATCCAATTGTCCTTGTGCCCATTCGAAATCTCCGGTGTAAAATGAAATTTTAGCGTTGCGAAATTTCGCTTCATGACCGAGCACATCGTCTTTGAAGTCCAATTCAATTTGTGAAAAGAGTAGGGAGGCCTCCCATATTTTATTTTGAAAGAGAAGCACATCGCCTAGCTCGAGTTTAATCTCTGCAAGGGTCTTTCCGTTTACACCACCTAATGCCAATGCTTCTTTCAAAAGCACTTCGGCGTCTTTTGAATTGTTGAGGTAGAAAGTCTTGAGATGGGCCCAATCTTTTTTCAAAATGGCCAATTCGTTCGCTTGAACAATGTCTTTTTGAATGGTGGCATATTCGGTATCTAACGCTGTAAATTCTTCGTTCGTTGTGAATTCATTTTGTTTCAAAAGAAGACTTAATGTTTGAAGTTTTTTAACGCTTGCTTGCTGGAAGAAAACAGATGCTTTGCCTTTTGCAATTACGGCGCTATAACATTTGTTCGCTACGCTGTATTCTTCGTTGTTCCCTGCTTGAATGGCTAGATTCATCAGACGATTTCCGTTTTCATTGTTGCGTTTGTCGAGTGCGTTCAGCTGAATAAATGCTCCGTTGAAATCGCGACGTTGCATAAGGAACCAGGCGAGGAATTCTGAATAAATAGGAATGTTAGGATCTAATTGAATACGCTTGAGCACAAGCGTTTTTAGATCATTGCAACGCACCTCGTCTTCTTGAAAATCGACTAATTGCATGAGCGATGTTTCCACTTGTCCGAGATAGGAGGGTTCTTCTTTTAGAATGTCCATATAGGCCTCGCACATGCCATTAAAATTTCCAAGTGACCCTTGAACACCTGCAATTTCGAAGGAATAGGTGTAGCCGTCTTTCCCTTCGTTTTTTCCTTTTTCGTAGGCCTTCAATGCCCAAGCGTAAAGGTTAATTTCTAAGAATTTCTGTCCCAACTCGAGAATAGGCATTCGATACGGAGATGTTTTTTCCAATGCTGTTTGGTAGGCATCTGCCGCATTTTTATCGTGTTTGAAGTGTGAGTATAAGCTGCCTAAATCAACATTTAATGTTACATCTTTGGTTTGCTTCAGCCTTCGTTTGATAAGAGATTCAGCGTCTTTTTCTAATTCTAATTGAATGAGTGTTGTCTTATAATTCTCAAAAATCTCATTTTCGAATCCTTCTTTGGAAAGTTTCTCGTAATACATTCTCGCCTCTGTGAACTGTCCGTTGTGAAAGTACTGCTCTGCAATTTCATAATCTCGCTGACCGAATGAACATTCGGTGGCGAGTATTAAAAGTGCTATGAGCCAGAGTTTTTTCATGGGTTATTTTGCGGAAGCAGCGATGCTGTCGCACCAGAATTTTACTTGATTGTAGTGACGACCGAATCGATTGTTAATGGAGTCAGATTTTTGAACAACGAATTCGATTTCCTTTACCAAAGCAGCGTTGATTGTTTTTTCCTGTTGAATTTGTTTCTTTAAATACTCATCGTTGATTTCATTGCCAACCGCATCATGCGTGGCATTTTCACTGAGTGCTTTCTTTAATGTGGAAAGTTGTTCTCTTGAAACAGAAAGACTGTTAGCGATATTCTCACGACGCTTACCGAACTCAGGTATAAGTTTACGAATGCTTTTGTATTCTGCCAATTCAAACGCAATGCTTTTCTTCATGTCGCCTTTGTAATTTGCTTGAATAAAATCGAGATGGTTATTCACCGTATCTACTTTTGCCTGAAGCTCATCGAGATTCAGCTTTTCATAGGGAGCAGCAACATTTTCTATCACGTTCGAAATGGAATCGATTTGTTTTACATATTCTGTTCTATCCGGTGGGGTGCACGAATGCATGGAAAGCAGAAGTGCAGATGCCATGAAGAAGTAAAGTATGCGCATATTCAAAAATTAAATTCGTTCAAATCCGCAATAAGGTACAAGAGCTTGAGGTATTCTAACACCATTTTCATCTTGATGATTTTCCAACAATGCAGCCACTATGCGAGGTAACGCAAGCGCACTGCCGTTTAGTGTATGCACGAGCTGTGTTTTACCGTCTGCGCCTTTGTATCGGCATTTAAGACGATTAGCTTGAAACGTTTCGAAGTTGGAAGTAGAACTTACTTCCAACCAACGCTCTTGGGCGGCCGAGTATACCTCGAAATCGAAAGTAAGCGATGAAGTGAATCCCATATCTCCGCCACAAAGACGAAGTATGCGGAAAGGCAATTCCAATTTATTCAAAAGTCCTTTTACATGGTTCACCATGTCTTCTAAAAGTGCATAGCTGTCTTCTTGTTTTGACAATTGAACGATTTCAACTTTGTCGAACTGATGCAAGCGGTTCAATCCGCGGACATCTTTTCCGTAGCTTCCTGCTTCTCTGCGGAAGCAAGGGGTGTAGCCGGTTAACTTGATCGGAAGTTGTTCTTCCTTCAATAATACATCGCGAAATAAATTCGTTAATGGTACTTCCGCCGTAGGGATCAAATACAAGTCGTCCACTCCCACGTGATACATCTGCCCTTCTTTATCAGGAAGCTGTCCTGTGCCATATCCGCTGGCCTCATTCACGAGGTGAGGAACTTGGTGCTCGGTGTAACCAGCCTTCATGGCTTCTTCCAAAAAGAAATTAATCAACGCTCTTTGAAGTCTTGCTCCTTTTCCAATGTAAACGGGGAAACCGGCGCCTGTAATTTTCACCCCCAATTCGAAATCGATGAGCTTGTGTTTTTCGCACAGTTCCCAGTGTGGCAATTTGCTTTCACCGAGCGCTGTGATATCTCCGGAAGAATAGACCACTTCGTTTTCTTCAGCGCCTTTTCCAAAGACTACGCTTTCGTGTGGAACGTTAGGAACAAGATAAAGCAGTTGCTTCAACTCTTCTTCCAATTGAGAAAGATTTGTTTCAACGCCTTTGCATTCTTCTTTTATTTCGGTGGTACGAACCTTCATTCCATCGGCTTCTTCTCTTTTTCCTTCCTTGAAAAGATCGCCAATGATCTTCGAAATTTTATTCGACTCGGCCAAAAGATTGTCGAGTTCGTTTTGAAATTTGCGACGCGATTCGTCTACTGAAATGATAGATTCAACGGTTGCTGAAAAATCTTTGTTACGCTTGGCTAAACCGCTAAGCGCTTTCTCTGTGTTCTCTCTTAAATAGGGTACTTGAAGCATGTGACGAAGTTACTTGATGTTGGATAAAATAAAAAACTCCCGACCAAAAGATCGAGAGTTTTTGAAAATTGTTGAGACGAACTCTCGATTACGCCTGTGCAGGAACAACCGAAACGAACGACTTGTTGTCTTTCTTCTTGCGGAATTCTACTACTCCGTCAGCTAATGCATACAACGTGTGGTCTTTTCCAACCCCAACGTTTAAACCTGCATTGTGACGAGTACCACGCTGACGAATGATAATATTACCAGCAACACATACTTGTCCGCCAAATAATTTTACACCTAAGCGTTTACTTTCTGAATCACGGCCGTTTTTCGACGAACCGACACCTTTCTTGTGAGCCATTGTCTTTTAGTATTAGGGGTTAACCAATGTTTTCAATTACAATTTCAGTCAAATAAGCACGGAAACCGTTCTTCTTTTGATAGCCTTTACGGCGTTTCTTTTTGAAGATAATTACTTTATCTCCTTTAAGGTGATTCACTACGCGTGCGGTGACCTTAACACCTTCTACAGCTGGGGCGCCAACAGTGATCGAACCGTTATCATCAGTCAAAAGAACGTGGTTGAATTCAACCTGTGTTCCTTCTTCGTTTTGAAGACGATTAACGAAGATCTGCTGATCTTTTTGTACTTTGTACTGATGCCCTGCTATTTCAACAATTGCGTACATAACGTTAATTTTTAATTAGTTTTTCCCGATTAAGGGGGTGCAAATATACACATTGTTTGTTTGAAAACAATATATTTTTTAAGATTCCCTTTGGGACATATCCCTTTGGGACATATCCCTTTGGGATGTATCCACTTCGTGGACTAATCCCTTCGGGATGTATCCGCTATGCGGACTTATCCACTTCGTGGACTTTACGCCTTCGGCTGTTTATTCACCAAATAAATCCCCGTAAGAATAATCCCAGCAAAAGCGCCGTGAAGCAACGTGAACGGCTCGCCGTCATATACGCCCCAGAGGATTGCCACTATTGGAATGAGGTAGGTGATGGAAGATGCAGCAAGTGCTCCAACTTTCTGAGTAAAGCGAAAGAATAGGATATTTCCAAGTGCGGTTCCCAAAATGGCCAAAGTGGCTATAAATCCCAAGCTTCGCCATCCGTATGTGTTGGTTTGAAGAATTTCGAACGTTCCGTCGGTGCCAATGAGTATCCAACATGGAATACCAGCTACCAACAACGAAAAGGCAGAAATAGCGAATGAAGGCACTCCATGCAATTTGCTGTGAATCGTGTTCACGCTAAATCCATAGCTTATCGTAGCTAAGACAATAAGCATGCTGTACGCCATGTTCTTCGAATCGCCCAATCCGCGGAGGCTAATGAGGCAAACCGCGCCGATAAGTCCAAGGGAGACTCCCACAATTTGCATTTTCCGAACCGACTTTTTGAAAACGAAGTATCCGACAATGAGCGTGAAGAGCGGAGTTAGCGCATTCAAAATACCAGACATGCTCGAGTGCAAGAACATTTGCGAGTTCGTGAAAAGGAAAGCCGGAATACCGCTTCCCAATAGTCCAACCACGATGTACCACCAAATGAGTTCACGTTTCAACCAGCGTTTAAAAATGAAGGCAAAAGGAAGCATGACCAGAGACGCAATGCCCAATCTTAAAGCAGCAACTTGATTCGGTGAAAAGACAGGAACCTGAATGCCGTTGGCGTCGAAGGCAAACATACCGCGCTTCATAAGAATGAAGGAGCTGCCCCAGATTATTGCTAAAATAACAATAACAGGAAGGCTACGCCAATTGCCTTTCATGAATTAATTCTTAATGAAGGATGTGCAAGTGCCGTTGATGCGAAGCAAGTAAAATCCAGAAGCTAGTTCATTTGTTTGGATTGAATTTCTTCCGAAGGATAACGTTTCCACTTGAATGATTTTCCCTTCTGAAGAAAGTATTTGCGCAACAACCAATTCTTGTGTTGGATTGAAAACATTCAGCAATCCGCTTGTAGGATTCGGATACACATCGAAAGTAGCAAGGCTATTTTCTTCAACGCCAACGAAGGTCGGCGCAAAGCGGTAAACAGTGCCTTCAGCAGGCTCTCCATTCAACAAAGCGTATGATGGAATTCCTTGGGCTCCAAGAATTTCAGCTGTGGTAAGTGTCGTGATTGTTGGCGCATCGGTATTTCCTGACACACTGTAAAATCCGTCCCAATCGAATCCTGTATTTTGATTCAAGTTCTCCAAGAAAGCTGCCGCTGGCGCGCCGAACATATGGATCATACTTGCATTCGTAATATTGCTTGATCCGTAATGGTATTCGAAAATGTTTGAATTTTCATACAACCACAATTGGAAAGAAGTGGTATTGGTGTAGGTGCCATTGGCCGCCCAATCTTCGTAGAAACCTACATTTAACCATTCAATTTTGCAGATTTGAAATCCAGGAGGTCCTTCAACCACATAGCTAACTGGACTTACTAACGTGTCGTTATCGGCATTTGCGATATCATCGAAGTAAGGAAGGAAAATATCGCTCAACGAATCGTCTTGAATTCCATACACTGTCGTTCCAAGCTCGCCAACGTAAAGTGTAGTTATGGTATCATTGGCAGTATAGAAGGTGAACCCCAATGGAACAGTCCATGTCGGATCATCCCAAATCTGTCCACCGTCAAGCGAGGTCGCTTCCTCTAATGGAGTGAATGTGCTGCTGTAATTGGTGAATACATAATGAGGACCAGCCGCTTGTTGAGCAAAAACCCCAGCCGAAGCCAGGGTTAGTATAAATGCAAGTATGTTATTTTTCATAAAATTATTTGAATGCATCGAATCCAGTTACATCCATTCCTGTAATTAACAAGTGAATGTCGTGCGTTCCTTCGTAAGTAATTACAGATTCAAGGTTCATCATGTGACGCATGATTGGATATTCTCCTGTGATACCCATTCCGCCTAGCATTTGACGAGCGTTGCTTGCAACTGTTTTCGCCATGTCTACGTTGTTACGTTTTGCCATAGAGATCATTGCGCTTGTTGCGCGTCCTTCATTACGAAGTTGACCGAGACGAAGCGTAAGCAACTGTGCCTTGGTGATTTCAGTAATCATCTCTGCCAATTTCTTTTGTTGCAATTGGAATGCACCGATAGGCTTGCCGAACTGCATACGTTCTTGTGAATAACGAAGAGCAACATCATAGCAGTCTAATGCTGCACCAATGGCACCCCAAGCAATTCCGTAACGCGCACTGTCTAAACAAGAGAGTGGTCCGCCCAATCCTGAACGTCCAGGTAGAAGATTTTCTTTCGGAACTTTTACGTTATCGAAAATCAACTCACCGGTATCGCTTGCGCGAAGGCTCCACTTGCCGTGCATAGTAGGAGTTGAAAATCCTTCCATTCCTCTTTCTACAATAATTCCATGAATACGTCCTTCTTCGTTTTTCGCCCAAACAACTGCCACTTGAGCGAATGGAGCGTTAGAGATCCACATTTTCGCACCGTTCAATAAATAATGGTCGCCCATGTCTTTGAAGTTGGTGGTCATTCCACCCGGGTTTGAACCGTGGTCTGGTTCAGTTAATCCGAAGCAACCGATCCATTCGCCAGAGGCCAATTTCGGTAAGAACTTCATACGTTGTTCTTCAGAACCGTATTTCCAAATCGGATACATCACTAAAGATGATTGAACCGATGCAGTAGAACGAAGACCGCTATCGCAGCGCTCCAACTCTTGCATAATAAGTCCGTATGCAATATGATCTAATCCAGCTCCGCCGTATTCTTCTGGGATATAAGGTCCGAAGGCACCAATGCTGGCTAAGCCTGGTATAAGGTGTTGAGGAAATTTACAATTTTCAGCAGCCTCTTCAATGATTGGAGAAACTTCTTTTTTTACCCACTCACGTGCTGCATCGCGAATCAATTTGTGCTCGTCGGTAAGCAGCTCATCCATTAAATAATAATCGTGTCCTTGGTATTGGTCTGTACGCATGGTTTCAAAAGTTTGGGCAAATATAGTAGTGATTAGCTAAAACAATTAATTATCTGAAGCATTCCGCTCATACCAATCATCGGCAGGAAGATTTCTTCCGGAACTTGCCGCGACAGCCAATTCGTCGCAAATCTCATTGTATTTATTTCCAGCGTGTCCCTTTACCCAAACGAATTTCACATTGTGCTTGGAAGCCACAGCCATGTATCGTTTCCATAGATCGGGATTCTTCACATTCTTCCATCCGCGCTTCACCCAACCGGCAATCCACTTCTTTTCTACAGAGTCTACAACATATTTTGAATCGCTGTAAATGGTAACCGGACTGTTATCGAATTTCAATAATTCCAATGCAGCGCATACAGCCATAAGCTCCATGCGGTTGTTGGTGGTGAGGCGAAAGCCCTCAGAAATTTCTTTGTGGAATTTTCCTGCCATAAGCACTGCTCCGTATCCGCCTGGACCGGGATTGCCTTTCGCCGCGCCGTCTGTGTAAATCGTAATCTCCATTAATAGCCGAGGAGTTTTACCAAACGATCAATTTCGCTCTCAATGGGCTTGGTGCTGTCAATGATTAAATCGCAACGGTCAATGAAGGGTTCGAGATATTCAATCTCTGCTGGACGAACGTGATTGTCCCACTGATAACGAACTTCATGTTCTGGATAGCCGCGTTGCCCAAGGTCACGATTGATGCGTCTTTCCAAACGCAAATCAACAGGAGCATCTAAGTAAATTTTATGATGAAGTATTTCGAAAATTTCGCTGTAATGAAAAACAAACAATCCCTCCATCACAACAATGGGTGCCGGTTGAATGGTCATCTTCTGCGGTTCCCATGCTGGATTGTTAAAGTTGTATTCCAAAAACTCAATCGCATTTCCATTCAACAATTGATTCATGTCATGAATCAATCTTTCTCTTTCAATTCCCGTTGGAAGATCATAATTCACCCAGCCGTTCTCATCTCTGTGTTGCTCTATTTGCGGCTTATAATAATTGTCCTGAGAGACAAGGGCGAGATGTTCGGCTGGAATTCGTTCCTTCAATCCACTTAAAAAAGTCGTCTTGCCCGATCCGCTTCCGCCTGAAATTCCAATAATTTTTACTTGACTCATTTTTTCGATTGCTGCTTTATTAGTTCGAAAATTTTCGATTGTGCATCTTCTGCATTTTCAATGCAGAGAAAAGAACCTTCTCCAAATTGAGAAATCTTTTCCAAATTTTCTTTCGCGAATTTACTTCCTTTCACCACAATTACGGTCGTGTGAATTTTTTGTTTGCGCGCTAAACGAACAAGCTTTTCAATGCGCTTTTCATCTTTGGGCTGAAAGGCACCGTCTGTTATAACATAGAGTTGATTGTTACCCGCGTCTATTTTCGATTTACGTAACATACGGAAGGCGGCGTTGAATCCAGCCGTTCCGCTCGTCTGTCCATTCGGCTTCTTTCCTTCCAACAACAATCCAAGATCACTTACTTCATTTCCTTTTGTTGTATTCAAAAGCACTTTTGCCTTTTCGGAATAAGTTAGAACAGAGAGTTGATCTGATGAACGCATAACTCCCGATAGCGAAGAGAGCGCTTGCTGTGTCAAGGGCCATTTTTCTCCTTGCGCCATCGATCCGGAGATATCAATAAGAAACGAAATGTTATTCGGCACGAATTCTTTTTCACTGAAAGATTTGTTAAGATCTGTTTCAGTGGTTACAACAGATGGAATTGAATCTATGGGCACAATTAAAGGAGGCGGAGGAACGATTTCTTTCTTTTCCAATTCAAAAATAAATCGATGGTTGTGCAGATTAACTTGCGTGGTGATTGACTGCCCTAAATAACCTTCTTTTCCTGCATAGAGCGTGTAGTATCCGATCGGTATTTCAGCATTTACCTCACCGTCTTTATTAGTTTTTTTTGAAAGTTGAAGTTGGCGTTGTTCGAGAACTTCCACATCTGCATCGTGAATGGGTTTGCGTGTAACCTTGTCAATGACCAAAACATCCAAAGAAAAATCGCCACAACAGGACGTGGGTTTCTCGTTGAAATGCGGACAAGGGAGGTCTTCATTTATGTTAACGTAGGTAACTTCAGCGTTAATGGTAAGCGGAATAGAAACGCTTTGTGAAGCGAAATAAACAGGAACAACTTCTTTGAATTTTCCTTTTTTTCTGGGGTTGAATTTAATTCGAATGACTAGGCTGTCTCCGGGCTGCACGTCTTTGGTAGAATACAGCACTTGAAAGTTTATCGAAAAGTCTGCACGAAGTAAATGATCTGTTTTTGTTCCTTCATTCCAGATAACAATATCGCTTACACGCTCGGTATATTTCGTAAAGACTCCGTAGTTAACGTTTTGCTCGCTCCAACGCAATTGTGCGCTCGCTTGAAAGCAGAGAATCGTTGAAACAAAGAGTATAATTCTATTTATGTTGAAGTAATGCATCGGCCAATTTTCGATCGTTCGCGAGTCGTGGAATTTTATTTTGACCTCCAAGTTTTCCTTCCGATTTCATATAGGCATTGAATGCTCCGTTTTTCACTGGAGTAATTTTCAGCTTTTGTAAAACGCTTCCAACAATGAGGTCTTTGTAGTAAACATTTTGTTCTTGCATTTTATTGTCCAGGAGTGCTTGAAGCACATTCAAATCAGGAACATCAACGTTGAATTCAATAATCCATTCGTGGTAGGGAAGTCCTTCCGAAGGCTGCACTTGCGGAGCAACATGAAATTCATTCACAGAAAAGTGAAGTTGCTGTAATGCGTCTGACATGGCTCGGTCTACTTCTTCACCAATGACGTGTTCGCCAAAGGCGCTAGTGAAATGTTTAATTCTTCCCGTGACTAAAATGCGATACGGATTGAGCGAAACAAACTTCACAGTATCTCCTATGCTATACCCCCAAAGGCCAGCGTTGTTGCTGAGAATGAGTGCGTAGTTTACACCCAACTCCACTTCATGAAGGGCGTAACGTTTCGGATTTTCTGCGAAGTATTCTTCTGCTTTAATGAATTCGAAATAGATTCCACTGTTCACGTTTAAACGCAAACCTTCTGCTTGTTGAGAGTCTTGATAGGCGAGGAATCCCTCGCTTGCCGGATATAATTCTATGGTAGGAATTTCTTCACCAATGAGCTCTGCAAATCGCGATTTATATGGAGCGAAATTCACTCCTCCGAAAACGAACAATTCGAAATTCGGGAAAATTTCTTTGATGGTTTGCTTGCCTGTTTTTTCAAGAAGCATTTCGAAATACATCTGCACCCAGCTAGGAATTCCGGAGATGAGACGCATGTCTTGCTTGCATGTTTCTTCAACTATTCTATTGATCTTCGTTTCCCAATCTTCAATGCAATTGGTTGCGTATGAAGGCATGCGATTCTTTTGTAAATACGCTGGAACGTGATTGGCAACAATGCCCGAAAGCCTTCCGTATGGAATGCCTGAGTCGAGTCTGTCTAATTCAGGACTTCCTTGAAGGAAAATCATTTTTCCATCTACAAATTTCGATTGCCCTGTTTCACCAATGTAGTTCAATAGTGCATTGCGCGCGGAACCGATGTGGTTGGGCAATGAAGCTTGTGTAAGCGGAATGAATTTCGTTCCGCTAGTTGTTCCGGAAGTTTTACAGAAATATTTCGGCATGCCCGGCCACAAAACAGAAAGCTCTCCGGCCTTCGCGCGTTCCATATACGGAACCAATTCCTCATAGTCGCGAACAGGCACCGCATGTGTCCATTCAGAATGACTTGAAATATTTTTGAAGTGGTGGTCATTTCCAAATGCAGTGTTACTGGCTTCATGCAAGAGTTTTTTTAGAACGCTTTGTTGCAATTCTTGCGCGTGGTCATTTTCATTCAACAACGAAGTTCGTACTCGCTTTCCGAGCCAAAGACTGGTACTTGACTTAATGGACATACCTTATTCCTTGATGAAAATTTGCGACGAAGAGTGATTCGCTTGAATTACTTTAACAGTATAGATTCCAGCAGAAAAATCAGAAACATTCATTTCAATTTTCAATACTTCTGTATTACTTTTTTGCGAACGAATTCGTCTTCCGGTTTGGTCGAAAATTTCAATCAGCGCCAATTCTTTTTCATTCAAAAGAATGGAAAGTGATTCACTAGCTGGATTCGGATAAACTTGAAACGATTGACCGAATGATTGTTCGGTTACATCAGAAACAACGCCGAAATTCATACGAATCATGGGTGTTCTTGTGAGGTAAAAAAGATCGTTGTTTGAATTGTTGAAGCGAACCCACGCGCTCAAGTCTTCTGACTTGCCAGACAGTCCGATCACCGCCTGGAACGCGCTGTTCGGAGATCCCACGGCAACAAGATACAGTCCTTGAGACAAATTTAGGGGCGTGTCGAAAGAAAGGACTTTCATACTCGCTCCTCCGAAGGCATTGATGTCGGCTTCAGTAATTGCAAAGTCTTGTGTAGTCGCAATGGCTGCTCCAATTCCTGTTGCAAGCGAGAACGGAAACACAGTTGCGTAAACCGAAGAGGGAAGAGTAGTCCCCTCACCAATTGCAACACTCACGCTATGCAGTTGTTGCCCAGAAGACGGAAGTAAATACACGGCGCCCATTTCATAGGGAGCATCGGCGTAGGCTTCTGAAGGAAGGAACATGGAACCCAAGCTGTTTTCATCACGAGCATAGGTCACAGGTGTTACATCGAATTGAAGCCATTCGATCTGATTGAGAATGTTCTCATCAGTTTCGGTTTGAAGACTGTTGAAATAGGCGCTGTAGTGTGAAACTGTAGGGTCAATTTGAAATTCTCCTGCAACAAGAACGGAGTCTGCACCGGAAGATAAATCGGCTAGAATCGGCGAATTGCTTTCGAAGATCAAAACACCAGAATTATCATTGATTATGCGCGCGTTCAATGCCACGTTGGTTTGAACATTCGTACCTAAATTAAACACGTTGCTCTCCAAGTGCACCAGTGGGGCAAATGCACTTGGATATTGCGTGTACTCCATCATTTCGAATCCAGTGGTGTGATCGGGATTGTTTAAATCGAAATCGCCGTAAGAAGAATTTTCAATAATCAAGTCATTGGCATAACCTTGAACAATGCGAATGTCATCGAGTTGCCAGAAGTAGTAAAGTCCGTCGTAGACAAATCGCAATTTCACATTACTCTGATTTCCTGCTGAGGCTGGCAAAGGCATGCGCACGGTTTGCGTATTTTGAGTGGTTATTCCTTGATCTAGAATGTTGGTGTAAAGAACTTCCCACGGTCCGTTGGCTATGGAAATTTCAACGCGTGTATTTCCGAGGTAATAGCGGATGTATTGTTCGAATTCCAAAACCGAATTTGGGAATCCGCTTAAGTTAATCGATGGAGTAGTTAAATAAGATAGATGCGGACCCGGTGCCTGTCCTGTCCCGAAATTATCTACGGTGCATGGATTCAGATTGTTGTCCCAGTAATTCGAATCGAAAATCACAAATCCGTTTGAAGCGGTGCTGCTGGTCATTGCTTCTCCCACGTTCCCGTCGGGAAGACACGATCCTCTTGAGCCAACGAGTTGATTGGGGTTTGTTGAAGGCCCGCGGTATTCCCAAACGGCAAGCGTTGGAGCACCCGAGTTATTCCACGTTGTAGGAATACCATCGGCGAAGTCTTCCGACCAAATATAGATCTCTCTATCCGCTGGGTTTGAAGCGTTGCGGGCATGAATATATGTTCCAGGAGCCGACAGGAATTGTCCTTCAACATAAATAGAAAAAAGAATCAGAGCAAGGGTTAAGAAGCTTCTCATATTATTGCGTGTATACCACAAAGGTATTGTTAAGGTTCATGAGCTTGAGGGTGAAAATGCGATCGCCATGAACACCCGAATAGTTAGCAATTATTTCTTCCGCGTTCCAATCGATAGCGGTTACGGTTATGCTTTCTGCAAATGAAACATCGGTACCGAAGAATTTGAAAATCGCTTCTTTGGTGCACCAGATGGCAGATCTTTCCTCGATTGAAAGAAATCGAGTGAGTTCTGTTTGGTTGCAGAATTTGCTCGCAATACGATGGATTCGTTCTTCTGCAGTTTGAATATCGAGTCCAACTTCACTTTCGTGAAGAATAATCCCCACAAAGTTTTTATCGTGCGAAATACTGATGAATCTTCCGTCTTTCAATAGGGGTTTTCCAAATTCGTTGTATTGAAGTTGGTCTTCAAGCTTTGCTTCCTTCAACAACAACAATGTTGCGAAACGCTCGATATCTCTGCGGTTGGGAGGGTTGTTCTTGAAAGAATAGGCGTTTGCTTCAGCCAATTGTGTCCACGAGTCAATGCTCTCGGTCAAATTCCAGAGATGCAAGTCTTGGTGAATGTTGTGAGGCCAAAAGGGCATGAATATTTTTTTGCTAATGTATTCAACCTTTTGTTTAATGTTCTGTTTATACCTTTGCAAACTAATAATTGAATATATGAGCCAAACACTCACAAGCACAATGAACTACAAAGTAAAAGACATGTCTCTCGCAGAATGGGGACGTAAGGAGATTTTATTGGCGGAAGCAGAGATGCCGGGATTGATGTCCTTGCGTACTGAATTCGGAGCCAGCAAGCCTCTACAAGGCGCTCGCGTTGCGGGTTGTCTTCACATGACTATTCAAACAGCCGTTTTAATTGAAACGCTTATTGAACTAGGAGCACAAGTTTCTTGGAGCTCATGCAATATCTTCTCTACACAAGACCACGCTGCTGCGGCAATCGCTGCTGCGGGTATTCCTGTTTTCGCTTGGAAGGGAATGAACGAAGAAGAATTCGAATGGTGTATTGAACAAACGCTTCACGCTTTCGAAGGCGGTGAGCCTTTGAATATGATTTTAGACGACGGTGGCGACTTGACAAACATGGTGTTTGATCGCTTCCCTCAATTGGCAGCTGGTATTCGTGGTATTTCTGAAGAGACTACTACAGGTGTTCTTCGTTTGTACGAGCGTGAGAAGAACGGAACATTAATTCTTCCTGCAATTAACATCAATGACTCTGTAACGAAGAGTAAATTCGATAACAAGTACGGATGTCGCGAGTCGTTGGTAGATGCAATTCGCAGAGCTACTGACCTAATGATGGCTGGTAAAGTGGCTGTTGTTGCGGGTTATGGCGATGTTGGAAAAGGATCAGCTGATTCTCTAAGCAACGCAGGTGTTCGTGTAATCGTAACAGAAATTGATCCGATTTGTGCGCTTCAAGCGGCAATGGAAGGGTATGAGGTTAAGCGCATGGATACTGCGATTGCTGAAGCAGACATTGTTGTTACTGCAACCGGTAACCACCAAATCATTGTTGGAAAGCACTTCATGGCTATGAAGCACAATGCAGTGGTTTGTAACATTGGACACTTCGACAATGAGATTGATATGGCTTGGTTGAACGGTAATTACGGTTCATCGAAAGACACAATTAAGCCTCAAGTAGACAAGTACACCATCGAAGGAAAAGACATTATTGTTTTGGCTGAAGGTCGCTTGGTAAATTTAGGTTGCGCAACAGGGCACCCTTCGTTCGTGATGAGTGCTTCATTCACCAACCAAGTTTTGGCTCAGTTGGAATTGTGGATGCACCGTGAGAATTATGAGAACAAAGTATATGTTCTACCTAAGAACCTTGATGAGAAAGTGGCTATGTTGCACTTGGCTAAGATTGGTGTTGAGTTAGAATCATTATCTCAAAGTCAAGCAGACTACATAGGTGTTCCAGTTGCTGGTCCATTTAAAAACGATGCTTACAGATATTAATTCAAGCGAATAGAAATGAAGAAAGGGTTGTCGAAAGTCAACCCTTTTTTTTGTTTTATGTTGAAGGGAAAGTTTAAATTTGAAGAATAAATTATTCGTTTTATGATGAAAAGAAATTGGATTTTTTTCGCATTTGCCCTTCTTGCCTTGGCTTCATGTTCGGTTGAAAAGCGCGTGTATCAACCGGGGTATCATATAGAGTGGAATCATTTTGCGAAGCAGGATGCGGAGCAAGATGTTTCACAAGACCTTTCGAAGAATCTTTCGGAGAATCTTGAAACGGATGTTGCACAAGATGTTTCACAAGGTCGTTCCGAAGGTGCTTCGCAAGACCTTCCGCAGGACCTTTCGAAGAATCTTTCGGAGAATCTTGAAACGGATGTTGCACAAGATGTTTCACAAGGTCGTTCCGAAGGTGCTTCGCAAGACCTTCCGCAGGACCTTTCGAAGAATCTTGAAACAGATGTTTCACAAGGCCTTTCGAAGAATCTTGAAACAGTTGCTTCGCAAGACCTTTCAGAGAACCTTTCGGATAATCTTTCGCAGAAAATTAATTCAGATTTAGAATTCGTTCTTTTGATTATTCTAGCCCTTTTTTTACCGGCATTAACAGTCTTTCTCTTGGAAGGATTTAGCAAAAATTTCTGGATAGCTTTGTTGCTTATGGCGGTTGCTTATTTATTGCCTATTTCCTCTTTTATTGTTCGCGGATTGATAGTTGCTATCGCGACAATTTTGGCAATAGCCGTGGTTTTTCACTACATGTGAAAAACACAATTTAACAATAAAATTTTAAAGTGAAAGCGTTCTTCCTCCGTCAACGGGTAAGTTAATACCGTTGATGTATGCGGCAGCAGGCGAGCACAAGAAAGAAATGGCATTGGCAATTTCTTCAGGTTTAGCCAAGCGCTTCAGTGGAACTTCGTTTTCCATTTCATGCTTTACTTCTTCGGCTGTATGTCCGGTTTTAGCCGCTTTGTTATTCATGATTTGCTCCAATCGTCCGGTTGACGTAGCACCTGGAAGCACATTGTTTACAGTAATTCCGAAAGCTCCTAGTTCTGAAGCTAAGGTCTTGCTCCAACTCGCTACAGCTCCGCGAATGGTATTGCTTACTCCCAAATTTGGAAGAGGTTGTTTTACTGAAGTAGAGATAACGTTTACAATACGACCGTACCCTGATTTCTTCATGCCTTCAACAACTGCTTGTGCTAAGATTTGATTGCAGATGAGGTGTGCGTTAAAGGCTTGACGAAATTCTTCAATATCTGCCTCGATTGCTTTCCCAGGATTAGGTCCTCCAGTGTTGTTCACGAGAATACTTATGGTGTGTTCAGTGATTACTTGTTGAATGGCATCTTTCACCGATTGCGGATGCGAAAAATCTGCGACTGCATAAGTGTGTCTCTCAGGATTTTCCAATTGCGAAATGGCATATTCCAATCGTTCTTCGCTACGGGCAATAAGAACGAGTGAAGCCCCTTGTTTTGCCAATTGCATAGCTGTTGCGAAACCAATTCCTTGTGTTGCGCCGCATACAACTGCGGTCTTTCCTGTCAAATCTAAATTCATCATAATCTTAAATCCTCGGGTATTGTGCAAACTGGAATGGGCTGCATCTTGTGTTGGTTTTGAGTGTTTAGTTTTTGGTAAATGGCCAAAACTTCTCGCTCGCGTTTAGTTGGGCTCTCTTTTCCTTTGACATAACTCATGGCCCATTCCAATTCAGGATAAGAAGCTCCCAGTTGGTCTTCATCACTTCTGTCATCGCCGAATAAACCGTCTGTAGGAGCAGCGTTTAATATGTCTTCATGAATTCCAAGGGATTCAGCTAAGGAATAAACTTCAGTCTTAGTTAAATCTGCAATTGGAGAGAGATCAACCCCGCCGTCTCCGTATTTTGTAAAAAATCCGACTCCGAAATCTTCCACTTTATTTCCAGTTCCCGCAACAAGATATCTATGAATGCCAGCGAAATAATAAAGGGTTGTCATGCGCAAGCGTGCGCGTGAATTGGCTAGGCTTAAATTGTAGAGCGCTTGGTTCTCTGAAGAAGGAAGTGAATTTACCCAAGTGTCAAATGATGAAGTCAGCTCCACTCGAGTCGCGCTCACGTGCTCAAATCGCTGCTCTAAAAAATCCATATGCTGATGCGCACGCGTGACATGGCTTGGTGCCTGGTGAATGGGCATTTCAACCAACAATACAGGCTTTTCAGTCATAGCGCAAAGTGTTGAAGTCAAAGCTGAATCAATTCCACCACTAACACCTATCACGAAACCCTTCATTCCGCTAGTTTCGCAATAGTTGCGAAGCCATTTTACAATATGATCTACAGTCTGTTTTTTCTTCATAAAAAAATCCCGAACCTCAAAGGTACGGGATTTACAAAATGAAAAATAAGTCTTAGAATAAAATGCCGATGTTCAATTCAACATAATTTGGAAGTCCAGATAAATCGAATGATTTCGGTGTATTTAATGCTCCTCCAGTGAAAACAGGAGAATTTGTGGTTTTATCTTTCGCAACTCCACTTCCTTTTAAAGCGTCGGTGAAACCGTTTTGGAAAGTTAGTCCAGCCAAGATGCTCGTATTACCCGAAATATTATATTCAATACCCGCTGCGAAAATTAAATTGGAAGAAAAGATATTTACTTCGTTTTTGATGTCATTCATATCACTTGCTGAATTTGTACGATTAGATTTCTCCCAAGCCAAGGTGTTTTTATTTTGATAGTACAAGTAGTCGATGTTGTCGTCACTAAGCGCCTTGAGATTCATATTTAATCCTAGACCGAATTGTCCCCAATAAGTGATGTATCCAATTTCGTCGGTCTTCATTTTGAATGTTAAAGGAATTTGTAGGTATTGAAGGCGAAGATCCCTGCTAATTAGACCAACTTGTGTCATGTCCGTAATCACAGTTCCTGCAGCGTCAATGTCATCTCCAGTGTATTTTGCGAAATAGGAGTATTTTCCACCTGTGTTGTTGATGTTAAACCCGGTGCCAATTGCATAATGATCTGCGAAGAAAATGTCGAAATTCAATCCGTATCCGAATTGAAGTGATTTGTCGCCGACTGTCATGTTTGAATTGTCGCTAGCGAGCCATGAAATGTTCGGAGAAACTTTAAATCCCAAGCGGTATTTACTAGTTGATTCTTTTTTTTCCTGCGCGAATGACAACGAAGTCAATAAGCAGAACAGAATTAAGGTGTTTATTTTTTTCATATAAAGATCTTTTTTAGTGACTTTTGCAAATAACTATGCCAAAGCTAACGAATTCCTCCCTTGTTGTATTGTCAATTTTGTTGACAATGTTTTGTTATTCATGCCGTGAGGCCGACAAGCACAAGAATATCGACATTGAAACAGAGGGGAAATCACTGACACCATTAAGATTTGATTTGGATTGTTTTAACATGGATTGGGGAAATTTAGAGCAGGTGTCTAACCTGAAACAGAAGTACGGAGTTTTTTTATGTCTTTATCTGGAGCGCATTATTAATGCGGGACCCTGCGATAGTGCTGCTACATTTAACCTTGTTCAGGGATTTGTTTTGAATAAGGACTTCCAAGATTTGAAAGCTGAGATTGAAAAGAATTATCCACAGCAGAGACTCGATTCACTTCATGAAAAGATTCTTGAGTCCACTTTGCGTTTTCAAACATTGATTCCAAATATGACGCTACCTCAATTGATTTGGATGAACTCTGGATTCAACGCAGGTGCCTACAGTACGGATGATTATTTGGCTGTTGGTTTGGATTTTTATTTAGGCAGGAACAATAGAATTACGAAGTCTGTTCCCTTTCCTCAATACCAGAAAGACGACATGACCCGGGAACAGCTGGTTCCAAATGCAATTAAAAATCTGGCTTATTATCACCTAATGAAAGCGGATACTATTCAGGCCGAAAAAGACATGCTGTCTGAAATGATTTTTCATGGTAAAGCACATTACTTGACCTGGTTAGCGTTTAAAGATATTCATGATTCGACGCTGATGGCTTGGACTAAAGAGCAATACACCTGGACTCAGAGTCACCAATTGAATGTTTGGAAGGAGATAGCGCGACAAGAGGTGCTTTTTTCAAAAAATAGAACGGAAGTACAAAAGTGGTTCGAGTACGGACCGTTTACCAATGCAGAGAATGTTCCTCAAGAAAGTGCCCCTCAATTAGGTGTTTATATGGGGTTGCAAATGGTGAAAAGTTACATGGAAAAGCATCCTGAAATTTCAGTTAGTCAGTTATTAAAAGAGGACAACGCGCAAAAGATATTACAAGCATACAAACCGAATTTATGAAGAAGTCGACCATAACAATTGATATTGAATTAGATGAAAACAATGTGCCGGAGACCATTCAATGGGAAGCGCCAGAACTTGGTAAGAAGTCTGAATGTAAAGCCATGATTTTATCCGTTTGGGACAAAGCTGAGGCAAACACCATGCGTATAGATTTATGGACGAAAGAAATGCAGGTGGAAGAAATGACTTTCTTCGTTCATCAGACGTTGCTTACTCTTTCAGACAGTTTCGAAAAGGCAACAGGCGATGCTCGCATGGCAGCAACCATGCGCGATTTCTGCGATTATTATGCGGAAAAAATGAAGATTAATCCTCCGCTATAAGGTAAAGTCGTTCGCGAATTCTTTCCTCCAAGCCTCAATTTGCTCTTGAATTTCAACGCGTCCCATGCGCTCTACTGCGGCCGTAAGGAAATGTTGAGGAATTTCTTCCCAGGTCTTTTTCAATTCTTCAGTAAACGCATCGAAGCGAATTGTTTTCTGAAGCTCTGTTAGTTTCTCGCACTTCGTGAAAGCAATACAGAAGGGTAATCCTTGCTCTCCTAACCATTGCATGAATTCAATATCTATTTTCTGCGGAGGTATTCTGAAATCGAGAAGCACGAAAGTGCAAATTAAGTTCTCACGCTTATCTAAATAGCTTCGAATGAAACTTCCCCACTTGTTGCGTTCGGTTTTGGAAGTCTTCGCGTAACCATATCCTGGAAGATCGACCAAAAACCAGGGATTCTTTTCTTCGTTTATTAAGAAGTGATTGATGGTCTGGGTTTTTCCCGGGCTTGAAGATGTCTTGGCAAGACCTTTCTTGTTCACCAACATATTGATGAGTGAACTCTTCCCTACGTTCGAACGGCCAATAAAGGCGAATTCAGGGTATGCCGGAGGAGGGCATTTGTCGATTTCAACAGATGACTTGACGAACGTTGCAGAATGAATTAATTCTTTGCTCATTGTGCTTTATATATTTTGCTCAATTAACCAGGCGTCGAGTAAGTTGTTGAATTGATGAGATTGTTCCATCATGGGAGCATGTCCGCATTCCTCTATCCAATACAACTTCGCTTGTGGAAGCTTGTGTTGAAATTCTTCTGCTACTTCGGGGGGAGTGATTGTGTCGTTTTTCCCCCAGATTAAACACGCCGGGATGTTCATGTCTTTTAAGTCGTCGGTCATATTGTGACGTATGGCGCTTTTCGCAAGCGCTAAAATGCGAAGTACGCGATTGCGATCATTGACTACCTCATAACACTCATCGACCAAATCTGGGGTAGCGTGTTTCGGGTCGTAGAATGTTAAAGCAACTTTCTGACGAATGAATTCTTTGTCTTCTCTTCTGGGGAAGCTGGAGCCGAAAGCATTTTCATAAAGACCGCTGCTGGCTGTAAGAATAAGTGATTCAACTCTTTCTAAATGGTTTTTGGTGTAAACAAGCGCAACGTGTCCACCCAGTGAATTACCTAACAGGTTCACCTTATCCCATTTTTTATGTTGAATGAAATCGTGTAAAAATTCGGCTAAGGACTTTACGCCAGTGGTAAGCAGAGGCATTGTGTAAAGGGGTAGCATGGGGATAACAACTTTGTAGCGTGGTTTAAAATGATCGACCACGTCTTTGAAATTACTCAATGCTCCAAACAAGCCATGAAGCAACACAAGTGGCTTGCCCTCTCCTTCCTCAATGTAGGTGTAATCACCGTCAGTTTTTAAAGTGTATTCCATAATCTATAGCTCACGAAATTACGTGATTCTGACCGATAACAATCGTTCAATGTTATAAGCAATGAACAATTTAGGGTGAATGAAGGGGTGTGTTCATTGTAATTAACATTTCCCACTTTTTCCCACCTTTGGTAAATATGGTTAAAAGCCCATAAAATAAAGGATTTTGGCGTTGTGAGTTGTGGTGGTTGCCTCCGAAGTTTTTAACAAAATTGGAATTTGTGGTTGTTTAGTGGTAAAAAGTGGGAAGAAGTGATTATTTTTGGAAAAGAATTCACAATCGAATGTTAAACCTACTCGGAGAATACCACTGTAAAGTCGACGCAAAAGGGCGCTTGCTCTTTCCTGCACGCTTGAAAAAGCAGCTGGAAGACATTCTTCATCATGGGTTGGTAGTGAATCGCGACATCTTCACACAGTGCTTGGTTGTTTATCCAAAACCAGAATGGGACATGGTAAACGAAGAGATGTCGAAGTTGAGCAGATACAATCAAAAGCATCAGATGTTCCAACGCAAGTTTATGAAAGGAGCAACGCATCTTGAATTGGATAGCGTTGGACGATTATCTCTTCCGGCAAGTCTTTTAGAATACGCGGGAGTAGACGGATCGAAGAACGAATTGGTTATTTCTGGATTAGGACAGAAAATGGAAATCTGGAGTTTAGATCAATACAACGCTGAAGTATTGGGTGAGGAGATGGATTTTGGAGCGTTGGCTGAAGAAGTTAGAAAAGACATTGACGCAAAAGGCGACAAATAATGGAGCAGGTATATCACACCCCAGTGTTGTTGCACGAGTCGATAGAGGGGTTGAACATTAAACCCAACGGGGTTTATGTAGATGTAACCTTTGGTGGCGGCGGTCACGCAAAGGAAATTTTGAAACACTTGACAACAGGGAAACTCATTGCATTTGATCAGGACGGTGAAGCAGCGAAGAATGTCCCGCAAGATGAACGATTGATTTTTGTCCCGCAAAATTTCAGATTCGTTAAGAACTGGGTTGAACTGCACGGATTTCACCAAGTCGATGGGATTTTGGCCGACTTGGGTGTGAGCAGTCATCAGTTCGATTCTGGAGAGCGAGGATTTTCGATCCGATTCAACGGTCCATTGGATATGCGCATGAATCAGTCTTCTGGCATTTCTGCAGATGAATGGATCAATAAATCGAGCGTTCAAGAGATTACAGATGCGTTAAGAATGTATGGCGAGTTAGACGGAGCCTACAAAGTCGCAACTGAAATTGATATGCACAAGCCATTGGGAACTACTCAAGCGTTAATAGACTGCACGCAATCGTTTGCGAAGAGAGGAAAGGAGAAACAGTTCTTGGCGCAAATGTTCCAAGCGTTTCGAATGGTAGTGAACGATGAGATTGCTGTTTTGAAAGAGTTCCTGCAACAATCACTTGAGTTGCTTGCTCCAGAAGGAAGGTTGGTGGTTATTAGTTATCATAGTTTGGAAGATCGTTTGGTGAAAGATTTCCTTCGGTCTGGAAATTTAGAGGGAGAGATAAAGAAAGATTTTTTCGGAAATCTCGAGCGTCAGATAGAGCCGGTGAAGAGCAAGCCGATTCTTCCATCACAAGAAGAAATAGAAAGAAATGGTAGAAGTCGAAGTGCTAAACTTCGAATAGGACAAAAAAAATAAAACTTTAAACCGAATGAATATTCGTTCGGTCAAATGAAAATGGCAAAGCAAGAAGAGAATAAGCGCAAAGGAATAACCTTCAGAGAAATCATTGGAGGAGATTTTTTGACACGTCAATCGTTGGTGCGTCAAATGCCTTTTTTCTTTTTTATTGTCATTCTTTTTTTTATTCAGATTAGTATGATTTACTATTTCGAATCGGTTCAAATTGAAATGAAAAGAACAAAGGAGAGGTTGAATGATTTGAATTCCGAGTATAGCACTAACGCAAGTGAATTGAGTGTAAAATCGCAGCACAGCGAAGTAGTTGGGCAGGTTCAGCCATGGGGTTTAATTAATTCTACAACAATCCCGTTCATCATAGATGTAGACACAAATTTCTTCAAGAAGAATCATGAATGAATTGAAGAAAATATCTGTCAGGATCTACGTTCTCTACGTTTTGCTATGCGTTTTGGCATTGTTTATTATCGGGAAAGTATTCTATATTCAAGCTATCCCTAATGAAGATGCTCAGAGACGCGCATCTCAGTTTACCTATCAGCTTCGTGATATTGAACCGGAAAGAGGCAGAATTTTAGCTGCAGACGGTTCGCCTTTGTCGACGAGTATTCCAGAATTTGAAATACGGTGGGACAGTAAAGGTGGTTATAATATCGAAAGATACAATGCTAAGTTAGACAGTTTAAGTGCTGGGATAGCCGAGATTTTAGGTTCGAAGACAGCTGCCGAAATAAAGTTGATGTTTCAGAACGCAGTTGGTTCGAACAACAGGTATATGAAGGTCGCCGATCACCTAAATTACAATCAGCTTCAACGCTTCAAAAAGCTTCCGTTTGTTAAAGAGAAAAAATTAAAAAACGGTTTCATCATCCTGCAAAAGGAAAAAAGAGCAAAGCCATTTGGGGCTTTGGCGGCAAGAACCATTGGGATTTTCAGAGAGAGTAAAATGGTTGGGCTTGAGGCTTCTTATGATTCGTTGTTGCGAGGAAAAGTTGGTAAACAGATGCAGCAGAAAATTGCTGGCGATACCTGGATGCCAATGACCGATGAGTACGTTGTAGAGCCAGAGCCAGGATTCGATGTAGTTACAACCTTGGATGTGCATTTGCAAGATGCTGCGCAGAGTTCTCTACGTCACACCATGGAAGAGAACAAGGCCGATTGGGGTTGTGTAATTCTTATGGAAGTGAAGACAGGTTATATCAAAGCACTAGCTAATTTGACGTATGACTCCGTTGCGAAGAAGTTTTACGAAATAGAGAATTTAGCCTTAACTCAAAGTGTAGAGCCAGGTTCTACAATGAAGTTAGCAAGTTTGCTTGCTGCGATTGAAGAAGGTAATCTGGATTTAGGTAAAGTTGTTCATACGGGTTCAGGAGAGTTTACCATAGGATCACACACGTTGAAAGATGTGAAAGCTTGTGGATCCATTACCATTGAGCAAGTTTTCGCAAAGTCTTCGAATGTTGGAACGGCGATGATTGTTCGTGATGTATTTGGAAGTAAGCCACAGAAATTTTTGGATTATTTAGAGAAGTTCGGATTTGGACAATTGGCAGGAATAGATCTTATAGGAGAGGGGAAATCAATTGTTAAAAGGACAACGAAAGAGGCTGGTTGGAGTGACTTAAGTCTAACCCAAATGGCAGTTGGATATGAGTTGCAAATTACGCCATTGCATCAATTATGTTTTTACAACGCCATAGCGAATGGCGGAAGATTCATGAAGCCGAGATTGGTTAGCGAAATCAGAAAAAATGGATTGACATATGAGAAATTTGAACCTGTAGTTATTCGCGAGAATTTTTTGCGGGCGGAAACGATTGCGAAAGGAAGGAAGTTGATGGAGGCTGTTACAACTATCGGTACAGGTAAAAAAACATTTAGAGATTCTCCGTACAGAGCTGCAGGTAAAACAGGAACAGCTCGAATTTATGAGTTTGGACATTATTTGGAAACAGCGCACAGAGCATCATTCGTGGGCTATTTCCCTGCGGAAAATCCAAAATACTCGTGTATAGTAGTCGTAAACAAGGCGAGAGTTTTTGAAGCGTTTGGTGGAAAAGTTGCGGCTCCGGTATTTCGCGAATTAGCGAATATATTATTCGGAACCGAATTGGATATTCCACACAATGCCATGGGCAATGATAGCACATTTGTTGCTCAGCCCTGGATCCCAAATATATTATCCGGAGGATCCGATGCATTGCGAAAAGCAATGGCTCATGTTCAATTTCCTTATGCCATTCAAACAGACGCTCAATTTGTTCGCGCTGAAGTTTTAAACGGAAATATCGCTCTCTCGAGCAAAGACGCAAGTAGAAATCAAGTTCCGGATGTCCGCGGAATGGGGCTTACAGATGCACTTTATGTTCTGGAGAAGAGAGGGTTGAAAGTATCCTCAAAGGGTTATGGCAAAGTTGTCTCTCAGAGTATTCTTCCCGGAACAAAGTCCAATCATCAAAACATTCAAATTACTTTACAATGAAACTGCTGCAAGACATATTGTACAAAGTGCGACTGGAAGGTGTTGTAGGGACAACCAATGTAGCGGTTGAGAGTTTAACTTCAGACTCGCGCGCAGTTCGTCCAATGGCGCTATTCGTTGCTGTAAAGGGTATTCAATCTGACGGGCATTCATTCATTTCGAAGGCTATTGAATTAGGTGCTGCTGCGGTTGTTTGCCAAGATCTTCCTGAGAAATTAGAAGAGAATATTGTTTACGTTCAAGTAGCTGATACTTCCAAGGCATTGGGAATAATGGCTTCAAATTTTTATGAAAACCCTTCCGAAAAAATGAAGGTGTTGGCTGTTACTGGAACCAATGGAAAAACGACAGTAGCGACTTTGTTATTCCGCTTGTATAGTTCGATGGGTCATAAATGCGGATTGCTTTCCACTGTAGTAAACCGCATCAACGATATCGAAATTCCGTCAACGCATACAACTCCAGATGCTGTGGCACTTAACGAATTATTATCGCGTATGCAGCGAGAAGGCTGCACGCATGTTTTCATGGAGGCCTCCTCGCATGCGTTGCATCAAAACAGAATGGCTGGAGTGCAAATTGACGGAGCCATTTTCACGAATTTGACACATGATCATTTGGACTATCACGGTTCAATGAATGAATACATTAAAGCAAAGAAGATTTTATTTGATCAGCTAGGTACGAATGCTTATGCAGTAGTGAATGCAGATGATCGTTACCACGATGCTTTGGTTTCTGCTTGCAAGGGGCGTGTTCGAACCTATGCGTTGCATACGATGGCTGATTACAAGACCAAATTAATTGAGAACACCCTTGATGGACTTCAAATTAATATTGATCGGTTTGAATTGCATTCACCTCTTATTGGAGAATTCAATGCCTACAACTTAACTGCTGTATTCGCAGCCGCTGTTGAATTGGGAACAGATGAAACAACAGTTCTTGTTCATCTTTCAGCTTTAGGTGCGCCTGAAGGACGCTTTCAACACATTCGTAAATCAGACGGAACAATTGCGATTGTCGATTATGCCCATACCCCTGATGCATTGGAAAATGTGTTGGATACAATTCATTCTGTAAGGGGTAAAGAGGAAATTATTTCAATTGTGGGTTGCGGTGGCGATCGTGATCGCGCAAAACGCCCGGTTATGGCTTCTATCGCCGCGAACAAAAGTGACCGTGTAATTGTGACGAGCGACAATCCGCGCAGCGAAGATCCGAAAGCTATTATTCAAGAAATGGTAGCAGGTCTTGATCCGATTCAGAAGAAAAAAGTATTGTCCGTTACTGATCGTCGTGAGGCCATAGAAGTGGCGTGCTCACTAGCAAAGCCAGGTGATATAATTCTGATTGCAGGAAAGGGACACGAGAAATACCAAGAGATCAACGGAGTGAAATATCCATTTGACGATTTACAAATTATAACAGAACTCTTTCAAACGAACTAAGTATGTTGTACCACCTATTTGAATACCTCGACAAGCACATGCATTTCCCTGGATCAGGGTTGTTTCACTACTTGTCGTTTCGGGCTGCTTTAAGCATCCTTATTTCATTAACAATTTCAATGATTTTTGGAAAGTCGTTGATTCGCATGCTCCGCAAAAAGCAAGTGGGTGAGACCATTCGCGATTTGGGTTTGGATGGTCAAATGCAGAAGGCAGGTACACCCACAATGGGTGGACTAATAATACTTACAGCCATTTTGGTTCCTACACTCTTGCTTGCGGATTTGACCAATATATACATTCAAACGATGATCATCGCTACCGTTTGGTTGGGGCTCATCGGATTCTTAGACGATTACATTAAGGTATTTAAAAAGAACAAAGAAGGACTTGCAGGGAAGAGCAAAATTGTTGGACAGATTGGAGTAGGAATTATTGTAGCGAGCATGCTTTATTGGAATCCCTCTGTGACCATTAAAGAGAAAGTTTCGGATGTGCAAATTCAAAATGCCACGCAAGAGCAACAAGCCATGCAGTGGCAGGAAGAGAAGAGTTTGAAAACAACGATTCCTTTTGTGAAGGATAACGAATTTGATTACGCGTGGTTGGTTCCTGATAGCATGGAGAGCCCTTGGGTATTGTGGGGCGTGTTTGCAGTAATTGTAATATTTATTGTAACCGCTGTTTCAAACGGTGCGAATATTACGGACGGCATCGATGGATTGGCAACTGGAACAAGCGCTATCATCGGAATTACACTAGCTATTTTTGCATACGTTTCAGGTAACTACATTTTTGCAGATTATCTCAACGTAATGTATATACCACATAGCGGTGAACTTACAGTTTTCATTGCAGCGTTTGTGGGTGCGTGTGTTGGATTTCTTTGGTTTAACAGTTTTCCAGCTCAAGTATTCATGGGCGATACGGGAAGCTTGGCCCTTGGTGGAATTATAGCAACATTTTCAATTGCCATTCGAAAAGAACTTCTTATCCCTGTATTGTGTGGAATATTCTTGGTGGAAAACTTGAGCGTAATGATTCAAGTTGGGTACTTCAAGTACACAAGAAAAAAGTACGGCGAGGGACGTCGTATTTTCTTAATGTCACCCCTTCACCACCATTATCAGCGCAAGGGAATGCATGAATCGAAAATTGTTTCGCGCTTCTGGATCATCGGAATCATGCTCGCTGTTTTAACTATCATCACTCTAAAAGTACGATAATGAGCAAGCGACTGGTCATACTTGGTGGAGGCGAAAGCGGAGCGGGCACAGCAGTGCTTGCAAAGAAGATGGGATACGATGTTTTCCTTTCAGACAAAGGCTTATTGAAAGACAAATACAAAGCTGAATTGAATGCTCACGGTGTTGCATTCGAAGAGGGATCACACACCGATGAATTGATATTAAATGCGGATGAAGTGGTGAAGAGTCCGGGTATTCCGAACTCAGCCAAGTTGATTGTTGCGCTGCAAGAAAAAAATATTCCTGTGTTGTCTGAATTGGAATTTGCCTTTCGCTATACACAAGCGAAACTGATTGCCATTACAGGAAGCAATGGGAAAACGACAACGACTTTACTGACTTACCACATTCTGAAAAATGCAGGATTAAATGTTGGACTTGGTGGAAATGTTGGAAAGAGTTTCGCGAGACAAGTTGCCGAAGAGAATTTCGATTTTTATGTGTTGGAAGTAAGCAGTTTTCAATTGGACAATATGTATTCGTTCAAGGCTGACATTGCTATTCTAACCAACATTACCCCTGATCACTTGGATCGTTACGATTACGATTTAAGTAAATATGCCGATGCGAAACTTCGCATTGCGCAAAACCAAACGTCTAACGATGTTTTCATTTTCAATGCCGACGATGCCATTACCGCAGAGACCATGGCAAGACATGTATTGAACGCCACCCTATTTCCAATTTCAATTGAACCTGGAAAGACCTACGATCAAGGTGGCTATTGCGACGAATTAAATTTTAACCTAAACACAAACCATAATTTATTTACTATGAAAATTACTGAACTAGCATTGCAAGGCAGACACAATTTGCAAAACAGCATGGCAGCCGGAGCCGCCGCGCGTTTTTTAGAATTAAGAAAAGAGGCAGTGCGCGACAGTCTGATGAATTTCGAAAACATTGAGCATCGCTTAGAGTTTGTTGCAAGTATTCATGGCATTCGTTTCATTAACGACAGCAAGGCGACTAACGTGAACTCAACGTGGTATGCATTGGAATCTGTAGACAAGCCAATCATTTGGATCGCTGGTGGAACAGATAAAGGAAACGATTATTCTGAATTGTCTGAATTGGTAAAGTCTAAAGTGAAAGCGATTGTATGTCTTACCAAAGACAGTTCAAAAATTAGAAAAGCATTTGGATCTATTGTAGATACCATTATTGATACAGATAGCGCAGAGCAAGCTGTGCGTGTTTCTTATGATCTTGGAAAAGATGGGGACACTGTGTTGTTATCTCCTGCTTGCGCTTCTTTCGATTTGTTCGAGAACTACGAAGACAGAGGTCGTCAGTTTAAAGTAGCAGTGAAAGGATTGTAAATCATGCAGAAATTTCTTTCATATCTAAAGGGAGATCGGGTGATCTGGATGGTTGCACTTTTCTTGTGCACCCTTTCAGTATTGGCTGTATACAGCGCCGTATCTTCTTTGGTGTGGAAAGCAGAAGGTGGGAGTAGCGCCGGAGTATTGATAAAGCATATTTCTATGCTCGGTCTAGGACTGGCTTTCATGTATATCACCCATCTCTTGCCATTGTCTTTTTTTTCGCGAATAGGACAATTAATGATTTGGGTAGTTATTCCGCTTTTGGTATTTACGTTGTTCTTCGGTTCAAACATTAACAATGCTGATCGTTGGATTCGAATACCGGGTATTGGATTGACTTTTCAAACGAGTGATTTAGCGAAACTGGTCTTAATCATTTATGTTGCGAGACAACTTACAGTGAAGCGTCAGCTATTAGGAGATTTTAGAAAAGGTGTCCTTCCCATTGTTATTCCTATTGCAATAGTTTGTGCTTTGGTTCTTCCTGCAAACTTCTCAACTGCCGCATTAATTGGGTTTGTGTGTTTTTTAATGCTGGTTTTTGGAGGAGTGCCATGGAGACATTTATTTAAGCTGATTGGAGTAGGTGTGGGTTTACTTGTATTGATTATTGCCGCGGGTGAATTGGGACCGGAAAAATTACTACCGCGTTACAGCACTTGGAAGAACCGATTAATCGGAAAGGAAGTGCAAGCTGGAGCAATAGACGATTCGAAATATCAAATTGAATTGGCTCAATATGCAATTTATGAAGGAGGAATTATTCCGAAAGGACCTGGATCTGGATCGTCGCGTAATTTTTTGCCGCATCCTTATTCAGATATGATTTACGCCTTTATTATTGAAGAGTATGGTTCTATTTTAGGTGGAGTGTTGGTTCTGTTCATGTATGTGATTTTCTTGTTTCGTGTCATTCGAATTTCAATTCGAAGTCCGAAATATTTCGGCGGACTTACAGCTTTGGGATTGGGTTTAGTCATTTCCATTCAAGCTTTCATTAACATGGGAGTTGCAGTGAATTTATTTCCAACCACCGGGCAACCACTGCCGCTAGTAAGTATGGGTGGAACATCAATTGTTTTCGTAGCCATAATGTTCGGTGTTATTCTTAGTATTTCGAAGATGAGCGAGGAGAATGATGATGCAGAGCAAAATGATGAATTAGAGGGATCCCCATTTTAATTTCAAATGGAAAACAGGAATTTAAATAGAGTTTTGTTATCAGCGGGTGGAACGGGAGGACATATATTCCCCGCTATTGCCGTTGCGAATGAAATAAGAGCTCGCTTTCCTGAATGCGAGATTTTATTTGTTGGGGCGGAAGGAAAGATGGAGATGGAAAAAGTTCCTCAAGCGGGATATAAAATTATTGGACTTCCCATTGCAGGACTTCAACGCAAATTAACGCTTTCGAATTTTTTACTTCCAATTAAAATATTGAAAAGCATGTTGAAGGCGAAATCGGTAGTGAGAGAATTTCGCCCGGAAGTAGCTGTCGGTTTTGGAGGCTATGCTAGCGGTCCAACGCTTCGTGCGGCCGGAACAGCAGGTGTTCCAACGGTGTTGCAAGAGCAGAATTCATTCGCGGGAGTTACCAATAAGTTGTTGGCGAAAAGAGCGAAAGCAATTTGTGTGGCCTATGAGGGAATGGAAGTGTTTTTTCAAAAAGAAAAAATTCAATTAACAGGTAATCCAGTTCGGAAAGATTTTGTGAACCTACCCTATGCGCAGTCGGAAGCTTTATCGAAATTGAATTTCGATTCAACAAAAAAAACAATATTAATTATTGGTGGAAGTTTGGGCGCGCGCGCTGTGAACAATGCGGTGGAAGCTTCTCTGAATAGTTGGTTGAATCAAGGGTTTCAAGTGATTTGGCAATGCGGAAAAATATATAAGACAAATTTGGAATTGAAGTATCCGAACACGGATGGAATGCTATTGTTCGATTTCATTCAGGATATGGCATTGGTTTACGCCGCGGCAGATGTTATTATTTCTCGCGCTGGTGCTATGAGTGTTTCAGAGCTTTCGTTAGTTGGAAAACCAGTAGTCTTTATGCCCTCACCAAATGTGGCAGAAGACCACCAAACGAAAAATGCAATGGCGCTTGTTTCGAAACAGGCAGCACTGATGGTGCGAGACAATGAGGCGGAATTGAAATTAGCGGAAATGATTTCTGAACTGCTTCACAACTCCAATGAAATTTCATTATTGGAAAAAAATATAGTGGCATTCGCGCGTCCGAATGCAACAGAAGAAATTGTAGATACCTTAATTGAAGTGGTGTATGGAAGAGCGTAAGTTAACATGCGATGTCATGTATTTCTTGGGTATTGGTGGCATTGGTATGTCGGCTCTTGCTCGTTATTTCCATCGCAAGGGAGTGCATGTGATGGGATACGATCGCACGTCAACTGCATTAACCACAGAGCTGGAGTTAGAAGGAATTTCAGTTCAGTACGAAGACAGCGTAATGTCTTTGCCACAACTTCTTCATTCAACACCGAAAGAGAAAGTGCTTGTTGTTCGGACACCAGCTGTTCCAAAAGATTCTTCTCAGCTGCAATATTTCCTTCAACATGAATTTAGAATTTGGAAGCGAAGTGAGTTGTTGGGCTATATAACTCAACTCGATGAAACCATTGCCATTGGCGGAACGCATGGAAAGACTACAACATCAACATTGGTGGCGCACATCCTTCATTCAACCATTGGTTGCAATGCTTTTTTAGGTGGAATTTCTTCCAACTTCAATAGCAATGTTTTGCTTTCGAATACTTCACGAACGGTGGTGGAAGCGGATGAATTCGATAGAAGTTTTTTGACTTTGTATCCGAAGATTTCAGCATTGACCTCCATGGATCCCGATCATTTAGATATCTATGGAAACGAAGAGAGTATTCGTGAAGGTTTTCTTTTGTTTTTGAAACAAACTCGCGCAGATGGGAATATTGTGGTGAAAAAAGAGTTGAACATTCACGAAGAGTTGAAGTTGGAGAGGAGTGGTGTCTTGACTTACAGTATCTTGTCAGAAGCCGATTATTTCGCGACGAATATTCGGATTGAAGAGGGAAGTTATGTTTTCGATTTTCATTCTCCACAAGGAGAGTTGTTAGGTGTTCGTTTGGGTTTGCCTGGAAGACACAATGTTGAAAATGCTGTTGTGGCTATGGCTTGTTCGCTTCTAGCTGGCGTTGTGTTGAATGAACTGCCAGCTGTCCTTTCAAGTTTCAAAGGTGTTGCGCGAAGATTTGATGTGCGATTTAAAAGTGAGAGCGGTGTTTACATTGATGACTACGCCCACCATCCGACCGAGCTTTCAGCATGCATTCGTTCGGTGCGTGAATTATTTCCAGATAAAAAAATTATAGGGATTTTTCAACCGCATTTGTTTTCAAGAACCAGAGATTTTGCAGATGGCTTTGCGGAAAGTTTGGAGCTTTTGGATATTCCAATTTTGTTACCCATATATCCTGCTAGGGAATTACCCATTGTGGGAATTGATTCACAATGGCTATTTGATAAAATTCGAAAGACGGATAAATACCTTGTAGAGAAAGATGCCATCTTCACTTTGTTAAATAAACTGCAGTTTGATGTGCTGTTAACGTTAGGAGCAGGGGATATTGATACCCTTGTTTCTCCGTTGGAAGTGTACATGAAAGAGCGAACGAAATGAAAGTAGAATCGACAAATAACCCTAAAAAAACTTCAAGGTTCATGAGGGTTTTGGTGTTGGTTTTTTTTGTTTTGATAGGCGCTGGAACTGTCGTTTTGTGGGCCTTTTCGATTTCGAAGCACAACGTTCAACCCATACCAGAACTTCGCGTGAGTATTCAAAGAGGGCAAGGAGTAGATGAGCTCATGACGAAAGAAGAAGTGGATTCGATTGTTCATGTTCATTTCGGATTGTTGGTGGGTACGCCAATGAATCAAATTGATGTTGGCGCTATTCAAGTGGCCGTTGATCGTCACCCAGCAGTTCAATCGTGCAATGTGTTTTTAGGTGTAGATGGAATTTTGCACGTTGATATTCAACAGCGAGCTCCTATGTTCAGGGTCTTAAACAGTGATGGAACGGGATTCTATGTTGATACTTTGGGCCAGTCCTTCAGTTTGCTAGATCGAGCGGTGGCGTATGTTCCTGTTTTTTCAGCTGAAGGTACAATTGCTTCAATGGAGTTTCCAGCTAACAAAGACTACTACGATGAGAATGCTTTGGGCTTGACCTATTTGGATGAGCTGGTTTTATTTGGAAATCACATGCGTAAGAATGCGGATTTAAAAGACTGGGTAGAGCATGTGCATTTAACAAGCATGGGTACTATAGAGGTTATTCCACGTATAGGAAGACATGTGATAGATTATGGAAGTATCTATAATTTGGAAATGAAAACAAAGATGCTTTTCCAATTTTATCGTTCGCAATTGTACATCACAGATCTTGAAAAATACAGCCGAATTAATTTGAATTTTGAAAATCAAATTATTTGTGAAAAGCGCGGGGTTTCTGCATTCCCAGCTACTGCAGATAGCTTGACAACGAATTCGAACAATGCACCCATTGTGCTAGCTAACGACTTAATACCCGCAGCGGCGACGCCTGCACAACAACCTCAATAAATATTTGATGAATATGGAATATACATTTGCGACTTACAACAACCCAACCCCGAGCAACAAAGAAAAATTGGTAGTTGGAATTGATATTGGAACAACAAAGATTGCTTGCGTTGTTGGTAAAATAGACTCGTTTGGAAAGGTGACCATTCTTGGAATTGGTCGCAGTAAAAGCGACGGGGTGAAGCGTGGGATTGTTCTGAATATCGATCAAACGGTTGCTTCCATTAAGGAGGCCGTTCAAAAAGCCGAGATTGAATGCGGAATTAAAGTTCACCGCGTGAATGTTGGAATCGCTGGTCAACATATTAAGAGCATTCAGCAACCGGGAATATATACTCGCAAGGAATTAGAAACAGAGATAAGCATGAGCGATCTTCAGGCTTTGAAGGACGATATGTTCAAGATTCATGTTCCAGCAGGAGAGTCAATCATACATGTTATTCCACAAGAGTATACTGTTGATACGGAAGGCGGAATTAAAGATCCAGTTGGAATGGCTGGCGTTCGTTTGCAAGCGAATTTCCACATTATTACGGGTTCACTTCCTGCTATCAAAAACATCTATCGTTGTGTGAAATTGTCGGGTCTGGAAGTGGGTGAATTGACCTTAGAGCCGATTGCGAGTTCAGCTGCAGTTTTAAGTGATGAAGAAAAGGAAGCTGGAGTTGCATTGGTAGACATTGGTGGAGGAACAACGGACATTGCAATTTTTCACGATGGATTAATTCGTCATACTGCGGTAATTCCATTTGGTGGAAATATTTTGACTGAAGATATTAAAACGGGATGTTCAATTTTAAGCAGACATGCTGAGCAGTTGAAAGTTCAGTACGGATCGGCTTTAGCTGCCGAGACACAGAATGCGAAAGTGGTTGTTCCCGGATTGAACGGCAGAACGCCAAAGGAAATTACGTTGGGTGCGCTTTCTGGAATTATTGAAGCACGCATGAAGGAAATTTTGGAGTTGGTTCACTTTGAAATTATGCGCAGTGGCTATGAGAGAAAATTAATTGGTGGAATTGTGTTGACCGGTGGCGGTGCACAGTTGAAGCACATTAAGCAATTGGTTGAGTACATTACAGGATTGGATTGCCGCATTGGTAAGCCCATTGAGCACGTAATTAATTATAAAGATGAGTCGCAGTTGCCACCAGCTCTTTCTACGGGCGTAGGTCTTGTTATTACTGGAGAAGAGAATGTGGGTGAAGATTATTTCGAGCGTATTATTGGAGAAGCATTAATAGATGAGAGTATTCCTGCAGAGAAGCAAGTGGAGACTCAACCTGAAGAGGAAGAAATGGAAGAAGTGTTTGTTCCTATTGGTGATTTCTCGTCATACATGGAAACCATCGAAGAATTGAACGAAAATTCCATAGAAGAAGGAACACAAACAGAAAGTGTTAATGAAGAATCTGTTCATATGGAAGAGGAAGAAACTCAGAAGCCGGTGAAAATTCGTGAACCACGAAAGCCATTTGGTGAAAGTATGTTAAGTCGATTCAAAGGATTCTTTGAAAACGACGAAGCGGTAAATTAATTTTTTTCGAAAAGTGCCACCGCCTCCAAATGTGAGGTGTGTGGGAACTGATCGACGAAACTAATTTTCTTCAACTGATATCCTGAAAGAATAAGTGTCTCGCAGTCTCGTGCTTGTGTCGCAGGATTGCATGAGATGTAAACGATGCGTTTCGCGTCGAGTCCGATTACTTTTCTTAATGTCTTTGGTGAAATGCCTCCACGGGGAGGGTCGAGCACCAACGTGTTGATTTGGTTTTGAAATTGCGGTTGTTCCAACAAGAATTTCCCCACATCTGCAGCGAAGAATTCAATATTCGAAACATTGTTTTCTAGTGCATTTTTCTTCGCGTCTTCAATGGCAGCTTCCACAATATCTACTCCCACAACAGGCAAAGAAGTTTTTTGTGCAATGAGTTGTCCTATTGTTCCTGTTCCGCAAAATAGGTCGAGAATATATCCGTCAGGAACCTCAGCTGGATTGCAATAGTCTATTGCCTTTGTGTAAAGTCTTTCAGCGCTTTTCGGATTGGTTTGAAAGAAGCTCTTCATATTTACTTTGAACTTCAATCCCAATAAAATTTCTTCGATTTCAGAATTTCCGTAGAGCAGATTTGATGAGCCGTTCAAAGGTTCAGCGCGATCTCCAGTGTCATCATTCAAGGTGTGAATAATTCCGTCGCAGCGATCTCCAAGTATGTCTAAGACGAGTTGAACAAATCCGTCGCAATCGAACAGCTCTAGTCCAACCGAAGAGGTTACGAGGTTAATCAGAAGGAGGTCGTGAGTGAATGATTTTCGAACCACAACGTATCTGAAGAATCCTTCTCGCTTCGGCGGATGCCATGCAGGAAGTCCGCTATTTATGCAGAATGTGCGAATGCGGTGTAGATTGTTTTCAAAAGTTGCGTCGAAGAGTCCTGATTCAGCGTCTAAGTTTTCTACCATCCACCAAGTTCCTCGGTGCTTAAATCCTAAACCGAAATCATCTAATTCTTCTTTGGTTGGAAGGTCGTATCGAATAGCGCTGAAGCTATATTCCATTTTGTTTCTGTAGTTCCAAACCGATGGAGACTCGATGTACTCATCGAAGAGTTCATCGATGTTTTCTATTTTTCCAATGCGTTTGTACAATTGAAGGCAAGAATCCTTTTTGGCTTCGTGTTGTTTTTCAATAGGCCAAGCGGCATAGGGCGCGCCTGGAATGCGCTGAAATGGAAGTTCTATTTCATCGGGAGAATTCTCAAGCACTTCAACCAATTTGCAATTCGCAAATCGTTTGTCGGGCTTGATTACCTGTGCGCGAACTAGTTGTCCTGGGAATGTATTTTCAACAAAAACGGTAAAATCGCCTTTGTCGGTTTTCAATAGTCCAATGCCATTGCCTCCGAAGGCAAAGCGGTCTATTTTAATGTCGAGTATTTGGTTCTTTTTTAGCACGGGGCAAAGATATGTTCTTCGAAAGATACTTTGTAAGATTCTGCGAAAGATGCGATGCAAGATACTTTGTAAGATTCTTCGAAAGGTCTCGCGAGGCGTCTTGTGTAGGGTCTTGTGCAACATCTCCCGAAGCGTCTTGCGTAGCATCTTGCGAAGCATTGTTTATCTTCGTTGAAATAAAAAAAACAGTTATGAAGTCAATCGTTCTACTTTTTGCATTGTGCGCATTTGGACTTAGCGCGAGTGCTCAAAAGATTTATTCTGTAGATGCGGAATACAAGGCTCAGGTTAAAGTTTATGTTGTGGATGCCGAGTACAAAGCAGATTTACTGGTTTATAAGGAAGACGCGGAGTATAAGGCGGGTAGTAATGATGGACGTTGGTATTTCGTAGATGCGGAATACAAAGCGACTAAGAAAATATATTTTGAAGATGCCGAGTACAAGGCTGATTTGAAAATTTATTTCGTCGATGCAGAGTACAAAGCCGGTTGGAAGAATTCTTCTAAGAAGCACTTGTTGTTCTAACCTTATCAGCTTCTAGCTTTTTTATTTTTTTTATGTATGCAACAGTTAGGGCATCAAGTGATTTTGATTTGCCCTTGCTTTTCATGAATGATTCCGCATATTCTTTAAGATTCTTTTTATTCATGTTCTATTCGAGAATTATTGAAACATGAATTTACTGAAAAGTAAGAAGCAATTGAAATTATTTGACGAGAAGTTGTCCTAAATTTAGCCATGCGAAAAATAAACTTATTCCTTCCTGTTGTTCTTGCATTCGCGATAACTCTTGGGCTGCCGAATTGGTTGTCTTGGAATGAACGGGTAGTCTTGTCAACTGTTTTAGTTATGCTGTGGTGGTGGATATCTGAAGTGATACCCATGGCTGTAACGGCGCTTGTTCCGATTTTGATTTTTCCAATTTCGAATGTCATGAGCATGGAAAAGGTGGTGGTGCCTTATGCCGATAAATTTGTCTTTTTATTTCTAGGTGGATTTCTGTTGGCTTTGGCTATTGAGAAACACGGATTGCACAAGCGAATTGCCTTTCGCTTGCTTGATTTGGCCGGTAATGCGAAAGCGCGCATATTGCTTGCTGTAATGTTATCGTCTTATGTTTTGAGCATGTGGATTAGCAACACGGCAACCGCGATGATGCTTATTCCAATTGCTGCATCTGTTGCTCATTTACTTTCAGCCCATCAGCATGAGGCGAAGTTCAAACGTGCTTTAGTTTTGGGTGTTGCTTATGCGGCGAGCATTGGCGGAATGGCAACCTTAATAGGAACTCCTCCGAATGTTGCTGCTGCAGGTATAGTGAAGGAACAGTTTGGTGAAGAGATTTCATTTGTTGAATGGATGAAATACGGAGTTCCATTTTCATTGATTTTGTTACTTCTCGTTTTTCTTATTCTTTCGAAAATCCATTTTAAAAGGAATGAAACCATTGTTGGTGCGCATGCTGAGCTGCACGCTATTCGCCAGGGAATGGGCGGCATGATGAAATCTGAAAAGAGAGTGTTGCTGATTTTTTTGGGAGCTGTTCTTTGCTGGATTTTCCAATCGCCTATTTCGAAAGCGTTGAATGTCGCGGCTTTCAACGACACTTGGATTGCCTTAGCTTTCGGATTGTCTTTGTTTTTTATTCCGAGAGGAATGTCAGAACCGAATGAACGTTCGGTGGGATTGTTGGAATGGCCAGATACAGAGAAATTGTCGTGGGGAGTGTTGTTGATGTTTGGAGGTGGATTGACTTTATCTGTGGCGTTCAAAGAAGTTGGATTGCTGGAAAGATTGTCGCAATGGTTATCTGTTGTGAATGTAGGTAGCTCATCTGCTTACCTCATTATGTTATGCGGAATAGGGTTGTTGCTCACGGCGCTCATGAGTAATTTGGCCATGGTTACTTTGTTTGTTCCGATTGTGGGCGTGCTAGCGCATCAGCAAGGGTTTTCAGCAGCGGCTTGGGCAATCCCTGTTACTCTTGCTGCAAGTTGTGATTTTATGTTTCCTATGAGTACTCCACCGAATGCCATTGCCTACGGCACGGGTTGGGTGAAAGCGAAGGACATGTTCGCAATAGGAATTATTGTGAATTTGATTTCGTTTGCGTTGTTGGTGGGGATGGTAATGTTGTCCAACTTCTGAATATTTTTTTCAAATGCTAAGTTGAAAAGGAAAAAGATTATTTAACAGTGAGAGTCAGCGGCTGGGGAGAAACAATGGCCATGTATTCCTTGTTTTTAATATAAAAGGATTCTTTTGTAACAGCGGAGTGTATCAGTATCTGATCTCCAGATTTGAGTATGGATTCTAATTGGATTCGAGATTCGGAATCTTCGAGTGATACTATGTTTGCTCCATTCATGTATGGCCTCCCATTAATATCGATTTTATAACAGATAATTTTACTGAATATCGATTTTTTTGTAAATGTATGATTTGACTGAATGTCAATTTGTATGAAATGGATAGAGCTCTTTTCGATTTTATTGTCAACCCCAGATGGGGATTTCAAATGAAAAATTGTAGCGCCGAGTTTCTGAAAATCTAAATCAGTTTTAAATTCTTTTGATAAATAAAATAAACAGAATGGGCTTTTGCTAACTAATTCCAGCATGAATGATCTGTCATTCTTCAGTTTGGAGTCAATGAATAAGATACTTTCAGGATTTGTCGAACAAGCAATTTGTACAAGTTCCTTGTTTTTTTTAAGATCGCTGCTTGCATATTTAAGTGCGTATCCATTCTGGCTAACAGCTTCTTTTACAAGTTTAAAATTGTTTCTGAGCTCTTTTGAGGCATATTTCAAAGCGAGTCCATTTTTAGCAATGGCGAAATTTGCCAAATCGATATCGTTACTAAACGTTTTGTTTGCGAGTTGAAACACGAGTTCGTCTTGAACTAGAGCGGCGTTAAAAATCTCTCTGTCTTCTTGATATCTGCGAGGAGCGAGATAAATAATTTTAGGATTTGTTTTGACATGTTTCAAAATAAAATCTCTGTCATTTTTCAATGACTTATCTGCATAAATGAAATTACCAGGTTGTTTTTCGAGATGGATAACATCGAATAATTTAGCACTGGATAATAACGCCAGGTCTAATTCTTTCAGAATTCCATCTATGTTTTGGTCATCTTCAGGAAGGCTTGCTATGAAATTAGTGATAAACATTTCATCTCTTAAAAGAGAGTCACAAATATTCTTTCGAGGTGAGAATTTCAGGTCTTTAGATTTTTTACTTGCAAATAGCAACAGCGCAGATTCGTTGCAGGAATAGTTAGGTAAAAGCTTCAATATGAAACTTGAGGACCATTCATTGTCGAGTGCTTTAGTGAGATTATCGATATTCATGAACTCTTTATCTGTCTGCAAAGCTGTTCCGGCGAATTGTAAAGCCGCAACATTAGAATCTATTGCAAGTTTTAATATCTCTCTATCGTTCTTCAAATGATCACTTGCGTACTCCATTGCGTATGGATTTTCCTGTACAGCCATTTTTACAATTTCTCTGTCATTTCTTAACTCTTCACTTGCGTAACTAAGTGCGCGGCCATTCAATGCTACAGCACGCATCATCGTGATTCTGTCAGAGAGTATTTTTGGATTTATGTATTCCAAATAACAATCGTCCTCTTTTACGAGATTTACGATGTATTCCTTATCACTTTTAAGTTCTTCATTAGCATACTGAAAATAGGAACATTCCACAACTTTAAAGAATTCTTGCAAAAACTCTTTGTTTTTACACAATGAATCACAAATTGTAAATTCCCTTATTTCTGGTCGCGGCTGTTCTCCGCACAATGGTTCATGGAAAAAATGAAACTTCAATCCATAATTTAAATCGTCTTTAAAATTGGGGTCGAACTTTTTCGATTTCTTGCTGTTGAGAATTTTGAATTTCAATTCCTCATGTTGAAAAATTGAGATTAATGCTCGTCTATTACAGGAATAATTAGGAAGCACTTCATTCAAAAAGGTATACTCATAATGATAAACTAACTTAATAGGAACAAGAGAGTTCTGTTTGAATTCATGAGATGTTTTTCTATATGCTTCAATAATAAGTGCTTCGGATTGAGCGTGTATTATCAAATATTCAAAAAAACGATCATTGTTTAAAATCGAGTCGGGTATGAATTTAATCATGTCTATATCTTCAGACATTTGAATCAATTCAAATAAAAACTTACGGTTTCCTAAAATCGAATTAGATGCAAAATTTAACTCGGAGATACCGTTTAATTCTATCGCGAGGTGCACAATTGAGGGTTCACTTTGGTATTCGCTGGGAAGGGACTTTAGTGAGGCACCTCTTTCAAGTTCTCCTTGCGGGTCGATTTCAGTTTGACAGCGAACTGCATTATGAAAAAGCAATGAAAGAATTAGAATAGAAAGACATCTAAACATAGTGCAAGAGTTTTGACTAACTAGAAACGTCTTCTTACTGAACAACGAATCTCAACTCCGTTCTTCTATTCGATTGATGTTCATCTTCAGTACAATTTACACCGTCTGAACATTTATTCGTAAGTTGTTTTTCGCCGTATCCTTTTGCAACAATACGTTCCTTAGAAATTCCTTTTTTAATGATGTAATTCACACAACTTTGCGCTCTGTTTTGTGATAGCACTTCGTTGTAACTGTCCGTTCCACGGCAATCTGTGTGCGAAGACAATTCAACAACTAATTCAGGTCTTTCTTTCATGTATTGAACAAGTTTGTCGAGTTCTTTTTCACTCGCTGGACGTAAAAAATACTTGTCAAAATCGTAAAGAATTAAGTCAAGCTTAACAAAATTTTCCTCAGACATTTTGCGCATGGTAATGCGATAGTTCTGTGGTGCGTTACAGTCACTTCCGGCAAGTTTAATAATCTGGTCATCATAATTTACAGTGTTGCAATTTATTTCGGTAAGCACAGATTCTGTGTTGGTCCTGGACCAAGAATATACACCATCTTGATTTGCATTCGCCTTCTTAACGGTGTTGTCGGTTGATTTTATTTGAATGAGACTTCCCACAAGTGGTTTGCCATTTTCATCAACAACAGTAACGGTTTGAGTGGATTTCAAATAATTGGAAGACAAACCAACGTTGAATTTTCCTTCAGCCGTAGCGTTGAACGATTCTTTTTTAGATGCAGTATACAATTCATTGCCAGCATACGAAATCTCAAATTGATCTTTCAACCGGGGCTTTAATTTCACCTTACCTTCTTTGTCGGTTGTTTGAGAAGTTGTTGTGTTGTTGAGCTTATTTTTTATTTCAACCGTAGCGTTTTCTATTGGCTTTTTATCGCATGTAGTTAAAAGAATTTCAAGTTCAATATCATACACCGGTGTAGATATTTTGAAAATTTGATCTTTGTTTAAATTGCGGTTTGAAGACAAATAACCCGTGCCTGTTCCGGCGTCAAGGAAAAAGGCGAAATCATCACTCGATGTGTTAATTGGAATACCTATGTGAGTGGGTATGCCAGCCGTGTTTGCTGAAAACACATCTAAGCCACCTAGACCAATCCAACCTTTAGATGAAAAGTAAAGCGTTCCGTTGCTATCTACAAATGGGAATAATTCATCAGATGCAGTGTTCACGTTTATTCCCAAGTTGCTTGGTGCAGACCATTTTCCGTCAGCAAATGAAACTTTGTAAAGATCAGAACCGCCAAGCCCACCAGGTCTATCAGATGCGAAAATAACATTACCATTTACATCGAATACACCATGTCCAGTTGAGAAATGTTTGTCATTGAAATTGAAGGTTTCATCTTCTTTCCATTTCCCATTTTCTTTTTTAAATAAGCTAAGTTTTAAGCGAGAATATTTCACTCGAGCAATGGTATCTAATTCTTCGAAATTCCTAGTTAGCAGAGCTTGAGAAAAATCTTTGTTGAATGAAATAGGTCCATCATGTGAATGGGTGTGTTCAATTTCATTCCAGATGTCATTGTTTTTTAATTTATCAAGTGCAGAGTATGATTCATAAGGGGTATTGGCATCTTTAATGAACGAAAGTTCATAGTAATTCTGGCCAGTCCAAGTGTCTTTTCTAGCTAAAAAACCTGTGTTGAATTCAGAGGTTACGAAAATCAAACCTTTTTCATAAGGTACTGCGGCAAACTCTTCACCTTTCGATACATTGCGAAAATCTTTTACTTCAAACTCGCTTGTGTCTTTCAGGTAAGAAACCATTGTTGGAGCTTGTCTCTTCCATTCAATAATAGATGCTTCAGCAGGGATTAATGCTAATGCCGAATCGATAGACGCAACAAGCAGCGTATGCATGTTATTCAATCGAAGCAATTCGAAATGTAGAGTCCAATCTGTTGAAAGTGCTTGGTTACTTCTTGTAAGTAAAGAGTTCCAATGAAGTGCATTTTTGTATTGTTCTGAATTGTATGCAGCCTCAGTAGCCATTCTCAGATAGCTCCAATCTCCTTTTTGTTTTTGAATGAAATTCTCCGAGAGATCTGCCCAAACGGGATAGGCTTCAACAAATTTGAATTGAGCTGACAACGATTTTGCATAGTCCTCTTTGAAGGTTTGTGCATTCGAAACAACAGCTGTGCAAAACAAAAACAGAAAAATGAATATTTTTTTCATGATAAATTAGAAATATCGTGGACTTACAAATGCGTTATTACGAGGGCGAATGTCAAAAGAGATAACCACTTCATGATTTCCCCATTGATTTAATTTCATACTGTTCATCGGAAGGTCAAAGGCGTAACCAATCATGAGATTATCATTTATCTGATAAGAGGTGTTGAATCCAAGCCCTTCACCAATGCGGTACATACTTCCTATCCAAAATTGTTTGTAGAACAATGCAGAGACATTCACTTCCATGGCCGCAGGGCTGTTTTTAGTGAATTTCATTAAAGCTGAAGTTCGTATATCTGTAACAGAATTAATTGGAAATACATATCCTCCAGTAAGAAAGTAGTGTCGCTGACTTATGGCATTACCTGTGTTGTTGTCAATGTTTCGTTCTATAAGATGAGGAACTGAAAGTCCTACAAAATAGGATGCTTGACGCACATTGTTGTCACTTGCAACTTTATACAGATATGCACCAGCACCGAAGTTAGCTTGTGATTTGTTGTAAGGTGTTGTGAAGTTAGGATCGTTCGGATTCGTTACAGAAAGTCCGTTAAAATCATATTGAAATTTCTGAATTCCTCCAGAAACACCCAGCGATAAACGAAGGTTATTTGGATTCAATTGCATTTGAAAGGAAGCGTGATTCATCCAATCGATTGAATTGCGAGCGCCTGTTTTATCAAAAGTTAAATTTGTGCCAAGTCCTATTCTCTGTCTTGCGACAGGTGCATGAACTGAGATGTATTGTGTTGAAGGGGCTCCGTCCCAGCCTATCCATTGTGAGCGATGAACCATGTTCATGTTCAGCGTTCCGCGTGTTCCGGCATATGCTGGATTGTATGAAAGTGGATTGTTGAAATAGAAGGAGCTTTGCGGGTCTTGCTGTGCGTTGGAAGCAAATGATCCAACGAAAAGCAATAATAGAAAGTATATTTTTTTCATTTTCATTTGATTCTTATGGTTGTACTTCAATAAATCCTTTGAATGGATCTTGTGATTTTTTATGGGTGTCTATGAGATAGAAGTAGGTGGCTGCTGGTAAAATTTCTCCGTTGCCTTTGTCGTTGGTGCCTTGCCATGCGTTTTCATAGGGCGAAGCATAATACAGAAGCGTTCCCCATCGGTTGAATATCCATACTTCATTTTCAGGATAAAGCTCAATGTTCTGAATCATCCAATTGTCATTCGTGTTATCGCCATTTGGAGAGATGAATTGCACGGGTTCAACAGGTAAAAGCGGTGTGCAGCCAATGGTGACTGATAGTTGCGCTTCGCAACTGTTCTGATCGGATACAACTACCGTGTATGTGCCGGCATCTATTTCATTTAGCTGGGCTCCATTATTTTGGCCTATCCAATCAAAAGAATATCCTGGAGTTCCGCCCGAGGCGCCTACTTGAATGTATCCGTTTGCTTCGCCGCATTCCGAGCGCAATGTGTCAATAAGAGATACTTCAATCGCGGTTGGTTCATCAATGTTGAACGATTCATTATCGATACATCCTGATAAATTTGTTACGGTGACAGAATAAGCTCCAGGTGAGAGGTTTGAAGCCGTTCCGCTGTTCGAAACATTTGGTGTCCAAGCATATGTAACGGCATCTTGAGAATCCGTATTCACCTGAATGGTTCCGTCATTCGCTCCGAAACATGTAACATCTGCATAGGAGGTGTTGGTGATGTTTATTGGAGTAGGAGGGTTAATGGTTACTGAAAATTGTGATTGGCAAGTTGTTCCTGGGTCGGTAACAACAACATTGTAGGTTCCGGCTTGACTAACAGTCGTTGTAGTTGAAGTAGCTCCAGAAACAATGGTACCTCCGCTCCACAAAAGAGTGGCATTACTTGGAGTCGGGTTGGAAGAAATAACTGCAAGTGAAGTTACGCAGTCAAGCCCTCCGTCGGGACTAACAGAAGTTGTTAATGTTGGTGAAGGGTTTACTGTTACTGTAAAATCATCAGTTGCAACAGGACAATCATTAATCTGTGCTGTAACTGTTATTGTACCGGTTATGTTGGAGCCTGTATTGTTTTCCGGAGCTGTCCATGTTGGAACATTACCGTTTCCTGAGGCGGCTAAACCAATAGAGGTGTTTGAATTTTCCCATGTTAAAGTTGCTCCGGTTGGAGTAGTAATGTAGTCTATCGGATCGAAAACAAAATTCGTACATCCAGTTAAATCGACATTAGAAGAAATACTTAAGTTGGGTTGTACAACAACATAAACTGTTGCATTGTTACCGGGGCATTGCACACCAGAAGGTTCAATCTGATAGAAGACTGTATCGGCTTCATTGCCGTTGTTGATTAGCGTCTGATTAATTGCGGTACCGCTACCATCGCTGAATCCAGTTATTGTGGCTGGTCCGGTTGCAACCCAAGAGAAATTTATATTGTTCAAGTTACTTGAAATCTGAAAACTGGCTTCTTCATTGCTACAGATATTCATTGAAGAAGGACTGGCTTGAACATTGGCTTGCGGTTCAACATAGATTGTGTGAAATACCGGTGGCTCATTTGTACATCCAACTGTTGCGCTGATCTCTACAAATCCAATGTTGTTTGAAGTATTGATTAAAGTGAATTGAGGAGAGTTTAAAGGACTTGCGCCGCTTCCGTTTGTTGGTGATACAACAGAAACGTCTGAAGTGTTTGAAACGTTCCAATTGATTGTGTAAGAAGGAATAGTTCCCGTTAAAGTGAAAATATCGGAAGTTTCTCCGCTGCAAATTGTTTGCTCCGTTGGATTCATGATTACCGTTCCTACCGGGTTAATGACCACTGTGTGAAGCACTGAATCTGCTCCGCAGAAGTTTGAAGTGTGCATCCAAACATGATAAGTTCCGGGCGTATTGAAATTCAGTTCCAATTGATCGGTTCCATTTGTCCACTGCGAATAGTCTTGTGAACTTCCAGTATATCCGTTTGAAGTGCCAAGTGTTCCGCTACTCACTACATAGCCGCTTGGTTCATCGATTGTCCAATAAAATGAATAAGTGTTGTCGCAACCACTTGAATTAATGTTTTCTCCACCTGCACTTGTGTTGGTGAAGTTAACGGGTTCGTTTAAACAAATAGGGGAGGCTGGCTCAAAAGTGAAAGCAGCATGCGTCCCCGTGGAAATAGTTATTGGTCCAACTGTTATTACAGTTGGTAAACCGTTGCTTGAACATGCGTTTTGTGCAACAATGGTCGCTGAAAATGCATTCTCTATAGGTGGAAAACCAGGTGCGTAGAAATAATCGATACCACATGAAGAGGTGTTGAAGATGTGGCTAATGGTGGTGTCATTGGCAGTGTTGAATGTCGATGCGGTTGATCCATCCGAAAATGAAACCGTGTAATCAATGGGCACGTCGTTCGATAGAACATCTATAGCGAATGGAGAAGGCAGGCAAGTGGTTTGTCCTGATCCCGAAACGGTAACTAGCGGAGCGCTTCCGTTGAATACAATGTAGTTTTTTGTAACTACACATCCGTTCGAGACACTTATGGTATGTGTAAGTGTGAATTGGCCAAGCGGGTAGTTGTGACTGATGGTTGACCCCGTCATGTTAGACTGGTTTTCAGTAGGGCTGCCATCGCCCCAATTGAATGTTTGTGAAGTGGTATTCGCATAAGTAGATTGAAAACTGAATGAAATGGTATCTAATCCGTTACAGTTTTTAAAAATGGTCAATCCGCTTTGGATTGAAGTGCCATAGCCTTGTCCTGTATTTGTTAGGGAAAGGTTTGAAACCGGGCTTGCAATAACTTGAACATTTAAACTGAATGTGGAAGTTGGATTGCCATTGTTGTTATTCACCGTTAGCGTTGCGGTGGTGTTTCCAACGTTGTTGTATACGGTAGACTGCGGATTTGATCCACTACCTGTATTTGGAAGGGCTCCTGCTCCAAAACTCCACGAGTAAGTCGTGCCCGAAATTGTGTTCGTAGAGTTATTAATGTATGTTACTGTTTGTCCTTGGCATACGGTCACCGTTCCACCAGAGGCTGCTGGCACGGCGATGAAGCTAGCCACTGGCGTCTGCGCTTGGGATTGAAAGGCCCAAAACAATAACAATGCTGTGGCAATGAAAAATTGACGAGTTACTTGTCTCATAAAATATTCTTGTATTTAATAAATACCGCGGTAAATATAGGTTAAAATCGATTAGGGAATATTATTAATGCCATTATTAGATTTAACAATTGTCAAGAAATTGTGATTTTTTTTCTAATTATATAAATATTACTCATTTTCAGAGTAAATTTGTGAATCCGTGAAGTTAAAATACTGCCGAAATATAGTTTTGAGAAATAGTATTGCGCTACTCTTTATGTTGTTTGCAACAGGGAGTGTGCTGTTTGGGCAGTGTCCTACAGTTTCGATTTTTTATAACAATGCTGCGGTAAACAACAATACGCTAAGTGTATGTCAAGGGAATTCAATATCGTTGTCTGCCAATATAAGTAGCTTACCCTCGGGTGCTACTGCTTCATCTTATCAATGGTATACCACAAACGGTCCGAATTTCAATAACAACAATCAAATATCCGGACAGACAAGTTCATCCATTACGCTGACGAATGTTCAGAACTCTAATGATGTCAATTACTGGTGTGTAGTAACTTTCACGGGATTGACCGGTTGCACAGGAAATTCGTCAACGTCGAGTTTGCTTGACTTAAATGTGTATAACCCTAACTTGAATGCGGGCTCTGACCAATGTTTAACTGGTGGTAATATTGATTTTGGTCCTACTTTGACCAACCTCAATGGAATGTCGAACTCGGGGACATACTCATGGACTGGTCCGAATGGGTTTACTGCCTCAGTGTTGGACCCGTCGAATATCACCGCTAATGCAGGCAATTCGGGCACATACACGCTTAACTATAGTTATCAAGGTTGTACGTTGACTGATCAAGTGAATATGGTAGTAATACCCGGCTTTTCTGTAGATGCAGGACCAGCTTCCACTTTGGTATGTACGGGTTCATCTTTTTCACAGATCGCGACAGTTAGCAATGGGCCAACGAATGTAACCTATCAATGGACAGGCCCTTCAGGAAACAATGTAGGTAGTGCTGCAACCTTAAGTCTCAGTAATATTGGAAACAACCAGCTAGGAACATACACTGTAACGGCTTCAGCTTCTGGGTGTAGCGTGACGGATAACATTACTTTAGTAACCGTGAATCCGGCACTTTCGAGTAACTCTTATGACGCGGCTTTAGGTCTTTTTAAAAAATGTTTGGAAGGAGGGGCAAGTTCAGGAACTATTGTTTTCTCTGAAAATTCAGCAGATACATATAATAACCAAATCAGCTCATATTCCATAAATTGGGGTGATGGAACTACAACTATTCAAGGGACACCACCCGTTTCTTGGACTGCTGGTTCGAATCAAGTTACAACTGTAATTGATGATTGGCAATCTATTGCACATTCTTACACTGCAGGTTATTACACCCTGGTGTATACACTAACGACATCTTCCGGTTGCACAATAACGAAGGAGTATCAAATTTTTGTCGGGTCTGTTCCTGCGAATCCAACTGTTACTTTTCCTGCAAATATCTCTGGGTGCGGCCCTCTGACTGTGCCTATCACTTTAGGAGGATTCAGTAACAACCCTGTTGGCACAAATTACACACTTACCTTTAATGATGGCTCTCAAGCACAGACCTTTACCCAATCGACTATACCTACGGTAATAAATCATACCTTTTCAAATTCTTCTTGTGGTTATACTTCTGGAGGACTGCCCAATGTATATGGAGCTCAATTGATAGCATCCAATCCATGTGGTTCGGCTAGTGGGGGTGCCTCTAATTTACAAGTGTCTATTCCGCCAGCAGCTAATTTTACTGGTTCACCAAGCGGTTGTGTTGGGTCAACGGTGCTTTTTAATAATACTTCGAACCCAGGAGAGACAGTAACAGGTGCTAATTGCAACCAAAACTATGGATACATTTGGCAAGTTTATAATTCTGCGGGTGTCTTGGTTGCACCGAATTCAGGAATTTACTCAGTAGCTTCAGGTTCTCTGGGAAATAACAGTATAGATCCTACGGATTACAGCACTTGGACGAATGGAACGCCACAGTTGGGTCTAATCTTCTCAACACCTGGGACCTATTCCTTAAGATTAATTGCCAAGAATGGTTGTGCCACCCCAAGTAATTTTTCTCAAACCATCTGCATAACGAGTCCACTTCAGCCGACTTTCACTGCGGCAAGCCCTGTTTGTCCAGGAACGAGTGTTGCAATGAATAATACCACGGCAGAAACAAATTGTGGAAATAATACTTGGAATTGGACGGTGAGCCCCCTAACAGGTTGGGCTTTTGATCCAGCAAATAATTCAACGGCAAGCTCTGAGGATCCAAATATTCTTTTTAATACTCCCGGCACCTATACAGTAACATTAAATGCATCTAATTCTGTCTGTGGAGCCGCACTCCCAGTCTCTCAAACAGTTATTGTATTACCTGTTCCATCTGTTGCATTGCCCGCCGATGCTCAAGGTTGTAGTTCCGCAACGAATCCCTACACAGTCTCTTTCACCCCAACAACAAATGCTTCCCAAATTTCAGGAACAATAAATTATGTTTGGACAATAAGTCCTTCTTCGGGCTATACTTTTTTAAGTGGTACCAATGCGACTTCGTTAAATCCTGTAGTTCAATTTAACAACCAAGGCCCTTACAATGTCACATTTACCATGCAAACGGTCTGTGGTCCTGCATTTGACACTCAAATTATTACCGTAGTTGTCCCACCAACTTTAACTAGCATTACAGATATAGTTTCGGGTTGTACAAATGCGACTTCGTCAGGATTTGTTGTAAATCCAACAGCTCAAGTTAATGCGGGTGGAGCCACCAATTTGACATACAATTGGAGTGTTCAGCCAACTTCTGGTTGGGTATTTTCAAACGGAACCAATGCAAATTCTACAAATCCTCAACTAACGTTTAATACCGTAGGGAATTATGTGATGAATTTGGCGGTACAAAATATTTGTGGCTCAGCGCAGCTATCCGATAATTTTGAAATAATCGGCCCGCCCTTGGTTTCAATACCTGCTGCAAATGGATGTGCAATTTCAGGAACGCCGTTTATTTATAATCCGGGCAGTGGTGGATTGCCACCTGTATCTGTTTCGAACAATGGAGCTAATATTACGCTCTTCGACTGGACTATTAGTCCTTTATCAGGAACTGCCATTGGAAGTGATAATTCCGCTACTCCGAATATTTCAATATCGAACCCAGGGTCTTACTCAGTTGCATTGGCGGCTACAAATTCCTGTGGTACCACGAATGCGAACAATACAATAAATGTAGTTGGCTTGCCCACGGTTACTATGCCAACAGTAAATATTGGTTGTTCACCATATTCTGTGAATATGGCAAATTTGGCTCCGACAGTAACGGAAGGTGGTGGGACAATTCAATCTTATCAATGGAGTGTTTTGCAAAATGGAGTTGTATTGAATCCAGGTGCTGCATGGGCTTTTACAACGGGGGGGCAGAATTCAATTTCGCCTACCCTCCAATTTAATACATCCGGTACATACCAAATTCAGTTGGTTGTAACAAATCAATGTGGAAGTGCAACTGCCCAGACTACTGCGTTTGCTGTTCAATCCCCACCTAGCATTGTTTTTCCAAGTATTCCAACATCCAATTGCGCTCCTGTGCTTTTTGATGCTGCCAATGTTACAATTCAAAACAATGGCGCAGCAATCCAAAATTTATCATGGGCAATTAGTCCAAATTCAGGGTACACTGTCTTGCAAGGAACGTTGAATAGCGCTAACCCATTAATTCAGTTTAATGCACAGGGTACTTATACCGTCTCATTGAATGTGGTCACTTCGTGTGGATCAATTCCCGGTCAACAAATAATTAATGTGAACGGCCCGCCCTTATTGACTTTACCGTCTATTCCCCCGAGTTGCTCGCCCTTAATATACAATGGAGCATCAACAGTTGTAACATCTCCAACTAGTCCAATTACTTCTTATTTGTGGAGTGTAACCAATGTTCAGGGTGCTGTAATTCCAGCAGGCACTGGTTGGAGCTTAACCCAAGGAACATTAACATCGCCGCAGCCTAATTTTAGTTTTACAATTGCAGGTACTTATGTTGTTCACCTTTTGGTGACCAATTCGTGTGGAAGCACGCCGGCTCAAACAACAGTTGTTGTGGTTACTCCACCAGATGTTTCATTTACTACCACCGATGGTTGTTCACCTATTAATATCAGCCCGGTTGTCATTGTTAATAACGGAGGGGGAACAGGATTAGCATACCAGTGGACAATATTGCAAAATGGTGCAGCGGTATTGCCAGGAGCGGCCTATACTTATCTTAATTCAACCAATTCCACATCTGCCCAGCCGCAATTTTATTTTTCTCAGGCTGGGACATATACCATCCAACTTTCTGCAGCTAATCAATGCGGACCTCCGGATATTGCAACGAATACAGTGGTAATACAAAGCAGACCAACCGTTGCGCTGAGTGCTCCGAATAATACACAGATTTGTGCCCCTGTTTCTTACAACCCAACGGCAACAATAAACAATGGAGGTAGTGCTATAACTTCTTATCAGTGGTTGGTGACTCCAAACAGCGGATATACAGTAACCTCAGGTTCAATGAGTGGACCCCAGGCGGCTTTTCAATTTACAGTAGCAGGCACTTATACTGTTTCATTAACTGTTAGTAATGCCTGCGGGCAGGAAACCACACAGCAAGAGATTACTGTGAATACACCTCCTTCTGTCGCTCTTGGAACAGATGCTTCGGGTTGTGCGCCATACGTATATGCATTCTCTGGTGCGAATTCTCCAGTTGTAAACACAGGAGGATCAACACCGAACTATTTGTGGAGTGTGAGTCCGAATTCAGGTTATACCTTAACCAGTGGAACTCTAACGAGTTTATCTCCAGGATTCAATTTCACTCAGGCGGGAAATTATGTGCTGACCTTATCTGTTTCGAATGCTTGCGGAAGCCAGTCTGATGGAATTGCCATTACAGTTAATCAACCTCCTTTGGTTACAATACCTGCTCTAACTTCAGGATGTATTGTCAGTGGTCTGTACACCACGAGCATAGTTCCCATTGTAACAACCGGTTCTACTGCTCCAGTAACGAATTATGCTTGGACTTCCATTCCATCACAGAACGTTACTTTTAGCATTGCGCCGAACAGTCTTTCACCAAATACCAACGTTTCAATTACTACTGGTGGAACCTATGCACTTACATTAACTGCAACCAATGATTGTGGAAATACTTCCGCAACCCAAAATATTTCAGCCATTGTGCCTCCAACAGTCTCATTGGCTTCTGTGCCGCCTTCTTGTGTCCCATATACCTATGCGCCGCTGCCTTTGGTAAACAACGGTGGTGGAACGATAAGCAGTTACAATTGGACCATTACACCGGGCGTGCAAGGAGTTAACTGGTCAATTACTTCAGGAAGTTTAACTTCAGCAAACCCTGTAATTAATTTTTTACTTCCAGGTTCATATACTGTTATACACAACGTTATTAATAGCTGTGGAAATGCGGGCGATACAATTACCATCCTAACATCTGGCACCCCACAATTCACATTATCTGATCCAAATGCTACGCATTGCGCACCATTTTCTTTTACACCTGCAGCCTTTACGGTCAATTCAAATAACTCGAGTTTAACGGGCACTTCGTGGAGTGTCAGTCCAAGCACAGGTTGGGTATTGACATCAGGAAGCTTAAGTTCTGTATCGCCAAATCCAACGTTCAACTTCACTCAAAGTGGAATATATACAATTGCACTGACTGCTTCGAATGCGTGTGGTTCGACTACAGATAATATTATTCAAACCATAAATGGAAGTCCAGCAGTCACGCTGGCTTCTCCGGTTCCTACCTGCACGCCTTATGTGTACAATCCTTCACCCACAATAAGCACAAACGGATCTCCGGTTACTTCTTACACATGGGTGGTAACACCTGCCGCTGGAACTCCTGCAAACGGTTATAGTCCTTCGGGCGCGTTGAACGCACTGAATACGACTTTCCAATTCAACCAGCCGGGTACGTATACTGTTGCCCTCACTGCTCAAAATGCTTGTGCTCCGGCGACCACAACCAGCGTAAACGTTGTAATCACTGGAGAGCCTTCAATAAGCATTAACCCATTAACTGCTGTTTGTGCGCCGAGTGTAGTTTCTCCAACTGCGCTAATAGCAAACAATGGAGCGAACATTACAGGTTACGCTTGGCAGATTACGCCAGCAACCGGTTGGACAGCCACAGGTCTGACCACAGTGTCTCCTCAGATTACTTTTTCCGCTCAGGGAATTTATTCAATAAGTTTAACGGTTACGAGTAACTGTGGCCCTAAGACTTCACTTCCTCAAACCATTCAAGTATCTGTTGCACCTACGGCAACTATTGCCAGCACTGCCGGTGGGTGTGCCCCATATACCTATGATCCGGCTCCTGTCGTAACCAATGGTGGTGGAATAATCACATCTTATTTGTGGCAGGTAACTCCAGCGACCGGATGGAGTGTTGCTTCTGGAGCTTTGAACAGTACTTATTGTTCCTTTTATTTTACACAGCCAGGTCAGTTTAATGTTTCATACACCGTTGTTAATGGATGCGGATCCACAATTGTTTCACAAGTTGTAAATGTAAAAGGCTTGCCTGTAGTTACTCTTCAGGATCACGCTCCGGCGTGTGCGCCTGTTGTCTATCCTGGGACTTCGGGCTCACCGAACATTGTTACGAATAGCTCTCCAATTACCTCTTACCAGTGGGCCGTTTCTCCTGGCATACTTGGGACAGATTGGCAAATTTCTTCGGGGACATTGACTGCCGCAAATCCATCGTTTCAGTTTTTAACTGCCGGCGATTATACAATTAGTTTGACCGCTACCAATGGTTGCGGTCCGCATACCGATCAGACCCTATTCGAGGTTCATTCGGTTCCAATACTAGATCTTCCAGATGCAGTGGTATGTAATCCACCGAATACGAATTATCAACCAAATCCTGTAATACTTTCTTCAGGAGGTGTTAACATAAGCAGTTATCAATGGAGTGTTTTTCCGAACAGTGGATTTTCATTCACCACTGCAAGCACGATTTTGAATCCTACTATTAATTTATCTTTGCCGAATACCTATCAAGTAACCTTTAGTGCAACGAATGCCTGCGGAACGGGAAATACGGTAGCGAATGTTATTTCAGCAACGCTTCCAGCAATTACGATTGCCGAGATAAACGATGCTTGTGCACCTTTCAATCTAGATCCAACAGTTACAGTCTCTGAGGGTGCGGGGACGATATCTTCTCAAACATGGTCTATGCTTCAAACGTCAGGATGGAATACACCGAATGCGCTGACAGACAACAACGCCATTTTCAATTTCTCTCAACCCGGAAACTACACCTTGCAATATGCTGCAACCAATCAGTGCGGAACGGGAACGGACCAAGAAAGCTTTATCGTATTTGCATCACCATTGGTAGATATTTCGAACTTGCCAGAGACCATCTGTGCTGACGAGGATTTCACACCAAGTTTGATAGTTCAATCACCAGGAAATCCGGTGACTGGTTATGAATGGAGTATTTTGGATATGAATAACGCGCCAGTATCGACAGGTTATGCCCTCGGTAATGGAGTAACGCTAAATTCTGGCAATTTCAATCTAACTTTTTTACAAGCTGGGGATTATCAAATAAAGGTTGAGATCACCAATTCATGCGGGCAGTTTTCTGATATAGCTCCAATTACGATTCACGATGATCCAATTTTAAATTTGGGTCCTGATATTGCCGGATGCGCAACGTTAAACTTGGCTTTTCCAGGTAACTCGGCTTCGATTCAAAATCAAGGTGCTCCCATTACTTCCTATGCGTGGAGTTTACCAACCTCCGGGGTAACCATAACCAATGGAAGTATCAGTGGTTCAACCATTGGCTTGCAATTTGGCACACAGGGTAGTTACAACATAGGTTTAACTGTAGTCAATGCCTGTGGTTCTGATGATGATATCCAACAAGTGGTTGTAAGTTCTGCAATTGGTTTGACCCTGCCTTCAAATGTTTCACAGTGCGCCGGAAGTGTTGTTCTTCCCGCTGCTACGGTTCTTAACGGCGGAGCAATTAACAGTTATCAGTGGTCTGTAAATCCATCGACAGGATGGGTGGGTACTGGTTTAAACAGTTCAACAGGTACTTTCAACTTTACCGAACACGGACAATACACAGTAACCTTGGCATTAAATACCTCTTGTGGCCCAATCACGGAAAATATGCAGGTGTCCATTTTAGAGGCACCTTCGGTAATATTGACTGATATCAATAATCTTTGTTTCACAGGAACCTCTGTAGCGCTAAACCCAAATGCTTTAGTAGACAACGGTGGAATTCCTGCTACGGCATACACTTGGGTGGTAAATCCAAGTGCGACTTCATTAATAACCGCCATTGGGTCACTGAATAGTCCGCAAACGACATTTAATGCTCTAGCCCCAGGGAGTTATACCCTTTCATTATCGGGAACCAATAGTTGCGGAACGGGAACTGATGCGATAACAGCCAATGTTATATCGGCGCCGACCTTAACCTTGAGCAACGTTGTTCCAACCTGTGCGCCATTTTCATACACCCCGAATTATAATTTGAACAATGGCGGCGGTGTCATTTCGAGTTATGCGTGGGTGGTTAGATTGGAAGGAACGGTTATTCAACCGGGTGTGAATTATTATTACCAAACAGGTAATGCATCTTCTTCGAATCCATTGATTGTATTTACAACTGCAGGCAGTTATGAAGTGCAATTAACCGTTCAGAATGCATGTTCACCAGCGGCTGTTTCTTTAGCTTCATTTGTGGTAAATTCAGCACCGGTTGTGAATTTTGCTATAGCAGATGCAACAATTTGTTCAGGAACAATTGTCAATCCAGTTGAATCTTTAACCGGAGCGGGAACTGGCGATGTTACTTGGAGTGTTACTCCGAATACTGGCTTTGTCTATGCCACTGGAAGTTCAAACCTTTCAACATCTACCTTTAATTTCTCTGAAGCGGGCAGCTATTCTTTGAGTTTAACAGCGGCCAACACCTGCGGTTCGAGTACATATTCCGATAATATTATCGTAAGCACACCGCCGGTAGTTTCCTTGCCGGAACCAACGGCTTTAGTTCATTGTTCGGGTGTTTATACTTACGGTGCGAACGCAACGGGTAATACTGGGGTAGTGGATGATGGTGGAGAGCCGGTAACTGCCTATCAATGGACAATTACCCAAACCTCAGGAATTAATCCGAGCTTTACTTATTTAAGTGGAAACGCGACTTCGCCGAGTGCCAATGTTCAATTCAATTCTGCAGGAACTTATCAAGTTCAATTGCAAGCGACCAATGCCTGCGGACCTTCTTCTGACGCCGTTAATTTTGTTGTTATTTCTCCACCGATACTGACATTAGCGAATCCGACTGGAACAGAATGTGCTCCTCGGGTTTATGATCCAAATCCTTTAATCCTAAATGGTGGTGGAAATTTAGGGAACAGTTTGAACTGGACAGTTATTGGAAGTGCAACAGGATATTCTGCTAACGGAGGTTTAAACTCTGCGAATACCACATTCACATTCAATAATTTTGGTCAATATACTGTTCAGCTGAGTGCGATGAATGAGTGTGGTTCAACTACAGCAAGTCAACCCATTTCTGTTCAGAGTCCTCCGAATATTACACTGCCGAATTTCACAGTAAATAATTCTGCCAATTGTACTCCATTGTTGGTTACAACAGGAGTAAACTTGGTTCCGAATACAAGTGCTCCTACTAGTTATTCTTGGTCTGTTGTTCCGAATACTGGATTCACCTATTCGTCAGGAACATCAGCTTCCATGCAACCGACTTTTTCTTTCACTCAATCTGGAGCTTATCAAATTTCAGTCACAGCATCTAACCAATGTGGAACCGATATCGAAAATCAAGGTGTAAACGTTATAACCATACCTACTGTATCGTTAGCTAATTTCCCCGCGAATACTTGTATTGGTGTCCCATTCACGCCAACACTTTCTCAAGTTTCTGTTTTAAATGGAAATGGAACGATTAGCCCATCGAATGGATTGCAATGGCAAATTTCTCCGGGAGTAGCGGGATTGAATTACAATATAATCGGAGAATATTCAGGTGCGCCGACAATCACGTTCCTGACACCAGGGACATTTAACATTAGACTTACTGCAACCAATCAGTGCGGATCACACTTTGATGTTGAAACGGTTTCTGTGGCAGGTCCACCGCTCATTTCAGGCCTGAGCGCAATAAATGATTGTCTTGATTTAGGAAGTGGATTTACTGCAGCCTTTACACCAACAGTGGGTGCCAATGGATCAACAATTACGGGATATACATGGAATAGCGCACCAAGCTTGCAGTTTGAGAATGGAACAAGTTCAACCAGTCAAAACGCGAGTTTCGAAGTGACTCAAGCAGGAAATTATGCTATAACCTATACCGCTTCGAATGTTTGTGGCACTACTACGGCTACAACTCAAATTGGAGCAAATCAGTTGCCAGTCATTGCGAATTTGCCTTCAACTTTGTCTTTGTGCACAGAGGTGAGTCAAGGATTTAGCGCAACTGTTACAACCAATGGTTCTTCAATAGTTGGACAACCCAGTTATACCATTACACCAGCCACGGGTTGGCAGATTAACAGTGGTGCCTTGAACAGCGGCGCCATCGACGTGACGTTCCTGCTGCCAGGTACCTATACTGTTGTTTATTCTGTATCTCACAACTGTACAAATAATCCTGTAGTATCAACAACTGTAGTTACTGTCAATGGAACTCCTTCTTTTACATTGGCTGCACCTCCAACAAACACATGTGTTGCCACAGGTGGTGCGTTTTTATACAACCCGTCACCTGTATTTGCTGCCAACCAATTGCAGGTTACGAACTATGCATGGACATTCAATTCGACGAACGTTACATTAAATGGACAGGCAAATTCACAGAATGCCACATTCTCAATTTCAAATATTGGACCGAATAATACAATTGGGTTAACTGCAACGAATGCTTGCGGCACAAGCACAATAAATCAAGTCATTACTACTTACGGTTCTCCGCAATATACCTTGCCGGCAGTGCCTGCTTCTAATTGCGCACCTGTCAATTACACAGGAGGAGCAACGTTGAATTCGCCGAACGGAAATGGAGGTTCTCCAATAAGCTCCACTACGTGGAGCGTTACTCCGAGCGCAGGAGTGTCTGTTATTGGTTCGTTGTCTAGTCCAAGTGCTGGATTTACATTTAATCAACCGGGAACATATAGTGTTAATTTTAATGCTCAAAATGCCATTGGTTGTCCTGCCTTCTCTCAGACACAGGTTATCACCGTTTATGGCGCACCAGAGGTAAGCTTAGCTACCACAAACACGGGTTGTGCTCCTTTCAATTATAATCCGAGTCCTGTTTATACCACCTATGGATTGCCAACAACTTTTAACTGGTCGGTAACCAATGCTTCGGGAACAGCCGTTCCGAGTGGTTTGAATACATGGGACTTTCTAAGTGGAGATGTAGCAACTTCAGATCCTCAGTTTACGTTCTTCACTCCTGGAATTTACACATTGAGTTTAACCATGTCAAACGCCTGTGCATCGAGTGTAGTGTACACCACCACTGTTACCGTGAAAGGAAGACCGACAGTAACGCTGCCGGCTTTAAGCGCAGGTTGTGCTCCTTTGGCTGTTCCACTTGGAGCTTCCAGTGTTAATGGAAACAACAGTCCAGTAACGAGTTATTTGTGGAGTGTTTCTCCGACTAACAATCCTGTTGGATACACATTCACGGGTTCTCCGAACGCATCGAATACCAGCGTTACTTTTAGCATTCCGAATACATACATAGTCAACCTTACTGTAGGAAATAGTTGTGGGGTAGAAACTGCCTCAACCACAATTGTTGTCAATGGTGCGCCGACTCTTCAATTGTCCCCGATTCAGCAGGCTGCAATTTGCGCGAATGCGGGAAGTCCTTTTGTATTCACACCCACTGCTAATGTTGCTTCCAACGGGGCAACCATTACTTCTTACAGTTGGACATATACTCCAACAAACAGCACGAGCATAGGACTAACCGGGGCTTCCAATTTAGAAGCCGCACCACAATATTCATTTGCTCAAGCAGGAACGTATAATGTTGTTCTGACGGTTAACAGTTCTTGTGGTAATCAGTTTACCACTTTACCGGTTGTCGTGATGACTTCGCCTTCGGTTTCCTTATCAAACGTTACAGGTTGCGAGCAATTCGAATACGACCCGAATAGTTTAGGAGCCGCTCCGAATATGGTAATTGGCAATGGAGGAGGAACAATTTCTCAATACGAATGGAATATTCAGGGAGGAGCTGCAGGAACAGATTATCTGGCTAATGGCTCATTAATAGATTTAAATACGAATTTTTCCTTCGTAAACAGCGGTCAGTACACAGCGACATTAACTGCAACCAATCAGTGTGGAGCAACTACTTCACTTCCGAATATTATTGCTGTAGGGCAATCGCCTACATTATCTATTGCTCCATTGACTAATTTAAATTGTGTACCTTATACCGTTCAGCCGCAAGCGACCGTTGTGGATTATGGAAGTCCAATTACATCTTATACATGGAGCGTATCTGGCGGTGTTTCTGGAACTTCTTTGATTTCGAATGCAAATACAGCGACTCCTTCTGTCACATTGAACGCGGTTGGCAATTACAATTTAACCTTAACGGTAATTAATAGTTGTGGAACTCAGGCCTTGTCTATTCCTGTTATGACGAGTGGTATTCCGAGTATTACCATGTCAACACCGCCAACGGGTTGTGTTGATCAAAACTACGCGCCAACGCCTTCTATTATTCCGAATAACTCCCCTGTAACTTCAACAACTTATTCTATTCCGAATACATCGGGTTGGAATTATTCATCAGGAAATGCTGCCGACACGACTGCGGAATTCGTATTTACTTCTTATGGTTCATATCCGATTACATTATCTGCCGTTAACGGTTGCGGAACAGGAACGGGTTTAGCGAATGTTCAAGTCTTTGGTGCTCCAATCATAGCTGCTCCTGTAAATACAACTCCGCATTGTTTGCCTTATACTTATACCCCAGGATTCACATTTAACAATGCCGGTTCAACTATTCAATCATACGCTTGGGTAGTTACGCCAAGCGCAGGAGTCGTGATTCAGAACCCGAACTCTTCGAATCCGAATATTACCTTTAATCAGCAGGGAAGCTATATAGTAAAATGTGCAGCCATAAATAGTTGTGATACTACCGAACAGTCTCAGACAATAAATATTATTACAACTCCAACAATTACCATTACCCCTTTGGCAGTGAATTGTGTACCGTTCACATCAACTCCGCAGGTTCAGATTCAAGATGGTGGAAGTGCAATTTTACCCAATGGTTTGAATTGGTCCGTGACCTCAGGTCCTTCAACAGGTTGGAGTTATGCTGCAAATTCGAATTCAACCATGCTAACCCCGTCGCTTGTAACAACGTTGCCTGGGATTTATAATTTACATTTAACAGCGGATAATTTTTGTGGTACCACAGAGGGTGATGTCACATTAACAGCACAAGGTGTTCCAAGTATTAGTGTTCCCGATCTTCAATTGTGTACCAGTGATCCTTTTGATCCTGCTCCATTAATAAATGCTAATAACAACACAATTACATCTTATTCATGGATTGTAAATCCAGGAGCGATTACCTCAACTGACTTGAATGCAATATTCACCCTGGGAACCGCCGGAGACGTTGACTATAATTACGCACTCACTGCCGTGAATGGTTGTGGATCTTCGACCGTTGATGCGAATGTGCATGTGGTTGCGCCACCTGTAGTTACCCTTTCAGCTGATGCGCTAACTCAATGTTTGGAAGGTTTCACTTTAGATGAAAATCCGGTATTCAATGATGGCGGTGGTGTGATAAGCAGTTATGCTTGGAGTTTAACTGGTGGAAGTCAAGTAACGAATTGGAATCTTGTTGCAGGTGCATTGAATTCGAATAATGCTGATTTTAGTTTTGCTACCGCTGGAAATTATAATTTGTCAGTTTCGATTATTAACGAGTGTGGAACGAGCACAGATGCAATGAATTTGACCATTCAGGATTTGCCAGATTTGAACTTATCTGTTGTTCCTCCGCATTGTGAGCCTTATGTGGTTCAGATACCATCCTATGCCCTGGATAATAATTTATCCCAAGTAACGAATTACGCATGGACTATTTCACCAGCATCGACCTCTGTTCAGTTTTTAAATGGAACACTTGATTCGAGTGCATATCCAACCATAGAATTTGGAACGGATAATACTTATACCTTGCAACTCGCAGTGACAAATATTTGTGGTGTCACCACAGACAGCGAGCAGGTTGTTGTGTATGATACTCCAATAGCTACTGTACAAGGAGGAATCATTTGCCCTGGTGGAATGTTGCCAATAAACGCAATTCCTTCAGCAGGCAGTGGAACTGGTTACACCTACTTGTGGACTCCGTCTAATGCGGGGTTGAATTATACCATCGGACAGAACGTCCAGGCGAGTCCTATTGTGACGCAACCATATGCCGTACAGATTACGGATTCAAACGGTTGTACTTCAACAAGTGACCTAACCGTTACTGTTCAGCCCGACCCTGTGCTTGTCGTAAGCGATGTTAATATTTGTGCAGGAAATTCAGCCGTATTATCAGCATCCGGTGCAACCAATTATTCATGGTCACCAAGCACAGGATTAAACCAGATAACTGGCAATCCAGTTACGAGTACGCCAGCAACAAGCATTACCTATACCGTGACAGGAACAGATCCTTATCCGGGTTGTTCTGGAACAGCGCAGTTGACTGTTAGTGTAACCGATATCGTTGTTAATGCAGGTGTTGATTTTGAAGTGTGCGATCAGAGTCCAATTATTCAACTAGCTGGTATCCCTGCTGGTGGAATCTGGACGGGAAACAACGTGGTGAATAATCAGTTCATTCCAAATGGTCCTGGTGTATATAATTTGACTTATGCGTTTACAGTGAACACCGCAGGTATTGTTGGCGGATGCACGTTCATGGATGAAATGCAAATAACGGTTAATGCCTTGCCCACGGCAACGCTTACTCCTGATTCGACCATATGCCCGGGAATTCCAATTGACATAACCGGATTGGCCGCTGGTGGAGTAGGACCATATAGTGTGACATGGTTGCAAGGGGGAGCGCTACTTCAAACATCGAATTCAACGAATCCGTTGACGTTAAACGTTGCTCCATTGAATTCAACGACCTATGATTTTGAGGTTGTGGATGCGAATGGTTGTGAAGCTGCGGATAATTTAATGGTGAGTACGTGGGAGCAACCAATTGCCTCGGCTTCACCGGATGTTACGATTTGCTCGGACCAAAACACAACATTGACAGGCGCTGGTTCTTTAGGTTTAGCACCCTATCAGTATGACTGGTTTGTTCAAGGAAATGCGCTTTCAATAAACAGTACAACCAGTTTATTTGTAGATACTGACAATACCACTACTTATGTCTTCCAAATAGAAGACAGTCATGGATGTTTTTCAACAGATAACACCACAGTTACCGTGCATCCAACACCTGTAGCGAATTTCCAAGTGGTTTCGAGTTTGTTGAATGTGACCTGTATTAACACACCTATTTCGATTTCAAACTTATCTACAGGTGCTGATTTGTATGAATGGTATTATGATGGGCAATTGGTTTCAACAAGTCAAACTCCGAATATTGTTCCAACAGGATTGGGAATGCATCAGATTAGTTTGGCGGTAGAGAATTTATTTGGATGCGATGATACAATCTATCTCGATGTAGAGGTGATTGCTCCGCCGACGTCTTCTTTCACTACGGCTTACAACCCAAGTGGTTGCGGACCATTGGATGTTACATTTGATAATACCTCAACTGGTTTGTATGTTACCTATGCATGGGAGTTCTCTTCAAATGATTTAGTTCCGAACACCTCGAATGTGGCAGAGCCAGGCGTTTATACATATCAGCCAGGCCCCGATGTTATTACTTACGTTCCAACCTTGACAGTTGAGAATATTTGTGGCACTCAGTTTTATTCGCAGGAGATAATCGTTAATCCTATTCCAATACCGGCATTCACACTTTCGCAGGATGTTGTTTGTTATCCGTTCCCGCTAGATTTCAATAATACTTCTCTAGGTTTACCAGATGTGTATACTTGGGACATGGGAGATGGAAGTCCGATTATTACTATTGATGCGACTTCACCTATTACAAATCCGCAGGGTTATATCTATGCTCTTGTAGATGATGTAACAGTTTATACCATAACCCTTACTGCGACGAATGAATGCGGCACTGTTTCAACAACTCAAACGGTGACAGTTCTGCCAGATGTTATCAATGCATTTGTAACTGCGAACGTAGTTTCAGGTTGTTCGCCTTTGGTTGTTTCATTTGATGGTTTGGGAGTTGGAGCAACACAATTTAGTTATGATTTCGGAGACGGGGCAGTGGCCGGTACAGAAGATGCTATTCATATTTTCAATGCGACTAGCTATCCTTCGCAGATTTATGATGTTGAATTCTCTGCAACAAACGGTTGTGCAGATGATCATGTATCTATTCAAATTGTGGTTTATCCGACTCCAGACGGAAACGTATTGATGAGTGATTTAGGGTTGTGCCCAAATCAGAATGTTCTTGTTGATGCAGACGTCAATGATCCTTACATTCAAGATTATACATGGACGATAAATCAAGTTGATGTAAGTGGAAATGTTCTCGGTGTTGCGAATGATATGTTCATGGAGAATTTGAATAATGTGAGTTCATTCAACTACAACTCTGGGGTTGTACCAGGTCTTTATCAAACGCAATTGGATTTAACGTCTATCAATGGTTGTACAAACACAATTACCACGAATTTCGAGGTGTACGAAAATCCAGTAGCGATTGCAACATCTAGTCAAGGGTTGAATCCTATCGTATGTCCAGGCGGTGAGGTTTGGCTGCAAGGAAACGTTCAACAGAGCACGGGAGCTCAGCCCTACACGTATACTTGGCAAGATGTAAGCACTGGAGCGATAAGTAATTTGCAGTTTTTTGCAGCCGCTCCATTTTTACCATCTGATTACATTGTTACTGCTACAGATGCGAATGGTTGTATGGATTCAGAAACGATTACTGTAGATACATATTTAGCACCTGTTCCAATTGCTGGTAACGATGATGTGGTTTGTCCGGGTACAACTGTTCAACTTACTGAATTTGTATTTGGAGGAACGCAGCCTTATACAAACGTATGGACTGATTTAGATAACAATGTTGTTTTGAATAGCACAACGGTTCAGCCTTTGATTCCTAATGGAACGACCTATCAGCTTAGTACTACTGATGCCAATGGTTGTGTTGGAGTAGATGAGGTTGTTATTTCATTGCATGAAGAACCGATTGCTGTCATACAGCCGAATTTTGTCTTGCCTTTGTGTTCTGGAAGTGTTGCGCCATTGTTTGGTTCGGAACAAAGCAATATGCCTGTTTCGCAATATGCTTGGAGTATTGGTGGGGTAAGTAACCCTGTTTTAGGTAATTTATCTCAATTTGATTTTGTTGGAACGGGTTCTACAGAAACGGTTTACTTCACAGTAACAGATTTGAACGGTTGTTCAGATTCTGAAACCATAACCATACAATCGGGTGTTACTCCGATAGCCAATATCCCTAATCCAAATGTGAATGTTTGCGATGGGTTAGTTGCGACATTGGCAGTTTTACCAACACCAGCGAATTCGCAAGTGACTTGGACAGGCAATGGAATTGTAGGTGCGGCGAATCAAACTATTATTTCCGTTGAACCTGATCTTGGAGGGTTATGTACTTCTCAAACGTTCCAATATGATGTTGCTATCAATAACAATGGTTGCGTAACGAATGAAGTTGTCTTGGTTACGGTTTATCCAACTCCTCAGGTGACAGATAATCAGGAGACATTCTGCGGAAATACCAACGAAACTCTTTGTGTTTATTCTACTTGCGGAACGGGAATTTTGGATTACCAATGGTCGATTGGAAATACTGTTTTGAGTAATTCACAATGCTATCCTGTGAACTTGAGTGAAAACACAGTGTTTACAATTTCTGCTATCGATGAGATGGGCTGTACTTCATCTGGAACATATGGTATTAATATTTTGGAGGTGCCAGAGCTAATTACAAGTGTATCTGACAATTCTATATGTGCCAACGATCCGGTTCAATTGCAAGGTTCTGTAGTGCCTGGAACTGGACAGTCACCCTATACAGTCCAATGGATTAACGACGCTACGGGCGCTGTTGTAAGTGCTTCGAATGCTGCAACTGTTAACCCCGTGTTGACTAATTCATACACTTACAATGTGATTGATTTTAATGGATGTGAAAGCAATTCATCGGAAGGAATAACTGTAAATCCAAATCCAGTATTTACCCTCGCCGATGAGTATCTGTGTTCTGGAGAAGCAGGATTCTTAACGGCTGTTCCACCAGTAGGTACTCAATATGCTTATCAATGGTCTCCTAATAATAATACTGTTGGCACTATCATCGGCGGTGCTCTTGAGATTTTACCGCAAGTGAACAACGGCAATGTGCTTACTCAACTGAATTATTCAGTAGTTGTTACAGATCAGTTCACAGGTTGTTTGTCAACTGATGACGCAGCCGTATTTATTTGGCCACAGCCGATAATTTCAATCACTGGACCACCAGCTACCGATATTTTATGTTATGAGGAAGAGGCTCAATTGATTTCAAACGTTACGCAAGGTCAATGGCCCTGGGTAATATCATGGGAAGCATTGAATGGTTTGGAGTCTGGAATTGGAAATACATTTACCATTAATCCTACTGAGACTGTTGTTTACGAGGCAACGGTTACAGATAATCAGGGTTGTGTTGGAACCGACACCTATCAAGTGAATGTTTTCGATACGAATAACTTAATTGTATATGCTGGACCCGATGTTGCCGTTTGTTCAGATGGTCAAGCTACGCTTCAAGTAAACGGTGTATACGCCAATGGGGTGAATCCAATTACTATGGAATGGACGTACCAAGGAAATCCACTTATTCAGAGTACTACGAATTCGTGGGATGTTCCTTCCGATTATAATGGTATTTTGGAATTTGAAGTTACTGATGGTAATGGCTGTAAGTTTGAGGACGAGCTTTCGTTCGTGGCCTTGAACCCGCAAGCATTGATTTCAGTGGGTACAACAATTGGTTGTTCACCCTTGTCTGTTAACCTCGGGGCTAATGGTGGAAATACCTATTCATGGACTTTCTGTGATGGAATTTCAAGCAATCAACCTGTATTAACCTATGATTTTGTTAATCCTTCAACAACAGATATTTTAAATTGCACCATTGAGTTAACGGCTTATTTGCAGCAAGGTTCTTTGGTTTGTGAAAGCACGGCCTATGAAACCATTACGATTAACCCGACACCGGCCGCAAATTTCCAATTCCCTGCTGCAATTCTTTGTGATCAAGAACAAGTAACAATTACAGATTTAAGCAGTGGTGCAGAATCTTATTCTTGGGTATTAAATGGAAATCCGTTAACTGCAAATCAAAATATTCCTGAACCGAATTTAGGTCTGACAGCGCCTGGAAATTATATCATGGTGCAAACGGTATCGAATTCGTTCGGTTGCCAGGATTCACATACAGAGACGATTAATGTTTTACAAGGTCCGGACCCGGTATTTTCATTCAATCAGGATGGACCATGTGTGCCAGTCTCTGTTCAGTTCACGGATGAGTCACAAAGTCCAGTGGCTATCACCGGCTATGAGTGGAATTTTGGAGATGGATTAAGTTCTTTTGTTCAAAATCCAGTTCATATTTATCAGAATCCAGGCACCTACGATGTCACCCTAACGGTGTATTCAGCGAACGGCTGTTCGGTTGAAGAGACTGTTGTAGGCGCGTTTACTTTCGGCGAACTTCCAGACATCAATAATGTTTTCTTTACTGTTACTCCAGAAGTTGACAATGAGTACAATTCAACATTCAATTATAACGTAGATCTGCCCGATTTATCGCTTGATTACAATTGGAATTTCGGAGATAATTATTGGGGTTATGGTGCATATACACAGCATTACTATGAATATGTGGGAACGTTTAACGTCGAATTAATCGCAACGGATAATGTTGGATGTCAGACTTCCGTGAACCAAGTTGTGAGAATAGAAGATCCATTAAACGTTTATGTTCCGAATGCATTTACTCCAGATCAAAATAATTTGAACGAAGTATTCTTGCCGGTTATTCGAGGAAAAGATAAAATTGTGAACTATACCTTTCAAGTAGTCGATAGATGGGGCAATACAGTATTCTTGACGAATGATTTTTATGAAGGTTGGAATGGTACTGTTAACGTTAGAAACTTAAGAAATAATTTCCATTACAATTCTACAAATGGAGCTTTTGAATTAAGTAATGGGAGTTATTTATGTCAGACTGATCAATATGCTTGGCAGATTATTATAGAAACCCAGACGGAAGGGGCAAGAGAGTTTAAGGGAAGAGTACTATTAATTAGATAACGCATGTTATGAGAAAATTTTTGTTTGTATCGGTGCTACTAAATGTTCTATGCTCGAATTCTCAAGGGCAAAGTTCTTATTCGGGCAGCCAAGAAGTTTTCGCTCAAGCAGGCCTTAACATTGGAGTGGAGATGGATCCTTCTAGCTTCTTAAAGATAAATGATTACATTACAGATGATTCTCAAGAAATAGGTCCATTTCAATTTCGATACGGGTCTACGTTGAAGTTGTTTCAAAAAAGAATTGGCCTAATAGCGGGCTACGCTATTACTAAATCTGGCGGGATAAATAGGGTTGCAATGTCTGGTTCGAAGTTTAACCTTGGGTTGAATTTTTGTACAGGTAAAAATCATTATGAGCATGGTCAAGTTGGTTGTTATTTTAATTGGGGTACACGTAATTATTATTTTAAGAACACCCTTTTTATTCCTTCGGCAACATTGAATCCTAACCTCATTGCTGATGATTTAAATTTGATTCGCTTTAAACAGAGATCAATTGGCGCAATTATTACAAGTCCAAGTGTTATTTTGGATGATTCATACTCCGCGGCATGCCGATTAGCTGTATCCGTAGAGTATAATTTGAATTCTTCGAATTGGATAATGGGTGAATTACAAATTCCAGAATATGAAGGCACTGGTTTCTTTCTGAATTTAATGTGTCAAGTTGATTTTGGTAAAACGAAAAAAAGTAAATATTGATTTATGATTTTCAAAAAAAAATAATAAGCCTATTCCTTAAACCTTGTTTTTCCGACTGTCGAAGTGTTGCAATATGCATTAACTCCCACCAAAACTGACCAAACTCCTCTGAACCCCAATCTTCTTCACCTCACCATTGGCTCCCGCAATGACATAGTGTTCGCCCATTTCATCGCCAAGTAAATCATTTATTTTTCTTCTGATCTTCGAAATGGTCTCGCTAATTTTTTGAGTATGTGCATTGTCGGTGCGTTCGTTGATTCTTTTTGTAGCCGTTGTCCTATCCGAAGTTGGACTGACTTTCAAATACAATTCAGTGAGTTCCTCGCGATGCTCATCTAGCATGTTAAGCTTAACACCCTCAGGTTTACCGAGGAAGAACAAGTAGATTGTTTTTTCAATCTTGTCGAGTTTTAATTCAAGGTTGGCAAGGTCCGGGAATTGAATGGTGAAATTCGGTCCGGTGATGTTCATACGGCTTGGTTTCTTCAACAAAGAGTATCGATCTCTGAATAGGATTTCGCTGCGAGTGGCCTCCATGATTTCAAAAACCTGATTGGCGAGAAGCGGGTCGACTTGCTTGTCTTCCAAACGCTTGACACAATCGGAGCATAAGTCGGCCGTTCGTATTTTTAATATGAGTTCGCTTTTGTTACCACAAAAATCATTCATGCATCCAACCGAGGTTTGATGCACGCCTTCAGACATCTCACGAATGTCTGAGAACATAAGATGACGAAGCAAATGAGTAACTATTAAATAAACAATGCTCGCACGCGAAAATCCCGGCAAGTAAAATCCGAGTCCTGATGTTTGTACGAATCCATTTCTTCCTCCTTTCGGATCAGGTGCTGCAAACCAGTTGAATTCATTGCCTTTGTCGGTAAGGAGAATCACGAATTCAAATTCTGAAGTGTCATTCGCTTTTCGGAAGGTTTGACACCTCTCAAAGATGTCATTCCATTTCAATCGAGTAAGTGTTTGTGGTGCCTCAACATAATGAGCGTCTAAAGAACAGATTTCCTCGCTCGCATCTGAATAGGAGGCGTAGTCTTGAATCATTTCGTGGGGAATAGGGTGCGTTTTATCCCGTCCATTCTCGTCTTCGTTGTCGAATTCGATACCTTCATCGTCATCGAACACGGGTTCATCTATTGTAGACACAAATTCTAGCGGACCAGAAAACAATTGTAGTTGTTGCAAGATTTCGTGGTAGGCAGCTTGGTCTACTTCTTCTGATTTTAATAAATGAACCCGTGTTCGCATGACGATAAATTTAATAATTATAATTCACTAAACCCTTCCCAATTTTTTCCAGATCTTTTTTGAAGAATGGAATTCTCTAGCGCATCAGCGGCAAAGTGCATGGTTTCTTTGATATTGGCTTTTTGGGAAGAATACACACGTGATTGTTGCATGTTCAATCTGCTCGCGGCTCCCCAAGCATCAATGTCTGCTCCAATGAAAGCGAAGTTCCAGTTTCCGGTTGCTTCCAATTCCTTAATCGAAGAAGAGATCTCTTGATATTTGAACATACGTGAGGCATTCTCTCCGCCGTCGGTGAAAATAACAATCATAACCGTTCCGTTCTTTTCCTTCAGGTCACGTCCAACTGCATACTTCATGCGGTTGATGACTGTGCCGATAGCGTCGAGCAATCCGGTCATGCCGTCTAAGACATAATCTTTTTCGGTTAACACAGGCAGTTCAGCTGCAGGTAGATTTTCAAAGACCAATTCAGGACTGTCGGAGAAAAGAGTTAGAGATACATAGATCGGCTGATCTAAGTTGCGCTCTTGAATGGCTTTTATTGAATGAAGCTTTTCATTCAACCCTTCAAGGGTTTCTTTGTAATGCGATTGCATACTTCCACTTTTGTCCAAGACAATGTGGTAGTGGGTGGCGTTTTGTTTATTCATTTTGTTTAATTATTTACGCAAAGATGTGGTGTTGAACAAGGCTAAGTAAAGTTTTAACAACCTTGTTTTTTTAATTGAAGTGAAGTTGAGCTGGAATTTTCTTCTTCCAGTTTTCATTGATTTTATTAGTGTTGTAGAGTGAAGGGAATACTTCGTTTCTTTTAGAAACCGTATGTTGACTTACATGTGAAGTGTGATTTTTTTTGTTTTTAATAAAGTGGTAAATCCGGATATCGGATTTCTTAACTTTCTTTGAACGAATGAGTTCTTTGGTGAGAGTTTCAATGTGTGTTCCTCTCGTTTCAAAGAAGTAGTTATAATTCGGAAAATGCTTTAATAGATTTTTTATGAAGGTGTCAAGCTCGGCAACAGAGATGAGGTTTTCTAAATTGTCTAAGTACATCCAGCCGTAGTCATTATGAAAATTAAATTCACAATGCATGTGCTGATGTGCTATGATCTGCGTGAGCAGAAAGATCTTTCGTTGTTCCGTTGAACTCAGCTGGTAATATTGAACACGCTTCTTGTTCGGATATTCGAAGAGGTAGGAGTAACCGTAGTTGTTTCCTTCGCTGTCATTAACCTCAGACTTAATGGGCTTGGGCAATCCGAAATCTTTGAAAATGGGTGTAATTGTCTTGGTGTCGGAGAAAAGTTCAAATTCGTCGAGTTTTTTAAAACCGTCTTCAATGGTTTTAAATGCGGTAGGTGCGAAGCGATTGTAATTCTTCGTTGTGTTAAGGAGGTTTCTTTGAAAGTAAAGTCCCAACGTTGAGAAGCATTGACGGATAAACCAAGAGAGAGATTCGGCGAATTCTGTTAGGCTATTGAATTCAGTTATTTCAAAGAGTTGAAAGAAAAAATCTTCAAAGGGAAGATCGCTTTCTGGCTTAGGTTCTTTTTTTCTCATTTTCAGAGCAGGGGTCCGCTGAAAGAATTCGCGCTCGGCTTGTCCAATGAAATTGGAGTCATCGGCTAAGCGGAATACAGCTATAAGTAATTCAGATCGCGTTGGACAATCTTCTGCTAAAGGAACATTTTTTTCTTGTTTGGAAATGAAGTCTTTCGCCGCTTCGAATAGGTTTAAGGTGGGAAGGGTAAACAGCTGACCATCGCCATCGGCGTATTCAAAGACAAGTTCTTCATTGAAGATGATTTTGAAATTGGAGAGTATCGCTTCCTTTTTCTTTTCAGCTGGTTGGAATTCATAGGTTTGTGTAAACACACCAATTTCGGCGCGCACCTCAAAGCCAATCTTCAAAGGTTTGCTCTTGTCGTGTAAGATGTTCTCGAAATTGGCATAAGGACCAAACGACTGGAAGTATTTCACTTCCTTCATTTCTTGATCGTTACTTGGGAATAATTCAAGGAGATTAATTAAACTGCTTTTTCCTGTTGCTAATTCTCCATAAAGGAAATTTATTCTTCCAATTTCCCAGGTTTGTTTTTCTTGAAATACAGTGAAATTCTCAGCGTGAACGAATATTTTGTGCATAGTTTCTAGTCTTCTTGGCGAAAGTATTTGTTAGGTGTGCAGTGTTGCTGCACGAAAAAAAAGTCAAAGCGGTAGCTGTTCCTGTATGTGCGGGAAGTGCCGTGAATAAAGGAGTTGAGCGGTTAAAAAATAAAACGGGGTGATTTTTTCAAATCGGGATATCAAAAGTAGAATGACTTCTCGCGCGAAAGGGCAAATAGTTTTTAACTGTTGAAAAAACGAATCGCTTCGACCTATGTTAAAAAATATTTATTTTCAGCGATGACAAGGGTTTTATAAAATTCCGCAATAAAATTCAAAGTGAAATTAATTTTTTGGCACGGTGAAATAATTATCCACAATGGAATGAAAGGTGCGTTTTCGTCCTAATTTCACTTCCCTATGTCAGCCGCTAAAAAAACATTTTCCCTTCTTCAACTGACTCAAAGCATTCACAGAGCTGTACAGTCGGCTTTCGATGGCCGTTACTGGATAGTTGCTGAAATGAACAAGCTGAACCTTTATCCAAAGAGCGGACATGCCTATCCGGAATTGGTTGAGAAGCAAGACGGAGTAATCGTTGCTGAAATGCGCGCAAACCTTTGGAAGAACGATTTCGAGCGAATCAATCAGAATTTCATACAAGCCATTCAAGAACCGCTGAAAGATGGAATTAAGGTGCTCATGAATGTTTCGGTCGGATTCGATTCAAAATATGGTATTTCATTGACCATTCATGAAATAGATGCGAGCTATACCCTGGGCGACTTGGAACAGGAAAAACAGAACAGTATTCTCGCATTGAAGAAGCAAGGCATTTTCGATTTAAATCGAAAAAAGTCTTTACCCCTGCTTCCCCAGCGGTTAGCAATCATATCTGTTGCCAATAGCAATGGTTATCAAGATTTCACCCACATAATAGATGGCAATAGTTGGAAGTACAAATTCTTTCACATGCTCTTTCCTTCGTTATTACAAGGCGATAAAGCAGTCGGTGATCTGACCAATCGGCTAAATCGTATTCGAAAAGTAGCGCATCACTTCGATGCCGTGGTGATAGTTCGTGGAGGAGGCGGGGACATTGGTTTGGCGTGTTACAATAACGTAAACCTCTGCAAAGTCATAGCCGAGTTTCCGCTTCCTGTGCTTACAGGTATTGGTCACCGTGTGAACGAGTCTGTAGCCGATATGGTGGCTTATAAGAATCTGATTACTCCAACAGATCTAGGTAACTACTTCATTCAACAATTTCATAATTTTTCGCTGCCCGTTCAACGTGCAGAAGAGGCCTTGGTAGACAAATCCTTGCGTCTGTTGTCCGAAACAAAATCGAAGTTACATGCTTTTGTGCTTTTGTTTCGGTCTGTTGTTGAAACAACCTTGGTCAAGAACAATTCAAAAGTTGAAACGCTTCGTGTTGGAATTCGAGCGGGTTCGCGACAGCACATGACCAATGAAAAGGGAAATGTTCAAGGACTATCAAAGGCACTTGCGAATGACGCCAGAACGCTGCTAACGGCAGGACGTGTTTCCGTTTCAAAATTGCAAGAAGGAATGAAAAACCGAATAAACGTTCGGTTTTCGAAAGAAGAGTTAGCGTTAAATGGATTGGAGAACAGTGTTCGCTTGTTAGATCCGCGTAACGTTTTGAAACGAGGATTCAGTATAACCTTGGTAAACGGTAAAGCTTTAACTGATGTGAACGAGGTGAAATCAGGAGAAGAGATAACAACCCTATTATACAACGGAACAATAAAATCTATTAAAGAATAAACATATGAGTGAAACAGAAGTGAACTACGAAAGCGCCTTTAAAGAATTGCAGGGCATTGTATCTGAAATTGAATTGGGACAAATTACGGTAGATATTCTATCCCAAAAGGTAAAACGCGCTGCAGAACTTATTGCTAGTTGCAAGACGAAGTTGTCTTCGACAGAGGAGGATGTGAATAAGATTTTGAAAGAGCTGGAGGAGTAGGTGCTGAAGCAAGGTCCTTTAGAAGGTCCTTTGCAAGGTCGCTACGCGAAGCGTCCTTGCGAAGCACCTTGTGAAACATCTTGCAACTGCACCTTGCAATAAAGTAATCATGTTTTTTGAAAACAAGTTAGAAATCTTGTTGTTTAGGATATAGAATGTACAAAAATTGAGCAATATGAATGCAGTAGAAGCAATGCAATGGAGATATGCGGTGAAGGCCATGAATGGTGAAAAGGTGAGTGATGATAAGATTGAAAGGATATTGGAAGCGATTCGTTTGTCGCCGTCTTCAAGTGGATTGCAACCGTACGAATTGTTGGTTATTACGAATCCAGCATTGAAAGCTGAATTGAAGCCAGCTGCACACAATCAAAGTCAGGTTGAAGATTGTTCTCATCTTTTGGTTTTTGCTGCGTGGGACACCTACACAGCGGATCGTGTTAACGCGTGGTTCGATTTGGTGAATGAAGTCCGTGGAGCACAAGGCGAAGGATGGGAGAAATATCGCAATTCCATTTTAAGTAGTTATGTTCCTCGTCCTGCGGAAGTGAATTTCGAGCACGCATCGAAGCAGGTTTATATTGCATCAGGGATAGCCATGTTAGCAGCAGCCTTGGAAGAAGTCGATTGCACGCCTATGGAGGGATTCAAACCCACAGAGGTGGATCGTATTCTTGGTCTTGAAGCGAAGGGATTAAAATCTGTTCTCTTGCTTCCTCTCGGTTATCGCAATCCGGAAAAGGATTATTTGATTAATTCGAAGAAGGTAAGGAAGTCGATGAGTGATTTTGTTCACGAAATCAAGTAGAGTTCAAATTGAATGAATAAAGAAGTCCCACTGTGAAGTGGGATTTTTTTGTGATGTTAATTGATTCTTTTTCATCGAAAGTGCTTTCGATGGTAAACATTAATTTTACGTTAATTGTTAAATACGCAAGATTTTCATTTATTTTAGCCTCTTAAATAGAAAAAATATGAACAATAATAAGGCTACGCACATTCCTAAATACCTCATCATCATTGGTTGGTTGGTGAGTTTATTTGCATTCTCATTGGGTTTCTACCACACAGCCGATGGGGTTAGTTATTTACAACCACTTGGTTTGAAATACGGAGGGTTTATCCTATCCGGGTTAATTTCCTTAATGCTTGTTTTGTCATACGCTCGCGCTGTAAGTGGTGTTAAAATAGCCTTGGTGTTTTATGTTGTTTGCGCCTTATTCAATTTCATATTCAACCTAAATTCTTTTTATCCGAATATGAACAGTCGCAAATTGCTGCAGGAAGAGGCTGAGCAAATTAGAGATACGATTCGGGAGAATTTAAGCCAATATCCTAAATTGGTTAAGTTGGGAAGTTCTCTGGATATAGAAGATTTGAAAAGATATCGTGATAATTGTCTTTTTGAAATAGAGAAAAGTAAGGGGTTTGGTGAAAATGCTAAAGACTTTTTGAAGTCTTTTAATGATGTTTCAAAAAAATATGGTGTAGGTGAAATCGGATATGGAAGTGTGGATTTGCAAAACAAGAATGCTGCTGAGCATTTTGGCAATCAAATGAACAGCGTTATTTCTCAATTGGAAACGGGAGTAGCAGGTGTAGGAAATGCATTAGTGGCAACGAAGAGTATGGCTCAGTTGCAAAAGATGTTTGAAAAACCAAAAGATGAAAAACTATTGTCCCCAGGTGATAGCATCTTCAAGGAGATTAGCGACAATCGAGCGACAAAGAAAGAGGATTCTGCAGCTTTTGACCTTTCGGTGAAAAAACTGGATGAACTGGTGAAGCTAAACGACGAAATGGCTAATGCTGTTAATAAATTGAATATTACTTATAAAGAGAATGGGAAAAATGAAGTGGTGAAAATGAAGGAGTTGAATAAAGGCGACAAAGCCGAATTGTTATTCCCGAAATCCAAGGAAATGGGCAAGTTTAACCACACCATGGATTCGATTGGAAAAAGAATAGGCAAGCTTGATACATGGGGTATATTAATACTTGTTCTGTTTATCGATTTCATTGTTCCGCTTGGAATCTATTTGCTCATTCGTAAAAAAGACGGTGAAGAAAAGAAGAAAAAAGTAATATTTGGACGTGATTTTAATTCTTAAATAATAATTGATATGAGTAAAGTTTCTTTTGATATGAGCGAAACGGATGACGAAAAGCCAAAGTCTGAGAATTCAGTAAACGCTGGGGTAGATAGTGTTCCTTCTTCAAGTTCTGTACCTCCTACTGGAAGTCCAAATTTGGAGAATGTTTCTTCGATTGCTTCAGTGTCTGATGTAACTTCTGCAACGACTGTTGATTTGGGAAAATCAGCAGGCACGCGATTTCTCTCAAATTTGACAATGCATGAAATCGGAGTGCAATTTGTAGATATTGGGGCAAACTATACCACTGTTATCCCAATTGGTTTCCCAGGTGCCGGTAAGTCTATGTTCCTTTCTTCTTTGATGCGCTATGCAAAATCTGGTGAAGGATCGTTATTTAGCAGCAACTTCGAAGTGAACTTTCCTTTTGCTGAAGGTCTGAAAACGCTCGACCGCATGGTGGCGAATTTCGAGAGAGGGCAGTTGAATGCTGTTACCCAAGGGGGTGCATTGGATCTATTTGGACTAAAAATTACGCCGAACAACAAAAAACTTCGTCCATTACCAATGTGTTTTTTAGATTTGGCCGGTGAGGATGTTAAGAATATTAAAACAGAAAACAAAGGCGCTTTTCCAACCAAAATTCGTGCTGTCTTGGAAGGATTGAAAATTGATAAATCACCAATTATTTTTACACTGATTACTCCATACAGTCCCGGAAGTGGTAGAGGCGTTTCAGCTAATCAAAATCATCAATTGGAAGACCAATTACATTTCGATTTTATCAATTTCCTTCAAATGTCGCAACCTGAGATTTTTAACAATAGCATGTTTTACATTGTTGTATCTCAGTGGGATAAAAATCCTAATCAAGCCATGGAAGTAGAGGATTTTATTTCTAACAATAGACCCTCACTTTATAATCTTATAAAGGATAAAAATGTTATTTGGGGTCACTATTCTGCAGGTAAAGTTCTTGAGAGTGTGGATGATTCAGGAAAGATGTCTGCTCAATTGGTCGTTCGAAACGATGAATATCCAAGGAATTTCTGGGCGAGTTTGTACAAAGTCTGCACAGGAGACGATTTAGATAAAAAATCTTTTTGGGATAAATTATTTTCTTAGAACATGAAGTATTTGGTTTTTTTCGGCAAATCTGAGGCGTTCGACATTCAGGCATTCGATTTTAATGGATACGCATCAGATTTTGATTCAAATTTTCCTGATTTTGAGTTGTTGGAAACCCGATTTCTAACTACCGATAGTGCAGACAACTCCGAAATGCTAGGAAAATACGTTTTTAATAAAAACGGCAAGACTTGGACCCTGTTGAAATATTACGGCTATGCCCAAGCGCACAACAGTAGCCGAGTAGAGGGAAGTACGATTGGGGTGGGGATAATAGGTGATTGTGATATAAAAATTAGTCATTTCAATTTCCAACTGTTAGAGGCCCTCTACGAAGCATTTTGTAACATCTCGCTGGATAGGAAAAAGTTTAAAGCTGTTAATTTTAAGGATGATTCAATTCGAGTTTTTAATGCTTTTGCTAAGAAATATAGCACAGAAAGTTTTCAATTTTCAGAAGCGAAATCAGGCGTTGGCGGTTCAGTAGATTATATCGTTGTAAAATCATTTTCTGACCTTGATTTGTTGACAAACACCAATGGTTTGGGGAGTCGAGTTTATTTTTCTGTGGACGCCAAGCATGTAGAGCGTTATTACAATCTTTACTCCGATGGCGCCCGTTTTTTCTCTATTGAAGGTGGGAAAATGATAGATGTCGTTAAAGTTAGAAAAGAGAAAAGAGACGCTGAAATACGCAAGCAAAAAGAACAAGATGATGCTGCTGCTAAAAAGGCAAAAGAGCAACAGGGGCAAGCGTTCAATCCTCAAAAGAAAGCTTTGCCGTTAATTGATTCTGTTGAATACGAAGAATTACGAAGAACCCTCAAATCGAAATTAAATGAAATTGCAAATTTTAAGAAGTATTTGGCTTTGAGTGTTTGTTTTGGGTTTGTGTTGCTTGGAGTTTGTTTATATTTAATGATAACCGCTCCTGAAGAGAAAAAGGGAGCTACGCAATCTCCAAATCAAGGTGGAGACGTGACTGCGCCTAAAACAGATATTGTAGCTGATTCCGTAAAGAAAGAACTTGATTATCTGAGCAAATTGGCATTGGCGCCGGATAAAATAGAGTTCTTGACTCCTTGGTTTAGAAGTATTTACGAATTGTCGATTGAGTCTGAAAAAATTAGTAAATCAGATACTACTAAATTAGATAATTTGAAAACACTTCGTAAAGAATATGATAGAGTTAAAACAAAATTCGAAGCGAATTCTAAGCAGGTTCTTGATTGTTTGGAAATTAAAATTGATACGAAAGCCATACTCAAAAAATATAAATAGAAGAAATGAGACCAGATTTTTCAACCAAAGAGGTTAACAGTGTTTTCGGAAAAAAAGGCGGCATAAAGCACCTCAAAGAAAAGATTATTGCAATTTCTGCTGTTCTAGTAATAGTGGGTTTGGTGGTGTTTTTAGTTTGGCCAGAGCCAGAGAAGGTGGTAGTTGTTCCACCTCCAGTAGAATTGCCAGAACCTGATACTACAAATAAGAAGGGTGGCGGTCCGATACCTGTAAATCAACCGGTCGACCCTAAAAATGGGGTAAGTGACAGAGGCGGCAATCCACCAAATCAGAATCCCGGTCAGGGAGATGGTAGTGGTGGAAGTAACGGTAAGAATACCAAACCTCCTGGAAACAACAATAACGCAGCAACAGTGATTACCGCAAGCCCTGCCACTTCTCAAACAACGGCAAAGGCAGATTACAATTCTTTTAAATTAGATCAGCGTGCAGCAAATGGTGTAACTAATTTTTCTTGGTCAGGGACTCCAAACGGTGAGGAGTTGAAATATAAATTTGAAATAACGTGTGTCGAGAATTGTGCGGGTAATGATTATTCCTATTCGCAGGATCTTACGGGTAATTCGGTGACGCTCGATTTGAAGGCACAATTAAAAAGAATTAATAACGAAAGGAAATTCAAAGCAGAAGTGAAAATTTATGACGCGCAGGGAAAATGTCAAAAAACGCTGTCTAGGAGTAGAATAAGTCTTCAATGTAATCCTGATTAAATCAAAATAAATATGAGAATAATATTTGCAATTATTTTTGTTGTCGCATGCAATATTGTAGCGGATGCTCAGTCGAGTATAACGAAGGTAGTATTCGTTTTTGACCAGAATTACCAAGCAGTCCAATCGAGAATCGAGGAATTTACTGCTAAGGAAAAAGGTCTCGGTAAAATAATTGATAAAAAAGGAAAGGTTGTTTTTAACACTGTGAGCGAAACAAGCAGTGACATGAATTTGAATCATCCAGCTGGAAAGATAACTTATAAAGTAAAGGCCGTTTCAAAAAACATGGCTTGTCAGCCTTGCGTAAGACTAAATGCAATCGTTTCGGAGAATCCGCCTGCTCCTCCTGTTAAAGGCGCAGAAGGGGATAGGGTGAAGTTTTTCGTTCCTAACGAACTGTCGAAATTCACGAAGAATTGCAAAGACTTAAAATTCCCAATCAATTTGGTGAATATGGAAGAAATACTAGATTTTTCAGTTTTTTTGAAAGAGCAATTCGATGGCGATTCAAAAGGTGCTGTGGCAATTTTTTGGTTTCCTTCTGCTGAGCCACCTGTCAAATTTACACTAGCTACTGTGGAGAGTGGTTTGCCTCCGTATGAATTCGGTAAGAAAATTCAAGTAGAATTAAAATCGAATTCAAAAGATGAATATGAGACGGAATGGTCACAGAAAATTGGCGAGGGTGATTTTGAGTTTGTAAAGCAAAATATTGTTTCAAAGAGTTCAAAGGATCAGTTGGTTATTGAAAGTCTTACTGACAATATTGATATTAAAGTAAGTGTTTGCGGAACAGATTTACCTTTGAAGTTAGATTTGAAAGAAAAATGTAAGGAGGTAAAAACAGAATTGGATATAATGCTGGACTATAACGGTGGGATTTTTAGTGATTCATACACTAAAAACGGAAATACAAAATACAATATTTTGAATTTAGATGGTGAATGGCGGTTCGTGGTTAAGAAACAATGTGGTGTGAAAGATTATTATTTACGATTGAAAAATTCAAGTGGAGTTTGGCAGAATGTTTCTTTAGAGGTGAGGTTTTCAGATGCTACCGGTATTGACGACCCAAATGTTGAAGTTTTAGGTGTAAACCTAGCAGGTTTAAAAAGCTCAGGTGTGCGGTTTTATAATGAAGATGGTGAGGAACTGTTTTATGAAATGGATATTGTGCCAAAGGATATTGTGCCTGGTGTGAAGAGGGTAGAAAATAATTCAAAAACATTTTTAGGACATTTCAACAAATGTGGTTATCAGGACTAAGACGAATGAAATGAATAAAAAGTATTTCAAATATTGTTTTTTTTCGATATTAATTTTTTCTTGTTTCGTTTCTTTTGGTCAAAATACGGCATTGCGTATTTCCAAATTGAAGCGTGCTGAAAGTAATTTAAATACAACCCTTAGTTTTTTAGTTGAGGATAATCGTTTGGAATATTTTATCAACCCAAAGGAAGAATGTTATATCATCTTGTCTTTTAATTCAGATGAAGATTCGTTGGATGTATTTTATAAAAACTTACAAGAGGATTGGAAAGATAAAACTTTAGACCTCCCTGTTGTTTTAATTGTTCGTCCATTTGTTGGATTCAAAACCATTGTTAAAGACTGTATATTGGATAGCAAAGAATCTAAACTTCAAGTGCCGATGCAATTGGGGCATTTGAATATGTTGGTGCTCTGTCAAGATAAAGAGTTATTCAAGGAAGTGATTACGAGATTGGGTCTGTCTAAGAAAGAAAAACTATACGATTTTGAGTATTACTCTCAAAAGGATGAAAGTGATTCGAGTGAGTTTGCCGTTTTGAAAAAGATAATTCAAGGCGCTTGCCTAATCGATGAAAAAAAATCGGTGTTAAAATACATCGGATACCTAAGAGACTCAGAAAGTGTGATTAATTATAAGTTCAAAAAGCAATCGAATAGGATAAACGAATTGATAGTCTCTAATAACAGAGATTCGTTAGTTAATCTTGAAAACCAAAATGAAATCAAACGATTGAACAAAATTATCAACGACAGGAAGCCGGGAGTTGAGAGCTATTCTTTACAGGGGGATGTTTCATTTTATTCGTCTAAATTGTCTTTCCTTGGACAAGAGATGAAGTGCCGAGGGTATTCTAACGGGATCTCAATAGGCAAACGAAGAAGGAGCGAAGGGAGTAACAGCAGCTTTGAATTTGGTGGTGGGTTCGGGAATAGAACCCTACGTATAGAACAAAATGAAAACTATCAAGAGTCTTTAGCAGGTTCAAACTATTCAGATATTCTGAGAGTCAAAGGGTTCAATGAAGAATTGAGCAGTAAGTATATCAATGGTTATTTGCAATGGAAGTATCAGCTTAATTCGAGTAATGCACCTATTGGTTATTCCGCTTCAGTTGGTTATCAGTTGGGCATTAATTATAATTATGTTGTAAAATCGAACAGCTATCAAATTTCAAATTCAAGGCTATACAATCAATTTCCAACCGAAATATCAAGTCTTTCTGGTCAGGGTTTGTACAATTCATCTTACAGTTACAATACCCAACTTAACGGTGAGAGCAGACTTTATCATTTTCTTTCCCTTGGGGCAGAAGCTATTTGGTATGTACCCAAAAACAACGATTTAGCATTCACAGCTCAAGCTCAATTCGGTGTTCCTGTTAAAAATAATGGGAATGATATTGGTTCTGATTATGCGGTTGACGCATCTCGCAGTCAGTCATCAGTCATCTTATCTTCTTCGAATTGGATGCCAAAACAATTTGCAATCAATGTAGGCTTAATTTATGTAATGAAATGAAAGCGAAACTGAACTTGCTTTTTTTGTTAGCGTGTGCGTTCATCTGCAGCGAGTCCTTTGCTCAGTGCAGTGTTACAAGCCCTGACGTTGACTGCGGTTATACTTCAACCTATCCGTTGACTTGGATTTTGAATGGTGACACCGTGAGTAATACTCAGGTTTCAATTAATTCTCTTCCGTTCGCTCAATATCCTATGCCTATTGATTATGAAGTTCTGAATTACCATATTGAAGTTCCTGGCGGTTGCACGATAGACACCACGGTGTATTATTTGAGTCTCCACCTTTCGCAAAATGAACTAAACTTTTGTCAAGGTTCATTTAGCTCGCCTATTATCTGTGAGGGAGTATTTCCCGACAACTTAACACTTACATACCAGTGGTTTGTATCTCCAGATTCAAGCTCTCTCGGAAATCTTTTACAAAATGAAACTGGGAGTTCCTACACTCCTCTAATCCCAAATGCTGGTACGAAGTATTATTCTTGTGTTGTGGGTATTGATGACAACTCATGTGTTATACAGACTCTTCAGGCTGCAGTTCATGTTACTCCTTCATTCCAAATTACCTCGAGTCCACCATTAACGCAGGAGATTTGCACGGGTGGGTCACCAACAATTCAAGTATCTTCAAGTCCGTCATTAGGGGGAATACAATATCAGTGGTATTCGAATTCAATGCCGACAACGACATCTGCAACAATTCTTACGGGCGAGATTTTAAATACGTTAGACACCAATCTATTAAATTCCGGTCCTCATTATTTTTATTGTGTTGCCTCATTGGATGACGTGTGTTACAGAACGAGTCAAATCTTCACGGTTGATGTTGTCGATCAAGCAGAAATTTCAGATTTACCCATATTAAGTTCTGTTTGCCAAGGATCAAATGGTTTGGAGCTTTGCGTAGATTATATAAACGCTACAGGTAATCCTTCTTATCAGTGGTATTCAAGCTTAGTAAATGACAACACCGCAGGGGTAGCTGTCAGTGGCGCGAATTCAAGTTGCTTCACCCCACCTACAAGCCAAAGTGGGGAAGATTTTTATTACGTAGAAATAAATTATTCGGGAATTGGTTGTGAAAATAGAATTTCCAATTGCGGAAGTGTCTCAGTTATTGATTATCCAGTTTCGAACTTAGTTGACACGCTATACTTATGCAATGCGAATGCATTGAATTTATTTTTAGAAGAAATTGGAGATAACACAGTTGTTTGGAACAATCAATTGGCAAATAACTCAACGATTAGCATAGCTGATGGCGATATCGTAACGGTATCAATTACAGAATCATTGGCAAACTGTGAAACTACAGATCTTGCGCACGTTGTTGTTGTTCAGAGTTCGGGTGGAAATATTGTGAATAGTCAGGTGCTTTGCGAAAATCAGTCAGAATTAATTATTGAGCCTACCGTTTCGTCAAGTTCGAATTATCCGGATTATAATTATTGGGAAATTTCCAGCGATGGTATTCAATGGAATTATTTGGATTCAACCAGTTCTGAATCTTTGGTGTTAGCGAATAATTACCAGTCCGACTTTTCCATAAGAAAGAGGTCTATGTCTTATGTGAACAATTTCACATGTCTTTCTGAGCCAAGCAACAGTCATTTTGTAGATTTATTCAATCATAATTTAGAGATTACAAGTGCTTCAGGAATATTGTGCAATGGATCTTCGAACATTGTATATGAGTGCAGTGGTTGTGAATCTCAGAACTCCGAGTGGACAATTGAAGGAGGGGTAATCAGTGATGTTATAGGTAATTCTGTTATAGTAGATTGGCTTGTGGATTACACAGGCATATCACAACTTACGGTGGAAGAGAATGATCCACTTTCTAGTTGTGTTAGTGTAGATTCAATTGAAATAATGTTTTCTGGATTTCCTGCACCTCCTGAAGTAGAAATCTTATTAATTGATGGAACCTTTGGTTTGCTTGGCTCAGTGTTGGATGGACAGTACACTGTGCTTTGGGGAACAACCAACTACCTATCAGGACAAGAGAGTGTAAGTTGTGAATCACAGAATTATTGTGAATTCGGAACTTTAGACACACTGAATTATGCCTATTGGTTGGAGTTAACGTTGCCTGGCGGTTGTCATACTCGTTCTTATTTTAATAGTCAATTGGTTAATACAATCAGTGAAAATAAATTGGTTGTAGGCACCAAAGTTTTTCCGAATCCGAGTAAAGAGAGTTTTACTATTAATCTTCCAGTCAGAGGTAATTATGCTTTTTATTTATTGGACTCTTGCGGGAATATGCTGGATAACTTCGCATCCAACGGAGCTTGCGTATATAGCTTTGGCGATGGACTTGCACAAGGACTTTATTTCTTAAAAGTTATTGATTTGCAGAATAAAACCAGTGAATGTCATAAACTGATTAAAATATGAGAATTTTACTCTGTGTTTTTTTTGTATTCTCTTCGTGGGTATTGTCTGCCCAGCTTGCTTTTGAGAAAGAGGGACTAATCGCGTTGTCTAACACTAACAAAGGCGAAGTCATAATTAAAGGTCAGTTTAAATTTAAAAATGTTTCGGGGAAGGCTATCGGTTTGAGTAACTCTGCCTTAGAAACCGGATGTGATTGCACTAAAGCAACATTTAGTAAGGGATCAGTTAATCCGAATGAAGAGGCTTTTGTTGAAGTCAGTGTTAAATATGACTTTAGTGATCCCGATGATTCATATGTTGAAGAACTTAAAGCTGATAAAGGTTTTTTTTTCAAAGAAATTCAAGTCAATCTGGATAATTATTTTGTCTTATTGTATTTCTCAGGAATGGTTAAGGGCGTAAAATAAATTTGATGAGCATGAAAAAATTAATTTTTATCGTCTTGTTTTTTTCTTGTGTTGGATGTGTGTTTGCTCAAGATTTTATAACCTTTAAGGCAGATGGTATTAGTTCAACAGGTAAATTATCATTAACGCAAACCATTCATTCCAATTCATTCATGGAAAAAGATTCTCTTAGTTCTTCGAATACTGGATTTACCCTGATGGTTGGGAGGTTGGTGTGTGCGAATGGAGGGGATTCTTGGGGAAGCGCAAATGCGAATATTGGTATAAAGCATACAAGGACTTTAGCTCAGAAATTTCCGAACAGTAGTACTTGGAGTTCAACAATTCCAGCTCCAACAGGTGACACCAAAGAAATATTTTCGCACTACCAAATCGGAGATTATTTATTAATTAATAATACAGGAGTCATTATCAGTGGCGAGTTTTCCTTGTATGGTTTTTATCTTGGCCTTGATGCTGGAGCAGGTTTATCTAAGATGAAATCTGGTTTTGTCAATAATAATAGTCAAAGCCTAAGCGATGCTGGATTCTATTACGACGCAAGTGCTTCGTTTGGATATACATTTCGTTATTTTAAGATTTTTGCCAATGCCGGAATTTCTGGTTTTGCTTTTAATTCAGTGAAATGGAAAGGACAAGATAAAAAAGAAAAAGATTTTTCTTCATTACAAGGTACAAATGTATCAGAAGGCTTTGGATTGTCAATTGTAGTTCCTATACCAGATTAAATTATGATGTCTCGAATGTGCCGATTACTTTTAGCTGTTTTCTTTCCCTTCAATATGTTGGGTCAAGTCAATCAGGCCTTTCAATTTGATTATGACTTCAATTCTTGGTCTGTAGAAAATTTAGGTTCATTAAATTTTTGGGCTTTAGGAGAAAATGAATATTCAATATCGGGTTATTCCCCCCAAATTAGTCATTATGTATCCTCCGATATTACTGGGGGATATCAATCAAATTCTGGAGCTTCAGGGAAATTGTACAAGTCGTTTAATGTTTCAGGGTATGGCTTACTCAAGTTAAATTTTGATTGGAGATGTTTGGGTGAGGATGGTAAAGATTACGGTGAAGTGGTATATTCTTTTGATGGGCAAACGTGGAATGTGTTAAAAACGAATTTGTACAGTACACAACCTAGTTCTATTTTTCATGAGGAATTGTCGGTTCCTAAATGCGTAAACACAAATACGGTGTTCATTGGATTTCAGTTTTTTTGTGATGAGTCTTTTCAATTTCAACCTGGCTTTGTTGTTGATAATGTTTCTTTAACTGGAAATACTTGTACCCTTCCAATCTTAAACAATTTAAATCTAACGACTTGTTACAGTAATACCAATCCGATAGATTTAGGGTTCAATACCTTACCAAGTGGCTATACGGTGCGCTGGTATAATTCACCTTCCGATTGTAATTTGCCTTTTTATACAGGTAATTTACTTTCTGTTTTCCCTGTTGAAGATAAAACGTATTACGTAACCCGATACAATGAACAAGGCCAATGTGAAAGTGCCAGGAGTACAATCATACTGAATGTAAATCCACTCCCCGCTCTGAACTCCTTAATCGAGGGGACTTCATTTGGTGCGGACGGGTCAATACAATTAACAGTAAATTCAATAACGTCTAATTATTTTGTCAATTGGGAAGGTCCGGCCGGATACGTCTCGACAATGGAGGATATCTCAGGTTTGAACGCAGGTGTCTACAATGTAACTGTCACGGACATGAATAGCTGCAGTTCGTATAACAATTATACCGTTGAGGAAGGAGCTTCTATTGCTATTCCAGTTGTTATAACTCCGAACGGTGATGGTTTTAACGATGTCTTGCAAATAAAAGGAATTGAGCAGTGGGAAGATTTTGAAATGTATGTTTTTAACTCCGAAAATTCTTGTGTTTATTCGCAATTAGGTAAAAATAATGGTGGGCAATATTTCCCTTTTAATGGCAATGATGCCATGGGTTTATTACCCAAAGGAGATTATGTGATTCGATTGGAATCGAAGACCAAAGGCAAGAAAGCAACAGGGATATTAACGATTTTATACTAAGCGATATGAATCCTCGTATTTTAACATTTCTTATCGCAGGGTTATTCGGCGTATTGAACTTTGTTCAAGCTCAGTCTAGTTTCAACAATCAGTATTCGCTTAACAATGATTTGCTACCAAATGATTTATTGTTCTTGAAGGGAAGAAACATAGGAGTTTCATACAAAAACACGGTCCTGGTAAACAGCCTAAATGGGAATTCTCCCCATTTGCTGAATGCATTCTTTACGAACAACATTGGAATTAGGCATCCAAGAAAAGCACAGCGGACCTATTTTTCATACGGTTTGGGTATGAGTGATTTCAAGTATGGGGGTGTTTTTTCAAACTTTAGTGGAAAGGCTATTTTTGGAATGCGCTATAACCTCGACGGAATTGGTGATTGGAGAGATAATAACGATCACCTTTCATTCGTGGGTGAGGTTTCAATGTCGCAAGTCCAATATACAGGAATAGATGCGAACAGTTTTGTGTGGGACAATGCTGACCCTCTGCTTTTCGGTTCATTGCCCTTAGAACAATATGTTCATTATAAAGTTGGGGTTGGTTTCAATAAGAGTATTTGGAGATACAAAAATTATGTGCCTGATTATTTGAGATTTGCTCTCGGAATAAAGTCTTTTGTTCCTGAATTTTCGACGCATGATCTTGGTGAGCAAATTCAATTTTTTGGTAGAGTGAATTATAGCTTTTCTTCTTTTGATAGCGGCTTTGATAACGGTGGTAGACTTATGTATCAGCCTTTGTCGAATCCCACTATTCAAGTTCCTTTTTCTTTTATAAGTAGCAATACTTTTCGTATTTCACCGGGTTTTCAAATGCTATTGAATACCAAGCATGCAAATAGTTTTAACAGCTCTGCCATGCGCATAGGTGTGGGGTATTCATTTAATAAGTATATGGGACTGAATACACATGGGGTATCATTTTCATTTGGTTTCGAATGGAATAAATTGGAAAGAAAGGATATTGTTAAATTACAACGTGTTAATGCAGATGTCAACTTGAGTCAAGGGCTGGGTAATTTGGCTTTTTACAATGGGCAAGAAGTTAATTTTGTTTACAATACGGATTTTAGGTGGGACGATTTGAAAGAGAAAAGTCAAAAACTTGAAAAAATTGTAGCTAACGCTAACAATTTAATCTACGCAGGTCAGTATAAAGACGCTGAGGCATTAATTGAATCGGCAAATGCGCAGCTCCAATTGATGACAGAGTCCCCGTTTTATGCAAGTTTCAATGGTAAGGAGAAATATGTTGGGCTTGTAGATAAATTGACTGAGTTGTACAGCAGTCTTATTGTTGAAACTGTGGAAATAGCCGGTCGCGAATGGGCAACAAAGAATTATTCTAACGTTGAGAATATTTCGTATGCCAGTAATTGGAATGTATGGAAAGATTATTGCGAAAAGGGAGTTCCTGCTTATTGTTATTTTAACTGGAATGAAGCGAATAAAAATTTAGGATGTATTTACAACCAGTTCGTATTAGGCAATGCCGAGATTCTGGAGGGATGGAGAATAGCCAACACAGCCGATTGGAATTCGTTAATCGATTTCAGTACGAAAAGACAGGCGAGAATGGAGTATGCAATAGATTATTATTGCTTAAAATGTGAATTGAGTAAAAGCAAGAGTTTCCCGTTAATACAGAATTTCCCTCCCATACAATGTGGGGTTTCTTCTGAAGGAGAGTTTAATTTAAAGATGTCTGGTTATTTGAATTTCGACGGAACTTTTAAAGGCGGGGAGTCAGTGGCTATTTGGTCTACAGTGGCGAATAGCCCATTGAGAAGCGCCTTTTTTATTAAAGATCAGGTGTTAGTGAAAGAAGCTCTTGATGCCGGAGGGTTTGAGCATGAGATTACGATGATCAAAAGTTCAAGTTCAAAGCAATATTCCAGATACTATGGATTTTATATAAGATTGGTTAAGGAGTAAGCTTTTTGGCCCAATTTTTATCATCTCTATTTTGAACAAAAAAATAGAATACGATGAAAAATAGAATTGAGCTATCACTAACAGTATTTGCAATTTTCTTTTGCACTGGTTTATTCGCCCAAACACCCTACAAAACCGATAAAAAGTTGCAAATGACTGCCGCAACCTTGAATTTGAGAATTACTCAGAATAAAGATGTTCCTGTGATTTTAAATGTGGGTACAGAAGGAAAAATAAAAGGTTCTTTGCAAGTAGGTGTGATGACAGAGAAAAAAGACTCTGATTTGCTTCTAAAATTAAAGGGTGTTTCTAAGAAGCAAGAAGTAGTTGTTTACTGCGGTTGCTGCACGTTAGACAATTGTGAGAACATTGAGAAGGCATTCAATATTTTGAAAAAGAATGGGTATACAAATGTCAAAGCATTGAATCTGGGTGAAGGCTATGGTCCAGGATGGCAGGGGAAAGGGTATCCTGTTGAGAAGTAGTGATGCTGGACTGGCTAGTAGTGCTAATAATTACACTCGAAGTTGCGATAGGTGTTGATGGCATTCCCTACCATATGAGACAAACATGTTAATTAGAATGAGCCAACATTACAAGAGCATAGTGTTAGTTGTGAGCTTTACATTACTAAGCGCTACTGTATCATTTTCTCAAATTATCATACCTGAAGCTTATTTAGGGGATTGGAGCACAAACTGCCTACACCAGAGCAAAGCAAATATGGCGGAAGCTCAAAAACCTCCTGCTTTTGTTATGAGCAGCTGTTCAAAAGGTACAGGTGTGTACTATGCTAGAACCTACGGTAAGATCTATCATGTAGAAGATATTCAAGGTGGAATAGTTGTTTTTTATCATGATGAGATGGAAGGTAATCAAGTGTTAATTTTAGAGTTACGTGAAAGCATATTACATATTAACCGTGATTGGAGTCATGGTTTCAAGAGGTGCTCCCTTCCTATGGTTAATGATTGCAGGTATTTAGATTAAATAAAAAAGACCAACAGCTTTTTGGTTGCTAGTAATCCCAAAGGGATTACATTTCCCTTTGGCTCCGAATTCCGATACGAAAAAGTTCAGGAATTTCATTCCTGCTTTTTGTTTGTCTTCATTCGCCTTCAAGTAAACTTGGTCGAATTCCCACAAACAAAAAGTCCCCAACTTCGTTGAGGACTTTTTTGTCTCATCGTGATCCCGAAGGGATTTGATAAATTAGTAAATTGCACATATGAAAGTGCAGAAACGAACTATATTTGCACAATAGGATATGCAATATGGAAATATTACTGGAACAATCAGAACGACTTGTCGCAGCTACATCAGTTGAATACAAGCGTTATTTGTACAACACAATCAAGTGGAACAGTCGACTAATAGGAATTAAGGGTGCTCGAGGTACAGGGAAAACAACACTGTTGCTGCAGTGGATAAAGGAGCTTGATTTACCTGCTGACAAGGCGGCTTATTTTTCGTTGGACGACCTTTATTTTACTGTTAACTCACTAAAGGATACTGTTACTCAATTTTACAAAAACGGAGGAGAAGTTCTTGTCTTAGATGAGGTGCACAAGTATAAAAATTGGTCGTTGGAAATCAAGAATATTTACGATTTTTTTCCAAGTTTGAAAATCGTATTTACAGGATCTTCTATCATAGATATTTCAAAGCAGGAAGGGGATTTAAGCAGAAGGGCATTGATGTATGAATTGCCCGGATTATCGTATCGCGAGTATTTGCTCATGCAAGGAATTGTTGAGCTGCCAGCAATGAGTTTAGAAGATATTTTGTTTAAGAATGAAAAAATAAAGAAAGGACTTCCGAAGGGTTTTCGCCCACTTGAACATTTTGGTAATTATTTGAAGTATGGTTATTATCCGTTTGGGTTGGAAGATGAAACCACCGTTCATCAGCGCATTAATCAGCTTATAAGAACCATTGTTGAAGTGGATATGGCTGAACTCAAAGATTTCGATATTCGAAATGCGAAGAAGTTACTGCAATTGGTTTATGTGATAGCACAGCAAGTTCCATTCAAGCCAAACATTTCGAACCTTGCAACGAAGACAGGGATACATAGAAATTCATTGAACAATTATTTACATTATCTCGAGCAGGCCAAGATTATTTCATTGTTGTTTCCGGAAGGGCAGAGTGTTGCGGTATTGCAAAAGCCTGAAAAAATATTTCTGAATAACACGACTTTGTTAAATGCCCTTTCGGCTGAAGAGTCATCTGTTGGCACTGTTCGAGAGACATTTTTCCTCTCGCAGCTTGTTTCATTCCATAAAGTGAATATGCCCAAGAAAGGTGATTTTTTGGTGAATGGAAAATACACGTTTGAAGTTGGTGGGAAAGGAAAAGGGCAGAAGCAAATTGCTGAATTAGAAAATGCCTGGGTGGTTAAAGACGACATTGAATTCCCCGTGAATAAGGCAATACCGCTTTGGATGTTTGGGCTTTTGTATTGATTGGCCGAATTCCACCAAACAAAAAGTCCCCAACTGCGTTGAGGACTTTTTTGTCTCTTCGTGATCCCGAAGGGATTCGAACCCCTGGCCGTCTGCTTAGAAGGCAGATGCTCTATCCAACTGAGCTACGAGATCATTCATCTATAAAAAAAGAAAGACAACCGAGTTGTCTTTTCTTTGTCGGGGTGGCAGGATTCGAACCTACGACCTCCTGCTCCCAAAGCAGGCGCGATACCGGGCTACGCTACACCCCGAAATGCTCTTTAGCACCCTAAGGGGGTGCAAATATACAGCTCTTTTTGAATTAACAAGACTTCTTACAAAATCTTTTTTATCCTACTGCGCGAAGATGCTACGTGAATCAACGTTCGCGCTAATCGGATTAATAACCATAGTCGGTATTCCAGCTTCGTTGGTAATAATTTTCTGCTCGGCATCAGCGCCAAAAGCATGAATCAATCGCTCACCAGCGAAATTCAAAATACAAATCAAATCAATCTCTGCATATAGAGAATACTTTATAATCTCCTTCACAAATCCAGAACTCCCTTCCTCAGTTACTTTCGTCTTACATGCGATGCCACGCTCGTTGAAATACCCTTCAGCATAACTCATGTTGCGCTTCATTTGATTATTTAAAAACTCATCAGATTCCTTTGGGCATATAATATGAACCTCTGCATTGAACTTTGCAGCCAGTTCACTTGCAAACTTTATTTTTTGCTTCGTTTCCTTGTGTAAGTCCAACGGAACTAAAATCTTTTTAATATTGGCTGTGCGCGTTGTGTTTTCTTGCACAACAATGAATTGTGCGTCAGAGTCTGTAATAACTCGAAGTGCATTGCTGCCTGTAATAAACTGCATACCGCGCATCCCGTGTGTTCCCATAACTACCAGCTCTCCCGTAAGCTCTTCTGTTACTTTCGGAATGACATCGAAAATATTTCCAAACTGAATGACAGGGGTAGCACTAACACCTGTGTTTTCTTTGAACTTAGCAATTTGCTTGTTCAACTGTTCCAAAGCTCCAGATTCCCCTGACTTATCTTTAGCAATATGAAGAATTTCAACAGGAGTTTTGAGCGTTTTTGATATTTCACACGCGTAATTTCCAGCAACATCGGATGTGCTAGAGAAATCTGAAAGGACAATAATTTTCGACATAACAATTAATTTTTTAGTGCCACATGGGTATGAAATAAACAGAATCGTCTTGCTGATCAGGTGTAATCAATAACACCGGAATTTGAGCTTCGTTGTAAATTAAATCTTCCTCCTCTGTGCGAGGGAACAACGTGTACAAATACTCGAAAGAGAAATTAACCGCACAAATTAAATCGGCATCTACTGTTGCTGCGTAAGCCACAACCGATTTTGCAAATGGCTTTTGATCTTTTTCTATGTGCATGCTCAAAGGTATTTCAGCTGCGCTGAAAATCTCCTCTACTTTCGCAATCAACTCCTCGTCGTTTCCACTTGCTACTTGTTGCGCAATGAAATATACTTCTCCCGAAAACAATTTCGCCATCTCAGCAAAGAAGCTCGCTTCTTCCAACAATTGCTGACGAAAGGTAACTGGAATTACCATTTTCTTATATCCTTCAGGACGAATAGGTCTTTGTTGAACTACAATAAATGGGGTAGTTGATTCGGAAACTACTTTCAAAGCAAGACTTCCAGTAATACGCTGCATTCCGCGCATTCCGTGCGTTGGCATTACCACAAGTCCACAGTTTTGAAGCTTTGCTATTTCATCAACAGTAGAAGAAAGATCACCCGCTTCAACAATGGTCTTTACAGAGCCTTCGAACGTCCCGCGAATGCGGTCGGCCCACTTGTTCAATTCATTCTGAGCGTGCGGAATGTCGCTCTCGTGCTTCACCAAATGAAGCAGGACAATTTCAGAGCTAGCGAGGCGCGCAATAAATTCTGCATGAAGAATGGCGTTATAGCTATCTTCCCTTAAATCAAAGGGAATAAGAATGCGATTAATGTTTTTCATTTTAAGTGGTTCAAAAGTAATAAAGAATAAGCATCTTCGTTAGTGAATTGTTTCACGAAATTAGCATTAACAATTAGCGACATGACCGAGTTAAGCGCTTTCTATTTACAAAATCTTGAACCTGTGCTGCAGCGCCTGAAAGATGGACTGCATAAGCATTACTATTACCACGATGTTCGTCATACTTTAGATGTTATTGAACAGTCTCAAGCAATAGGAAAGTTAGAAGGAGTTGCTGAACGGGAACTTGAAATTTTGAAAATAGCCGCACTTTTTCACGACACCGGATTTTTAAAAGTGCGTTCAGGACATGAACAGGCGAGCGTAGACTTTTTTCAATCCATCGGTGGACTTAGCGCGCTAACTCAGGAAGATTGCGATACGATTGCCGGATGCATTCGCGCAACACACATGCCGCAGACCCCTTTGAATCACTTGGAACGAATTCTGTGCGATGCCGATTTAGATTACTTGGGAAGAGAAGATTTCGGTTTAATAGGCGAAAATTTATTTCTTGAAATGTCGGCATGCGGAGAGATGAGCGATCGCTTTGCCTGGGACAATCTTCAAGTAAAATTTTTAGAGGCTCACCGTTTTCATACAACTTCGAATCAAGCGCGAAGAGATATTAAGAAAGCTGAAAACCTTAGCGAAGTTCGCTTGCGCGTTAAAGAAAAAAATTAATTCACTTTTTCAGCCAGGAACAATTCCATTTCACCCTTTCCTTTCAACATAACATTTCCTTTCGATTCATATTGAAATCCGTCTGGGATGAGTGTTTTGGTAGCGTGAGTAATGGTCACTTTCATGGGTGTTCCGTTACTTTCCACTCGAGCTGCTATGTTTACGCTGTCGCCTAAAATATCGTAAATGAAACGCGATTTTCCAACAATTCCTGCAATGACTTCACCGCTGTGAACGCCAATTCTGCACGTCCACGCTTGCTTCGAAACTTCATTTCTTTTTTCAAGAAATGCAATGAATTCATGCGCTATGACAACCATTTCTTTTGCGTGATCCAATGTCTCTGAACCTATACCTGTTTTCCTTTTAGTATAAGATCGGAAATGACTCTTTCTGGAAGTAGAATACGTAAAAGCGATTCTGATTTTCTTCGCTCTGCTTGAAGGGCAATGTGCGTACTTATGCGCGCCATTACAATATCTGGATTGAAAGGCTTAATAATAAAATCGGCACCACCAACCTTGAATCCACGTGTCTCATCGGCCACTTCATTCAAGGCCGTTAGAAAGATAACAGGAATTTTTTGAGTGAGCGGATTGCTCTTTAGCTTTTCACAAGCCGTGAATCCGTCCATCTCAGGCATAACAATGTCCAAAAGAATAAGATCGGGTTGTTGTTCTTGCTGCGCAATTTCTAATGCTTTTTCACCACTCTTCGCAATCTTCACGCGGTAGTGATCTTTCAGCAATGCTGAAAGCACTTGAAGGTTTTCTACCGAATCGTCTACAGCTAAAATTAAAGGTTTCTGTTCCACGTTTTCCACTTAAATGTCTTTTAATTATTTCTTCAATATGTCATGTAACATTCGACCAATGTTCCAATAATGGGAAACATTAAACCGAAGAGCCCACCGTACAGCGCATACATTTTCTGCTCTGTGTTGAGTGTTCTTCGGATGAAGGAAATACGTTGAGTAGGTTTAGCTTCCATGGTGCACGAATTTGCTTCAAATTCGTGCACTACGGACTTAGGCTTCCTCTATTTTTTCACCTTCAATTTCTTTGCGAAAAACGAGCGTTCCTTCAAACATGTCGAGTACTACTGGGGCAGTTTTATCTATAGTTCCGGCAAGTAAATGTTTTGAAAGAATATTCAACACGTCTTTTTGAAGAACACGTTTTACGGGACGTGCGCCGAATTGCGGATCGTAACCTTTTT
>JBIIAO010000016.1:0-6457 GCA_044239865.1 Flavobacteriales bacterium
GACAGCAGCCGTTTGGTGGAGCACGTGGAAGTGGAACCAACGACAAAGCCGGATCTTACTTGAACTTGTTGCGTTGGGTTTCTCCGCGCACCATTAAAGAAACGTTTGTCACTCCTGCGCACTATACGTATCCTTGGAATGCCTAACAACTAAACCTTTGAAGGCGTTAGACTTATTAAAAGAGACCCTTGTAGATAATCGATCTGTTATTTTTTCGATTGGAAGCAAGGGCTTTTTTCGTTTGAAGGTTTGGCTTGTTGCTCATTTTTTATATTCTGAAGCGAGCCGCAACCAAGGTGTGTTTATCGATTCGAAAAACGAAGGGATTATTTGCTTCTTCGAAGCGAAGGATAAGCGCTCGGCGACATTTAACATTGAGCTTGCTCTTATTTTATTTGGAATTGGACCGTTGCGTATTGTCCGCGTTTGGCAACGAAAGAGAGAAGTTAAACGCTTTCATTCGCAATGGGAAAACTACATTCATTGCAGTTACTTGGCTGTTCGAAAATCTGCACGTGGACACGGAGCAATCTTCGAATTGCGCGACGCCTTGTTTCAATTTCAACAAGAAAAACAATTACCCATTTTGATTGAAACAACCATTGAGAAAAACAAACGCGTTTACGAACGCATTGGATTCCGTGTTCATGAAGAACGTGTGGTGAGTGGGTTTAAGACGTATTGTATGGTTCGAAATAAAACTAATCAACATGCCTTCAACATTGCATAAGGCAAGTAAAAAAGATTGTATATTCACGCAATTAAACCTAACGGAAAATGAAAAATTTACTTTTGATTGTCCTACTCTTTGGACAATTCTGCAACGCCTTTGCTCAAGAAGAAGGGGGAGTTGATCTAGTCAAACTTCAACAAGAGACTAAAAGTGCCTCAATAAAATTCAAACAACAACTCTCAGCTTTAGAGTATAACAGCGACTTTGAAAAATCAACTTCAATAAGTTTTAGAGTTGATACTTTTCTGATTCAAGATTTTGTTAATCGACGATTGGAAGCCGATTTTTCTACTCTAGGAATGGCCGATGCATATTCTCAAGCTGAGAAAGAGTATGAGAAATTAGTAAATAAATATTACCAAATTCTATACAATAAGCTCAATGAAGTTGACAAGCAGTCTTTAAAATTAACTCACGACAAATGGATGTCGTTTAAAACTGCAGAAAACGATCTCACAGAAAAATTAGCTAACGAAGAATACTCTGGGGGTGGCTCGTATGTCATCATTGGAATTGCCTATGAAAGAATGCTTTTGAATAAATCCAGAGCAACCGCCTATTATGAAAAACTTCTTGGAATTGTAATGTAATTCATGTTCATCGGCATTCTTTTGCCCTATTAACCTAACAAATAACGAACTAACCAATGATGTTCTCCAAAATTTTCCCCACAATAATTCTTATCTCATTAATTCATTGTGTGGCATTGTGCCAAGATTTTTCAAAGAATCCATCTCAGTATACTAAATTCAACGAGGCCGAAATTTCATTTATTTCAGATTATTTCAGAACTGTATACAAAGAAGATGCTGAGAGTTATGAAAACATACTTACCGAAAATATCACAGAAGACTATTACGACATTCACCCTGGTGGAGCTGAAGAAATGGCTGCTAGTTCAGCTTTTAGTTTATACTGGAATAAATCACTAATCGCTTCTTTGGGTGAAGCCAACAATCAGTACAAGTTTTTTCATGTATCAGCAAACGGTGGAGGAAATGCAAATTGGACTGAAATTTACGCAATGAAATTATCAAATGACATCCCTAATTCTGTTTTTCAAATAGATGTCCCCTGTCCATTTAATTCCCCTAACGGCTGCAACGACAGTCCATTACTGACTAAAATCGACAATAACATTTTACTCTTTAACATTGGTTTTGTGGGGCCCAACGACGGAGAGTGTTGCCCAAGCTGGGAATATGAGGTTGCCTATAAATTTCAAACAAATAAGCTAACGCTTGTGAGCAAAAAGAAAGTCAAACAACTTCAAAATTGAAGTCATTGAACCTTCATTATTTTAGTACAACCTTAACGAACATGAACAAAAAAGCACTTATTCTTTTCGGAATTACATTTCTTTCCTTACAATTATTCGCTCAACAATACGGAGAAATGATTGACGAGCGGGATGGGAAATCTTACAAAATTGTAAAAATTGGCAATCAAGTTTGGATGGCGGAAAACCTAGCATTTCGACCTCAAAGCGGCATTTTTACAGCTTACAACAATGATCTTACGAACATTAAAACACATGGTTATTTGTATGACTACGCCACAGCGTGCAGTGTGTGTCCATCTGGCTGGAAACTTCCTTCGAACGCTGACTTCATTGAGCTCACGAACTATGTGGGGAGTGAATACAAATCCAAACTTATGAAAGTTGGGGCTTGGGGTGCTGACGAGAACGCGACGAATATTTATGGTTTCTCAGGGGTTCCATCGGGAATGAAAGATCACGTTGGAAATTTCAGAGCGATAGGGATTGGTGCGTTTTTTTGGTCTTCTACTGCTGCATTCGAAGTATTCTGCTATGCGCGAGAATTGGGCAAAAATGCAGGGAATTATGCCAGCGACCAATTCCCAACTAACAGAAATATTAGTATGTCGGTGAGGTGTATTCAAGACGGCTCGTCTTCACAAATAATTGAAGAAACGGAAGAGGTTTCAGATGAATACCAAGAATCGGAATACGAAGAGCCTGTAACTCCTTCTTACGGCGCTGACCATCCTATTCAAGTTGGCATTACCGATTATGTTGTTTATCAAACGCAGACTTGTAACGAAGGCCAAGACTTGTATTATAACTACACGGAGGAATATAAGTGTGAGGCGAAGAAAGCCGCTTCAACCAAAATTAAAATAGAGATTCATTTGAACGACCCCATGTACAATGAAGGGACCATAACCATTAATGATCTAAAGACGAAAGAGATTACCCCCATTGACATTGAACATATAGAGCTTGATGAAGAAGGGAATTACATTTTCACCTTTTCCATAAGCAATCAGCCCCACATGTTCATATTAATGCCGACTAAAAAAGAATTGGTTTGGTATTCAGAGTGGGGACATTGGATGGAACATTATTTCTACAGATAACAATTAACCTAAACTATGAAAAACAGCATCATCATTTTTGCCTTTGCTGGCTCAATCGTTCTAAGTTCATGCGGAGAAAGTACTACTTCTCAAAACACATCACCGACTTCTGAAGCGCCTAAGCAAGAGCAACGCGCCCCTTCCTCAACAAACAATTCAACCGCAGCTGCGCCCGCAGTTGAACAACCTGTTGAGTTACCTTGGAACTTCAAAGGAACAATCGGGAACATTCCTATTAAAGCGCAACTCGATTTTCAAGAGTCAACCAACAATGAATTCACTGGAGCGGTTAGTTTTCCAATCAAAGGTTACTACTATTATGAATCTCAGAATAAAAAGATTCCTTTGGAAGGCGAAGCAAATGGTGTTGGTATGCTTTGGTTGACAGCTGGAGATGAGTCTTTCGATGGCGAAGTTGTTGGAAATGCGTTTCTTGAAAATTTTGCTGGAACATGGAGCAAAGGCAAAAAGAGTCTTCGCTTTGTTCTTAATTCAAAATAATATCTTAATTAAAAAAACATGAAACTAAAAACAATAATCGCCTCGGCATTGATTGCAGGAACTCTTTTCTCTTGTGGAAACGAAAGTCAAACGCCTACACCTGCAGCTCCAATGCCTGCACCAAATTCAACTTCAACAGAGAACAAACCTGATGCAGAACCGAGTTCTGAATCAAACACAAAAGATAATTCTCAACCTAGTGCAAAAATCAATCCCTACTACACCTTTTTATTGGGTACTTGGAAAGGAAATTTGCGCGATAAAAAACTCACTATTGTCATTGAAAACATTAATGGCGACGAAGTAACTGGATACAACATTGCCGGTTCAAACAAACGACCATTCACGGGTGTAATCCTACCGGATGATAGAAATCCAGAGGGTGAATGCGCCTTTTACAAATTAATTTTAAAAGAACCTGGTGATGACAAATGGGATGGTTTCTTCACAATTTATTTTTCAAACTGTGTAGAGTACGATGACAACCATGAAAATGAAACATTTTCCCGCAACGGAAGTGGGGAATGGAAAGCATTTAGCGGGAAACTTTCGGGAGATGTTCACGTGTCGAGATAATATATAATCCAAATAAAACCATGAAACTACAAACAATTATTGCTTCGGCTTTACTGGCGGGAACTCTTTTCTCATGCGGAAATGAAAGTTCAACACCTGCTCCTGCAGCTGCCTCAACGACTAATACAAATTCAAAGGAGTCGGAAGTCGAAAAAAACAACAACGATAATCCAAAGGATGATTCGCAAAACACATCTTCCGCAGTTAATCCAAGATATTCCTACATATTGGGTTCTTGGAAAGGGAGTTTACGTGATAAAAAACTGACCGTTGTGATTGAAAACATTCAAGGGAATATCGCTACTGGATACAACATTGCAGGAAGCAATAGACGTCCTGTTTCTGGAACCATTATGGAAGATGACAGAGATGGTGGCGGTGAATGCGGAGGCAATCAAAGGGCTTACAAACTTATTTTAAAAGAACCTGGTGACGACAAATGGGACGGTTTCTTCACCGTTTACTTTACAGACTGCCCTGAAATGGATGATAATCAGGACAAAGTTATTGGACACAGCTACAACGCATACGGCGAATGGAAAGCCTTCAGCGGAAAACTTTCGGGAGACATTTATCTCTCTAAATAGATTTTTTTCTCTACACTTGAAATGGCTGTTATAAAAAGACAGCCATTTCTTTTTGCATCTTCTCTGCTTCCGCAGCAGCAGCACTCGCGTAATCTGCGCCAGATGAAGCGTACAAGATAGAGCGACTAGCGTTCACTAACAATCCGACTTCGCTATTCATTCCATATTTCACAACTTCCTGAAGACTTCCACCTTGAGCGCCAACGCCAGGAACAAGCAAGAAGTGATTCGGAATAATCTGACGAATTTGAGCTAGACTCTCCGCCTTGGTTGCACCAACTACGAACATCGTGTTCTCGTCGGTTCCCCATGAGGCCACATCGCGAAGTACTTTTTCAAAAAGATACTCCTCTCCTATTTTCTGTGTTTGAAAATCTTTCGACCCTTCGTTTGAAGTAAGGGCCAAAACAATTGCCCACTTGTCTTGAAATTGCAAGAAGGGCGAAACACTGTCCTTGCCCATATACGGAGCAACAGTGATACTATCGAATCCGTAGGTTTCAAAAAATGCTTTCGCGTAATAACTCGAAGTATTTCCAATGTCCCCGCGTTTAGCATCTGCTATCGTGAAGTGTTCGTTTCCGATATAAGCAACAGTTTCCTCGAGTATATCCCACCCTTGTCTTCCCATGGCTTCGTAAAACGCCAAATTAGGCTTATAAGCCACCGCAAACTCTCGAGTGGCATCAATAATTGCCTTATTGAATTCAAGCGCGCTAACGCCCGCAGGAAGCTTCGATGGGTCAGTATCCAATCCAACGCACAAGAAACTTTTTCTTGAACGAATTAATTCTACCAATTTCGCCTTGTTCATCTTATGAATTTCCTTCTTTGAGTTTCTCTGTATTCTCTGCTAATTTCAACGCTTCAATGACTTCAGCTATTTCGCCATTCATAGCAGCATCTAAATTATACAACGTTAAATTTATTCTGTGATCTGTCACACGTCCTTGCGGATAATTGTAGGTGCGAATCTTCGCGCTGCGGTCTCCCGTGCTTACCAAAGACTTTCGCATACGTGAACGCTCTTCGTGCCTGCGATTTACTTCTGCCTCAAAGATTCTTGAACGAAGCATGGTCATGGCTTTGTCTAAGTTTTCGTGCTGGCTTCTTCCTTCCTGACAAGCAACAACAACTCCGGTTGGAAGGTGGGTCAAACGAACGGCAGATTCCGTTTTGTTTACGTGTTGTCCGCCTGCACCACTTGCGCGATAAGTATCTCTGCGTATATCTGACATGTTTATGACCACATCAAATTCTTCTGCTTCAGGCATAACAGCGACTGTTGCCGCCGATGTATGAACACGTCCTTGCGTTTCGGTTTGTGGAACACGCTGCACGCGGTGCACACCGCTTTCAAACTTCATGGTGCCATACACCTCATCACCTTCCACCTTGAACGAAACCTCTTTGAACCCACCCATGGTTCCTTCACTCAAATTCAACACTTCAATTTTCCAACCTTTGTCTTGAATGTACCGTGTGTACATTTTATAAAGGTCTCCTGCAAAAATAGAAGCCTCATCTCCGCCCGTTCCGGCGCGGATTTCGACAATAACGTTCTTGGTATCTTCGGGGTCTTTTGGAATAAGAAGAAACTTTATGGCCTCTTCCATTTCAACAATCTTCGGAGATAACTCGTTGTATTCTTCTTGTGCCATCTCTTTCAAGTCGGCAC
>JBIIAO010000009.1:0-17017 GCA_044239865.1 Flavobacteriales bacterium
AAGAATAAAAAAGATTACGGCACACAACGTTCGTTGATTGCATTGGTTGGTAAGCGTAGAAGCTTATTGGATTATTTGCAAAAAGTTGACATCGCTCGTTACCGTGCAATCGTAAAAGAACTTGAATTACGTAAGTAATACTCAGGCATAATTCAAAGAAAAGGCAATCTAACAATTGCCTTTTCGCGTTTTTTCTTAGAACTATATATCCGAAAATAAAAGAATGAAAATCGAAGCAATCACAACGACCATTGACATGGGTTCTTCTGCTCCAATTACCATTGAAACTGGTAAGTTAGCGAAGCAAGCACATGGTTCTGTAGTCGTTCGTCAAGGAGATACGATGCTCCTTGCAACCGTTGTAGCCAACGAAGAAGCAAAAGAAGGGTTAGACTTCCTTCCTCTAACGGTAGAGTACCGTGAAAAATATGCCGCTGTGGGTCGTTTCCCAGGTGGTTATTTCAAACGTGAAGCACGTCCATACGACGACGAGATTTTAGTTTCTCGTTTGATCGACCGTGCTTTACGCCCTATGTTCCCTGAAGATTTCCACAGTGACACACAAGTTGTTGTATCCTTGATTTCGGGTGACACTGAGCACATGCCTGATAGTTTAGCTGGTCTTGCTGCGTCTGCGGCCATTGCAGTTTCAGATATTCCTTTCAATGGTCCTATCTCTGAAGTTCGTGTTGCACGCATCAACGGTGAATTCGTTGTTAACCCTACACGCTCTCAATTGGCTCTTGCCGATCTAGACATGATGATCGCAGGAAGTGCAGACAGCATTGTAATGGTTGAAGGTGAAATGAAAGAGGTGTCTGAAGAAGTTATGGTTGAAGCCATCGCTATCGCACACACTGCTATTCAAGCACAAGTTAAAGCTCAATTGGAATTGGCATCGAAGGTTGAAAAAGCGACTGTAAAACGCGAATACAACCACGAACCAAAAGACGAAGAGTTGAAGAAGAAAGTATGGGACGAGTGTTATGACAAGTTCTATATTGCTGTAAAGACTCCATCTGGAAAGAAGGAAAGAAGCGCAGCGTTTCACCAAATTGAAGAGGATTTTTTCGCTCAATTCACTGCGGAAGAAAAATCGGCAAATGCTTTCTTGTTCAAGAAATATACTCACGATTGTTTGAAAGACGCTATGCGTCGCATGATTCTAGACGATGGTATTCGTCTAGATGGTCGCGATACACGCACCATTCGTCCAATCTGGTGTGAAGTAGATTATTTGCCAGGTGCTCACGGTTCAAGTGTTTTCACACGCGGAGAAACTCAGTCGTTGACAACCCTTACTTTGGGAACTAAGCTTGACGAGCAAACCATTGACGGTGTTGTTCACCATAGAAGCGAGAAGTTCTTGTTGCACTACAACTTCCCACCATTCAGCACAGGTGAAGCACGTCCGATTCGTTCAACGGGTCGTCGTGAAATTGGACACGGTAACCTTGCACTTCGTGCATTGAAGCCTGTTCTTCCTGAAACTGAAAAATGTCCGTACACGATGAGAATTGTTTCTGACATTCTTGAGTCGAACGGATCTTCATCTATGGCGACTGTTTGCGCTGGTACACTGGCGTTAATGGACGGTGGTGTTCCTATTACTTCTCCAGTATCTGGAATTGCAATGGGATTGATCACAGATGAAAACGGAAAATATTCAATTTTATCAGATATCCTAGGAGACGAAGATCACTTGGGCGACATGGACTTCAAAGTAACTGGAACTTCGAAAGGAATTACAGCTTGCCAGATGGACATTAAGATCAAGGGTCTTTCCATGCAATTGTTAACCGATGCTTTGGATCAAGCCAAGCAAGGACGTTTGCACATCTTGGGTGAAATGATGAAAACCATTTCTGAACCTCGTGAAGATTACAAAGCTCACGCTCCTCGTATTGTTAGCTTCGAAATTCCAACCGAAGAAATCGGAAAAGTTATTGGACCTGGAGGAAAAGTAATTCAAGAAATTCAGAAAACAACTGGCGCAACAATCTCTATCGAAGAGCGCGACAACAAAGGCTTTGTAGAAATTGCGTCTGCGGACAAGGCAAGCCTAGATGCTGCTGTGAATCGTGTGAAATCAATTGTATGGCCACCTCAAGTTGAAATTGGAGCTATTTATGAAGGTCCAGTTAAAACAATTCAACCGTTCGGAGCATTCGTTGAAATTATTCCTGGTCAAGATGGCCTTATTCACATCAGTGAATTGGAATGGAGAAGAATAGACGATGTTAACGAGGTGTTGAAAGTTGGTGATTTGGTTAAATTTAAAGTGTTAGGTAAAGATCCTAAGACCGGTAAATTGAAGCTTTCTAGAAAAGCTTTACTTCCAAAACCAGAAGAACAAAACTAAATTCCTGTTTTTTGCGTATTACAGAAACAGTGAATTAAACGAACGTTAAGCAAACATGAGACAGTTAAAAATTACAAAACAGGTAACCAACCGCGAGACCGCTTCCCTTGACAAGTATTTGCAAGAGATTGGTCGTGTGGATTTGATTACTGCCGAAGAAGAAGTTGAGTTGGCTCGTCGTATTAAACAAGGTGATCAGCTTGCTTTGGAGAAATTGACTAAAGCGAATTTGCGTTTCGTTGTATCTGTGTCGAAACAGTATCAAAACCAAGGTTTATCTCTTCCCGATTTAATTAACGAAGGAAACCTTGGCTTGATCAAAGCGGCTCAGCGTTTCGATGAAACTCGTGGATTTAAATTCATTTCTTACGCTGTATGGTGGATTCGTCAATCTATTCTTCAAGCGTTGGCTGAGCAATCTCGTATTGTTCGTCTTCCGTTGAACAAGATTGGTTCGATCAATAAAATCAACAAGGCTTTCGCTAAGTTGGAACAAGAATTCGAGCGTCCTCCTACTCCTGCTGAATTGGCTGAAGTGTTGGAAATGACATTGGATGAAGTAAAGCAATCGTTGCGCAACAGCGGACGTCACGTATCTATGGATGCTCCATTGAAAGACGGAGATGACAGCAGCTCTACGATGTACGATGTATTGCAAACGAACGACACTCCTTCTCCGGATACAGATCTATTGCATGAAAGTTTACGCAGAGAGATTGAACGCTCACTTCGCACGCTAACTGCGCGTGAGGGCGATGTGGTTCGATTGTATTTCGGTTTGAATGGTGAACACCCACTTACGTTGGAAGAAATCGGAGAGCGCTTCGATTTAACACGTGAACGTGTTCGTCAGATCAAAGAGAAAGCGATTCGTCGATTGAAACACACAAGCAGAAGTAAGATCTTAAAATCTTACTTAGGATAATATCTGAAAGGCTCCGAAAGGAGCCTTTTTTTTGCTCTTACAAATCGTAGACATTTCCCCCCATGCTTCACGAGGGCAAAAAAAGAATGTACTTCGTACGAATGCCGTTGGCGAATGCTTCGCGAGGTCCACTGTTGTTGAGAGGAATTAATTGGTTTAAATAGTATATTCGTTAAACCATTTCAATGAAATATTTTCAAATCAATATGAAATATACTTTACTTCTTCTTTTGATTCTCACGAATCTTTTAGCTAAAGGACAAATCTATTTTCCACCTAACACAGGTAACACATGGGCAACTATTACTCCAGCGGAATTGGGATGGTGTGAAGATCAGATACCTGAGCTCTTAACCTTTCTGGAAAGTAACAATACGAAAGCATTTATTGTGCTGAAGAACGGCAAGATTGTCATTGAGAATTACTTCGGGACATTCACGCAGGATAGCCTGTGGTATTGGGCATCTGCAGGAAAGACGCTTACCTCCTATTTGGTTGGAATTGCGCAACAAAACGGACAGCTTTCGATCAATGATTTAAGTTCAAGTTATTTGGGAAGTGGTTGGACCAGTTGCACTGCCGCTCAGGAAAATAACATTACGGTTCGAAACCAATTAACCATGACATCGGGGTTAGACGATGGTGTTGCAGATCCGTATTGCACCGATCCGAATTGTTTGATTTATTCTGCAGATGCGGGCACGCGTTGGGCGTATCATAACGGGCCCTATACCCTACTCGATGGCGTGTTGGAAGGAGCGACTGGACAAACGTTGAACGGACTTGTCTTTTCGGCCTTGAAGCAACCGACGGGAATGGATGGGTTCTTTTTTCAGAATGGATATAACAATGTTTATTTGAGCACTGCGCGCAGCATGGCGCGATTCGGAATACTCATGCAAAATGGCGGAAACTGGAATGGCAATCAGCTCATGACCGACGCGAATTATTTTCAAGAAATGATTACGCCCTCTCAGAATTTGAATAACTCTTACGGATACTTATGGTGGTTGAATGGTCAAAGTTCATATATGATTCCGCAAACGCAAATTGTAATACCTGGGATGATGTTTCCAAATGCACCTTCAGATGTTTACGCTGCGCTTGGTAGAGATGGACAGTGCCTGAATGTGAGTCCGAGCGAGGGATTGGTGTTCATTCGCATGGGCAATGCTCCCGACAATTCCTTGGTTCCGTTTTTATTGAACGATCAGATTTGGGAGAAGTTGAATTACGTCATGTGCACGCCGGTTGCTGAAGAATCAGATGAAAATTTCTGGTTGAATCAGACTGCTACTTCGGTTCGGATTAACTGGCTCGGAAAGACGTTTGAGTGTGAAATAGTTGGTGCAGATGGAAAACGTATTGCAACATTTTCCTCAAAAGAAACGGCTGACGTTTCAACATCACAATGGGCACCGGGAGTCTACTTTGTCAAGTGTTCCAATGGACATGAAATCGTTGTGAAAAAAGTTTTTGTTCGATAGATAATGAAGAATGTACTTCGTACGAATGCCTCTCTAAAAGGTAAGAGAGGGGAAGAAAAGGTAAGAGAGGGTAAGATTTAAAATGAAGTTCCCATTCCAGCGTAGGAATTACGAAGTAGGAATAAAACTTCCAGTTTTCCAATTACGAAGCAGGATTAACGTAGTTCCAATTACGAAGTTCCCTGGTTTTTAGAAAGGAAAAATTTGAGGTGATTTAGGGCAAATGAAAGGAGTCTTGGATTACTTTTAATTGAATACAAAAATTCACCATTAGAATAAAATGAAACGAAGCTCAACAATATTGTTCTCCTTGATATTAGTATTATCATTTGTTGGCTGCGGAAGAAAGTCAGTATACACTTTTGGCAATAGCGCTTCTGAAAGCATGACTTCCATTCCAAGCAAAATAGTCTCACTCCATACAGTAGGCTTTTCTGATACTACATTAGCATTCATTCACGGAATAACTTTCGGAAAAGCATGCATTGGCTCCAAAATAATCATTGATACACTCATCGCCACCGGAATCGAATTTATCGATTTAGAAAAGCGAGATACTATATTAGTCTCATCGGATATTCAAGGAAAGTATCAAAAACACCTTCAACCTAGCACCTATGATATTATTATAAGTTATGTAGGCTTTAATGCACTGAGAATCGAGAATGTTACTTTCGAATTATCAGAGATAAAAGAGCTCGATGTTCTACTTGGACAAGGACCATGTTATATAAATGTTTTTGATTTAGATTAAACAACATGAAAAAATTCCTTCTGATAACAATTTTGCTCGTAACTGCTTTTGCTATTTACTCTGTTTATTCCTCTGAAAGTAATTTATCCAAAGAAGTCATTACGCTTGACCATTCAATTGAAGAAAAGCTTGCCGCTCATGTAAAAGAAGTTCAATTGTTTATTTCTAAAAACCCAAAATACAATGATGACGTTGCGTTCTTTATTGACATGAAAATACACTCTGGTAAAAACAGATTTTTCATTTATGATTTAAAGAATAACAAATTGATTGACAAAGGCTTGGTAGCGCATGGATCAGGCTCTGAAACAGGAACTGAAGGAGAACTAAAATTCAGCAACACCAATAACTCTTTAAGTACTTCTTTGGGCAAATATTGCATTGGAACAAGTTATAACGGACAATTCGGTAAGGCCTACAAACTCTATGGACTTGACACAACAAACAGTAATGCTTTCGAAAGAAATATTGTTCTTCATAAATATTCGAAAGTCCCATACGACGAGCAGGACGAGTCAATTTGCAATAGCTTGGGTTGTCCTATGGTTCATGAGAAATTCTTTGAACGAATAGAGAAAATTGTGGACAATTCAGGAAAGAATATTCTTCTGGAGATTTATTACTAATTGCTTTCAGCGAAAGCGATAGTCCGAAAGACAAATGTGCTTTGCACTAATGCCTTTGGCGAATGCTTCGCGAATGTCTTCGACGAAAAGAATTCAGTTTATCCTTTCTTTGTTGAGATTATCTGAATTAAAAAAACATGTCAAGAATATACCTGCCCATTGCATTCGCTGCATTATTTATCCTCTGGATTCTTTTCCGATTGATCGTAAAGCGTGATTTGAAAAAACATTTGAATACCGTTTATCTCGGTTTGTTTTTTGGCGTTGTGTGGACGGTGATTTACTTTTTCGTTTTAACTCCTGCCCCTGTCGAATCTGCTCAGAAGGTTGATCAGACGAGAGAATTAAAAAAACAAATCGAACAAATCTTACGCGACAAAAAAGCTATTGTTGGAATTTCCATTTCAGGAGAAAATGGAAATGATACGCTTTCAATCAATGGGAATATGCACTGCCCTACTCAGAGCGCATACAAAATGCACATTGGTTTGGCAATGCTTGATAAAATTGATCGCGGCGCATTCAGTCTGGATCAAAAAATTAAAATCACAAAGGCACAACTTCCGGTTAATGCATTTTGGAATCCCCTTGGAAAAGATTCTCCCAATGGAGGAGATTTCACTATTGCCCAACTGATTCAGTATTGTATTTCACACAGTGACAATACCGCATGCGATACTTTAATTGGAATGGTTGGTTCTCCGAAATTAGTGGAGGACTACTTCAAAAAAAATCAAATTCAAGACCTTCAATTTGCATTCAACGAACGCACCATGCAGTCGAAATGGGAAAACATGTTTCAAAATTGGATTACTCCGAATGCCGCTGTTCAGACGTTGCGCTTGTTCTATGAAAATAAAAACGGCTTGCTCTCTCCTTCGAGCTACAACTTCTTCTGGCAAACCATGAAAGAAACCTCTACCGGTGTAAAGCGTCTGAAAGGACTCTTGCCCGAAGGAACAGTTGTGGCGCACAAAACGGGCTCTTCAGGAACGAACGAAGCCGGATTAACAGCCGCCACAAACGATTGGGGAATTGTGTTCCTTCCGAATGGACATTACTTCATCATTAGCGTTTTGGTTACAAACTCATACGAGAGCGATGAAACGAATGAAAGGATTATAGCGGAGGTTTGTAAAGTGGCGTATGACTTCTTTTTGAAAAGGTAAGAGAGGGGATGAATGTCGATACCGACGAATGTGCGTTGCACGAATGCTTCGCGAATGTCCAATGGACGAGGGCGAATTAATTCGCGAGCGCAACTGGCGTTGCGAGGAATTAATTAGTTTGGCAATGCACAGAGTAAAGGCTTAATGCTCCTATGTAAATATTAACTGATTGTTATTATTTGTGATATGATACACAATTGTATTAGAAATATTTCTTAAATTGCTGACAAACATGGATTTAAGAATGCATTCGGAAGAACGGAATGTTCCGAAAAGCATATCTGAAAAGCCCTTTGAATAACCGAACAAATTAACATATGAAAAATAAATTGTTGTTAGCCGCATTGTTTGTCTCCACAAATATATTTAGTCAACTTCCCGGAAATGGAATGACTGACTTCGATGGCAACATATACAATAGTGTTATACTCGGCACCCAGGAATGGGTAAAAGAAAATTTAAATGTGTCACACTATAGCGATGGCACTGTAATACCACAGGTAACTGACGCCACTCAATGGGCAAACTTAACAACAGGTGCTTGGTGTTATTACAACAATAGTGCAGCTCACGGCGCAATCTATGGTAAGTTGTATAATTGGTACGCGGTGGCCGGAATACATGACACAATCTCTTCAACACCAAACAAGGTATTGGCACCAGCAGGTTTTCACGTACCCACAGACGCCGAGTGGACTACTTTAACCACTTTCCTCGGAGGATTACAGGTGGCGGGTGGCGAAATGAAAGAGATAGGAACAACCCATTGGGAAACCCCAAATACTGGCGCTACGAACAACAGCAATTTTACCGGTCTTGGAGATGGTTTCCGAATGGATTTTGGATTTTTTACTGGCATGGGTTTGTACGCGAACTGGTGGAGTTCGACTGAGACCTTGCAGGTCACTGCAAATCAGTTATATCCTTGGATTCGACACCTAGATCATGACAACACTGCCGTCACTCAAAGCCAAACTACGAAAACATCGGGTCTTTCCGTTCGCCTAATAAGCGATACCGTGTTCAGTGACACCCCTTCAAATATGGGAACAATAAAAGGTGAGACCATTCGCATTTATCCGAATCCGGCTACCGATAATGTTGTAATTAATTTGAGCAGCTCAACGACCTCAAGTAATTGGATGTACGTCATAAGTAACACCTTGGGTCAAGAAATAACTCAAGGTAAAATCATATCACAACAGACAATTATTAATTTGAATGATGCGTTGAGTGAAGGCTTGTATTTTGTTAAAGTCTACGATGCTCTAGGTAATGTTCTGACCACTAAGAAACTATTAGTACAATAGTTCGCGAATGTCTTTGTAAAAGGTAAGAGAGGTTAAGAAAGAGGAAGAAAAGGGAAGAATATCCGAAGGACGAGGGCGAATTGCTTCGCGAGGGCAACTGGCGTTGCGAGGGTCCTACGGACGAGGGTCTTCGACGTTTCTGATGGGAAGAATAGGTAAGATTGAATTCCTAATTTCTCATTGTGTTTCTCATACTCTTTCTTGCTTTTTTTTTAAGAAAATGAATGCTTGTGAATGAATATCGATATGTTATACCAAATTCACAATAAGTTGTTAAATTGCATTATTAATTTAATCGAAAAAATGAGGGGAATTATCACTTTTATTTTTTTGTTTTTTGCATGCGCTACAACTGATTTGCGCGCTCAATGTGACAGAGAGCAAATGGTTTTAGATTACAACGCTAATTACCTAGGCTCCAATGTTACTGTGGAAGAACTCGGTTGGACGGGTAATGTATCCACCTGCAACGCGGGTAAAATTAGTCGTTTGGCTCAAACAAGAACCTTGCAGCGGATAAATTATTTTCGTCATTTAGCAGGACTCCCAAACGCCATTGCGTTAGATTCTATAAAAAACAGGAATTGTCAAGAAGCCGCTTTAATGATGGACGCGAACAACGACATTGACCATTCCCCTCCTACTTCTTGGAGTTGCTATTCAGTCGATGGGGCGAAAGCCGCTAGAAGTTCCAATCTCGCCTACGGTCCTCATTCATCTGCAGCCATTACCCTTTTTATGGATGATGAAGGCTCCCCGAATTTAGGACATCGCCGTTGGATTCTTCAGCAAAGTAAATCAATATTTGGTCACGGTGCTACTCCAACAATTTCTGTATTATATGTCTTTGATGATTCTGGAACAAGTCCAAACCTCCCTTTTACGGCCTACCCCTGCCCTGGATTTTTTCCTGCCCCACTGGCTAGTGTTAAAACATGGTCATTTAGCATCCCATCGGCTGATTTCAGTTTAGCGACTGTTTCAATAACTTCACCGAATGGCGAATTGATTCCAGTGACATCTCAAATAACGAATAACGGTTACGGTGACAATACAATTGCATTTGACCCAATCGGGATTATTGTAAGCAGTATTTATGATGAAACCTACACCGTTACAATTAATAACGTTAAACTGTCTACTGGAACAGTCGAGAAATACACCTACAAAGTAACTATTGCCCAAATAACTTATCCTCCAGCATGTCCTAAAGGCAAGGTTTGGGTTGAAAAAAAATGTGAATGCGTTACACCATAACAACGTTCTACAAACTTCCCTTCCATTTAGCGTTCGAGCATATTACCAAAATCACAAAAGGTAACATGTTAACGAAAAGCAATCTTTTGATTCGAATAATATTTGTTATTCTTTTCAAATGCATTGTTGCGCTATCAAATGGCCAAGCAAATGTTCAACAAATTGGACCCAATTATTTTGTTGCAGGAGTAAACACCGAACAGTTTAATTATGTCGCAGCCAATAGCCGTCAGCGGGCGAACAATTGGTGCTGGGCGGCTTGTATTCAAATGGTTCTTAACTATCATGGTCTTTACATAACACAAGAAGATATTGTTCGACAATGCTACGGGGGACTCTATGATGCACCGGGTGGATACGAACAATTTTCAGTCGGATTAAACCGATGGGCATATAACAATAGAGGTTCGGTTTCGAAGGTTTCGTTTAATTCCTACCCGACAAATTCCAATGAAATTGTAAATTTTCTGAGTAGCAATTGGCCATTGATTGTAGGAATAAATACAGGTGGCGACATTGGCCACGCTTATGTATTAACAGCTATTTATTATTCAATCGGAACAGATCAATATGGAAATGCAGTTGCCCTGCCTGATAAAGTGGTACTCCGAGATCCTTCGCCAGGTCAAGTATCTCGACAAGAATGGCCTTGGCAAACATTTGCAAATCATGTTACCCATGTCTACAAAGTTTGGGTGAGCGACATACAACCAACCTACTATAGCTACGAGCCTCTGGTAACATGGGACGATTTATTTCCTCAAACCTCCATCAGTGACCGAGGATATTCAAAAAATACGCTTTACAGCGGACTTAGTTTCACTTCTGCGGGGACTTCCTTTCCGTTATTGTATGAAAAGAAATTAAGCAACAATAACAGCATTCGTTACAACATTCAACTTGCGAAGAAAAACAGTTCAGACGGATATGCTTATAGCATTAGCAGAAGATATTTCAGCATGGGTGTCGACTATTTAAAGAATTTCCCAAGACCATATCGCTGGAATTGGTTTGCAGGAGGAACGCTGAATTATCGTATTCATTCGCTCACGCAAACGACCTATGATTACAACGGAAGAACCTATCTCGAAAAAACGAAAATGAACCATTTATTTGCTGGAATTCGAGCTGGGGGTGTTCGCTATACAGGAAAGAAATGTTTCATAACATGGGACATGGGTATGGGATATCACACTTACTTCAAACGCATTAAGCTAGATATGAATGTTCTCATTGGATATCGTTTTTAGAGAGAACGATTAATTAAACTTTGAAAATGAAAAATCTGATTATTCAAATCAATAAAATTCAAATTGCTCGATTTTGCATCCTTCTTCAACTTCTATTGATTGGAAATTTCATTCAAGGCCAAAACAAAAAAGAACAGATTGTTCTTCTGCAAAATAAAATTGACAGCCTTGTTTCAAGTCACAACAAAGAGAGCACGGAGTACCAAAATCAAATTATAGAGTTACACGCTGAAATTGGAAAATTAAAAAATGAAATATCCGCCTTCCAATTTAAAATTAACACGAGCAAAAGTACCCTTGAAAATTATCAAGTTCAATTGAAACAGAAAACTGATAGCTTGAAAAACATTCAAATTCAATTTGACTCTATTACTAAAAATGTATTTAGCCTGAACAAGAACTTCAATTACGAAGACAGCACCCTATTGTCTTTTGGTTGTGACTGCCCAAGTAAATTTGAATATGAGTCATATGCAAGTGAAGACGCCGTCACTCTTGGATGGTCCAATGAAGGTTGCTTCTACTTTTTAATTTCTCATTCCAATGGAGCCATTGGAAGCAATCATCGCAACCCGAAATTTTACTGCTTTTGCGAAAAAGACAAATTTCCAAAATCAATAATGAGCGAATCAGATAGCGCAAAATGGGCAGAGTTGGAGTTTGACCCTGCAAAGATCAATCAGCTGGCACGAAATGTTATTTCCAATAAGAACTTATTATCCAACAATCAAATCGGAATAATTGCAGACACTCACTTTGAGAATAGTCAAAAATTCCAAGAGATCACTGAATTGAAAGAGAAAAACGGAAGTAAAAAATACTACTTAATTAAAAAAAATGGTAATAAGCAACTCATTAAACAATACAATCCCGTGTATGAAGAAATAGACGACATGCCATTTATTTATGGTGATGGTGAATATACCGGTTACATTAAATCTCCTTGGAACGATACATACATTTTAATCTTCTCTTATATAGATTACTACACGGGTTTCGAGCGTGAAAATGAATGTAAACTAGATCTGATCTTTTTAAAATAATGGCAACATTTAATAAAACTCTTTGTATCTTGTTTTGACAAACAAAGTAAATAAGCATTAAAATCAAACAAACAAAATACAAATCCATGAAACACTTCATTATCACTACCTTCCTATTTTGCTCTGCTCTTTTCGCTTCAGCGCAAAGTTTAAATGGTACTTATACCAATGCTAAAAAACAAACCTTAACAATCACCAATCACAAGCCAAATGCAAGTTTTGACTTTGCTTATACATCAGGTGTGAATGATGAGTGGGGATGCTTGTTCAATGAAAAAGGAACTGCAGCCTTCAAAAGCGTGAAAGAGTATATTACCGGTGACACCGAATACCCTGAAATTGTTTTTCAAGTATCTGAAAACGAGGTTTTAATTGTTGCTGCTTATCTTATGGAATATGATTGTGGTAGATACGGAGATTCTCAATCTGAGGAATACATCTGGTACAAAAAGACGAAATAAGCCTTACAAAAGTTATCATTGACTTTCCCTATAATAATGTACCACCAATAATAATCGCAGATGAGAAAGAAACTCAGTTTACTTTTATTCATAATACTTTTGACCCCCTGTCTGGTATGGCTTCGCGCTCAATCGCCCGAATTAACGGAAGCATTGAACTACTTGAATAGTGTGCGTGCAAATCCTGGTAAATTTTCCAACGAAATTGGAGTAAATCTAAGTGATATTAAATCCATTCATGCCTTGAAATGGAATTCCTCTCTAGCCTCAGCGGCGGCATTCAAAGCGCAGGACATGGCCAATCGCAACTACTTTGGGCATGTGAATCCTGAAGGTTACGGAATGAATTATTATATCAATAAATATGGTTATTCGCTCGTTCCTTCATGGTTCGAGCAAAAATCAAATAACTTTTTTGAATCAATTTCCGCAGGAGCCGAAACACCCAAAGAGGCGATCATTAATCTAATAGACGATGGAGGGGAAACTGTCCACCTAAACGCAGGGCACAGAGTGCATTTGTTAGGAATAAAAGATTTTTATCAACCTTGTTACGACATCGGAATTGGATGGGCTTACAACCCAAATTCTACCTACAAATATTATTGCTGCGTTCTCATTGCGAAGCATGATTGGTAGAGTTATTTGACAAAGGAATACGAAATATAAAAGGACGAAATAAGCCTATTCCCAACAATAGATAAAAAAGAAAAGGTTCCGAGGAACCTTTCTTTTTTTTTGCATCCTAGTGACTCCTGATTTTCTCGATAAGTCCTGGAACATGGGCCAAGAGATAACTCACGGGAAAATCGTGTCAAAACAGACAATTATTAATTTTGAGAATGAGTTGAGTGATGGTTTGTATTTTGTTAAAGTCTACGATGCCCTTGGCAATGTTCTGACCACTAAAAAACTATTAGTACAATAGTTCGCGAATGTCTTTGTAAAAGGTAAGAGAAGGTAAGAGAAGGTAAGAGAAGGTAAGAGAAGGTAAGAGAAGTTAAAAAAGGGTAAGAAAAGGGAAGAATGCCGTTGACACGTTATTCAGTTAACCTCGTTCTTAACTACATTCGGAAAAAAAATTGAAACGGGGAATCTCTTTACTTGCTCTAACCTTTTTAACCAGTTCGTTCCTATTCGCACAAACGCTGAATGATTTATCGTTCGGAACAGACACAACCCTTGAGCTTGTTTCTTGGAACATTGAACACTTCCCGAAAAACGGGGACATTACCGTGAATTACGTTCAGCAAATTATCGAAAACATTGATGCTGACATTTATGCATTTCAAGAGATAGATGACACGGTCTCCTTCAAATTCATGTTAGCCGATTTACCTCAATATCACTACTACTTCATGACTTCATATTATGCTGGATTGGCGTTCATTTATAAACATGAGGTTATTCAGATTAACGATCTTTATGAAATCTATACCTCTTACCCCTATTGGAATCCTTTTCCTCGAGCGCCGAAAATCATGGACTTTAACTTCGACAACAAAAATTTCTTCGTTATAAATAATCATTTCAAATGTTGCGGAGACGGCTATCTAGAGTCAGATAATTCAGATGATGAGGAAGCAAGAAGGTATTTGGCATCGAACCTTTCAAAAAGCTACATCGACAACTATTTGCCTGATAAAAGTGTATTTCTTTTGGGTGACCTAAACGACAGAATCACCGATCCCGTTCCCAACAATGTATTTATTAACTTCCTCAATGACAGTGAAAACTATTTGTTTGCAGATACGGATATTGCAGCGGGGAGTAGCACGAATTGGTCATACCCTTCGTGGCCTTCGCATCTCGATCATATTCTGATTACAAACGAATTGTTTGATGAGACGCAGAATAGTTCGTACGAAATAAAAACTCTCAAAATAGAACAATATCTGTCAAATGGGTGGAATGAATACGAAGCCAATGTCTCTGATCATAGACCTGTTGGGATAAAGATTCTTCCCAATTCGGAATTGAATTCAGTGGAAAGTCTAAATGCTAATTTCTCATTTTCAAACTTTCCGAACCCTTGCTCAAGTAGTACCACTTTTTCCTTCAATGAAATTAAAGAAACGAGTTCCATTAACCTATACGATTGTGCTGGTCAATTGGTGCGTGTCGTAAAATTGAACATCGGTGAAAATTCGAAAACATTTCATTTGAATGATTGCAGCCCCGGGGTATACTATGCAAAGCTGGTTTGCAATGGAATACCTCAGGGAACAAGAAAATTAGTGGTGGTGCGTGAGGGATAGCAGTGGAAAGCCCGGAGCGGTTGGAAACCGCGAGGACTTGGAACGAATAGCCCGACCCGAAGGGGCACGCCCAACTAAATGCAAAGCACGAATGCCTGCGGCGAATGCTTCGCGAATGTCTTCGACGATTCAATTGATCTGAAAGATTACTCTGAAAGATTGATCACAAAGTGATTGAAATCGGCATATTAGCCGATTTTCTTTGTATATTCGCGTCCCTTTTTGGGTGGTGATAAGACGCTGAGTCACTGAACAATAACTAACTCTTTCATTCCGTATGCGTGCGAAGGCGAATGAAATACAAATTAACAATGCCCCATGGCAGAAGAATTAAATCCAGCTGAAGAAGCTGAAAACACTGTTCCAACCACCGAAGGAACTGAAAACACTGAAGCTACTGCTTCTGTATCTGTAGAAGAAGAAGTTTCTGCAGAAGAACCATTAGAGTTGTACAGCACCGCTGACGACGCCGCTTTCATGGATGAAAAAGGCGAATTCAGTTGGGAAGCGTATGAGTCTGCTGGTGGATACACTGCATCTGAGCGTGATCGTTACGATTCATTGTACGAAAACACTTTATCTACAATTGCTGAAAAAACAGTTATTGAAGGAACCGTTGTTTCTGTTGGTAAGAAAGAAGTTGTAATAAACATCGGATACAAGTCTGAAGGTGTGGTTGCAGTAACTGAATTCCGTTACAACCCAGATCTTAAAGCAGGTGACCGCGTTACTGTTTATGTTGAATTACAAGAAGACAAAAACGGACAATTAATCGTTTCTCACAAGACTGCTCGTTTGTTCAGCGCTTGGGGTAACGTTAATGCAGCTCTTGAGTCTGGCGAAATCATTAAAGGTGAAGTTAAGTGTCGCACGAAAGGCGGACTTATCGTTGACGTATTCGGTATCGAAGCGTTCTTACCTGGATCTCAAATCGACGTTAAGCCAATTCGTGATTACGACGTTTACGTTGGAAAAATCATGGAGTTGAAAGTTGTTAAGATTAACAACGAATTCAAAAACGTTGTTGTTTCTCACAAAGCTCTTATTGAAGCTGAGTTGGAAGAACAGAAGAAGCAAATCATGTCTGGCCTTGAAAAAGGACAAGTATTGGAAGGTGTGGTTAAAAACATCACAAGCTACGGTGTATTCGTTGACCTTGGCGGCGTAGATGGATTGATTCACATTACTGACCTTTCTTGGGGACGTATTGTTCATCCGGAAGAGATTGTTCAATTGGATTCTAAGATCAACGTTGTTATTCTTGACTTCGATGATGACAAGAAGAGAATTGCTCTTGGCTTGAAACAATTGTCTGCTCACCCATGGGATGCTATTCAAGATACTTTGGAAGTTGGACAAAAGATTACAGGAAAAGTGGTTGTTCTTGCTGACTACGGTGCATTCGTTGAGATTGCTCCAGGTGTAGAAGGATTGATTCACGTTTCTGAAATGTCTTGGAGTTCACACTTACGTTCTGCTCAAGATTTCTTGAAAGTAGGACAAGAGGTTGAAGCTGTTATCTTAAGCATGGAGAAAGACGAGCGTAAATTAAGCCTTGGATTGAAGCAATTGACTTCTGATCCATGGGACGGAATTGAGACTCGTTTCCCTGTTGGAGCCAAGCACACTGCGAAAGTTCGTGCATTCACTACATTCGGTATCTTCTGCGAATTAGCAGACGGAATCGATGGTCTTGTTCACATCTCTGACCTTTCTTGGTCTAAGAAGATCAAGCATCCAAGTGAGTTCTGCGCTATCGGAGATGATCTAGCTGTAGTCGTTTTGGAATTGGATCGTGAAGGACGTAAGATCAGCTTAGGACACAAACAAGTGGAAGAAAATCCATGGGATGTGTTTGAAACTGTCTTCCTTGAAGGAACCAAGCACCAAGGAACTATCGTGAAGAAAGAAGGTAACCATTGTGTTGTTGCTCTTCCTTACGGTCTAGAAGGATTCTGCTTGAACAAAAACATGAAGAAAGAAGACGGTGCTACTGCGAAAGTGGAAGAAACGCTTGACTTCATCGTTCTTGAATTCAACAAGAACCAACGTAAGATTGCTGTGTCTCACACACAAACTTGGAAGCCGGAAGAAATCACTTCTACTCCATCTTCA